>NZ_CP172699.1:0-3422107 GCF_057073755.1 Cupriavidus sp. C3SS-1 | reverse complement strand
CTGAATGGCGGCGGCGCGCGCCAGCTGGTTGGCTTTACCGGTGACAAAATTGTCGAACGTCAGGATCGGGTTCAGGCGCGAGCGCTCATGCACCGTGTCGCTGGACTGGTTCGGCTGGCCGGGCTGGGCACCGGGCCCGCTGGGGTGCTGCACGATCGGGCCCGACTGCATGGGCGCTTGCTGCTGTTGCACGCGGTAGGAGCGGGCGGCGACTTCGGCCGGGTCCATCTGGACCACATCGATCTCGCCCATGTCGACACCGTGCTGTGCTCCTTGCGCCGACTGCTGGCGGGAACCGCCCTGCAGCGGATGGCCAGGGTAGGGCGCCTGCCCCTGCCCGTAGCCCTGACCGCGGGCGGACTGGTACTCGCCGTAGCCTTGCTGCATGCCGGGCTGGGCGAACTGCTGGCCCATCGGCTGCCCCATGGGTTGCCCCGCCGGCTGGCCGCCATAGCCCTGCATTCCCGTACCCGGTGCTGCGTGACCGTCTTGTCCGGCCCCCATGCCGCCGCCCACCGGCGGCTGCGCATAGGCCGCGGTGCGGCCCGATGCAGAAGGATCCAGGACAAAGTGAACACTGACCTGCGCTTCCCAATATTCGCAGGCAAGGGCAGTAATACGCCCCGAAAACTGGCTCTTGACCCAATCCAGCTTGAACCGGTTCGGCGCAGCAATGCGCAGCGTGAGCGCTTCCTCGTCGAAACCGACGGGCGCCAACGGCTTGATCCAGGTTTTGAACTGTTGCGGCGTCAGTTCGCGCTCGAGCTGCGCGGCTGCCGCCTGCCAGAAGTCTTGCATTGTTTTTTGTTAAGTAAGCGCATCCCCAGGGTGCGCCACTGGCTACTGTCGCGCCTCGTCAGTCCGGCCTTCCCCGTACCCATGTCTGCAACGCCGGCAGCGACTTACGTATACATCGATGTATACGGTCCGCCGCGACGACCTGAAAAACATTGGGGGGAAGCCCGGGATGCGCCTGCGCCACGCAACCCGTGTTGTGATTGGACCGGGATTGTACCCCCGGCCCCAAGTTATCCACAAAGGATAAGTCTGTGGACAACTTGTGCAAATTCAGTGGATTGATGTGCACAACCCAAGCAGCGGCGCGGGTTTCCGGCATGCTGCAGTGCCGGAAAATCCAGCGGAAACAGGGACTTCGCTCAGTTAGAGAGCCTGTCGCAGTGCATAAATCCGTACACAAACTTGTTAACAGGCTGTTGTGGACAATGACGCACGATGGTTTACGTAGCGCTGTCGCGCTTCTGCCCTTGCCCACATGACGAAGTCTTGACACTCGCGCCGAAACTCGTTTAAATGGCGGGTTCTGCGATGCGGCAGGGGATCACGTATGCGCATCGCCGGGTCTGGCCTGTCCGTGCCTCCCGCGCCTGCAGGTATACCTCCTGCAAACCGGCGCTGGCTGGCTTCAGGGCCGGCACCAAGACAGAACCAGAATCGTCGTGACATGTCGGTAAACGCCTCGGCTTTCCGACGCGCGGCAACCCCAACGCGAACCATACGCGGCGGCCACGGCACCCCGGCACCGGCCGGAGGCGGGCTAGCCCAGATCAACCAGAGAGTGCAACATGAAACGTACCTACCAACCTTCCGTTACCCGTCGCAAGCGTACCCACGGTTTCCGCGTGCGCATGAAGACCCGTGGCGGCCGTGCCGTCATCAACGCTCGTCGCGCCAAGGGCCGCAAGCGCCTGGCAATCTAAGGGCCGGGCGACCGGTCTGGACGGTGGCAACGCCGTCCATGCCAACCGCCTCGCGTTCTGGATGGCCGGTAGCTTGCCGCAGGCTGCAGTGTTCCCGCTAGCTTTGCCAAGCGTGTCTACCTTTGCCTTTCCCAAAGCCGCGAGGCTGACAAAGACGGATGAGTTTTCATCCGTTTTTGCTTTGCGGCCTCGCAAGCGCAGTACGCACTTCGTGCTCTACGTGCGCGCCAACGGCCGGGCCGAAGCCCGGCTGGGCATCGTGGTGGGCAAGAAGTTCGCACCGCGCGCGGCCGAGCGCAACCTGGTCAAGCGCATGGCGCGCGAGCTGTTCCGTCAGCGGCAAGGCGAGCTTGGCGGGCGCGACGTGCTGCTGCGCTTGCAGACCAGGTTTCCGCGCAAGGAATTTACCAGCCGCACAGCGGTCCGACAGGCGTGCCTGACGGAGATGACCAGCTTGCTGGAAGTCGCCGCCCGGCCCTTGCCACCGCCGCCAGCGCCGCCGTCATCTCCACCGGCCTCGCCAGAACCGCCCACGGGCGTTCCGGCCTGACCGCCCCCAGCCATGAAGCGAATCCTGCTAGCGCTGCTACGCATCTACAAGATCGCCCTGAGTCCTTACCTGGGCTCGCGGTGCCGCTTCTGGCCTACCTGTTCCGACTACGCCCGCGACGCCGTGATCCGACATGGTGCCGCGCGCGGCAGCTGGATGGCGGCCTGCCGGCTATGTCGTTGCCATCCTTTCGCACAAGGCGGGTATGATCCCGTGCCGGGTGCGGAAGCGGAAACGGCACAGAAGGGCAGGTTTGCCCATCCCGCGACAGGCCACCAGCCTGTCACCGTCCGTCTCCCACGACCCTGATTTCCCCGACCATAGCGAGACATGGATATCAAACGCACAATCCTCTGGGTCATCTTCTCGATGGCCCTCGTGCTGCTCTATGACAACTGGCAGCGCGCCAACGGCCACGCGTCGATGTTCTTCCCGAGCGCGACGCAGCAGCAGGCCGCCTCGGCGCCCGCCGCCGGCGCAGCCCAGGGCGATGTGCCCAAGGCCAACGCCACCGCAGGCGCCGCCGCGCCGGCAGTCCCGGGCGCCCCGGGTGCAGCCCCGCAGGCAGCCGCCCAGCCCACCGGCGAAAAGATCATCGTCACCACCGACGAGGTGCGCGCCGAGATCGACACCGCCGGCGGCATCCTGTCGCGCCTGGAACTGCTCAACGAGCACGAGAAGGACGGCAAGCCGGTGGTGCTGTTCGAGCGCGACACCACGCGCACGTACCTGGCCCGCTCCGGCCTGATCGGCGGCGACCTGCCGAACCACACCACCGTGTTCACGGCCACCCCTGGCCCGCGCACGCTGGACGGTGCCGACAAGCTGGAAGTCACGCTGACCGCGGACAAGAACGGCGTGAAGTTTGTGAAGACTTACGTGTTCCACAAGGGCAGCTACGTGGTGGACGCGCGTTTTGCCGTGACCAACGATGGCACAGCGCCGGTCTCGCCGACGCTGTACCTGGAACTGGCACGTGACGGCAGCAAGGTGGAGCAGTCGCAGTTCTACAGCACCTTCACTGGCCCGGCCATCTACACGGACGAGAACAAGTACCACAAGATCACCTTCGACGACATCGCCAAGGGCAAGGCCAGCGCACCGGCCGCCACCACCAATGGCTGGGTGGCGATGGTGCAGCACTACTTTGCCTCGGCCTGGATTCCGCAAGCCGGCAAGGAGCACAGCTTCTACGTCCAGCAGATCGACCCGAACCTGTACCGCGTGGGTATCCAGCAGCCGCTGGGCCAGATCGCCCCGGGTACCACGGTGACGACCGATGCGCGCCTGTTCGCCGGCCCGCAGGAAGAGCGCATGCTCGAGAAGATCACCCCGGGCCTGGAACTGGTGAAGGACTACGGCTGGCTGACCATCCTGGCCAAGCCGCTGTTCTGGCTGCTCGAGAAGCTGCACGGCTTCCTGAACAACTGGGGCTGGTCGATCATCGCGCTGACCGTGCTGATCAAGCTGGTGTTCTTCCCGCTGTCGGCCGCCAGCTACAAGTCGATGGGCAAGATGAAGGAGCTGCAGCCGCGCATGACCGCCATGCGCGAGCGCCACAAGGGCGATCCGCAGAAGATGAATCAGGAGATGATGGCGCTGTACAAGACCGAGAAGGTCAATCCGCTCGGCGGCTGCCTGCCCATCGTGATCCAGATCCCGGTGTTCATCGCGCTGTACTGGGTGCTGCTGTCGTCGGTGGAAATGCGCGGCGCGCCGTGGCTGGGCTGGATCCATGACCTGTCGGTGCCGGATCCGTTCTACATCCTGCCGATCGTGATGGCGGCATCGATGTTCCTGCAGACCAAGCTGAACCCGACCCCGCCGGACCCCGTTCAGGCCAAGGTCATGATGATCATGCCGCTGGTGTTCTCGTTCATGTTCTTCTTCTTCCCGGCCGGCCTGGTGCTGTACTGGGTGGTGAACAACATCCTGTCGATCGCCCAGCAATGGCAGATTAACCGCATGCTCGGCAAGGGCAAGGCGGCTGTGGCAGCCAAGAGCTGATCGCAGGCGATGCAGAAGTCTTGACGGAAGCCCGGTGGAAACACCGGGCTTTTTTGTTTTGGGCATCCGTCGATGCCTTGTACTCCAAGGAGAGATTCGTGACCTGGTCCGCCAATCAATACGTCGCCTTTGAAGATGAACGCACGCGCCCGGTGCGCGACCTGGTCGCCGCCATTCCGAACCAGATGATCCGCACGGCTGTCGATATCGGCTGCGGCCCGGGCAACTCCACCGAGGTGCTGATGGGGCGCTATCCCGGCGCGTCCGTCACCGGGCTGGACAGTTCGGACGACATGATCGAAGCCGCGCGCAAACGCCTGCCTGATGTGCAGTTCGGCGTGGCCGACATTACGGCCTGGAACGACGCTGGTCCCTATGACGTGATCCTGGCCAATGCCGTGCTGCAATGGGTGCCGGACCACGCCACGCTGTTTCCGGCACTGGTGCAGAAGCTCTCGCCCGGCGGTACGCTGGCCGTACAGATGCCGGACAACCTGGAAGAACCCGCACACCGCCTGATGCGCGAGACCGCGGCGAATGGCCCGTGGGCCGCCAAGCTGGCCAGCGCAAGCAATGCGCGCTCGGCGCGGGCTCCGGCGCGCTGGTACTACGAGCTGCTGCGCCCGCATTGCACGCGCGTGGATGTGTGGCTGACGGTCTACCACCATCCGCTGGCCGGCGGCGCCAAGGCGGTGGTGGAGTGGTTCAAGGGCAGCGGCCTGCGGCCGTTCATCCAACCGCTGGATGAGGCGGAGCGGGCGGCTTATCTGGAACAGTATGAGGCCGATATTGCCAGGGCGTATCCGGCGTTGCCGGATGGGTCGGTGTTGTTGCCGTTCCCGCGGTTGTTCATTGTGGCGACGCGCTAGACAGCCGAATCGGTTTCTCCCCGCTCCCATGCATGGGAGCGGCGCCATGGATCGGCCCTGGCCATCCACCAAGCGCCCGATGCGACGCGAGCCAGCTTGCTGACGTGCGGTATCGCCTACACTGGAACTTGCGTCCCGCCCCTCTGCCGAACTTCGGGAGGCCTTTCCATGAATGCTGACTCCTCCGTCAGGCTGCGTCGCAAGACGCGTCCGGCCGCGGCCTTCTCCGCGCTGGGCGAGACCGGGTTGCGCCGCATCGAAGACAGCATCACCAACCTGTTGCAGCGCGACGAGGCGGAGGATGTGCATGCGCTGCGCGTCGGCGTCCGTCACCTGCGCGCGGTGTTGTGGGTATTTGGCCCCCTCCTGCCACCAGGCATCGCACAGCGGTGGAAGAACGATCTTCGTGCGCTGGGCGACACGGCCGGCGAGGTGCGCGACTGGGACGTGTTCCTTGCCGAAACCGTAGGGCCGGCATTGGAGCGCCAGCCCGGCGACTCGATGCTCCATGCCGTGGCCGACGCGGCACGCGCACGCCGCCGCCTCGCGCGCGAGGCCATGGTGACCCGGCTGGCGCAGTCTCAGGACGATCCGCTCGCCGCCCTGCACCGGGACCTGGCGCACCTTCCGCTGCACACCGACGATGGCAGCGGCTGCCTCGGACCTTTCGCCCGCAAGCGCGTGCGCAAGGCGCGCAAGACGCTGCGCAAACGCGGTCTTGCCGCGCGCCACGACGGCCTGCGTGCACTGCACCGCCAGCGCATCGCGGGCAAGCGCCTGCGCTACGCCATCGAGGCGCTCGCGCCCGTATTGCCGAAGCAGAAGACCAGGCGCCTGCATCACAAGCTGGTCATGCGGCAGGGCAAGCTGGGCAGCGTGGTCGATGAGAACGTTGCGCGCCGGCTGATGTCCGAATGCCTGGGCGTGGCGCCGCAGGAACACGACGCCGGACCCGTCGCTGCGTGAAACTTCCTCTTGTCACTTCGCCGCCTTCTGCGTGCAATGCGCCTTGCGACGCACGCTGGCGAGCCCAGTCACATCGATCTGAGACAATAGCGCCATGACTGCTACCCTGCCTCCCATCGCCGCCATCGCCACCGCACCGGGCCGCGGCGGCATTGGCGTGGTGCGCGTGTCGGGCCCGGATGTGCGCCCGGTCATGCACGCCATCTGCGGCCACGCGCTCAAGCCGCGCCATGCCACCTACCTGCCGTTCCTGGACGCAGAGGGCAAGGTCATCGACCATGGCCTCGCGCTGTATTTTCCGGGGCCGAATTCATACACCGGCGAAGAGGTCCTGGAGTTGCAGGGCCACGGCGGGCCGGTGGTCATGCAGATGCTGCTCACCCGCTGCCTGCAGGCCGGCCACGAGATCGGCCTGCGCCTGGCCGAGCCAGGCGAATTCACGCGCCGCGCCTTCCTCAACGACAAGCTCGACCTGGCCCAGGCCGAGGCCGTGGCCGACCTGATCGAGGCCAGCACCGAAGCCGCCGCGCGTTCCGCGGCCCG
Source organism: Cupriavidus sp. C3SS-1 (assembly GCF_057073755.1). NCBI lineage: Bacteria > Pseudomonadati > Pseudomonadota > Betaproteobacteria > Burkholderiales > Burkholderiaceae > Cupriavidus > Cupriavidus sp. C3SS-1. Next base: position 3,415,454 of record NZ_CP172699.1, on the reverse strand, counting down.
CTCGATGGAGGGCGAGTTCTCCAGCGCCATCCACGCGCTGGTGGAGAAGGTCATCCACTTGCGCATGCTGGTGGAGGCCACGCTGGATTTCCCCGAAGAAGAAATCGATTTCCTCGAGGCCTCCGACGCGCGCGGCCAGCTCGCCACCATCCGCACGGACCTGGGCAACGTGCTTGCGCAGGCCCGGCAGGGCGCGCTGCTGCGCGAAGGCCTGTCGGTGGTGCTGGCGGGCCAGCCCAATGTGGGCAAGTCATCGCTGCTGAACGCGCTGGCGGGCGCCGAGCTGGCCATTGTCACGCCGATTGCCGGCACCACGCGCGACCGCGTCAAGGAAACCATCCAGGTCGAAGGCATCCCGCTGCATATCATCGACACGGCGGGGCTGCGCGACGAAGCCACGGACGAGGTCGAGCGCATCGGCATCGAACGCACGTGGGACGCGATCCGCCGCGCCGATATCGTGCTGCATCTGGTCGATGCCACCGACTACCTGCGCCACGGCCTGTCCGAGCTTGATGACGCCATCGACGATCGCCTGAGCGGCCAGCTGCCGCCCGGCGCGCCGATCGTGCGCGTGGTGAACAAGATCGATCTCGCGCCGACGGTCGGCGGCATGATGTTCAGCGGCAACCGCCCGCACGTGGTGGCCGCCAACGGCCCGAACCCGACCGAGATCTGGATTTCCGCACGCAACGGCTCCGGCATCGAACTGCTGCGCAAGGAACTGCTGCGGCTGGTCGGCTGGCAGTCCGGGAATGAGGGCACCTTCCTCGCGCGCGAGCGGCACCTGACTGCGCTGCGCCAGGCACAGTCGCATCTGGATGTGGCGACCGAGCAGAGCCAGCAACAGGCGCAGGCGCTGGATTTGTTTGCCGAAGAGCTAAGGCTGGCGCAGGAGCATCTGAACAGCATCACGGGCGAGTTCACCAGCGATGATCTGCTGGGGACGATTTTTACGCGGTTTTGTATTGGGAAGTGATGGGCTGCCAAGCGTTGCCAATGGTCGAGCGCCACGGACACCACCCGGCATTGATCGGTGGGCAAGCCTACTGCGAGCACTGCAAGAGCATTGGCACCATTGCCGAATCCGGTGGGCCGCGCGCACGACTAAGGTCGCCATCGCAGTCACCATTCGGTTTTGCTTTCAAAGCGGTCGTTTTATCACGGTGACAGCGTGATAAAACGATTAAGGACCCATTGGGCTTCGCCCTCTGGTCCGAAGCGCTATAGCAACTGCCTTCGCGCCAACTCCCCTGCCAAGGCGTCCGCCCCCACAAACCTGTACCCGAGCAAGCCAGCATCGATTGCCCCATCGACGTTGGCTTCCGTGTCATCGATGAACAGCGTCTGTGCGGCACTGCATCCGAGCTGGCCGATACAGCCGAGATAGGACCGCACATCCGGCTTGGTCGCACCAAACGCGGCGGACGGATAAACGTGCTTGCCGAACAACCGAGCGACCACCGGATTCAGATAGTCGATATGGTCTGTCACCAGCCGGCAGTTGTTGGTGAGTATCGCGATCCTGTGGCGGCCGGACAGCCTGGCCGCAAGCGCCAGCGTGTCGGCATTGGGCGTGATCGATGCGCGTCGGGAGGCCAGCCAGTCGGCACGATCAACGCGGCAGCCCAGCAGTTGCCCGAGTTCCTGCAGGTACTGGTCATCGCTGATCTCGCCCGCATCGGCGCGTGCTTCAAGCCCGGATCCCCAGATGGCGTGACGCACCTGCTCCGGTGACCGGCCCGTGGCTGCGGCCAGGTGCTCCGCCCGCGCCACGCGGTCATAGTGGGTCAGTACTCCTTCCATGTCGAACAGGACGAGCGTGATCGGTACTGTCATGGCGTCGGTTCCGGTGGATGACCCGAGGCCCCATTGTGCACGGGCAGGCCGTACCATGCCATGCGGGTACACTATCGGGCCGGCCCCGCTGCCCCATCCGCGCAAGCCGCCGATCCCGAAAACTTCCACTGCATGCGCCTGACCCTCATCACCTTCGGCACCCAGGGTGACTGCCGCCCCATCGTCGCCCTCGGCGCGGGGCTGCGCGCGGCCGGCCATGAGGTGCTGATGCTCGGGGAACGGTCGGCGGGGGCGCTGGCGGCCGAGCACGGGCTGGCGTTCGAGGCACTGTGCGGTGACATCCAGGCCACGCTGGCGCCGGGCGGCGCGCTGCACAAGCTGATGACCGAAGGCGGCAACGTCAGCGAGGCCACGCGTGCCTTCGCGCGCATTGCGGAGGACAACACCGCGCAGTGGATGGCGCAGCTCACCGCTGCGGCGCGCGAGCGCGACGCGATCGTGTTCTCCGGTCTGGCCGCCTATGTCGGCATGGCCGTTGGCGATGCGCTGGGCAAGCCCGCCATCGCCGCCGCCATGTTCCCGCTCTCGCCGACACGCGATTTCCCGTCTGCGTTTCTGCCGCCATGGCGCCTTCCAGGCTGGGTCAATCGGGCCACCCATCAACTGATCAACTACGTGCTGTGGCGCATGTTCCGGCCTGCCATCAATGCGGGCCGGCAGGCGCAGTTCGGACTCGCGCCGCGCAAGGCGGTGTGGCAGGACTTCCCGTCGTTGTATGGCATTTCACCGCATCTGGTGCCGCGCCCGCGCGACTGGCATGCGGACTGGCTGGTCTGCGGCGCGTGGACGCTGCCCGCGCAGGACGGCTGGCAGCCGCCCGCTGCGTTGCAGGAATTCCTCGATGCGGGCGAGCCGCCGGTCTATGTCGGCTTCGGCAGCATGGCCGGCTTCGACCGCGACAAGGTGGTGCGCGCGCTCGTGCAGGCCCTGGACGGGCGGCGCACGCTGTTCTATCCGGGCTGGAGCGGCATCGATGTTTCGGCGCTGCCGCCGAACTTCCATGTGACTGGCACGACGCCGCATGACTGGCTGCTGCCACGCATGAGCGCGGCCATCCACCATGGCGGTGCCGGCACTACCCACGCCGTCGCGGCGGCCGGCGTGCCTTCGATCGTGCTGCCGTTCGCGGGCGACCAGTCCTTCTGGGCCGGGCGGCTCGCATCCCTTGGCGTGGCGCCGCGCTACGTGGCCGGGCATGACATCGATGCGGGCAAGCTCGCGGCGATGCTCGCCTTTACGCAACAGCCCGAGGCGCGCGAGAAAGCCGTGGCGCTCGGCGCTGCCATCCGTGCGGAACGTGGCGTAGATAACGCCGTGGCCGCCATCGAGACTTTCTGCCTGCGGGGCAGAACATAACGGCTGCCGCAACACGACAGCCAATCATTTCAAGCAGGAAATCCAGATGTTGAACCGTACCCAGCAGATCCTTATAGCCGTTGTCGCCGTGGCCGTCCTCGGCATGCTTTGGTTTGCCGGCAATGACAAGGGCCCGATCCAGGCACCCGCGAAGGACGACGCAGCCGCCACCGCACCGGCCGCCAGCGAGGTGCGCGGCGTGCCGCGCAACGGCACGCTCGATCCGGTGAGCATTGACCCCGAACGTCCGGCCGACCGCCTGCCCCAGTACCAGGCCGATGCCATCCTGAACGACTACCGCGACGATACCAGCGCGGCCGATGACCGCTACCGCGGCAAGTACATCATCGTCGAAGGCGTGGCCAGCGGCGTGCGGCGCGGCGAGGCGGACAATGTGTTTGTCGATATCCGCACGAGCGACCCGAACGTGGTCGTGCGCGCCCAGTTGCTGCGCCGGCAGATCTGCGGCCCGGCCGGCCGCGTGTGCGAAGTGGAAGCGCGCGCCACCATGGTCCGGCGCGGGCAGAAGGTAGCCGTGGAATGCAACGGCGCAGGGCTGTCCGACGGCACGCCGGTGCTGAGCGATTGCCTGCTGCGCGGCGGCGCCAATTAAGCACTGACCGAGTCAACCCGATGCAAACTGTCCTCTCCGTCCTTGCCTTGCTCATCCTGATCGGCACCATCGTCGGGCTGGTTTCTCCCACATTCATCAGCCAGACCTTGCTGCAAGGCAAGCCCGTCGGGCGACTGCAGATTGCCGTGATCGGCCTGTGCCTGGCTGCGGTGTTGCTGATTCTGGTCGGGCGCCTGGCACAGCCCGTCGCGGGCGGCTGAAACGCCACGCGGCGCGGGCACCGGGCAGTAGCACCTGTTTTGCGCCTCTGTTCCGGGTATTGGCGCGCGCGGCCAGCGCCTACAGTGCGTGGATAAGTTCCCGATGCTCCGTCCGCTGCAAGCGGCGCGGTGGGCATCGGTGCCATCCAGGACACTCCATGAACAATGCACTGCTGGCCGCCGCGCTGGGCCTGATGATTACCGGCTGCTCCACCTACCAGGCCGTCATGCCTGTGGACCGGCCCGAGCAAGGCGACCCGCTCGCCGCCTTCCAGATTCCCGCCGGCAGCGCTGTCGCGGCGGGTCCGCGCGGCAACTATGGCGCCAACGGCGCGCTGTTGTGCGTGGTGGCGAACCCGGTGAGCGGCAATGAATATCTCGACGCGTTCCGCGCGTCGCTGCAGGCGCGCAATTTCGAAGTGAAGCTGCTGCCGCCGTACGCGCCCGTGGTGTCTTGCCCGCTGGTGGCCACGTATTCGGCCAAGAGCGCCTGGTTCTGGATGACGTACCTGAACAGCGTCGACATCATCGTGTACCAGAACGGCGCACGGGCGGGCAAGGCGGTCTACAGCGCGAACCGTAGCGCCGGCGGCATCAACCTGAGCAACTTCGTCATGCCGGAGAGGAAGCTCGATGAACTGGTGGAACAGTTGTTCCCCGGCATGCTGCCCCCGCCGCCTCCGCCAGCCGGCACGCCCGTGGCCGCGCCCGCCGCCGCGTCCTGAGCGTTCAGTCCTCCAGCCGGCCCAGCCGCACCACGGTCACGCCCGGGCGCAGCTGGCGCAACGAGGGCATCACCAGCACGCAGTTCGGATAGGGCGTAACCACCGGCTCGCCCTCGCGCCAACCGATCACGGTGCCGGCCCTGGCGAACGTCTCCAGCCCGGTATAGGGGCCAGCAAAGCGGAAATCCATGCTGCTGGCCACCACGGGCTCGGTCACGCGCACCACGCGCTGCGCGGCCGGCAATGGCTGCAGCCAGCCTGCAGGCACGTCCCGCGCATCGATCACACCCGCATGGATCAGGAAACGCGCCGCGCTGTCCCTCGCGACCGTAACGGCTGCGGCCTCCCAGTGCTGGCCGCATTCGACCAGCAGCGCATTGCGCGCGCTGGCCGGATCGCCGAAGTCCGCATAGTCGCGCATGCGGCGCCCTTCCGGATGGCCTTCGTCGACGATCACGTCTGCCGGCGCGCCGAGCTGGCGAGCCAGCGCGATGCCCTTGTCGAGCGGGCCGGAGACGATCAGCGGACGGCTCTTCTCATGCATCGAGTGCAGGTCGAGCAGCAGGTCGACGGTATCGATCACCGGGCGCATGGCGCGTGCGCGGCGCAATTCGGACGAATCACGGCCGGCGTCATCCAGCACCGCAGCGGTCCAGACGCGGTTGAAGTCCTGGTCGACAAAGCGCGACGCATCCGGGCGCGCCGGGTCGAAGCGCTGATACGCGTCCACATTGGCAAAGGCGAGCGTCATGCGGCCACGGCGCGGCGACACGCCGGCGTCGAGCAGCCCCTTGACGGTGATGGCGCCGCACACCTCGTTGCCATGGGTGAGCGCATTGATCATCACGTGCGGGCCGGGCACGCCGCTGTCGAACGTGAACACGTAAGGGATGCCGCGGTTGCCATCGGCATACGGGCGGATATCCGGGAATTCGACCTCGACCGGATAAGCGTCGAGGGTAAGGGGAGCGTGGGTCATGCTGGAATGTCCTGCGTGGTGACGGCTTATTCGCGGATGCCGGCGGTCTGCACGATGGTGCGGTAGCGGCCGGTCTCGCGCTTGATGAACGCGCCGAACTGGGCCGGATTGGCCGGCGCCACTTCCACGCCGGCCTCCGCCAGCTTCTTCTTCACGTCGGGCATGGCAAGCACGGCCTGCATCTCGGTGTTGAGGCGGTCGATCACCGGGCGCGGCGTGCCGGCCGGGCCCATCAGGCCGAACCACACGCCCATGTCAACGCCCTTGAGCGCCGGGGTTTCCGCCAGCGCCGGCACGTTCGGCGCCACGCCGGAACGCTTGGCCTCGGTCACGCCGTAGGCCTTCACGCGGCCGGCCTGGATATGCGGCAGCGCCGACGACAGCACCATCACCGCCAGGTCGATCTGGCCGCCAAGCAGGTCGGTCGCCATGGCAGAGGCCCCCTTGTACGGCACGTGCGTGATGTTGACGTGGCCCTGCTGCTTGATCAGCTCGCCCGCCAGGTTCAGCGGCGTGCCGACGCCCGACGAGGCATACGACAGCTTGCCCGGCTGCTCCTTGGCCAGCGCCATCAGCTCCGCCGCGTTCTTCGCCGGCAGCGAAGTCTTGCCGACCAACACCATTGGCTGGGTGCCGACGAAGGTGATCGGCGCCAGGTCCTTCTCGCCGTCATAGCGCACCGCCGGATTGGTCAGCCGGGCGATGGACACTTCGCTGCCCGAGCCCATCAGCAGCGTATAGCCGTCGGCCTCGGCCTTGACCACCTTGGACGCGCCGATGGTGCCGCCGGCGCCGCCCAGGTTCTCGATGACCACGCTCTGGCCCAGGCGCTTGCCCAGTTCGGGCGCGACCGTGCGCGCCACCAGGTCGACGCTGCCGCCGGCGGTGTAGCCGACCACCAGCGTGATCGGCTTGGCCGGCCAGCCGGAGGCATGGGCGGCAAGCGCGGAGAAGGCGAGGGTGGCGGCGGCGGCCGCGCGCAGCAGGGTCTTCGTGGTCATGGCTCGGATCGGATTATTGGAATGGGGATGACGCTGGCCCGATATTAGTGAGCGAGCCCGGCTGCGGATTGCGGCTTTGGCAACGGGGGTTGCCGTTTTGGCAATGCCTCAGCCCTGTGCCTGGCTGATTGCGGCCTCCCAGAACGCCTCCGCAAGCGGCCGCATCGGCGCGCGCTGCCGGTACAGGCGTATCTCGAGTGCGAGGTCGGCCTCGTCCGCGCCGCGGCCCGCCGTGGCGCGCACCAGGCGCCCGGCGTGGAGATCGTCCGCAATCAGCCGCGCGGGCAGCCAGGCCAGGCCCATGCGCTGGCGCACCATCTCGTGCACGGACTCGGCGAAGTCGCTGACGGCAATCACGTCGAGCCGGCTGGCGAGCTTGCGGCGTGCGATCTCCTGGTTGACCATGCGGCCGAGCGTCAGGCTGTCGGCATAGGCGATCATGGGCGTAGGGGCCGAGCCCGCACTGCTCTTGCCCGCTTGCAGCCGGAACTGCGGCGCGCCGCGCGCGTCGGCGGCGCTCACGCAGACGAGTCGCTCGACCCCGACAATGTGGAAGCGATAGCGCGCATCGTCGAGCATCACCGGAATATCCGGCGGGCTGTAGCACAGCAGGAAATCGGCATCGCCCTCGGTGAACATCGCGAGCGCATCGTGCATCGGAAACGTGGACAGCCGCGTGCGGAAGCCCGCAGCTGCCTTGTCGTTGCGCAGCGTATGGCGCAGGCCGGCGAGCCAGGCCGGCACCATCGAACGCGCGAGTGTCTTGCCCGTGGCGATGGTCAGCGTGCTGGCGTCGGCGCGATGCGCCGTACGCAGCGCGAGCCGCGCCTCCTCCAGCGTCTGCAGCGCGCCTTGTGCGGCTTCCAGGAACTGCCGGCCCTCGGCGGTCAGGCGTACCGGGAACGCGCTGCGGTCGATCAGTGGCGCGCCGGCCCACACTTCCAGCGCCTGCATGCGCCGCCCGAACGCGGGTGGCGTCACGTTGCGCAGCTCGGCCGCACGCGCCAGGCTGCCAGCCTGGGCCAGGCAGATGAAGTCTTCAAGCCAGCGAATGTGCATGGGAGCAGGGGTCGGGCAGCGTCGACGGATGGGGACATCGCATTATCGGCACAATCGGACCCACCACAAAAAACGGCGCACCAAAGTGCGCCGTCATAGCCACCCAGGGCGAGCCTTACTGCGTGACCGTTCCCGCCGGTGCGGCCGGGGCCGGCGCTTGCGCGACCTCGCCCGTCTCCTTCATTCCGCCACCCAGCGAACGATACAGATCGATCGAGTTGTTCAACCGCAGTTGCCGTGCCTGAATCAGCGCCTGCTCGGCGGTAAACAACTGCCGTTGCGCATCAAGCTCATCCAGGTAGCTGGCCACGCCGCTGCGGAAGCGCAGGCGCGCCAGCTCGTAGCGCGCCGCTTCTGCATTGCGCACCTGCTCCTGTCCCGCCACCTGGTCTTCCAGCGTGCCGCGAGCCACCAGCGCGTCAGCCACTTCCGCGAAGGCCGTCTGGATGGTCTTCTCGTAGTTGGCGATCTGGATGTTCTTGCGCACATTGGCAAGGTCCAGGTTCGACTTGTTGCGGCCATAGTCGAAGATCGGCAGCGTCAGCTGCGGCGCGAACGACCACGCCCCGGTGCCGGAATCGAACAGGTTCGAGAACGTCGGGCTGATGGTGCCAACGCTGGTAGTCAGCGTGATGCGCGGGAAAAACGCGGCGCGTGCCGCGCCGATGTTCGCATTGGCCGACAGCAGTTGCTGCTCGGCCTGGCGGATGTCGGGGCGCTGCTCCAGCAAGTCTGAAGGCAGGCCTTCAGGGATATCACTGATGATGCGTTCGTCCGACAGCCGCATCGGCTCCGGCAGGTTCTCGATGGCGCCGACGGGCTTGCCCACCAGCACTTCAAGCGCGTTCTGCGCCTGCGCGCGCTGGCGTGCCAGCTGCGCGGCGGAGACGCGCGCCTGCGCTACCAGCGATTCGTTGTCGCGCAGGTCCAGCGCGGACGTCGCACCGACGTCGAAGCGCTGCTTCGCCAGCGCATAGGTGCTCTCGCGTGCCTTGAGCGTGTCGCGCGCAATCTCGTACTGCTCGGCGAACGAGCGCTCGGACAGGTAGGCCTTGGCCACTTCCGACACCAGCGAGATATACGCCGAACGATGCGCTTCCTCGGTGGAGAAGTATTGCGCCAGCGCCGCGTTCGACAGGCTGCGTACGCGGCCGAAGAAGTCGAGCTCGTAGGACGAGATGCCCACGTTGGCCTGGTAGACGTCGGTCACGCCGGACTGGCCGAGCACGGTCGCCGATTGGGCGGCCGTGGTGCGGGCCCGGGTGTAGCCCGCGTTCGCATTCACGGTCGGCAACAGGTCCGCACGCTGCACCTGGTACTGCGCGCGCGCTTCCTCGATGCGCAGCGCTGCCTGGCGCAGGTCGCGGTTGTTTTCCAGCGAGGTGGCGATCAGCGCCTGCAGGCGCGGGTCGCGGAAGAACTCGCGCCAGCCGATATCGGTGGCGCGGCGCGTCTCGCCGCTCTTCACTTCGGCGGTGGCATAGCCTTCCGGCGCTGCCGGGAAGCCGGCCGCCACCGGCGGCACCGGGCGCTCATACTTCGGCGCCAGCGTGCAGCCCGTCAGAACGCCGGCCACCAGCAGCAGCGTGGTCAGTGTCTTGGTCATATCAGTTGTCCTCCTGCGCTGCGGTCAGGCGCGCACGTTCGAACTCGTGCTGGCGCTCGCTGCCCTTGAAGCGCTTGCGCACCACGACGAAGAACACCGGCACCAGGAAGATCGCCAGCGCGGTGGCCGTGATCATCCCGCCCATCACGCCGGTACCGATGGCGCGCTGGCTGCCCGAGCCCGCGCCGGTGGCGATCGCCAGCGGCAGCACGCCCAGGATGAACGCCATCGAGGTCATCAAAATCGGACGGAAACGCAGGTGCACCGCTTCCAGCGTGGCTTCGATCAGGCCCTTGCCCTGGGCCTGCAGGTCCTTGGCGAATTCCACGATCAGGATTGCGTTCTTCGCCGAGAGACCGATCGTCGCGATCAGGCCCACCTTGAAGTACACGTCGTTGGGCATGCCGCGCAGCGTCACGCCGAGCAGCGCGCCCAGCACGCCGAGCGGCACCACCAGCAGCACCGAGAACGGGATCGACCAGCTCTCGTACAGCGCGGCCAGGCACAGGAACACGATGATCAGCGACAGCGTGTAGAGCATCGGCTCCTGCGAACCGGCCAGGCGCTCTTCATACGACTGGCCCGACCACTCGTAGCCGAAACCCGGCGGCAGCTTGGCAAAGGCTTCTTCCATCGCGCGCATGGCTTCACCGGTACTGTGCCCCGGCGCGGCCTGGCCCGCTATCTTCACCGCCGGCATGCCGTTGTAGCGCTCCAGGCGCGGCGAGCCCATCACCCACTTCGAAGTCGCGAACGCTGCAAACGCCACCATGTCGCCATTGCTGTTGCGCACGCGCAGCTTGGTCAGGTCGTCCGGCAGGCGGCGGTCGGCGCCTTCGGCCTGCACGATCACCTTGCGCACGCGGCCTTCATAGATGAAGTCGTTGACGTAGTTGGAGCCGAACGCAATCGACAGCGTCGAATTGATGTTCGCCACCGTGATGCCAAGCGCCTTCGCCTTTTCGCGGTCGATGTCGATCTGCAGCTGCGCGGCGTCTTCCTGGCCTTCGGGGCGCACGCCCACGAGCACCGGGTTCTTGGCCGCCATGCCGAGCATCATGTTGCGCGCTTCCATCAGCTTGGCGTGACCCTGGCCCGAGCGGTCCTGCAGGCGGAAGTCGAAGCCCGACGAGTTGCCCAGTTCGGAAATCGCCGGCGGGTTCAGCGGGAAGATGATGGCGTCCTTGATGAACGACAGCGCGCCAAACGCACGGCCGACCAGCGCCTGCGCGGTCTCGTTGGCGCCGGTGCGCTCCTTCCAGTCCTTCAGGCGCACGAACGCGATACCGCCGTTCTGGCCACGGCCGAAGAACGAGAAGCCCGCCACCGTGATCATCTGGTCCACCACCTTGCTTTCCTTCTGCAGGTAGTAGTCCTCGATCTGCTTGAGCACGCCGATGGTACGGTCCTGCGTCGCGCCGTTGGGCAGCTGCACCACGGTGATCATGTAGCCCTGGTCTTCGTCAGGCAGGAACGATGACGGCAGGCGCTTGTACAGCACCACCACGCCCGCGATGATGACCGCGTAGATGATCAGGTAGCGGCCGCTGCGCGCCAGCACGCGTCCCACCACGCCCTGGTAGCTGGTGGAGGCCCGCGCGAAGGTGCGGTTGAACCAGCCGAAGAAGCCTTTCTTTTCGTGATGGTGGCCAGCCTCGACGGGCTTGAGGAGCGTCGCGCACAGCGCCGGGGTCAGCGTCAGCGCCAGCAGCGCCGAGAACGCCATCGATGCGATCAGCGACAGCGAGAACTGGCGGTAGATGTTGCCCACCGAGCCCGAAAAGAACGCCATCGGGATGAACACCGCGGTCAGCACCAGCGTAATGCCGACGATGGCGCCCGTGATCTGGCCCATCGCCTTGCGCGTGGCCTGGCGTGGCGAGAGTCCTTCCTCGCTCATGATGCGCTCGACGTTTTCCACCACGACGATCGCATCGTCCACCAGGATACCGATCGCCAGCACCATGCCGAACATGGTCAGCACGTTGATGGAGAAGCCGAAAGCCAGCAGCGCGCCGAACGTACCCAGCAGCGCGATCGGCACCACCAGCGTCGGGATCATGGTGGCGCGGAAGTTCTGCAGGAACAGGTACATCACCAGGAACACCAGCACCACGGCTTCGAGCAGGGTCTTGATCACTTCCTCGATCGAGATCTTGACGAAGGCCGACGTGTCGTAAGGCACGCTGTACGTGTAGTCCGCCGGGAAGTACTTCGACAGCTCTTCCATCTTGGCGCGCACCGCGGTGGCCGTGGCCAGCGCGTTGCCGGTCGGGGCCAGCTTGATGGCGATGGCCGCCGACGGCTTGCCGTTGGTGCGGGCCAGCGTCGAGTAGTCGGCGCCGCCCAGCTCCACGCGGCCCACGTCCTTGATGCGGACCGACGAGCCGTCCGGATTCGTGCGCAGCAGGATGTTGCCGAACTGCTCCGGCGTGGTCAGGCGGCTTTCCGTGGTGACGGTGGCGTTCAGCTCGGTGCCCTTGGGCGACGGCGTGCCACCCAGTTCGCCCACGGCGACCTGGATGTTCTGCTCCTGTACCGCGGCGGTGACGTCAAGCGGCGTCAGGTTGAAGCCGGTGAGCTTGGAAGGGTCCAGCCACACGCGCATGGCGTATTCCGTGCCGAACAGGTCGGCCTGGCCCACGCCCGGCACGCGGCGGATCGAGTCGATCACCTGCGACGAGACGTAGTTGCCCAGCTGGATGGCATCGGCGGCGCCCGACTTCGACGACACCGTCAGGAACATCATGTAGTTGTTGCCCGCCTTGTCGACGCGCACGCCCTGCTGGCGCACTTCCGCCGGCAGGCGCGCCTCGACGCGCTTCAGGCGGTTCTGCACTTCGACCGAGTTCAGGTCGACGTTCGATCCCGGCGCGAACGCGATGGTGATCGATGCCAGGCCCGACGACTCGCTGGTCGACTGGTAGTACAGCAGGTTCGGCGCGCCGTTGAGCTCCTGCTCGATCACCGAGGTGACGGAGTCCTCGAGCGTCCTTGCCGACGCACCGGGGTAGGTGGCCGAGACCGAGATGGTGGGGGGGGCGATATTCGGGTACTGCGCGATCGGCAACTGCGCGATCGACAGCAGACCGCCCAGCACGATGATCAGCGCGAGCACCCACGCGAACACGGGCCGGTCGATGAAAAACTTGGCCATAGATACTGGCTCCCTCTGTCTGATGCGCTGGGTTTAGCCTTGCTTGGCGTCGGACTTGGCGTCAGCCTGCGCTTCCGCCTTGGCGCCGGCCTTGCTGTCCGAAGCCGGTTGCGGCTCCGAAGCCTGCTTGGCAGGCGCCGGAGCACCGGCGGGCTGGAACGGCACGGCCTTGGCCGGCGCGCCGACCTTGACCTTCTGCAGGCCTTCGACGATCACCTTCTCGCCGCCCTTGAGTCCTTCGGTCACGACCCAGCGGTCGCCGATCGCCTGCGGCGCCTTGACCGGCACCGCTGCCACGTTCCCGTCGTTGCCCACCACCAGCACGCTGGCGCCCTGGGCATTGCGGATCAGCGCGCGCTGCGGCACGGTCATCGCGTTCTCATCCACGCCCTGCTCGATCTTCACGCGCACGAACGTGCCGGACAGCAGCTCGCGCTTCGGGTTGGGGAACTGCGCGCGCAGCGTGATGGCGCCGGTGGTCGGGTCCACGGTCATGTCGGAGAACAGCAGCTTGCCGGTCTGGCTGTACTCGCGCCCGTCTTCCACATACAGGTGCACCCGGGCACCGCCGTCCACGCCCTTGACCGAGCCCGATTCGATGGCACGGCGCAGGCGCGTCACTTCGGCGGCCGGCTGCGTAAACGTCACCCAAATCGGGTCGACCTGCTCGACCACGGTCAGCTTGGTGGCTTCGCCCTTGCCCACCAGCGCGCCCTCGGTCACCAGCGCGCGGCCGGCACGGCCGCTGATCGGGGCGGTCACGGTGGTGTAGCCCAGGTTGATCTGCGCGGTGGTCACGGCGGCCTTGGCCGCGGCGATGTCGGCGTTGGCCTGGCCGGCGGCGGCCACGGCGTCGTCATATTCCTGCTTGCTGACGGCGTTGACGGCGACCAGCGGCTTGTAGCGCTCGGCCTTCTGGCGCGCCGACACGGCGTTGGCCTCGGCCCGCTCCAGCTGGGCCTTGGCGGATGCCAGCTGCGCCTGGTACGAGGCGGGATCGATGCGGAACATGACCTGGCCAGCCTTCACTTCGCCGCCTTCGGTGTAGTTGCGCGACAGCACGATGCCTTCCACGCGCGCCCGCACTTCGGCGGTGCGCACGCCTTCCAGGCGGCCCGGCAATTCATTGACGATGGCGACGGACGACGGCGTCACGGTGACTACGCCCACTTCCGGCGGGGGCATGGCGCCGCCTTGTGGCTTCTTCTCGCCGCAAGCGGTCAGCGCCAGCGCCGACAACGCGGCGACGGCAACGCAATGGATACGTTGGGACTTCCTCATCGATAACCCCATGATGAAATTTTGAGATCTGCCGCGCCGGCCCGGCATGCCTGCTTGTCATCGGGACAACCGGGGCGCGATGCGGTCCGCTGCGTGCCCGGCAGCGGAAAAAGCGTGATGCTAGCCAAACGAAGCGTCACAGCAACGAAGTTGCGACGAATGCGGCTTTTTCTTTGATGAATGGTATGGATGACCGACTGGTCAGTGATGGCGATGGTGCGTCTGTGCGCACAAACCAGCGGGCTGGCCGATCGTCGGGCAAGGGCGTATTATATATACATTCAAGCATGTATGTTAAGCCTGTGCAGCAAAGCGGGGTATTAGGCGCCTGCCTTGCCTTTTCTGGCTGACTGTGTGCAACGGAATTGCCCTTCACGCGTTGAATCAATGCGTACCTGGTCCGTACGCGTTACGATGCGCGCCGGTCGGCGCCGCGGGTTCGCGCTTCGCTGTATTCCGTAAGTAACGATAACGACCCGTTGGTGCAGGCCACCAGCACGCGCGGCTGTCAAGGCAGTCACGCCAGGGAGAGCAAAACTGACCGGCCTGAAGGCCGGCACCAGAGATAGAGATGGTCAGACGCACCAAGGAAGAGGCGCTCGAAACACGCCACCGGATTCTCGACGCGGCCGAAACCGTGTTCCACGCGCGCGGTGTCGCGCGCCCGTCGCTGGCGGACATCGCCGAGGCGGCAGGGGTCACGCGCGGCGCGATCTACTGGCACTTCAAGAACAAGAGCGACGTGTTCGCCGCCATGTGCGACCGCGTGAACCTGCCGGTGGAAGCCCTCTGCGATCCCGAGCGCATCGCGCGCCAGGAAGATCCGCTTGGCGGCATCCGCGACATCTGCGCTTTTGTCTTTCGCCAGACCGTGGTCAACCCGCGCTGGCGGCGCGTATTCGAGATCATCTTCCACAAGTGCGAGATGGTGCAGGACAACGGCGCCATCTTCGAGCGCCAGCGCCAGTCGCATCAGGAAGGCATGGTGAAGATCCGCGAGCACCTGCGCCTGGCGGTGGAGCGCGGCCAGCTGCCGGCCGACCTGGACCTGGACCTGGCCGTGAACGCCTTCCATGCCGCCATCGGCGGCGTGCTGGCGCACTGGCTGTTCTCGCCGCAGGACTTTGACCTGGACGCCAATGCCGAGCGCCTGGCGGACGTCTTTATCGATACCCTCAGATATTCCACGGCGCTGCGCCTGGGCTATGTACCGCGCCCGATGGCCGAACTGGACCGGGAACTGTCCACGCTGTGCGAAAAAGCCGGACAGAGCGGCGACTGCCCGCTGACGACCTGAGCGCCTGAAATCAGCCGCGCATGGCTTCGCGCCAGCGCGCCAGGAAAGTGCGTTTGCGCAGCGTGTCCTGCGCCGCCAGCAAGCCCGGACCCACGCTGATCGGCCTCAGCGCGTAGCCCAGCCGCTCTGACAGCACCGCCGCCGTGTGCGGGTTCTCGGTATCGGTGCGCACCGTATAGAGCTGCGAGGTGGACTTGCCGAGCACGGTCTGCCCTTCACGCGAGAGCAGGAAATCCAGCCACAGCCGCGCCGCGTTCGGCCGCGGCGCGCGCCGTGCGATAAAGGCCACGCGCGACATCACCAGCGTGTAGTCGCGTGGCGCGATGACGTCGATGGCGGCCCCGCGTTCCATCAGCGACAGCGCGTACGATCCAAGCAGGTTGTAGCCGAGCACGAATTCGCCGCTGGCGATGCGCTCGATCATGTCCGCCGTCGAGACCGACAACTTCGCATGAGCCCGCCCGAGCGCCTGCGCCAGATACCAGAATTCGCTGCCCATGCGCGCATCCTGCTGCGCCAGCAGGTAGCCGACCCCCGAACGTTCCACATCGTAGGTGACAACCCTGCCGCGCCAGCGCGGCGCATGCTCCTGCAGCAGGCGCGCCAGGCCGCTGCGGCTGCCGGGCGGCTTCGTGCCGGCGAAGTGCTTGCGGTTGTAGACGATGACCGCCGGCTCGAACGTCGTGCCCCAGGCTTCATCGCGCCACACCGCCCAGCCCGGCAGGCCGCTGCGCTCGGGCGATTGGTAACGCTGCGCGTAGCCGTCATTGACCAGCTTGATCTGCAGGTCCATGGCGGTGCTCCACAGCACATCGGCATAGGCGGAGTCAGGCGCCGGCTGAGCCTTGCCAAGCGCCGCGCTCTCCGCCAGGAAGCGCTGGTTCAGCTCGATCGTGTTCAGGTCCTCGTAGCGCACGCGGATGCCCGGATAGCGCGCCTCGAACGCGCGGATCAGCGGCTGCGCGACGTCCAGATCGGTCGAGGCATAGACATGGACCGTGCCCTCGCGCATGGCGCGCGCGACGGTGACCTCGTACTCGGACGGATAGCTGGCCGGCGGCGCCGGCATGGCGTCCTGTGCCAGTGACCCGCCGGCGAGCGGAACCAGCGCGGCGCCGGCCAGCAGTTGCCGGCGAAGGGCCGAGGCGGGGGCTTGCAGCAGTGCGGGTTCGGATGGCGGCGTGGTCAGGCGCTGGGACACGATGGTGCGGAGCGGCAACGAAGGGCGGGCGCGACGTGCGCCGGTAACGGCAGGGCGGGGGTATTATAGGCGCCCGCGGCCTGTGGGCCGCATCAACAGAACCTGCCGGAGGAGAACCAGCATGCGCATCCTGCTGGTGGAAGATGAAGTGGAGCTGGCGCGCTGGGTGGCCCGCGCGCTGGAGCAGGGCGGCTTCGTAATCGAGCACGTGACCGATGGCCTGCAGGCCGAGGCGCGCCTGGTGGCCGAGGAGTACGACGTCGTCGTGCTCGACCTGCGCCTGCCCGGCAAGGACGGCCTGGCCGTGCTCAAGGCCATGCGCGCGCGCGACGACCGCACCCCGGTGCTGATCCTCACCGCGCAGGACACGCTCGACGAACGCGTGCGCGGCCTGAACCTGGGCGCCGACGACTACCTGCCCAAGCCTTTCGCCATTGCCGAACTCGAAGCCCGCATCCTGGCGCTGATCCGCCGCAGCCGCGGCCGCGCGCACCCGCGCCTGCAATGCGGCACGCTGGTGTTCGACGGCGAGAGCCGCGGCTTCACGCTCGGCGGCCAGCCGCTGGCGCTGACCCCGCGCGAATCGACACTGCTCGGCGCGCTGCTCGCGCGCAGCGGCCAGCCGCTCACCAAGGCGCAGCTGCTCGACAAGGTGTTCTCGCTCGACGCCGATGTCAGCCCCGACGCCATCGAGGTGCTGGTCTACCGCCTGCGCAAGAAGCTGGCCGGGCACGGCGTCACCATCGTCACGCTGCGCGGCTTCGGCTACCTGCTCGAGCCCGAGACCCCGGCCGCCTGATATGTGGCCCCGCAAGCTGCGCCTGCGCGCGCGGCACCCGATCCTGCTGTGGCGGCGCGGCAGCCTGCGCCGCCAGCTGCTCCTGCTGCTGGTGCCGGCGCTGGCCGCCATGATGGCGATCGACACGTGGCTCACCTACGGCACGCTGCGCGATGCCGCCAACACCGCCTACGACCGCTCGCTGTACGGCTCGATCCGCGCCATCGACAACGCCATCGGCATGGCCGGCGACAGCGTCCAGCTGTCGCTGCCCGATGCCGCCATGGAAATGTTCGAGACCGCGGCGCAGACCCATGTGTACTACCGCGTCTCGCTTGAACGTGCAGGGACCATTGAAACCGTCACTGGCTACGACGACCTGCCGTTGCCCAAGGGCGCGCTCGCCAGCAACCAGCCGCGCTTCTACGACGATGACGACTACCGGGGCGAGGCCGTGCGCATCGCCGCCATGGCGCGTCCCGTGTACCGGCCCGACGCGCGCATGCGCGTCATCATCCAGGTCGCCGAAACCTCCGAGCCGCGCACCGCGCTGATCGGCAAGGTCTGGCGCAGCGCGCTCGCGCGCGACCTGCTGCTGGTCGTGCTGAGCGCGGCGATCCTGGTCGGCGGCGTGACCTACGTGCTGCGCCCGCTGGCACGGGTACGCGATGATGTCGAGGCCCGCTCCCCCGACGACCTCACGCCGCTCAGGTTCGAACGCGTGCCGATTGAAGTGAGCCCGCTCGTCGATGCCGTGAACCTGCATGTCGCACGTTCCGAAGCGATGGCGCAGGCACAGGCGCAATTCATCGCCGACGCGGCGCACCAGCTGCGCACGCCGCTGGCCATCCTCAAGACGCAGGCGGAATTCGCGCAGCGCCAGCTATGCGCGCATGGCGATGACCCGGCATCGCGCCAGGCCGCCGGCGAAGCGGTTGGCGGCATCGTCACGCAACTGGAGCAGGCCGCGCGGCTGACCAACCAGCTGCTCGCGCTGGCGCGGGTACGGCAGCACCAGGGCGAAGCCGCGGCGCAGGCCGTGGATTCCGTCGACGTTTTCGATGCCGTCACCGTGGCCGAGCAGGTCGCGCTGGATTACCTGCCTCTCGCGCGCGGCAAGCAGCAGGACTTCGGCTGGGAGCCGACGCCGGGCCTGAAGCTGCCCGTGCGCGCCGATGCGGCGCTGCTGCGCGAGGCGCTGGCCAACCTGGTCCACAACGCCATCCAGTATTCGCCGCGCGGCAGCCGCATCACGCTGTCGGCGCAGCGCATTGACCAGACCGCCTGCCTGATGGTCGAGGACGACGGGCCGGGCATTCCAGCCAATGAGCGCGAGAAGGTATTTGCGCGCTTCTACCGGCGCGTCGGCAACACGGAACCGGGCTCGGGACTCGGGCTGGCCATCTCGCGCGAAATGGCCGCGCGTTTCGGCGGCACCGTGGAACTGACCGAAGGATCGCAAGGGCAGGGCGTCAGGGCACTGCTGCAGCTGCCGGTCAGCGAACAGGGTTCTTGACGGGAATGCCGTTCAGTTGACGCCGTCATTCCCGCGTGCGCGGGAATGACAGTGGGGGCTTGAACCGATTCAACATCCCCGTCAGCCGAACAGTTCTTCCGCCACCGTGGGATGCAGCTGCAGCGTCGTCTCCAGGTGCGATTCGCGCACCCCGAGCCGCAGCGCCACCGCCATCGCCTGCACGATCTCCGGTGCCGCGTTGTCCATCAGGTGTACACCGAGCACGCGCCCCGTGCGCGCATTCAGCACGAGCTTGAACACCGACTGCAACGCACTGCCGCCGAAGCGGTTCTCCAGCGAGACGAAGCGCTTGACCACGGTGCGGATGCGCTCGGGCTTGCCGGCGTCTTCGATAGCCTGGGCCTCGGTCAGGCCGACCGCGCCGATGGCTGGCTCGCAGAACACGGCGGTGGGCACGAAGTCGAAATCCGACCGTTCGCCGCGCCGGCCAAACAACCGGTCAGCCAGCCACCGGCCCTGCGCTGTCGCGACCGGCGTCAGGTGCAGGCCTTCGATCGCATCGCCGATCGCATAGATCGAACGCACCGAGCTGCGGAACTGACGATCCACCGCGATCCCGCCCTTGTCGCCTAGCTTCACACCGAGCGCTTCGAGTCCAAGGCCGTCCACGTTGGACACACGCCCCACGGCCACCAGCGCCGCTTGCGCGCGCACCGATTCAGTCTGCCCCGGCTTGTTGCGCGGGCGATAGCAAACCTCCAGCGCGCCATTGGCCTGGCTGATGAGGTTGACGCTGGCATTCAGGTGCAGCCGCACGCCCTTGGCTTCGAGCGCACCGGCGAGCGCCTCGGCGATTTCCGCGTCGAAATGCGGCAGCAGCCTGTCGCCGGCGACGATCAGGTCTACCTTGACTCCGTAGCGAGAGAGGATCGACGCCTGCTCCACGCCGATGTAGCCGCCGCCGATCACGGCGATCGATCCCGGAACGGTCTGCCACGTGAAGACATCGTCGGAATTGCTGGCGAGTTCACCGCCGGGAATGTCGAGCGTCCTGGGACGCGCGCCCGTGGCGATCAGGATGCGCTTGGCGCGGATGACTTCATCACCCACGCGCACTTCATCGGGCGCCGTGACGGTGGCGTCGCCGCGGATGATATCCACGCCCGCTTCGAGCAGGCGCTGCGCGTAGGCCACGTTCAGCCGCGCGACCTCCGCATTGACGCGCACGATGGCGTCGCGCCAGTCCTCGTGCCCGCCCGTATGCGACAGGCACCCGGACAGGATCGCGGCCCAGCCGGCCCCGTAGGACAGCATTTTCTTGGGCACGCAGCCGCGATTGACGCAGGTGCCGCCGATCTCGTCGCGCTCGATCAGCACGACGCTGGCCCCATGCGACGCCGCGCGCCGCGCGCAGGCGACGCCGGCGGAGCCGCCGCCGATCACGACGAAGTCCGCCTTGCGCGCACGCGACGGCTTGCCGCCCTTGCCGCGCGCACGCGGCACGCGCTCCACGGCTGGTTCCGCACTGACTTGACGGGCCCGCCTTGGTCCGTTGTCGGACGTGGCGGTTGTTGTCTGGCGCTTGCTCATCCATGCCTCCTGTCGCGGCACGCGGCCGCATCGACAAACGATCGGACCGGCACCAGCAACGCGCTAGGCGCCGGACTTCAGTTCCGTATTCAGGATCGACGGCCAATCGCGCAGGAAAGTTTCCCCGTCGCGGCGGCCAAGGTCATAGGCGTGCGTCATGGCATCGGGCCGGGTGTAGTCCCAGCTCGAAATCGGCACGCGTTGCGAAGGCTGCAGGTACAGGCGGCGCTGGCCGCCGCTTTGCACCACGAAACGGCGCGGGCGCGGGTACAGCCGCGTCACCAGCACCAGCACATTGCCCGGCGTGGCGTCGAGCGCGTCCACGGGCACGTTGTCCACCAGGCCGCCATCGAGCACGGCACGCCCTTCCCGCCGCAGCACCGGCGTGAAGGGCGGCGTGGAGGCGGATTGCAGCAGCAGATCGGCCAGCTGTTCCGGCGAGCCGCAGTCCTGCGCGCGCACGAACTCCGGCCGGAAGCCCAGCTTGCGCCCGAGGCGCGGATGCAGCGTCTTGAGCACGTGCTTGTCGATGTTGTACGCCAGCAGGCCCGCCGCTACAGCCAGGCGCGGCCCGCTCCAGCGCGGGATATGCGCCACGCCGATGCGGATTTCCGGCGCCTGCTGCAGGTGCGCCAGGCGTCCGTCGGCAAAGATCGACAGCAGCGCCGTGCGGTAGATGCCGTAGTGCGGGAACACGCGCTCGCCGCGCAGCAGGTTGCCCCAGTAGGCATTGCGCTTGTTGTTCGACAGCACCTGGCGGTAGTACGCCATGGTCTGCTGCGAGTCGTGCGCATAGATCATGCAGGCCGTGGCCGCGCCGGCGGAAATGCCGGCGATCACGCGGGGCCGCAAATGCAGTTCCGGCGCGACCACGTCCCACCAGCCCGCCTGCCACCAGCAGCGGTTGCCGCCGCCGGCAAAGACGATCTGGTCGAATGGTTGGGCCGTGCCTGCGGTCATGCAGCGTTCCGGAAGTCGTTGGCCTGCCGCGTCACAGCAGGGCGTAGGTCGTGGTGGCCTGCACGGCCAGCTTGCCATCGGTGCCGGTCAGCTCGATTTCGCCGAACACCACGGTCTTGCCGAGGCGCAGCACGTTGGCCCGCACCAGCACGTCGCCGTCGATCACGGGACGCATGAAATTGGTGTTCAGGGTAACGGTGGTCATCGGCCGGAACGCGCCGAGCGCGCTGGCTACCGCGACGATCATCGCCGTGTCGGCGGCGGACATCAGCACCTGCCCGCACACCACGCCGCCCGCATGGCGGAACATCTCCTGGAACGGCAGCCGCAGCGTGATGCCGGCGGCATCGACGGCCTCGGCGCGCAGCCCGAGCTGGCGCACCCACGGCGCGAGCACGCGCTCCAGCGTGGCATCGATATCGGCAAGGGTCATGCGGCCTTCGGCGGATTCGGACATGGCGATCCTGGTCTTGTTATCCCGCTGGGATTGTCGCCCGGTGGCCGCCCGGCAAGGGGTGGCCGCTATTCCGTCTCCTCCGGCGCGACGCGAAGCTTGAGCCAATGATACAGGGGGCCCGTGGCCAGCACCACGAAGGCCATCCGGATCACATGGAAGGCTGTCACCAGCGGCACGCCAAGCTCCAGCACCTTGGCGGTGATGCACATCTCGGCAATGCCGCCAGGCGTGGTGCCCAGGATCATCGTGGCCGGGTGCGCGCCGGACAGGATCGAGATCACCCAGCCAAGCAGCGCCGACACCAGCAGCGCCACCACCGTGTACAGCGCCACGCCCGACAGGAAGCGCGGCGCGGTATGCAGGAAGTCGCGCGAGAATCGCGCGCCCAGCGATACGCCGATCAGCAACTGCCCGGCGCGGCTCATCCACGTCGGGATGGCCGACAGTTCGATGCCGGAAGCGGTCAGCACCGCCGCAGCCAGCAGCGTGCCGATCACGAACGGATTCGGCATATTGAGCCGCCGCACCAGCAGCGCCACGCCGAGCGTGATGGCGATCAGCGCGAGCAGGCCCGGCGCGCTGACCGTGCGCGGCCCCGGGATGTACGGATCGAGTCCATGGATGCCGCCGTACTGGAAGATGGCCGGCACCGCTACCACCACCAGCAGCACGCGCAGCGAATGCGCGGCCGCAACCTGGTCGATGCGCGCGCCATTGCGTTCGGCCAGGTTGGCCATTTCCGAGGCGCCGCCGATGGCCGTGGAGAAATACGCGGTCTTGAACGCCACGCCCGTGGTCCTGCGCAGCAGCAGCGCACCGCCCGCGCCCAGTACCAGCGCAAACAGCGAGGCGGCGACGATGTAGGGCAGGAACTCGAGCAGGCGGGCCACCACGTCCGGCGTGAAATACAGGCCCAGCGATGCACCGATCACCCACTGGCCGGCATTGCGCGCCTGCGTCGGCGAACGCAGGTCCGCGCCGGCCATGCGCGCGCCAGCCACGGACAGCAGCGGCCCGATCATCCACGGCAGCGGTGTGCGCAGCACGGTACAGAGCAGGGCGGCGGCCAGGCCGAGCAGCAGCGTCAGCGCGACCGGCAACCAGCGATGGGAGGCAAGACTCATGATGCAGCGGCCTGGCGGGGGAGCCGGCGCCTTTGTTGTCGTGTTCCGGAATGCATGAAGCCCGGCGCGAGAGCGCCGGGCTTCGTTCAGCTTATGGCAGCGGGCAGCTTATCACGCCGCATTGTCCGCCTGTTCGTGCGCAGACGGGCGGTTGGCATGCCAGCGCAGCAGGCGCGGAATCACCACCACGGCCACGGTCATGGCCAGGATGGTGGCCGAGATCGGCTGCTTCACGAACAGGCTCCAGTCGCCCTGGCCGATCGACAGCGCATTGCGCAACTGCTTCTCGGCAATCGGGCCGAGGATCAGGCCGACGATGACCGGCGCGGTCGGGAAGTCGAAGCGGCGCATGACCATGCCGAGCAGGCCGACCACGAACAGCAGCAGCAGGTCGAACCACGACTGGCGGATGCCGTAGGCACCGAGTCCCGCGAAGATCAGGATGCCGCCGTACAGCAGCGGCGTCGGCACGCGCAGCATGCGCACCCACAGGCCGATCGCCGGCAGGTTCAGCACCAGCAGCATCACATTGCCGATGTACAGGGACGCCAGCAGGCCCCACACCAGGTCGCCCGAGGTCTGGAACAGCATCGGGCCCGGCTGCAGGTTGTAGTTCTGGAACGCCGCCAGCAGGATCGCGGTGGTGTTCGAGGTCGGGATGCCAAGCGTCAGCAGCGGGGCCAGCGTAGCCGTCACCGCGGCGTTGTTGGCGGCCTCGGGGCCAGCCACGCCTTCGATGGCGCCGACCTTGCCGAACTCTTCCTTGTGGTTCGACAGCTTCTTTTCGGTGGCGTAGGACAGGAACGTCGGGATCTCCGCGCCGCCGGCCGGGATCAGGCCGAACGGGAAGCCGATGATGGTGCCGCGGATCCACGCCGGCACCGACCGCTTCCAGTCCGACTTGTTCATGTGGACCGAGCTGAGCTTGTTGAAGGTTCCTTCCGGCTGCGGGAAGAACGCATTGAACAGCGCCTCGCCCACGGCGAACAGGCCCACGGCGACCACCACGATATCGACGCCGTCGTACAGCTCCTGGATGTTCATCGAATAGCGCGTCTGGCCCGACAGCGAATCCATGCCGATCAGGCCGATGCCCAGGCCCAGGAACAGGCTGGTCATGCCGCGCAGTAGCGACGAGCCCAGCACGGCCGAGACCGTGGTGAACGCGAGCAGCATGATCATGAAGTACTCGCCCGGACCGAACTCCAGCGCGACGTCCGCGGCCACCGGCGCGAACATCGACAACAGCACGGTGGCGATGGTGCCGGCCACGAACGAGCCGATCGCAGCCGTCGCCAACGCCGGGCCCGCGCGGCCATTCTTGGCCATCAGGTTGCCTTCCATGGCCGTGACCATGGTGGAAGACTCGCCCGGCGTGTTCATCAGAATCGAGGTGGTCGAGCCGCCGTACATCGCGCCGTAGTAGATGCCGGCGAACATGATCAGCGCAGCAGTGGGTTCGACCTTGGCCGTCAGCGGCAGCAGCATCGCCACCGTCAGCGCGGGGCCGATGCCGGGCAGCACGCCGATGGCGGTGCCAAGGAAGCAGCCCACCAGGGCCCACAGCAGGTTGATCGGCGTGATGGCCACGGCGAAGCCGTGCATCAGCTGGTTCAGGGTATCCATTCGTGACTCCTGGGTGGTCAGGCGGGCTCAGAAGCCGGCGATGGGAAGCAGCGGCAGGTTGATGCCGAGCAGGAATTCAAACAGCGCCCACATCGGCAGCGTGATGCACAAGCCGATGATGGCGTCGCGCACGATGCGGCGGCTGCCGTAGCCGCGCGCCACGCAGATCATCAGCAGCGTGGACGACAGCACGAAGCCGAGCGTGCCGATCAGCGCCATGTTCAGCACCAGGCCGGCCGCGACCCACAGGAAGCCCTTGAAGTTGTGCGGGGCGTCGGGCAGTTCGGCATCTTCTTCCGGCATGTTGCGGAAGCCGCCGCGCACGCCTTGCCAGGTCAGCAGCGCGCCGCATACGGCCAGGCCGATCGCCACCAGCGTGGGTGCGAAACGCGGCGACAGGCCGGCATAGCCTTCTTCACCCGAAATGCCCGACAGGCCCAGGAAGAAGAACAGCGAGAGCGCCAGCACGGCAATGCCGATGGCGAGATGGGAGGGTTTCATGGAGACTCCTTGCCTTTGTCGCCAACCGGGAGAGGCTGGCGTCCGCGACGCTGGCTTTCTGATTCCTGCGCGGCCGCAGGGCCCGGCGACATGTAGTTTTGGTTTGGGTATCGCAGGTGGCAGACGCCGGGCCCCGCGCCGTTTTCCGGGCCACCCTCTACACCAGTGGCTTCGGCAGGCACGACAGGTAACTCATCAGCACTGCTTGGGTCCGCGGGGCTGCGGACCCGTACTGCAAGACGCGCAAAGGCGCCTTTTTGCTGCTTACTTCGCCACGCCCAGTTCGCGCAGCGTGCCGCCCAGGCGGGCCGATTCGCTGTCGACGAACTTGCCGAACTCGTCGCCGGTCAGCAGGAACGGCGTCCAGTCATTCTTCTGCAGCGTTTCCTTCCAGGCCTTGCTCTCGGTCGCCTTCACCACGGCGTCGATCATGGCCTTGCGCTGTTCGGGCGTGGTGCCCGGCGCGCCGTAGACGCCGCGCCAGTTGTAGATCTCGACGTTCACGCCCTGCTCCTTGAGCGTCGGGATATCCGCGGTGCGGTCCTTGGAAGTCACCGCCAGCGCGCGCATCTTGCCGCTCTTGATGAACGGCAGGAATTCCGAGACGCCGGCAATGCCCACAGTAACGTGACCGCCGAGGATCGAGGCCGAGGCCTCGCCGCCGCCCTGGAACGGCACATAGTTGATCTTCTTCGGGTCGACGCCGATGTCCTTGGCGATCAGGCCGGCCAGGATGTGGTCGATCGAACCCTTCGAGCCGCCGCCCCAGCTCACGCTGCCCGGATTGGCCTTGAGTTGCGTGGTCAGGTCCTTGATCGACTTGATCGGCGAGGCAGCCGGCACGGTGATGACCATGGTGTCGGCGAACAGGCGCGCGATCGGCGTGGCGTTCTTCAGCGTGACCGGCGGATGGTTGGTCTCGATGGCGCCGACCATCACCGCGCCGACGACCATCAGCGCGTTGGGGTTGGCCTTGTCGGTATTGACGAACTGGGTCAGGCCGATGGTGCCGCCGGCGCCGCCCTTGTTGTCATAGGTGGCCGTCTTGGCAACGCCCGAGGCGATCATCGCCGCGCCCAGGCCACGGCCGGTCTGGTCGTAGCCGCCGCCCGGGTTGGCGCCGATCATGAACTTGACGGTGTCCATCGCGAAGGCCGGTGCGGCGGCGACGGTGGCCGCAACGGCGGCCGAGGCCATGACGACGTGGGCGAAACGCTGAATCGAGCGGCGCATAACGGTCTCCTTCTCCTGGAATGTTCTTGCCGTATCTTCGGCTCGCCGTCATGGCGTAGCGTGTCCGGAAATCGGGAGAAAGGGGATGGCTACCGTCACGAAAAACCGTAGCTCGCTGTCTCCTGTCCGTTGCACGCGTGGCATGCCGGCCTCGTTTTTGGATGTCTGCATGACCTGTTGACAAGTCATGTGCCGGATTCTAGGCGTTGGAAACTGTCAAAAGGCTGTCAGATTGACAGCCATGGCATCGGGGTTTACGTGGATGGCGGGCGATTCAGCGTGCGGCGGGCGCCTGCATGGCCTTGCCTGCCACGGCGTCGCGGCAGGGATCTTCGCGCTCCACCGGCGCCACGGTTACCACGCGGTCGAAGCCCGCCGGGTTGCCGTGGCCGCGTTCGAGGTAACCGATGCTGACCGCTTTGCCGTCACCGGCGCCCAGCCACCGCGGCACGCCGATGTCGTTGCGCACATGCCCGTTCCCCGCGATCAGCACCGCCCCGCGCGCCGCGTAGGGCCGCAGCGTGGCGGCCATCACGGCATCGCGCGCGGCTTGCGCGTTCAGCATGCCGGGCAGCATCGCCTTGGGGAAATTGCCGCAATGGCCTTCGTCCAGCACCGCGGTCTGCGCCGCCACCAGGTCGGGGGGCAACGCACCGGTCAGGCCGAGTTGCGCGCGCTGCTGGGGCGCGAACAGGCCATCAAGGCCGGCGCGCACGATCTTCGCCGCGTCGGCACGCGACAGGTTCGCGGCCAGCAGCGGCAGGTCGTACTGCAGCGCCAGTGCCACCACCGGCTGGTACAGCGGCCACTGCCAGCCGCTGCCGCCGGCCTGCGCGATCAGGTAGTCGGCGTCGGTCGGGCGTTCGCGCCGTGCGCGGTCGATGTCGGCCTGGCGTTCGCGGTCGAACTGTTCCATGGCAATCGCGGGGCGCCAGCCCTGCTCAACGGCGCGCGCGAGGGCGGCGAGCCGCTGCTGCTGTCCGGCGGCGTTGTCATGGACTTCACCGAGCAGCACGTAGGACTTGCCGGCGAATGCTGCGCTGACCGCGTCGGGACCCGGCGCCGGCGGCGTGGCGGCGCAACCGGTGGCGAGCAATGCGGCCGCGGCAATGCGAGGCAAAGTCATGCAGTGGTCTCCAGGAGCTTGAACATCCGAAAGCGGTGCCGCGCCTGCGGGCACGGCACCACGGCTCAATGCTGGTGCGCCACCTCGCCATGCACCGGCTCGGCCAGGCGATTGCCTTCCGCGTCGATCTGCAACGGCCCGGTACCCGAGAACCGGTCCAGCGCCAGATAAATCACCGGCGTAATGAACAGCGTGATGACCTGCGAGAACAGCAGGCCGCCTACCACGGCCAGGCCCAGCGGCTGGCGCAGTTCGGCACCCGCGCCAAGGCCCAGCGCCAGCGGCAGCGCCCCCATCACGGCGGCGAACGTGGTCATCATGATCGGCCTGAAACGCAGCAGACATGCCTGGCGGATAGCCCGCGCCGGCGCCATGCCCTGCTCGCGCTGCGCGGCCAGCGCGAAGTCGATCATCATGATGGCGTTCTTCTTGACGATGCCGATCAGCATCAGCACGCCGATGGTCGCGATCAGCGACAGCTCCACGTTGAACAGGAACAGCGTCAGCAGCGCGCCGATGGCGGCCGACGGCAGGCCCGCCAGGATCGTCAGCGGGTGGATGTAGCTCTCGTACAGCACGCCCAGCAGCGTATAGATGACCGCGATGGCCGCCACCAGCAGCACGATCTGCGTGGCCTGCGACGACTGGAACACCGCCGCGTCGCCACCCCAGCTCGTGAAGATGGAGGTCGGCATGGCGATGTCCTGGCGATAGCGGTCGATCTTGGCCGAAGCCTCGCCCAGCGCCGCACCAGGGGCCAGGTTGAACGACACCGTCACCGAAGGCAGCTGGCCCTGGTGGTTCACGGCAATCGGCCCGACCCGGCGCTCGGTGGTGGCGAACGCGGAGATCGGCACCATCTGGCCGGTCTTGCTGCGCACGTAGAGCTTGGTGAAAGCGCTCTCGTCCTGGCGATCGACATCCGCGGCCTGCAGGATCACGTAGTAGTTGTCGATCGGCGTATAGATCGTCGATACCTGGCGCTCGCCGAACGCCGAGTACAACGCGGTGCGCACGTCCTGCATCTGCACGCCGAGCGCATTGGCCTTGTCGCGGTCGATCGACAGCTGCGCCTCCAGGCCCGACTGCTGCGAGTCGCTGGTGACGTCGCGGAAGATCGAGTCCGCGCGCATCTTCGCCATGAGCTTGTCGCTGAACTCCTGCAGCTGGCCGGCCTTTACGCTCTGCAGCGTGTACTGGTAGCGGCTCTTGCTCTGGCGCCCGCCGAGGCGCAGGTTCTGCACCGGCGAGAAGTACACCGCCAGTCCCGCGATGCCGGACACGTCCTTGCGCAGCGACTCCACCACCTTCGGCATCTTGGGCCGCTCGCCGAGCGGCTTGAGTTCGATGAACATGCGGCCGGTGTTGATCGCCGGCGACGGGCCGCCGCCAATCGACACCACGATGCTCTTCACCGCCGGATTCGCGCGCATGCGCTCGGCGGCATCGCGCAGCCGCTCGGCCATCGCATCGAACGAGATGTCCTGCGGGCCTTCGGCGTTCACCTGGATCTGGCCGATGTCCTCCTCGGGGAAGAAGCCCTTTGGAATCTTGACGAACAGCACGGCAGTCAGCACGAAGGTGAGGCCCGCGGCAGCCAACACCACGCGCCGGTGCGCCAGGCACCAGTCCAGGCCGTGCGCGTACTTGTGCAGCGTCCACTCGAACAGGTTCTCGAACCACTGCGTCGAGCGCATCCCCAGCGTCTGCTTCTGCACCACGGCCGGCGCATGGCCGGCGTGATCGCCGTAGGCGTGCTGCGACTCATCGATCGGCACGTTCTCGGCCGACAGGAAGCGCGCACACAGCATCGGGATCAGCGTCAGCGACACCAGCGCCGACACCAGGATCGACAGCGACACCACCGCGGCGAACTCGTGGAACAGCAGCCCGATCACGCCCGGCATGAAGAAGATCGGGATGAACACCGCCACCAGCGAGATCGAGATCGACAGGATGGTGAAGCCCATCTCGCGCGAGCCCACCAGCGCGGCCTTGAGCGGCGGCACGCCTTCCTCGATATGGCGCACGATGTTCTCGAGCATCACGATGGCGTCGTCCACCACCAGGCCCACGGCCAGCGTGATGGCCAGCAGCGACACGTTGTCCAGGCTGTAGCCGAACGCTTTCATCAGCGCCACCGTACCAATCAGCGAGATCGGCAGCGACACCGTGGGGATCAGCGTGGCGGCGGCGCGGCGCAGGAACAGGAAGATCACCATCACCACCAGCGCCACCGTCAGCGCCAGCGTGAACTGCACGTCGTGGATCGATTCCCGGATCGAGTTGGAGCGGTCGTTGACCACCGCCACGTTGACCGAGCCCGGCATCTGGCTGACCAGGCGGGGCAGGGCGCCCTTGATGGCGTCGACCACGGCCACGGTGTTGGCATCCGGCTGGCGCAGCACGGCCAGCACGATCGAGCGTTCGTTATTGAGCCAGCTGCCGGTCTTGAGGGTCTCGACACTGTCCTCGACCTCGGCCACGTCGGACAGGCGCACCAGGGCGCCGTTGGGCTGGCTGGCGACGATGATGTTGCGGAACGCAGCGGCGTTGGCGAGCTGCCGATTGGCCTGGATCGTCAGCGTCTGGCGCGCGCTGTCGAGCGTGCCGACCGGCGTATTGGCATTGGCGCGGTTCAGCGCCGTGGCCAGCTCGTCGAGCGTCAGGCCGCGCGCGGCCAGCGCATCCGGATGGGCGCGCACGCGCACGGCAAAGCGCTTCTGGCCAAACACCTGCACCTGCGCCACGCCGGACAGCGTGGCCAGCGTCGGCGAGATCAGGTTGTCGCCAAAGGCGTTGAGTTCGGCGAGGCTCATCGCCGGCGAGTTGATCGCCAGCAGCAGCACCGGCGCATCGGCCGGGTTGACCTTGCGGTACGACGGCGGCACCGTCATCTCGATCGGCAGCGAACGCTGCGCGCGGAACAGCGCCGCCTGCACGTCCACGGCCGCGGCATCGATATCGCGGTCGCTGTCGAACTCGATCGTAATGCTTGAATTGCCGAGCGTGTTCGACGAGCTGATGACCTTCACGCCCGGGATCGTCGCAAACTGCTTCTCAAGCTGCGTGGCCACCGAGGCGGCCATGGTTTCGGGGCTTGCGCCCGGCAAGGTCGCCGTGACCTGGATCACGGGCGAGTTGAAGCTGGGCAACGCGGCGATGGGGATCGTCGGGTACAGCACGATGCCGGTGACGATGACCGCGATGCACAGCAGCACCGTCATCACCGGACGGCGGATACAAAGCTCGGACAGCGTCATGGCTTAGTGCCCCTGGGCCGCGGCCGGCGCGCTCGCCGGCGTGGCAGCAGCGGCAGGCGTCGGCGCGACTTCGCGCACCAGCACGCCCGGACGCAGGTTCTGCGTGCCTTCCACGACCACGCGCGTGCCCGGCGGCACGCCTTCGATCACGGCCGACGTGGCGGTGGTGGTCACCAGCTTCACGGGCACGCGGGCGACCTTGCTGTCCGGCTGCACGGTGTAGACGAAGCGGCCTTCGGGCCCCGTCACCACGGCTTGCGGCGGCACCGACAGCGCGTCCTTGAGCGTCTGCACCACGGCGCTGACGTTGGCGTAGGTGCCGGGCCACAGGCGCTGCTCGTCATTGTCGAACTGCGCCTTGACGCGGATGGTGCCGTACTGGGGATCGACCGTGTTGTCGATGAAGGTGATCTTGCCCGTCACCGGCGTCTTGCTGCCGTCGTTGGGCTGGGCGGTGACCTTCACGGGCCCCGCACGCAGCGCGTCGCGCAGCGCGGCGAGCTGCCGCTCGGGCAGGCTGAAGGTCACGGCGATCGGCTGGACCTGCGCGATGGTGACCATCGGCCCGGTGCTGTTGGGCAGCACCATCGAGCCCGGGAAGACATTGATCACGCCGGTGCGCCCGCCAATGCTGGCGCGGATCGCGCCGTAGCTGACCGCGACGCGGCTGGCGTCGATTGCGGCCTGGTCGGCGCGGATGGTGGCTTCGAAGCCGTCCACCTTGGCCTGGGCCGTGTCCACCGCGCTCTTGGAGATGAAGTTGCGCTCCAGCAGTTCCTTGCTGCGCGCCAGGTTGCGGCGCGCGTCGGACAGGTCGGCCTGGTCGCGCAGCAATTGCGCCTGGGCCTTGGCCAGGTTGGCCTCGTCCATGCGCGTGTCGAGCGAGAACAGCAGGTCGCCCGGCTTGACGGTCTGGCCTTCCTTGATGTGGACGGCGCGCACGGTGCTGGAGACCTGCGGGCGGACTTCGACAGTGGATAACGCCGTCACATTGCCGTTGGCGGTGAACTGCAGCGGCACGTCGCCCTGCGTCACCAGTGCCGTAGCGACCGCCACCGGCGCGGGCCCCTTGGCGACGGGCTTCGGTACCAGCCAGGTGTGCCATGCAAACCATCCCGCTGCGGCGAGCACCGCAACGGTGATCACCACCACCCACGGCGATACCCGGCCACGGCCGGTTCCGGCGGATGCACTCCAGTTGCCGTCGACAAACCCCTTGGGCTGGTCGATCCTGTCTGTCTTCATCTTGTGTGGACCCTCTTGGCTGCAGCGCGCCCCCCGGTGACGTCCCGCCTCTGTTCCCGCCGTGGCCGCCCGGTACGGGCAGCCCGGGGGCCGGGCGGATACGTGTCGCGCAAACCTCTACTAGTACAGCGGTTCGCCCCGCGGAGCCAGCACGGACTATTACAGCGCGTTACAGCGGTAACGGCGTGATCCGGACCTGGCTTGGCTTGCTACGAGGGGTGGCGTGGCGGATGCGGGGCGGATTGCTTGTATCAAGACACAAACATTATCAGAAAAGCCGCCAGCCATCGCGACGCGAGCGGTTTATGCTGTCGATCGACAGCTTTCGCGGCCCATGCTGCACATGGATGGCATCGCCGGCGCGCACCTCGCCGGACCGCAGCACGCCGAGGTAGACGCCGGAGTAGCCGCTCTCGACCATGTCGCGGACGGCGTGGCGGTAGCCCAGCACGGCGTTGAACTTGCATGCAGGCTGCCGGGGCGACGCCACGCGCAGCACTGCGCTGCCGATGTACAGCACGTCGCCCATCCACAGGTCGGCCTCGACCAGGCCTTCGATGGTCAGGTTCTCGCCCATGGCGCCGAACGCAAGTCCGCGGTATGCCTCGGGCTGGCCCGCGGCGCGGCGGCGCTTGTTCCACCACGCCTAGTGCTCGGACGGATAGGCATACACAGCCTTGTCCAGCCCGCCGTGCACGGCCAGGTCGGCTTGCTCGTCGCCGGCCACGCCCTGCGGGCGCACCTGCACGCGCAACGGGTGGACCAGCGTGCTGACCGGGTGCTTGCGGATGCCGGACATCACCACCGCCTCGGTGCCGGCACGGGATACCACCAGCGGAATGGCCTTGCCGATATTGATCGCCAGCACGCGTGCACCACTCAGGATTCCATTCGGTTCGCTCAAGATGCCCCCGCCGCGCGAGTTGTGGACAACTCCGTGGATAACGCAGGGAACAGGTGGTGGACAGTGCGTTGGACAACACTGTGGAAAAGCTGTGGAGCGAGACCTGGCCCGGGGACGGGCGGGGCCGCTCAGGCCTGTTGCGGGACCTGCCGCGGCGGCCACTGGCAGCCGAGCGCGCGGGCCCGCTGCGAGATCACCAGCGCCGCCAGCATCAGTATCGCGGCGCCCCAGTGCAGCGAACCGGTGCCGGCCACTGTATACAGGGCCGCGCCCGCCATGGCGCCGATGGCCTGGCCGAGGTAGATCGACGACGAGTTGAGCGAGATCGAGACCGATGCGCGGTCCGGCGCGATCATCACCAGCCGGGCCTGCTGCGCGCTGTTGGTAGCGAAGCCTCCCACGCCCCACAGCATGAACAGCAGCACCAGCGGCACGGTGCCCAGCCCCGCCAGCGGCCACAGCACCATCGCCGTGATCGACGTCAGCAGCGCGAACTGGACGATGCGGCTGGGTGTGATCCGGTCCATGCGGGAGGCCGCCATGGCATTGCCGAAGACCCCGCAGGCGCCGTAGGCCAGGAACATCAGGCTCAGCGCAGCGCCCGAGATGCCGTGCACGTCGCGCATCAGCGGGGCAATGTAGGTGAACATCGTGAACATGCCGGCCGACTGGATCATGGTGGCGGCCACCACCAGCATGATCGGCCGGTGGCGCAGCACGGCGCTCCAGGCCTCGCGGCCCACAGCCGGCACGTAAAGGCCGCGCGGCAACGCGCGCCAGACCGCCGCCGACACCAGCAGCGCCAGCACGCCCACCACCGCCATGCTGACGCGCCAGCCTAGCGTGCTCGCGATCCAAGTGCCCAGCGGCACGCCGACCACGCTGGCGATGCTCCAGCCCAGGAACACGAAGCTGATGGCCCGGCCGCGGGTCTGCGCGTTGACCAGCAGCGGCAGGGTAGCGGCAGTCTGCGGCGTGTAGATGGCCGCGCCGATCGCGGTCAGGAAGCGGATCGCCATCAGCGTGGCGAAGTTCGGCGCCAGGGCGGCCGCAAGGTGCAGCACGGCGTAGATCAGCAATGAGCCGGACAGCAACAGGCGGCGATCGATGCGTGAACCGAGCGTGGCGAACACCGGCGCGCCCACGCAGGTGGCCAGGGCGAACACCGAGATCAGCTGGCCGGCACTGGCCACGCCCAGGCCAAAATCGGCGGCAATGTCGTTCAACATGCCGGTCACGATCATCGCGCCGGTGCCAATGATGAAATTGCCGACGCAGAGCGTCACAAGCCTGGGGTCCATGCCGGGGGTGGCGCGTGGCGCCTTGTCGTTGTTGTCGGGACGCGCCGCGGGCCATTGCGGCCGGCGGTCAGGGAAGTCTCGAGTGTAGCGGTTCCGCGAAATTCGCGTCCGCGGGCGGAAGCCTTGAAGCGCCGGACCTTTGCCGACGCCATTGGAAGGAGGCTCCCCTGGCCCGCGAAGGGGAGAGGGGAGCAAACCAGCGGTGCTGGATGGGGCTCAGCGCGACAGTACCGGCGTCAACGCCTTCGGATTCACAATGCTCTCATGCTGCCCCGCCAGCACATCCAGGATGTTCTGGAAGGCAATGCGGAAGTACATCTCGTAGCTATCCCGCTCCACATACCCCAAATGCGGCGTGCAGATGCAGTTCTCCATCCGCAGCAGCGCGTGGCCCTGCAGGATCGGCTCGGACTCGAACACATCCACCGCCGCCATGCCCGGACGCCCGCGGTTGAGCGCCGCGACCAGCGCGTTTTCTTCCAGCAGCTCGGCGCGGCTGGTGTTGACGAACAGCGCCGTCGGCTTCATGCGGGTCAGGTCGGCCAGCTTGACCACGCCGCGCGTGTCGTCGTTCAGGCGCAGGTGCAGCGACAGCACATCGCTGTCGGCAAAGAACTGGTCCTTTGACTCCGCCACCGCCAGGCCATCGGCACGGGCGGCTTCCTGCGACGCCTCGCGTCCCCACACCAGCACGTTCATGCCGAAGGCGCGGCCATAGCCAGCCAGCAGCCGGCCGATCTTGCCGTAGCCCCAGATGCCCAGGGTCTGGCCGCGCAGCACCTGGCCCAGCCCGAAGTTGGGCGGCATGGTGGTCGACTTCAGGCCCGACTGCTGCCAGGCCCCGTGCTTGAGGCTGGCCACGTATTGCGGAATGC
Organism: Cupriavidus sp. C3SS-1; assembly: GCF_057073755.1. Classification (NCBI taxonomy): domain Bacteria; kingdom Pseudomonadati; phylum Pseudomonadota; class Betaproteobacteria; order Burkholderiales; family Burkholderiaceae; genus Cupriavidus; species Cupriavidus sp. C3SS-1. Next base: position 3,380,638 of record NZ_CP172699.1, on the reverse strand, counting down.
GGCGCTGCGCCGCCATGATCAGCGCCCAGGTCAGCTCGGCCGGTGCCACCGGCGAGCCCGCGCCTTCGAGCACCGCCACGCCGCGGTCGGTGCAGGCATCGACATCGATATGCGTGTTCGGCGCGGCGCCGACGCGGCCGGTCTGGCTGATGATCTTCAGCTTGGGCAGCTTCTCCAGCAACTGGCGCGTGATGCGCGTGCGTTCGCGGATCAGCACGACCGCTTCCACGTCCGACAGGCGCGCGGCCAGCTGGCCTACGCCCTTGACGGTGTTGTTGAACACCTTGACGTCGTGGCCTTCCAGCAGGCTGAAGCAAGGCAGCTTGCGCACGGCGTCCTGGTAATCGTCGAGTACGGCAATCTTCATCGGCAACTCTTTTTGTCTGCTGGCCTGGTGACCCGGGATTGGTGCGCGCGGCAACGGAGCACGCGCGCGACCAGCGCTATTGTCGGGTATCCGGGGCCGGCACATTCCATGCGTGAATCGGGGTCCGGCAATGCTGCGGAGCAAAAAACAGCGGTGTGCGGCAGTGGTATCCTTGCCCGTTCCGGTGCCGCCGGGGAATGTTCGGTCGAGCTTGGCTCCCGACATCCGGTGCCGCCGGACAAAGCCCGCTGGCCCCATGCAGCTAGCCCCGCGCGGGCGAAGCGCAACTTTAGCGCAGGCGCAGGGACTGCCGCGACCCTTTGCGTTACCCGGGCCGCAGAGGAGTTGTAACGGGATGTGACGACCGGTGCGAGTCGCTGACTTGAGCCGCAAAAGTGCGCCGCGACATGCATCGGCCTGGCTGGTTTCAGGTCGGGCATTTGAAAAGATTTCCCCTTCCTTCCCTTTACACATTTTGGAGTTGCAGGATGAACCACCCCTCGATGCAAGGCACGGCGGCGTTGAACGTGCCGGCCTGGGTCAAGAACCAGAAACTGGTGGCCTGGGTAGCCGAGATCGCCGCGCTGACCAAGCCGGAGCGCATCCACTGGTGCGACGGTTCGCAAGAAGAGTACGACCGCCTCTGCGAGCAGATGGTCGCTGCCGGCACGCTTAAGCGCCTGAACCCGGCCAAACGCAAGAATTCCTACCTGGCCCTGTCCGATCCGTCCGATGTGGCGCGCGTCGAAGACCGCACCTTCATCTGCGCGGACAAAAAGGAAGACGCCGGCCCCACCAACAACTGGATCGCCCCGGCCGAGATGCGCCAGACGCTCAACGGCCTGTTCGACGGCTGCATGCGCGGCCGCACGCTGTACGTGGTCCCGTTCTCGATGGGACCGCTGGGCTCGCCGATCGCGCATATCGGCGTGGAACTGTCCGACTCCCCGTACGTGGCCGTCAACATGCGCATCATGACGCGCATGGGCAAGGCCGTGTATGACGTGCTGGGCACCGACGGCGACTTCGTGCCGTGCGTGCACACCGTCGGCAAGCCGCTCGCCGCCGGCGAGAAAGACGTGCCGTGGCCGTGCAACCCGACCAAGTACATCGTCCATTTCCCGCAGACGCGCGAGATCTGGTCGTTCGGCTCGGGCTACGGCGGCAACGCGCTGCTCGGCAAGAAGTGCTTCGCGCTGCGAATTGCCTCGACCATGGGCCGCGACGAAGGCTGGCTGGCCGAGCACATGCTGATCCTGGGCGTGACCTCGCCCGAGGGCAAAAAATACCACGTGGCCGCCGCCTTCCCGTCGGCCTGCGGCAAGACCAACTTCGCCATGCTGATCCCGCCCAAGGGCTTCGAGGGCTGGAAGGTCACCACCATCGGCGACGATATCGCGTGGATCAAGCCGGGCAAGGATGGCCGCCTGTACGCGATCAATCCGGAGGCCGGCTACTTCGGCGTGGCCCCGGGCACTAGCGAGAAGACCAACTTCAACGCCATGGCGACGTTGAAGGAAAACGTCATCTTCACCAATGTGGCGCTGACCGACGACGGCGACGTGTGGTGGGAAGGCATGACCAAGGAAGCGCCGGCGCACCTGGTCGACTGGCAAGGCAAGGACTGGACGCCGGAAATCGCCAAGGCCACCGGCGCCAAGGCGGCGCACCCGAACGCGCGTTTCACCGCGCCGGCGGTGCAATGCCCGTCGATCGACGAGAACTGGGACAACCCTGCCGGCGTACCCATTGATGCGTTCATCTTCGGCGGCCGCCGCTCGACCACCGTGCCGCTGGTGACCGAGGCGCGCAACTGGACCGAAGGCGTCTACATGGCCGCGACCATGGGCTCCGAAACCACCGCCGCTGCCGCCGGCCAGCAAGGCGTGGTGCGCCGCGACCCGTTCGCCATGCTGCCGTTCTGCGGCTACAACATGAGCGACTATTTCGGCCACTGGCTCGAGCTCGGCAAGAAGCTGGAAGCGTCGGGCGCGAAGCTGCCGAAGATCTACTGCGTCAACTGGTTCCGCAAGGACGCAGACGGCAGCTTCGTGTGGCCGGGCTTCGGCGAGAACATGCGCGTGCTGTCGTGGATGATCGACCGCGTCGACGGCAAGGGCCAGGGCGCCGAGCACGTGTTCGGCACCAGCCCGCGTTATGAAAACCTGAACTGGAACGGCGTGGAGTTCTCGCCGGCGCAGTTCGCGCAGGTTACCTCGATCGACGTCGACGCCTGGAAGCAGGAGCTGGTGCTGCACGACGAACTGTTCACGCAGCTCAAGCACAACCTGCCTCAGGCGCTGGCCGAAACGCGGGCGGCACTGGGCAAGCGGCTGGAAGGTTGATTCTTGCCGCTGTCTGACTCCCCTCTCCCGCTTGCGTGAGAGGGGTTGGGGGAGAGGGGCGCAAACCGAGGGTTTATTGCCTATCCCCCTTCGCTTTCCCCCGACTGCTCCACCGCATACTTCACCAACCCCGCCCGGCCCTCGATACCCAGCTTGCGCTTGAGATTGAGCCGATGGGTCTCCACCGTGCGCACTGACACACCCAGCTGCGCCGCGATTTCCTTGTTGGCCATGCCGCGCCCGATGTAGCCCAGGATATCGCGTTCGCGCTTGGTCAGGGCGTCCAGCGGGCCCGCCGCCGGCATCTGTTCCGCCATGCCGCGCGCAATGCGCGCGCTGTAGAACACGCGCCCCGCCAGTACCGCCTGGATGGCGGCCATCAGCTCTTCCGCAGGGGCATCCTTCAACACATAGCCGTGCGCGCCGGCACGCACAGCCTGGCGCGCGTATTCCAGGTTGTCATGCATGCTGACCACCAGCACGGCAATTTCAGGGTATTGCTCATGCAGCACGCACGTCAGCGCAATGCCGCCCATGCCGCGCATGCCGATGTCGGTGATGACCAGGTCCGGGCGCTCGGCCGCGCCGGCACGATCGAGCCACGCCAGCGCGGCTTCCCCGCCGTCGGCCTCGCCCACCACGCGCAGGCCGGGCTGCAGCGCCAGGTGCATGCGCATGCCGTCGCGCACCAGCGCATGGTCGTCGATCAGCAGCACGCGCGCAGGCGTATCAGCGGCGTGGCCGGATTGGCCTTCGGCCGGGTCGGGGATCTGGGTCATGACTGCGAAGGTTCTTCCGGAATGGGGACGACGGGCCGCGCCTGTATTTTCACGAGCGGCAGCGCGGCTACCAGTTCCGTGCCGCCCATGCCCGAAACAATGCCGAACTGCCCGCCCAGCGCCGCAATCCGCTCGCGCAAATTGCGCAGCCCGATGCCACGCCGGGGATCGACCTGCATGCGGGCCACGTCAAACCCGCGGCCATCGTCGCGCACGGTCAGGCGCGTCGCGTCGGCATCGAAAGCCAGGGCCACCGTGACTTTGCGGGCGCCGGCATGGCGCTCGACATTGGTCAGGGCCTCCTGGGCGATCCGGTACAACGCGGTGGCCTGTTCGTCAGGCAGCTCGCGCGGCGTGCCGGCCTGGGTCACGCTGATCTGCAGGTGGCTGCCGCCCTGCATCTCGCGCGCCAGGTGCTCCAGCGCGGCAACCAGGCCGAGGTCATCGAGCAGGGCGGGCCGCAGGTTGCGGGCCACGCGCCGGACCTCGTTGAATACCGTGTCGAGCCGGTTCAGCGCCATGCCGAGAACCGGCGCCACCGCCGCGCCTTCTGCCGGCGCCAGGCGCAACCGGTTGGCGGCCGCTTCCAGCACCAGCTTGACCGACACCAGCAACTGGCTGATGCCGTCATGGAGTTCGCGCGACAGCCGCGCGCGCTCCTCTTCCTGTGACTGGACCACGCGCTGCGCCAGCTGGCGCAGCTTGGCGTCGGCCTCGCGGTGCTCGCTGATATTGAGGGCCAGGCCGCTCGCCGCCACCAGCAGGATGCTGACCGCGGCAATCACGCCGATCCACGCCATGGTCTCGCGGATATCGGTCGCGGCGCGCGCATCGAGCTGGCGCAACGTGTTTTCCACATCGTCCAGGTAGATGCCGGTGCCGAGCATCCAGCCCCATTCGGGCACGGCCACCACGTAGCCGAGTTTGGGCGCGAGCTGCCGGGACGATGGCTTCCTCCACAGGTAGCGCACCGAGCCCCCGCCGGCCTTGGCCGCGGCAATCAGCTTCTGGATGGTCAGGGCGCCCTGCGGGTCACGCAGCATCCACAAGTCCTGCCCGACCAGTTCTGGCTGGCGCGGATGCATCAGGTTGCGGCCCTGCAGGTCATACAGGAAGAAGTAGCCGTCGGGCCCGTAGTCGAGCCGCGCCAGTGCGTCCATGGCGGCCTGGCGCGTGGCGGCGTCGGTGCGGCCCGAACGCACCATCGGCGCGATCGCGCTCTGCGCCAGCTCTACGTAGTGGCGCAGTTCGGTTTCCTTGCTCTGGAGATAGGCCGACTCGACCAGCGCGCGCTCATGCCTCGCCAGCTGCGTCGCCTGGAAACGCACGGCAAGTGCAATGCCAAGCATGGCCACCGCCAGGGGCGCGACGGCTAGCAACAGGATCTTGTGGCGGAGTTTCATACATGAACCGGACGACCGGGGGTAAACACCGATGCCGCGTGGGCGGCATGCCACCGTCGATTTGCGTAGTACTACGCAGAAGTGCTGCGTAGTTACGCGCTTGTGCGGGGTTTGGCGGGTGTCAATACTACACGCCGGACGCTTGAGCCGCCCCAACAAGGCGCGTGCGTCGACGCAGCTGGTGCGCCGCCCACCCGGATGGTGCATTGCCTGCCTGCAAGACGAGACCCGGAAACGACAAGAACCGGGCGAGCAGCAGCAAGATCCGAAGAGACACCCTCACCGCCGGATTGCCCCGCTGCCCGCCCTCAGGCGCGCGCCCGCCGTCGACCTGCCAGTTACCAGTCCTTCGCCGCCGCAGGCTATCGAAATCCCCCGGTCTGAGGAGACCTTCACTATGAATCGCATCGGAGAACACCTGGTGTGGCTGGCCGTCGCCATCCTTGGCGCGTTTGCCTTCGCCACGGTCGCGCTGTCGCGCGGCGAGGCGGTCAGTGCGCTGTGGATCGTGGTTGCCGCGCTCTGCATCTACCTGATCGCCTACCGCTACTACAGCCGCTTCATCGCCGACAAGGTCATGCAGCTGGACCCGAAACGCATGACCCCGGCCTGGCGCCACAACGACGGCCTGGACTACGTGCCGACCAACAAGGCGGTGCTGTTCGGCCACCACTTCGCCGCCATCGCCGGCGCCGGCCCGCTGGTCGGCCCGGTGCTGGCCGCCCAGATGGGCTATATGCCGGGCATGCTGTGGATCCTGGCCGGCGTGGTGTTCGCCGGCGCGGTGCAGGATTTCATGATCCTGTTCATCTCCACGCGCCGCGACGGCCGTTCGCTGGGCGACCTGGTCAAGTCCGAAATGGGCACGGTGCCGGGCATGATCGCGCTGTTCGGCTGCTTCATGATCATGATCATTATCCTGGCGGTGCTGGCGCTGATTGTGGTGAAGGCGCTGGCCGGCTCGCCGTGGGGCACGTTCACCGTGGCGGTGACCATTCCCATCGCGCTGTTCATGGGCATCTACACGCGGTACATCCGTCCCGGCCGCATCGGCGAGGTGTCGGTGATCGGCTTCGTGCTGCTGATGCTCGCCATCCTGGGCGGCCAGTACGTGCATGAAAGCGCCGTGCTGGCGCCGCTGTTCACGTATGACGGCAAGGCGCTGACCTGGATGCTGATCATCTACGGCTTTATCGCCGCCGTGCTGCCGGTGTGGCTGCTGCTGGCGCCGCGCGACTACCTGTCGACCTTCCTGAAGATCGGCACCATCATCGCGCTGGCCATCGGCATCCTGATCGTCGCGCCGGAACTCAAGATGCCGGCCTTCACGCAGTTCGCCCAGGGCGGCGGGCCGGTGTGGTCGGGCAACCTGTTCCCCTTCCTCTTCATCACCATCGCCTGCGGCGCCGTGTCGGGCTTCCATGCGCTGATCTCGTCGGGCACCACGCCCAAGCTGCTGGAGAATGAAAGCCACGCGCGCTTCATCGGCTACGGCGCGATGCTGGCCGAATCCTTCGTCGCCATCATGGCGCTGGTGGCGGCCTCGGTGATCGAGCCCGGCGTGTACTTCGCGATGAACAGCCCCGCCGCCGTGATCGGCACCACGCCGGACGCCGTGGCCCACGCCGTATCGACCTGGGGCTTCGTCGTCACCCCTGACGTGCTGATCCAGACTGCCAAGGACGTTGGCGAGAACACCATCATCTCGCGTGCCGGCGGCGCGCCGACGCTGGCGGTGGGCATCGCCCATATCCTGCACCAGGTGGTGGGCGGCCAGGCCATGATGGCGTTCTGGTACCACTTCGCCATCCTGTTCGAGGCCCTGTTCATCCTGACCGCCGTCGACGCGGGCACCCGCGCCGGCCGCTTCATGCTGCAGGACCTGCTGGGCAGCTTCGTGCCGAGCATGCGCCGCACCGACTCGCTGCCGGCCAACCTGATCGCCACCGCGCTGACCGTTGCGGCCTGGGGCTACTTCCTGTACCAGGGCGTGGTCGATCCGCTGGGCGGCATCAATACGCTATGGCCGCTGTTCGGTATCTCCAACCAGATGCTGGCCGCCGTGGCACTGGTGCTTGGCACCTGCGTGCTGGTCAAGATGAAGCGCGGCCAGTACGCCTGGGTGACGCTGCTGCCGACCATCTGGCTGCTGATCTGCACGCTGACCGCCGGCTGGCAGAAACTGTTCGATGCCGATCCGAAGGTCAGCTTCCTGACCCACGCCGGCAAGTTCAGCGCCGCCATCGCCGAAGGCAAGGTGCTGGCCCCGGCCAAGACCATGGAGCAGATGCACCGCATCGTCTTCAATGACTACCTGGACGCCGGCCTGTGCGCGCTGTTCATGTTCGTGGTGCTGTCGATCGTGGTCTACGGCTTCAAGACCGCCATGCAAGCGCGTGCCGCGAACCGTCCGACCGACAAGGAAACGCCGTTCGAGCCGCTGCCGGCAGCCGCCTCGGCACAATCCTGATCGCCCGGTTCAAAGGAGCCCCGCCATGCTGGAACAACTTGGAACGATGGGACGCTACCTGGGGCAGTCGCTGCGGCTGATGGTCGGCCTGCCCGACTACCAGACTTATGTGGCCCACATGGAAAGCACCCACCCGGACCGCGCACCGATGACCTACGAGGAGTTCTTCCGCGAACGCCAGGAAGCCCGCTACGGCGGCGGGCAGGGCAAGTGCTGTTGAGCTGCACCGGCTGGGTCTGATGGAACGGGCAACCTTCGGGTTGCCCGTTTTTTTGGGCGTCGGGATCCACGCCTCTGCCGTGTTGTCGCTCAAACCATACGTTTCAGCAGCGGGTTACATGGCTTTACACGTGGTTACAGCAAGACGGAGGATCGTTCTCTACACTTGCGGCACAACATGGCAAAGAAAGGAAACGATATGTCTCGCCATCCCGTTCGCAATATGACCCTGGCTCTCGCCCTGGCGGCGTCCGCGCTGCCGGCCTTCGCGAGCGACATGAACAATGCCCTTGGCGGCGCCCTCGGCGGCGTGGCAGGGGCGGCTGTAGGCGGCGCCCTGGGCGGCAGCACCGGTGCCGTGATCGGCGGTGCCGTTGGCGGCGGCGCGGGCGGGGCGGTGACGTCCAACCGGCGCGAGCGCACGGGTGCCATCATCGGCGGCGCGCTGGGCGGTGGCGCAGGTACGGCAGCGGGTAACGCCATGGGCGGCCGCACCGGCGGCCTGGTCGGCGCGGCGGTGGGCGGTGGCGCAGGCGCAGCGCTGGGCGGCAACGTTTCGCGCAGCAATTCTTATGAGAACGACCGCCGCTACTACGATGGTGGTGGCCACTACAAGCATAAGAAGCACAAGCACCACCATCATTACGACGACTGAGCCCATCCTCAGCCGGGCAGGATCCAGGAACGGGCCGCTGGCCCGTTTTTCTTTGCGTGCTCTGGCATAATGCCAGGCAGAAGCAGTCCCTCCTGACCGGACACAGAAACAAAGAAGCCCGCAAACCAGTGCGGGCTTCTTCTCCGGATAAACAAGGAGAGGTCTGTCAGACGCTCTCCAAACGACCTGTGGAGACCAGGTTGAGAGGTAGGGGCCGCATAGGGGAGATACGGCCCCGGACCGCGGCTTGCGGGCCCTGTCGATTACAGGGGCGCGCGGTCGGAAGACAGATCGTACTTGGCGCCGTCGCTGTACACGTCGTACTTGCCGGCCTTGGCGCCATCGCTGTAGACGTCGTACTTACCAGCCTTGGCGCCGTCGCTGTAGACGTCGTACTTGCTGCCGGCCTTGGCGCCATCTGCGTACGGGTCAAACTTGCCGGCCTTGGCAAACGCCGGTGCAGCGGAAAGGGCTGCGGCGAGGGTGGCAATAGCGATCAGGGAAAGACGGGGGGTTTTCATGGCTCAGTGTTTCTTCAACTTGGTGCCGGTTTGTGCAGTCTAGGTTGCTGCAATGCGGCATCCGATGGGTAGATATTAGGCGTTTCCCTCATATCAATAAATATCGCCTGGCACAATGATTAGTTCTGATTCCAACAATAAAGTCACCTGAACCAGGAAAAATTCAGGAGAACGACGGGAGACTATGTCATGGATCGCCTGCAATCGATGCGCGTGTTCGCCAAAGTGGTGGAGCTAGGCAGCTTTGCTCGTGCAGCGCAGCAGTTGGAGATGTCCAACGCGGTCGTGACGCGCTATGTGGCGGACCTGGAAAGCCACCTGGGTACGCGGCTGCTGAACAGGACGACCCGCAGCCTGTCGCTGACCGACGCCGGGGAAACCTACCTGCAGCGCTGCCAGCAGATCCTGGAAGACGTGGAAGAAGCCGAAGGCGTGGTGACGGCGCGCAGCCAGTCGCTATCGGGAACCTTGCGACTGGTGACTCCAGTGATGTTCGGACTGCACTTGCTACCAAGCCTGATGGCGCGGTTCCAGCAGCTGTACCCCGATGTGGTCTTCGACGTGCTCCTGTCCGACCGCAACGTGGATATCGTGGAAGAGGGACGGGACGTCGCGGTCATGCTGTCGGATCTGGGCCTCGGCTCGCACCTGGTGGCCCGGCCACTGATCTCGGCCGAAATTGTGCTGTGTGCCTCGCCTGAATATGTCCGCATGCACCCGCCGCTGCGGCACGCGCACGAGCTGACCAATCACCGCTGCATCGCCATGCGGCTGCCCAACGTGGAACACGAGTGGACGCTGCTTGGGCCCGAAGGCGAAGTGACGGTGCCGATCCGTCCTGGACTGCTGTGCAGCAATGCCGAACTCGCGCACCAAGCGGCACTCGCGAATATGGGCGTGGCGATGCTGTCGTCCTACCTGGCCAAGCAGAATATCGAGTCAGGCAGCCTCGTGCACGTCCTGCCGCAGTACCAGTTGCCGCGGCGCGATGTCAGCGTGGTTTATCCGAGCCGCAAATTCCTGCCGACCAAAGTCCGGGCGTTTATCGACTTCCTGCTGGAAGAGGGCGTCCGGGGCCGCGAGCAGCTTTCGTAAGGCAAACGGGAGGACGCAGGCGCTGACGCGCCGTCTCCCCCCGCCCTATACCATTACTCTTCGGCCTCGACCGTGGCCTTGCCCGCGTCGCGGGTCTTCTTGGCCGCGACCGTCTTGGCGGGCGCCTTCTTGGCCGCGGTCTTGGTCGCGGTCTTGGTCGCGGCGGTCTTGGTGGCTGCCTTCTTCGCCGGCGACTTGGCCGCACCGGCCTCGGCTTCGTCCGGCTTTGCGGCCGTGCGCGACGCAGTCTTCGCCGATGCCTTGGCGCCGGCCTTGGGCTCGCGGGCCTCGAATTCGAAGCCGATCTTGCCGTCCGCCTGCCTCACCAGGAACGCCTTGAAGTTGCGGCCCGTGCGCGACGACTTGAAACCCGTCAGCAGGTCGGTACGGCCGTCGTTGAGCAGCTTGCCGACCTGTTCGCGGCTGATTTCCTGCTGCAGGATGATCTTGCCGGTGGTGAAGTCACAGGTCTTCGGGCTGGCCACGCTGTTCTCGCACACATACTTCATGCCGTGCTCGAACACCGCGCCACTGCACTTCGGGCAGGTGCCGACCGGCTCCTGCCCGCTGAAATCGACCGGCTCGCCGTCGCCCTCGTCATCGTTCTGGCCGAAATCGAATTCCATCTTGTAATGGCCTTCGTCGTCCTTGGCGATCTTGAGGATGGCGGCAAACGGCCGGCCCATCTTGCTGCGGAATCCTTGCAGCGGGCCGATTTCCCGCTTCAGCAGCAGTTCTTCAACCTCGTTGATCTCGAACTGGCGGCCACCAGGGATCTTGCTGATCGAAAATTCGCACGCGGTGCAGGCAAAGCGGCGGTAATTCTCCTTCACCTGGCCGCCGCACTGCGGGCAGGGCGTCGCCAGCGTGGCGTAGTCGCCAGGGATGGTGTCGCTGTCGTATTCCTTGGCGCGCTTGACGATCTGCTGCGTCATCTGCGCGATCTCGAGCATGAACTCGTCGCGCTTCAGGCGTCCTCGCTCGATCTGCGACAGCTTGTGCTCCCATTCGCCGGTCAGCTCGGCCTGCGTCAGTTCCAGCACGCCCAGGCCGCGCAGCAACGTCATCAACTGGAACGCCTTGGCGGTTGGGATCAGCTCGCGGCCTTCGCGCACCAGGTACTTTTCCGTGAGCAGCCCTTCGATGATGGCCGCGCGCGTGGCCGGCGTGCCCAGGCCTTTGCCGGCCATGGCTTCGCGCAGCGCGTCGTCGTCCACCAGCTTGCCGGCGCCTTCCATGGCGGACAGCAGCGTGGCTTCGTTGTAGCGCGCGGGCGGCTTGGTGGTCAGGCCCACGCTCTCGACCTTGTCGGTCTTGACCTTCTCGTCCTTGGCTACCGGCACCAGGTTGGCGGCATCCTTGTCGCCCTGCGCCTCGCGGCCATAGATCACGAGCCAGCCCGGATTGACCAGCACCTTGCCTTCGGTCTTGAAGTGATGGCCGGCGACTTCCGTGATACGAGTCGTGACCTGGAACTCGGCGGCCGGGAAGAACACCGCCAGAAAGCGGCGCACGACCAGGTCGTACAGCTTCTGCTCCGGCTCCGACAGGTTCTTGGGCGCCTGCAGGGTCGGGATGATAGCGAAGTGATCGCTGATCTTGCTGTTGTCGAAGATCTTCTTGTTCGGCTTGACCCAGCCCTGCGACAGGATCTTCTTCGCGTGCGGCAGGTAGTTGGGCGAGCTGTCCGACAGCATGGTCATGGTCTGCTTGACCGTTTCCATGTAGTCCTCGGGCAGCGCGCGCGCGTCGGTACGCGGGTAGGTCAGGACCTTGTGCTTTTCATACAGGGCCTGCGCCAGGCCGAGCGTGTTCTTGGCCGAGAAGCCGAAGCGCGAGTTGGCCTCGCGCTGCAGCGTGGTCAGGTCAAAGAGCGCCGGCGACTGCTGCGTCGACGGCTTCGATTCTTCGGTGACAGTGCCGGGCTTGTCGCGGCACGCGGCGACGATGCTCTTCGCCTCGGCCTCGCTCCACAGGCGCGACTCGCGCGCCTCGGGATCGAACTCGCTCTTCTTGAATTTCGGATCGAACCAGCGGCCTTCGTACAGGCCGGCTGCGGCGATGAACTCGGCGTGCACTTCCCAGTAATCGCGCGGCACGAAGTGCTTGATCTTCTCCTCGCGCTCCACCACGATCGACAGCGTCGGCGTCTGGACGCGGCCGACGGTGGTCAGGAAGAAGCCGCCGCCCTTGCTGTTGAAGGCAGTCATGGCACGCGTGCCATTGATGCCGACCAGCCAGTCGGCCTCGGACCGGCAGCGCGCGGCATCGGCCAGCGGCAGCATGTCCTGGTCTTCGCGCAGGCTGGCGAAGCCGTCGCGGATCGCCTGCGGCGTCATGGATTGCAGCCAGAGCCGGCGAATCGGCTGCTTGGCCTTGGCCTGCTGGGCGATCAGCCGGAAAATCAGTTCGCCTTCGCGCCCCGCGTCGCAGGCATTGATCAGGCCGGTGACGTCCTTGCGCTTGATCAGGCGGTTGAGCACCTTCAGGCGCGACTCGGTCTTGGCGATCGGGCGCAGGTCGAAGTGGGGCGGGATCACCGGCAGGTTGGCGAAGCTCCACTTGCCGCGCTTGACCTCGTATTCCTCGGGCGCGGCGATCTCCACCAGGTGGCCCACGGCGGACGACAGCACGAAGTCGTCACTTTCAAAGTACTCGTCGTGCTTGGTAAAGCCCCCGAGGGCACGGGCGATATCGGCCGCGACCGATGGCTTTTCCGCGATGATGAGGGCTTTTGACATTGAACGGGTCCTTGCGGGTTGCTTCCGGCAACGCGCGATTTGCACTGCAATATAAGTAGACATCGCCCCCGGGGGGCTTAGAGGCGCCAATCATAAGCGCGGTTTCGACGGCGGTGCAAGCCAGCCGCAGCAGCGTGAAATCCGCCGCTACGCCGCGCGCCGCCCCCCGGCAAGCAACCACTCCAGCACTTCCGGTACATCCTCCTGCGCTCCGGGCATGGCCGTGCCCCGGGCGAGCATCCGTTCCAGTACCTCGATATGCGGCAGCAGCGTGCCATAGAACTGCGTCGGGCCCCCCGCTACGGGCTGGACCAGCAGCGTGGGGAAATTCTCAATATCGATGTCGCCAAGCCGGTCCGCGTGCGTCTCGATGTCGATCCACACATAGCAGTCCTCCGGGTGGCGTACGGCCAGCGCGGAGAACGCCTGCAAGTAATCGCGGCATGTCCCGCACCATTGCGCGCACAGACAGGCGACCAGCCGACCTTGCGGGCGGTCGGACAGCGCTGCGCCGATGGCGGCAACGTCACGTTCGGGAAAGTAAACGGTCATTACGGTTCAAACATGAGCCTCTTGCGACACCGAGGACCGCCGATTGTATCGGCAATACGTCCGGGGCCACTGGCGAAGTCTAGGACAGACCGCGAAAGAGGTTCCCCGGTAGACGCTCCGCGCGCCCCTCCAGTTCCAGCTCGAGCAGCCGGGTCGCCAGCGTTTCCGGTGCCAGCCCGCTGCGCTCGCATAACGTGTCAAGGGTGACGGGCTCGTGTGTCAGCATGGCGAGCAAGGGATCATCCGGCGCGTCGGACCGTGGCAGTGCTGCGTTCGCCACCTTCTCCGGCCCGACCGCGAGGCCGAACTCTTCCATCACGTCCTGTGGCGACTCGACCAGCTTGGCCCCCTGGCGGATCAGGAAGTGGCATCCGCCCGAAAGCGGCGCGTGGATGGAACCCGGAATGGCAAATACCTCGCGGCCCAGGTCCGCAGCGAGACGGGCGGTAATCAGCGAACCCGACCGGGCCGCCGCCTCCACCACCAGCACGCCTCGGGCGAGCGCCGCGATCAGGCGGTTGCGCCGCGGGAAGTTGTCTTTGAACCCCTGCATGCCCAGCGGGAACTCACTGACGATCGCGCCGTGTTCGGCGATGCGGTGCGCCAGGTCGAGATGGCGCGCAGGGTAGACCCGGTCGGCGCCGGTGCCGATCACCGCCACCGTACCGCCTTCGCCCGCCAGGCCGCCCTCGTGGGCCGCCGCATCCACGCCCCGCGCAAGCCCCGAAACCACCGTCTGGCCGGCCTGGGAGAAGGACCGGCCGAACGCCTCGGCATCGGCCTTGCCCTGCGCCGTGGCATCGCGCGCACCGACGATGGCAAGCGCTGGCCGCGCCAGCGCGGCGGGGTCGCCCTTGATATATAGCAGCGGTGGTGGGTCCGTCAGGTCGAGCAGGCGCACCGGGTAGCGCGGATCGACCAGCGTCAGCAGATAGTTTCCGGGTTGCTCCAGCCACGCCATGGTCTTGGCCAGCGCCTGGCTCAAGGTGGCGCCGGGCGCAGCCAGAATCGCTGCGGCGAGCTTGCGCGGCACCACCGACGACAGCGCCTCCACGCTTTGGGCGAATACCTGCTGCGGCAGGCCGAATGCCGCCAGCAGCAGGCGCACCGTCACCGGTCCGATGCCCGGAGCGCTGGCCAGTCGCAGCCACGCCAGCGTGTCATCCGCGTCCGGCCATGCGGCGGCCGGCACCAGACGGGCCGTCAACGCGGAGAGATGACGCGATCGCCGACCTCGATCACGTTCGAGGCATCGGTCACCAGCGCGTACGACACGGTCGGGAACACCCGGAACACAAAGGCCAGCCCGTAGCGCTCGTCGGGAAGCACGATATGGCGGTTGCCATCGGTCCGGTCGGCCACGACTTCGCCGGTGCGCGAGAGCGCGAGCACGTGGCCCGGCTCCAGTCCGGCATTGGTGCCGACATTGAGCACCACGACCTGCTTGGCGCCACCGTATTGCACACCGCCGTAGACCTTCGCGACACGGCCGTCGACCTGGGTTTCCGGTGCGCGCGGCACGTAGCGGAAGGCCTCGCGCGTCGGCTGGGGCACCAGCAGCGTGCCCACGCCCATTTCCTGCTGGGCCTGCGTCACGCGCAGCGTGGAAACCGCGTCGGGACCGTCGGCAGCGCGGGCCACGCGCACATTGCCTTCATATTCGGCCTCATACCCGAGTACCTGCCCCGTGACCGGATCATGCACCGGCGTGACCGGCCGGAAGGCCTGCCAGTCGCTGCCCACGGCAGCCGCGTCCGGCGCGATGCCGCGCGCGTAGGCGGTGTCGCCGCGGCCCAGATAAACGTGCGATTCGGGCACGGCAACGATGCGCGCCGAGGTGTCCAGGGTGCCCTGGTCCACCACCAGCGGACGGATCAGGAAAGGCTCGATGTCCTTGGCCGGAATACTGAAAATGGCCGCGCCTTCGGCGTCGCCGCGCACGTGCGGCGTCAGCTTGACGGCGTCGTTGGCGCCCGGCGTGGTCGACAGCCAGGCCCGGCCATCGCGCTGGATCAGGTACAGGACCTGGCCGGGATAGATCAGGTGCGGATTGCGGATCTGCTGCCGATTCATGCCCCACAGCTCGGGCCAGCGCCATGGCTGGCGCAGGTACTGCCCCGAAATGCCCCACAGCGTGTCGCCCTTGCGAACCGTGTACTGCGACGGGGCATTGGGCGACAGCTCGCTGGCGGGAATCCCTTGCTGCGCCACGCGCTGCGCTGCGGCGTGCTGGGCCGGTGATACCGTGAGATCTGCCGCCATGGACGGAGCAGTTGCGGCGACAGTGATGCCGGCAGCACTCCAAATGGCGAGGGTGAACGCATGCAGCCTGCGGCCCGACGCCGCCTGGTGTTCTTTGGTAAGATCGCGCATTTTCTTGAACCGGCTGGTAGAGCAGCCGGATTGACCCTGGAGAGCGTGCCTGCTGCGGCGCGCCTTGAATTTTTGTACCAGCGCCCCGATTCTGCATGTAATCCCCCGCCGCCGCAACGCGGCCGGACAGCCCAGAGCCGCCGGCGTTGCGCCCTAGCATCATGGCAAAACTCGACATCCTGACCTATCCCGATCCCCGTCTGCATACCGTGGCGAAACCCGTCAAGGAAGTGGACGACCGCATCCGCCAGCTG
This sequence comes from Cupriavidus sp. C3SS-1, assembly GCF_057073755.1. NCBI lineage: Bacteria > Pseudomonadati > Pseudomonadota > Betaproteobacteria > Burkholderiales > Burkholderiaceae > Cupriavidus > Cupriavidus sp. C3SS-1. Next base: position 3,364,864 of record NZ_CP172699.1, on the reverse strand, counting down.
GTGAAGGACATGGCGGAAACCATGTACGAAGCACCCGGCATCGGGCTGGCGGCCACGCAGGTCAACGTGCACGAGCAGGTGGTGGTGATCGACTTGTCGGAGACACGCGATGCGCTCCAGGTCTTTATCAATCCCGAGATCGTCTGGACCAGCGACAACCGCAAGGTCTGGGAAGAGGGCTGCCTTTCCGTGCCCGAGGTCTATGACCGCGTAGAGCGCCCCGACCGCGTGCGCGTGCGCGCGCTCAACGAAAAGGGCGAGCGCTTCGAACTCGACGCCGATGACCTGCTGGCCGTCTGCATCCAGCACGAGATGGACCACCTGCTCGGCAAGGTGTTCGTCGAATACCTGTCGCCGCTCAAGCAGACCCGCATCAAGTCCAAGCTGCACAAGCGCGAACGCGCGCGCATGTAACGGACATCCACGACGGGACATGCACGGCGCCAAGGCTGGGACAGCCGCGCCGTGTCTGCTATCGTTATGGCTTCCGAAGTCAGGAACGTACCGGCCGCTATGCGGCCGGTTCTGTTTTCAGGTCCGCTTCTGTTTTCAGGTCCGCATCAGGGAGCCAGTCATGTCCGCAGCCAAGTCCCTGCGTGTCGCCTTTGCCGGCACGCCCGAATTCGCGCGTGTCGCGCTTGAAGCCATCCATGCCGCCGGTTTCCCGGTGGTCGCCGTGCTCAGCCAGCCGGACCGTCCGGCCGGACGCGGCATGCAGTTGCAGGCGAGCCCCGTCAAGCAGTTCGCCGTCGCCCATGGCCTCGAGCCGGTGCTCCAGCCGCGCTCGCTGCGCCGCACGGGAAAATATCCTGAAGAGGCCGCGGAGGCCGTCGACACGCTGGCGAAGATCGCGCCCGATGTCATGGTGGTGGCCGCCTACGGACTGATCCTGCCGGCCGAGGTGCTGGAACTGCCGCGGCTCGGCTGCCTGAACATCCACGCCTCGCTGCTGCCGCGCTGGCGCGGCGCAGCGCCGATCCACCGGGCGATCGAAGCCGGCGACGCCGAGACCGGCATCACACTGATGCAGATGGACGAAGGCCTGGATACCGGCGCCATGCTGTCGCGCGAGTCGGTGCCGATCGGCGTCGACGACAGCACCGGCACGCTGCAAGACCAGCTGGCGTCGCTGGGCGGCCGCATGATCGTCGACGCGCTGCGCAAGCTCGCCGCGGGCGAGACGCTGCCCGCGACGCCGCAGCCCGATGCCGGCGTCACCTACGCCGAGAAGATCGGCAAGGACGAAGCCCCACTGGACCTGCGCCGCCCGGCGGCCGAGCTGGCCAGCCAGGTGCGCGCGTTCAACCCCTTTCCGGGTGCCACGCTGCAACTCGACAGCACCGTGATCAAGTGCTGGCAGGCCGTGCCGCTGTCCGCCGGCAGCAGTCTTCCGCATCCGGCGGGCACGGTGCTGGCCGCCGACGCCACTGGCGTGATCATCGCCTGCGGCGACGGCAGCGCGCTGCAGGTCACGGAACTGCAGAAGCCGGGCGGCCGCCGCCAGCCCGCGCAGCAGTTTCTGCAAGGGACGCCGCTGCTGCCGGGAACCCGCTTCGCCGTGCCGGCCGCGGCAACCTGACGCCCCCATCTGAAGTGCGGATTGCGTACCCTGGCGGGCACGGTCATCATCTCTGGGTGTGCGGCCGGCGTGGCTGCCACGCTGCATTCCGCGAGCCGCGCAAACCCGTTGAATTTTCAGCGTTTCATCCCTATCTAACGTTCAGCGCGCCCCGCAGTGGCGGCGGCGCACCGGACGACTACACGGAGATCACGTCAATGTTCAACTGGGTCAAGACCTTCATGCTGATGGCCGCCATCACGGCGCTGTTCATCGTCATCGGCGGCATGATCGGCGGACGCAACGGCATGATGTTCGCGCTCGTGATGGCGCTGGGCATGAACTTCTTCTCCTACTGGTTCTCGGACAAGATGGTCCTGCGCATGTACAACGCGCAGGAGGTCGATGCCGGCAGCGCGCCGCAGTTCTATGGCATGGTGCAGGACCTGTCGCAGCGCGCCGGCCTGCCGATGCCCCGCGTCTACCTGATCAACGAGGACGCCCCCAACGCTTTCGCCACCGGCCGCAACCCCGAGCACGCCGCCGTCGCCGCCACCACGGGCATCCTGCGCGTGCTGTCCGAGCGCGAACTGCGCGGCGTCATGGCGCACGAGCTGGCGCACGTGCGCCATCGCGACATCCTGACCTCGACCATCGCCGCGACCATGGCCGGCGCGATCTCGGCACTTGCCAACATGGCGATGTTCTTCGGCGGACGCGACGAGAACGGCAACCGCAGCAATCCGATCGCCAGCATTGCCGTGGCGATCCTGGCGCCGCTGGCCGCTTCGCTGATCCAGATGGCGATTTCCCGCGCGCGCGAATTCGAAGCCGATCGCGGCGGCGCGGAGATCAGCGGCGACCCGCAGGCGCTCGCCAGCGCGCTGGACAAGATCCACCGCTATGCGCAGGGCATCCCGTTCCAGGCCGCGGAAGAACATCCGGCCACGGCGCAGATGATGATCATGAATCCGCTGTCGGGCGGCGGCATCGCCAACCTGTTCTCGACCCACCCGGCGACCGAAGAACGCATTGCCCGCCTGATGCAGATGGCGCAGACCGGTACGTACCCGGCCTGATGCCAGCCGGGCCGCGGCGCCAAAAACCGGGTGCCCCGCCTCGCACAGGGTAAACTGCCCGCTGTCTTGCTTGCCAGGCCAGCGGGCTTTTTCTTGCCCGCGCGGCGCCGCCTGCGCCTGCCTGGCCTGTCGGCCGTTGCCACGCCCCTTGTCCTATTGTCTTAAGCCTTACCGATATGCGCCTGCCCCACGAATCGCTTGCCTTCCAGATGCTCGGTGCCGCCATGGCCGTGCGTGCCGTCAATGAAGGCACGGCCCTGCCGCAGGCCATCGAAGATACCGCCACGCATCTGCGCCTGGACCGCGTGCGCGATGCCGCCACGCGCGGCGCGCTGCAGGACCTCGCCTACCGCACCATGCGCCAGTTCGGCACGGCACGCGCGCTGGTGACGCAACTGGTCACGCGGCCGCCCGGCGCGCAGGTGGACTCCTTGCTGGCCGTCGCGCTGTCGCTGCTGCTCGAAGGCGAGGAGGGCGACTCGGCCAAGGTCGGCCGCGGCGGCTACAGCGCGTTCACGGTGGTGGACCAGGCCGTCAGCGCCGCCGCCTCCGAACCCAAGACTGCGCACGCGCGTGGCCTGGTCAATGCCGTGCTGCGGCGTTTCCTGCGAGAACAGAAGCCACTGATGGCCGAAGTGAACCGCGACGAGCAGGCCCGCTGGAACCTGCCGGCATGGTGGCTGCGCATGCTGCGCGAAGCGTATCCCGACCATTGGATGGCGCTGGCCGAAAGCGCCAACGTACGTCCGCCGATGACGTTGCGGGTCAACACGGCACGCATCCCGTTGCAGCAATACCTGACGGAACTGGCCAATGCCGGCCTGGCGGGCCAGGCCATCGGCGCCCAGGCCGTGCGCCTGGTGCGCGCATTCCCGGTAACGCAGATTCCGGGATTCGCGCAGGGCGACGTGTCGGTGCAGGATGCCGGCGCGCAACTGGCTGCGCCGCTGCTCGAAGTGGCCGACGGCATGCGCGTGCTCGATGCCTGCGCCGCGCCCGGCGGCAAGACCGGCCACCTGCTGGAACTGGCCGACATCGACGTGACCGCGGTCGAAAGCGACGCGCAGCGCGCCGGCCGCATCGACGAGAACCTGTCCCGGCTGGGCAAGCGCGCGCATATCGTAGTGGGCGATGCCAGCCGGCCCGGCGACTGGTGGGACGGACAGCAGTTCGACCGCATCCTGGCCGACGTGCCGTGCTCCGCGTCCGGCATCGTGCGCCGCCACCCCGATATCCGCTGGCTGCGCCGCGAAGCCGATATCGCCCGGCTTGTCAATGAACAGCGACGCATCGTTTCGCAACTCTGGCCGCTGCTCAAGCCGGGCGGCATTCTGGTCTATGTCACCTGTTCTATTTTCCCAACGGAAGGGGAGGAGCAGGCGCGCTGGTTTGGTGCACAGTTGACAGATGCGATACGATTGCAGGCACCGGGGCAGCTATTGCCCGGTTCCCAAGCAACACAGCCCGCCAGCGACAACGATGCTGGCCGGGACGGCCTGCCGTCTGATCATGATGGCTTCTTCTACGCCCGCTTCCAGAAACGCGCCTGATCTGATCCGATGGTAAGCACGCTGCGCTTGTCAGACTTCCGCGTCCCTGCAGACCGCGTACGCGCGGTTGCCGTGGCGTGGTGCGGTGACACGGCCGGCGCGCTGCGGCGCACGTGCGCGGTGCTGGCATTGGTGCTGGCCTGCCTGCTCTGGGCGGGCGCCGTCGGCGCGCAGGCCATCGAAGCCACCGAGGCGCGCATCGAATACCAGGACAACGGCTTCGACCTCACGGCAAGCTTCGACTTCGACCTGCCGCCGGCGCTCGAAGACGCGCTGAACAAGGGCATCTCGCTGTATTTCATGGTCGAGTTCCAGCTCACCCGCCCGCGCTGGTACTGGTTCGACGAAAAGCCCGTCAATACCAGCCGTACCATCCGCCTGTCCTACCAGCCGCTCACGCGCCAGTACCGCGTGTCCACGGGCGGCTTGCAAGTTCCGTTCGCGCGCCTGAAGAGCGCGCTGCAGTTCATCCAGCGCGTGCATGGCTGGCGCGTGTTCGACCGGGGCGCGGTCAAGCCCGGCGAGTCCTATCATGCCGAGGTGCGCATGAAGCTGGACCTGTCGCAGCTGCCCAAGCCGTTCCAGATCAATGCGGTCAATACGCGCGAGTGGAACCTGGCTTCGGACTGGCGCCGCTTTACCTATACCGTGCCCACCGACCTGAACGCGCCACCGCCACCGCCACCGCCGCCGCCTGCGCCCGTACCCGCGCCTGCGCTGCCGGCCTCGCCGGCCATGCCGGCATCGCCTCCGCTACCCGCGTCGGCGCCGGCCGCGGCAGCCGAAACGCGTGGCAGCCCGTTCGCCCAGACCGTGTCGACCGCACTCTCGCCGTTCGCGCTGGTGCAGACTGTCCCCGGCCAGCCATGAACAGCAGCAGTCTCTGGGACAGCCGGTTTCGCCGCGTGCTTTACCGGGTGGTGGTCGGGATCATCGTGTTCCTGGCGCTGGTGCTGGTGGGCCTGCTGGCCGGCGCTTCGGCCAACACCGAATTTTTCGACCGCTACTTCACGCTGCTGTTCAAGATCAACCTGGTCGTCGGCGCGCTGCTGGTGATCACGGTCGGCGCGCTGGCGTTGACGCTGTGGCTGCGCTATCGCCGCGGCAAGTTCGGCACGCGCCTGATGACCAAGCTCGCCGTGTTCTTCGGCGTGGTGGGCGTGCTGCCCGGCGTGCTGATCTACCTGGTGTCGCTGCAGTTCGTTTCGCGCAGCATCGAATCATGGTTCGACGTGCGCGTGGAAACCGCGCTCGAAGCGGGCCTGAACCTGGGACGCTCGACCATCGACAGCGCCCTGGCCGATCTGCAGGGCAAGGCGCGCCTGATGGCCGACCAGCTGAGCGGGCCGTCCGGCATGGCCACCTCGCTGCAGCTCAATCGCCTGCGCGAGCAATACGGCATACAGGAAGCCGCGATCTTTACCGGCAGCGGCCGCGTGCTGGCCACGGCTTCCAGCAGCTATGCCACGCTGGTCCCGGACCTGCCGTCGGGCGTGCTGGCCGAGCAGGCGCGCCTGGCAGGCGGCTACGCCGCGGTGGAAGGGGGGTCGGATCCGTCCGTGGATGGCAACGGCACCGAGCGCATCGACAGCAGCCACCTGTACCGGCTGCGCGTGATCATTCCGCTCGGCGCCGCGCCTGCCGGCGATACCGGCACGGCCACGGCCGCCGCCAGCGCCCCGCGCGCCGCCGCGCCGAAGACGCGCTGGGCCGGCTCCGGCCTTTCGGTGGAGCGCCGGCCCGAGGATTCGCCGTCGAGCGGGTTCGGGCTGGTGGGCGACACCGTGCGTGAAGAGCGTTACCTGCAGGTCGTGCATCCCGTGCCGGCCGTGCTCGCGCGCAATGCGGATGAAGTGCAGCGCGCCTACCAGGAGTACCAGGAAAAGGCGCTGGGCCGCACCGGCCTGCGCAAGATGTACATCGGCACGCTGACGCTCACGCTGTTCCTCGCGGTGTTCATCGCGGTGATGCTCGCGCTGCTGCTCGGCGGCCAGCTCGCGCGTCCGCTGCTGATGCTGGTGCAGGGAACCAAGGAAGTGGCCGAAGGCGACCTCTCGCCCAAGCGCGAACTGAAGAGCCGCGATGAACTCGGCATGCTCACGCAGCAGTTCAACCAGATGACGCGACAGCTTGCCGAAGCGCGCCTGGCGGTCGAGGAAAACCGCAGCGCGCTCGAGCAATCGAAGGCCTACCTGGAAAGCGTGCTGCAGAACCTCACCGCCGGCGTGCTGGTGTTTGACCGGCGCTTCGTGCTGATCACCGCCAACCCCGGCGCCGAGCGCATCTTCCGCCAGCCGTTCGGCGCCGTGCTGGGGCTGCCGATGGAACATATTCCCGGCATGGGTCCGTTCGGCGAGATCGTGCGCCAGGCCTTTTCCGACCAGAGCACGCGCGAAGTGCTCGGTGGCGCCGAGCACTGGCAGAAGCAGATCGAACTGCCGCAAGGCCATGAAGAGCAGCCGCTGACGCTGCTGGTGCGCGGTGCGCGCCTGCCCGGCGGCGAACGCGACGAGCCCGGCTACGTGGTCGTGTTCGACGACATCTCCGACGTGATTTCGGTCCAGCGGTCGGTGGCCTGGGGCGAAGTCGCGCGGCGCCTTGCGCATGAGATCAAGAACCCGCTCACGCCGATCCAGCTGTCTGCGGAACGCCTGCAGATGAAGCTCTCGCCAAAGCTTGAGGACAAAGATGCCGAGGTCCTCAAGCGCGGCGCGGCTACGATCGTTAACCAGGTGGCGGCGATGAAGCGCATGGTCGACGACTTCCGTGACTATGCGCGCACGCCACCGGCGGTGCTGCAGTCACTGCAGATCAACGCACTGGTATCCGAGGTGTTGCACCTGTATGGCATCGACGACCACACCGTGCACGAGCATCCGGTGATCCATGCGACGCTGGACCCGGGCCTTCCCGAGATCAAGGGAGATCCGACGCAACTGCGCCAGGTGATACACAACCTGTTGCAGAACTCGCAGGATGCCGCGGCCGAGAACGTCGCGGCGGGTAGGGCGGCGCCCCGTATCGCTCTACACACCGAGACTGTAGAATATAAAGATTCTGCCGGCGAAAACCGTCAGGCAGTCAAGCTAACCATTGCGGACAATGGTCCCGGCTTCGCACCGCGTATCCTGAGCCGTGCGTTCGAGCCTTATGTGACCACCAAAGCCAAGGGCACGGGCCTCGGCCTGGCGATGGTAAAGAAGATCATTGACGAACACGGCGCGCGCATTGAACTGCGCAATCGAATGGACGGTGCCGAGATCGTCGGTGCACAGATCTCGATCCTGTTCGTTAAACTGGCATAGTCAACTTGGCGGTCCGTCACGGAGCGCTACGGTGGGGTTAAGAGGGGAAGTATGGCAACGATCCTCGTAGTCGATGACGAAATGGGTATTCGGGAACTGCTCTCGGAAATCCTGAGTGACGAAGGCCATGTGGTCGAGGTCGCCGAGAACGCGCAGCAGGCACGCGAGTACCGGGCGGGCACGACCCCTGATCTCGTACTGCTCGATATCTGGATGCCGGATACCGATGGCGTGACGCTGCTCAAGGAGTGGTCCGCGCAAGGCCAGCTGACAATGCCCGTGATCATGATGTCGGGCCATGCCACCATCGACACCGCGGTCGAGGCCACCAAGATCGGCGCACTGAATTTCCTGGAAAAGCCGATCGCGCTGCAGAAGCTGCTGTCGGCGGTCGAGCAGGGCCTGGCCCGTGGCATCGAACGCCCGCGCACGACGACTGCTGCGGCACCCGCACCCTCGGCGCCTGCCGTGGACGCTGCCCTGGCGCCGGCAGCCGCCGAGGCCGGCAGTGAAGCCGCGCCAAATGGCAGCAACGCGGCCCGCCCGCCCGAAGCCGAGATGCATTTTTCGTTCGACATGCCGCTGCGCGAGGCGCGCGACCTGTTCGAGCGTGCCTACTTCGAGTACCACCTGGTGCGCGAACACGGCAGCATGACCCGCGTGGCCGAGAAGACCGGCCTGGAGCGCACGCACCTGTACCGCAAGCTCAAGCAGCTCGGCGTGGAACTGGGCCGCAACAAGCAGGAACCCGCGGAGCAGTGATGCAATGAACGCTTGACGGGCACAAGATCCGTTGCTATAGTTTCGCTTCTTTGGCCCGGTAGCTCAGTCGGTAGAGCAGAGGATTGAAAATCCTTGTGTCGGCGGTTCGATTCCGTCCCAGGCCACCAGAACATCAAAAGCCCGACTCATCGAGTCGGGCTTTTTGTTTTGGCGCCGCCGTTCCGCACGCCGCTATCCGCCCGGCGATACAAACCAGATCTAAAAAGATTTGACTTGGCTGTCGTTAGACATATCTCTACGATTGCCTGATGCCGAAGACGTATCGGACTCGCGCACACAGAATGCGCGGCCGGCTCAGGCTGTTTCTATTTGGGGGTCAATATGGATACGCTGTCCGAGGCAGGCATCGGCTGGCCGCAGGAAACCGAAGCCGCCGAACGCGGCATCTGGAAGAGCACCATGGCCGCGGCCAGCCACGCGCTGGGCGCGGCAAGGAATGTGCAGCAGGCCATGGCGCAGACCCTGAAGCTGCAGCAGAAGATCCGCGCATTGCGCGATGAACTGCACCACGCCGAGGCCGAGCGCGATGTCTACCGCGAGCTTCACGCGCGCACGGTGGACGAACTTCACCAGGCTGTCGACCGGAGCCCCGCCGAAACCAAGCGGCTGCGCGCCGAAGCCGACGCCCTGCAGATCCGTCACCGTGCCTACAAGCTGCTCGTGCAGCATTACATGCGCATTGGCACGCCCATCGATCCGACGGTGTTCGCCGAACAGCGCAGCCGCGTGCAGCAGCACATCCTGTTCCAGCGCCGCCGCGGCATCCCTGTCGCAAAGATCGGCGTAGAGGATATCGCCTTCCTGTTGCGCTGAGCGCGTTGCGCCTGGGCTTCGGCCACACCGCGTCCTGATTCCATACCTGCGGTCTGTTCACAAGATCGCGCGCGCGCATTGACGCCCATCGCCGCCGGCGGAAAACTTCGCGTTCCGGCGGACCCATGCCTGGGCGCCGGTTTTGTTCCCGATCGAGGCGTCGTCTCAGGCGACGTTGCGCATCCCGCTGCTACGCTGCTGTCGTCCTCTCTTTCGGCCTGATGTCCTGTTCCGTGCAGGACATGCCCGCACCCCGGCCACACATGCCCCAGCCCCTGAAGACCTTGCGCCGCGCCAAGCGGTCGCTCCGCATGACCTGTTCCCTGATGACCGCCGCCGCGGGGGCGCAGCAGTGAGTACGCTTTCGCGCCGGCTGGCGGCAGAGGGACTGGGTACGGCACTGCTGATCGCCGTGGTGGTGGGTTCAGGCATCCGCGCCGAGCGGCTGGCCGGTGGCAATGTCGGCCTGGCGCTGCTGTGCAATGCGCTGGCCACCGGTGCGGGGCTCATGGCGCTGCTGGTCGCGCTGGGACCGGTGTCCGGCGGGCATTTCAACCCGGTGGTGAGCCTGTCGGGGCTGGTGCAGGGCACGCTCTCGCCGCGCACCGCGCTGGCCTACGTGCTGGCGCAGGTCGGCGGCGGCATTGCCGGTGTGATGGCCGCGCATGCGATGTTCGGCGAACCGGTGCTGGCGTGGTCGGCCCAGAGCCGCACGGGCCTGCCGATGTGGTGGAGCGAGTTCGTGGCGACGTTCGGGCTGGTCGGGGTCGGCATCGGCACGCTGCGCAGCCGTCCGGGCCTGGCGCCGTTTGTCGTGGCCGGCTATATCACCGCCGGCTACTGGTTCACGTCATCGACGTCGTTCGCCAACCCGGCGCTGACGATTGCGTGCGCGATGACCAATACTTTCACCGGCATCCGTCCCGTCGATGTGCCAGGCTTCGTGATCGCGCAGATTGCCGGCGGACTGAGCGCTACGCTGCTGTTCCACTGGCTGTACCGCAAGCCGGCCACAGCGGTACAGGCCGCGCCCGCGGCGCACTGGCACCAGGCCAGCGCTGGCGCGACTACCAGCGCCGATTGAGCTGCACACCAAAGATCGAGCCGCTGTTCTGCGTGGCCCAGGCCTCGGCCGGGGCCGTGAAGGCGAGGCCATCGACATCGGTGGCGCGGCTGTAGGTGTAGAACGCGCGCAGGTTCGCATTGCCGGCGGACTTGCCCAGCGTCAGCGTCGGCGCGACGGTCAGCGCGGTGCGCTGTCCGCTGGCGCCGAAGCCGGACGAGATCTGGTCCCGCGCCAACTCGAAGACCAGCTTGAACTGGTCGCTGGCGACATAGGCCGGGCGGATCCGCGTGGCCGCCCACTGCAGCGTACCGACAGGCGAGCGGTCGAACTGCATGCTCGATTCGACCGAACCGCCAAGACCCGACTTCCCTTTCCACTCCAGCGATTCCGCGACCCGCACGCGCGACAGCGACTCCCCCATGCCCGTGTAGCCCGCCATGGCACTGCGCGCTCCGGAGCCGAACTGCAGCCCGACCCGGTTGGTACCGGCGAGCACGCCTTTCTGCTCATGCATCGCCGACGCCCACCAGGCACTGCCCGAGTCCGCCACCACGGATTGTGCTTCGACGCGCGTGAAGCCCAACTGCACCGAACCATGCGGATTGGTCGCGATGGGCGCCGTGCGCAGCGAGTGGTAGCTCGGCAGGTTCTGCCCGTTCTGGTCATTGCGGGCGGTGTACTGGTAGCTCAGGCCGATATCGCCGAGCACGCGCGCATTGTCCACGCCGAAGCGCATGGCAGCGGAATTGGGGGGCAGCAGGCCGGACGACATCAGCAACGGATCGCTGTCGCGGCGGCCAGCCCACATGGTGGCGCCGTCCAGCACCGACAGGCCGTTCACGGCCGTGTAGAACTGCGGCACCAGCGCGTAGGGATCGACCGCCGCGGGCCGGCCGTTGACGGAAGTGGCATCCGTGCCGCGGGCCTGTGCGATCAGCATGACCTGGGCGCCCCCGTCGAGGTCGAGCACCGACTCGCGGATCTTGACCTCGCCCGCGCTGCGGCAGGCCAGGCCGTGGCCGATGCCCGTGGACAACGCGCCGCCGGCACAGGCGCGCATGGTGGCGTCGCGCTCTTCAGCGGCGGCACGGCCGCTGTAGCTGAGGCGCCAGACGGAATCGACCGCGGCGTCGTCGGCCGGGAGCTGCGAGCGCAGTACCGGCGGTGCGTCTGACGGCGTGGCATCGCTGTTGTCACCTTCCGCAGGCGGTTCGGGCAGGAAGTGGCCAAGCTTTGCGGGGAACAGCACCACGGGCGCAGGGGGCGGGGCGGCGGAATCGGGCGGGCCGACGAAGTCATCCTCGGACGGCGTGGTGGCCTGTGCCACCTGTGCATCTGCCGAAGCGGGCGCAGCGGGCGGCTCCGCAGCCTTGGGCGGCGCTTGCTCGCCGGCAATCAAGGCAGCGAGCGGATCATCGGCCGGCGTGGCCATGGCCAGCACGCGCGGAGCCGGTTGCGCTGCCTGGATCCGTGGCGGAGCCAGCGACTGGAGGTCCTGCGGCGTCTGCGCGCACGCCGTCATCCCCCAGGCAGCCAGTACGGCAACACTCAGGCGGCGGCGGGGAAAGCGACGGCAGGAAGCGGCAAGGAATTCGGACAGCATGCAACGAACGGACCGGTACGGCAGACCCGGTGTGGGGGTCTTTTTTTAACAGCCGCACGATTTGACCGCAAGCCGGGTTACAAAATCCCACTACGTTGTCCTAATCACAATACGAAAAGGGCAGGGCGCATGGCACGGCTTCGGACGCGATGTTCCGATTGCGAAGCCGCCTTCCAGATTAGCGAAAACCCGGACTTGCGCAGGGCTCCGTGCCGAAAAAGGCACCGCTATAATCGGTGGTCTTGTCTTTCGGGTAAGACAGCTCCGGCCTGTTACGAACGGGTGTCTCAAGGCGGTTGGATATCGTCCCGCCATCGCAAGGGTTCTCGTCCGCAACACGCACCGCGTGCGCCCACGGCACCATCCCGGCCAAGGGCCCGTCACGGTCGGTGCAAGGCGCGATGACACGATCGGCGCCCAGGCCCGCATCCGCACCAATATCTATAAAAGAGGAGAAGTCAATGCAGCGTCGTTCCTTCCTGTTGAAAGCGTCGGCAGTGGCCGCAACCGGGGCACTTGCCGCATGCGGCAAGGATGAAAAGGCCGCAGCACCGGCCGCAGGCGCCCCTGCCGCCCCGGCCGTCGTCGGCAGCAATCCTGCCGTGGAATGGCGCCTGGCATCGAGCTTCCCCAAGTCGCTGGACACCATCTTCGGCGGCTCCGAGCTGCTGGCCACCCGCGTCAAGGAGCTGACCGACGGCAAGTTCAACATCAAGGTCTTCGCCGCCGGTGAAGTCGTACCGGGCCTGCAGGTGCTGGACGCGGTGCAGAACAACACCGTGCAGATCGGCCATACCGCCGGCTACTACTACTTCGGCAAGAACCCCACGCTGTGTTTTGACACCACCGTCCCGTTCGGCCTGACCGCGCGCCAGCAGAATGCCTGGATGCTGCAAGGCAACGGCATGAAGCTGATGCGCGAGTTCTTCAAGGAATACAACGTCGTCAACTTCCTGGGCGGCAACACCAATGCGCAGATGGGCGGCTGGTTCCGCAAGGAAATCAAGACCGTGGCCGACCTGCAGGGCCTGAAGTACCGCATTGCCGGGTTTGCCGGCGTGGTGCTGTCGCGCCTGGGCGTGGTGCCGCAGCAGATCGCCGGCGGCGACATCTACCCGGCGCTGGAAAAGGGCACTATCGATGCAGCCGAGTGGGTGGGCCCGTACGATGACGAGAAGCTCGGCTTCTACAAGGTGGCGCCGTACTACTATTACCCGGGCTGGTGGGAAGGCAGCGCGCAGTTGTCGTTCTACGCCTCGGCCAGCGAGTTCGAGAAGCTGCCGGCGCTGTACAAGCGCGCGCTGGAAACCGCCACGATCGAGGCGCACACCACGATGATGGCCAAGTACGACACGGTCAACCCGCAGGCGCTGGCCCGCTTGCTGGAAAACGGCGTGAAGCTGCGCCCGTTCTCCAAGGAAATCATGGAGGCCTGTTTCAAGGCGACGCAGGAAGCCTACGCCGACGAAACCGCGAAGAACCCGTCGTTCAAGAAGATCTACGACGACTGGCGCGTGTTCCGCAACAACGAGGCAGCCTGGTTCAACGTGGCCGAGCAAGCATTCGCGCAGTTCAGCTACTCCCGCAAGCTGTAAGGACGCGACGCGGGGGCAGACCCGTCCCCGTCAGCGCAAACCCCGTGTTCCTGTGAAGGCACGGGGTTTTTTGTTTTGGGCGAATGCAATGCCGGAGCCTGCCGCGCTTCGGCAACAAAACACCCCCGCCGGTAGAATCGCGCGCAGCATCTATCGGAACTCTCCATGCGACTCGGCATCCTTTACGCACTCCTGGCCTACACCATCTGGGGGCTGCTCCCGCTCTACATCAAGTCGCTGCCCGGCATCGCGCCGGCCGAAATCCTGCTGCACCGGATGGTCTGGTCGCTGGTGTTCCTGGCGGCTATCCTGGCCGTCAGGCGCCAGTGGGCCTGGCTTGGCAAGGTGGTCACGGACCGGCGCCTGATCCTCGCCTTCGCCGCAAGCGCCGCGCTGCTGTGCGGCAACTGGTTCCTCTATATCTGGGCCGTGTCGGCCAACCGCGTGGTCGATGCCAGCCTGGGCTATTTCATCAACCCGCTGTTCAGCGTGCTGCTCGGCGTGATGTTCCTGCATGAACGTCTGCGGCCGGGGCAATGGTTGTCGATCGCGGTGGCGGCAGGCGGGGTGGCCTGGCTGACGATCGCTTCCGGCCAGCTGCCGTGGATTGCCCTGGCACTGGCGGCGACCTTCGGCGGCTACGGGCTCCGGCGCAAGACGGGCGCCCTGGGGGCGCTTGAAGGCCTGTCGCTCGAGACGCTGCTGCTGTTCCCGCTGGCCGCCGCGGCGCTGGCCTACCTGTTCGCCACCGGCCAGAACAGCTTCCGGCACGCAGCACCAGGTACGCAATTCTTGCTGCTGATGGCAGGTCCGGTCACCGCGGTGCCGCTGCTGTTCTTTGCCGCCGGAGCCCGGCGTATCCCGCTGTCCCTGCTGGGCCTGCTGCAGTACACCGGCCCGACGCTGCAGCTGCTGCTCGGCGTCTGGCTATGGCATGAGCCGTTTCCGCCGCAGAAGCAGATGGGTTATGCGCTGATCTGGATATCGCTGGTGATGTATGCGGCGGAAGGACTGTGGGCGGGCACCCGGCAAAAGTCCAATTCCATGAACGTGAAAGATGAAATAGCAAATCAATGATCATCTTTCATTCATTGCATTGATGAAATACAAAGCCGGATCGTACCATTTTGGCCTGAATCCATCGATACGACAAATGACGTAGCAGCCATCAACGACATCATCATAAATAGCTTCGATGGATGGAGACGTTCCACCATCCCTTCTCCGCATGTCCGCCAACCCGCCTCCGTCCAGAGAACCTGCCGTCCAGCGCAAGATCATCCATTGCGACTGTGACTGCTTCTACGCGTCGGTCGAAATGCGCGACGACCCGTCGCTGCGTGGGCGCCCCATGGCGGTTGGCGGTGCCGCTGACCGGCGCGGCGTGATTGCCACCTGCAACTACGAGGCACGCGCATTCGGCGTGCGCTCGGCCATGTCGTCGGCGCAGGCACTGCGGCGTTGTCCCGACCTGCTGATCGTGCGCCCGGCCATGGACAAGTACCGCGAGGTCTCGCGCCGGATCTTCGCCATCTACCGCGAGTACACGGCCCTGGTCGAACCGCTTTCGCTGGACGAGGCCTATCTCGATGTGAGCGCGTGTGCGCACCACGGCGGCAGCGCCACGCGCATCGCCGAGGAAATCCGGCGGCGCGTGCGCGAGGAGGTGGGCGTCACGGTATCGGCAGGGGTCGGGCCGAACAAATTCGTGGCCAAGATCGCGAGCGACTGGAACAAGCCCGACGGGCTCTTCGTGGTACGGCCGCTGGCAGTGGACGCCTTTATCGCCGAACTGCCGGTCGGACGCATCCATGGCGTGGGTGCGGTCACCGCGGCCAAGCTCAAGCGCCTGGGCGCCGAGACCTGCGGCGATCTGCGCGACTGGCCGGCGGACCGGCTGCATCGCGAGTTCGGACGCTTCGGCGCGCGGCTCTATGACCTGTGCCGCGGCATCGACCCCCGCACGGTATCGCCCGAGCGCGAACGCAAGTCGATCAGCGTCGAGGAGACCTATGCCGACGACCTGCCCGACCTGCAGGCCTGCCTGGCGGAACTGGAGCCCCTGATCGCCATGCTCGAAGCCCGCATTGCCCGGGCGCAGGCGCACGACACCATCGACAAGCTCACCGTGAAGCTGCGCTTCGCGGACTTCCGCCAGACTACAGTGGAATGCCGCGGCCACGCGCCGGATCGCGATACCTACGCCCGCCTGCTGGCCGAGGGCCATGCACGGCGCGGCTTGCCGGTACGGTTACTGGGCGTCGGCGTGGGCACGAGCGATCGCGATACGTCGCAGCTCGAACTGTTTCCCTGAGCATATCTACGCAACCAATCAACACACTATAAATATTAAAAATCTGATTCGTCACGCGAATAATCTACTGCAGATTATTCCGCATGATCAGCAGCCAGGGCATATGCGAGTTGGTCACGCCATCGAGCAGACCCGAATCGCCCAGTTCGATCTCCTCCATCGATACGGATTGCTGGACGTTGCCGCCAATGGCCTTCACCAGCCGCGCGGCGCGATCCACCGAGACCACGATGTCGCAATGCATAGGCGTCGTGCCAAAGCCGATCTCGGCGATGTCATCGAGGTACCTGTCCCGCCCGCGTGGCGCGCAGATGATGTCGCCGGTGCGCGGCAGCGCAGGAACGGGTTCAATGCGGAAGGCGGGCCGGGGCAGGATGCCGTCGCGCGCGTCCGCGACATACATCGAATGTGACTGGCCGGTCAGGAACTGGCGGTCGTCGAGTCCGGCCTTGCGCAGGACCCACGAAATGAACACCGCCGACCATGCCCAGGATGGCCGCGTGACCTGCCGGCAATCTGGCGCCTGGCCGACGATGCCCCAGTAGCGCCGCGCCATCTGGCAGCCCAGCGGCGTGGCTTCCATGCCGGTGCCATCCGGAAAGGAAACACAGCCGGCCCCGGCACTGTCCTGGTCCGCATCCTGGTCGGCGGAACCCTGGGCCGGTAGGCTGTCCGTGTCGGCCTGCGCTTCAAGCGGTGGTGGCGCGGGCAGCGGACTGAACGTCACGCACGCGGTATCGTCGCGGCCCAGCCGCACAGTCTGCGAGCCCCAGCGCCGCCATTCCTGCATGGCGATTTCGACGATGCGTTCGCGCGCCGTCGCGCCCGGCGTGGTGACGGGCTGTTCCAGGTCGGGCAGGGGAGTGGCTTGCGGGCGCGCGGGTTCGCTTACCGTGCTGCAGCCAGCGAGCAGTGCCAGCGCGAGGGCCGCACCGAGAACCCAACCCCGCGCCTGTGGAGAAACCTGTGGAATCCGCTGTGGAAAGCGCTGTGAATAACGCTGTGGAAAGGTGCCCTGGTCCGATCGGGGAAGCATATGGCCCCCAATGTTGCGCCGTCCATGCCGCGGCCTTGATCAACCGTGCCTGAACGGCTGTTTGCGGGTCTTGCCGGCCAGCCGCTGGACGGGCCGGGCCCGGGTACACAGGCCTTTGCAGAAGTCTCCTGCCGGCACTGTGGATAACGTTTCCCCGCCCGGCGCGCACCTGCGCCCTTGGGCGACACGGTGGCGGCATGGCGGGAACATGCAAAGCCGGGGGTGCGCAGTGGCCCGCCGGACTTTCCGGGCTTACTGGTTGACGGCGTCCTTGAACTTCTGGCCAGCCTTGAACTTCACCGTCTTGGCTGCTTCCACCTTGATTTCTTCGCCGGTGCGCGGGTTACGGGCCATGCGCTCGCCGCGCTCGCCCTTGCTGAACGTGCCAAAGCCGACCAGGCTCAGCGTATCGCCCTTGGCAACGGCGTCCATGATGGCCGACAGGGTCACGTTCAGTGCCTGCTCGGCCTTTGCCTTGGTCAGACCGTCCACACCGGCTGCGATAGCGTCGATCAGTTCGGTTTTCGTCATGCTTCACTCCGTATCGAGTTGATAAAACACAGACGTCCAGGCACGGAAGGCCGCTAGCGGACCGGACCGGCAAAGACGTCGCGGGCCACATGATACCGTGCCGGACAAGGCGCACTGGACGAGATTGTTACGAGAAGCTATCCGGAAAGCCGCTTCTGGCCGTGACTTTGCTGACCCTCAGCCCCTCTACCCATGGTAAAGCGGCGCTCTATGTGCGGTTTACGCTGCTCTGCCCTGTTGAGGCGCCTCGGCGCCCTTAAGCGCGTATACGCGCCTGGCAGCCATACGACCTTCCGTTGGGTACCGGAGTGCCCTGAGCAGGCTCCAAAGGCCTGTACGGCCCTTTCCCAAGGCTTGCGCCGGCATCCCGCATCACCCGAGGCGGCCTCGCTCCCTGCCTCCACTACCCACATGCACTATGTTGCAGGTCCCCACATGGGGTTTGCAGCGCTTTTTGCGTATACCTCGGTCGACGTATACGGCGGGTAGGCGCAGTCGACGTGGCAACTGGCCCCGGCGGCAGGTTACATCCTCGTTCCCGACCTCGGCTTTCAGGCCACGCGAGGGGTGGTCCGTTGGGTTTACATCTTTCTTTTCATGTATACAAATAGTGGTAGTAGGTAAACGGGGGCGTTTTCTGTGGATAAGCAGGTAAACATCAGGCGGATCAAAGGTTTACGTAAACGAAAACCACAGGGATGCAGTGTTGGCGGACGTGGATGACTTCCGGGTATACGGAAAACGCGCTCGCCGATGGCCAAACTTGTTCCAGTCGCGTCCCCATGCCAGCCCCAGGCAGCCCACATGCAATCCGGCTTCTTATCCACAGAAACGGGCGCCCTTATCCACATTCCCGGTGGTTGCGTATAAGGCTTTGGCGGCCTGATGCGACCCGCTTCCGGGTTGTGATTCGACGTATACGCGCCGTCGATGTCGAGGCCCGCGTATACGGTGCCCGGGCACGCCGGTATCATCCCGATCGCGTCGAGCGGATCGGCGCCTGCAATGCAACGGAAAGCGACCAGCACGGAAAGGCAAATGGCTGACAAGGCAAAGCGCAAGGACATCGGCAAGGCAAGCAAGGCGGGCAAGTCGGCGAGCGACCGCATCGAGGTACGCCAGTCGGGCGTGCATGGCAAAGGCGTTTACGCGCTGGCGCCGATCGCCGAGGGCGAGCGCGTCATCGAATACAAGGGCGAGCACATTTCCTGGAAGAAGGCGCTGGAACGCCACCCGCACGACCCGACCGATCCCAACCACACGTTCTATTTCAGCCTGGACGACGGCAGCGTGATCGATGCCAAGTTCGGCGGCAACCGCGCGCGCTGGATCAACCACGCCTGCGCCCCGAACTGCGAGGCGCGCGAGAAGAAGGGCAAGGTGTTTATCCACGCGCTGCGCGATATCGCGGCCGGCGAGGAGCTCTTTTATGACTACGGGCTGGTGATCGAAGCCCGCTATACGAAGAAGCTGAAGAAGGAATTTGAGTGCCGCTGCGGCAATCCGGAATGCCGCGGCACCATGCTTGCGCCCAAGAACAGGAAGTCGGGTAGCAAGTAAGCCTGGCTCAAAGCCTGGCCGCGGCCTGAGCCGCTCGCGTCAGGCGGCCAGCCCGGCCGCTTCGCACGGGATCCGGATCACGAAGCGCATGGTCGGGCGCCGTTCAGGGCTCGCGGCCGGCTCGCGGGCAGTATCTGCCGCCGTGTCCGAGTTGCCGGCCGGCACATCCTCGATGCGGATGGTGCCGTGGTGCAGGCCGATGATTTCATGCACGATCGCGAGCCCCAGCCCGGCGCCAGCGGCCTGGGTCGCCGGCACCTGGTCGCCCTGGCGATCGCCACGGAAGAAGCGCTTGAAGACCTCTTCGCGCCGCTGGGGCGCGATGCCCGGGCCATTGTCTTCCACCATCACCACGGCCATGCCGCGATTGCCGAGCGCCTCGCCGCCCGCGCGTACCGTGATGCGGCCGCCCGGGGGCACGTATTTCACGGCGTTGTCGATCAGGTTGGACAGGGCTTCGCGCATCAGCAGCCGGTTGCCGCGCACCATGGCCGGCGAGCCGCCGGTAAAGGTCGGGCCCGGCAGGACCTCGAAGCCCAGGTCGAGGCGGCGCGCCAGCGCCTGAGGCACCCATTCCGCGCCGGTCTCGAAGGCCAGCGCAGCCAGGTCGAAATACTCCACCGGGCCCAGCCGCTCCAGCGACAGCCCGGGCTCTGCCCGCGCCAGCGACAGCAGCTGGTTGGACAGGCGTACCGCGCGGTCGGAGGCGGTTTGCAACTCGCGCAGTGCGTGGCGGGCGACTTCGAGCGAATCGGCTTCCATGGCACGGTCGGCGTGCAGCTTCACGGCGGTCAGCGGCGTGCGCAACTGGTGCGCGGCATCGGCAATGAATTTGCGCTGGGCGTCCAGCGCGTCCCGCAGGCGCGACAGCAGCGCATTCAGGCCGCGGATCAGCGGCGCCACTTCGGCCGGCACCTGGGTTTCGTCGAGCGCCGCGAGGGAGCGCGCGGTCTGGCGGTTCAGCTTGTCGGTCAGGATCTGCAGCGGCACCAGCTCTTCCTTGAGCACGTGCGAGAGGATCAGGCTGCCCACCAGCAGCAGCAGGATCAGCGGCACCGATACCGACAGCAGGATCTCGTTGGCCGCCGTTTCGCGGCGGTCCAGCAGTTCCGCCACTTCCACCACGATGGGGCCGCGCGTCGCCTTGCCGTCCTCGCTGGTGCCGAGTTCATCGGTTGCCGCGCTCGGCAGCATGATCGGCAGCCGCACCGCGCGGACCTGGCGGCCGCTGAACCAGGCATAGAACAGGCGTGCGTCGTGCAGCGTGGTCTGGCCGGTGCCGTAGCCGAGCCAGGTGTCCATGCCGCCGATCAGCCCGTCCGGGCCATGGATGCGCCAGTAAATGCGGTCGGTGCCTTCGGCCTCGACCAGCGTCTGCGCGATCATCGGGATGTCCTGCTCCAGCCGTGGCCCGGCAATGCGGATCTGCTGCGCGATGCTGTTCGCCACGCCATACAGCGCACGGTCGAATACCTGCGTGGTGTAGTGCGCGGCCAGCCAGTACGAGAGCGAGCCGCTCACCAGCACCAGCGCGAACAGCGGCGTGGCCAGGGCGCGCAACAAATGCACGCGCAGGCTGGCGTTGACCGCCACGCGCGGCGCCTGCGCCGTGCGGCGGGTCTGCGGCGGCGGCGACGGGGTGCCGGGTTCGGCAGCGGAACGGGAGATGCGGGATCGCGGCCACATGGCGCGGAAGCTTCAGTCAGCCGGCCGGCGCCGTCCCGGCCCGTGCCACGCGCGCGCGCTCATTGGCCGGCGCGGACCTGCAGCAGGTAGCCGAAGCCGCGCACCGTGACGATCTCGACGTCGCTTTCCTCGAGCTTCTTGCGCACGCGGTGCACATAGACCTCGATGGCGGTATCGCCGACGGTATCGCCGCCTTCGCCGGCCGGATGCGCGAAGGTCGCCAGGTGGTCCTGCAGCTGGGCCTTGCTGACCACGCGGCCCTGGCGCTGCAGCAGCAGTTCCAGCACCGCGAACTCGCGTGGCGACAGTTCCAGCGGCTTGCCGTCGATGAACATGCGGCGATCGTTCCCCGACAGGCGCAGGCGCCCCAGGCGCACATCACGGTCGGGCACGGCTTCGCCATGCTGGCTGCGGCGCAGCAGCACGCGCACGCGGGCTTCGAGTTCGGGCAGGGCAAACGGCTTGACGAGATAGTCGTCGGCGCCGGCGTTCAGGCCGGAGAGCTTGTCTTCGAGCTCGTCGCGGGCGGTCAGGATGATGACCGGCGTGGTGCGGTTGCGGGCGCGGTAGCGCGCCAGCAGCGTCATGCCGTCGATGCCGGGCAGGCCCAGGTCGAGGATGACCAGGTCGTGCTGCTCGCGCAGCAGGTGTTCGGTGGCGTAGACGCCGTCATGGACCACGCGCACCTGGTGGCCGGCGCGTGTCAGGCCGGCTTCGACGCCGCTGGCGATCTGGCGGTCGTCTTCGATCAGCAGGATTCGCATGGCGGCAATTCGGGCAGGACGTCGGGCATGGCTGGATCAGCCGGGAAGGAAGACAGGATGCGGCAGGCGCGGCGTGGCGCACACGCGAAACCGCGATCCGCAGATTGTACAGGCCACGGCGCAGGTCTTCCTTTCGGTTTGCCTTCAGTACCGCCGGTGCGCGCTTTACGCCACCTGCAGCGAGGCGGCCGCACGCTCGATGAAACGGGCCAGGTCGATGTCGCGCTGGGTCAGGCCGTTGGCGTCGTGCGTGGACAAGGTGATGTCGACGCGGTTGTAGACGTTGAACCACTCGGGATGGTGGTCGGCTTTCTCCGCCTGGATGGCGACGCGTGTCATGAACGCAAACGCGGCGTTGAAATCGGAAAACGTGAAGCGCTTATGGATGGCGTCGCGGTTGTCGACGTCGGTCCAGCCGGGCAGATCGGCGAGCAGGGTGGTGCGCGCCTGGGGCGAAAGGGGTGTCATGTTGGGCTCGATCAGTTGAAAGAAAAAGCCGGCCCGCCCTGGCGGGCTTGCCGGCATTGTTTCACAAAGCAGAAAACCGTGCGGTTAGCCGACTGCGGTCAAATATCGTCGCTGTCGCCCCAGCCTTCGCGGGTGCCGGCATGAATCGCCTGGTCGCCCGCGGCCACATCGCCCGCGCCCAGCGTCGGCAGGTCGCGCAGTTCCTGGTACAGCGGCGCGAAGTCCGGCCGGGTCGCGTCGAACAGCTGCTCGAAGTCGTCGATCACGAAGTAGGTCTTCTGGAAGGTGTCGATGCGGTAGCGCGTGCGCATGATGCGCCGCACGTCGAAGCCGATGCGGTTGGGGCTGGCCGAATCGAGGCTGTAGACCGACTCGCCCTGGCTGGACAGGATGCCGGCGCCATAGATGCGCAGGCCTTCGGGCGTGCGGATCAGGCCGAATTCCACCGTGTACCAGTACAGCCGCGCCAGCATGTCCAGCGCGCCCAGGCCGGCCGCCTTCAGGCCGCCCTTGCCGTAGGCTTCCATATAGTCGGCGAACACCGGGTTGATCAGCAGCGGCACATGGCCGAACACGTCGTGGAAGCAGTCCGGCTCCTGCAGGTAGTCAAGCTGCTCGGGCTTGCGCATCCACCAGCTGGCCGGGAAGCGGCGATTGGCCAGGTGATCGAAGAACACCTCGTCCGGCACCAGGCCCGGTACGGCGACCACCTGCCAGCCCGTGGCGCGCATCAGCGTCTCGTTGAGCTGGTCGAACTCGGGCACGCGGTCCTTTTCCATGCCCAGCGTCGCCAGGCCTTGCAGGAATTCGTTGCTGACGCGACCGCGCAGCATCGACGCCTGGCGCTCATAGAGTTTGCGCCAGATGGCGTGGTCGGTGCTGCTGTAGCGGTGCACCGGCTGCGCGATGGTGAAGTCCGGGCGCAGGGTCTGGCCGGACAGCAGGCCGGCGTCGAACTGCTCCCTGAGCTTGTCCGTCATGGTGCCCTGGAAGGCGCCGTCAAACTGGCCGGGGGCTTCTTGAACGGGGGCGCTGGCGATAGCGGACATCGAATTTGTCTCCTGGGTTTGGCGCGGTGCGCTGTGTGCGGTTTATCTGCGTAGTTTAGGCGTCCGTTGGTGAAATTAAGCCGCAAAATCGGATCTTATGGCGTTAATGGCGCGTATAATTCGCGTCAATAAGACGATTAATGCGGGAATTGCGTATGGTTTCCCTTGACCACTTCGACCTGGCGCTGCTCGCGGCCCTGCAGGCCGACGGGCGCTCCACCCACCAGCAGCTGGCAGAGCGGGTACACCTGTCGTCGAGCCAGGTAGGCCGGCGGCTGGCCCGGCTGGAAGCCGACGGTGTCATCACGGGTTATCGCGTGAGCCTGTCGACGCAGGCGCTGGGACTGGGCGTACTGGTCTTTATCAGCGTCAAGCTGGCGCACCACGGCGACACCATCACCGAACGCTTCAGCGAGGAAATCCTGCTGCTCGAGGAAGTGCAGGAGTGCTATTCCGTGGCCGGCGAGGCCGATTACCTGATTCGCGTGGTCGTGCCCGACCTGCCCACGCTGGCCGAATTCACCATGAAGCGCCTGATGCGGGTGCCGGGCGTGGAAAGCATCCGTTCCAACATCGTCCTCACCGCGCTCAAGAGCGAAGGCGCCTTGCCGCTGTCGCACCTGCGCTGAAACTTTTGTCGGCCGCGCTGCAGGTTTGCGTGCCGGCCTTGCACTACCAAACGTCACATGTCACCCTCGCCGGGTGCTTTGACGGGAGGATCGCAGGATGATGGGAATCGTTGCCCGACGGGGTCGGGAACTTGGCCAGCACGCGTCGACAGGCCGTGTCGCGATGGCTGGCGTACTGGCATGGCTGTCGGTGTCGGCCGCGTTCGCGGCGCAGGTCACGCGCTTCTCGCCAGAGGGAACGGTTCCGCAGGTGCGCCAGATCGCGATCCGCTTCGACGAGGCCATGGTGCCGATGGGCGACGTCAAGGCTGCTGCGCCGGCAGCCCTCTCCTGTACCGGCGCGGCCACGGCCGGGCAGGGACGCTGGGTCGATGCCAGCAACTGGGTGTTCGACTTCGAGCACGACCTGCCGCCCGGTGTGCGGTGTTCCGTGCGCATGTCCGCCAGCCTGCGCAGCGTGGCCGGCAAGCCCTACGCGGGCAAGGCCGAGTACCGGTTCGAGACCGGCGGCCCCACGGTCGTGGCCAGCCGTCCGTCGGGCGGCGAGATCGAGGAGGACCAGGTCTTCGCGCTGCGCTTCAATGGCGCGGCCACCGCGGCCTCGGTGCGCGATCACGCGTGGTGCCAGGCGGAAGGCCTGGGCGAGCGCATCCCCGTGCGCCTGCTGGCCGGCAAGGAGCGCGACGCCGTGCTCGACGCCATCTACTGGAAGCGCCTGGCCAAGGACGCGCCCGACGCGATCCACCTGCTGGCCTGCCAGCAGCGGCTGCCGGCTGGCGCGCGCATGCAGCTGGTGCTTGGCGCGGGCATTGCCACGCCGTCGGGCATCGCCACGCGCGACGAGCGCCGCTTCGATTACACGGTGCGTGAACCATTCACCGCGAGCTTCAGCTGCGAACGCGAGCACGCGCAGTCGCCATGCACGCCACTGCGTCCGATGACGATCTCGTTCTCGGCGCCGATCGGGCGCAAGCTGGCCGAGCACGTGGTGCTGAAGATGCCGTCGGGCCCGCGCGCGCCGCAGTTCGATGCGGATCTCGCACCAGATGCCAGCGTCACGTCGCTTACCTTCGCTGCACCGTTTCCGGAGAAGGCCGATTTCACCATCGAGATCCCGCGTGACCTGAAGGACGACAGCGGCCGCACGTTGTCCAATGCCGACCTGTTCCCGCTCAAGGTGTCGACCGCCGCCATGCCGCCGCTGGCCAAGTTCGCCGCGGCGCCGTTCGGCGTGGTGGAGCGCTTCGGCGAACTGCCCAAGGGCAAGGCCCCGGCCGACTATCCGCCGCTGCTGCCGGTGACGCTGCGCAACGTCGAAGCCGACCTGCAGGTGCGCGGCGTGCAGGCGCAGGCGGGCACGGTGATGAAGCTCAAGGTCGATGACGATGGCGCCGTGCTGCGCTGGCTCGGCTTGGTGCGCCGCATGCACGAGACCAGCTGGACGCGCGCGGAACTCGACGCGGTGCTGGCCGGCCGATCGCCGTACGGCGTGAACAATCCGCGCAATGCGCCATCGATCGAAGCGCGTTCCGTGTCGCTGCTTGAACGCGCTGCGGGCGTGCAGAAACTTTCGGTGCCAAAGCCTTCCGGCGATGCGCCGCGGCCGTTCGAGGTGGTCGGGATTCCTCTGCCGGAACCGGGCTTCCATGTGGTCGAAATCGCCTCGCCCATGCTCGGCGAAGCGCTGCTGGGCAAGCGCGCGCCCATGTATGTCCGCACGGCCGCGCTGGTCACCAACCTTGGCGTGCATTTCAAGCTGGCGCGCGGCGAAGGCGACGGGGCGATGAGCGGCCTGGCGTGGGTGACTGCGCTGGATGACGGCAAGCCCGTGCGCGACGCCGCTGTTGCCGTGCGTGACTGTTCCGGCAGGCTGCTCGGCGAAGGCCGCACCGATGCCGGCGGCATCGTGCGTTTCGCCAAGCTCGACGATGTGCGCGGCCGCAGCTGCGACGGCAATGGCCTGTCGGGTTATTTTGTTTCCGCGCGCATCGCGGCCACGCATCCGGAGGCGCGCGGCAAGGCGGACATGGCCTTCGTGATGTCCGACTGGAACCGCGGCATCGAGACCTGGCGCTTCAACGTGCCGACCGATGCGAGCGCCGCGCAGACGGTGCGCGCGCATACCGTGTTCGACCGCACGCTGCTGCGCGCCGGCGAAACGGTGTCGATGAAGCATTTCATCCGTGCCGAGACCGCACAGGGCTTTGCCTTGCCGCCCGCGAACCGCAAGCTGCCGCAGACGGTGGTGATCCGCCATGAAGGCAGCGGCCAGACCTACGAACTGCCGCTGCAGTGGCGCAATACCGCGACCGGCGGGCGCAGCGCCGAAAGCAGCTTCCAGGTGCCGCCCGCGGCCAGGCTCGGGGTCTACGGCGTCGAACTGCAGACCGAAGCCAGTGGCGGCAATGACGCCGACGACAACCACGCGCGCACCTATGCCAGCGGCAGTTTCCGCGTGGAAGCGTTCCGGCTGCCGGTACTGACCGGCACGCTGCAAGCTACGGGTGGACAAGGCGGCAAGGGCGGCGCCCTGATGGCGCCGTCTGAAGTGCCGGTCGGTGTCGAAGTGCATTACGTATCCGGCGGCGCGGCCATTGGCCTGCCGGTGCGCGTGTCCGCGTTGCTGCGCGACAAGTGGGTCAGCTTCCCTGGTTACGACGAATACTCGTTCACGCCGCCGCGCGCCACGCGCGAGAACACCTCCGGCGACGAGGAGATGGATCAGGTCGACGAAGGCCAGGCTCGCGACGGCGGCCAGAAGCTGATCGCCGACAAGCTGGCGGTGACGCTCGACAAGAACGGCAATGGGACTGTCATGCTGCGCAAGATGCCGAAGACCGATGCGCCGCGCGACCTGGTGCTCGAAGCCGGCTTTGCCGACCCGAACGGCGAGATCCAGACGCTGCGCCAGACCGTGCCGGTATGGCCTGCCGCCGTGGTGGCGGGTATCCGCACCGATGGCTGGGTATCGGTAAAGCAGAAGCTGGCCGTGCACGGCCTGGTGCTCGACACGCAGGGCAAGCCGGTGGCCGATACGCCGGTGAAGTTCAACGCACGGGCACGCCTCACCACGTCGACGCGCAAGCGCGTGGTAGGCGGCTTCTACCGCTACGACAACCGCAGCGAGAGCCGCGACCTCGGCACGGTGTGCGAGACGCGTACCGACGCGCAGGGCCGCGCGCGCTGCGATATCACGCTGGACCAGGCGGGCCAGGTGGAGCTGGTGGCGATTGCACGGGACAAGGATGGCCGCAGCACGCAGGCGGCCTCGACGGTATGGGTCACGCGCCAGGGCGAGCTGTGGTTCGGCGGCGAGAACCATGACCGCATCGACGTGCTGCCCGAGAAGAAGCAGTACGCGCCCGGCGACACCGCCGTGTTCCAGGTGCGCATGCCGTTCCGCGAGGCAACGGCGCTGGTCGCGGTGGAGCGTGAAGGCGTGCTCCAGACGCAGGTGGTCGAACTCCATGGCAGCGATCCCACGGTACGCGTGAAGGTCAAGCCGGAGTGGGGCCCCAACGTCTACGTGTCGGTGATGACGATCCGCGGACGCCTGCGTGAAGTGCCGTGGTATTCGTTCTTCACGTGGGGCTGGCGCCAGCCGGGCGAATGGTGGCGGGCGTTCCGCAGCGAGGGCAAGGAATACGCGGCGCCGACTGCACTGGTGGACCTGTCCAGGCCGGCCTTCCGGCTTGGCCTGGCGGAGATCCGCGTCGGCAACGAGGCGCACCGGCTCGATGTCACCGTGACGCCGGACAAGGCGTCCTATACCGTGCGCGGCAAGGCGCGTGTCGCGCTGCAGGTCAAGCTACCGGACGGCAAGCCCGCGGCCAATGGCGAGATCGCGCTGGCCGCGGTGGACCAGGCGCTGCTGGAGCTGATGCCGAACAACAGCTGGGACCTGCTCGATGCCATGCTGCAGCGGCGCAGCTACGGCGTGGAGACCGCCACGGCGCAGATGGAAATCATCGGGCGCCGGCACTATGGGCGCAAGGCGGTTCCGGCCGGCGGTGGCGGCGGCAAGAGTCCGACGCGCGAACTGTTCGACACGCTGCTGCTGTGGAACCCGCGCGTGCAGCTCGATGCCGAGGGCAAGGCTACGGTGGAAGTGCCGCTCAATGATTCGCTGACCAGCTTCCGCATCGTCGCGGTGGCCGACCTTGGCGTGGGCCGCTTCGGTACCGGCAGCGCGACCATCGCGGCCACGCAGGACCTGCAGCTGATTTCCGGCCTGCCGCTGCTGGTGCGCGAGGACGACCGCTATCGCGCCATGTTCACGCTGCGCAATACAACAAAGCGGGCCATGACGGTGCAGGCCAGCGCACGCGCAGCGCTGGTCGACAATGCCAGCGCGCTGCCTGCGCAGACCGTGCAGATACCGGCTGGCGAGGCACGCGAGATCGGCTGGGACGTCACCGCGCCGGCGCTGCTCGCGTACTCGCGCAGCGGCACGATCCAGTGGGAAGTGCAGGCCGCCGAGCAAGGCGCGGGGGGCGCGGCGGACCGCATCAAGGTATCGCAGCAGATCGTGCCGGCGGAGCCGGTGACAGCGCAGCAGGCCACGCTGGCGCAACTGGCGCCGGGGCTGTCGGTGCCCGTGAAGGCGCCGCCGGATGCGCTCAAGGACCCGGCCGGCAAGCTGCGCGGCGGCCTGCAGGTGAACCTGCAGTCGTCGCTCGCGGGCGGCATGCCGGGCGTACGCGAGTGGTTCCTCAACTACCCGTTCAGTTGCCTGGAGCAGCGCGCGTCGAAGGCCATCGGCCTGGCTGACGGCACGGCCTGGGAAGCGCTGATGAATCAGTTGCCGTCTTACCTCGATGCGAATGGCCTGGCCTCGTACTTTCCGCTGCGCAGCGACAGCCAGAGCGGCAGCGTTGCCCTGACGGCCTATCTGCTGTCGGTCAGCGATGAAGCCGCGAAAGCGGGCCTGACGCTGCGCGTGCCTGACGAACAGCGCGCGCAGATGGAACGGGGCCTGACGGCGTTCGTCGAAGGCCGCATCCGTCCGGATGCGTGGAGTCCTTCGGCAGCCACGATGGATCTCGAAGTCCGCAAGCTGGCCGCGCTCGAAGCGCTGTCGCGCACGGGTCACGCGCAGGCGCGCATGCTCGGGTCGATCCAGATCCTGCCGGCGCAGTGGCCGACCTCGGCGCTGATCGACTGGACCCTGCTGCTGTCGCGCATGCAGGACATCCCGCAGCGCGAAGCGCGGCTGGCCGAAGCGCAGCAACTGCTGCGCGCGCGCCTGACGGTGCAGGGCACGCGGCTGGCGTTCTCGACCGAGCGCGGCGACGACTGGTGGTGGCTGATGGCCGGCGGCGACGTGAATGCGGCACGCCTGCTCGCGCTGGCCGCGGAACTGCCGGGCTGGAAGGACGATGCGCCGCAGCTTGCCACGGGATTGATCGGACGCCAGGTGCGCGGGGCATGGGGCACGACCAATGCCAATGCCTGGGGCATGCTGGCGATCGCGCGCTTTGCGCAGGCCTTCGAGAAGACGCCGGTGGCAGGCAGCACGCGCCTGTTGGTGAGCGGTGGGGGGGAAGGCGCGCGCAGCTTCGACTGGAGCCGCGCACAGCGCCGCGACGGCGTGGCGCAGGGTAGCGTCGACCTGCCGTGGCCGAGCGGGGAGGGCGGCGGCACGCTGCAGCTCGAACAGGCGGGCGCGGGGCATCCGTGGGCCACGGTGCGTGCCATGGCGGCGGTGCCGCTGCCGGGACCGCTTGCCGCCGGCTACCGCGTGCGCCGCACGGTGACGCCGGTGGAGCAGGCGGTGTCGGGCAAGTGGTCGCGTGGCGATACGTATCGCGTGAAGCTGGACATCGATGCGCAGGCCGACATGACGTGGGTGGTGGTCAGCGATCCGGTCCCGGCCGGCGCGACCATCCTCGGCAGCGGGCTGGGGCGCGATTCGGCCATCGCCACGCGCGGCGAGCGGCGCAAGGGGATGGCGTGGCCCGCTTACACGGAACGCACGCCACAGGCTTATCGCGAGTACTACGAGTACCTGCCCAAGGGCAGCAGCTCGGTCGAGTACACCGTGCGCCTGAACAACGCCGGCGACTTCGCGCTGCCGCCGACGCGCGTCGAAGCCATGTATGCGCCGGATGTGTTCGGCGCGGCGCCGAATGCGCGCCTGACCGTCGGAGCCCGCCCATGAGCTGGCTGGCGCTCATGATGCCGGCGCGCGTGCGCGAGTGGTGGCTGGCCGGCACCCTGGCGGGCGTGGTCTATGGTGCGCTGCTGGTGCAGGTAGCGATGGAGTTGCCCGACGGCGCGCCGCTGACCGGCCAGATCGCACTGCAGCCCGCGTGGAAGATCGCGATGGCGCTGATGCTGGCGCGTGCCGCGTGGTTCCATCGCCCGTTAAGGGAGCGGCGCTGGCTGGTGATTGCGCTGGTGTGCTCCGCGATCGGGGATTTGCTGCTCGCGGTGCCGGCGCTGCGCAGTTCGTTCGTGGGCGGCCTCGGCGCGTTCCTGCTCGCGCATCTCGCCTATCTGCGGGTGCTGGTGCCGCTAGCGGGCGACTGGCGCGCGCACCGGCTGGTCGCGTGCGGCGCGATGATCGGTGTGGCCGGCACGATGCTGGGCCGCTTCTGGCCCAACCTGGGCACGCTGGCGGGGCCGGTCACGGTGTACGTCATCGTGTTGGCGGCGATGGTCTGCGCCGCGCTGGTGGCGAAGCTGCCGACGCCGTTCACCGCGCTGGGGGCACTGTGCTTCGCGGCGTCGGACATGATGATCGGCATTGCGCGCTTTCTGGTGCCGTTCGACAGTTTCCAGTTGGGCATCTGGTGGACGTATGCGGCCGCGCAGGTGCTGATCGTCGCGGGCATCGTCGGGAATCGCGGAGAAGCTAGGGCATGAAGTGGTTGACGGGTAGGCTCGCGGCGGTTCGTGTTTCACCGGTTTGCTCCGCTCGCCCACTTGCGGGAGAGGGGAGCAAACTAGTAGCCCGGCATGCATCGGCTTTCGTGTTTGCCGTGGCACTGACATGGATGGCACCGCCCGCCCAGGCACTCCCATCCTTCACCCAGGTCCGCGCCGACTGGCGCAGCACCGACGTCGTCGTCACCGATCGCAATGGCGAAACCATTGCGCGCCTGCGCGATGACTTCCGCGTGCGCCGCGGCGATTGGGTCACGCTCGCGGAAACCTCGCCCGCGCTGCGTACCGCTATCGTGCTGTCGGAAGACAAGCGCTTCTACGCGCACAGCGGCGTCGACTGGCAAGGCGTGGCCGCGGCGGCGTGGGCCAATCTCTGGAACACGCGCACGCGCGGCGCTTCCACGCTGACCATGCAGCTCGCGGGGCTGCTCGATGAAGACCTGCGCCGACCGGGCAGCGCGGGCGCGGGGCGCAGCGTCACGCAGAAGCTGGGGCAGGCCGCCGGCGCCGCGTCGCTGGAGCGTAGCTGGAGCAAGGACCAGATCCTGGAGGCGTACCTGAACCTGGTCCCGTTCCGCGGCGAACTGGTCGGCCTGTCGGCGATGTCGCAGGCGTTGTTCGGCAAGTTTCCGGAAGGGCTCGATGCGCGCGAATCGGCGCTCGCCGTGGCGCTCGTTCGCGCGCCCAATGCCAGGGCCGCGCAAGTCGCACGACGAGCGTGCGGCATCTTGCGCGAGATGCGCGTGCCGCGCGAATGCGAGGGGCTGGAGGGCTTCGCGCAACTGGCGCTGTTGCGCACGGGCAGTGTCGTGCAGCGCGGGTCGGCGGCATCGGCCATGCCGGGGCAAGTGGCACCGCACCTTGGTCGGATGCTGTTGAGCCAGGCGCGCGGGCAAGCGGGCCCGCATGCGTCCGTTGTGCCGTATCTTCGCTCGACGCTCGATGCAGGGCTGCAGCGGGTGGCGGTGGCAAGCCTGCAGCGGCATCTGCGCGAACTCGCCGGCCGGCACGTGGAAGACGGCGCGGTGGTGGTGATCGACAACGCGAGCGGCGACGTACTCGCATACGTCGGCTCGTCGGGCGAACTGTCCGGCGCGGCGCAGGTGGACCACGCGCAGGCGCTGCGCCAGGCCGGCTCGACGCTGAAGCCGTTCCTGTACGAGCAGGCGTTGGAAGAGCGCCGGCTGACGGCCGCCTCGCTGCTTGACGATCGTCCGGTCAATTTACCCGTGGGCGGCGGGCTGTACGTGCCGCAGAACTACGACCATCGCTATGCAGGCTGGGTGAGCACGCGCGCGGCGCTGGCAGCATCGCTGAACGTGCCCGCCGTGCGCACGCTGGTGATGGTGACCCCGCACCGCTTCCACAAGCGGCTGGTGGCGCTGGGGCTGCCCCTGACCGAGGCGGGCGACTACTACGGGTACAGCCTCGCGCTGGGCAGCGCGGACGTGTCGCTGCTGGCGCTGACCAATGCGTATCGGGCGCTCGCGAACGGCGGCCGCTACGGACCGGTACGCATGCGCGCCGGCGTGGCGTCGGTGCCTTCGACGGCGGTGATGTCGCCGACGGCGACTTATGTGATCGGCGACATCCTGTCCGACCGGCATGCGCGTGCGCGCACCTTCGGTCTCGACAGCCCGCTGACCACGCGCTTCTGGACGGCGGTGAAGACCGGCACCAGCAAGGACATGCGCGACAACTGGTGCATTGGCTGGTCGCAGCGCTACACCGTAGGCGTGTGGGTCGGCAACGCCAGCGGGGCCAGCATGCACGATGTGTCAGGCGTCTCGGGCGCGGCGCCGGTATGGCATGACGTGATGGACGCGCTGCACCGTTCGCAGCCGAGCATGGCCCCCGGCGTGCCGGCGGGTGTCGAGCGTGTGGCACTGACCTTTTCCGATGACCTTGAACCCGCGCGCGAGGAAGTGTTCCTGGCAGGCACGGCGCTCACGCGCGTCAACGTCGGCACATCGTCGGCGCGCGCTGGCGCGCCGGCGATCGCAAACCCCGCCGACGGGACGATTTTTGCGCTCGATCCGGACATGCCGCCGTCCGCGCAGCGCGTGTGGTTCCACGCCGAAGGCGTGTCCGGCCAGACCGCGCGCACGGTGAGCTGGCGCATGGACGGCAAGCCGCTCGGGCGCGGTGGCGAAGTGGCGTGGCTGCCATGGCCGGGCCGCCATCAGGTGGAGCTGCTGGACGCGGCCGGCAAGGTGGTGCACCGCATCGGCATTGAAGTGCGCGGCGCCAGCGTGCGTGCGCCGGCCGCTTCAGCGGGACGCGGCGCCCGCTGAAACAGGCGCGCGCGCCTTGAGGAAATCGACGAAGGCACGCAGCTTCGGTGGCATCAGCGCGCGGCCAGGGTAGTAAAGGTAGAAGCCGTCGAATCGCGGCAGCCAGCGTTCCAGCACGGTGACGAGCCGGCCATCGTCGAGCGCTGCGCGGACGTGGTGGGGGAACTCGTAGATCAGCCCCGCGCCATCCAGCGCGGCCTGGTGCAGCAGCGTCTTGTCATTGGCGATCAGCGCCGCGTGCGTGTCCACGGTGAAGGTGCGGCCGTCTTCGATAAATTCCCACCGGTAGACGCTGCCATGCGGACCGAAGCGGTATTGCAGGCAGGCATGCGTGTGCAGGTCGGAGGGGGTCTGCGGGGTGCCGTGTTGCGCGAGATAGGCGGGGGCGGCTGCCACGACCATGCGCAGCGGGCCGGTGACAGGGATTGCCACCATGTCACGCTGCAGGGCCTCGCCCAGGCGCAGGCCGGCGTCGAAGCCTTCGGCGACCATGTCGGCAAAGCGGTCGTCGGTGACCACATCGACGCAAATGCCCGGGTACGCGCGCATGAAGGCCGCCAGCAGGGGCCGCAACACGATGACACCGGCGGTATTGGGCGTGGTCAGGCGCAGGGTGCCGACCGGGTTGTCGCGCTGCTGGCGCACGTCGTCGGTGGCCGCGCCGATTTCCTGCAGCGCGGGCTCGATGCGGGCGAGCAATGCCGCGCCCGCTTCCGTCAGCCCGACGCTGCGCGTGGTGCGCTGCAGGAGACGCACGCCAAGCCGCGCTTCAAGCTGGCGAATGGTCTGCGATACCGCAGACGGGCTGACCGCGAGCGCCGCGGCGGCGGCCGTGAAGCTGCCGTGGCGGGCCACGCGCACGAACGCCGCTAGTGCGGGCAGGGAATCAGCATCGATTGTGAAGTCAGGCTTCATGATGCATGCAGCGTAGCATGCTGGTTCCGTGGCCGTCGACTGTCCATACTTGCCTGCATTCGTCGCCGCGTGCGACGCCATCCATCAGGAGCCAGCATGACCGGAAACGCCACCTCGATTCCTTCACGCCAACTGGGCAACCACGGTCCCACGGTCTCGGCGATCGGCCTCGGCTGCATGGGCATGAGCGATTTCTATGGCGCGCACGACGATGCGGAGTCGATCCGCACCATCCGGCACGCGCTCGACCGCGGCATAACGCTGCTCGACACCGCCGACATCTACGGCCCGCACACCAATGAAGCACTGGTGGGACGCGCCATTGCCGGGCGACGCGACCAGGTCGTGCTGGCGACCAAGTTCGGCATCGTGCGCGACCTCTCGCAGCCGGCGGCGCGCGGCGTCAACGGCCGGCCCGAGTATGTGCGCGCAAGCTGCGAGGCGAGCCTGAAGCGGCTCGGCGTCGACCACATCGACCTGTATTACCAGCACCGCATCGATCCGCAGGTGCCCATCGAGGAAACGGTGGGCGCCATGGCGGATCTCGTGAAGGCCGGCAAAGTCCGGTGGATCGGCCTGTCCGAGGCCGGTGCGCAGACCATCGAGCGCGCGCACAAGGTGCATCCGGTCTCCGCGTTGCAGAGCGAATATTCGCTGTGGACGCGTGACGTGGAGACCGACGGCATCCTGGCCACGTGCGAACGGCTGGGCATCGGCTTCGTGCCGTACAGCCCGCTCGGGCGCGGCTTCCTGACGGGAGCCATCCGCAGCCCGGACGATTTCGACGCGGACGATTTCCGCCGGTCCAACCCGCGTTTCATGGGCCAGAACTTCGCGCGCAATCTTGCGCTGGTCGACAAGGTGCGCGCACTGGCCGCCGCCAAGGCCTGCACGCCGGCGCAACTCGCGCTGGCCTGGGTGCTGGCGCGCGGCCAGCAGGTGGTGCCGATTCCCGGCACGCGCCGCATCGCCAATCTCGACGACAACCTGGGCGCGCTGGAGGTGCGGCTCGATACAAAGGAGCTCGCCGGGATCGATACCGTTTTCCCGGCCGGCGCAGCGGTGGGTACGCGCTATGCCGAGCATGTGATGCCGATGCTGGCGCGCTGATGGGGTGCGGGGCCTGCCGCATAATGGCGGGTCCTGAACCGTGCCCGCCGGAGTGCTGCATGTCACTGATTCCCCTCGATGCCGCGAGCACTGCGGCACGCCTGCCTTACCCCGAGCTGGCCGCAGCGATCGCCGACATGCTGGCCGAGCTGCGCGAGGGGACGGCCATGGCGCCGCCGCGCATCGCGCTGCCGGTGGGCGATGCGCGGGACGGGGAGGGCACGCTGCTGGTCATGCCGGCGCGCAACCGGCGCCTGGTGATGACCAAGAACATCACCGTGCATCCGGACAATCCGCGGCGCGGGTTGCCGAACATCCTGGGCGAAGTGGTGGTGGCCGATGCGCATACCGGCGCGCGCCTGGCGATGCTCGACGGCCCCACGGTCACCGGCCGGCGCACGGCGGCGGTGTCATTGCTGGCCGCGCAGCGCTTTGCTGCACGACCGGATGGCGAACTGCTCATCATCGGCGCGGGCGTGCAGGCGCTGACGCACCTGGAGGCCTTCATCGCCGGATTGCCGCTGTGCCGCGTCTGGCTGCATTCGCGTACGCGCGACAAGGCTGAGGCGCTAGCCGCGCATGCCGGCACGCTTGGCGTCGAGGCGGAGGTGGTCGATGACGTCGCCAGCGTGCTGCAGCGCGTGTCGATGGTGGTGACCGTGACATCGAGCCGCACCCCAGTGCTTCCCGATCTCGACAGCGGCTTGTGGCGCGACGACCAGTTCATTGCGGCGGTCGGCGCATTCCGTCCCGATATGTGCGAGTTGCCGCCAGCGCTGTGCCACGCGGCCTCGGCCAGCGGGCGGTTGCTCGCGGATACGCTGTTCGGCATCGAGGAGGAGGCCGGCGACCTGTTGCACGCCGGTATCGACTGGGCCACGGTGCAGCCGTTCGAGACCGCGATCCTGCGGGCCGATGCCATCCGCGCGCGCGCCGGCAGCCCGCTGGTATTCAAGAGCGTGGGCTACGCGCTGTGGGACCTTGCGGCCTGCGTGCTGGCCAGCCGGCAGGACTGAGCGCTACTGCGCGGCCGCGGCCGCCAGCCACATCTGGAACAGTTCTCGCGCCGGCTCAAGGTAGGCGGCAATCGGTTCGCTGCATCCGCCTGCGTACCAGTGGCAGTAGCAGCCGTGGAAGGTGGACACCATCAGCCGCGCCATCGTGGCCGGCATCGCCCGCTGCGGCTGCGTGAACGCATCAATCAGTCCCTGCACGTGACCTTCCCAGCCACGGTGGATTTCGGCACGCACGCTGGCCGGCAAGCTGCCCGAGAACAGCATGCCGAGCACCACGCCCTTGGCTTCCGGGTTGGCCGACAACGCTCGCGCGACCTCATCGAAGACACGATCCAGGCGTCGCGCCGGCGTTTCTCCGGCGCGTATCTCGGGCGCGATCTCCTGCCCGATCTCGCGGAACAGCGTGGTCGCGGCTTCCGCCAGCAGCATTTCCTTGCTGCCGAAGTGCCATAGCAGGCTGCTCTTGGCCACGCCCGCACTGACGGAAATCTGATCCAGCTTTACCTCGGCATAGCCGTGCGCGCGGATCAGGTCGCGCGTCACGGCGAGCACGCGTTGGCGCGTTTCAAGCCCGCGACGGTTCTTCTGTGCAGCGGGCGGGTAGGGTGGTGGGGGGAAAGCAGGCATGGGGGCGATCAAAAAGAACCGTTTATGCACATCCAGGGCGTGCTCGCGCGGAGCATCCCTGATTATTCGAATTTGACAGTGTGACGGCATCCGAACCAAACTTGTGAATTGTACTGAACGTTCAGCACAATGCGCCCGCGCTGGTGGACGGCAGTCCGGCTGCCGCCTGTTGCTTCCTCGGGCTCGCATGGAGCCAATCTCTCAAGGAGAACCGAATGCTTCACCGATATGCGGCGCTGGCCGCCGCTGCGCTGTGCCTGGCCGGCACGGCCGATGCCGCCGAAGGCCCCCAGCCGGCTACGCCGGCCACGGCGAAGGTCAACGCGGCCGTCCTGCAACAATTGCCGTTCGCCAACCGGCAGGATTTCGAGGATGCGCAGCGCGGTTTCCTCGGCACGCTGGACGGCAACGAGATCCGCGATGCGAAGGGCCGGGTGGTCTGGTCGCTCGGGACCTATGCCTTCCTGCGCGATGCCAAGGCGCCCGATACGGTCAACCCCAGCCTGTGGCGCCAGGCCCAGGTCAACCTGAACAACGGCCTGTTCCAGGTCACGGACCGCATCTACCAGGTGCGCGGGTTCGACATCTCGAACATGACCATCATCGAGGGCGACAGCGGGCTGATCATCATCGATCCGCTGACCTCGATGGAAACCGCGCACGCGGCGCTCGACCTGTACTACAAGCATCGCCCGAAGAAGCCGGTGGTGGCGGTGATCTATACCCATAGCCACGGCGACCACTTCGGCGGCGTCAAGGGCGTAACCACCGAGGAGGACGTCAAGGCCGGACGCGTCAAGGTGCTGGCGCCCGAGGGGTTCATGGAAGAGGCCGTCAGCGAGAACGTGTTCGCGGGTACGGCGATGGGCCGCAGGGCGCAGTACATGTACGGGTCCAACCTGCCGCGCTCGGCTACCGGCCATGTCGATTCGGGCCTGGGCAAGGCGGTGTCGCACGGCACCATCACGCTGATTGCGCCAACCGACCTGATCGCGAAGACCGGAGAGATGCGCACGATCGACGGCGTGAAGATCGAGTTCCTGATGGCGCCCGGCACCGAGGCCCCGGCCGAGATGCTGATGTACTTCCCGCAGTGGAAGGCGCTGTGCGCGGCCGAGGACGCCACCCATAACCTGCACAACCTGTACACCATCCGCGGCGCGCAGGTGCGCGACGCCAACCAGTGGTGGCGCGCGCTGGACGAGACCATCGACCGCTTCGGCGGCCGCACCGAGGTGATCTTCGCCCAGCACCACTGGCCCAAGTGGGGGCAGCAGAACATCGTCAGCTATCTCGGCAACCAGCGCGATGCCTACAAGTACATCCATGACCAGTCGCTGCGGCTGGCCAACCAGGGCTTCACACCGGCCGAGAT
The DNA here is from genome assembly GCF_057073755.1 of Cupriavidus sp. C3SS-1. Lineage (NCBI taxonomy): Bacteria > Pseudomonadati > Pseudomonadota > Betaproteobacteria > Burkholderiales > Burkholderiaceae > Cupriavidus > Cupriavidus sp. C3SS-1. The sequence goes on along the minus strand of NZ_CP172699.1, from coordinate 3,327,250 downwards.
CGGCGAGCGCGTGAAGCTGCCGCCGTCGCTGGCAAGCCAGTGGGACTTGCGCGACTACTACGGCACGGTCAACCACAACGCCAAGGCCGTCTACCAGCGCTACCTGGGCTGGTATGACGGCAACCCGGCCAATCTGTATCCGCTGCCGCCGGAAGAGGCTGCAAAGCACTATGTCGCGTTCATGGGCGGTGCCGACAAGGTGATCGAGCAGGCCAGGGCCTCCTACGCGCGCGGCGAGTACCGCTGGGTGGCCGAGGTCATGAAGCACGTGGTGTTCGCCGATCCGTCCAACCAGGCGGCGCGCAACCTGGAAGCCGACGCCCTGGAGCAGCTCGGCTACCAGACCGAATCGGCCACCTGGCGCAGCGCTTTCCTGAGTGGCGCGCAGGAACTGCGCAATGGCTTGCCGAAGGATCCGGGCGCGCGCACGGCCAATCCTGACGTGCTGCGCGCCATGACCGACACCATGTTCCTGGACTATCTGGCCATCCGCCTGAACGGCGAGCGCGCGGCCGGACAGAAGCTGGCCATCAACTGGGTCCAGCCCGATACCGGCAAGCGTTATGCGCTGACGGTGGAAAACGGCGTGTTCCGCTACAAGGCCGATGCCCGGCACGCTGTCCCGCAGGCGACGCTGAGCATCCCGCGCACGGCGCTGTTCGGCGTGCTGGCCGGGCAAACCACGCTGCCGGCCGAAGTGCAGGCCGGACGCGCCCGTGTCGACGGGGATGCCGGTGCGCTGCGTACCTGGATGGGCCTGATGGACAAGTTCGACAGCAACTTCGCCATCGTGACGCCCTGATGCCCCGACGCAGCGAACAGGCGCGTGCGGGCGTCGACACGGTGAAAATCGGGTCGGCGCCCGCATAAGACCCCTTGGATTCGAGGGTTTTTTCGCGCGGGGGCAGAAACGTTGCGTGAATGCTGCGGCGCCGCGGGCGAAAGTCAGCCTTGATGCGGTTTTTTAGTGGTTAACCCTTTATTTAGGGGAGAAATTCTACGAATCCGTATCGTCGATGAAACAGTCCCGCTGCCGCAGGCCGGATAATGCCCTTCGGTAGTAACCCGAATGAGGAGTAGAGGACTATGAAATCGACCTATAAGAAGATGCTGGCGGCAGGCGCTGTCATGGCGCTGGCAGGTACCGCACAGGCACAATCGGCTGGCAGCAACATCATCAGCCTGGGCTGGTTCCGCGTCATGCCGAACAGCTCGGCCGATCCGCTGACGGTGGACAGCATCAACGGCCGCCCGGTCGGCATGGTTCGCCCCAACACCGGAGCGGACATCGAGACCGCCGACACGGTTGGTCTTGCCTTCGCGCATTTCTTCACGGACAACATCTCGGCCGACTTCATTGCCGGCATTCCGCCCAAGCATGACGTCAAGGGCACCGGCGACTATGCCCAGTACGGCAAGCTTGGTTCGGTCCGGCAGTGGAGCCCTGCGTTGCTGGTGAAGTACCACTTCTTCGAGGCCAAGGCCAAGTTCCGTCCCTACGTCGGCCTCGGCGTGAACTACACGTGGTTCACCGACGAAACCATCAGCAACCAGGATTTCGTCAACCACGCCTTTGGCATCCCGGGCGCCAGGATGAGCGCCAGCGCCGACAGCTCGTGGAACCCGGTGTTCAATATCGGCGCCAACTACGCCATTAACGACAACTGGTTCGTCGGCCTGTCGGTGTCCTACGTGCCGGTGTCGACGCGGGCGACGTTCACCACGCAGGCAGCCGGGGTGACGATCGTGTCGCACACCAAGATCAAGATCGATCCGGTGGTCACGTTCCTGAGCGTGGGCTACAAGTTCTGACCGGTCCGGACGGGACGCATGCGAAAACGGGGTGCCCTGGGCGCCCCGTTTTGTTTTAGCGCACCCCGCAGGGACTCACACCGCCGACTTCACCGGATAGCCAGCTTCCTCGATCGCCGCGCGCAACGCCTGCACGTCGGCGCCGCTTTCCACCTTGACTGACTGCGCTGGTACATCGGCCGACACGCGTGCGGCGGGATCGACGCCTTGCACGGCACGCGTAATCGCGCCGACGCAGTGGTTGCACGACATGCCTTCGACCTGGAACTGGATCATGGCTGAGACCTCCTGATTGACATGGACTGGCGGCACGATCGCCGCGACAGGCGTAGTGTGAACCTTCCCACCGTGGGAAGCGCAAGCAAAACCGGAAAGTGGGAAGACCGCCTTGACCTTCCTATCATGGTAAGGTCCATCATGCAGTCACTGAAACTGTGGATGAGCCAAGCGATGTCGAATGCCAGCCTTTCCCCTGCCCTGACGGGCAGCCAGGCGCCCGAGTGGCGGCTGCCGATCGACGGCATGACCTGCGCCTCATGCGTGCGGCGTGTCGAAAATGCGCTGGCCAAGGTGCCGGGCGTGCGGGACGTTGCCGTGAACCTGGCCACCGAGCAGGCCACTCTCCATGCGGACAGCGGCGCCGTGCTGCCGGCCGCGGCCAAGGCCATTGCCGATGCCGGCTATGAAGTGCCGCGCGAGACGGTGGAACTCGATATCTCGGACATGACTTGCGCCTCCTGCGTGGGGCGGGTCGAGCGCGCGCTGCGCGCAGTGCCTGGCGTACTCGACGCGCAGGTCAACCTGGCGACCGAGCGCGCCAGCGTGACGCTGCTGCGCGGCGCCGCCGATGCCGGCGCGCTTGCGGTCGCCGTGACGCGCGCCGGCTATGGCGCCACTCCCGTGACGGACTCACTGCCCGCCGCATCACCGGATGCCGCCAAACGCGAATTCTGGAGCGGCCCGTGGCCCGTGATCCTCTCCGCGGCGCTGTCCTTGCCGCTGGTGGCCCCGATGGTGCTGGAATGGTTCGGCGTGCACTGGATGCTGCCCGCCCGGGTGCAGTGGCTGCTCGCCACGCCGGTGCAGTTCGTATTCGGCTGGCGCTTCTACAAGGCCGGCTGGAAGGCCGTGCGTGCCGGCGCCGGCAATATGGACCTGCTGGTGGCGCTGGGCACGAGTGCGGCCTATGGCCTGTCGCTGTGGCTGATGTCGCGATCGCCGGGCGGCATGCCGCATCTGTATTTCGAAAGCGCTGCCGTGGTCATCACGCTGGTCCGGCTGGGCAAGTGGCTGGAGACGCGCGCCAAGCGCCAGACCGCCGACGCCATCCGCGCGCTCGCCGCGCTGCGGCCCGACACCGCCCGCGTGCGGCGCGGCGGGCAGGAAGTCACCGTGCCGCTGGGTTCGGTCCGCGTCGATGACGAGGTGGTGGTGCGCCCCGGCGAGCGCATTCCCGTCGATGCCGTGGTGATCGAAGGCACGAGCCACGCGGACGAGTCGATGCTGACCGGCGAAAGCCTGCCGGTGCCCAAGGGCCCCGGCGACAAGCTCACCGGCGGCGCCATCAATTTCGAAGGGCTGATGGTGGCGCGCACCGTGGCGGTGGGCGCCGAGACCGTGCTGGCCCGCATCATCCGCATGGTCGAGCACGCGCAGGCCGCCAAGGCGCCGATCCAGCGCCTGGTGGACCAGGTCAGCGCGGTATTCGTGCCCGTGGTGCTCGGCATTGCGCTGCTCACGCTGCTCGGCTGGGGCCTGTTCGCGGGCGATTGGGAAGCGGCGCTGCTCAATGCCGTGGCGGTGCTGGTGATCGCCTGCCCGTGCGCACTGGGGCTGGCCACGCCGACCGCGATCATGGCCGGCACCGGCGCCGGGGCTCGCGCGGGCATCCTGATCAAGGACGCCGAGGCGCTGGAGATTGCGCACCGCGTCAGCGTGGCGGCCTTCGACAAGACCGGCACGCTGACCGTGGGACGGCCCGAGGTCGTGGCCCTGCACGCTGCCGATGCGGATGATGCCGACGGCGCGCGACTGCTGGCACGGCTGGCCGCGCTGCAGGCCGGCAGCGAGCACCCGCTGGCGCGTGCGGTGCTGAACGCGGCGCAGGCACGCGGCATTGCCGCGCCGGTGGCCGCCGACGTGCAGGCGCTGCCGGGACGCGGCATTGCCGGCGTGGTCGACGGGCAGGCCCTGCAACTCGGCAGCGAACGGCTGCGCGAGGCGCTGGGCGCTGATGCGGGTACGCTGCAAGCCGTGGCCGAACGCCTGCGCGACGAGGGCCGCACGGTATCGTGGCTGGTCGAAACGCAGCCGCCGCGCGTGGCCGGGCTGGTCGCCTTCGGCGATGCCATCAAGCCAGGCGCGCCAGCGGCCATCGCGCGCTTGCGTGCGGCTGGCGTGCGCACGGTGATGCTGACCGGCGACAACCGCGGCGCCGCCGCGCGCGTGGCGCAGGCGCTGGGACTGGATGAAGTGCAGGCCGAGGTGCTGCCGCAAGACAAGGCTGCGCGCGTGCAAGCGCTGGGCCAGGACGGCGCGGTGGTGGCGATGGTCGGCGACGGCATCAATGATGCACCGGCGCTGGCCGCGGCCGATGTCGGCATTGCCATGTCGACCGGCACCGACGTGGCCATGCATGCCGCCGGCATCACGCTGATGCGCGGCGATCCCGCGCTGGTGGCCGATGCGCTGGCCGTGTCGCACCGCACCGTGCGCAAGATCCGCCAGAACCTGTTCTGGGCGTTCTTCTACAACGTGGTGGGCATTCCGCTGGCGGCGGCGGGCCTGCTCAATCCGGTGGTTGCCGGCGCGGCCATGGCGTTCTCCAGCGTGAGCGTGGTCAGCAACGCGCTGCTGCTGCGCCGCTGGCATCCCGGCGCCGGCGCTGGCCAACAGGAGGGCAAGGCATGAATATCGGGCAGGCCGCGGACGCGTCGGGCGTGTCCGCCAAGATGATCCGGCACTACGAGTCGATCGGCCTGGTCGATGCGCCGCCGCGCACCGAAGGCGGCTACCGCCGCTATGACGAGCGCGCCGTGCACACCTTGCGCTTCGTGCGGCGCGCCCGTAATCTCGGGTTCTCGCTCGACGAGATCCGCGGGCTGCTGTCGCTGTGGCATGACCGCCGGCGCGCCAGTGCCGATGTGAAGGCGATGACGCTGCGGCATGTGGCCGACCTGGAAAAGCGCATTGCCGAACTCGCCGCCATGCGCGATACGCTACGCACGCTGGCCGAGGCGTGCAGCGGCGATGGCCGGCCCGATTGCCCGATCCTTGCCGACTTCGCGCAGCCCGACGGCCAGGCGCATTGCCATGGCGCGTTCGGCGGTGCGGCGGAACCAGAACAATGATCTGAAGCGCAGTGCTTCGCTGCGGACGGGGCGTACCCGAAGGAGAGCCGCGGATGGACAAGCCCATGACGGAAGACGCCGTTCCTCCTGTGAAGGACGGGCAGTCTGCGCGCGCCCAGGCGCCGGATGCCGCCCCGGACCTGCGCTGCGTGGAAAGCCGGCAACGCATGCGCGATGGCACCGAACTGCTGCTGCGCACCTGGGAGCCGGACCCACTCAGCAACGCGGCACCGCTCGGCTGCGTGCTGCTCGTGCACGGCCTGGCTGAACACAGCGGCCGCTACCAGCACGTTGCCGAGGTACTTTGCGGGCTGGGCCTGCGTGTGCGCGCCTATGACCAGCGCGGCCACGGCGCCAGCGGTGGTGCGCGCATGGTGGCCGAGCATCCGGACGTTTATCTCGATGACCTCGCGGAAATCCACGATGCAGCCATGCGCGCGTGGAACGAACTGCCGATCCTGCTCGGCCACAGCATGGGCGGCCTGGTGGCGGCGCGCTTCGCGACCGCCCGGGTACGACCGGTGCGGGCGCTGGTGCTTTCGTCGCCGGCCCTGGCATTGCGGCTGTCGCCGGCCATGCTGACGCTGCACCGCGTGCTGCTGACACTGGCGCCCCGGCTGCGCGTGCCGAACCCGATCGATGCGCGCATGCTGTCGCACGACCCGCAAGTGGTGGCGCGCTACCGTGCCGATCCGCTCGTGCAGACCACGATCACGGCGGGCGTGCTGGAGAGCTTTATCCGCGGCATGGCGCAGGCGCAAGCCGATGCCGCGCGGCTTGAAGCGCCCATGCTGATGCTGGTGGGCGGTGCGGACCGCATTGTCGATCCGGCAGGCAGCCGTGTCTTCTTCGACCACGCGCCGGCCGACCTGCGCGATGAAGTGTGGTTCGACCACGGCTACCACGAGATCTTCAATGAAGCCGAGCCTTTGCGCGGGGAAGTGTTCGCGGTGCTGATGGACTGGCTGCGGCGGCGTCTGTTGGCGACGCAGGACTAGGCGCGGAAGACCGACTCGGCTACGCCGAATACGGCGCTTACGACAGGATCGTCGCGGCGGCTCGCCAGCGCGACCAGCGACAGTTCGGTCTGCACCGACATGCCTTCCACAACCACGAGACCGTGCGCATGCGATTCGCGCAGCGCAATGGAATCGCGCACGAGCGACAGGCCCACGCCGGAGCGCACGAGATCGAGCATCGACGCCTCCTGGTCAACGTGCGCGACCTTGTGCACGCCGGCGGCGTCCACGCCAGCCTCGGCAAAGCGTGCCGAAAGCAACCTGTGGTGCGCGGACTCGGGCGGCGTCCAGATCCATGGCAGTGTCGCCAACTGTGCCCACACGCGCAGCGCCGTCCGTTCCTTCCAGCCCTTGGGCGCAACCACGTAGTACGAGAACGGCGTTAGCGCCAGCACATGGAAGCCGGCATCGGGCGGCTGCCCGAGATAGAAGCCGGCATCGAGCGCGCCGCTGCGTACCTGCTGTAGCACCCAGCCCGACATGCCGTGGCGCAACTCCGTGCCGATCTGCGGATGGCGTTCGACCAGCGTGCGCAGCATGACGCCAAGCCGCGTGAACTCGGGATCGAGGATAGTGCCGATGGCGAGCTTGCCGCGCACGGTGTGGTGCATCGCGTCGACCGTGTGATGCAGGTCGCCGACGCTGTCGAGGATGCGCTCGGCCAGCGGCAGCAGCGCCGCACCGTCCGTGGTCAGCGTGAGCCCGCTTGCGGTGCGTTCGAACACACGGATGCGCCACGCCGACTGCAGTGCCTTCAGCTGCAGGCTTACGGCGGGTTGCGTCAGGTGAAGCCGCAGGGCGGCGCGGGTGAGGTTGCCTTCGCGGGCGACGGCAACGAAGGCGCGCAGGTGATGGAGGTCCACGTTGGAGCGCAAAGGGGGCGAGCGAGTGTGCGGTGCAATATTTACAGCGGCTTATATTGCGATTGACGATAAATCATTGGACGGGCCCGCGCAACTGCGCCAACCTTGTGGCCACTGGAGCCCATAGCCTGGTCACGGGGCGCAAACGCTCCGGCCATCTTCACCCCACGCAAAGATGGGGCGATGCCGGTGGCAGGCAGTCACTGAACACCGGAACACCAGAACACAAGCGGAGACAAGACGACTCGTATGGAGACCTTCGACTACATCATCGTGGGCGCCGGCTCGGCCGGCTGCGTGCTGGCCAACCGCCTGACGCAGGACCCGGAGGTGAACGTGCTGCTGCTGGAAGCGGGCGGCAAGGACGATTACCACTGGATCCACATCCCGGTCGGCTATCTCTATTGCATCGGCAACCCGCGCACGGACTGGCTGTATCGCACGGTCGCGGAGAAGGGCCTCAACGGACGTTCGCTCGGCTATCCGCGCGGGCGCGTGCTGGGCGGTTCGTCTTCGATCAACGGCATGATCTACATGCGCGGCCAGCGCGAGGACTACGACGACTGGGCGCGCCTGACCGGCGACGACGGCTGGCGCTGGGACAACGTGCTGCCGCTGTTCAAGCGCAGCGAAGACCACCACCGCGGCCCGACCGAATTCCATGGCGCCGGCGGCGAATGGCGCGTGGAAGGGCAACGCCTGCATTGGGACATCCTGGAGCGGTTTATCGAGGCGGCGGAACAGGCCGGCATTCCGCGCACCGATGACTTCAACCGCGGCGACAACTTCGGCGTCGGCTACTTCGAAGTCAACCAGCGGCGCGGCATCCGCTGGAACACGGCGAAGGCCTTCCTGCGGCGCGCGGCGGATCGTCCGAACCTGACCATCGTCACCGGCGCGCAGGTCAGTGCGCTGACCTTCGAGGGGCGACGCTGTACCGGCGTGAACTATGTCGGCGGCGGCCAGCCGCACAGCGCGGGGGCGCGGCACGAAGTCATCCTGGCCGCGGGCGCGGTCAATACGCCGCAGCTGCTGGAACTGTCGGGCATCGGCCAGGGCGAGCGGCTGCAGGCGCTGGGCATCGAAGTCCGGCATGCCTTGCCGGGCGTGGGCGAGAACCTGCAGGACCATTTGCAGCTGCGCAGCGTGGTCAAGGTGAACGGCGTGCGCACGCTGAACACGCGCGCGGCGAGCTGGTGGGGCAAGCTGGGCATCGGGCTGCAGTACGCCTTCAACCAGAGCGGGCCGATGAGCATGGCGCCGTCGCAGCTCGGCGCGTTCGCGCGGTCCGATGCGTCGCAGGCACGGCCGAACCTGGAGTATCACGTGCAGCCGCTGTCGCTCGACAAGTTCGGCGAACCGCTGCACGCGTTCAACGCATTCACGGCCAGCGTCTGCAACCTGCGGCCGACTTCACGCGGCAGCGTACATATCGACAGTGCCGATTTCCGGCAGGCTCCGGTGATCGCCCCCAACTACCTTTCCACGGAGGAAGACCGGCGCGTGGCCGCCGATTCGCTGCGGCTGACGCGGCGCATCGTGGCGTCGCCGGCGCTGGCGCCCTACCGGCCGGAAGAGTGGCTGCCAGGGCCGGGCTTCGAGACCGACGAAGCGCTGGCGGAGGCGGCCGGCAACATCGGCACCACCATCTTCCATCCGGTCGGCACGTGCCGCATGGGCCGCGCGGACGATCCGCTTGCCGTCGTGGACCAGCGTCTGCGCGTGCTTGGCATCGACGGGCTGCGGGTCGTGGATGCGTCGGTGATGCCGTTGATCACGTCGGGCAATACGAATTCGCCGACCATCATGATCGCGGAGCGGGCCAGCGACATGCTGCGCGAGGACCGCCGGCGGCAGCTTGCGGCCTGAGCGCGTCGCGCGTTGCGACAAGAGGTGCAGAGCAGGGGCTCGAGCGCCGGATCGCCCGCAACCCCTTGTCGCAGCGCGTCAAAGACCTGACACATGGTTCATGTCTTATAGTGCAAACCCCGATGTTTTGCGATGCAACAGGCGCACACAATAGAATAAAGCGGTTGGTGCACCACCCAGCACATGGCGATGGGCACCCCCGGCAACAGCGGTAGTCGCACCGTATATAAAAATCACTAATGCGACCCAACGGCGAAACGCCGGGTTCGAACCGATTGTCAGTGGTGCCGGGCACAAGCCGGCAGTTCAGCAACAGGGCGGGCAGGAGACTATGAATTCACAGGAAACCATCCTGGAAACGCGAAACCTCACGAAGGAGTTCAAGGGTTTCACGGCGGTGAGCGACGTCAACCTGCGCGTGCGCCGCGGCTCGATCCATGCGCTGATCGGGCCCAACGGCGCCGGCAAGACCACCTGCTTCAACCTGCTCACCAAATTCCTGGAGCCGACCAAAGGCACCATCCTTTTCAACGGCATCGATATCACGCGCGAGAAACCCGCGCAGATCGCGCGCCGCGGCGTGATCCGCTCGTTCCAGATCTCGGCCGTGTTCCCGCACCTGACGGTGATGGAGAACGTGCGCATCGGCCTGCAGCGCCAGCTTGGCACCGCGTTCCAGTTCTGGCGCAGCGAGCGTTCGCTCGACGTGCTCAATGGCCGCGCCATGGAACTGCTCGAACAGGTCGGCCTGACCGAGTTCGCGCAGACCGTCACGGTGAACCTGCCGTACGGGCGCAAGCGCGCGCTGGAGATCGCCACCACGCTGGCGATGGAACCCGAGCTGATGCTGCTCGACGAGCCCACGCAAGGCATGGGCCACGAAGACGTGGACCGCGTCACGCAGCTGATCAAGAAGGTCTCGGAAGGACGCACCATCCTGATGGTCGAGCACAACATGAACGTGGTGTCGTCGATCGCCGACAAGATCACCGTGCTGCAGCGCGGTGCCATCCTGGCCGAAGGTCCGTATGCGGAAGTCTCGAAGGACCCGCGCGTGATGGAAGCCTATATGGGCACGGCCGACGCCGAACTGCAAGGCGCGCACTGAGGAGGCCATCGACATGACGACATCCAACGTAGCCGCGCTCGAGATCAAGGACCTGCACGCCTGGTACGGCGAATCGCACATCCTGCATGGCGTGGATCTGACCGTGAATCGCGGCGAAGTGGTAACGCTGCTGGGCCGCAACGGCGCGGGCCGCACCACGACGCTGCGCGCGATCATGGGCCTGACGGGCACGCGCAAGGGCTCGATCAAGGTCAATGGCCATGAAACCATCGGCCTGCCGACGCACAAGATCGCGCACTACGGCATTGGCTACTGCCCCGAGGAGCGGGCGATTTTCTCCAGCTTGTCGTGCGAAGAGAACTTGCTGCTGCCCCCGCAATTGAAGGGGCAAGCGAATGGCGGAAACGCGGGCATGAGCGAGGCCGAGATCTACGAGATGTTCCCCAACCTGAAGGAGCGCCGCCAGAGCCAGGGCACGCGCCTGTCGGGGGGCGAGCAGCAGATGCTCGCGGTCGGGCGCATCCTGCGTACCGGCGCGAACCTGCTGCTGCTCGACGAGATCTCGGAGGGCCTGGCGCCGGTGATCGTGCAGGCGCTCGCGCGCATGATCCTGATGCTCAAGAAGAAGGGCTACACGGTGGTGATGGTGGAACAGAACTTCCGCTTCGCCGCGCCGCTGGCCGACCGCTTCTATGTGATGGAGCACGGCAGCATCGTCGAGCGCTTCGCGGCCGGCGAGCTGCAGGCAAAGATGCCGGTGCTGAACGAATTGCTTGGGGTCTGATCGGCGCGTCCGTTGCACGGATCGCCGGATCGGCTGTTTGCGGGAACGGGTGGCGCGCGCCGCGCCAAAACACAGGAGACAACGCAATGAGGAAGACTCGGCTCGCTGCCGCGATGGCGGCAATCGTCATGGGTGCTGTTTCGTTCAACGCCGCCGCGCAGGTATCGGGCGACACCGTCAAGATCGGCTACATCACCGACATGTCGGGCCTGTATGCCGACATCGACGGCCCTGGCGGCCTCGAAGCGGTCAAGATGGCCATCGAGGACCATGGTGGCAAGGTGCTCGGGAAGCCGATCGAACTGGTCTCGGCCGATCACCAGAACAAGGCCGACATCGCGGCGTCGAAGGCGCGTGAATGGATGGACCAGCAAGGGCTGGACATGCTGCTCGGCGGCACCAACTCCGCGACCGGCCTGGCCATGAACAAGGTGGCGCAGGAAAAGAAGCGCGTGTATTTCAACGTGGGCGCGGGCACGGCCCGCCTGACCAACGAGGAATGCACGCCGTACACGGTGCACTACGCCTATGACACGGTGGCGCTGGCCAAGGGAACCGGCAGCGCGGTGGTCAAGCAGGGCGGCAAGAAGTGGTTCTTCCTGACCGCCGACTATGCCTTCGGCCACTCGCTCGAGAACGATACCGCCGCGGTGGTGAAGGCCAACGGCGGCACGGTGGTGGGTTCGGTGCGCCATCCGCTGTCGGCGTCGGACTTCTCGTCGTTCCTGCTGCAGGCGCAGGCCTCGAAGGCCGACATCCTCGGCCTGGCCAATGCGGGTGGCGACACCATCAACGCGATCAAGGCGGCCAAGGAATTCGGCATCACCAAGACCATGAAGATCGCCGGCCTGCTGATGTTCATCAATGACGTCCATTCGCTGGGCCTGAAGAACACCGAGGGCCTGCTGATGACCGACAGCTGGTACTGGGACATGAACGACGATACGCGCAAGTTCGCGAACCGCTTCTTCGGCAAGATGAAGAAGATGCCGAGCAGCCTGCAGGCCGCCGACTACTCCGCGATCAGCACGTACCTGAAGGCCGTGGAAGCCGCCAAGACCGACGATCCGGAAAAGGTCATGGCCGAGCTGAAGAAGATGAAGATCAGCGACTTCTACACCAAGAGCAGCTACATCCGCGCCGATGGCCGCAATATCCACGACATGTACCTGATGCAGGTGAAGACGCCGGCGGAATCGAAGAAGCCGTGGGACTACATGAAGGTCGTGACGACCATCCCGGGCGATCAGGCCTTCACGACGGTGGCCGAGTCGAAGTGCCCGCTGCTTAAGAAGTAAGAAGGTTGGCGGGCTCCGCAGCCAGCGAGAGCCCGCCGGTTTGCTCCTCTCCGTCGCACGCGGCGGAAGGGGAGATACAGCCAGCAACGGATGCCTATGGACATCTTCGGAATTCCCCTTCCCGCCATGCTGTCCCAGCTCCTGCTGGGCCTGGTCAATGGCGCCTTCTATGCGATGCTGAGCCTTGGCCTGGCGGTGATTTTCGGCCTGCTCAACGTCATCAACTTCGCGCACGGCGCGCTGTTCATGCTCGGCGCGGTGCTGGCCTGGATGGGCATGGAGTATGCCGGGCTCAACTACTGGGTCATGCTGGTCCTGTCCCCGCTGGTGGTCGCGGTGCTGGGCGTGGTCATCGAAAAGACCATGCTGCGCTGGATCTACAAGCTGGACCATATCTACGGCCTGCTGCTGACACTGGGCATCACGCTGGTGATCGAGGGCATCTTCCGCTCGATCTACGGCGTGTCGGGCCTGCCTTACCAGACGCCCGACGCCCTGCAGGGTGCCACGGACCTCGGCTTCATGATCCTGCCCAACTACCGGGCCTGGGTGGTGCTGGCTTCGTTGACGGTGTGCTTCGTCACCTGGTACGTGATCGAGAAGACCAAGCTTGGCGCCTACCTGCGCGCCGGCACCGAAAACCCCAAGATGGTGGAGGCCTTCGGCGTCAACGTGCCGCTGATGGTGACGCTGACCTACGGCTTCGGCGTGGCGCTGGCCGCGTTTGCGGGCGTGCTGGCGGCGCCGGTGATCCAGATCTCGCCGCTGATGGGGCAGAACCTGATCATCATCGTGTTCGCCGTGGTGGTGATCGGCGGCATGGGTTCGATCATGGGTTCGATCCTGACCGGCCTGGGGCTGGGCGTGATCGAAGGGCTGACCAAGGTGTTCTATCCTGAAGCATCGTCGACCGTGGTGTTCTTCATCATGGTGATCGTGCTGCTGCTGCGTCCGGCCGGACTGTTCGGGAGGGAGAAGTGATGCGTGCAGAATCGAGCGTGACGATCAAGGCCGGACAGGCCAGAGAGGGCCTGGGCGTGCAGAAGAAAGTGCTGTATGGATTGCTGCTGTTGGCGCTGGTGGCGGCGCCGATGGCCGGCGCCTATCCGGTGTTCGTGCTTAAGGTGCTGTGCTTTGCCCTGTTCGCGTGCGCGTTCAACCTGCTGATCGGCTATACCGGGCTGCTGTCGTTCGGCCATGCAGCGTTCTTCGGCGGCGCCGGCTATATCTCGGGCGAGGCCATGAAGCTGTGGGGCGTGACGCCCGAGATCGGACTGATCCTGGGCACCGCCGGCGGCGCACTGATCGGCTACGTGGTCGGTTCGCTGGCCATCCGCCGCCAGGGCATCTACTTCTCGATGATCACGCTGGCGCTCGCCCAGATGCTGTTCTTTATCTGCCTGCAGGCGCCGTTCACGGGCGGCGAGGACGGCCTGCAGGGCATCCCGCGCGGCAAGCTGTTCGGCGTGTTGTCGCTGGCGGACGACCTGACGTTGTACTACGTGGCGCTGGTGATCATCGTTGCGGCCTTTGCGCTGATCGTGCGTACCGTGCACTCGCCGTTCGGACAGATCCTGAAGGCGATCAAGGAGAACGAGCCGCGCGCGATCTCGCTTGGCTATGACGTCGACCGCTTCAAGCTGACGGCCTTTGTGCTGTCGGCGGCACTGTCCGGACTGGCCGGTTCGATCAAGGCGCTGGTGCTCGGCTTCGAGACGCTGACCGACGTGCACTGGTCGATGTCGGGTTCGGTGATCCTGATGACGCTGGTTGGCGGCCTGGGCACCTTGTCGGGCCCCATTGTCGGCGCCTTCGTGGTGGTGGCGCTGGAGAACAAGCTCGGCGACATCGGCGCCTTCCTGGCCTCGGTCACGGGCATTGACTGGTTCAACTCGCTGGGCGAGTCGGTGACCATGGTGATCGGCGCGATCTTCGTCATCTGCGTCCTGACCTTCCGCCGCGGCATCATGGGCGAGCTCAACGCGCTGTTCAGCCGCAAGCACGAGTGATGAACGGTCGACATGCCCGGAATTGGGGCTAGGGTTTGTTCTAGCTTGTTCCATCTGCACCGCTTCGTTACATTTCACACACGGTTTTCGCAGGTTAGATGGAGGCGGAAGCGAGGAGACGACAGGCGCGCACCCGGTGTCGGGTAGCAGCGTTATAAATAAAGGGCGTTGCCGGGTGATCCTCGGCAACGCTTTTTTCATTCCAGGGTGACTTTCGCTTCTCCTGCACCGTTTCCGGGCATTGATGCCGCCTTGGCATAACTGCGCTCCGGTCACATGCGACAATGCGGGCTTGCTTCAGAGCCGCCATGCCGTCCCAGCCCGTCCATCTTCCCAGTACCGAATCTTCCCCGCAGCACCAGGTACGCCTTGGCGTCAGTGCCGACGCGCCGGCGCTCGACGCCTGGCTGCAGGCCGCCTTGCCGTTGCCGGTGCCGGCCGCCCGCGCGCGGCGGCTGGCGCTGGAAGGGCTGCTCGCACAGTCCGGGCAGGGTGCATGCCTGCTGGCAATGCATGAATACGACATCGCTGCCTGTCTGCCCGTAGCGCTGATTCCCAGCCTCGAGTTCGGCGGCCTGGTGGCGTGCGCGACGGAGTGGTGGCCATCGGAGGCGGCGTCATCCGGTTCTGGCTGCCTCGCGGCCTGTCTGGCCACGCTGGCCGACTGGTGCCGCGCTCATGGCATCCGGCATCTCCTGCTGGCTCCCGGTCTGGCCGCAGATGTGCCAACGGGATTCGCGCGGCACCACAGCGGGCTCTGGCACCGCATGGTAGTGCCGGCGCCCAAGACGCTCGGCTGAGCGCCGGGCGCGCTGCTCGCCTTCTCAAATCCTCTCTTCTTTCTTGTTCCCTTTTTCCTGCAATCATGGAGTTCGCATTACTGGCGCTTGCCGCCTTTCTCGCCGGCCTGATCGACGCGGTGGCCGGTGGCGGTGGCCTGGTCCAGATTCCGGCGCTGTTTTCGGCCTTTCCCGGGATGGCGCCGGCCACGCTGCTGGGCACCAACAAGGTGGCTTCGGTCGCCGGCACGGCCAATGCGGCGATCCGCTACGGGCGCAGCGTGCGCATCTACTGGGCCGCAACGGCGCCGGCCGTGGTGGCGGCATTCCTGTTCTCGATGGCCGGCGCCTGGGCGCTGACCATGATTCCCGCCGAGCCGTTGCGCAAGGCGCTGCCGTTCGTGCTGGTGTCGCTGCTCGTCTATACCGTAGCGAAGAAGGATCTGGGCACCGAGCACGCGCCTTCGCTCAGCGGCACGCGCGAACGCGTGGCGGCGCTGCTGGCGGGTGCGGTGATTGGCTTCTATGACGGCGTGTTCGGGCCGGGCACGGGCAGCTTCCTGATGATCGTGTTCGTGCGCGTGTTCGGCTACGACTTCCTGCACGCCTCGGCGTCGACCAAGGTCGTGAACATGGCCACCAACCTGGCGGCGCTGCTGCTGCTGGCCAGCAAGGGCCATATCTGGTGGCAGCTCGGCCTGGTCATGGCCGTTGCGAATGTCGCCGGCAGCCAGGTGGGCAGCCGGCTGGCGCTGCGCCACGGCAGCGGCTTCGTGCGCAAGGTGTTCATCGTGGTGGTCAGCGCGCTGATCCTGAAGACGGCCTGGGACGCGTTTTTCCGCTGACGCCGCCTTCATGTGATGCGGGTTAATCCGGCTGGCCGCGAAAAATCGCTGTGTTAGACTCGATACGCATTCCCGACCGCACGGTCGGGGAATGGTTGCGGAATGGTTGCGAAATGGCCGCGGCATTTCCGGGGAAGTGGTGCGGACGGGAAAGAACGGAAGGAGTCATCTCCTTCCTGGCAGTACGCAGGTGCCAGCGATGTGCCTGTGGCGACCCGAGCGGTCGAAAAAGAACTGGAGGCATCCGGCGGCCGGGAGCCGTTCGGATGCCTTTCCGTTTTCAGGAACCGAAGGAGACAAGATGAACTTCAAGCGCGCCAGCCTGCTGGCCATCGCTGCCGCGGCCCTGGTTGCCGGCACGGCCAGCGCACAGGTCAAGGTCGGGGTCACGGTGTCGGCGACGGGTCCGGCGGCGTCGCTGGGCATCCCGGAAAAGAACACCTTCACGCTGATGCCCAAGGAAATCGCGGGCAAGAAGATCGAATACATCGTCCTGGACGACGCCTCCGACACCACCACGGCCGTCAAGAACACGCGCAAGCTGATCAGCGAGGACAAGGTCGACGTGGTGGTGGGTTCCACCGTCACGCCGAACTCGCTGGCGATGGTCGACATCGTGGCCGAGAACGAGACGCCGATGATCACCATGGCTGCCTCGGCCCGCATCATCGAACCCATGGATGCCAAGCGCGCCTGGGTCTTCAAGACGCCGCAGAATGACTCGCACATGGCCACGGCCATTGCCGAGCACATGACCAACAACAACGTGAAGACGGTGGCTTTCATCGGCTTCGCGGATGCCTATGGGGACAGCTGGGCGCAGGAGTTCGCCAAGGTGGCCGACATGCGCAAGCTCAAGGTGGTCGCCAACGAGCGCTTCGCGCGCACCGATACCTCGGTGACCGGCCAGGTCCTCAAGATGCTGGGCAGCAATCCCGATGCCGTGCTGATCGCTGGTTCGGGTACGCCCGCGGCGTTGCCGCAAAAGGCGCTCAAGGAGCGCGGCTACAAGGGCAAGATCTACCAGACCCACGGCGTGGCCAACCCCGACTTCCTGCGCGTATGCGGCAAGGACTGCGAAGGCACCTTCCTGCCCGCGGGCCCGCTGCTGGTGGCCGACCAGCTGCCTGACGGCAACCCCGTCAAGAAGCCGGCCATGACCTACAAGACCGCCTACGAAAAGGCCTTTGGCGGCCAGGTGTCGACCTTCGGCGGCCATGCGTGGGATGCGGGCCTGATCCTGCAGCATGCGATTCCCGAGGCGCTGAAGAAGGGCCAGCCGGGCACGAAGGAATTCCGCAAGGCGCTGCGCGATGCCATGGAGCAGACCAGGAACCTGCCGGTATCGCACGGCATCATGAACATGACCCCGACCGACCACCTCGGCTTCGACCAGCGCTCGCGCGTGATGGTGCAGATCGTCGACGGCAAGTGGAAGCTGCTGACCAAGTAAGCCGCTGGCAGTGGCTGGACGCGTAGAACCGGAAGGCGCATGGTGACCCCCATGCGCTTTCTTTTTTCGTGCTCGCCATCGTCTTAGGGTTGCCCTGTATTTCCGCAATAAGCAACCCGTTTACTATTCCGTAATCCCAGCGCACACAGTGCAATCCAGCGACTGTTCGCGCCCTGTCCGCCCCTTGGCTTGCAGGCAGGTCATTTCACAACACGGGGAGACAATGGACCTTTCGATTGCCGCCATCCTGGCGCAGGACGGCATCACCTCAGGCGCGATCTACGCGCTGCTGGCGCTGGCACTGGTGCTGGTGTTTTCGGTGACCCGCGTCATCTTTATCCCGCAAGGGGAATTCGTGGCCTATGGCGCGCTGACGCTGGCGGCCATGCAGGGCGGGCACGCGCCGCAGACGAGCTGGCTGCTGCTGGCCATGGGCGTGCTGACCTTCGTGTATGAAACCGTGACCGTGCTGCGCAGCGCTGAACTGCGTCGCGCGCTTGGGCGCAGGCTCGGCGTGCTCGCCGGAAAGTATCTTGTGTTTCCTTTGGCCGTGCACCTGCTGGTGCAGCAATACGGTGCGCAGCCGTTGCCGATGCTGGCGCAGATTGCGCTGACGCTGCTAGTGATCATTCCGATGGGGCCGATGCTGTATCGCCTGGCCTACCAGCCGCTGGCCGAGGCCAGCACGCTGGTGCTGCTGATCGTCTCGGTCGGCGTGCATTTTGCGCTGGTGGGCCTTGGGCTGGTGATGTTCGGTGCCGAGGGTTCGCGCACCGAGGCCTTCTCCGATGCGCGCTTCGAGGTGGGCAGCCTCACGGTCTCGGGGCAAAGCTTGTGGGTCGTGGGCATGTCGGCGCTTCTGATCGGCGCGCTGTATTTCTATTTCGAGCGCACGTTGCAAGGCAAGGCGCTGCGCGCGACGGCGGTGAACCGGCTCGGCGCGCGGCTGGTCGGCATCGGCACGACGCAGGCGGGGCGGCTGTCGTTCACACTGGCCGCGGCCATGGGCGCGCTGTGCGGCATCCTGATCGCGCCCCTGACCACCGTGTACTACGAGTCGGGCTTCCTGGTGGGCCTGAAGGGCTTTGTCGGCGCGATCGTCGGCGGCCTGGTGAGCTACCCGATCGCAGCACTGGGTGCGCTGCTGGTCGGGCTGCTGGAATCGTATTCGTCCTTCTGGGCCAGCGCGTTCAAGGAGGTCATTGTCTTTACGCTGATCATTCCGGTGTTGCTGTGGCGCTCGCTGACGAGCAAGCACGTCGAAGAAGAGGAGTAAGCCATGACGATGCTGACTGACAAGCAAGCCGCCGTGGGCGGCGAACGCAGCGGCAACCGTGCCGGGCTGCAGCGCAACCGCGTGCTGACACTGCTGTTCATCGCGGCGCTGGCCTTGCTGCCGGTGCTGCCGACGCCGGAGTTCTGGATCACGCTGGGCAATTACATCGGGCTGTACAGCATCGTGGCGATCGGGCTCGTGCTGCTGACGGGCGTAGGCGGCATGACCTCGTTCGGGCAGGCGGCGTTCGTCGGGCTGGGGGCCTACAGCACCGCGTACCTGACCACGCAGTTCGGGCTGTCGCCGTGGTTCGGGCTGCTGGTGGGCCTGGTGATCACCATCGCGTGCGCCTACGTGATCGGCCTGATCACGATGCGCATGTCCGGACACTACCTGCCGCTCGCCACCATTGCGTGGTGCCTGTCGCTGTTTTTCCTGTTCGGCAACCTGGAGTTCCTGGGCAAGTACGACGGGCTCAACGGCATCCCGGTGCTGTCGTTGTTCGGCGTCGAACTGCAGTCGGGCCGTGCGATGTTCTACCTGATCTGGAGCGTGGTGCTGCTCGCCGTGCTGGCCGTGCAGAACCTGCTGAACTCGCGGCCGGGCCGCGCGATGCGCGCGCTCAAGGGCGGTGGCGTGATGGCCGAGGCGATGGGCGTCAACACCGCGTGGATGAAGGTCGTGGTGTTCGTGGTGGCGGCGGTGCTGGCGTGCATCTCGGGCTTCCTCTATGCGCACCTGCAGCGCGCGGTGAACCCGACGCCATTCGGCCTGAACTACGGTATCGAGTACCTGTTCATGGCGGTGGTCGGTGGCGTGGGCCACGTGTGGGGTGCGGTGCTTGGCGCGGGCCTGCTTACGATCCTGAAGGACACGTTGCAGGGCTTGCTGCCGAAGCTGCTCGGCGCGAATGGCAACTTCGAGATCATCGTGTTCGGCGTGCTGCTCGTGCTGCTGCTGCAACATGCGCGCGATGGCCTGTGGCCGTTCTTGCGCCGGCTGTTTCCGTCGGGGCCGCCGGTGCAGGCACCCGAAGCCGCCGATGCGCTGCCGGTCCGGCAGAAGCCCGAGGCCGGCGAACTGATCCTCGACGTGCGTGCCGCGCGCAAGCAGTTCGGCGGACTGGTGGCGGTGAACGACGTGAGTTTCCAGGTGCGGGCCGGAGAGATCGTCGGACTGATCGGCCCGAATGGTGCCGGCAAGTCGACCACGTTCAACCTGGTGACGGGCGTGCTGCCCGTGACGCGCGGCGAAGTCCGCTATCGCGGTGAAGTGATATCGGGCCTGCCTTCGCGCGAGATCGTGAAGCGCGGCATCGGCCGCACGTTCCAGCATGTGCACTTGCTGCCGGCCATGACCGTGCTTGAGAACGTGGCGATCGGCGCGCACCTGCGCGGCGACTTTCACGCGCAGGGCGGTGTATCCGCGGCGATGCTGCGCATGAACCACGCCGAGGAAGACAAGCTGCTGTTCGAGGCCCGGCGCCAGCTCGAGCGCGTGGGCCTGGCCGACTGCATGTACATGGAGGCGGGCAGTCTCGCGCTGGGGCAGCAGCGCATCCTGGAGATTGCGCGCGCATTGTGCTGCGATCCGGCCCTGCTGCTCCTCGACGAGCCCGCCGCCGGCCTGCGCTACAAGGAGAAGCAGGCGCTGGCCGAATTGCTGCGCAAGCTCAGGGCGGAAGGCATGAGCGTGCTGCTGGTGGAGCACGACATGGACTTCGTCATGAACCTGACCGACCGCCTGGTCGTGATGGAGTTCGGCACGCGCATTGCCGAGGGCGTGCCCGAGGATGTGCAGAGGAACCCGGCCGTGCTCGAGGCCTATCTCGGTGGCGTGGAGTGATGGGTGAGTGATGGTGTGGACAAGGAACGCAAGATGAGCCCGATCCTCGAAGTGAAGGACCTCCACGTCCGCTACGGCAAGGTGGAAGCGGTGCACGGCGTGAGCCTGAAGGTAGAGGCCGGCAAGATCGTGACCGTGATCGGCCCCAATGGCGCCGGCAAGTCGACGACGCTGAACGCGATCATGGGCGCGCTGCCAGTCAGTGGCTCGGCCAGCGGCACGGTCAGCTATCTCGGACATGACATGGCCGGCATCCCGGTGGAAGGTCGCGTGGCACGCGGCATGTGCCTGGTGCCGGAGAAGCGCGAGCTGTTCGCGTCGATGACGGTGGAGGACAACCTGCAGCTCGGCGCCTTCCGCCGCAAGCGTGCCGGCGAGAAGAACTACCTCGACCAGATGGGCGTGGTCTACGACCTGTTTCCACGCCTGCGCGAGCGCGCGCGACAGGACGCCGGCACGCTGTCAGGCGGCGAGCGCCAGATGCTGGCCGTGGGCCGCGCACTCATGGCCAAGCCGCAGCTGCTGATGCTCGATGAACCCAGCCTCGGGTTGGCACCGCTGATCGTGAAGGAGATCTTCCACATCATCAGCAACCTGCGCCAGACCGGCGTGGCGACGCTGCTGATCGAGCAGAATGCGCGAGCGGCCCTGCAGGTCGCGGACTACGGCTATGTCATCGAGACGGGCGATATGGCGATGGAGGGACCGGCGGAGGAGCTGGCCAGCAATCCGAAGGTGATCGAAACCTATCTGGGGCTGGCAAAAAAGGCAGCGTGAAGTGCGGAATTAGTTGGGCGATGAATATAAGGCCCGCTTTAGCGGGTCTTTTCATTTGTCGCGTGGATATATAGGCCGTTCAAAAGCCTCCTTTGCAATAAATATGCGTAGAACGGATGGCATATTTCAATTCGAGCGCACATAAATTCTTCGTGCTAATAGTTTGCCGTGGTGTAGATGAATCCAATTCTTGCTATGAATTGTTGACCGTCGGAACTAACTTCAATCATTTATTTTGCGAATGATCATCCGGCGCATACTCCGCAGCACCCTGCGCGGCAGTTTCGAGCAGCCATTCACGAAAGCACCGGAGGGCCGGATGATCGCGTCGCTCCCTTGGCGTGCAAAGGAAATAGCCGCGCTGTAGCCGGATCGGAAGATCGAAGGGCGCTACCACCCGGCCGGCGGCCAGTTCATCGTGCAGCAGGCAGCGCTGCAGCACGGCGATGCCCATGTCGGCGCGCACCGCCTGGATAAGAATCGAGACCTGGTCGAACCCCGACGACAGCTTTGGCGCAGCACCGGGTACGCCCGCCGCCTCGAGCCAGTTCACCCAGTTGGCGGGAGCAGTCGTGTGGTAGAGCAGGGGCTCTTCCATGAGTTCGGCCGGCTCGCGCCACCGCCCGGCCGTGCGCCGCTGGCGCTCGCGGTCGGGGTGACAGATCGGCACCATTTCGCGCCCAACTACATAGTCCACCTGCAAGCCGGGCCATTTCCCGGGCTCGCCGGCGAGCAGCGCTGCATCGGGCGCGGAACCCGAGAAATCCTCGTCGCGGCGATACGGTACGAAATCGAGCCGTATGTCCGGATGCCGCTTGTGGAAATCGGGCAGGCGGGGTACCAGCCAGACACTTGCAAGCGTCGGAACCGCCGACAGGGTGAGGTGGTGGCTGCGATCGCCAGCACGCAGCGCCGCACTGGCGCTTTCGATGGCGGCGAGCGGATCGGCCACTGCCTCCAGCAACCGTTGCCCGGCGCCGGTCAGCGTGAGCCGATGTGCGTTGCGCTGGACTAGCGGCTGGCCGAAGTGTTCCTCAAGCCGGGCAATGGCCCGGCTCACCGCCCCTTGTGTCACGCACAGCGTCTCGGCGGCGCGCGTGAAGCTGCCCAGGCGCGCGGCGGCGACGAAGGCGTGCAACTCGGACATCGAAGGGGAATGCAACCGCATGGGCCAGGCCAGTGGAGAATGATCTTTGGTAATGCGAAGGTGCAATATAGTCGTTTGCCTCGGGTCGGTAAACGCCTGACACTCGGCGACTATTCATCACAAAAGAACAGGAGAAAGCCCAATGACCCGAGCCAGGCTATCGCGCCGCCAGCTGTTGCTGTCAGGCACTGCGGCTGCCGCCGCGCTGACCTTTACCGGCGGCGCGTTCGCGCAGGCCGCCTATCCCAACCGGCCCATCCGCCTGGTCGTGCCTTTTGCGGCCGGCGGCTCAACCGACCTGTCGGCGCGCCTGGTTGCCGAGTTCGCCGGGCGCGAGCTGGGCCAGCCCATCGTGGTCGAAAACAAGGGCGGGGCAGGGGGCTCGGTCGGCATGGAGCAGGTCGCCAAGTCAGACCCGGATGGCTACACCATCGGCATGGCGACGGTCAGCACGCACGGTTCCAACCCGGCGGTCTATCCGAAGCTGAAGTACGACCCGATCAAGGACTTTGCGCCCGTCACGAACGTGGTGGCGATTCCCAGCGTCTTCGCGGTGCACCCGAGCGTGCCGGCCAAGACCATGCAGGAGTTCATCGCGCTGGCCAAGGCCAACCCCGGCAAGTACACCTTCGCGTCGCCGGGCGCAGGCTCGCTGGGTCATGTGAATATCGAGAACTTCATGATGCTGGCCCACATCGAGCTGCTCCATGTGCCGTACAAGGGCGCCGGCCTGGCGCTCAACGATGCCGTGGCCGGACAGGTGAATGCCATTACCGACAACCTGTCGTCCACGCTGCCTCACGTGAAATCGGGCCGGCTGCGTGCGCTGGCCGTGCTTGGGGCGAGCCGCTCGCCGCAACTGCCGGGCGTACCCACCTATGCGGAGCTGGGCTACAAGGACATGGGGGAGGGCGGCTGGTTTGGCATCGTCGCCCCTGCGGGTACGCCGTCGACGGTGGTCATGCGCCTGAACCAGGCCATCCACAAGGCCATGCAGAACCCCGAGTTCCGGCGCAAGGTGGAAGAGTCGGGCGGCACGCTGGTGCCGACCACGCCTGACCAATTCAAGGTGCAGATCCAGCAGGCCATGGCCCGGTATGCGCGCGTGGCCAAGACGGCAAACATCAAGCTGGATTGACGTATGAGCGAAGCTGTCAAAGCCATGGCCGGGGCGCCGTTCACGCTGGCGCTGCCCGAAGTGGATGCCTTGCCGCTGGTGTGCGATTCGCCGCATAGCGGCACGGTGTATCCGACGGACTTCGGCGCCGCGGTACCGGCCGGGCGCTTGCGCGGCGGCGAGGATACACACATCGATGCACTATGGGACAGCGTGCCTGCCGTCGGCGGCACGCTGCTCGCAGCGACCTTTCCCCGCGTCTACATTGACCCGAACCGGATGCTGGACGACATCGATCCGGAACTGCTGGATGGCCCCTGGCCTACGCCGCTGGCACCGGGGGTGAAGACCCGGCTGGGATTCGGGCTGATCTGGCGAAACATGGATGCCGCCACGCCGATCTATGACCGCAAGCTGTCCGTGGCCGAAGTGCAGGCGCGTATCGACGGCTATTACCGGCCGTACCATGCTGCCCTGTCTGCGGCAGTGGAGGGCGCCTACCGGCGCTTCGGTGGGGTCTGGCACCTGAACCTGCACTCCATGCCGAACAACGCCTATGAGCGGCTCGGGATCCAGAGCGCGCACCCGCTAGCGGATTTCGTGCTCGGGGATCGGGACGGCAGCACGTGCGAGCCGGGGCTGGTGGATCTGGTGGAGGGGGAATTGCGGGAGATGGGGTACACCGTCGCGCGCAATGACCCGTACAAGGGCGTGCAGCTGATCGCGCAGATCGGGCGCCCCGCTGAACGGCGTAATAGCCTCCAGATCGAGATCCGGCGTCCGCTTTATATGGATGAGCGAACCCGGGAGCGGAACGAGGGATTTGGTACGCTGCAGCGGGATCTCGCTTCGCTGACGCAGCGGGTTGCTGCTTACGTGAGGCAGCAGATCTGAGTTTGTTTCACGTGGAACACGTGGGCCGGACCTTTTTGGGTTCGGCCTTTTTGTTTGGAGCCAGGGAAAGGGTCGGGCGCCAACCATAAGCCTTCGCCCACTGTGTTCCACGTGAAACAGCCGTGTAATCTCCACACCATGTTTCACGTGAAACACTGTAACCCTCAAAAAGCCGTGAGGCGATTGCCGCTATAATTCGACATCCCGATTGTTCCCGTCAGCCTCCCGGAGGAGGTGTCCCATGCTTTACCCAAAAGAATTCGATGTCATCGTCGTCGGTGGTGGTCACGCCGGCACGGAAGCTGCCCTGGCCGCTGCCCGGATGGGCTGCCAGACACTCCTGCTGACCCATAACATCGAAACGCTGGGGCAGATGAGCTGCAATCCGTCGATCGGCGGCATTGGCAAAGGTCATCTGGTCAAGGAAGTGGACGCGATGGGTGGCGCCATGGCCGCTGCAACGGACGAGTCGGGGATCCAGTTCCGCATTCTCAATTCCAGCAAGGGCCCGGCTGTACGGGCGACGCGTGCCCAGGCAGACCGCGTGCTGTACCGCAAGGCCATCCGCACCCGGCTGGAAAACCAGCCGAACCTGATGCTGTTCCAGCAGGCCGTGGACGACCTGCTGGTGGAAGGGGATCGGGTTGTCGGTGCAGTGACGCAAGTTGGCATCGCTTTCCGCGCCCGCGCGGTAGTGCTGACGGCCGGCACCTTCCTGGACGGCAAGATCCACGTGGGGCTGGATAACTATACGGGTGGTCGTGCAGGCGATCCCGCATCGGTATCGTTGTCGGCCCGGCTCAAGGAGCTGAAGCTGCCGCAGGGCCGCCTGAAGACCGGCACGCCGCCGCGTATCGACGGCCGCACCATCGATTTTTCGGTGATGGAAGAACAGCCGGGCGACCTCGACCCGGTGCCGGTGTTCTCGTTCCTGGGCCGCCCGGAGCACCATCCGCAGCAGCTTCCGTGCTGGATCAGCCACACTAATAGCCGTACCCACGACATCATCCGTGGTGGGCTCGACCGTTCGCCGATGTACACCGGCGTGATCGAAGGGGTAGGGCCGCGTTACTGCCCGAGCATCGAGGACAAGATCCATCGGTTTGCCAGCAAGGACAGCCACCAGATCTTCCTGGAACCGGAAGGCCTGACCACCAACGAGTTCTACCCGAACGGCATCTCCACAAGCCTGCCTTTCGACGTGCAGCTTGAGTTGGTGCATTCGATCCGTGGCCTGGAAAACGCGCACATCATGCGCCCCGGCTACGCCATCGAATACGACTACTTCGATCCGCGTGCGCTCAAGGCTTCGCTGGAAAGCAAGGCGATCGGGGGGCTGTTTTTTGCCGGACAGATCAATGGGACGACCGGCTATGAAGAGGCCGCCGCGCAGGGCCTGCTCGCGGGCATCAACGCTGGCTGCTATGTGCGCGAGCGCGATGCCTGGACGCCGCGCCGCGACCAGGCCTACCTGGGCGTGCTGGTCGATGACCTGATCACGCGCGGCGTGACCGAGCCGTACCGCATGTTCACCAGCCGTGCCGAATTCCGCCTGAGCTTGCGCGAAGACAACGCCGATATGCGCCTGACCGAGATCGGCCGCGAAATCGGCGTGGTCGATGACGCCCGCTGGGACGCGTTCAACCGCAAGCGCGATGCTGTTTCACGTGAAACAGAGCGACTAAAGAGCACGTGGGTCAATCCCACCATCCTCCCGGCGGAAGATGCCGTGCCACTGCTGGGCAAGCCCATCGAGCGCGAGTACAGCCTCGCCGATCTGCTGCGCCGCCCGGAAGTCCGCTACGACAGCCTGATGGCGTTGCAGGGTGGTCGCCACGCACCCGAGGCGCCGCTTGATGCAGACCCGCTGCTGGTGGACCAGATCCGCGAACAGATCGAGATCGGCATCAAGTACCACGGCTATATCACCCGCCAGGCGGCGGAAGTGGACAAGCTCGAAGCCAACGAGTCGACACGTTTGCCCGA
Source organism: Cupriavidus sp. C3SS-1 (assembly GCF_057073755.1). Lineage (NCBI taxonomy): Bacteria > Pseudomonadati > Pseudomonadota > Betaproteobacteria > Burkholderiales > Burkholderiaceae > Cupriavidus > Cupriavidus sp. C3SS-1. The sequence continues at coordinate 3,301,058 of NZ_CP172699.1, read as the reverse complement.
AGGGCTGGACTACACCGAAGTGCGCGGACTGGGCTTCGAGGTCAGCCAGAAGCTGAACCAGCACCGGCCCGAAACGCTGGGACAGGCCTCGCGTATTTCGGGTGTGACCCCGGCGGCGATCTCGCTGCTGTTGGTACACCTGAAAAAGAAGGGGCTGGGGCGCACCCGTTCCAGCAACTCGCAAGAGGCTGCCTGAGTGGCGGGCCAACGACATACCGTGATCGACGACGCGGCCCAGCGTCGTCGCCTGGAGGCCGGCCTGAATGAGATCGGCCTGGACTTGCCGCCGGAGCGCATCGAGACGCTGTTCGCCTACCTCGCCCTGCTGCGCAAGTGGAACGGCGTCTACAACCTCACCGCGATCCGCCATCCCGATGAAATGCTGACGCATCATCTTCTGGATTCGCTCGCGGCTATCCCGGCGCTCGCGCATGCCGCACGCGCGCCGGCGGTAGCAGGGGCGGCGCGGGGCAGGGTGCTCGACGTGGGCTCGGGCGGCGGCATGCCTGGCCTGCCGCTGGCAATTTCCTGCCCGGATGTCTCCGTGCTGATGGTCGACATCGTGCAGAAGAAAACCGCCTTCCTGACACAATGCCGTGCCCAGCTGAGCCTGCCGAATGCGGCGGCACACTGGGGCCCGGTCGAGAAGCTGGAAGATGCGGATAAATTTGCGGTAATTACATCACGTGCATTCGCCGAGCTGACGGACTTTGTCACCCTGTCCGGCCATCTGCTGGCGCCGGAAGGCCGGATGATCGCGATGAAGGGCGTGTATCCACAGGCCGAACTGGACCGCATGGAAGCGGCTGGCCTGATGGCGACGTGGCAGTTGGAGGACGTGCGAAGACTGACAGTGCCCGGGCTGGATGCCGAGCGCCACCTGGTGCTGTTGTCGCGCAAATGATATTGACGGCGTTCGCGCCGCGAACCGGACGAGGCCAGCGGGCCGCGGCCGGATGAAGAATTCAATCGGGAACCTCAGAAGCATATGGCCAAGGTATTCGTGATCGCGAACCAGAAGGGCGGGGTGGGCAAGACCACCACGACGGTGAACCTTGCCGCGGGACTGGCTGCGCAGGGCCAGCGCGTGCTGCTGGTCGACCTGGATCCGCAGGGCAATGCCTCGATGGGCTCGGGCATCGACAAGCAGTCGCTGGAACACAGCGTGTACCAGGTGCTGGTCGGACTGGCTTCCGTAGCGCAGGCGCGCCAGCGTTCGGAAACCGGCAAGTACGACGTGCTGCCGGCCAATCGCGAGCTGGCCGGCGCGGAAGTCGAACTTGTGGAGCTGGACCAGCGCGAGCGCCGGCTCAAGCAGGCCATTGCCGAGGTCGACGATGAATATGACTTCGTGCTGATCGACTGCCCGCCGTCGTTGTCGCTGCTGACGCTGAACGGCCTGTGCGCGGCGCATGGGGTCATCGTGCCGATGCAGTGCGAGTACTTCGCGCTCGAAGGCTTGTCCGACCTGGTCAACACCATCAAGCAGGTGCATGCGAACCTGAACCGGGAGCTGAAGGTGATCGGCCTGCTGCGCGTCATGTTCGATCCGCGCGTGACGCTGCAGCAGCAGGTGTCGGCACAGCTCGAATCGCATTTTGGCGACAAGGTCTTCAAGACCCTGATCCCGCGCAATGTACGCCTGGCCGAAGCGCCGTCTTATGGCATGCCGGGTGTTGCCTTCGATCCGTCGTCGAAGGGTGCCAAGGCTTATCTCGACTTCGGCGCCGAGATGATCGCCCGTGTCAGGCAGCTGTCGGCGCCGGAAGCTGCCACCGCCATGCAAGGACAGTGACCATGAGCACCGTGAAGAAGAAGGGACTGGGCCGCGGCCTCGAAGCGCTGCTGGGAGGTCCGGCCGAGATCGTCGAGACCGCGAAGCAGGAGGGCGCGCCCTCCGTGCTGCGCCTGGACCAGCTTCAACCGGGCAAGTACCAGCCGCGCACGCGCATGGACGAGGGCGCATTGCAGGAGTTGGCCGCCAGCATCCGCGCGCAAGGCCTGATGCAGCCGATCCTGGTGCGGCGCGTGGCCGAGCCGGATCGCTACGAGATCATTGCGGGCGAGCGCCGCTTCCGGGCATCGCGCATCGCGGGACTCGACAAGGTGCCGGTGCTGGTGAAGGACGTCGCCGACGAAGCCGCCGCGGCGATGGCGCTGATCGAGAACATCCAGCGCGAAGATTTGAATCCGCTGGAAGAAGCGCAAGGCATCATGCGCCTGATCCGCGAATTCCGCTTTACGCATGAACAGGCAGCGGAGTCGGTAGGGCGCTCGCGCAGCGCGGTATCCAACCTGCTGCGCCTGCTGAACCTGGCCGCACCGGTACAGACCATGCTGATGGCGGGCGATCTTGACATGGGACACGCACGCGCGCTGCTGGCCGTCGATGGGGCCAACCAGATCACGCTGGCCAACCAGGTCATCAACAAGCGGCTGTCGGTGCGTGAGACCGAGAAGCTGGTCGCGTCCACGCTCAAGCCGTTCGAACTGAAGTCGCTCAAGCACAAGACCGGCAACGGCACGCGCGATGTGGCGCGGCTTGAAGAAGAATTGTCCGATGCGCTGGGACTGGCAGTGCAGATCAAGCTCGGCGTGCGGGGCAAGGGCCAGCTCACCATTCACTTCACCAACAACGAAGCGCTGGATGGCGTGCTCGCGCGCCTGCGTGATGAAGACGAAAGCAAACGCGTAGCCTGAAAAGCTGCGCGATAAACGGCCACTTAAAGACTCACTGTTGCATTCACGCAGCAGTTAACTATCCGATGTTCGGTTAATGCGCCGGACAGTCGTGAATCCTCCATCATGCGTCACGCCAGTTGCGCAATCCAATTACGTCAAGCGTCGTTGCTGCGCAATTTCAACGAAGCCATCATGCAATCGTGATAGCAACCGTTGTGCAGTTTGCCACTGCAAGCGAACTGTAAGCACATTGACGCGACTCAGTATTTCCCCTTAAAATTGCGCGGTTTGAATTCTGGTCGGGCCGAAAAGTTCCGGCCCGGATGAGGCAGGCAGGTAGTGGTAAGAGACCGACAGCAGCAAAACGATTCGCGTCAGGTAAACCCCCGCAGTGATGATTGGGATTTTGACGCAGAACGGGAAGAAGAAGCTGTCGATCCGCTGTCACACGACGACGCGGTAACGCTGTTCGGCGAACGCGCGTTGCGCCCCTCGCGCATGACACCCGGCAAGATCGTCCTGGCGCAGGTGATTGTGACCCTGCTGTCGGCATTGTGCTGGGCGCTGTTCGGCAAGCAGGCAGGGCCGTATGGCTGGTCTGCGTTGTTCGGTGGCGCCGTGTGTTTCATCCCGAGCGGATTCTTTGCGTTGCGGCTGTGGATGTCGCGCGAGCGGGCCTCGGTCGGCGGGCTGGTGATGGGCGAGGCGATCAAGGTGTTCGCCACCGTCGCGCTGTTCGTGCTGGTGGTGGTGCTGTACCGCGATCTGCGCTGGGTGCCGATGCTTGTCACGTTCCTGCTTGCGCTCAAGACGTATTGGGTGGTGGCCATGGCGCTTCGGTAATACTGCCGGCCAGCCGCACGAAGTGTGTGCTTCACGCAGAGTTGGGGCACCAAAACGGAATATCAAGATGTCCGGTGCAGGGTTTCACAGCGGTGAAACCGTGGGCCAAGAAAGTATGACCCGCTTGCATGGCGGTGACCGGCCACGATGGCCGAAGGCAATGCAAGACGCGTACCGGCTGCCCGCCAATGCGAGGGTGCCGGCTCAACGATTTCGCAATATACCGTTCGTTTCGACATGTCAGAAGCTATCCAAGGCGCCGAACACGCGCTGACACCCTCCGGCTATATCGCCGAACACTTGCAGAACTTGAATTCGGTCGGCGGCAAGCAGGCGTCGGTGGTCGATTTCTCCGTGCTCAACTATGACACGGTGTTCTGGTCCGTGCTGTGCGGCGCCATCGCCGTGATCTTCCTGCTGATCGCCGCGCGTCGCGTTCATGCTGGCGTGCCGGGCCGCTTCCAGGCCTTCGTCGAGATGATCGTCGAGATGGTCGATGACCAGGCCAAGGGCATCATTCACGGCGATCGTTCGTGGATTGCTCCGCTGGCGCTGATGGTGTTCTGCTGGATCACCATGATGAACGCGATCGACCTGATTCCGGTCGACTGGGTCACCGGCCTGAACAACTTCCTGGGCATTTTCCACATCCACCTTCCGCACCACCGCGCAGTGGCCACGGCTGACCTGAACGGTACGCTGGGCATGTCGTGCTCGGTGCTGGTGCTGATGATCTATTACAGCTTCAAGATCAAGGGCACGGGCGGCTTCATGCACGAACTGTTCTCGGCCCCGTTCGGCGCCAAGTGGTACCTGGCTCCGTTCAACCTGATCCTGAACATCATCGAATTCCTGGCCAAGGCCGTGTCGCTGGGCATGCGGTTGTTCGGCAACATGTACGCCGGCGAACTGGTGTTCCTGCTGATCGCGCTGCTGGGTTCCATCTGGACGTTCGGTGCCGACCTGTCGGCGCTGGGCTTCGTCGGCCACGTCGTTGCCGGCACGGTCTGGGCGATCTTCCACATCCTGATCGTCCTGCTCCAGGCATTCATTTTCATGATGCTGACGCTGGTGTACATCGGCCAGGCTCACGATCATCACTGATCGGCAAAGATTTTAGGTTTTTGGTTTTTTGGTTTTTTGGTTCTAAGTCTCTCTAAATTAAAGGAGTCATCATGCAAGCATTTCTCGCCAACATCCAGGGTCTGACCGCCATCGGTATCGGCATCATCATCGGTCTGGGCGCTATCGGCGCCTGCCTGGGTATCGCCCTGATGGGTGGCAAGTACATCGAAGCGTGCGCACGTCAGCCTGAACTGATGAACCCGCTGCAAACCAAGATGTTCCTGCTGGCTGGCCTGATCGACGCGGCATTCCTGATCGGCGTGGGTGTTGCAATGCTGTTCGCCTTCGCCAACCCGCTGCTGGCTGTCATTCAGTAATTTCTTTTCGGTCTGCATGATGCTGACGGGCGGCGCAGGCCATCAGCCTCGCCGCCTTTTGTGCATTTATCTGTAGTTTGATTACCGAAAGGAACACACCATGAATCTGAACGCAACGTTTTTTGCGCAGATGGTCGTGTTCTTCATCCTGTGGTGGGTTGTTGCCAAATTTATTTGGCCGCCGCTGGTGAAGGCGCTCGACGAACGCGCAAAGAAGATCGCCGATGGCCTCGCCGCTGCCGAGAAGGGCAAGGCCGAGCTTGAACTCGCCAACAAGCGTGTGGACCAGGCTATGGCCGAAGCCCGCACCGAGGGTGCTCAACGCGTCGCTGACGCCGAGAAGCGCGCCCAGCTGACGGCGGACGAGATCAAGCAAAACGCCCAGGCGGAAGCCGCACGCATCATCGCCCAGGCCAAGGCCGAGGCAGAGCAGCAAGTGACCCGCGCACGTGAAGACCTGCGCGACCAGGTCGCCGTGCTGGCAGTCAAGGGTGCCGAGCAGATCCTCAAGCGCGAAGTGAACGCGCAGGTCCACACCGACCTGCTCAATCAACTCAAAGCTGAGCTCTAATCATGGCCGAAACCGCAACCATTGCCCGTCCCTACGCTGAGGCGCTGTTCCGCGTCGCCAGCGAAGCCGACAATCTGGGTGCATGGTCCGAGCTGGTGTCGGAGATGGGGCATATCGCCGCCAACCCCGACATGAAGGCGCTCGCCGACGATCCGAACGTTCCCGGCAACAAGCTGGCCGAACTGTTCCTGTCGGTGGTGAAGTCCCCGGTGAATGACGAGGCACGACGCTTCGTCACGCTGCTGGTGGACAACAACCGCCTGACGGTGATGCCGGAAATCGCCGAGCAGTTCCATGCGCTCAAGAACGCCCGCGAAGGCTCGTCGGACGTCGAGATCACCAGTGCATTCCCGCTGGATGGTCAACCACTGAACGACCTGATCGCTGCGCTCGAACGCAAGTTCGGCCGCAAGCTGCACGCAAAGGTGGCGGTAGACCCGTCCCTGATCGGCGGCGTGAGCGTCAAGGTCGGCGACGAAGTGCTCGACACCTCCGTGCGTGCGCGCCTGGCTGCCATGCAAACCGCGCTGACCGCCGTCTGATCGGCCGTCCGTCGGATTGAAGAATTAGGAGCATTGTGATGCAACTGAACCCCTCAGAAATCAGCGAGCTGATCAAGTCCCGCATCTCGGGTCTTGGCGCTGACGCTGAAGTGCGCAACACCGGCACGGTAATTTCCGTGACCGATGGTATCTGCCGCGTGCACGGCCTGTCTGGCGTGATGCAGGGCGAGATGCTGGAATTCCCGGGCAACACCTTCGGCCTCGCGCTGAACCTCGAGCGCGACTCGGTCGGCGCCGTGGTGCTGGGTGACTACGAACACATTTCGGAAGGCGATACGGTCAAGTGCACCGGCCGCATTCTGGAAGTGCCCGTTGGCAAGGAACTGCTGGGCCGCGTGGTCAACACGCTGGGCCAGCCGATCGACGGCAAGGGCCCGATCAACGCGAAGGAAACCGACGTGATCGAAAAGGTCGCGCCGGGCGTGATCGCGCGTCAGTCGGTGAGCCAGCCGGTGCAGACCGGCCTGAAGTCGATCGACGCGATGGTGCCGATCGGCCGTGGCCAGCGCGAGCTGATCATTGGCGACCGCCAGACCGGCAAGACCGCCGTGGCTGTCGACGCCATCATCAACCAGAAGGGCAAGGGCGTCTTCTGCGTGTACGTGGCAATCGGCCAGAAGGCTTCGACGATCGCCAACGTGGTGCGCAAGCTGGAAGAGCACGGCGCGATGGAATACACCGTCGTCGTTGCCGCCGCCGCCTCGGATTCGGCCGCCATGCAGTACCTGGCCGCCTACGCCGGCTGCACGATGGGCGAGTACTTCCGCGATCGCGGCGAAGACGCGCTGATCGTCTATGACGACCTGACCAAGCAAGCCTGGGCCTACCGCCAGGTGTCGCTGCTGCTGCGCCGCCCGCCGGGCCGCGAAGCCTACCCGGGCGACGTGTTCTACCTGCACTCGCGCCTGCTGGAGCGTGCCGCACGCGTGAACGAGGTCTACGTCGAGAAGTTCACCAACGGCGCCGTGAAGGGCAAGACCGGTTCGCTGACCGCACTGCCGATCATCGAAACGCAGGCCGGCGACGTGTCCGCGTTCGTGCCGACCAACGTGATCTCGATTACCGACGGCCAGATCTTCCTGGAAACCGACCTGTTCAATGCCGGTGTCCGTCCCGCCATCAACGCCGGTATCTCGGTGTCGCGCGTGGGTGGTGCTGCACAGACCAAGGTGGTGAAGAACCTGTCCGGCGGTATCCGTACCGACCTGGCCCAGTACCGTGAACTGGCTGCGTTCGCGCAGTTCGCTTCGGACCTGGACGACGCCACCCGCAAGCAGCTGGAGCGCGGCCGCCGCGTGACCGAACTGCTCAAGCAGGCGCAATACCAGCCGCAGCAAGTGTGGCAGCTGGCCGCGTCGCTGTTCGCAGCCAACAACGGCTTCCTCGACAACGTGGAAGTGAAGGACATTCTGCCGTTCGAGAAGGGCCTGCACGACCATCTGAAGACCAAGTACGCCGACCTCATCAACCGTATCGAAGAGACCAAGGTCCTCTCGAAGGAAGATGAGCCCGCCCTGCGTGCCGCGATCGAGGATTTCAAGAAGTCCGCCGCGTTCTAACCGCGCAATTCCCCGATGCCGCCGCCGCGCCTGGCTAACGCCGGCGCGGCGGTGGTTCGGACGGAGAGGAAGATATGGCCGGAACGAAAGAAATTCGAACCAAGATCAAGAGCGTGCAAAACACGCGCAAGATCACCAAGGCGATGGAGATGGTCGCCGCATCCAAGATGCGCAAGGCGCAGGAACGGATGCGCAATGCCCGTCCCTATGCCGAGAAAGTGCGTAACATCGCGGCGCACCTGGCTTCGGCCAACCCCGAGTTCAAGCATCCGTTCATGCAGGAGCGCGAAGTCAAGCGCGTCGGCATGATCGTGGTCACGACCGACAAGGGGCTGTGCGGCGGTCTGAACACGAACGTGCTGCGTGCGGTGACCAACGAGCTGAAGAGCCTGCAAGGCCGCGGCGTGGATGTGCAAGCCACTGCCATCGGCAGCAAGGGCATGCAGTTCCTGAGCCGCATCGGCGCCAAGGTGGCCTCGAATGTGGTGCAGCTCGGCGACACCCCGCACCTGGAAAAGCTGATCGGCGCGGTCAAGGTCCAGCTCGACGCATTCACCAATGGTGAAGTCGACGCGGTGTACCTGGCGTACACCAAGTTCGTCAACACGATGAAGCAGGAACCGATGGTTGAGCAGTTGCTGCCGCTCGCCGCCGACAAGCTGTCGCAGACCGAAGAAGAGAAGCGCGCCTACTCGTGGGACTACATCTACGAACCTGACGCGCAGACCGTGGTGGAAGAGCTGTTGGTCCGCTACGTCGAGGCGCTGGTGTACCAGGCCGTGGCCGAGAACATGGCGTCCGAGCAATCGGCGCGCATGGTGGCCATGAAGGCGGCATCCGACAATGCCAAGAACGTGATCGGCGAACTGCAGCTGGACTACAACAAGACCCGGCAAGCAGCGATCACCAAGGAATTGTCAGAGATCGTCAGCGGTGCAGCAGCGGTCTGAGGCGTCAAGAATTCAAGCTATCGGAGATACGAAATGAGTATCGGAAATATTGTGCAGTGCATTGGCGCCGTGGTGGACATCGAGTTCCCGCGCGACGCAATGCCGAAGGTGTACGACGCGCTGGTGCTGGAAGACAGCGGCGAAACGTCGTTCGCCGAGAAGGGCCTGACGTTCGAAGTCCAGCAGCAGCTGGGTGACGGCGTGGTGCGTACCATTGCTCTCGGTTCGTCGGACGGCCTGCGCCGCGGCATGCCGGTGAAGAACACCGGCGCGCCAATCTCGGTGCCGGTGGGTCAGGGCACCCTGGGCCGCATCATGGACGTGCTGGGTCGCCCCATCGACGAAGCAGGCCCGATCGCTTCGGACGAGCGCCGCGCCATTCACCAGAAGGCACCGAAGTTCGACGAACTGTCGCCTTCGACCGACCTGCTGGAAACCGGCATCAAGGTGATCGACCTGATCTGCCCGTTCGCAAAGGGCGGCAAGGTTGGCCTGTTCGGTGGTGCTGGCGTGGGCAAGACCGTCAACATGATGGAGCTCATCAACAACATCGCCAAGCAGCACAGCGGTCTGTCGGTGTTTGCCGGCGTGGGCGAGCGTACCCGTGAAGGGAACGACTTCTACCACGAAATGAGCGACTCGAACGTGCTCGACAAGGTCGCCATGGTGTTCGGCCAGATGAACGAGCCGCCGGGCAACCGTCTGCGCGTGGCACTTTCCGGCCTGACCATGGCCGAGAAGTTCCGTGACGAAGGCCGTGACATCCTGTTCTTCGTCGACAACATCTACCGCTACACGCTGGCCGGTACCGAAGTGTCGGCACTGCTGGGCCGTATGCCTTCCGCCGTGGGCTACCAGCCGACGCTGGCTGAAGAAATGGGCAAGCTGCAGGAGCGGATCACGTCGACCAAGACCGGCTCGATCACGTCGATTCAGGCCGTGTACGTCCCTGCGGATGACTTGACCGACCCGTCGCCGGCTACCACCTTCCTGCACCTGGACTCGACCCTGGTGCTGTCGCGTGACATCGCCGCGCTCGGTATCTACCCCGCAGTGGACCCGCTGGACTCGACCTCGCGCCAGATGGACCCGCAAGTGGTTGGCCAGGAGCACTACAACGTCGCGCGTGCCGTGCAGCAGACGCTGCAGCGCTACAAGGAACTGCGCGACATCATCGCGATTCTGGGCATGGACGAACTGTCGCCGGAAGACAAGATGGCCGTGAACCGCGCACGTAAAATCCAGCGTTTCCTGTCGCAGCCGTTCCACGTGGCCGAAGTGTTCACGGGTTCGCCGGGCAAGTACGTGCCGCTGAAGGAAACCATCCGTGGTTTCAAGATGCTGGTGGATGGCGAGTGCGATCACCTGCCCGAGCAGGCGTTCTACATGGTCGGGTCGATCGACGAAGCCTTCGAGAAGGCCAAGAAGCTCCAGTAAGCCTCGCTTTGACGCTCCCGCGCTCCGGTGCGGGAGTGACGGCATGCTGCCTCGCGCGGCCTGCCGTCAGAAGTGAAGCGAACGGACAAAGGAATTCATATGGCAACCATTCTTGTAGACGTCGTCAGCGCGGAAGCGTCGATCTTCTCCGGCCAGGCGAAGTTCGTGGCGCTGCCGGGCGAGTCGGGTGAGCTGGGCATTCTGCCGGGCCACACGCCGCTGATTACGCGCATCCAGCCGGGCGCCGTGCGCATCGAGAAGGAAGACGGCAGCGAAGAGTTCGTATTCGTGGCCGGCGGCATTCTCGAAGTGCAGCCGAAGCATGTCACCGTGCTGGCCGATACCGCCATCCGCGGTACCGACCTGGACGAAGCCAAGGCGCAGGAAGCCAAGCGTGCCGCCGAAGAGCTGATGCAGAACCAGAGCAGCGATCTGGACATTGCACGCGCTCAGAGCGAACTCGCCATGGCCGCAGCGCAGCTGGCTGCCATCGCCCGTCTGCGTCGTAAGAAGTAAGCAACAAGCAGTACCTGGCGCACTGTTGTTTTTTCGGTGCGACAGCCAAAAAAAGGCAGCCACGCGGCTGCCTTTTTTATGGGCTGGAGATATGCTTGATCCGTTCTGGACAAAAAAAAGCGCGCGGGCCGGGGAGGCTCCGCGCGGACGGGAAAATCCCTTCGAGGGGTCAATTCGAAGGAACGGGTTCTGTCCAGAACTACCAAGCTAAGGCGCAGCGAATCACGTTCGCAAAATTGGCCAACAAGGCCACGCGCCATCGGGTCTTCCTGGTATCCGAGCCAGCAGGCATCGCCTGCTGGCTCGGAAAATCGGGGATCACTGCCAAAGGCTTTCTTCAGCGTCCCATGTTCTGACTTCTCGATTCTTGGCGGGACGCCACCAAACGTCGGTGTGTCAATGCATTGTGGGGGAAAGTCCCTGCAATGGCAGTAACAAAATGTATCCTTTTGCAAGAAGTTGAAAGCCTGGGCGGCATAAATGACGCGCAATGGACACATTGACAAGCTTTTGCCTCACTTTTTCGTGAGCCAAGTGCCTGTCTGTATTCTTATTGCGCCGGTCTCCATGTGCGATAGCGAACCAAACGACGTCTCCGGCGTCCCCTGTCGTTCGCGGTTACGATTGCTCCTGTTTTGAGCCCGGTGTTCGCCGCGGCAATACTACGGAGCCCATGATGTCACGTATGCAGGACGCGATTCGGAAGATGCTTGGCATGAAAACCGTTGCCATTGTCGGCTTGTCTGACCGTGCCGACCGCCCGAGCCATGAAGTCGCCGAGTTCCTGCAGCAGCATGGTTTCCGCATCGTCCCGGTGAACCCGCGCCACGCGGGCGAGCGCATTCTGGGCGAGTCTTGCCACGCGTCGCTAGAGGCCGCCGCTGCCGCGATCCATGCGCAAGGCGGCCGCATCGAGTGGGTCGATGTTTTCCGCCGAGCCGAGGATACTCCGCCGGTAATCGCTGAAGCCGTTGCCATGGGTGCGAGCGGAGTCTGGCTGCAGCTCGGCATCGTCAACGATGACGCCATTGCCAAAGCCCACGCCGCGGGGCTGCTTGCCGTGCAGGACTGCTGCAGCAAGATAGAACTGACGCGCCAGCTCGAACTATCCTGAGCGGCGCACTTTTGCCCGAACCCTTTCCGTTTCGCCGATGGCCATCGATCCGCAACTCCTCGCCTATTACCGCCGCCAGACCGAACAGTACACGGGCCTGCCCGTACCCGTTGATGCGCCCGCGCGGCGCTTGCGCTTCGACGAAGTGGCGGCTTCGTCGATGGTGCCGGATCCCGACGGCGTCACCTCGACGGACCTCGAGCTGCCGTTGGACGGCCGCACACTCACGGCGTGCTTGTTCAGGCCGGCGGGCACCGGTGCCGCTCGGCTGATCGTCTATTTCCACGGCGGAGGCTGGGTGATCGGCTCACACCAGACGCACCGCACCATTGCCGCGATGCTTGCCGCCGATACTGGCTGTGCGGTCGCCAGCGTGGACTACCGGCTCGCGCCCGAGCACCCGTTCCCGGCACCATGCGATGACGCGGTGCAGGCGGTGCAGTGGTTTGCCGCTCAACGGGCATCACTGGGCTTCGACACTGGCTTCCTGGCCGTCGCGGGAGACAGCGCGGGCGGGCATCTGGCGGCGCTCGCGGCGCAGCAGGTCAATGCCGAAGCCGGACGGCAGGTCGTGGCGGCGCAATTGCTGATCTACCCGGTCACCGCGCCCGTGCTCAGCACCGAAAGCTACCGCGCCTTTGCCAATGGCCCCGGCCTGACGCGCGACGAAATGGCCTGGTACTGGACTCAGTTCATCGGTGCCGGCGCGCTCGCGCAGGGCGCGCAGCATCCCGATCCGCGCATCCATCTGATGGCGCAGGCGCCGGCGGTCCAGCCGCCGGCCACGGCCCTCATCGTGGCGGCCAACGACGTGTTGCGCGATGGCGGCCTGGCTTATGCCGATTTCCTCGTCCGCCACGACGCCGCGGTGGTCACTATCGAAGCCAGCGGCATGACGCATGGTTTCGGGCGCCTGCAGTCTGAAGCGCCGCGTGCCCGCGAATGGATGCAGCGCGCCGCGCAAGCCTTTGCCAGCCTGTTCGACGAGGCATAGCGCCGCGGTGCTCCGGCACCGGTCGCAAAGTGCCGTTGCGCCGTGGCCATCCCTTAGAATGGCGGTCTTACGAGGATGACCATGACCGCACTGCAGAACGACACTTTCCTGCGCGCATTGCGCCGGCAGCCGACTGAATACACGCCGCTGTGGCTGATGCGCCAGGCGGGCCGCTACCTGCCCGAGTACAACGCCACGCGGGCGCGGGCCGGCAGTTTCCTGGGGCTGGCCAAGAATCCCGCCTACGCCACCGAGGTGACGCTGCAGCCGCTGGACCGTTATCCGCTGGACGCTGCCATCCTATTCTCCGACATCCTCACCGTCCCCGATGCGATGGGCCTTGGCCTGTCGTTCGCCCAGGGCGAGGGCCCGCGCTTTGCCCGGCCGCTGCGCACGGAAGCCGATGTCCAGAAACTGGCGGTGCCCGATATGTCGTCGCTGCAGTACGTGTTCGACGCCGTGGCCGAAATTCGCCGCGCATTGGTCCAGGAGGGCCGCCAGCGCGTGCCGCTGATCGGTTTCTCGGGCAGCCCCTGGACGCTCGCCTGCTACATGGTCGAAGGCGGTGGCTCGGACGACTTCCGCATGGTCAAGGCCATGATGTACGGCCGCCCGGACCTGATGCACCGCATCCTGGAAATCAACGCCCAGGCGGTCAGCCAGTACCTGAACGCGCAGATCGAGGCCGGTGCCCAGGCCGTGATGATCTTCGACACCTGGGGCGGCGCACTGGCCGATGGCATGTACCAGGCGTTCTCGCTGGCCTATATGCGCAAGGTGCTGGCCGGCCTGAAGCGCGAGCATGACGGGCAGCAGATTCCGGCCATCGTGTTCACCAAGGGTGGTGGCTTGTGGCTGGAAAGCCTTGCCGAGACCGGCGCCGATGCCATCGGCCTGGACTGGACCGTCAACCTGGCCGACGCCCGTCGCCGCACCGGCGGCCGCGTGGCGCTGCAGGGCAACATCGATCCCACGGTGCTGTTCGCGCCGGAGGCCGCCATCCGCGAGCAGGTGCGTGGCGTGCTGGACAGTTACGCCGCCGCGGGCGGCAGCGATGGGCACGTATTCAACCTGGGCCACGGCATTTCGCAGTTCACGCCGCCGGAAAGCGTGACCGTGCTGGTCGATGAAGTGCATCGCTACAGCAAGCAGCTGCGCGCGGCGCGCGGCTGACCACCATTCCCCTACAGGTCGGCGCCTGGCCTGCCGGCCCTGCTTTCCTCGCGGTGCAGCGATTTCAGTGCGATGGATCGTCGGTGTCGCGAAAGGCGCGCCGCTGCTGCTGTCAAGTAAACAATTTCATCCAGATTCGCCAAAAAGATGCGACGGGTTGATTGTGGAGGCTTGACTTATGCACACCGATTGGTTTGCCGCAGTGCAAGAACGGGTTACTCCTTAACTCATCTGGGGGATGTTTGCAAGGTATTGATTTTTAAGGCATTGGAAGTTTTTCAACGCCGCGGCGCAGGCCAGTGATTCCCTTGTTTTTCGGGCTTTGGCGGCATCTTGATGCGACTTTTCAACAAAGTTATCCACAGGGTCGGTGGAATTAGTGGAAAAGCAGTCATCTATCATCGACTTAGGGCCACATTTGAAGTTTTACTTTAAGTTGATGTTGCGCCGCACACAGCGCCCGGCTCCGCCAACTTTGCGTCGCATTCCGCACAGTATTTGTGCACGCGCCTTGCACCACAACCGCCTCCGATGATGCTGTCAGCCGACACCGAACCGCGCCAGGCCGGCATTGTCCGCGTCGCGCTCGATACGCCCGCGGACGACTGCTTCGACTATCTTGCCGGTCCCGACGTGTCGCCGGGTGACCTCGTCGTGGTGCCATTCGGGCGCCGCAACCTGGTGGGGGTGGCCGTGGCGCGCGCTGACGAATCCGCCGTACCGGCGGAGCGCCTCAAGCCGGTATCGGCGCGGCTGGATTGGTTGACGTCTCTAGCGGAGGAGTGGCGCGACCTGGCGGCATTCGCCGCGCGCTATTACCAGCGTTGTCTCGGTGAAGTGATGCTGCCGGCGCTACCGCCGTCGTTGCGCGAGCCCGAAGGTTGGCCGCGCCTTGCGCTGCGTGCCCGCACCGAGGCGTATCGCGCGGTGCCGGCGCACATTCCCATGATGCTGCAAGCCGTGCCCGTGCGCGCAAGATCGGTCCGCGCGCTTGCGCAGGCGCTTGCCGATCGCGGGGGCGGCCCGACGGCACAGGCGCCGATGAGCCTGTCCGAGGCCCGCGAGCTGTGCGCCGCGGCGCCGGCCAGGCTGGCGGAATGGGTCGCCGCAGGATGGGTCGAGGTCCTGACCGCCGAGCGCACCTTGCTGGCCACGGCGCCGTCTCAGGCGCCATCGGTGGCGCCGCCGCTGCACGAGGAGCAACTCGCGGCGGTCGAGGCCATAGGCGCGGCCACCTCGTTCACGCCGTTCCTGCTTCACGGTGTGACCGGCAGCGGCAAGACCGAGGTCTATCTGCACGCCATGGCGCAGGTGTTGGTACGCGATCCGCACGCGCAGGTGCTGATGCTGGTGCCGGAAATCAACCTGACGCCGCAGCTGCAGTCGCGCATCGCCGCCCGGTTCCCGCACCTGCCGCTGGCCGTGCTGCATAGCGGCCTGGCCGATCAGGAGCGCAGCCTGCAGTGGCTGGCCGCCCATCGTGGCGAGGCGCGCATCGTGCTCGGCACACGGATGGCGATCCTGGCGTCCATGCCGCACCTCGCGCTGATTGTCGTGGACGAAGAACACGACACGTCCTACAAGCAGCAGGAGGGCCTGCGCTATTCCGCGCGCGACCTGGCGGTGTGGCGCGCCAAGCGGCTCGAGATTCCCGTGGTGCTCGGATCGGCCACGCCGTCGATGGAGACCTGGTGGCGCGCCGAGCAGGGTGCTTACCGCAAGCTGGTCCTGCGCGAACGCGCGCAGGCCGAGGCCGCGCTGCCCACCGTGCGGCTGGTCGACCTCAACCATGAACGGCAGCGCCAGCGCGCGCTGTTCGAGGGTCTGTCGGTGCCGCTGCTGGAAGCCATCGAGGCGCGCCTGGCGCGTGGCGAGCAGAGCCTGCTGTTCCTGAACCGCCGTGGCTATGCGCCGGTCCTGGCTTGCGACAGCTGCGGCTGGCTCTCCGGCTGTCCGCGCTGTTCGGCGTACCTGGTGCTGCACCGGCCCGAGCGGCGGCTGCGCTGCCACCACTGCGGCCTGGAAGCCCCGATCCCGCACCATTGCCCCGATTGCGGCAACATGGATATCGCTCCGCTAGGCCGGGGCACCCAGCGCATCGAGGAAGCGCTGGCAGCGCGTTTTCCCCAGGCGCGCATCGCCCGCATCGACGCCGACTCCACGCGTCGCAAGGGCAGCGCCCAGGCGATGTTCGATGACGTCCATGCCGGCGAGGTCGATATCCTGGTCGGCACCCAGATGGTGGCCAAGGGGCACGACTTCCAGCGCGTCACGCTGGTCGGCGTGGTCCATCCCGACGCCGCCATGTTCAGCCACGATTTCCGCGCCGCCGAGCATCTTTTTGCCTCGCTGATGCAGGTCGCCGGCCGGGCAGGGCGGGCCGGGCTGCCGGGCGAGGTCATCATCCAGACCCGCTATCCGGACGCAGCGGCATTGCAGGCCCTGCAGCGCCATGACTATGATGGATTCGCCGCCGGACAGTTGCGCGAGCGGCGCCAGGCCGGGTTGCCCCCGTTCTGCTACCAGGTGTTGCTGACCGCCGAGCATGGCGAGTTGGAGCGGGCCTTGCAATTCCTGCAGGCAGTCCGCCGCCTGGCTGAGGGCAATGCCCTGGCGCCAGAGGTGCAACTGCATGACCCGGTGCCGATGTCGATGGTCCGCATCGCCGGGCGGGAGCGGGCGCAGATGCTGGTAGAGGCCACCGCCCGACCCGTCCTGCAACGGTTTGTTAGCGAGTGGGTGCAGACTTTCTCCGAAGTGGGCCCGGAGGCGGCGCGCGGTGTGCGCTGGCAGTTGGAGATCGACCCGCTGAGGATCTGAAGGTTGTTGCGTGTGCCGTTGGTGCAACCGCCGCAACCGGCTTTCGAGGTAGTGGTTGCACTAGGTTGCACCTTTGCGTTTTTCGGGAGTAAGATCGCGCCAGCCCAGAGGTTGCGCAGGTCGGGCCCCTATGCCGGCCAAGCGGGTCTTGGCGGCATCGGCCCCCGCAGCCTTGTGTCTTTCGGAGAACAGCTCGCATGGCCACCACCACCCTCGGCGTCAAGCTCGACGACGCCTCGCGCGACCGCCTCAAGCGTGTCGCCCAATCCATCGACCGCACCCCGCACTGGCTGATCAAGCAGGCGATCTTCACCTACCTGGAGCAAATCGAGCGCGGCCACTTCCCGCACGAGGCGACGGCCAGCGGTGCGACCGATGCCGACGGCACCGATGCGGGCGATCTGGGCCATGCCGATGGCGCGCCACAGCCTTTCCTGGAATTCGCCCAAAGCATCCAGCCTCAGTCCGTGCTGCGCGCAGCGATTACCTCGGCCTATCGCCGCCCCGAGACCGATTGCGTGCCGGTGCTGCTGGAACAGGCCCGCCTGCCACATCAGCAGGCCGAGGCTGCCATCAAGATGGCCAAGAAGCTGGCTACGACCCTGCGCGAGCAGAAGGTCGGTACCGGCCGCGAAGGCCTGGTCCAAGGCCTGATCCAGGAGTTCTCGCTGTCGTCGCAGGAGGGCGTGGCGCTGATGTGCCTGGCCGAGGCGCTGCTGCGTATTCCCGACAAGCCCACGCGCGACGCGCTGATCCGCGACAAGATCAGCGGCGCCAACTGGCAGTCGCACCTGGGCCAGAGCCCGTCGCTGTTCGTCAACGCCGCGACCTGGGGCCTGCTGCTGACCGGCAAGCTGGTGGCCACGCATACCGAGTCGGGCCTGAGCAAGGCGCTCACGCGCATCATCGGCAAGGGCGGCGAGCCGCTGATCCGCAAGGGCGTGGACATGGCCATGCGGCTGATGGGCGAGCAGTTCGTCACCGGCGAAACCATTTCCGAGGCTCTCGCCAACGCGCGCAAGTACGAGGCGCAGGGCTTCCGCTATTCCTACGACATGCTCGGCGAAGCCGCGATGACGGAAGAAGACGCCCAGCGCTACCTGGCGTCCTACGAGCAGGCCATCCACGCGATCGGCCAGGCGTCGCGCGGGCGCGGCATCTATGAAGGCCCGGGGATCTCGATCAAGCTGTCGGCGCTGCATCCGCGCTACAGCCGCGCCCAGCACGAGCGCGTGGTCACCGAGCTGTACGAGCGCCTGAAGAGCCTGACGCTGCTGGCGCGCCAGTACGACATCGGCATCAATATCGATGCCGAGGAGGCAGATCGCCTCGAAATCTCGCTGGACCTGCTCGAGCGCCTGTGCTTCGAGCCCGAGCTGGCCGGCTGGAACGGCATCGGCTTCGTGGTGCAGGGCTACCAGAAGCGCTGCCCGTTCGTGATCGACTTCCTGATCGACCTGGCCCGCCGCAGCCGCCACCGCCTGATGATCCGCCTGGTCAAGGGCGCCTACTGGGACAGCGAGATCAAGCGCGCCCAGGTCGAAGGCCTGGAGGGCTACCCGGTCTACACGCGCAAGGTCTACACCGACGTGTCCTACGTGGCCTGCGCGCGCAAGCTGCTGTCGGTGCCGGACGCGATTTATCCACAGTTCGCCACACACAACGCGCACACGCTGTCGGCCATCTACCAGATCGCCGGCCACAGCTATTACCCGGGCCAGTACGAATTCCAGTGCCTGCACGGGATGGGCGAGCCGCTGTACGACCAGGTCGTGGGCCCGGTGGCCGACGGCAAGTTCAACCGTCCGTGCCGCATCTATGCGCCGGTCGGCACGCACGAGACGCTGCTGGCCTACCTGGTGCGCCGCCTGCTCGAGAACGGCGCCAACACGTCATTCGTGAACCGCATTGCCGACGACACCATCTCGCTCGATGAACTGGTGGCCGACCCGGTGGCCGTGGTCGAGACCATGCATCGCGAAGAGGGCACGCTCGGCCTGCCGCATCCGAAGATCCCGTCGCCGCGTGGCCTCTATGGCAAGTCGCGCGCCAATTCTGCCGGCATCGACCTGGCCAACGAACACCGGCTGGCGTCGCTGTCATCGGCGCTGCTGGCCGGCACCAGCGAGCACGTGGTGGCCGAGCCGATGCTGGGCACCGAGGTGCCGCGTGCAGCCGATGCGGTTGCCGCGCCGGTGCTGAACCCGGCCGACCACCGCGACGTGGTGGGCCATGTCGCCGAAGCCAGCCAGGCCGAGGTCGACGCCGCGCTGCAAGCGGCCGCCAACGCGGCGCCGATCTGGCAGGCCACGCCGCCCGACGTGCGCGCCGCCGCGCTGGAGCGCGCCGCCGACCTGATGGAAGCGCAGATGCAGTCGCTGATGGGCATCATCATGCGCGAGGCCGGCAAGACCTTCTCCAACGCCATTGCCGAAGTGCGCGAGGCGGTGGACTTCCTGCGCTACTACGCCGCCGAAGTGCGCCGCAGCTTCGACAACGAGACGCACCGCCCGCTGGGCCCGGTGGTCTGCATCAGCCCGTGGAACTTCCCGCTGGCGATCTTTACCGGCCAGGTGGCCGCGGCGCTGGCCGCCGGCAACACCGTGCTGGCCAAGCCCGCCGAGCAGACCCCGCTGATCGCCGCCGCCGCCGTGCGCCTGCTGCGCGAGGCCGGCGTGCCGGCCGGCGCGGTGCAGTTGCTGCCGGGCCGTGGCGAGACCGTGGGCGCGGCGCTGGTGGGCGATGCACGCGTCAAGGGCGTGATGTTCACCGGCTCGACCGAAGTCGCGCGCATCCTCCAGCGCAATATCGCCGGCCGCCTCGATGCCGCAGGCCGCCCGATTCCGCTGATCGCCGAAACCGGCGGCCAGAACGCGATGATCGTCGACTCCTCGGCGCTCGCCGAACAGGTGGTGGGCGACGTGGTGAACTCCGCGTTCGACTCGGCCGGCCAGCGCTGCTCGGCGCTGCGCGTGCTGTGCCTGCAGGAGGACGTGGCGGACCGCGTGCTCGAGATGCTCAAGGGCGCCATGAACGAGCTGACCATGGCCAACCCGGACCGGCTGTCCACCGACGTGGGCCCGGTCATCGACGACGAGGCGCGCGGCAATATCGTGCGCCATATCGACGCCATGCGCGCCAAGGGCCGCCGCGTGCACCAGGCCGATCCGAACGCCGCGCAGGGCGCGAGCTGCCGCCACGGCACCTTCGTGCCGCCGACGCTGATCGAACTCGACAGCATCGACGAGCTCAAGCGCGAGGTGTTCGGCCCCGTGCTGCATGTGGTGCGCTACCCGCGCACGGCGCTCGATACCATGATCGGCCAGATCAACGGCACCGGTTATGGCCTGACGATGGGTATCCACACTCGCATCGACGAAACCATCGCGCAGATCGTGCAGCACGCCGAGGTGGGCAACCTCTACGTGAACCGCAATATCGTCGGCGCCGTGGTCGGCGTGCAGCCGTTCGGCGGCGAGTCCCTGTCCGGCACCGGCCCGAAGGCCGGCGGCCCGCTGTACCTGCATCGGCTGCTGTCGGTCTGTCCGCAGGATGCGGTGGTACGCAGCGTGCGCCATGCGGAGGCCTCGGGCGCCACGCCAGCCCCGCCGGAGCGTCCAGTCGCCGCGCAGGCCCTGAAGGACTGGGCCAAGACGGAGATGCCCGCGCTGGCCGCAGTGTGCGACCGCTTTGCCGAAGCGTCGGCCGCCGGCATTTCGGTGACGCTGCCGGGGCCGACCGGGGAACGCAACACCTACTCGCTGCTGCCGCGTCATCAGGTGCTGTGCCTGGCGGCTCAGGAATCGGACCTGGCTACCCAGCTGGCTGCCGTCCTGGCGGTCGGCAGCCAGGCCGTGAT
The DNA here is from genome assembly GCF_057073755.1 of Cupriavidus sp. C3SS-1. Lineage (NCBI taxonomy): Bacteria > Pseudomonadati > Pseudomonadota > Betaproteobacteria > Burkholderiales > Burkholderiaceae > Cupriavidus > Cupriavidus sp. C3SS-1. The sequence goes on along the minus strand of NZ_CP172699.1, from coordinate 3,280,535 downwards.
GGCGGAAAACCCTGTCGCGCGCGGGCTGTTTTCGCGGCTGCCCAAGGGCGTACAATCGCGCGTCCGCCTCGTCGCCGACTGGATGGCGCCCGAGGTGGCGTTCGACGCGGTGATCCACCACGGCGATTCAGACCAGTTGCGCACGGTGTGCGAGCAGGTTGCGGCGCGTCCGGGTCCGATCGTCAGCGTGCAGGGATTGGCGCAGGGTGAACCGAATATCGCGCTGGAGCGTTTGCTGATCGAGCGTTCGCTGTCGGTCAATACGGCAGCCGCCGGCGGCAATGCCAGCCTGATGACGATCGGCTGATCGGGCGCGAACAGAGTTTGACGTGCGTGTGCGCGGCGGCGATCCTGCCGCCATACGCAGCCATAGGGGAGGGGCGCCCAGCCGGCGTTCCCGAAGCGTAGAAAAAGCGCAGCAAAGAAGGCTGAACCAGCCACCAAGGAGAACTGATGACCTCGACATTCCACAAGACGGCCCTGGCCGTTGCCCTGACTTTCGCCGGCCTGACCGGTGCCACGGCAGCCTTCGCCCAGGCGCAGGAAATCAAGCTGGGCTTTGCCGGCCCGATGACCGGTGGCCAGGCCCAGTACGGCAAGGACATGCAGAACGGCATCATCCTCGCCATTGATGACATGAACGCCACCAAGCCGAAGATCGGCGGCAAGGAAGTCAAGTTCGTGCTGGTCTCCGAAGACGACCAGGCCGATCCGAAGACCGGCTCGGTGGTGGCGCAGAAGCTCGTCGACAACGGCATCCAGGGCATGCTCGGCCACTTCAACTCGGGCACCACCATTCCGGCGTCGATGGTCTACAACCGCGCCGGCATTCCGCAGATCGCCATGGCGACCGCGCCGGAATACACCAGGCAGGGCTTCAAGACCACCTTCCGCATGATGACCTCCGACACCCAGCAGGGTTCGGTAATCGGCGCCTTCGTGGTGAAGAAGCTCGGCGCGAAAAATATCGCGATCGTCGACGACCGCACCGCCTACGGGCAGGGCCTGGCCGACGAATTCGAGAAGGCCGCCAAGGCCGCCGGCGGCAAGATCGTGCGCCGCGAATTCACCAACGACAAGGCGGTGGACTTCAAGGCCGTGCTGACCAACATCAAGCGCAGCAACCCGGACATCATCTTCTACGGCGGCGCCGAGACCCAGTCCGCGCCGATGGCCAAGCAGGTCAAGGAACTGGGCATGAAGGCCCCGCTGGTGTCGGGTGAAATGTCCAAGACCGACAACTTCCTGAAGCTGGCCGGTCCCGCTGCCGAGGGCACCGTGGTGTCGCTGGCCGGCCTGCCGCTGGACCAGATGCCGGGCGGCGCCGCGTACGAGAAGAAGTACGAGAAGCGCTTCGGCACGAAGGTGCAGACCTACTCGCCGTACGCCTATGACGGCGCCACGGCGATGATGACCGCCATGATCAAGGCCGGCTCGGCCGATCCGGCGCGCTACCTGCCGGTGCTGGCGGCCACCAATATGCAGGGCGTCACCACCAAGACGCTGGCGTACGACGCGCGCGGCGACCTGAAGGACGGCGGCATTACCGTCTACAAGGTGGTGGGCGGCAAGTGGACGGTGCTGGAGACGGTTGGCGGCAAGTAAGCCGGCCGGCGCCTGGCCCGAAGAACGCCACCCGTAAGGGTGGCGTTTTTTCTTCGGGCAATTCTAAAGATTGAACTGACCCCTGCCGTTTGTTGTCCCCGATGGGGGATCGTGTCATTGGCGCATAATCCCGCATTCGCCTATCCAATCCAGAAGGAGCAGTACGTGTCCGTGCAGGAAGTCAGCTACGACCGCGCAATCGACCTGGCCGGCGTCGGCCGGTTCGATGAAGCGCTCGAAATCGCCGGCCAGTTGTCGGAGGCCCGGCCCGAAGTGGTCGATTTCATTACGCTGCGGGCAAGGCTTCACTTCGACAAGGGTGATGCGCAGGCGGCCTTCGCCGTGCTCGACGAGGCGCTGGCGCGGCTGGAATCGCTGGGGCTCGCGGCGCCGCACCGCTGGGCCTCGCGCGGGGTGATCGCGCATCGCTACGGCGCCATGCTGATGGGCCTTGGCCGTGATGGCGACGCGCTGCCGTGGTTGCATGAGGCTGCGCGGCGCAACGGCCTGCTGTCCGGCGAATGGGCCGCTCATTTCCATGCGGGCCTGGCGTGCTACCGGCTTGGCGACCTGGCGCGGGCCGGCCGTTACTGGCACGACCTGCTGTACCGGGCGCCGGACCTTGGCGCCGAAGACATCCTGCCGCTCGTGCACGACGCGATCGCGCGTGCCGAGGCCGCCGGCCAGCCGGCCGAGCCCATGATGCGTGTCTGCCTGGGCCGCATTGCGCTGGATAACCCCGACCTGCTGGAGCTCGAACCGGAGGCCGCCGACGCGCTCGCGGGCGAGCAGGCCGGCCTGGTGCTGGCCGAGTATCCCGATCATCCGCAGGCCCGCCGCCTGCGCGCGCCGCTGCGCTTCGGCACGGGCGACATGGATGGCGCCCAGGATGACCTGGCCGTGTACCTGCGCCAGTGCCCGGACCCGCAGACCCAGGTACGCGCCATGGCGTGGCGCCACCAGGCCGCCCAGGCCGGTGCGCAGGGCGCCGACGCGCAGCCCTGGCTGAAATTCAGCCTGACCACGCAATCCGACGACGGCGCCGGCTACTACCGTGCCGCCACGGCGCTGGGCGAGTTCATCGACCAGGTGCCGCAGGCCGAAGCGGCGTTGCGGCCGCGGCTGGTGGAAGCGTGCCAGCTCGGCGTGGCGCGCTTCGAAGCCTATTTCGCCACTGGCGAAGGTGACGCGGACGGCCATGGCGGCAATGCCGACCCGCACGTCTATTCGCTGCTGTGCCGCCTGCTGTCGCGCAGCCTGCCGGCCGATGCCGCTAGCCTGGACACGCGCATCGCCCTGCACCGCAAGGGCATGGCGTCGAGCGAGTTCATCGACCACTGGATCGACCTGCTCGACTGCCATGCCGGAGTTGGCCAGCACCAGAAGGTAGTTGAGCTTGCGGGCGAGGTGCTCAATCGCTACCCGCTCGAACGCAACCCGGCCGACGTGACTTGGGCGTTCAGCCGCCTGATCGCGGCCTGGAAGGCGGTCGGCGGCGCCGAGGCGGCAGAGGCCGCCAGCGCGGCGATGGCGCATATGGATGCGCGCCTTGACGCGCTGCCCGTGGAGGCGCGCAGCGAGGTCGCGCACCCGATGGCGCACGCGCGCGCGCATTACGCGGCGCTGGTGCAGGCCCGCGTGGACGGCATGGACCAGCACGACCGCACTGACGCGCTGGCCGAGATCGACGACCAGCAGCGCCGCGCGCTGCTGGTGGAAGACGCGTGGCTCTTCAACCGCTTTGGCCAGGTCTGGCGCGATCTCGGCGACCATGAACGTGCGCTGCCGCTGTTCGAGCAGGCGATCGCATTGACGGAGGGCGATGCCTTGGACCAGGCCGCGCCGCGCGTGCAGCGCGCACTCATCCATAACGCCGCCGCACGGCACGATGCCGCGCTCGCGGATTTTGCCGCGGCGTTCGCAGTACGTGACGACTGGGATGCCGAAACCTGGTTGCATGCGGTGGAGTCGGCAGTTGGCCTCGGGCAACGCGAGACGGCACTTGGCTACTACGACAAGGCGCGTGCAGCAGGCGCCGCCGAAGGGCGCACGCGTGGCCTCAATGCAAAGGTCGAGACCGCACTCCGGGCCACGCGGCCAAAGTGGAAACTGTGGGGCGTGTAAGGCGCGGTCGGCTCCCGTAAACCCGTGGATCCCGCAATGAGAAACGCCATCTTCAAAGATGGCGTTTTTTATTGAAAGTTAAAGACAGAAGTTGGCGCATTCCGTGCGGTGTCAGACAATCGCTGACAAGGAATGTCATGTGCTTCCATTACCATGTCACGCATGAATGGACTGAGCCAACTTTTCCCGTCACTTCCGCTCGCGCCCGGGGGCCTGTTCTGGGTCGGCCTCGCGCTGGTGGGGGCTGGCCTTGCAGGCGAGCTGAGCCGCCGCTGGCTGCGTTGCCCGCGCATTGTCGGCTATGCGGCAGTGGGCCTGTGCGCCGGCATGCTCGGGCGCAGCATCGTCGACGACAACATGATCGCCCAGACCCGTATCCTGATCGATATGGCGCTGGCGCTGGCCCTGTTCGAACTGGGGCATCGGCTCTCGCTGGCCTGGCTGCGCGCGAACCGCTGGCTGCTGCTGACCAGCGCGTTCGAAAGCGTGCTGACCTGGGGCCTGGTCGCGGCGGTGCTGCAATGGATCGGCGCGTCGCCGGGCATTGCGATCCTCGCGGGCGGCATCGCGGTCAGCACCTCGCCGACCATCGTGCTGCAGCTCAAGAACGAGCTGCGCGCCGAAGGCCAGGTGACCGAGCGCCTGATGGCCATGGCCGCACTCAATAGCATCTATGCCGCCGTGATCGTGCAGGTGGCTACCGGCTGGCTGCATTCCGAGTATGGCAACCTGGGCGCCGCGCTGCTGCATCCGCTTTACCTGCTGGTCGGATCCTGCCTGCTGGCGTGGGTGGTGGGCAAGATAGGCCACGCCATCTACGGCCGGATGTCGGTGGACGATCACTACAGCTTCCTCGTGCTCGTCGGCCTGGTGCTTTTCACGCTGGCGCTGACGCGGGTACTAAAATTGTCGATGCCGATCACGCTGTTGCTGGCCGGCGTCGTGTTCAAGCACGAGGACAGCCAGCCGCATGTGTGGCCGACGCACTTTGGCAGCGCCGGCAGCCTGCTGATCATCGTCATGGTGGTTTCGCTGGGCCTGCCGCTCACGGCGCATGACTGGGTGGTCGGCGGTGCCTATGCTGTCGTGCTGGTGTTGCTGCGCCACGCGGCCAAGCTGGCCGGCGTGGTATCGCTGGGATCGTTCTCGGGGCTGAGCCTGCGCCAGTGCGTGGCGCTCGGGCTTGCGCTGGCGCCCATGTCGGGCCTGGCGTACCTGTTGATGAACGATGTCGCGCGCCTGTATCCGGGCACCGGGGAACCCTTGGCCGCCATCATCCTGTGCGCGCTGGCCATCGAGCAACTGCTGGGCCCGGTGATCGCGGCCTGGGCACTGCGCTTCGCCGGCGAAGTCCGTGCCGACCTGCGCAGCAATGGAGGAGGGCGCTGATGTCGCTCGAACCGTTCAAGCATTCCGAGGCGCTGACCTTCGGCGTCGAACTGGAGCTGCAACTCGTCAACCGGCACGACTATGACCTGGCGCCGTTCGCGCCCGACCTGCTGCGTGCGCTGAAGGGCGCCCAGCATGCCGGCGACATCAAGCCGGAGATCAGCCCGTCGATGATCGAGATCAGCACGGGCATCTGCCATACCTACGACCAGGCGGTGGAAGAGCTGACCACCATGCGCGACCTGATGGCGGCGGCCTCGCGCTCGCTCAACATCGGCATCAGCGGTGGCGGCACGCACCCGTTCCAGCAGTGGGCCGACCGCATCATCTCCGATTCGCCGCGCTACCAGTACATCTCGGAGCTGTATGGCTACCTGGCCAAGCAGTTCACGGTGTTCGGCCAGCATGTCCATATCGGCTGCCCGAGCGCGGACGAGTCGCTGTTCCTGCTGCATGCCATCGGCCGCTACGTGCCGCACTTTGTCGCGCTGGCGGCGTCGTCACCCTATGTGCAAGGTGTCGATACCGGCTTCGCCTCGGCACGCCTCAATTCGGTCGCAGCCTTCCCGATGAGCGGGCGGGCGCCGTTCCTGCTCACCTGGGACGCCTTCACCGCGTATTTCGAGAAGATGCGCAATACGGGCGTGATCGAGAGCATGAAGGATTTCTACTGGGATATCCGTCCGAAGCCGGAATTCGGCACGATCGAAGTGCGCGTCATGGATACGCCGCTGACCGTGGGGCGTGCCTGCGATATCGCCGCGTATATCCAGATGCTGGCGCGCTACCTCCTGCTGTCGCGCCCGTTCATGCCACAGGAAGACGACTACCTGGTCTACACCTTCAACCGCTTCCAGGCCTGCCGCTTCGGCCTGGAGGGCGAATACGTGCATCCCAACGAACTGACGCGCCAGCCGATCGCCGAGCATATCCTGTCGATCTGCGACGCGCTGGTGCCCCATGCCGAGGCCTTGGGTTCGCTGCAGGCGCTGGCCAATATCCGTGCGCTGGCCGAGCGCCGCGACGGAGACGCCGAATGGCTGCGCCAGGTCGACGCCGACGCCCGCAGCCAGCGCGAAACCGTGCGCCAGGCCTGCGAACGCTGGGCGGCCTGACGCCGCCCGAGGCGCCTATTTCACTGAGTAGCCGCGCCCTTGCATGCACGCGCCCCAGGCCTGGTAGTAGCTCGACATAGCCTGGCCGGTATTGGCTGCCGCCTGCTCGTTGGCGGCATTCGCCTGCCGGCGCGATTGCCGATGGGCGACGCCGCCCGCCACCGTGCCAACCGCCGCACCCTTGCCGGCATCGCCGGCGATCGCTCCCACTGCGGCGCCTGCCGCAGCACCGCGCACGCGCTGGCCACTTTGCGCCTGAGCCGGCGGTGGCGCGGCAGCGGCCTGCGCCGGGTCGACGCCGGTCTGCTGCTTGGCCCAGCTGTAACAAGCGCCATCGTCGCTGGATTGCTGCTGCTGGCTCTGTCCCTTGGCGGGATACGCCATCGGCTTTTGCTGCGCCTGGACCGGTGCTATGGCCAGCGCAGACAGCATCGCCGCCAGCACTCCCCATCCACGACGTGCATTCTTGTCAGGCTTCATGGCGAAATCCCCTGTGAGTCGGCCGGCGCGCTACATGTGCCGCACCGCACCGCACCGCAGCGCGCCGGGCGCCGATAGCGGTGGAGAACTCAGTATTGCAGCGGGTGACGAGAAGTCAATTCAGAGTTTTTGGCGGGCCGCGCAGACCGGTTCATGCGTCAGGCGCCGTGGGGCACGCTTTCGCCATCGCGCAGCCCGAGCCGCTTGTTGGCCGGCACCGCCACGTCGATCAGCTTGGGACGCGGCAGGTTAAGGTTGCGCATCATCTCGATGAACTCGTCGCGCGTGCGTCCGGCCACGCGGCTGTTGTTCGCGCGCTCCTGCGCGATCGTCGACGAGGTGCGGCCCTTGTAGTCATGCGCGGGGTAGACCAGCGTGTCGTCGGGCAGCGCGAACAGCTTGCGCGTCAGGCTGTCGTACAGCGTGCCGGCATCGCCCGACTGGAAATCGGTGCGCCCGCAGCCATCGATCAGCAGCGCGTCGCCGGTGAAGACGCGGCGCACCGGGCCGTTCGGCGTGGGCTCTTCCCACAGGTAGCTCATGCTGCCGGCGGTATGGCCCGGCGTGTGGATGGCGCGCAGCATTTGCGTGCCGAAGGCGAGGGTATCGCCGTCGATCAGCTGCTTCTGCGCGGAACGGATGTCGCATCCGGATGGCGCGGCGGTATGCGCACCGGTCTGCATGGCGACGTGGCCGGCCGAGGTGATGTGGTCGGCATGGGCATGCGTTTCAACCACCCATGCCAGGCTGGCGCCGGCCTCGCGCAGCACTGCCATGTCGCGGTCGAGCTGGTGGTCGACCGGATCGATCAGCACGGCGTCGCGCGTGGCGGCGTCGATCAGCAGGTAGGTGAAGGTCGACGAGGTTTCGTCGAACAACTGGAAGAAGGTTTGCATGGCCGCCTCGCTTTTTGCTCTGGTTCTGGCAGGCGCCTGCGGTGGCGCCATGGGGAGACTGGCGCCATGATACGCCGCGGCGGCCTCAGCATTCCACGATATTCACCGCTAGTCCGCCGCGCGCCGTTTCCTTGTATTTGGTCTTCATGTCGGCGCCGGTTTCGCGCATGGTCTTGATCACCGAGTCGAGCGATACGTAGTGCGTGCCGTCCCCCCGCAAGGCCATGCGCGCGGCGTTCACCGCCTTGACGGAGGCCATGGCATTGCGCTCGATGCACGGGATCTGCACCAGCCCGCCGACCGGATCGCATGTGAGGCCCAGGTTGTGCTCCATGCCGATCTCGGCGGCGTTCTCGACCTGCTCGGGCGTGCCGCCCAGCACCGCCGCGAGCGCGCCGGCCGCCATCGAGCAGGCCACGCCGACTTCGCCCTGGCAGCCGACTTCGGCGCCCGAGATCGACGCGTTGAGCTTGTAGAGCAGGCCGATCGCGCCGGCGGTGAGCAGGAAATCCACCACGCCCTGCGCGTTGGCGCCGGGAACGAAGCGGTCGTAGTAATGCAGCACGGCCGGGATGATGCCGGCCGCGCCGTTGGTCGGCGCCGTCACCACGCGGCCGCCAGCGGCGTTTTCCTCGTTGACGGCCATGGCGTAGAGGTTGACCCAGTCCATCACGGAGAGCGGGTCGGACAGCGTGCGTTCGGCGCGCTCGGTCAGGCTGCGGAACAGCTCCGGCGCACGGCGGCGGACCTTGAACGGGCCGGGCAGCTCGCCGTCGGTGCGGCAGCCGCGTGCGACGCAGGCCTGCATCACGTCCCAGATATGAAGCAGCCCGGCGGTGACGTCTTCCTCGCTGCGCCAGGTAAGTTCGTTCTCCATCATCAGGCGCGCGATGCTCTTGCCGCTATTGCTCGCCATTTCGAGCATGTCCTTGCCGCTGCGGAACGGATGCGGCAGCTGCTGCGCAGCGTTGAGCACCTGTGTATTGGGCGCGCCTGCGGTAACGACGAAGCCGCCGCCCACCGACAGGTAACGTGCCTCGCGCAGCGACTCGCCCTGCGCGTCCAGGGCGTGGAATTTCATGCCGTTCGGGTGCTCGGCCATGGCCTCGCGGCGGTAGAACGCGATGTGTTCCTTCTCGACGAACGGGATTGGGTGGCGGCCCAGCAGCGACAGCGTGCGGCTCGCGCGCAGCGCTTTGAGCCGGCTGTCGATGGTGTCGGGATCGATGGTATCGGGCGCCTCGCCCATCAGGCCCAGCATCACGCCCTTGTCGGTGCCGTGGCCCTTGCCGGTCGCGCCGAGCGAGCCATACAGCTCCACGCGCACGCTGGCGACCTGCGGCAGCACGCCGTCACGCTCCAGGCCCTGCGCGAACATCAGGGCGGCGCGCATCGGGCCCACGGTGTGCGAACTCGACGGGCCGATACCCACCTTGAACAGATCGAAGACGCTGACTGCCACAGAGCACTCCTGAAGTCACTTGCCGCCTGCGCATGGCAAGCGGCCGTTATGGGATCAAACGACGGGGATCAAACGACGGGTTCAAACGTCGTCGTCCTTGCCGACCTGGCTCCAGACCGACGCCGCCGTCCTGGGCGGCGCGCCGTCGGCCGGCTGCTGGCGCAGCTTGACCGAAACCGTGCCGTCCGTTTCCAGGATGGCGAAATGCACGTCGGCCATGCTGGTGCTGCCGGCGTGGCGCAACACCTTGTTGAGGTCGTCCACGCTGATGCGCTGGTTGCGCATCACGTCTTGCAGCAGTTTGCCGTCATGGATCAGGAACTGCGGCCGGCCTTCCACGAGGTTCTCAAGCTTGCGGCTGCGCCAGGTCAGATAGGCGAGCCCGGCATTGGCGCCCACAAGCGTGACGGCCAGGATCAGCCCGGCGGTCACCGAGTTGTCCCCGGCGTTCATGGCGTTCTGCACGGCGTTGGACAGCACCAGCAGCAACACCAGGTCGAATGGCGTGAGCTGGCCGATCTGGCGCTTGCCGGACATCCGCAGCAAAGCCAGCACCGAGCCATACACGATCAACCCGCGCAGTACGAACTCCCACCAGGGCGCACTGAGATTCCACATGAAGCCTCCGCTGTGCTGATGGCGCCCCGACGCGCGGCGCCTCCAAGTTCAGCATAGCGCGCCTGCCGGCCGACCGGAACCGGGCGCCAGGCGCTGGACGGCCTCAATCCACGGCTCAGTCCTCGGCGTACTCGCTCATCGGCACGCAGCTGCAGAACAAGTTGCGGTCGCCGTAGACGTTGTCGGCGCGGCCGACGGGCGGCCAGTACTTCTGCGTGCGCAGCGATGCCACCGGATAGGCCGCCTCTTCGCGCGTGTACTGGTGCGTCCACTCGTTGGCCGTGACCACCGCCGCGGTGTGCGGGGCGTGCTTGAGCGGGTTGTCGTCGCGGTCGAAGGTGCCGTCGGCGACGCGGCCGATTTCCTGGCGGATGGCGATCATCGCGTCGATAAAGCGGTCCAGCTCGTGCAGGGCCTCGCTCTCGGTCGGCTCGATCATCAGCGTGCCCGGCACCGGGAAGCTCATGGTCGGGGCGTGGAAGCCGTAGTCCATCAGGCGCTTGGCCACGTCTTCGTTGCTGATGCCGGTGTCCTTCTGCAGCGGGCGCAGGTCCAGGATGCATTCGTGCGCCACCAGGTCGTGCTGGCCCGTGTACAGCACCGGGTAGTACGGCGACAGCCGCTTGGCGACGTAGTTGGCGGTCAGGATGGCGTTCTCGGTGGCGGCGGTGAGGCCGGCCGAGCCCATCATGGCGATGTACATCCACGAGATCGGCAGGATGCTGGCCGAGCCGAACGGCGCGGCCGATACGCCGCCGATGCCGTTGTCGTCGCGGCGATAGCCCACGCTGTCCTGGTTCGGCAGGAAGTCGGCCAGGTGCGCGCCGACCGCCACGGGGCCCACGCCGGGGCCGCCGCCGCCGTGCGGGATGCAGAAGGTCTTGTGCAGGTTCAGGTGCGAAACGTCGCCGCCGAACTGGCCCGGCGCGGCGGTGCCGACCATCGCGTTCATGTTGGCGCCGTCGACATAGACCTGGCCGCCGTGCTGGTGCACGATCTCGCAGATCTGCTGCACGCCCTGCTCGAACACGCCGTGCGTGGACGGGTAGGTGATCATGATGGCCGCCAGGTTCTTGCTGTGCTGCTCGGCCTTCTTCGCCAGGTCCTCCAGGTCGACGTTGCCGTTCTCGTCACAGGCCACTACCACCACCTTCATGCCGGCCATCTGCGCCGACGCCGGGTTGGTGCCATGCGCCGACGACGGGATCAGGCAGATGTCGCGATGGCTTTCGCCGCGGCTGGCGTGGTAGGCGTGGATGATCAGCAGGCCCGCGTATTCGCCTTGCGAGCCGGCGTTCGGCTGCAGGCTCACGGCGGCGTAGCCGGTGGCCGCGCACAGCATGGCCTCGAGCTGGTCGATCATCTCGCGGTAGCCGACCGTCTGGTCCAGCGGCGCGAACGGGTGGATCTGGCTGAATTCGGGCCAGGTCACCGGAATCATCTCGCTGGTGGCGTTCAGCTTCATCGTGCACGAGCCCAGCGGGATCATGGTGCGGTCCAGCGCCAGGTCCTTGTCGGCCAGCATGCGCAGGTAGCGCAGCATCTCATGCTCGGCGTGGTGCGTGTTGAACACCGGGTGTGTCAGGTATTCGCTGGTGCGCGCAAGGCCGGCCGGGAAAGCGTCGTCGGCCGCGGCTTCGATCGCGTCGAACGTCAGCGATGCCGGCAGCGGCTTGCCGAACGAGAAGATCTCCCACAGCGCCACGACGTCGTCGCGCGTGGCGGTCTCGTCGAGCGACACGCCGATGCGCGTCGCGCCGGCATGGCGCAGGTTGATGCCGCGCGCGGTCGCGGCGGCGTGGATCGCCTCAGTGTTGAAGCCGGTTTCGAACGTCAGCGTGTCGAAGAACGTCGCGTTGGTGCGCGTGAAGCCGAGCGTCTGCAGGCCGGCGGCCAGCGTGGCCGTCAGGCGATGCACGCGCTGCGCGATGCGCTTGAGGCCTTGCGGGCCGTGGTACACGGCGTACATCGACGCCATCACGGCCAGCAGCACCTGCGCGGTGCAGATATTGGAGGTCGCCTTCTCGCGGCGGATATGCTGCTCGCGCGTCTGCAGGGCCAGGCGGTAGGCCTTGTTGCCCTGCGCGTCGATGGTCACGCCGACCAGGCGGCCCGGCATCGAGCGCTTGAACGCGTCCTTCACCGCCATGTAGCCGGCGTGCGGGCCGCCGAAGCCGAGCGGCACGCCAAAGCGCTGCGAGTTGCCCACGGCCACGTCGGCGCCCCATTCGCCAGGCGCGGCAATCAGCGTCAGCGCCAGCAGGTCGGCGGCAGCCACCACCAGGCCGCCCGCGGCGTGCACGGCGTCAGCAATGGCGCGGTAGTCGGTCACGTCACCGTTGACGCCCGGGTACTGCAGCAGCACGCCGAACGCGTGGGCCGAAGCCGCGTCGGCAGCCGGGCCGACCTTTACTTCGATGCCCAGCGGCTTGGCGCGCGTGCGTACCACTTCCAGCGTCTGCGGCAGGACGTCGTCGGCCACGTAGAAGGTGTTCGACGCGTGCTTGTTCACGCGCTGCAGCAGCGTCATGGCTTCGGCCGCGGCGGTGCCTTCGTCCAGCATCGACGCGTTGGCGATGTCCAGGCCGGTCAGGTCCGTGACCATCTGCTGGAAGTTCAGCATGGCTTCCAGGCGGCCTTGCGAGATCTCGGGCTGGTAGGGCGTATACGCGGTGTACCAGGCCGGGTTCTCGAAGATATTGCGCAGGACCACGGCCGGGGTCAGCGTGTTGTAGTAGCCCTGGCCGATAAAGCTCTTCAGGACCTTGTTCTTGCCTGCCAGCTTGCGCAGCTTCGCCAGCGCGGCTTCCTCGGCCAGCGGCTCGGTGAATTCGCCCATCGGCATGCCGTCGCGGCGGCGGATGGCTTCGGGAATCACGGCGTCGATCAGCGCGGCGCGGCTGTCGTAGCCGAGCACCTTGAGCATGTGCTGCTGTTCGGGCGTATCGGGGCCGATATGGCGGGAGGCGAAGGCGTCGCGCGCCTCCAGTGCGGCCAGCGTGGGCCGGTTACCTTGGGCGGCGGTCATGGGAAGCGGGGCGTTCATGGCAAGAACCTCGTTGGGGGCGCGGTGGCAGGTGGTCAGCCATGCCGCCGCGCATCAATACAGTGGCCGGCCCGCGCGGGGCCGGCTGGCTGGCGTCAGGCGCCGACGCTGGCCTTGTAGGCGTCGGCCGACATCAGGCCGTTGACGTCGTCGCTGTTGGCCGGCTTGATCTTGAACAGCCACGCGTCGAAGGCGTTGGCGTTCACGCTTTCCGGCGCGGCCGTGGCGGCCTCGTTGACGGCGATGATTTCGCCGGCCACCGGGGCGTAGATGTCGGAAGCGGCCTTCACCGATTCCACCACGGCGAGCGCGTCGCCGGCGCCGACCGACTTGCCCACTTCGGGCAGTTCCAGGAAGACGATATCGCCCAGCGCGTCCTGCGCGTGGTCGGTGATGCCGATGGTCAGGGTACCGTCGGCTTCGACGCGCACCCACTCGTGCGACTCGGTGTATTTCAGGTCAGCGGGGAAATTCATGAGGGTTCTCCGGATTCAGATTTGTTCTTGGTTCAGGCGCCTGCCATCGGTCGATGGGCCAGGCGCGATGGGCGACCGTTGAGGTGGGCCGGGGCGTTACCGCCTCAGCTCACGAGTGCCTTGCCATTACGCACAAACGGCAGTTTAACCACAGTCGCCGCGAGTTTGCGGTCGCGGATCTCCACCTGCACGGTGTCGCCCACCGCCACGCCCATCGGCAGGCGCGCGAAAGCGATCGACTGCGACAGGGACGGGCTGAAGGTGCCGCTGGTGATTTCGCCATCACCGGCAGCGGTGAGGACCTTCTGGTGCGCGCGCAGCACGCCGCCTTTGTCGCGCAGGATCAGGCCGGCGAACTGCTGGCGCTGGCCGGCGGCGGCGAGCGCCGCCTTGCCGGTGAAATCGCGCTCGCTCAGCAGGTCCACGGTCCAGGCCAGGCCCGCGTCCAGCGGCGAGGTATTGATATCCATGTCCTGGCCGTACAGGTTCATGCCGGCTTCCAGGCGCAGCGTGTCGCGTGCGCCGAGACCGGCGGGGCGCACGCCTGCGGCGTCGAGCTTCTCCCACACCGCGGCAACGTTCTCGGCCGGCACCACGAGTTCGAAGCCGTCCTCACCGGTGTAGCCGGTGCGCGCGACCATGATCTCGCCGATGGCAGGATCCTGGACCACGATGGCGTTGAAGGGCTTGAGGGCGTCGGATGGCTGGGTGGACGGGAAGGCGCTCCATACCTTGGTGCGGGCGTTCGGGCCCTGCACGGCGACGATGGCGAGCGGCAGCGTGCCGGCTGGCGCTACGTCGTCACGGCGCGGGGTGATCGTCACGCCGCTGCCGGTGGCGTCATTGCGCGCGCGGATCCATTCGATATCGCCCAGCGCGGTACTGGCGTTGACCACCAGGCGGAAGCGGTCCTCGGCGAAGAAATAGACGATCAGGTCATCGATCACGCCACCTTTCTCGTCGAGCATGCAGGAGTACAGCGCCTTGCCGGGCGTCTGCAGCTTGTCGACGTTGTTGGCCAGCAGGCCGCGCAGGAAGGTGCGGGTGTTCGGACCGGCGAGGTCGACGACGCACATATGCGACACGTCGAACATGCCCGCGTCGGTGCGCACGGCGTGGTGTTCCTCGATCTGGGAGCCATAGTTGACCGGCATGTCCCAGCCGCCGAAATCGACCATGCGGGCGCCGAGGGCGCGGTGGATAGCGTTGAGGGGCGTGGCCTGGAGCGTCATGGGAATCCTCGGGGGCAATCTCGGTTTCGAAAACGAAAAAGGGTCATCCGCCGCAGCGCTTGCTTCGCTCGAATAGCGTCGCAATCCGCTGCCGCGGATGACCCCTCTGTCCTCGATACCTGAGAGATTACGAGGTCGCCCCGCCTAGCAGGTCCGATCCTCGCGCGCCCCTTCGGTGGGCACGCTCGCCATGGCTGGCGGGTGCCGCTCTCCAGAGTGCGGCATGCATCGTGTGCATGTTGCATGCCGATCCGAACGGTCCATGGTGCCTGAGAGTTTTCGGGTGATACCCCTTCGGCGGCGCAACGGGTGCGCGCTCTCCCGGTCGGATGCGCGCAATGTACGGGAGGGTCCTGCCTTTGTCAACGCGGCAGGCCCGCCCGTTATTGCCGTAAGCGATTGCCTCAGCGCCGATCAGCGGTGGTGGTGATTATCGTCCGTCACGACGTTACCGACCACGCCGCCAAGCGCGGCGCCGCCGAGCGTACCGACCGCACTACCGTTGGTGAGCACGGCACCGCCGACGCCACCGGCCGCGGCGCCGATTGCGGTATTGCGTTGCTTGGGCGTCATATCGGAACAGCCGCCCGCCAGGGCAGCGACCGCAACGCCTACCAGTGTCGCCTTGCCAAGGGCTCGTAGAGTTCTCATGATTGGCTCCGGAAGTGACTTCAATGGGCCCGGGGCAGATCGGAATCCACCCCGCCATACCGATTAGAAGCCGCGATATGCCGCAGGTTTTGGCTCTTACCAAGTGTTACTTCAGTAATATCCGCAGCAAGAAAATAGCGATTTCCGCTGACAGAACGGCCCTGCCGGGCGTGTTAACATGGCCGGCTTCGCGCCGGCCGCCGGCATGCTGCGGCATGTTGCGTACCAGGCGCCTCCGCCGCCCTCCGACGCACCTTCCACGCCAGACATCCCACGCATGACCCACGGCCTGAACGCTGCCCAATCCGAAGCCGTCCGCTACCTGGACGGGCCCTGCCTCGTCCTTGCCGGCGCGGGTTCGGGCAAGACCCGCGTGATCACGCAGAAGATCGCGCACCTGATCGAAGACAAGGGCTTCGAGCCGCGCCATATCGCCGCCGTCACGTTTACGAACAAGGCGGCCAAGGAGATGCAGGAGCGCATCGGCAAGCTGATGGAGGGCAAGACCTCGCGCGAGGGCAAGCGCCTGCCGCTCAAGCAGCTCACGGTGTGCACGTTCCACTCGCTAGGCGTGCAGATCCTGCGCCTGGAAGCCGAGCATGTGGGCCTGAAGCCGCAGTTCTCGATCATGGATTCGGACGATTGCTTCGGCCTGATCCAGGAGCAGCTCGGCACCACCGACAAGAAGCTGATCCGCAGCGTGCAGGGCACCATCTCGCTGTGGAAGAACGGCATGGTCGACCCGGAAGCCGCCATCGCGCAGGCCGCCAACGCCGACGAACACCAGGCGGCGCTGGTCTATCGCAACTACGTGGCCACCCTGCATGCTTACCAGGCCGTGGATTTCGACGACCTGATCCGCCTGCCCGCCGAACTCTTCGCGCGCAATGAAACGGTGCAGCTCAAGTGGCAGAACCGCCTGCGCTATTTCCTGGTCGACGAATACCAGGACACCAACGCGTGCCAGTACCAGCTGCTCAAGCTGCTCGCGGGTGGCTCGCACCTGCGCGCGCCGGCGTTCACGGCGGTGGGCGACGACGACCAGGCCATCTACGGGTGGCGCGGCGCCACGCTGGACAACCTGCGCCTGTTGCAGACCGATTTCCCTGACCTCAAGGTCGTCAAGCTGGAGCAGAACTACCGCTCCACGGTGCGCATCCTGGAGGCGGCCAACGCGGTCATCGCCAACAACCCGAAGCTGTTCGACAAGAAGCTGTGGAGCGAGCACGGCATGGGCGACCCGATCGCCATCCATCCGATGAACGACGAGGAGCACGAGGCCGAGTCCGTCGTGTTCCGCCTGTCCGCCCACAAGTTCGAGCGCCGCGCGCAGTTCCGCGACTACGCCATCCTGTACCGCGGCAACCACCAGGCGCGGCTCTTCGAGCAGATCCTGCGGCGCGAGCGCATTCCGTATGTGCTGTCCGGCGGCCAGAGCTTCTTCGACAAGGCCGAGATCAAGGACATCTGCGCGTACCTGCGGCTGATCGCCAACCCCGACGATGATCCCGCCTTCATCCGCGCCATCACCACGCCGCGCCGCGGCATCGGCAACACCACGCTGGAAGTGCTGGGCACGTTCGCGGGGCAGGCCAAGGTGTCGCTGTTCGAGGCCGCCATGATGGGGGGCATCGAAGCCAGGCTGCAGCCGCGCCAGCTCGAGCCGCTGCGCGTGTTCTGCGAATCGATGGTGCGCCTGGCCGATCGCGCGACCAAGGATCCGGCCAGCGTGGTGCTGGACGACATGATGGAAGGCATCCACTACGAGGCCTACCTGTATGACTCGTTCGATGAGCGGCAGGCCCAGTCGCGCTGGACCAATACGCTCGAGTTCCTCGAATGGCTCAAGCGCAAGGGCACGCGGCCCGAGCCGGAGGGCGAGGGCGAAGCCACCGGCTTCGACAATGCGGATGGCTTCGGCAGTGAAGGCAAGAACCTGCTTGAACTGACGCAGACCGTGGCGCTGATGAGCATGCTGGAGGGGCGCGAGGAAGACCCCGACGCAGTGCGGCTTTCGACGCTGCATGCCTCGAAAGGCCTGGAGTATCCGCACGTATTCCTGGTCGGCGTGGAAGAGGGCATCCTGCCCCACTGCCGCGAAGACGAGGACATGGCCGACGAGAAAATCGAAGAGGAGCGCCGCCTGATGTACGTGGGCATCACGCGCGCCCAGCGCAGCCTGCATATCAGCTGGTGCAAGAAGCGCAAGCGCGCGCGGGAGACCTATTCCTGCGAACCGTCGCGCTTTATCGGCGAGATGAAGCTGGAAGAAGCGCCCCCGCCGAAGGACGAGATGCCGGCGATGAGTCCCAAGGACCGGCTTGGCGCGCTGAAGGCCTTGCTTGGCAATGGCGGCAAGACGGCGCCCGGTTGAGTGCTGCGTGAGGCCGTGGACGATGCACGCCGCGGCGTGAAACCGGCGGCCTGCGCGCGCGCCTGGACCTACCGCGTGCCTGAAGCAGCAAGCTGCACGTAGCGTGAGCCGCGCTGCCCCTGCGTGAAATCGAGCGTGAAGTCGCCCACATCGACGCGAGCTTGCAGCGCGCGCCGCAATTCCCCAGCGCCATTGCCGCGCCACGCACCCAGTGCGCGCACCAGCCAGGCGGCGCCGATATAGCCGGCAATGGTCGCGGGCGAGGGCGGCTCGTCAAGGTATTGCTTCATGCGGGCCACGTGCTCCTTGACCACGCGCAGCGTGGCGGCCTGCGGTCCGGGCGCAACCTGCGTCAGCACCATGCCGCCCGGATAGCCCGCGCCGAGCACTTCGCGCGCCACAGTTGGGCTGACCGCGGACAAGCCGACCAGGAATCCGTACCAGCCTTGAGCGGCCAGGGCCCGGCCCAGGCTCGCATAGGCCAGCGTGTCACCCGCCACGATCACGGCACCGGGCCGTTGCGCCGCGATGGTGCGCGCGGCGGCGTCCGCGTTGCCGCCCAGCGGCACCGCGCGGGTGCCCATCGTGGATTCGAGCGCCCCCAGCCACGCGGCGCCGTTGCCGGTAGCGGAGGCGGCGAACTCCGCCGAGACCGCCAGCGCCACCCGTGTCAGCCCGTAGTCGCGCAGTTGCTTCACGGCGGTGTCGAGTTCGGCCTGGTAGTCGGCGCGCGTGAACCAGACGTTGTCCGCGTTCAGGGCCAGGCCCGAGAGCGGCGCCACGATCTGCACGCCGCGCCGGTGCAGTTCGGGCGAGGCCGCAAGGGCCGGCAACAGCCGGTCGCCGGGGCCGAACAGCAGTTCGGCATGCTCGCCATCGGCAAGCGATAGTGCCTGCGTGAGCGCCGCGCGCGGATCGGCATCGGCGTCGCGCACGACATGCGCAATCCGCACCGGACCACCGGCGGCGTTGGCCGCGTTGAACATGACCTTGGCGCCGGCCAGGTAGTCACGCGCCAGGTCGGCCTGGGCGCCGCTTCGGTCGAGCAGATGGCCGACCACGACGGTGCGCCGCGTCGGCGCCTGGGCCAGGGCCAGCGGCGCGGCGGCCAGTCCGCCAAGTGCGGTCATCAGCTGGCGGCGGCGCGGGGAGGGGGGCGGCGTTTCGCCGCGCAGCGATGGGTACGACAAACAAGGCAGGATCGAGGGCATGGAAAGGGGATGGCTGGCTGTCCGGGCGGTGGCTGCCGGAGATGCGGGGCGCAGCGTATCCGGCACGTGTGACAGAACTGTGACGAAATACCCCCGCCGACGAGGGGGGCGGGCCGTGCCATGCGACCGTCGAGCTTGACGCGCGTCAATTCCTTACCGGCGTCGGGGAACTAGCATGGGTCGTCAAACTCGCCGGTCAGTCCGCCCCCATGCACACGCTCACCACGCCATCCGCGGCCATCGATCGCCGCGCCCTCTCCGATTTCCGCGCGCTGGCCGGCCGCATCGACGGCAACGGCCCGCGCTACACGTCCTACCCGACGGCCGACCGCTTCCATGGCGGCCTCGATGAATCGGCCTACCACGCCGCGCTGGCGGACTGCCGCGCCGCCGCGCCGGCGCCATTGTCGCTGTATCTGCACATCCCGTTCTGCGAGAACATCTGCTACTACTGCGGCTGCAACAAGGTCATCACGCGCGATCACGGGCGAAGCGCCAAGTACGTGAGCTACCTTGGCCGGGAAATGGCGCTGACGGCTGCGCACCTGGGCGGCCGCAGGCAGGTGCTCCAATCGCACTGGGGTGGCGGCACGCCGACCTTCCTGAACCCGGCCGAGATGCGACGCGTGATGGCATCGCTGCACGAGCATTTCGACCTGCCGGCCGACGGCGAGCACTCGATCGAGATCGATCCGCGCCGTGTCGACTACGAACGCATGGCGTTGCTCGCCGAACTCGGCTTCAACCGCGTCAGCCTGGGGGTGCAGGATTTCGACCCGGAAGTCCAGCAGGCCATCCACCGCATCCAGCCGTTCGAGGAAACCCGCGCGGTGGTCGACGCCTCCCGCAAACTGGGGTTCCGGTCGGTCAGCCTGGACCTGATCTACGGGCTGCCGCACCAGACCACGGCGCGCTTCAACGCTACCGTGGAGCGGGTGTTGACACTGCGGCCAGACCGGCTCTCCGTCTATAGCTACGCGCACCTGCCGCATGTCTTCAAGCCACAGCGGCGCATCGACGAAAACGCATTGCCGAGCGCGGGCGAGAAGCTCGATATCCTGGTCTCCACGATCGAACGCCTGACTGCCGCCGGCTATGTCTACATCGGCATGGACCACTTCGCGCTGCCCGACGACGACCTCGCCGTGGCCCAGCGCGAGGGCCGGCTGCAGCGCAATTTCCAGGGCTATTCGACACATGCCGGCTATGACCAGCTCGGCTTCGGCATTTCCGCGATCGGTGCCGTGGCGGGGCGCTACGTGCAGAGCGCGCGCACGCTCGACGATTACTACGCCGCAATCGACGCCGGCCGGCTGCCGGTCATGCGGGGCTTCACGATGGAAGACGACGATCACCTGCGCCGCGAGATCATCGGGGCGCTGATGTGCAATGGCGTGCTCGACATCGCGCAGATCGAGGCACGCCATGGCATCGATTTCGCAGGCAGGTTTGCCGCCGAACTTGCCGATCTCGACCGGCTCGGCGCCGACGGCCTGGTTCGTCGCGAGCCGGGCCGCATCGAGGTCACCATGCTGGGCCGCCTGCTCGTGCGCCGCGTTGCCATGGTGTTCGACCGTTACCTGCGCGAAGACGCTGCCAGGCCGCCCGTTGCCCCGCCGGCAGCCAATGACGGCGCCCAGCCGGTGCGGTTCGTGCCGCGATATTCCCGCGTGGTCTGATCCGGAGGCGCCGGTCCCGGCGCGCAACCAACAGGCGAAAAAAAGCCCGCGATCCAGTCGCGGGCTTTTTATGTCTGTGCGGCCGGTGTTACTTGGCGGCGCTGGCCATGTAGTCGGCGGCGGCGAGCACATCGGCGTCGGGGCCGGCATAGCCGCCCTTCGGCGGCATCACGCCCTTGCCCTTCAGCGCGTAGTTGTGGACGGCGTCCATGCCTTCCTTCAGGCGCGGCGCCCAGGCGGCCTTGTCGCCAAACTTGGGAGCCCCGGCAACGCCGGCGGCGTGGCAAGCGGCGCAAACCTGATCATAGACCTTCTTGCCCACTTCGGCGGAAGCCGCGGCAGGTGCTGCGGCCGGAGCCGGCGCAGCGGCAGCGGGCGCGGGCGCCGCTGCAGGAGCCGGAGCGGCGGCGGCAGCCGGTGCGGCACCGGCATCCGATGCCGCGGCGGTGGCCGGAGCAGCGGCGGCAGGGGCCGGAGGCTCGGGGAACTTGGCGCCACCGGCGTCAGCCATGTAGACCACGGCGCGGCCCAGTTCGTAGTCGGAGTAGTCGTCCGGCGTGGTGCCGGCGCGCGGCTGCATGGCACCCTTGCCGTGCAGCACCGAGCTCAGCAGGCCATCGAAGCCCTGGCCGATGCGGCTGGCCCAGTCGCCCGCGTTGCTGTACTTCGGCGCGCCCGCGGCGCCCGTGGCGTGGCACGCTGCGCAGACTTCCTTGTAGACCTGCTCGCCGGTCTTGAAGACGCGCGGTGCGTTGGCGTCCTTGATCTCGAGCGAAGCGACCGGCTTGATGCGGTCATTGATGGCTTCCGCCGTGGTGACCGAACCGGCACCTTCCTTGGAGCCGTGGCCGACAAAATTGACCAGCAGGATGATCACGATGATCGGGACCAGGAACGCAGCGATCACCACTGCGATCAGCTGCTTCGGCGTCTTGATGGGAGACTCGTGTTCGTCGTGTTGGTGTTGGACGTCGCTCATACAGAACTCTCAGTTTTGCAGGAAACCTTCAGCCGCTCACGCTCGGCTTGATTTATCGGGCCCTTGAACGTCTGGGTCCTTCTGATTGCGTGGTTCAGTACTGTCCCCCGTTTGCCAACGCGGTGCCGCTGCGTCTTGACGGAAATAGCTCGCGATTATAGCCCCAAAGGCCTCATGGCTGGGCCGAAAGAGACGGTTCCGAGACGTTGGGCGATGTCCCCGGATTCGCGCGCATGGACGCCTCAGCGCAAACGCGGTATCCTATGCGACTTCCCAGCGGCGGCATTCGCCCGCCGCACCGGTTGCACCCGTGGCAGACCCTGCCGCCAGTGCCAGACCACTTTCCGCGCGCCCGTAGCTCAATGGATAGAGTACTGCCCTCCGAAGGCAGGGGTTGCTGGTTCGATCCCAGCCGGGCGCGCCAAATTTCCCGAAATGACTCGCTGCGTTCCGGCTGGCATTCCGCCTCCAGGCCGACAGCGCCTTGGCAAGCACCGAATCGAAGCGCTCCCGTTTATGACACTTTCCGCAAGGTGCTTAATTCCGTCCTAAGGATGTTTCAATTGTCTTCACAAGGGGGCGGACTTAGAGTGCCACTGAGGCCTCTCCCTGCAGAACGCTCCCCGTTTCTGACAGGACATTTGGAAAGCGCGGCATGTCCGCGCTTCTTTTTTGTCTCTTGCCTCTGCGGAGGGGTGTCGCCGCCGCTCCCTGTGCAGGAATATGCCGGTTGGCGTGCGGCGCGGCGATTCTCGTGGCTGGCTCGATGCGGGCTTGCGTGTAGGACGGCGCCGGATACCCAGGCGGCCGTCAATGCGCCAAGACTTCTAGTTGTCCCAGGGGCGGAGACCACCATGGCGAGCAAGATTTCCCCCGTCGTTGCCGCGCACGAGCGGATGCCGGCCGGTTCGGAAGCCGGTGACGATCAAGGGCTGGCCGAGCCGCAAGGCAGGACGGCGTGGATCGAGAACGACGATCTGCTGGAGCGGATGCAGTGGATGTGCGCCTCCAACCGCCGCGTGGTCGAGCGCAGCGAGCAGTTGGTGACCGAGAGCATCCGGCTGCTGGCACGGATCGGTTACCGCTGAGCAGCGACAAGGGGCCCGACGCGCCGCGCGCGGACAGGAAGAATCGCCGCAGCGACCGACTGTGCCGTGGCCGGACGGTGGCCCGCCCCGGCGGTCAGTACCGCTGCTGCTCGTTGCGCCCCTTGATATTGCCTGCCACACCGCCCGCCACCGCGCCGATGGCCGCGCCGGTCCAGCCGCTGCCGCCTGCGATGGCCGCAATGCCCGCGCCGGCGGCGGCACCGATGGCAGCCCCCGAAACCGTACCTTGCTGCTGCGGCGTCATGCCGGTGCATGCGGTCACGCTGGCCACCGCCAGCGCCGCGCCGATCCATTGAAGTCGTTTCATGGCCTCGCCTTATTTCTTGACCTGCAGTCCAGGCACCACCATCTCGAACCAGATGGTTTCGAGCACCGGCCGCTGCAGGCGGTCGGGGTGGGCGGCATACCAGCGGTCCAGGCCGTCACGGACCGAGTCCAGCGTTTGGCCTTTCAGGCCCCGCGCCAGGCGCGGCAAGATGGTCTGCGAGTCCGGCGGGACATTGCCGGCGTGGTAGGCGACATCGACCTGCACCACATTGGCGATGCCGACCAGATAGGCCTTCTTCATCTGCTCCGTCGACTCTGTCCACTGCTTGCCCGTTACGAGCGGAACCTCGTCCGCGCTGGCCACGCCGGATGCCATGGCCAGCGCCATGCACGCGGCGGCGGTCCATGCGTGCAGCTTCTGCCTGGTTGTCATTGCACACTCCCGTGCGGACCAGGTGCGCGGCGGTCCGCCTTACCGTCGCGCCTGGTTCCGGGCAGCGGGTGCCGGTTGGCGCGCTTTCATATTAGTCGCTATTCCAGTGACCGGTACGCCGCCGTGCAACGGTGCCCGGCAGCGCCGGCGGCCGAAAACTTTCATATCACCGACTGCGTCCACGTCGCCTATGTGCTGATAGATTCGCCTGATTCGGCGTATTCGATCGGGGAGGGCGAGACATGGCACGCACTGCGCGGACAGCACTGCCGGCACGGATCCGGCGTATCGCAGGCCCGGGCCTGGCGGCCCTCGCTTTGGCGCTGTCCGCAAGCGGCAGCGCCGCATCGCCGCTGGACCTGCCCGGCTCGCTGCCCAATATGGTTGGCATCGGCGTGGGCTCGACCACCGAGTTCGCCGGTGGCAAGGACCGCACCATCGGGGTCGTGCCCGGCGTGCGCTACGTGACCCCGGGCGGCCGGCTGCTCGAATGGTACGGCCCTTACGCGCAATTCAACTTCGGCGGGCTGACCGGCTGGCAGTGGGGGCCCGCGGTGTCGCTGCGCCTGGGGCGCAGCGGTGTCGACGACCCGGTGGTGTCGCGCATCCACGAGATCGACACGACCGTCGAGGCCGGCGGCTGGTTCGGCTACGAGTACCTGCACGAAGGCGCGATCCCGTTCCGGCTGCGCGGCGGCATCAACGTGATGACGAATGCGGGCATCGTTTACGGCGGCGCGCGCGTCAGCGCCAACGCCTCGGCGTGGGTGCCGATGCATCGACGCGTCTATGCCGGCGTCGGCCTCGGTGCGAGCTGGGTCAGCGACAGCTTCAACCGTACCTATTTCGGCGTGACCGACGGCGATGCGGCCGCCAGCGGGCTGCCGGCCTACAACCCCGGGGGCGGGCTGGAGCAGTACACCGGCTGGCTCGCGCTGCTCTACCAGATCGACAGGAACTGGTATGCCGGGGCCATGGTTTATGCGCAGCGGCTGGCCGGCGACGCGGCCGACAGTCCCATCGTTGCCCAGCGCGGCACGCGCAACCAGATCACCTATGGCGTGGGCCTGGGCTACACGTGGCGCTAGCGCCGGACACGTGTCGCGCCTGCAACAGGTTGTCCATCCTTGCCGAGACGAGGGGGCGTCACACCCGGCATCGTTTTGGCGCGCTGGCGCGGCTGCCGGAACCCGCGCCGTGCATCACCGTTGAAACACTTCTGCCTGATTGTGGGAAGGCCTTTGCGCGCACGCATCGCAATACGTCTCCAGTCGGTGCGTCGGCGCACATGGCGCGCAATTTGCGTCGCTGAACCCCTGGACGGGCCGCCATCGCCCGCTTTCCCCTGCGCATGGCGGCCCCGTGATGTCGATGCGGAGGTTCGCCATGCCTGCACTGTCGAAAGACCTGCTTGCGTCACTGCGCACGGCCGTGCGCGGCAAGGTACTGCTGTCCGGCGAGCCCGGCTACGACGAATCGCGCACGATCTGGAATGCCATGGTGGACAAGCGCCCCGCCGTGGTGGTGCAGTGCGCCGGGGTTGCCGACATCGCGGCAGCCGTGGCCTTTGCGCGTGACAACGGCCTGCTGCTCGCGGTGCGCGGCGGTGGCCACAATATTGCCGGCAAGGCGCTCTGCGATGACGGCGTCGTCATCGATCTGTCCGCCATGCGCGCCGTTCATATCGACACCGGCACACGGCGCGCCTGGGTGGAGCCTGGCGCGCTGCTGGCCGACTTCGACCACGAGGCCCAGGCTTGTGGGCTGGCGACGCCGCTGGGCATCAACTCGACCACGGGCGTGGCCGGGCTGACGCTTGGCGGCGGCTTCGGCTGGCTCACGCGCAAGTACGGCATGACTGTGGATAACCTGCTGTCGGCGCAAGTCGTGACCGCCGATGGCCAGCGCCTCCACGCGAGCGAGCAGGCCCACTCCGACCTGTTCTGGGCCCTGCGCGGCGGCGGCGGCAACTTCGGCGTGGTGACGCTGTTCGAATTCCGGCTGCACGCTGTCGGACCGCAGATCCTGGCCGGCCTGCTGGTGTTTCCCGCCGCGCAGGGGCGCGCTGTGCTCAGCCAGTACCGGGTGTTCACCGAAGCCATGCCGGAGGACCTCAATATCTGGGTCGTGCTGCGCAAGGCGCCGCCGCTGCCGTTCCTGCCGACCGCCGTCCACGGCACCGACGTGGTGGTGCTGGCGGTGTTCTACGCGGGCGATCCGGCGCAGGGCGAGCCACTGCTGGCGCCGTTGCGCAGCTTTGGCACCGTGCTCGGCGAGCACACGGGCGCCATGTCTTACGTGGCCTGGCAGCAGGCATTCGACCCGCTGCTGGCGCCGGGCGCGCGCAACTACTGGAAATCGCACAACTTCACGCAGCTGCCGGACGAAGCCATCGATGCCATGATCGATTACTCCGGCCGCCTGCCTTCGCCGCACTCCGAGATCTTCATCGGGCAGGTCGGCGGGCGGGCCAACAGCGTTGCCGCGGATGCCACGGCCTACCACCACCGGGATGCGCGCTATGTCATGAACGTCCATACGCGATGGGAAAGTCCCGCCGAGGACGCAGCCTGCGTGGCCTGGGCGCGCGACTTCTTCCGCGCCACCGAGCCCTATGCGACCGGCGGCGTGTACGTGAACTTCCTGACCGAGGATGAAGCCGGCCGCATCAGCGCGGCCTATGGGCCCAATTTCGAGCGCCTGGCGCGCATCAAGCAGAAGTACGACCCGGACAACCTGTTCCGCGTGAACCAGAACATCGCGCCGGCTGCATAGCCGCATTGCCCGGACATGCGCCTTGTTATGATGCGCGCATGTCCGGCGAATTCCTCATCCCCCACCACGAGTACGACATCACCGCGATCCGCGCGCAAGGCGCGGGGGGGCAGAACATCAACAAGGTGTCCAACGCGGTGCACCTGCGCTACGACGTGAACGCGTCCTCGCTCGCGCCGGACCACAAGGCGCGCCTGCTGCAGCTGCATGACCACCGCATCACGCGTGATGGCGTGGTGGTCATCAAGGCGCAGCAGCATCGCAGCCTTGAACTGAACCGCGACGATGCCATCCGGCGGCTGCACGAACTGGTGGCCAGCGTGGCGACACCGCCACGCACGCGCCGCCCGACCCGCCCGACGCTCGCTTCGCGCAAACGTCGCCTGGAAGGCAAGAGCCAGCGCAGCCAGGTGAAAGCGCTGCGCGGACGCGTCACGGAGTAAGCTCGGGCAGTTCGCTGCACGCGTGCGCCATGGCAGCGACGGGCCGCCGATAGGCCGGGAAATAGCCATGGAGATCGCCGGTCGAAGCGATGCGCCCCGCCGAGAGCGACTGGTAGGCCTGCCGGTTGACGACCACGCGCTGCGTGCGGAACACATGCGTGTCGGGCGAAAATCCGCGCTTGAATTCGTGCAGCGAGTCCGCCGCGGAGCCAAGGCCACCGCCAAGGTGCAGCCGCGAGAAGCCATGCATGCGGCCCCATTCGCGGGCGGTGTGGATGATGATCTTGGTCGGCTGGCGGTGGCGGTAGTCCCAGTCGGACCCGGACAGGTGGTATTGCATGATGCCCGAGCGCCGCGACAGCGTGAACAGGGCGCCGCCGATGACTTCGTCCGCTTCCTCCGCCACCATCAGCAGCAGGTCGTCGCCGAGCTCTTCCACCAGGGAACGGTAGTACTGCACGTCGAAAAAGTAGTACTCCGCCGCACCGCGGCGCGTCATGGTCTCGTTGTAGAGGTCGATGAAGCGTGACAGCGCGTCAAAGTCGCGGTCCAGCCGCACCGTCACGCCTGCGCGCCGGGCGCGGTTGATGCCGAGCTTGTGGCGTGACTGCGTTTCCTGCCAGTGCTTTTCGGGCGCCTTGGTCAGGTCGATCGACACGGTCTGGCCCTGCTCGAGCACAAGCCCCAGCGAACTTTTCCATTGCGCATTGAGCAGCGGGTGCAGCCGCAGGAACCAGGACACGCAGCCGGCTTCGCGCAGCATCGCTACCGCGGCGCAGAATGCCGCATCCGCGAAATTCGCCGGCGCCCCGGTGCTCACGAGCGGGCCACCATAGCCGTAGGCCGAGGTGGCGTCCCACAGATCCCCGATGATGGGGCGACGGATGTACGGAACCAGCAATTCATGGTCGCCATCCGTCGCATGCAGGGCGAACGCCTGGCCGCGCTCGCTGTTCTGCGCCGTCTTCATCCACGCCGGCGTGTGATAGCAGTCATGGCTACAGCGCTCCAGGGCGGCGCGCCACGCGGTACTGTTCGTGTCCAACAGCTTCGCTTGCATCTCTTGCCCCCTGACAGGATGCCTGCGATGTCCGCCCCGGGTGCCGTCGTGGCGCTCCCGGACGGATCGCAGCGATGGATCGGATTTCAGCGTGCCGACTGCAGCGCGGCGATGCGCTGCTCGATCGGCGGATGGCTGGAGAACAGCGCCATCCATGATTTCCCTCCGGCAATGCCCATGGCCTGCATGTTCTGCGGCAGGCCGTCCGGCTCCAGGCCGCCGAGGCGGCGCAGCGCGGCGACCATCGGCGCCGGCGAGCCCATCAGGCCCGCCGCGCCTGCGTCGGCGCGGAACTCGCGGCGACGCGAAAAGGTAGCGACGATGATGCTGGCCAGGATGCCGAAGACGATCTCGCAGACGATCACGGTGACCATGTAGCCGATGCCGGGCCCGCTCGACTCCTCATCGTTCTTGCGCAGCATCGAGTCGACGAAGTAGCCGACCACGCGCGCAAGGAAGATCACGAACGTGTTCACCACGCCCTGGATCAGCGTGAGCGTCACCATGTCGCCATTGGCCACGTGCGCCACTTCATGCGCGAGCACGGCTTCCACCTCGTCATGCGACATCGACTGCAGCAGGCCGGTGGAAACGGCCACCAGCGAGCTGTTCTTCGTCGCGCCGGTCGCGAACGCGTTGGGCTCGCCCTCGTAGATCGCCACTTCGGGCATGGGCAGGCCCGCCTTCTGCGACAGCTTCTGCACGGTCTGCACGAGCCACAGTTCGGTGCTTGTGCTCGGATGCGTGATGACCTGCGCGCCAGTGGACCACTTGGCGATGGTCTTGGACATCAGCAGCGAGATGAACGAGCCGCCGAAGCCCATCAGCGCGGCAAAGGCGAGCAGCATGCCGAAGTTGAGACCGTTGGCGGCCAGGAAGCGGTTCACGCCAAGGACGCTGGCGGTGATGCTGAGGACAAGCATGACGGCGAGGTTGGTCGCCAGGAAAAGCAGGACGCGTTTCATGAGAGTGGAACTGGACTACGGATAGGCGCGGACGAGCCGCAGGGGCGCGCGGCGCCTGGATGGCACGGCGCGCAAGAACAATCATGCGCGGCGAATGCCGCGCAGTTGGGTGTCAGCCGCGCGGAGGACGCGGCAGGAGCGGAAGGTCGGGGTCGGGGAGGGCAGTCCCCGCATAGCGCGGCGGCCGGGATTGGGCGGGGCCGGCGGCAAAACGGAGCTCTGGCGCGGGCAGAAGCTGCTCCGCAAGGTCGATGCCGGCCGGCGACGTGTCGGGCGCGTCGGCCGGATCCGCCGGAGCCGTGCTGCAAGGCGCGGCATTTTGCGCCGCCTTGCACAGTCCGGCCGGGTGGCTGTCCGTTTGCAGGGCGGGGTGGGCCACCTCCGT
Organism: Cupriavidus sp. C3SS-1; assembly: GCF_057073755.1. Classification (NCBI taxonomy): domain Bacteria; kingdom Pseudomonadati; phylum Pseudomonadota; class Betaproteobacteria; order Burkholderiales; family Burkholderiaceae; genus Cupriavidus; species Cupriavidus sp. C3SS-1. The sequence goes on along the minus strand of NZ_CP172699.1, from coordinate 3,251,761 downwards.
GACGGGCGCGACTGTACCGGCCCATGCCTGGAACGGCAGGAAGGCCAGCATCAGAACCAGCAGTAAGAGCCGGATATTGCGCACGCGACAGCGGAAAATCAAATGGAGGTGTCCGGAATTCTACAGGATGGTCATGGCGTGCGCGGTGACGTAATGAGCGCTAGCCCACGATGCGCGCGGCCGCGCGAGTGCCCCACCAGGCTGCCTCTTCGAACACCGACAGGCCCGACAGATCCGCGTGCGCGAACTGGACCGGACCCTCCACGTCACGCAGTGCGCTCGTGCCGGCGTTGGCCAGGAAGCCACGCAGCGGCGACGCCATGGCATGGCCGCGTGCCGTGATCTCCACCCGGTCGGCGTGGCGCCAGAAGCCACGCCCGTACACTTCGCGCAGGTCGGTCACGGCATGGTCCATCAGTTCGGCTGCGCTTGCGTCGGCCAGCCAGCGCCGCATCTCGGCCGGCTGCGTCGGGCGGCCCAGCGCGGCGGCATCGAGCGGGCAATAGGCGGTGAAGACCGTGCGCGCCGGCGGCGCCTGCCGGATCAGCTGGTGCGTCGCGACCACATAGCCCAGCGCACGCGAGCCGTGCACGACGTTGTCCCAGGCCAGCGGCACGCCCGGTGCCTCGCCGGGAAAGCCGCGCAGGTAAAAGCTCGATACCAGCCACGCCGCGTGCGGCGGCAGATGGCGCGCCGGATCGAAGCCGAAGCGCGCGAGCGGCGTCAGGTGCGCGGCGACGTGCAGCGGCATCGCGCAGATCACGCGGCGCGCGCGCAGGCGCACGGTGCGCGGGGTGCCGTCGCGATCCGTCATGCCGGTGCAGAGCACGTCCACGCCCTCGCGCGATTCGTCGAGCCTGAGTGCCATGCCTGCACGATGCCAGTCCGCGCGCCCCGTCAATGCGTCGATGCGTGCAGTCAGCTTCGACACCAATCCGTGCAAGCCGTCCGGCCAGGTCAGCACGGCGCCATCCGCAGCGTTCCGCGCATGGCCGCCGCGGCTGGCGAAGTAGTGCAGCCCCGCCCAGGCCGACACGGCACCATGGCCCGCGCCGTAGTCGTCGCGGCAGCAGTAGTCGGCATACGTGTGCAACGTGGGCGATGTGAAGCCTTCGTCCAGCAGCCACTGGCGGAAGGTGCGTGCATCGAGCGCCGTCCACTTCGGGTCGCGCGAAGCGAGTGCGAGCGGGATCGCAAAGACCTTGCGGCCGTCATCGCCGTGCGCGTCGCGAAGTTCGCCGATACGCGCGAAGAAGCGTGCATGCTGCTCGCTCTCGCCGGCACCGAGGGCATCGGTCGGCAGCAGGCCGTCATGCCACTGGCCATTGCGGAAGTGGCGCTCCTCGGGCGCATGCACGATCACGCGTTCATCGAAGCGCGGGCGCATGCTGAACGGATCGTGCTCGATCACGCCGACGTCGGCGAGCATCTCGCGCATATGGGTCGATTCGGCCGACGGCAGCGGCAGGTAGTGCGCGCCGCGTGGGAAGCCTAGGTCGCCAAACTGCCCGGCCGCCGTATTACCGCCGAACTCGGGTCCATCGATGACGATGAAATCGCGCAGGCCCGCGCGCGCGAGCTGCCACGCAGAGGAAAGGCCCGCGGCACCGCTGCCGAGAACCGCGACATCCGTGCGTAGCTCGCCATCAGGCTTGGGCCACTGCGCGGCGTCGCGCAAGGCGTGCCCTTGTGCCATGCCGGGCCGCAGCACGACCGGCGTGGGCTCGTACATGCCGACACCGGACAGGAAGCGGCGCGACGCATCGCCCAGCTTGTCGCAGCCGGCCAGCGCGGCCGACGCGCCGATCAGGAACGTGCGGCGATCCATCACCGTGCGCGCACCGACGTATCAGCGGATGACATTGCCCCAGTCCCGCTCGAAGTCATGCACCAGCGACTGCTCGTTAAGCCGGTTAGGGTGGCCGGCGCGCGGCGCCATGTCCGGCGGAAAGCGGAACATCAGCGCGGTGCTGTCCGCATCCAGGAAGCGCATCGGCATGTCGTAGTGCGTGGGCGGCGTGTAGTCGCCGCGCTTGCCGGCGAGGATGAAACCCCATTCGCCGAATGACGGCACATAGGCGTGGTAAGGCCAGGTATGCAGGCCGGCTTCGTGCAGCGTCGCGTCGATGCCCCAGAACGAGCGCGGCGCGTAGTACGGCGAGGTGGACTGCACCACGGCATAGCCTTTCTCGGCGAGGTGCCGCGACAGCAGCCGGTACATCGGCACCGAGTACAGCTTGCCGAGCCCGAAGTTGGACGGATCGGGCAGGTCGACGATGATCGCGTCGAACACGTCCGCGTTCTGCTCCATCCATTGCGCGGCATCGGCGTTGATGACCTTCACGCGCGCATCGCGCAATGAATCGCGGTTGAGCGCGCGCAGCGGTGCGCTTTGCGAGAACAACGTAGTCATGGCCGGGTCCAGGTCGACCAGCGTCACGTGTTCGATATGGCGATGACGCAGGATCTCGCGCAGTGCCAGGCCGTCGCCGCCCCCGATCACCAGCACCGTGCGCGCCCACGGCAGCGCCTGCAGCACGGGATGCACCAGCGCCTCGTGGTAGCGGTGCTCGTCGCGCGAGGAAAACTGCAGGTTGCCGTTGATGTAGAGACGCAGGTCGTCTTTCCAGCGCGTAATCACCAGGCGCTGGTACGGCGTCGATTCGCTGTGGATGATCTCGTCGCCGAACAGCCCGCGCTCGGCCCAGTGCGTCAGCCGGTCCGAGCCGGCAAAGCCCGCGCCGAGCAGCGCGATCACGACCAGCGCGCGCATCGTGCGCAGCGGCACCTGCGGCAGCTCGTCGCGGAACAGGCGCGTGGTGTAGAGCGCCACCGCCGCGTTGAGCATGCCGAACAGGAAGCCCGTGCGCGACAGGCCCAGCCGCGGCGCCAGCACCAGCGGGAACACCAGCGACACCGCCAGCGCGCCCAGGTAGTCGAACGTCAGCACGCGGCTTACCAGCTCGCTGAATTCGGCGCGGCGCGCGTTCAGGATGCGCATGACCAGCGGGATCTCCATGCCCACCAGCACGCCGGTCAGGAACACCAGCGCATACAGCGCCGTGCGGAACGGCGCCGACAGCCACGCGAACACCACGAACAGCAGCGCCGCCGAGATGCCGCCGAGCAGGCCGACCAGCACCTCGATGTCGATGAAGCGCGCGAGCACGTCCTCGTCCTTTACATAGCGCGACAGCCACGAGCCCACGCCCATGGCGAACAGGTAGCAGCCGATGATCGACGAGAACTGGAGGATGGAGTCGCCCAGCAGGTAGCTGGACAAGGCGCCGGCGATCAGTTCGTAGCCAAGCCCGCAAGAAGCTACGATCAACACCGAAATGACAAGGGTACGGTCGCGCATCAGGCGGCGGTCTGGGGAATTTGCGAGGATCGGGAGATCGAGCGGATGAGACTGCGGATATACTTGCGGCGCATTCGCGCACTGCCGGCGCAATCGTAGTCAAATGTCCATGACATGCCCGGCAAGGGTTCCATGTCACCGGACACCGGCGCTGTCGACAACCGCCACGGGAACAGCATGCAACCGATCTACGCCTACGCCCTGCACCTGCTGGCAAGCCTGGTACTGCTTGCCGTGTTCGTCGGAGTCTACACCAGGATCACGCCGTTCCACGAGTTCGCGCTGATCCGCCAGGGCAACATCGCGGCGGCGCTGTCGCTCGGTGGCGCGATCCTGGGTTTCTGCTTCACGCTGTCGTCGTCGATCCAGCATAACGACACCTTTCCGGCATTCCTGATGTGGGCGGTCGGCGCCATGGTGGTCCAGGCGCTGGTCTACGCGGGCCTGACGCGCGCGCTGCCCGACATGGACGCCGCCATCGAATCCGACAATATCGGCATGGGCGCCCTGATGGGCACCATCTCGGTCACCGTGGGCGCGATCAACGCGGCCTGCCTGTCCTGAAACGCGCTTCGCTCGCATCCCCGCCGCAAGGAGACCTGACATGAGCATCGGTTCTTTCATCAAGAAGCAGTTCATCGACATCCTCCAGTGGACGGAGGACACCGACGGCGTGCTGGCCTGGCGCTATCCGATGGAGGACATGGAGATCCAGTACGGCGGCAGCCTGACCGTGCGCGAGTCGCAGATGGCGGTGTTCGTCAACGAAGGCAAGATCGCCGACGTGTTCGGACCCGGCATGTACAAGCTCACCACGCAGACGCTGCCGGTGCTGACCTACCTGAAGAACTGGGACAAGCTGTTCGAGTCGCCCTTCAAGTCCGACGTCTACTTCTTCAGTACGCGCCTGCAGATCGGCCGCAAGTGGGGCACGCCGCAAGCCATCACCATCCGCGACGCGGACTTCGGCATGGTGCGGCTGCGCGCGTTCGGCCTGTATTCGTACAAGGTCGCGGACCCGGCGAAGTTCTACAGCGAGATCAGCGGCACACGCGCCGAATACACGCGCGATGAAGTGGAAGAGCAGCTGCGCAACCTGCTGATCGCCACCATGACCAACGCGCTCGGCGCGTCGTCGCTGCCGTTCCTCGATATGGCCGCCAACCAGGCGCTGATGTCGCAGACCATCCGCGAGCGGCTGGCGCCGGAGTTCGAGCGCTACGGCGTGGCGCTGGACAATTTCGCGGTCACCAACGTCTCGCTGCCGGAAGAACTGCAGAAAGCCATCGACACCCGCATCTCGATGGGCATGATGGGGGACATGGCGAAGTATACGCAGTACCAGGTCGCCAGTTCGATCCCGCTGGCTGCGCAAAATGAAGGCGGCGTCGCCGGCCTGGGCGCGAGCCTGGCCGCGGGGGCGGTGATGGGGCAAGCGATGGCCGGCGGATTGGCTGGGACAGCGGGCGCACCGGGCGTACCCGCCCCTGCGGTGCCGCCTGCCACGGCGGCTGCCCCTGCGGAAGATCCGGCCGCGCGCCTGCAGAAGCTCAAGGAACTGCTCGACAAGGCGCTGATCACCCAGGCCGAGTTCGACAGCGCCAAGGCGGAGATCCTGAAGAAGCTGGTCGGCTGACGGGGCTGCATGCAACAGGTCAACTGTCCCGGTTGCGGCGCGGAGGTCGCGTTCCGTTCCTCCGCCGCCGTCATGGCGGTCTGCGAGTACTGCCACAGCACGCTGGTCAAGGACGCCGAGTCCGTCAAGGACATCGGCAAGATGTCGGCCGTGCTCGAAGACTACACGCCGCTGCAGCTCCACGCGTCGGGCCAGTGGCAGGGGCAGGGCTTCACGCTGGTCGGGCGCATCCAGCTGCGTTACGAAGCCGGCTTGTGGAACGAGTGGTACCTGCTGTTCGACGATGGCAGCGACGGCTGGCTGGCCGATGCATCGGGCCAATACATGCTCACGCGCCGCGTATCGCCGGAACTGGCCGCGGCCGAACAATTCGACAAGCCACCGAAGTTCGAGTCGCTGCGCCCCGGCGACAGCCTGTTTTACGACAAGCGCCGCTGGCTCGCGGGCGATGTGCGCACTGCGCGCTGCACGGGCGGCGAAGGCGAGTTGCCATTCGTCGTCGGCACGGGCTGGACCGCGCAGGTGGCAGACTTCCGCGACGAAGGCCGCTTCCTGACGCTCGACTATGCCGACGGCTATCCGCCGGCCGTCTACACGGGCCAGCTGGTCACGCTGGACCAGCTCAAGGCCCAGCTTCTGCGTGGCGCCGATGAGGTCGGCCGCACGGCGGACCGCTATCGCGGCAAGGCGGTATCGCTGGCGTGCCCGAACTGCGGCAGCCCGATTGCCTATCGCGCCGGCATGGCGAGCTTCGTCGTCTGCGGCAGCTGCCACAGCGAGGTCGATTGCACCACCTCCACCGCTATCGTGCTCGAAAAGCACGAGGAACTGGAGGCGCTGAAAACCAGCCTGGCGCCGGGCGATATCGGCCAGATCGGCGGCAAGCCCTATGCCGTCCTCGGCCTGATGCAATGCACGGACAACGACGAGGACGAAGCGTCGACATGGGTCGAATACCTGCTCTTCAACGAGGAGCGCGGCCTGTTCTGGCTGGTCGAGCAGGACAGCGGCTGGGACAAGGTCGAAGTGCTCGACACCTGGCCGCGCATGGCCTCGGCGGAGGTGGCCACGTTGCAGGGCAAGAACTTCCGCAAGGGCTTCGACTACCGCAGCGAAGTCCTTTATGCCGCGGGCACGTTCAACTGGCGCGTGCGCGTGGGCGACAGCACGCAGCTCACGGAATTCGGCGAACAGGCACTGCGGCTCACGCGTGAAACGTCCGCGACAGAGATCGTCTGGACGCGCTCCGCCCCGGTCGCGCGTATGCAGGTGGCGCAGTGGTTCCCGCGGAACAAGGCGCTGATCGCGGCCGCGGCGCAGCCGGGCGCGGCCCTGCGCAAGAAGCCCGACAACGCCGACCTGGCCTTCTGCCGCAAGGCGGCGAAGTGGTACGCGATTGCGCTGGCCATTCTCAATGTACCGGTGGCGCTGGTGAAGGACAGTGGCTGGGTCACGCTGGTGTTCGGGCTGCTGCTGCTGTGGGTACCGCTATGGCTGGTGGGCCGCTGGTCAGCCAAGGACTGATGACGTGCGACTTCTCTATCTGATCTACGGCCTGATCGTGCTGTTCGGTGCGACGTTCTACAACCTCGGTTCGGGCAGCGACTACAAAGCCGGCGGCTCGGGCGGTTCCGGCCGCGTATGGGGCGGCAGCAGCGGCGGCGGCAGCTGGTCGTCGGGTGGCGGGCACAAGTGAGACGCGCATCGTGAACGCACCGCAACTGCCTTGCCCGGCCGTGCTCGGCCGCCACCTGCTGCTCGACCTGCAGGGCGTCGCGCCGGCATTGCTGACCGACGCGGCGCTGGTCGAGCGCGTGCTGTACGCGTCGGCACAGGCGGCCGGCGCAACGCCCGTGGATGCGCGCTTCCAGCATTTCGGGCCGGGGCTTGGCGTGACGGGCGTGCTGCTGCTCAAGGAGTCGCACATCAGCATCCATACATGGCCCGAATACGGCTTCGCGGCTGTGGATATCTTCATGTGCGGTACGGCCAGGCCCGAACTCGCCGCCGAACATATCCGCGCCGCGCTGGCGCCGCGCGCCACGACGCTGCGCGACGAGGCGCGGGGCATTGCCGGTGCTGCTGAGGACGCTTCGGCAAGCTCGCCGGGTCTGCGCTAGACTACGCAAAACCCCGTAGTCACTACAGAGATTCCGGCTCCATGCGAATCGGCGAACTTTCCCGGCATAGCGGTTGCGATATTGAAACCATCCGCTACTACGAGCGCGAAGGCGTGCTCGACGCCCCGCAGCGCGAGGCCAACGGCTATCGGCGCTACGGCGACACCCACCTGATGCAGCTCAATTTCGTGCGGCACTGCCGGTCGCTGGGCATGAGCCTGTCGGACGTGCGCCGCCTACGCGATTTCGAACGCAATCCGTCGCAGGACTGTGACGATGTCAACGCCTTGCTGGACCGCCAGATCGAACAGATCCACGCCCAGCGCGTGGCGCTGGAAGCGCTGGAAAGCCAGCTGCGCGCCTTGCGCGAGACCTGTCATCACCAGCACCAGGCCGCCAGCGAATGCGGCATCCTGCAGAATCTGCAGCAGGCTGCGGCCGGCGCGCCGTGCGAATGCCACGCGCCCGCCACTGGCCACGCCCACTGAACCGGGCGCGCCGCGCCGGCCATCTGCCTGTGCTACGATGGCCGTTCCTGCACCAGGCCGGTGCGCAGGCAAACGAAGCCCTGTCAGCCCTGTTGCCGGATGTTCGGATCTGCCGTTGCCGCGATCCACTCCGGGTTTCCTATCCTGATTCCTGTTATCCGCGTGACCGCCATGCCAGCCCGCCGTTCGCTGCCCACCGTACCTGCCCGCCCCGCGCGACAGGTGTGCGCGCGCGCCGGCGCTCCCGCACTGGCCACGCGCACGACGCCCCGCCGCCGGGTCAGCGCTCCGCCTGATCCCGCCCGGTTCCCAGCCTGACAGTCCCACCACCAGGGGCCCGGGCCGAACCGGGCCCGAGCCTCACGCCTGCCGCGTGACACCGATGCGCCTTGCCGGCGCCGCGTGACGCTGCAACGCCGGCACTGATTCACCGCTTCACCGTTCACTGTTCCCAGATGTTCCCGCATGGTCCGTCGGCAATGCCGTCCGGTCGCCGTGCCGGACTTCACCTGACCGCCACCGATACCTGACGGAGGATTAGCCATGACGGCCACCAACCCGACCGCAACGACCCTCTACCTGACCGAGCTCGACGTCACGCGCCTGGAGCGCATGGCCAGCCGCCCCGGCGCGGCCCACATGGCCGATATGCTCGATGAACTGCTCGCGCGCGCGGCCATCGTGACGCCGCAGGAGATCCCGACCGACGTGGTCACCATGAACTCGCGCCTGGTCTGCGCGCTGCAAGGCGATGCCGCGCCGCGCCAGTGGACGCTGGTCTACCCCGACGAAGCCGACTTCGATGCCGGCCGCCTCTCGGTGCTGTCGCCGGTCGGCCATGCCTTGCTGGGCGCACGCGCCGGGCAGACCGTCAGCTACCGCATGCCCGATGGCCGCGAACAGCAAGTGACGGTCACCGAGATCACGTTCCAGCCGGAGGCCAGCGGCCAGTACACGCTTTGATCCTGTGGAACGGGGGCCGCACGGCCCCCGGTTCCAATGGGCGCGCACCGTGCGGATAGCGGTCCACACACGCCGTTCGTCACCAAGTCCGTCGTTTCACGACTATCAACTCACCATTCGTCGCAGCGTCATTTCCGATGACGTAGCCAGTGACTAAGCTTCAGTCCGTGCTCGCACCGCAACAAAGATTGCGTGGCGGCAAGACGTTAGCTGGTCACACAAAGCAAGACGAAATCAGTTGAAGGAGTCCGAAATGATCGCCAAACGCATTCTTGGCGGCGCGTTCCTGGTGGCGGCGCTGGTCGCATCGGCCGCGTCGATCGCTGCCCCCGCCGCGACCAGCAAGGCCGGCAAATTCGATGTGTACGCCGATGCACTGCGCAGTGTCACCGGCAAGTTTGACCCGTATGTGGACGGAGCCAAGCAAGGCAAGTACGACGTCTACACCGACGGAGCGCGCAAGGACCGCTACGACCCGTACACCGACGGGGCGCGCACGGACCGCTTCAATCCTTATACGGACGGAGCGGTATTTAGCGGCGAGATCTCCGCGAGCTCGACCGACAACTCGCGCACCGGCGACGGTTCGCTCTACGGGTATCGCGTCTGACGCACTCGCCAGGGTTCTCTCAGGACCTGCAGCGGCCACCTTCGGTGGCCGCAAGTTTTCTCTCCCGCCTGCCCGGCAGACCTCCTCCTCCTTCTCTCTGCGCCGGGCAGGCGATTTTTCCCCTGACGATGACAAGCTGACTCCGGCATCCGATCCGGTGGCGGTCGTGCGCCCGTGCGTCCGTTTCGTCGCGCCGTGCCTCGGGAAGGGACAAGCATTACGTGGCGAACAAAGTTCGCATCACACTGGCCGGGTCAAGGCTGGCGCGCGGCGAAGGTGTCGCACTTGCGGATATCGCCCGTGGTCAGGCCCTGGCGCAACCAGCGCACGCGCTGCTCGCTGGTGCCATGGGTAAAGGCTTCCGGCACGACATAGCCTTGCGACTGCTTCTGCAGCCGGTCGTCGCCGATGGCGGCGGCGGCTTTCAGGCCTTCCTCGATATCACCGGGTTCGAGCAGTTGCTGGTTGGCCCGCTGCGCATTGGCGGCCCAGACGCCGGCCAGGCAATCGGCCTGCAACTCCATGCGCACCGACAGCTGGTTGGCCTGCGCCTCGCCCATGCGCCGGCGCGCGGCATCGACCTTGTCGGAGACGCCCAGCAGGTTCTGCACGTGGTGGCCGATTTCATGCGCGATCACATACGCCTGCGCAAAATCGCCGCCCGCGCCGAAGCGCTGGCGCAGCTCGTCATAGAAAGCCAGGTCGATATAGACCTTGTGATCGCCGGGGCAGTAGAACGGACCCATGGCCGATTGCCCCGTGCCGCACGCGGTCGGCGTCGCGCCCGAGAACAGCACGAGCTTGGGCGGATCGTAGCGCCGGTTCAGCTCGGTCTCGAAGATGTGCTCCCATGTCCGCTCGGTATTGCCCAGCACCTTGCGCGTGAACACCGTCATCTGGTCATTGGCCGGCGGGCGGTTGGCCTGCTGATGCTGCTGGGGGGCCTGCTGGCCTTGCAGCACCGACGCGCCCTGCATGATGACCGAGGGATCGATACCAAAGAAGTAAGAGGCGGCAAGGGCGATGATGACCGTGCCGATGCCAATGGTCTTCGGACCACCGAACCCGCCGCCGCCAAAGCCGCCGCGGCGGTCTTCCACGTTCTGGCTTTCGGATTCGTCATCGAGACGCATGGGGGGTGCTCCGGGGATTGGGGGAAGGGGTTTGGATTGAAGTATAGCAATGCGGGTTGACGGGCATTTTCGTGTGCGCGATGGCCGGCGGGCAGGACCACGCGTCCGGTTTCCGGCAACCCGTTCCCCAAAAAAAACGCCACCCGCGCAGCCTTGGAGAAGGCCTTCGCGGGTGGCGGGCGGCAACTGGCACCACGGGGCACGGCCAGTGCCCCGGCCACTACAAGAAAGCGGATCAGACCGTGGCGGCCTCCCGGGCGGCGTCCACCGCGGCCACTGCATTGCCACCGACTTCGGCCACACGCAGCAGGTTGGTCGTCCCGCCCTGTCCGAACGGCATGCCGGCGGCAATCGTGATCTGGTCGCCGGGCGCGGCATAGCCTTCGACCAGCGCAGCGCGCGTAGCCGCTTCCACCATCTCGTCGACGCTCTGCACGTCCGGGCTCACGGTCGAGTGGATACCCCAGGCAATAGCCAGCCGGCGTGCGATTTCCAGGTTCGGCGTGATGCTGACGATCGGCGCGCACGGCCGCTCGCGCGCCGCGCGCAGCGCCGTGGCTCCGGAGGACGTGTAGGTCACGGTCGCCGCCGCACCGATGATCTGGGTGACTTCGCGCAGCGCCGCGCAGATCGCGTCCTGGCGCGTGTTCAGCGGCGTCTCGTGCTGGGCGTCGAGCAGGTTGCGATACAGCGGGTCGCGCTCGACCTCGGTGACGATGCGGTTCATCATCGACACGGCCGGCACCGGGTAGCGGCCGTTGGCCGACTCGGCCGACAGCATCACCGCATCGGCGCCTTCGTAGATCGCGCTTGCCACATCGGAGGCTTCGGCACGCGTCGGCACCGGCGAATCGATCATCGACTCGAGCATCTGCGTGGCGATCACCACCGGCTTGCCGAGCTGGCGGCACACGCGCAGGATGCGCTTCTGCACGCCGGGCACGCGCTCGGGCGGCAGTTCCACGCCGAGGTCGCCGCGCGCGACCATCACCGAGTCCGACACGCGCACGATCTCTTCGAGCTGCTGCAGCGCGGCCGGCTTTTCGATCTTCGACAGGATGCCGGCCCGCGTGCCGACGATCTCGCGTGCTTCGACGATGTCGGACGGGCGCTGCACGAACGACAGGCCGATCCAGTCGGCGCCGAGCGACAGCGCGAAATCCAGGTCCTTGCGGTCCTTTTCGGTCAGCGCGGGAATGGGGATCACCGCGTCGGGCACGTTCACGCCCTTGCGGTCGGACAGCGTGCCGTTGTTCACCACGCGCGTGGTGATGCTGCCGCTGGCCACGGCCTCGATCGCCAGGCGCACCTTGCCGTCATCGATCAGCAGCGACTGCCCCGGCTGCGCCGCGCGGAACAGTTCGGGGTGCGGCAGATGCACGCGCGTGCCGTCGCCGGGCGTGGGATCGCTGTCGAGCACGAAGGGATCGCCGGCACGCACTGCCACCTTGCCTGCGGCGAACACGCCGATGCGCAGCTTGGGGCCCTGCAGGTCGGCGAGGATCGCGATGGGGCGGCCGGTCTCGGCTTCGATCTGGCGCACGGCGTCGTAACGCGCGCGGTGGTCTTCATGCGTGCCGTGGCTGAAGTTCAGGCGGAACACGTCGGCCCCGGCTTCGAACAGCTGTCGGATCACCGCGATATCGGTGCTCGCGGGTCCGAGCGTGGCAACGATCTTGGCTTTGCGCTGGCGTCTCATGATGTCTCCTCTTCCATTCTCGGAACGGCGCGCCATGGTTGGCGTGCCGGTAATGCGGTTCGGTCGGTCGCGATGCTCAGACGATGAGGATCGCGCGGAAGTCGTTCACGTTGGTGCGGGTCGGCTCGGTGACGATCAGGTCGTCCACGCCGGCGAAGAAGCCATAGCCGTCGTTGTTTTCAAGATGCGCGCGGGCCGACAGGCCGCGTGCCGCGGCACGCGTCAGCGTATCGGGCGCGAGCAGGGCGCCGGCGTTGTCCTCGGAGCCATCGATACCGTCGGTGTCGCACGCAATCGCATGCACGCCGGGCAGTCCGTCGAGCGCGACGGCGAGCGACAGCAGGAACTCGGCATTGCGTCCGCCGCGGCCCTTGCCGCGCACGGTCACCGTAGTTTCTCCGCCCGACAACAGCACGCATGGCTTGCTGAAGGGCTGGCCATGCTGCGCGATCTGGCGCGCGATGGCGGCATGCACGACGGCCACGTCGCGGGCCTCGCCTTCGATGCAATCGGACAGGATGTGCGCCTCGAAGCCGAGTTCGCGCGCACGTGCCGCCGCGGCTTCGAGCGATTGCTGCGCGGTCGCCAGCGTCACGCTGCGGTGGCCTTCAAAGCGGGCATCGCCGGGCTTGGGCGTTTCGCCCGCGCCGCTTTCCAGATGCGCGCGCACATTGGCCGGCACATCGATGCCGTACTTGGCGATGACGGCGAGCGCGTCGGCGCACGTGGTCGCATCGGGCAGCGTCGGGCCGCTGGCGATCAGCGTCGGGTCATCGCCGGGAATATCGGAAATCAGCAGCGTCTCGACGCGGGCCGGCGCGCAGTGCAGCGCCAGGCGCCCGCCCTTTAGCGCGGACAGGTGCTTGCGCACGCAGTTCATCTCGCCGATGCTCGCGCCGCTGCGCAGCAGCGCCTTGTTGATGGCCTGCTTGTCTGCCAGCGAAATGCCGGGCGCGGGCGCAGCCAGCAATGCGGAGCCGCCGCCGGAGATCAGGCACAGCACGAGGTCGTCGGCTGTCAGGCCCTGCACGAGTTCGACCATGCGCTGCGCGGCGCGGGCGCCGGCTTCATCGGGCACCGGATGCGCAGCCTCGACCACTTCGATGCGTTTGCAGTCGGCACCGTGGCCATAGCGCGTCACCACCAGTCCGCTCAGCTCGCCCTGCCAGTGGGCCTCGACGGCCTGCGCCATCGCGGCGGCGGCCTTGCCGGCGCCGATCACCACCGTGCGGCCCTTCGGCGGCTGCGGCAGGTGCGGGGGCAGGCAGTGGCCGGCGCTGACCGATGCCACGGCGGTATCGAACAGGTCGCGCAGCAGTGCACGCGGCTGGAGGCTGGAACGCTGTGGGGTCAGCAGGGCGGCGCTGGTTTCGGTGTCGAGCATGGGGAATCCTGGGAACTGAAACTGAGGCCGTCCCCGGCAAAGGGGACGGCATTTGCTGCAACTACAGGTACTGCGGATATTGCGAGTACAACGAAGCGCTTACTTGGCGCTGGCGATCTCGTGGTTCGACATGATCTCGATCGCGCGGCACAGGGCCGAGTGGTCGGCCTTGCCGAAGCCGTTCGCGGCGCAGGTGTTGAACAGTTCTTGCGCGGTCGCGGTGTTCGGCAGTGCCACGCCCAGCGCCTTGGCGCCCTGCAGCGCCAGGTTCAGGTCCTTCTGGTGCAGTTCGATGCGGAAGCCCGGATCGAAGGTGCGCTTGACCATGCGCTCGCCGTGCACTTCCAGGATGCGCGACGCGGCGAAACCGCCCATCAGCGCCTGGCGCACGCGTGCCGGATCGGCGCCGGCCTTCGATGCGAACAGCAGCGCTTCGGACACGGCCTGGATGTTCAGCGCGACGATGATCTGGTTGGCCACCTTGGTGGTCTGGCCGTCACCGTTGCCGCCCACCAGCGTGATGTTCTTGCCCATCAGCTCGAACAGCGGCTTGACCTGGTCGAACGCTTCCTGCGGACCACCGACCATGATCGTCAGCGACGCGGCCTTGGCACCCACTTCGCCGCCCGACACCGGCGCGTCCAGGTACGAAGCGCCCAGCTTGTTGATGCGCGCGGCGAAGTCCTTGGTCGCGATCGGGGAGATCGAGCTCATGTCGACCACGATCTTGCTGTAGCTGGCTTCCTTGCCGGCGGCCTTGAACGCGGCGGCGACACCCTTCTCGCTGAACAGCACCGCTTCGACGTGCGGCGTGTCCGGCACCATGATGACGATCACATCGGCGCGCTTGGCGACTTCCTCGGCGCTGGTGCAGACCGTTACGCCGGCATCGACCAGGAACTGCGGGGCCGGGTTGACGTCATGCACGAACAGCGTGTGGCCGGCGGCGCGCAGGTGCCCTGCCATCGGTGCGCCCATGATGCCCAGGCCGATAAAGCCGATATTGCGTTGGTTTGCCATGTTGTTAGTCTCCGATTGGATGTTAAGTCTGTGATGGATAGCGTGTGCGGTAACCCGTTACTGCACGTCGTTACTGCACGCCGTGGGCGGCGCGCCAGCCCAGGCCGGCTTCGGTGGTGGTCTTCGGCTTGTACTCGCAGCCGATCCAGCCGGTGTAGCCGATCTCGTCCAGGTACTTGAACAGGAATGCGTAGTTCAGCTCGCCGGTGCCCGGTTCGTTGCGGCCCGGGTTGTCGGCCAGCTGCACATGCTTGATTTTCGGCAGGTTCGCCTTGATGGTGTTGGCAATTTCGCCTTCCATCCGCTGCATGTGATAGATGTCGTACTGCACGTAGAGGTTGGGCGCGTTGACCTGGCTGATCAGGTCAACGGCCTGCTGCGTGCGCGACAGGAAGAAGCCCGGGATATCGAAGGTATTGATCGGCTCGATCAGCAGGTCGATATGCTCGGCGGCCAGCGCGTTGGCGGCGAAGCGCAGGTTTTCCACCAGCGTTTCCTGCGCCTGCTCGCGCTTCACGTTCTGCGGCTGGATGCCCACCAGGCAGTTGAGCTGGCGCACGCCCAGCACCTTGGCGTACTTGATGGCCTCGCCCACGCCGTCCTGAAATTCGCCGACGCGGTCCGGGTGGCACGCAATGCCGCGCTCGCCCGCATCCCACTTGCCGGCCGGCAGGTTGTGCAGCACCAGGTCGAGCTGGAAGCGGTTCAGGCGGTCCGCGATCTGGTCCGCGTGGAACGCATACGGAAACAGGAATTCCACGCCACGGAAGCCCGCGCGGGCGGCGGCTTCGAAGCGGTCGAGGAAACCGACTTCGTTGAACAGCATGGTGAGGTTTGCCGCAAGTTTGGTCATGAATCTCTCCGGTTTAATTGTGTTGTCGCTCCGCCGGTGCGGAGCCGGTTACTGCGTGTGCTGCAAATCAAGGGGGCGCTGACAGCGGCGCGGGTTGCTTTTTTCCGCGCCGCATGGGGAGGCTTGCTTACGCCGTTTCCACTTCTTCCTTCAGGATCGCTTCTTCGATGTCTTCGAGGTCCTCGATCGGCTCGAACTCGTTGATGTTGTCGATCTCGGTGCCCATCGCGATATTGGTCACGCGTTCCAGGATCACTTCAACGACCACCGGCACGGAGAACTCGGCCATGAGGTCGCGCGCTTCGGCAAAGGCCGGGGCGATGTCTTCCGGCTTGAACACGCGGATCGCCTTGCAGCCCAGGCCTTCCACAACCTTGACGTGGTCCACGCCGTAGCCGTTCAGCTCGGGCGAGTTGACGTTGTCGAACGCGAGCTGCACGCAGTAGTCCATCTCGAAACCGCGCTGCGCCTGGCGGATCAGGCCGAGGTAGGAGTTGTTCACCACCACGTGGATGTACGGCACCTTGAACTGCGCGGCTACGGCCAGTTCTTCGATCATGAACTGGAAGTCGTAGTCGCCCGAGATCGCCACCACATCCGAATCCGGCGAAGCGGTCTTCACGCCGATCGCGGCCGGGATGGTCCAGCCCAGCGGGCCGGCCTGGCCGCAGTTGATCCAGTGGCGCGGCTCGTTGACCGACAGGAACTGCGCCGCGGCGATCTGCGACAGGCCGATGGTGCTGACGTAGCGCACGTCGCGCGGGAAGTACTGGTTCATCTCGCGGTACACGCGCTGCGGCTTGACCGGCACGTTGTCGAAGTCGCTCTTGCGCTGCATGGTGCGGCGGCGCTTCTGCACGTCGGCCACCCACGACTTGCGGCACGGCAGGCGGCCGGCCATCTTCATTTCGCGGGCGACTTCAACGAACAGTTCCAGCGCGGCCTTGGCATCCGACACGATGCCCAGGTCCGGGCCGAACACGCGGCCGATCTGGGTCGGTTCGATATCGACGTGCACGAACTTGCGGCCCTTGGTGTAGACGTCGACGCTGCCGGTGTGGCGGTTGGCCCAGCGGTTGCCGATGCCCATCACGAAGTCCGAGGCCAGCAGCGTGGCGTTGCCGTAGCGGTGCGAGGTCTGCAGGCCGACCATGCCGGCTTGCAGCGGGTGGTCGTCGGCCAGCACGCCCCAGCCCATCAGCGTCGGCACCACCGGCACGTTGACCAGCTCGGCGAACTGGACCATCAGGTCGGCCGCGTCAGCGTTGATCACGCCGCCGCCGCACACCAGCAGCGGACGCTCGGCCGCGTTAAGCATGGCGATGGCCTTCTCGATCTGGGCGCGCGAGGCGGCCGGCTTGTACGGCTGCAGCGACTGGTAGGTCTCGATGTCGAATTCGATCTCGGCCACCTGCACGTCGAACGGCAGGTCGACCAGCACCGGACCCGGACGGCCCGAGCGCATGATGTGGAACGCTTGCTGGAACACTTGCGGCACCAGTGCCGGCTCGCGCACGGTCACGGCCCACTTGGTCACGGGCTTGGCGATCGACTCGATGTCGACGGCCTGGAAATCTTCCTTGTACAGGCGGGCGCGCGGGGCCTGGCCGGTAATGCAGAGGATGGGGATCGAATCGGCCCAGGCCGAGTACAGGCCGGTGATCATGTCGGTGCCGGCGGGACCCGAGGTGCCGACGCAGACGCCGATATTGCCCGGCTCGGCACGGGTGTAGCCTTCGGCCATGTGCGAGGCGCCTTCGACGTGGCGGGCCAGCACGTGGTTGATGTTGCCCGACTTGCGCATCGCCGAGTAGAACGGGTTGATCGCCGCGCCCGGCACGCCGAACGCCGTGGTCACGCCTTCCTTCTCCAGCACCGCGATGGCCGCGTCGATTGCTCTCATCTTTGCCATGATCTTTGTCTCCAGTTGGGGTGGGTTTTCCGTTGGAGTTGATCCTATTCCCGCAGCCGGTGTGGGATAAAGGGAAGCGAGATCAGTTGATTCGATACCTGGAGTTTGCAATGTAGCCTTGGAAGGCCTGACGGACGGTCGGCGCCCTGTCCGCCCGTGCCGGGATTCGAGATGCCGTGTGATGATCTGGATACGCGAAGTGCTATCCGCGCTACGCGGCTGCGGCGACAATGGCGCATTCGTCCCGCCGCGCCGACTCGAACCACCACCTTCCCAGCGCCATGTACTCCCGGCTACCGTCCACCTACGAACTGCTCGAGGCCCTGGCGACTGCGCCCGCGCCCGCACCCGTGCCGGCCTCCGTCAGCGCTGCCGGGTCGGGGCCGCAGGCGCCGCGGATTGCGCGGGGTCTGTGGCTGGGTTTCGTGGTCACGCTGGTGGCAACGCTGCTGGTGGCCGGCGGCCTGGCTGTATGGCGGCTGGTACTGAAGCATCCGCTGGCACCGTGGTCGGTCCGGCTGGCCGAGGCCCTGCTGGTGCTGTGTGCCGCGTGCTATGCCGGGGCAGGCCTGATGCGCCTGCCGGGCGTGCTGGCGATCGTTCGCAATCCGCTGCGCTGGCAGGCCGGCCAGATGGACCTGGACAGCGCCATCGAGAACGCGCTGCTGCGCCGGCTGGGGCGGATTCATCCGCTGCAGCTGCAGGCGCGGCAACGGCGCGTGGCCTTGCAGCTGCGGCTATGGGAAGGGATGGCGCGCACCGTGGGGCTGCTGCTTGCGCTGGCGCCCGCGGCGCTGGTGCTGGTGAGCGGGCTGCATCCGTTGCCGCATCAGGCCGAGATGAAGGGATCGCTGCTGGGGCTTTACGCCGTGATGGTGGTGGTTGGCGCGGCGTTTTATCTCTATGTGCATGTGCAATGCAGCCGGCCGCTGCGGCGGCTGTCGCATGTGCTGGGTGAGGCGGCCGAGATCAATGCGCGGGTGGGGGCGCGGAGCCGTTCCGCGGTCGTTCCTGAACAGGCCGCTCCCGTTTGAGCGCTGACGCATGTTGGCTCCCCTCTCCCACTGGCGTGGGAGAGGGGAGCCAACCGGCGCCTGCGTGTCTTATTCCACCAGGTACGTCTGCGCCAGCCTCACCCACGCCGCCGCTCCCAGCGGCAACACCGCATCATTGAAGTCATAGCCCGGGTTATGCACCATGCATCCCCCGAACTCGCCTTCGCCGTTGCCAAGGATCAGATAGCAGCCCGGCACCGCATTGAGCATCCACGCAAAATCCTCGCTGCCGTTCAGGCCCTTGGGCGCCTGCGTGACCACGTTGTCCGCGCCAACCAGTTCCGCGCAAACACGCTGCGCCAGCTGCGTTTCCGCTTCGGTATTGACCATCGGCGGCGTGAGCTGGCGGTAGTCGATCTGTGCTTCCACGCCATGCGCCTGCGCAGTGAGCGACACGATTTCGCGGATGCGCTGCTCCACCAGCGCGCGCGTTTCAGGACGCGCCGCGCGCACGTTCAGCCCGATCGTCACGGACTCGGGGATGACGTTGTGCGTAGCGCCGCCGCGGATAAAGCCGACCGACACGACGGCGGTGTCGTCGGGCGCGACATTGCGCGCGACCACGGTTTGCAATGCGGTGACGATCGCCGCCGACGCTGCGATCGGGTCGCGCGCACGGTGTGGCATCGCCCCGTGGCCGCCGACGCCCTTGATGGTGACGTCCGCCACATCGGACGACAGACTGACCGGACCCGGCAGCACGCGGAAGGTGCCGGCCGGCACGCCGGGCATGTTGTGCAGCGCGAATACGGCGTCGCACGGGAAGCGCTCGAACAACCCGTCCTCGATCATCGCGCGCGCGCCGCACAGGTTTTCCTCGTCGGGCTGGAAGATCAGGTTCAGCGTGCCGTCGAAATCGGGGTGGTCGGCCAGCGCCTTGGCCGCGGCCAGCAGGATCGCCGTGTGGCCGTCGTGGCCGCATGCATGCATCTTGCCGTGCAACTGGCTGGCGTAGGGCAGGCCGGTGGCCTCGACCACCGGCAGCGCATCCATGTCGGCGCGAATGCCAAGGCGGCGCTTGCCGCTGCCGCGCCTGAGCTGCCCCACCACTCCGCTCTTGCCGATGCCCGTGTGGACTTCATAGCCCCACGCGGCGAGCATCGTGGCGACCAGCTTGCTGGTCACGCCGACTTCGAAGCCGAGTTCGGGTTGCGCATGGATCTGGCGGCGGATGCCGACGAAGGTCTCGGCGTCGATATTGATGTTCGGCAGCAGGTGCGGCAGGTACTGGAAAGGCTTGAGCGTAGGTGCGCGGGTCATGGATCGGGTCTCCGGAAGAATGGTGGGATTCAGTGCGCGCGGCGCTCGCGGATGCTCAGCACGGCGATCAGGGTGATGACGCTGCAGACCAGCATGTACCAGGCCGGCGACAGCGGGTTGCCGGTGCGCGAAAGCAGCCACGTGACGATGAACTGCGAAGAGCCGCCGAATACGGTGACGCCCACGCTGTAGATCACCGACAGCCCGCTGGCACGCACACTGGCCGGCAGCATCTCCAGCATCATCAGGAACATCGGCGTGGTGCCCAGGTTGATGCCGGCGGTCAGCAGCGCCGACAGGCCCAGCACCAGCGGCACGCTCGGGTAGGCATTGATCAGCCAGAAGGCGGGATAGACCGCCAGCATGCTGAACACCAGCGACGCCACCACCAGCGGCTTGCGATGCGTCAGGCGGTCGGCCAGGCGCCCCGCAATCAGCGATACGACCGTCAATGTGATACCGGTCACGCAGCCAGACAGGAACGACAGCGACGGCGGCATCTTCAGCACGCGGATCATGTACGTCGGCATGAAGAACACCACCAGGTACATGGTCGCGGTGCCGGCCGTGGTAGCGAGAATGCCCTTCACCACCGTGGCCCAGTGGTGGCGGAACAGCTCGCCGAGCGGGCTCGGCGCGTGGGCGTCGGCCTGGTGCGTTTCATCGAGGTTGGCGCGGATGTAAAGGCCCACAGGGGCGATCAGCAGGCCCACCAGGAACGGCAGGCGCCAGCCCCAGCTTTCCAGCGATTCGGTCGGCAGCAGCGTGTAAAGAGCGGCACCGGTCAGCGCGCCCAGCAGCGCCGAGATGCCCTGGCTGCCGAGCTGCCAGCTCACGCGCCAGCCGCGGCCGCGCACGCCGCCGGATTCCATCAGCATGGCGGTCGAGGCACCAATTTCGCCGCCGAGCGAAAAGCCCTGCAACAGGCGGCCGGCCAGGATCATCAGCGAACCGAACACACCTGCCGACGCATACGGCGGTGCCAGGGCAATGCACAGCGTGCCCGCCACCATCAGGGCGATGGTTAGCGTCATGGCGTTCTTGCGGCCACGACGGTCGGCGTAGCTGCCGATCACGACGCCGCCAAGCGGACGCATCACGAAGCCGATGCCGAAGGTGGCCACGGCCAGCAGCAGGGAACCGTACGGATTGTCGGACGGGAAGAACAGCTTGCCGATCAGCAGCGAGAAAAAACTGTAGACGGTGAAATCGAACATCTCCAGCGCATTGCCCAGCGAGCAGGCGGCAATCAGCCGGAATTGGCTCTGCGTGCGTGCCGGCGTGGCAAGCGTGCCGGTATTCGCGGCGAGGGTGGTGTCGTTCATGCGGTCTCCACGAACTGGTGGGGGGGAGGCGCGCGCAGGGCCGGTCTTGTTCGTGCCGGTTGGTTGGGGTCCGCGCTGGCCGTGGGGTGGCTAAGGCTGCGATGAAGTATTCAGGCAAACGCGGTGGGACAAAAAATCATATATTTTCATCTTGATAACCAAATCGAATCACCGTCATAACCGGTTGCTGGCGGGTATCAGGACAACTACTGATCCCGGGGCGAAACCCAGCGCCGGCGCGGGATGGCGGGAAAGCGGCGTGCGCCGCGCATGGATCGCGCAAGCCCGCAAACGGGGCGTGCTGCACTGCATGCGGGCGCACGGCATCACGAAACAGGGGACCGATGAAGCTGCAACAACTGCGCATCCTGCTGGCCGTGGCCGAGCACGGCAGCATCCATGAGGCGGCGCGCGCGCTGCATATCTCGCAGCCGGCGCTGTCCAAGGCGATCGCGGAGCTGGAACGCGAACTGGGCGTCACGCTGATGTCGCGCTCGGTGCGTGGGGTGAGCCTGACGGCCTATGGCGTGGCGCTGGTCAAGCGTGCCAGCGTGGTGGAACAGGAGCTGCGGCACGCGCTGGAGGACATCGAGTCGATCCGCGGCCACGCCGAGGCCGAACTCAATATCGGCTTCACGGCGGTGGCGTCGAGCGGGCCGCTGCCGGATGCGATGGCGGCATTCCGCCAGCGCTTTCCGAACGTGGCGCTGCGCGGCTTCGAACTGCGTCCCCAGCAGATCCAGGAAGGCTTGCGCGAAGGCCGCCTGGATCTGGGGTTGATCTCTACCAACAGCGGACCGGGATCGGCATCATTCCAATGGGAGCCGCTGTTTTCGGTCGGCATGAAGCTGGCCGTGCGCACCGGCCACCCGCTGCGGCGCGCGCGGCGCCTGCGGCCGTTGCTCGATGCGGACTGGCTCGTGCTGGATCCGGTGGACGACGCCGGCAGCCCCCTGGCCAGCCTGATGCGCCTGCACCGGCTGGAAATGCCGCAGCGCGTGGTGCAGAGCGCATCCAACCTGCTCGGCCTGCAACTGGCGACCAAGACCGACCTGGTCAGCATGTGGTCGGACTTCGTCTTCTTCGGCACGGGCGGCCCGCTGCAACTGGTACGCGATGCGCTCACGCCGCTGCCGATCCAGGACGAGCTGCCCGATTTCCGCGTGTTCCTGGTCTACCGCTCGGTGGACCTGATGACCCACGTCTGCGCGGAATTCGTGCGTGAGGTGCGCCATTGTGCCCGCCAGATGGAAGCGCCGCATGCCACCATGCGCAAGTCCCGATCCGCTTCATAAGTGCCGGCGAGGTGCCAGTGCCGCGCCGATGCCGCACAATGGCGGGCAGGAGACGCAATACCCTATGGACAAACTGAAACAGATAGAAGCCTTCATCGCCGTGGTCGAACACGGGAGCATGGCAGCCGCCGCGCTGACCCAGGACGTCACGCCGGTGATGATCGGACGCCGCATCAACGCGCTGGAAGCGCGCATCGGCGTCAAGCTGCTGCACCGCTCGACACGGCGCATCGTGGTGACCGAGCAGGGCGCCGTATTCATGGAGCAGTGCAAGAAGGCGCTGGCCGACCTGGACCGCGCCGAGATGCTGATCGCCGAAGGCAAGCACAAGGCCACCGGCCACCTGATCGTGTCGGCCCCGGCCGCGTTCGGCCGCAAGCACGTGGCGCCGCATGCGCCGGCCTTCCTGGCGTCGAACCCGGAAGTGCAGATTTCCTTCAACCTGACCGACCGCGTGGTGGACCTGGTCCGCGAAGGGTACGACGTGGGCATCCGCATCGGCGGCGCCATCGACCCGAACTTTGTCGCGATCAAGCTCGCCACGAACAAGCGCGTGGTATGCGGTACGCCCGGCTATTTCGCGAAACATGGCGTCCCGCTCACGCTCGACGACCTGCAGCACCACAACTGCCTGGCCTTCAACCTGCAGGGCGGCCAGCAGCGCGGCTGGTACTTCCAGCAGAACGGCAAGACCGTGACGGTGCGCGTCAACGGCAACCTCGACTGCAACGACGGCGAGTTGCTGCACCGCTGGACCGGCGAGCACCTGGGCCTGGGCTGGCGCTCCACGTGGGAGATCCTGCCGCAACTGGAAAGCGGCGAGCTGGTCACGGTGCTCGACGAGTACGCCTTGCCGGACTACGACATCCTTGCCGTGTACCCGCAGCAGCGTCCGGTACCAGCCAAGATCCGCTTCTTCATCGAGCACCTGAAGGCGCAGTTCGCGCTGCCGGGTTACTGGACCGGGCGCAGCGGCTGACCGATCGACGGGAGCAAGCGATGGCGGCGTGGCTGGCGGACCTGGTGGTCGTGATCCACCTCCTGTTCATTGCGTTCGTGGTGGGCGGCGCGCTGCTGCTGTTTCGCTGGCCTCGCGTGGCTTGGGTGCATCTGCCGGCGGCAGCGTGGGGCGTCCTCGCGGAGTGGTCAGGGCGGATTTGTCCGCTGACGCCGCTGGAGAATGCGTTGCGCCGCGCGGCGGGGGAGGCGGGATATGGCGGCGGGTTTGTCGAGCGGTATTTGCTGCCGGTGATTTATCCGGCGGGACTGACCCCAGCCATACAGCTATGGCTGGGCGTGTTTGTGCTGGTGCTCAATCTGATCATCTACGCGGGATGGTGGCGGCGCCGGCGACCCTAGCTCTGCGCCGCCTCAAATCGCGGCGCGCGTTTCTCCAGGTTCGCCCGCACCGCTTCACGCTGGTTCGGCGAGCCGACCAGCTTGTCCTGCTCCATCGACTCGGCCATCAAAATGGCCGCGTTGTCGCCACCCTCGACCACGTCCATCAGCCGCTTGGCGGCCCGGATCGCGTGCGGATTCTTCTGCGCAACCTGGCGCGCCGCGTCCAGCGCGGCGCTGCGCGGATCCACCACGACGCGCGTGACCAGGCCTAACTCGCACGCTTCCACGCCGGTGAGCACGCGGCCCGTGTAGACCAGCTCGCGCAG
This sequence comes from Cupriavidus sp. C3SS-1, assembly GCF_057073755.1. NCBI lineage: Bacteria > Pseudomonadati > Pseudomonadota > Betaproteobacteria > Burkholderiales > Burkholderiaceae > Cupriavidus > Cupriavidus sp. C3SS-1. Next base: position 3,227,980 of record NZ_CP172699.1, on the reverse strand, counting down.
CACGTCCGCGCGCACCAGCCCGCGCGTCAGCACCATGCCGGCCATGTCGGGCACCAGGCCCCACTTGATCTCCATGATCGAGAGCTTGGCGTCGGCCGTGACGAAGCGCACATCCGCGCCCAGCGCGACCTGCAAGCCCCCGCCGAACGCTACGCCATGCACGGCGGCAAACACCGGCACTGGCAACTCGCGCCACACCATGCACGCGTACTGCGGTCGATTGGAGATGCCATGCGCGCGCGCGGCAAGACGCCCCGGGCGCATGCCGGGATCACCGCCCGCGCCATTGCCGAGCATGCCGGCCATGCTTTCCATGTCCAGGCCCGCGCAGAACCCGCGGCCTTCGCCTGACAGCACCACCGCGCGCAGGTCCGGGGTCTCGCGCAGCTGTTCGCCAGTGGCGATGAGCGCGTCGAACATGGCGGGATCGAGCGCGTTCATCTTGTCGGCGCGGTTCAGGCGCACATCGGCGACGCCGTCCTCGATGGTCACAATGATGCGGTCGGTGCTGCTGGCGCTCATGCGCGGCTCCTTCGGTCTTAGTTCAGTGTTGGGATCGCTGCCCGCGCTGCGATAGCACGGGCAGCGGGACTTACGCCGTGCGCTCGTCGCGCGTGGTCGGCAGCACGTAATTGCGGTATTGCTCGCGCAGCTTCAGCTTGAGCAGCTTGCCGGTGGCCGTATGCGGCAGCGAATCGACGAACACCACGTCGTCAGGCACCCACCAGCGCACCACCTTGCCAGCCAGGAAGGCAAGCAGTTCTGCAGCAGTGACTTCGTGATCAGGCCGCTTCACCACGATCAGCAGCGGTCGTTCCTGCCACTTCGGATGCGGCACGCCGATCACCGCGGCCTCGCCCACGGCGGGGTGGCTCATGGTGGCGTTTTCCAGGTCGATCGAAGAAATCCACTCGCCGCCGGACTTGATCACGTCCTTGGCGCGGTCGACGAGCTGCACATAGCCTTCGGAGTCGATGTTGGCTACATCGCCGGTATCGAACCAGCCGTCGTTATCGAGTGCGTCGTGCTCGGCCTTGAAATAGCCCGACGCGATCCACGGCCCGCGCACCTTGAGCCGGCCGAAGGCCTTGCCGTCGTGCGGCAGCGCGCGGCCTTCGTCGTCCTCGATGCGCAGTTCGACGCCCCACAGCGCGCGGCCTTGCTTGAGCTTGATCTTGAGCTGCTCGGCCTCGCTGAGGCCGGCATGCTGCGGCAACAAGGTGTTGATCACACCGATCGGGCTGGTCTCGGTCATGCCCCAGCCCTGCACCAGCGACGCGCCGAACTGCTTCTCGAAGCGCTCGATCATCGCCGCGGGCGCGGCCGATCCACCCACGCCAGCCACGCGCAATGCCAGCTCGCGCGGATCGATCTCAGGGTGGGCGTCCAGGTACTGGAACAGCATCAGCCACACCGTAGGCACCGCGGTGGAATAGTCCACGCGCTCGTCGCGCAGCAAGCGGTACACGCTTTCGCCGTCGAGATGCTGGGCCGGCAGCACCATCTTCGCGCCATTCATCGCGCACGCGTAGGGCAGGCCCCAGGCATTGGCATGGAACAGCGGCACGATCATCAGGATGCTGCTGGCCGGGCTGACGCCGAAGGTGTCGGAGCCGCTCGCCTTGAGGCTGTGCAGCACGGTGGAGCGGTGCGAATACAGCACGCCCTTGGGATTGCCCGTGGTGCCGGACGTGTAGCACAGCGACGATGCGGTGCGCTCGTCGAACTGGGGCCACTCGTAATCCTCGCTGCTGCCGGCGAGCAGGTCTTCGTAGCAGAGCAGGTTGGGAATGCCCGCGTCGGCCAGCACCGCCATGTGTTCGGGATCGGTCATGGCCACGTAGTGCCTGACGGTCTTGAGCTGCGGTGCGAGCTTCGCGACCAGCGGCGCGAAGCAGCTGTCGAAGCACAGCACGCTGTCTTCGGCGTGGTTGACGATGTATCCGATCTGCTCGGGGAAGAGCCGCGGGTTGACCGTATGGAGCACGGCGCCGGAGCCTGACACGCCGAAATACATCTCCAGGTGCCGGTGCGTGTTCCACGCCAGCGTGCCGATGCGGTCCCCTTCGCTCAGGCCCAGCTTGGCCAGCGCGTTGGCCAGCCGCTTGGCGCGGCGATGCACCTGGTCGTAGTTGCTGCGCACCGTGCCGCCTTCCACGGTGCGCGAGATGATCTCCTGTTGCGGGTGGTACGCCGCCGCGTACTCGATCAGCGATGAAATCAACAACGGACGGTCTTGCATGAGGCCCAGCATGATGCGTCTCCTTGTGTTGTTCTCGTGATGCCCCGGGATAGTCATCCCGGGGGTACTGCATACGGCGACAACAGGTGGATCAGCGGCCCTTGAACTGCGGCGGGCGCTTGGCCGTGAACGCGGCCACGCCTTCGCGGAAGTCCTCGCTGCGGCAGGCCACCGACTGCTGCGACGCCTCCAGCTCGAGCTGCGCCGGCAGGTCATTCTCCAGGCTGGCGTTGAGCGACGCCTTGATCAGGCCGTAGGCGAGGGTCGGCATGTTGGCGAGGTGGTGAGCCATCTTGCTGGCTTCGGCCTGCAGCGCGTCGTCGGCGTGGACCTTCCACACCAGGCCAATGCGCTGGGCTTCCTCGGCGTCGATCTTCTCGGCCAGGATGGCCAGCGCACGGGCGCGCATTTCGCCCGCGTAGCGCGGCACGAAGTAGGTGCTGCCGGCATCGGGCACCAGGCCGATCTTCGAGAACGCCTGCAGGAACGAGGCCGATTTTCCGGCCAGCACCACATCCGCTGCCAGTGCGATGCTCATGCCAGCACCGGCGGCAACGCCGTTCACGGCGCTGATCACGGGCTTGGGCATTTCGCGCAGCTTGAGGATGAGCGGGTGATAACGCTCGCGCAGCAGCGCGCCGGAATCGGCCATCTCGCCGCCGGCATTCTGGCGCGCGGCCAGGTCAGCGCCCGACGAAAAGCCGCGGCCGGCGCCGGTCAGCACGACGGCGCGCACCGACGCGTCGTCGGCGGCGCGATCGACGGCAGCGCGCAGTTCCTGCAACAGTTCGGCGTTGAGCGCGTTCAGGACTTCAGGGCGGTTCAGGGTGATGGTGGCCACGCCTTCGCTGGCGTGGTAGAGGACGGGGGAAGTCATCGCGGTATTTTCCTTCGGGTGATCTTGGTGGTTCAGTTGGTCTTCAGGGCATCGGCCGAGGCGTCGCCGAGCTTGCTGCCGCCATCGCAGTCGAGGATGGTTCCGGTGACGTAGCGCGCGTTGTCGCAGCTCAGGTACAGCGCGGCATCGGCAATGTCCTGCTTGCTGCCGTAGTCCCGCAGCGGCAGGCGGCCCTTGTAGCGCGCTTCCATCTCCGGCGTGGGCGCCAGGCGCGCCATGCCTTCGGTATCCGCGATTGGACCGGGAGAGATGCCGTTCACGCGCACGCCGGCCGGGCCCCATTCCATCGCCAGGCATTTCACCAGCATGTTGATGCCGGCCTTGGCCGCGCACGCGTGGGCCTGGAACATCATCGCGTTCACACCCTGCGGCGCGGTGATGGCGATCAGCGAGGCACCCGGCTTGTTCAGGTAGTCGAACGACGCGCGGAACACATTGAACGTGCCGATCAGGTCGATATCCACCACGGTCTTGAAGCCGTTGGCCGACATGCCGACCACCGGCGCAAGGAAGTTGCCGGCCGCGCCCGAGATGACGATGTCGATGGGGCCGAGCGTGTCGCATGCCTGTTTCAGCGCCGCTTCCACGGCGGCGTAGTCGCGCACGTCGGCGGCCATGCCGATGGCGGTGCCGCCGGCCTCGGTAATGGTGGCTGCTGCAGCGGCAACGCGCTCCGGGTCGCGGCTGATCAGCGCGAGCCTTGCGCCAGCGCGGGCAAAGTTCTGTGCGATGCCAAGGTTGATGCCGGACGAGCCGCCGGCCACGAACACGGTCTTGCCGGCGAGCGCGTCAGGACGAAATGCACTGGACATGGGGATTCCCTCTGTTGAATGAGTGAGCGAAGCAAGGCGCCGGCGTGCGGACGGCATGCCAGCGGTTCACGTAAAGGGAGCAGGGGAAGCAGGGGATGCAGGGGAAAAGTGGCCAGTTTCAGCGCGATGCGCGCTGGGTCGGCCAGGCATTGCTGCAGGGATCGGCGTAGGCGCAAACGTGCATGGGTGTCTCCTGTCTGTAGTTTTGGCTGGCTCGGCCTGCGACATGCTAACCCGAAGACGGATTCGATTCATGCACGCCCTGCGCAATACCGCGCCGCAGCACCGGAAATTATGTGGCGCCACGCGGCGGCGCGGCAACCAGCAAAGACAGGCTTCCAAAAAGAAAAAGCCCGCACACCGTTGCGGTGTGCGGGCGGGCCTGCCGGATGAATCAGAGATGTATCAGGTAGGCGCAGTGCCCGTGAAGTGCGCCCCCGCGTCTTCACGAGCGGGGTCAATATTGCATCGCCGCACCCGGAAGCGCTTTGATTGGGGTCAACCACTCAGGCGAGCAGCGCCGCAACCAGGTCCTTGCCGCGCGCCGCGGGCGCGCTTTCCTCGAAGTGCAGGGCGGCTTCGACATGGCTCAGGTGGTCGACCATCAATGCCACGGCGCGCTCCACGTCGCCCGCGCGGGCCGCTTCGATGAATTCGCGGTGCTCGTCGGACGAGCAGGCCGCGTCGCGCCGCGACTGGTACAGCATGGTGATGACCGCGCTGCGCGCGGACAGCTCGCGCATCATCTCGGTCAGCACGCTGTTGCCGACCACTTCGGCCAGCACGATGTGGAAATCGCCAAGCAGGCGGGTGCGGGTCTGGGCGTCGATGCCTTCAATCGACTTGCGCTCGGACGCCAGGTGCTTGTCGATGCGCTTGTAGTCCGCCGGCCGCGCCTTGGCGACGAACTCGCGCGCGAGCGCGGCTTCCAGGATGCGGCGAACCGCAAAGACCTCGCGCGCCTCTTCGGCGCTCGGCTTGGCGACGAAGGCGCCCTTGTCCGGCACGATCTGGATGACCTTGTCCTTGGACAGCATCAGCAGCGCCGCGCGCACCTTGGTGCGGCTCACGCGGTAGACGCTGGCCAGGGCTTCCTCCCGCAGCTTGGTGCCCGGGGGCAGCCGGTGCGAGACGATCGCCGCGACGATGTCTTCGGCGATCGCTTCGGCGGTCATGTCGGGATCGATATGCTCGGGCATGGCTTGCATGGGCGCAGGGCCTGCGCGTTGGAGGAAATGCCGAGATTCTAGCGTCCCGCCGCGGGCGACGGCACAGGCGCCACCACTTCGGCCGCATCGGCCATCGGCAGGCCCTCGTCCAGTTCAGTGGCCGGCACCATGCCGTTGAGCACGTCATGCGCGCGGCCGCGGTCGATATCCTTTTCCCAGGCGGCCACCACCACGGTGGCCACGCAGTTGCCGATCAGGTTGCCCAGGGCACGGGCAATGCCGATAAACCAGTCAACGGAAAGCACCAGCACAAGGCCAATCGCCGGGATGGCCGGATGCGCGGACAGTGTTGCCGCCAGGATCACGATCGCGGAGCCCGGGATGCCATGCGCGCCCTTCGAGGTAATCAGCGCCACCGCCAGGATGCCGAGCAGATCGCCCATGGCCAGCGGCGTATTGGTGGCCTGCGCGATAAACACGGCAGCCAATGTCAGGTAGATCGAGAACGCGTCGAGGTTGAACGAATAGCCAGTCGGGATCACCAGGCCGACCACGGACTTCTTGATGCCCATGAATTCGAGCTTCTTCATCACCTGCGGCAGCACGCTGTCGGACGAAGCGGTGCCCAGCACCACCAGCAGCTCCGCGCGCAGGTAGCGGATCAGCTTGATCACGGAGAAGCCGCACAGCCGCATGATTGTGCCCAGCACCACGAGCACGAAGAGGGTCACCGCGCCGTAGAACAGCACCACCAGGAAGCCCAGCTGCTTGAGCGAGCCGATGCCGTACTTGCCCACCGTGAATGCCACCGCGCCCAGCACGCCCAGCGGCGCGAGCTTGATGATGAAGCCCATCATCTTGAACAGCGTGTGCGAGAAGGTATCGATCAGGCTGACCAGCGGCCTGGCCTTTTCACCGACCAGCGACAGCGCGCAGCCGAACAGCACCGAGACCAGCAGCACCTGCAGCACGTCGCCGCTGGAGAAGGCGCCCATGATCGTGTTCGGGATCAGCTTGAGCAGGAAGTCGGCCGTGCCCTCGCTCTTCACCTTGGTGGCGTTCTCGATGTAGCCGGCAATGGCGGAAGCGTCGAGCGAACGTGGATCTACGTTCATGCCGGTGCCCGGATGGAACACATAGGCCAGCAGGATGCCGAGCCCTAGCGCAATGGTGGTGACGATCTCGAAGTAGAGCACCGCCTTGATGCCCACGCGGCCGACCTTCTTGAGTTCGCCCGCGCCGCAGATGCCGGCCACGACCACGCAGAACACGATGGGGCCGATCAGCATCTTGACCAGCTTGATGAAGGCGTCGCCCAGCGGCTTTAGCTTGGCGGCGAATTCGGGGAATAGCATGCCGAGCACCGTGCCGATCACCAGGGCGATCAGCACCTGGCCGAACAACGAGCGGGTAAAGCGGGTGTGGAGGCGGCCACCAGGGGCGGGGCGCGACTGGACTGCGTGCTGCATGGTTGTGTCTCCGTACCGGGTCGTCGCCTGCGCCGTTCGCTGGCCCGCCCGTTATCTGATTCCAGGATTGCCTGGCTGCCGGGTACTGATTTATTGCCCGGGCTGCCGGCCTGCCGTTCAGGACGCACCGTCGAGTCTCGGAAGCATCACCCCGCGGAATGCCCCCCTTGTCGGGGCGGAATCCACGCAATCCATTGTTCGGACCGGATTGTCCGCAACGGATTGTCTGAACGTTGAAGCGAATATAGTGCATATCATTTTTGTATGCAATTTTTGAATTCACTGTGCTACCATGAATCGCACAGAATAGAGCTTCGGCCCGGGGTTTCGTACTCCGTCTGGCGCCCTCGCCAGACCGCGTGCCGCCGCTCCAAAGCCCTTCCAGCAGGAGACAACGCATGGCAGCAAACCTGTCGCCGTCCGCAGACATCGGCACGCGCATCATGGCCTGGCACGACGCCCTGGCCGTCCATACCGAGCAGCCCGGCATGCTCACCCGCACCTACCTGACCGAGGCCCACCACGGCGCCGCCGCGCAGCTGACCGAGTGGATGCAGGCCGCCGGCATGACCGTGCGCCGCGATGCCGCCGGCAACGTGATCGGCCGCTATGAAGGCACCGAGCCCGGCGCGCCCGCGCTGCTGACCGGTTCGCACTTCGACTCCGTGCGCGACGGCGGCCGCTATGACGGCAACCTCGGCGTGATCCTGCCGGTCGCCTGCGTGGCCGAATGGCATCGCCAGGGCAAGCGCTTCCCGTTCGCCATCGAGGTGGTCGGGTTCGCGGAGGAAGAGGGCGTGCGCTTCAAGGCCACGCTGCTGGGCAGCCGTGCGATTGCCGGCACTTTTGACGCCAACGTGCTCGACAACGTCGATGACAGCGGCAAGACGATGCGCGAAGTCATGGCCGCGGCCGGCTTCGACCCGGCTGGCCTGCCCGCCGCCGCGCACGATCCGAAACAGGTGCTGGCCTTCATCGAAGTCCACATTGAACAAGGACCGGTCCTGCTGAATGAAGGCCTGCCGGTCGGCGTGGTGACCGCCATCTCCGGCGCGAGCCGTTTCCTCGTCGAACTGGAAGGCCTGGCCGGCCACGCCGGCACGGTGCCGATGGACATGCGCCGCGATGCGGCCATGGCCGGTGCCGAGATCGGCCTGTACATCGAGAAGCGCTGCGGCGGCAAGCCGGGGCTGGTCGGCACGGTCGGCCAGTTCAACGTGCCCAATGGCGCGACGAACGTGGTGCCGGGCCGCGCGGTGTTCTCCATCGACATCCGCTGCGGCGAGGACGCCGAGCGCGAGGCCGCCGTCAATGACGTGCTGGCCGAGATCGAACGCGTGTGCGCACGCCGCAACGTGCGGGCGCAGGTGCGCAAGACGCACGAAGCCAGGAGTGTTCCATGCGCCCCGTGGCTGCAGGAACAATGGGCCGCCGCCATCGCCCGCCAGGGCGTGCCGGTGCGCCACCTTCCCTCCGGCGCCGGCCATGACGCCATGGCCATTGCCGCGATTGCCGACGTCGCGATGCTGTTCGTGCGCTGCGGCAACGGCGGCATCAGCCACCACCCCACCGAAATCATGACCGCCGAGGACGCCGAACTGTCCGCGCGCGTGTTCAGCGATTTCGTCGAGCAATTCCAACGGCAGCAATAAGCTGCGCCCCGGAACGCTTAAGCTACAGCACAACCCCTGAGAACAAGACATGACCGCACGAGACAATATGAACCCGACCGAAACCACGCTGACGACGTTCATCGACCAGCACCGCCCGCAGCAGGAAGCCTTCCTGGCCGAGCTGGTCAAGGTGCCCTCCGACAACCCGCCGGGCGACTGCGACGCCCATGGCAAGCGCGCCAAGGAACTGCTCGAAGGCCTGGGCTTCACCGTCGAAGCGCACAAGGTGCCTGACGAGCAAGTCAAGGCGGCCGGCATGATCAGCGCCACCAACCTGATCGTGCGCAAGCAGTTCGGCACGGGCGGCCCGGTCATCGCCATGAACGCCCACGGCGACGTGGTGCCTCCGGGCCTGGGCTGGACCAAGGACCCGTACGGCGGCGAGATTGCGGACAGCGAGCACGGCCCGGTCATGTACGGCCGCGGCGTGGCCGTGTCCAAGTCGGACTTCGCCACCTACACCTACGCCGTGCTGGCGCTGATGGAAGCCGAGAAGCAGGGCGCGAAGATCAACGGCGCGGTCGAGCTGCAGTTCACCTATGACGAGGAAACCGGCGGCGACATCGGCCCCAAGTTCCTGCTCGACAACAACCTGAGCAAGGCCGACTACGCGATCTCGGCGGGCTTCTCGTACGGCATCACGTCGTCGCACAACGGCTGCCTGCACGTCGAAGTGACGGTCAAGGGCAAGCAGGGCCATGCCGCCATGCCGCACACCGGCGTGGACGCGATCGAAGCCGCCACGCATATCCTGCAGGCCATCTACGGCCTGCGCGCCGAGCTGGCCACGCGCAAGTCGAAGGTGCCGGGCATCGACACCGCCACGCTGAACGTCGGGCTGATCAAGGGCGGCATCAACACCAACGTGGTGCCGGACCTGGTGACCTTCCGCGTCGACCGCCGCATGATCCCGGAGGAAATCGGCTTCGACGCCGAGGGCGAGCTGCGCGCCGTGGTGGAAAAGGCCGCCAAGGATCGCCCGGGCATCGAGGTGAAGGTCGAGCGCATCATCCTGGCCGAGCCGCTGTCGGAACTGCCCGGCGTGGAAAAGCTGATCGGCGCGCTGAAGGGCCGTGCCGAGTCCGTGTTCGGCGTGGACATCCCGGTGCAGGGCGTGCCGCTCTACACCGACGCGCGCCACTACACCAAGCGCGGCATCCCGACCGTGCTGTACGGTGCCGGCCCGCGTACGCTGATGGAAGCGCGCGGCCACAACTCGGACGAGAACCTGCGCCTGAATGACCTGAACCGCGCGACCAAGGTGGTGGCGCTGGCGCTGTCGGACCTGATGAAGTAAGTCAAAGCCGCATCACCCATGGCGACAGCCCGCAGCAATGCGGGCTGTTTTCATTTGTGTCGAGTGAGGCAACCGATATTGCCGCCGGATGAATAACGTTATCCAACTTAACGCCTTAATCATTCATTCAGTCGATGGAATCGACGCCCGCCATGCACCAAACTGGTGTCCGACGGTGCTAACGAGCTGATTCTGGCAAACTACCGCGCCCGATCCCGAGCTCGCGCTGCATCAACACCGTATCGATCCACTGCCCATGCTTGAAGCCGACCGCTTCAAGCCGGCCGACTGTTCGGAACCCGAGCCGTTCATGCACGGCGAGCGATCCGGCGCCTTCGCCGCTGGCCGTGCAGGCGACGACGGCCACCATCTGCCGCCAGGGACCGGTCTCGCAGCGCGCGATCAGCGCTTCCAGCAGCGTCCGTCCCAGGCCTTCACCCACACATCGATGATCGATGTAGATCGAATCCTCGATGGCAAAGCGGTAGGCGCTGCGCGCACGGTACGAAGACGCGTAGGCGTAGCCGAGCACCTCGCCATCTCGCTCCGCAACCAGGTAGGGCATGCCCTTGCGCAGGACTTCGGCCATGCGCAGCTGCATGTCATCGGTGTTCGGCGGCGTTTCCTCGAACGAAGCCCGGCCATGGAGCACATGATGGGCGTAGATGGCCTGGATAGCCGGCACGTCGGCCGGACTGGCGTCACGCAGGGTGAAGGGCTTGCTTAGCGGCCCCGTAGTGGCCGGCATGGGCGGATTCGTCATGATGGAAGGGCGCACACCGCGCTCCAAGGAAGGGTAGATGTGCATGCGACCAGCACAATGCATGCCGGAGCACACACGCGAGCTTGCACTACGCTGGTGCACGTATATAGTGCGTCATTATTCGACAAGAAGGACAGCTGCCATGATCACGATCTATCACAACCTCCGCTGCTCAAAATCGCGCGAAACGCTGGTCATGGTCGAAGCCGCCGCCGAACGCCTGGGCGAGCCGCTGGAGATCGTGGAGTACCTGAAGGTTCCGCCCTCCCTGACGACGCTGCGCCAACTCCAGACCATGCTGGGCGTGTCCGCGCGCGAGATGATGCGTGACAACGAGGCGCCTTATGCGGAACTGGACCTGGCGGACCCGGGCCTGACCGAGGCGGAGTTGCTGGCCGCGGTGGCTGACAATCCTGTCCTGCTGCAGCGGCCCGTGGTGGTACGGAATCGCCGTGCGGTGATCGGCAGACCGCCGGAGAACGTGGTGCCGTTGCTGGCCTGAAGGTTTGAGAGGTTGGTAGCCCTTAAATAAAACCGGCCTTCACGAACGTGAAGGCCGGCCCGGTCAGTCAAGCGGAATCGCTTCAGGCGAGTCGTCTAATAAACACCCAGCCAGTGCGCGGCTTCCTGACCGAAAGAGATGGCCGCCATCACAACGAGCAGCACGACCAGCACGACCGTGCTCACGTACAGGGTGGCCCTGGCGACTTCGGCGTCCTCGTCCAGGCTGTGGCGGTGCTGGATCTGCGTTTCATGGCGCGCCGGATGCGGCCAATGGATCCGGCCGGCCAGTTCCCTGAAGTGCAGGTCGGTTGGAATACGCATGATCAACTCCTCCTCGATGGGAGCCGCGCAGGCCGGGTGACAGGATCAGGCTGGCAGATGGTGTTGATTGCGCTGGGTCCGCGCATCGCAAGTCGTCTGGTTTCACCCGGTGTCGCCACCTGCATCTTTACTATAGGCGGGCTGGGCGCAGATGCCAGTCCGCGCACATGCAGTGCGGCCCCGGACCTACGGAGCGAGGGGTGGAGGTGAGGGTTCGCTTGCTTCAAAAACCTCGCCAGAGGCCAATCGGGCTTCTCGCGCACGGACTTCAGCGAGCATGTTGCAGAACAAGGCGCCTTGCTCCAGCGCGTCGTCCAGCGCCACGTGGGTATGGGGTAGCGGGTCCTTCCAGGCGTCCGGGAAGGCCGGCTTGATGGTCTTGCGGTACGGCAGGCCAGTCAGCGCGAAGCCCAGCGTCTTGACGTCGAGCGCGGCCCAGCCGAACGGCGAACGGCCCGCGAAGCGCATCATGTACCAGAACATCCACGTGAAATCGAAGCCGGCCGGGAAGGCCACGAAGACCGGCTTGCCAGGCAGGCTCTCGACCCATTCGACGTAGCGCACGAGGGCCAGCTCGGGCGGCTGCAGGTCGCGCCGGCAGGCGGTCCAGGCTTCGGGCTGGGTCTCCCACCATTGCATCTGGACCGGATGGCCCACCGCGCCCGGCAGGGTTTCAAGGTTCGCCGAGAAGGTGCCCACCACGGTCTTGTCGGCCAGCATGGCGGCCGAGGCGAACGACAGCATCGAGTGGGGGCCGGGAATCGGCCCGTCGGCCTCGATGTCGGTGCTGACGTAGATTTCCGGGCGGGTATCGGGGGCTTGTCGTTTGGCCATGGCGCTTGCGCTTGCGGACTGGCCTGCCGGTCAGGCCGCGTCGATGAGGTGATCGGCGACGTACGGGTTGTTGCGGCGCTCTTCGCCGAACGTCGATACCGGGCCGTGGCCGGGGATGAAGGTCACGTCCTCGCCCAGCGGCCACAGCCGCGTGCGGATCGAGCGGACCAGGTCGGCATGGTTGCCGCGCGGAAAATCGGTGCGGCCGATCGAGCCGGCGAACAGCACGTCGCCCACCACCGCGAGCCGGTTCCCGCGCGAAAAGAACACCACGTGGCCCGGCGTGTGGCCGGGGCAGTGGTAGACCTCCAGCGTTTCGCCGCCGAACTGGACGCTATCGCCGTCCTGCAGCCAGCGATCGGGCTCGAACACCTCGGCCTGGCCAAAACCGAAGCGGCGTGTCTGTTCCGGCAACTGTTCGATCCAGAAGCGTTCATCCTCCTGGGGGCCTTCAATCGGGATGCCGAGCTGGCGCGACAGCGCCGCGGCACCGGCGCAATGGTCCACGTGGCCATGCGTCAGGAAGATCTTTTCCAGCGTCACGCCCTGTTCCTTCACCGCCTCCAGGATACGATCCAGGTCGCCGCCGGGATCGCACACGGCCGCCTTGCCGGTGTGCTCGTCGATCAGCAGCGAACAGTTTTGCTGGAAGGGCGTGACGGGGATCAGCAGGACTTTCATGAGTGTCTTTTCGTAGGCCGCGACGGGGCTCGGTCGCATGCGGCGGGTTGTGCCGGCATTGTAGCGCCGGCCGACCTCGAGGCTCGTTCATCGCCACGAATGTGATTATTGAGTTACCTACATCCCGCACTCGCCATCGCCCGCAATCCCTTGCCAGGCGGTGGATTCCGGGGAATTGAGGGGCCGTTCGTGCGAGATCGCACATAATTCGTAACAAAATCAATGGTATAGCTGCAGCGGTACGATGTTAGACTCCCGCGATGAATTGGATTCTGCCGATCACCTCCGGCTGGCAGCGGCTGGCAAAACTGGGCACATGCACGGCATGCGCCGTAGTGCTGGCCGCCTGTGCAACGCCGCCCGAAGGCGGCGATTCTTCGAGCGCCGGCACTTCCGGCGCTGTGCCGACCAAGGCTGCGCGCACCCCGAAAACGGCCCAGGCCGACAAGCCGGATACCGGCAGCTGGAACCTGTTCGGTGTCGAGCAGGAAGACAGCAGCCTGAGCGGCCGGTCGCTGGACGGCCTGCGCGCCGACATGGGCTCGTTCGAGCAGCGCGGCATGGCTTCCTGGTATGGCAAGGGCTTCCATGGCCGCAAGACCGCCAATGGCGAACGCTTCGACATGCGCGCGATGACCGCGGCCCATCCGTCGCTGCCGCTCGATAGCTGGGTGCTGGTGCGCAACCTGCGCAACAACAAGGTGGCCGTGCTGCGCATCAACGACCGCGGCCCGTACCACGGCAACCGCGTGCTGGACGTGTCCTACGGCGCCGCGCGCCGCCTGGGCTTTGTCGACCACGGCGCCACGCAGGTGGAGATCCGCCGCCTGTCGCGCACCGAAGTGGCCGCGCTGGGCCCGCAGTTCGACGCCGGCGGCAATGAAGCCGGCGACGGCGCCGGCGATGACGATGTCGCGGTGCCCGAACTGGCGAACTCGCTCGCGCCCGCCAAATCGCACAAGGCGTCCGCGAAGGGCCACTCGACGGCCAAGCGCAAGCGCCACTGAACAACGCGGGCCGAGCATGCCGCCGCGCGCGCCGGTCCTACCTTCCGCCTGTCTCTGCCTTTCCCGCCTTCCCGGCCTTCCCCGCTTTTCCTCAGTCCCCGCCGCGCTGCGCCAGTGCCAGCTTGTAGAGCGCATCGGTATCCGCGCCGGTGATCGCGGCGGCCAGCTTGGCCGCGCGCTTCGCGGGCAGCTCGGCCAGCAGCAACGACAGGACGCGCTGCGCTTCGGCGTCGGGCGCGCCATCGTCCGCGGTTCCCGCCGCGCCTTCAACCACCAGAACGAATTCGCCTTTGGCGCGCGTGGCCTCGGCGGCCAGCCATGCGGGCGCCTCGCCAACGGTTATCACCGGGGTTTCCTCGAACAGCTTGGTCAGCTCGCGCCCGATCAGCAGCCGGCGCGTGCCCGGCAGGCCGGCGGCCAGCGCGGCCAGCGTTTCGGCAATGCGGTGCGGCGCTTCGTACAGGACCCAGGCGTGGTCAAGCGCAGCGAGCGTGGCGATCGCCTCGGCGCGCGCCTTGGCCTTGCTCGGCAGGAAGCCGACAAAGGTGAAACGGCCCGCGCCGGGTTCGAGCATTTCGCCGGCGACCGACAGCGCCGCCACGGCGGCACTCGGGCCGGGCAGCGGCACCACGGGCAGGCCGGCGGCGCGCGCCGCCTCGACCAGCCGCGCGCCGGGATCGGAAATGCCCGGCGTGCCGGCGTCCGACACATAGGCAATGCGCTCGCCGGCGGCCAGGCGCTGCACAATGCGGCCGGCGGCCTCGCGCTCGTTGTGCTCGTGCACCGCGACCAGCGGGCGCTGCAGGCCAACGCGCGACAGCAGCTGCCCCGTATTGCGGGTGTCTTCGCAGGCAATGGCATCGGCCAGGCCGAGCACATGCAGCGCGCGCAGCGACAGGTCCGCCACATTGCCGATCGGGGTCGCCACGACATACAGCGTGCCGGCCGGGTACGACTGGCCGGCCGCCAGCGAGATCCAGTCACTCATGAGAACTTCCGTTGATTCGATCATTCAAAAGCACGACGCAGGCGCGTGGTGCGCTGGCCGAAGACCGCGCGCTTGCCCACCTGCAGCGGCACGGCTTGCAGCCCGTGGTGCGCAATTATCGCTGCAAAGGCGGGGAGATCGACCTGGTGATGCGCGCACCGGACGACACGCTGGTGTTTGTCGAGGTGCGCCAGCGCAGCGCGGCCGCGTTTGGCGGCGCGGCGGCCAGCGTGACGCCGGCCAAGCAGCGGCGCCTGGTGCTGGCGGCGCTGCACTACCTGGGTACGCTGGCGCAGCAGCCGCCATGCCGGTTCGACGTAGTGGCCCTGGCGCCAGGCCGGCTCGAATGGCTGCCGCACGCCTTCGACCTGGATGCCGCGGGCGACCTTTTCTGAGCGCGGCTGGCGGCCGCGCTGGTTCATAATGCGCGATATCGCGCGGCACGTGCCGCGACAGCAACAACAAGACCCCCATCGAGCGATGAGCATCGAAAGCATTCAGCAGCAATTCCTGGACAGCGCCGACACCAAGCGCCAGGCCGCGGACATGATGGCGCCGCACATCGACGCCGCCATCGAACGCATGGTCGGCGCGCTGACCAGCGGCAACAAGATCCTGGCCTGCGGCAATGGCGGTTCGGCCGCCGACGCCCAGCATTTCGCCGCCGAACTGGTGGGCCGCTTCGAACGCGAGCGGCCCGGCCTGGCGGCGATCGCGCTGACCACCGACAGCTCGATCCTGACCGCCATCGGCAACGACTATGACTTCAGCATGGTGTTCTCCAAGCAGGTCGAGGCGCTGGGCCAGCCCGGCGACATCCTGCTGGCGCTGTCCACGTCAGGCAATTCCGCCAATGTGATCGCCGCGATCGAAGCCGCGCGCCAGCGCGACATGAGCGTAATCGCGCTGACGGGCAAGGGCGGCGGCCAGATCGGCGCCATGCTCGACGAATTCGACATCCACCTGTGCGTGCCGAGCGAGCGAACGGCGCGCGTCCAGGAAGTCCACCTGCTCACCCTGCATTGCCTGTGCGATGGTATCGACGAGGCATTGCTCGGCGAAGCCTGACCCACTTACCCCAAGCACCAGCAAGGACAGCATGAAGAAACTGCCTTTCCAAGCCTCCCGGCTGACCCGCATCGCGCTCACCGCAGCCGTGCTCGCCGTCGGCACCACGCAGCTCGCCGGCTGCCTCCCGGTCATGGCCGGCGCCGTGGCCAGTGGCGTGGCGGTTGCCACCGACCGCCGCCCGACTGCCACGCAGACCGTTGACCGCGGCCTGCAGATGGAGGCCGACAGCACGCTCAGCTCGCGCTACAACGGCCAGGCGCGCGTAAGCGTCACTGTATTCAACCGCAAGGTGCTGCTGACGGGCGAGGCCGCCAACGACAACGTGAAGCAGCAGGTCGACCAGTACGTGCGCGGTCTGCCCAATGCGCGCGTGGTGATCAACGAGCTCGAGATCGCGTCGTCGCCGTCGTTCATGACGACGAGCGAGGACACCTACCTGACCAGCAAGGTCAAGACCCAGCTGATGGCCGCCGAGGGCGTGCCATCCAACTCCATCAAGGTCACCACCGACAAGGGTGTGGTCTACCTGCTGGGCATCGTCACCACGCCCGAAGGCGACCGCGCCACCGAAGTGGCCCGTAACACCAGCGGTGTCACCAAGGTCGTCAAGGCGTTCGACTACGTGAACGAAGCCGAGCGCGCGCGCCTGGACCAGGCCTCCACCTCGCAGAACCCGCAGCTGGATGGCACCGTCGGTACGCCGGCGCCCGTGCAATCGGTGCCGGGCGTGGGTGGCCCCGTCAATGCGCCGGCCGACTCCTCTGCCGCCAATGGCGCTGTTGCAACGCCGGTGACGTCGCCCGTGGCTTCCCCGGTGGCGCTGCCGCCGGGCCGCAACCTGCCCTGAGCAGGTACCTTGCCTCGCCGTCGGGCAGCAACGCCTGCCTGACATCATGCGGATTTCGTTCCGCCCGCCCGCGCGCAATGTGATATGGTAGTCACGCGCCGCCCGCCGGGCGGACCCCGGAGCGTGACCATGACCAGGATCCCCTTGCCCGCGGCGCTGGCCGCGCTGGCCTTGCCGATCGCGTGCGGCACCGCCTCCGCGGCCGACACGGATGCATCGGCGCTGCGCGCGCGCAACCATGCCGCGGCCTGCGCCAACTGCCATGGCCCGCAGGGCCGGCCGCCCGCCGGCAGCCCCATTCCGGCGCTGGCCGGACGCTCCCAATCCGAACTCGTCTCCCAGATGCAGGCATTCAAGGCCGGCAAGCGCCCGGCCACCGTCATGCAGCAGATTGCCAGGGGCTACAGCGACGACCAGATCACGGCGATTGCGGGCTGGTTCGCCGCCGTCAAATAAGGGGACGCCATGCAACGACGTAACTTCCTGAAGGCGGTGGCCGGCGCCGCTGCACTGGGTACGCTGGGCGCGCACGCCGCTGCGCCGGCGAAGGTGGTGGTGGTCGGCGGCGGCTATGGCGGCGCCACCGCGGCGCGCTACCTGCGCGAGTGGAGCCGACACACCATCGACGTCACGCTGGTAGAGCCCGATGCCGCCTTCATCTCGTGTCCGCTGTCCAATCTTGTGATCGGCGGCAGCCGGCGGATAGAGGACATCACCGTGCCGTACGACGCGCTGGTCCGCCGCCATGGCGTGAAGCTGGTGCGCGACCGCGCGCTGGCCATCGACGCCGCCAGGCGCACGGTGCGCCTGGCCAGCGGCGCGACGTTGCCCTATGACCGCCTGGTGCTGTCGCCCGGCGTCGACATGATGAGCGACGCACTGCCGGGGCTGCAGCAGCCCGGCGGCGACCAGATCCTGCATGCCTGGAAGGCGGGTTCGCAGACACTGGCGCTGCGCCGCCAGCTCGAAGCCATGCCGGACGGCGGCACCTTTGCCATCAGCATCCCGCTGGCGCCTTACCGCTGCCCGCCGGGGCCCTACGAGCGCGCCTGCCAGGTGGCGCACTATTTCAGCCGGCACAAGCCGCGCAGCAAGGTGCTGGTCCTCGATGCCAATCCGGACATCACCTCGAAGGCGGCGCTGTTCCGGCAGGTCTGGAGCACACAGTACAAGGGCATGGTGGAGTACCGGCCGCAGTACAACGCCGTCGACGTCGACGCCGCCACGCGCACACTCAGGTTCGACGTGCAGGACGACGAGCGGGCCGACGTGCTCAACGTGCTGCCGCCGCAGCGGGCCGGTGCGATCGCCGTGTCGGCCGGGCTGGCCACGGCCAATGGCCGCTGGTGCGAGGTGGATTTCCTGACCTTCGAATCTATCGCGGTACCGAATATCCACGTGCTCGGCGATGCCATCCAGATTGCGCCGCTGATGCCTAAATCGGGGCACATGGCCAACCAGCATGGCAAGGTCGCGGCCGCGGCCATTGTCGCGCTGCTCTCGGGCGGCACGCCTGACGCCGAGCCGCTCTACAACAACACCTGCTACAGCTTCACGTCGGATCGCGAAGCAGTGCATGTTGCAAGCGTGCATCGCTACGATGCCGCGCAGAAGACTATGGTGACGGTGCCCGGATCGGGGGGACTGTCGGCGGCGCCCAATGTGCCGGAGGGGGATTTCGCCCTGGCATGGGCGAAGGGTATCTGGGCGGATATGTTGAGCTAGCTGGCTCCGCAATAACCGCAAGAACATGCAACGCGGCGCCCGAGCCGGCTGATACGCTTGAGGGTTTCCAGGACAAATTATCCGGGCCCCCAATGCAAGCCAGAGACCGCCTCCTCGCCCTAGCCATCGTCTGCGTCTGGGGCGTCAACTTCGTTGTCATCAAGGTCGGCCTGGCCGGCGTTCCGCCGATGTTGCTCGGCGCGCTGCGCTTCTGTCTGGTTGCCTTTCCTGCCATCTTCTTCGTCCCGCGCCCGCGCGTGCCGCTGCGCATGTTGCTGGCCTATGGCGCGACCATCAGCCTCGGGCAGTTCGCCTTCCTGTTCTATGCCATGGCGGTCGGCATGCCGGCGGGACTGGCGTCGCTCGTGCTGCAGTCGCAGGTCTTCTTCACGGTGGGCATCGCCGCGCTGTGGCTGGGCGAGCCGGTGCGCTGGCACAATGTGGCCGGCATGCTGGTGGCCGCTTGCGGACTGGTGCTGATCGGTTCGGGCGCGGCAACGGGTACGGCACCCGGCGGCATGAGCGTCGCCGGATTCCTGCTGACGCTGTGCGGCGCGGCCTGCTGGGCGAGCGGCAATATCGTGAGCAAGAAGATCGGTCCGGTCGACCTGCTGGGCCTGGTCGTGTGGGCGGCGCTGATCCCGATCGTGCCGTTCGCGCTGCTGTCGCTGTGGTTCGAGGGGCCGGCGCGCATCGCCGCAAGCCTCACCCATGTCTCCGGCGGCGCGGTGTTCGCGGTGCTGTACCTGGCCTTCGCCGCGACCATCTTCGGCTACACCATGTGGGGTAGGCTGCTGACCCGGTATCCGGCCAGCCAGGTGGCGCCGCTCACGCTGCTGGTGCCGGTGGTCGGGCTCCTGGCCGCGCACGGGCTGCTCGGCGAAGACTTGTCGCTGGCGCAGTGGGCCGGCGCCGCCGTGGTGATGGCGGGGCTGTTGCTCAATGTCTTCGGTGGCCGTTTGTGGGTCGGCCGGCGCTTCGCACGCCGCTGAAGAAGCGCGGGTTCTCGTGCCGCCATGCCACTGGCGCACATCATGCTGTTCTGCATCAATGGGTAAACACTATATGCGCAATCACGCATATACGAATATATTGGACGCCATGGAAGAGCTGGATCGCGTGTTCGAAAAGGTGTCGGGTTATTTCAGCCTGCTGGCGGAGCCTACGCGGCTGAAAATCCTGCACGCCCTGTGCGACGGCGAGAAGCCGGTGAATACGGTGGTCGAGACGGTGGGTTCGTCCCAGACCAACGTGTCGCGGCATCTCAACGCGATGTACCGCTCGGGCGTGCTATCGCGCCGCAAGGAGGCGAACCTGGTGTACTACGCCATTGCGGACGAAAGCGTGGTGGAGCTGTGCCGCACGGTTTGCGTGCAGGTGGCCAGCCGGCTGGAGGACAATGCCCTGACCTCCGGCGCGGTGGACCGCTTCATGGCCCAGCCTGAACCGCCACCGGCCCGGCGTCGCAAGGCCGCGCAGTAGCCTGGCTCTTCCTGCAGACCGCATCAGAACAGGCGCGCCGCCGTGGCGAGCGTGCCGGAGGAGACGGCATTGCAGGAACGGAATCCGCGCGGGCGCATCGTGCCAGCGCCCGAACACTTCGTCAGCCCCACGCTGCAGCAGGACATCGACCGGCACGGCCTGGACAGTCCGCGCCGTGACTTCCTGCGCAAGAGCTTCCTTGGCGCAGCCGCCGGCATCGCCGCGGCCGGACTGGGCCGGCGCGCGCTGGCCGCCGACGGCGATCCCGCCATCCTTGAGCCGCAGCCGTGGGCCACGACACTGGGCCAGCCGGTGGCGGCGCGGCCTTACGGACAGCCTTCGATCCATGAGAAGAACCTCGTGCGGCGCGAGTCTCCGGGCCTGACGCGCGTCTCGGCGGCCTCGGTCGCATTCGCGCCGCTGCAGGGGCTGTTCGGCATCATCACGCCCAGCGGCCTGCATTTCGAGCGGCACCACCAGGGCTGGCAGGACATCGACCCCGCCCGCCACCGCCTGATGATCAACGGACTGGTCAAGGCGCCGCGCGTCTATACGATGGACGACCTGATGCGCCTGCCGTCGGTGTCGCGCATGCATTTCATCGAGTGCGGCGCCAATACCGGCATGGAGTGGGGCAACGTGGCGGTGCCGACGGTGCAGTACACCCACGGCATGCTGTCGTGCTGCGAATTCACCGGCGTGCCGCTCAAGGTGCTGCTGGACGACGCCGGCGCCGACCTGCGCCGCGGCAAATACCTGCTGGCCGAGGGCGGCGACGGCTCCGGCATGACGCGCACCATCCCGATGGAGCTGGCCGACGAGATCATCGTCGCCTGGGGCATGAACGGAGAAATGCTGCGCCCGGAGAACGGCTATCCGCTGCGGCTGGTGGTGCCGGGCGTGCAGGGCGTGTCGTGGGTCAAGTGGCTGCGCCGGCTCGAACTGGGCGAGCAGCCCTGGAACGCCAAGGACGAGACCATCCATTACGTGGACATGATGCCGGACGGCAAGCTGCGCCAGTATTCCTCGATCCAGGAATGCAAGTCGGTCATCACCTCGCCATCGGGCGGGCAGCAGATGGTCGGCAAGGGCTTCTACAACATCAGCGGGCTGGCATGGTCCGGACGCGGGCGCGTGCGCCGCGTGGATGTCTCGACCGACGGCGGGCGCAACTGGCGCACGGCACGGCTGGAAGCGCCGGTGCTGTCGAAGTGCCTCACGCGCTTCAACCTCGACTGGGACTGGGACGGGGGGCCGGCCATCCTGCAAAGCCGCGCGATTGACGAGACCGGCTACGTGCAGCCGAAGATGGCGCAGCTGCGCGCGGTGCGCGGCACGCGCTCGATCTATCACAACAACGCCATCCAGAGCTGGCAGGTGGCCCAGAGCGGGGAGGTGTCCAATGTCCACGTGGGCTGACACGACGCGGGCGCTGGCGCTGGCGGCCTGCTGCCTGGCCTCGGCGGCTTGGGCCGGTACGGCAGACACGGCGCGCGCGGCATTGGGCCGCACCGCGACCGCGGCGGAAGTTGCGGCCTGGGATATCGACGTGCGCCCCGATTTCAAAGGACTGCCCAAGGGCAGCGGCACGGTGGCCCAGGGTCAGAAGGTCTGGGACGGCAAGTGCGCATCGTGCCACGGCGACTTCGGCGAATCGAACGAAGTGTTCTCGCCTATCGTGGGCGGCACCACGGCCGACGATATCCGCAGCGGCCGCGTCGCGGCGATGACCGGCAACCAGCCGTACCGCACCACGCTGATGAAAGTCAGCACGGTGAGCACGCTGTGGGACTACATCCATCGCGCCATGCCGTGGAATGCGCCGCGCAGCCTGAGCGCCGACGATGTCTATGCCGTCACGGCGTACCTGCTGAACCTGGGCGAAATCGTCCCGAACGACTTCACGCTGTCGGACACGAACATCGCCGAGGTGCAGCGCAAGATGCCGAACCGCAACGGCATGACCACGGACCACGGCATGTGGCCGGGCCGGGGCCGGCCGGATACGCACAATACGGCGTGCATGAAGAACTGCGAAGCGACGGTGAAGGTAGTCTCGGCCATGCCGGACTACGCGCGCGATTCTCACGGCGACCTGTCGCAGCAGCAGCGTGCCTTCGGGCCGACGCGCGGCGTGGCGGCGCAGGCTTCCGCGCAAGCGGTACCGGTGGCGGCGGGGCCGGTAGCGCCCGGCGCCCGACTAACCGGCCAGTACCAGTGCATGGCGTGCCATGCACTCGACCGTAAAGTGGTGGGACCGTCATTTTCGGATATCGCCGGCAAGTATCGCGGGCAGGGTGACGCCCACGCCGCGCTGGAACGCAAGGTCAAGGCGGGCGGGCAGGGCGCCTGGGGCAGCATGCCGATGCCGCCGCAGCCACAGATACCCGATTCGGACATCCGCGCCATGGTGGGGTGGATTCTTGAGGCAAAATAGCGGGCTGGCCGCTGGAGTGCCCCCAGGCGGCGGCCAGCGTGTGTTGCGCCGCAGCGCGGTCCGGTTGTGGCGTTGCCTTTGCCGTCCCCACGGCTTTACAAAGCTTGGAGCTTAATAATGAAGCAGTTTGTCATCGCAGCGCTGATGCTTGGCGCCGCCGCATCGGCCCACGCGGTCGATGCCGCCAAGGCACAGGAGATTGCCAACAAGAACGCCTGCATGGGTTGCCACCAGGTCGACAAGAAGCTGGTCGGTCCCGCCTACAAGGACGTGGCCGCCAAGTACAAGGGCGACAAGAACGCCCTGGCGACCCTGGTCAAGAAGGTCAAGACCGGTGGTTCGGGCGTCTGGGGTCCTGTGCCGATGCCCGCCAACACCGGTCTGAGCGACGCCGAGGCGAAGACCGTGGTGGAGTGGGTCCTGGCTGGCGCGCCGGCCAAGTAAGCACCGGCCCGCAAGGGCCAGCGCACCGATGCAACAGGCCCGCGGGCATCCGCCGCGCGGCCCTGGACACAGAGCACAGCGGCCGGCCAAGCACCGGCCGCATGCAGCAAGCACCGCCCTGGCGGTCAACCACGACTGGGAACGGAGTAGCCGGAGAGCAAAGCCCAATGAATTCCAAACGAAGAGAAGTACTGCGGGTCACCGCTGTCCTGTCGCTGATGGCCGCAACGGGCCTGATCACCGAGGCGCAGGCAGCCGAGTGGAACAAGACCGCCTTTGACGGCAAGAGCGTGGCCGACGTCATCAAGGCCCTCGGCGGCAGTGGCACCGAGAAGAGCACCGCGATCACCTTCAACGCCCCGGATATCGCCGAAAACGGCGCCGTGGTGCCGGTGGCCGTGACCAGCACGATCCCGGATACCGAGCAGATCGCCATCCTGGTCGAAAAGAATCCGAACACGCTGGCCGCGGATTTCGTGATCCCGGCGGGCACCGAACCGTTCGTCTCCACGCGCGTGAAGATGGGCCAGACCTCCGTGGTGCATGCCGCGGTCAAGGCCGGCGGCAAGTGGTACGTGGCATCCAAGGAAATCAAGGTCACCTTGGGTGGCTGCGGCGGCTGAGCCCCGCGCCCCGCGACACCACGAACATCTGCAACAGGAGAGAACCATGGCAGACCCGATGCGCGTACGCGCCACCGAAAACGGCGGCGTGACAGACGTCAAGATTCTGATGAAGCACGACATGGAAACCGGCCAGCGCAAGGACAGCGCCGGCAAGACCATTCCGGCGTGGCATATCCAGACTGTGATCGCCCAGTGCAAGGGCAAGGAAGTGTTCCGTGCCCAGTTCGGCCCGGCGGTGTCCAAGGACCCGTTCCTGAACTTCAAGTTCAAGGGCGGCGCCAAGGGCGACAAGGTCACCGTGACCTGGGTCGACAACCGCGGCGACAAGCGCACCGACGAAGCGACGATCGCCTGATCATCGACGGATAGGCGGCCCGGCGCGCACGGCTGTCGTCTGCTATGGTTCGGGTCGGAAAATGACCTCGGGAACAATCATGCGGCGAGCATTCATTCGGGCATCGGCGGCACTGGCCGCCATCGGACTGGCGGCCAAGGCGGCGGCGCAGACAGCGCCGGCCGCGCCGGCAGGCAAGGGCAGGCCCGTCAAGGTGGTGTACCAGCTTTCGGAAGGCATCGACCAGGCAGTGCGCGCCATGGGCAACCTGCGCAACCACCTGAACGGCGCACCGGGGGCCAAGATCGTCGTGGTCGCATTCGGCTACGGCGTGGATTTCCTGGTGGAAGGCGCCAAGGATTCGCGCGGCAACACCTTTGAAGGGCCGGTGGGCGCGCTGGCTTCGGCCGGCGTGGAATTCCGCGTCTGCCGCAATACGCTGAACGCACGCAAGATCTCCGAATCGAGCCTGCTGATGGAGTCGAAGATCGTACCGGCCGGCGTGGTGGAAATCGCCCGCCTGCAGTTTGACGAAGGCTACGCCTACATCAAGCCTTGAGGATGCCCCGGGCAAGGGACGGCCCGGCAACAGAAGAATGACCCGGCGCACGAGCGGCCGGGAGGAGAAGCCCCCAATGACCAAGATCCGACGCCTTGCCACGGGCGCCGCGCTGGCCGCGGCCGGTGCGGCTGCGCTGACCCTGGCGGCCGCCGTGCACGCGCAGGGCAGCACCGCCGACGAAATCGCCAAGTACCGCCAGATGCTGGCCGAAGGCAACCCCGCCGAGTTGTGGGAAGCCGCCGGCGAAGAGCTGTGGAAAAAGCCCGCCGGCCCGAAGAACGTCTCGCTCGAACAGTGCGACCTGGGCAAGGGCCCGGGCGTGACCAAGGGCGCCTACGCCGAACTGCCGCGCTACTTCAAGGACACCGGCAAGGTGATGGACCTGGAGCAGCGCCTGGCTTATTGCCGCGTGACGCTGCAGGGCCTGACCCAGGAACAGGCGATGGCCAATCCGTTCTCGTCGTCGGGCAAGCCGTCGGACATCGAGCGCCTGGTCTCGTACCTGAGCGCCGAATCGCGCGGCGTGAAGATGAACGTGCAACTGAGCCACCCCGAAGAGCAGCGCACTTACGCGCTCGGCCAGAAGATGTTCTTCTACCGCGGCGGCGCCTATGACTTTGCCTGCGCCACCTGCCACGCGGTGGACGGCCAGCGCATCCGCCTGCAAGACCTGCCCAACCTGCTGACCGAGAAGGGCGCACAGGCGGCCTACACGACGTGGCCGGCCTACCGTGTCTCGCAGGGCGAGGTACGCACCATGCAGCACCGCCTGTATGACTGCCTGCGCCAGCAGCGCTTTCCCGAACCGGCCTACGGCTCGGACGTGATCACCGCCCTCACCATGTTCCTGGCCAGGAACGCCAACGGCGGCACCTACGATGGCCCCGCCATGAAGCGCTGACCAGCACGGGAGACAGACATGCAACGATTCACCAAGCAACACGGGGTGTGGGCGGCTGCCGCGCTGGCGCTGGCCGCGAGCACCGGCGCGATCGCGCAGGACAGCGCCAGGACCAGGCCGGCGGCGAAGGCCAAGGTCGCCGCCGTCAGCAGCGCCGACATGAAGCACCTGATCGAAGGCTCGTTCACTTCGAAGGGGCCGGCCACGGTCGAGGGCGTGCTCAGCCAGGACGCCATGCAGCAGGCCTGCAGCCAGTACCCGGACCGCTCCAAGGTGGCGGCGGCGACGGCCAAGAAGATCGAAGCCGCAGAGCTGAAGCAGGTCAGGTATCCGGCCGACGGCAAGTGGCTCGGCGACTGGAAGGAAGGCGAGAAGGTTGCGCAGAACGGCCGTGGCATGCAGTTCACGGACCAGGTCGGGGGCACCAACGGCGGCAATTGCTATGCCTGCCACCAGATGACCAAGGCGGAGATCTCGTTCGGCAATATCGGCCCGTCGCTGTACCAGTACGGCAAGCTGCGCGGCAATTCCGAAGACGTGGTCAAGTACACCTGGGGCAAGATCTGGGACTCCAGCGCCTATGCGGCCTGCTCCAACATGCCGCGCTTCGGCCACAAGGGCATCCTGACCGAAACGCAGATCCGCGACGTGATGGCGCTGCTGCTGGACCCGGCTTCGCCGGTCAACCAGTAAGGGCACGGGCATGCTGCGCGCTCGCACCGCCTTCATCGCGTGGCTGCTGGCCGTTGGCCTGATGGCAGGCGCCGGCGGCGCGGGCGCGCTGGAGGTCGGCGACACCGTGCGGCTGCCCGATATGCAGACGCTCGATGGCCGCACCGTCAGCGCCGCGTCGCTGGCCGGCAAGCCGCTGATCGTCGAGGTGTGGGCCTCGTGGTGCCCGTTCTGCGCCATGCAGAACCCGCGCCTGCAGAAGCTCTACGAGCGCACGCGCGGCACGCCGCTGCAAGTGCTGACCATCAGCATCGACAAGGATCCGCGCGAGGCGGCCGAGTACCTGCGCAAGCGCAGCTACACCTTTCCGGTCACGATGGATTCGCCGGCATTGCGCAGCGCCATCAGCCCGCGCAAGGGCCTGCCGGAGCTGTATGTGATCGACGCGCGCGGGCGCGTGGTGCAGAAGGAAGTGGGTGAGATGCTCGAAGACGAGGTCGCGGCGCTCGACCGGTACGCGAAGCCCTGAACATTGCCTTGCCGCGCGCGGACGCCGATCCGCGCTCGGCCAACTTGAAACGATGCCGTGACGCCCCGCATGCCTTGCAGGGGCGCGAACCGGCACGCCGATTCCAGGAAGAGACGACATGAACCGACGCGAGTTCCTGCAGGTGCTGGCCATCGCCGGCGCCGGTGGCATGAGCTTTCCTGCCAGCGCGGCCCAGGCGGCGAAGTCCGCCGAGGCCATGTACGACCTGCCGCGCTTTGGCAATGTCCACCTGCTGCATTTCACCGACTGCCATGCGCAGCTGCGGCCGGTGTACTTCCGCGAGCCCAACGTCAACCTTGGCATCGGCACCTATGCCGGCAAGCCGCCGCACCTGGTCGGCGACGCGCTGCTGCGCCACTACGGCATCCGCCCCGGCACGCCGCAGGCGCATGCGTTCACCTACCTGGACTTCAACGAGGCCGCGCAGCGTTATGGCAAAGTCGGCGGGTTTGCGCACCTGGCCACGCTGGTCAAGCGCATGAAGGCCAGCCGGCCTGGCGCGCTGCTTCTCGATGGCGGCGACACCTGGCAGGGCTCCGCCACCGCGTTGTGGACCAAGGGCCAGGACATGGTCGACGCGGCGCTGGCACTAGGCGTCAACGTCATGACGCCGCACTGGGAAATGACGCTCGGCGCCGACCGCGTCAAGGAAATCGTCGAGAAGGACTTCAAGGACAAGGTCTCGTTCCTGGCGCAGAACATCAAGACCAACGACTTCGGCGATCAGGTCTTCGATCCATACGTGATGCGCGACATCAATGGCGTGGCCGTGGCCATCATCGGCCAGGCCTTCCCGTACACGCCGATCGCCAACCCGCGCTACTTCGTGCCGGACTGGACCTTCGGCATCCAGGAAGAGAATCTGCAGCAGGTCATCGACGATGCGCGCAGCAAGGGTGCGCAGGTGGTGGTGCTGCTGTCGCACAACGGCATGGATGTCGACCTGAAGCTGGCGTCGCGCGTGCGCGGGCTCGACGCGATCCTGGGCGGCCATACGCATGACGGCATGCCGGCGCCGGTGCCGGTGAAGAATGCCGGCGGCACCACGCTGGTCACCAACGCGGGCTCCAACGGCAAGTTCCTCGGCGTGCTGGACTTCGACGTGAAGAACGGCAGGGTGACGGATTTCCGCTACCGCCTGCTGCCGGTGTTCGCCAACTACCTGCCGGCCGATCCTGCCATGGACGCGCTGATCAAGAAGGTCCGCGCGCCGTATGAACAGAAGCTCGGCGAAGTGCTTGCCGTCAACCGCGGGCTGCTGTACCGGCGTGGCAATTTCAACGGCACCTTCGACCAGCTGATCCTGGACGGACTGATGGAGGTGCAGGGCGCGCAGATCGCGTTCTCGCCGGGCTTCCGCTGGGGCACCACGCTGCTGCCGGGCGAGGCCATTACCATGGAGCACCTGATGGACCAGACCGCCATCACCTATCCGTACACCACGGTGACGGACATGAGCGGCGAGACCATCAAGACCATCCTCGAAGACGTGGCCGACAACCTGTTCAACCCGGACCCGTATTACCAGCAGGGCGGCGACATGGTGCGGGTGGGCGGCCTGCAGTACACCATCGATCCGAACGCCGGCATGGGCAAGCGCATCAGCGACATGCGCCTGAACGGCCAGCCACTGGATGCAGGCAAGACCTACAAGGTGGCCGGCTGGGCGCCGGTGGCCGAAGAGGCGCGCCAGACCGGCGGCGCGCCGATCTGGGATGTCATGGCCCAGTGGCTACGCCAGAGCAAGGAAGTCAGCGCCCGCCCGCTGAACCAGCCGCGCGTGGTCGGCATGGAGCGCAATCCGGGCATGGCGGCGTGATGTTGCGTGCGGTCATCACCCGGCCGGTACGGATTGAAGCGCCAAACGGAAGTAAGCTACAATCATCCGCGACGGGCCGATAGCTCAGCTGGGAGAGCGCTGCGTTCGCAATGCAGAGGTCGGGAGTTCGATCCTCCTTCGGTCCACCAGATACAAGAAGGGCTCGGAATTCGTTCCGAGCCCTTTTGCTTTTTGGCTTTTTGCCTACCGCTTTCTTCGCCGTGCCTCACGCCACCCGCGGTCCCCGCCGCGCCTTCAGCGCCGAAGGCCGTACCTGTTGCAGCGCCCGCAACGACTGCAGCGCATCCTCCACCGCCTCGATCCCGTCACGCAGCCGTGCCGTGGCATAGCCCAGCCGGCTTTGCATATCCGGGTCCGGCGCGGACAAATGCTCGAGCGCATCGACCTCAGCCTGCATCTGGCCGACCAAACGGCGCAATTGGGATGTGCTATGCGAAGCAAGCGACCGGATTGCCATGCGAACTCCTTGGACGTCGACATCGGGGGCGCAATTTGTACGGTAGTACGTCACAGCAGGATCGCCAGTGCTGTTACGTCTCCATACACCTGTCTCGTCTCTTGCAGGCGACGGCAGCCGCTCAGTCCATCGCCGCGTGCGCCACGTCGGCCGGAACCTGCCGCGCGGGGCGAATCAGCAGGATCAGCGGCACGACCAGCAGCGTGGCGATGAACATCAGCTTGAAATCGTTGAGGTAGGCGATCATCGATGCCTGCTGGTTGATGGCATGGTTCAACGCCAGCAGGTCGGTGCGCGAGCCGTTCGCGACCATCGACTGCAGGTTCGGGTTGAAGACGCTGACATGCGCGGCCAGGTCGGCGTGCGCGACCTGCGTGTTGCGCGTCATCAGCGACTGGATCACGGAGATTCCGATGCTGCTGCCGATATTTCTCACCAGGCTGTAGGTGGCAGTGCCATCGGCACGCAGATCCGGCCGCAACGTGGAAAATGTCAGCGCGCTGAGCGGCACGAATACCAGCCCAAGCCCGAAACCCTGGATCACGCCGGGCCAGACGATATCGGACATCGACAGCACAATGGTGTAGTGCATCATCTGCCACAGGGCAAACGCGGAGATCAGGAACCCCGACAAGAGCAGCAGCCGCGCGTCGATGCGACGCAGCAGGCGGCCCGCCAAGAGCATCGCCACCATGGTGCCGGCGCCGCTTGGCGCGGTGACCAGGCCGGTGGTGGCCACGGGATACTGCATCAGGCCCTGCAGCATCGGCGGCAGCAGCGCGCGCGTCGCGTACATGACCGCGCCGATGACGAAGATGAAGCAGGTGCCGGTGGCGAAGTTGCGGTCCTTCAGCAGTTCATAGCGGAAGAAGGACTTCGAACCGGCGGTGGCCGTGTGCACGACGAAGTAGGCGAAGCTCACGACCGCCAGCAGCGCCTCGATGCGGATTTCGAGCGAGCTGAACCAGTCGAGCTGCTCGCCGCGGTCCAGCATGGCCTGCAAGGCGCCGATGGCCAGGCTCAGCGTGGCAAAGCCGAACGCGTCGAACCGGACTTCCCGGCGCGGCGGCCGGTCGGGCAGGAAGGTCATGACCCCGAACATCGCAAACGCGCCGATCGGCACGTTGATGAAAAACACCCAGCGCCAGTTGTAGCTGTCGGTCAGCCAGCCGCCCAGCGTCGGGCCGA
Source organism: Cupriavidus sp. C3SS-1 (assembly GCF_057073755.1). Lineage (NCBI taxonomy): Bacteria > Pseudomonadati > Pseudomonadota > Betaproteobacteria > Burkholderiales > Burkholderiaceae > Cupriavidus > Cupriavidus sp. C3SS-1. The sequence goes on along the minus strand of NZ_CP172699.1, from coordinate 3,198,186 downwards.
GGATCGGGCCGACCATCACGCCCATGCCCCAGACCGCCATGGCCTGGCCTTGCCGCGAGGGCGGGTTGATGTCGAGCAGGATGGACTGCGACAGCGGCACCAGCGACGCCCCGAAGATCCCCTGCAGCAGGCGCGCTGCCACGATCTGCGGCAGCGTGTCGGCCAGTCCGCAAAGGGCCGAGGCCACGGTGAAGCCGCCGATGGCGAGCAGCAGCAGCTTTTTCACGCCCAGGCGGTCCGACAGCCACCCGGTCAGCGGCGTGGCGATGGCCGCCGCCACGATGTACGAGGTCAGCACCCACGTGATTTCGTCCTGCGATGCCGACAACGCGCCCTGCATATGGGGCAGCGCGACGTTGGCGATGGTGCTGTCCAGCGTCTGGATCAGCGTGGCCAGCATGATCGATACCGTGATCATCGGCCGGTTCAGTGGCGTGTCGGCGCCGGCCTGCCGGGCAATGGAAGACATGGAGGGCGTGGGGTGTGCGATTGATAAGCGTGCTTATTATATGGCCGGTCAGGCCTTGTACGCCGGCTTCCAGCGAGCCGTGTGCCGGCCCGTTCACTGTCATGGTTCTTCGGCTATAGTCGCGCGATGGAATCGGAATCGGAAAAACGCCTTGGCTTCCTGGTCACCGACGTGGGCCGCCTGTGCGGCAAGCGCTTCGACGACCTGGCGAAGTCCACGCTGGACCTCACGCGCGCGCAATGCCGCGCGCTCGCCTACCTGGCTCACCACGGCGAGATCAACCAGGCCAGCCTGGCCGACATTCTCGAGGTGGCGCCGATTTCGGCGGGGCGGCTGCTCGACCGCATGGAGGAGGGCGGCTGGATCCTGCGCCGGCCCAACCCCGACGACCGCCGCGAGCGTCTCGTGCAGATGACCGGCAAGGCCCGCAAGGCGCTGGACCGGGCGCGGCGCGTCGGCGACGAGATCGCCGGCGAAGCCATGCGCGGCTTCACGCCCCAAGAGCAAGAACAACTGATCACCCTGCTGCAGCGCGTGCGCGCCAACCTGGTCGACGCGGTGGAGCGCTGAATCATCATGCCCCTTCAGGATCCTTCCGTGCGCCGCGCAGCGGACGCACACGCCGATTACCTTGCCGGCCGGCGCAGCACGCTGGTCAGTGTCGCGCTCAATATCGGGCTAAGCCTGGCCCAGGCCGTGGCCGGGCTGTGGGCGGGCTCGCAGGCGCTGCTTGCCGACGCGCTGCACTCGCTGTCCGACCTGGTGTCGGACTTCGTGGTCCTGCTGGCCGGGCACCACGGCCGCAAGGACCCGGACTCCGATCACCAGTACGGCCACCGACGCTACGAAACCGCCGCCTCGCTGGTACTGGGCTGCCTGCTGCTGGCGGTCGGGTTGGGCATGCTGTGGTCGGCAGTCGGCAAGATCCAGCATCCGCAGGGTGCCCAGGCGGTCAAGCCGATCGCGCTATGGGTGGCCGCGGTCGCGCTGCTGTCCAAGGAGCTGCTGTTCCGCTACATGCTGGCCGTGGCCAAGCGGGTGCGCTCTGGCATGCTGGTGGCCAATGCCTGGCACGCGCGCTCGGATGCCGCGTCCTCGCTGGTGGTGGCGCTGGGCATTGGCGGCAACCTGCTCGGCTATCACGTGCTCGATCCGGTGGCCGCCGTCGTGGTGGGCCTGATGGTGGCGCGCATGGGCGCGAAGTTCGGCTGGGATGCGCTCAATGACCTGATGGACCGCGCCGCCGATGCCGAAACCGTCGAGGCTATCCGGCACACCATCCTCGAAACGCCGGGCGTGCTGGGCGTCCATGACCTGCGCACGCGCAAGATGGGCGACCAGATACTCGTCGACGTGCATCTGGAAATCGATGCCACCCTCACGGTTGCCCAGGGCCATGCCATCGCGGCCGAAGCGCATCGGCGCACCGTGGTCGCCCACGGCGTGCTGAACGTCATGACCCATGTCGATCCGGTATACACCTTCGCGTCCCGGGCGCCGCGCTGAGCGTCCTGTGGATATCTACGCTCCGGCCTGGGGATAACTCCACGGGAAAGCTGTGCCCCGCCTGGGGGTGCGCTGTGAGCCGTATACGAACAAGACGAGCGTCGTTTTTGCCGACGTATACGGATGGTCCCGGATATCCCGGTGCACCGGCCATCGCTCCAAAGGGTTATCTCTATTGCAACCTCTTGATCCGAAAGGGAAAAGAGAGGTTATCCACGCCAAGGGAGACGTTTACCTACTACTACTATCTACGTATACGTAAACAGTATTAAAGACAGCAGGCAGATCATTCCTGTCGCCGAAGAATCAGGTTTACAGATTCGTGCCTAAACGCGGCGTATACGTGCCGCGCCTCTTCTTTCCAAGCGTTGCTCCCTAAAGCTTGCCGCGCGGTGTTGCCGCAATCGGGCACGCTCAGCTTTGACCTGTCGGTGCGCGAAGTCGTGGCGATCAACCTGGCGGCACGTTGGTGCGGCCGCCTGCTGCTGCTTTCAAAGGGCCGCACGGTAGCGCATGACGTGCCGGCGCAGGCGCTGACGCCGCAGATCCTCGAAAGCGTCTACTCGATGCCAGCGCCGGTGTCAGTGGGGGATGTCCCGGCGGTCACGTTCTGCCTGCCCTGAGTACCGGGCAGTCTGCCGGCATGAGGTTCCCTAGCGCGGCACCTTGAACGCCTTGCGCGCGCGCAGTGCTTCGGCCCGGGCCCAGCAGCCGTCCTGGTGGTCGTTGACGAGCCCCATCGCCTGCATCAGCGCGTACATCGTGGTCGGTCCGACAAAGCGCCAGCCGCGCCGCTTCAGGTCCTTGGACAGCGCCGCCGATTCCGGCGAGGTCGCCATGGTGCGCAGGACTTCCGGCGTCAGCACCCTGGGCCGGCTGGCCGGGTCGGGCTCGTAGCGCCAGAAATAGGCCGCCAGCGACGATTCCGTTTCGAGCAGTTCCGCCGCCCGCTGCGCATTGTTGATGGCGGCTTCGATCTTGCCGCGGTGGCGCACGATGCCAGCATCGCCGAGCAGGCGCTGGATATCGCGCTCGCCAAAGCGGGCCACCTTCTCGATGTCGAAATTGGCGAACGCCTTGCGGAAGGACTCGCGCTTGCGCAGGATGGTCAGCCAGCTCAGCCCGGCCTGGAAGCCTTCCAGGCAGAGCTTCTCGAACAGCCGGCGATCATCGTCGACCGGATAGCCCCATTCGTTGTCGTGGTAGTGGCAGTAGTCTTCCAGCGTGCCGCACCAGCCGCAGCGCACGCGTTCGGCGGCGGCTTCCTGTTTACTCGTCATGCGTGCCTTTCCATGGCCCCGGGTTTGTCATGGCCGGCGGCGCGCTTGCGCGGTGCCGGCGCCAGCCGGTGATCATGCTCCTGGCCAGCTGTTTGCGGAAGGCCGGAATCGGACATGCGGATTGCGGCAATGGTGCTCAGAAGCTTGCCGCGAGCCCGAACGACACGCCAGAGACGTTATTGCCGAACACATACCGCACCACCGCCCGGATCCGCGTGACGAAAACCTCATGGGCGCTGGTGTCCAGTTCCAGCCCGGTGCCGAGCGTGGTCAGGTAGTTGAAGCCGAGCACGCCGGCCTGGCTGCCGAGATAGTGCGAATGGGAAAGCTCCAGCACATAGCGCACGGGCCGGTCCAGCGCATGCCAGCCTGTCGGCGCACGCCAGCGGGCGTACAGGTTGGCGGTTTGCGCGGTGGCCGTGCCCGTCACGCCGGAGGACGAGCCGCCAAAGCTCTGCAGGTGGATATTGGTGTAGCGCAGTTCCAGGTCGATCTCGTGGGTATCGCGGTAGTGCTCCCAGTCGAGCATGACGGAGCCGCCGAGGCCGTAGGCGTTCAGGGATCCGTGCTCAAGGAAATTGATGCTGGCATCGGTGTTCCGCTCGATCACGAGTTCGCCCACGCGGAGGTCGCTGGAGACGTTGCCGAGCGAAGCGTTGAAAATCGGCCGGAACACCAGTTCCTTGTTCTCGGTCAGCGGGAAGTCCCATCCGACGCCGATGGTCCCGGAAAACGTGTTCCACCTGACCGGCAGCGGGCGGGATTCGGCGCCCCGGGTGGCGACGAAGGTCGGGTCGTAGCGGCTGTAGGCGATCGCCCCTTCCAGGTAGAGCGGGAACGACTTGCTCCAGGTGAAACCGCCGCCCAGCTGCCACATGAAGACGCCGGGATTGTCGGTGGCCGCGTTGTTGATCGACAAAGAGCTGGAAGCCAGGTCCGGCACGACCGAGTACGACATCAGCGTGAGCACGCCGTTGGCATGCTTCTGCACATTGGTGCCGATGACCTGGAAGCCGTTCGAACCCTGCGCCTGTGCCCATACCTGCCCCGGAATCAGCGAGAGCGAACCCGATAGGGCCAGGCAGGCCGGCAGGGCCGCCGCGGCCCTGCGAATTTGCTGGAATGCGGACATTCGAGTTGCCGGGTAGGGTTCCGAATCCGGCGCCGTGCCGCGCGCGCCTCACCGGTGGTGCATTCTAGCTAGGGATGATGCCTGCTGTATGAGGTCTGGTGCGCCTGCACGAATCTTTTCAGATCACCCGTCGCAAGGTTTCACATGGATGCTGCGCGGCTATCCCGCAGGGCGGCGGCGTGGCGGATGGGATGCCGGGTCCGGCTCGGCCTGCGGCGGCAGCGCGGCGCGCTTGCGCGTGAACCACAGCAGCGCGGCGCTGGCCAGCCACCCGGCGACGAATACCGTGTCTCCCGCATGGTTGATCCAGTAGGACGCGCCGGGCGTGCCGAAGACGGCATACAGGACGGTGGCGGGCATCCGCGCGGCAATCCATAGCGCGACAGCCGGCGCGCTGGCATAGGCGCCCGGCCGCCACCAAGGGGCGGGGATTGGTGCGGGCCGCCTGTGGCGGCGCGGAATGCGCTGGACCACGAAGATCTCCCTCTCGCCGGGTGATGGTTGGCGGCGTGCGTCGTGGGCCGCGCGCCGGATGAGCCGGAGCAGGCTCCTCGCAGGCATCGTATGCCTTCTGCCCGGCCCCCGGGACACAGGGACGATGCGCTGTGTGGGACACCCCACGAACGCTGATGCAAGCCCATTCAATTTTTTTGCACGAAGTGTCCGCAAATGCGATCTGCCGGGCAGCCCCTTCTTTGTCAAACTGAGTTCATTCCACGAAAGGCTTTGAAGGTGATTGCCATGCTTCCCTCGATCTACGTCTCCCACGGTTCGCCCATGCTGGCGATCGACCCGGGCCCGACCGGGGCCATCTTCGACGCGCTTGGCGCCAGCTTGCGCGCGCAGCGGCCGCGCGCGGTGCTGGTGATCTCGGCGCACTGGATCTACAGCACGCTGGCGGTCAGCACGCGTGAACGGCAGGAGGCGTGGCACGACTTCGGCGGGTTTCCGCGCGAACTCTACGCGCTGCGCTATGACGCACCGGGCTCGCCCGACCTGGCCGCGCGCGTCAAGGCGCTGGTCGAAGCCGCCCACATTCCGGGCGCGGGCTTTGTCGGCTTTGACGAAGAGCGTCCGCTGGACCACGGCGCCTGGATGCCGATGCGCCACTTTGTCCCCGATGCCGACATCCCCGTGGTGCAACTGGCGCTGAACCCGTACCTGGCGCCGGCCGTGCAGATCGAGATCGGCCGGGCGCTGGCGCCGCTGCGCGACGAAGGCGTGCTGGTGCTTGCCTCGGGCAGCTTCACGCACAACCTGCAGGAAGTGTTCGGCGGCGGCCGGCGCGCCCAGCACGGCCCCGCGACGGAGCCGTATGTCGATGCCTTCCGCAACTGGATGCTCGACGCGCTCGACGAGGCGCTGGCGACCGGCGATACCAGCCGCATCGCCGATTACCGCGCCCAGGCGCCGCACGCGCGCCGCGCGCATCCGACCGACGAGCATTTGCTGCCCTTCTACGTGGCGCTCGGCGCCGCGCTGGGCCCGCGCGAGGCCGGCATTGCGCAAGCGCCCGCGGATGTGGCGCGCGTCGCGGACGAAGTGACATATGGCGTGCTGGCCATGGACACCTTCGTGTTCAACGGCCTGGGCGCCGGTGCGCAGCCACCCGTGCGCGCCGCCGCCTGAGTCTAGCGCTTGCGCGCAGGCAGGTAGCGTCGCGCCGAGCGGGCGCCTGCCAGTGCGATCCACCCCATGGTCAGCGCCACCACGGCCAGTCCGGCGCGCAGGCTGGCCAGGTGCGCCACGCCGCCGATCAGCACGGGGCCCAGCAGCAGGCCCAGGTACGCAAAGCGCGCCACGCGCGCGATCGCCTCGGCCGGGGCCACGCCCGGCAGGCGCGACGCCGCCACGAAGAAGATCGGCACCATATTGGCCGCCCCCAGCCCCATCAGGCTGAAACCCGCCAGCGCCGCCACGGGCACCGGCACGGCCAGCGCCAGCGCGATGCCGGCAAAGCCCAGCCAGGCGCTGGCGGTCAGCGTACCGGCTTCGCCGAAACGCGCGCGCAGGCGATCGCCGCCGAAGCGTCCGCACGCCATCCCGCCCGAAAATGCCGCATAGCCAAAGCTGATCCAGTCCGTCGGCGCCATGGCGACCTCCCGCATGTAGACGCTGGACCAGTCGTACATCGCGCCTTCGCCGATCAGTCCCAGGAACGCCAGCAGGCCGAGCAGCCACAGCGCGCGCACCGCGTGATCCCGATGGTGGCCGGCCGTCGGCAGCACCGGATGGTCGGCCAGCAGCCCCGGCGCCGTACCAAGAGCGATAGCGGCGGTCAGGCCCGCCATCATCGCGGCATGGACCAGCGGCGGCACGCCCAGCGACAGCATCAGCCCGCCAAACGCAGCGCCGGCCATGCCGCCCAGGCTGAACATGCCATGCAGCGCCGACATCACGGGCCGGGTGCGGCTGGCCTCCACGGTCGCGGCCTGCGCATTCATGCCCACGTCGAACGCCGCGTTGGCCATGCCGAAGACCAGCAGGGCGGGCAGCAGCAGGCGGAAGTCGGGCATGGCCAGGATGACCACCGTCGCCAGCGCGTAGGCCAGCCCGCTGGCCATCGACGCCCGCGCGCTGCCCACGCGCGCGACCCAGCGCCCGACCGGCCCCATCGCGGCGATCGCGCCGCCGGCCACGGCCAGCATGGCGATGGACAGCATCGCGTCGGACAGGCCGAAGCGCGCCTTGATGGTGGGGATGTGCACGCCCCACGTCGCGAACGTGGCGCCGTTGACGAAGAACAGCGCCATGGTGCCCCGGGTGGCGCGGGACACGCGTTGGGGCGATGCGGCGGGAACGGTGGACGGCGGCGATACGCCGGGACTCGACTCGGACATGGCGAGAACTGCATGGCGCGCGCGCCAGGCGCGGCCTTTGGCAAAGGGGCCATTGTCCCGCATTGCCATGATGGCCGTGTGAAAGGGAAAGCGCAAAAACCCGCTTCAGTCCATCACGCGCAGCAGGCCGCGCCGGTGCAGCGCGAACGCAAACGACAGCAGGGCCGCCAACGCCAGCGCCACCATGGCCCACAGCATCAGCCAGTAGCCCCCGGCCGCGCGCCAGAGTAGCGCGCCCAGCCACGGCGAGGCGGCCTGCATCAGCAGCACGGGCGTCATCATCAGGCCGTTAAGGGTGGCGTAGTGATGGCGCGAGATCAGTTCCGGCATGGCCATGGCGCGCAGCATGGTGTTGACGCCATTGGCACAGCCGTAGAGCACCGCCGCGACCATCAGCCAGGCACCGTGCCCGAGCGCCATGCACAGCAAGCCGGTGGTCATCAGCGCGTAGACCGGCACGGACAGCCGCACCGGGTGCCGCACAGAAGCGCGCATCATCAGCAGGCGGCCCACCACCTGCGCCGGGCCGATCAGCGCGGCGACCGCGAGCTGCTGGCCCAGCGGCAGGCCCTTTTCGGTCAGCATCGGGATCAGGTGCGCGCCGAGCAGCGACGCCACCATGATCGTTGCCGTGAAGGCCAGCACGACCGCCCAGAACACCGGCTGGCGCAGCGTGGCGCGCGCGATGCTGTGGCCGGCGGCATCGCCCGTGGGCAACGGCGAGGCCGGCTGCACGGCCGCGTAGCTGGCGTGCAGCGTGTAGCGCAGGCGCGCATGCAGCGGCGCGCAGACCAGCAGGTTGAGCGCGGCAAAGCCGATCAGCGTGAGCCTCCAGCCGACCAGCAGCACCAGCCATTGCGCCAGCGGCACGAAGATCGTGCTGGCAAAGCCGGCCATCAGCGTGACCGTCACGATCGGCTTCTGGTAGCCATCTCCGTACGCCTGGCGCAGTACCACGAAGGCGGGTTCATAGAGCGTCGTGGCCATGGCCAGGCCCAGCGGTACCCACATCAGCAGGAACATCGTGGGAGAGGGCGACCACGCCCAGAGCAGCAGCCCGGCCGCGCCCAGGAGCGAGCCGGCGCCCATCACGCGATTCGCCGGCATGCGGTCCAGCAGCCGGCCTACGGCAAACGAGCATAGCGCCCACACCAGCAGCCCGAGCGAATAGCCGCCGGCCAGGAACGGTTTGGAATAGCCCAGCGTGCGCGTCATGGGCTCGATGAAGACCGTGAAGGCGAAGTACAGGGTGCCCCACGAGATGGTCTCGGTCAGCCCGAGAATCCAGACCAGCCGGCGTGGCGGCGCGGCTGTGCTCGCGGTGTCGGCGGGAACGGCAGGCGGGGCGGAGTCCGCGTCGGGCGTGGCGTCGGTTCGGATCATGGCGCGCCCGGCGCTTGGGGAACTGGCGCTGCGGGCTAAGCGGAAATTGTAGCGACCACCGGCGCGCCGTGGTGACGCTCAGGCACTTTCGGCCGGGCCTTTGAGTTCGACCACATTGCCATCCGGGTCCTTCAGGTACAGCGACGGCCCCTTGCCCTCGGCGCCGAAACGCTGCTCCACGGCACCGGTCTCCACGCCGTGGCGTGCCAGCGCGGCACGGATGGCGTCGGCATCGAACGGGTCGATGCGCAGGCAGAAATGGTCAAGGTTGCGGCCCTCCGCGCCGGGGCCCGCACCGCCGGCGCGGCCAAGCGGGCCATCGAGCGAGACCAGGTCGATCAGTCCGCTGCCCGCGCGCAACTGTGTCAGGCCGAACGCGGGCTGCTCGCGCTCCACGCTGCAGCCAAGGACATCGACGTAGAAACGCCGCAGCCGGTCCACGTCGGCGGTACGCAGCACCAGGTGGTCGATACCGAGGATGCGGAACATATCAGGCTCCCGGTGCGGCGTTCAGTGGTGCAGGCCGTCGTAGTCGATGACCTTCAGCGCGTCCAGGTCGACGTTGTCGAGGCAGCGCACATTGATCGCCGCCATCGGCTTGCCGTCCTTGTCCTGCCCATCCGCATACGGCCCGCAGCCGCATACCGCGCAGAAGCGGTGCGCGATCTTCATGGTGTTGAAGCGGTAGGTCGACGCGTTTTCTTCCGGCGTCGCGAGCTTGAACTCCAGGCGCGGCACGAACCACAGCAAGTGCCCGCGCCGGCGGCAGATCGAACAATTGCAGCGAATCACGCTGGGGATGTTGTCGGCCTCCACCTCGAAGGCGATGGCTCCGCAATGACAGCTGCCGTGGAAAGTCATGTCGTCTCCTTGTTTTGGCCGGACGGATGATGCGTCGCATCAATCCGCGCATTGTTCAGTTTTTGACAGTTTAGTCGCGCGGCCAGTGCCACAATGCCCGCACGCATCAATCACGACAGGCGACCCAGCCGCCAAGGAGACCAGCATGAGCGACACTCACGTGCCCGCGCACGCCACTTTCAGCCACATGGAGCACGGCACCCGTGAGGACTGGGCCGCCATCTCCGCCGAGTTCATGCCGTTCGCCAAGGCCCTGCCGGACCGCGTGCTCGCGCACCTGCGCCTGCTCGAAGGCGATTGCGGCGGCTTTCCCGTGGACCGGCTCACGCACTCGCTGCAGACCGCCACGCTCGCGCACCGCGATGGGCGCGATGAGGAATACGTGGTGTGCGCCCTGCTGCATGACATCGGCGACACGCTCGGCAGCTACAACCACCCCGATATCGCCGCCGCCATCCTCAAGCCCTTCGTCAGCGCGGAGAACCTGTGGATGGTTGAGAAGCACGGCGTGTTTCAGGGCTACTACTTCTTCCATCACCTGGGGCTGGACCGCAACCTGCGCGAGCAATTCCGCGGCCAGGAAGAACTGTTCGAGCGTACCGCGGAGTTTTGCCAGAAATATGACGCGGCCGCTTTCATGACGGATTACGACACGTTGCCGCTGTCGTTCTTCGAGCCGATGGTGCGGCGCGTGCTTTCCCACCCGCGCAACTCGATGTATGTGAAGCCAGGGGAGAAGGCGCTGGCGAAGGCGTAGGGAAAGCCGCAACCGCAAGCCGACCGTTTGTGTTCCCTCTCCCCTCAGCGGGAGAGGGAGCCACCGGTCATCACGCCACGCGCTGCGCCGTCTCCGGATGGCGGAACTGCTCCAGCAGCTTTGCCCAGCGCGCACGCACAGCCTTCAGGTTGTTGTCCTTCACGTGGCCAAAGCCGCGGATATCATCCGGCAGGTTGGCCAGTGCTACGGCGGTGTCATGGTTGGCCGCATTCAAGCCAGCGGTCAGCTCATCCAGCAACGCACGGTATTCGCCGATCAGCGCGCGTTCCGTGCGGCGTTCCTCGGTGCGGCCGAAGATATCGAGCATGCCGCCACGCAGGCCCTTCATCTTTGCGAGCAAGCGGAACAGCGTCATGGTCGACGGCCCGAACTTGCGCTTGACCAGCTGGCCCTTGTCGTCGCGTTTGGCGGTGGTCGGCGGCGCCAGCCAGAAATTGAGCTGGTAGTCCTTGCCCGGCTCGCCTTCGAACTGCTCGCGCAGCTTGTCCAGGAAGACCGGGTCGGTGTACAGGCGCGCGACCTCGTACTCGTCCTTGTAGGCCATCAGCTTGGCCAGGTTGCGCGCGGCCGCTTCGGTCAGCGGCAGCGGCTTGCCGCTGCCCGCCAGCGCGCTTTCGGCCGCGCGCACGCGGTCGATGGCTTCGCGATAGGTGCGTGCGTAGGCCGCGTCCTGATAGGCGGTCAGATGCTCGACGCGTCGGACAATCAGCTTTTCCAGCAGCGCGCCCGACGCAGTCGGCAGCTTCACCACGTCCGCACCTTCGGCCGACACCTTCAGCTTGCCGGTCAGCGACAGCACATGCTCGGGGTCATGCGCCATGTGGCGGCCCCAGTCGAAGGCGGCCTTGTTCTTTTCCACGGCCACGCCGTTGAGTTCGATCGCACGCTCCAGCGCCTGCAGCGTCAGCGGAATCCATCCCTTCTGCCAGGCATAGCCGAGCACCAGCGGATTGGTATAGATGGCATCGCCCAGCAACGCCACGGCCAGTGCGCTCGCGTTGATGAAGTCGCACTGCGCGCCGACGGCGTTGCGGATGTCCTGCTCGGCCGACAGCCCCGGGAATTGCCACTTCGGGTTCTTGATGAACTCGGCGGTCGGCGTCTGCGATGTGTTGACCACCGCGCGCGTGCGGCCCTGCTGCGTCTTCGAGATGACTTCGTCGTTGGCCGAGACGATCGCGTCGCAGCCGATGACCAGGTCCGCCTCGCCCATCGCGATGCGCGTCGCATGCAGGTCTTCCGGCCGCGTCGCGACTTGGACGTGCGAAAGCACCGCGCCGCCTTTCTGCGCCAGGCCCGCCATGTCGAGCACCGTGACGCCCTTGTTCTCAAGGTGCGCGGCCATGCCGAGCAGGCCGCCGATGGTCACCACGCCCGTGCCGCCTACGCCGGTCACCAGGATGCCGTACGCGCGACGGATCTCGGGCAGCGCAGGCTCTGGCAGCGCGGGCAGGCTGTCCATCGCCACGCCGTGCTGCTCGGGCTTGCGCACCTGCGCGCCTTCGGCCGTGACAAAGCTCGGGCAGAAGCCGTTCACGCACGAGAAGTCCTTGTTGCACGACGACTGGTTGATCTGCCGCTTGGTGCCGAATTCGGTCTCCAGCGGTTCCACCGACAGGCAGTTGGACTTGACCGAGCAGTCGCCGCAGCCTTCGCAGACCGCATCGTTGATGAAGGCGCGGCGCGGCGGGTCTTCCATGATGCCGCGCTTGCGGCGGCGCCGCTTCTCGGTGGCGCAGGTCTGGTCGTAGATCAGGATCGTGCAGCCCGGGATCTCGCGCAGTTCGCGCTGGACCGTATCGAGCTGGTCGCGATGGTAGACCGTGATGCCGTCCGGCAGCTTGATCGCCGCGTTGTACTTCTCCGGCTGGTCCGTGACGATGACGACCTTCTTCGCGCCTTCGCTGTGGACCTGCCAGGCGATGTCCTGCACCGAGAGCTGGCCATCCAGTGGCTGGCCGCCGGTCATGGCCACCGCGTCGTTGTACAGGAGCTTGTAGGTGATGTTGACCCCGGCGGAGATCGACGCGCGGATGGCCAGAAGCCCCGAGTGCATGTAGGTCCCGTCGCCGAGGTTGGCGAACACATGCTTGTCGCCGGCAAACGGCGCCTGGCCGATCCACGCCACGCCTTCGCCGCCCATCTGGCTGAAGGTGCTGGTATTGCGGTCCATCCACACCGTCATGTAGTGGCAGCCGATGCCGGCCAGCGCGCGCGATCCTTCGGGCACGTTGGTCGAGGTATTGTGCGGGCAGCCGGAGCAGAACCACGGCTTGCGTTCCGCTGTCACGCGCGGCGTGGCGAGCGCCTTTTCCTTGGCCTCGATGATCGCCAGCCGCGCGGCGATGCGCGCGCGCACATCCACGGGCAGGTCGAACTTCTCCAGCCGCGTGGCGATGGCCTTGGCGATGATCGCCGGCGACAACTCGTAGTGCGCCGGCAGCAGCCAGTTGTTCTGCGGGATCGACCATTCGCCACCCGCGTTGTCCTTCTCGTCGAACTTGCCGTAGACCTTCGGGCGCACGTCGTCGCGCCAGTTGTACAGCTCTTCCTTGAGTGCGTACTCCATGATCTGGCGCTTTTCCTCGACCACCAGGATTTCCTGCAGGCCTTCGGCAAACGCGCGCGCGCCATGGGCTTCGAGCGGCCAGACGCAGCCGACCTTGTACAGGCGGATGCCGATCTGCGCGCACATGGCATCGTCCAGGCCCAGGTCGGCCAGCGCCTGGCGTGTATCCAGGTAAGCCTTGCCGCCCGTCATGATGCCGAAGCGCGCATGCGGCGAATCGATCTCGATGCGGTCGATCTGGTTGGCGCGCACATAGGCCAGGCCCGCGTACCACTTGTAGTCGAGCAGCCGCGCCTCCTGCTCCAGCGGCGGATCGGGCCAGCGGATATTGAGGCCGCCCGGCGGCAACGCGAAATCGTCGGGCAGCACGATCTGCACGCGGTGCGGATCGAGTTCCACCGATGCGGAAGACTCCACCACATCGGTGACGCACTTCATCGCCACCCACAGCCCCGAGTAGCGGCTCATGGCCCAGCCGTGCAGGCCGTAGTCGAGGTATTCCTGCACGTTCGACGGATACAGCACCGGCAGGCCGCAGGCCTTGAAGATGTGCTCCGACTGGTGCGCGAGCGTCGACGACTTGGCCGAATGGTCATCGCCCGCCAGCACCAGCACGCCGCCGTGGCGCGAGGAACCCGCGGAGTTGGCGTGCTTGAACACGTCGCCGGTACGGTCCACACCCGGCCCCTTGCCGTACCACATGCCGAACACGCCATCGAACTTCGCATCCGGATACATGTTGACCTGCTGCGAGCCCCATACCGACGTGGCGGCAAGGTCCTCGTTCAGGCCGGCCTGGAACACGATGTTGTGCGCGGCGAGATGCTTCTTGGCCTTCCACAGCGACTGGTCCAGCGCACCCAGCGGCGACCCGCGATAGCCGGAGATGAAGCCGGCCGTGTTCAGGCCGGCGGCGTGGTCGCGTTCCTGCTGCAGCATCGGCAGGCGTACCAGCGCCTGCGTGCCGCTGATGTAGATGCGGCCACGCTCCAGCGTGTATTTGTCGTCGAGGGAAACGTTAGCGAGCGCGCGGCGGATGGCGTCGCTGACCGGGGTGGTCAGGGGGGCATTCATAGGTGCTCCTCTATGGGGTGTGTGGTCGGGATCACCGACTCCTACATGCGTGGGGCAACCGACCTTAGCCTCTTGTGAAGGGTTCGGCAGGTTGTGTCTCTGCGGGGCATGGTAGCACCGCTGAAATTGCCGGGGCACCTTGCAATGCAGCAATACAGGCGCGCCAGCCGCCCGTGGTTTCCCGTATGGACAAGGCTTCGCGTGTACACTGCGTTGCATCCAACGCGGCGCCCGCATGCACTACGATGTGGCCCAAGGCGCCCCTGTGACGGACCGGCGCGCGCTTGGTCCGGTGCAACCTTCACCCGGCAACCTGGCCGGGAATCTCCTCCGAGCAGGACAGAACATGACCAACTCCCCCCGCCAGGGCACCGCGACCCTGGCCGTACTGATCGACGCCGACAACGCGGCGCCGGCCATCATCGAAGGACTGCTGGCCGAAGTCGCCAAATTTGGCGTCGCCGCCGTCAAGCGCATCTACGGCGACTGGACCAAGCCCAACCTGTCCGGCTGGAAGGATTGCCTGCTGTCGCACTCGATCCAGCCGATCCAGCAGTTCCGCTACACGGTCGGCAAGAACGCCACCGACAGCGCGATGATCATCGACGCCATGGACCTGCTGTACACCGGACGCTTCGACGGCTTCTGCCTGGTGTCGAGCGACAGCGACTTCACGCGCCTGGCTTCGCGCATCCGCGAACAGGGGCTGACGGTCTATGGCTTTGGCGAACGCAAGACGCCCAAGCCGTTCGTGACGGCGTGCGACCGGTTCATCTATTCCGACGTGCTGCGCGCCGAAACCGAGGTGGACGAGGCGGCCCCGCCGCCGCGCCGCCGCAGTACCGGCGAACTGCGCCAGGATTCGCGCCTGGTGCGGCTGCTGCAGAGCGCGTCGCAGGCGGTGTCGGATGAAGACGGCTGGTCGACGCTCGGCGGCATGGGCAACCACATCGCCAAGCAGGCGCCGGAGTTCGATTCGCGCAACTACGGCTACGGCAAGCTATCGGAACTGGTGGTCGCCACGGGCCTGTTCGAGGTCGAGACGCGCAACGGCGGCAACAACAAGACCATCTGGGTGCGCTTGAAGAAGCGCGGCAAGGGCGGCCAGGACGGCGATGGCCGCGCTGTTGCGGGCCAGCGTCAGCCGGAGAAGCAGCAAGGCCAGCCGCAGCAGCCGCAGCAGCAGCCGCAGCAATCCCAGACTGCGCCGCGGCCGGACAATCGCCGGCCGGTGGCTCAGGTGGAAGCCGTGGCGGCCCCGGTTTCCGTGCCCGAACCGGAACCTGTGGGCGCAGCTGTGGAAGTGGCTCCGGTTGCTCCGGAGGCCGTACCCGAACCTGCGCCCGCGCCGGTTGCAGAACCTCAGCCTCCGGTCGTCGCGGATGCCGTTCAGGAGGAACCGGCTGCTCCGGCCAGGAAAACCCGCAAGCGGTCGCCGCGCCGGCCTGATGTCAGCCTCAGCGAGACACCCTGGCCGATCGACCAGTCGGTTTTCGCTGCACCCGGTGATACGGTCTTGACCGCGCAGGTGCAGGAAGCGTTTGAAGGGTTTGCCGAAGCGCCGGCGGTGGTCGAAGAAGAAGCCAAGCCTGCAAGGAAGCCACGCAGGAAAGCGAAGGCCTGAACGTCAGGCGTCGTGCCCGGCATGCCGGGCACGATTCATCTGACCAGCTGGTTGATCTCGATAATCGGCATCAGCACTGCCAGGACAATCAGCAGCACCACAACCCCCATCGTCAGGATCAGCAGCGGCTCAAGCAAGCTGGTGAGAAACAGCGTGCGCCGCTCCAGTTCCTGGGCTTCGCCTTGCGCGGCACGGTCGAGCATCGTTGGCAGGTTGCCGGTGGCTTCTCCGGACCGGATCAGGTGCACCAGCACCGGCGGGAACTGGTTCTGTGCCGCCAGCGCCCGCGCCAGCGATGCCCCTTCCCGCACCCGGGTGTTCGCATCCTCCACATTGGCCCGCAACGCCTCGTTGGTGAGCGTCTCGCCCGCGGCTTGCAGGGATCGCAGGATCGGCACGCCGGCCGATACCAGGATCGCCAGCGTGCCGGCGAAGCGTGCGGTGTTGTAGCCGCGGATCAGCTTGCCCAGCAGCGGCGCGGTCAGCAGCCAGCGGTGCCATTCCAGCCGCACGGCGGGCCGCCTGAGCAGGCTGCGCACGATCGCGGCGAGGATGCCGATCACGATCAGCGCCGCCCACCACCAGTTCCGCACGAAATCCGACAGCGCCAGCATGATGATCGTCAGCGTCGGCAGCTTCTGCTTGGTGTTGGCGAACACGCTGACCACCTGCGGCACCACATACGACAGCAGGAAGATGACGATGGCGAACGCCACTACCGTGACGATGGCCGGGTAAGTGAACGCCAGCCGGATCTTCGACGTCAGCGCATTGCGCGATTCGATGTAGCCGGCCAGCCGCTCCAGCACCAGGCCAAGGTGGCCGGAATGCTCGCCGGCGGATACCAGCGCGCGGTAAATGTCCGGGAAATCGCGCGGATGCTGGGCCAGCGCCACCGACAGCGCGCTGCCGCCCATCACCTCGGCGCGGATGCCGGCCAGCAATTCGTGCACGTACGGGCGCTCGGACTGGTCGGCCAGCGCGCCGAGCGCTTCGTCCAGCGGCAGGCCCGAAACGATCAGGCTGGCCAGCTGGCGCGTGAACAGCGCCTGTTCCTGCGTGGACAGCCGGCGCGTGAACAGCTGCGTGCCGCTGCGCGGCGCCTGCCCGGCGCCGGCGAGCGCGTCGACTGTCAGCGGCGTCAGCCCGCGCGCGCGCAGTTGCGTGCGCGCCTGCCGCGGGCTGTCGGCCTCGATCACGCCGCGGTCGGTCTTGCCCCGGGCGTCGGCGGCTTCGTAGCGGAATGCGGGCATGGCGGCGTCCCGTCAGTCGCGCGTGACGCGCAGCACTTCTTCCAGCGACGTGGCGCCGCTGTCGATCCAGCGCTGCGCATCGCCGCGCATGGTCTGCATGCCGTGCGCCAGCGCGACCTGCTTGATCTCCGATTCGGGCTGCTGGCGGTGGATCATGGTGCGGATCTCATCGTCGACGGTGAGCAGTTCGTACACGCCCATGCGCCCCTGATAGCCCGAGTTGCCGCACTTGTCGCAGCCCACCGCATGCCATACATGCTGCAGTGGCTTGCCCTGTGTATGCAGGGTTTCCGCCTCACCGGCGGTGACTTCGATGACTTCCTCGCGCTTGCAATGGGGGCACAGCCGCCGTACCAGCCGCTGCGCCAGCACACCCAGCAGCGACGACGACAGCAGGAATGGCTCGATGCCCATGTCCACCAGCCGCGTGATGGCCGAGGCCGAATCATTGGTGTGCAGCGTAGCCAGCACCAGGTGGCCGGTCAGCGACGCCTGCACCGCGATCTGCGCGGTCTCCAGGTCCCGGATTTCGCCGATCATCACCACATCCGGATCCTGGCGCAGGATCGCGCGCAGGGCCTTGGCGAAGGTCATGTCGATGCGCGCGTTGACCTGGGTCTGGCCGATGCCGTCGAGGTCGTACTCGACCGGATCTTCCACCGTCATGATGTTGGTGGTGCGCGAATCCAGGCGCGACAGCGCCGCATACAGCGTGGTGGTCTTGCCCGAACCGGTCGGCCCGGTGACCAGCACGATGCCGTGCGGCTGGCGGATCAGGTCGTCGAAGCCGCCCAGCGTGCGCGGCGACATGCCGAGCTTGGCCAGGTCGAGGCGGCCCGCCTCCTTGTCCAGCAGGCGCAGCACCGCGCGTTCGCCATGGCCGGTGGGCAGCGTCGACACCCGCACGTCCACCGGACGCCCGCCCACGCGCAGCGTGATGCGGCCGTCCTGCGGCAGGCGTTTTTCGGCGATGTCGAGCTGCGCCATGATCTTGATGCGCGAGATCAGCGCGCCATGCAGCGCCTTCTTGGGCCGCACCACATCGCGCAGCGTGCCATCGACGCGGAAGCGCACCACCGACGCCGATTCGAACGGCTCGATGTGGATATCCGACGCGCCCTCGCGCGCGGCCTGCGTGAGCAGCGCGTTGATCATGCGGATGATCGGCGCATCGTCTTCGGATTCGAGCAGATCTTCCACGGCGGGAATGTCTTGCATCAGGCGCGACAGGTCGACTTCGCCTTCCACTTCGCCCACCACTTGTGCGGCGCTGCCGTCCTGGCGGTTGTAGGCATCGGACATGGCCCGCTCCAGCGCGTCGGGCTCCATCACCCTCAGGCGCAGCGCGCCATGCACGCGCGCCACTTCGGCCAGTGCCGCCGGCGAGGTCGCGCGGCTGACCCAGACTTCCAGGCCGTCAGGGCGCTGGTGCGCGATCAGTAGCGGCGCTTCGCGCGCAAAGCTGTACGGGACCAGTCGCGCCGCGATCGGTGACGGCGGCTCCTGGAGTTCGGTGACGGCTGGGGCTTCGCTTGCCATGATGGGGTTCAGTTGCCGCGTCCGGACGCCGTCCCGGCGAACGCACCGTTGCTGCCTTGCTGGGTCAGCGGCTGCGGCACGGGTTGCGGGGACTGCGGTGCTGTCTGCGGAACCGATTGCGGCACCGATTGCGGCAAGGGCAGCGGGCCCGGCACCGGGCCGGTATTGCGCGGGTCCACAAATGGCGTGGCGGGCGCATCTGCCGGCGGCAGCACCGGCGTGTTTTCGTCGCGCACCATGATGTTAGGCGAGATGAAGCTGCCCTGCTGGTTGCGCATGTAGTCGTAGCGGTCCGCCGTCAGGCGGTCGGCGGCGCCCGCCGTGCGCATTACATACGGGCGCAGGAACACCAGCAGGTTGGTCTTGGAGCGGTTCTTGTTCTCATAGCGGAACAGGCCGCCGATCCAGGGGATATCGCCGAGCACCGGCACCTTTTGCACGCCGTCGCCGTAGGAGTCTTCGATCAGCCCGCCCAGCACGATGATCTGGCCGTCGTCGACCAGCACATTGGTCTCGATCGAACGCACATTGGTGGTCGGGCCCTGCACCTGTGCCAGCGTGCCCGGCACCACCGATGACGATTCCTGGAAGATCTGCATCTTGACGCTGCCGCCGGCAGTGATCTGCGGCCGCACGCGCAGCGTGATGCCGACGTCCTTGCGGTCGAAGGTCTGGAACGGGGTGACCGAAGCCGCACCGCCGGTCTGCGCATAGGAGCCGGTCGTGATCGGGATATTCTGGCCGATCAGGATCTTCGCTTCCTCGTTTTCCATCGTGATCAGGTTCGGCGTCGACAGCAGGTTCACGCTGCCGTTGGTGCCTAGCGCGCGCAGCAGCGCGCCCAGGCCGAGCGCCTTGTTGACGACGCCCAGGTTCAGGCCGCCGAGGTCGGGCACCAGCTGCGTGGCCGCTGCAATGCCCGCAGCATGGTTGGCGTTGTAGGCGGCGCCGGCCAGGGTCAGGTTAACGATGTTCTGGCCGCCCTTGCCAAAGTTGGTGCCGGCGAAGACATTGTTGTTGCCGCTGTCCGAACGGATCAGCCCCTGCCACTGGATGCCCAGCTCGCTGGCTTGCGTGGAGGTGACTTCGACGATCATCGACTCGATGTAGACCTGCGCGCGGCGCGCGTCGAGGTCTTCGATCACGCCGCGCAGGTTCCGATAGACCGGCTCGCTGGCCGTGATGATCAGGGAGTTGGTGGAGGGGTCGGCCTGGATGATGCCGCCCGTGGTCGGCTGGGTGTTCTGGTTGAACGATGCAGCAAATGCTGAATTGCCATAGGCGCCGCCAGAACCGGAACCGCTGGTGCCGCTGGCGCGCATGCCGGTCTGGTTCGCCGTGGTGCCGCCGGTAAACTGGCTGCCGGCCGGCGTGGAAACGTTGGTCAGGCCGCCCGCGCCGGCGGCACCGGCCGCGCCGGGCTGGGTGCTGGCGGCAAAGCTGCTGTCCGCGGCGACGATGGCGCGCAGCGTCGCGGCCAGCTTGACCGCATCCGCGTTCTTGAGCGGCACGACCCAGATATTGCCGGGCCGCGCATAGGGCTGGTCGAGCTTTTCGATCAGCATGCGTGCCTGCTGCAGCCGCGCACGGCTCGACGCGCGGATCATCAGCGAGTTGCTGCGCGGTTCGGCCACCACGGTCGTGCGCAGGCTGCTGTCGACGCCCGCTGCGCCGCCCGCACCGGTCGCGGACGCTGCCGGATCGAGCAGCTTCTGCAGGACCAGCGCGGTGTCGCTGGCGATGGCGTTCTTCAGCGGTACCAGTTCGACCTCGCCGGAGGCCGGCGCGTCGATCGCGGCGATGATGCGGCCCAGACGGCGCAGGTTCTCGGCATAGTCCGTGATGACCAGCGTGTTGTTGGCCGGGTAGGCGGTGATCGTGTTATTGGGCGCGATCATCGGCCGCAGCACGGGCACCAGGTTGTTGGCCGACTCGTAGTTCAGGCGGAAGACCTGCGTCACCACCTGGTCGCCGCGCCCGCCGGCGCCGCCGGCCACGATCGGCGAGCCTTGCAGCTTGGCGTCCGCTTCGGGCACGACCTTGGTGAAGCCGTTGCTTTCCACCATCGCATAGCCCTGCATGCGCAGCACCGATCCGAGCGTCTCCAGCGCCTGGGCGCGCGAAACCGGCTGCTCGGTCACCAGGTTGACCGTGCCCTTCACGCGCGGATCGATCACGAAATTCTTGCCGGTGGCCTGGCCCACGGCCTTGACGACGGATTCGAGGTCGGCGTTGACGAAGTTGAGCACCACCTGGTCCCGGTTGCGCGGCGTGATGTCCGGGGGCGGGGGCACGCCAGCGCTGGCGGGCTGTTGCGCCCACAGCGGCGCGGGCGCCAGCAGTGAAAGCCCGCATAGCAGGACCACGGCGCGGGCACTGGCGGTGTGGAAAAAGGGTCGGGTGGCTTCGGTTTTCATGTTTGGTTCCGGTCGGCTCCTGGCGTAGGCAGGCATCAGAAGCTCAGCCTTGTCACATTGTTCTCTCTTCGTCCCAGCAGGCTCAGCAGGCTGTTCAGCGGGGTGGCGGCTTCGGGCTCGGCATGGGCCGTGCCTTCAAAGCGCGCCTGCCGGCCCAGCGTGCCGCTGCCATCGAGGTGCAGCGGACCGGCAATGGTGCTCAGCGCGAGCTTGCCATCGGCGCCGTTCCAGTCGATTTCGGCACGGTAGCTGCCCAGCGGGCGCAGCCGGCTGACCGACGACGATACTTGTTCGATGCGCAGCGTGATATGGCCGTACAGCAGTCCGCCGGCGAACTTGCCCTGCAGCGCGGACCAGTCCGCGCGCATCAGGCCGTCCGGGCGCAGCGTGTTGAACGGCGCGCCCACGCCTTCCAGCAGCGCGGCCGGCAGGCGGATGGCGCCGGACTGCGCGGTCCAGCCGCCCGGCGTGACGGTCAGTGCGACTGGCGCGGGCATGGCTTCGGTATGCGTGAGGACCAGGCGCGCACGGCCCGTCAGCAGCGGCCAGAAGGCCAGCGACCATTGCAGCCGGCCCGGCAGCACCGCCGCGGTCTGGCTGCCCGCGCCCGCCGACAGTGCCAGCGTGGCGCTGCCGTGCCAGATCGACCCGGAGGCGTCGGCGAGCAGCACCCGGCGTTGCGTCCGGGCTGCCACCGTATCGGCAATCCAGGCCGCCGGCAGCATGGCCAGCACGGTAATGCCGGCAGTGGCCAGGCCCAGCAGCAGCCAGCCGGCGCTGCGCCAGCCCGCCGGCTGGCGCAGCTTGCGTCGGGGCAGCCGCAGGGACTCCAGGCGTACCATCAGCTGCGGCCGCCCGGACCCTGCAGGGTCGCGCTGACATTGACCAGCGCGGTGGCGCCGACGTAGACGATGCGCGCATCCGTGACTTTCAGGCGCTGCTGCTGGCGCACGTCCTGCAGCCAGCCCGCCACCGCGCCGAACGGCGCCTTGTCGAGCTGTACCTGGACGCTGTTGTCGGCCCCGGCGGCCAGCCGTGTCGCCTTGAGGCCATATTTGCCGAGGCTGTCCTGCAAGGCCTGGGTAAGGGCCTCGCCGCGCAAGGCAGGCGCGGGGCTCGCGTTCAGGCCGCGGGCCTCTTGCGCAAGGGTTTGCATTTCCGCGAGTTCGGCGCGCAGCGCCGGCAGGCTGCGCGACAGTCGCGCCCGGCCATCCGCGGCGGGCTCCCACAGCACGGTATAGATGAGCACCAGTCCCAGTACCGCGGCGCCCCCCGCGAGGATGGCCTGCTCGCGCGGATTGCGCGCGGACCAGAACGCGTCGAACTGGTCGCGCCAGGCTTGCGGCACGCGCGGCTTCATGCGCGTGAACCAGGCGGCGGCGGGGCGGCGCTTCGCGGAGCCCTGTGATGTCTGTGGGCGGAGGTTGTCTTGGCTCGGGCTCATGATTCGGTTCACAGGCCTGGCTTGATGAGCCAGCGCGAGCCGGCAGGGCCGGCGGGGCGCGTGGCCACGTCCGTCTTGTCTTCTTCCATCTGCAGGCCGGCCTGCCGCACGGCGCCACGCAGCGCGGCGGTATCGGTGCCGGGCTTCAGTGTGGCAACCAGCGCGTGCCCGCGATATTCGAGCGCCTGCAGCGCATCCGGGGCGAGATGGCGGGCCGCCTGGCCAAACCGGTCGGCCAGCGGCAGGAAGTCGTCCGGCGTGCTGCGCCCGCTGGCCAGGCGAAGCTGTTCCACCTGCCGCCGCATCTGCAGCGGGGCATCGAGGACGGTCTGGATCTGCGGGAAGGCGGTGTGCAGGGTCTGCAGCTGTGCGGCTTCCAGTCGCTGCTGTTCGTGGCGCAGCATCAGCCAGTGCACGTTCATGCCGAGCAACTGGACCAGCACGACGCCGGCAGCCAGCGCCAGCGGCAGACGCCACGCCAGCAGGTTCCAGCGATCGGCGCGGCCCTGGGCAAACTCGAACTGCGCGAGGTCGAGCCCGGGTTCTTGCAGGCAGCCCTGGGCGCCGGCGATCCACAGGCGCCAGTCGGCGGCGGGAGCCTGGCGCAGCGCTGGCGCAGGTGCACTGGCCACGGCGCTGGCGTCGCCATGCCAGTTGCCATCGGGCGCAAGCGCCTGCCATGCGGCAAGCGCGTCATTGCCAAGCAACAGGCCATAGCCTTCATGGGGACCGGTGCGTACCGTGAGTTGCCACTGGCCGCTGCCAGGCGCGGTCGAAGGCGCCAGCGTCGGCTCGACCAGGCCTTCGGGCTGGGCCAGCGAAGCGGCCGCGGCTTCGACGACCAGCGTGGCCGGCTGCGCCGGGACGCTCTCGTCGTCTCCGGCTTGCGGCGGCGTCGCCAGCGGCAGGCACATCTGTGCCGGCAGGATATGGCGGCGTCGATGGCGGTGTTCGGCAAAGGCATCAAGTACCGCGCGCAGCCAGGCCCGGTCAGCCACCATCAGCAGGCGGCGCTGCGGGCCGCGCGCGGTCCGCGCGGCGTCGGCGTCCAGCGCCGGCCCCACGCCGATGTGGCATGGCTGTGCGTCGGTGGCCAGCGCATCTTCCACCAGGTTGGGCAAGGCCTGCTTCAGGCGCGCCGGCGGCAGCGGGGGTACGGTGGCCGTGGTGAGCAGTACGTCACTGGCGGCGAGGATGAGCACCAGGCGCTCCGCGGCGGGCAGTGCAGCAATCTGGGCGTGGCCTTCGCGCAACACTTCCGGCGCCTGCGCGGCGCCCGTGCGCCGGGCGGCCGGCTTAGCCGGGTCGCGTACGAGGGCAAACGGCAGTGCGCCAAAATGCCAGGGCTGCGGTTGGTCGTGCGGCCGGTGCGGCAGGCGAACGTACAGGGTGGTACTCAAGGTTTCCTAGCGTTGACGTCAGTGAGGCCGTGAGTTGGGGTGGCGTGCCGGGGCAGCGGGAGTGCCGGGGTACGGAGATGCCGACCGGCGGATACGGACTGGCGTGGCGCCGCTCGGCATGGCGCCACGGTCGCGGCAGCGCCGCAGCATACCTTGCCTGTGTGACTAATCCGCGTCAATAGCATTCTCCCCCGGTATCCCGGCCGCCAATATCGGTAGCAGCCCGCCTGGTCGCGCGCAAATCGCGGATATGGGTCATCGCAGGTCGGGCAGGCGGTCGGTGTCGTGGATCCACAGCACGCGCGTGGTGTTGGCGTTGCCCAGGACCTCGCCCCGGTAGACCAGCGAGACCTGCAGCCGGCTCGCCCGCTCATGGCGCACCAGGCCGTAGATCAGGAAATAGTGCGTGCGCACGTCCAGCATGGCGCTCAGGGTGCTGGTGTCGGCCTGCGGCGCCACGCTGGCCAGCTTGGTCTGCAGGTCGCCGACGTTATTGAAGTAGGCGCGGTCGCGCACGCGGACCAGTTCGCGCGCGCGATCCAGCGCCAGGTTGTTGATCACGGCCGACAGCACTTCGGGATCGGCCGTATTGGCGTTGACCAGGGTGCGCTCGGGCAGCACCGTGATGAACGGCTCCAGTGCGGTGACCATCTCCGGCGTGTAGCCGGGGATCGCGAGCAGGCTCTGGGCGCTGTCGGGCGGGCGCGGCACGGGCTGGCCGTCGGTGCCGCCTTGCGCGGCACGCAGCATGAAGCGGCCCGTGGTGTCGGCCAGCGACGGATTCAGGCCCACGGTCTGCAGCAGGCGGCGGTAGACCGCCAGCCCGGCCGGGTCCACCGTGGCGGCGCGGCCCCCGGTCGGCGTGGCGGTCCACAGCACCAGGTTGGTCAGGTTGAAGCGCGCCTGTGCGTCCAGGATGCGCCCGGACAGGAACGAAGTCTCGCCCGACTGGTCGGTGCGCAGCGCCGCCCCAAGGAAGTCCGACAGCCGGGTCTCGGCGATCGGCACGGCCCAGGGCTCGCCCAGCTCGTCCACGCTGCTGCGGCGCTGGTCGTCGCGCAGGATCAGCCGCGCCCAGTCCACGGCCGCGCGCTCGATCCACGTCGCCTGCGCCAGCAGGCGCTGGTTCTCGATCGAACGGATCTGCACCTGCTGGCGCCACAGCATGCCGGACACCACCACCACCGCCAGCGTGACCATCAGCAGCGCCGTGACCACGGCGGCACCGCGAGCACGGCGGCGGGGCAGGGACGGGAAGCATTGGCGCATGGTCACAGGCCCGTCATGCAGATCTTGAGGAA
Source organism: Cupriavidus sp. C3SS-1 (assembly GCF_057073755.1). NCBI lineage: Bacteria > Pseudomonadati > Pseudomonadota > Betaproteobacteria > Burkholderiales > Burkholderiaceae > Cupriavidus > Cupriavidus sp. C3SS-1. The sequence goes on along the minus strand of NZ_CP172699.1, from coordinate 3,173,316 downwards.
GTTACGCGGTGCGTCGCCGTCGCCCATGCGCGCCTGGACCGACAGCTCCACGGCCCGGACGACCGCGCTGGTCGGTGTGGGCGCCGCTACGGCGCTGGCACCGGAACTGGCATTGGCATTGGAACTGGAGGGATTGAACAGCGCGCTGCGGATGCGGCCGTTGTCCGCCAGCCAGCCCTGCGGATCGATCCATACGCGCGTGCCCAGGCTGTCCACATCGGACAGCACGCGGCGCACCTGCACGTTATTCTGGCGGCCGGCCTGGCGCAGTCCGAGCAGCGCGGACTGCACGGCGGCGCGGCTGTCGACCGGCGGGGCCGCGAGGCGGACCAGCGCGTTGCCGTCCAGCCTGTAGCTGAGCGCCTGCCACATTGGCGGCTGGTTCTCTTCGCGGCGGTCGCGCACCATCAACACCTGGCCGTTCCCGACTTCCACCGGGCTGGCCTGCAGCAGGTCCGCGCTGGCCAGGTGTTCGCAGTCGGACTGGAACTGGCCATAAAGCACCTTGAGGGCGTCAAGCCGGGCGTCATGGTCGATGAGCCGTTCGCGGCTGCGCGTCATGCTGTCCAGCGCGCGCCAGCCGATCACGGCCATGACCGCCAGCAGCGTGATGGCCACCAGCATCTCGAGCAGCGTGAAGCCGCGCCCGGCCGCCTGGCGGCGCTCAGAGCAGGTTGCGCGTTTCATTGGGGATGATGGTGACCAGCCACGCCAGGCGCACCGAGCGGTCGGCGGCGGACGGATAGACCGCGACTTCCACGCGCCGGAACACGGGATTGGGCGTGCCGGAGACGGTCTGCTCGCAATAAAGCGGCGTGCCGCCCTGCGGGCAGGCATAACCGCTGACACCGGGCTCGGGCCAGGTCTTGGTCAGGCGCAACGTGGCCAGCTGGTTCTCGGCACTGAATTCGGCCAGCATGCGCGACTGCAGCGCCGCGCTGGCATCGACCATGCTGCCCATGGCCCGCATGGCTGCGGTCAGCGCGACGGCCAGGATGGTGAGCGCCACCAGCACTTCGATCAGCGTGAAGCCGCCTGCCTCGCGGTGGCCGGGATGCGCGCGCTGCATCATGGCGCGCTGGCGAAGTAGCGGCCGCCGCCATCGCCGGCGACCTCCACGCGGATATCGCCGCGCACCAGGATCAGCCGCTGCGGCCCGTCGATCAGCTCGCGCCCGAAGACCAGGCGGAGCGGGCCGCCCGTGCCGGCGTTGCGGCCGCCTTCGGCGACGATCACTTGGTCCGGCATCAGGCGCCAATGACCCGGCGCGAACACATCGGTGCGCATGGGGACCCAGCCGTTGGGGGTGGATTCAAGGAAGCGCCAGCCGCTGGTGTTGCCTTCCCAGGCGATCGGCCGGGCGCCGAGCTGGGCTTCTTCCTGCGCCAGCTCGAACAGGCGCGCGATGCGCTGGCCGTCGTCCAGCAGGCGCCCGCGCTCATTGGGTGATGCATTGACGGCCACCAGCGAAATGACGATGCCGGCGATCACCATGACCACCAGCAGTTCCAGCAAGGTGAAGCCCCGTGGCCGGCAAGCGGCGGCGCGGCGGCGCGGGGCCGGTTTCATGCTGCGGGGGCGGCGTTATTCCCAGTTGCCGATGTCGGCGTCATTGCCGCTGCCGCCGGCCTGGCCGTCGGCACCGAAGCTGAAGACGTCGATCTCGCCGCGCACGCCAGGGTTCAGGTACTGGTACGGATGTCCCCACGGGTCCTTGGGCAGCTTCTCCAGGTAGCCGCCACCCTTCCAGTTGTTGGGCACGGGCTCGGTGGTCGGCTTGGCCACCAGCGCGGCCAGGCCCTGCTCGGTGGTCGGGTAGCGGCTGTTGTCGAGCCGGTAGAGCTTGAGCGCCTGCATGATCGACGAGATGTCCTGGCGCGCCGCCACGATGCGGGCTTCGTCGGGACGGCTCATGATCTTGGGCACCACCAGTGCCGCCAGCACCCCCAGGATCACGATCACCACCATGATTTCGATCAGGGTGAAGCCACGGCTGCCGCGGGCGCGGAGCGAACTCGAGGAGCGGGTGTTGGCGGAAAGGGGTGAGAGTCTGCGCATCGTATCTGGGCCTCTTGCTGGATCTCGGGGCGGCCCGCTGGCCGCGCGCCCGGCGTTCGACAGCCAGTATAACCGCCGGCCATGACTGTTTTTTGTGGCGTCCGATTCTCGCACGCCGTAGTCTGGTGGATGTCGTGGCATTGCGCGGCGCAACAATAACTTGCATTCCAAATACTGTTTATCTACCATGTCACCACGATGCAACTGACCCGCTTCTCCGACTACGCACTGCGGCTGCTTATGTACGTCGCGCGCGCCGACGGCAGCCGGCAAATCACCATTGCCGAGGTGGGGCAGCAGTTCGAGATCTCGCACCATCACCTCGTGAAGGTGGCGGCGCGCCTGTCGAAGCTGGGGTGGATTACCGCTACGCGCGGTCGCCACGGCGGTCTGGAACTGGGTCCGCAAGCCCAGCAACTGACCATCGGCACGATCCTGCGCGAGCTGGAAGGCCACAAGCCGGTGATCGACTGTGACAACCCGCCCTGCGCGCTGAACGGCAATTGCCGTCTGCGCCGGGCGCTGGATGTGGCAGAGCAGGCGTTCTACAGCGCACTCGACACCGTCACCCTGGCGGATGTCACCGGCAGCCAGACCGCCGAGTCGATCATCCGGCTGCATCGCGATTTTATGAGCCGGCGTACGGCCTGAACGGTACTCCCTGAGTCGTCCGTTCAGACGCCCCGCGCGCCGGCTTTGTTGTGAGTAAAAACATGCATTTAATTTGCATGAATTAAACGGAGCCTTACCTGATGTTGTCTGCTGCTTCCCGCCCCTACATTGATGCCAGCGTACCGGTGTTGCGCGAACATGGCCTCGCCATCACCACCCATTTCTACCGCGAGATGTTCGCGGACCGGCCCGAACTGACCCAGCTCTTCAACATGGGCAACCAGGCCAACGGTTCGCAGCAGCAGTCGCTCGCGTCCGCGGTATTCGCCTACGCCGCCAATATCGACAACGCGAGCGCGCTCGCGCCGGTGGTCGATCGCATCGTGCACAAGCATGCGGCCGTGGGCCTGACGCCCGCGCACTATCCGATCGTCGGGAAGCACCTGCTGGGCGCCATTTCCGCCGTGCTGGGCGGCGCCGCCACGCCTGACCTGCTGGCCGCCTGGGACGAAGCCTACTGGCTGCTGGCCGGCGAACTGATCGCGGCCGAAGCGCGCCTGTACCAGAGCACGGGCCTGGCCGCCGGCGAGCGCATCGCAGTGCGCGTCGAGCGCCGCGATGTGCAGAGCGACAACGTGGTCGCGCTCACCCTGGCGGCCGTCGACGGCCAGCCGCTGCGCGATTTCCGCCCGGGCCAGTACGTCAGCGTCGAAGTCACGCTCGCCGACGGCAACCGCCAGCAACGCCAGTATTCGCTGTCCGCCGAGCGCGGGCTGCCGACGTGGCGGATCTCGGTCAAGCGCGAGGATGGCGACCATGCCACGCCGGCGGGCGCCGTGTCCAACTGGCTGCACGCCAACGCCCAGCCCGGCACCGAGCTGCGGGTGAGCGCACCGTTCGGCGAATTCGCGCCGCGCCTGGACGGCCACCGCCCGCTGGTGCTGCTGTCGGCCGGTATCGGCATCACGCCGATGCTGTCGGTGCTGCGCACGCTGGCCCTGCAGGGCTCCAGGCGTGAAATCCTTTTCGCCCATGCCGCGCGCGACGGCCGCCACCACGCGCACCGCGCCGACGTGGCGTGGGCCAGGGAGCGCCTGCCGCAACTGCGTACCCATGTCAGCTATGAACAGCCGCAGGCCGCCGACGTGGCCGGCCGCGACTACGACCATGCTGGCACCATGCCGGTTGCCGCGCTGCTGGGCGCGCCCGAGACCAGCCTGTTCGTCGATGGCGACTTCCACCTGTGCGGTCCGCTCGGCTTCATGCAGGCACAGCGTCATGCGCTGATCAGCGCCGGCGTTCCGGTCGGGCATATCCACCGCGAAGTGTTCGGCCCCGATCTGCTCGACGATCTGCTGTAAGCCGTCACAGACACGGTCATGGGCCTCTGGTACGCTTGGCGCGTTCCTTTCGAGCGTACCGCGCCCATCCCGTGCAACTCTCCGTCCGGCCTGTTTTCCGTCTCGATGCCGCGGCCTGGCTGCCGCGCGCAGCGGCCCTGGTTCTCTTCGTCGCGCTTTGCGCGCTGGCGACACGCTGGATGCTGACCTTCAGCGCGATGCGGACCATCCCGGTCCCGCAAGCCGCGCGCGTGGCGCAGACCGAAGCGGTGGAGACGGGCGCCGTGGCCACGCTGTTCGGCGGCTCGGCCCAGGGCGGCGTGCGCGACGTGCAGCTGATCGGCGTCGTGGCGGATGTGTCCGACGGCGCGGGCGCCGCGATCGTGTCGCTCGACGGCGGCCCGCCCAAGGCCGTGCGGGCGGGCACGGCACTGTCGCAGCAGATTCGCCTGGTGGAAATCCACGGCCGTTCCGTGGTGATCGAGCGCAATGGCGTGCGCCAGGAAATCGTGCTGCCGTTGCAGGCCGGCGTGCCGAAGGCCGGTGCGGCGCCGCTGCCCGCTACGCCCCCCTCGGGCGCGGCGGCGCCCCTTGCCACGCCGATGCCGCCACCCGCGCCTGCACCTGCACCCGCGGTGAGCCAGCCGCCTGCGCAGACGCCGCAGCCGGTACCACCACCGGCGACCATGTCGCAGCAAGCGCCGGCACAACCGCAGATGCAAGACATCGACCCGCACCAGCTGCAGCCCGCCGTGGCGCCACACGCGCCCCTGAACCCGCTCGTGCCCAAGAACTGAGTCCGGCCGCGCTGCCGGTGCCGGCACGTATTCACATATTCGTCATCGCTTGCGATCGCTTACGCCAGGTAGCCCTTTCTGTGAGCCGCGTAACATCGTATTAAAAGCGCCAACTTCGCTGCATCGTCCGCGTTCTAATCCGTACATGCCCACGTGATGAAAAGGAGCAAGACATGCAAGGCAAATCCAAGTCGCAGATCCTCAAGCACTTCCTGGCCGCGTCTGCCGCATTCCTCGTTGCCGGCGGGGCGTTCGCCCAGGCCGCGGCGCCTGCACCGGGAACCGCGCCCGCACCGGGGCAACGCGGCGACATGCACCGCCACATGGAACACGGCGGTGGCATGTGGATGAAGTCGATCGACACCGATGGCGATGGCACGATTTCCAAGGCTGAAGCCGACGCGCTCTTCAACCGTATCGACACCAACCACGACGGCAAGCTCGACAAGAGCGAACTGTCGGCCTTCCGCAAGGCTTCGATGGAGCAACGCCGCGCCGAGATGCAGAAGGAGTTCGAGGCCAGGTTCAAGGCCGCCGACAAGAACGGTGACGGCGCGCTGACCAGGGATGAAGTCAAGGCCGGCCTGCCGCGCCTGGCGCAGCGCTTCGATCAGCTCGACGCCAACCACGATGGCAAGCTGACCCTGGACGAAATCAAGGCAGGCATGGAGAAGATGCATCAGGAACGCATGCAGCGCATGCCGCGCGGACCGGGCGCGCCGTCGGCGCCTTCCAGCAGCGGCGGCTGACCAGCCACGCGCGCCCTGTCCCGGGGCGTTGCCTGATACGGACGCGCGACCTTCGCCGGTCGCGCGTTTTTGTTTTCGTGCGTCGCGATGGTCGAAATACGGGATGGCATGCCGGAAAACCGCCGAACAACCGTAGAATGCCCGCTGCCCGTGCAACAGGCCTGGCGTCCTCCCTGGCCTGCACCCGAGTGGTTTTGCCGCGGCAGGCCGGTCCCGCGAAAGCGTGTACGGCAGACCGGTATCTCGTCATCCATTCCGCCCCAAGAGTGATCGATGCGGCCGCAAATCTGAAGAGATGCCACAAAAAATTGCGTACTTGTGCACAACTTGCTAAATTTGCGCAAAAAAATTGCCAATAAACATATTGCGGAGCAACGAAATCGTGAGCAAGGTGGAGTTGGACAAGATCGACCGGAAGATCCTTGAGGTCCTGCAGACCAACGGCCGGTTGACCAACCTGGAGGTTGCCGAGCGCGTGAACCTCTCGCCGAGTCCGTGCCTGCGGCGCATCCGCCGGCTGGAGGAGATCGGCGTGATCCGGCAGTATGCGGCGCTGCTGGAGCCCGGCAAGATCGGCCTGGGCCTGCTGGCCTATATCAACGTCCGGCTGGAGAAGCATGGGGGCGCGCCCAAGGGCAAGGCACCGCTGGACTTGTTCCGCGCTTCCATCTCCACGTGGCCGGAGGTGGCCGCGTGCCATGCCATGACGGGCGAGATGGACCTGCTGCTCAAGGTCTACGTGGAAGACATGGAGCACTTCGCGCGCTTCATGCAGGAACAGTTGCTGGCCCACCCGTCGGTCATCGACGTGCGTTCGAGCTTTGCGCTGGAAAGCATCAAGGACACCACGGCGCTGCCGGTTGCTGGCGGCTGAGCTGCCGCGCCAAACAAAAACGGCGCATCGTCACGATGCGCCGTCTGGCGTGGGGTCGGGGCTGGCCGGCGCTCGGCGACCGGATCAGGCGGTGCCCTTCTGCGGCACCATCGAGCGCCAGAAGCGCAGCCCGAAGCGGCGCGCGTCGCGCAGGTTGCGGCGCACCAGGTAGTCGAGGTCGGCGACTTGCTCGTCCAGGGCCTCGGTCAGGCGGCTCATGGTGTCTGCGGGCGGCAGTTCCAGGTAGGCGTCGGCCTCGCCGTACGCGTACTGCACCTTCATGCCGGCCTTCTTGGCGATGTGCATCATCGCCGCGTTGCGCGACAGGCAGTGCATGTACAGCGTGCGCACGCTGGTGTTGCGGCCGTGCATGGCGGCGCGCTCGAACAGCGCACTGCCGATGCCGCGACCGCGCGCGCTCTTGGACACCGACACGCCGAATTCCGCCACGCGGCCCTGCGCGTTGTCGCGCAGGTTGGCGAAGTGGCCGACGCCGACCAGTTCGAGCTTTTCGTCGTACACGCCGAACACGGAGTCGTGGTCGAAGTCGATGCTGTCGACATACGCTTCAATCACGTGATCGCCAACCGACTGGCCGAAACGGAGCAGGCGATCCTCCTCGCCCAGGGCGAGGAAATGCTTCAGCAGGCGCGACCGGTGATGGGCGGCCAACTCGCGCACCAGAACGGTGGCGCGCTGTGCGGCCTGTGCGGCGGCTGCCTTGCGCAGATCTTCGTCGGTAACGGCGCCGACGGCCTTGCTCAGTTCGAGCGGATTCACGATGTTTCCTTCCCGGTGCAATCCGGTGCAATCAGCGATAAAAATAGCATTGTCGCGGTGTTTCGCCAGGCACTTTTTGCTTCCGGATATGCCGGATTGGGGAAAACACTATATTGATGCGACGTGAAAAGTATTGTAGCGGAACTGTCAGTTAGGCGTAAGCTTCCTGCGCCGCAACAGGTTCTATCGGGTCGGTTTTTTCAAAAAATAATGAGTAAAATCAAAAGTTTGGGAAAATGTGATGAATTGTTGCACCGTTCTGCCTGTGGATTTGGTGCAACGCCGCATTCCTCTGGCCGCGGCGCTCGCGCTGAAGCGGGTACGCCTGATATTCCAGACTGAACCTCCGTGCCGATGACCGAATCCCCCATCGTTGTGATCTACGCGCACCCGAAGCCGCGCCATTCGCGTGTCAACCGTCCGCTGGCGGAAGCGCTGGCGTCGCTGCCACACGTCGCTGTCCATGACCTCTATCGCCGCTATGTCGACTACGACATCGACGTCGTCACCGAACAGCGCGCGCTGGCCGCCGCGGAGACGGTTGTCCTGCAATATCCGGTGCACTGGTACAGCGTGCCCGCGCTGCTCAAGCTCTGGCTGGACGAGGTGCTCGAATATGGCTGGGCCTACGGCCCGGGCGGCACGGCGCTGCGCGGGAAATCCGTGCTCGCGGTGGCGAGTACCGGCGGCACGTTCGATTCCTATGGGCCCGAAGGCAACCATGGCCACGCGATCGAAGCCTTCCTGCTGCCGCTGGAGCAGACCGCGCGGCTGTGCGGCATGGACTGGCTGCCGCCGCTGGTGCTGCACGATGCCGACAACACCGACGCCCACGTCCTGGCCGAGCACATTGCCCATGTCTGCCGGCGCATCGGCGCCCAAGAAGGCGGCCCGGCAGCGGCAGGCGCGGAGGTGCGCGCATGAACCAGCATGATTTCCTGATCGCGCTCGTGGTTTTCCTGGTGGCGGCCGTGGTGGCGGTACCGCTGGCGCGCCGCACCGGGCTGGGCGCCGTGCTGGGCTACCTGCTGGCCGGCGCGGCGATTGGCCCGTTCGCGCTGCGGATGGTGACCAATGTCGAGTCGATCCTGCATTTCTCGGAATTCGGCGTCGTGCTGATGATGTTCGTGATCGGGCTGGAGCTGGAACCGCGCAAGCTCTGGGCGCTGCGGCGGAGCATCTTTGGCTATGGCGGTGTCCAGCTTGCCGCCTGCGCGCTGGTGATCGGCATCCTGGCGGTGCTGGTCGGGGCGCCGTGGCCGGTGGCGCTGGTGGCGGGGCTGGGACTGGCACTGTCGTCCACCGCCATCGCCCTGGCCACGCTGGCCGAGCGCAACCTGTTCGGCACGCCCGCGGGCGGGGCCAGCTTCGGCATCCTGCTGTTCCAGGATATCGCGGCCATCCCGATGATCGCGCTGTTGCCGCTGCTGGCGGCGGAAAGCGCGACCGACGCCAGCGGCGCAGGCGGCTGGCAGGCGGCGGCCAAGGGCGTGGCGGTGATTGCCGCCGTGGTGTTCGGCGGCCGCTACCTCGTGCGCCCGGCCCTGCGTTTCATCGCCCGCACGGACATGCGCGAGATGTTCACCGCGTTTGCGCTGCTGCTGGTGGTGGGCATTGCGCTGATGATGGACGCAGTGGGCCTGTCGATGGCGCTGGGCACCTTCGTGGCCGGCGTGCTGCTGGCCGATTCCGAGTACCGCCACGCACTCGAGGCCGACCTGGAGCCGTTCAAGGGCTTGCTGCTCGGCATGTTCTTCATGGCGGTCGGGATGTCGATCGACTTCGCGGTGCTGGCGCGGTCGCCGGCGACTGTGCTCGGCCTGGTGGCGGCATTCGTCGTCGCCAAGACCGCCGTGCTGGTGCTGCTGGCGCGGTACTTTGCCATTGCGCGCGGCCAGCGGCTGCTCTTTGCGCTGCTGATCTCGCAGGGTGGCGAGTTCGCCTTCGTCGTGTTCGGCGTGGCCGGCTCCGCCGGCCTGCTGCCACGCGAAACCGAAGCCTTGCTGGTGCTGATCGTGGCCTTGTCGATGGTGGCCACGCCGTTGCTCCTGCTTGCCTATGACCGCCTGGTAGCACCGCATGTCGGCGCCATGAACCGGCGCCCCGACGATGCCATCACGCCGCAGGACAACCCCGTGCTGATCGCCGGCTTCGGGCGCTTCGGCCAGATCATCGGCCGTTTGCTGTATGCGCAGGGCATCGGCGTCACCGTGCTGGACCATGATCCCGACCAGATCGAGTTCCTGCGCCAGTACGGCTTCACGATCTTCTATGGCGATGCCACCCGGCTCGACCTGCTGGAGGCCGCCGGCATCGCCAAGGCGCGCATCCTGGTCGTGGCCATCGACGGCATGGACGACAGCCTGCAACTGATCGACCGCGTGCGCGAACGCTATCCGGACCTGCAGATCTACGCCCGGGCGCGCCATGTGTCGCATATCTACCAGCTCAAGGACCGCGGCGTGCAGCTGTTCGAGCGCGAGATGTTCGAGGGCTCGCTGATGCTGGGCCGGCGGGTGCTGGAAGGATTGGGGTTTGACCCGGCGCAGGCGCGCAGCGTCGCGCTGCGTTTCCGCCGCCACAACATCCAGGCCATCGACCGCTTCTATCCGCACTACACCGACCAGAAGAAGCTGGTGTCGCTGGCGCGCCAGGCGCGCGACGAGCTGGAGGAAATGTTCCGCCAGGACCGCGAGCAGCGGCGCCAGCAGGAAGAGGCGGAGTGGTCTTGATCCCGTGGACGGCCCGCCTTCAGCGGCGGGCCAGTGCTTCGGCGGGGGCGCCCGTCTTGCCCGGCAGGCCGCCTTCGAGCAGGTCCACCACCATGTCGGCGAACGCCGCGTAGGACAGCTTGCCGCCCGGCTTGAGCCAGGTGAAGGTCCAGTTGATCATGCCGAACACGGTCATGGTCAGCGCGGTCTGGTTCTCGCGCGTGACGCGTTCCGGGTACGCACGCCGCAGCATGCGCGAGAACGCCGCGACCACGTCGCGCTCGCGGCCGAGGATGACCACACGCTGCTCTTCGGCCAGGAATTTGACGTCATTGATCAGCGCGATATGGCGCGTCTGGGAGTTCTCGTACTCGGCCAGGAACGCGCGGATCAGGCTGGCGAAGCTTTCGCGGTCGGTGCGGCCCTGGCGCTCGGAATCGGCCTCGACCTCGGTGACGATCAGCATCAGCCGGCGCGTGTAGCGGTCCAGCAGGTCGAACAGGATCGCTTCCTTGCTCTCGTAATAGTGGTACAGGCGCGCCTTGGAGGTGCCGCAGGCGGCGGCCAGGTCGGCCATCGAGGTGCTCGGATAGCTGCTGTTGGCAAAGGCGGCGGCCGCCAGTTCCAGGATTTGCTCGCGCTGTGCTTCGAAGTCGGGGGCCTTGGTTCGCGCCATATCGGTCCGGCAGGGTGTCCGGGGAGGGGGAAGGGAAGGGCGCGTTATTCCGCGCCGGACGTCAGGTGCCGGCGCAGTTCGCAGGTGTCGAGGGAATCCGCGTTGCCGCGCAGGACCAGCCGGCCCGTGGAGATCAGTTCCCGGCAGCGCCAGAATACGAACCAGTCGCTGGCCAGCAAGCCTTCGATAGCGCCCATCACGCTGCCCACCACCTGGGCGGCGGGTGTCCAGTCGGCCGGGGCCCGGTCCATGATGATGTCGTCGATGCTGTGGTAGGCCGCCGGTACCAGCGTATTGCCTTTCCACAGCCGCACGTCGGCATTCTCGCGCACGTTCTGCTGCCATTCGTAGCCGAGCCGCCCCAGGCGCAGCACCGACACCGGCGCGATGGTCGAGAAGCGCCGCGCCAGCCGCGCCGGCGAGTACATGCCGATCGCGGCCAGGCCGGCCTGCGGCGGCAGTTCCAGCTCGCGCAGGTCCATGGCCACTTCATTGATGCGCTGGGGCGCCTGGTACAGGTGGAACACCACGCGGCGCAGCATCAGCTGGTCGGCGGCGCTCTGTCCGTGCCAGATCGCGATTTCCATTTCGCTCTGGCGCAGCATCTGCAGCTGCTCCAGTGCCTGGCGCATTTCGGCGGGAAAGTCGATGTCGGTGTGCGGAGCGACCCGTTGCCAGAAGCCGGCGCGGATCTGGCCAATGCCGTCCACGTCGACAAGCGGTCCCACGGCCAGGTCGTCGCGCAGCACGATCACGGGATCGGGCCGGGCAGCCTGGGCCAGCGCCTGGCGCAGGGTATTTCCGGCGACATCGCCGTTGACGACGTGGATATATTGCATGGCCGTGATTGTATATGCGTGGGACGGTTCTCAGTCACCTTGCGTGGGCCGGCAATGCGCCCCATTCTTATTGTAATCACGGCGCAACTTCGCTAGATGGTGCAGCTTCAGCGTTCGTCGTAGCTGACCACGACCCGCGGCGTGAGCGCACGGGCCTGGCAGGTCAGCACGAAGCCCTTCTCCATTTCCCACGGTTCCAGCGTGTAGTTCTTCTCCATCTCGACCTGGCCTTCCAGCACCTTGGCGCGGCAGGTGCAACAAACGCCGCCCTTGCACGCATATGGCAGGTCCAGGCCTGCGGCCAGCGCGGTGTCGAGCACTTTGCCGTCTTCCATGGGCAGGCGCATGGTGTGCTGCTTGCCGTCCAGCACGACGACGAGCTCGGCCGTGCCGGCATGATCGGCGTGGGCGGGGGCCGGGGCGCGCTTCTGGCGATCCAACGGCACGCCAAACCGTTCGGCGTGGATGCGGTGCGGGTCCAGCCCGGCGTCGCGCAGCGCGGCTTCCACCTCGTCGATCATCGACGCCGGGCCGCACACGAAGGCGGCGTCGATATCGTCCACCGGGATCAGCGTTGCCAGGAAGGCAGAGACGCGGGCATGGTCCAGGCGTCCGTGCAGCAGGTCGACTTCCTGCGGCTGGCGCGACAGCACGTGGTACAGCGTGAAACGCGCCAGGTACTGGTTCTTCAGGTCTTCGAGCGCTTCGGAAAAAATGATGCTGTCGACGTTGCGGTTGCCGTAGACCAGCGTGAAGCGGCTGCGAGGCTCCGCCGCCAGCGTGGTGCGGATCAGCGACAGCACCGGCGTGATGCCGCTGCCCGCGGCAAAGGCGACATAGTGGCGCGCCGCGCTGGCGTCGAGCGGCACGTAGAAGCGGCCGTCCGGCGTCATGACGTCGACGAGCTGGCCGGGCGCGAGGGAGTCGTGCAGGTGGCTGGAAAACACGCCGTCCTCCACCAGCTTGACCGCCACGCGCAGTTCGCCGCGCTCGGCGTAGTCCTGGACCCCGCAGCAGATCGAGTACGAGCGGCGCAGATCCTGGCCATCGACCGGGGCCTTCAGCGTCAGGAACTGGCCCTGCGTAAAGCGGTAGGCGTCGCGCAGGGATTCCGGCACCTCGAACGCGATGGAGATCGTGTCGGCCGTCTCGGGGCGCAACTGCGCCACGCGCAGCGGATGGAACTGTGGGGTCATGGCAGCTCGCTCGGGACGGTGGATCAGTGGTTTAGTAGGGTTTGAAATAGTCGAATGGCTCGCGGCAGTCCAGGCAGCGGTAGAGCGCCTTGCAGGCCGTCGACGCGAAGCGCGAGATTTCCTGCGTGTGGAAGCTGCCGCAGCGCGGGCACGCGACCGTGTCAGGCGCCCCCGCGCGTGCCGCGCGTGGGACGAAGTTCAGTGGCTGCACGGCGGGCGTGGCTGCCGCTGCGCCGCACGGCTGCGGCGGGGCAATGCCGAACTTGCGCAAGCGTTCGCGCGCAGCGTCGCTGATCCAGTCGGTCGTCCATGCCGGCGACAGGGCGGTGCGGATCCGCCACGGCCCGAGCCCGGCCGCGTCCAGCGCGTGGCCGATATCCTCCGCGATCTGCGACATGGCCGGACAGCCGGAATAGGTCGGCGTGATCGTGATTTCGAGCACGGCACCGTCAGCCACCGCGATCTCGCGCAGGATGCCGAGGTCGCGGATCGACACCACCGGGATTTCCGGGTCGGGGACAGCCTCCAGCACCATCCAGGCACGCGCGGTGCGTTTGGCATGGTCGGATTTGGCCACGGTACTCATGTCGGCTCCCCGTTCGCTGCCGCTCGCGCGCTACCACTGCGCGCCGGGATGGGCGCGCGCCAGGCTCTGCATCTCGGCCAGCAGGTAGCTCATATGCTCCGAATGCAGGCCGTGCTTGCCGGTGGACACGAAGGCGCTCGGCACCGGCTTGTCGAGCGTGGCGACCTCCAGGGTCTCGTCGACCGTTGCCTCCCATGCGTCGCGCAGGTCCGAGGTGGGCACGGCCACGCCCTGCGCGGCAGCGATCCGCTCCACGTCATCGCCCGCAAAGCACTCGTTCATATACGGCATCAGATGGTCGAGCGCGCGCTGCATGCGCCGGTGCGAGTCCCCGGTGCCGTCGCCAAGGCGGACCATCCAGCCGGCGGCGTGGTGCAGGTGATAGCGCGCTTCCTTGGCCGACTTCGCCGCGATGGCGGCCAGCCCGGAGTCGGTGCTGGCCTGCAGCACGTTCCACAGCTCGACCATCAGCGCGCTGTACAGGAAATTGCGCGTGATGGTGACGGCGTAGTCGCGGTCGCTGCTCGCGGTGCCGGCCAGCGGGCCGCTATGCGGCAGCTCGGCCAGCGTCCAGTTGCCGAACTCGCGTTCGCCGCGCCAGTACGCGTAGTCGTCCTCATGGCGCGGCCGGCCGGTCAGTGCGCCTTCGAGTTCGCCGGCGTGGGCGTAGAGCAGCCGGGACTGGCCGATCAGATCCAGGCTGATATTGGCCAGCGCGATGTCCTCTTCGAGCACCGGGCCGTGGCCGCACCACTCGGCATTGCGCTGGCCCAGAATCAGCGCATTGTCGGCGAGCCGCAGCACGTAGCGCAGCGCCGCGGTGCGCTCGGGCGGCAGGTGCGACAGCGCGAGGTCGGGCGTCGGGGTCGTCATGGTGGCGGGCCCTTACATGTGATTGACTTCGTCGGGCAGCTGGTAAAAGGTCGGATGCCGGTAGATCTTGTCGGCCATCGGGTCGAACAGCTCGGCCTTTTCCTCGGGCGCGCTGGCGGTGATGGCGGTCGACGGCACCACCCAGATCGACACGCCTTCCTGGCGGCGCGTATAGACGTCGCGCGCCATGTGCAGCGCCTGCTGCGCGTCGGCCGCATGCAGGCTGCCGCAATGCTTGTGCTCCAGGCCCTGCTTGCTGCGCACGAACACTTCCCACAGCGGCCATTCGTTCCGGGTCATGCTGGTCTCCTTGTCCGTTGCCTCAGGCGGCTTCACGCCGCGCCGCGCGCGCAGCCTGCTTGGCGGCGTGAGCCAGCGCGGCTTCGCGCACCCACGCGCCATCGTCATGGGCCTTCACGCGCGTAGCCAGGCGCTCGCGGTTGCACGGCCCGTCGCCGTTGATCACGCGCCAGAACTCGTCCCAGTCCAGCGGACTGTAGTCGTAGTGGCCGCGCTCGTCATTCCATTGCAGGCCCGGGTCGGGCAGCGTGACGCCGAGTACCTTGGCCTGCTCGACCGTCGCATCGACGAATTTCTGGCGCAGGTCGTCATTCGAGATGCGCTTGATGCCCCAGGCCATGGTCTGGGTGCTGTTGGTGGAGGCGGCGTCAGGCGGCCCGAACATCATCAGCACCGGGAACCACCAGCGGTTGACGGCGTCCTGCACCATCTCGCGCTGGGCGTCGGTGCCGCGCATCATCGCCAGCAGCGCGTCGAAGCCCTGGCGCTGGTGGAACGACTCTTCCTTGCAGATGCGGATCATCGCGCGCGCGTACGGCCCGTACGAGCAGCGGCACAGCGGAATCTGGTTCATGATCGCGGCGCCGTCGACCAGCCAGCCGATCACGCCGACGTCGGCCCAGGTCAGCGTCGGGTAATTGAAGATCGACGAATACTTGGCCCGGCCGGTGTGCAGCGCATCGATCATTTCGTCGCGCGAGGCGTTCAGCGTTTCGGCGGCGGAATAGAGATAGAGGCCATGGCCGCCTTCATCCTGCACCTTGGCCAGCAGGATGGCCTTGCGCTTGAGCGATGGCGCGCGGCTGATCCAATTGCCTTCGGGCAGCATGCCGACAATTTCCGAGTGCGCGTGCTGGGAGATCTGCCGGACCAGCGTCTTGCGGTACGCCTGCGGCATCCAGTCCTGCGGCTCGATCTTGCTGTCGGCGGCCATGCGTGCATCGAACGCCGCCTGGCGGCTGGCGTCGTCGAGGCCAGGCTCGGATGGAGCGACCGTAGCGGGATTGCCGGGCAAGTCCAGACTCTGCGTGTACATGGGAGCCTCCTTTGGCGGCGCCCGGTTCTCGCGACCGGCTTGCGCCCGGGTTCGGCCCCATTATATATAAGCCGACCGGTCGGTCAATTAAACGGAATGCGCGCCACGCGACCTGGCTCGGAAGCAGCGTCCTGGCAACTTTTACAAAGACAAGCAAAGCCGGCGCGACATGGGCTCGCGTGCGGGCTCGCTTCAATGACTGGGCGATCGGTACGAAACTTGCGCGGCGTACTGTTCGCCATGACAAACGATGCTCAAGCTTCGCTGCTACGTCCCGGGCACAACTGCTGGCGCGTGAAGCCATGCGCGCGCTTTGCGATGCTGGTCGATGCGGATGCCTACTTCACCGCGCTGCGCGAGGCGTTCATGCGTGCCGAGCAAACCATCTTCATCCTCGGGTGGGACATCGACAGCCGAATGCGACTGACGCACGACGCGCCGGACGATGGCTTGCCGGCCGAGCTTCGCGACTTTCTCAATGCCCTGTGCGAGCGCCGCAGCGGCCTGCACATCTATGTGCTGAGCTGGGATTTCGCCATGGTGTTTGCGTTCGAGCGCCAGTTCCTGCCCGCGGCGCGGCAGCACTGGCAGGCACACCGCCGGCTGTCGTTCTGCCTGGATGGAAGTCACCCTGCCGGCGCATCGCACCACCAGAAGGTGGTGGTCATCGATCACTGTCTTGCGTTCGTGGGCGGGCTGGACCTGACCATCCGCCGCTGGGATACGCCGGACCACCGTGCCGACGACCCGCGCCGGATCGATCCGGACGGCAAGCCTTACGCGCCGTTCCATGACGTGCAGTGCATGGTCGACGGCGCGGCCGCGCGCGCCTTGGGCGACCTCGCGGCCGAGCGTTGGCTGCACGCGACGGGACGCCATCCGCACGTACCGGAGATGCCGCAGTCGGACCCTTGGCCCAGCGCGGTCTCACCGGACGCCACCGAGATGCCGGTCGGCATCAGCCGCACGTATCCGGCCCGCGACGATGCGCCCGCCGTCAGCGAAGTTCGCGCACTCCACGCCGATGCGATCGCCGCCGCGCAAAGCAGCCTCTATCTCGAAAACCAGTACTTCAGTTCGGGACTGATTGCCGACGCCTTCGCGTCGCGCCTGCGCGACCCCGAGGGGCCCGACATCGCCCTGGTCTCGCGCCGCTCGGAAAGCGGCTGGCTGGAGGAGGCCACCATGGGCGTACTGCGGGCGCGACTCTGCCGGGACCTGCGCGCGGCCGACGCGCATGGTCGTTTCCGGCTCTATTGTCCGGAAGTGCCCGGCTTGCGAAGCGCCTGCGTCAACGTCCACAGCAAGGTGATGGTCGTGGACGACCGCCTGCTGACGATCGGCTCGGCGAACCTCAGCAACCGGTCCTTCGGGCTCGATACCGAATGCAACCTGGTTATCGAATCGAACGGCGACGCCCGTATCGCGGCTTCGATCCGCGCGATGCGCGACCGGCTGCTTTGCGAACACCTTGCGGTCACGCCCGAGGTCCTGCATCGGGCGATGGCAACGCATCCCCGGCTGCATGAAGCGCTGCGCGCGCTGCATCGGACCGAAGGCCGCACGCTGGAGCCTTTTACGCCGAGCGTTGCCGAAGATGTCGACGCCGTGCTGCCCGACGCCACGCTGCTCGACCCGATCGAGCCCGTCGACACCGACCAGGTGATGGCGGAGTTCATCGGCCACGAGACGCGGCCGCGCGCAGCCAGCCACGTGGCCATGCTGGTGGCTTTCGTGCTCGCGCTGGCCGGCGTGGTGTTCGCATGGCGCTATACGCCGCTGCGCGAGTGGACCGACTTCCGGCATCTGCTGGCGCTGATGGAACGGGTCGACGACATGCCCCTGGCCCCGCTTGTCATGTTGGGAGCGTATGTCGTTGGCGGGTTGATGATGTTCCCCGTGACCGTGCTGATCGTGGTGACGGTGGTGGTGTTCGGGCCGTTGTATGGGGCCGCGGTGGCGCTGGCCGGCACGGTGCTGGGCACGGCAGCGGGCTACACGGCCGGACGCCTGCTCGGTCGCGATGCGGTGCAGCGCTTTGGCGGCCGGCGGCTGAACCGGCTCAGCCAGCGGGTCGGCCAGCACGGCGTGCTGGCGATGGTGGCGCTAAGACTCGTGCCGGTGGCGCCGTTCACGCTGGTCAATCTCGTGGTCGGCGCGTCGCGCATCCGCCTGCGCGATTGCCTGCTGGGGACCGCCATCGGCATGTCGCCGGGCATCATCGTGTCGGCGTCATTGGTCGACCGCATCGCCGCCGTGGCGCACAATCCCGGCGCCGCGACATTCGCGCTGCTGGGGCTTGTGTTATTGCTGCCGGCCGGCCTGTGGCTGTTCCTGCGGCGAAGACGGCAGCGCCGCACACGGGCCCGGCAAGGCCCTGCATGCGGCACAGGCGTCGTCCACACGAGCGGCACGCGCGCCGCATCGAGCGAGCGGCCGCAATGAACGCGCCCACCCCGGCCGTGGCGGCCAGGCATGCCGAAATCATGGTGGCCAGCTACAACATCCACGGCGGCGTCGGTACTGACGGGCATTTCGTACCCAAGCGGATCTGCGAAGTGCTGCGCGAACTGCGCGCCGACCTGGTCGCGCTGCAGGAGGTGGAAACCCGCGCCACCGGCTTCGACATGCTGCGCTTTCTGTCCGAACATACCGGGCTGCACGCGATACCGGGACCGACGCTGGTGCGCGATGGCGGCGACTATGGCAATGCCTTGCTGACGCGCTACCCACCGATGGCCGTTCGTCATATCGATCTCAGCGTGAACGGGTACGAACCACGCGGCGCGATCGATGCGCAGCTCGCCTGCAATGCGGTCGAGTCCGGCACCTTCGCGTTGCGCGTGATCGCCACGCACCTCGGCCTGCGACCCGGCGAGCGCCGTGCGCAGGTGCGCAAGCTGCTTACAGCGCTGGCCGAAGTCCCGGCCCAGCCGACCATCCTGCTGGGCGATGTCAATGAATGGTTCCTGTGGGGCCGGCCGTTGCGCTGGTTGCATGCGTATTTCGAACGCACGCCGCATGTCTCGACGTTTCCGTCGCGCTGCCCGCTGCTCGCGCTCGATCGGATCTGGACCTCGCCGCGCGCGCACCTGGTCGCGGTGGCAAGCCACCGCAGCCCGCTCGCGCGGCTCGCCTCCGATCACCTGCCGCTGCTGGCGCGCATGCAGCTCAGTTCAAGGTAGGTGGGTCATGCCTGCGCGGCATCCTTCCTAGGGCGGCGCACCGCTCTGAGCTTTCCGCTGCTGCCGCCGCCACAGTAGAACTGGTCCCCGCCATCGGATTCGAGCCCGCTCACGCTGACACCCGCTGGCATCTCGAGCCGCTCCAAGACTTCGCCGGAGCGAGGATCAATGCGCCGCAGATCGCTGGCTTCGCCTTCCCATGTGCCGTGCCATAGTTCGCCATCGACCCATGTGACGCCGGTTACGAAGCGGTTCGACTCCAGGGTGCGAAGCACTTTGCCGGTTTCCGGGTCAAGCTGGTGGATCTTTCGCTCGCGATATTGCCCCACCCAGAGAGATCCTTCCGCCCAGGCCAGACCCGAGTCGCCTCCGCCGCCGGGCGCGGGAATGGTGGCAAGCACGCGGCCGGTCTGTGGATCGATTTTCTCGATGCGGCTCTCGGAGATCTGGAACAAGTGTTGTCCGTCGAACGCTGTTCCCGCATGCGCGGGCAATTCGATGGCGCGCACTGTCTGCCCGCTGGCCGGATCGAGCGCGTTGAGCTTGTCGCCGGAGGCGAACCATACCTGGCGTCCGTCGTAGGTGACGCCGTGGATGGCGTCGACGCCCGGGAACGGGCCGTATTCCCGAATGATTTCCGCTGCTGATGATCGCTTCATGTTCCTGTCCTCGTCACGGGTTGATGTGCGTTTCATGCTAGCTGCCTGGCAGCGGCGCAGGGAGTAACAAGGTCGTCGCGAATCCGGGGATAGGGGGCGTCATCCAGCGACGCGCGCGGCCGTGGCCGACGGGCTGCACCTTGCCCGTTGCCGCCAGGGCATCGAGGGCGCGCTGCATGGTGCGCTGGCTGGCGCCGAGCGCAAGCGCCAGAGCTGAGCTTGACCACGACTCGCCATCGGCCAGGCAGGCTAGTACGGTGGCGTAGGCGTCTTCGACGGGGAGTGCCAGCACGGCGACATCGGTTGCATCGCGGGGCCCGAGCGCGAATCCGCGGCCAGTCGCCGTGATGTCACCCAGCGGCCCGAGCGCCGCGCGAAGCCGGCCGATCTCCACGCGCAGCCGCGCACGGTGTGAAGCATCGGAGAACTTCGTGCGGAACGCGCGCGCGATCAGCGTGTCGCGCGGCACATCGTCCGGCCACGCTTCTCCAAGCATGCGTGCAAGGGCGAACAACACCGGGCGCCGGGCAAGCGCGACCACGCTGTGGTTGTTGCGCACGACGAGGCGACACGCATCGACCACCAGTGTTCCGGAGGCCAGTAGCGTTTCCACTTCGTCGAGCCGGAGCAACCGCTCGCTGCCGCGCGTGAGCAAGCGTGCAGCAGGCGTATCGAGGACGACGGAAGCGTTTTCCACCTCGGCCATCAAGGCAGGAATGCCGGCCTGACGCGCCGCGTCGGCGGCCCGGCCGAGCGCGACGCGGGCCGCCGTCGTCCGCAGGCGCCGGATTGCGATGCCGGCCGCGACAAGTTCGTGCGCGGCCCGCAGGGCGGGCGGCAGGGGCGTAGCGAGATCCAGTCCGGCAAGCCGGTGTTCAGCCTCATCGAGATGGCCGGTCAGCAGCAGGCGACGGACCTGCAGATAGTGGGCATGCGCTGCGTTGGCTCGGTCGCCGTGCGCTTCCAGCGTGGCGCGCGCCGCGTCCAGCGCCCGGACTGGGCAGCCCAGGTCTCGCGAGGCGAGGGCGATCTCGGCCTCGGCGACGATGCAACGCGCGCCAGCCACTGCCTCCTTCGGGCCGAACGCGCGCGCGGCGGCACGCAACAGTGCCTTGGCCCGGGCAAAATCGCCCAGTTGCGCCATGGCGATCCCGCGGAGCGCCAGCGCCGGTGCATCGTCACGGAGGGCGACGCGGTTGAGCGCGCCGAGCGGATCACCTGACGCAAGCGCGCAAGCGGCAGCTGTGATTAGCGAGTCCATCCGGATTCCGCCACGCTTCTCATCTCATCGTTGGTGATCGCGCGTAATCTAGCATGCGGCTGTCCGCCGCGTGCCGCAGGCAGCACGTGTAGTATGGGAAAGGCGGCTTGCAGCCGCCATTCCCTTTTCCTGTCCACGGAGGTAACGAAGATGACCGGCGCGGCGTACAACAAGATCGTGGTAGCGGTGGACGGCAGCAGCACGTCCACCCTGGCCCTGGATGAGGCGGTTCGGGTGGCGGGCCCGGGCGGCGCAACCGTGCTCGCTCTCTATGTCGTGGACAGCGCGACGCCGCTTTTCGATGCGGGCTTCTACGATCCAAGCCAGGTTCAGAAGGCGTTCGTAGAGAGTGGGCAGCGCGCGCTCGAAGAGGCCGCCAGGCACCTGGCCGCCGTCAATGTGAAGCACGAAACCAGGCTGGTGAGCGAAGCACCCGTACCGGGCGACATCGGGGCCTCCATCAATGAAGCGGCGCATCAGTGGGGGGCCGATTTGCTCGTGATTGGCACGCATGGGCGGCGCGGCGTGCGCCGGCTGGTGCTCGGCAGCGTGGCCGAGGCGGTGATCCGGCAATCCACCATGCCGGTGCTGCTGGTGCGTGGTGAAGGCGCCGCGGACTGAGTTACAGGGGCCGGCGGTCAGCCCGCGAAGCGGAAATGTCCGCTGCGCAGCACGATCTCGCGGGCTTCGGTCAGTTCGAACAGGCTTTCCGCCAGTTGCTCGATGCGCTGGCGATTGCTGGTAAACGCAGCCAGCAGGTCCTCCTCGCGCGGCGAACGCGCGCCGAAGTGCGCTTCGAGCGCTTCGGCTGTGACGGAATACCGGGTTGGACTGCCGTTGACCGTTGCCGGGCAGGACAGCCTCAGGCTGACCGCGCAGTAGGTCGGGGTGGCGCGAGGAAACGAGACAGCGGACATGGCGTACCCCTCGTGCGGTCGACGAATCAATGACAACAGTCTAGGACATTGGTCGGCGTGGTAAAGGCTGCAAATCGCCCTTGCGTCGAATCGGGCACGGTGAAACAACTGGCTCCGCTCCGCGACGGCAGAATTGGTGCGATGCGGCAAATCAGCGAATCCATGTGTCGTCCGCAACGATCCGCAGCACTGTTGCATCATCGCGAGGCAATCGCCTCAAGTTCGGGCCGCGTCCGGATTGCGCCTGTGGTCGCGGCGGAAAGCCAATGACGGGGTCAGCTTTGTCAGATTTCGGGCAAAAAAAACCCGCGCAGTGTTCTGCGCGGGTTGGAATCCACCGAGGTGGTGGAGGAGACAGACTTCACTATACACGTCTTGTTGCGACGCACCAAGTAGTGATCAGGGAATGTTCTGCTTTTGACACATTGTGTTGTGTCACTACAACGAGCGCGGCCGAATCTTGCTGTCTTGTGGCGAACGCGGCGCTTCTTTCAAGTTCTATCGAAACAGATACGCAGCCCCGACAGCGCAGAACAAGCCGGCGACATCGGCCACCAGCGCGCATGCGAGCGCCTGCCGCGTATTGCGCACGTTGACGCTGCCGAAATAGACCGCCAGGACATAGAACGTGGTCTCGGTCGATCCCTGGATGATGGCTGCAAGCCGGCCCTGGAAGGAACCTACGCCATAGGTCGTCATCACATCCACCATCAGTCCGCGGGCGCCGGCGCCGGAGAGGATCTTCATTAACCCGACGGGCAGCGCGGGCACGAACTCCGTATCAAGGCCCAGCCAGGCGAAGCCGGCGGTCAGGCCGTGCATCAGAATGTCCATACAGCCGGTAGCTCGGAATAGCCCGATTGCCACCAGGATCGCAACAAGGTATGGAATGATTTGCACGGCGACGCCGAAGCCTTCCTTGGCGCCATCGATAAAGGCTTCATAGACGTTGATGCGGCGTATGGCGCCGCACACCAGGAAGAGGGTGATCAGCGAAAGAATGAAGCCGCTGCCTGCCAGTGCTGTGAGCTGGCTCACCTTGTCCGGTGACGCATGACGAAGCCAGGCCAGGAGTCCACCCAGGCCTAGCGCGGCCATGGCAAAGGCGGCGAGCACCGCCGGCCGGAACAGGTTCAGCCGCTGGACCCATGCAACCGCCAGCAGGCCTGCCACGAACGAGCCACCGGTGGCCAGCAGCGTTGGAAGGAAGATATCCGCCGCATTGAACCCGACCAGCCCTTGCTTGATCGCAATGGCCTGCCGCATGGCGATGACCGAAGTCGGGATCAGCGTCAGGCCAGCGGTATTCAGTACGATGAACATGATCTGGGCATTGGTCGCCACTTCAGGACGCGGGTTCAGTGTCTGGAGTTCGCGCATCGCGTTGAGGCCCAGCGGCGTCGCGGCGTTGTCCAGCCCGAGCAGGTTGGCCGAGATGTTCATCATCATTGCGCCCTGGGCCGGATGGCCTTGCGGCACGCCGGGGAAGAAGTGACGCAGCAGCGGGTTGACCAGCCGCGCAAAGGCATCCACGACGCCGGCGCGCTCGCCAATCCGCATGATGCCGAGCCAGAGGCTCATGATCCCGGCCAGTCCCAAAGCGATCTCGAATGCTGTGCGGGCGCTGTCAAACAGGCTGGCCAGCATCGCCGGGAACACTGCAACGTCGCCATTGGCGAGCCGTATGCACGCCGCCAGGAAGGCAGTCAGGAAGAAACCGAGCCAGACGAAGTTCAGGACCATCGGAAGTCAGGGCGAAGAAGGGATGGCCGGGTCGGATTTGCGGCCCCGGACCCGGACAAGCGTCGCATCATAGCCGCGCGCCGTTGCGGGTGGCAGGATCTTCGTCAGGCGATTTGTGCGCCGCGCTCGGCGAGCAGTTCGCGCAGTACCGAGCGGTGACAGTGCGCCTCGTCTTCGCAATAGCAGCCCACGGAGAAATTGGCCTTATGCGAGAGCGCTGCCAGCAGGTCCAGCGTATGGCTGGCATCGGGCTCGGCCATCTCCTTGCGGAAATGCCTGACGAAGGTGCGCCAGGCTTTATCGTCCTCGGCGGAAAGTGCCTCGGCGACCAGTTCAGCCGAGGGCGACAGGACGGGATACCAGACGTCGTAGTAATCGCGGCTGGCAAACTCTGCCTTGGGGACGCCCCGAGGCGGGCGTCGGACCGTGCCAATGCGAAGGCCTTCATCCGCGGCGCGCGGGGAACCCAATCGAACAATCCGGATGGTCATGGAAGTCTCCGCACGGCAGTAGCGAGATGCTGAAGTCTTCGATGATGAATCATCGTGTCGCGCATGACAAACGCCTGCATGTGGCGCTTGGGGCGGTCGTCTGTTCGGAACATCCTTATATATATATGTGCACTGGCATTTGGAGGGCGTCCGAACAGTGAGCGGATAGCGGATCCCAACGCGCGCTTTCTCATGCTTCATGTGCCGTCTTTCTGTCGCCTGGAATTATTTTCCGGAATGACTTGCCAAAGCCGGCGGGCCGCCGTAATATTCGCCCCCTCGCAACACAACGCGGCGCTGCAAAGCAGGCGCAGCAAGGGTTGCGGGGTGGATCGGGTGGTTCGGCGGCGCGAAGTTGGCGCGACGAACGGAGCAAAAAAGATTGCTGGCCTGGTTGACGAAACGAAGAAAGTGCTACATAATCTCGTTTCTCTGCTGCAGACAACGCAGCGCGCTGAACGGCAAAGCCGGCAGCGAAGTTCTTTAACAACCAAACAACCGATAAGTGTGGGCGCTGGGTAGCGGACGCACGAAGTCTTCGACTTCGGAGCTTCACAAGTTATACAGTGCTCGCACAGCAAAACGTGACTGGATTTTCGGATCTGGTCAGTCAGTTTTCTGAGAGTGAGCGACCGCTCGAAAGAGCGAGGACCTTCGGGTCCACACAGAGATTGAACTGAAGAGTTTGATCCTGGCTCAGATTGAACGCTGGCGGCATGCCTTACACATGCAAGTCGAACGGCAGCACGGGCTTCGGCCTGGTGGCGAGTGGCGAACGGGTGAGTAATACATCGGAACGTGCCCTGTCGTGGGGGATAACTAGTCGAAAGATTAGCTAATACCGCATACGACCTGAGGGTGAAAGCGGGGGACCGCAAGGCCTCGCGCGATAGGAGCGGCCGATGTCTGATTAGCTAGTTGGTGGGGTAAAGGCCTACCAAGGCGACGATCAGTAGCTGGTCTGAGAGGACGATCAGCCACACTGGGACTGAGACACGGCCCAGACTCCTACGGGAGGCAGCAGTGGGGAATTTTGGACAATGGGGGCAACCCTGATCCAGCAATGCCGCGTGTGTGAAGAAGGCCTTCGGGTTGTAAAGCACTTTTGTCCGGAAAGAAAACCTCTGCCCTAATACGGCGGGGGGATGACGGTACCGGAAGAATAAGCACCGGCTAACTACGTGCCAGCAGCCGCGGTAATACGTAGGGTGCGAGCGTTAATCGGAATTACTGGGCGTAAAGCGTGCGCAGGCGGTTTGATAAGACAGGCGTGAAATCCCCGAGCTTAACTTGGGAATGGCGCTTGTGACTGTCAGGCTAGAGTATGTCAGAGGGGGGTAGAATTCCACGTGTAGCAGTGAAATGCGTAGAGATGTGGAGGAATACCGATGGCGAAGGCAGCCCCCTGGGACGTCACTGACGCTCATGCACGAAAGCGTGGGGAGCAAACAGGATTAGATACCCTGGTAGTCCACGCCCTAAACGATGTCAACTAGTTGTTGGGGATTCATTTCTTCAGTAACGTAGCTAACGCGTGAAGTTGACCGCCTGGGGAGTACGGTCGCAAGATTAAAACTCAAAGGAATTGACGGGGACCCGCACAAGCGGTGGATGATGTGGATTAATTCGATGCAACGCGAAAAACCTTACCTACCCTTGACATGCCACTAACGAAGCAGAGATGCATTAGGTGCCCGAAAGGGAAAGTGGACACAGGTGCTGCATGGCTGTCGTCAGCTCGTGTCGTGAGATGTTGGGTTAAGTCCCGCAACGAGCGCAACCCTTGTCTCTAGTTGCTACGAAAGGGCACTCTAGAGAGACTGCCGGTGACAAACCGGAGGAAGGTGGGGATGACGTCAAGTCCTCATGGCCCTTATGGGTAGGGCTTCACACGTCATACAATGGTGCGTACAGAGGGTTGCCAACCCGCGAGGGGGAGCTAATCCCAGAAAACGCATCGTAGTCCGGATCGTAGTCTGCAACTCGACTACGTGAAGCTGGAATCGCTAGTAATCGCGGATCAGCATGCCGCGGTGAATACGTTCCCGGGTCTTGTACACACCGCCCGTCACACCATGGGAGTGGGTTTTGCCAGAAGTAGTTAGCCTAACCGCAAGGAGGGCGATTACCACGGCAGGGTTCATGACTGGGGTGAAGTCGTAACAAGGTAGCCGTATCGGAAGGTGCGGCTGGATCACCTCCTTTCCAGAGGCGCGCGTTCTGCGTGTCCAGTGTCCACACTTATCGGTTTGTTTGCTGTTACAGCCAAGGGTCTGTAGCTCAGGTGGTTAGAGCACCGTCTTGATAAGGCGGGGGTCGTAGGTTCAAGTCCTACCAGACCCACCAAGTTATCCGAGGGGGGATTAGCTCAGCTGGGAGAGCACCTGCTTTGCAAGCAGGGGGTCGTCGGTTCGATCCCGTCATCCTCCACCATCGCTCTGACGAGTGAGTTGCGGAAAACCTGGAATTGGTTGTCAAAGGAAAGCATTTATTGAGTGCTTCCCTTTGGCATTGCCAAGCGATCGCGGGTCTGCCCTGCGAATCGGCTGTTCTTTAACAATATGGGATGTAGTAAAGGTGTCGCGCGAGCGTTGATGAGACGCTGCAGTAACCAACGCGATACCGGGTTGTGATTGTATCAACCAAAATGTATTTAAGTGATCGAAAGATGACTTGGAATACGGCACAAATGCGAGAACTCACCTGTAGCGACTGTCTCACTGAGACACACTCGTTATAGGGTCAAGCGAACAAGTGCATGTGGTGGATGCCTTGGCGATCACAGGCGATGAAGGACGCGGTAGCCTGCGAAAAGCTTCGGGGAGCTGGCAAACAAGCTTTGATCCGGAGATGTCCGAATGGGGAAACCCGGCCCGCATGGGTCATCCCTGGCTGAATACATAGGCCAGGGAAGCGAACGCGGCGAACTGAAACATCTAAGTAGCTGCAGGAACAGAAATCAACCGAGATTCCCAGAGTAGTGGCGAACGAAATGGGAAGAGCCTTGTACTCTTTAGCAGTGTTGTTAGCAGAACGGGATGGAAAGCCCGGCCATAGCAGGTGATAGCCCTGTATGCGAAAACAGCGTTGTGGAACTAGGTGTACGACAAGTAGGGCGGGACACGTGAAATCCTGTCTGAAGATGGGGGGACCATCCTCCAAGGCTAAATACTCGTGATCGACCGATAGTGAACCAGTACCGTGAGGGAAAGGCGAAAAGAACCCCGGGAGGGGAGTGAAATAGATCCTGAAACCGCATGCATACAAACAGTCGGAGCCTGGAAACGGGTGACGGCGTACCTTTTGTATAATGGGTCAGCGACTTACATTCAGTGGCAAGCTTAACCGATTAGGGCAGGCGTAGCGAAAGCGAGTCCGAACAGGGCGTTCAGTCGCTGGGTGTAGACCCGAAACCAGATGATCTATCCATGGCCAGGTTGAAGGTGCGGTAACACGTACTGGAGGACCGAACCCACTAACGTTGAAAAGTTAGGGGATGAGCTGTGGATAGGGGTGAAAGGCTAAACAAATCTGGAAATAGCTGGTTCTCTCCGAAAACTATTTAGGTAGTGCCTCGTGTCTCACCTTCGGGGGTAGAGCACTGTCATGGTTGGGGGGTCTATTGCTGATTACCCCGCCATAGCAAACTCCGAATACCGAAGAGTGCAATCACGGGAGACAGACATCGGGTGCTAACGTCCGGTGTCAAGAGGGAAACAACCCAGACCGCCAGCTAAGGTCCCCAAATATAGCTAAGTGGGAAACGAAGTGGGAAGGCTAAAACAGTCAGGAGGTTGGCTTAGAAGCAGCCACCCTTTAAAGAAAGCGTAATAGCTCACTGATCGAGTCGTCCTGCGCGGAAGATGTAACGGGGCTAAGCTATATACCGAAGCTGCGGACGCACAGCAATGTGCGTGGTAGGAGAGCGTTCCGTAAGCCTGTGAAGGTGTCTTGTAAAGGATGCTGGAGGTATCGGAAGTGCGAATGCTGACATGAGTAGCGATAAAGGGGGTGAAAGGCCCCCTCGCCGTAAGCCCAAGGTTTCCTACGCAACGTTCATCGGCGTAGGGTGAGTCGGCCCCTAAGGCGAGGCAGAGATGCGTAGCTGATGGGAAGCAGGTTAATATTCCTGCACCGTCGTATGATGCGATGGGGGGACGGATCGCGGAAGGTTGTCCGGGTGTTGGAAGTCCCGGTCCCTGTAGTGGAGAAGGCGCTTAGGCAAATCCGGGCGCGTAATTCAAGGCTATGGGGCGAGCGGCCTAGTGCTGCGAAGCAATTGGAAGTGGTTCCAAGAAAAGCCTCTAAGCTTCAGTCATACGAGACCGTACCGCAAACCGACACAGGTGGGCGAGATGAGTATTCTAAGGCGCTTGAGAGAACTCGGGAGAAGGAACTCGGCAAATTGGTACCGTAACTTCGGGATAAGGTACGCCCTGGTAGCTTGACTGGCCTGCGCCAGAAGGGTGAAGGGGTTGCAATAAAATGGTGGCTGCGACTGTTTAATAAAAACACAGCACTCTGCAAACACGAAAGTGGACGTATAGGGTGTGACGCCTGCCCGGTGCCGGAAGATTAAATGATGGGGTGCAAGCTCTTGATTGAAGTCCCGGTAAACGGCGGCCGTAACTATAACGGTCCTAAGGTAGCGAAATTCCTTGTCGGGTAAGTTCCGACCTGCACGAATGGCGTAACGATGGCCACACTGTCTCCTCCCGAGACTCAGCGAAGTTGAAGTGTTTGTGATGATGCAATCTCCCCGCGGCTAGACGGAAAGACCCCATGAACCTTTACTGTAGCTTTGCATTGGACTTTGAACCGATCTGTGTAGGATAGGTGGGAGGCTTTGAAGCGTGGACGCTAGTCTACGTGGAGCCGTCCTTGAAATACCACCCTGGTTTGTTTGAGGTTCTAACCTTGGCCCGTGAATCCGGGTCGGGGACAGTGCATGGTAGGCAGTTTGACTGGGGCGGTCTCCTCCCAAAGTGTAACGGAGGAGTTCGAAGGTACGCTTGGTACGGTCGGACATCGTACCTAAAGTGCAATGGCAAAAGCGTGCTTAACTGCGAGACCGACAAGTCGAGCAGGTGCGAAAGCAGGACATAGTGATCCGGTGGTTCTGAATGGAAGGGCCATCGCTCAACGGATAAAAGGTACTCTGGGGATAACAGGCTGATACCGCCCAAGAGTTCATATCGACGGCGGTGTTTGGCACCTCGATGTCGGCTCATCTCATCCTGGGGCTGTAGCCGGTCCCAAGGGTATGGCTGTTCGCCATTTAAAGAGGTACGTGAGCTGGGTTTAAAACGTCGTGAGACAGTTTGGTCCCTATCTGCCGTGGGCGTTGGAATCTTGACGGGGGCTGCTCCTAGTACGAGAGGACCGGAGTGGACGTACCGCTGGTGTACCTGTTGTCTCGCCAGAGGCATCGCAGGGTAGCTATGTACGGAAGAGATAACCGCTGAAAGCATCTAAGCGGGAAACTCGCCTGAAGATGAGGATTCCCTGGCGGCTTGACCGCCTTGAAGGGTCGTTCGAGACCAGGACGTTGATAGGCTGGGTGTGGAAGCGCAGTAATGCGTTAAGCTAACCAGTACTAATTGCCCGTAAGGCTTGATCCTATAACCAGTGTGTTTTAGCCTGGTGAGAGAATCGCCTGTGCCGTGCGTTGACAAGCACAACCCAAGACTACAGAACTACATCCCGAATTGGTGAGGTTGACCGCGTCAGCCTCACAACCCCTTATGCCTGGTGACCATAGCGAGTTGGAACCACCCCTTCCCATCCCGAACAGGTCCGTGAAACGACTCCGCGCCGATGATAGTGCGGATTACCCGTGTGAAAGTAGGTCATCGCCAGGCTCTTACAATGCAAAACCCCTCGACAGCATGTGCTGCGAGGGGTTTTTGCTTTGGCGGCCTTCCGCATGGCGCCACCTGGTGGCGCGCTCAACGCTTCTTTGCTGCTCTGGAACCCAGCCCGAAGCCATCTGCGGGCCCCCAGAGCGTCGATATGCGTCTCCCTATAGGGTGAGAACGCAGAAATTAAAACTGTGTTTGTGGGTTGCTACAGCCAGCGTCAGATCGCCAGGCAGTGGCCAGCTCGATGGTCCGGTCGATGCATTCCGCAACGGAAAGTGCTTGACAGGCGAGACGAGAGGTCCCATAATCGATAGTTCTCTGCGGAGAGGTGCCCGAGTGGCTAAAGGGGGCAGACTGTAAATCTGTTGGCTTACGCCTACGCTGGTTCGAATCCAGCCCTCTCCACCAGAATGCAAGACAGCGACCGGCTAACAGGCCGGTGAAGCAGAAAGAACCAGGCGGGTGTAGCTCAATGGTAGAGCAGAAGCCTTCCAAGCTTATGACGAGGGTTCGATTCCCTTCACCCGCTCCAAATCGCGTGGTTGCTGTCGACAAGTAGTACTTCTAGTTTTGCCCATGTGGCTCAGTGGTAGAGCACTCCCTTGGTAAGGGAGAGGTCGGCAGTTCGATCCTGCCCATGGGCACCAAATACCGCACTGGCAATATCGCTGCCGACACAGGAGTCGTGAAATGGCAAAGGAAAAGTTCGAGCGGACCAAGCCGCACGTGAACGTTGGTACGATTGGTCACGTTGACCATGGCAAGACCACGCTGACCGCAGCGATCGCCACGGTGCTGGCAGCGAAGTTTGGCGGTGCCGCCAAGAAGTACGACGAAATCGACGCAGCGCCGGAAGAAAAGGCACGCGGTATTACCATCAATACCGCCCACGTCGAGTACGAAACGGCCAACCGCCACTACGCGCACGTTGACTGCCCGGGCCACGCCGACTACGTGAAGAACATGATCACGGGTGCCGCCCAGATGGACGGCGCGATCCTGGTTTGCTCGGCCGCTGACGGCCCGATGCCGCAAACGCGCGAGCACATCCTGCTGGCCCGCCAGGTTGGCGTGCCGTACATCATCGTGTTCCTGAACAAGTGCGACATGGTGGACGACGCGGAACTGCTCGAGCTGGTCGAGATGGAAGTTCGCGAGCTGCTGTCGAAGTACGAGTTCCCCGGCGACGACACCCCGATCATCAAGGGTTCGGCCAAGCTGGCGCTGGAAGGCGACAAGGGCGAGCTGGGCGAAGTGGCCATCATGAACCTGGCCGACGCGCTGGACACCTACATCCCGACGCCGGAGCGCGCCGTGGACGGTACGTTCCTGATGCCGGTGGAAGACGTGTTCTCGATCTCGGGTCGCGGCACCGTGGTGACCGGCCGTATCGAGCGTGGCGTGATCAAGGTCGGCGAAGAAATCGAAATCGTTGGTATCAAGCCGACGGTCAAGACCACCTGCACCGGCGTGGAAATGTTCCGCAAGCTGCTGGACCAGGGCCAGGCTGGCGACAACGTCGGTCTGCTGCTGCGCGGCACCAAGCGTGAAGACGTCGAGCGCGGCCAGGTGCTGTGCAAGCCGGGTTCGATCAAGCCGCACACCCACTTCACCGGCGAGGTGTACATTCTGTCGAAGGACGAAGGCGGCCGTCACACCCCGTTCTTCAACAACTACCGCCCGCAGTTCTACTTCCGTACCACCGACGTGACCGGCTCGATCGAGCTGCCGGCGGACAAGGAAATGGTGATGCCGGGTGACAACGTGTCGATCACCGTCAAGCTGATCGCCCCGATCGCCATGGAAGAAGGCCTGCGCTTCGCAATCCGCGAAGGCGGCCGTACCGTCGGCGCCGGCGTCGTGGCAAAGATCCTCGACTAAGCACGCAGCATCAGGCGAACGCGGTACCAACCGGCCGCGTTCGTTGCCAGAGGGATTGGCTTCATTGCTGATCCCAAAGTAGTTTTAGGGGTATAGCTCAACTGGCAGAGCGTCGGTCTCCAAAACCGAAGGTTGGGGGTTCGATTCCCTCTGCCCCTGCCAAATCAATCAGCCGCGTCGCGAAGATCCTTCGTGACGCGGCTTAGTCTCGTTTGCGAAACATGGCCAATCCCAATGTCGAAACCGTAAACGCCAATAGCGGCAAGTGGTTGCTTGGCGTCGCGGTCCTGCTTGTGGTTGCAGGCGTCATCGGTTTCTATGCACTCGCGCAGCAACCGTCTTATGTACGTGGCGCCGCGCTGTTCGCGGGTATCGCGCTGGGCGTTGTCGTGGCGCTGGTGTCGGTGCCGGGCAAGGATTTCATCGGCTTCGCCAAGGAATCGTACCGGGAAGTTCGCAAGGTCGTCTGGCCGACGCGCAAGGAAGCTGGACAGATGACGGGCCTGGTGTTCGCCTTCGTCGTTGTGATGGCCTTGTTCCTGTGGTCGGCAGACAAGCTCATCGAGTGGGTCATCTTTTCGCTCGTACTGGGCTGGAAATAAGAGGTAGCGCATGACGGATAACGTCCAGCAGGAAACCACCGCCGCGGAATCGCCTTCCTCGAAGAAGCGCTGGTATGTCGTGCACGCATACTCCGGCATGGAGAAGAGCGTGCAGCGCGCGCTGCAGGAACGCATCGAGCGCGCCGAGATGCAGGACAAGTTTGGCCGCATCCTGGTGCCTTCGGAAGAAGTCGTGGAAATCAAGGGTGGCCATAAGTCGGTCACCGAGCGTCGTTTCTTCCCGGGCTATGTCCTGGTCGAGATGGAAATGACCGACGAAACGTGGCACCTGGTGAAGAACACCAGCAAGGTGACTGGTTTCGTGGGCGGCGCCCGCAACCGCCCGAGCCCGATCTCGCAGCGCGAAGTCGACAAGATCATGACCCAGATGCAGGAAGGGGTCGAGAAGCCGCGTCCCAAGACGCTGTTCGAAGTGGGCGAAATGGTGCGCGTCAAGGACGGCCCGTTCACCGACTTCAACGGCAACGTGGAAGAAGTGAATTACGAGAAATCGCGCCTGCGCGTCTCGGTCACGATCTTCGGACGTGCGACGCCGGTCGAGCTGGAGTTCGGCCAGGTCGAGAAGGTGTAAGGAATTTGCCGGTTGCCTGCTGCAAGGCGAGCAACCGGCAAAGGCGCAGCCAAACGGCTGAGCCAAGAGGAGCGTGAGGCCGCGCGACAGTGCGGCGACAGCGCGTTACGACTCAACAGGATCATCTCCGTGAAACGGAGTGATCTGGATTGGAGTAGAAATGGCCAAGAAGATTATTGGCTTTATCAAGCTGCAGATTCCGGCTGGTAAGGCAAATCCCTCCCCGCCCGTTGGTCCCGCACTGGGTCAGCGTGGTCTGAACATCATGGAGTTCTGCAAGGCGTTCAACGCCCAGACCCAGGGCATGGAACCCGGTCTGCCGGTGCCGGTGGTGATTACCGCCTTCGCCGACAAGAGCTTCACCTTCGTGATGAAGTCGCCGCCCGCGACCGTGCTGATCAAGAAGGCCGCCGGCATCACCAAGGGTTCGCCGAAGCCGCACACCGACAAGGTTGGCAAGATCACCCGCGCCCAGGCTGAAGAAATCGCCAAGGCCAAGAACGCTGACCTGACCGCTGCCGATCTGGACGCCGCCGTGCGTACCATCGCCGGTTCGGCTCGCTCGATGGGCATCACCGTGGAGGGTCTGTAAATGGCTAAGGTTTCCAAGCGCGTCGCTGCCAACAAGGCAAAGATCGAGCGTACCAAGTTCTACCCGATCGACGAGGCCCTCGGCCTGGTGAAGGGCTGCGCCTCGGCGAAGTTCGACGAGTCGATCGACGTGGCCGTGCAACTGGGCATCGATGCCAAGAAGTCGGACCAGGTTGTTCGTGGCTCCGTGGTGCTGCCTGCCGGTACCGGCAAGTCGGTGCGCGTGGCTGTGTTCGCTCAGGGCGACAAGGCCGAGGCCGCCAAGGCCGCTGGTGCCGACATCGTTGGCATGGAAGACCTGGCTGAGCAAGTCAAGGCCGGCAACCTGAACTTCGACGTCGTGATCGCTTCGCCGGACACGATGCGTATCGTCGGTACGCTGGGTCAGATCCTGGGCCCGCGCGGCCTGATGCCGAACCCGAAGGTTGGCACCGTGACCCCGGACGTCGCCCAGGCAGTGAAGAACGCCAAGGCCGGTCAGGTTCAGTTCCGCGTCGACAAGGCCGGTATTATCCACGCCACCATCGGTCGTCGTTCGTTTGAAGATACCGCCCTGAAGAGCAACCTGGCAGCACTGCTGGAAGCTCTGGTCAAGGCCAAGCCGGCTACGAGCAAGGGTGTGTACCTGCGCAAGATCGCCGTGTCGTCGACCATGGGCGTTGGCGTGCGGGTCGAGCAGGCTTCGCTGTCGGCCTGAGCTGACGGCACTCGGCTGACCGGAGCCCGATAACGCCGGTCAGCAAAAAGAATTGAAGGTTCCTGCCGACGGCAGGAACTGTCTCCGGACCGCAAGGGATGGAGCAAGGCTTTGGGCAGTGATGCCCGTCGCAGGCGCAAGCCGCGGCAGGCATCACTGGTTATCAAAGACCGCTGGTGTCCGCGTTGCTGCAGTCAGGGAACGCGGGCTTAATCGGACGGTACGTACGCGACGGGGCAACCCGCTGCGACGGCTTCCGGCCCGCCAGCGCAGATGGCGCACCCGAAGGGATTGATGAAGCCGGGCCAGACCCGGATGATTCGGGCCAATCGGTCGCCGTTCGTATGGACTGATGTGCGTCGCAAGACAAGCATCGTTTTGGAGCTAAACCGTGCCACTCAATATTGAAGATAAGAAGGCCGTCGTTGCTGAGGTTTCGGCGCAAGTCGCCAAAGCCCAGACCATCGTCGTCGCCGAATATCGCGGCATCGCGGTTGGCGATCTGACCAAGCTGCGCGCGACCGCCCGCCAGCAAGGCGTCTACCTGCGCGTTCTGAAGAACACGCTGGCCCGCCGCGCTGTGGAAGGTACGCCGTTTGCTGGCCTCGCAGAGCAAATGACCGGTCCGCTGATCTACGGTATTTCCGAAGATGCAGTGGCCTCGGCCAAGGTTCTCAACGACTTTGCCAAGACCAACGACAAGCTGGTCCTGCGCGCTGGGTCGTATGACGGCCGTGTGCTCGATGCTGCCGCCGTCAAGGCGCTGGCCTCGATCCCGAGCCGCGACGAACTGATTGCTCAGCTGCTTGGCGTGATGCAGGCACCGGTGTCGGGCTTTGCCCGTCTGCTGGCCGCCCTGGCTGCCAAGAATAGCGAAGGCGCTCCCGCAGAAGCGGAAGCCCCGGCTGCTTAAGGCTGCGTACAGATCGGGCATACCGATCGCAATACCGATACCGAATCAAATTTAGGAGTAATCCAAATGGCAATCACTAAAGACGACATCCTGGAAGCCGTTGGCGCGATGTCCGTGATGGAACTGAACGACCTGGTCAAGGCGTTCGAAGAAAAGTTTGGCGTGTCCGCCGCTGCTATGGCCGTGGCTGCTGCCCCGGGCGCTGGCGGTGCTGCCGCTGCTGAAGAGCAGACCGAGTTCAACGTGATCCTGGCCGAAGTCGGCGCTAACAAGGTTGGCGTGATTAAGGCTGTTCGCGAAATCACCGGCCTGGGCCTGAAGGAAGCCAAGGACCTGGTCGATGGCGCACCGAAGGCTGTCAAGGAAGGCGTGGACAAGGCTGCTGCTGCCGAAGCCAAGAAGAAGCTGGAAGACGCTGGCGCGAAGGTCGACGTCAAGTAATGCATCGCTCGCGTGCCTTTTCGGCACGCGAATGGGGCTGGCAAAGGGAAACTCCCGGCGCCAGCCTTTTTGCGCTTGTGCGAGTGTGTTTAATTGGCCACTCGCGGCAGCCGAATGTGATGAAAAAGGTGTGTGAGGCGGGTTAAAAGCCCGATGTCTCAGCAGACGCCAAACATCAGTGGCAAACTACCGTGTTGCTGCTGATGTTTGTCTTCTGAACCGACTGCAGAAGACAAGTTTGGTCGGGTGTCCCCCGGGCGAGTGCAGGCTTTGCGCTAATGCATTGACCACACCGCCCGCAGCGTGCGGACACCGTCAGCCAGAGGTTGGTAGCGGCCAACCGCCAAATCCCCTCCCAGTCGCTGAACACCTCAGGCGCGGCCAGGTCCAGCTGCCCTGCGATGATTCGGAGATCCCATGGCGTACAGCTTCACCGAAAAGAAGCGCATTCGCAAATCCTTTGCGAAGCGCGCGACGGTTCATCAGGTTCCATTCCTGCTTGCAACCCAGATTGAATCCTACACCCAGTTCTTGCAAGCGGAAACGCCGACCGCGCGTCGCAAGACCGAAGGCCTGCAGGCCGCTTTCAACGCGATTTTCCCGATTGCCTCCCATAACGGGCTTGCCCGTATGGAGTTTGTCTCGTATCACCTGTCCAATCCGCCGTTCGACGTCAAGGAATGCCAGCAGCGTGGCCTGACGTTCCATTCGGCCCTGCGCGCCAAGGTTCGCCTGATCATCAACGATCGCGAGAACCCGGGCAAGGTGAAGGAAGTGAAGGAGCAGGAAGTCTACATGGGCGAGATTCCGCTCATGACTTCCACCGGTTCGTTTGTGATCAACGGCACCGAGCGTGTCATCGTGTCGCAGCTGCACCGCTCGCCGGGCGTGTTCTTCGAGCACGACAAGGGCAAGACCCACAGCTCGGGCAAGCTGCTGTTCTCGGCACGTATCATTCCCTACCGCGGTTCGTGGCTGGACTTCGAGTTCGACCCGAAGGACATCCTGTACTTCCGCGTCGACCGCCGCCGCAAGATGCCGGTGACGATCCTGCTGAAGTCGATCGGCCTGACGCCGGAGCAGATCCTGGCGCACTTCTTCGTGTTCGACAACTTCACGCTGCAGTCGGAAGGTGCGCAGCTCGAGTTCGTGCCCGAGCGCCTGCGCGGTGAAGTCGCGCGCTTTGACATCGCCGACAAGAACGGCCGTGTCGTGGTCGAGAAGGACAAGCGGATCAACGCCAAGCATATCCGTGACCTGGATTCGGCTGGCACCAAGCTGATCAGCGTGCCCGAAGACTACCTGGTGGGCCGCGTGCTGGCGAAGAACATCATCGACCCGGATACCGGCGAGGTGATTGCCAACGCCAACGACGAGCTGACCGAGACCGTCCTCGAAAACCTGCGTGAAGCCGGCGTCAAGCAGATCCAGACGCTGTACACCAACGACCTGGACCAGGGCCCGTACATGTCGCAGACCCTGCGCGTGGACGAGACCGCCGACCAGACCGCTGCGCGTATCGCGATCTACCGCATGATGCGCCCGGGCGAGCCGCCGACCGAAGACGCCGTGGAAGCGCTGTTCCAGCGCCTGTTCTACAGCGAAGAGTCGTATGACCTGTCGCGCGTTGGCCGCATGAAGGTCAACAGCCGTCTGTCGCGCCCGACCGGCGAGGGCAGCATGGTGCTGCAGGACGAGGACATCCTCGAGACCATCAAGATCCTGGTCAACCTGCGCAACGGCAAGGGCGAGGTCGATGACATCGACCACCTGGGGAATCGTCGCGTGCGCTGCGTCGGCGAACTGGCCGAGAACCAGTTCCGTGCCGGCCTGTCGCGCGTGGAGCGCGCCGTCAAGGAACGTCTGGGCCAGGCCGAGACCGAGAACCTGATGCCGCACGACCTGATCAACTCGAAGCCGATTTCGTCGGCGATCCGCGAGTTCTTCGGTTCGTCGCAGCTGTCGCAGTTCATGGACCAGACCAATCCGCTGTCGGAAATCACCCACAAGCGCCGTGTTTCGGCTCTTGGCCCGGGCGGTCTGACGCGCGAGCGCGCCGGCTTTGAAGTCCGCGACGTGCACCCGACCCACTACGGCCGCGTGTGTCCGATCGAAACGCCGGAAGGCCCGAACATTGGCCTGATCAACTCGCTGGCACTGTATGCCCGCCTGAACGAGTACGGCTTCCTGGAAACCCCGTACCGCAAGGTCGAGAACAGCAAGCTGACCGACCAGGTCGACTACCTGTCGGCGATCGAGGAAGGCAAGTACGTGGTGGCCCAGGCCAATGCGACCGTCGACGCCGAAGGCAACCTGACCGACGAACTGGTGTCGGCGCGTGAAGGCTCCGAGCGTGAAACCCGTATGGTGACGCCGGACCGCGTGCAGTACATCGACGTGGCGCCGTCGCAGATCGTGTCGGCCGCTGCGTCGCTGGTGCCGTTCCTGGAACACGATGACGCGAACCGTGCACTGATGGGCGCGAACATGCAGCGTCAGGCCGTGCCTTGCCTGCGTCCGGACAAGCCGCTGGTCGGTACCGGCATCGAGCGCACCGTTGCGGTCGACTCGGGCACCGCCGTGCAGGCGATGCGCGGCGGCGTGGTCGACTATGTCGACGCGATGCGTATCGTGATCCGCGTGAACGACGACGAAGCCGTGGCCGGTGAAGTCGGCGTGGACATCTACAACCTGATCAAGTACACGCGTTCGAACCAGAACACGAACATCAACCAGCGTCCGATGGTCAAGGTGGGCGACCACGTGGCCCGCGGCGACGTCGTGGCCGATGGCGCCTCGACCGACCTGGGCGAGCTCGCGCTCGGCCAGAACATGCTGGTCGCGTTCATGCCCTGGAACGGCTACAACTTCGAGGATTCGATCCTGATCTCGGAGCGCGTGGTGGCCGAAGACCGCTACACCTCGATCCACATTGAGGAACTGTCGGTCGTTGCCCGCGACACCAAGCTCGGACCGGAAGAAATCACGCGCGACATCTCGAACCTGGCCGAAGCCCAGCTGGCTCGCCTGGACGAGTCGGGCATCACCTACATCGGCGCCGAAGTCGAAGCCGGCGACGTGCTGGTGGGCAAGGTCACGCCGAAGGGCGAGACCCAGCTGACGCCGGAAGAGAAGCTGCTGCGCGCGATCTTCGGCGAGAAGGCTTCGGATGTGAAGGACACCTCGCTGCGCGTGCCGTCGGGCATGAGCGGCATCGTGATCGACGTCCAGGTCTTCACCCGCGAAGGCGTGACCCGTGACAAGCGTGCCCAGTCGATCATCGACGACGAACTGAAGCGCTACCGCCTGGACCTGAACGACCAGCTGCGTATCGTGGAAGGCGACGCGTTCCAGCGTCTGGAGCGTCTGCTCGTCGACAAGACCGTCAATGGCGGTCCGAAGAAGCTGGCCAAGGGCGCGAAGCTGACCAAGGAATACCTGGCGGAAATCGACAAGTACCACTGGTTCGACATCCGTCCGGCCGACGAGGAAGTGGCTGCCCAGCTGGAAGCCGTCAAGGAAGCCATCGAGCAGAAGCGCCACGAGTTCGACCTGGCCTTCGAAGAGAAGCGCAAGAAGCTCACGCAGGGCGACGAACTGCCGCCGGGCGTGATCAAGATGGTCAAGGTTTACCTGGCCGTCAAGCGCCGCCTGCAGCCTGGCGACAAGATGGCAGGCCGTCACGGCAACAAGGGCGTCGTGTCCAAGATCACGCCGATCGAAGACATGCCCTACATGGCCGACGGTACGCCTGCCGACATCGTGCTGAACCCGCTGGGCGTGCCTTCGCGGATGAACGTGGGTCAGATTCTCGAGACCCACCTGGGCTGGGCTGCGCGCGGTCTGGGCGAACGCATCGGCAACATGCTCAAGGCGCAAGCCAAGGCAGCCGAACTGCGCAAGCTGCTCACGCAGATCTACAACGAGAGCGGCAAGGTCGAAGACCTCGACAGCCTGTCGGACTCGGAAGTCCTGGAACTGGCCGAGAACCTGAAGAAGGGCGTGCCGTTCGCGACGCCGGTGTTCGATGGTGCGCATGAGGATGAAATCCGCCGCATGCTGGACCTCGCTTATCCGGAAGAGATCGCGAAGGAGAAGGGCCTGACCGCTTCCAAGCAACAGGTCACGCTGTTCGACGGCCGCACCGGTGAGGCGTTCGAGCGTCCGGTTACGCTGGGTGTGATGCACATGCTGAAGCTGCACCACCTGGTCGACGACAAGATGCACGCGCGTTCGACCGGCCCGTACTCGCTCGTCACGCAGCAGCCGCTGGGTGGTAAGGCGCAGTTCGGTGGCCAGCGTTTCGGTGAGATGGAAGTGTGGGCGCTGGAAGCCTACGGCGCATCGTACGTGCTGCAGGAAATGCTGACCGTCAAGTCCGATGACGTGAACGGCCGTACCAAGGTGTACGAAAACATCGTCAAGGGCGAGCACTCGATCGATGCCGGCATGCCGGAATCGTTCAACGTGCTGGTGAAGGAAATCCGCTCGCTGGGTATCGACATCGACCTCGATCGCTACTGATCGAGACGATCGGGCGCCGGCCACGGCGGGCGCCCACCAGCGCAGGATTTCCCACAGGATTGAATGCCGCTGCACCGGACAGACTCCGGGGCGGCGGCGAAACAAGGAGTTGCAATGAAAGCATTGCTCGATCTCTTTAAGCAGGTACAGCAGGAAGAGCAGTTCGACGCGATCAAGATCGGCCTGGCATCGCCCGACAAGATCCGTTCGTGGTCGTATGGCGAAGTAAAGAAGCCGGAAACGATCAACTACCGTACGTTCAAGCCGGAACGCGACGGCCTGTTCTGCGCCAAGATCTTTGGACCGATCAAGGACTACGAGTGCCTGTGCGGCAAGTACAAGCGCCTGAAGCACCGCGGCGTCATCTGCGAGAAGTGCGGCGTTGAAGTGACGCTGGCCAAGGTGCGCCGCGAGCGCATGGGCCACATCGAACTGGCCGCGCCGACCGCGCACATCTGGTTCCTGAAGTCGCTGCCGTCGCGTCTGGGCATGGTCCTGGACATGACGCTGCGCGATATCGAGCGCGTGCTGTACTTCGAGGCATTCGTGGTGCTCGAACCCGGCATGACTCCGCTCAAGAAGAGCCAGATCATGTCGGAAGACGACTACCTGGCGAAGTGCGACGAGTACGGCGAGGGCGAGTTCGTCGCCATGATGGGTGCCGAGGGCATCCGTGAATTGCTGCGCGGCATCGACATCGAGAAGCAGATCGAACAGATCCGCGCCGAACTGCAGGCCACCGGCTCCGAAGCCAAGATCAAGAAGTTCGCCAAGCGCCTGAAGGTGCTCGAGGCCTTCCAGCGTTCGGGCATCAAGCCCGAGTGGATGATCCTCGAAGTGCTGCCGGTGCTCCCGCCCGAGCTGCGCCCGCTGGTGCCGCTGGACGGCGGCCGCTTCGCGACCTCGGACCTGAACGACCTGTATCGCCGCGTCATCAACCGTAACAACCGCCTGAAGCGCCTGCTGGAACTGAAGGCGCCCGAGATCATCGTGCGCAACGAAAAGCGCATGCTGCAGGAAGCGGTTGACTCGCTGCTGGACAACGGCCGTCGCGGCAAGGCGATGACCGGCGCCAACAAGCGTCCCCTGAAGTCCCTGGCCGAAATGATCAAGGGCAAGGGCGGCCGTTTCCGTCAGAACCTGCTGGGCAAGCGCGTCGACTACTCGGGCCGTTCGGTCATCGTGGTGGGCCCGACGCTCAAGCTGCACCAGTGCGGCCTGCCCAAGCTGATGGCGCTCGAGCTGTTCAAGCCGTTCATCTTCCACAAGCTGGAAACGATGGGCATCGCCACCACCATCAAGGCGGCGAAGAAGGAAGTGGAAAGCCAGACGCCGGTGGTGTGGGACATCCTCGAAGAGGTGATCCGCGAGCACCCGGTGATGCTGAACCGCGCGCCGACGCTGCACCGCCTGGGCATTCAGGCGTTCGAGCCGGTGCTGATCGAAGGCAAGGCCATCCAGCTGCACCCGCTGGTCTGCGCAGCGTTCAACGCTGACTTCGACGGTGACCAGATGGCTGTTCACGTCCCGCTGTCGCTGGAAGCGCAGATGGAAGCCCGCACGCTGATGCTGGCCTCCAACAACGTGCTGTTCCCGGCCAACGGCGACCCGTCGATCGTGCCGTCGCAAGACGTGGTGCTGGGTCTGTACTACACGACCCGCGACAAGATCAACGGCAAGGGCGAAGGCATGACCTTCGCCGACATCAGCGAAGTGATCCGCGCCTACGAGAACAAGGAAGTCGAACTGGCTTCCCGCGTGAACGTGCGTATCACCGAGTATGAGCTGGTCGACAAGGACGCCGAAGGCGACGCGCGTTTCGCACCGAAGATCACGCTGCAGGCGACCACGGTTGGCCGCTCGATCCTGTCCGAGATCCTGCCGAAGGGCCTGCCGTTCTCGGTGCTGAACAAGCCGCTGAAGAAGAAGGAAATCTCGCGCCTGATCAACACCGCGTTCCGCAAGTGCGGCCTGCGCGAGACCGTGATCTTCGCCGACAAGCTGCTGCAGTCGGGCTTCCGCCTGGCGACGCGCGCCGGTATCTCGATCGCGATCGACGACATGCTGGTGCCGCCGCTGAAGGAGAAGATCATCTCCGAGGCCTCGGCCAAGGTGAAGGAATACGACAAGCAGTACATGTCGGGTCTGGTGACGGACCAGGAGCGTTACAACAACGTCGTGGACATCTGGGGCGCCGCCGGCGACCAGGTGGGCAAGGCGATGATGGAGCAGCTCCAGCACGAAGACGTGGTCGACCGCAACGGCAACACCGTCAAGCAAGAGTCGTTCAACTCCATCTACATGATGGCCGACTCGGGCGCACGGGGTTCCGCAGCGCAGATCCGCCAGCTGGCCGGTATGCGTGGCCTGATGGCAAAGCCGGATGGCTCGATCATTGAAACGCCGATTA
Source organism: Cupriavidus sp. C3SS-1 (assembly GCF_057073755.1). Classification (NCBI taxonomy): domain Bacteria; kingdom Pseudomonadati; phylum Pseudomonadota; class Betaproteobacteria; order Burkholderiales; family Burkholderiaceae; genus Cupriavidus; species Cupriavidus sp. C3SS-1. Next base: position 3,131,121 of record NZ_CP172699.1, on the reverse strand, counting down.
CGGCGAACTTCCGTGAAGGCCTGAACGTTCTGCAGTACTTCATCTCGACCCACGGCGCCCGTAAGGGCCTGGCCGATACGGCACTGAAGACCGCGAACTCGGGTTACCTGACCCGTCGTCTGGTCGACGTGACGCAGGACCTGGTCGTGGTGGAAGACGATTGCGGCACCTCCAACGGCGTGGCCATGAAGGCCCTGGTCGAAGGCGGTGAAGTGATCGAAGCCCTGCGCGACCGAATTCTGGGTCGTGTGACAGTGGCCGACGTGGTGAACCCTGAAACCCAGGAGACCGCGATCGAGACCGGCACGCTGCTGGACGAAGACCTGGTCGACCTGATCGACGCGATCGGCGTGGATGAAGTCAAGGTGCGCACGCCGCTGTCGTGCGATACGCGCTACGGCCTGTGCGCCAAGTGCTATGGCCGTGACCTCGGCCGCGGCGTGATGGTGAACTCCGGCGAAGCGGTGGGCGTGATTGCCGCCCAGTCGATCGGTGAGCCGGGCACGCAGCTGACCATGCGTACGTTCCACATCGGTGGTGCGGCATCGCGTGCGGCCGTGGCATCGAGCGTGGAAGCGAAGGCAACCGGTACCGTGCGTTTCACGGCGACCATGCGCTATGTCACCAATGCGAAGGGCGAGCTGATCGTCATCTCGCGTTCGGGCGAAGCGCTGATCACCGACGACCACGGCCGCGAGCGCGAGCGCCACAAGATCCCGTACGGCGCCACGCTGCTGGTGCAGGACGGCCAGGCCATCAAGGCTGGCACGCAGCTGGCTACCTGGGATGCACTGACTCGACCGATCGTTTCGGAATACACCGGCACGACCAAGTTCGAGAACGTGGAAGAAGGCGTGACCGTCGCCAAGCAGATGGACGAAGTCACCGGCCTGTCGACCCTCGTGGTGATCGACGCCAAGCGCCGCACGGCTGCCACCAAGGGCATTCGCCCGCAGGTGAAACTGCTCGACGCGAACGGCCAGGAAGTGAAGATCCCGGGCACGGACCACTCCGTGACCATCGGCTTCCAGGTTGGCGCGCTGATTACCGTGAAGGACGGCCAGCAGGTTCACGTCGGTGAAGTGCTCGCACGTATCCCGACCGAATCGCAGAAGACCCGTGACATTACCGGTGGTCTGCCGCGTGTGGCCGAACTGTTCGAAGCGCGTTCGCCGAAGGACGCCGCCGTGCTGGCGGAAGTCACCGGCACGACCTCGTTCGGCAAGGACACGAAGGGCAAGCAGCGCCTGGTCATCACCGACCTGGACGGCAATGCCCACGAGTTCCTGATCGCGAAGGAAAAGCAGGTGCTGGTGCACGACGGCCAGGTGGTGAACAAGGGCGAAATGATCGTGGAAGGTCCGGCGGATCCGCACGACATCCTGCGCCTGAAGGGCATCGAAGAGCTGGCGCACTACATCGTCGACGAAGTCCAGGACGTGTACCGTCTGCAGGGCGTGAAGATCAACGACAAGCACATCGAGGTGATCGTTCGCCAGATGCTGCGTCGTGTTCAGGTCGCTGACGTAGGCGACACCAAGTTCATCCCGGGTGAACAGGTGGAGCGTTCGGAGCTGCTCGACGAGAACGATCGCGTGATCGCCGAAGGCAAGCGTCCGGCGACCTACGAGAACCTGCTGCTGGGTATTACCAAGGCGTCGCTGTCGACCGACAGCTTCATCTCGGCGGCATCGTTCCAGGAAACCACGCGCGTGCTGACCGAAGCCGCGATCATGGGCAAGACCGACGACCTGCGTGGTCTGAAGGAAAACGTGATCGTTGGCCGTCTGATCCCGGCCGGTACCGGCCTGGCCTACCACCGTGCCCGCAAGGCACGCGAATCGGCCGAACGCGAACGCGCCCAGGCGATCTCCGAAGAAGAGCAGTCGCTCTTCATCGAGCCGCCGCCAGTGGTGCAGGCGACGGAGGGTGAAGGCGACAACGCCTGATCCATGCAGTAGCGCTCCGCCGCCAAGGCGGACCAGAAGCCCGGCTGATCCAGCCGGGCTTTTTTTTCGTCTGGGATATCGCCCCTACGGCCGGTGCTTGCCGGCAGCCTTGTATTGCAGTGCTGACATGGCAGTAAGAAACCTCCGACAGTTGGTCCTGCAAGGGCGGTGCGCCGCGTTCTTAGTGTATGGTTACGGCTTTTCCGGCTACCGCTATTCCGTTGTCCATGTCGCAAGCACTGGCGATCCTCAAGGATGTCTTCGGCTACCACGCCTTCCGCGGACGCCAGGGCGAAATCATCGATCACGTCGCGTCGGGTGGCGATTGCCTCGTCCTGATGCCGACCGGCGGCGGCAAGTCGCTTTGCTACCAGATCCCGGCGCTGCTACGGCAACGCGCCGGCCAGGGCGTCGGTATCGTGGTGTCGCCGCTGATCGCGCTGATGCAGGACCAGGTTGCCGCGCTGACCGAAGCCGGGGTGCGTGCCTCCGCACTCAATTCCACGCTGACCGGGTCAGAGGCTTCCGCGCTCGAGCGCGACCTGCTGGCAGGCCGCCTCGAAGTTCTCTACGTCGCGCCGGAACGTCTCATGACGCCGCGCTTTCTCGATCTGCTTGAACGCACGCGTGTCGGTCTGTTCGCGATCGACGAGGCGCACTGCGTGTCGCAGTGGGGCCATGATTTCCGGCCCGAATACATCCAGCTGTCGGTGCTGCACGAGCGTTTCCCGCACGTGCCGCGCATCGCACTGACCGCCACGGCGGACGCGGTAACGCGCGACGAGATCATCGAGCGCCTGGCGCTGGATGACGCGCGAGTCTTCGTCTCCAGCTTCGACCGCCCGAATATCCGCTACCGGATCGTCGAGAAGGACAATGCCCGGCAGCAGTTGCTGGCCTTCATCAAGGCCGAGCACACCGCCGCAGATGGCACGCATGACAGCGGCATCGTCTATTGCCTGTCGCGCAAGAAGGTGGAGGACACTGCCGAGTGGCTGCAGGGGCATGGCGTCAATGCGCTGCCGTATCACGCCGGCATGGAGGCAGCCACGCGACAGCGCCACCAGGCGCGCTTTCGCGAAGAGGAAGGCCTGGTGATGGTCGCTACGATCGCCTTCGGCATGGGCATCGACAAGCCTGACGTACGCTTCGTCGCTCACCTGGACCTGCCCAAGAGCATGGAGGGCTACTACCAGGAGACCGGCCGCGCCGGCCGTGATGGTCTGCCGGCCAATGCCTGGATGGCTTACGGTCTCGGCGACGTGGTGCAGCAGAAGCGCATGATCGACGAATCCGAAGCCGACGACGCCTTCAAGCGCGTGTCATCGTCGAAGCTCGATGCGTTGCTGGGATTGTGCGAGACGGCGGGCTGCCGGCGTGTGCGCATCCTGGCCTACTTCGACGAGGCCAGCGAACCTTGCGGCAACTGCGATACCTGTCTGGAGCCGCCCGCCACCTGGGACGGCACGCGCGAAGCGCAGATGGCGCTGTCCTGCGTCTACCGCACGGCGCAGGCCAGCCGGCTGCATTTCGGCGCTACCCACCTGATCGATGTGCTGCGTGGCAATGCCTCGGAAAAGATCAGGCAGTGGGGCCACGACAAGGTCTCGACCTTCGGCATCGGCAAGGACCGCACCGTCCACGAATGGCACACCGTCTTTCGCCAGCTGATTGCCCAGGGTTTGCTCGTGATCGACCATGGCGGCCACGGCGCGCTGCTGCTGGGCGAGGGCGCGCGCGAAGTGCTCAAGGGTGGGCGGCAGATCATCCTGCGCCGGCAGGCGACGAAACCCGGCAAGTCCGGGGAGCGTGCCGCACGTGGCGCCCGCACCGACCATACCGCCGACATGGACGCCGGCACGCTGGCCAATTGGGAAGCCCTGCGCCGCTGGCGCACCGATGCTGCGCGCGAGCATGGCGTGCCGGCCTACGTCATCTTCCACGACGCCACGCTGGCCGAACTGGCCCGCACCGCGCCGGATTCGCTGTCGGCCATGGAGGGCATTCCCGGGATTGGGGCATCGAAGCTCGAACGCTACGGCCAGGCCATCGTCGATACGCTGAACCGCGTTTAGGCGCGTCGGACAGCATCGGGTATACGGCTTGACCGTATACGATTCCGCTGCTACCATGCCAGATTCGAGTTTTTGGCTTTGGATTTCGCTCGCCCGTCGGCTATGTGGACTTTGATCCGCTGCCCGGCAAGCCTTCCGGATCGCTTCGGCAGTCCGGCGGCGGCAGATGCGGGATCCGGGTGCCGGCTCGCGCTCTTTGGAATGCTGTTACCGCACAGTCCCCTCCCTTGAGCGCCCGCTCACCTCTCCCGCCCAAAACCCGTAGTTGCCTCTTTCCCGGTTCTGCCGGGCGTAAGAGGTGTTTTTCGTAAAACCAAGCTGGATTGAACAATGCCAACTATCAACCAACTGGTTCGCAAGCCGCGCGTCTCTGAAGTCATCAAGAGCAAGAGCCCGGCACTTGAGAACTGCCCGCAGCGTCGCGGCGTGTGCACCCGCGTGTACACCACGACGCCGAAGAAGCCGAACTCGGCACTGCGTAAGGTCGCCAAGGTGCGCCTGACCAACGGTTTCGAAGTTATTTCGTACATCGGCGGTGAAGGCCACAACCTGCAGGAACACTCGGTCGTGCTGATCCGCGGCGGTCGTGTGAAGGACTTGCCGGGTGTGCGTTACCACATCGTCCGTGGCTCGCTGGACCTGCAAGGCGTGAAGGACCGCAAGCAGGCCCGTTCGAAGTACGGTGCGAAGCGTCCGAAGGCTGCCTAAGCTTTTATCGCAAGCAACAAGCGACAGTCGGTGGCAAGTGTCACGGAACTGTCAAAAGGCGGCGGTACAACGGAGCGTTTTTGTGCGCCGTGCCGTCGAGTAAGTGGTCACCCGGCGAATTTGCTGTTCATGCATGCAAGCTAGTTGGTGGCCGGAGAGCGGAGACAACAAACCGCGCTCTCAACTGAATCTAAAGGAAAGAAGATGCCACGTCGTCGTGAAGTCCCCAAGCGGGACGTTCTGCCTGATCCGAAGTTCGGTAACGTTGAAGTTGCCAAGTTCATGAACGTGCTGATGCTGGACGGCAAGAAGTCGGTTGCCGAACGTATCGTGTACGGCGCGTTCGACCAGATCGAAAAGAAGGCAGGCAAGGCCCCCATCGAAGTGTTCTCCGTTGCGATCAACAACGTGAAGCCGGTGGTGGAAGTGAAGAGCCGTCGCGTGGGCGGCGCCAACTATCAGGTTCCGGTCGAAGTCCGTCCGTCGCGTCGTTTGGCATTGGCGATGCGTTGGCTGCGCGAGGCCGCGAAGAAACGCAGCGAGAAGTCGATGGCGCTGCGCCTGGCAGGTGAGCTGCTGGAAGCATCGGAAGGCCGTGGCGGCGCGATGAAGAAGCGCGACGAAGTGCACCGCATGGCCGAAGCCAACAAGGCGTTCTCGCACTTCCGCTTCTAAAGCGCGCGAAAACACTGTTGGTTGCCGGGCGGGCTGTGTTTTTACACATCTCGCCCGTTTGTGTTAAGGGCGCGCGGCATGAGATGCCGGCGCCTCACGAACGAATAGAGGATTAAAGTGGCTCGTAAGACTCCTATTGAGCGCTACCGCAATATCGGTATTTCCGCTCACATTGACGCGGGTAAAACCACCACGACCGAACGTATCCTGTTCTACACCGGTGTGAACCACAAGATCGGTGAAGTGCACGACGGCGCGGCCACCATGGACTGGATGGAGCAGGAGCAGGAGCGTGGCATCACGATCACCTCGGCTGCGACGACTGCCTTCTGGAAGGGCATGGCGGGTAACTACCCGGAGCACCGCTTCAACATCATCGACACCCCGGGACACGTGGACTTCACCATCGAGGTGGAGCGTTCCATGCGCGTGCTGGACGGTGCCTGCATGGTGTACTGCGCCGTGGGTGGTGTGCAGCCCCAGTCGGAAACCGTGTGGCGCCAGGCCAACAAGTACAAGGTGCCGCGTCTGGCGTTCGTCAACAAGATGGACCGTACCGGCGCGAACTTCTTCAAGGTCTACGATCAGCTGAAGACCCGCCTGAAGGCCAACCCGGTGCCCGTCGTGGTGCCGATCGGCGCTGAAGACGGCTTCCAGGGCGTTGTCGATCTGCTGGAAATGAAGGCGATCGTCTGGGACGAAGCCAGCCAGGGCGTGAAGTTCGAATACCAGGACATCCCGGCCGAGCTGCAGGACACCGCTGCCGAATGGCGCGAGAAGATGGTCGAGTCCGCCGCCGAAGCCAGCGAAGAGCTGATGGAAAAGTACCTGGGCGGCGAAGAGCTGACCCGCGCCGAGATCGTCAAGGCGCTGCGTGACCGTACCATCGCCTGCGAAATCCAGCCGATGCTGTGCGGCACCGCGTTCAAGAACAAGGGCGTGCAGCGTATGCTGGACGCCGTAATCGACTTCCTGCCGTCGCCGGTCGACATTCCGCCGGTTACGGGTACGGACGAAGACGACAGCGAGAAGAAGCTCGAGCGCAAGGCTGACGACACCGAAAAGTTCTCGGCACTGGCGTTCAAGATCATGACCGACCCGTTCGTGGGCCAGCTGATCTTCTTCCGCGTCTACTCGGGCAAGATCAACTCGGGCGACACCGTCTACAACCCGGTCAAGGGCAAGAAGGAACGCCTGGGCCGTATTCTGCAGATGCACGCCAACCAGCGCGAAGAAATCAAGGAAGTGCTGGCCGGCGACATCGCCGCTGCAGTGGGTTTGAAGGACGCCACCACGGGCGACACGCTGTGCGATCCGGCTGCACCGATCGTGCTCGAGCGCATGGTGTTCCCGGAGCCGGTGATCTCGCAGGCTGTCGAGCCGAAGACCAAGGCTGACCAGGAAAAGATGGGCATCGCCCTGAACCGCCTGGCCGCCGAAGATCCGTCGTTCCGCGTGCGTACCGATGAAGAATCGGGCCAGACCATCATTTCGGGCATGGGCGAGCTCCACCTCGAAATTCTGGTCGACCGCATGAAGCGCGAATTCGGCGTGGAAGCCAACATCGGCGCGCCGCAAGTGGCCTACCGCGAAACCATTCGCAAGACGGCCGAAGGCGTCGAAGGCAAGTTCGTCAAGCAGTCGGGCGGCCGCGGCCAGTACGGTCACGCTGTCATCACGCTGGAACCGCAAGAGCCGGGCAAGGGCTTCGAGTTCATCGACGCCATCAAGGGCGGTGTGATTCCTCGCGAATACATCCCGGCAGTCGAAAAGGGTATCGTCGACACGCTGCCGAACGGCATCCTGGCTGGCTTCCCGGTGGTGGACGTGAAGGTCACGCTGACGTTTGGTTCGTACCACGACGTGGACTCGAACGAAAACGCGTTCCGCATGGCCGGCTCGATGGCTTTCAAGGAAGCCATGCGCAAGGCCAGCCCGGTTCTGCTCGAGCCGATGATGGCCGTGGAAGTGGAAACGCCGGAAGACTACACCGGTACCGTGATGGGCGACCTGTCGTCCCGCCGCGGCATCGTGCAGGGCATGGACGACATGGTGGGCGGCGGCAAGATCATCAAGGCCGAAGTCCCGCTGTCGGAAATGTTCGGTTATTCCACGTCGCTGCGCTCGGCCACGCAAGGCCGCGCCACGTACACGATGGAATTCAAGCACTACGCTGAAGCACCGAAGAACATCGCCGAAGCCGTGATGACGGCCAAGGGCAAGTAATTGGAAGTTCGCCGCCGCGCCAGCCGGTGCGGCGGCGCGATGAAACAACAAGATTGCATTCCTATCAGGAGCTGAAAAATGGCAAAGGAAAAGTTCGAGCGGACCAAGCCGCACGTGAACGTTGGTACGATTGGTCACGTTGACCATGGCAAGACCACGCTGACCGCAGCGATCGCCACGGTGCTGGCAGCGAAGTTTGGCGGTGCCGCCAAGAAGTACGACGAAATCGACGCAGCGCCGGAAGAAAAGGCACGCGGTATTACCATCAATACCGCCCACGTCGAGTACGAAACGGCCAACCGCCACTACGCGCACGTTGACTGCCCGGGCCACGCCGACTACGTGAAGAACATGATCACGGGTGCCGCCCAGATGGACGGCGCGATCCTGGTTTGCTCGGCCGCTGACGGCCCGATGCCGCAAACGCGCGAGCACATCCTGCTGGCCCGCCAGGTTGGCGTGCCGTACATCATCGTGTTCCTGAACAAGTGCGACATGGTGGACGACGCGGAACTGCTCGAGCTGGTCGAGATGGAAGTTCGCGAGCTGCTGTCGAAGTACGAGTTCCCCGGCGACGACACCCCGATCATCAAGGGTTCGGCCAAGCTGGCGCTGGAAGGCGACAAGGGCGAGCTGGGCGAAGTGGCCATCATGAACCTGGCCGACGCGCTGGACACCTACATCCCGACGCCGGAGCGCGCCGTGGACGGTACGTTCCTGATGCCGGTGGAAGACGTGTTCTCGATCTCGGGTCGCGGCACCGTGGTGACCGGCCGTATCGAGCGTGGCGTGATCAAGGTCGGCGAAGAAATCGAAATCGTTGGTATCAAGCCGACGGTCAAGACCACCTGCACCGGCGTGGAAATGTTCCGCAAGCTGCTGGACCAGGGCCAGGCTGGCGACAACGTCGGTCTGCTGCTGCGCGGCACCAAGCGTGAAGACGTCGAGCGCGGCCAGGTGCTGTGCAAGCCGGGTTCGATCAAGCCGCACACCCACTTCACCGGCGAGGTGTACATTCTGTCGAAGGACGAAGGCGGCCGTCACACCCCGTTCTTCAACAACTACCGCCCGCAGTTCTACTTCCGTACCACCGACGTGACCGGCTCGATCGAGCTGCCGGCGGACAAGGAAATGGTGATGCCGGGTGACAACGTGTCGATCACCGTCAAGCTGATCGCCCCGATCGCCATGGAAGAAGGCCTGCGCTTCGCAATCCGCGAAGGCGGCCGTACCGTCGGCGCCGGCGTCGTGGCAAAGATCCTCGACTAAGCAACTTCCTGGGACATGCCCGCGGGCATGTCCCCTTTGATCCGGGCACATTGCCCATCGCTCTTTTAAGGAAATATCATGCAGAACCAGAAGATCCGTATCCGCCTGAAGGCTTTCGACTATCGCCTGATCGACCAGTCGGCAGCCGAAATCGTGGATACCGCCAAGCGTACCGGTGCGATCGTCAAGGGCCCGGTGCCCCTGCCGACCCGCATCCAGCGCTTTGACATCCTGCGTTCGCCGCACGTCAACAAGACCAGCCGTGATCAGTTCGAGATCCGCACTCACCAGCGCCTGATGGACATCGTCGACCCGACCGACAAGACCGTCGACGCGCTGATGAAGCTCGACCTGCCGGCAGGCGTGGACGTCGAGATCAAGGTGTAATGGCTTCGGGCCGTCCGCGGCCCGGTGCAGAAAGAAACGGCGAACTTCGGTTCGCCGTTTTTGTTTTGTGGCTGACGCCACCGTTTGCGATGGTTGGCCGTGCCTATCAGCCGCGCCCGCATCGTCGCAAGGACGCGCAGGCGGGGATTTCATTCTGCTCGCGGCCTGAACTGCGTGCTTCGGCGGCCATCACGCCGCCGAAAGTCGACTTTGCGCCGCAATTCCACGGGATGCCGTTGCTCCGAACGCAATTCACGGCGGAATTCGGCAATTCATGTTGCCCTTTCCAAAGCACTGGGCTATAGTGTAAGGCTACCCGTTTCTCCGGGTAGTGGGTTGGCCATTTTGGCCTCGCGCAGTCTTCTTTAGCGCAGCCCTTTTAAGCGCAAATGCAGCGCAACTGCGCAAACACAGTTTTCGTGTATCAATCAGCCCCGGCCAATCGCAGCTGGGAATGGAGCAAACCATGAGCCTAGGCCTTGTAGGTCGCAAGGTTGGCATGACCCGTATTTTCACGGACGACGGTGATTCGATTCCCGTTACCGTGGTCGAGGTCGGCGACAACCGCGTGACGCAAATCAAGACGGACGAGACCGACGGTTATACCGCCGTTCAAGTCACCTTCGGCGCCCGACGCGCAAGCCGCGTTACCAAGCCGCTGGCGGGTCACCTCGCCAAAGCCGGTGTGGAAGCTGGCGAAATCATCCGCGAATTCCGTATCGATGCAGCCAAGGCTGCCGAACTGCAAGCTGGCGGTTCGCTGTCGGTCGACCTGTTCGAAGTCGGTCAGAAGATCGACGTGCAGGGCGTGACGATCGGTAAGGGCTACGCCGGTACCATCAAGCGTCACCACTTCGCATCCGGCCGTGCCACCCACGGTAACTCGCGCTCGCACAACGTGCCGGGCTCGATCGGTATGGCGCAGGATCCGGGCCGCGTGTTCCCGGGCAAGCGCATGACCGGTCACCTGGGCGATGCCACCCGCACCGTGCAGAACCTGGAGATCGCCAAGATCGACGCAGAGCGCAAGCTGCTGCTGGTCAAGGGCGCGATCCCTGGCTCCAAGGGCGGCAAGGTCATCGTTACCCCGGCCGTCAAGGCCAAAGCCAAAGCTTAAGGAGCGGAAGCAATGGAACTCAAGCTCCTCCAGGACAATGGCCAGATCGGCGCGGGCGTAGACGCCTCTGCCGAAGTGTTTGGCCGTGACTACAACGAGGCCCTCGTTCACCAGATCGTCGTCGCTTACCAGGCCAACGCTCGCAGCGGCAACCGTAAGCAGAAGGATCGTGAAGAGGTCAAGCACACGACCAAGAAGCCGTGGCGCCAGAAGGGTACGGGCCGTGCTCGTGCCGGTATGTCGTCCTCGCCGCTGTGGCGTGGGGGTGGTCGTATCTTCCCGAATTCGCCGGAAGAGAACTTCACCCAGAAGGTCAACAAGAAGATGTTCCGTGCCGGTATGCGCTCGATTTACTCGCAGCTCGCACGTGAAGGCCGTATCAATGTGGTGGACGGTTTCACCGTCGAAGCGCCCAAGACCAAGCTCTTGGCCGACAAGTTCAAGGCCATGGGCCTGGACTCGGTGCTGATCATCACCGACAGCCTCGACGAAAACCTCTACCTGGCTTCGCGCAACCTGCCGCACGTGGCAGTTGTCGAGCCGCGCCAGGCCGACCCGCTGTCGCTCGTGCACTACAAGAAAGTGCTGGTGACCAAGGCAGCCGTCGCGCAGATCGAGGAGTTGCTGAAATGACGCAAGTAGCCAAGAACGATCATCGTTTGATGCAGGTGCTGCTCGCGCCGGTGGTTTCCGAAAAGGCAACCCTGGTCGCCGACAAGAACGAACAAGTCGTGTTCGAAGTGGCTCGCGATGCCAACAAGGCAGAAGTGAAGGCCGCCGTCGAACTGCTGTTCAAGGTCGAGGTGCAGTCCGTTCAGATCCTGAACCAGAAGGGCAAGCAAAAGCGCTTTGGCCGTTTCATGGGGCGTCGCAACCACGTGAAGAAGGCCTACGTTTCGCTGAAGCCGGGTCAGGAAATCAATTTTGAAGCGGAGGCCAAGTAATCATGGCACTCGTCAAGACCAAGCCGACTTCCCCGGGTCGTCGCTCGATGGTGAAGGTGGTCAACAAAGACCTTCACAAGGGCGCCCCCCACGCTCCGCTGCTGGAAAAGCAATTCCAGAAGTCGGGCCGTAACAACAACGGTCATATCACCACCCGCCACAAGGGCGGTGGTCATAAGCACCACTACCGCGTGGTCGACTTCAAGCGTAACGACAAGGACGGCATCGCCGCCAAGGTCGAGCGCCTGGAATACGATCCGAACCGCAGCGCGAACATTGCGCTGGTGCTGTTCGCCGACGGCGAGCGCCGCTACATCATCGCGACCAAGGGCATGATTGCCGGTCAGGCGCTGATGAACGGTGCAGAAGCCCCGATCAAGGCTGGCAACAACCTGCCGATTCGCAACATTCCGGTTGGTACCACGATCAACAACGTGGAAATCATGCCGGGCAAGGGCGCTCAGGTTGCCCGTGCCGCTGGCGGTTCCGCCGTGCTGCTGGCTCGTGAAGGTCTGTACGCCCAGGTGCGTCTGCGCTCCGGTGAAGTGCGTCGCGTGCATATCGAATGCCGCGCCACCATCGGTGAAGTGGGCAACGAAGAGCACAGCCTGCGCGTCATCGGCAAGGCCGGTGCGACCCGTTGGCGCGGTATCCGCCCGACGGTCCGCGGCGTTGTGATGAACCCGGTCGACCACCCGCACGGTGGTGGTGAGGGCAAGACCGCTGCTGGTCGCGATCCTGTGTCGCCGTGGGGTACCCCGGCCAAGGGCTACCGCACCCGCAGCAACAAGCGCACGGACAGCATGATCGTCCAGAAGCGCCACAAGCGCTAATCGGTAGGTAGGAGCTAAAGATATGACTCGTTCCGCTAAAAAGGGTCCGTTCTGCGACGCCCACCTGCTGAAGAAGGTGGAAGCGGCTGTAGGCGGCAAGGACAAGAAGCCCATTAAGACATGGTCGCGCCGCTCGACCATCATGCCGGATTTCATTGGCCTGACGATCGCCGTGCACAACGGCCGTCAACACGTGCCGGTGTATGTCACGGAAAACATGGTTGGCCACAAGCTCGGCGAATTTGCGCTCACCCGCACGTTCAAGGGCCACGCGGCTGACAAGAAAGCGAAGAGGTAAGGTGCCATCATGGAAGTGAAAGCGATTCATCGCGGTGCCCGCATCTCCGCCCAGAAGACGCGCCTGGTCGCTGACCAGATCCGTGGTCTGCCGATCGAGCGTGCGCTCAACGTCCTGGCCTTCAGCCCGAAAAAGGCTGCCGGGATCGTGAAGAAGGTGGTCGAATCGGCCATCGCCAACGCCGAGCACAACGAAGGCGCCGACATCGACGAACTCAAGGTCAAATCGATCTACGTCGACAAGGCAACCTCGCTCAAGCGCTTCACGGCACGGGCAAAGGGCCGCGGCAACCGCATCGAGAAACAAACGTGTCACATCACTGTGACGCTCGGCAACTAAGGAGTCACGATGGGACAGAAGATTCATCCGACTGGCTTCCGTCTGGCCGTCAGCCGTAACTGGGCTTCGCGTTGGTACGCCAACAACACGAAGTTTGCCGGCATGCTGAAGGAAGACATCGAAGTTCGCGACTTCCTGAAGAAGAAGCTGAAGAACGCATCGGTTGGCCGCGTGGTCATCGAGCGTCCGGCCCGCAATGCACGCATCACCATTTACAGCTCGCGTCCGGGCGTGGTGATCGGCAAGAAGGGCGAGGACATCGAACTGCTGAAGGCCGAACTGCAGCGTCGCATGGGCGTGCCCGTGCACGTGAACATCGAGGAAATCCGCAAGCCGGAAACCGATGCTCAGCTGATCGCCGATTCGATCACCCAGCAGCTCGAACGCCGCATCATGTTCCGCCGCGCCATGAAGCGCGCCATGCAGAACGCCATGCGTCTGGGCGCCCAGGGCATCAAGATCATGAGCGCCGGCCGTCTGAACGGTATCGAAATCGCACGTACCGAGTGGTACCGCGAAGGCCGTGTGCCCCTGCACACCCTGCGCGCCGACATCGACTACGGCTTCTCCGAAGCAGAAACCACCTACGGCATCATCGGTGTCAAGGTGTGGGTCTACAAGGGTGATCACCTCGGCCGCAATGACGCGCCGGTGGTGGAAGAGCCGCAAGACGACCGTCGTCGTCGTCCGGGTCGTCCGGAAGGCCGCCGCCGTGAAGGCGAAGGCCGCCCGGGTGGCAACCGTCGCGGTGGCGCCGGTGCCGGTCGCCGCGCTGCGCCTGGCGCAGATGCGAAGAGTGGAGAATAACGATGCTGCAACCTAAGCGCAGAAAGTACCGCAAGGAGCAGAAAGGCCGCAACACGGGTAAGGCTACCCGTGGCAACGCCGTGTCTTTCGGCGAATTCGGCCTGAAGGCCATGGGCCGTGGCCGCCTGACCGCTCGTCAGATCGAGTCGGCACGTCGTGCGATGACCCGTCACATCAAGCGTGGCGGCCGCATCTGGATCCGTATCTTCCCGGACAAGCCGATCTCGAAGAAGCCCGCTGAAGTCCGTATGGGTAACGGTAAGGGCAATCCGGAGTACTACGTGGCTGAAATCCAGCCGGGCAAGATGCTCTACGAGATGGATGGTGTGAGCGAAGATCTGGCACGTGAGGCGTTCCGCCTCGCCGCTGCCAAGCTGCCGATCGCCACCAATTTCGTGGTGCGCCAGGTCGGGACGTAAGGAGAGCAGGGATGAAAGCATCCGAACTTCGCGGCAAGGACGCCGCAGGCCTGAACCAGGAGCTCTCCGAGCTGCTGAAGGCCCAATTTAGCCTGCGCATGCAAAAGGCAACCCAACAGCTGCAGAATTCCAGCCAGCTGAAGAAGGTTCGCAAGGACATCGCGCGAGTGCAAACCGTGCTGACTGAAAAGGCGAACGCGAAATGACTGAAGCTGCAAAAACGGAAACGTCGCTTCGCCGCACCCTCGTCGGTCGTGTGGTAAGCGACAAGATGGACAAGACCGTTACGGTCTTGGTTGAAAACCGCGTCAAGCACCCCCTGTACGGCAAGTACGTGCTGCGTTCCAAGAAGTACCACGCACACGACGAAGCCAACCAGTACAAGGAAGGCGACAAGGTCGAAATCCAGGAAGGCCGTCCGCTGTCGCGGACCAAGTCCTGGGTGGTTTCCCGGCTGGTAGAGGCTGCACGCGTCATCTAAGAACCACACGTTCTTAGCTTGACTTGCAAGTCCAGGATTATGTAGCTATAATCCTGGACTTCCGCTTTATTGCGTTCGCCTTAGCTGTACCACCCGGGCGGACCTGTTGAGCGAGCCAGGGCCAGGTGGCCCGACGTCAGTCGGGAGTGCCAGGTTCCTACCGACTCAAAGTTGATCAACCCATACGGAGCTGGCGCAAAGCCGGAGCCTACGGGACCAAGACTGACCGGCAGGCGTTTTTGCACCTGGCGGATTAAGTTGGGAAGACAAACACCATGATTCAGACAGAAAGCCGGCTCGAAGTGGCCGATAACACTGGTGCGCGCGAAGTGCTGTGCATCAAAGTGCTGGGTGGGTCCAAGCGCCGCTACGCGAGCGTGGGCGACATCATCAAGGTGACCGTCAAGGACGCAGCGCCTCGCGGTCGCGTGAAGAAGGGCGACATCTACAACGCCGTTGTGGTGCGTACTGCCAAGGGCGTGCGCCGTGCAGACGGTTCGCTCGTCAAGTTCGACAGCAATGCCGCCGTCCTGCTGAACAACAAGCTCGAGCCGATCGGCACCCGTATCTTCGGGCCGGTGACTCGTGAACTCCGTACCGAGCGCTTCATGAAGATCGTGTCGCTCGCTCCGGAAGTGCTGTAAGGAGCCGACATGAACAAGATTCGCAAGGGCGACGAAGTCATCGTCCTGACCGGCAAAGACAAGGGCAAGCGCGGTACCGTGCAAGCCGTGCTCGGCGACAAGGTTGCAGTGGAAGGCGTGAACGTTGCGAAGAAGCACGCCCGCCCGAACCCGATGCTGGGCACCACCGGTGGCGTGGTCGACAAGGTCATGCCGCTGCATATTTCCAACGTTGCGCTCGTGGATGCCAATGGCAAGCCGTCGCGCGTCGGCATCAAGGTGGAAGACGGCAAGCGCGTGCGCGTGCTGAAGACCACCGGCGCCGTCGTGGCAGCTTGATTCTGGGCACGTTTAGGAGTTGAGCATGGCAGCACGTCTGCAAGAGTTCTACAAAGATAAGGTTGTGCCGAAGCTGATCGAGCAGTTCGGTTACAAGTCGGTCATGGAAGTGCCGCGCATCACCAAGATCACCCTGAACATGGGTCTTGGCGAAGCCATCAATGACAAGAAGATCATTGAAAACGCCGTTGGCGACCTGACCAAGATCGCTGGTCAGAAGCCCGTGGTGACGAAGGCCAAGAAGGCCATCGCCGGCTTCAAGATCCGCCAGGGCTACCCCATCGGTGCGATGGTGACCCTGCGTGGCGAGCGCATGTTCGAATTCCTCGATCGTTTCGTCACCGTGGCCCTGCCGCGCGTGCGTGACTTCCGTGGTGTGTCGGGCCGTTCGTTCGACGGTCGTGGCAACTACAACATCGGTGTGAAAGAGCAGATCATTTTCCCCGAAATCGAGTACGACAAGATCGACGCACTGCGTGGTCTGAACATCAGCATCACGACGACGGCAAAGAACGACGAGGAAGCCAAGGCACTCCTCGGTGCGTTCAAGTTCCCGTTCCGCAATTAAGGGGTAACCGTGGCTAAACTGGCTCTGATTGAACGTGAGAAGAAGCGCGCCAAGCTGGTGGCGAAGTATGCCGCCAAGCGCGCCAACCTCAAGGCCATTATTGACGACCAAGAAAAGTCGGAAGAAGAGCGTTACATGGCGCGCCTGGAGCTGCAACAGCTCCCGCGCAACGCGAACCCGACCCGCCAGCGTAACCGCTGCGCGATCACCGGTCGTCCCCGCGGTACCTTCCGCAAGTTTGGCCTGGCGCGTAACAAGATCCGCGAAATCGCCTTCAAGGGCGAAATCCCGGGTCTGACGAAAGCCAGCTGGTAATTACGCACAGGCTACAGGAGAAACAGTATGAGCATGAGCGATCCTATCGCCGATATGCTGACGCGCATCCGCAACGCCCAGGGCGTGCAGAAAGCGTCGGTTGTCATGCCGTCGTCGAAGCTGAAAGTGGCAATCGCCAAGGTCCTGAAGGACGAAGGCTACATCGACGACTACGCCGTCCAGGAAGATGGCGGCAAGGCACAACTGAGCATCGGCCTCAAGTACTACGCCGGCCGTCCGGTGATCGAGCGCATCGAACGCGTCTCGAAGCCCGGCCTGCGCGTGTACAAGGGCCGCAGCGACATCCCGCAAGTGATGAACGGCCTCGGTGTGGCGATCATCTCGACCCCGCAGGGTCTGATGACCGACCGCAAGGCTCGCGCCACTGGCGTGGGTGGCGAAGTTCTCTGCTACGTCGCTTAAGGAGAGAACATGTCCCGTGTAGGTAAGGCTCCCATCGCGCTGCCCAAAGGCGCGGAAGTGAATGTGGCAGCTGGCGTGCTCTCCGTGAAGGGTCCGCTGGGTACGCTGTCGCAACCGATTCACAGCCTGGTCAAGGTCAATGTCGAGAACGACACGCTGACCTTCGCACCGGCTGACGAGTCGCGTGAAGCAAACGCCCTGCAAGGCACCATGCGCGCCCTGGCGGCAAACATGGTCAAGGGTGTGACCACCGGTTTCGAGCGCAAGCTGAACCTCGTTGGCGTGGGCTACCGTGCCCAGCTGCAAGGCGCTGCGCTGAAGCTCCAGCTTGGTTTCTCGCACGACGTGATCCATGAGATGCCGGAAGGCGTAACGGCTACGACGCCGACGCAGACCGAGATCATCATTAAGGGTGCGGACAAGCAGAAAGTCGGTCAGGTTGCCGCGGAAGTTCGCGCGTACCGTCCGCCTGAGCCCTACAAGGGCAAGGGTGTTCGCTACAGCGACGAGCGCGTCATCCTGAAGGAAACCAAGAAGAAGTAAGGGGTGCAATGATGAACAAGAAAGACGCTCGTTTGCGCCGTGCACGTCAGACCCGCGCCAAGATCGCGGAGATGAAAGTCAATCGTCTGACCGTGTTCCGTACGAATTCGCATATTTACGCCCAGGTCTTCTCGGAGTGCGGCACCAAGGTGCTGGCTTCGGCTTCGACCGCGGAGGTGGAAGTGCGCAAGGAACTGGATGGCAAGGGCGCTACCGCCGCTGCCGCTACCGCAGTGGGCAAGCGCATCGCCGAGAAGGCGAAGGCTGCCGGCGTGGAAACCGTCGCGTTCGATCGCGCCGGCTTCCGTTTCCATGGCCGCGTGAAGGCCCTGGCAGACGCCGCCCGCGAAGCCGGCCTGAAGTTCTAAGCGCATAAAGAGAGATACGTCATGGCAAAGATGCAAGCAAAAGTCCAACAGGACGAACGCGACGACGGCCTCCGCGAGAAGATGATCTCGGTCAACCGTGTCACCAAGGTGGTGAAGGGTGGCCGGATTCTCGGTTTCGCAGCGCTGACCGTGGTTGGTGACGGCGATGGCCGCATCGGCATGGGCAAGGGCAAGGCCAAGGAAGTGCCGGTGGCAGTTCAGAAGGCAATGGACGAAGCCCGTCGCAGGATGGTCAAGGTCTCGCTGAAGAACGGCACGCTGCAACACGAAGTCGTTGGCAAGCATGGCGCCGCCAAGGTGCTGATGATGCCCGCGAAGGAAGGTACCGGCGTGATCGCCGGCGGCCCGATGCGCGCGATCTTCGAAGTGATGGGCGTCACCAACGTGGTGACCAAGTCGCACGGCTCCACCAACCCGTACAACATGGTTCGCGCCACGCTGGACGGCCTTCAGAAGATGAGCACGCCGGGCGAAATCGCCGCCAAGCGTGGCAAGTCGGTCGAAGACATCCTGGGTTAAGGTGAACGCAATGTCGCAGAAAACCGTAAAAGTGCAACTCGTGCGCAGCCTCATCGGCACGCGCGAGGATCATCGCGCCACCGTGCGTGGTCTGGGCCTGCGCCGCATCAACTCGGTGTCGGAGCTGCAGGACACGCCCGCCGTGCGCGGCATGATCAACAAGGTCTCGTACCTGGTCAAGGTTCTGGCCTGATACCGGGACTTCGGAGAGCAAGATGCAACTGAACAACCTGAAACCGGCCGCCGGTTCGAAGCACGCCAAGCGTCGCGTCGGCCGCGGTATCGGCTCCGGCCTGGGCAAGACTGCCGGCCGCGGTCACAAGGGTCAGAAGTCGCGTTCGGGCGGCTTCCACAAGGTGGGCTTCGAAGGCGGTCAAATGCCGCTGTATCGTCGTCTGCCGAAGCGCGGCTTCACGTCGCTGACCAAGGCCTTCACGGCCGAAGTCTCGCTGCGTGACATCGAGCGCCTGGAAGCGACCGAAGTCGACCTGCTGGTCCTGAAGCAAGCTGGCCTGGTAGGCGAGCTGGTCAAGAGCGCCAAGGTCATCAAGGCCGGTGAACTGACCCGCAAGGTGTCGATCAAGGGTCTGGGCGCCACCGCTGGCGCCAAGGCAGCGATCGAAGCCGCCGGCGGCCAGATCGCAGCCTGACAGGCATTTATCGCAGCATAGGCAGTCATAGTCGGAGCATCGTTTGGCCACGGCGAAACCCAATGCAAGCGCGCAAGCCCGGAACACGGCGAAGTACGGCGACCTCAAGCGCCGGCTGATGTTCCTGGTGATGGCCCTGATCGTTTACCGCATCGGTGCACATATTCCGGTGCCGGGAATCGATCCGGATCAGCTCGCGAAGCTTTTCCAGAGTCAGTCGGGTGGCATCCTCGGGATGTTCAACCTGTTCTCGGGCGGGGCGCTGTCGCGCTTTACCGTCTTCGCGCTCGGCATCATGCCGTACATCTCGGCATCGATCATCATGCAATTGCTGACGATCGTGCTGCCGCAGCTGGAGTCGTTGAAGAAGGAAGGGCAGGCAGGGCAGCGCAAGATCACGCAATACACGCGTTACGGCACCGTGGTTCTGGCCACGTTCCAGGCGCTGTCGATTGCGGTCGCACTGGAGTCGCAGCCAGGGTTGGTGATCGATCCGGGCCTGTTGTTCCGGGCGACCGCGGTGATCACGCTGGTGACCGGCACGATGTTCCTGATGTGGCTGGGTGAGCAGATCACGGAACGTGGTCTGGGCAACGGCATCTCGATCATCATTTTCGGCGGTATCGCGGCGGGCTTGCCCAACGCGATCGGCGGGCTGTTTGAACTGGTCCGCACGGGTTCCATGAGCATCATCGCGGCGATCTTCATCGTGGCGATCGTGATCGCTGTGACCTTCGCCGTGGTGTTTGTCGAGCGTGGCCAGCGCAAGATCCTGGTGAACTATGCCAAGCGTCAGGTCGGCAACAAGGTGTACGGCGGTCAGTCGTCGCACCTGCCGCTGAAGCTGAACATGGCAGGGGTGATTCCGCCGATCTTCGCATCGTCGATCATCCTGTTCCCGGCGACGATTGCAGGCTGGTTCACGTCCCAGTCGACCGGTGCGGTTGGCAGGTTCATCAAGGACCTGGCTGCCACGCTGTCGCCGGGCCAGCCGGTCTACATCCTGCTGTACGCTGCTGCGATTATATTTTTCTGCTTCTTCTATACGGCTCTGGTGTACAACAGTCGTGAAGTAGCGGACAACCTGAAGAAAAGCGGTGCCTTCATTCCGGGCATTCGTCCGGGCGAGCAGACGACGCGCTACATCGACAAGATTCTGGTGCGTCTGACGCTGGCTGGTGCGATCTACATCACACTGGTCTGCCTGTTGCCGGAATTCCTGGTGCTGCGCTGGAACGTTCCGTTCTATTTTGGCGGGACTTCGCTGCTGATCATCGTGGTCGTCACGATGGATTTCATGGCCCAGGTTCAGTCCTACGTCATGTCGCAGCAGTATGAATCGTTGCTGAAGAAAGCGAACTTTAAGGGCAACCTGACCCTGCGCTGATTCAGATCGGGACAGACAAGGTATGGCGCGCACGGATCGTCTTCCGGACGAAGTGAGCGAACAGGAATTGAAGGAAGAGGAAATATTATGAAAGTGCTGGCTTCTGTTAAGCGCATTTGCCGCAACTGCAAAATCATCAAGCGCAACGGTGTCGTGCGCGTGATCTGCTCGTCGGATCCCCGCCACAAGCAACGCCAAGGCTAATCGGAAAGAGGATTGACGAATGGCACGTATCGCAGGGGTTAACATCCCGAACCACAAGCACACCGAAATCGGCCTGACGGCTATTTATGGTGTCGGCCGCTCGCGCGCTCGCAAGATTTGCGAGGCCACCGGTGTACCGTTTGACAAGAAGGTCAAGGATCTGACCGACGCCGACCTGGAAAAGCTTCGTGACGAAGTGGGCAAGGTCACGGTCGAGGGTGACCTGCGTCGTGAAACCACGATGAACATCAAGCGTCTCATGGACCTTGGTTGCTATCGTGGCATGCGTCACCGCAAGGGCCTGCCCATGCGCGGTCAGCGTACCCGTACCAACGCACGTACCCGCAAGGGTCCGCGCAAGGCCGGCGTGGCTCTGAAGAAGTAAAGCCGAAGGCAGAGGAAGAAACTAATGGCAAAAGGTCCGAATAACGCCGCTCGCGCGCGTAAAAAGGTCAAGAAGAACGTTGCCGACGGCATTGCGCACGTCCACGCCTCGTTCAACAACACCATCATCACGATCACCGACCGCCAGGGCAACGCCCTGTCGTGGGCGACCGCCGGTGGCCAGGGCTTCAAGGGTTCGCGCAAGTCGACCCCGTTCGCTGCCCAGGTTGCTGCCGAGAATGCCGGCCGCGTGGCGCAAGACCAGGGTATCAAGAACCTGGAAGTGCGTATCAAGGGCCCCGGCCCGGGTCGTGAATCGGCTGTCCGTGCGCTGAACGCGCTGGGCATCAAGATCGCTATCATCGAAGACGTCACGCCGATTCCGCACAACGGCTGCCGTCCGCCGAAGCGCCGCCGCATCTGAGCGTTGGCGTGTCCGGGCCGGCGGGTTTACCTGCCGGTTTCGGATATGGTAGTATCGCGCGTTGACCTGCTGCATCTGATGCGGCAGGTTTTCGTTTTGCGCGGCGGGAATGCTGCATTCAGCGCATTCAGAATGCCTGCGCATTGGAAAATGCTTTTTGCGTCGTACCCGGCAACGGGGCGCGCGTCATAAGCCCACCGTCCGTCACGGTCTCCGGGATTCCCGGTAGCACAGCGTTGGCGGACTCGCGGCGCGTCAAGACAGGCGCCGTGATCGAACAAAGGAAGACAACGTGGCACGTTATACCGGCCCGAAGGCCAAACTTTCCCGCCGTGAAGGCACCGACCTGTTCCTGAAGAGCTCGCGCCGTTCGCTGGCCGACAAGTGCAAGCTGGACAGCAAGCCGGGCCAGCATGGCCGCACCTCGGGTGCCCGCACCTCCGACTACGGCAACCAGCTGCGCGAAAAGCAGAAGGTCAAGCGCATCTACGGTGTGCTCGAGCGCCAGTTCCGCCGCTACTTCGCTGAAGCCGACCGCCGCAAGGGCAACACCGGCGAAAAGCTGCTGCAACTGCTGGAATCGCGTCTGGACAACGTGGTGTACCGCATGGGCTTCGGCTCGACCCGCGCTGAAGCGCGTCAGCTGGTGTCGCACAAGGCGATCCTGGTGAACGGCCAGGCCCTGAACGTGCCGTCGGCCCAGGTCAAGTCGGGCGACGTGATCTCCATCCGCGAGCAGTCGAAGAAGCAGGTGCGTATCGCTGAAGCTCTGTCGCTGGCCGAGCAGTCGGGCTTCCCGACCTGGGTTGCCGTGGACGCCAAGAAGTTCGAAGGTACCTTCAAGCAGGCTCCGGATCGCGCCGACATCGCCGGCGACATCAACGAAAGCCTGATCGTCGAACTGTACTCGCGTTAATCCGCCGGACCGCCGAACAGAACGGTTCGAGCTTGCGATTCCCGCAAGGCCTCTCTTACAGCCCGCCGCGCTATATGCGCGGTCGGGCTTATTGCCCATCGCGCGATGGGTCTTTCAGGTTCCAAACGTCAGCCTTATCGGTGTAACGAGCCGAGGGTATTGAAAAGGACAACCTAATGCAAACAGCACTCCTCAAGCCAAAAATCATCGCCGTCGAGCCGTTGGGCGATCATCACGCCAAAGTCGTGATGGAGCCGTTCGAGCGCGGCTACGGCCATACGCTCGGTAACGCCCTGCGTCGCGTGCTGCTGTCATCGATGGTCGGCTATGCCCCGACCGAAGTGACGATCGCTGGGGTGGTCCATGAATATTCCACCATCGACGGTGTGCAGGAAGACGTCGTCAACCTGCTGCTCAACCTGAAGGGTGTCGTGTTCAAGCTGCACAACCGCGACGAAGTCACGGTTTCGCTGCGCAAGGACGGTGAAGGCATCGTAACGGCGGCCGATATCGAGCTGCCGCACGATGTCGAGATCATCAACCCGAACCACGTCATCGCCCACCTGTCTGCCGGCGGCAAGCTGGACATGCAGATCAAGGTCGAGCAAGGCCGCGGCTACGTGCCCGGCAACGTGCGCAAGTTCGGCGACGAGTCGAGCAAGGTGATCGGCCGTATCGTGCTGGACGCCTCGTTCTCGCCGGTGCGCCGCGTGTCGTACGCCGTCGAGTCCGCTCGCGTGGAGCAGCGTACCGACCTGGACAAGCTGGTGATGAACATCGAAACCGACGGCGTGATCTCGCCCGAGGAAGCGATTCGCCAGTCGGCCCGCATCCTGGTTGACCAGCTGTCGGTGTTCGCCGCGCTGGAAGGCACCGAGTCCGCCGCCGAGGCCGCTTCGAGCCGCGCACCGCAGATCGATCCGATCCTGCTGCGCCCGGTCGACGACCTGGAGCTGACGGTGCGTTCGGCCAACTGCCTGAAGGCCGAAAACATCTACTACATCGGCGACCTGATCCAGCGTACCGAGAACGAGCTGCTGAAGACCCCGAATCTGGGTCGCAAGTCGCTCAACGAGATCAAGGAAGTCCTCGCCTCGCGTGGCCTGACTCTGGGCATGAAGCTCGAGAACTGGCCGCCTGCAGGGCTGGACAAGTAATTGCGGCGCGAGGCCCTGGCCTCGCGTTGCGGTAACCGCCCCGGTTTCGGCCGGGGCATGTATGACTACCGGCCCGCGTCCCGAGGTTTGCGCCAGGGGGCGATAGAAGAGCTGGTCAAACACTTCATCTGAAAGGAATCATCATGCGTCACCGTCATGGTTTGCGGAAACTGAACCGCACCTCGTCGCACCGTCTCGCGATGCTGCGCAACATGTCCAACTCGCTGTTCCAGCACGAGCTGATCAAGACCACCCTGCCCAAGGCCAAGGAACTGCGCAAGGTTGTCGAGCCGCTCATCACGCTGGCCAAGAAGGACACCGTTGCCAACCGCCGTCTGGCTTTCGCCCGTCTGCGCGACCGCGACATGGTCACGAAGCTGTTCAACGAACTGGGCCCGCGCTACAACGCTCGTCCGGGCGGCTACACCCGTATCCTGAAGTTCGGCTTCCGTCAGGGCGACAACGCGCCGATGGCGCTGGTCGAGCTGGTGGATCGTCCGGAAATCACCGAAGCTCCGGCCGAAGAAGCCGCTGAGTAAGGTCGAGTTCCAGCCCGTCTTCCGACGGGTTCGGACACACCGCTTACAATCGAGCCAGGCAATTTGCCTGGCTCTTTTGTTTTGTGCGCCAGGATTCGGAGGGGCCGCATGAAAGCCAGTGCCAGTTCACAACACGCCGCCGAGGGCGACGATGCGGCGGTCATCGCCGTACTGACCAACCTGCCCGATGCGGACACCGCGACGCGGCTTTCACGGGCCTTGCTCGAGGCGCGTGTGTGCGCGTGCGTGAACCGTCTTGCTCCGGTGCAATCCGAGTACTGGTGGCAGGGCAAGCTGGAGCAGGCGACTGAATGGCCTCTGCTGGCCAAGACGACGCGGGCGCGCTATGCGGCGCTTGAGGCGGTCATCCGGGCGAACCACCCCTATGATGTGCCCGAGATCATTGCGTGGCCCATCAGCCAGGGTTTCGTGGGTGCGTGACGAAGTCGCCTGCGCCGTGGATGGTGCGGAATGAAAGCAGCGCCCCGCGTTACGAAAGTGACTGAAAAGATTCGGGACGGTCTATGAATATGGGTTTTGCTCTCTCCGAGCGATCAAACCGGTTGAGCTGGGCGCGGCATATTGCCGCAGTGCTGGCGATGATGGTGGCCTGGCTGTGCCTGGCTGCCGGTGCCAACGCGGCCACGGAAGAGGACTTCCTGCCGCCCGAGCAGGCCTTCCGCTTCGCCGCCCGGCAAGTGGACGCACGGACCATCGAAATCCGCTTCGACGTGGCCAGCGGGTACTACCTGTACCGCGAGCGCTTCGCCTTTGCCGTCCAGCCCGAAGCCGTACGCCTGGGCCAGCCCGAATTTCCACCCGGCAAGGTCAAGTTCGATGAGACCTTCGGCAAGGAGATGGAAACCTATCGCGACACCGTCGTCATCCGCGTGCCGGTGGAGTCTGCGCCCGCCGACGGCAAGTGGTCGCTGGTCGTGACGTCTCAGGGCTGCGCCGACAAGGGGCTGTGCTATCCGCCGATGGAGAGCGTCTACAAAGTGGGCGCCGTGTCGCTCGGCAGCCTGTTCGGCGGCACCCCGCGCAGCGAGTCGACGACTCCGCCGCGGGCTGTTGAGCCGGGTATCGCCGGTGCCACGCCCGCCGCACGCATCGACGAGAACGATCGCATTGCCGGTGTGCTTGCCAGCCGCAACCTCGGCATCGTCGCGGCACTCTTCTTCGGCCTGGGCCTGCTATTGACCTTCACGCCCTGCGTCCTGCCGATGGTACCGATCCTGTCGTCCATCGTGGTCGGGGAGCACGCCACGCGCAGTCGGGCGCTGGTGGTATCGCTGGCTTATGTCCTCGGCATGGCCGTGGTCTACACGGCGATCGGCGTGGCCGCGGGCCTGCTGGGCGAGGGCCTGGCCGCCGCCCTGCAGACGCCCGCTGTGCTCGTCGCGTTTGCAGGGTTGATGGTGGCACTCTCGCTGTCGATGTTTGGCCTCTATGAACTCCAGGTGCCGCAGCAGTGGCAGAACCGCCTGACGGCCACGTCGAACCGCCGGCGCGGCGGCCAGGTGGTCGGAGCCGCGGCCATGGGCGCGATCTCCGCGCTGATCGTGGGCCCTTGCGTGACGGCGCCACTGGCTGGTGCGCTGGCCTATATCGCCCAGACGCGCGACGCGCTGACCGGCGGCAGCGCGCTGCTGGCCATGGCGCTGGGCATGGGGGTTCCGCTGGTGCTGGTCGGGGTCGGCGCGGGCAATCTGCTGCCGCGCGCGGGGCGCTGGATGGAAGCCACCAAGCGCTTCTTCGGATTCCTGCTGCTGGGTGTGGCGATCTGGATGGTGACGCCCGTGCTGCCGGCATGGCTGATCATGGCGTTGTGGGCGGCGCTGTTGCTCGTGGCGGCGGTATTCCTTGGCGCGTTTGATGCACTGGGTGCTGAAGCGCGCGGCGTGGCACGGCTCGGAAAGGGGCTTGGCGTGCTGGCGGCGCTCGCTGGCGCCATCTTGCTACTGGGCCTGGCCTCTGGCGGACGCGATCCGCTGCAGCCGCTGGCGCATCTGAACCTGGCGCGCGTGACCGGCGCCCCGGCAGAAGCACCCGCCGGTCCTCAGGCGGTGCGTTTCGAGCGGGTCCGAACCGTGGCGGAACTCGATGCGCGCGTGGCGCAGGCCGCAGCCGCAGGCAAGCCAGTGCTGCTCGATTTCTACGCAGACTGGTGTGTGAGCTGCAAGGAGATGGAGCGCATGACGTTCACCGATACCCGTGTGCGTTCGCGCATGTCGGAGATCGTGCTGCTGCAGGCCGATGTCACGGCCAACAACGCCGACGACAAGGCTCTGCTCAAGCGCTTCGGCCTGTTCGGGCCGCCTGGCATCATCCTGTTCGGCGCCGACGGCCGTGAACGGCCGGTGCGCGTGATCGGCTACCAGTCCGCCGGTCGCTTCCTCGAAAGCCTGGAGCGCGCGCTTGGCACGCGCCCCAGCACCTGAGCACTAGCGCTCCAACTGCCGCCCGAGCGCCCACACGGCGCCTAGTACCACCACGACCGCGCCCATCAACCCAAGCGACCACCAGAAGCCGTCGGGCTCGCGCAGCCACGGCATGCGTTCGAAGTTCATGCCGAAGACGCCGGTGATCAGCGTCAGCGGCATGAACAGCGCGGTGATCAGCGTCAGCGTGCGCATGGTGCGGTTGGTCCGGTGGGCCACCGCCGAGAAATGGATCTGGACGGCGGACTCGATCGAATCCTCCAGTCGCCGCGCGTGCGCCAGCACGCGCTGGATGTGCTCCATCAGGTCGTTGATGCGTACCAGCAGCATCTCATCGCGGCCTGGCGCCTTGCCGGCGGGATCGGTCGGGTCGCCGCTGTAGCGGTTGTCCAGGACGCTGTCGCGGAATTCCTGCAGGGCATCGCGCTGCTCTTCGCTCAGGTGCTCCAGCTTGCGCAGCTGGATGCGGGCATCGAGCAATCCTTCCCAGCTTGAAAAACTGCGGCGCGAATTGAGCAGCGCGCGCTGCCAGCGGTCCAGTTGCCGTGTGAGCGGCGCGCGCAACTCCAGGTAGCGGTCGACCATGGCGTTGAGCAGGCGCAGCATCAGGTCTTCGGGCCGGCTCGGCGGCCGCACGCCGTGCAACAGCGGCGCCTGTCCGTTTGCCCGGGGCGCGGCTTGTGGCCTTGGCGCCTGGCAAAGCTCCAGCAGGCGCTGGCGTACCTGGTCGATCGTGCGCGACGGACCGGGCCGGACGGTGACCAGCACATTGTCGAAGACGAAGAACGTGACCGGTTGCGTGTCGATCCGGGCCAGTGCCGGCAGGAAGCCGGGCGGATGGCGGCGCGGCTTTGGCGCGGCCCCGGCGGGAGCCGGTGCCGAACCTTCAGCCTCGGCAATGGCGCGGCTGGTCTCGAAAGTCAGCTTGCGGAAGATCACCATGTCGTACGCATGCGTCGTATCGAAGTACGACGGATGCGCGGTGTTGGTGGCGTCTACCAGATGCAGGTCCAGGATAGGCGCGCCGGTGAGCTGCCGCACGCTCTCGCGCCAGCTTTCCGGGGCCGCCGCGACCTCTTCGATCGGAAAATCGGCCCAGACGAAGCGGGCCGACGCGCTACCGGCGAGGAACGTGCCCGCCTCGGCCAGCGAGGCGAGCGGGTGAACCTGGCTGGCCGAGAAGCCTAGCAGCTCCATGTGGGCGACGTCGCTTCAGCCGGCAAGCAGGCGCGCGGCATCGCGCGCGAAATAGGTGAGGATGCCGTCGGCACCGGCGCGGCGGAAGGCCAGCAGCGATTCCATCATGACCTTGTCGTGGTCCAGCCAGCCGTTTTGCGCGGCGGCCTTGAGCATCGCGTACTCGCCGCTGACCTGGTAGACGTAGGTCGGGAAGCGGAACTCGTCCTTCACGCGGCGCACGATATCCAGATAGGGCATGCCGGGCTTGACCATCACCATGTCGGCGCCTTCCATGATGTCCTGGGCGACTTCGCGCAGGGCCTCGTCGGTGTTGGCCGGGTCCATCTGGTAGGTCATCTTGTTGCCCTTGCCCAGGTTGGCGGCCGAGCCCACGGCGTCGCGGAACGGGCCGTAGAACGCCGACGCGTACTTGGCCGAGTAGGCCATGATGCGCGTGTGGATGTGGCCTGCATCCTCCAGCGCCAGGCGCACGGCGCCGATGCGGCCGTCCATCATGTCGGACGGGGCGACGATATCCACGCCGGCTTCGGCCTGCACCAGCGCCTGGCGGACCAGGATCTCGACGGTCTGATCGTTGATCACGTAGCCGTTCTCGTCGAGCACGCCGTCCTGGCCGTGGCTAGTGTACGGATCGAGCGCCACGTCGGTGAGCACGCCAAGTTCGGGGAAGCGGTCCTTCAGGGCGCGCACCGCGCGCGGAACGAGCCCTTCGGCGTTAGTCGCTTCAATGCCGTCAGGGGTCTTCAGAGAGGGATCGATGACCGGGAACAGCGCGATGACCGGAATGCCCAGCTTCACGCAGTCTTCCGCCACCGGCAGCAGCAGATCGACGGAAACACGCTCCACGCCCGGCATGGACGCCACGGACTGGCGCTGGTTCTGCCCGTCCAGGATGAAGACTGGGTAGATCAGGTTGTCCGGCGACAGGCGGTGCTCGCGCATCAGGCGCCGCGAGAAGTCATCGCGACGCATGCGGCGGGGACGGTACTCTGGAAAGGCAGACATGGCAGCTTGAAGGGGGAGTTCAGGGAGGAATTATGCGCAAAGCGGCTCGTCCCCGGCGGGCGGCGGACGCGCCGGAGCGCGTAATGCAGAAAAACTAAACTTTTGAGTGTGCCCGCTATCATACTCGCGGACACCTTGCGTTGCGCCTCGCGCGGCGCGGTGTCCCCCGCTACTCCTCCCTGAGCGGGTACCCGCCCTGACCGGCGGGAAAGTTCGTCCCCGTTGCTTGCAACGGGGCTTTTTTTGTCCGTGCGAAACGCGTGCGTTACTCGGGCTTGCGTTGCTCGGAGGTGCCCGGCTCCGCAGGTGGCTGAGCCGGCGTCTGGGGTTGCGCTTCGGGCAGCGACAGCCAGCCTGCGATGACGCGCTGCGCTTCTTCGATGCCGCGGCGCTTCAGGCTGGAGAACAGCTGCGCGGTGAGCGGCACCGGCGTGCCCAGTTGCTCCGAGTAGCCGGCCAGGATCTGCCGCGTCTCGCGCAGGGCCTTGGCGTTTTCGCTGTTGGTCAGCTTGTCGGCCTTGGTGAGCAACACGTGAATCGGCTTTCCGGTGGGCAGGAACCACTCCACCATCTGGCAATCGAGATCGGTGAAGGGGCGGCGCGCATCCATCATCAGGATCAGGCCGGACAACTGGGTGCGGCTCTGCACGTAATCGCTGAGCAGTCCTTGCCAGTGGAACTTGGCGGAGCCCGAGACCTCTGCGTAGCCATAACCCGGCAGGTCGACCAGGAAGGCAATCGGATCCGGCGCCTTGACCGGGGCCACCGTGAAGTAGTTGATATGCTGCGTGCGTCCCGGCGTGCGCGACGAAAAGGCCAGGCGCTTCTGGTTGCACAGGATATTGATGGCCGTCGACTTGCCGGCGTTGGAACGACCGGCGAACGCGACCTCCGGCACCGCGGTGGCGGGCAGGTCGCGCAGGTGGTTGACGGTCGTGAAGAAACGGGCCTGGTGTAGGAGGGACATGCGTCGAAGCGGGTGGGGCGGGTAGTTGCGGCCGGCGCGAATCGCGCGGGAGTGCAACGACGGTCACGCCGAGGTGGTAAGGCTGGCGGCACGGAATCGGCCAGGCCACCGGAGGTTGATCTTGCACAGGCACAGGGCGGCCATGGCATCAATCCGGCACATTATTTATTGTACAATACGCCGGTTTACGGTCTCCTGAACGGGTGGCGCAGGGCATCCATGGCCGCGTTGCCGGTGACCCGATCCATCCGGACGGGAGCCGTGTTTGCCGTTTCATCGCGAGCGGCGCCAGGAAAGGCGGGGTCTGCTGCCTGGCGCACCGGTCAACCCGGAATTTCCGGTTGCCACGACCACGATGCCAGGCCTTGCAAGGGTGCGTCCTCACCGCCCGCAAAGCGCCTGCCGGCATGCACTACGGTATTCAAAAACAATTCAGACAAGGTGTGCGAATGAACCGCATTGCGAAGCTTCTGGGTGTCCTGGTGCTGGCCCTGCCTGCAACCGCCATGACCGGTCTGGCTTTTGCCTCCGAGCAAGCCGCCGTGAAGGCGGATCCGGCAAAGGGCGAAACGCTTTATACGCAGGGTGCGCCCGATCGCAATGTTCCCGCCTGCCTGAGCTGCCACGGCGCCAACGGCAACAGCGGTGCCGCCGCTAATCCCAAGCTGGCGGCGCAGCATCCTGAATACGTCCACAAGCAACTCGCCAACTTCAAGGACAAGTCGCGCAACAACGCGATCATGTCGCCGCTGGCTGGTTCGCTGAACGATCAGGAAATGAAGGACATCGGCGCCTATCTCGCCAAGCAGCCGATCAAGCCGGCCACGGCCAAGAACAAGGACACCATCGAGGCAGGCCAGAAAATTTACCGCGCCGGTATCGCCGCCAAGGGCGTGCCGGCCTGTGCCGCCTGCCATGGCCCCACCGGCGCCGGCATTCCGGCCCAGTACCCGCGCATTGGCGGCCAGTGGTCCGATTACACCGAAGCCCAGCTCGTGGCATTCCGCCAGGGCACCCGCAAGAACAATCCGGTGATGACAACGATCGCCGCCAAGATGTCGGACGCCGAGATCAAGGCCGTGGCGGACTACGTCGCCGGCGTTCGCTAAGTCGTTCCGCGCCGGCCCGACGGTTGGCCTGCCGCTCCGCGCATGCGGAGCATGAAGCAGGATGCAACCGATGGCCTCGGCAACAATCGAAGAGGGTGGCCTGCTTGCAAAGCATGTCCACCCTTTTTTATTTCAAAGCTTATTGCTGCACATCACATGTCGACCGCTTCCACTTCAGGCCTGCACCTGAAGACCCCACACCGCGTGTTGCGCGACGCGGTCGAATTGTTGTCCTCGATGCGCTTTGCGATCACCCTGCTGACGGTGATCGCCATTGCCAGCGTGGTCGGTACCGTACTCAAGCAGAACGAGCCGTACCCGAACTATGTGAACCAGTTCGGGCCGTTCTGGGCCGATGTCTTCCACGCATTGTCGCTGCAGAAGGTCTATGGCTCGTGGTGGTTCCTGCTGATCCTGGCCTTCCTGGTCGTGTCGACGTCGCTGTGCCTGGTGCGCAACGCGCCCAAGATGATCGTCGACATGCGCTCCTGGAAGGATCATGTGCGCGAGCGCAGCCTGCGCGCCTTCCACCACCGCGGCGAATTCGAGGCGGCACGTCCGCGTACCGAAGCCGTCGCCCGCGTGAATGCGCTGCTGCAAAACCGCGGCTACCGCACCCGACAGGTCGAGCATGAGGGCGCGACGCTGCTGGCCGCAAAGGCCGGTGCGGCCAACAAGCTCGGCTATATCCTGGCGCACACCGCGATCGTGGTGATCTGCATTGGTGGCCTGCTCGACGGCGACATGCTGATCCGCGCCCAGATGTGGTTCGGCGGCAAGACGCCGATCCGCGGCAACGCAGTCATCAGCGAGATTCCGCCGGAGCATCGCCTGTCGGCGGCCAACCCGGGCTTCCGGGGCAATGCCTTCGTGCCCGAAGGCTCGACCGTATCCACGGCCATCCTGAACATTGCCGATGGCGCGCTGGTACAGGACCTGCCGTTCAACATCACGCTCAAGAAGTTCACGGTCGATTTCTACCCGACCGGCATGCCCAAGCTGTTCGCGTCGGATGTGATCGTGACCGACCGCGCCACCGGCAAGCAGACGCATGCGACGGTGAAGGTCAACGAGCCGCTGATCGTCGATGGCGTGGCGATCTACCAGTCGAGCTTCGAGGACGGCGGTTCGCAGTTGAAGTTCGTTGGCTATCCGATGCAAGGCAACAGCCACGGCACGTTCCCGTTCGCCGGTACCGTCGGTGGCAACACGCCGCTGACCACCACGGGTACGGCGGCCGACAAGGACGGCCTGACGGTGGAGTTCAGCGACTTCCGCCTGATGAATATCGAGAACGTCACCGATGCCTCGGGCAAGCCCGATGCACGTGGCGTGGCGCGCAAGTCGTTCAACGAGACGCTCGAGTCGCACCTCGGCGCCGCGGCCAACACGCAGAAGGAAAAGACGCTGCACAACGTCGGCCCGTCGGTGCAGTACAAGCTGCGCGACCGCAATGGCCAGGCGCGCGAGTACAACAACTACATGGTGCCGGTGCAGCTCGACGGCCAGTCCGTGTTCCTGGCCGGCATGCGGGAGTCGCCGAACGAGCCGTTCCGTTACCTGCGCATCCCCGCCGACGACCAGGGCAGCGTGGCCGACTGGATGCGCCTGCGCGCCGCCCTGCAGGACCGCGGACTGCGTGGCGAGGCGGCACGCCGCTTCGCGCTGGCGTCGATGCCCGGCGCGGATAAGGCCGACCTTCGCGGCCAATTGGCGGAAAGCGCCCTGCGCGCGCTGGACCTCTTTGCCGGCGCCACCCGCCCCAGCCCGGACGCTCCGCCGGGCGGCTTCACGGCGATCGCCGCGTTCCTCGAAAAATCGGTCCCGGCGGCAGAGCAGCAAAAGGCAGCCGATGTCCTGCTGAAGATCCTCAATGGCTCGATGTGGGAACTGTGGCAACTCGCCCGCGCGCAGGACAAGCAGCCGGTGGTGCCCAACAGCGCCCAGAGCGGGGCGTTCCTGCAGCAGTCGATCAACGCCCTGTCGGACAGTTTCTTCTATGGCGCGCCGGTTTTCCTGCAACTCGACGACTTCAAGGAAATCAAGGCCAGCGTGTTCCAGATGACCCGTGCGCCGGGCAAGAACATCGTGTATCTTGGCTGTCTGCTGCTGGTGCTGGGCGTGTTCTCGATGTTCTATATCCGGGAGCGCAGAGTGTGGGTCTGGATCAAGGATCCTGGACATCATGCGGATGCCACTGCACCGGCCGCGCCAACGGCGCCATCCGATGCGGCAGTGCCTGGCAGCCATGTGCTGATGGCCATGTCGACCCAGCGCCGCACCCTGGACTTCGAGAAGGAATTCGTCGCCTTGCGCGACGACATCGGCCGCGCGGCCGGGGCCGACCAGGAGGCCCCGGCGCAGGCGCAGCATTGAACCCGTCGGGCCGGGCGGTGGCGATCCTCGCCAGCCGCCGCCCGGCCTTCGTTGCGCAGCCAAAGGCTGTGCGCAGATCGCAGGTAACGCTATGTCTTCAAACGTGAACCAGGCCGCCCGGCCGGCCATGCGGCCGGCAACCCCTGCCGCTTCCGGCGCCGCGGACGAGGCCTATCTTGAACCTTCCTTCCTGCGCCGCCTCACGTGGCTCGACTGGGCCTTTGCGGTGCTGCTCGCGGTCGGTGCCGGCGTGGCGCTGTCGCGCTATGGCCAGTGGATGAACGGCTATGACAAGGCCGTGCTGATCGCGTCGGTGCCGACGTTCGCTCTGCTCGGCTGGCACTGGAAGCCGGTGCGAGCCCTGATGCCTGGGCTGGCCATCCTGGCGCTGTTCGCCGTGCAGCTCTATCAGGGCCAGCTCGCGCGGGCCGACCAGGCTTTCTTCCTGAAGTACTTCCTGTCGAGCCAGTCGGCCATCCTGTGGATGAGCGCGCTGGTGTTCCTGTCCACGCTGTTCTACTGGGTGGGCCTGGCGACGCGCTCGGCCACCGGCTACAGCATCGGCAGCAAGCTGTGCTGGGCGGCCGTGGTACTAGGCTTCACCGGTTTGCTCGTGCGCTGGTACGAGTCGTACCTGATCGGCACGGACATCGGGCATATCCCCATCTCGAACCTCTATGAAGTGTTCGTGCTGTTCACGCTGATCACGTCGCTGTTCTACCTCTACTACGAAGGGCGCTACGCCACGCGCGCGCTCGGCCCGTTCGTGATGCTCGTGGTATCGGCCGCGGTCGGCTTCCTGCTGTGGTACACGGTCAGCCGCAATGCGCAGGAGATCCAGCCGCTGGTGCCGGCGCTGCAAAGCTGGTGGATGAAGATCCACGTACCGGCCAACTTCATCGGCTATGGCACGTTCGCGCTGGCGGCGATGGTCTCGGTGGCCTACTTGCTCAAGCAGCGCGGCATCCTGGCCGAGCGCCTGCCCTCGCTCGAAGTGCTGGACGACGTCATGTACAAGGCGATCGCGGTCGGCTTTGCCTTCTTCACCATCGCGACGATCCTCGGCGCGCTCTGGGCTGCCGAGGCCTGGGGTGGCTACTGGAGCTGGGATCCGAAGGAGACCTGGGCCCTGATCGTCTGGCTGAACTACGCGGCATGGCTGCACATGCGGCTGATGAAGGGACTGCGCGGCACGGTGGCGGCATGGTGGGCGCTGACGGGCCTGCTGGTGACTACCTTTGCCTTCCTCGGCGTCAACATGTTCCTGTCGGGCCTGCATAGTTACGGCGAATTGTGATGACTGCGCTGCTTGCGTAGCGAAAAAACCTGTCCGATGGGCAGGTTTTTTTTGCCCTCATGGAATAAAGGCATCACATCCGGTGTTTACTTGAGGAACGGTGCCGGCTGGCGGCACCGGTCCGCATGGAGAAAAACATCATGGCAAGTCTGCGTCGTCCTATCGCTGCATCGCTGGTTCGTCCTGCCGCACTGGCCCTTGGCTGTGCATCCGTCCTGCTGGCCGCCTGTTCGGGCATGGGTGGCATGGGCGGTGCCGGAAGCATGCCTCCCACCGTCAAGGTGACCGACGGCGTGCTGACCGATCCGCAAGGCCTGACGCTGTACACGTTCGACCGCGATATGAAGGACAGCGGCAAGAGCGCCTGCAACGGCCCATGCGCGACCAACTGGCCGCCGCTGATGGCGGCACCCGGCACCGCTGCTTCGGGCAGCTACACCATCATCACGCGTGATGATGGCGGCAAGCAGTGGGCCTACCGCGGCATGCCCCTGTATCGCTTTGCCAAGGATGCCAAGCCCGGTGACCGCGTGGGCGACAACGTCAACAACGTCTGGCACGTCGCCAAGCCCTGACGGTCAGCAACGGATTGAGTCCGGCACGGCATGGACGGGTTTGAAGGCCAGCTGGTAGCGCTGGCGCCGCGGCTGCGGCGCCACGCGCGTGGCCTGACCAGGGACGCGGCGCTGGCTGACGACCTGGTGCAGGACACGCTGGAGCGCGCGTTGCGCTACCGCTGGCGTTTTCGCTTGCGCCCGGGAGCGTGGTGGGGCGATGGCGCCGATGGCCTGCTGCCCTGGCTACTCACGCTGATGCACCGCTTGCGCCTGAACACGGTGCGGCGCAAGGAGTTGGTGGTGAGCACCGAGACCCTGCCGGACGTCAGTGCCCCGGTTACCGACCCCGGCCTGCGGCGCGACTTGCTGCAGGCGCTCGCGGAACTGCCCGAGGCCCAGCGCGCGGTGTTGTTGCTGGTCAGCCTTGAGCAGTTCACCTATGCCGAGGCCGCACAGGTGCTGAATGTTCCGGTGGGCACCGTGATGTCCCGCCTGGCACGAGCGCGCGAGCACATGCGCGCCCTCCTGGACGGCGCGCGTCAGCCGGCACCGGCCGCGGAGGCCGGTACGACGCTGCAGCGAGTGAAATGATGTCCCCGATCCACGAAGCCGACCTGCATGCCTACGCCGACGGCCAACTGAGCGGCCGCCGCCGCGCGGCCGTGGAGGCGTATCTGGCTGAACGGCCCGAGGTTGCGGCACGCGTGGCGGCGTGGCGCCGCCAGGGCGAGGCATTGCATGGCGCGCTCGATGGCGTGCTCAATGAGCCTGTGCCACTCGCGGCCTTGCCGGAACCGCTGCGCGATGGCACCCCGAGGCGAGATGGCGCAGGCAGTGGCTGGCGCACGGCATGGATCGCCGCGTGCGCCTCGGTTGCCTCGCTGGCCATGGGCGGCGCGGTTGGCTGGCTCGCGCACGGCCGCATGGCTGATGGTGTCAGCGTGGCCATGGCGCCGGGCGAGCGCTTCGCGCGCGACGCGTTGGTGTCGCACGTGGTCTATGCGCCCGAAGTCCGCCATCCTGTGGAGGTGCCGGCCAGCGACGAAGCCCATCTGATCGCATGGCTGTCCAAGCGGCTCGGCGCTCCGCTTCAGGTGCCGGACCTGCGTCCGCAGGGTTTTCACCTGATCGGTGGCCGCCTAGGCGTGGCCGAAGGCGGCCCATCCGCCATCCTGATGTACGAATCCGATGACGGTACGCGCCTGTCGCTGCAGCTGCGCCGCATGGCGCAAGGCACGCCAGATACCGGCTTCCGACTTGAGCGGATGCCCCAGGCTGCTCCCGCCAAGGGGGCCGGCGCCATGGCGTTCTACTGGATTGACCGCAGCCTGGGCTTCGCGCTGGCCGGGCAGGTCGATCGCGCGCGGCTGCTGACCGTGGCGCAGTCCGTGTACCAGCAATACCAGGGCCAGGGAGGATAGGCATACCGGCCTCGAACCCACAGCAAAAAGACTGTCAGGAATGGCCTGCACTATCCGACCAAGGGAAAGTCCAATTCCCGGGCCGTTCGAAGCATCAAGGATCAACCATGCTGATTCCCTCCCCGAAGTGGTTGCGCGGTGACGATATCGCCGCCTCCGACATCACGCCGCGCCACGTGTTCGCCGCACGTCGTCGGCTGCTGGCGCTCGCGGCTGCCGGTACCGCCGGTACCGCGCTGGGCCCGTGGTTTGCGCGCGAAGCGCGCGCCCAGCAGGGCCAGCACGGGGCGAAGCTGGCTGCCACCGTCAACAAGGCCTACGTCGTGACGGAGAAGCGCACGCCCTTCGAGGACGTGACGACGTACAACAATTTCTACGAATTCGGCACCGACAAGTCCGACCCGTCGCGCAACGCCGGCACGTTGCGGCCACGCCCCTGGCAGGTGGCGGTGGAAGGGCTGGTGAAGAAGCCCAAGGTCTACGACCTCGATGAGCTGCTGAAGCTTGCGCCGATGGAAGAGCGCGTCTACCGCCTGCGCTGCGTGGAGGGCTGGTCGATGGTGATTCCGTGGATCGGCTATCCGCTGGCCGAGCTGATCCGGCGCGTGGAGCCGCAGCCGGGTGCGAAGTACGTGCAGTTCATCACGCTGGCCGACAAGAAGCAGATGCCCGGCGTCAGCAGCTCGGTGCTGGACTGGCCCTACAGCGAAGGTCTTCGTATGGACGAGGCCATGCACCCGCTCGCGCTGCTGACGTTTGGTCTCTATGGCGAAGTCCTGCCGAACCAGAACGGCGCACCGGTGCGCATGGTGCTGCCGTGGAAGTATGGGTTCAAGAGCGCCAAGTCGATCGTGAAGATCCGCTTTCTCGACAAGCAGCCGCCGACGAGCTGGAACCTGGCGGCGCCGCAGGAGTACGGCTTCTACTCCAACGTAAACCCGGAAGTGGATCATCCACGCTGGAGCCAAGCCACCGAAAGGCGCATTGGCGAGGACAGTGGCGGTGGCGGCTTTGCCGCGTTGTTCGCGCCCAAGCGCAAGACGTTGCCGTTCAACGGCTACGGCCAGCAGGTGGCGTCGCTGTATCAGGGCATGGATCTGAGGAAGTTTTTCTGATGGGCCGCGCTGACATGACGGTCTCGCAGTCGGCTTCACCGCGTACGGCGGGCGCGGCACCGGGCGGCAATTCCAGCGGTCTGGCAGCGCTGCCGCAGTCGCAGGTGCGCATCATCAAGGTCGCCATCTGGCTGCTGGCGATGCTGCCTTTTGTGCGTCTGCTTTACCTCGGCGCGACCAGCCAGTTCGGCGCGAACCCGCTGGAGTTCGTCACGCGATCCACCGGCACCTGGACGCTGGTGATGCTGTGCGTGACGCTGGCGGTTACGCCGCTGCGCCGCCTGACAGGCTGGAACTGGCTCGTGCGGATGCGGCGTATGCTGGGCCTGTTCGCGTTTTTCTATGGCCTGCAGCACTTCCTGCTGTGGATCGGCGTCGACCGTGGGTTTGACCTCGCCTACATGCTGAAAGACGTGGCCAAGCGGCCGTTCATCACGGTGGGCTTCACGGCCTTTGTGCTGATGATTCCGCTGGCGCTGACGTCGACCAACGGCATGGTGAAGCGTCTGGGCGGCAAGCGCTGGCAGGCGCTGCACAAGTCGGTGTATGCGATCGCGGTGCTGGCCATCCTGCACTACTGGTGGCATAAGGCCGGCAAGAACGACTTTGGCGAGGTGTCGATCTACGCCGCGGTGGTATTCGTGCTGCTCGGGCTGCGCCTGTGGTGGCGCTGGAGGCCGGCCGCCCGCTGATGGGGCGGGCCGGGACCGCGGGCAGAATCAGTCCTGCAGCAGGCGTTCGTCGCGGAACAGGTCTTCCACCAGTTCGCGCTCGCGCACCACGCGGACCTTGTTGCCGTCGACCATGACTTCGGCCGCGCGCGGACGGGTGTTGTAGTTGGAGC
Organism: Cupriavidus sp. C3SS-1; assembly: GCF_057073755.1. NCBI lineage: Bacteria > Pseudomonadati > Pseudomonadota > Betaproteobacteria > Burkholderiales > Burkholderiaceae > Cupriavidus > Cupriavidus sp. C3SS-1. The sequence goes on along the minus strand of NZ_CP172699.1, from coordinate 3,092,882 downwards.
TCATCGTGAAGCCGTAGGCACCCGCCGACATCACCGCCAGCAGATCGCCGGGCTGCACGGCCAGCGCGCGGTCGCGGCCGAGCCAGTCGCCCGATTCGCACACGGGGCCCACGATGTCGTAGGTCACCGCCGGCGCGCTGCTGGCCAGCACCGGTTCGATACGGTGGAAGGCCTCGTACATGGCCGGGCGCGCCAGGTCGTTCATCGCGGCATCGACGATGCAGAAGTTTTTGGCCTCGCCGGGCTTGAGGAATTCCACCTGGGTCAGCAGCACCCCGGCGTTGCCGACGAGCGAGCGGCCCGGCTCGAACAGCACTTCACGATGACCATGGCCGCGTGCCGCCACGCGATCGAGCAGCGTGGTGGCAAAGGCCGTGATGTCCGGCGGGGTCTCGTCGTCGTAGGTGATGCCAAGGCCGCCGCCGACGTCGATGTGCTCGAGGACGATGCCCTCGCGCTCCAGCGCTTCGACCACGTCGAGCACCTTGTCGAGTGCTTCCAGGTACGGCGCGACTTCGGTGATCTGTGAACCGATGTGGCAGTCGATGCCGGTGACTTCGATATGCGGCAGTGCCGCGGCCGTGCGGTACGTGGGCAGCACCTGCTCGAACGCGATGCCGAACTTGTTGCCCTTCAGGCCCGTGGAGATGTACGGGTGCGTCCTGGCATCGACATCCGGGTTGATGCGCAGCGACACGCGCGCGCGCTTGCCGACCTGTCCGGCCACCGCATTGAGGCGATCCAGTTCGGGGATCGACTCGACGTTGAAGCAGCGCACGTCATGCGCCAGCGCCAGTTCCATTTCCGCCGCGCTCTTGCCTACGCCCGAGAACACCACCTTGCGCGGATTGCCGCCGGCGGCCAGCACGCGCTTGAGTTCGCCGCCCGAGACGATGTCGAAGCCCGCGCCGAGTTTGGCGAAGACCTGCAGGACCGCCAGGTTCGAGTTGGCCTTCATGGCGTACTGTACCTGCGCCTTGCGGCCCTGGCAGGCGGCGGCGTAGGCCTGGTAGGCGGCCGTCAGCGCCGCGCGCGAGTACACGTAGGTCGGCGTGCCGAACTCTGCGGCGATCTGTGCCAGCGGTACCTGCTCGGCAATAAGGGCGCCGTCCTGGCGATGGAAAAATGCGGTCATGGTTACCTGGTGGTGGGGGCGTCGGACTCGGACTTGCCCGGGGGCGTGGCGGGGGCTGCCGGGACCGGCAGCGTCGCGTCGGCATGGCCGAGGCCCGGGTCGGGCACCGCCGGAGCGGTCGGCTCAGGCGGCCGCTTGGGCATGGTCAGCGGCCCGCGAATGCCGCATCCGCCCAGCAGGGGCATCGCAAGGCCGGCGGCAAACGCCGATACAATCGCAACACGACGGAGCATCGGGTCGTCCTTGAAAGCGGTTGGGAAAGCTGTCGGACCGGCAGCTGGCGTGTCGTACGCGGCCGCCGCCAGAGTTCCAGGGCATGGCCGGAATCCGGAAATCCTCAACAAAAAAGCCGGTCACTGCAAGTGCTCCATGCGATGTCCCCCGTGGCATGGCAAGGCGGACAGCGCTGGCGCCGGCGGTCTTGGAGTTTAGCATGCCCCCCTTGAGCGAAAGCGAGTTCCTGGCCCTGGCGGCCAGGGAGCTGGACCGCATCGAAGCCACGGTGGAAGCCGCAGCGGACGCGGCCGACGCCGACATCGAAATCAGCCGGACCGGCAACGTGATGGAACTGGAATTCGAGAACGGCTCCAAGATCATCATCAACAGCCAGGCGCCGATGCAGGAGCTGTGGGTTGCGGCGCGTTCGGGCGGCTTCCATTTCCGCCGCGATGGCGAGCGCTGGGTCGATACGCGCAGCGGTAACGAGCTGTACGCCGCGCTGTCCGGCTACGTGAGCCAGCAGGCGGAAGCCACGCTCAAGCTCGGCTGACGCGCAGCGAAGCGAGTCGCCCAATGAAAAAGCCGGCCCAGTGTGGCCGGCTTTTTCTTGCCTGGTTGGCCGCGCTCAGGCGCCGCCGAACATCTCCAGGATCTTCTTCTTCTCTGCCTCGACATCGGCCGGCGAACGCGTGCTTTCCTCCGGCTTGCCCGGCCACGGATCGCCCAGGCCGACCGAAGCCACGCCGGCGCCGCTGGCATTCTCCTCGAAGGTCCAGTCGCCGCCAGCCATGACGACGCCTTCCGGCGCCGGCCGTTCGGGACTTTCCGGCACGCCCTTGAGCATCTTGCCCATGTAGCCAACCCAGATCGGCAAGGCCAGGCCGCCACCGGTCTCGCGCACGCCCAGGCTCTTGGGCTGGTCGTAGCCCATCCAGGCGATCGCCACCAGGTTTGGCGTGTAGCCGGCGAACCAGGCATCCACGGCATCGTTGGTCGTACCGGTCTTGCCGGCCAGGTCGTTGCGGCCCAGGCGCTGCTTGGCGGCGTTGGCCGTGCCCATGCGCACCACGTCGCGCAGCATGGTGTCGGCGATGAACGCCGTGCGTGCGTCGAGCACGCGCACCGCATCGCTGCCGGCACGTTGCGGCTGCGTTTCGGAGAGCACCTTGCCGCGCGCATCGACCACCTTCTGGATCAGGTACGGGTTGACGCGGTAGCCGCCGTTGGCGAAGACCGAGTAGGCGCCCGCCATCTGCAGCGGCGTGACGCTGCCCGCGCCAAGCGCCATCGGCAGGTAGGCCGGATGCTTGTCGGCCTCGAAGCCGAAGCGGGTAATGAAGTCCTGCGCGTATTGCGTGCCGATCGCACGGAGGATGCGCACCGACACCAGGTTCTTCGACTTGGCCAGCGCGCGGCGCATGGTCATGGGGCCTTCGAACTTGCCGTCATAGTTCTTCGGCTCCCACACCTGGCCGCCCGTGTCCGGGCCGATCGTCAGCGGTGCGTCATTGATGACGGTGGCCGGAGAGAAGCCCTTTTCCAGTGCGGCCGAATAGATGAACGGCTTGAAGCTGGAACCAGGCTGGCGCCAGGCTTGCGTCACATGGTTGAACTTGTTGCGGTTGAAGTCGAAGCCGCCGACCATCGAGCGGATCTCGCCATCCTGAGGATTGATCGAGACGAAGGCCGCCGAGACTTCGGGGAGCTGCGTCACCGTCCACTGGCCCTTTTCGTCCTGTGTCACGCGGATGATGGCGCCGGGGCGGATCTTGGTCTTCGGTTGCGCGTTGGCCGACAGCGACGGCGCGATAAAGCGCAGCGCCGAACCTTCGATGGTGGCCACCTCGCCCGACAGCAGCGTGGCTTGCACCTGGCGCGACGACACGCTCGTTACCACGGCGGAGCGCAGGTCGTCGCTGCCCGGGTGCTCGACCAGCGCGTCGTCGATGGCCTGCTCGCGGTCAGCCTGGTCCGAGGGCAGGTCGATAAAGGCTTCCGGGCCGCGGTAACCGTGCTTGCGCTCGTAGTTCATGATGCCCGCGCGTACCGACTCGTACGCGGCGTCCTGGTCGGGCTTGGTCAGCGTGGTGTAGACCGTGAGTCCGCGCGTGTAGGTTTCCTCGCGGTATTGCGCGTACATCAGCTGGCGCACGATCTCGGCCACGTACTCGGCGTGCGTCGAGAACTCGTTGCCTTCCGTGCGGACCTTCGGCGCTTCGCGCAGGGCCTGGTCATACTGCTCGGGCGTGATGTAGCGCAGGTCGCGCATGCGCTGCAGGATGTACTCCTGGCGTACCTTTGCGCGCTTGGGGTTCACCACGGGGTTGTAGGCGGACGGTGCCTTGGGCAGGCCGGCCAGCATCGCGGCCTCGGCCGGCGTGACGTCGCGCACCGACTTGCCGAAATAGACGCGCGCGGCGCTGTCGAAACCGTAGGCGCGCTGTCCCAGGTAGATCTGATTCATGTACAGCTCGAGGATCTGGTCCTTGGACAGGTTCGCCTCGATCTTGTACGCGAGCAGCATCTCGTAGATCTTGCGCGTGTAGGTCTTCTCGCTGGACAGGAAGAAGTTGCGCGCCACCTGCATGGTGATCGTCGAAGCGCCTTGGGACAGCCCGCCGCGCAGGTTGGCCAGGCCCGCCCGCATCACGCCGACGAAGTCCACGCCGCCGTGCTCGTAGAAGCGGTCGTCCTCGATCGCCAGCACGGCCTTCTTCATCACGTCGGGGATCTCGGCGATGGGCACGAAGTTGCGGCGCTCCTCGCCGAACTCGCCGATCAGGACGTTGTCCGCGGTGAAGATGCGCAGCGGAATCTTGGGCCGGTAGTCCGTGATGGTATCGAGCGACGGCAGGTTGGGCGCGGCCACCAGCAGCGCATAGCCCAGCAGCAGCGCGACCGCCACGATGCCAGCGACGATCAGGCCGACCACCCAGAACGTGAGCCGTGCCCAGAGCGGGCGGCGGGCAGGGAGGGACGGCTTCTGTTGTGCTGTGGCCATAAGGGAAAAACCTAGTCAGGAGTGCGGGGGATTATATCTTCCGGGATAGCGGCGACTTCCCATGCAGTGGCGCCAGCGACGCTACTGCGCTGTTACAAGATGTAATGTCCTGGATACCGGCAGTTTGCGCCGAACTACGAGCAGAAAAAAGGCTGGGATGGGAACCCGACGACCGTGGGGTTTTGGCAACGCTTTGTAGGAGCCGTCGCAAAAATAAAAGCGTGGCCAGACCGGCACATTGCCAGCACTGCCGCTTTTTGTGAGAATCGCCCAACATAAAAGAGCAAAAACGTTTCATCGAGAAACATGGCTCGCCCGATTAGAGCAGTCAAGCCAGGGGTGAGTTCAAAAGTCAGGGGGTCACCTTGCGACGGGGCATTTTGTCGGGGCTTCTGCGCCGGACTACGGTCGGCGTGGATATCGGGTCGTCCAGTGTCAAGGTAGTCGAGCTGTCCGTGGGGGGCAGCAAACATGACTACCGGCTGGAGAAATGTGCCAGCGAACTGCTGGACCGTAATGCCGTTGCCGATGGCAACGTGGTCAATATCGAGGCGGTCGGCATTGCGCTCAAGCGCGCGCTTGGCAAGGCCGGCATTCGCACCAAGGACGTGGTGCTCGGCGTGCCTTCGATGCTGACCGAATCCCAGACGGTCAGTCTGCCGGACAACCTGTCCGAAGACGAACTCTATTCCCAGGTCGAATCCGAGGCGCACCGGCTTTATCCGCCGTCGCAGACGGTGAATTTCGACTTCGCCGTGATCGGCCCGAGCGAAACCGAGGGCGGTATCGGCGTGCGCGTGACCGCGGCCAACAGCGATCGCGTGCAGGAGCGCGTCACCGCCGCCGAGATGGCAGGCCTGCGCCCGCAGGTCATGGACGTCGAGGAATACGCGGTGCAGCGGACCATCGTGCAGATGCTCGGCGTGCCTAGCGACATGTCCGAAGCCGACGCGCGCGCGCTGCCCGTGGTGGCCGTCGTTCACCTGGGCGGCAGCCGTTCCAAGGCCATCTTCTACCAGGGCTGGAAAGAGCTGTACGAGCAACCCCTGAACAGCTACGGCGACCAACTCACGCAGAGCGCCGCGCGCATGTTCACGCTCGACGCGCTCAAGGCCGAGATCAAGAAGCGCAAGAACACGCTGCCGGAAGCCTGGCGCGCCCAGCTGCTCAAGCCGTCGCTCGAAGCGCTGGCCATGGAAGTGCAGGCCGCGGTGGGCAACTTCATCGCGAGTTCGAGCCTCGGCCGGGTCGACGAGATCCTGCTGTCGGGCGGCCATGCGTCGCTGGTCGGCGTGCAGGCGGCCATCCAGCAGCAGACCCAGATCACCACCACGCTGGCGAACCCGTTCGCCAACATGGTCACCAACGGCAAGGTCAACGAGCGCTACCTGCAGCGTGACCTGCCGGCGTATATCGTCAGCGCCGGACTGGCATTGCGCGGCCTGCAATAACGCACCCCGGGGGAATCCGAATGTCAACGAACACGCTCCCGTCGGTCAACCTGCTGCCTTACCACGAAGCCCGCAAGGCTGCCCGACGCAAGCGCGTCTACGGGATCCTTGGCGGCGCCGCCGCGGGTGGGGCGCTGGTGGTGCTGCTGGGCGGGCTTTATATCGACCGCCAGACCGAATCGGTGGTCGCGCTGAACCAGGTCCTGGCCGCGGAAAACGCCCGGCTGGACGGGCAGATCCGCGAAGTCAACACACTCAAGAAAGACATCGAGGCGCTGCTGCAACGCCAGCAGGCCGTGGAAAGCCTGCAGACCGAACGCAACCGCCCGGTGCAACTGCTTGAAGAACTGGTGCGCCAGGTGCCGGAAGGCGTCTACCTGACCAGCCTGAAGCAGACCGGCGAGACCTTCACGATTGCCGGCGTGGCGCAGTCCAACGAGCGCATTTCAGAGCTCTTGCGCAATGTTGGCACGGTGCCCTGGCTCGACAAGGCCGAACTGGTCGAGTCCAAGGCGGTGACGATGACCAACAACCTGCGCGAGCAGCGCCGCCTGTTCGATTTCTCCATGCGCTTCGCCTACCGCGCTCCCGAAACGCCGGCCGACAAGAACAAAGGTCCGGCCCAACCGGCTCAGGCGCCGGCAGCCAACGGAAAGGCCTGATCATGGCGCTCAACTCCGAAATCAACCTGTCGGACCTCGCAGGCCAGTTCCGCGGGCTCAACATGAACGAGCCCGAGACCTGGCCGATGGCGCCGCGCGTGGCTTTCGCCATCGCGGCGGCGGCAGTGGTGCTGCTGCTCGGGTGGCAGTTCTACTGGAGCGGGAAGTCCGAAGAGCTGGACCGCCAGCGCGCCGAACAGGAGACCCTCAAGCAGGCCTACCAGTCCAAGGTCGCGCAAGTGGCCAACCTCGAGGCGCTGCGTGCGCAGAAAAAGCAGGTCGAGCAGCGCGTCGCGCAGCTTGAACGCCAGCTTCCGAACAAGACCGAAATGGATGCGCTGCTGGCCGACGTCAACCACGCCGGCGTGGCGCGTGGCCTGCAGTTCGAACTGTTCAAGCCGCAAGCCGCCGTGCTCAAGCCTTACTTCGCCGAGATCCCGGTGAACCTGAAGGTGACGGGCCGCTACCACGATGTCGCGCAGTTCAACGCCGATGTCGCCGCCCTGTCGCGGATCGTGTCGATGCAGAACCTGCAGCTCGCCAATACCAAGGATGGCGCGCTGACCATGGAGGCGGTCGCGATGGCCTACCGCACGCTGGACCCGGACGAGCAGGCCGCGCAACGCAAGGCTGCCGCCAACGCCGCCAAGCCGGCCGGAGGTGCCAAATGAGCCGCCGCGTGAGCCTTTCCCTGCAGCGCGCCGGCGTGCTTGCCATGGCCGCGCTGGCTGTCGGCCTGCTGGGCGCATGCGGCTCCAGCGACGAACAGGCGCTGCACCAGTGGATGGACGCCACGCGCAATGCCAAGGCCCAGCCGCCCGCACCGCTGCCCGAGCCCAAGCCCTACGTGCCGCGCGAATACGCCGGACGCAGCGCGCCCGAGCCGTTCGCGCAGACCAAGATCGGCGAACTCAACAAGATGATGGCGGAGTCGCCCGAAGCCGGACGGCGTCGCGAGCCGCTGGAGGACTATCCGCTCGAAAACTTCAAGATGCTCGGCATGATGAAGAAGAACGGCGAGACCTTCGGCATCGTTCGAGTTGATAACAAGATCCACCACGTAAAGGTGGGTCAGTATCTCGGCCAGAGCTACGGCCGGGTGGTCCGCATCACCGATCAGGAGATCGTGTTGCGCGAATTGGTCCGGGAAGGGGTATCCGAGTGGAAAGAGAAAATGACCAGCCTGAAGCTGGAGGTGTCGGCATGACCCTGGGTCGCTGGTACCGGGCGCTTGCGGGCGCGGCAACAATGGCTCTGGTGCTGGCCTCTCCGGCCGCGCTGGCTCAGACAAACCAGGTGAAGGCGGTCGACTCCAGTGTCGTGGGCGAGCAGACCGTGTTCACCATCGACCTGCAGTCGCCGCCGGCGCAAAAGCCGGTCGACTTCACGACGCAGAATCCGGCGCGCATCGCGATCGATTTCTTCGACACCGCCTTCGCCGCCGGACGCGCCCAGTATGACTATGGCGGCAAGCTGCTGCGCGGCGCCAACGTCATGCAGATCGGCGGCCGTACGCGCGTGGTGCTGGACCTTACGCGCACGGCGACCTACCGCACCGAAGTCCGCGGCAACCAGTTCGTGGTGCTGCTGGACAACGTCGCACCCGCGGCCAAGGCGGCCGCGCCAACCTTCGCGGCGCCTTCCGTACCGGCCGCGGCTGCGGTGGGGCGTGCCTCCGTGCGCAATATCGACTTCCGTCGCGGCGCGGACGGCGCAGGACGCGTGGTGGTTGACCTGTCCTCGCGCGAATCCGGCATCAATATCGCGCAGCAGGGCCAGAACGTGGTGGTCGACTTCCTCGGCACCTCGCTGCCCGACAACCTGCGCCGCCGCTTCGATGTCAGCGACTTCGGCACGCCGGTGCAGGGCATGCGCGCCACGGACACCAGCGGCAATACCCGCCTGACCATCGAGCCGCGCGGCAACTGGGAGTACAGCTCCTACCAGACCGACACCCAGTTCGTGGTTGAAGTGCGCCCCGTCAAGGAAGATCCGACCAAGCTGATCAGTGGTCCGGGCTACCGTGGCGAGCGCCTGTCGCTCAACTTCCAGAACATCGACATCCGCTCGCTGCTGCAGGTGTTTGCCGATTTCACCAACCTGAACATCATCACCAGCGACACTGTGCAGGGCAATATCACGCTGCGTCTCAAGGACGTGCCGTGGGACCAGGCCTTGCAGATCGTGATGGATGCCAAGGGGCTGGCGTCGCGCCGCAATGGCAACGTGCTGTGGGTGGCGCCCAAGGCAGAACTTGCGACCAAGGAAAAGCTCGAGCTGGAGGCGCAGCAGCAGATCAATGACCTGGAGCCCATCCGCAGCCAGGTGTATCAGCTGAACTACCAGCGTGCCGAAGACGTGCGCAAGATGCTGCTGGGCCTGGCCACGGGGGCGCCGGGCGCGGCGGCTCCGGCCATTGGCGTGGGTGGCGCCGCCGGCCTGGCGACGCGCATGCTGTCCAAGCGCGGTTCGCTGACCGCGGATGCCCGCACCAACCAGCTGTTCGTGTCGGACATCGCGAGCAAGCTCGAGGAGGTGCAGAACTTCCTCGGCAAGATCGACATCCCCGTACGCCAGGTCATCATCGAGGCGCGCATCGTCGAGGCGACCGATACGTTCAGCCGCAACCTTGGTGTCAAGCTCGGCTTCGCCGGCCAGTACAACAACGCCAAGGTGGGGAACACCTACGGCAACGTGCTGCCCGGCGCCACGTCCGACAACGGCCCGTTCCTGAGCCTGCCGGCGGCCGCCATCAACGGCGCGAACCCGGCGAACATCGCGGTCAGCATCTTCAACAGCGCGGCCACCAAGTTCCTGGCGCTCGAGCTTTCGGCGCTGGAAGCGGACGGCAAGGGCAAGATCATCTCCAGCCCGCGCGTGGTGACGGCCAACAACATCAAGGCCTTGATCGAGCAGGGCACGGAACTGCCTTACCAGGCGGCGACGTCCAGCGGCGCCACGTCGGTCCAGTTCCGCAAGGCCAACCTGAAGCTCGAGGTGACGCCGCAGATCACGCCGGAAGGCAATGTGCTGCTTGACGTGGACGTGAACAAGGACAGCGTCGGCATCCAGACCACGTCGGGCTTTGCCATCGATACCAAGCACGTGCAGACCCAGGTGCTGGTGGACAACGGCGGCACGGTGGTGATCGGCGGTATCTACACGCAGACCGAGTCCAACGACACCGACAAGGTGCCGTTCCTGGGGGATATCCCGGTGCTCGGCTACCTGTTCAAGAGCAACGCCAAGGTGCGCAACCGTACCGAATTGCTGGTATTCCTGACGCCGCGCGTCCTGAACGAGAGCGTCACGCTGAAATGACGCTCGCCCCGGCGCGAATGCGGCGTAATTGGCGCCCGGGAGGCTGGATGCAGTAGACTGCAAGGCCGCATCGACCGATGCGGCCTTTTTTTGTCCGTGACGGCCCATCGCACGGCCATGCCGCATCCGGCACTTGCCGCAGGCGGCCCAACATAAGAAGATGATGCAGTTTCCAACGGGGGAGGACGGACCGGAATCCGTATTCCCGAGCGACAATCCAGTGACAGCCTTGCCGACGGCCACGGAGACCGGCCGTCCCAATCTCTTCTTCGTCGGCCTGATGGGTGCCGGCAAGACTACCGTGGGCCGGACGGTCGCGCGGCGCCTGCACTATCCGTTCTTCGATTCCGACCATGAACTGGAAGCGCACTGCGGCGTGCGCATCCCGGTGATCTTCGAGGTCGAGGGCGAGGAAGGTTTCCGCGACCGCGAGGCGGCGATGATCAGCGAGCTGACCGCGCGCAGCGGCATCGTGCTGGCCACCGGCGGCGGCGCGGTGCTCCGGGCGGAGAACCGCGAGCTGCTCAAATCCCGCGGCACCGTGGTCTACCTGCGCGCCAGCCCGCATGACCTGTGGCTGCGCACCCGGCACGACCGCAACCGCCCGCTGCTGCAGACCGAAGATCCGAAGGGCAAGCTGGAAGCGCTCTACGCCGCGCGCGACCCGCTGTACCGCGAGGTGGCCGATTTCATCATCGAGACCGGCAAGCCCTCGGTGGCGCAGCTTGCTAATATGGTCTTGATGCAACTGGAAATGGCCGGTTTCCGCATCGATCCGGCCCCCGACGCGCCGGAACTGCCGGCTAACGATACGCATCCATGATCACGCTACAAGTCGACCTGGGAGAGCGCAGCTATCCCATCCATATCGGTACCGGCCTGCTCGGCAACGCCGAACTGCTGCGCCCGCACGTGCGCGGCCAGCATGCCGTCATTGTTACGAACGAAACCGTTGGCCCGCTCTACGCGGCCCCCGTGGAAGCCAGCCTGAAGGCGCTCGGCAAGACCGTACGGGTGGTGACGCTGCCCGATGGCGAGGCCTTCAAGCAGTGGGAAACGCTCAACCTGATCTTCGACGCGCTGCTGTCGGCCGGTGCTGACCGCAAAACCACGCTGATTGCACTGGGCGGCGGGGTGGTCGGCGACATGACCGGGTTTGCCGCAGCCTGCTACATGCGCGGCGTGCCGTTCGTGCAGGTGCCGACCACGCTGCTGTCGCAGGTGGATTCGTCGGTGGGCGGCAAGACCGGCATCAACCATCCGCTTGGCAAGAACATGATCGGCGCGTTTCACCAGCCGAATGCGGTGATCGCCGATATCGACACGCTGCGCACGCTGGCGCCGCGCGAGCTGGCGGCCGGCATGGCCGAAGTCATCAAGCATGGCGCGATCGCCGATGCGGAGTACTTTGCCTGGATCGAGCGCAATATTGCCGCACTGAACCAATGCGACCCGGACCTGATGGCCCTGGCCGTGCAACGCTCCTGCGAAATCAAGTCGGGCGTGGTGGCGCAGGACGAGCGCGAAGGTGGCCTGCGCGCCATCCTGAATTTCGGCCACACCTTCGGCCATGCGATTGAAGCCGGCATGGGCTATGGCGAATGGCTCCATGGCGAAGCGGTCGGCTGCGGCATGGTGATGGCGGCAGACCTGTCGCACCGCCTGGGCTTCATCGACACGGAAACGCGCGCGCGCATCCGCGAACTGACGCAGAGGGCCATGCTGCCCATCGTCGCGCCGGAACTGGGCACCGACCGCTATATCGAACTGATGAAGGTGGACAAGAAGGCCGAGGCCGGCAGCATCAAGTTCATCCTGCTGAAGAAGCTTGGCGACGCGTTCATCACCACGGTTCCCGATACCGACCTGCGCGCTACGCTGGCGCAAGCCGTGCTTAAACCTCCCACCGAGGCCTCGGTCGCGTGAGCGATCGGTTATGCCTCGCAACCCCGACCCTGCCCACGGATTGCCGCATGACCGACCTTGAAAGCCATCTCGCTCCCTACGCCGCCCGCTCCGCGCAGACGCGCGGACGGGTCCATGCCGAGCCCGCATCGTCGTCGCGCAGCGAATTCCAGCGCGACCGGGACCGCGTCATCCACAGTACGGCCTTCCGCAGGCTCGAGTACAAGACCCAGGTCTTCGTCAACCATGAAGGCGACCTGTTCCGCACGCGCCTGACGCACAGCCTGGAAGTGGCGCAGATCGCCCGCTCGATCGCGCGCAACCTGCGCTTGAACGAGGATCTCGTCGAGGCGATCTCGCTGGCGCACGACCTTGGTCACACGCCATTCGGCCACGCCGGCCAGGACGCCCTCAATGCCTGCATGAAGAACCACGGCGGCTTCGAGCACAACCTGCAGAGCCTGCTGGTGGTGGACGAGCTGGAAGAGCGCTATGGCGGCTTCAATGGCCTGAACCTGACGTTCGAGACGCGAGAGGGCATCCTCAAGCATTGTTCGCGCGTCAACGCGGCCGCGCTTGGCGAGCTTGGCCGGCGCTTCCTGGAGGGCGCGCAGCCGTCGCTGGAGGCACAACTGGCCAACCTGGCCGACGAGATCGCCTACAACAACCACGATATCGACGATGGCCTGCGCTCGGGGCTCCTGACGCTCGAGCAGCTCGATGAAGTACCGATGTGGGGACGCCACCGTGCCGAAGTAGCGGCGGCCTTCCCGGGAATCAACGGTCGCCGCGCCATCAACGAAACCGTGCGCCGCATGATCAACACGCTGATCGTGGACCTGATCGAGACCACCAGCCGGAATATCGCCGCAGCGAACCCGCGCTCGATCGAGGCCGTGCGCTCGGCGGGGCCGCTGATCGGGTTCAGCGCGCAGATCCACGAAGAGGCGGCCGCGCTCAAGCGCTTCCTGTTCCGGCACCTGTACCGGCATTATCTGGTCATGCGCATGTCGTCCAAGGCGCAGCGCATCGTCTCCGACCTGTTCGGGGCCTTCATGTCCGATTCGCGCCTGCTGCCGCCGCAGTATCAGGCGCCGCATGGCGGCGACCAGTCGCGGCTGATCGCGAATTACATCGCCGGTATGACTGACCGCTACGCCATCCGCGAGCATCGCCGCATCTTTGCGGTCAGCGAAGGTGATTAACCTCATCCTTTGTGGGTTAGGGCGGGGACAAAATCGTGCCCGCGAAAATTGGGGACGGATCAGGCTATCATTTGGGGCAACCCGGTTCTGATCTCTGCAGCTTCCCGATGGCACGACTTCCCCGCTTTTCCCCGGCTGGCCTGCCGGCGCTTGTGTTGCAACGCGGCAACAACCGGCAACCGGTCTTCCTGGGGCCGGACGATTACCTGCACTACTTGGACAGCCTGCGCATGGCCGCGCGGGAATACGACCTGGCAATCCACGCCTATGGTTTGCGACCCAATCACATCCACCTTGTAGCCACGCCGCGCGGGCCTGACTCGCTGAGCCTGACCATGCAGGCGGTGGGGCGCCGCTACGCGCGCTACTTCAATCGCACCGCGGGACGGACGGGCACGCTGTGGGAAGGGCGATTTCGGTCCGCGGTGTTCGATCCAGCCGACTGGATGTTGCCGGCGCTGCTATACACCGAGGGCAACGCCCTGCGGGCCGGCGAAGTTATGACGCCCGAAGCCGACCGGTGGAGCAGCCACCGCCATCATGTCGGCATCGAGGCCAGCGCACTCGTGAGCGATCACTCCGTGTACTGGGGGCTGGGCAATACGCCGTTCGAGCGGCAGTCGAACTACCGATCGCTGAGCAATGAAGGTCTCTCCGGCCGCACCCTTGCCACGTTGCGCAAACACGCTCACAGCGGCTGGCCCCTCGGCGGCGAGGCTTTCCTGGTGCAACTCGAGCGCCAGGGCGCGCGACGCGTACAGCCCTTGCCGAAAGGCCGCCCCAAACGCGGCCAGTCCGCAGAACCCGGTCATGAGGACACCTCGGTGGCTTAGGGCACCCATGGAGTTGCTGATGCGCCACGTCCAAACAGGAGCGCGCCAGTTTAATGTGTCCCCATTTAGTTTGATTCTCAAAACGATCTGTTTTTAAATGTGTTCTGACCCCATTTAAAAATTTTGCGGCGTCAGCGGTATTCCCATATAGTTGCCCCACCCACAGTAATTGTGCGGCGCGTCACGCTCGTGTACGCCGCTGCGGTTCCCGTAGTCCCTGACAGCAGATGAGCCGGTCCAAACCGGCCCACCCGGCCGATATTGTGTCCGGCGCGCAGGCAGAATGCGGTACCCCTTCGGTCTACCCGGCATTCCGCGCAGCCTTCACCGGAATTCAGCCCGTGGACCAATCGCAAAACCATCCGGCCCAGGAACTGGCCCAGGCGCAGACCAGCGCCACTTCCACTGACATCGCCCTGCGTCCGCAAGCACAAGGCATGTATGACCCGACCAATGAGCACGACGCCTGCGGCGTCGGCATGGTTGCGCATATCAAGGGCAAGAAGACTCACGAGATCGTCAGCCAGGGCCTGAAGATCCTTGAGAACCTGGACCATCGTGGTGCGGTCGGCGCGGATGCGCTGATGGGCGACGGCGCCGGCATCCTGATCCAGATCCCCGACCAGTTCTATCGCGAAGAGATGGCCGCGCAGGGCGTGAGCCTGCCGCCCGCCGGCGAATACGGCGTGGGCATGATCTTCCTGCCGAAGGAACACGCCTCGCGCCTGGCCTGCGAACAGGAACTGGAGCGTACGGTTCGCCTGGAAGGCCAGGTCGTGCTGGGCTGGCGCGACGTGCCGGTCGACGCGAACATGCCGATGTCGCCGACGGTCCGCAAGACCGAGCCGGTCATCCGCCAGATCTTCATCGGTCGCGGCCGCGACATCATGACGACGGACGCGCTGGAACGTAAGCTCTACGTGATCCGCAAGACCGCCAGCCACGCCATCCAGGCGCTCAAGCTCAAGCACGGCAAGGAATACTTCGTGCCGTCGATGTCGGCGCGCACGGTGGTGTACAAGGGCCTGCTGCTGGCCAACCAGGTCGGCGAGTACTACCTGGACCTTCAGGACCAGCGCGCCGTGTCGGCCCTGGCCCTGGTGCACCAGCGCTTCTCGACCAACACCTTCCCGGCCTGGGAGCTGGCCCACCCGTACCGCATGGTCGCCCACAACGGTGAAATCAACACCGTCAAGGGCAACGTCAACTGGATCAACGCCCGTACCGGCGCGATCTCGTCGCCGGTGCTCGGCGACGACCTGCCCAAGCTGTGGCCGCTGATCTACCCGGGCCAGTCCGACACCGCATCGTTCGACAACTGCCTCGAACTGCTGACGATGGCCGGCTACCCGCTCGTCCACGCGATGATGATGATGATCCCGGAAGCCTGGGAGCAGCACACGCTGATGGACGACAACCGTCGCGCCTTCTACGAGTACCACGCCGCCATGATGGAGCCGTGGGACGGCCCGGCCGCGATCTGCTTCACCGACGGCCGCCAGATCGGCGCGACGCTGGACCGTAACGGCCTGCGTCCGGCCCGCTTCTACGTGACCGAGGACGACATCGTCGTGCTGGCCTCGGAAGCCGGCGTGCTGCCGTTCCCCGAGTCGCGCATCGTCGAAAAGTGGCGCCTGCAGCCGGGCAAGATGTTCCTGATCGACATGGAGCAGGGCCGCATCATCGACGACAAGGAACTCAAGGACAACCTGGCCAATGCCAAGCCGTACAAGAGCTGGATCGACGCCGTACGCATCAAGCTGGATGAGATCGACGCCAAGCCCGAAGACGTCGCCGCCGAGAAGAAGCCCGTGGCCAAGCTGCTGGACCGCCAGCAGTCGTTCGGCTACACCCAGGAGGACGTCAAGTTCCTGATGGCGCCGATGGCGCTGTCGGGCGAGGAAGCCACCGGCTCGATGGGCAATGACTCGCCGCTGGCCGTGCTGTCGTCGAAGAACAAGACGCTGTACCACTACTTCCGCCAGCTGTTCGCCCAGGTGACCAACCCGCCGATCGACCCGATCCGCGAGAACATGGTGATGTCGCTGGTGTCGTTCATCGGCCCGAAGCCGAACCTGCTCGAGCTGAACAACATCAACCCGCCGATGCGCCTCGAAGTGTCCCAGCCCGTGCTGGACTTCAAGGACATCGCCAAGATCCGCAACATCGAGCACTACACCGGCGGCAAGTTCCGTTCGTACGAACTGAACATCTGCTATCCGACCGCATGGGGCAAGGAAGGCATTGAAGCGCGCCTGGCCTCGCTGTGCGCCGAAGCCGTGGATGCCGTGCGTTCGGGCTACAACATCCTGATCGTGACCGACCGCCGCGTCGACGCCGACCAGGTCGCGATTCCCGCGCTGCTGGCCACGTCCGCGATCCACCACCACCTGGTGGAGAAGGGCCTGCGCACGTCCACCGGCCTGGTGGTCGAGACCGGCACCGCGCGTGAAGTGCACCACTTCGCACTGCTGGCCGGCTACGGCGCCGAAGCCGTGCACCCGTACCTGGCCATGGAAACGCTGGCCGATATGGCCGCAGACCTGTCGGGCGACCTGTCGGCCGAGAAGGCGATCAAGAACTTCGTCAAGGCGATCGGCAAGGGCCTGTTCAAGGTGATGTCCAAGATGGGCATCTCCACGTACATGTCGTACACCGGCGCACAGATCTTCGAAGCGATCGGCCTGTCGCGCGAGCTGGTCCAGAAGTACTTCCACGGCACGCCGTCGAATGTCGAGGGCATCGGCATCTTCGAGGTGGCCGAGGAAGCGCTGCGCCTGCACAAGGACGCCTTCGGCGCGAGCCCGGTGCTGGAGAACATGCTCGACACCGGCGGCGAATACGCCTTCCGCATCCGCGGCGAAGAGCATATGTGGACCCCGGACTCGATCGCCAAGCTGCAGCACTCGGTGCGCGCGGACGACGGCAAGGGCGCCTACCAGACGTACAAGGAATACGCCAACATCATCAACGACCAGAGCAAGCGCCACATGACGCTGCGTGGCCTGTTCGAGTTCAAGGTCGATCCGGCCAAGGCGATTCCGCTGGAAGAAGTCGAGCCCGCGAAGGAAATCGTGCGTCGCTTCGCGACGGGCGCGATGTCGCTCGGCTCGATCTCGACCGAAGCCCACGCCACGCTGGCCGTGGCGATGAACCGCATCGGCGGCAAGTCGAACACCGGTGAAGGCGGCGAGGACGAGAAGCGCTACCGCAATGAACTGCGCGGCATCCCCATCAAGCAGGGCGACAGCCTGAAAAGCCTGCTGGGCGATGTGATCGAGGCCGACCTGCCGCTGCAGGACGGCGACTCGCTGCGCTCGAAGATCAAGCAGGTGGCGTCGGGCCGTTTCGGCGTGACCGCAGAGTACCTGGCCTCCGCCGACCAGATCCAGATCAAGATGGCGCAGGGCGCCAAGCCGGGCGAAGGCGGCCAGCTGCCGGGCCACAAGGTGTCGGACTATATCGGCAAGCTGCGTTACTCGGTGCCGGGCGTCGGCCTGATCTCGCCGCCGCCGCACCACGATATCTACTCGATCGAGGATCTGGCACAGCTGATCCACGACCTGAAGAACGTCAACCCGTCGTCGGATATCTCGGTCAAGCTGGTGTCCGAAGTGGGCGTTGGCACGGTGGCTGCTGGGGTGTCCAAGGCCAAGGCCGATCACGTCGTGATCGCCGGCCATGATGGCGGCACCGGTGCTTCGCCGTGGTCGTCGATCAAGCACGCAGGCTCGCCGTGGGAACTCGGCCTGGCCGAAACGCAGCAAACGCTGCTGCTCAACGGCCTGCGCAACCGCATCCGCGTGCAGGCCGACGGCCAGATGAAGACCGGCCGCGACGTCGTCATCGGCGCGCTGCTGGGCGCCGACGAGTTCGGCTTCGCCACGGCACCGCTGGTTGCCGAGGGCTGCATCATGATGCGCAAGTGCCACCTGAACACCTGCCCGGTGGGCGTGGCCACGCAGGATCCGCAGCTGCGCAAGAAGTTCCAGGGCAAGCCGGAACACGTGGTCAACTTCTTCTTCTTTGTTGCTGAAGAAGCCCGCGAGATCATGGCCCAGCTGGGCATCCGCACCTTCGACGAACTGATCGGCCGCGCCGACCTGCTCGACACGAAGGCTGGCATCGAACACTGGAAGGCCCGCGGCCTGGACTTCGGCCGCATCTTCCACCAGGTGGCACTGCCGGCGGACACGCCGCTGTACCACACCGACGTGCAGGACCACGGCCTGTCGGCCGAAGCCGGCAAGGCGCTGGACCACGTGCTGATCGCCAAGGCACGTCCGGCGATCGAGAAGGGCGAGCGCGTGTCGTTCATCCAGCCGGTCAAGAACGTGAACCGTACCGTCGGCGCGATGCTGTCGGGCGTGGTGGCCAAGCAGTACGGCCACGAAGGCCTGCCGGACGACACCATCCACATCCAGCTGCAAGGCACCGCGGGCCAGTCGTTCGGCGCGTTCCTGGCGCACGGCATCACGCTGGACCTGGTTGGCGACGGCAACGACTATGTCGGCAAGGGCCTGTCGGGCGGCCGCGTGATCGTGCGCGCTCCGCACGAGTTCCGCGGCGATCCGACTCGCAACATCATCGTCGGCAACACCGTGCTGTACGGCGCGATTGCCGGTGAAGCGTTCTTCAACGGCGTGGCCGGCGAGCGCTTCGCGGTGCGCAACTCGGGCGCTTCGGCGGTCGTGGAAGGCACCGGCGACCACGGTTGCGAGTACATGACCGGCGGTACCGTGGTGGTGCTGGGCGGCACCGGCCGCAACTTCGCGGCCGGCATGTCGGGCGGCGTGGCCTACGTCTATGACGAAGACGGCCTGTTCGACAAGCGCTGCAACACCTCGATGGTCGCACTGGAAGCGGTGCTGGCGTCGGCCGACCAGGAGAAGGGCCAGAGCCCGTCTTCGTGGCACAAGCTCAACGGCACGCGCCAGCTTGACGAAGTCATCCTGCGCAACCTGATCGAGCAGCACTTCCGCTACACCGGTTCGGAGCGCGCCAAGGCGCTGCTGGCGGACTGGACCACGGCGCGCCGCAAGTTCGTCAAGGTCTTCCCGACCGAGTACAAGCGCGCGCTGGGCGAGATGTACGCCAAGGAACAGGCTGCCCGCGACAGCGACCGGGAAGCCATCGCCGCCTGATCCGCGGCACCACGAGACAGGGGCCGCAGCCAGGGCAGCACCGGCGGCGGTCCCGACAAGATACTGACCTCACAGCAAGGCCGGCCACGCCGGTCTTGCCAGCAAGACCAAGGACGCAACATGGGTAAGGCGACTGGCTTTCTCGAATTTCCGCGCCAGAACGAAGGCTACGAAGCGGTAGTCAAGCGCGTGAAGCACTACAAGGAATTCGTGTTCGCGCTGTCCGACAGCGAAGCGAAGCTCCAGGGTGCGCGCTGCATGGACTGCGGCATCCCGTTCTGCAACAACGGCTGCCCGGTCAACAACATCATTCCGGACTTCAACGACCTGGTGTACCGCCAGGACTGGAAGAGCGCCATCGAGGTGCTGCACCAGACCAACAACTTCCCCGAGTTCACGGGCCGCATCTGCCCGGCGCCGTGCGAGGCCGCCTGCACGCTGGGCATCAACGAGCTGCCGGTCGGCATCAAGTCGATCGAGCACGCCATCATCGACAAGGCCTGGGAAGAGGGCTGGGTCGCGCCGCAGGCGCCC
Source organism: Cupriavidus sp. C3SS-1 (assembly GCF_057073755.1). NCBI lineage: Bacteria > Pseudomonadati > Pseudomonadota > Betaproteobacteria > Burkholderiales > Burkholderiaceae > Cupriavidus > Cupriavidus sp. C3SS-1. The sequence continues at coordinate 3,073,472 of NZ_CP172699.1, read as the reverse complement.
AAGCACAAGACCGGCAAGACCGTGGCCGTGGTCGGCTCGGGTCCCGCCGGCATGGCGGCCGCGCAGCAACTGGCGCGCGCCGGCCATGACGTGACCGTGTTCGAGAAGAACGACCGCATTGGCGGCCTGCTGCGCTACGGCATCCCCGACTTCAAGATGGAGAAGACGCTGATCGACCGCCGCATCGAGCAGATGCAGGCCGAAGGCGTGACCTTCCGCGCCGGCGTGATGGTGACCGACGGCGCGCTGCCGGCCGGCATCAAGAACTACGCCCGCGAAACCATCTCGGCCAAGGACCTGATGGACCAGTTCGACGCCGTCGTGCTGGCCGGCGGCTCGGAAGTGCCGCGCGACTTGCCGGTGCCGGGCCGCGACCTGGACGGTATCCACTTCGCGCTGGAATTCCTGATTCCGCAGAACAAGGAAGTGGCGGGCGATGGCGAGAACAACATCCGCGCCGAAGGCAAGAACGTGATCGTGATCGGCGGTGGCGATACAGGTTCCGACTGCGTCGGCACCTCGAACCGCCATGGCGCGACGTCGGTGAACCAGTTCGAACTGCTGCCGCAGCCGCCGGAGGAAGAAGACAAGCCGCTGGTGTGGCCGTACTGGCCGATCAAGCTGCGCACCTCGTCGTCGCACGAAGAAGGCTGCGACCGCGACTGGTCCGTCGCCACCAAGGAATTCATCGGCGAGAACGGCAAGGTCACCGCGCTGAAGGCCTGCCGCGTCGAGTGGAAGGACGGCAGGATGCAGGAAGTGCCGGGCAGCGAATTCATCCTGCCGGCGGACCTGGTGCTGCTGGCCATGGGTTTCACCAACCCGGTGGGTTCGATGCTGGACGCATTCGGTGTCGACACCGATGCACGCAAGAACGCCAAGGCCGCCACCGAGGGCGAGCGCGCCTACCAGACCAATGTGCCGAAGGTGTTCGCCGCTGGCGACGTGCGCCGCGGCCAGTCGCTGGTGGTGTGGGCAATCCGCGAAGGCCGCCAGGCCGCGCGTTCGGTCGATGCGTTCCTGATGGGCCATTCGGAACTGCCGCGCTGATCGCGCCGCTAGGACGGATCGAAAAAACCCGCCTGGTGCGAGCCAGGCGGGTTTTTCTTTTCCGCGTCCGGGAGCCTAAGCGCTTAGCGTGCGCTCCATGATCAGCGCGCCCGACCCATAGCTGGCGAGCTTGCGGGCATGCACTGCGGCCTGCTGCGCTGCCATCGGAGCGTACCCAAGCCTGCGCCACCAGTCCGCCGCGGCCTGCACCGCGATCAGCCGCGAATGCTGCAAGCCGGCTTCCAGCGCAGCCTGCAAGGCCGCCTCATAGAGCCTTGGCGCGAGGCCGCTCCCTCGTCCTGCCGGTGCTACCGCCATGTCATGGACGAACCAGGTCATGACCGTGTCCAACCCCTCAGCGGATGGCTCCAGGACGCCGTCGAGCGGCGGCAGGCTGCTCCGTGGCCAAGGGTGGGTGAAAAGGTAGCCCGCCAGGGCTCTATCCCCGCCGGAAATCGCGACCATGCAGGTCGATGGAGCGAACATTAACCGGCTGGCGAAGGCCTCGATGCCTTCAAGCAGGTTGCCGGGATAGCACTGCGCCTGGATCTCCAGTACACCAGGCAGGTCTGCGGCGGTCATGCACCGCACATGGAAATCTGACATCGCGCCATTGTAGGCGGCATTGGCGGTGGTTGCGCAAAGATGCCGGATGTTCATTTGCGCTTCCGGGCGATTTCAGGGTTCTCCCGCGCTATGGTTTACGTGCCTGTGTTCCTCCCTCAGGTTGTTCGTACAATTTACAAAAACAATAATCAGAAATCGCCTCGGATCCTTTTTCAGCCGACCCATATGCGGTCCTGCTAAGCGGGACGCGCCGGAGAAAATTGATGACCGAAGTACGCACTTTGTCGCGGCTTTGGCGAGGTAAAGCGAAGTTAGTGCTTCCTGCTGCCATCCGGAATGCTGCAGTGGCGTGGTCTGGGGTGTTGGCCGCCTTGCTGGCGGCTGGGACGCCTGTTGCCGCGCAAGCCATATCGACGGCCAGCGCCTCGACGCCGACCGCCATGGCGCGGACGATGTCGTTTCCGGCGCGGCCGGTGCGACTGATCGTCCCGTTTCCCGCGGGCGGCGTGGCCGATGCCATCGCGCGCCTGCTTGCCGAGCGGCTGTCGGCCCGGCTCGGTGTGCCGGTGGATGTGGATAACCGGCCCGGCGCGGCCGGTACCACGGCCGGCGATGTCGTGGCCAAGTCAAGCTCGGACGGGCACACCTTGCTGTTTCACCAGGCCAACATGCTGATCCAGCCCGGGCTGGAGCCCGTGCCGTATGACGTGGTGCGCGATTTCACGCCGGTCGCCCGCGTAGCCACCACGCCGCTCTTCCTGGTCATCGATGGCCGCTTGCCGATGCGCACGCCGGAACAATGGGCGGTCGCGGTCAGGTCGAATCCCGGCTCCTACAGCTACGGATACGGCCAGCCGGGCAGCCCGTCCCACCTGTATGCGGAATACGCCGTGCGCGGCATCCGCAACGGCGTGCCGCTCGTGACGGCCAAGGGCGAGGGGGCGATCGTGCAGGAGATGCTGGCCGGCCGGATCAGTGCGTGCTTCTGCTCCTATGCGGCCGTGCAGAGTCATGTCCGCAGCGGCGCGCTGCGCATGATCGGCGTGACCGGCGTATCGCGCTCGCCGCTGGCGCCGCTGGTGCCGACGCTGCAGGAAGCCGGCCTGGAGGGATATGCCGCCGCAGCCTGGTTCGGTGTGCTGGCACCGGCCAAGACGCCGCGCGCGATCGTCGCGCGCCTGGCGGTCGAGCTGGACGAGGTGATGGCCGAGCGGGAAGTCCGCGCGCGCCTGATTGCTGCGGGCCTGGCGCCACTGCGCGATTCACCCGAGGCGTTCGCCACCGCGATCCGCTCCGAGTCGATCCAGTGGCAGGTCATCCTGCGCGATGCCGCGCAGGGGGAGCCATAGCGCTCCGGCAGCGTTCGATGTGGCGGCGGGCCCACGGCGGCCTGCAGGCCTAGGTAGTAGCCCTTATAATGGCCGACTGCCCGGAACGCTGCCAACGTGACTGATTCAGCCCACCATCTCGTCGAACTCAACGCGGTAGATTTTGCCTACTCGCCTGATGCCAAGCCGATCCTGACCGGCCTGACCATGCAATTCCCGCGTGGCAAGGTGATCGCGGTGATGGGCGGATCCGGCTGCGGCAAGACCACCGTCCTGCGCCTGATCGGCGGCCAGGTACGGCCGCAATCCGGTGCGGTCAAGTTCGACGGCGCCGACATCCAGGCACTGGATGTGAAGGGGCTGTACGCCGTGCGGCGCCAGATGGGCATGCTGTTCCAGTTCGGCGCGCTGTTTACCGACCTGTCGGTGTTCGATAATGTGGCTTTCCCGCTGCGCGAGCACACGGACCTGCCCGAATCGATGATCCGCGACCTGGTGCTGATGAAGCTCAATGCGGTGGGCCTGCGCGGCGCGCGAGACCTGATGCCGTCGCAGATCTCCGGCGGCATGGCGCGTCGGGTGGCCCTGGCCCGGGCAATCGCGCTGGATCCGACGCTGCTGATGTACGACGAGCCCTTTGCCGGGCTTGATCCGATATCCCTGGGACTGACCGCGCGGCTGATTCGCAGCCTCAACGACGCGCTGGGCGCCACCACGATCATCGTCTCGCACGACGTGCACGAGACCTTCCAGATCGCCGACTACGTGTACTTCATTGCAAACGGCCGCATTGCCGCGCATGGCGAACCGGAAACCCTGCGCGCCTCGACGGATCCGTTCGTGCACCAGTTCGTCCATGCCGAGGCCGACGGTCCGGTGCCGTTCCACTATCCGGGCCCCACGCTGGCCGAGGATTTTGCCGGCGGAGGTGCGCGTTGAAAGGCTTTCTGACGGCAATCGGCGCTGCGGTGCGGCTGAGTGTTCTCGGACTTGGTCGTGCCACCCGGATGTTCTTCACCGTGCTGGGACTGTCGCCGGCACTGCTTCGGCGCTTCCGTCTTGTGACGGACCAGATCTTCTTCGTTGGCAACCTGTCGCTGGTGATTATTGCCGTGTCCGGCCTGTTCGTTGGCTTCGTGCTCGGCCTGCAGGGCTACTACACGCTGAACCGCTACGGCTCGGAGCAGGCGCTCGGGCTGCTGGTGGCGCTGTCGCTCGTGCGCGAACTCGGACCCGTGGTCACGGCGCTGCTTTTCGCCGGCCGCGCGGGCACCTCGTTGACTGCGGAGATCGGCCTGATGAAGGCCGGAGAACAACTCACGGCCATGGAGATGATGGCCGTTAACCCGTTGCAACGCGTGATCGCCCCGCGTTTCTGGGCGGGTGTGGTGGCCATGCCGGTTCTTGCCGCGATCTTCAGTGCGGTGGGCGTCCTGGGCGGCTACCTGGTCGGCGTGCAGCTGATTGGCGTGGACGCGGGTGCCTTCTGGTCGCAGATGCAAGGTGGCGTGGACGTGCGTGACGACGTGGTCAACGGCGTCATCAAGAGTTTTATCTTCGGCATTGCCGTGACGTTCATCGCGCTGTACCAGGGATTCGAAGCCAAGCCCACGCCGGAAGGCGTGTCGCGGGCCACGACCCGCACCGTGGTGATTGCGTCGCTGGCCGTGCTTGGGCTGGATTTCCTGCTGACGGCGCTGATGTTCAGTTGATGGACAACGGCATCGGGCCAACCGGCAGGACAACGGGTAGAAAGAGATCCCAATGAAAAAAAGTGCACTCGATTTCTGGGTGGGGTTGTTCGTGGTGGCAGGCTTCGTTGCCTTGCTGTTCCTCGCCCTGAAGGTCGGCAACATGAGCGCCTTCACGTTCCAGGAAACCTATGCGGTCGAAGCGCGCTTCGACAATATCGGCGGACTCAAGGCGCGTGCGCCGGTCAAGAGCGCCGGCGTGGTGGTGGGGCGCGTGGCCGCGATCCGGTTCGACGACAAGACCTACCAGGCGACCGTGGTCATGAACCTGGAAAAGCAGTACCAGTTTCCCAAGGACACCTCGGCCAAGATCCTGACCTCGGGGCTGCTCGGCGAGCAGTACATCGGCCTGGAGGCTGGCGGCGACACCGCCATGCTGGCACAGGGGTCGCGCATCACCATGACGCAGTCGGCGGTGGTGCTGGAAAACCTGATCGGCCAGTTCCTCTACAACAAGGCGGCCGATGCCGGCGCCGGCGGGGGTAGCAGTGGTGGCGCGGCGAGCGCACCGGCCCTGGGCGGGGCAGGTAAATGACGGCCCCCTCCTGCACGCCCAGGCGCACCGCACTGGCTTTCGCGGCCAGCGCGCTGATGCTGCTGGCCGGTTGCGCCACGGGCCCGACCGCCAACCCGAAGGATCCGCTCGAACCGTTCAACCGCGAGGTCTCGCGCATCAACGAGGACTTCGACAAGGGCGTGCTGAAGCCGGTTGCCCAGCTCTACTCCGACTACATCCCGTCGCCCGTCCAGACGGCGGTCGACAATTTCTTTTCGAACGTCAGCGACGTCTATTCGGCGGTGAACAACCTGCTGCAGGGCAAGCCCACGCGCGCCGCTGAAGACACCATGCGGGTCGCGATCAACACCGTGCTGGGTATCGGCGGGCTGATCGATATCGCAACCCCGGGCGGCCTGCCGAAGTACAAGGAAGACTTCGGCCAGACATTGGGCGTGTGGGGCGTGCCCGCGGGACCGTACCTGGTGCTGCCGCTGTTTGGGCCGAGCACCGTGCGCGACACCGCGGGCATGCTGGTGGACCGGCAGATCGACCCTTCGGCCTATTTCTACCCGGTCTCGTTGCGTAATTCGCTGGTCGGGGTTCGTATCGTGGCGGGCCGCGCACAGTTGCTTGGCGCGACCAACCTGCTCGAGCAGGCCGCGCTGGATAAATACGCGTTCATGCGAGATGCGTACCTGCAGCGGCGCGAGTACCTGATCTACGATGGCAATCCTCCGAGCCGCGAGGATGACGAATCAGAGAGCGACGGCGCGGCAGCCCCTCAGCCGCCGGGACCCCAGCCGTCGGCGCAGGAGCCGTCCCAGGCACCCGCCACACCCGCCGAGGGAGCGACGCAGCCCGAGGGCCAGAACCTGCCCGTGCCGCCGGCGTCGCCGATGCAGCGCTTTGTTCCCGGCGGCGGCTTGCGCATCCGCTGACCTCGTGCACGCTCGCCGACGCTGTGAACGCGCTGTCAGCACTGAAACAAATTGTTTTGAAGTGGCGCCGGATGCCCTGGCGCCAAAAACTCGCTGCGCTGGACTATGTTCCAATGTGCGCAAGGTCCTGGATTGCGGACTGTCAGAAACGGCAGTCGGTTTCCGGGCAGCGAACGAACCTGACTGAGAAGGAAAATTTCATGATCAAGCGACTGTTGCTCCCCTTCCTCGCTGTAGCCGCCTTTGCCGGCGCCGCCCAGGCGCAGGTTCCGGCGCAGGATGCCGCCAGCCCCGAAACGTTGGTCAAGGCCGTCGTCAACGACGTGATGAGCAGCGTCAAGAGCGACAAGGATATGCAGGCCGGCAATATTGCCAAGATCTCCGCGCTGGTCGAGCAGAAGATCCTGCCGAACGCGAACTTCCAGAAGACCACGCAGATCGCCATGGGCCGCAACTGGTCGAAGGCCACGCCCGAGCAGCAGAAGGTGATTATCGACGAGTTCAAGACGCTGCTGATCCGCACCTACGCCGGCGCCATCGCGCAGATCCGCGACCAGACCGTGCAGTACAAGCCGTACCGCGGTTCGCCCGAGGACACCGATGCGACCATCCGCACCCAGGTGATCAACAAGGGCGAGCCGATCCAACTCGACTACCGCCTCGAGAAGACCGCGCAGGGCTGGAAGGTCTACGACATCAACGTGCTGGGAGCGTGGCTGACCGAAGCCTACAAGGGCAGCTTCAACACTATCGTCGGCCAGCAGGGTGTCGATGGCGTGATCAAGACGCTGCAGGACCGCAACCGCCAACTGGCCAACGCCAAGAGCTGAACCCTCGGGCGTCGCTGCGTCGCAGCACGCGACCGCGAAACTGCTCTACAATAGTCCGCACGCACATAAGCTCCCGCCTGAAGCGGGAGCTTATGTTTTCCGGGACTCCGCTGGCTTCGCCGAACCATCCTTCACCATGCTCTCGCTTGGCACCTCGCTGACCAACCAGAACGCCGCCGCCGTGCTGCGTGATGGCCTGTCGCGCGTGGCGCAAGGCGAAACGCAGGTAGACTGCGCCGCGCTGGCGCAGGTGGATTCGTCCGCCGTGGCCGTGCTGCTGGCCTGGCAACGCGCCGCCGCCGCCCGCCAGGGCAAGCTGTCGCTGCAGGGCGTTCCGCCGCAACTTGCCGAGCTGGCTTCGCTGTACGGTGTCGAGGGTCTGCTGGGCCTGGCGCCGCAAGCGGCTTCGCATCGACATTGAACCGGCATCCCTGACCGCGCGCCTCGGCAGTGGTCATCCGGATGCCCCGGCCGCTGCCTGAAGCGGTGGCCGCGTACCAAGCGGGAGTCTCCCCGCATCCCCTATAATTCCGGGTTGTTCGCCCATTCCCCCGCAGCCCCGCAGCACGTCGGGGCCGGTTCAGGGTAGCCCGGGCACCAGTGCTCCAAGTTGGTCCCCATTTCCAGACGGCCGGTCCCAGGCGGACCAGCTCCAGACATTCGGCCATGAAAGCCATCGAACTCACCGACGTTCGCAAGCGCTACAGCAACCTGCAGGCGCTCAAGGGCGTCAGCTTCACCGTCGAGCGCGGCGAATTCTTCGGGCTGCTCGGTCCCAACGGTGCCGGCAAGACCACGCTGATCTCCATCCTGGCTGGCCTGAACCGCGCGGACTCTGGCCGCGTCAGTGTGCTCGGGCACGATGTCGTGTCCGATTACCGCATGGCGCGGCGTATGCTCGGCGTGGTGCCGCAGGAACTGGTGTTCGATCCCTTCTTCACCGTGCGCGAGACGCTGCGGCTGCAGTCCGGCTACTTTGGCCTGACGCGCAATGACGACTGGATCGACGAGATCATGGCCAACCTCGATCTCACCAACAAGGCCGATGCCAATATGCGCCAGCTCTCTGGCGGCATGAAGCGGCGCGTGCTGGTGGCGCAGGCGCTGGTGCATCGTCCGCCGGTGATCGTGTTGGACGAACCTACCGCCGGCGTGGACGTGGAGTTGCGCCAGACCCTGTGGAAGTTCATTTCGCGGCTGAACCGCGAAGGGCACACCATCATCCTGACCACGCACTACCTGGAAGAGGCGGAGGCGCTGTGCGACCGCATCGCCATGCTGAAATTCGGCGAGGTCGTGGCGCTGGACCGCACCAGCAACCTGCTGACGCAGTTCGCGGGGCTGCAGCTGGTGCTGACGTTCGCGCGCGGCACGCTGCCGGTGGCCCTGGAGCCATTGCGCATGCCGGCCAACCCGGGCGAGCGCGCGGTGCGACTGCGCCTGTCCGGCTATCCGGCCGTGGAACCCATCCTGGCCGCCTGCCGCGAGGCGGGCTGTGAAATCGAAGACATGGAAATCAACAAGGCCGATCTCGAAGACGTGTTCGTCCAGATCATGCGGCGCGAGGGACACATGCCCGGCGCCTTGCCCCACCAGGCCATGGAGGCCGCGGCATGAAACAGCCTGGCGAACTCGAAGTGCTCGACAACGCCCGGCTCGCGCCGATGTCCGTCGGCGGGCTGGTCGGTTTCCGGACCCTGCTCTACAAGGAAGTGCTGCGCTTCTGGAAGGTCAGCTTCCAGACCGTGGCCGCGCCCGTGCTCACGGCGGTGCTGTACCTGCTGATCTTCGGCCACGTGCTGGAAAACCGCGTCAAGGTCTATGACCAGATCAGCTACACCGCCTTCCTGGTGCCGGGTCTGGTGATGATGAGCGTGCTGCAGAATGCCTTCGCCAACAGCTCGTCGTCGCTGATCCAGTCCAAGATCACCGGTAACCTGGTGTTCGTGCTGCTGCCGCCGCTGTCGCACTGGGACATGTTCGGCGCCTATGTGGTGGCATCGGTCATCCGCGGGCTGACGGTGGGCCTGGGCGTGCTGCTGGTGACAGCGTGGTTCGCCAACCTGCATTTCGCCAATGTCGGCTGGATCCTTGTGTTCGCGCTGCTTGGCGCGGGCATCCTCGGCACGCTGGGGTTGATTGCCGGTATCTGGGCCGAGAAATTCGACCAGCTGGCCGCCTTCCAGAATTTCCTGATCATGCCCGCGACGTTCTTGTCGGGCGTGTTCTATTCCATCCATTCGCTGCCCGCCTTCTGGCAGGCGGTGTCCCATGCCAACCCGTTCTTCTACATGATCGACGGCTTCCGCTATGGCTTCTTCGGCGTCTCGGACGTGTCGCCGCTGTTCAGCCTGGCGGTGGTCGGCGCGGCCTTCGTGCTGCTCGCGACGCTGGCGTTGCGCCTGCTGAAGTCGGGTTTCAAGCTGCGCCACTGAAAACGCGGCCCTCCACACAGAAGAGAAGAGATCATGCTGCCTACTCCGGAACAAGTCAGGGATTACATTGCCCAAGGTTTGCCCTGCGAACATCTGGAAGTCGAGGGTGACGGCCAGCACTTCTTTGCCACCATCGTCAGCGCCGAGTTCGATGGCAAGCGTCTGATCCAGCGTCACCAGCGCGTGTACGCCGCGCTTGGCGACCGCATGCGTGCCGAGATCCATGCGCTGTCGATGAAGACGCTGACGCCGGCCGAATGGCAGGCCGGCGCCGGCAAATAAGCGGCCGGGGCCGGTTTCACCGATTCGGGCTGCGTGCTATGCGTGCGGCCCCCCGCAATAACGACGCCGGGCATGCTCACCCCGTCCGGCTGCAACTGACAGAACATGGACAAATTCCAGATCCAGGGCAATGGCCCGCTCAAAGGCGAGATCCGTGTTTCCGGCGCCAAGAACGCCGCGCTGCCGATCCTCTGCGCCGGCCTGCTGACGGCCGACACCGTCACGATCGACAACGTGCCGAACCTGCAGGACACGCGCACCATGCTCAAGCTGCTGCGGCAGATGGGCATGCATGCCGAGATGACCGGCGCCACCGCCACGCTGGCAGGCGCGGACATCAATTCGCCCGAGGCGCCGTACGAGCTGGTGAAGACCATGCGTGCGTCGATCCTGGTGCTCGGCCCGCTGGTCGCGCGCTTTGGCGAGGCCCGTGTCTCGCTGCCGGGCGGCTGCGGCATCGGCGCGCGTCCGGTGGATCAGCACATCAAGGGCCTGCAGGCCATGGGTGCTGAAATCACGATCGAGCACGGCTTTATCCATGCCCGCGCCAGCCGCCTGAAGGGCGCGCGCGTGGTGACGGACATGATCACCGTGACCGGCACCGAAAACCTGCTGATGGCCGCGACGCTCGCCGACGGCGAGACGGTGCTGGAAAACGCCGCGCGCGAACCCGAGGTGACCGACCTAGCCGAGCTGCTCGTCAAGATGGGCGCGAAGATCGACGGCATCGGTACCGACCGGCTGATCGTGCAAGGCGTCGACAAGCTGCATGGCGCGAAGCACTCGGTGGTCGCCGACCGCATCGAGGCCGGCACCTTCCTGTGCGCGGCCGCGGCCACGCTGGGCGACCTGGTGCTGCGCGACATTCCTCCGCAGATCCTCGACGCCGTGCTGATCAAGCTGCGCGAGGCCGGCGCCAACGTGGAAACCGGCGACGACTGGATCCGCCTGTCGATGCCGCGCCGCGCGCAGGCGGTGAGCTTCCGCACCTCGGAATACCCGGCCTTCCCGACCGACATGCAGGCGCAGTTCATGGCGCTGAACGCCGTGGCCGAAGGCACCGCACGCATTACCGAGACGATCTTCGAAAACCGCTTCATGCACGTGCAGGAGCTGAACCGCCTGGGTGCCAACATTACGGCGGAAGGCAATACGGCCGTGGTGACGGGCGTGCCGCGCCTGTCCGGCGCGACCGTGATGGCTACCGACCTGCGCGCCTCGGCGAGCCTGGTCATTGCTGGCCTGGTAGCCGACGGCGACACCGTGATCGACCGTATCTACCACCTGGACCGCGGCTACGACCGCATGGAAGACAAGCTGTCGGCGGTTGGCGCCAAGATTCGCCGCATCGCCTGAGGAACCCGATGAGCCCCGCTTTCAACGCTTCGCCCAGCCAGCTTACCCTGGCGCTTTCCAAGGGCCGCATCTTCAAGGAAACGCTGCCGCTGCTCGAAGCCGCCGGCATTCGCGTGACCGAGGATCCGGAGACTTCGCGCAAGCTGATCCTGCCGACCACCGATCCAGCCGTGCGCGTGATCATCGTGCGCGCGTCGGACGTGCCGACCTACGTGCAATACGGCGCCGCCGATTTCGGCGTGGCCGGCAAGGACGTGCTGATGGAACACGGCATGACCGGCTTGTACGCGCCGATCGACCTGAACATCGCGCGCTGCCGCATGTCGGTGGCGGTGCCCGCCGGCTTTGACTACGCCAAGGCCGTGCGCCAGGGCGCGCGCCTGGCGGTGGCCACGAAGTACGTGCAGACCGCCCGCGAGCACTTTGCCAAGAAGGGCGTGCACGTCGACCTGATCAAGCTGTATGGCTCGATGGAACTGGGCCCGCTGGTCGGCCTGTCGGATGCCATCGTCGACCTGGTCAGCACCGGCAATACGCTGCGCGCCAACAACCTGGTGGAAGTCGAAGAGATCGTGCAGATTTCGTCGCGCCTGGTGGTGAACCAGGCGGCGCTGAAGCTCAAGCGCGAACGGCTGACGCCGATTCTCGACGCGTTCGAGAAGGCATCGGCGGCGCTGGCCTGAGGCCAGTGCCCCAGAGAGGAATGGAGTTATGAACGCAACCGAAATGGACAACGTGTCGATCCGCCGGCTCGACTCCGCGGAGCCTGGCTTTGCCAAGGCGCTGCGCGAGGTGCTGGCCTTCGAGGCGGGCGAGGACGAGGCCATCGACCGCGCCGCGGCGCAGATCCTGGCCGACGTGAAGGAACGCGGCGACGCTGCGGTACTCGAATACACGCAGCGGTTTGACCGGGTCGAGGCGGCGTCGATGAGCGCGCTGGAAATCGCACAAAGCGAACTCGAAGCTGCGCTCGAAGACCTGGAGCCCAAGCGCCGCGCCGCGCTGGAAGCCGCCGCCGCGCGCGTGCGCGCCTACCACGAGAAGCAGAAGATCGAGTGCGGCAGCCACAGCTGGGAGTACACCGAGGCGGACGGCACCATGCTCGGCCAGAAGGTGACGCCGCTGGACCGCGTGGGCATCTACGTGCCGGGCGGCAAGGCCGCGTATCCGTCGTCGGTGCTCATGAACGCGATTCCGGCGCGCGTGGCCGGCGTCAAGGAAATCATCATGGTCGTGCCCACGCCGGGCGGCGTGCGCAATGAACTGGTGCTGGCCGCGGCGCAGATCGCCGGCGTGGACCGGGTGTTCACCATTGGCGGCGCACAGGCGGTTGGCGCGCTGGCCTTCGGCACGGCGACGCTGCCGCAGGTCGACAAGATCGTCGGCCCGGGCAATGCCTACGTGGCCGCAGCCAAGCGCCGCGTGTTCGGCACGGTCGGCATCGACATGATCGCGGGGCCCTCGGAAATCCTGGTGATCTGCGACGGCACGACCGATCCGGATTGGGTCGCGATGGACCTGTTCTCGCAGGCCGAGCACGATGAACTCGCGCAATCGATCCTGCTGTGCCCGGACGCCGGCTATATCGCCGAAGTCGAGGCGAGCATCCAGCGCCAGCTCGACAGCATGCCGCGCCGCGAGGTCATCGCGGCCTCGATCTCGGGTCGTGGCGCGCTGGTCAAGGTGCGCGACATGGAAGAGGCCTGCGAGATCGCCAACGCGATCGCGCCGGAGCACCTGGAAATCTCCACCGAGAATCCGCGCCAGTGGAGCGAGAAGATCCGCCACGCCGGCGCCATTTTCCTGGGCCGCTATACCAGCGAATCGCTCGGCGACTACTGCGCCGGCCCCAACCACGTGCTGCCGACCTCGCGCACCGCGCGCTTCTCGTCGCCGCTGGGCGTCTACGACTTCCAGAAGCGTTCGAGCCTGATCGAGGTGAGCGAGGGCGGGGCGCAGATGCTGGGCCAGATTGCAGCCGAACTGGCGTACGGCGAAGGCCTGCAGGCCCACGCCCGCAGCGCCGAATATCGTTTCAAGCGTAGTTGAACCCATTGCTGCCGCATCGGTGCGGCAGCGCAAACAGGAGCATCCATGTCAGTCGTAGACCCTTCCCTGATCGAGCGAATCATCCGTGATGACGTGCGCGCCATGGGCGCCTACCACGTGCCGGATTCGCATGGTCTGGTGAAGCTCGATGCCATGGAGAACCCATACCGCCTGCCGCCCGATCTGCGCGACCAGCTGGCCGCGCGGCTGGGCGAGGTGGCGCTGAACCGCTACCCGGTGCCCAGCAGCGAGGCGCTGCGCGCGAAGCTGAAGGACGTCATGCAGGTGCCCGCCGGCATGGACGTGCTGCTCGGCAACGGTTCGGATGAAATCATCAGCATGCTCGCGCTGGCAGCGGCCCGGCCCGGTGCGAAGGTGATGGCACCCGTGCCCGGCTTCGTGATGTACGCGATGTCGGCCCAGTTCGCCGGCCTGCAGTTCGTGGGCGTGCCGCTGCGCGCGGACTTCACGCTGGACCGCGAAGCGATGCTGGCCGCCATGGCGGAGCACCAGCCGGCCATCGTCTACCTGGCCTATCCGAACAACCCGACCGGCAACCTGTTCGATGCCGCCGACATGGAGGCCATCGTCCGAGCCGCGCAGGGCCCGGTGTGCCGCAGCCTGGTGGTGGTGGACGAGGCCTACCAGCCGTTCGCGCAGGAAAGCTGGATGCCGCGCCTGACGGAATTCGGCAACCTGCTGGTCATGCGCACGGTCTCAAAGCTGGGCCTGGCCGGTATCCGCCTGGGCTATGTGGCGGGCGCACCACAGTGGCTGGAGCAGCTCGACAAGGTGCGGCCGCCCTACAACGTCAACGTGCTGACCGAAGCGGCGGCGCTGTTCGCGCTCGAACACGTCGCGGTACTGGACGAACAGGCCGCGCAATTGCGCGCCGAACGTGCGCGCGTGGCGCAAGGCATGGCTGTCCAGGCGGGCGTGAATGTGTTTCCAAGCGCCGCTAATTTCCTGCTTGTGCGCGTGCCGGATGCGGCACAGACGTTCGACCGGCTCCTTGCCCGCAAGGTGCTGATCAAGAACGTGAGTAAAATGCACCCATTGCTGGCCAACTGTTTGCGCGTCACGGTCAGCACCCCCGAAGAAAACGCGCAGTTCCTTGAGGCATTTGCAGCTTCGCTGCAGGATTAACACCATGCGTGTTGCAGAGGTCACCCGCAATACTTCGGAAACGCAAATTCGCGTTTCCCTGAATCTCGATGGCACCGGTCGCCAGCATCTGGCGTCCGGCGTGCCGTTCCTCGACCACATGCTCGACCAGATTGCCCGCCACGGCATGTTCGACCTGGAAGTCGAGGCTACCGGCGATACGCATATCGACGACCACCACACCGTCGAGGACGTGGGCATCACCCTCGGCCAGGCCGTCGCCAAGGCCATCGGCGACAAGAAGGGCATCACGCGCTATGGCCACAGCTATGTGCCGCTGGACGAATGCCTGTCGCGCGTCGTGATCGACTTTTCCGGTCGACCGGGCCTGGAATTCCACGTGCCGTTCACCCGTGCGCGCGTGGGCAGCTTCGACGTGGACCTCACCATCGAGTTCTTCCGTGGATTCGTCAACCATGCGGGCGTGACCCTGCATATCGACAACCTGCGGGGCATCAATGCCCACCACCAGTGCGAGACCGTGTTCAAGGCCTTTGGCCGGGCCCTGCGCATGGCGGTGGAGCTGGACCCGCGTTCGGCAAACACCATTCCATCGACCAAGGGCACGCTCTGACCGGCTGCTGAACCGAAGGCGTGCCGGCTGGTTGCGGCGCCCGCTGACCGAACTTCGCGAAACTGGGCCGGGGCACCGGCTGATCCGCAACCGATGGATACGCTCAAGTCGTTCATCTCGCTGCTGGCGCTGATCAACCCGATCGGCGCCATTCCGTTCTTCATCAGCCTGACCGGGCAGCAGTCGGAAGCGGAGAAACTGCGTACCATCAAGATCGCATCGGTGTCGGTGGCCATCGTGGTGGCGGTATCGGCGCTGCTGGGTCAGCAGATCATCGAGTTCTTCAATATCTCGGTGGCGTCGCTGCAGGTCGGCGGCGGGCTCATCATGATCATGATGGCCATGAACATGCTGAACGCCCAGACCAGCCGGACCAAGGCCACGCCGGAAGAGGAGGACGAGGCCGAGGCCCGGTCCAGTATCGCGGTGGTGCCGCTGGCGCTGCCGCTGCTGACCGGGCCCGGTTCGATCAGCACGGTGATCGTCTATGCCGGCAAGACGCAGCACTGGTACCAGCTTCTGATCCTCGTGGGGATTGGCGTGGTGCTGGGCGCGGTGGTGTATGCGGTGTTTCGCGCGGCGGATCCGATCGCGCGGGTGGTTGGGCGTACCGGCATCAATATCGGCACGCGGCTGATGGGACTGATCCTGTCGGCGCTGGCCGTTGAATTCATTGTGGACGGGCTGAAGACATTATTGCCTGTTTTGAAATCATGACTACCATAGCAATTGTGGATTACGGCATGGGCAACCTGCGCTCGGTGGCGCAGGCCCTGCGTGCCGCGGCGCCTGAGGCCGATGTGCGTGTAGTAGATGTCCCGGAAGGCATTCGCAGCGCGGATCGCGTGGTGTTGCCGGGGCAGGGCGCCATGCCGGACTGCATGTCGGCGCTGGGCGCTTCGGGGCTGCAGGAGGCGGTGCTCGAGGCGGCGGCGAGCAAGCCGATGTTCGGCGTGTGCGTTGGCGAACAGATGCTGTTCGAATACAGCCGCGAAGCCAGGCCGGGCACCGACAAGACGCCTTGCCTCGGACTGATGCCAGGTGAAGTCATCCGCTTCGAGCTGGAAGGGATGACCCAGCCCGACGGGTCCCGCTTCAAGGTGCCGCAGATGGGCTGGAACCGCGTCAGGCAGTGCAGGGCCCATCCGCTGTGGGATGGCATTCCGGACGAAAGCTGGTTTTACTTCGTGCATAGCTACTTCGTGCGCGCGCAGGACCCGGCCCATATTGCCGGCGAAACGGAGTATGGGAGTGTGTTTACCAGCGCGGTAGCACGCGATAATATTTTTGCCACGCAGTTCCACCCCGAAAAAAGCGCAGCCATGGGGTTGCAGCTTTACCGGAACTTCGTGCATTGGAATCCCTGAAGATCCGATCCGAGCCAGTCAACGCCATGCAGGAATGCTTGCCTATTGATCCGGACCTGCCGGCCGTTGGCCGCACTGGCTCTATCTCACTCACTTAACCACGCTCGTCACGATTATGTTGCTCATTCCGGCCATCGACCTGAAGGACGGTCAGTGTGTACGCCTCAAACAAGGCGACATGGACCAGGCCACCGTCTTTTCCGAAGATCCCGCCGCCATGGCACGTCACTGGGTCGATCAGGGTGCGCGCCGCCTGCACCTGGTCGATCTCAACGGCGCATTTGTCGGCAAGCCGCGCAACGAAGCCGCCATCAGGTCCATCATCGCCGAGGTCGGCGATGAGATCCCGGTGCAGCTGGGTGGCGGCATCCGCGACCTGAATACCATCGAGCGCTGGCTGGACGGCGGCCTGTCTTACGTCATCATCGGCACCGCCGCGGTGAAGAACCCGGGCTTCCTGAAGGATGCCTGCTCGGCCTTCGGCGGCCACATCATCGTTGGCCTGGACGCCAAGGACGGCAAGGTCGCGACCGACGGCTGGAGCAAGCTGACCGGCCACGAAGTGGCTGACCTGGCCCGCAAGTACGAAGACTATGGCGTGGAAGCCATTATCTATACCGACATCGGCCGCGACGGCATGCTGCAGGGGATCAATATCGACGCCACCGTGAAGCTGGCGCAATCGATGTCGATTCCGGTGATCGCCAGCGGCGGGCTGTCCAACCTGGCCGATATCGACAACCTGTGCGCCGTGGAGAACGACGGCGTGGAAGGCGTCATCTGCGGCCGTGCCATCTACTCTGGCGATCTCAACTTTGTCGACGCGCAGGCGCGCGCGGACAAGCTGAGCGCCGGGGAATAAGCCAAACGCGCCCCGACGGGCGCCGCCGCTGCCGGGCCGCCACCGGGCCCGCGGCGGACAAGGAATCTCATGCTAGCCAAACGTATCATCCCCTGCCTCGATGTGACGAACGGGCGGGTGGTCAAGGGCGTCAATTTCGTCGAGCTGCGCGATGCGGGCGATCCCGTGGAAATCGCGCGTCGCTATGACGAGCAGGGCGCCGATGAAATCACTTTTCTCGACATCACCGCGACCAGCGACGGACGCGACCTGATTCTCCACATCATCGAAGCGGTGGCTTCGCAGGTCTTTATTCCACTGACCGTGGGCGGCGGCGTGCGCGCCGTGGAAGACGTGCGGCGGCTGCTCAATGCCGGCGCGGACAAGATCAGCGTCAATTCGTCGGCCATCGCCAATCCGCAACTGGTGTCGGACGCGACCGGCAAGTATGGTTCGCAGTGCATCGTGGTGGCCATCGACGCCAAGCGCAGTTCGGCGCCGGGCGAGCCGCCGCGCTGGGAAGTCTTCACGCATGGCGGACGCAAGGCCACGGGGCTGGACGCGGTGGCGTGGGCGAAGGAAATGGCCGCGCGTGGCGCTGGTGAAATCCTGCTGACCAGCATGGATCGCGACGGTACCAAGAGCGGCTTCGACCTGGAGCTGACGCGCGCCGTCAGCGATGCGGTGCCGGTGCCGGTGATCGCCTCGGGCGGCGTGGGCGGCCTGCAGGACCTGGCCGACGGCATCCGCCTGGGCCACGCCGACGCAGTCCTGGCCGCCAGCATCTTCCACTACGGCCAGCATACGGTTGGCGAGGCAAAAGCATTCATGGCCCGCGAGGGCATTCCCGTGCGGATCTGATCATGGCAAAGAAGTGGCTCAACAAGGTCAAGTGGGACGATAACGGCCTGGTGCCGGTGATCGTCCAGGAAGTCGGCACCAACGACGTGCTGATGTTCGCGTTCATGAACCGCGATGCGCTGCAGAAAACGGCCGAACTCGGCGAGGCCGTGTTCTGGTCGCGTTCGCGCAAGCGCCTGTGGCACAAGGGCGAGGAGTCGGGCCACGTGCAGAAGGTGCACGAGATGCGCCTGGATTGCGATGAAGACGTGGTGCTACTCAAGGTCACGCAGATCGACAGCATCGCGTGCCACACCGGCCGGCATTCCTGCTTCTTCCAGAAGTTCGAGGGCGATGCCGAGACCGGCGACTGGCAGACCGTCGAGCCGGTGCTCAAGGATCCTTCGCAAATCTACAACGCCAAGCCATGACCGAATCCCACTCCGCCGGCGCCGACGTGCTGGCGCGCCTGGCCGCGGTGCTGGAATCGCGCAAGCCTGAGAACGGCGGCGACCCCGAGAAATCCTACGTCGCGCGCCTGTTCCGCAAGGGCGATGATGCCATCCTCAAGAAGATCGGCGAGGAAGCCACCGAGACCGTGATGGCTGCCAAGGACGCGCGCGCCGCCGGAAAGACCGGCGCGGACGCGGACAAGGTGGTCTACGAGGTGGCGGACCTTTGGTTCCATACCATGGTGCTGCTGGCCAACTTCGGCCTGAAGCCGGCGGACGTCGTCAACGAACTTGCGCGCCGCGAAGGGTTGTCCGGCCTCGAGGAAAAGGCCAGCCGCCCGAAGCAGGACTGACGGCCGGCGCAGCGGCTGAATCGAAAGGGCGAGCATGGCGAACGATTACACCGGGCAGGTCACGATCAGCGATAGCGAACGGCTCGCCAGCCTGCGCAAGCTGATGCACATCCTTTATGCGCTGTATGCCATCTTCTGGCTGACGGGTGGCGTGACGGCGCTGATCGCCATCATCGTCGACTACGTCAAGCGCGACGATGCGCGCGGCACGCTGTATGCGTCGCACTTCGCCTGGCAGATCCGCTCGTTCTGGTGGTCGGTGGCCTGGGCCGTGCTTGGCGGCGCGTTTTTCGTCAGCGTGGTGCTGATTCCACTCGCCTTCGCGGTGTGGGCGATTCTGTCCCTCTGGATGCTGTATCGTATTGTGAAAGGTTGGCTCTATCTCCATGACAGCAAGCCGATGTACGCGGAGCGGGGCCTATAGTGATCAGGTATGTCGCGATGACTGATGTGCGCTCGACATCGCAACGAAAATTTCATGAACTCCCAGGATAATTGCATCTTCTGCAAGATTGTGGCCGGCCAGATTCCGTCGCGTAAGGTGTACGAAGACGACGACATGATGGCCTTCCACGATATCCACCCCAAGGCCCCGGTACACTTCCTGCTGATCCCCAAGTCACACGTCGACTCGCTGGCGGAGTGTGGTCCAGCCGAAGGGGAGGTGCTTGCTAGAATGATGCTGAAGGTGCCCGAACTGGCGCGTGCGGCGGGCTGTGGCAATGGCTTCCGGACGGTGATCAATACCGGCCCGGATGGCGGTCAGGAGGTCTACCACCTGCACCTGCATGTGCTTGGTGGTCCGCGCAATGAATGGAAGGTGCCGCTGCCCTGACCGGGCAGACGAAGCATAAGGAGCCGGACCACGTGCGTGGGCCGGACGCTGCGCCGGCAACCGTCGCCCGGCGCGGCCAGATTTGGACGGAACAACGGGTCCGGGCGGCAACAGAGTAACGCCCGCGGCTTCATCAGGAGCAAGAAATGGGTTCGTTTAGCATTTGGCATTGGCTGATCGTTCTGGTGATCGTCATGCTCGTTTTCGGTACCAAGAAGCTGCGCAATATCGGCCAGGACCTGGGCGGCGCGGTCAAGGGCTTCAAGGACGGCATGAAAGAAGGCGGTGACGACAAGCCTGCAGAGGCCAAGGAACTGCGTGATTCCACCACCATCGATGTGGAAGCCAAGGAAAAGAGCCGCCAGCAATAAGCCTGGCATTGCCGCTATTTCCCTTTTCGCCCTGTCTCCGCACCGAGTGGTTGCACGACCGATGATTCTCGCCCTGGCTGTAATCCGCCCGACGTCCGCATGATCGACCTTGGCATCTCGAAGCTGGCGCTGATCGGCGCCGTGGCGCTGATCGTGATTGGCCCCGAGCGCCTGCCCCGCGTGGCGCGGACGGTGGGTGCGCTGGTCGGGCGTGCGCAGCGCTATATCAATGACGTCAAGGCTGAAGTCAGCCGCGAGGTGGAGCTCGAGGAACTGCGCAAGATGCGTACGGAATTCGAAGACGCCGCGCGCGATGTCGAGCGCACCATCCACAAGGAAGTCAGCGAGCAGGCGCAGGCGCTGAACGAAGCGCTGGGCGGTGCCGAGGGAGCTGCCGCGCCTGGCGGCGATGCCTCGAGCTTCTCGCCCAGCTGGGACTCGGCGCACAAATCGCACAACGGGCGCAAGAGCTGGCGGGTCAAGCAGGGCGCGCGTCCGCTCTGGTTCAAGCGCCAGAACAATGTCCGCGTCTGGGTCCAGTCCGGCGCCGCGCGCGTCAAGCGACACCGCCCGGCCGCTGGCCGGGCCCGATCCTTCTTCGAATGAGCATGGCCGGGCAGCAGCACGCTTGCCGCCCGCCATCGCGATGCCTGCCGCGCAAGCGGTCTCACCGAAATACAAATGCCAGCCGCCACGGCTGAGCGGTCCACGCCATGAGCGACAACCGGTCGAACGATCCCCAAGACGAATCGCAGCAGGAAACCTTCATTTCCCATTTGGTCGAGCTGCGCGAACGCCTGGTCAAGGCGGTGGCCGGCGTCCTCCTGGTCTTCGTGGGACTGGTGTACTGGGCACCCGTCATCTTCAACCTGTTCGCGCGCCCGCTGATGGATGCGCTGCCCAAGGGCGGCAGGATGATCGTGACCGATGTGACCGGCTCCTTTTTCGTGCCGATGAAGGTCACGCTGCTGGTCGCTTTCCTGATCGCGCTGCCCTGGGTGCTGTACCAGATCTGGCAATTTGTCGCGCCGGGCCTGTACCAGCATGAGAAGCGGCTGATTGTGCCGCTCGTGAGCAGCAGCTACGTGCTGTTCCTGTGCGGCGTGGCGTTCGCGTACTTCCTGGTCTTTCCGACCGTCTTCCATTTCATGGCGCACTACAACGCGCCGCTCGGCGCGGACATGTCGACGGACATCGACAAATACCTGAGCTTTGCCATGACCACGTTCCTTGCCTTCGGCATCACCTTCGAGGTGCCGGTGGTGGTGATCGTCCTGGTTCGGTTTGGCGTGGTGGAGCTGGATAAGCTCAAGCAGATCCGTCCCTATGTGATCGTCGGTGCCTTCATCATTGCTGCCGTGGTCACGCCGCCGGACGTCCTGTCCCAGCTCCTCCTCGCCGTGCCCTTGATTGCACTGTATGAGCTCGGGTTGCTGATGGCGCGCTTTGTGGGCCGTCCGGAAGCCCGCACCGATGCCGCCGCCGAGACGCAGGCTGATTGATTCAATGGGACAAGAAAGCGGCGTTTTTGCACCAATTTGGTGAAATCTCGCCTTGTTTCTGTTGTTCAATCACAACAAAAGGCGGCCGTATACGCGGTTTACGCCGAAAAAGCCTTCTGACGGCCGGGGGCGCTGGCCCATAATACGCAGCAGACGTGAAAGTTAATGCGTCGCCCAAACACTTGGGCAACCAAGATTTCCCAATCAGTTGACAAGGAAAGTGTCGATATGAAGATGAAACTGTTTGCTGCTGCCGTCGCCGCTCTGGCCGCTGGCGGCGCATATGCCCAATCGAGCGTGACCCTGTACGGTGTGGTTGATGCTGGTATCGAATACCAGAACAACCAGCCCGCCGTTCCGTCGCAAGGCATTTCGAATGGCCACAGCGTGACGCGCCTGATCTCGGGCGGCCAGTCGGGCAGCCGTTGGGGCCTGCGCGGTGTTGAAGACCTGGGCGGCGGCCTGAAGGGTCTGTTCGTGCTGGAAAGCGGTTTTACCGTTGACGATGGCAAGATGGGCAACGACAGCCGCCTGTTCGGTCGTCAGGCTTACGTCGGTGTTGGCAGCCAGTACGGTCAGCTGACCCTGGGCCGTCACCAGACCCCGATGTATGACTTCGGTCTGCAGTTCGACCCGATGGCGATTGCATCGAACTACTCGATCACGGCACAGGACGGCGCGTTCGCGGGCCGTGCCGACAACTCGATCAAGTACATCGGTACGTTCGGTGGCCTGACTGCCAACGCCCTGTACAGCTTCGGCTCGAACACCGGCGGCGCTGCTAACGCGATCCAAGGCAACCAGGGCGAAGTCCCGGGCACGTGGAAGATCGGCCGCGAATACAGCCTGGGCCTGTCCTATGCTGCTGGTCCGTTCGCAGTGGGTGCCGTGTATGACGAAACCAACCTGGGCTTCGCCAACAACGTCAACCCCGACGCAACCCTGCGCCGCGCTTCGCTGGCCGGTACGTACGCTTTCGGTCCGGCCAAGCTGTTTGCCGGCTATCGTTGGGCCAAGGGCGTTGACCTGGGCACGATCGCGTTCCTGGGCAACACCAGCCTGCAATCCATCAGCGGCGCGAAGGCTTCGTCGAACCTGTACTGGCTGGGTGCTGGCTACCAAGTGACGCCGGCATTCTCGCTGACCGGCGCAGCTTACTACCAGGACTTCCGCGGCGCCAAGGCTGATCCGTGGCTGTTCGTGGCTACGGCTGACTACGCCCTGTCGAAGCGTACCGACGCTTACCTGAGCCTGGCCTACGCTTACAACCGCGACAACTCGAATCTGGGTGTTAGCGGTCTCGGCAAGGTCAACGTCGACGCGACCGGCAAGTCTGACAGCCAGTTCGGCGCTACCGTTGGTATCCGCCACAAGTTCTAATCTGATGCGGGCGTGAGCCCGCTGTAGATTGGCTTGAAAAACGCCGGCACTCGAAAGAGTGCCGGCGTTTTATTTTGTCGGCTGTATGTCAAGCCAGTGCCGAAAGGCGGTGCTGCGGAAAAGGCACCGAGCGAAGTTCTGTGTGCAAAGTCGATCGACGGCCTGATGATCGCTCGGGTCGCACGAAGCGGAGGGCGAAAGCCTGCGCCTCGTGCCGTTATTGCATGACGAGCCATACACGAAGAATGTGCTCTCGGTCATGGCTGCGTCTCCGGCTGGGCTCGTCGGGATCTCCCGGTTTCCTGTAACCGCTGGCAATTCCGTCGGCACCACGCTGCGCGGTCTGCGGCTTGTGTGAAAGGGCCGGATTGTCTCGCGGCGACATGACAAAAAAAACCCCGCCATCTGCGGCGGGGTTTTTGCTTTGCGTACTTGGGCTAGAGATCAGGCGGACGCGCTATTCCTCGTCGTCGAACGGCACGGCACGCCGTGGAGGCGGGGGCCGCTTGCCAATGGTCACGGTCAGCTCGGCCGGCTTGCCGCGGCGGATCACTTTCATCTTGCTGTCCACGCCCGGCTTGAGCTGCGCGATCGCGTTCAGCAACGCGGTGGTGTCGGTGATGGGCTGACCATCCACGGAAGCCAGTACATCGCCCGGCTTCACGCCGGCCTTGTCGGCCGGGCCGCCTTGCACCACGGCGGCGATCAGCGCGCCTTCCTTGGCCTCGAGCCCGAACGATTCAGCGATTTCCGGCGTCATGTCCTGTGGTTCCACGCCAATCCAGCCGCGCGTCACGCTGCCGGTCGAGATGATCGATTCCATCACTTGCTTGGCCGTCGAGACCGGGATGGCGAAGCCGATGCCGAGCGACCCGCCCGAGCGTGAATAGATGGCCGTGTTGATGCCCAGCAGGTTGCCCTGCGCGTCCACCAGTGCACCGCCGGAATTGCCCGGGTTGATGGCCGCATCCGTCTGGATGAAGTTCTCGAACGTATTGATCCCGAGATGGCTGCGACCCAGCGCGGAGACGATGCCCATGGTCACGGTCTGGCCGACACCGAACGGATTGCCGATGGCCAGTACCACATCGCCGACCTTCACGTTCTCCAGGCGGCCGAGCGTGATGGCAGGCAAGTCCTTCAGCGAGATCTTGAGTACGGCCAGGTCGGTTTCAGGATCCGAGCCCACGACCTTGGCGTTCGCCTTGCGGCCGTCGGTCAGCGCCACCTCGATTTCATCGGCGCCATCGACCACGTGGTGGTTGGTTAGAATGTAACCCTCGGCACTGACAATGACGCCCGATCCCAGGCTGGACACCGGCTCCTGACGTTCCGGCAGGCGGTCGCCGAAGAAGAAGCGGAACCAGGGATCCTCGGACTGCGGATGGGGCGAGCGCCGTGTGCCGTTCTTGCTGGTAAAAATATTCACGACGGCAGGCATCGCCACCCGGGCAGCTTCGCTGTAAGACCCTTGCGCGGCGGCGCCGGCCACGTTGGGCACGACCTCCTTCAGCGCCACGATAGGCGACCCCGACTGCACCGCGACGCGCCCCCTCTGAAGCCACTCGGGCTTGAGCGTGGCGACGACGAACCAGACTGCCAGCACGACGGTGACAGCCTGGGCAAAGAACAGCCAAAAGCGCCGCAACATATTGGAGTTTGATCAAAAAATGAAGACGAAAGAGCTGGAATTGTACTTGAACGACCTGTTGGCGGTTTCCCGCTACAAGGACTATTGTCCTAACGGCCTGCAAGTGCAAGGCAACGCCGAAGTCACACACATCGTGACGGGCGTGACGGCCAGCCTGGCGCTGGTCGAAGCGGCCATCGAGGCCGGTGCGCAGGCCATCCTCGTGCATCATGGCTATTTCTGGAAAAACGAGGATGCGCGCGTGGTCGGGCAGAAGCATGCTCGTCTCAAACGGTTGCTGGGCTCGGACGTCAACCTGTTCGCGTATCACCTGCCGCTCGACAACCACCCGGAGTTCGGCAACAACGCCCAGCTCGCGCAGCAACTGGGCTTCACCCCGACGGGCCGCTTCAGCGGCGATGAACTCGGCTGGACCGGCACGCTGCCTTCACCGATGCCGCTGCAGGCGCTCGCCGCGCATATCGGCGGTGTACTCGGGCGCGAACCACTGGCCATTGGCGATCCGGACCAGATGATCCGCACGGTAGGGTGGTGCACCGGCGGTGCGCAAGGTTATTTCGATGCCGCCGTGGCAGCGGGTGTCGATGCTTATCTGAGCGGCGAAGTCTCCGAGCAGAACACGCACCTCGCGCGCGAAAGCGGTGTGGCGTATCTCGCGGCCGGGCATCATGCCACGGAGCGCTACGGCATTCGCTCGCTCGGCGAGCATGTGGCGCAGCGCTTTGGCCTGCAGCACACCTTCGTCGATATTCCCAATCCTGTTTGACGCGTATCAATAAAAACGGCCCCCACAGGGGCCGTTGTCTTGTCAGAATCCTGCTCTTGCCCGATCAGGGCTGGCGGGTCTGCAGGCTGTCGCGAATTTGACGCAGCAGGACAATATCTTCAGGCGTCGGCGGCGGTTCCGCCGGAGCCGCCGGCTCCTCGGCGCGCATCTTATTGAATGCCCGCACCATCAGGAAAATGATGAAGGCCAGAATCAGAAAGTTGACAACGATGGTCAGGAAATTACCGTAAGCAAACACCGGCACGCCGGCTTTTTTCAATGCGTCCAGCGTCATTGGCGTACCCGGCGGCGGCTCGGCCAGCGTGACGAACATATTGGAAAAATCCAGCTTGCCAACGATACGCCCGATCACGGGCATGATCAGGTCATTGACGACCGAATCGACGATTTTCCCGAATGCGGCCCCAATGATCACGCCGACCGCAAGGTCGATCACGTTGCCGCGCATTGCGAAGGTCTTGAACTCCGACATCATGCTCATGGGGCTTTCTCCTTCTTGTTGCAAGCAATGAACGCCTTCAAGCCCAGAAGCCTGCCGCATCGATGCGCGGAAAGCAAGCTTGCACGCGGCAATCCGCGCGTCCGGCCGATAATCGTACATTCCCATTGGGTTTTTCGCCTATCTTGCGCGGAGGTGCCTCATGTACAATTTATGGTTGACGCAAAATCTAAATTGACTTCCCCTGGGGTTTGGAATGAGTGACCAGCAAGACGTGAAGAGCGTGGATAAAGGTCGCCGCAATTGGTTGATCGCGACATCCGTCGCTGGCGGCGTCGGAGGCGTAGCAGTAGCGGTTCCTTTCGTCAGTACCTTTGCACCATCCGAGAAGGCCAAGGCGGCCGGCGCGCCAGTGGAAGCCGATATCGGCGCCCTCAAGCCCGGCGAGATGATGACGGTCGAATGGCGCGGCAAGCCGGTCTGGATCCTGCGCCGCACCGACGAGATGCTGGCCTCGCTCAAAAAGACCGACGGCGAAGTCGCTGATCCCAATTCCGACGTTCCGTTCACCATGAAGACGCCGGAGTACTGCAAGAACGAAACCCGCTCCCGCGCGGAACACAAGGACCTCCTGGTCGTCGTGGGCATCTGCTCCCACCTGGGTTGTTCCCCTTCGGGTCCTTTCCCTGCCGGCTCCAATCCTCAGCTCGGCACCGATCCCGGTTTTCTCTGCCCCTGCCACGGCTCGACCTTCGACCTGGCCGGCCGCGTCTTCAAGAACAAACCGGCTCCGCAGAATCTCGATGTTCCCCCATACCAGTTCCTGACCGACACCAAGCTCGTGATCGGCAAGGATGAAAAAGGAGAAGCTTGATCATGGCGGCCGATAAGCAAGTCAAGACGACCGGTCTGCTGGGCTGGGTCGACGCCCGCTTCCCCGCCACGCAACTGTGGGAAGACCATCTCTCCAAGTACTACGCGCCGAAGAACTTCAACTTCTGGTATTTCTTCGGTTCGCTGGCGCTGCTGGTCCTGGTGATCCAGATCGTCACCGGCATCTTCCTGGTGATGAACTACAAGCCGGACGGCACGCTCAACGCCGCCGGCATTCCCGTGGCATTCGCCAGCGTGGAATACATCATGCGCGAAGTCCCATGGGGCTGGCTGATTCGCTACATGCACTCGACCGGCGCCTCGGCGTTCTTCGTGGTCGTGTACCTGCACATGTTCCGCGGCCTGCTGTACGGCTCGTACCGCAAGCCGCGCGAACTGGTCTGGATCTTCGGCTGCCTGATCTTCCTGTGCCTGATGGCCGAAGCCTTCATGGGCTACCTGCTGCCATGGGGCCAGATGTCGTATTGGGGCGCGCAGGTGATCGTGAACCTGTTTTCGGCCATCCCGGTGATCGGCCAGGACCTGTCGCTGTTCATCCGCGGCGACTACGTGGTGAGCGATGCCACGCTGAACCGCTTCTTCTCGTTCCACGTCATTGCGGTGCCGCTGGTGCTGCTGGGGCTGGTGGTCGCGCACATCATCGCGCTGCACGAAGTGGGTTCCAACAACCCGGACGGCGTCGAGATCAAGGCCAAGAAGGACGCAAACGGCGTGCCGCTCGATGGCATCCCGTTCCACCCGTACTACTCGGTGCACGACCTGCTGGGCGTGGGCGGTTTCCTGATGATCTTCTCGGCGGTGATCTTCTTCTTCCCGGAAGTCGGCGGTTATTTCCTGGAATCCAACAACTTCTTCCCGGCTGATCCGCTCAAGACGCCGCCGCACATCGCGCCGGTGTGGTATTTCACGCCGTTCTACTCGATGCTGCGTGCCACCACGTCGAATTTCCTGCCGATCCTGTGGGTGTTCTTCGCGCTGGTGCTGGGCATGCTGTTCGTGCGCAGCAAGGACGCCCGCATCAAGGCGGCGTCCGTGGCCATTGCCGTGATCCTGGCGGTCGGCTTCTATTTCATCGACGCCAAGTTCTGGGGCGTGCTGGTGATGGGCGGCTCGGTCGTGATCCTGTTCTTCCTGCCGTGGCTCGACTGCTCGCCGGTGAAGTCCATCCGCTATCGTCCCGCCTTCCACAAGACCATCCTGACCGTCTTCGTGGTGGTGTTCATCGTCCTCGGCTACCTCGGCGTGCAACCGCCGTCGCCGGTTGGCGAGAAGGTGTCGCAGCTCGGCACGCTGCTGTACTTCGCCTTCTTCCTGACCATGCCGCTGTGGAGCCGTGCCGGCCAGTTCAAGCCGGTGCCGGAGCGCGTCACGTTCCATCCGCACTGAGCGACGCGCGAACCCCGACAAGAGGACAAGGACACACGATGAAAAAGCTGCTTTCCATCATTGCGCTGGCAGGCGCCTGCTTTGCCGCCGCGCCCGTCATGGCCAACGAAGGGGGGTATCCCCTGGAGCCTGCACCGGTGAACACTGCGGACCTGTCGTCGCTGCAGCGTGGCGCCAAGCTGTTCGTCAACTACTGCCTGAACTGCCACAGCGCTTCGCTGATGCGCTACAACCGGCTCAAGGACATTGGCCTGACCGATGACCAGATCCGCGACAACCTGCTGTTCTCCGCGGACAAGGTTGGCGAGACCATGACCATCGCCATGCAGCCGAAGGAAGCCAAGGCCTTCTTCGGCGCGCAGCCGCCCGACCTGTCCGTCATTTCCCGCGCCCGCGGCGATGACTGGCTGTACACCTACCTGCGTACCTTCTACCGCGACGACAGCCGCGCCACCGGCTGGAACAACCTGGTCTTCCCCAGCGTCGGCATGCCGCACGTGCTGTGGGAACTGCAGGGCCAGCGCGCCGCCAAGTTCGCCGAAACGGAAGAGCATGGCGAAAAGGTCCACAAGTTCGCCGGCTTCGAACAGCTGAGTCCCGGCAAGCTGAGCAAGGTCGAGTATGACCAGGCGACTGCCGACCTGGTTGGCTTCCTGGACTGGATGGCAGAACCTGCTCAGAACCACCGCAAGCGCCTGGGCGTCTGGGTGCTGCTGTTCCTGGGCATGTTCACCATCTTTGCGTGGCGCCTGAATGCCGCCTTCTGGAAAGACATCAAGTAACGTCCCAGCCGGCCCGGCATGAAAGAGGGCCAGAGCGGAAGTTGCTGTTGCAGCACCGCTCTGGCCCTTTTCCTATTGGGATTGCCTCAATAGTGGTCCCATAAGTGACGTATTTATATCTTATTTGCTTTTCGATGCCCGAGTTTGGCAGAATGTCTGACCTTACCGTCCGACCCTGCATCGGCTAAGCCCAAGGAATCCAACCATGATGGTGTTGTATTCGGGTACGACTTGCCCGTTTTCCCAGCGTTGCCGCCTCGTCCTGTTCGAAAAGGGCATGGACTTCGAGATCCGCGACGTTGACCTGTTCAACAAGCCCGAAGATATTTCGGTGATGAATCCCTACGGCCAGGTGCCTATCCTGGTCGAGCGCGACCTCATCCTGTATGAGTCGAACATCATCAACGAGTACATCGACGAGCGCTTCCCGCACCCGCAGCTGATGCCGGCCGATCCGGTTCAGCGTGCGCGCGCGCGCCTGTTCCTGTTCAACTTCGAAAAGGAACTGTTCACTCACGTCTACGTGCTGGAGAACGAAAAGGGCAAGGCCGCGGAAAAGAATCACGAGCGTGCCCGTGCCGCGATCCGCGACCGCCTGACCCAGCTCGCGCCGATCTTCGTCAAGAACAAGTACATGCTTGGCGAAGAATTCTCGATGCTCGACGTCGCCATTGCCCCGCTGCTCTGGCGCCTGGACCACTATGGCATCGAGCTGTCGAAGAACGCCGCGCCGCTGCTCAAGTACGCCGAGCGCATCTTCAGCCGTCCGGCCTATATCGAAGCGCTCACCCCGTCGGAAAAGGTGATGCGCCGTTAAGCCTGGCAGGCCCGATGCTTGCGCATCGGGTCAACCACCGGCGTCATGAAGAAGCACCATGCCTGAAACTTCCACCAAGCCCTACCTGATCCGCGCCATCTACGAATGGTGCACGGACAACGGCTTCACGCCGTACGTTGCCGTTTTTGTCGACGCCAACACGAGCGTTCCGCGCGAATTCGTCAAGAACAACGAGATCGTGCTCAACGTCAGCTTCGACGCCACGAGCGGCCTGGACATGGGCAATGAGTGGATCACGTTCAGCGCGCGCTTTGGCGGTATCTCGCGCAAGATCGACGTGCCCGTGGAAAACGTGCTCGCCATCTACGCGCGTGAAAACGGCCAAGGCATGGCGTTCCCGGTCGAGCGCAGCGTGCCCGAAACCCTGGCCGCGACCGAGCGGGAAAGCAACCCGCCGCCCAAGCTGGCCCCGGTGGAATCCGAGACGCCGGCCGACGCCGGACAGGGCGCTCCGGACGACGACGAAACCCCGCCGCCCGTGCCGCGCATCGGGGGCAAGAAGCCGTCGCTGAAGGTGGTGAAGTAAGTCACCCGCAACGCACCAAAGCGGACCGCAATGCAGTAGAATCGCGGTCTGCATCAGAAATGCCGGCTTAGCTCATCAGGTAGAGCAGTTGATTTGTAATCATCAGGTGGCGGGTTCGAGTCCTGCAGCCGGCACCAGACAGAAAAAGGGGTTACGTGATTTTTGCGTAACCCCTTTTTGCTTTGCGTTTTGTCCGGCCAAGGCGAATCAAACGCTTCAGCTCTGCCAGTACGGCTTGCGCTTCTCCACGAACGCCGAAATGCCTTCCTTGGCATCCTCTGTCGCAAACACATTGCCAAATGATTCCACCGCCGTCGCGATGCCACGCCGGTAGTCGCCATCATTGGCGCGCAGGAACGCCGTGCGTCCCATCCGCATCACAACCGGTGATTTGTCGCACAGCGTCTGCGCCAGCGCTCTTGCTTCACCCATGACGTCTTGCTCCGGGACGACGCGGCTGGCCAGTCCGAGCGACATGGCTTCGGCCGCGCCGAACGAGCGGCCCGTGAACAGCAGGTCGAATGCGCGATGGCGGCCGATGATGCGCGGCAGGTGCGTGAAGTGGATGGACGGCGTGACGCCGACGTCGATCTCCGGATAGCCGAAGGTCGCGGAATCGGCGGCGACGATCATGTCGCAGTGAATCGCAAGCGTCATGCCGCCGCCGCGCGCGGTCCCGCCCACGGCGGCGATGGACGGCTTGCCAAGGTTGAACTGTGCTTCGTGCAGGCCGCTGTAGAGCTTGTCGACAAGCTGGTACGCGCGTGACGGCGCCGCACCGTGCAGCGCGTCGAGCTGAAGCCCCGCGCAGAAGCGCCGCGGCACGGCGCTGCCAAGGATGACGGCGCGCACGGAATCATCGTGCGCCGCACGGCGCAAGGCCTCGAGCAGTGCATCGATCATGCCTTCGTTCAGCGCATTGACCGGAGGGCTGTCCAGAAGGATCTCGGCGACGCGGTCGCGGACTTCATAGGTAACGGCGGACATGGCGGCTCCTGATGTCATGCCGCGACGCGCTGCGTCGACGGGGTATTGGATTCAGCGTTGCTGGCAGTCGCCACCACGCCGCTCGTCTTGAGCGCGGCGATGGCTTCGTCGTTGTAGCCAGCCTGGCGCAGCACCTCCTCAGTGTGTTCGCCGAGCAGCGGCGGAGCCCGGTGCGCGGCGCGGTTCTCGCCCCGGAAGCGCACGGGCAGGCCCATGTTGCGGATCGTTCCCAGTACCGGGTGCTCCGACTCGACGACCAGTCCGCGCGCAGCCAGTTGCGGATGCGCCAGTGCCTGATCGAGGGTATGAATCGGCGCGCAGGCGACACCGGCGTTGCGCAGCGCCTCCAGCCAGAACCCGACGGACTCGGTGACAATGCGCGCCCGGACTAGCGCGACGGTTTCGTCGAAGTGGGCGACGCGGTCGGCATTCGTCGCGAAGCGCGGATCGTCGACATAGGCCTGCAGCCCGGCAACGGGGCAGAAGCGCCGCCACTGCGCGTCATTGCCGATGCCGATCATGACCGGGCCGTCGGCGGCGTCGAACACCTGATACGGCGCCATGGCCGGATGCGCAGTGCCCATCGGACGCGGCGGCTTGCCGCTGCACCAGTAGTTCTGTGCAAGGTAGCCCATGAAGCCCATCGCGGTGTCCAGCAGCGAGACCTCCAGCTGCATGCCGCGTCCTGTCTTCTGCCGCTCGATCAGCGCGGCCAGGATGCCGCTGAACGCGTGCATGCCCGTACCGAGATCCACTGGAGAGAAGCTCGCGCGGGCGTGCCTGCCGCCGGGTTCGCCCATGGTGCTGATCATGCCGCTGAAAGCCTGCAGCATGACGTCATAACCTGGCTCCTGTCCGAGCGGGCCGGTCCGGCCGTAGCCGGATATCTCGCAGTAGATCAGGGTTGGGTTTAGCGACGACAGGGTTTCATAGTCCACGCCCAGCCGTGCGGCCGCGCCGCTGCCAAATCCTTGCAGCACGATGTCGGCTTTGGCCGCCAGCGTCTGGACGATCTTCCGGCCCTCCGCCGTCTTCAGGTCCACCGCGAGACTGCGCTTGTTGTGGTTGACCGCCAGGAAGGTGGCCGACTGGCCGCGATCCTGCGGCAGCCACGCGCGCGTGTCGTCGCCGTGCCCGACGGGCTCGACCTTGATGACCTCGGCGCCCAGTTCGCCCAGGTACTGGCCGCACAGCGGGCCAGCCAGCACCTTGCTCAGGTCGAGCACCCGAATTCCTTGCAATGCAATCATGTGTCTGTCCGTTGTAAA
The DNA here is from genome assembly GCF_057073755.1 of Cupriavidus sp. C3SS-1. Lineage (NCBI taxonomy): Bacteria > Pseudomonadati > Pseudomonadota > Betaproteobacteria > Burkholderiales > Burkholderiaceae > Cupriavidus > Cupriavidus sp. C3SS-1. Next base: position 3,041,150 of record NZ_CP172699.1, on the reverse strand, counting down.
TCCATCTGCAGCAGGCTGCGATCCTGCTCGCTGATCCGCGGCCTATTCCGGCCGGATGTCGATCGACCGCGCCAGGGCAGTCCAGCGCGCCGCGTCGCGGTTGACGAAGTCCTGCACCTCGCCGGGCGCAAGATGGAAAGGCTCGGCGCCGCGTGCGACCAGCGCATTGCCGTAGGCCGCACTGCGCGCGGATTCGGCCACCGCTTCGCGCAGCAAGCTGACAATCGCGGGCGGCGTGCGGGCCGAGATTTGCAGCGCGAGCCAGAACTTGAGGCTTACCGCCGGATAGCCCGCTTCGGCCAGCGTCGGAACGTCGGGCAGCAGCGGCGAGCGTGCGGCCGAGGTAATGGCCAGCGCCTTGAGCTTGCCGCCCTGTATCTGGCCAAGACAGGTGGTCATGCTGTCGAACAGGAAATCGACATTGCCGGCCATCACATCGCTGCTGGCGGGCGCGCTGCCCTTGTACGGGACGGTGACCGCCGTGAACTTCGCGGCCTTGAGCAGCAATGCGCCGTAGATATGCGGCGAGCTGCCGGCGCCATAGGTCGCGTAGCTGAGGTTGTCGGGCTTCTGCCTGCCCAGCCGGACCAGGTCGGCCACGCTGCCGACGCCAAGCTTGGTCGGATGGATCACCAGCACATTCGGCACGGTCGCGACCACGCCCAGCGCCAGCAGGTCGCGTTGCGGCTGGAAGCGCAGGTCCGGGAATATCAGCGGGTTGACGGCATGCATGCCGACCGTGTTCAGCAGGATGGTGTAGCCATCGGGACTGGCGTCGAGCACGCTCTGCGTGCCGAGGTTACCGCCGGCGCCGGGTTTGTTCTCCACCACGACGGGCTGGCCCAGCTTCTGCGACAACGGCATGGCGATCTGCCGCGCGACGAAGTCGCCGGGGCCGCCCGCGGCGAACGGCACGACCAGCTTTACCGGCCGCGCAGGCCATGAATTTGCCAGCAGCGGCCGCGCGAACAGCGCAGCGCCTGCGCCGGCAAGAAAGTTGCGGCGATCGATTCCCATGTTGTCTCCTGTGACGGCCTGCGCCGGGTTCCGCGTGCGTTGCGCGGGCTGGTGTCACTATCGACGCCACGGAGATATATGTCTAAGACATCTTGTGGATGCCGGGTATCATCGTTCGTTATAGCCCGTGAAGGCCAGCCTTCGTGCAGCAGGAGACACAGCAATGGGGATACCGGTAGATGTGCGCGGGTTGCGCAGCTTTCTTGCCGTGGCGGCGGCGGGGTCGATCTCGCGCGCGGCCGAAACCTTGCACATCGCCCAACCCGCCCTGAGTCTGCAGATCCGGCAGCTCGAAGAGACGCTGGGCGTACCTTTTTCCTGCGCAGCCACAAGGGCGTATCGATTACGGCGGCGGGCCAGCGCTTCGAGCAGCACGCCAGGGACATCCTGAAGCGGGTCGATCTGGCTTGTGAGGATGTTCGCGATCTCGTTACGGACCCGGAAGGGCGGGTCGCCATCGGACTGCCGCAATCCATGGCCAAGATCCTGACCGTGCCGCTGGTGCGCGAGACCATCCGGCGCTGGTCCAAGGTGCGGCTGCAGGTGATCGAGCTGAGCACGGGGTACATCCCGAACCATCTGCTGACGGGCCATATCGATATCGGGCTGACCTTCCAGTCGAACGCCGATCCTGGCCTCTTGTTCGAGCATCTGGTCGACGAAGACCTCGTGCTCGTGGCCGAGCCCGGAAAATTCGGCGGCGCGAGACGGCGCGATGCATTGCCCGCAAAGTCCGTCCGCCTCGGCGACTTGAGTCATTACCCGATGATCCTCCCCGCTGGCGAGCATGGCCTGCGTGCGCTGATCGACAGCCACTTGCGCGCGCACGCGATCGAACTGAGCGTGCTGGCGGAGGTGAATGCGATCCCGGAACTGATCGCACTCGCGGCCGCCGGGGTGGGCTATACGGTCCTTTCCTATGCGTCGGTCTCTACGGAGTTGCGCAAGGGGCTGCTGTCCGCCGCGCGCATTGCCGAGCCCGCGATGTCGCGGCCGGTGTTCCTGTGCCGTTCGGCGACCATGCCGCTATCCGTGGCGGCGTCGGCGGTGCATGAGTTGCTGGGCGAGATTGTCAGCGCGCAGATTGCCGACGGGAGCTGGCCGGCGCGTGTCGGTACGGCGCGGCGGTGAATGGCCGTCCGGCCGAACCTATCGCGACAGCACTGCCTCGATGCGTGCGATTTCGCCTTCCATCCAGCGCCGGAGTAAACCATCCGACATGACCAGCGCCGTGCTGCCGCCGAGGATGCGATAGACCTTCTTGCGATCGATCTTCGAGACCTTGCCCGGGTCGAGCCAGTCCTCGTTCTCCACGAGCAGCCGCAAGGTATCGAGGCCGATCAAAATCGGCCACAGGCAGGCGAGCCGCAAGCGCACGGCGGTACGCGGAATCGCCAGCGTGTACGCCATGGCTTCCCGGAAATGGTCCAGCGCCAGCCGTACGAGTTCGAACAGCACCGGCCGCATGCGCCGCGAATTGGCCGGCTCCAGGAGGTCGCGCGGCGCGCATCCGTGGCGATCGAGGCGTGCCTGGGGCAGATAGCAGCGCCCGATACGGAGGTCACTGCTACAGTCGCGCAGCACGTTGACCATCTGCAAGGCCTTGCCGAAGCGGATGCCGCGACGCTGCATGATGGCTGGCTCGTCCCTGAGTACGCCGGGCTGGTGGGCGTAGGTCATTGCCGTCCAGAACTCTCCCACGCAGCCGGCCACGAGGTAGGTGTAGCGATCAAGGTCGGACAGCTCCTGCAACGCGCCAAGTTCGCCCGATTGCTCGTCCGGAAACGTGCGCAGGTCGAACTCCATGCCTTCGGTCAGCGTGGTGACGATGCCGCGCACCGCGGTGCGGTCGGAATCATCGAGTTGCGCCAGCACGTCGAACGCTGGCCGGATCGATTCCAGCAGCGCCTTTTCTTTTGATTCCGTCTGATGGCCGGCGACTTCGCGCGACAAGCGCCCGGAGAACGTTGCGGGGTTGCCGCGGCCGTTGACACACTCGCGCAGCGCCAGCAGCAGATCCAGGCGCTCCGCAGGAGGAATCAGCGCGGTGTCCGCAATCGTGTCGGCCGCCCGCGCCAGCAGGTAGGCCAGTCCGACGGGGTCACGCATGCCCGCCGGCAGGATGCGCAGCGTCAGGTAGAACGAACGGGAAACTCCCTTCAGCAGCGGGCCGAGCAGGTAGGCCCGGGTCGGGTTTGGCATGGGTGCGTTGGTGGCGCGAGGGTAGGGCGCATTGTAACGGGCGTGGGCGGCCCGATGATGTGATGGCAACGGCGAATTCGATTTCCCCGATAACCCTTACCAAAATATCGCGTTATACGGCGGCCCAGCCTGCTAGCGACAATTCGCCAAAGTCCTCACCGTGGACACTATATTGAGAACAAAAAGGGAGAAGACCATGACTGCCCCCGACCATCCCCACGACGGCACGCGCGAGCGGCGCCGCTTCCTGCAAGGAGCCGGCGCCCTGATGGCCCAAGCCGCGCTGGGCGCCACGGCGTTCGATGCTTTGGCTGCCGGCACGCCGGGCAAGGTCGCCTTGCCCTTCGCCAATGGCGAGCGCGAGTTGGCCACCTTTCCGCAAAAGCGCCCGCTGATCCTGCTGACCAGCCGCCCGCCGCAGCTTGAGACGCCGTTCAGCGTCTTCAACGAGGGCATCATCACGCCCAATGACGCGTTCTTCGTGCGCTACCACTGGAGCGGCATACCGACTTCGATCGATCCCCAGGCTTATCGCCTGCGTATCGGCGGCCATGTGAAGGCGCCGCTGGAACTGTCGCTGGCGGACCTGAAGTCCTTGGCCGATCCGGTCGAGATCGTCGCCGTGAACCAGTGTTCGGGCAACAGCCGTGGCTTCTCTGAGCCGCGCGTCAACGGCGGCCAGCTGGCCAATGGTGCGATGGGCAATGCGCGCTGGACTGGCGTGTCCCTGAAGAAGGTGCTGGAAAAGGCCGGCGTGCAACCCGGTGCGGTACAGGTGACCTTCAATGGCCTCGACAAGCCGCCCCTCGAAAACGGCCCGGACTTCGTCAAGGCCTTGAACATCGATCACGCGCTCGATGGCGAGGTGATGCTGGCCTGGGCGATGAACGGTGCCGACTTGCCGATGCTGAATGGCTACCCGTTGCGCCTGGTGGTCCCCGGCCACTACGGCACGTACTGGGTCAAGCACCTGTCGGATATCCAGGTCGTGGACAAGGTGTTCGATGGCTTCTGGATGGCGTCGGCCTACCGTATCCCGGCGAACCCCTGCGCCTGCGTGCCACCCGGTACGGCGCCGTCGGCCACCACGCCGATCGGCCGCTTCACCGTGCGTTCGTTCATCACCAGCCTGGAAAATGGTGCAAAGGTGCCGACGGGCCGCGAAACGGTGGTGCGTGGCATTGCCTTCGATGGCGGCTACGGTATCGGCGAAGTGGGCTTCTCGCCGGATGGCGGCAGGACCTGGCAAGCGGCGAAACTCGGTCAGGACCTTGGGCGCTACTCGTTCCGCGAATGGACGGCGGTGCTACGCCCGCAGCGTCGCGGCAACCTGGATCTGCGTGTGCGCGCCGTGAACCGCATCGGCCAGAGCCAGCCGCTGGAGGCGCTTTGGAACCCGCCCGGCTATATGCGCAACGTGGTGGAAACCACACGCGTCACCGCGGTTTGAGGGAGGGGACATCATGAACATGAAAACCCTGATTGCCGCCGCGTTCGCCGCCTTCGCTTTGCCAGCCATGGCGCTGGAGATCACCCTGCCGGCGGAGACCGCCGCCTGGCGTCCGAGCGATCTTCCCGGATACCGGCTCGTGCAGCAGAACTGCATGACCTGCCATTCGGCGCAGTACGCGGAGACACAGCCGCAGACGTCTCCGCGTGCCTATTGGGACGCGACCGTCAAGAAGATGAAGAAGCCGTACGGCGCGCCGGTGCGTGACGAAGACATGCCGGCCATCGTCGATTATCTCGTCAAGACCTATGGTGCTGAGCGCGGCAGCGCAACGCCCGTAGCCGCTGCTGCGGTGCCTGCCGCGCCGGCAGCCGCCGGTGGCACGCCGCGCACGGCGGATGCGCTGCTCGGCGCCAACCAGTGCAGCGCCTGCCATGCGGTCGACAAGAAGGTCGTCGGCCCGGCGTTTCATGACGTGGCGGCGAAGTACGCCGGTAATGCCGATGCTACCGGCAAGCTGATGCAGAGCATCCGCAACGGCGGTAGCGGGAAGTGGGGGCAGGTGCCGATGCCGGGGTTCCCGCAGCTGGATGAGGCGGATTTGAAGACGTTGGCGAATTACGTTTTGTCGCGTTAGCCAAGCGGCGAATGTTTGCCTGGCGAGCAACGGTGCTCGCATAGCTGTCCGGCAGTCGCGACTGTCGGACAGCAGTATCAGAAAGGGCGTCACGCTTGGCATGCGCCGCTGTTTCGCCGGCGTAGCCGGCGACTTGCTCTTTTGTCCGAGCGACAAAAGAGTAAGCAGAAAAACGCGTCGCTTACCCTAGCGGGCGAATATTGATCGTAGTGTGCCGAGGGCGTTGTACGGGTATTCGCTTCAGGATCTGCCCGGCTGCCTGCCGCGTGGGGCGCGCCCGTATGTAGGCTCTCCGGCAATGATTGAACGAGCCCCGAAACTGTCCGTGGCCCGACACTGCCCGCGATATCGCATCATCGCCTACGGCTGCGCTGCGCGCGGCTCAGTGAAGACCAAGAAGCGGTGGAGAAAGGAATCAAAGCATGCGGGCCTTCTCCCGGCGTAGCCGAAAGTCCGGCCACGCCAGAAGCCATCCCCCGTCAATGCACCTGCAATTCCCCAGCCATTACCAGTCCTAGTCGCGCCCGTACCAGCTCAAGCAGGCAGAACGCACTGAAGCATTCCTCCGACCGCTCACACTGCGGCTCCAGCAGGCGAAGCACACCCTCGATTCCTGCGCTGACTTTTTCAAGGCTGGAATCCGCTGCTGCTACATCGATGATCGACATATGACCTCCATCGTTTATGGAAAGCCTGCCGCAAGAAGTTAGGGAGGCGGCGGGCCTGACGACGAGGGTGGAAGACCGGTGCAGTGATCGGTAAGCCTTGCGGCTGCCTCGTGTCCGCCCGCCATAGAAGCGGATAATTCGCGAACTCGAATCGAACGGCCCCTTCAGGGCCGTTCGATCACTGCTCTCGGGCTTCCACACCCGGTCACCGCTGCGCGATGACAGCCTCAAGTATTCCGCGATGCCGATGGCGATTCGATAGGACAGTTCGCATTTCCGTGCGAACCCGCGCATCCTGCATCAGCAGTGCTGGCCATAAAATGGCGTTGTGCCTAGACCAATCACGGAAATTTCCGATTCCCTGTACCGGTTAACTTGCCTCGCCAAAATCGAGCAATACCTTGCAGCTCTCGCGCGGGTTGCGTCCGGCCAGGTCGAATGCGCCGGTGACTTCCCGGAAGTCGACCGTATGCGTGACGATATGTCCGGGGTCCACCAATCCGCGCGAGATCCAGTCGATCACGGTTGGGAACATCGCGCAGTTGAGGCGCGACGCATACAGCGTCAGCTCCTTCCGCGTCAGCTCCTGCTGCGGGATGGCCGACGGTGTCGCGGAAAAGCCTAGAACACCGATCCGACCCGCCGGCGCCGCAATGCGCACCGCTTCTTCGAGAATCGAAGGGTGGCAGACGGCGTCATAGATCAGCGTCGGGCCGCCTTCCACGCCGCGCAGAGCAAGCGTCTGTTCCAGCGGCGCATGCAAGGTGTTGATGATCTCGTCCTCTTCGGCGCCGCAGGCGCGCGCCAGCGCAAGGCGTTCATCGACGTGATCGGTAATGAAAGTCCGCACGCCATGCACGCGCTTGAGCACTTGCAGCAAGTTGAGGCCGACCGGCCCGGCGCCATAAATCAGCGCGATGTCTTCCGGCAGCACGCCGGTGCGGCAGGCCACGTTGGCCGCCACGGCAAACGGTTCGATCACTGCCGCGCTGGTGGCCGGCAGGCCATCCGGCACCACGTAGGCATTGCGCGCCGGCACGCACGCGTATTCGCTGAAGCCGCCGTCGCGGTGCACGCCTATCACTTGCAGGCCGCTGCAAACGTTCTGCCGGCCGATCCGGCACGCGTGGCACTGGCCGCAGCTGATCACCGGATCCACCACCACCCGCTGGCCGATGCGCGCTGCGCTGACGCCCGCGCCCACCGCGTCGATATGGCCACCGAACTCGTGGCCGATGATGCGCGGATAGGCCGCGAACGGGTTCTTGCCATGGAAGATATGCAAGTCGGAGCCGCAGATGCCGGCGTAGCGCACGCGCACGCGAACCTCGCCCGCGGCGGGATCGGGAGTCGGCCGTTCGCACACGGCCATGCTGTTCGGTTTGTCGACGACCACGCTCAACATGCTGGATCCTTGTTCTGGCTTACCAGTTCCACATTGCACCGTCGCGCAAGCGCGCAACCGGCAGGCAGGCGCGCTCGTACGGATACTTCGCAGCCAGCGTTTCGTCGATCTCGACGCCGAGGCCCGGCACTTCATCCATGACGAGGTGGCCGTCTTCAAAGCGGTAGTTGTGCGGAAACACTTCGTCGGTCAGGGCGCTATGCGGCATCAGTTCCTGGATGCCGAAGTTCGGCGCCCATAGCCCGAAATTGACCGCGGCGGCCATGCATACCGGAGACAGGTCGGTGGCGCCGTGGAAGCCCGTGCGCACCTGGTACATGGCCGCGAAGTCCGCGATGCGCCGCACATGCGTGATGCCGCCCGCGTGCACGATGGTGGCGCGGATGTAGTCGATCAGCTGGTTGCTGATCAGGTCCTTGCAGTCCCAGATGGAATTGAAGATCTCGCCCACGGCCAGCGGCGTGGTGGTGTGCTGGCGGATGAGGCGGAAGGCATCCTGGTTCTCGGCCGGCGTGGCGTCCTCAAGCCAGAACAGGCCGAACGGTTCGAGTTCCTTGCCGAGGCGGGCCGCTTCGATGGGTGTCAGCCGGTGGTGCGCATCATGCAGCAGATGGGGCGCGAAGCCGACCGCCTCGCGCACCTTGCGGAACAGTTCCGGTGTGTGATGCAGGTAGAGCGACGTATCCCACGGCTCCTCCGGGGGCAGGCCTTTCTCCGCCGGTTCGTAATGGCCTTGTTGCCTGCCCACGCCGTACACCTTCGACAGGCCCGGCACGCCGGATTGCACGCGGATGGCCTTGTAGCCTTCCTCGATATGCCTGTGCACGGCATCGATGGCTTCGCTGTGGTCGCGGCCATTGGCATGGCCGTACACCATCAGTCCGTGGCGGCTCTTGCCGCCCAGCAACTGGTACACCGGCATGCCGGCCAGCTTGCCCTTGATGTCCCACAGCGCCATGTCGATGGCCGCGATGGCGGTCATCGTGACCGGCCCGCGCCGCCAGTAGGCGCCGCGGTAGAGGTACTGCCAGATGTCCTCGATGTTGCGCGGATCGCGCCCCGCCAGGCAGGGAATCACGTGCTCGTCGAGGTAAGCCACGACAGCCAGTTCCCTGCCGTTGAGCGTGGCGTCGCCCAGCCCGTACACGCCTTGGTCAGTCGTCACTCTGACCGTCACAAAGTTGCGATCGGGGCAGGTGACGATGGTCTGTATGTGTTCGATCTTCAAGGCGCGCGCTCCGGTCGGATCAGTCAGTGAGGGTGCTTTCCGTACGACGATGCTACGTCGTGGAGCGCCAGGAAAAATAGGGCAGGGTCTGCAGAAAATGCGGCAATTTCTGCTTAGAGCAGCGGAATTGGAGAACATTGGAGCGCCCATCCGCGATGCTACGCTCGCAGTCATGTGCAAATTTCGGGCGGCGAATGTGGCAAGGCGGACGATCGAGGTACCGAGATGATGGAACTGGGGCAGCACACGCTTTCCAGTATCGACACGGGCGAGACCGGTATCCAACTGCCCGGCTACCATCCCGGCTGCCTGGCCCGCGGCATCGTCCACCTCGGCCTGGGTGCGTTTCACCGCGCGCACCAGGCGCTCTATACGGAGGCCGCCATCCGGCAAGGCGACAAGCGATGGGGCATCCTCGGCGTCAGCCTGCGGGATCCGCGCACGGTACAGGCGCTGGAGAGCCAGGATCACCTCTACTCCGTCACCGAACGCGAAGGCGATGCGGCTACGACGCGCGTCGTGGGCGCCGTGGTGCAGGCCCTGTATGCGCCGCAGGCCTTGCAGCAGGTCATCGCGGCGCTGGCTGACCCGGCCGTCACGGTCGTCACCTGCACCGTGACGGAGAAGGGCTACAGCCAGAACCCGTCCACGTCGGACCTCGATATCGATGATGCGGACATCCGGCACGACCTCTGCCATCCAGCCGCGCCAGCCAGCACGCTCGGTGTGCTGGCCGCGGGCCTCCGCAGGCGGCCAGCGGGAGCGCCACTCAGCATCGTGTGTTGCGACAACATGTCTGACAACGGCGATACGCTGCGCAAACTGCTGACGCAATACGCCGGGCTGATCGATCCGGCGCTTGCGCGGCGCATCCGGGACGAGATCGCGCTGCCCAATTCCGTGGTGGACCGGATCGTGCCAGCCGCCACGCCAGCATCGCTGGACTGGGTTCAGGAACGCCTCGGCGTGCGCGACGAGGCGGCCATTGTTTGCGAGCGGTTCTCGCAGTGGGTCATCGAAGACTGCTTCGCGGGGCCCCGGCCAGCGTGGGAAGCGGGCGGCGCCGTGCTGACGGGCGATGTGCGCCCCTACCAGGCGATGAAGCTGCGCCTGCTCAATGGCACGCATTCTGCCATCGCCTATGCGGGGCAACTGTGCGGCTTCGACAGCGTAGCCGCGGCCATGGCTGACCCCGTCGTCGGCGCCTTTGCCCATGGCGTGATGCAAGACTTGCGGGATACCGTCGACGCGCCGGCCGCCTTCGACGTTGGCCGCTACTGCGGCGAGCTGTTGCGGCGCTTCGCCAATCCCGCGCTCGCGCACCGCACCGCACAGATCGCGAGGGACGGTACGCAGAAGGTTCCGGTGCGCTGGCTTCCGGCCTTGCGCGAAAGTGCAAGTGCCGGCATCGAACGGCCATGCCTCGAACGCGCGCTCGCCGCCTGGCTGCACTACCTGCGCAGCGATGCCTGTGACAGCGGCGAGCCGCTGGCCGTCCGTGACCCCGGTGCGCCCGCGCTCGCGGTCCGCCTGCGCGTAGCGGCCAGCGACCTCGAAGCCGCAAGGCTGGCGCTCGGCCATGCCGCCGTTTTCGGCGGCGCACCGTGGCCGCCATCGTTCGCGGTACGGCTCGCCCGTTATCTGGCGGTGCTGCGGGAGCGCGGCGCGGCCGTGCTGCTGTCGTCCTGAGCCAGCCGCCATCCAAGCTCAACGCAAGAGGAGACATCCCAAGTCATGGCTACTGCATTGACCCGGCGCCGGTTCGGCGCGCTCACCGTCGGCGGCCTCGCCCTGACGCTGCCCACCTGCCGGGCGTTTGCCCAGGCCGGCACCATCAAGCTGAAGTACGGCACTGCGTTTCCGGCGGACCATCCGGGCACGCTGCGCATCCAGGAGGCCGCGCAAGCCATCCGCAAAGACACCGGCGGCAAGGTGGACCTGCTGGTCTATCCGACCAGCCAGCTCGGCAGCGAACCGGACATGATTTCGCAAGTCCGAGCCGGCGCCCTCGATTTCATGTCCACGGCCGGCACCAACCTGCAGACGCTGGTGCCGACCGCCGGCATCAACGGCGTGGCCTTCGCCTTCAAGGACTACGCCACGGTGTGGGCCGCCATGGATGGCGAACTTGGTGCCTACGTGCGGGCCGCGCTCGGCAAGGCCAACCTGCATGGGTTCGAGCGGTGCCTGGACAACGGTTACCGCAACATCACCACGGCCAGCCGGGCGGTCAACACGCCGGACGACCTGAAGGGGCTCAAGCTCCGGGTACCCGGCATTCCGCTCTGGATTTCGATGTTCAGGGCCTTGGGTGCGTCGCCAACCGCCGTCCCGTTCGGCGAACTGTATTCAGCGCTGCAGACCCGCGTGGTCGATGGTCAGGAGAACCCACTGGCCCTGATCCGCAGCGCCAAGCTCTATGAAGTGCAGAAGTTCTGCTCGCTGACCGGCCACACGTGGGATGGCCATTTCATCTTCGGCAACGCCAAGAAATTCCAGGCGCTGCCGCGTGAAGCGCAGGCGTCGATCACCGCCAACTTCACCGCTGCGGCGCTGAAGCAGCGCGAGGACATTGCGCGCCTGAATGTCGATGCGCAGGCCGAGCTGACGCGGCTAGGCATCACGTTCAACCGACCCGATCCGGCGCCGTTCCGCAAGCTGCTGCAAAGCGCCGGCTTCTACAAGGAGTGGAAGAGAAAGTATGGCGACGAAGCGTGGGCGAAGCTGGAGAAATACTCCGGCCCGCTCGCATGACGCCAGGCGCAACCGACAAAAACAAGAAGGAGGAGATTGTCATGGAGCACGCCGCCGAAACCTTTGTCCACCCCTCACATGCATCTTCGGCGGCCATGGTGCTCTGGGGCCGGATCATGGCGTGCCTCGTGGAGGTACCTGCCGCGCTGATCGTGCTTGCCGAAATCGTGATCCTTGGTGGCGGTGCCTTCGCGCGGTACGTGCTGCATGACCCCATTCCATGGACGGATGAACTGGCCGGCATCCTGTTTCTCTGGCTGGCGATGCTCGGCGCCATCATTGCGCTGCATCGCAGTGCGCACATGCAGCTGACCACGTTCGTCAAGAACGTGTCGCCGGCCAGGCGCGTCTGGCTCGATGCATTCGGCATGTGGCTGGTGGTGGCGTTCCTGCTGCTGCTGGTCGGGCCAGCCTGGGAGCACCTGACCGAACACCTGGAAGTCACGACACCGACGCTGGAGGTCAGCGAAGGCTATCGGGCAGCAGCCGTATTCGCCGGCGTGGTGCTGATGCTGGTGACCGCCGCCATGCGCTTGCTGGACCGTGCAAGCTGGAGGCCGGTCATCTTGAGCGGCTTGCTGGTCGCCGCCGGCGGCGGCGCGCTCTGGCTGTTGTCGCCCACGCTGATGGAACTGGGCAATGCCAACCTGGTGATCTTCTTCCTGCTGATGCTCGTCACCTGTGTGGTCATCGGCGTTCCTATCGCCTTTGCCTTCGGCCTTGCGACGCTGTCGTATCTGGCGCTGTCCACGGCCACGCCGCTTTCCATCATCCCGAACCGCATGCAGGAAGGGATGTCCCACCTGATCCTGCTGGCGGTGCCGCTGTTCGTCTTCCTGGGGGGGCTGATCGAGATGACGGGGCTGGCGCGGGCGATGATCAACTTTCTGGTCAGCCTGATCGGCCATCTGCGTGGCGGCCTGCAATATGTGTTGCTGGGGGCGATGTACATCGTCTCGGGCATCTCGGGCGCCAAGGCCGCCGACATGGCCGCCGTGGCGCCGGCGCTGTTTCCTGAGATGAAGAAGCGCGGCGCCAGGGATGGCGACCTGATCGGGCTGCTGTCGGCGTCGGGGGCCATGTCGGAAACCATTCCGCCTAGCATCGTGCTGATCACGGTTGGATCGGTGACCGGTGTGTCGATCACCGCGCTGTTCGTCGGCGGTTTGATGCCCGCAGTCGTTGGCCTGGTAATGATGTCTTTCGTGGTCTGGTTCCAGACGCGCAAGGAAGACATGAGCGGCGCCGGGCGGCCCTCGCGCAAGGAAATCCTCAGGTTGCTGCTGATTGCGTTGCCTGCGTTGGCCCTGCCGGTCATCATCCGCACCGCGGTGGTGGAGGGCGTGGCCACGGCCACCGAGGTATCGACCATCGGCATCTTCTACACCGTGCTGGCAGGCGTGCTGATCTACCGCCAGTTCGACTGGCGGAGGGTCTATCCGATGCTGCTGGACACGGCGGCGCTGTCGGGAGCGATCCTGCTGATCGTTGGCTGCGCCACCACGATGGCGTGGGCGCTGACACAGTCGGGTTTTGCGCTGGACCTGGTGAAGATCATGTCGGCCGTGCCCGGCGGCAAGATTGGCTTCCTGCTCGTCTCGGCGCTGGCCTTTGTCGTCCTGGGCAGCCTGCTGGAGGGCATTCCCGCCATCGTGCTGTTCGGCCCGCTGCTGTTCCCGATTGCGAAGCTGATCGGGGTGCACGAGGTGCATTACGCCATGGTGGTGATCTTCGCGATGGGCCTGGGCCTGTTTGCGCCGCCGTTCGGCGTGGGCTTCTATGCGGCCTGCGCCATCGGGCGGGTTTCGCCCGATGTGGCGATGCCCCGGGTCTGGCCCCACATTGCCGCGTTGTTCATAGCCCTGTTGCTGCTGACACTGGTGCCGTGGTTCTCAATCGGCTTCTTGTAGAGCTGCCGTTGCGGCATGCCGGGCTAGAGTTCGCGCGACGCCAGCCACAGCCGCGTGTCGAATTCGAGCTGGTGGTAGTGCGGCTCCATGTGCTCGCACAGGCGATAGAACGCCTTGTTGTGGTCACTCTCCTTGAGGTGGGAGAGCTCGTGCACGACGATCATGCGCAGGAATTCGGGCGGCGCTTCCTTGAACAGCGAGGCCACGCGGATTTCCTTCTTGGCCTTGAGCTTGCCGCCCTGCACGCGTGAAATCGCGGTATGCAGGCCGAGCGCCTTGTGGGCCGTGTCGAGGCGGGCGTCGTAGCCGACCTTGTGCAGCGGCGGCGCGCTGCGCAGGAATTCCTGCTTCAGTTCGGACGCGTAGTCATACAGTGCGCGGTCGGACTGCACGCCATGCTGGCCCGGGTAGCGGCGCGCGATGTGCTCGCCAAGCTTGCCGGCCGCGGCCAGTTCGCGCACCTGGTCGAGCACGCCTGGCGGGTATCCGCCCAGGAAGCGCATCGGGTCCTTCGCGGACGGCTGCCAGGTGTTTGCGTTCACGGCGCGCGGATCAGTGGTGGTGGTGATGGTGGTGCATCCAGCTGTTGTCCATCGAATTGACGAAGGACTCCACGGCGTCCTTGTCGCCGGTGGCGTGGCGCATCAGCTCGCCGCATTTGCAGAAGCCCTGGTACGGCGTGATATGCGAGCAGGCCGAAGTCTTCTGCAGGTACAGCGTGACGGGCTTCGTGCACTTCTTGCACTTGAATTTAAGGGTCAGGGCAGGTTTGCTCATGGGCGAATGAAATCAATGGGTTAGCGCTACAGCGAACCCTGGATTGTACCGGGCGCGCCGGCATTTCGCCGACCGGCGGGCACGTGCTTTGTTAAACTCCGCCCATTCCCAAATTCCCCGCACAGCACGGACACCGCACTCCATGGCTCAGTACGTTTTCACCATGAACCGCGTGGGCAAGATCGTTCCGCCCAAGCGTCACATCCTGAAGGACATCTCGCTGTCCTTTTTCCCCGGCGCCAAGATCGGCGTGCTTGGCCTGAACGGCTCGGGCAAGTCCACGGTGCTGAAGATCATGGCTGGCCTGGACAAGGAGATCGAAGGCGAAGCCACGCCGATGCCGAACCTGAACATCGGCTACCTGCCGCAGGAACCGCAGCTCGATCCCGAGCAAACCGTGCGGGAATCGGTGGAAGAAGCGCTCGGTGGCGTATTCGAGGCGCGCAAGAAGCTCGACGAGATCTACGCCGCCTATGCCGAGCCGGATGCGGACTTTGACGCACTCGCCGCCGACCAGGCCAAGTACGAGGCGATCCTGGCCGCCAGCGATGGCAACAACGCCGAACTGCAGCTCGAAATCGCCGCCGATGCGCTGCGACTGCCGCCGTGGGATGCCAAGGTCGGCCACCTGTCCGGTGGCGAGAAGCGCCGCGTGGCGTTGTGCCGCCTGCTGCTGTCGCGCCCCGACATGCTGCTGCTCGACGAACCGACCAACCACCTGGACGCCGAGTCGGTGGACTGGCTGGAACAGTTCCTGACGCGCTTCCCGGGCACCGTGGTGGCCGTGACCCACGACCGCTACTTCCTCGACAATGCCGCCGAGTGGATCCTGGAACTGGACCGCGGCCAGGGCATTCCCTGGAAGGGCAACTACAGCTCGTGGCTGGACCAGAAGGAAAACCGCCTCAAGCAGGAGGAAGCCAGCGAATCGGCCCGCCAGAAGGCGCTGCACAAGGAACTGGAGTGGGTGCGCCAGAACCCGAAGGGCCGACAGGCCAAGTCCAAGGCGCGTCTGGCCCGTTTCGACGAGCTGAACAGCCAGGAATACCAGAAGCGCAACGAAACCCAGGAAATCTTCATCCCCGTGGGTGAGCGCCTGGGCAACGAGGTGATCGAGTTCGACAACGTCAGCAAGGGGTTTGGCGACCGCATGCTGATCGAGAACCTGAGCTTCAAGGTGCCGCCCGGCGCCATTGTCGGCATCATCGGCCCGAACGGCGCCGGCAAGTCGACCTTCTTCAAGATGCTCACGGGCCAGGAACAGCCGGACAGCGGCGAGATCAAGATCGGGCCGACCGTGAAGATGGCCTTCGTCGACCAGAGTCGCGACGCGCTGGATGGCAGCAAGACCGTGTTCGAGGAGATTTCGGGCGGCGCCGACATCCTGACCGTGGGCCGGTACGAAACGCCGTCACGCGCCTACATCGGCCGCTTCAACTTCAAGGGCGGCGACCAGCAGAAGCAGGTCGGCACGCTGTCGGGCGGTGAACGCGGCCGCCTGCACATGGCCAAGACGCTGATCGCCGGCGGCAACGTCCTGCTGCTGGACGAACCGTCGAACGACCTGGACGTGGAAACGCTGCGTGCGCTGGAAGATGCGCTGCTGGAGTTCGCCGGCTCCGTGATGGTGATCTCGCACGATCGCTGGTTCCTGGACCGGATCGCCACGCACATCCTGGCCTTTGAAGGCGATTCGCACGTGGAATTCTTCCCGGGCAACTACCAGGAATACGAGGCGGACAAGAAGCGCCGCCTGGGTGAGGAAGGCGCCAAGCCGAAGCGGATCCGCTACAAGCCGATTTCGCGCTGATTGGTGCGGCCTTAAAGCTAACGCCCCTTCAATTGAAGGGGCGTTTTGCATATCAGCGGTGACCGAGGATCACGGCGCATGTTGCCTTTCCTGGCTCAATGATCACAGTGCTCTCCCTGGCGTATGTGTATCTATTGGCATCTGCCGATAGGCTTGCGTCGGCAAGCAAGCTCGTCGACGCATTTCAGCCTTACGCTCGCACCAGCCTCACCCGCGTAATCTCCGACGGCGCCCCAAACCGCTTGGGTGGCCCCCAATATCCCGTCCCCCGGCTGACATAGACCCACATCGCCCCATGCCGCGCCAAGCCTGCGGTGTACGGCTGCTGCATCGGCACGAACAGGTTCCATGGCCAGAACTGGCCGCCATGGGTGTGGCCTGACAACTGGAGGTCGAAGCCGGCCTCGACCGCGGCAGGCGCCGTGCGCGGCTGGTGGGCCAGCAGCACGCGTGCGCCGGCGCGTGGCGCGCCTTGCAGCGCGCGCGTCGGGTCGCTGCGGTGGTGCTCGTGGAAGCGGCCGGCCGAGTAATCGGTCACGCCGGCCAGTACCAGGACGTCGCCGCCATGATCGAGCGCCACGTGCTCGTTCATCAGCACGCGCAGGCCAAGCCGGCTTAGTTCGGCGATCCACGGTTCGGCGCCGGAGTAATACTCATGGTTGCCAGTGACGAAGTACACCCCGTGGCGTGCCTGCAGCCGCGCTAGCGGAGCGGTGTGGGCGGACAGCTCGCGCACGGTGCCGTCGACCAGGTCGCCGGTGATGGCCACCGCATCGGCCTGCAGGCTGTTGACGCGGTCGACGATGCGGTCCAGGTAAGGCCGCTTGATCGTCGGGCCGACGTGGATGTCGCTGATCTGGGCGATCGTGAAGCCATGCAGCGCCTCGGGCAGGCCGCTGACCGGCACGTCGACTTCGACCACCCGGGCGAGCCGCCGAGCATTCACGTAGCCGGCCAGCGTCACCAGCAGCGCCAGCGCCGGCACTGCGGCGGCGC
The DNA here is from genome assembly GCF_057073755.1 of Cupriavidus sp. C3SS-1. Classification (NCBI taxonomy): domain Bacteria; kingdom Pseudomonadati; phylum Pseudomonadota; class Betaproteobacteria; order Burkholderiales; family Burkholderiaceae; genus Cupriavidus; species Cupriavidus sp. C3SS-1. Next base: position 3,024,296 of record NZ_CP172699.1, on the reverse strand, counting down.
TATAGGCGTACAGCCCGGCGGGCTGCCAGCCCGCCAGCCAGGCCACGACCAGCACGATGTCGCGCGCAACCGTCAGCACCAGCAGCGTGGAGAAGAAGCCCATCGCCAGCATGCCGATCCAGGACACCGCGTCCGACCACGGCTGGCTCACGCGGCGCGCCAGCAGGCCGGCCGGCAGCAGCGCGCATGACAGCGCCAGCCAGGCGCCGCCCAGCAACTTGACCAGCAGGGGCAGCGGCAGGTCAGGCAGCAGGCGCAAGCCGATATAGGCGTGCAACAGTGCCGTGATGGTACCGGCGGTCAGGATGGTGAGCCTTGGGGTCATGGGGGCGGATTTGGGCGAGCGTCCGGAAAAGGTGGGGCCAGCGCGGCGCAGGTTCAAGGGCGTACACGCTGCCGGCGTGGCTGCAATGTGCCATTGACGGTCGTGGCAGGGATTTACCGCCGGTCTTCCGGGATCGAATCGAAATCGGCATGTGACGCAGCCGACGCGCTTCACGCGTGCCGAGGTTAGTGATCTGAGCCTTTTGCGGTCTCGTGCTGAATGTTTTTGAAACGGATTGTCCGCCCTTGCAGGCTCATCTAGATTCGCACAAAGACGGGTCGGTTGTGCCGCATCGTGCCCAGCGTTCGTCTGTTATGCCTGCACGGCGGTCAGCCCAAGCCGGAGATATTCCATGTCGTTTCGCCTTAAGCACGCCAGCGCGCTGGCGGTTGCCGTCTGCATCGCGCTGTCGCCGGTCGCGCCACAAGCGGCAACACCGCCCAAGACGGTTACCCCGCTTACCTGGCCCCGGAATTTCGACGCGGCCAGCGAGCATGTCGAGTTGTACCAGCCGGAGATCGAGAAGTGGGAAGGCAACCGCATGTCAGGCCGTGCCGCGGTGGCAGTCGGCGCGAAGGACGGGTCGCCGACATATGGCGTAGTCCATTTCTCGGCCATCGCCGATATCGACAAGCCATCGGCACTGGTCCAACTGACCCAGATCACCATTGAAAGCGTCGAGGTGCCGACGCGCCCCGACGCCGCCGACCAGGTGCGCAACGCCCTCCTGGCCCGGCTTCCGCCCGCCGGCCTGACGGTGCCGCTGGACGAACTCCAGGCCAGCTACGCCGTTTCGCGCCAGCTGGCCAGCGCGGCGCGGGTGACGGTGAAGAACGATGCTCCGCAGATTGTCTTTGCCACCACGCCGACCCTGCTCGTGCTGGTGGACGGTGACCCGGCCTGGCGCGCCGTGCCGGGGACCGGCTACGAACGCGCGCTGAACAGCCGGGCCATGCTGCTGCGCGAGCCCGGCGGCGAGTTGTACCTTCAGGCGGCAGGGTATTGGTATCGGTCCGAGTCCGCAGGCGGCTCCTGGGAAGTGATGGCGACCGTGCCAAAGAGCCTGCAGTACGCCGCCACCAAGGCCGCCGCGTCCTTGAAGCCCGACGCGATGCTGCCGGCGGACGGCAAGCGCCCCGCGCGCGGGCCCGACATCGTGCTGGCGACGCGGCCGACCGAACTCGTGGTGACCAGCGGCGCGCCACAGATGAAGCCGGTGGGTGGCGGCGGGCTGCTGGCCATGTCAAATGCGGACCACGCAGTGTTCGTCGATCCGGCCTCCAACAACTACTACGTACTGGTGTCGGGCCGCTGGTTCCGCGCATCGATGCTGCCAGGCCCCTGGGAATACGTGCCCGGCGCCGAGCTTCCGGCCGATTTCGCGAAGATCTCCCCGAACGATCCCAAGGCCAACGTGCTGGTGTCGGTGCCGGGCACGCCGCAGGCAAAGGAGGCCGCGATCGCCGCCACCATTCCGCAGACGGCCACCGTGTCGCGAGCGAAGGCGGAACTGACCGTTGCCTATGATGGCGCGCCGCGCTTCGTGCCGATCACCGGCACGTCGCTCAGCTACGCGCTCAACACCGGCACGCCGGTGATCGAGGTGGACAGCAGCCATTACTACGCCGTGGCCAACGGCGTCTGGTTCACGGCGCCTTCGCCGGCGGGCACCTGGCGCGTGGCGACCGAGGTGCCATCGGCCATCTACACCATTCCGCCGAGCTCCCCGGTCTACTACGTGACCTACGTGCGCATCTATTCGGTCACGCCGGAGACCGTCGTGGTCGGCTACACCCCGGGCTACATGGGCGTGGTGGTCAGCGCCGACGGCACCGTGGTGTACGGCACCGGCTACGTCTATCCGGCGTATGTGGGCGCGGTCTATTACGGCTATCCGGTCACCTACGGCTATGGCGCTGGCTTCGGCATCGGCCTGGCCGAGGGTTTTGCGTTCGGCTTTGCCGCCGGCGCCTTCTGGGGGGCGGCGTCGCCTTACTGGGGACCTTACTGGTGGGGCGGCGGCCCCTACAACTGGAATTACGTGAACGTGAACCAGGCCAACTTCTACGGCCGCTGGGGGCAGGGCACAGTCACGCACGCGCAGGGCTGGAATGCCTGGACAGGCACCGAGTGGCGCGGCACCGCGGCCTCGGGATTCAACCCCGCCACGGGCGCGCATTTCCAGGGCAGCCGCGGCGCCGCGTTCAATCCGTATTCCGGCAATTTCGCGGCGGGACGGCAGGGGTCGTTCGCCAATCCGTCCACCGGCCGTGAAGGCGCCGGGCGTGGCGGTGTCGTCGGCAACGAATACACCGGCAACTATGCAGCCGGGCGCCAGGCCGCCGGCTACAACGCCCAGACCGGGCGCGTGGGCGCGGCCGAGGCCGGCATCGCAGGCAATGCCCAGACGGGCCAGCACACGGCCGGCAGCCGTGGCTTCGTTGCCAATCCGGACAAGGGCAATGCGGTCGTCTGGAACAACGGCAATGTCTATGCCGGGCACGACGGGTCCGTGTACCAGCACACCGACAACGGCTGGCAAAAACACACGCCGGGCGGCTGGGAACCGGTGCAATCCAGCAACGAAGTCACGGGCCGGCTGGACCAGCAACGGCAGGCGCGCGAAGTCGGCCAGCAGCGCTTCCAGGGCGCGGCGCAGCGATGGCAGGGCGGTGGCCGTTTCGGTGGCGGCGGCTTCCGTGGCGGCGGCAGGTTCCACGGCGGCTTCCGGCGCTGAGGCGCCGGCGGCAGAGCGAAGCGGCACCCGCGCATGACGGCCGATTTGCGCGACGAAATGAGTAAACACGGCCACAAAAAGTTTGAATAGGCGCGCCCTTTGGCGCGCCGTAACCTGCCTGAACAGGCACCAGCACGGCCGGCTTTGGCTCGTCGTGCCTGGAACAAGAGGCTGCCATGTTTGCTGGCACAGGAGGTCACGTGAGGACAATGCTCAACTGGCGCAGGGCAGCGGGGCTGCTTGCGGTCTTGCTGGTGGCGGGGTGCAGCAAGGAGAAGCCTGCGGCAGTTGCGCCTCCTGCGGCGGAGGTCGGGGTCATGACGGTGGCGCTGCGGGACGTGCCGCTGGTCTACGATTTCGTCGGCCAGACCGAGAGCTCGCAGCAAGTGGAGATCCGGGCGCGCGTCAATGGCTTCCTGGACAAGCGGGTCTATACCGAAGGCGCCGTGGTCAAGGCCGGCCAGACCCTGTTCCTGATGGACCGCAAGCCGTTCGAGGCCACCTTGCAGGCGGCCGAGGCCGAACTGGGGCAGCAGCAGGCCCGCCTGTCCACGGCTCGCGCCGACCTGAAGCGCGTGCGGCCGCTGGCCGAACGCAACGCCTTGAGCCAGCGCGATCTCGATGATGCCGTGGGCAAGGAACAGGCTGCCGCGGCGGCCGTGGAAGGCGCGAAAGCCAATGTCATCAGCGCCAGGCTCAACCTGGGTTATACGACCATCACTTCGCCGGTGGCCGGCCTGTCGAGTTTCGCCAAGCGCCAGCCGGGCTCCTATATCGACTCGGCCAACAGCCTGCTGACCTACGTCGCCAGGCTCGACCCGATGTGGGTGAACTTCAGCCTGTCCGAGAATGAAGTGCTGCGCATGCGCACGGAGCGGGAATCGGGCGCGATCAAGTATCCCGGACAGGACCGCTTCGAAGTCGTGATCGTGCTGGCCGATGGCACCGAGTTCCCGAACCATGGGCGCATTGCCTTTGCCGATGCCTCGTTCAACGCGCAAACCGGCACCTACCTGGTCCGTGCCGAAGTGGCCAACCCCGAGGGCGTGCTGCGCCCCGGCCAGTTCGTGCGGGTCAAGGTGCATGGCGCCACGCGCACGAGCGCCATTGCCGTGCCGCAGGACGCCATCATCCAGAGCCAGCGCGGCCAGACCGTGTGGGTGATCGGGCCCGACAACAAGGCCCAGCAACGCGTGGTCGATGTCGGTGAGTGGACCGGCAATAACTGGGTGGTACGTTCCGGACTGAAGGCCGGGGAGCGCGTCGCGGTGAGCGGCACGCTGCGCCTGGCGCCTGGGGTACCGGTCAAGCCGGTCGAGGCCACGCCGGGCTCTGCGCCCGCCGCGGCCAGCGGCGCCGTGGCGCCGCCCGCGGCTCCCGCTCCGGCATCGAGCACGGCAGCCGCAGCACCGGCCGGGGGCAAGTCATGAAACTTGCCCACTTTTTCATCGACCGCCCCATCTTCGCGGCGGTCGTTTCCATCATCATCACGGTGGGCGGCCTGGTCGCGCTGACCAAGCTGCCGATCGCCCAGTTCCCGGATATCACGCCGCCGACGATCACGGTCACCACGCGATACCCTGGCGCCAGCGCGGAAGTGGTGGCCCAGAACGTGGCCGCGCCGATCGAGCAGCAGGTCAATGGCGCGGACCGCATGATGTACATGAGTTCGACGAGTTCCTCGACGGGCGACCTGACGCTGACCTCGTATTTCGAGATCGGCACTGACCCGGAACTCGCGCAGGTCGACGTGCAGAACCGCGTCAACCTGGCACTGCCCACGCTGCCGAGCGAGGTGACGTCGCAGGGCGTGTCGGTGCAGAAGCGTTCGTCCGCGTTCATGATGGTGATTGCCATCTACTCGCCGGACAACAGCTACAACCAGACCTTTGTCGGCAACTACGCCAACATCTATGTGCTGGACGCGATCAAGCGGATACCCGGCGCCAACCAGTCATCGATCTTCGGCAGTCCCGACTACGCGATGCGCATCTGGCTGCGGCCGGACCGCATGGCCTCGCTCGGCATCACGACCGAGGACGTGAAGAACGCGGTCGCGGCCCAGAACCAGCAGTTCTCCGCCGGGCGTATCGGCCAGTCGCCGACCAACGGTCCGGTGCAGCTGACGTTCCCGATCTCGACCAAGGGCCGCATGACCGAGCCGGCCGAGTTCGACAACATGATCCTGCGCGCGCAGTCCGGCGAAACCGCGCTGGTACGGCTCAAGGACATCGGCCACGCCGAACTGGGGTCCAAGGACTATTCGCTGCGCAGCCGCTACAAGGGCAAGACCGCCACGCTGATGGCGGTCTACCAGCAGCCGGGCGCCAACGCGCTGGACGTCGCCAAGCAGGTGCGCGCCACATTGGCCGATCTGAAGAAGAGCTTCCCGCCCGGGCTGGAATACGAGATCGCGCTCGACACGACCGAGTTCGTGCATGAGTCGATCAACGAGGTGGTGCATACGCTGCGCGACGCCGTGATCCTGGTGATCCTGGTGGTGTACCTGTTCCTGCAGAGCTTCCGCGCGACGCTGGTGCCGCTGCTGGCCGTGCCGGTGTCGATCATCGGCGCCTTTGTCGGCATGAGCGCGTTCGGCTTCTCGGTCAACATGCTGACGTTATTTGGCATGGTCTTAGCGATCGGCATCGTCGTGGACGATGCCATCGTGGTGATCGAGAACGTCGAGCGCAACATGACCGAGTTCAAGCTGCCACCGAAGGAAGCCGCCAAGCGGGCGATGGACGAGGTGAGCGGGCCGGTGGTGGCGATCGTGCTGGTGCTGCTCGCGGTGTTCATCCCGGTCGCATTCCTGTCCGGTATTACGGGCCAGCTCTACAAGCAGTTCGCGGTCACCATTGCCGTATCGGTGGTGCTGTCCGGGGTCGTGGCGCTGACCTTGTCGCCGGCGCTGGCGGCCATCCTGCTCAAGCCTGGCGAACACAAGAAGAACCGCTTCTTCACCTGGTTCAACAACAAGTTCGACCAGCTCATCGCCGGTTACGACAAATCGCTGCAGCTGGTGATACGGCGCTCCGTGGTGTCGATCGCGATCATACTGGTGATGGTCGCCGTGAGCGTGCTGATGTTCATCCGCATTCCGGGCTCGTTCCTGCCGGTCGAGGACCAGGGCTACCTGTTCGGCGCCGCGGTCATGCCCGACGCTGCCAGCCTGGACCGCACCGGCGACATGACCAAGCGCGCGGAGGCCTGGCTGGCCAAGCAGCCGGGCGTGGCTTCGGTGGCGACCGTCGACGGCTACAGCCTGATCGACTCCCAGAACAAGAGCAATTCCGGCACGTTGTTCATCACGCTCAAGGGCTTCCATGATCGCGGCAAGGGCGAAAGCGCGAACGATCTGATCGTCCAGGGCAAGAAGGAGTTCTCGGCCTACCAGGACGGCGTGGTCATCCCGATCAATCCGCCGTCGATTCCTGGCCTGGGCACGACCGGTGGCTTCGAGTTCTGGCTGCAGAGCACGGGCGACAATACGTATCAGCAGCTGGAGGAGCGGGTGCGCGCGTTCATTGCCAAGGCGCACCAGCGGCCGGAACTGACGGGTGTGAATTCGACCATCAACTCGCGTTCGCGCCAGTACCTGGTGGAGGTGGACCGCGAACGTTCCGAAACGCAGGGCGTGCCGGTCGAGAACGTGTATTCGGCGCTGCAGACCATGTTCGGGTCGCTGTACGTGAGCCAGTTCCCAAAGAACAGCCGCCTGTTCCAGGTGATCCTGCAGGCGGAGCCGGATTTCCGCTCGCGGCCGGAAGACCTCGACAAGGTCTACGTGCGCAACAGCAAGGGCGAGATGGTGCCCATCAAGGCGGTGACCACGACCAAGTACATGCCTGGCGCCGACATCGTCACGCGCTTCAATAACTTCCCCGCCGCCAAGATTGTCGGCGACGCCGCGCCGGGCTACAGCTCGGGGCAGGCACTTTCGGCCATGGAGGAAATCGCGCAGGAGGTGCTGGGCGAGGGCTACGCGTATGCCTGGAGCGGGCAGGCCTACGAAGAGAAGACTGCCGGCTCCACCGCCGTCTACGTGTTCGCCTTCGCGCTGCTGATGGTGTTCCTGATCCTGGCGGCCCAGTACGAAAAATGGTCGCTTCCGCTTGGTGTGCTGCTGGCGGTGCCGTTCGCGCTGTTCGGCGCCTTGCTGGGCATCCTGATGCGGGGCATGGAGAACGACGTCTACTTCCAGATCGGCCTGACCGTGCTGATTGCGCTGGCCGCGAAGAACGCCATCCTGATCTTCGAGTTCGCCGTGGAAATGCGCGAGAAGGAAGGACTCAGCGCGTATGACGCCGCCATCCATGCGTCCAAGATGCGGCTGCGCCCGATCATCATGACCTCGCTCGCGTTCATCCTGGGCTGTGTGCCGCTGGCCATTGCCAGTGGCGCATCGGCGGCCAGCCGGCAATCGCTCGGGACGGGCGTGATCGGCGGCATGCTCGGCGCCACGGTGATCGCGCTGTTCTTCATCCCGATGTTCTTCTGGGGGCTGGAGCGCATGTCCGAAGGCAAGGCCAAGGGCGAAGCCAAGGCCGGGGGCGCGTCGCAGCCGCCAGCCGTGCCACCGGCGGGAGAACCATCATGACCGTGCGTGCCTTGATGCTGGGCGTCGGTGCCGCGGCGGCGCTGAGCGGATGTGCAATCGGTCCCAATTACCAGCGGCCGGAAACGCCGGATGTCGCGCAATACCGCATGGATACCGGCCAGTTGGCCATTGCGGCGGACGGCGACTGGTGGAACCAGTTCAACGATCCGCAGCTCAACGCGCTGGTCGACGAGGCGTTGGCCAATAACTACGATGTGCGCATTGCCGCCGCGCGCATCGACGAATTCCGCGGCCAGCTGATGGTCGCGCGCTCGGGCTTGTTCCCGCAGCTGAACCTGGGCGCGGCCGCCACCCGCCAGCGCGCGGGCACGTTCAACGGCACGCAGTTCGCGTCGTTCGACGGGCCGCGCAACTCGTATCAGCTGCTGGCCAACGCGAGCTGGGAACTCGACCTGTGGGGCCGCATCCGGCGCCAGGCCGAGGCCGCCGAGGCCAGCCTGTGGAATGCCGAGTACGCGCGGCGCGGCGTGGTGCTGTCGCTTGCGGCGTCGGTGGTGCAGGGCTATGCCACGCTGCGCGGGCTCGATGCCCAGCTTGAAGTCGCCAAGCAGACGCTGGACTCCCGTGCGAGCGGGCTCGACATCTTCAAGCAGCGCTATGAAGGTGGTGTGATCTCCGAGATGGAGCTGGCCCAGGCCCAGAACGATTTCTATGTCGCTGAGGCGTCCATTCCGCAGATCCGCACCAGCATTGCACAGACCGAAAACGCGCTGTCGGTGCTGCTCGGGCGCCAGCCGGGGCCGGTAGAGCGCGGCAAGGGCATCTATGAGCTGCAGGCCCCGCCGGTGGGCGCCGACCTGCCGGCGGTGCTGCTGTCGCGCCGGCCCGACGTGCTGCAGGCCGAGCAGGTCGCGGTGGCGGCCAACGCGCAACTGGGCGCGGCGCAGGCGTTGTACTTGCCGTCCGTCAACCTGAGCGGGTTGTTCGGCGCCATCGCCTCGTCCCCGGCGGGGTTGTGGGACAGTGCATCGAGGGTGTGGGGGTTCGGTGCCGGACTGACCCAGCCCATCTTCCAGGGCGGCGCCATCCGTGGCCAGGTGCAGACGGCGTCAGCGCAGCGCACCGAGGCCATGCTGGCCTACCAGGGCACCGTGCTGGCGGCGCTGGCCGACGTGAACAGTGCCCTGGCCAACGGTGTCGAAACGCGCAACCGGCTGGGCAGCCTGCGCAACCAGGAAAAGAGCCTGACCATCTATGCGGACCAGGCCTTTGCGCGCTACGAGGGCGGTTATTCGAGCTACCTGGAAGTCACCAACGCGCGCGAGAAGCTGTTCGACGCGCAGCTGGCGGCCATCCAGGGGCAGGTCGACGTGCTGAACGGCACCGCGGCGCTGTACAAGTCGCTGGGCGGCGGCTGGCCGGCGGTGCCCGATGCGGTCCGGGGTGCAGGCATGCCGGGCGACGCGCCCGTCCTAGCGCGCTGACCATTCCCCCTGGCGCACGCCCAGCGCCGTCACCAGGCCGTAGGCGGTGATCCCCATCGCCACGCCCAGGAAATGCCCATCCAGCCCCATGCCGGCGACATTGGCGAGAAGCCAGCCGCCGCCGGCGGCCAGGCCGATCCGGCACAGGCCGGCCGCGATCGGCCAGCGCATGCGGCCCGCGCCCATCGAGGCAAAGTACAGCGCCATGCCCAGCCCGAAGCCGCCAAATGCCGGCCCGACCCAGGACAGCGCACGCGCGGCAATGGCGGCGACCTGCTCGTCCTGCGTGAACAGCCCGGCGAACCGGTGCGGCATCATGCCGACCAGTGCGCCGGCCAGCCCGGCGATCAGCAGCGCCAGCAGCGCGCCGACCCATGCCGTACGGCGCGCGGTGCGCCAGTCCCCCGCGCCGACCGCGCGGCCGACCAGCGCGGTCAGCGCCGAGCCGACGCCGAACGCCAGCGGGATCATCAGGAATTCAAGCCGCGCCGAGATGCCGTAGGCAGCCACGGCGGCGGTGCCATGGTGGCGCAGCTGCGCAGTGACGAGGATGGTGGTCAGGTTGGCCACCGACGCCAGCGCGCACGCCACCAGCCCGACCGCCAGGATGCGCGCGAACAGCGCGCGGGACGGCCGCATGCGCAGCACCGGCACGAAGCCCGCGCCGCCGCGCGCCACCACCACGGCCATGGCCAGTGCCGCAGCCCACGACACCGCCGCCAGCGCCGCGCCAATGCCGGCCAGACCCATGCCCATCGGCTCGGCCAGCAGCCATGACAGCAACGGAAAGGCTACCCACATCAGCGCCAGCACGCGCGCGGCCAGCGCGTGGCGTCCGCCGCCGCGCAGCACCGAGGCCAGCGTGTTGGCGAGCCAGGCGGGCACCGCGCCCACCCCAAACAGCCAGATCGCGTAGGTGGCCGCTGCCTCGGCCGCGGTGACACCGGCCACCGCGCCCAGCACGCCACGCGGGAAGCCCGCCAGCACCACGGCGAACGCCAGGCCGGCCGTCACCGCGATGATGAGCGCGTGCAAGACCAGCGCCGAGGCCTCTTCACGCTTGTTGGCCCCCAGCGCGCGGGCGATGGCGGACACCACGCCGCCGCCCATGGCGCCCGTGGACATCTGCTGCAGCAGCAGCGCAAATGGCAGCACCACGGCCCAGCCGGCCAGGGCCGCGGTGCCCTGGCGAGCGGCGAGCCAGGTTTCCACCAGCTGCGCGCAAGACTGCAGAATCGCGATCACGGCGGTTGGCCCGGCCAGGCTGCCGATGCGGCGCGCCAGTTCGGTCGCCGGTACGGGGTCCGAACTGGCGGCCGAGGCTACGGTATTGGGGGTGGTCATGGCGGGCGTTTCAGGAGGCATGGTTGTCCTCCGGCTCGGCGTCGGTTTCGCCAAAGCGGCGGCGCAGGAAGCGTCCCGCGCCAGGGCCAGGCAGGACGCGGACATCGTCCAGCGTGATCGCGCTGCCATCGGCGCGCGTGAGCGAGGGCGTGGGGATTTCGGTGCCGCTGCGCATGTCCTGCAGGACCGTCAGCGGACCCTTTTCATCGGCCATCCAGCGGTCCGCCCAGGCCTTGAGTGCGACATAGGCGGGGAAGAAGTCCCGGCCTTTTTCCGTGAGCTGGTAGACATGGCGCCCGCCCCCCTCAGGCGTGACGCGACCCAGCAGCCCGTGCGCCACGAGCGTCTTCAGCCGCGCGCTCAGGATGTTGGGAGCAATGCCCAGGTTCTTCTCGAATTCGTCGAAGCGCGTACTGCCGTAGAACGCTTCGCGCAGCACCAGGATGGCCCAGCGCTCGCCCAGCACCGCCATCGAGCGGGCCACGGGGCAGGGCATGGTGGTGAAATCGGTTGGGGGCATAGGTCTTTCGCGCCTGGTGTGGTTTTACTTGCGATTTGCAAGTTTTCGGAATAATAGCTTGCGAATTGAAAGTTTGCACGGCACGTTTCGGCGTGTCGTACAGATCTCATTCGTCTTTGCCGTGCTATCCGTTGAACACCGGCAGCTTGCCAATCTCTTCCTTCAGAAACGCGATCAGCGCGCGCGTCGCCATGGTCGGATGCCGGCTCGGCGTGGTGATGACGTAGAGGCTGCTGCCGAGCCCTTCCGGTTTCCAGTCGGGCAGCACCGGCACCAGTTGGCCCTGCCGCACTTCCTCCCAGCTCATATAGCGCGGCAGCAGGCTGACGCCATGGCCTTCGCGCACGGCCTGGTGCAGGAAGCGGAAGTGCTCCGATTGCAGATGGGGCGTGAGTTCGACTTCCTCGCGCAGGCCGTCGCGATTGAGGGCCAGCACGAAACGCGTGCCGTACGGCGGGCACAGGAAGTGGCAGCGCTTCAGGTCGGCTGGCACGCCGGGCGGCGCCACGCGTTCCAGGTAGGCGGGCGACGCGCACAATTGCCAGTCGATCGGGCAGATCTCGCGCGCCACGTGGTCCAGCGGCGGCGACGACGTCACCCGCAGCGCCACGTCGATTTCCGATGCAATCAGATCGACCACGCGGTTCGCGAAGAACACGCGCAGCGTAATGCCCGGGTAGCGCTGCGCGAACTGCAGCAGCAGCGGCGCGACGAACGCATCGCCCAGCCCCGTGGGCATGCTCACGCGCACATGGCCGCGCAGCGTCTTGCCCAGGCTGTCGATCTCGGCCTGCGCCGATGCCACCTCCTGCAAGATCCGCAGCCCATGCTGGTAGAGCGCGTGGCCGGGCTCGGTCATCTCCAGCCGGCGCGTGGTGCGGCGCAAAAGCTGGGCGCCGGCCTGCTGTTCCAGCTCGCGCAACTGGCGGCTCACCTGCGAGCGCGTCACGCCCCGGCGCCGGCCGGCCTCGGCCAGATTGCCGGCATCGACGATGTCTACAAAAGCCTCGATCAGGTTCAGGTCCATCGGGGATTGCCTGCAGGATTGTCACGTCTGGCGCAACATTGTGATTCCGGTGCGGTGAATTGTCGATGCCACGCAGCGCGGCTACAGTGGAACGCTGCCAAACAGGACAATGCACAGGAGACCACCGATGGCGACAGACCTCTGGTTCGAAGACATGCACCGCGACGGCGCCGAACTGCTCGATCGTGGCGCCCGCCTGGCTGGCGGCCTGCGCGCCGCCGGGCTGCGGGAGGGCGACGTGGTGGCGGTGCTGCTGCGCAACGATCCGGTCTACGTCGATGTCGTCCAGGCGTGCCGCATCGGCGGCACTTATTACTGCCCGATCAACTGGCACTTCACCGCCGAGGAGGTGCGCTTTCTGCTGGCCGACAGCGGCGCCCGCGCGCTCATCGTCCATGCAGGCCTGCTGGCTGCCGTGCGCGAGGCCATACCGGCGGGCATGACCGTGCTTGTCGTCGCCGATGACTCGCAGGCGCCCGACGACGGTATCGACTACGAAGGGTGGCTCGCACGGCAATCCCCTTACGACGGCCCGCGCGTGTCACCGCGCGGCCATATGGCCTATACCTCGGGCACCACTGGCCGTCCCAAGGGCGTGCTGCGCGAGCCGGTGCCGCTGGACCAGCTCGAAGACCAGCTTGCGCGCTCGCGCTCGCTGGTGCGGCAGGTTTACGGCATCGTCCCCGGCTGCCGCGTGCTGATGACGGCGCCGCTGTACCACAGCGCGCCCGGTTCGTTTATCCAGAACGCGCTGCAGATGGCCGAGCGGCTGGTGCTCACGCCGCGCTTCGATGCCGAGCAGGTACTGGCGCTGGTGGAGAAGCATCGCATCGACGTGCTTTACCTTGTGCCGATCATGTACGTGCGCCTGCTCAAGCTCGCACCCGGGGTGCGCGCGCGCTACGACCTGTCGTCGATCCGCTTCGTCGCCTCGACCGGCTCGCCGTGCGCGCCGGAGGTCAAGCGCGCGATGCTTGAATGGCTCGGCCCGGTCATCCACGAAACCTATGCGTCGAGCGAGGCCGGCATGATCACGGTCGCCACGCCCGCCGATGCCGCCGCCCGCCCCGGCACCGCCGGCAAGCCGGTGGACGACGCGCAACTGCGCATTCTCGATACCGACGGCAAGCCGTGCGCGCCGGGCGAGATCGGCATGGTCTATGTGCGCCAGCCCGCCTACCCGGACTTCACTTACCGCAACAATGACGCTGCGCGCCGCGCCATCGACCGCGATGGCCTGGTGACGCTCGGCGACATGGGCTATGTCGATGCGGATGGCTACCTGTTCATCTGCGACCGTGCATCCGACATGGTGATCTCGGGCGGCGTGAACATCTATCCGGCCGAGATCGAGCACGAACTGGTGCGCTACCCGGGCGTGGCCGATTGCGTGGTGTTCGGCGTGCCCGACGATGAATATGGCGAGCGGCTGCTGGCCATGGTGCAGCCAATGCCCGACGCCACGATCCGCGAGGAAGACGTCATCGAGTGGTTGCGCACGCGCCTGTCGGGTTTCAAGGTGCCGCGCAGTATCGTGATCGAGCCGCAATTGCCGCGCGACGAAACCGGCAAGCTGGCCAAGCGCCGGCTGCGCGACCGGTACTGGGAAGGGCGCCAGCGGCGCGTCTGAACCGGGCGCGGCAAGGCCGCATCCATCAAAACCAGAGAAGCATGGCGCCCACGATGGCGCCGCCAGACAGGAGACAGTATGCAAGGCAGCAAATTCAGTCGCAGGACCTGGCTCGCCGCGACGGCAGCCGCCGTATGGGCACTGGCAGGCGGCGCCGCGCCGGCGCTGGCCGCGTATCCCGATCATCCGATCAAGCTCGTGGTGCCATACACCCCAGGCGGCTCGACCGACCAGTTCGGCCGCGCGATGGCCGACGGCATGTCGCGCCAGCTGGGCCAGACCGTGGTGGTGGAAAACCGCCCGGGCGCGGCCACCATGGTCGGCACCACCAGCGTGGCGCGCGCGCCGGCTGATGGCTACACCATGGTGCTGGCGACCAACGGCAGCATGGTGCTCAACCCCATGCTGTACAAGAAGATCTCATACGATCCGCCGCGCGATTTCAGGATCTTCAGCGTCGGCGCCGAGGTGCCGCTGGTGGTGGTGACCAACACCAAGGTGCCGGCCAGCAATGTCCGAGAGTTCGCCAGCTATGCCAAGGCCAGCGGCGGCAAGCTCAACTATTCGTCGGTGGGACTGGGCAACGCGCTGCAGCTGGCCACCGAGATGCTGAAGACCGAGCTGGGCATCGAGGTCACGCATGTGCCCTACAACGGCAGCGCGCCGGCGCTGTCGGCGCTGCTGGCCAATGACACGCAGCTGATGGTGGACGTGGTCAGCACCTCGCTGCCGCACATCAAGGCCGGCAAGCTCAAGGCGCTGGCCGTCACCGGCCGCCAGCGGCTGGACGTCCTGCCCAATGTGCCGACCGTCGCCGAAGGTGGCTATCCCAACTTCCAGGCCGCCACGTGGTTCGGCCTGGCCGTGCCGGCGCAGACCCCGCCCGAGGCCGTGGCCAGGCTGCGAGCCGCGGCCGACAGCGTGCTGAAGGATCCTAAATTCCGCGCCACCTTCAACGACCTGGGCCTGGTGGTGCAGCCGCCCCGCACGCAGGCCGAGATCGACCGCTATGTCGAAGTGGACCGCGAGCACTGGGGCAAGGTCATCAAGGCCAACAACATCACGCTGGATTGACGAACCACCGCGCGGTGAAGCGCGCGTTTGGGCACCGGCGGCATTCGGCCGATTACCGGCGACGTGCGGTGCGCTCCGCGCTGACGGGCGTATAGTGCGACATCCAGGCACAGGCGCCCGCAACGCCGGGCGCGCAGGATGCCGCAATGCTCCGCACGTCATGACAGACCCCGCCCCACCCGAACCAACCAGCGCTTCCTCCGCCTCCGAGAACGCAGAAGCCGTCCGCCCGGAGGCTTCGGATGTCATCCCTGCCCCCCCCCGGGGCCGCGCCAATGACCGCCTGACCGACGCGATCAGCCGTCGCGCCCGCCTCGCGGCCTGGCGCAAGTCGCGCCAGGCGGGGCGCATCTCCCGTACCACGCTGCGCTATGCCGTCTTCATGTGCGGTGCCGGCTGCGTGGCGCTGTTCTCGCTGGTGTTCGCATGGATCGCCGAACTGGCGCTGCGCTGGAATTACCACATGACGCAGGCCACGCCATGGATCTCGTTCGTCATGCTCCCGTTCGGGCTGGCCGCACTGCGCTGGCTGACCATCCGGCTCGCGCCGCAGGCGCGCGGCAGCGGCATTCCGCAGGTGATCGCGGCCGTCACGCTGCCGCCTTCGGGGCCGGCGCAGACGCTGCTGGTGTCGTTCCGCCAGTCGATGTGGAAGGTCGTGCTGACCGCCGCCGGCCTGCTCGTCGGCGCTTCGGTCGGGCGCGAGGGGCCGTCGGTGCAGGTTGGCGCCGCGGCCATGCTGGCCTGGGGCCACTGGTGCCACGAGAAGATGCGCTTTCGCATCGGCTTTCATCCTAACGCGCTGATCGCGGCCGGCGCCGCGGGTGGCCTTGCCGCGGCGTTCAACACGCCGCTGGCGGGCGTGGTATTTGCCATCGAGGAACTTGGCCGCGGCACGGCCGTGCGCTGGGACCGGCTGGTGCTGTCTGGTGTGCTGACGGCCGGCTTCCTGTCGCTGGCCTTGCTCGGCAATAACCCTTACTTTGTCGTCAAGGTTCCCATGCTGGTGCTGCATGCCGCGTGGGGGCCGGTGATCCTGTGCGCGCTGGTGTGCGGCGTGCTCGGCGGGCTGTTTGCCAAGGCGCTGATCGGCGGCGTGCCGGGACTGTTGCCGCAGCGCTGGCGCCACTGGCCGCCCGCGCATCCGGTGCAAGCGGCATTTTGCTGCGGTCTGGTCGTGGCCGCGCTGGGCTGGGCGACGGCCGGGGCGACGCTGGGCACGGGCTATGAGCAGGCCTCGGCGCTGATCAATGGCGAATCGCACGCCACGCTGTGGTTCGGCCTGGCCAAGTTCGCGGCCACGGTGGTGTCGTATTTCGCGGGCATTCCCGGCGGCATCTTCACGCCGGCACTGGCCATCGGCGCCGGCATCGGCGAGAACGTCGCGCACTTTATCCCCGGCATGCACGAGCCACGCTTGTTGGCGCTGGTGGCCATGGCCGCATTCCTGGCCGGTGCCACGCAGGCGCCCATTACGGCCAGCGTGATCGTCATGGAAATGACGCGCACGCAGGACCTGACCCTTTTCCTGCTGGCGGCCTCACTGCTGGCGTCGTTTATCTCGCGGCAGTTCTCGCCGCCCCCGTTCTACCATCACGTCGGCCATGTCTTCCGTCGCGAGGCCCAGGCGCTGGTGCGCAAGGCCCCCGCAGGCTGACGGCGCAGGCCGGCTTGGGCGCACTTTGCAATGGAAGAGTGCCTCATGCGCCATGCCTGCGCGGTGTTATGCAGGGCGGCCGGAACATCCGGCCCCCCGCAGGCTCCAACAGGGGCCTTTTTTGAGGAGTCCGGATTTTGAAATTTCCCGTTGCCAGGCTGGCTGCCGCCGGCCTGATCGGCGCCGCCACGAGCGCCTTTGCCGCCCCGGCGGCTGCCGCCCCTGCCGCCGCGGCACCGAAAGCCGCCCAGAAGACTGCGCCCGCCAGCGACAGCGCGCTGGCCCCGATGCTGAAACTGCTGGAAATCGGCAATCCGCTGCCCGCGCTGCCTGACTGTGCGGACAAGCGCACGCCCGATGGCCGCGATGTGACCGCTTTCTGCGTCGAGGTAAAGGGCGACGGCATCATGCGCCAGGTCGGCATCCCGCGCGACAAGCGCCCGTCCTTCATGGACGGCGTGCATGTCCTGGCCTTTGCGGACGGTAACGCGCTGGTCGGCGTGGTCGTGCCGACCGGCGGCGCCAATTCGCAGCAGGCCGCCCTCGACAGCGTCAATGCCCTGTACGGCAAGCCGTTCCGCCAGGAGCAGGAAGACATGCGGGACAAGGCCGGCAACACGGTCAAGACCATCCACGCTGGCTGGATGCAGAAGCCACTGACGGTCGAGCTCTACGCCATGCCGGAAGACCCGAGCACCGGCACCATCGAAATGCTGCTGCCCCGCGCCCGCGCGCTGATGGCGGACAAGGACGCGCAGGTCGCGCAGCAGCTCGCGCCCGCATCGGCGCCTGCCGCCGCGCCGAGCAAGGAGAAGAAGCCGGCGCCCAAGCCGGTCAAGCCGGGCAGCTGGTAACGCCTGCCCGCGTGCTGGCTCAGATGCCTTCCATCACCTTGTCCAGCCCGCGTACCACGCCGCGCACGGTGTGGACCTTGCGGATCGCCAGCAGCGCGCCCGATACATAGGGCTTGGAGCCGTCGCCGGCTTCATGCTTGAGGTGCAGGCGCTGGCCGTCGGCGCCGAAGATCACTTCCACGCCGAGCTGGTAGCCGGGCAGCCGCACGGCATGCACCTGCGTGCCGGACATGGTGGCGCCGCGCGTCTCGCGCGGGCCATTGACCTGGTCCACCGGCACCGCCTGCTGCGCCGCCTTGACCTCGCCGAGACGGAACGCCAGCTCGCGCACGGTGCCTGACGGCACGTCGACCTTGCCGGCCTTGGCGTAGTCGATGATCTCCCAGTGGTCGAGGTGGCGCGCCGCCATTTCCGCGAACTTCTGCAGCAGCACCACGGTGATGGCGAAATTGCCGCACGCCAGCACGCCGCGATCGGCCTTGCGCGCGGCCGCGTCGATCTCGGCATAGTCATCGTCGGTCAGGCCCGACGTGCCCACCACCACGTGCGCGCCGTGCGCGAGCGCCTGCAGGATGTTGTGCTTGGCAATGGCCGGCTTGGTGTACTCGACGTAGACGTCATAGGGCGTGCTGCCCAGCGCCTCGATGCTGGCCGCCGCCACGCCCGGCGTATCGGCATGGCCCGTCAGCTGCGCCAGCGGCTGCCCGGCGGCGCCGCGCGACAGGCCGGCCACCAGCGTCATGTCGGACGCGTGCGCGACGCCGCGTGCCAGTTCGCCGCCGGCCCAGCCGGTTACGCCGCCTACGGCGACACGGATCGGATTGCTCATTGTCTTTTCTCTCCCGTTTCGTAAGGGTGGTCGCAGGAGCATACCGCGCTAGCCGGTTGCGCGCCGGCGGTCGATTTTTCTGGCCAGCACGATCGACGTCGTGGTGTGGTTCACGCCGTCGAGCATGCCGATCTCGTCGAGCAGCTGGTCGAGCCGCGCATGGGTGTCGCAGCGGATCACCGCCATGTAATCCACCGGGCCGCTGACCGAACTCAGTTCCTCGATTTCCGGCAGGCGCTGCAGCGCCCGCACGATGGCCGGACCGGCCTTGGGCTGCACCGACAGTCCGCAGAAGGCCTGGATGGCGTTGTCGCCCATCTCGCGCCCCAGCCGCACGCCGTAGCCGGCGACCACGCCCAGGCGTTCCAGCCGCGCGATCCGCGCGACCACCGTCGTGCGGGCGATGCCCAGACCGCGGGCCAGGTTGGCGGCGCTTTCCCGGGCGTTGGCCTGCAGCAGCGCCAACAGGTGCCGATCGGTCTGGTCGAGCTTGTCGGAATCTGCCATATCGTCGAAATCAGTCGTCGTTTCGTTCGATTATGGCGGGGATTCGTCGAACTTGTGCCTTCTTTCCGTTGTGCACCCTGACCATACTTCAGTCAGGAATCCGGAATGCACGAACAGGCTTGGACAGAGGAGGACACCATGCAGGCAACTACCCTGGGGCCCGGCTCGCCGCGGGACCTGACGCTGGCCAAGGGGCCTTTGCAAATCGTCGTGCTGGGGGCCGGCAAGATCGGCCGCACCATTGCCGCCATGCTGCACGACAGCGGCGACTACCGCGTGAGCCTGGTCGACAACGATGCGCGCCGCCTCGACGGCCTGCCGCGCGCCATCACCGTGCGCGCCGGCGATCCGACCGAGCCCGGCACCTGCGCCGCGCTGCTGGCGGGCGCCGACGCGGTCCTCAACGCGCTGCCATTTCACGCCGCGGTGAGCGTCGCCACGGTCGCCGCGCGGCTGGGCGTGCACTACTTCGACCTGACCGAGGACGTGGCCGCGACGCAGGCTATCCGCCAGCTCGCGCAGAACGCGCGTTCGGTGCTGATGCCGCAGTGCGGCCTGGCGCCGGGCTTTATCGGCGTGGTCGGCAACGACCTGGCGCAGCGCTTCGTGCGCGGCGGCGGCGAGTTGCTGGACCTGCAGATGCGCGTGGGCGCGCTGCCGCGCTACCCGAGCAATGCGCTCAAGTACAACCTGACCTGGAGCACCGAAGGGCTGATCAACGAGTACTGCAATCCGTGCGAGGCGATTGTCGATGGCCGCAGCGTGGAACTGCCGGCGCTCGAAGGTCTGGAAACCTTCGCGCTGGACGGCATCGAGTACGAGGCCTTTAATACCTCAGGCGGGCTCGGCACGCTGCCGGAGACGCTGTCGGGCCGCGCACGCAATGTCGACTACAAGTCGATCCGCTACCCGGGCCACTGCGCGCTGATGAAGCTGCTGCTCAACGACCTGCGCCTGCGCGAGCGGCGCGGCTGGCTGCGCGAGATCTTCGACCGGTCGATTCCGGTCACGGAGCAGGACGTGGTTATCATCTTCGCCACCGCGACCGGCTATCCGGCCGGCGGCGAGCGCGGGCGCGGGCCGCTCACGCAGGCCTCGTACTCGGCGCGTATCGGGGGCGTGGATGGCCCGGCCGGGCACGTCAATGCCATCCAGCTGACGACGGCCGCGGCGATCTGCACGGCGCTGGACCTGGTGGCCGGCGGCGGGCTGCCGCAGTCTGGCTTCGTGCGGCAGGAAGCCGTGCCGCTGGCGGCCTTCCTGGCCAACCGTTTTGGCCGCCATTACACGCAGCGCCCACTGCAGGAGATGACGGTATGAAAGCGCAAGAGATCGCGGCGTGCTGGCAGTCGATGGGTTTGCCCCGGCCATGGAGCGACGGCACTCCGGCCGGCACGGTCATCGTTCGTTCGCCCGTCGATGGCGAAGCCGTCGGCCACGTTCCCGCCTGCACGCCAGCCCAGGCGGACGCTCTGATTGCACGCGCGCACGAGGCGCAGAGCGGCTGGGCGCTGGTGCCGGCCCCGGTGCGCGGCGAAATCGTGCGGCGCTTCGGCGAGGTGCTGCGCGAACACAAGATGGCGCTGGGCCGGCTGGTGTCGCTCGAGTCGGGCAAGATCCTGCAGGAAGGACTGGGCGAAGTGCAGGAGATGATCGACATCTGCGACTTCGCGGTCGGACTGTCGCGGCAGCTGCATGGGCTGACCATCGCGTCGGAGCGCCCGCAGCATGCCATGCGCGAAACCTGGCATCCGTATGGCCTGTGCGGCGTGATCTCGGCCTTTAATTTCCCGGTGGCAGTGTGGGCGTGGAATGCGGCGCTGGCGCTGGTGTGCGGCAACGCGGTGATCTGGAAGCCGTCGGAAAAGACCACGCTGTGCGCGCTGGCCGCGCATGGCCTGTTCGAACGCGTGCTGGCCGCCACGGCGCCGCAGTACGAGGGGATATCGGCAGTGCTGCCGGGCGGCCGCATGATCGGTACGCATCTGGTCGGGCACCCGGCGGTCCGCCTGGTCAGCGCGACCGGTTCCACGCGCATGGGCCGCGAAGTCGGCGTGGCTTGTGCCCAGCACTTCAAGCGCAGCATCCTGGAGCTTGGCGGCAACAACGCGGCCATCGTGACGCGCTCGGCGGACATTGAACTGGCCGTGCGTGCCATCACGTTCGCGGCGGCGGGCACGGCCGGGCAGCGCTGCACCACGCTGCGCCGCTGCTTCGTCCATGCCGACCTGATGGACACATTGACGAGCCGCCTGGTCACGGTGTTCGACCGCCTGCCAGTTGGCGATCCGCTCGAGGACGGTACGCTGCTAGGCCCCCTGATCGATACCGCCGCGGCCGATGCCATGGCCAACGCGCTGGCCAGTTGCCGCGCGCAGGGCAGTATTGTCACCGGGGGCGAACGGCTGCTGGCCGACCGCTTCCCGCATGCCAGCTACGTGCGCCCGGCCCTGGTGATGACCGAGGTGCAGCACGACACCATGCTGACCGAGACCTTCGCGCCGATCCTGTACCTGATGCCCTACACATCGCTCGACGAGGCCATCGCGCTGAACAATGCGGCGGCGCACGGGCTGTCGTCGTGCATCTTCACGGAGTCGCTGCGCGAGGCGGAACGCTTCCTGTCATCGGCGGGCAGCGACTGTGGCATCGCCAACGTGAACATCGGCACCAGCGGGGCCGAGATCGGCGGCGCGTTCGGCGGCGAGAAGGCGACCGGCGGCGGCCGCGAGTCGGGATCGGATGCGTGGAAGGGCTATATGCGGCGGGCCACCAATACCATCAACTACGGCGATACCTTGCCGCTGGCCCAGGGCATCCGGTTCGAGATCTGAGGCACAACGGAGCGGCTTTACGTTCATCCAATCGTTGCGAATCGTAACAAGGGTTACAGCGCCTTGACGCTGTATTACGCGAGGGCCCCGTATAACGTTTCCAGGGCAGGCACATGCCCGGAAGCGACCCCAAGGAAAAAACGATGAGAACAGTAACGATTGGACTGGCCGCAGCGGCCGCTGCCACAGCCTTGCTGGGCGGGTGTGCGGTATATCCGTATCCGGCTGGCCCGGGCCCCGCCGTCGCGGTGGCGCCGGCGCCGGTCTATGTCGGCCCGCCGGCGGTGGTGGTGTCGCCGCGGCCGTACTACGGCTATGGCGGTTATGGCTACTACGGCCGGCGCCACTACTGGTAAGCCGGCGCCGGGGTGGGCGGCTCAGTTGCCGCCGTCTCCGGCCTTGCCGTAGCCGCCGTTCAGCCCCGGCCAGCTCGGGGCCAGGGTCTGGGCGATATCCGGCAGGTCGACCAGGTCGAGCACGCGGCCCACGGTGTGGTCGACCAGCTCGGCAATGCTTTGCGGCTTCTGGTAGAAGCCGGGCACGGGCGGGAAGACGATGCCGCCCATCTCCGTCACGGCCGTCATATTGCGCAGGTGCGCCAGGTTCAGCGGCGTCTCGCGCACCATCAGCACCAGACGGCGGCGTTCCTTGAGCGTGACGTCGGCCGCGCGCGTGATGAGGTTGTCGGACAGGCCGTGGGCCACGGCGGCCAGCGTGCGCATCGAGCACGGGACCACCACCATGGCATGCGCCCGGAACGAGCCGCTGGCAATGGTCGCGCCGATATCGCGCACGTTGTGCACGACATCGGCCATGGCTTCCACGTCGGCGCGGCTGATCTCCAGCTCGTGCTGGAGGTTCATCACGCCCGCCGGGGAAATCAGCAGGTGGGTTTCCACCGTCGGCACTTCGCGCAGCACCTGCAGCAGGCGCACGCCATAGATGGCGCCGGTGGCGCCCGTGATGGCGACGATCAGCCGTTGCGGCACGGCGCCGCCGGTCACGGGCATGGCAATCCTCAGCCCTTGAGCAGGGTCTGGAGTTCGCCGTTCTGGTACATCTCCATCATGATGTCCGAGCCGCCGATGAACTCGCCGTTCACGTAGAGCTGCGGGATGGTCGGCCAGCTGGCGTATTCCTTGATGCCCTGCCGGATCCCTTCGTCTTCCAGCACGTTGACCGTGGCCGGCGCATCCACGCCGCAGGCCTTCAGGATCTGGATGGCGCGGCCGGAGAAGCCGCACATCGGGAACTGCGCGGTGCCCTTCATGAACAGGACCACCGGGTTGCCCTTGACGATCTGGTCGATCTTTTGTTGCACGTCACTCATGATTGCTTTGTCGGTTGAGGTGGCGCCTGCATTCCAGGAGCCACCGGGTGTCGAAGGCCGCACGGGGATGCCGCGCGACGGTGATCTGACTGCAAATTTTACCGGATTCGCCGCCAGCCTTCAGGCTGCCCCCACTAGGCGGCTCCGGGACGGCGTCCGCCCGTGCAGCGCTCCTGACCGGCCAGGTCGCGCGCGGTGAAAACTTCGGTGAACCCGGCGCGCTCCAGCAACGCCTGCGTGGCCGCGGCCTGGTCGTAGCCATGTTCCATCAGGAGCCAGCCGCCGGGCAGCAGCCGCCCGTGCGCGCCGGCGATGATCGCCGCCAGGTCCGACATGCCGTCCTGGTGGTCGGTCAGCGCGTCGATTGGCTCGAAGCGCAGGTCGCCCTCCACCAGATGCGGGTCGCCTTCGGCAATATACGGCGGGTTGCTGACGATCAGGTGGAAACGCAGCCCGGGCGGCAAGGCGGCGTACCAGTCCGAAACCAGGAACTGGATGCCGTCTGCACCGAGTGCGCAGGCGTTGTCCTGCGCCACCAACAGCGCGCCCGGCGAAATGTCGGTCGCCCACACCTCGGCATCGGTGCGCTCGCGCGCGATGGTCACGGCCAGGATGCCCGAACCCGTGCCAAGGTCCAGCACGCGGGGGTGTTGGACGCCGGCCAGCCGCGCCAATGACGATTCCGCGGCGATTTCCGTGTCAGGGCGCGGGATCAGCACATCGGGCGTCACGCGGAACTTGCGGCCGAAGAATTCGCGCTCGCCGATCAGGTAGGCCATCGGCTCGCCGGCCAGGCGGCGCGCCAGCAGCGTGGCAAAGGCATCGCGCTGGGGCAGCGTCAGGGTGTCGCCGTCACGGGTGATCAGTTGGGTGCGGGTCAGCCCGGTGACGTGCGTCAGCAGCATCCGCGCTTCCAGCGTGGGCAAGCCAGCCATGGCGGCGAGCGTCTGCGCTTCGCGCACGGTGGGAGTAGCCGGCAAGGCGCCGGACAGGGCAGGGGACATCGGCAATGCGGGAACGGAAGCGCCGGCGGCAACACGCCGGCCGAAAACAAAAAACCCCGCCGGGCGTTGGCCTGGCGGGGCTTTCGGCGGGTCTACCAGCTAGGGAGGCAGTGTAGCGCCGAACCCTGGCGGCTGGTGCGAATCCGCGTAGCGGTCATTACTTATTGACGGCGTCCTTGGCCTTGTCGGCGCCTTCGTTGACGGCGTCCTTGGCGGCTTCCTTGGCATGTTCCATGGCGTTGCCAGCATCGGTCTTGGCCTTGTCCGCAGCAGCCGAGACATCGGCGGCGGCGTTGCTTGCCGCGGCCTTGGCGGCATCGGCGGCGTTGCTGGCGGCTGCGGCGGCATCGCTAGCGGCGGCCTTGGCCGACTCCGCTGCGCTTTGCATGGCGCTATCGGCGCTCGGCGTGGCCGGCGCTTCTTCCTTCTTGCTGCAGGCGGCCATGGCCGCGGTGATCATCAACAGCGCGAGCAGTTTCTTCATGATTTCGTCCTTTATGTCCGTGCGTCAGAGAGACAGTTGCCGGCAGCTTCTTCTGTCGCCGGTCGAAAACGATTATAGACAGCACCCTTTCGGCCGCCAGTGCTGTTTCAAGCATTTACAACAGATACAAAGCTTTGAGCGCAGTTGAGCGGGGATCCTGCCAAGTCGCCGTGTGGCGCCGGGGCAAGCGGCGCTCAGGCGTCGTCGCCTAGCGCTGCCAGCTGGTCGGCCTGGTGTTCCGCAGCGAGCGCCGAGACCAGCTCCTCCAGGTCACCGTCCATGATCATGTCGATCTTGTAGAGCGTGAGGTTGATGCGGTGGTCGGTCACGCGCCCCTGCGGGAAGTTGTACGTGCGGATACGGTCGCTGCGGTCGCCCGTGCCGATCAGGTTGCGGCGCGTGCTGGCTTCCTTGGCCTGCGCGGCGCGCGTCTGCTGGTCCTTGATGCGCGCGGCCAGGACCTTCATGGCCTTGTCCTTGTTTCGGTGCTGGCTGCGGTCGTCCTGGCACTCGACCACGATACCGGTCGGGATATGCGTGAGGCGCACCGCCGAGTCGGTCTTGTTGACGTGCTGGCCGCCGGCGCCCGAGGCGCGGAAGGTATCGATGCGCAGGTCGGACGGGTTGATTTCCACTTCGCCCACTTCGTCGGCCTCGGGCATCACCGCCACCGTGCAGGCCGAGGTATGGATGCGCCCCTGCGCCTCGGTGGCCGGCACGCGCTGCACGCGGTGGCCGCCGGATTCGAACTTCAGGCGCGAGAACGCGGCATCGCCGGCAATGCGCACGATCACTTCCTTGTAGCCGCCCAGGTCCGATTCGGACTCGCTCATGATCTCCACCTGCCAGCGCTGGCGTTCGGCAAAGCGCGTGTACATGCGCAGCAGGTCGCCCGCGAACAGCGCGCTTTCCTCGCCGCCGGCGCCGGCGCGGATTTCCAGCAGCAGGTTGCGGTCGTCGTTGGGGTCCCTGGGCAGCAGCAGCTTCTGCAAGCTGGCTTCCAGCGTCTCCAGGCGCTCGCGCGCGCTGGCGATCTCGTCGGCCGCGAAATCCTTCATCTCCGGATCGTCGAGCAGCGCCTGCGCGGTGGCCAGGTCGTCCTGCGCCTGGCGATACAGGCCATATTGCTCGGCCACGGGCGAAAGTTCGGCATGCTCGCGGCTGAGCTTGCGATATTGGTCGATCTTGGCGGTCGCGTCTTCGCGGGCAAGCAGGGCGTTGACTTCGTCGAGTCGCTCGGCCAGTTGGTCGAGCTTGGCAAGCATGCTGGCTTTCATGGGAATCCGGGTGGGCAAGGCGGGAACCGGGCGGCGATCGTTACGATCGGCGCGGGCGGCGAATTGCCGGCGCGCAGGGCGCGCGGGCGCAGCGGTTGGCGCGGCTAGCGCTCTGAGTGGCTGCTGTGGCGGAACAGGCCGGGCACCAGGCGCACCAGCGCCTCGCGATCCTCGCCCTGCATATGGTTCAGCGCATGGGTCGGGCCATGCAGGAACTTGCGCGTCAGCGCGCCCGACAGGGCTTCGAGCACGGCCTCCGGGTCGTCGCCGCGCGCGAGCATGCGGCGGGCACGGTCCAGTTCGGCCTGGCGGATCGATTCGCCGGCGGTCTGCAGTTCGCGGATGACAGGCACCACGCTGCGCGTTTCCAGCCAGTGCATGAAGTTCTGGACGCGGCTTTCGATGATGGCCTCGGCCTGCGCCACGGCGGCCTGGCGCAGCGCATTGCCTTCGCGCACGACGGCGCCGAGGTCGTCCACGGTATAGAGAAAGACGTCGTCCAGGCGCGCGACTTCGGGTTCCACGTCACGCGGCACGGCCAGGTCGACCATCATGATCGGGCGGTGCTTGCGGCGCTTGACCGCGCGTTCCACCGCGCCCAGGCCGATGATCGGCAGCGAGCTGGCGGTGCAGGACACCACGATGTCGAATTCATGGAGCCGGTCGCCCAGCTCCTGCAGTCGGATCGCCTGCGTGGTCAGGCCCTGTTCGGCAAGCTGTTCGGCGAGCTTTTCGCCGCGTTCGACCGTGCGGTTGGCCACGACAATCTGGCGCGGCTGCTGCGCGGCAAAGTGCGTGGCGCACAACTCGATCATCTCGCCTGCACCGATGAACAGCACGCGCTGCGTCGAAATGCTTTCGAAAATCCGTTGCGCCAGGCGGACGGCCGCGGCAGCCATCGACACCGAATGCGCGCCGATCTCGGTCTGGCCGCGGACTTCCTTGGCCACCGCGAAAGTGCGCTGGAACAGCTGGTTCAGGTAGGTGCCCAGCGAGCCGGCTTCGCCGGCGGTGCGCACCGCGTCCTTGAGCTGGCCCAGGATCTGGGTTTCACCGAGCACCATCGAATCGAGCCCGCTGGCGACGCGGAACGCATGGCGCACGGCCTCGGACTGCGGCAGCGAATACAGGTGCGGCGCCAGGTCGGATGCCGGCACGTTGTGGTGCTGGGACAGCCACCGCAGCGTATGCTCGAATCCTTCGGCGCCCGGCTTGAGGACGTCGGTGGCGCAGTAGATTTCGGTGCGGTTGCAGGTGGATAGGATCGCGGCTTCGGTACCGTTGCGCCCCGCCAGGTGGGTTTGCAGTGCCCCAAGTGCCGGTTTGATCTGCTCAAGCGGAAACGCCACCCGTTCGCGCAGCGAAACTGGTGCCGTCGTATGGTTGATGCCGATCGCGAGCAGTTGCATTTGTGGGGACTGGTACCGGGGTCCGCAGCAAGTGCGGCCCGATTGCCATTATAACGTCGGGATCGGAACTTGCAGGCCGGACAGGATCAAAGCCGCCGCTGCGGTATCGTTACGCCGGAATCGCCGGACTGTGGTTCCGGAGACACATGGGAGTCAGGATGCTGGGCACGTTGATCGTCGGATTGCTGGTGGGGCTGGCCGCGCGCCAGATGCATCCCTCGGGCAAGGTCGTTTCCCTGCCGGCCGCGCTGGTACTGGGCATGGCGGGAGCGGCGGCGGCTTTCTATGGCGGGCGCGCGCTGCATCTGTTCATCGACGGACAGATGAGCGGATGGCTGGCGGCGATCGTGGGCGCCTCGCTGCTGGTCGGGCTCTGGGGCACGTTGCGGCCCCGCCACGGGTAAGGTCAGAACTGACGATTTGGCGCGCAATCCCCGCCAATGGAAGGCGGGTCAGGCGCGCGCGGCCAGGAAGCGGCGCAGGATGCCGTCCGAATAGTGGCTGGCCACGTCCTTCAGGAATGCCGGAAAATCAACATGGGCGCTATCGTCGGCGCGGTCAGAGATCGTCCGCATGACCGCATACCGCACGCCGTATTCATGGCAGACCTGGGCCACGGCGGCGCCTTCCATCTCCACAGCCAGCAGGTCGGGCAGGCATTCGCGCAGCCCGGCGACAGCCGTGGCCGCGTTGATGAACTGGTCACCGCTGGCAATCAATCCCAACTGCAGTGACGGCGTGCCGATGCCGAAACGCTCGCGCACGGCGGGCGGTACCTCGGTGGGCAGGTCCTCGCGCAGGAAGCCGGCCGCCGCGGCGCGCAGCGCTTCGGTCAGGTCCGGATCGGCGGGAAAGCGCGAGCGGTCCAGCAGCGGCACCTCATGGCGTGGGAACAGCGGACGGGCATCCAGGTCGTGCTGCATGGTCTCGCTGGCAATGACGATGTCGCCGACCCGCACGCCGTCGCCCACGCCGCCGGCCAGGCCGGTGAAGACGATCTCGTCTACGCCGAACTCGCGCACGAGGGTCGCCGTGGTGGCGGCTGCGGCGACCTTGCCGACGCGCGCCAGTACCAGCACGCAGGCCTGCCCGTGCAGGTGGCCGACGTGGTAGTCACGCATGCCGATACGGTGGATGGTCGCGCGCGCGTCTTCATGGCGCATGGCTGCGACCAGGCTGTCGACTTCATCATGCAGCGCGGCGAGGATGCCGAGGGTCATGGGGGCGTGTCCGGAACGAAAGGCCAAAGGATACCGGCAGCCACTGCCCTGGCATAGGCCGCCTTGACGAGTCCACGTGCGGCGCCAGCGGCGCTTTGCTAGAGTCATTCCATTCCTACTCCGGGACACGCGCATGACCCTCCCATCGACACCGGCAACCGGCCAGCGCCGCGCCATCCGCCAGGCGCTGGCCGACTGGCGCGCAGAAGGCAGGCTGGCAGCTGGCAGCGTGGCGCGGCCGTGGGCGCGCACGGAGCCTGGGGCGGCCGACTGGCGCCGCTGGCTGGACCACGGCCTGCTGGCGCTGGGCACGGTGCTGCTGTGCGCCGGCGTCATCGTCTTCTTCGCTTTCAACTGGCAGGACCTGAACAAGTTCGCGAAATTCGCGGTGCTGGCCGCGGCCATCAGCCTGCTTGCCGGGTTTGCGCTGTGCCGGCCGTCCACCGACATGGCCGGACGTGCGGCGCTGGGCGGCGCGCAGGTACTGGCCGGCGTGCTGCTGGCCGTGATCGGCCAGACCTACCAGACCGGGGCCGACGCGTGGCAACTGTTCGCGCTATGGACACTGCTGGCCGTGCCATGGGCGCTTGCCGCGCGCGTGGCGCCGCACTGGTGGCTGGTGATCGTGATCGGCAACGTCGCGCTGCTGCGCTATTTCAGCGTGCGGCTCGGCGTCGGCGGCATGTTCGAACTGCTGTTCGATGCGCGACATGCACGCGTCACGACCTTGCTGTTGCTGGGTGCGGTCATGCTGCAGCTGGCGCTGTGGGCGTGGCTCTGCGCGAATGCCGCCCCGCTGGGCTTCCGGGGCCAGACCGGAGCACGCATCCTGGCTGCATTGGCCTGCTTTCATGCGGGCTTCGCGGGCCTTTCCTCGCTGTTCGACAACCATCCCGACCTGTCGGCCTTCGGCCTTGCGGCCATCGCGCTGCTGGCGCTGGGCTGGTGGTTCCGGCAGCGCGCCTTCGACATCGTGGTGTTGAGCCTGGCGAGTATGACCGGCATCGTCCTGATCGTTGCCGCGGTCGGCCGGCTGCTGCTTGAGGGCAAGGCCGATTTCGGGGCCTTCCTGCTGCTCGGCCTGATTACCGTAGGCATGGCCGCCGGTGCGGCTGCCTGGCTGATGCGGGCGTACCGCTCGCAAGCCGTGGAGCTGACATGACCCATTCCATCCAGACCGAACAGGCCTTGTGGCGCGAGCTGGCCGCGCGTGGCGAGGTGCAGGGCGACCCTGTCGCCCGCGTGCGCACCCCCTGGGCCGTTCGTGCCCTGATGGGCGCGGCCGGGTGGCTGGGCGCGCTGTTCTTCCAGATGTTCTTCCTCGGCGCGGTGTTCGTCGCCGTGCGCGAGAACGCGGGCGCGATTGCGTTGACGGGCCTCGCCCTGATCGTCCTGGCGGCCGTGCTGTACCGGCGCGGCGGCGCAGGCATCGCGCTTGGGCAGTTCGCGCTGGCCGTGAGCCTCAGTGGCCAGGGCATGGTGATCTATGGCGTCGCCGAGTCGCTCGGCGGCGCGCGGCTGATCGAGACGGCCGCCTTTTGGCTCGGCCTGGCCGCGTTCGAGGCGGCGCTGTACGCGCTGGTGCGGAACCGGCTGCACCGCTTTCTGGCCGCGCTGGGCGTGTGGATCGGACTGGCGGTCGCCGTGCATATCGCACTGACGGTTTCGGAGCGCCACGCATGGCTGGCCATTCCGTGGTCGCTGGGCTGGCTGGCGCCGGCCGCATGCGCGCTGGTGGTGTGGTTCATGACCGCCGAGGAGCGCCTGTGCGCCGCAGGCCGGCACGGCGCGTTTGAGCCCGCGATCGACGCCACACTCCTGTTCGCACTGGGCGCGGCGCTGGTAGTGACAGGCGCCACCCATCCGCTGGCCTGGCTCCAACTCCAGGAATCCGTGCCGCTGTTTGCGAGGGCGCGCTGGCTGCCGGGCATGCTGGTCGGCGTGGTGCTGGTCGGCTTTGCGTTGCTGGAGTGCCGGCGTCTGGCACTTTCCTTTCCGGCTGTCGTCGCCGTGCTCGCCGGGACTGCGGCATTCAGTGTCCTGATGGCCGCTGCGCCCGCCGTGGCGGCCGGTGCGCTGGCGCTCGGACTGGCACTGCGGCGAGATTCGCTGCCGTGGCTGGGCCTTGGCATCGCCGCCATCGCCATCGGCTTCATCTGGTACTACAGCTCGCTGCACTGGACGCTGCTGGCCAAGTCCATCACGCTGGCCGCGGCCGGCGTCATCCTGATTGCGTTGCGTCACTGGCTGCTGCATGCCGTGCCCGCAAAGGAGATCGCATGAAACGCTGGATCACGATTGCCTGGGCGTTGACGCTGGCCTTGGCCGCGGTGGGTATCGCGGCCAAGGAGAAGCTGCTGGTGCGAGGGGACACCGTCTATCTCCGCCTGGCACCGGTCGACCCGCGCTCGCTAATGCAGGGCGACTACATGGCCCTGAACTTCGCCATCGGCGCTCCCATCCGTGAGGCGCAGCAGCCCCAGCAGCAGCGGCGCGACGGCGTCGCCGTCATCCGGCTCGATGCAAACGGCGTGGCTTCCTTCGTCCGCTTGCACGGGGATGAGCCGCTGGCATCCGGCGAACGGCTGCTTCGCTTCCAGACGGTCGAGTCGCGGTGGGGCGGTCTGCAGGTGCAGGTTTCGACCGATGCTTATTTCTTCCAGGAAGGTCAGGGCGGGCGCTTCGAGAAGGCGCGCTACGGGGAGTTCCGGGTGGATGGAAGCGGGCAGGCGTTGCTGGTGGGGTTGAGCGGGGAGGGGATGGAGAGGTTGTGAAGCTCCCGGTCCCCCACATCAAATGGAATGCAATCGTCAATGCAGGGCCTCGGCTGCCAACAGAATGGCCATCGAAATCATCAGCCCCCCTCCAATGATATTGAAGAGCCTTAGCTTCCTCCCGCTGAATATTGCGCTCGCACTCGCGGCATGAGCAGCGGCGACCCACGCCGCATCTATGACTAGTCCCAGACCAATTGGGATCAGTGAAAAGCCCAGCAAGTTGAGAATGGGGCTGTCTGCGCCGTCGCTCATGAAGCTCGGGACGATCGAGCCAAACATGATCAGCGCTTTCGGATTGGTCGAGCCAACGATGATTCCGGCAACCAACGATTGCCGGCTCTTTTTTGGGTTATTTTCCCCTTCTGGCAGCGTTGGCCTGGAAAGGAATAAATATTGAAAGCCGATGCCCAGTAAAACCACGGCGCCCAGCAGCCGAATGAAAATCAAAGCATGGGCGGAGCGCACAAGCAGCGAGCCGATGCCAATCGCTACGATCACTGCAACACAATAGGTTCCGATCGCATTGCCGATCACACCCCGCAACGCATTCCTTCGTCCCACTGCTATGGTTTGCCCGACTAGAAACATGATGCTCGGGCCTGGAACTGCGATCAACACAGCAGAGGTCAGTACGAGACCTAAGACGCCGCTGAATGCATTTAGTTCTACAGGCATGATAGTCCTATTTGTCGACCCTGTTTCAGATCAGTGTCACCCTGTTCATCAATCGCTATTCTCCGGGGAATAGGTTTTAGCAAGTATTTTTTGTGAATTTTTGATGGCCAATGTTCTGATGTCCATGCTGTAAATAGACGAGCGGGATCGTTGGCCGCATCATCTGCGCTAGTGGACAATGCCCGAGGAAGTGGAAGTGAGATGCTTCCCAAAAGCAGCACTGAAATTTCCGAACTTTTGGGAAGGGAGTGCGCAAGTGTGGACGCCACGTTGGGTGGGCGTATCCTACGCGCGGCAGCGCGCCGGCAATTGGCGGAGGCGAGTTGGCCGTGCGGTGTTCAACCGTCGCCCGCAGCCGTGAGGAAGAAAAAAGCCCGGCAGTTGCCGGGCTTTCAAGTTGGTCTCGAAATGTCGTGAGACATCCCGAAATAACAACTTTGGCGTCAGACGTTGAACAGGAAGTTCATCACATCCCCATCCTTCACCACATACTCCTTGCCTTCCGCTCGCATCTTGCCCGCTTCCTTGGCGCCGGTCTCGCCCTTGAAGGCGATGTAGTCGTCATAGGCAATGGTCTGAGCGCGAATAAAGCCGCGTTCGAAGTCGGTGTGGATCACGCCTGCGGCCTGCGGGGCGGTGTCGCCCACGTGGATAGTCCAGGCGCGGACTTCCTTCACGCCAGCGGTGAAGTAGGTCTGCAGGCCCAGCAGCGTGAAGCCGGCACGGATCACGCGGTCCAGGCCCGGCTCTTCCATGCCCAGGTCGGCCAGGAATTCGGCCTTGTCGGCGTCGTCCAGGTCGGCGATTTCGGCCTCGATGGCGGCGCAGACCGCCACGACCGGGGAATTGGTCGTCTTGGCGTATTCGCGCACGGCATCCAGGTGCGGGTTGTTCTCGAAGCCGTCTTCACGAACGTTGGCCACGTACATGGTGGGCTTGGCGGTGATCAGGCAGAACGGGCGGATGGCTTCCCACTCTTCCGGGGCCAGGTCCAGCGTGCGCACGGCCTTGGCCTGGTCGAGCACGGCTTGTGCCTTTTCCAGCACAGCCACCAGGCGCAGCGCTTCCTTGTCGCCAGCACGGGCCGGCTTGATGTAGCGGGCCAGGGCCTTTTCGACGGTGCCCAGGTCAGCCAGCGCCAGTTCGGTGTTGATCACTTCGATGTCCGACAGCGGGTCGACCTTGCCGGCCACGTGGATCACATTGTCATCTTCGAAGCAGCGCACGACGTGCGTGATGGCGTCGGTTTCGCGGATGTTGGCCAGGAACTGGTTGCCCAGCCCTTCACCCTTGGATGCGCCTGCCACCAGGCCGGCGATATCCACGAATTCGACCGTGGCCGGCAGGATGCGCTCGGGCTTGACGATCTCGGCGAGCTTGGCAAGCCTCGGATCCGGCACTTCCACCACGCCCACATTGGGCTCGATGGTGCAGAACGGATAGTTCTCGGCGGCGATGCCGGCCTTGGTCAGGGCGTTGAACAGCGTGGACTTGCCGACGTTGGGCAGGCCGACGATGCCGCATTTGAGGCTCATGGTGTCTGGCGGGAAATTGCAAAACCCATATTCTAGCGGATGGGGCCCCCACGCCCTGCCCTGCCGGCCCTGCCGAGCCGGGGCTGCGGGGGGACGTGGCTATAATCCAGCCATGACCCGATCCAATGCGTCCGTGCGTAATTCGTCAGCTTTCCAGATCGCCGTTGTCGGCGGCGGCATCGTGGGCAAGTCCTGCGCCTTGCTGCTGGCGCAGCAGGGCATGAACGTGGCCCTGGTCGCGCCGCGTCCCGCGCGTGCGCGCGCGCCGGCCGGTCCCGACGACTGGGACAGCCGCATCTATGCGTTTTCCGCGAGTTCGCAGGCGCTGCTGGAGCGCATGCGGGTCTGGGAGGCGCTCGACCCGGCCCGTATCCAGCCGGTGCGCGACATGCGCGTGTGCGGCGATGCCAGCGCCTCTGAAACGTCCCCCAGCCTCGACGGCGACCTGCATTTCTCCGCCTATGCCGCCGCGGTGCCGCAACTGGCGTGGATCGTCGAATCCGGCCTGGTGGAACGCGCGCTCGATACCGCGCTTGGCTTCCAGCATCAGGTCCACTGGCATGACGATACCGCCGCGGGCTTCGAGCGCGATGCCGGCGGCGCCACGCTTACGCTGTCCGGCGGCGCGAAGATCCGCGCGGCCTGTGTGGTCGGCGCCGACGGCGCGCGGTCCTGGGTGCGCCAGCAGTGCCATATCGGCGTGACCACGCGGCGTTATCGCCAGCTTGGCGTGGTGGCGAACTTCGAGTGCGAACGGCCGCATCACGATACGGCCTGGCAATGGTTCACGGGCGCGCCCGAAAAGCTCATGGCGGACGAAGAAGCCGCCAACGGCGAGATCCTGGCCATCCTGCCGCTGCCGGGCTCGCGCGTCTCGATGGTCTGGTCGGCCGACGAGGCCCACGCGCACGAATTGGTCGCACTGCCGCCCGAGGCGCTTGCCGCCACGGTGATGCAGGCGGCCGCCGGCGCGGTCGGCAGCCGTTTCGGCAAGCTGCGCTGCGTAACGCCGGCGCAGGGGTTCCCGCTGGTGCTGCAACGCGCGGAACAGTTCGTGCAGCCGCATCTGGCGCTGGTGGGCGATGCCGCGCACGTGGTGCATCCGCTGGCCGGGCAGGGCATGAACCTCGGGTTGCGCGATGTTGCGGAACTCGGCAAGGTCATGGCCGCCAAAGAACCTTTCCGCAGCGAGGGCGACCTGCGCCTGCTGCGCCGCTACGAACGGGCACGCGCCACCGACCTGCTGTCGCTGACCGCCGCGACCGACGGCCTGCACCGGCTGTTCTCGCTGCCCGGCAGCGTGGCGCGCGTGGTGCGCAATACCGGCATCCGCACCGTGGGCCGGCAGTCGCTGCTCAAGCGCTTCCTGATTGAACGGGCGCTCGGCTGACGCCGGGTGCCCGGACCCTGACCGAATACTGGAGTCGATATGTTCCAACTCATGCGCCGCCACCCCGCCTGGACCACTGCCATTGCCGGCGGTCTCGCGGCAGCAGGCTTTGCCATGCACGCCATGGCGGCGGGCGAACCCGGCACCGATCGCATCAAGGAATCCCTGCAGAAAATGCTGGGCGGCCGCGCCGAGGTGAAGAGCGTGACCAAAAGCCCGGTGCCAGGGCTGTTCGAGGTCAACGTCGGCGGGCAGGTGGTCTACACCGACGCAACGGGCCGCTACGTTATCAATGGCGAGCTGATCGATACCAAGACCGGCACCAACCTGACCGAAGAGCGCATGGCGGACATCAACCGCATCAAGTGGTCCGACCTGCCGCTGGCGCGCGCCATCAAGTGGACCAAGGGTGACGGCAGTCGCCAGGTCGCCGTGTTCTCGGACCCGAACTGCGGTTACTGCAAGCGCATCGAGCAAACCTTCCAGCAGATGGACAACATCACGGTCTACACCTTCCTGTACCCCGTGCTGTCGCCGGATTCCTCGACCAAGGCGAAGCAGGTCTGGTGCTCCGCCGACCGCACCAAGGCCTGGCGCGACTGGATGCTCAACAAGGTCGCGCTGACCGGCAACGGCAGCTGCAAGACGCCGGTCGATGACAACCTCGCGCTCGGCCAGAGCCTGAACATCACCGGCACGCCGGCTGTGTTCTTCATGGACGGCACGCGCATTCCGGGCGCGGCCGATGCCGGCACGCTCGAACGCAAGCTCGCCAGCGTCAAGAAGTAAGGCGCGGCCGGTGTCCCGGCCCGAGCAACGGCCGGACCGAGTCCGGCCGTTTTGCATTCCGGATCTTCCCCGGATCCTCCCATCGAGACAGAGCGCCCGGCAGGGCGGAACAGGAGACTTCCATGACGTTCCAGGCATTGCTGCTGACCCAGGCCGACGGTGCGACCCAGGCCAATATC
The DNA here is from genome assembly GCF_057073755.1 of Cupriavidus sp. C3SS-1. NCBI lineage: Bacteria > Pseudomonadati > Pseudomonadota > Betaproteobacteria > Burkholderiales > Burkholderiaceae > Cupriavidus > Cupriavidus sp. C3SS-1. The sequence goes on along the minus strand of NZ_CP172699.1, from coordinate 2,988,844 downwards.
GCCACGCTGGATGAGGCACAGTTGCCCGCCGACGGCGACGTGCTGGTCGCGGTCGACTATTCCACGATCAACTTCAAGGACGGGCTGGCCATCACCGGAAAAGTGCCGGTGGTGCGCAAGTGGCCGATGGTAGCCGGCATCGACGGCGCCGGCACGGTGCTGGAGTCCTCGCATCCGCGCTGGAAGGCCGGTGACAAGGTCATCCTGAACGGCTATGGCGTCGGCGAGACGCACTGGGGTTGCCTGGCGCAGCGCGCGCGCCTGAAGGGCGACTGGCTGGTGCGCCTGCCCGATGCCTTCACCACGCGGCAGGCGATGGCGATCGGCACGGCAGGCTACACCGCGATGCTGTCGGTGCTCGGGCTGGAGCGTGGCGGTGTCAATGGACCGGTGCGTCCGGGGGATGGCGAGGTGCTGGTCACCGGCGCTTCCGGTGGCGTGGGCACGGTGGCGATCGCGATCCTCGGCAAGCTCGGCTATCGCGTGGTGGCTTCCACCGGCAAGCGCGACGAGGCCGATTTCCTCAAGGCGCTCGGCGCGGCGGAGGTGATCGATCGCGCGGAACTGTCCGCGCCGGGCAAGCCGCTGCAGAAGGAACGCTGGGCGGCGGTGGTGGATGCGGTCGGCTCGCACACGCTGGTCAACGCCTGCGCGCAGGTGCGCTACGGCGGTGTGGTCACGGCATGCGGGCTGGCGCAGGGCATGGATTTCCCTGCGTCCGTGGCGCCGTTCATCCTGCGCGGCGTGACGCTGGCCGGCATCGACAGCGTCATGGCGGCGATGGCCTTGCGCGAGCAGGCCTGGGCGCGGCTGGCGACGGACCTGGAGCCTGATCGCCTCAACGCGATCACGCGCGAGATCGGGCTGGGCGAGGCTGTCGAGGCCGGCCGCAGCATCGTCGAAGGCGGTCTGCGCGGACGCACAGTGGTCAACGTCAACCGCACCTGAGCGCGAACTGATCGCACGCGCCTGCGTGCGACAGCCTCGGCGGATCGCGCCGAATGACGAACGCTACAATCATGCCCATGACGCCGATCCGCTATGCCATCGCCCCGCTTCACCCCGAAGCACATCTCTTCGCCGTCACCGTCACGGTGACTTCGCCCGATCCCGCCGGCCAGCGCTTCTTCCTGCCGGCCTGGATTCCGGGCAGCTACATGGTCCGCGACTTTGCCCGCCATATCGTGCGCATCCGCGCCGATGCGGGCGGCAAGCCGGTGGCGCTGACCAAGCTCGACAAGCAGAGCTGGCAGGCTGCGCCGGTCGACGCAGCGGCCGGTGCCCTTACGCTGAGCTACGAAGTCTATGCCTGGGACCTGTCGGTGCGCGCCGCGCATCTCGACACCACCCACGGCTTCTTCAATGGCAGTTCGGTGTTCCTGTGCGTGGACGGGCAACAGGACCAGCCCTGCACCGTGGATATCCACGCACCCGCCGGCGATGCCTACCGCAACTGGCGCGTGGCCACCGCGATGCGCGAGGCCCCGGGCCGCGAGGGCGCGAAGCGCTATGGCTTCGGCCGCTACCAGGTCGCCGACTACGACGAACTGGTCGACCATCCAGTCGAAATGGGCGAGTTCCGGCTGGCCAGCTTCCGCGCATGCGGCGCCCAGCATGACGTGGTGTTCACGGGCCGCGTGCCGCAGCTCGACATCGAGCGCGTCTGCCGCGACCTCAAGCGCATCTGCGAAGCGCAGATCCGCCTGTTCGAACCGCGCAGCGCGCGCGCGCCGTTCCTCGACAGCAATCGCCGCTACGTCTTCATGACGATGGTGACCACGGACGGCTACGGTGGCCTCGAGCATCGCGCCAGCACCGCGCTGATGTGCGCGCGCTCGGACCTGCCGGTGCGCGGCGACAGCGAGACCAGCGAGGGCTACCGCACCTTCCTGGGCCTGTGCAGCCACGAGTATTTCCACACCTGGAACGTCAAGCGCATCAAGCCCGCCGCGTTCGTGCCGTACCGGCTGCAGGAGGAAACCTACACGCCGCTGCTGTGGCTGTTCGAGGGCTTCACCAGCTACTACGACGATCTGGTGCTGGTGCGCTCGGGCTGCGTGACCGACACGCAGTACGTCGAGATGCTTGCCAAGACCTGGAACGGCGTGCTGCGCGGCAATGGCCGCACCAAGCAGAGCGTGGCCGATAGCTCGTTCGATGCGTGGACCAAGTATTACCGTCAGGACGAGAACGCACCGAATGCCATCGTCAGCTATTACACCAAGGGTTCGCTGGTAGCGCTGACGCTGGACCTGACCATCCGCGACAAGACCGGCGGCCGGCGCTCGCTCGATGACGTGATGCGCGCACTGTGGCAGCGCTACGGGCGCGATTTCTATGCGCCGGAGGCGGTGCAGCGTGGTGTCACCGAGGCCGAGGTCCACGCGCTGTTCGACGAGGTCACGGGCCTGCGCCTGGGGCCGCTGCTGCGCTCGCTGACCGAAGGCACCGGCGAACTGCCGCTGGCGCCGCTGTTCAGGCGCTTCGGCGTCAAGGCCGAGACGCCGAAGGCGAGCCGCACCGCGGCGCTCGGCATCAAGACCAAGACCGACGATGGCTGGGTGCGCGTGACGCAGGTGCTCGACGGCGGCGCGGCGCAGGCCGGCGGCGTGTCCGCGGGCGATTTGCTGGCCGCGGTCGACGGCCTGCGCGTCGCGCCCGGCCAGCTCGACAAGCTGCTGGCGCGCTACCGTGCCACGGACCCGGTCACGCTGCATGTGTTCCGGCGCGACGAGCTGCTGGTGCTGCCGCTGACGCTCGCGCGCGAGCCCGCGACGCAGCACAAGCTGAGCCTGGAAGGCGGGCGCCACGCCGCGCGCACGCGCTGGCTGGGCCGCTGAAGTCCGCGTTCCCGATCGCCTCTCCGTCAGCCTGACCCAGCCACGCGTCCATGCAATACGCGCACGACCCCCGCACCTTCGTCTATTCGCACTATGTCTACCGTGGCCTGCGTTCGGCCACGGGCGTGATCGGCGCCACGCTGATCGCCCTGCAGTTCGCCGACCTGCCTACCGCGATGGTGGTGTCGATGGGTGCGCTGTGCACCAGCCTGATGGACCTGCCCAGCCCGCTGAACCACAAGTTCAACGAGATGCTGGCCAGCGTGCTGCTGTGCGGCGCCGTCACGCTGCTGGTGGCGCTGACCACGCCGTTTCCGCGCGTGATGCCGTTCGTGCTGGTGCTGGTTACCTTCATGGCCGGCATGATGACGGTGTACGGCAACAAGACGCTGCCGCTGCAGTTCTCCACGCTGTTCGTGATGACGCTGACCATCAACGAGGACTTCGTGGTGCGCCGCGCGCTGGAGCATACGGCGCTGTTCGTCGTCGGCGCGGTGGCCTACCTGGCGTACGCCATGCTCGTGAGCTGGGTCAACGAGCGCCGGACCAAGCAGCAGATCCTGGCCGAGTCGCTGTACGAGATGGCCAGCTATCTGGAGGTCAAGGCCCGCTTCTACGACGCCGGCAACGACTACGAGGCGCAGTTCAACCAGCTGGTGCGCCAGCAGATCGTCGTGGCCGAGCGCCAGCAGGCCGCGCGCGACCTGGTGCTGCGCGGCAACCGCACGCCGCACGACGGGCTGCTGGTGCAGGTGCACCTGCGCATGCTGGACCTGTACGAGTACATCCTTTCGACCAACACCGACTATCCGCTGCTGCGCCGGACCTTCGGCAGCACGCCGGTGCTGGACCACCTGCGCAAGCTGGTGATGCTGATGTGCGAGGACGTGGAGGAAATCGCCTACGAGGTCACGCGCGGGCGCCCGTCCTATGCCGCGGTGGATTATCGCGAGGGACTGCACGCGGTCGAGGCCGAGATTGCCCAGCTGCGCCACCACCATATCCCGCCCGCAGCCATGACGGCGCTGGTGGATACCCTGGACATGATCCGTGGCGCCATCACGCTGGTCGGGCAGCTGCACGAGGCGTCGCGCACGCCCGTTGAGCCTGCGAAGGTGCTGCCTGGCGCGGACATGACGCCGTTCCTCACGCGCCAGAAATACGAACTCGGCGTGCTGCGCGACAACCTCAGGTGGCGCGCGCCCGCGTTCCGCTTCGCGCTGCGCATCTCGATGGCGGTGGCGCTCGGCCTGTGGATCGCGGACCACGTGCCGTACGCCTCGCACGGCTACTGGATCCTGCTGACCATCATCGTCATCCTGAAGCCCAACTTCAGCATGACCAAGCAGCGCTACAACGACCGCGTGATCGGCACGCTGATCGGCTGCATCATCTCGGTGGGCATCCTGAAGGTGTTCCACGAGCCGCTGATCCTGCTCGGTTTCCTGTTCCTGGCGCTGGTGGCCAGCGCGGCGTTCGTCACCATCAAGTACCGCTATACGGCCATCGCGGCGTGCGTGCAGGTGCTTATCCAGATCAACCTGCTGATGCCGAGCACGCAGAATGCCGCGGGCGAGCGGCTGGTGGATACGGTGATCGGCGGCATCATTGCCTCGCTGTTCAGCTTTGTGCTGCCAAGCTGGGAATATCGCGCCATTCCCAAGCTGGTGGAGAACGTGCTGCAGGCCAACCGCCGCTACATCGTCGCCACACGGGACCTGCTGCTGCGCCGGGCCAAGGACGACTTTGCCTACCGCGTGCAGCGCAAGCAGTTCATGGATGCGCTGTCGGCACTGATCGGCTCGTTCCAGCGCATGCTCGACGAGCCCAAGAGCCGGCACCGTGCCGTGGACAACCTGAACCGCTTCATCGTGCAGAACTACCTGGTGGCGGCGCATGTGGCGGCGGCGCGTATCCAGGTACGGCAGCACTACGAAGAACTCGATATTCCCGCGGCGGAAGCCGCGATCGAACAGGCGACGGAGGCAGCCAGCCGCAGCCTGCAGCTGGCCGTCGAACGGCTGGCGGCGGACGACCGCACGGGTAGCCGCGGCGCCGGCTTTATCCGCGCCGCCGAGCCGGTGGCCAGTGCCGCCGGCGCGTCGCTGGAAGACTCGCTGCCGGAAGGGCCGCCGCCCGAACACGCCGATGACCGGCGTGCGCGGCTGGCCGATTCCGCCGACCGGCGCCGCGCCGATGAGCTCGCGCATGCCGCGACGGCAAGGGAGTCCGTCCACGAAGCCGGCCCGACGGCCAGCTCCACGGGGCGCCCCGCCAACGCGGTGCTCGAACGCCGGCTACGCGCGCTGCGCGAGGATGCCGCCAAGATCGCGCTGCGCACGGGCGCGATCGGACGGGCGATGCGGATGCGGGACTGACCGGGGCGCAGGAGCTGGTGCACCGCTGGTTTTCTCCCCTCTCCCATAAATGGGAGAGGGGAGCATTGGCCTCGGCAAGCTTGGGGCTCTATGCCCCCGCCTGTCCCGTTTCCTCCTGCTCCTCCCTCGGCAACGTCAGCATCCCGCTGTTATAGCTGTACTCATACACCTCGCCATGGCGCCCCCAGTCGATCGCCACGGACAGCACGCGCTCCGCTTCCTCGGGCTTGAGGAACGCTTCCAGCTCGCGCAGCACCTGCTCTTCGCCGACTTCGCCGTCTTCCGACGCTTCCAGTTCGCGCCGGATATGCGTGGCCAGTGCGACATGCCCCAGCAATTGCCGGCCGAACATGGCCTTGCGCTCGTTCGGCTCGGCCGCGTAGTATTCGCGGCCGGTCCCGGTGGTGGTGATGTCGCCGCGCTCGATATGCGCGAGCTGCAACAGTTGCAAGGCTTCGCAGGCCGGCAGCAGGTCGTCGTCGGTCAGCCCGGCCTCGTCGGCCAGGTGCGGCAGGTCCGCGCGGCCATTGAACGGGGGTTCCGACAGCAGGTCCAGGATGGCGTCCATCTGGCTGATGTCCACGTCCGGCAGCCGGTAGCCGATCTGGCGCGAGGGCGCCAGTGCCGGCACGCGCGGCTCGGGCGCCGCGGGCGAGGTCATCAGCATGTAGACCTCGTCGATCAGCGCGCGCACCTGGGCGGCGTCGCGGTTGCGCGGTCGCGGGAACGGCACGCGCACTTCGGCGCGGATGCGGCCCGGATCGCTCGACAGGATGACGATGCGGTCGGCCATCATCACCGCTTCCTCGATATTGTGCGAAACGATCAGGATGCTGCGGATATTGGCGCGGCCGCTCTCCCACAGGTCCAGCATTTCGTCGCGCAGGGTTTCGCCGGTGAGCACGTCGAGCGCGGAAAACGCCTCGTCCATCAGCAGCAGGTCGGGCTGCGTCACGAGCGCGCGCGCGATGCCTACGCGCTGGCGCATGCCGCCGGACAGCTCGCGCGGCAGCGCGCCATTGAAGCCGGACAGCCCGATCATGTCGATGGCCGCTTCCGCGCGGCGCGCGCGCTCGGCCTTGGCCACGCCCTGGGCTTCGAGCCCGAGTTCCACGTTCTGCTGCACCGTGAGCCACGGGAACAGCGCGAACGACTGGAAGACCATGGCGATGCCTTCGGCCGTGCCGTTCAGGCGGCTGCCGCGGAACTGCACGTCGCCGCGGTCGGCGCCGACCAGCCCGGCCATGATGCGCAACAGCGTCGACTTGCCCGAGCCCGATTTGCCGAGCATGGCCACGATTTCGCCTTCGCGCAGCGTCAGGTCGACGCCTTCCAGCACGGCGCGGTCGCTGCGGCTGGCGGTACGGAACATCTTGGAGACGCCGCGCAGTTCGATCACGGCCGGTGCCGTGACGGCGGGGTTCTGGTTTTCTGCCATCGTTGCCTTACAAGCGGGTGCGCTCCTGCGCGAGTTGATACAGGCGGTTCCACAGCAGCCGGTTGAAGCCGACCACGAACAGCGCCATCACGCCGATGCCCAGCGCGATGCGCGGGAAATCGCCGCGCGCGGTGGTTTCGGCGATATAGCTGCCAAGCCCCGTGGCGACCAGCGTGCGGTCGCCCCAGGTCACATATTCCGCCACGATGCTGGCATTCCACGAACCGCCGGCCGCCGTCACCAGCCCGGTCAGCAGGCTCGGGAACACCGCGGGGATGAGGAAGCGCTTCCACAGCAGCCAGCCGCGCAGGCCGAAATTGCGCGCCGCCAGCTTCAGTTCGGTCGGGATGCCCGAGGCGCCGGCCACCACATTGAACAGGATGTACCACTGCGTGCCGAAGATCAGCAGCGGGCTGAGCCAGATTTCCGGATTCAGGCCAAAGCGCACGATCAGCATGACCACCAGCGGGAACATCAGGTTGGCGGGGAAGGCCGCCAGGAACTGCGCCACGGGCTGCGCAATGCGGGCCACCGACGGGTTCAGGCCGATACGGATGCCGATCGGCACCCAGATTACCGCCGCCAGCGCGATCAGCAGGATCACCCGCACCATGGTCAGCGTGCCCAGCCACACCACATGGGCGACCTCGGCCAGGCCCACTTCGCTGTGCACGAAGTACATCACGCGGCCCAGCGCGGCCAGCGCCACCAGCAGGATCACGGCATTGCCGGCGCGCTCGCGCCATTGCGCGCGGCGCGGATCGGGTTCGGCGGGCGCCTCGCGCTGCCGGCGCGCGCCCCAGGCCAGCGTGCGCTCGGCCAGCGCCGCGGTGCGAACCAGCAAGGCCCGCACCCATTCCGAGCGGCGCAGCAGGTCCAGCAGCCACGACTCGGGCTCCTTGTCCTGGGCCAGCGTCTCGAAGCGGAAGCGGTCGGCCCATGCCACCAGCGGGCGGAACAGCAGTTGGTCATACACCAGGATGCCGACCAGCATGGCCACGATGGCCCAGCCGATTGCGGCCAGGTCCTGCTGCTGGATGGCCAGCGCGATATAGGAGCCGATCCCTGGCAGCCGGATGTCGTGGCCGGACACCGAGATGGCTTCCGACGCCACCACGAAGAACCAGCCGCCGGACATCGACATCATCATGTTCCACAGCAGGCCCGGCATGGCGAACGGCACTTCCAGCCGCCAGAAGCGCTGCCACGGCGACAGGCGGAACATGGCCGCCGCCTCGAGCAGGTCGCCGGGGATGGTGCGAAACGACTGATACAGGCTGAAGGCCATGTTCCAGGCCTGCGAGGTGAAGATCGCAAAGATCGCCGCGCACTCCACGCCGATCAGGTTGCCCGGGAACAGCGCGATGAAGCCGGTCACCGTGATCGAGAGGAAGCCTAGCACCGGGATCGATTGCAGGATATCCAGCGCGGGCACCAGCACCTTCTCGGCCGTGCGATTCTTCGACGCCAGCGCCGCGAAGCCGAGCGAGAACACCAGCGACGCCGCCAGGGCGGCCAGCATGCGGATGCTGGTGCGCATCAGGTAGTAGGGCAGGTAGGCGATGTCGAGGTGCACCGTCATCGGCTCGCCGGGCACGAACGGCACATTCATCTGCTGTGCGGCGAACGCCACCATGACGATGATCGCCAGGAGGATCGGCAGCAGCGCGAAGTCGAAGCGGTTGGGCGGCGCGGTCAGCAGCTGGCTGTCATAGCCGGGTGCGGGCGTGGCCGGGTTGTCGTTGGCGGATTGCTGCATCATGGCGCTTGGTGGGCTGGCGCAGCCGGCATGGCGGTGACCGGCGCGGAAGGGGCGGCCCATGGAAGGGACCTGGCTGATGGCTGGGTGCCGGCAGCATCACGTCTTGCGGCGTGCATTCTCTGGTAACGCCTGGGACAGCCGTCTAGTTTACGTCTTGTGGATGACATGCCGGTGTAGCGGGGCCGCCGGCACGCGGTCAAGGAGGAAGATGCCATGGAAACCTGGCACATGACGGCGCATGGGCGCGTGCAGGGCGTGGGCTACCGCGCGGGCTGCGCGCAGGCGGCCATTTCGCTGGGGCTCAAGGGCTGGGTGCGCAACCGGACCGACGGCACCGTCGAAGTCATGGCCGCCGGCACGGTGTTGCAACTGGAGGCGCTGCGCGACTGGATGGAGGCTGGTCCGCCGGCCTCGCAGGTCACGCGCGTTGACGTGGAGCCGGGGCAGGGAAGGTTCGAGGATTTTGATCTGCGGCCGACGGTTTAGGCACGGCTTGCCGCGGCGGTTTATCGATGCTGAGCGCGTCTTTCATCGGGCTCGTCCGGCAGGGAACGCCTGGCCGGTGACGGCGCGGCATCGGCCACTGGCCCCGCGCGCGTGTCCAGGAACACGCGTGGCGATATCTTCAGCTTATGATGCATCGCGAAGAGTTCGGATGATGCGCATATGAGCCGAATTGAGCCTGTCAGGAAGATGCGGCGCTCAGGCCGTCAGCCAGTCGATCGGCGCACGCCCGTGCGCTTCCAGCCAGCGATTGGCTTCGCGGAAATGCCCGCAGCCCAAAAAGCCGCGGTGCGCCGATAGCGGCGACGGGTGCGGGGCTTCGAGCACGCAGTGGCTGCCCGTCAGCAGTGGCTTCTTGGCCTGCGCGTGGCTTCCCCACAGCAGGAACACGAGGTTCGGACGGCTTTCGGCCAGCGCATGGATCAGGCAGTCTGTCACCGCTTCCCAGCCGCGCCGCGCATGGCTGGCGGCCTGGCCCTGCTCCACGGTCAGCACGGTGTTCAGCAGCAGCACGCCCTGGCGTGCCCAGCCTTCCAGATTGCCGGACGCGCGCGGCGCCGGGCTGTCGCCATATTCGGCCGCGATTTCCTTGAAGATATTGCGCAGGCTCGGCGGCACCTTCACGCCATCCGGTACCGAGAAGGCCAGGCCATGCGCCTGTGGCAGTTCCACGCCGCCGACTACGCCGGTGCCGTGGTACGGGTCCTGCCCAAGGATGACGACCTTGACCGCTTCGGGCGGCGTCAGGTGCAGCGCATGGAAGACCTCGTGCGGAAAGACCGGCTTGCCGGCCGAGCGCTCGCCGTCGACGAAGCCGGCCAGTTCCTGCCACGCCGGTGCGGTCAGGCATGGCGCCAGCAAATCGCGCCAGGCAGCAGGCAGGGCGTCAGCCTGGGCTTGCAGCCCGGCGGTGGCAGCGGCACGCGGCGTTGCGGTGTCGGTCTCTGGGGCGAACAGATCAGCTTGCATGCGTACGGAGGGAGGCGGAATCGCAGTGAGTCGGAAAGTATCAGGCGTTGGCGACACCGGCCAGCCGGTAGCCGCGCGCGGCCTTGCTGAGATCGGACGGCGTCAGCGCGGCAATGGCTTGCAGGCGTGCGCCCAATGCGCGCAGCGCGTCGGCGGCCCGGCTTTCATCGCCTGACAGCCATTCCAGCTCCAGTTCCTGGATGCGTTCCTGCGCGTGCGTGGCCGGTGCGGTGATGGCGCCGCTGTCGAGCGCGGCCTCGATCCGTGCGCCGTCCTGTTCCACGATCCAGGTACGGCGCGCAAAGTCGGTGCGAAAGACTGGTGCAAGGCGATCGGCCAGGGGTACCAGCAGCGCCCGCGCTTCGTCCGGCAGCCGCTGCAGCTCGATGGCCTCGCCCGCCACCTCGGTTTCCCACTCGTGCCGGCTGGCCAGGCCCGCCTGGCTCTGCCCCGCGGTCTTCAGCGTCTGCAGCCACTGGGCGCCCTTGCGGCGCAGGCGCAGCGCGGCGCGCGCGCGGGCCAGGTCGCGTTCGGGCGTGTCGAGGTAGACGTTCAGCAGCGTGAGCTCGCCCTTCGCCTCGCCATTGGCGTCGAGCCAGGCAGCCACAGGGGCCAGACTGGCGTCAGGTACTGCAAGCTTGAGTTCGATTTCCTGTGCCATTGCCGCTGGCTTACGCGAACAGCCGCGCCAGTTCGACGCCCGGGTCCGGCGCGCGCATGAACGCTTCGCCGACCAGGAAGGCGTGGACATCGGCATCGCGCATGCGCTTCACGTCGTCCGGACCGAGGATGCCCGATTCCGTTACCACGAGGCGATCCGCGGGCATGCGCGGCAGCAATTCCAGCGTGTTGTCGAGCGAGACTTCGAAGGTGCGCAGGTTGCGGTTGTTCACGCCGAGCAGCGGCGTCTTCAGGCGCAGCGCGCGGTCAAGTTCGTCGCCGCCGTGGACTTCCACCAGCACGTCCATGCCAAGCTCGTGCGCGCACGCCTCCAGTTCGGCCATCAGGCCCGGGTCCAGTGCCGAGACAATCAGCAGGATGCAGTCCGCGCCCCAGGTGCGCGCTTCATAGACCTGGTACAGGTCGAGCATGAAGTCCTTGCGCAGCGCTGGCAGCGGGCAGGCGCCGCGCGCGCGTTTCAGGTAGTCTGCGTGGCCCTGGAAGAAATTCACGTCTGTCAGCACCGACAGGCAGGCGGCGCCGTGGCTGGCGTAGCTCTCGGCAATCGCCTCGGGCACGAAGTTCTCGCGCAGCACGCCCTTGGACGGCGAGGCCTTCTTGACCTCGGCGATCACGCCGGCGTGGCCGGCGGCGATCTTCTCGCGCAGCGCGCGTTCGAAGCCGCGCGGGGCGAAGCCGGCTTCGTGGCGCAGGCTCTCGGCCTCGGCGCGCAGGCTGGGCAGGTCGCGCTTCTTGCGGGCAGCAGCGACTTCGTCGGCCTTGACGGCCATGATCTTTTGCAGGATGTCGGACATATGTAACTCTCGCTCCGTCGCTCCCGCGAAAGCGGGAGTCCAGTGACTTTTGCTCTGTGGCCAAAGCAAAAGTCACTGGGTCCCCGCTTTCGCGGGGACGACAGGCGCTTACTTGAACTGCTGCGTGGCACGCACGAAGTGGTCGAGCTTCTCGCGCGCGGCACCGCTGGCGATGGCTTCGCGCGCGCGGCGGATGCCGTCTTCGATGGAGTCGGCCACATTGGCGGCATACAGGGCCGTGCCCGCGTTGAGCGAGACGATCTCGCGCGGCGTGCCGGGCACGTTGCGGAGCGCTTCCAGCAGCATCTCCTTGGACTCGATCGCGTCGGCCACCTTCAGGCCACGGTTTGAAACCATCGACAGGCCGAAGTCTTCCGGATGGATCTCGTACTCGCGCACTTCGCCGTCCTTCAGTTCGCCGACCAGCGTGGCGGCGCCAAGCGATACTTCATCCATGCCGTCCTTGCCGTAGACCACCAGCGCGTGCTTCGCGCCGAGGCGCTGCATCACGCGCACCTGGATGCCGACGAGATCCGGGTGGAACACGCCCATCAGGATATTCGGCGCGTCGGCCGGGTTGGTCAGCGGGCCGAGGATATTGAAGATGGTGCGCACGCCCATTTCCTTGCGGATCGGCGCCACGTTCTTCATGGCCGGGTGATGGGTCGGGGCAAACATGAAACCGATGCCGGTCTGCGCGATGCACTCGCCGACCTGTTCCGACGTCAGCATGATGTTCACGCCGAGCGCTTCCAGCACGTCGGCGCTGCCCGACTTGGAACTCACGCCGCGGTTGCCGTGCTTGGCGATCTTCGCGCCGGCAGCGGCCGCGACGAACATCGAGGCCGTCGAGATATTGAACGTATGCGAACCGTCGCCGCCGGTGCCGACGATATCGACGAAATTCTCGCGGTCCGCCACGTCGACCTTGTTGGCGAATTCGCGCATCACCTGCGCGGCGGCCGAGATCTCGCCGATGGTTTCCTTCTTCACGCGCAGGCCGGTCAGGATCGCCGCGGCCATCACCGGCGAGATCTGCGCCTGCATGATCTGGCGCATCAGGTGCAGCATCTCGTCGTGGAAGATCTCGCGGTGTTCGATGCAGCGGGTCAGCGCTTCCTGGGCGGTGATGGTCATGGCGGTCTCGGTCGTTGTTGTGGCGCTCGGCGCGATGGAAACGGACGGCGTTGGGGTGTCGAGCAGCCTCATCGCGTCGTCTTCACGAAGTTGGCCAGGAGCGCATGGCCATGCTCGGAAAGAATCGACTCGGGATGGAACTGCACGCCCTCGACGGCCAGCGTCTTGTGGCGCACGCCCATGATTTCGCCGTCAGGCGTCCAGGCGGTCACTTCCAGGCAATCGGGCAGGGTTTCGCGCTCGATCGCCAGCGAATGATAGCGCGTCACGTCGAAGTGTTTTGGCAGGCCGGCGAACACGCCTTCCTGGGTGGTCTCGATGGTGCTGACCTTGCCGTGCATGACCTGCTTGGCGCGGATCACCTTGCCGCCGAAGGCCTCGCCGATTGCCTGGTGGCCCAGGCACACGCCGAGCAGCGGCACCTTGCCCGCGAAGTGCTGCAGCACGGCCACCGAGATGCCGGCTTCCTTCGGGCTGCACGGGCCGGGCGACACGCAGATGTGGTCGGGCCTGAGCGCCTCGATCTCTTCGAGCGTGATTTCGTCGTTGCGATAGGTGCGCACGTCCTCGCCGAGTTCGCCGAAGTACTGCACCAGGTTGTAGGTAAACGAATCGTAGTTGTCGATCATCAGCAGCATGGCTATGTCTCCCAATCTTTCTCGGTTCAGATATCGGAGTCCAGGCCATCCTGGACCTGCTCGGCGGCGCGGATCACGGCGCGCGCCTTGGCTTCGGTTTCCCTCCATTCGGCTTCGGGGTCCGAATCGGCAACGATGCCGGCCGCGGCCTGCACATAGAGGTTGCCGTCCTTGACGATGCCCGTGCGGATGGCGATCGCCAGGTCCATCTCGCCGCCGAACGACAGGTAGCCCACCGCGCCGCCGTAGATGCCGCGCTTGCGCGGCTCCAGTTCGTCGATGATTTCCATCGCGCGCACCTTGGGCGCGCCCGACAGCGTGCCGGCAGGGAAGGTCGCGCGCAGCACGTCCAGGTTGCTCATGCCGGGGCGCAGGGTGCCTTCGACCGAACTGACGATGTGCTGCACGTGCGAGTACTTCTCGATCACCATCTTGTCGGTGACCTTGACCGTGCCGGTTTCGGCAATGCGGCCGATATCGTTGCGCGCCAGGTCGATCAGCATCACGTGCTCGGCGATCTCCTTCGGGTCGTTGAGCAGTTCGGTGGCGAGCTGGGCGTCTTTCTCGGGCGTATTGCCGCGCGGGCGCGTGCCGGCCAGCGGGCGGATGGTGACGATATGCTCGTTGCGGGTATCGCCGTTGGTGCCGACCTTGCGGGATTCCTGGCGCACCAGGATCTCCGGCGAGGCGCCCACGATCTGGAAATCGCCGAAGTTGTAGAAATACATATACGGCGATGGGTTCAGCGAACGCAGCGCGCGGTACAGCGACAGCGGCGCGTCGCGGTACGGCTTGGTCAGGCGCTGGCCGATCTGCACCTGCATCATGTCGCCGGCCATGATGTATTCCTTGGCCTTGTGCACGGCGGCGAGGTAATCGGCCTTGTCGAATTCGCGGTAGACATCGGTCTGCACGGACGGGCTCGTCACCGGCACGTCGACCGGCTGGCGCAGCTTCATGCGCAGCTCGCGCAAGCGCTGGCGCGCGCGCGGGTAGGCCTCTGGCGTGGTCGGGTCGGCGTAGACGATCAGGTAGAGCTTGCCCGACAGGTTGTCAATGACCGCCAGTTCCTCGCACAGCAGCAGCTGGATGTCGGGCAGGCCAAGGTCATCGTCCTTCTTCGTGTCGGCCAGCTTCTTCTCGATATAGCGCACCGCGTCGTAGCCGAAGTAGCCCGCCAGGCCGCCGCAGAAGCGCGGCAGGCCGGGGCGCAGCGCCACCTTGAAGCGGCTTTCGAACTCGGCGATGAAATCCAGCGGGTTGCCTTCGTGGGTCTCCACCACCTTGCCGTCGGTCACGACCTCGGCGCGGTTGCCGTAGGAGCGCAGCAGCGTGCGGGCATGCAGGCCGATAAACGAATAGCGTCCGAAGCGTTCGCCCCCAACTACCGATTCCAGCAGGAAGGTGTTGACGCCGCGCGTCTGCGACTGGGCCAGCTTCAGGTACAGCGACAGCGGCGTTTCCAGGTCGGCAAAGGCCTCGGCGATCAGCGGGATGCGGTTGTAGCCCTGGTCGGCCAGCGATTTGAATTCCAGTTCGGTCATGTCGATCCTCGTTTGCGGCGCGCGGCGTTATCAGGGTGGCGCGGCGCCGCGGTGTCGGCAATTCGGGCGGGAGACGGCACAAGGCCAGCTCCGGATAGGGAACCGTGGTGCGGGAAGACTGCGGACAAGACCGCACACGGCCGGGGCGGCGTGTGGCGCGTTCTTGAGCTAAACGTAGCACATGGGGCTACGCTTGCTGGCGGGGAGTGAAGAGGGATCCTGGTAAGGATGCCGGCACCCGGGCCGGTTGCGAAGAGCCTTCGGTACGAAGGCCTTCAGCGGACTCGCGAACGCACTTTACGCCTGTTGGGAGGCGCGCCAGCGACGCCAGGGCCAAGCCTGCCGATCACTGCCAGAAGAAATGCGTTTGCGGTTGAAGAACATTGAGGTGTTCAGGGCTATGAAAGTCTGATTGCCAGGCGCCGCCGGCTTGAAGTACCGGATATCAGCGCGTTTCGTGTGCAGAAAGAAGCTCTGCCACGCGGGCAATGGAATCGACTATACCATCGGCGTCGACGGCTTGTACAGGGTTGCCATGGTTGTAGCCGTAGGGCATCAGCAGCACGCCCATGCCCGCCGCGCGGGCTGCCTGCGCGTCGTTTTCCGAGTCGCCGATCACCAGCATGGCCGACGGATCGAGGTGGAAAATCTCGGCCACCTTGATTAGCGGGTACGGGTCGGGCTTGCGCAGCGGGAACGCGTCGCCGCCGTAGACCAGCTCAAAATACTTCGCGAGGCCGGTCTTGGCCAGCAGCGGCTCGGTGAAGCTGTAAGGCTTGTTGGTCACGCAGGCCATGCGCAGCCCGGCCGCCTTCAGCGCCGCCAGCCCCTCGCGCACGCCCGGGTAGACCTGCGAGAACTGGCCGTTGATGCGGATGTACTCGCGGTCGTAGAGCGCATAGGCCTCGGCGAACAGGCCGTTGGCGTGCAGCGGGGCAAAGCGTGCATCGAGCACGCGCCGGATCAGGTTTTCCGACCCCTTGCCGACGAAGCTGACGATGTCCCGTTCGGACATCGGCGCCACCGGCCCCAGGTTGGGGTGCAGGCGCGCCAGCGCGAGCAGCATGGCGTTGATCGAGGCGTGGAAATCGCCCGCGGTGTCGACCATGGTGCCGTCCAGGTCGACGATCACGCCTTCGATGCCGCCCCAGTCGGTGCGGCGCAGCGTCATGCCCGCGCTCATTGGCCGGCCTTGGCCAGCTCGGCGCGCAGCGCGGAAATGATGCCGCGGTAGCCGCCGTCCGCATCGGGCTTGCCGAACACGGCCGAGCCGGCCACGAAGGTGTCGGCGCCGGCGGCGGCGATCTCCGCGATGTTGTCGACCTTCACGCCGCCATCCACCTCCAGCAGGATCTTGCGGCCGGTGCGCGCGGTGTAGGCGTCGATGCGCTGGCGCACCGCGCGCAGCTTGTTCAGCGTCTCGGGGATGAACGACTGGCCGCCGAAGCCCGGGTTGACGGACATCAGCAGGATCACGTCGAGGCGGTCCATCACGTGGTCCAGGTGGTGCAGCGGCGTGGCCGGGTTGAACACCAGGCCGGCCTGGCAGCCGTTGTCGCGGATCAGTGCAAGCGAGCGGTCCACGTGCTCGCTGGCTTCCGGGTGAAAGGTGATGATATTGGCACCGGCCTTGGCGAAGTCCGGGATGATGCGGTCCACCGGGCGCACCATCAGGTGCACGTCGATCGGAGCGGTCACGTGCGGGCGGATGGCCTCGCATACCAGCGGGCCCACCGTCAGGTTCGGGACGTAGTGGTTGTCCATCACGTCGAAGTGGATCCAGTCTGCGCCGGCCTCGGTCACGCGGCGGACTTCCTCGCCCAGGCGGGCAAAGTCGGCGGACAGGATGGACGGGGCGATGCGGAAGGTGGGCGTGCTCATGGCGGCGGGCAAAAAAATGGGGACAGTAGGGTGGCGGCGCGGCGGAATCGGGCGGGGTAGGCTCAAATGGAGTTCCCACGGGGCGATCCGGGGACTGCCGGCCGGCGAATGGCGCGTATTTTACGCCTGTCGGCGCTACGAGGCCGAGCCTGGCTTCGCACTTGCCGCTACCGGAGCCTTGCCGCACAATGCGCCTACCCTTGAGCCGGATTCCGCAGACAAATGAGCGAGTACGCTTTTTCCGTGGCGGTACGTACCCAGTACCTGCCCGACCAGTCCGACGCCGAACGCGGGCGCCATGCCTTCGCCTACACCATCACGATCCACAATACCGGCGAAGTCGCCGCGCAGCTGATCTCGCGCCACTGGATCATTACCGACAGCGACAATGCCTCGCAGGAAGTCGCGGGCCTGGGCGTGGTCGGCCACCAGCCGCTGCTCAAGCCGGGCGAGCATTTCGAGTACACCAGCTGGGCCACCATCTCGACGCCGGTGGGCTCGATGAAGGGCGAGTATTTCTGCGTGGCCGAGGACGGCCACCGCTTCGAGGTGCCGATTCCCGAATTCGCGCTGGTGCTGCCGCGCATGCTGCACTGAACCGCAGCGGCCCGCGCCGGGAACCTACTGGCGCGGCTGGCTGTCCTGATCCTGCGCCGGCTTTCGGTTCTGGTTCTGGCCCTGGCGCGACGGGTGGTCGGCGGGGGCACGGGATGGGCGCGGGTTCTTCTTCGCCGTGCCCATGGTCCAGACCACGATGAAGATCAGCAGCAACAGCGCCACGCCGGCTTCAGCCGCGAACAACAGCATCGGGTGGGCTTCAAGGAACTCGGACATGATCGGGACGGCGGGGACCTTTACGGGCGCCGCAACGGTGACGATTGACGCCGGGCATTGTAGGGCATCGGCCCCGATGCATGCGCGGCGGCGCTGGACAATACGAACTGACAAGATGGCAATTCCGCATTTCTATTCCGCGTACCCGCGACCGAAGGACAGGCCCCAAGCCAGCATGCCGCGGCGCGGCTGGGCCGCTCTGGCCGCTGGCGCCGCGCTGCTGGCCGGCTGCATGAGCGGGCCGCCGCCGCGCATCGAGACCGGCGGCACGCCCGGCACGACGGCCCCGACCCCGGGCACGCAGAAGGGCCGATTGCAGGCCGCGAACTGGAACGAAATCAACGGCTGGAGCCAGGATGACATGCGCGCCGCGTGGCCGGCGCTGCAAGCCAGCTGCCAGGCGCTGAAGAAGCGCGCCGAATGGGGCCGCGCCTGCGCCGCGGGCCTGATGGTCGACGCCGGCGATCTCGTCGCCATGCGCGCCTACTTCGAAACCAATTTCCAGCCGTTCCGCGTCATCAACGGCGACGGCTCCGACAGCGGCCTGATCACCGGCTACTACGAACCCATCCTGCACGGTTCGCGCACGCGCCAGGGCCAGTTCCAGATTCCGCTGTACCGCAAGCCGGCGCAGATGGCCGGCCGGCCGCTGCCCGCGCGGGCCGAGCTGCTGCAGAACCCGTCCATGCGCGGCAACGAACTGGTGTGGGTGGACGACGCAGTGGAGGCCGCTTTCCTGCAGATCCAGGGTTCTGGCCGTATCCGGCTGCCCAACGGCACCCTGATGCGCGTGGGCTTTGGCGGCACCAACGACCAGCCGTTCCGCTCGTTCGGCAAATGGCTGCTCGACCGCGGCGAGATCACGCCGGCGCAGGCGACCATGCAAGGCATCAAGGCGTGGGCGCGTGCCAATCCGTCGCGCGTCGAAGAGATGCTCAACGTGAATCCGCGTTTCGTGTTCTTCCGCGAACTGCCGCCGACCAATGACGGTCCGGTCGGCGCGCTGGGCGTGCCGCTGACGGCGGAGCGCTCGATCGCGGTCGATCCGGCCACCATCCCGCTGGGCGTTCCGGTGTTCCTGTCGACCACGCGTCCGCTGTCGACCGAACCGATCGAGCGGCTGATGTTCGCGCAGGATACCGGCAGCGCCATCAAGGGCGGCGTGCGCGCGGATTTCTTCTGGGGTGCCGGCGATGCGGCGGGCGAGACCGCCGGCCGCATGAAGCAGGGCGGCAGGATGTGGGTGCTGATGCCGCGCAGCTGACGCCCGCGGCCGCAGTGCCTAGCGCGGGCGCTGGTCGACGATTCGCCTTGCCTTGCCGACCGAGCGCTCGATGCCGCCGGCAGGCAGCACCTCGATGCCGGCGCTTACGCCGATATACGCCTTGATATCGTGGGCCAGTGCCTCGCGCGCGGCCTGCGCCGTCGCCGGTTCGTTGCCATGGGCGCACTCCACGCGCACCGTCAGCGTGTCCATCGGACCCTCTCGCGTCAGCACACACTGGTAGTGCGGCGCCAGTTCGGGGCGCTTCAGAATCAGCTCCTCGATCTGCGACGGGAACACGTTCACGCCGCGTACGATCATCATGTCGTCGGTGCGGCCGGTTACCTTTTCCATGCGTCGGAACGCCACTCGCGCCGTGCCCGGCAGCAGCCGGGTCAGGTCGCGGGTGCGGTAGCGGACCACCGGCATCGCTTCCTTCGTCAGCGAGGTGAATACCAGTTCACCGAACTCACCATCGGGCAGCACCGCGCCGGTATCCGGGTCGATGATCTCGGGGTAGAAGTGGTCTTCCCAGATGGTCGGGCCGTCCTTGGTCTCGGCACATTCATTGGCAACGCCCGGGCCCATCACCTCGGACAGGCCGTAGATGTCCACCGCCGAAATGTTCATGCGCTTTTCGATCGCTAGCCGCATTTCCGGCGTCCACGGCTCGGCGCCGAAGATCCCTACGCGCAGCGAGGTCGTGGCCGGGTCGATGCCCTGGCGCTCGAATTCGTCGGCGATCGCCAGCATGTAGCTGGGCGTGACCATGATGATCTCAGGCTTGAAATCCAGGATCAGCTGCACCTGCCGCTCGGTCTGCCCGCCACCGAACGGGATTGCCGTGAGGCCGGCCTTTTCCACGCCGTAGTGCGCTCCGAGGCCGCCGGTGAACAAGCCATAGCCGTAGCTGATGTGGACCTTGTCGCCGCGCCGGGCGCCGGCCGCGCGGATCGATCGCGCCATCACGGTGGCCCAGGTATCGATGTCCTTGAGCGTATAGCCGACCACCGTCGGCTTGCCCGTGGTGCCCGACGAGGCATGCACGCGCGCCACGCGGTCCTGCGGCACGGCGAACATGCCGAACGGGTAATTGTCGCGCAGGTCCTGCTTGCTCGTGAACGGGAAGCGCGCCAGGTCCGCCAGCGTCTGGACCTGGTCCGGATGCACGCCGGCCTCGTCGAACTTGCGGCGGTAGACCGGTGAATGCTCGTAGGCATGATGCAGCGACCACTTCAGGCGTTCGAGCTGCAGCGCGTGCAGTTCGGCGCGGCTGGCGGTCTCGATGGGCTCGAGCGGAAGATCGGTCAGGCGCGTACTCATCTCGTCTCCTGCAAGGGGGGCGTTCTTGTCGATGACATTGTCTGCATGCCCGGCCAGGCTTCAGGCGACGCTGTCCGGCGGTACCACGTGTCCCTTGATCTGCGCCGACTTGCCACGGAACATCGCCACGGCTTCGCCGGCCGCATTGGTCACGCGGATATCGTAGATGCCGTGCCGACCGGACAGGGTCTGCTCCGCGGCCTCGGCCGTCAGCACATCGCCGCCGTGCACGGGCTTCAGGAACTCGATGCTGCAACCCGCTGCCACCGTGTTGATATTGTGGCTATTGCACGCGAAAGCGAAGCTGGAGTCAGCCAGTGTAAACATCAGGCCGCCGTGGCAGATGCCGTGCCCATTGAGGAATTCCGGACGCACCGGCATGGTCAGGCGGGCGTAGCCGGGCCGTACTTCCTGCACCACGATGCCCAGCCAGCGGCTGCAGGTATCGGCTTCGTACATGGCGGCGGCGGCCGCCTCGGCAAGTGCCTGCGGATTCTTGGTCAAGCGGATCTCCTGTCTCTCGGTGGGCCGGCGCCGGATGGCGCCTGCCGGTCAGCGGCCGGTGAACCTGGGTGCGCGCTTTTCCAGGAAGGCATTGACGCCTTCCGCATAATCGGCGGATTGCCCCAGCTCGCGCTGCAGGTCCCGCTCCAGATCGAGCTGCGTATCCAGCGTCGAGGTGCCGCTGGCATACATGGCACGCTTGATTGCCGCGAGCGCGCGCGTGGGCTGGGCCGCGAGATGCGTGGCGAGCGCCAGCGCCTGCTCTTGCAGCAGGGGATCGTCCATGATGTCCCAGACCAGGCCCCATCGCTCGGCCTCTTCGGCCGTGAGCTTGTCGCCGGTCATGGCCAGGCCCATGGCGCGTGCCATGCCGATCCGCTTGGGCAGCAGCCAGGTGCCGCCGGAATCGGGCACCAGCCCGATCTTGACGAAGGCCTGGATGAAACTGGCCGAGCGCGCCGCCAGCACTATGTCGCAGGCCAGCGCCAGGTTAGCGCCGGCGCCCGCGGCGGTGCCGTTCACGGCGGCGACCACCGGCAGGGGCAGGGCCTGCAAGCGGCGCACGAGCGGATTGAAATAGCTGTCGATCAGTGTGCCCAGGTCTGTCATCTTGCCCGGCGTGAAATCCAGGTCGGCAAGATCCTGACCAGCGCAGAAGCCGCGGCCGGCGCCGGTCAGCAGCAGCGCGCGGGCGCCGCCTGCCTCCACGTGGTCGAGCGCCTGCTGGAGCGCTCCGTGCATCTCGCGGGTGAAGCTGTTCAGCTTGTCGGGGCGGTTCAGGGTGATGACGGCCACATTGCCTTGCCATGCCAGCAAGACCGGGCCGGAGTCCAGGCTGGCCGGCTGGCCAGCGGGCGCGGACATCGGGGGCATTGTTGTCTCCTGCCTTTATATTGTTGCCATGCGGTTTTTAATTAACCGACCGGACGGTCGGTGAATGTTAGCACCAAAAATCTGAGTCGGGTTGTCTTGCCTCAGTGCCTTATCGGTCGCGGCGCGACAGGCTTTGCGCGATTGCCGGCGCCCCTCGCAATGCTGGCGGAGGGTGTCGCTCTATAATCCCGCTGCAAACAATAACCTGAAACCCGTCGGTCTCCTTACCCGGACGCCGGTGTGCCTGTCTATTCGCATTGGATACCTCCATGAAGAAGTTCGCTGCACTACTCCTGATTTCGACCGTCGCGCTGCTTGGCGCGTGCGGCAAGAAGGAATCGGCCCCCGCCGCCAATACGGAGCCGGCACCGGCTGCGGCCACCAGGATCATCGTCGGCCTCGACGACAACTTCCCGCCGATGGGCTTTCGCGACAGCAACAACGAACTAGTCGGCTTCGATATCGACATGGCGAAGGAGGCGAGCCACCGCCTCGGCATGACGGTTGAATTCAAGCCGATCGACTGGAGCGCGAAGGAAGCAGAGCTCAATGGCAAGCGCGTGGACGTCCTGTGGAACGGCCTGACCATCACGGAAGAGCGCAAGCAGAACATCAGCTTTACCGCTCCCTACATGACGAACCACCAGATCATCATTGTCGGGATCAAGTCGCCGGTGAAGACCAAGGCCGACCTGGCCGGCCGCATCGTCGGCGCGCAGGACGGCAGCAGCGCGGTGGATGCCATCAAGAAGGAAGCCGCGGTCGCGGCCAGCCTGAAGGAACTCAAGACCTTCGGCGATAACGTGACGGCCTTGATGGACCTGTCGACCGGCCGCCTCGACGCCATCGTGGTGGACGAAGTGGTGGGCCGCTACCTCATCAGCAAGCGCGCCGGCGAATACCGCGTGCTGGACGAGAACTTCGGCACCGAAGACTACGGCGTTGGCGTGCGCAAGGACGACGCGGAGCTGCTTGGCAAGCTCGACAAGACCCTCGGTTCGATGAAGGAAGACGGCACGGCCGCCCGCATCGCCACGAAGTGGTTCGGCGCCGACATCACCAAGTAATCCCGACCTTTCGCGACGTCCTGCGCTGCGTTGGCGCGGCGTCGCGCCTTATCGCGGTCCGGGGGCGGCTCGGTATTCACGGCCCGCCGCCCCGACCCGAACCCATTCCATCCGCGCAAGCATGGATTACGTCTTATCCCTTCTGTCGCCTTTGGCGCAGGGTGCGAAAGTCACCCTCACACTGTTCTTCATCACGCTGGCTCTTTCTGTACCGCTGGGCCTCGCGCTGGCGCTGGCCCGCATCTCGAAATGGCCGCTGCTGAGTGGCCTCGTCAACGGCTATATCTGGCTGATGCGCGGCACGCCGCTGATGCTGCAGATGCTGTTCATCTATTTCGCGCTGCCGTTCGTGCCGGTCGTTGGCGTGCGCCTGCCAGACTTTCCCTCTGCCGTGGTGGCATTCGCGTTGAACTACGCGGCCTATTTCGCGGAGATCTTCCGCGCCGGGATCAAATCGGTCGACCGCGGCCAGTATGAAGCCAGCAAGGCGCTGGGCATGACCTACTTCCAGACCATGCGGCGCGTCGTGCTGCCGCAGATGGTCAGCCGCGTCCTGCCGCCGGTCAGCAACGAGACCATCACGCTGATCAAGGACACGTCGCTGATCTATGTCCTGGCGCTCAACGATATCCTGCGCACCGCGCGCGGCATCGTGCAGCGCGATTTCACCACCACGCCTTTCCTGGTCGCCGCGCTCTTCTATCTGGTGATGACGCTGATCCTGACCTGGCTCTTCCAGCACCTCGAGAAACGCTATGCCAAACATGATGACTGATCGCGCCGGAACCGATTCCAGCCGCGCACCTGGTGTCATGGTCGCGGCCCGGGACATCGTCAAGGCGTTCGGGCCGCTGCGGGTTCTGCACGGAGTCTCCCTGACTTTGCGCAAGGGTGACGTCACTGCGGTGATCGGCCCCTCCGGCTCGGGCAAGAGCACCTTGCTGCGCTGCCTCAACCATCTCGAGGTGATCGACAGCGGCAATATTGAAATCGAAGGCGAGGCGCTGGCGGCCACGGGGTCCGACGGCGCCGCCAAATACGTGCCGGATGCGGAAATTCGCCGCATCTGCCGCAAGATGGGCATGGTGTTCCAGTCCTTCAACCTGTTCCCGCACATGACGGTGCTGCAGAACATCATCGAAGCACCGATGACCGTCAAGGGTTTGTCGCGCGATGCCGCGATTCCCAAGGCGGAGGAACTGCTGCGCAAGGTTGGCCTCCTGGCCAAGCGGGACAACTATCCGGCGCGGCTATCTGGCGGACAGAAGCAGCGCGTGGCCATCGCGCGGGCACTGGCGATGGAACCCGACATCATGCTGTTCGACGAGCCGACGTCGGCGCTCGATCCGGAGTTGACCGGAGAAGTCCTTCGTACCATGCGACAGCTCGCGGACGAGCATATGACCATGCTGGTCGTCACGCACGAGATGGGCTTCGCACGCGAAGTCGCCAATCATGTGGTGTTTATGGACGAGGGCAGGATCCTCGAGGAAGGGCCGCCCGAGCAGGTATTCGGCGCGCCGAGCCACGCCCGCACACGGGAATTCCTGGCTCACATGCTCTGATCCGGTGGTGGGCATCGCATGAGAGAACTTCATGCGATACGGCCCCATCGTTTGCCCCTTCAGGAGGACGCAATGTCTTCCTATCCGCCTTCGTCGCCTATGGTTGAAGGCTGGCGGCCGGCCGCCCGTTAACAGCGATGTATCTTGTAAGTTACATTGTCTCTCCGTCGAGTGATCAAAAAATCACTGTTGGAATAAATCATTTGCAGGCAACCAAAGTATATTTCGCCTGTCTTTATATCCGAACAAAGTTGAAAGACTCGGCGCCACGACGTCCCGGGTCGGCGAGCTGCCGGATATATCGGCCAACAAGATTGCGGAAGCTGGGGAGTCAATGTTGCACAAAACGAAATTGGCTGACGGGAAATCGAGGCGGCGGGCACTGGTTCTTTGCATTGGCGGCCTGGGTGATGTCGTGTGGGCCAGCGCATCCATCGACGCCTTGAGGGAAACCTATGGCAACGATTTGGAGATCGACCTGCTGCTGAAGCACCGGTCTGGCGATCTGTTCGAGCACGACCCCCGCATTTCGCGGGTCCTCATACTGCGCGGTGGTCCCAGGCTTCCGTTGTTGGTGAATCCGCACAAGTGGCTGATCCTTTCGCGGGCGCTGCTTCGTTATCCGTATCACCTGATATTGGACCTGACCATCAACCGGACGGACTTCTTCCCCAGCCTGGGCTGGTGCTTCCCGGTTGCCCGCAAGGTCAAGGTCTATAAGGTGCGCCATGAAGTGGATCCGCCAGACACCCACAGGACCAAGGTGGTCCAGCGCCTGCTGGCCTATTGCACCCCAGACCATATCGCCGGTCGTGCCATGCCTTCGCTGCGAAGGCCGGACATTGATATCCGCGCACGCTTTGGCCTGGAAACGCCTTGTATCTGCCTGCATACCGGGAACAGTTCGTTCTATCACAAGCGGGCCAATACGCGCCTGTGGCCGGTGGAGCGATGGATCGGCTTGCTGGAGGGCTGGTCGCGATTCTTTCCCGACCATCGGCCCGTGCTGATTGGAACGCCGGCGGAAGCGGAGCATGTCGCACAGATCGCGGCGAAGTTTCCCGATGTCTTGAATCTCTGTGGGAAAACTTCGTTGCCCGAAATGATGGCGTTGATCGCTGACTCGGCTTTGTTGATCGGCACGGATACGGGGCCCACACACGTCGCGGCGGCATTCCGCACGCCGGTCATCGCGATCTTCGGGCCGACGCTGTCGCACGTGACGGGCCCGGCCGGGGACGGCGAGTGCATGCGTATCGTCAAGCCATTGACGGGCACACGGATCGAGGACGTCCGGGTGGACCAGGTCGTCAGCGCCGCGCACGAGCTGATTTCGAGCCGGGAGGATCTCAGCTCCGCGGCGCAATCGGCTGCAACACAATCGGGTAACGTGGCAGACTTGCTGCCGGATCAACATCTGGTTCTTTTGCAGACAAAGGAGAAGACATGTCGTACGAAAACATCCTGGTGGAAACGCGCGGCCGGGTTGGACTGGTCACGCTGAACCGCCCCAAAGCCCTGAACGCGCTCAATGACGCGCTGATGGACGAACTGGGCGCCGCGCTGACGGCTTTCGACAAGGATGAAGGCATCGGCGCCATCGTTATTACCGGCAGCGAGAAGGCTTTCGCCGCCGGCGCCGATATCGGCATGATGTCCAAGTATTCGTTCATGGATGTGTACAAGGGCGACTACATCACCCGTAACTGGGAAACCATCCGCACCATCCGCAAGCCGGTCATTGCTGCCGTAGCGGGCTATGCGCTTGGTGGCGGTTCCGAGCTCGCCATGATGTGCGACATCATCATCGCTGCCGAAAACGCGCGCTTTGGCCAGCCGGAAGTCAAGCTCGGTACCATGCCGGGTGCGGGCGGCACGCAGCGCATGCCGCGCGCAGTGTCCAAGGCCAAGGCCATGGACCTGTGCCTGACCGCCCGCATGATGGATGCCGCTGAGGCCGAACGCGCTGGCCTGGTGTCGCGCGTGGTGCCGGCCGACAAGCTCATGGACGAGGCCCTGTCGGCGGCGGAAGCCATCGCCGGCTTCTCGTTGCCGGTGGTCATGATGATCAAGGAGTCGATCAACGCGGCCTACGAAACCACGCTGGCGGAAGGCGTGCGCTTCGAGCGCCGGCTGTTCCATTCGACGTTTGCCAGCGAAGACCAGAAGGAAGGGATGGCGGCTTTCGTCGAGAAACGCAGCCCGGATTTCAAGCATCGCTGATAAGTTGATAGGCGAATACCCGATGGTTTTCATTGGGTATTCAGTTTCGCGATCTCAGGGAAAACCCGATATTTCCTTATTGATCAATGGTTTGGGTCTGAAGGTGGGGGCGGGTTGCGTTGCGCTTGTGACAAAGGTGGTTGCAAGCTCCGGAAATCCCCCCTAATATTCGCCCCCTCGCAACACACCGCGGCGCTGCAAAGCAGGCGCAGCAAGGGTTGCGGGGTTGATCGGGTGGTTCGGCGGCGCGAAGTTGGCGCGACGAACGGAGCAAAAAAGATTGCTGGCCTGGTTGACGAAACGAAGAAAGTGCTACATAATCTCGTTTCTCTGCTGCAGACAACGCAGCGCGCTGAACGGCAAAGCCGGCAGCGAAGTTCTTTAACAACCAAACAACCGATAAGTGTGGGCGCTGGGTAGCGGACGCACGAAGTCTTCGACTTCGGAGCTTCACAAGTTATACAGTGCTCGCACAGCAAAACGTGACTGGATTTTCGGATCTGGTCAGTCAGTTTTCTGAGAGTGAGCGACCGCTCGAAAGAGCGAGGACCTTCGGGTCCACACAGAGATTGAACTGAAGAGTTTGATCCTGGCTCAGATTGAACGCTGGCGGCATGCCTTACACATGCAAGTCGAACGGCAGCACGGGCTTCGGCCTGGTGGCGAGTGGCGAACGGGTGAGTAATACATCGGAACGTGCCCTGTCGTGGGGGATAACTAGTCGAAAGATTAGCTAATACCGCATACGACCTGAGGGTGAAAGCGGGGGACCGCAAGGCCTCGCGCGATAGGAGCGGCCGATGTCTGATTAGCTAGTTGGTGGGGTAAAGGCCTACCAAGGCGACGATCAGTAGCTGGTCTGAGAGGACGATCAGCCACACTGGGACTGAGACACGGCCCAGACTCCTACGGGAGGCAGCAGTGGGGAATTTTGGACAATGGGGGCAACCCTGATCCAGCAATGCCGCGTGTGTGAAGAAGGCCTTCGGGTTGTAAAGCACTTTTGTCCGGAAAGAAAACCTCTGCCCTAATACGGCGGGGGGATGACGGTACCGGAAGAATAAGCACCGGCTAACTACGTGCCAGCAGCCGCGGTAATACGTAGGGTGCGAGCGTTAATCGGAATTACTGGGCGTAAAGCGTGCGCAGGCGGTTTGATAAGACAGGCGTGAAATCCCCGAGCTTAACTTGGGAATGGCGCTTGTGACTGTCAGGCTAGAGTATGTCAGAGGGGGGTAGAATTCCACGTGTAGCAGTGAAATGCGTAGAGATGTGGAGGAATACCGATGGCGAAGGCAGCCCCCTGGGACGTCACTGACGCTCATGCACGAAAGCGTGGGGAGCAAACAGGATTAGATACCCTGGTAGTCCACGCCCTAAACGATGTCAACTAGTTGTTGGGGATTCATTTCTTCAGTAACGTAGCTAACGCGTGAAGTTGACCGCCTGGGGAGTACGGTCGCAAGATTAAAACTCAAAGGAATTGACGGGGACCCGCACAAGCGGTGGATGATGTGGATTAATTCGATGCAACGCGAAAAACCTTACCTACCCTTGACATGCCACTAACGAAGCAGAGATGCATTAGGTGCCCGAAAGGGAAAGTGGACACAGGTGCTGCATGGCTGTCGTCAGCTCGTGTCGTGAGATGTTGGGTTAAGTCCCGCAACGAGCGCAACCCTTGTCTCTAGTTGCTACGAAAGGGCACTCTAGAGAGACTGCCGGTGACAAACCGGAGGAAGGTGGGGATGACGTCAAGTCCTCATGGCCCTTATGGGTAGGGCTTCACACGTCATACAATGGTGCGTACAGAGGGTTGCCAACCCGCGAGGGGGAGCTAATCCCAGAAAACGCATCGTAGTCCGGATCGTAGTCTGCAACTCGACTACGTGAAGCTGGAATCGCTAGTAATCGCGGATCAGCATGCCGCGGTGAATACGTTCCCGGGTCTTGTACACACCGCCCGTCACACCATGGGAGTGGGTTTTGCCAGAAGTAGTTAGCCTAACCGCAAGGAGGGCGATTACCACGGCAGGGTTCATGACTGGGGTGAAGTCGTAACAAGGTAGCCGTATCGGAAGGTGCGGCTGGATCACCTCCTTTCCAGAGGCGCGCGTTCTGCGTGTCCAGTGCCCACACTTATCGGTTTGTTTGCTGTTACAGCCAAGGGTCTGTAGCTCAGGTGGTTAGAGCACCGTCTTGATAAGGCGGGGGTCGTAGGTTCAAGTCCTACCAGACCCACCAAGTTATCCGAGGGGGGATTAGCTCAGCTGGGAGAGCACCTGCTTTGCAAGCAGGGGGTCGTCGGTTCGATCCCGTCATCCTCCACCATCGCTCTGACGAGTGAGTTGCGGAAAACCTGGAATTGGTTGTCAAAGGAAAGCATTTATTGAGTGCTTCCCTTTGGCATTGCCAAGCGATCGCGGGTCTGCCCTGCGAATCGGCTGTTCTTTAACAATATGGGATGTAGTAAAGGTGTCGCGCGAGCGTTGATGAGACGCTGCAGTAACCAACGCGATACCGGGTTGTGATTGTATCAACCAAAATGTATTTAAGTGATCGAAAGATGACTTGGAATACGGCACAAATGCGAGAACTCACCTGTAGCGACTGTCTCACTGAGACACACTCGTTATAGGGTCAAGCGAACAAGTGCATGTGGTGGATGCCTTGGCGATCACAGGCGATGAAGGACGCGGTAGCCTGCGAAAAGCTTCGGGGAGCTGGCAAACAAGCTTTGATCCGGAGATGTCCGAATGGGGAAACCCGGCCCGAATGGGTCATCCCTGGCTGAATACATAGGCCAGGGAAGCGAACGCGGCGAACTGAAACATCTAAGTAGCTGCAGGAACAGAAATCAACCGAGATTCCCAGAGTAGTGGCGAACGAAATGGGAAGAGCCTTGTACTCTTTAGCAGTGTTGTTAGCAGAACGGGATGGAAAGCCCGGCCATAGCAGGTGATAGCCCTGTATGCGAAAACAGCGTTGTGGAACTAGGTGTACGACAAGTAGGGCGGGACACGTGAAATCCTGTCTGAAGATGGGGGGACCATCCTCCAAGGCTAAATACTCGTGATCGACCGATAGTGAACCAGTACCGTGAGGGAAAGGCGAAAAGAACCCCGGGAGGGGAGTGAAATAGATCCTGAAACCGCATGCATACAAACAGTCGGAGCCTGGAAACGGGTGACGGCGTACCTTTTGTATAATGGGTCAGCGACTTACATTCAGTGGCAAGCTTAACCGATTAGGGCAGGCGTAGCGAAAGCGAGTCCGAACAGGGCGTTCAGTCGCTGGGTGTAGACCCGAAACCAGATGATCTATCCATGGCCAGGTTGAAGGTGCGGTAACACGTACTGGAGGACCGAACCCACTAACGTTGAAAAGTTAGGGGATGAGCTGTGGATAGGGGTGAAAGGCTAAACAAATCTGGAAATAGCTGGTTCTCTCCGAAAACTATTTAGGTAGTGCCTCGTGTCTCACCTTCGGGGGTAGAGCACTGTCATGGTTGGGGGGTCTATTGCTGATTACCCCGCCATAGCAAACTCCGAATACCGAAGAGTGCAATCACGGGAGACAGACATCGGGTGCTAACGTCCGGTGTCAAGAGGGAAACAACCCAGACCGCCAGCTAAGGTCCCCAAATATAGCTAAGTGGGAAACGAAGTGGGAAGGCTAAAACAGTCAGGAGGTTGGCTTAGAAGCAGCCACCCTTTAAAGAAAGCGTAATAGCTCACTGATCGAGTCGTCCTGCGCGGAAGATGTAACGGGGCTAAGCTATATACCGAAGCTGCGGACGCACAGCAATGTGCGTGGTAGGAGAGCGTTCCGTAAGCCTGTGAAGGTGTCTTGTAAAGGATGCTGGAGGTATCGGAAGTGCGAATGCTGACATGAGTAGCGATAAAGGGGGTGAAAGGCCCCCTCGCCGTAAGCCCAAGGTTTCCTACGCAACGTTCATCGGCGTAGGGTGAGTCGGCCCCTAAGGCGAGGCAGAGATGCGTAGCTGATGGGAAGCAGGTTAATATTCCTGCACCGTCGTATGATGCGATGGGGGGACGGATCGCGGAAGGTTGTCCGGGTGTTGGAAGTCCCGGTCCCTGTAGTGGAGAAGGCGCTTAGGCAAATCCGGGCGCGTAATTCAAGGCTATGGGGCGAGCGGCCTAGTGCTGCGAAGCAATTGGAAGTGGTTCCAAGAAAAGCCTCTAAGCTTCAGTCATACGAGACCGTACCGCAAACCGACACAGGTGGGCGAGATGAGTATTCTAAGGCGCTTGAGAGAACTCGGGAGAAGGAACTCGGCAAATTGGTACCGTAACTTCGGGATAAGGTACGCCCTGGTAGCTTGACTGGCCTGCGCCAGAAGGGTGAAGGGGTTGCAATAAAATGGTGGCTGCGACTGTTTAATAAAAACACAGCACTCTGCAAACACGAAAGTGGACGTATAGGGTGTGACGCCTGCCCGGTGCCGGAAGATTAAATGATGGGGTGCAAGCTCTTGATTGAAGTCCCGGTAAACGGCGGCCGTAACTATAACGGTCCTAAGGTAGCGAAATTCCTTGTCGGGTAAGTTCCGACCTGCACGAATGGCGTAACGATGGCCACACTGTCTCCTCCCGAGACTCAGCGAAGTTGAAGTGTTTGTGATGATGCAATCTCCCCGCGGCTAGACGGAAAGACCCCATGAACCTTTACTGTAGCTTTGCATTGGACTTTGAACCGATCTGTGTAGGATAGGTGGGAGGCTTTGAAGCGTGGACGCTAGTCTACGTGGAGCCGTCCTTGAAATACCACCCTGGTTTGTTTGAGGTTCTAACCTTGGCCCGTGAATCCGGGTCGGGGACAGTGCATGGTAGGCAGTTTGACTGGGGCGGTCTCCTCCCAAAGTGTAACGGAGGAGTTCGAAGGTACGCTTGGTACGGTCGGACATCGTACCTAAAGTGCAATGGCAAAAGCGTGCTTAACTGCGAGACCGACAAGTCGAGCAGGTGCGAAAGCAGGACATAGTGATCCGGTGGTTCTGAATGGAAGGGCCATCGCTCAACGGATAAAAGGTACTCTGGGGATAACAGGCTGATACCGCCCAAGAGTTCATATCGACGGCGGTGTTTGGCACCTCGATGTCGGCTCATCTCATCCTGGGGCTGTAGCCGGTCCCAAGGGTATGGCTGTTCGCCATTTAAAGAGGTACGTGAGCTGGGTTTAAAACGTCGTGAGACAGTTTGGTCCCTATCTGCCGTGGGCGTTGGAATCTTGACGGGGGCTGCTCCTAGTACGAGAGGACCGGAGTGGACGTACCGCTGGTGTACCTGTTGTCTCGCCAGAGGCATCGCAGGGTAGCTATGTACGGAAGAGATAACCGCTGAAAGCATCTAAGCGGGAAACTCGCCTGAAGATGAGGATTCCCTGGCGGCTTGACCGCCTTGAAGGGTCGTTCGAGACCAGGACGTTGATAGGCTGGGTGTGGAAGCGCAGTAATGCGTTAAGCTAACCAGTACTAATTGCCCGTAAGGCTTGATCCTATAACCAGTGTGTTTTAGCCTGGTGAGAGAATCGCCTGTGCCGTGCGTTGACAAGCACAACCCAAGACTACAGAACTACATCCCGAATTGGTGAGGTTGACCGCGTCAGCCTCACAACCCCTTATGCCTGGTGACCATAGCGAGTTGGAACCACCCCTTCCCATCCCGAACAGGTCCGTGAAACGACTCCGCGCCGATGATAGTGCGGATTACCCGTGTGAAAGTAGGTCATCGCCAGGCTCTTACAACGCAAAACCCCTCGACAGCATGTGCTGCGAGGGGTTTTTGCTTTGGTGGCCGGTGCCATAAGCACGATCCCGCCAACCTCTGATCGTTTCCGGCTGTTGTTTGCCTGCGATTGAGGGTACCGGAGTATTACGGGCGTGCACCGCTTCTGATAACGTCCATCCCAAGTCCGGGGCTAACCGGGATGAAGCAGTCTGCCGCGCGCAAAACGCGGCAAGCAGTACGTAATACAAAGGCCCGCTGCAAAGCAGCAGTGCGGGCGGATTTCCGGAAGCAGGGGGTCACATGGCGGCCAGGACGTATCGGCTTGTATTGACTGGCGTGGCGGTCGCGCTGACGTTGGCGGGATGCGCATCGACGCAGGTCAGTCCGCCTCCAGACCCCGCATCGATGGCGGCCGCTTCCTCCATCGATTGCAAGGTCTTCGCGGCACGCGCCGCGGTGGACGCAAAAGGCCCTGCCGATGTGCCGGTGGCCGATGCAATGACTGCCGCAAACGAGCAAGCGGTCGAGGCGGAAGCCGGCGATGATGGCGATGCCGCGCCCCCTCCGCTTCTGGCGAGCCTCCCAAGGTTTTCCGCTGCCCCCCTGCAGAACCGCCTCCCAGTCGGCTGGCAACCCTGGACAATCAACCGCAATAAGATCCCGACACGCTATACGCTGGCCGAAGTGGATCAACGCGTCGTCGTCCACGCCCAAGCCGACAGTTCCGCTTCCGGCCTCTACGTGCCCTTGCGCGAACGTGATGCCGGCATGGTGCGCTGGACCTGGAAAACCAACGGCATCATCCGCAACGCGGACAACGGCCAGGGCAATCGCGAAGATTCTCCGCTGCGGCTGTTTGTCGCGTTCGACGGCGACAGGAGCAGCCTGTCACTGAAGGATCAGCTCATGTACGAAATGGCGCGTCTGACGACGGGCCGTGAAATGCCGTACGCAACGCTGATGTATATCTGGGGCGGCAAGCGCCCCGAGGGCTCGGTCCTGCCTAATCCCCATACCGATCGTGTCCGCATGATCGTCGTGGATAGCGGCACGAAGCACGCCAATGAATGGCGTTGTCACGAGCGCGACCTGCGCGCCGACTACCGCAAGGCCTTTGGCACGGACCCCGGCCGGGTCATTGCCGTCGGCATCATGACCGATACCGACAACACCCGCAGCAAGGCCGAGTCCTGGTACGGCGATATCGCGCTGGACTAGATGGTCATGGGCCGCCAACCGGTTCGCTGAGCGCCAGCACCGCGAACGACGCAAGCCAGTGCGTCGCGACATAGCCGCCACCAAAAGCCTGCGGCAGCGAGGCTTCGATATGGTCCGACCAGGCGCGTATCGCCAGCGGCCGCAAGTCCTCGGGCAAGGCTGGCTCAAGCATGCGCCAGCACCACGCACGTGACAGGTTGAGACCGTCGAGGTGCGTCATCTTCGGGTCGGTGCGATCGGCGACCGCCACGGGTGTCAGCCAGTTCGCCAGCTCCGTGCGCGGCGGGGTGAACAGCTCCCACCATTCGGCAAAGGCGCATCCGTCCATAACGGCGTGCATCAGCACAGCCTCCGTCAACCCGCCCGAGAGGAATTCATCACCGCCAGGTTCATAGCGGGCAGGGTAGCGCTGATCGTGGCCAAACCAGCGATGCGCGCGCCGGACAATGGCCCGGCGCAGCGCGTGATGCTGGTCCGTGCGCGCATAAAAGAGCGCCATGATCAGCGCAAACGCGCTGTTGAAGTGCGTGCCGGTACGGACCGGGAAATCCGCCACATCGAGATAGTCGACAAGCTGCTGCGCCAGATGCCGTGCCAGCGGCGCACAGCATTCGGCCCATCGGGCCGCCTGCGCATCGTGCGCGCCGGCGGACTGCAGCTCTCCCTGCAACCGCAGCAGCCAGGCCCAGCCATAGGGCCGTTCGAACGTGCGCGACGCCGGCCGCTGGAAGTACGCCAGCTCTGCTTCCATTGCCTCGGGCCGAAACTGACGGTCCAGCGTAGTCCTGATCCGCGATGCCTCGTCAAGGTCGGGCCAGATCGACAGCAGGCGGACCAGCATCCAGTGCATATGCACGCTGGAGTGCCAGTCATAACTGCCACAGAACACTGGATGCAGGACGCCGGGGTCGAGTGGCTCCCCAGGCCCTGTCATCATGTGCTCCAACTTGTACGGATAGCGGCGCCCGACATTCTCCAGCGCCACCCGGGCAAAACGCTCCGCCGTATTTCGATCGAGTGCGATGCGCGCCATGGCTGTCGTGCTCGCTCAGGCCGGTGCCAGCCATTTTTCCACCAGCCTGACAAAGAAGGTCGCCCCGACGGGTAGCAGCTCGTCGTTGAAGTCATAGCTGGGGTTGTGCAGCATGCACGGCCCCATGCCGTGGCCCGATTCGCGGTGCGCGCCGTCGCCATTGCCAATGAACAGATAGCAGCCCGGTTTCTCCTGCAGCATGAAGGAGAAATCCTCCGCGCCCATCGTCGGCTCGACGTCGGCATCGACGCTTTCGGGGCCAACCAGCGCGGCGGCCACGCCGGCTGCAAATTCGGCTTCCGCCGCACTGTTGATGGTCGGCGGATAGTTGCGGTGGAATTCGTATTCGACCGAGCAGTCGAAGGCCGCCGCCACTGCCCGCGAGACTTCCCCCAAGCGCCGCTCGATCAGGTCGAGCACCGGCAAGGTAAAGGTGCGTACGGTGCCCCCAATCCAGGCCTGGTCCGGCACGATGTTGGTTGCATCGCCGGCATGGAACTGCGTGACGGAAATCACCGCCGTGTCGATCGGCCGCTTGTTGCGCGTGATGATGCCTTGCAGCGCCGACACGATCTGCGCGGCGGTGAACACGGGATCATTGCCGTTGTTCGGCATGGCCGCATGCGCGCCCTTGCCGCGCACGACGATGCGGAATTCGTTGCTCGATGCCATCAACGGACCGGCGCGGGTGCCGAAGGCGCCGACCGGCATGCCGGGCCAGTTGTGCATCCCGAATACGGCATCGCAAGGGAACCGCTCGAACAGGCCGTCCTTGATCATCTCGCGCGCCCCGCCGCCGCCTTCCTCGGCCGGCTGGAAGATCAGGTTGACCGTGCCATCGAAGTTGCGGTGCTCGGCCAGATAGCGCGCCGCGCCGAGCAGCATCGCCGTATGGCCATCGTGGCCGCAGGCATGCATGCGGCCGTCATGCTGCGAGCGGTGGCCGAAGGTGTTGGCCTCCTGCAGCGGCAGCGCATCCATGTCGGCGCGCAGGCCGATGCTGCGCTGGCCGTTGCCCTGGCGGATCACGCCGACGAGGCCGGTCTTTCCCAGTCCACGGTGGACTTCGATGCCCCAGGATTCCAGCGTGCGCGCGACCACGTCGGCGGTGCGCTGTTCCTCGAAGCACAGCTCGGGATGCGCGTGGATGTCGCGTCGGATCGTGCGGATTTCGGCTTGCGCCTGCAGGATTTCAGGGATGAGCTTCATGGTGCAGGAGCCGGTGCGGCTGGCGGTTGGATACCCCCGATCATACGATGCCCGCACCGAAAGCGCCAAAGCGCGCCGGTTCGCGCCCCGCGTGACGCGCAAGGACGGCATCGCAATGGCGCAGTGCAATACAGGTGGGTGGGTTTCCCCCAATGCCCGGTTTCGTTGGCTGCTGGAACAGTTCATGCTTGAAGTGCCCGGCCGGCAATACCGTCGTCACCTGATGCCCGACCGCACCAGAATGCAGCTTCCCTGGAGGATGGCTGCGCGCGCGCATTGCCGATCCTAACGTCTGCTTCACTTGTCCCTGGGAGAATTGCGCGATGTCCCTTCGCACATTCAAGAAGGCATTTGGTGCTGTCGCGGTAGCCGGGGCCATGAGCCTTGCGCTGGCCGGCGCAGCGCAGGCCGCTGATCTCAAGCTGGCCATGAGTTCGCCGCCAACCTCGATGGATCCGCACTTTTACAACCTGTTCTCGAACATCAACGTGTCGGAGCACGTCTTCGACTCGATGATCAAGATGGATCCCGACAGCCGCATCATTCCCGGCCTGGCGGAGTCCTGGAAGATGATCAACAACCTGACGTGGGAGTTCAAGATCCGCCAGGGCGTGAAGTTCCACGACGGCTCCGAGCTGACCACCGAAGACATTGCCTGGTCGCTCGATCGCCCGGCCACTATCCAGAACAGCCCGGGCAAGTTCGACGTCTACACCAAGGCGATCATCAACAAGAAGATCATCGACAAGTACACCATTCAGCTGACCACCAACCAGCCGTATCCGCTGATGCTGAACGACCTGACGTCGATCTTCATCGTGCAGAAGAAGGCGACCCAGGGGCTCAGCTCGGATGACTTTGCACAAGGCAAGGGCATGGTCGGCACGGGCCCGTTCAAGTTCGTCAGCTACGCGCGCGACGATCGGGTCGAACTGGTGCGCAACAATGATTACTGGGGACCGAAGCCCGCCTGGGACAAGGTGACGCTGCGCTTCATTCCCAATCCCGCGACGCGCCTGGCCGCGCTGCTGTCCGGCGATGTGCAGGCGATCGAGAACGTGCCGACGCCGGATCTGCCGAAGGTGCGCAGCGATCCCAAGCTGTCGTTCTTCTCGAAGATCTCGCACCGCGTGATCTACCTGTACTTCGATGCCAAGCGCGACAAGTCGCCTTACGTCACGACGAAGGACGGCCAGCCGATGGACAAGAACCCGCTGAAGGATGCGCGCGTGCGCAATGCCATCAGCATGGCCATCAACCGGCAGGGCATCAAGGACCGGCTGATGGAGGGCCTGTCCGAGCCGACCAACAACCTCGTGCCGCCCACGCTGTTCGGCTATAACCCGAACCTCAAGACCGTCAAGTACGACCCGGAGGGCGCAAAGAAACTGCTCGCGGAAGCCGGCTACGCGAACGGCTTCGGCGTGACGCTGCACACGCCCAACAATCGCTACGTCAACGACGAGAAAATCGCCCAGACCATCGCGCAAAACCTCACGCGCATCGGTATCGTGACGAGGGTGGAAGGCATGCCTATGGCCACGTATTCGTCCAAGGGCATCAAGCACGAATGGTCGTTCGGTCTGCTTGGCTGGGGCGCCCAGACCGGCGAAGTCAGCTCCCCGCTGCGCGCGCTGCTGGCGTGCGAGGACAGCAAGAAGGGCTTCGGCACGACGAACTGGGGCCAGTACTGCAACCCGAAGATGGACGTCGTGCTCGAGAAGGCGCTGTCCACCGTCGATGACGGCGAGCGTTCCAAGCTTCTGCAGGAGGCCACCGCCATCGCCATCCACGACGGCGGTATCATCCCGATCCACCAGCAGGTGACCACCTGGGCCACGCAGAAGGGCATCGTCTATGTACCGCGTACCGACGAACGTACCTATGCGCACAACTTCAAGCCGCAATAAGCGGCGCCGTCCGGTCGCCTGCGGATAGTCATCGCGGCAACGCGCATCATGCAGGCTGCGCCAGGCACGGGCGCGGCCTGCAACGGTGTGCGAAAGGATAGTGGTCTGACATGCTGGTCTTTATCATCCGGCGGCTGATGCAGAGCGTGGTCGTGCTCTTCATCATGTCGCTGCTCGTTTTCCTTGGTGTCTTTGCCATCGGCAATCCCGTCGACATCCTGATCAATCCGCAGGCGGACCAGGAAGATATCCGGCGCACCATCGCCGCGCTCGGGCTCGACAAGCCGCTCTGGGAGCAATATCTCGTCTTCCTGCAGAATGCGTTGCACGGCAACCTGGGCACTTCGTTCGCGCACGGCACGCCCGCGCTCAAGCTGATCTTCGAGCGCATGCCCGCAACGATGGAGCTTGCCGTGTTCGCGATCCTGCTGGCCATCGTGCTCGGTATTCCGCTTGGCCTGTGGGCCGGCCTGCGCCCCAACGGCATCGCGGGCAAGTCGATCATGACGGTGTCGATCCTCGGCTTTTCACTGCCCACCTTCTGGGTCGGCCTGATGCTGATCATGGTCTTTGCCGTGCAGCTCGGCTGGCTACCCTCGAACGGCCGCGGCGAGACCGTGCGCGTGCTTGGCATCCCGCTGAGCTTCCTGACCGTCGATGGCATCCGCCACCTGATCCTGCCGGCAGTGACGCTGTCGCTGCTCAATATCGCGATGGTGATCCGCCTGACGCGCGCGGGCACGCAGGAGGCCATGCTGCAGGACTACGTGAAGTTCGCGCGCGCCAAGGGCCTGTCCAACGCTCGCATCGTGGGCGTGCACGTGCTCAAGAACATCCTGATCCCGATCGTGACCGTGATTGCGCTGCAGTTCGGCTCGATCATCGCGTTCGCGATCGTGACCGAATCGATCTTCGCCTGGCCCGGCATGGGCAAGCTGATCATCGATTCGATCCAGCTGCTCGACCGACCCGTGATCGTCGCGTACCTGATGGTGATCGTGACGCTGTTCATCCTGATCAACCTGGCGGTGGACATTGTCTACAGCATGCTCGATCCGCGCGTGCGCATTGCCGACAACAAGGGCTGAACCATGACTGCCGCCACCGCAGACCAAGCGAAGACCGCGCGCGAGCAGACGCCGCTGCGCCGCTTCGCCGCCGAATTCCTGTCCAGCAAGATTGCCGTCGCGGGGCTGATCACGCTGATCGTCATCATCCTGATTGCCCTCTTCGCGCCTTGGCTGGCGCCGCAGAACCCGTATGACCTGGCCACGCTGGACGTGCTCGATGCGCGCCTCGGGCCCGGAGAGCAGGCCGGCAATGGCATGACGTTCCTGCTCGGCTCCGACGAGCAGGGTCGCGACATCCTGTCCGCGGTCATGTACGGGCTGCGCATCAGCATCGGCGTGGGCGTGGTCAGCACGATCATCGCGCTGTTGCTCGGCGCCACGCTGGGCCTGCTTGCGGGCTTCCTGGGCGGACGCACCGAGGCTTTCATCATGCGCGTGGCCGACCTGCAGCTTTCATTTCCGCCGATCCTGCTGGCGCTGATCCTGCTGGCGTTCCTGCGCCCCGGCATCGGCAATATCGTGATCGCGCTGGTCGCCGTCCAGTGGGCTTACTACGCGCGCACCACGCGCAGCGCGGCGCTGGTGGAACGCCGCAAGGAATATATCGAGGCCGCCACCTGCCTGGGCCTGCCGCCGGGGCGCATCATGTTCCGGCACCTGCTGCCCAACTGCCTGCCGCCGCTGATCGTGATCGCGGCGCTGCAGGTGGCATCGGCCATCACGCTCGAGGCGACGCTGTCATTCCTGGGGCTGGGCGTGCCGATCACCGAGCCTTCGCTGGGCTCCCTGATCGCCAATGGCCAGCAGTACATGCTGTCGGGCAAGTACTGGATCAGCTTTTTCCCGGGTATCGCGCTCGTCGTGACCATCGTCGCCATGAACCTGGTGGCCGACCAGTTGCGCGACGTGCTGAACCCGCGCCTGCAGACGCAATAGGGAAGGGAGCGCAACATGGCACAACCAACCCTGGTAGTGGAACACCTCAAGACGCAGTTCTTCACGCGCGGCGGCATTGCCAAAGCCGTGGACGACGTGTCGTTCACCGTCGGCCGCGGCGAGATCATGGGCCTGGTCGGCGAATCCGGCTCGGGCAAGTCGATGACGGGCTATTCGATCATGGGCCTGATCGACCCGCCGGGCAAAGTGGTCGACGGCCGCATCGCGCTGACCAGTCGCGACGGCGTCACGCGTGACCTGCGCGCGCTCACGCCCGCGCAGCAGCGCGACGTGCGCGGCAACCGCATCGCCATGATCTTCCAGGACCCGATGATGACGCTGAACCCGGTCCTGCGCATCGATACGCAGATGATCGAGGCGGTGATGGCGCACGAGCGGATCAGCAAGGCCGCCGCGCGCGAGCGCGCCCGCAATGCGCTCGCGCGCGTGGGCATTCCGTCGCCGGACGAGCGGCTGCTGGCGTATCCGCACCAGTTTTCCGGCGGCATGCGCCAGCGCGTGGCGATTGCCATCGCGCTGCTGAACAAGCCCGACCTGATCATTGCCGACGAACCCACCACGGCGCTCGACGTGACGATCCAGGGCCAGATCCTCTACGAGATGCAGACGCTATGCCGCGAATCGGGCACGGCGCTGATCTGGATCACCCACGACCTGTCGGTCGTCGCGGGCCTGGCCGATTCGGTGTGCGTAATGTATGCCGGCAGGATCGTCGAATCCGGAGACGTGCGCCAGGTGCTGGAACATCCGGAGCATCCCTATACGCACGGGCTGATCGGCTCGGCACCGTCGCGCAACCCGCGTGGCGCGCCGCTGAAGCAGATCCCCGGCATGACACCGTCGCTGCTGAACCTGCCCGGCGGCTGCTCGTTCCGCGAGCGCTGCCCCTATGCCACCGAGATCTGCAAGACCGAGCCACTGCTGGAGACCGCGGCCGACGGCCGGCGGCTGCGATGCTTCCATCCGGTGATGTCCCGGCAGGAGGCCGCATGAGCGAAACGGACCTGGATACCCCTGCCATGACCGACAGACCATCGCAGCCGGCTACGCCGCCGGCACCGCTGCTGGCACTGCGCGGCGTTTCGAAGCGCTTCGTCAAATCACTGGATACCGCGGCGCGTATCGCCAACCTGTTCGGCGCGCGGGCTCGCGAAGAGGTCGTGCACGCAGTCGACCGGGTCGACCTAAGCATCGGGGAGGGCGAGGTGGTGGGGCTCGTCGGCGAGTCAGGGTGTGGCAAGTCCACGCTGGGCCGCATGGCGGTCGGCCTGCACACGCTGACCGAAGGTGAGCGGCTGTGGCGTGGCACCAACCTTGACCACTTGCCGCCGGAGAAGCGCCGCGAGAAACAACTCGCGATCCAGATGATCTTCCAGGACCCGTATGCGTCGCTCAATCCGCGCTTGCGCGTGATCGATATCGTCGGCGAGGCGCCGGTCGTACATGGCATGGTTGCGCGGGGCGAGCAGAAGGCCTACGTGGAAGACATGCTGGTGCGCGTGGGGATGGACCCGACCGTGCTGCGCCGCTTTCCGCACCAGTTCTCGGGCGGGCAGCGCGCGCGCATCGGCATTGCCCGCGCGCTGGCGGTGAAGCCGGAATTCCTGGTGTGCGATGAATCGGTGGCGGCGCTCGATGTATCGATCCAGGCCCAGGTGCTGAACCTGTTCATGCGCCTGCGCCAGGACCTGAACCTGACCTATCTCTTCATCAGCCACGATCTCGGCGTGGTCAAGCACATCAGTGATCGCGTGGTGATCATGTACCTGGGCCGCGTGGTGGAGTCGGCGCCGACCGAGCAAGTTTTCGCCGCCCCCAACCATCCGTACACGCAGGCATTGCTGGCGGAAGCGCCGAAGCTGGAAGTCGGCAAGAAGACCTATGTGGCGATCCGCGGCGAGATTCCCTCGCCGCTGCATCCGCCCACGGGCTGCCATTTCCATCCACGCTGTCCGCATGCGATGCCGCGCTGCACGGCGGAGCAGCCATTGCTGAAGGAGATTGCTCCGGGGCGCCTCTCGGCGTGCCACCTGAACGACATGGCGTAGGCTCCGCAACCCTTAGCGAATCACCTGCCCCTTCGAGTTGATGATCGTCATCTCCACGAACTTCGACCCTACGTGGT
The DNA here is from genome assembly GCF_057073755.1 of Cupriavidus sp. C3SS-1. Lineage (NCBI taxonomy): Bacteria > Pseudomonadati > Pseudomonadota > Betaproteobacteria > Burkholderiales > Burkholderiaceae > Cupriavidus > Cupriavidus sp. C3SS-1. Next base: position 2,947,353 of record NZ_CP172699.1, on the reverse strand, counting down.
TTTCGGGCGTGAAGTTGACGATGAAGCCGCCCAGGTCGACATTGCGCATGCCTTCCAGCGATGCCACCAGCCGTTCGCGCGTCAGGTCCTTGCCCGCGCGGCGCAGGCCCTCCGTGAACGCCTTGGCAGCGATGAAGCCCTCGATGCCGACGTAGTCGAATTCATCCGGCTTGCCGGTCGCCTGCAGCAGGCGCAGGTATTCACGCACCACCGGCAGCGTGGCGTTGCCCGGGTGCGGCATGACCTGCGAGATGATCACGCCGCTGCCCTGCGGGCCGAGTTCGCGCGCCAGCGCCTGCGTGCCGACATAGGACACGTTGTAGAACTGGCCGGTGTAGCCGCGGCGCAGTGCTTCCTTCACGAAGGCCCCGGCGGTGCGATAGGCACTGATCAGCACCACTGCGTCGGGCTGGGCCTTCATCGTGCCCTGCATGGCATCGCCAATCTCGACGGTGTTGCGCACCACGTTTTCACGCGCCACGATCTGCACGCTGCTGTCCGGCGATGCCTGCAGCGCACGCGCCAGCCCTTCCAGGCCGGCCTTGCCGTAGGCGTCGTCGTTGTAGACCACGGCCACGCGCTTGAGCCCGGTGGTGCGGATCTGGCGGACGATGGCGGCGGTTTCCTCGTTGAAGCCGGCGCGGACATGGAAGATGTTGCGCGCGCGCGGATCGCGCAGCGACTGTGCGCCGCTGTAGGGCGCGAAGAACGGCACGCCGGCCTGGGCCGCGACCGGCAGCGATGCCTCCGCATTGTCGGTGCCCACATAGCCGAACAGGGCAAAGACGTGGCTTTCGCCGATCAGCTTGCGCGTGTTGGCCGCCGCTGTTTCGGGCTCGTTGTAGTCCTCCAGCGTTTGCAATGCGATGCGGCGGCCGTAGATGCCGCCCTGGCGGTTGACGGACTCGAAGTACAGGCGCGCGCCGGCGCCCATCTGCTTGCCGAGTGCCGCGGTCTGGCCGCTCAGCGCCGCCGACTGGCCCAGCACGATGGTGTCGGCCGTCACGCCTGCTTCCGCTGCAATGGCGGCGCCCGATGCGCCGCAAAAGCCAATGGCGCATGCCATCAGCAGGCCGGCGATATGCCTGGCCTTGACCCCGTTCAGATCGGACATGGAACCCCGTTAAAAGTCAGGTTGGATACCTATGCGCCACCCGGGCCGGTCTGCGCCGGCGTCGGGCTCCCAGGGGTCTCCACATGCCTGCGCAAGCCGTTTCCGACTGCGTGGCGATGGGTGGCCCTCAGGACATTTCCGGCCAGGACCGGAACGCGCCGCTGCATCATAATCGAATACAATCCGATCCAGAAACTGCCTCGTCCGCCGCGGGTCTTCCGGCGCCGACAGGCATCGGGCCAACCCCCTCAAGGCCATCGCCGCGACCGACATTCCAGCGCCAGTCTGGCTTTCACCTTCTCGCCCCGCCCCGGAGATTCCATGGCTTCCCGCATCGTCCGCGCCGCCTGTCCGCATGACTGCCCCGACACCTGTGCCTTGCTCGTAACGGTCGAGGACGGCCGCGCCACCAAGGTCAGCGGCGATCCGGACCACCCCGGCACGCAGGGCGTGCTGTGCACGAAGGTGTCGCGCTACACCGAGCGCACTTACCACCCGGACCGGCTGCTGACGCCGATGCGCCGCGCCGGGCGCAAGGGCGAAGGCAAGTTCGAGCCGATTTCCTGGGACGAGGCGCTGGACGAGGTGGCCACGCGGCTCAAGGCCATTGCCGCACGCGACCCGCAGGCGATCGTGCCATACAGCTACGCCGGCACCATGGGACTGGTGCAGGGCGAAAGCATGGCGGCGCGCTTTTTTCACAAGCTCGGCGCCTCGCTGTTGGACCGCACCATCTGCGCGAGCGCCGGCGCCACGGCGCTGCGCTATACCTATGGCGCGAGCGTCGGCATGGACATGGAAAACGTCGTCGACGCGAAGCTGGTGATCATCTGGGGCGGCAACCCGATCGCCTCGAACCTGCATTTCTGGACGCGTGCTCAGGAAGCCAAGCGCCGTGGCGCGACGCTGGTCGCGATCGACCCGTACCGCTCGCTGACCGCCGAGAAGTGCCACCGCCACATCGCGCCGATGCCGGGCACCGATGGCGCGCTGGCGCTGGCCATCATGCACGTGCTGATCCGCGATGGCCTGCTCGACCACGACTACATCGCGCAGCACACGCTGGGCTTCGACGCGCTGCGCGAGCGCGCGCAGGCCTATGCGCCGGCCCGTGCCGCGCAGATCTGCGGCATTGCGGTGGAAGACATCGAATGGCTGGCCGGCCTCTACGGCACGCTGGCCGTGCGCGAGCGCCAGCCGGTGGCCATTCGACTGAACTACGGCATGCAGCGGGTGCACGGCGGCGGACAAGCGGTGCGCGCGGTGGCGTGCCTGCCGTCGCTGGTGGGCGCGTGGCGCCATCCGGCGGGCGGGCTGCAGCTGTCGACCTCGGGGTTCTTCCCGATCAACGAGCGCGCACTGCAGCGGCCAGACTTGCTACCCGGACCGCGCCTGCCGCGCACCGTGAACATGAGCACGATCGGCGATGCGCTGCTCGACGCGGGTAGCCCTGGTCATCCGCGCCTCGAGGCGCTGGTGGTCTACAACAGCAACCCGGTGGCGGTGGCGCCGCAATCGAGCAAGGTGGCCGCAGGCTTCGCGCGCGAAGACCTGTTCACGGTGGTGCTCGAGCAGTTCCGCACCGATACGGCCGACTATGCCGACATCCTGCTGCCCGCGACCACGCAGCTCGAGCACGTGGACGTGCACAAGGCCTACGGGCATACCTACTTCCTGGCGAACAACGCCGCCATCGAGCCGATGGGGCAGGCGCTGCCGAATACCGAGATCTTCCGCCGGCTGGCGCAGCGCATGGGGTTCGACGATCCATGCTTTGCGGACAGCGATGAACAGATTGCCGCGCAGGCCATCGTCCCCGGCGACGCCCGTGCGCAGGGCATTACGTGGGAATCGCTGAAGGCGCAAGGCTGGCAGAAGCTGTCGCTGTCGGCGGCGCCGTTCGCGCATGGCGGGTTCCCGACCGACTCGGGCAAGTGCGAGTTCTATTCCGAGGCCATGCGCAGCGCGGGGCTCGATCCGCTGCCCGACTACGTGGCGCCGTACGAGGCACCGTCTTCCGCGCCCGATCTGGCCGGCAGGTATCCGCTGGCGATGATTTCCCCGCCCGCGCGCAATTTCCTGAACAGCACCTTCGTCAACATCGACAGCCTGCGCGCGACCGAGGGCGAGCCGCACCTGGACATCCATCCCGACGATGCCGCCGCGCGCGGCATCGTCAACGGGGCCCGCGTGCGCGCCTTCAATGACCGCGGCAGCATGCTGGCGCGGGCGCGCGTGACCGACCGTGCACGGCGCGGCCTGGTGGTGGGGTTGTCGATCTGGTGGAAGAAGCTGGCGCCCGACGGCAAGAACGCCAACGAGCTGACCAGCCAGCGGTTGACCGACCTGGGCCGCGCGCCGGTGTTCTATGACTGCCTGGTCGAGGTCGAAGCGTGCCACGAAGCCAGCCAGGCGGTGGCCGCGGTCTCGTGATCCGGTGATGGACTGGAAGCGGGGCCGCCTGCGCGCGGCGGGCATCCTGGTCGCGGCAGGGCTCGCGCTGGCGGTGGCCGGCTGCGATACGGTCGGCTACTACTACCAGTCCATCGGCGGCCACCTTGGCGTGATGGCGCAGGCGCAGTCGCTCGATGAGGCGATCGCCGGCGCGCAGGCCTCCAATGACGCGCGCCTGGCCCAGCGCCTGGCGCTGGCCCGCCGCATCCGCGACTACGCCTCGCGCGAGCTGAAGCTGCCCGACAACGGCAGCTATCGCCGCTACGCCAACCTGCACCGTCCCTACGTGGTCTGGAGCGTGTTCGCCACGCCCGAGCTGTCGATGTCGCTGCACCAGTGGTGTTTTCCGATCGTCGGCTGCATCAGCTATCGCGGCTACTACGCACAGGGCGATGCCGAGCACTATGCCGCCGGCTTGCGCCGCGAAGGCCTGGAAGCCTACGTGGCCGGCATTCCGGCCTATTCCACGCTGGGATATTTCGATGATCCGCTGCTGAACACCTTCGTCTACCTGCCCGAAGGCGAACTGGCCCGCATGATCTTCCATGAACTCGCGCACCAGGTCGTCTATGTGCGCAACGACACGGCGTTCAACGAATCCTTCGCGACCGCGGTGGAAATCGCCGGCGTGGGGCACTGGCTGCACGACGACGCGTCGGACGATGCGCGTGCCAGCTATCGGCTGTACGACAGCCGGCGCCGCCAGTTCCGCTCGCTGCTGCTGGACACGCGCGACCGGCTCGATGCCTTGTACCGCTCGAATGCCAGCGACGAAGCCAAGCGCCAGGGCAAGGCTGAGATCTTCGACAGCCTGCGCAGCCAGTACGCCAGGCTGCGCGTGGAGTGGGGCGGCTACAGCGGCTACGACCGCTGGTTCGACCAGCCGCTGACCAACGCGCAACTCGCCGCCGTGGCCACGTACCAGCAATGGGTGCCCGCATTCACGGCGCTGCTCGATAGCGTGGGCGGCGACTGGACGCGTTTCTATGCCGAGGCGGCCCGCATCGGCGACCTGCCGCCGGACAAGCGCCACGAGGCCTTGCGCAAGCTGGCGCCGCCGGCCGTGAACACCGGCACGCTGAACGCCGAGGAGCGTGCCCCCGGCGACGTCCGTTCCGACCACTGAGCGGGCGCTGTGCCGGCCAGTCGCCCGTCCGTTGTGAACGGCCACGCTCGGCATGCCCAGCGACGCGGCCGCGGGTGGGGTGGCAGGGGAGGTCGGCGCAGCGCTCGAGGTTCAGCTTCTTGACGAAGGACGACACGCCGACGTGGCGCAGCGAGCGCCGGTCATAGTCGACGACGCGCGGGTGGTCCAATCGCCTCGACCGCGCTGTCGACGAGCATCGACGCATTGGTGATCCGATAGTGCTGCACGGTGGCCATGAAAGTCTGCGCGTCCCAGCGCACCAGCAGTACCAGCGGGACGCCATGGAAGACCGGGAAGATCAGGTGCGCCCGACCGCAGGTGTCGGACCCCGGGGTTTGGAGGGATGGCACGGCCTTGGCGCCGTGCGAGAATTGAAACATGTCAATTGCACCGAAACCCGTAGCGGCGGCCGAAGACGCGCCGGCCCGCCCGCATATCGCCGAGCGCCAGGAAGCCCGTCGCCGCCAGATCCTGGACGCGGCGGCGCAGCTCTTCTACACCAAGGGCTACCCCGGCATGACCATGAACGACCTCTGTCGCTCGCTGGGCGTGACCAAGCCGGCGGTCTACTACTATTTCACGGACAAGTACGAGATCTTCGACATCCTGTGCCGCGAATCGGCACAGACCTGCCTGCCGGTGATCCGCGAGACGGCCGATCCGTCGTTGCCGGTCCGCGAACGGCTGAATGCCTGCCTGCTCGAAATGGCGCGGCGCTGCGTGTCGTGCCATGTCGCCGCCACGCTGAGTTTCCGCGACAACCAGTACCTCAAGCCCGAGACGGTGGCCTGGCTCGACAGCATGGCGCGCGAGTTTTATCGGGACCTCTACACGCTGCTCGAAGAAGGCAAGCGCGAGGGCGTATTCGCGTTCGGCGATGCACGCGTCACGGCGCATTCGATCGGCAGCGTGATCGGCTTCATGTACACCTGGCATCAACCGGGCCGCATGGACCCCGACGTGCTGGCCAGGGAGCTGGCCTCCAACATGATGAAGCTGGTCCTGCCCGCCTGAGTACGGCTTCAGGGTTATCCCGTGGCCGGCACTGTCGCGGTGGCGCATAATCCTCCTGAGCGCTGGCCCGGCCCCTGAGGACTTCATCTAACGTGTTGTTTTCATACGGGGCGCCGTTTAGCATTCCCGAAAAATCGAACGACCATTCAGAAATCAGGAGACGGTGTCATGGACAGGTTTTGGCTGAAACACTACCCGGCCGGCGTACCCGCCGAAATCGATGCCAGCCAGTTCCCCTCGCTTGCGCAGCTGCTCGAGCATTCCTTCCGCACCTATGCCAACCGCCGTGCCTTCGTTTGCATGGACAAGGCCATCACCTACGGCGAGCTGGACCGGATGTCCACGCACTTCGCCGCGTGGCTGCAGTCGCGCGGCCTGCGTCCGGGCGCGCGCGTGGCGATCATGATGCCGAACGTGCTGCAGTATCCGGTGGTGCTGGCCGCCGTGCTGCGCGCCGGGTTTGTCGTGGTCAACGTCAACCCGCTTTATACCCCGCGCGAACTGGAGCACCAGCTCAAGGACAGCGGCGCCGAAGCCATCGTCATCCTCGAGAACTTCGCCACCACGCTGCAGCAGGTGCTGGCGCGCACGCCGGTGAAGCACGTGGTGGTCGCGAGCATGGGCGACATGCTGGGCGGCCTCAAGGGCGCGATCGTCAATTTCGTGGTGCGCAACGTCAAGAAGATGGTGCCGGAGTGGGAACTGCCGAACTGCGTGCGCTTCAACGCCGTGCTGGCGGAAGGGCGCAAGCTCACGCTGCAGCCGGCCACGACCGGCCCGGACGACGTCGCGTTCCTGCAATACACGGGCGGTACCACTGGCGTTTCCAAGGGCGCGGAGCTGCTGCATCGGAACGTCGTGGCCAACGTGCTGCAGTCCGAAGCGTGGATGCAGCCGGCGTTGAACAAGGGCGCGCCGATCGAGCAGGTGGTCACGATCACCGCGCTGCCGCTGTACCACATCTTCGCGCTGACGGTCTGCTGCCTGCTGGGCATGCGCAATGGCGGCATGAGCGTGCTGATCCCGAATCCGCGCGACATCCCGGGTTTCATCAGGGAACTGCAGAAATACAAGTTCCACATGTTCCCGGCGGTCAACACGCTGTACAACGCGCTGCTCAACAACCCGGAAATCGCAAAGGTCGATTTCTCGGGCCTGCGCGTGGCCAACGGCGGCGGCATGGCGGTGCAGGAAGCGGTGGCCAGGCAGTGGCTGGCCAAGACCGGTTGCCCGATCATCGAGGGCTACGGCCTGTCCGAGACCTCGCCGTCGGCCACCTGCAACCCGACCGACAGCACGGCGTTCTCCGGCACCATCGGCCTGCCGCTGCCGTCGACCGATATCGCCATCCGCGATGATGACGGCCGCGACGTGCCACTCGGCCAGCCCGGCGAGATCTGCATCCGCGGCCCGCAGGTGATGGCTGGCTACTGGAACCGACCGGACGAGACCGCCAAGGTCATGACGCCCGACGGTTTCTTCAAGACCGGCGATATCGGCGTGATGGATGAACGCGGGTACACAAAGATCGTCGACCGCAAGAAGGACATGATCCTGGTGTCGGGATTCAACGTCTATCCGAACGAGATCGAAGGCGTGGCGGCCGAATGTCCCGGCGTGCTGGAAGTCGCGGCCGTGGGCGTGCCCGACACGCACTCGGGCGAGGTGGTGAAGCTCTACGTGGTGAAGAAGGACCCGGCCCTTACCGAGGCGGACGTGATCGAGTTCTGCAAGGAACGCCTGACCGGCTACAAGCGGCCCAAGTACGTGGAATTCCGCACCGAGCTGCCGAAGACCAACGTCGGCAAGATCCTGCGCCGCGAACTGCGCGATACGCGCCAAGCGGCCTGATCCAGGCCCAAGGCAAACGGAACGGCCTCCCTCACGCTGTTGAGGGAGGCCGTTTTGCTTTGCACGCGTGGTTCAGCACTCGTTTGATGGCGCCATGCGCGGTTCGCTGGCGCCGTCCGGGTAGATCAGCCGCACGCAGGCACCCGGCTCCAGCCCGGGCGCGGACGGGGCATTGACCGAGGCGATGGTGCCGTCGAGGGTGCGCACCTTGTATTGGAACAGGTCGATCTGCTGCTGCGGCGGCGGCCGGTTGAACAGCCGCGAGAGGTCGAACGAGAAGCCTACGCCCACGCCGCCTCCGCCGCCACCGCTGCCTCCCACCGCACCGACGCCGACGCCGCCATAGTTGCCGTAGCCGGCGTTGTCGGCGACATCGATGCGGGTCAGGAAAGTCTTTTCGGTGACGCGGCCGAGCTTGATGGTGGCATTGAGCGGCGTGACCTGCGGCGCGGGCGGCGCCGTGTTGCAGCCGGCCAGCACGGTCAGCAGGGCGGCCAGGACCAGTATGCGTGGGGTCTTCATGGCGAAGTCAGGCCGGCCTTGAGCCGGCCAAGCAGGCGGAACAGGGCGCGGCGGTCGGTATCGGCCAGTCCCGCGAACAGTTGCTCGATCCAGTCTTCATGCGCGCGCGCCATGCGGGAAAACGCCTCGCGGCCGGCGGGCGTGAGCCGGATCAGGTAGGCACGCCGGTCGGTAGGCAGGGCTTCGCGCGAGACCAGTCCTTCTTCCTGCAACTGGTCGGTGATGCCGGTGACGTTGCCCCCGGTCACCATCATGCGGCGCGACAGCTCGCCCATCTTCAGGCCTTCCGGATGGCGATCGAGCTGGGCCATCAGGTCGAAGCGGGGCAGGGTGCAGGCGAAGTCCTGGCGCAGCCGGCTGCGGATGTCGGCTTCCACCAGGTTGGTGCAGGTCAGCAGGCGCAACCACAGGCGCAGCGCTTCATGCACGGTGTCGCCGGCGCGGGTTTCCAGGTCGACCGGGGCGGCATCGGCATTGCCGGCGGTGGAGGGATTGGGCATCTCTATGGCAGGTTGTGCGGCCGGGCGGCCCGCTCCGGCGGGCTGCCCGGACATTTGATGCCTCAAGTATATGCCGGTTGGACTGTTCGAACCGCTACCTCAGTCCACCTTGGCCCCGGACGCCTTGACCACTTGGGCCCACTTGGCGGTTTCGGCCTTGATCAGCGCGGCGAACTGCTCGGGCGTGTTGCCGACCGGCTCCGCGCCCTGGGCCTGCAGGCGCTCGCGCACGGCCGGCGAGCCCAGCGCCTTGGCCACCTCATGCTGCAGTCGGCTGATGATCTCGGGCGACGTGCCGGCCGGCGCCAGCAGGCCGAACCAGGAGCTGGCCTCGAAGGAGGGAAGGCTCGCGGCGGCGGCGATGGTCGGCACGTCGGGCAGGGCCGGCGATGGCTTCGCGCTGGTCACGGCCAGCGCCTTGAGCTTGCCGGCCTTGATCAGCGCCATCGAGGACGGCAGGTTGTCGAACATGACCTGCATGGTGCCGCCGGCGAGGTCCGTCAGCGCGGGGCCGCTGCCCTTGTACGGGAAGTGGACCATGTAGGTGCGCGTCTGCGTCTTGAACAGTTCGCCCGCCAGGTGGATGGACGTGCCGTTGCCGCTCGACGCCATGTTCAGCTTGCCCGGATTGGCGCGCGCGTAGGCGATCAGGTCGCGCACATTGTTGATCTTGTTCTGCTGGGCGAAGGCCGGGTTGATGACCAGCACGTTGGGCACCGCGGCCACTTCCGTGATCGGCGCGAAGTCCTTGATCGGATCGAACGGCAACTTGCTGTACAGCGACTGGTTGATGCCGTGCGTGCCGACCGTGCCCATCAGCAGCGTGTAGCCGTCGGGCGCGGACTTGGCCACGATGTCGGCACCGATATTGCCGCCGGCCCCGGGCTTGTTGTCGACCACCACGTTCCAGCCGGGCAGCTTCGCCAACTCGGCCGCCACGGCGCGCGCCAGGATGTCGGTCGTCCCGCCCGCCGCGAAAGGCACCACGAGCCGGATCGGCTTGTTTGGATAGGGATCGGCCGCCATGGCCGCCTGGCCGACCAGTCCGGCCAGGCAGCCGGACAGCAGCAGCGCCATCAGGCGCCGGCGATTGCGTTGCATGGATGTCTCCTCTCTTGTCCGGTGGACTGGTTGGCTGGTGAGGGCATTCTAGTTACTGCCCGTGACCACGCCGATGAGGAAATGCCCTATGCGTCGCCTCACGCACTCATGAAAAAAGGCACCCGAACAGGTGCCTTTGCCATGCCATGGAAGTCCTGGATCAGAACTTGTGGCGGATACCGATGGCGGCGCCGAACATCGAGCTCTGACCATTGGCCAGCGCATAGCTTTGGCCAAGGGAAAGGCTCGTGGCGTACGTAGTGGCCAGGGATTCCATCGTGAGGCCAGCGTTCCTGGCGTAGGCGGTGCTCAAGTAGACATCGGTGCGCTTGGAGAATGCGTAATTCGCAACGAAGGCGATTTGCCACGGGTTGGCAACGTGCGTGTCGCCGAACAGGCTCTTGATGTTGTCGTAGTTGTACTCGAGCGTCAGGCCGACAGAGGGGGTGACTTGGTAGTTGGCGCCGACCCAGAAGAAGTCGTCACGCTGGATCAGCACGTCTACGTTGTTCTTCTGCTGGCCCCAACGGTAACCGCCCATGATCTTGGCCGGACCCCACGAATAGCTGCCAGCGACCGAAGCCTTCTTGACGGTGCCGTTGCCGGTACCAATGGTCGGATTCCACTGGTCGTAGCCAATGGTTGCGCCGAACGGGCCTTCAAGGTAGGTGACAGCCGCACCGTAGCCGGTATCGCGCCGGAACGCGCCCGGGACTTCACCGTTGCCACCGATCGGCGTTGCCACGCCAACGGTTGCCGGCAAGGCTACGCCCGTGCCGAACGACCAGTGGGCTCCAGCGGTGAACGGGCCGAACTTGCCCGTGTACTTGATGGTGTTGTCCTCGCGGTAGTTCGGACCTTGCTGCAGTACGACCGGCTCGTACTGGGTGGCATAGGCGGTCGGCGAGAAGTTAGCCAGGGCGTCGAACATCGCGACGTACTGGCGACCGAAGGTGAACTGCCCGATGCTGTCGCTTTGCAGACCCACGAAAGACTGGCGACCAAAGAGGCGGCCGCTTTGCTGGAGGCCGCCCGTGTCGCTGCTGAAGCCGCTCTCAAGCACGAACACAGCCTTCAGGCCGGCGCCGAGGTCCTCAGTGCCGCGCAAGCCCCAGCGCGACCCGGACAGGCCGCCAGGATCCATGCGGGTAACGGAATGGGACGGGCCACGATTGAAGCCGTTGGCTGCAGTGGGCACGACGCCAACGTTATTAACGTACTCGATATTGGCGTCCACCACGCCGTACAGCGTCACGCTCGATTGTGCTTGTGCCGCACCAGCAAAGGCACCCAATGCCGCCATCGCGATAAGCGATTTTTTCATGCTCCAGGATCTCCACTAATGATTGTTATGTGGTCAACGGGGAAACCTCCTAAGGTCTCCATTCCCTATTGCCAAACTTCGTAAGAAGTTGCGAAGTACTGTAACAAACAACCCTAAATTCACTATCTGGTGCCAATGCCCTTTGTCTTCTTTTAACAACTCAGGGTTTTTGTGTACTTTTGGGTAAATAGCGAGGCCTGGCATGGGTTGGCGGGAGTTAGAGGCTTGCTACAATGCGGGTAATCCCGATGCTTGCGCCGGTTGTGCGGCGGCATGTTCGCGCTGGCAGTGCGGAAATTTCGGGCCCATTTGCCTGCCTTTCTTTTGATTTCTCTGCTCTATTCGCTTTCCCGCATGGACAACTTCATCCGCGAATTCGACATGGCACTGCGCGCCATCGCCGGCGCCACGCGTTCGGGCCGTTCCAACCCGGCAGACCGGCTGGCGCCGGACGACGGCCAACTCAGTGCGGACGAGCGCCGCCACGTGGCTGGCCTGATGCGCATCAACCATGTTGGCGAGGTCTGCGCGCAGGCCCTGTACCAGGCGCAGAAACTCACCGCGCGCAACGGTGACGTGCGGGCCCAGATGGACGCCGCCGCGCGCGAGGAAGAAGACCACCTCGCCTGGTGCGCCGAACGCCTGCGCGAACTGGACTCGCGGCCGAGCTTGCTGAACCCGCTCTGGTATGCCGGCGCCTTTGCCATCGGCTCCCTGGCCGGACGTGCCGGCGACCGCGTCAGCCTGGGTTTCGTGGCCGAGACCGAGCACCAGGTCGAGCAGCACCTGAGCGGCCACCTTGAACGCCTGCCCGACGCGGACGGCCGCTCGCGCGTCATCCTCGAACAGATGCGCGACGACGAGATCCGCCACGGCGACGCCGCCCGCGCTGCCGGCGGCCTGCCGTTGCCGGCTCCGGTGCGCGCGCTGATGCGCGGTGCTTCGCGCGTGATGACCACGGCCGCCTACTGGATCTGACTCTCGGGAGGGGCCCGACGCCGGCCCCATTTCGGCGGCCAGGTCTGGCGAATGTTGTATCCTTCCCCACGGTCGCGGGCCGGTCTTTCCCGCACCGTCGGCAGTTCCTCCCCCGGTGGTTCTCAGGTGGTTTCTCTGCTTTCCTCCCTAAGATCTTCATTTCATTAAGGATTCGCCTTTGCGTGCGTGCCGGAGTGCGCGCTAAGTCTTTGTTCTGATTCGAGAATCCCGGTTTGTTGCCCTGCAGCGAGCCTTGACCCGCGAAATTGCTTCCTCTAAAGTGGGAAATAGTGTGAGGAAGTGTATTTTTGTGTGAAATTGAGCCCCTCCCGTGGGATGATCCACAGGGTCGGGAACTGAGCGATTCACGCACGTGCCGGCAAGGCAGAAGCCGGTCGGGACCGGGGGGCGAGCTTGTTTCAGGGAGCATCGGCGCTCTCGCTGGATGCCAAGGGGCGGATGTCCATTCCGTCGCGGCACCGGGAAGCGCTGCAACAGCAGGCCGACGGCCGGGTGACGCTGACCAAGCACCCGGACGGCTGCCTGCTGCTGTTTCCCAGGCCCGAGTGGGAAGTTTTCCGGGAACGGATTGCGGCGCTGCCGATGGATGCGCACTGGTGGAAGCGCATCTTCCTGGGCAACGCTGCCGACGTGGAGATGGACGGCGCAGGCCGCGTGCTGATTGCACCGGAGCTGCGCGGTGCCGCCATGCTCGACAAGGAAGTCATGCTGCTCGGCATGGGCAGCCATTTCGAAGTCTGGGATGCCGCGACATACGCCGCCAAGGAACAACAGGCGATGGCGCAGGGCATGCCGGAAGCATTGAAGAATTTCTCTTTCTGACAAGGTCATGAGTCCTACCGGATCGCCGGCAACCCCCGCCCTGCGCCATCGCACCGTGCTGCTGGACGAGGCCGTCGCGGCGCTGGTCTGGCGCCCGGACGGCGCCTACGTGGACGGCACCTTCGGCAGGGGAGGGCACAGCCGGGCGGTTCTGGCCCGGCTGGGGCCAGACGGGGCTCTCGTCGCATTCGACAAGGACCCAGCAGCAATCGCAGAAGCGGGCACCATCCAGGATGCCCGCTTCTCCATTGAGCACGAGAGCTTTGCAGCCATGGGCGAGCGCCTGGCCGGGCGTGGCCATGTGGCTGGCGTGCTCCTCGACCTGGGGATCAGCTCGCCCCAGATCGACGAGGCGGCGAGGGGGTTTTCCTTTCGTTTCGAGGGCCCGCTGGACATGCGCATGGACACCACGCGCGGCATCACTGCCGCCCAGTGGCTGGCGCAGGCGGAAGAGCACGACATTGCCAGGGTGATACGAGACTATGGGGAAGAACGGTTTGCTGTACAGATTGCAAAGGCGATTGTTGCTCGCCGGCGCGAACCCGGCGATGGCGGACCTCTCGCCACTACTGCCGACCTTGCCGCGCTCGTGGCGAAAGCCGTCAAAACACGCGAGAAGGGTCAGGACCCTGCGACCCGCACCTTTCAGGCTCTACGGATTCACATCAATCAAGAGCTTGAGGACCTCGAAAGAGGGCTGAAGGCCGCCTATGACCTGCTGCAGGTAGGGGGCCGCCTCGTGGTGATCAGCTTCCATTCGCTGGAGGACCGTATCGTCAAGCGGTTCATGGCGGCGCACGCCCGTCCCCAGCAGGATGCCGATCCGGCGCTGCGCCGCGCGCCGCTGCGCGCGGCCGATCTGCCGCAGCCGACGCTGCGCCTGCTAGGCCGCGTCAAGCCCGGCGCGCAGGAGGTTGCCGACAACCCGCGCGCGCGCTCGGCCGTGATGCGCGTGGCCGAGAAGCTGGCGCCGGCCGTACCGGGCCAGGGAGGTCGGCCGGCATGAATCGCCTGACCTTCTTCCTGCTCGCCGCGCTGATCTTCTGCGCGCTCTCGCTGGTGAGCGCGCAGCACCAGGCGCGCACGCTGTTTGTGGCGATGGAACGCGCACAGTCCGAGGAGAAGCAGCTCGACGTCGACTGGTCGCGGCTGCAATACCAGCAAAGCGCGCTGGGCAAGAGCGCGCGCATTGCGGAGGCCGCGCGTACCCAGCTGCACATGGCGCCGGTCATGGCGGGCCGGACCCAGTACCTCTCGGGTATCGTGCTGCCGCAGGCGGCGCCGGCACCCGCGGCGGCCGCATCGGCTCCCGCCGGGGAGGAACGTCCATGAACATGCCCCGCAACGGCGCCCCCTCGCGCAACCGCCCGAATAACTCCCGTCCGCGCACCGGCCAGTTCTCGGCCAGCCCCGTGCTGGGCCTGCGCCTGCCGATGTGGCGCTCCAAGTTCGTCGTGTTCCTGATGTTCGCGGCGTTCGTGGCGCTGGCCGTGCGCGCGCTGTGGATCCAGGGCCCGGGCAACCAGTTCTACGAAGCGGAAGGCAAGAAGCGCTTCCAGCGCACGCTCGAGCTGCCCGCCACGCGCGGCAAGATCCTGGACCGCAACGGCCTGGTGCTGGCCACCAGCCTGCCGGTCAAGGCGATCTGGGCGGTGCCCGAAGACGTGCCCAACCAGGTCGAAGCCGCCAAGATCCGCCAGCTCGCGAAGCTGCTCGACATGTCCGAGAAGGACCTGGGGCGCAAGCTGTCGGAAGACAAGAGCTTTGTCTACCTGAAGCGCCAGGTGCAGCCGGACGTGGCGGAGAAGATCGCCGCGCTCAAGATCGAAGGGATCCACCAGACGCGCGAATACAAGCGCTTCTACCCCGAAGGCGAGGCCATGGCGCACATCGTCGGCTTCACCAATGTCGAGGACCGCGGCCAGGAAGGCGTGGAGCTCGCGCGCGAGGCCGGCCTGGCCGGGCGCGCCGGCGCGCGCCAGGTGATCAAGGACCGCCTGGGCCGCGTGGTCGAGGACGTCGGCATCATCAAGACGCCGCGCGACGGCGCCGACATGCAGCTGTCGATCGACGCCAAGATCCAGTACCTGGCCTACAACGAACTGAAGGCGGTGGTCGAGCGCAGCAAGGCCAAGGCCGCCAGCGCGGTGGTGCTCGACGCCCAGACCGGCGAAGTGCTGGCGCTGGCCAACTGGCCGACCTACAACCCCAACGACCGCACCCGGCTGTCGGGCGAGCAGCTGCGCAACCGCGTGCTGACCGACACCTTCGAGCCGGGCTCGATGATGAAGCCGATTTCGATCGGCCTGGCCCTGCAGCTCAAGCGCGTGACCCCGTCGACGGTGATCATCACCACCGGCAAGTACAACTTCGAAGGCGCCACCATCAGCGATACCCACAACTACGGCGCGCTGACCGTGGGCGGCGTGATCCAGAAGTCGAGCAATATCGGCACGACCAAGATCGCGATGATGATGAAGCCCCAGGAAATGTGGGACATGTTCACCAGCGTGGGCCTGGGCCAGGCGCCGAAGATCGGCTTCCCGGGCGCCGTGGCGGGTCGCGTGCGGCCGTACAAGAGCTGGCGCCCGATCGAGCAGGCCACCATGTCCTACGGCTACGGCCTGTCGGTGTCGCTGTTCCAGATGGCACATGCCTACACGATCTTCGCCCATGACGGCGAGATCATTCCCGTGTCGATGTTCCGCACCAACGGTCCCGTCACCGGCGAGCGCATCCTGTCGCCGCAGGTTGCCCGCGACGTGCGCGGCATGCTCGAAACCGTGACAGCGCCGGGCGGCACCGCGCCGGAAGCGCAGGTGATGGGCTACCGCGTCGGCGGCAAGACCGGTACCGCGTACAAGCACGAAGGCCGCGGCTACAACCGCAGCAAGTACCGCGCCTCGTTCATCGGCCTGGCGCCGATGTCCAACCCGCGTGTGATCGTGGCCGTCAGCGTGGACGAGCCGACCGCCGGCAGCCACTACGGCGGCGCCGTGGCCGGCCCGGTCTTCGCCGCCATCACCGGCGGCACGCTGCGCGCCCTGAACGTCCAGCCCGATTCGCCGATCCGCCAGCTGGTGGTCAGCGACAAGGTGCAGGAAAGCGAACCGTGGAGCTCGACGCAATGACGGCCAAGCCGCTGCTCCCGCTCGAGATCGCCGCACAGGCCAGCGACGCGCTGGCCTGGCTGCGTACCAAGGTGCCGGCCAATGCGCAGCTGACCGGCGACACGCGCCGGCTGGCGCGCGGCGATGTCTTCTTCGCCTACGTGCTGGGCAATGAACGTCTGTCCACCGACGGCCGCCCGCATATCGCCCAGGCCATCGCCGCCGGCGCTGGCGCCATCGTTTTTGAGGCCGATGGCTACGACTGGACCTTCGGTGACACGGTCCCGCACCTGGCGCTGGAGAACCTGAATCAGCTGGCCGGTCCGATCGCCGCCGGCTGGCACGGCAATCCTGCGCGGGGGCTCGCGGTGACCGGCATGACGGGTACCAACGGCAAGACCTCTTGCAGCCAGTGGCTGGCGCGGGTGCTGCAGGCCACTGGTACGCCGTGCGCGACCATCGGCACGCTCGGCACCGGTTTCCCGGATGCGCTGCAGCCGACCGGCTTCACCACGCCCGACGCCGTGCAACTGCAGGCGAGCCTCGCCAGCCTGCACGATGCCGGCGCACGCGCGGTGGCGATGGAGGTCTCCTCGCACGGACTCGAGCAGGAGCGCGTGGCCGGCACGCATTTCTCGGTGGCGGTCCTGACCAACCTGACTCAGGATCACCTCGACTACCACGGCACCATGGCCGAGTACGAGGCCGCCAAGGCGCGCCTGTTCGGCTGGGACGGCCTGCGCACCGCCGTGATCAATCGTGATGACGGCATGGGCCGTCGGCTGCTGGCTTCCAACGGCGCGGCCATCCGCGCGCCGCACGTGATCGAGTACGGCATCGACGGGCCGGCGGGCGCGTCGGTCAGCGGCACGCGCGGTCGCTGGCTGCGTGCCACCGGTGTCCGTGCAACGGCAACCGGCACCGCTTTCCATATCGATGGCAGCTTCGGCAGCGCCGACGTGGCGACGCCGATGATCGGCGCGTTCAATGTCAGCAACCTGCTGGCGGTGCTGGGGGCGGCGCTGGCCAATGGCGTGGCATGGGATGCCGCGCTGGCCGCATTGCGCGCACTCGCGCCGGTGGACGGCCGCATGGAGTTGTTCGGCGCCCACGGCGGCCAGGACAGCCCGCTGGCCGTGGTCGACTACGCGCACACGCCCGACGCGCTTGAAAAGACGCTCGAAGCGTTGCGCCCGGTGGCCCAGGCGCGTAATGGGCGCCTGTGGTGCGTGTTCGGCTGCGGCGGCGACCGCGATCCGATCAAGCGTCCGCTGATGGGTGCGGTGGCGGAACGCCTCGCCGACGAGATCGTACTGACCAGCGACAACCCCCGCAGCGAGGAGCCGCAGGACATCCTCGACGCCATTGCCGACGGCATGGCCGACCGCGCGCGCGGGCGCCAGATCGAAGATCGCGCCGCCGCCATTCTTTATGCAATCAAGCACGCGGCCGGTGCCGACGTGGTGCTGGTGGCCGGCAAGGGCCATGAAGCCACGCAGGAGAGCCATGGCCGCAAGCGGCCGTTCTCGGACCGCGAGCACGTACGCCTGGCCCTCGCCGCGCGGGGGGTATCGGCATGAGCCATCCAGTAATGACCAGTTTGCAGGAAGCCGCCGGCTGGATTGCCGGCGCGCGTGTTTTGGGCGATGGCGCGCAGGGCTTTGCCCGCGTGCACACCGACAGCCGCACGGTCGAGCCGGGCGACCTGTTTGTCGCGCTCAAGGGCGAGCGCTTCGACGCGCATGATTTCATTGCCGACGTGGTCGCGCGCGGCGCTGTCGCCGTGCTGGTGAGCCGCGAGCTCGATGCCGGCGTGCCGGCGATCGTCGCACCCGACACGCGTATCGCGCTCGGCGAACTCGGCGCCGGGTGGCGCCGCCAGTTCACGCTGCCGGCGGTAGCGGTGACGGGCAGCAACGGCAAGACCACGGTCAAGGAAATGATCGCGGCCATCTTCGCCGCGGCCGTGGGCGAAGACCGGCGCCTGGCGACCGGCGGCAACCTGAACAACGACATCGGCCTGCCGCTGACGGTGCTGCGCCTGCGCGCGTCGCACCGTCTCGCCGTGCTCGAACTCGGCATGAACCATCCGGGCGAGACGGTCTACCTGGCCGGCATCGCCCAGCCGACCGTCGCCGTGGTCACGAACGCCCAGCGCGAGCACCAGGAATTCATGGTCAGCGTGGAAGCGGTGGCCCAAGAGCACGCCGCGGCGATTGCCGCGCTGCCCGCCGACGGCGTGGCCGTGTTTCCGCTCGACGACGAAAGCGGTGGCCAGCACGCCGCGGTGTGGCGTAACGCTGCCGGAGCGCGCCGCGTGCTGAGCTTCGGCACCACGCCCCAGGCGGACGTGCATGCCACCGTGGCGCTGGTCGACGGCGTGCAGGTGATGCAGGTCCGCGCGCCGGGCCATGCCTTCGAGGTTCGCCTCGGACTGCTCGGCACGCACAACGTGCGCAATGCACTGGCCGCAACGGCCTGTGCGCTGGCGGCCGGCGTTCAGGTCCCGGCGATCCGGGAAGGCCTGGCGGCGTTCCAGCCTGTCAAGGGCCGCCTGCAGGTCAAGCACACGCCGGGCGGTACCGTGGTCATCGACGACACCTACAACGCCAACCCCGATTCCATGCGCGCCGCCATCGACGTGCTGGCCGGGTTTGCCGCGCCGCGCCTGCTGGTGCTGGGCGACATGGGCGAAGTGGGCGATCAGGGACCGGCCTTCCACACCGAAATCGGCGCCTACGCGCACGCGCGCGGCATCGAGGCGCTGTGGGCGATCGGCGCACTGGCGCCGCACGCCGTGCAGGCATTCGGCGCGCAGGGCAGGCATTTCGGCCGGGCGGAGGATCTCGTCCGAGCGCTGGAGGAAGACGCAGGGGGCATGGTGGCCGGGGCTGGCGCCGTGCTGGTGAAGGGATCGCGCTTTATGCGCATGGAACGGATGGTGGATGCGCTGGTCGCAAACACTTCCGCAAACTAAGTAAGAAGACACGATGTTATTGGCTCTGGCCCAGTGGCTGCAAAACGATTACAGCTTCCTTCGGGTCGTCAACTACCTGACCTTCCGCGCGGTGATGGCCAACCTCACCGCGCTGGTGATCGGCCTGGCGGCCGGTCCGTGGGTCATTCGCAAGCTGACCGAACTGAAGGTCGGCCAGGCCGTGCGCACGATCGGCCCGCAGACCCACCTGGTCAAGTCCGGTACGCCGACCATGGGCGGCGTGCTGGTGCTCGTCTCCATCGCCATCTCGACGCTGCTGTGGTGCGACTGGGGCAACCGCTTTATCTGGGTGGTGATGCTGGTCACCTTCGGCTATGGCGCCATCGGCTGGGTCGACGACTACCGCAAGGTGGTCTATCGCGACCCGCGCGGCATGTCGAGCCGCGAGAAGTTCTTCTGGCAGACGCTGATCGGGCTGGTGGCCGCGGTCTACCTGGCTTTCTCTGTCTCGGAAAGCAGCAACGTTCGCGTCTGGGAACTGTTCCTGAACTGGGTCGAGGGCGGGCTGTCGCTGGACATGCCGTACAAGTCCAACCTGATCGTGCCCTTCTTCAAGGAAATCAGCTACCCGCTGGGCGTGGCCGGCTTCATCGTGCTGACGTACCTGGTGATCGTCGGGTCGAGCAATGCGGTCAACCTGACCGATGGCCTGGACGGCCTGGTGATCATGCCGGTCGTGCTGGTCGGCGGCGGCCTGGGCGTGTTTGCCTACGTGATGGGCAGTTCGGTCTACAGCAAGTACCTGCTATTCCCGCATATCCCGGGCGCGGGCGAACTGCTGATCTTCTGCTCGGCACTGGCCGGCGCGGGGCTGGCCTTCCTCTGGTTCAACGCACACCCGGCGCAGGTGTTCATGGGCGACGTCGGCGCGCTGGCGCTGGGCGGCGCGCTTGGCACGGTCGCCGTGATCGTGCGGCAGGAGATCGTGCTGTTCGTGATGGGCGGCATCTTCGTCGTGGAAACCGTGTCGGTGATGCTGCAGGTCACATGGTTCAAGATCACCAAGCGCCGCTATGGCGAAGGGCGAAGGCTGTTCCGCATGGCGCCGCTGCACCACCATTTCGAGCTGAGCGGCTGGAAGGAGACGCAGGTCACCGTGCGCTTCTGGATCATCACCATGCTGCTGGTGCTGATCGGGCTGTCGACGCTGAAGCTGCGCTGATGCGGGCGCGGGCTATTTAGACAACAGGATTACTGAACTCAAAAGGCGGGAATACGAAGTGTTTGGCGAGCTGCAAAAACCTCATGTGCTGGTACTGGGCCTCGGCGAATCGGGGCTGGCCATGGCGCGCTGGTGTGGCCTGAACGGCTGCGCGGTGCGCGTGGCCGACACGCGCGAGGCCCCCGCCAACCTTGTCTTCCTGCAGGCCGAGTTGACGACGGCCGAGTTCGTGGGCGGCGCATTTGCCGAAAGCCTGCTCGACGGCATCGGCATGGTGGCGATCAGCCCGGGCCTGTCGCCGCTCGAGGCCGACACCGGCGCACTCCTGGCTGCCGCGCGTGCGCGTGGCATTCCCGTGTGGGGCGAGATCGAACTGTTCGCGCGCGCGCTGGCGCACCTGCAGGCCGAGTCCGGCTACGCACCGAAGGTGCTGGCGATCACCGGCACCAACGGCAAGACCACCACCACGGCGCTGACCGGCGGGCTGGTCGAGCGGGCGGGCAAAAGCGTGGCGGTGGCGGGCAATATCAGCCCGTCGGCGCTCGACAAGCTGTCGGCCTGCATCGCCTCGGTCACGCTGCCGGACGTGTGGGTGCTGGAGCTGTCGAGCTTCCAGCTCGAAACCACGCACACGCTGGTGCCGCACGCGGCGACCGTGCTCAACGTCACGCAAGACCATCTGGACTGGCATGGCTCGATGGAAGCCTATGCCGCGTCCAAGGCGCGCATCTTCGGCCCGGCCGGCACGGCCTGCGTGCAGGTACTGAACCGCAATGACCGCCTGACCATGGACATGGCCCGTCCGGGCACGGCGCCGGTGACGTTCGGCACCGACCTGCCCGAGACGCCTGGCAGCTTTGGCGTGCTGCGCGAGGGCGGCATGCCCTGGCTGGTACTGGCCGAAACCGATACGGAAGCGGAGGCTGAGAACAAGCCACGCCGCCGCAAGGCCGCCGCCGAGCAGGAAGCCGTGCCGGTGCGCCACAAGCGGCTGATGCCGGCCGATGCACTGCATATCCGCGGCATGCACAACGCCACCAACGCCATGGCGGCGCTGGCGCTGTGCCGTGCCATCGACCTGCCGCTCAACGCGCTGCTGCACGGCCTGCGTGAATACCGCGGCGAGCCGCACCGCGTGGAGTGGGTCGCGACCATCGACGACATCGAGTATTTCGACGACAGCAAGGGCACCAACGTCGGCGCCACGGTGGCCGCGCTGTCGGGCCTGGACAAGCGCGTCGTGCTGATCGCCGGCGGCGAAGGCAAGGGCCAGGATTTCTCGCCGCTGGCCGCGCCGGTGGCGCAGTACGGGCGCGCGGTGGTCTTGATCGGCCGTGCTGCCGGTGAACTGCGCGATGCCCTGCAGGGCAGCGGCGCGTCGCTGGTGGACGCCGACACGCTGGAAGAAGCCGTCAACAAGGCTGCGGAGCTGGCAGAGAGCGGGGATGTCGTGCTGCTGTCGCCGGCGTGCGCGAGCCTGGACATGTTCCGCAACTACGTGCACCGCGCCGAAGTGTTCCGCGCCGCGGTGGAAGAACTGGCCCTGTCGCGGGGGATCATGCCATGAGTGACTCGCAGGTCAAGCGCAGCGGTTTTATCGGCGCCACCATCGGCAACGCCTGGGGTGGCCTGCGTGATGCGGTATCCGGCGTCAAGCCGACCCGCTCGCGCATGATGGAGTACGACCAGCCCCTGCTGTGGGTGGCGATCGTGCTGCTCGCGCTCGGCCTGGTGATGGTCTACTCGGCGTCGATCGCGCTGCCGGACTCGCCGCGCTACGCCAACTATCGCGAAAGCCACTTCCTGGTCCGGCACTTGTTCGCGCTGCTGATCGGGCTGTCGGTGGGACTCGCGGCGTTCCAGATTCCGGTCAAGGTGTGGGACCGCTACGCGCCCAAGCTCTTCATCATCGCGCTCCTGATGCTGGTGGTGGTGCTGGTGCCATTCGTCGGCAAGGGCGTGAACGGCGCGCGCCGCTGGATTCCGCTGGGGATCATGAATTTCCAGCCGTCGGAGCTGATGAAGCTCGCGGTGGTGCTGTACGCGGCCAACTACACCGTGCGCAAGCAGGAATGGATGCAGACCGTGGCCAAGGGCTTCCTGCCGATGGGCGTGGCCGTGGTGGTGGTCGGCATGCTGCTGCTGCTCGAGCCCGACATGGGCGCGTTTCTGGTGATTGCAGCGGTGGCCATGGGCATCCTGTTCCTGGGCGGCATCAACGGCAAGCTGTTCGCGGGGCTGGTCGGCGTGGCGGTCGGCGCGTTCGCGCTGCTGATCACGGCGTCGCCATGGCGGCGCGAACGGATCTTCGCGTACCTGAACCCGTGGGAAGAGAGCAACGCGCTCGGCAAGGCCTACCAGCTCACGCACTCGCTGATCGCCTTCGGGCGCGGGGAGTGGACCGGCGTCGGCCTCGGCGGCAGCATCGAGAAGCTGCACTACCTGCCCGAGGCGCACACCGACTTCATCCTCGCCGTGATCGGCGAGGAATTCGGCTTTGTGGGCGTGCTGGTCGTGATCATCCTGTTCTACTGGCTGGTGCGCCGCGCGTTCGGCATTGGCCGCACCGCGCTGCAGCTCGATCGCACCTTTGCCGGCCTGGTGGCCAAGGGCATCGGCGTGTGGATCGGCTGGCAGACCTTTATCAATATGGGCGTGAACCTGGGCCTGTTGCCGACCAAGGGGCTGACGCTGCCGCTGGTCAGCTATGGCGGCTCGGGCATCCTGATGAATTGCGTCGCGCTGGCGATCCTGCTGCGCATCGACTATGAAAACCGCGTGCTGATGCGTGGAGGGAAGGTATGACGCAGCAGCGCACCCTGCTCGTGATGGCCGGCGGCACCGGGGGACATGTATTCCCGGGGCTGGCGGTCGCGCACGCGCTGCGCGAGCAGGGGTGGAAGGTGGTCTGGCTGGGCAACCGCACGGGCATGGAAGCCACGCTGGTGCCGAAGCACGATATCCCGATGGAGTTCATCCAGTTCGGCGGGTTGCGTGGCAAGGGCCTGGTGACCAAGTTCCTGCTGCCGCTGAACCTGCTGCGCGCGTTCTGGCAAAGCCTCGGCGCGCTGCGTCGCGTGCGGCCGAGCGTGGTGCTGGGCATGGGCGGCTATATCACGTTCCCGGCGGGCATGATGGCCTCGCTGCTCGGGCGCCCGCTGGTGCTGCACGAGCAGAACTCCATCGCCGGCCTCGCCAACAAGGTGCTGGCCAAAGTAGCCGACCGCGTGCTGTGCGCGTTCCCGGACACGCTGCCCGACAGCGAGTGGACCGGCAATCCGGTGCGCGACGAAGTCGCTCATATGGCCGGGCCGGAGGCACGCTATGACCAGCGCACCGGTCCGCTCAACGTACTGGTGGTGGGCGGAAGCCTGGGCGCCGCGGCGCTCAACGACGTCGTGCCGAAGGCCATCGCCATGCTGCCTGAAGCGCAGCGTCCGGTGGTCACGCATCAGGCCGGTGCGAAGCAGATCGACACGCTGCGCGCGAACTATGCCGCCGCGCAGGTGTCTGCACAGACCGTGCCTTTTATCGACGACATGGCGAAGGCATATGCCGACGCCGACCTGGTGATCTGCCGCGCGGGCGCGATGACGGTTTCCGAAGTGGCGGCCGCCGGCGTGGCGGCGCTGTTCGTGCCGTTCCCGCATGCGGTGGACGATCACCAGACGACCAATGCGGAATTCCTGGCGAAGCAGGGCGCAGCCCTGCTCGTGCAGCAAAAAGAACTGACGGCGGACGGGCTGGCGCAAACCATCGCCAGCCTGAACCGGCCGCAACTGAAAGACATGGCGCGCCTGGCGCGCGGACTGGCCAAGCCTGAGGCAACCCGGCGCGTAGCCGAGGTATGCAGTCAGATGGCCAGGGACTGAAGCCCATACATGTAGTGACTCAATGAAGCATATCGTCAAGAACATCCACTTCGTAGGCATCGGCGGCGCCGGCATGAGCGGCATCGCGGAGGTCCTGCTGAACCTGGGCTACAAGGTCTCGGGTTCCGACCTGGGCAGCAATGCCGCCACGCGGCGCCTGGCCTCGCTCGGCGCCACGGTCATGCACGGACATGACGCGGCCCATATCGCCGGCGCCAATGCGGTGGTGGTTTCCACCGCCGTGAGCGGCGACAACCCCGAAGTGCTGGCCGCCCGCGCCAGGCGCATCCCGGTGGTGCCGCGCGCCGTGATGCTGGCCGAGCTGATGCGCCTGAAGCAGGGCGTGGCCATTGCCGGCACGCACGGCAAGACCACCACCACGAGCCTGGTGGCATCGGTGCTGGCCGAAGGCGGGCTGGACCCAACCTTCGTGATCGGTGGCCGCCTGAACTCCGCGGGCGCCAACGCGCGCCTGGGCACGGGCGACTTCATCGTGGCCGAGGCGGACGAATCCGACGCATCGTTCCTCAACCTGTTCCCGGTCATCGAGGTCATCACCAATATCGATGCCGACCACATGGACACCTACGGGCACGACTTTGCGCGGCTCAAGCAGGCGTTCATCGAATTCACGCAGCGCCTGCCGTTCTACGGCATCGCAGTGCTGTGCGTGGATGACCCGAATGTGCGCGAGATCCTGCCGTTCGTGTCCAAGCCCGTGGTGCGCTACGGTTTTGCCGAAGATGCGCAGATCCGCGCGGTCAACGCGCGCGCCGTCGACGGCCAGATGCATTTCACGGTGCTGCGCCAGCTCAACGGCCACGCCGAGCCGCCGCTGGACGTGGTGCTGAACCTGCCGGGCCTGCACAACGTGCAGAACGCGCTGGCCGCGATCGCCATCGCCACGGAACTCGAAGTGCCCGACGCCGCCATCGTCAAGGCGCTGCGCGAATTCCACGGCGTCGGCCGCCGCTTCCAGCGCTACGGCGAAGTGGCCACGGCGGACGGCACCGGCACGTTCACGCTGGTCGACGACTACGGCCACCACCCGGTGGAAATGGCCGCCACGCTCGCCGCCGCGCGTGGCGCGTTCCCGGACCGCCGCCTGGTGCTGGCGTTCCAGCCGCACCGGTTCACGCGTACGCGCGATTGCTTCGAGGATTTCGTCAAGGTGCTCGGCACCGTTGACGCGCTGCTGCTGGCCGAGGTCTATGCCGCCGGCGAAGCGCCGATTGTTGCGGCCGACGGCCGCGCGCTGACCCGTGCCCTGCGTGTGGCAGGCAAGGTCGAACCTGTATTCGTGGAGCAGATGGAAGAAATGCCGCAGGCCATCATGAGTGCCGCCCGGCCCGGCGATGTGGTCGTGACCATGGGGGCCGGCTCGATCGGCGCGGTGCCGGGACAAGTGGTCTCGCACCAGCAGCCGCTGCATGCGGGAGGTGCGGCATGAGCTTCGTCGCCAATCCCAAGATCGATCCGAAAGCGCTGGGCAAGGTCGGCGTGCTGTTCGGCGGCCGTTCCGCCGAGCGCGAGATTTCGCTGATGTCCGGCAGCGGCGTGCTGGCCGCGCTGCAATCGCGCGGCGTGGATGCGCATGGCTTTGATCCGGCCAAGCAGGGCGTCGCCGAACTGGCCGCGGCCGGCTTTGACCGCGTCTTTATCGCGCTGCACGGCCGCTACGGCGAAGACGGCACCATGCAAGGCCTGCTGGAACAGCTCGGCGTGCCGTACACCGGCAGCGGCGTGCTGGCTTCGGCGCTGGCCATGGACAAGGAAGCGACCAAGCGCCTGTGGATGACGCATGACCTGCCGACGCCGCGCTTTGCCATGCTGCACGCCGACACCGACTTCAATGCCGTGGTGGCCGACCTGGGGCTGCCGCTGATCGTCAAGCCGGCGCGCGAAGGGTCGTCGATCGGCCTGAGCAAGGTCACCGACGCGTCGCAGATGCGTGAGGCATTCGAGAAGGCGGCCGCGCTGGACAACGACGTTATCGCCGAGACCTTTGTCGACGGGGCCGAGCTGACTTGCCCGCTGGTGGGGGAGGGCGCCACGGCCGAAGCGCTGCCGGTGATTCGCATCGTCGCGCCGGATTCGAACTATGACTATCAAAATAAGTACTTTACTGACGATACCCAATATCTGTGTCCGTCAGGCCTGAGCGCTGAGGTCGAGCGCGAGGTGCAGCAACTGGCGGTGCAGGCCTACCGCGTGCTGGGCTGCCGTGGCTGGGCGCGCGCGGACGTGATGCTGCGCGCAGACGGCAAGCCTTTCCTGCTTGAAATGAATACCTCGCCGGGCATGACCGGCCATTCGCTGGTGCCGATGGCCGCGCGCGCGGCCGGCATCAGCTATGAGGATTTCGTCATGCAGGTGGTGGCCGCCGCAACGCTGGACCTGCATCCGAACGAACACTGGAAACCCGAATAACCCTGGCAATACCGTACCGGACGAACTCGCACCATGTGGCATAACGCTCGCCTGCTCAACCTGATCGCCTCCGCGCTCTACGCGCTGGTGGCGCTGATGGCGCTCGCGGCCGGTCTGCTGTGGCTGGCGCAGCGGCCCGTGTTCGCCATCACCCATGTCGAGGTGGCGCCGATGGACGGCGGCGCGCTGCGCCACGTCAACGCGCCCAGCGTGCGGTCGAATGCAGTGGGCAAGCTGACCGGCAACTTCTTCACGCTGGACCTGAACGCGGCGCGCCAGGTGTTTGAATCCGTGCCCTGGGTGCGGCGCGCGAGCGTGCGGCGCGAATGGCCCAACGGGCTGACCGTGGAAGTCGAGGAACACGAGGCACTGGGCACCTGGGGCCCCGCCGACAGCGGCAGGCTGGTCAACACCTATGGCGAAGTGTTCGTCGCCAACACGGCCGAGGCCGAGGAAGACGCCCAGCTGCTGGCGCTCGACGGTCCACCCGACAGCGAAGGCGACGTGATCGAGAAGCTCGAGGTCATGCGCGAATGGTTCAAGCCGCTCAAGGCGGAGCCCATGGCGGTGGCGCTGTCCGGCCGCTATGCCTGGCGCACGAAGCTGTCGAACGGCATGGTCGTGGAGCTGGGCCGCGAGCAGAACGACGAAGAGCGCGCCGCGATGGAGCAGCGCGTGAAGCGTTTCGTCGCCGCGTGGCCCCAGGTCACCGAGCAGTGGGGCAAGCAGATCGACTACGCGGACCTGCGCTACCCGAACGGGTTCTCGATCCGCACAGCCAGCGCCCGGTTCCTGACCGACGCGCAGGCCGCGGCCGCGGCGAAGGCCAGGGCAGCAGGTACGGGAACCCCGGAAACAGGTACTTCCAACAACAATCCGACGCGACTGAAGAGCAAGGCGGAGAAAACCCGATGAGCAAGGAATACAAGGACCTGTTGGTCGGTCTCGATATCGGCACCTCGAAGGTGGCGGCCGTGGTGGCGGAACTGCGCCCAGACGGCAGCTATGAGGTGATCGGGATGGGCCAGTCGGAGTCCAAGGGTCTGAAGAAAGGGGTCGTGGTCAATATCGAGGCCACCGTGCAATCGATCCAGAAGGCGCTCGAAGAGGCCGAGCTGATGGCCGACTGCAAGATTGCCGAAGTGTTCACCGGCATCGCCGGCAGCCATATCCGCAGCTTCAACTCCAGCGGCATGGTGGCTATCAAGGACAAGGAGGTGACGCAGACCGACGTGGCGCGCGTGATCGAGACCGCCAAGGCGGTCAATATCCCGACCGACCAGCAGATCCTGCACATCCTGACGCAGGAATTCATCATCGACGGCCAGGAAGACGTGCGCGAGCCGATCGGTATGAGCGGTATCCGCCTGGAAGTGAAGGTGCATATCGTCACCGGCGCGGTCAGCGCGGCGCAGAACATCGTCAAGTGCGTGCGCCGCTGCGGCCTGGAAGTGCATGACCTGATCCTGCAGCCGCTGGCTTCGAGCCTGGCGGTGCTGACCGAGGACGAGAAGGAACTGGGCGTGGTGCTGGTCGACATCGGCGGCGGCACCACCGATATCGCTATCTTCAGCGAGGGCGCGATCCGGCATACGGCCGTGATTCCCATCGCCGGCGACCAGATCACCAACGACATCGCCATGGCGCTGCGCACGCCGACGCCGGATGCCGAGGACATCAAGATGCAGTACGGCATTGCCAAGCAGGCGATTGCCGATCCGGAAGACATGATCGAAGTGCCCGGCGTGGGCGACCGCGGCACGCGCACGCTGTCGCGCCAGGCGCTGGCGGCCGTGATCGAACCGCGCATCGAGGAACTGTTTTCGCTGGTGCACCAGGTGGTGCGTGAATCGGGCTACGAAGAGCTGCTGTCGTCGGGCGTGGTGATCACCGGCGGCACGGCGATGATGCCTGGCATGGTGGAGCTTGGCGAGGACATCTTCCTGAAGCCGGTGCGCGTGGGCGTGCCGGAGTACCGCGGCAATCTGCACGAGGTCGTGAAGAGCCCGCGCTATGCCACGGTGATGGGCCTGCTGCTCGAAGGGCGCGTGCAACGCATGCGCGGACGAAAGGTGGCGGTGCAGAGCGGATCGGTCAAGCAGGTATGGGGCCGCATGAAGGAATGGTTTGTCGGCAACTTCTGACGCGAAGCTTGTCTGATGGAAAGGAAAGTCGCGCTGTCTTGACGATCGTGTCTACCACGGCAGAGATGGCGCGTTGATGGGAACAATTTCATTTAATCGGTTTCTTGTTCAGGAACCAGGGGTTGCGGCGGGGAGGCTGCAAAGTCTGGGGACTGATTTTTCTCGGAGGCAGTGATGGACTTTGACATGATCGAAACGGAAGTGATGGACGGCACCATCATCAAAGTGGTGGGCGTGGGCGGCGCGGGCGGCAATGCCGTGCAGCACATGATCAGCCGCGGCGTGCAGGGTGTTGAATTCATCTGCATGAACACCGACGCGCAGGCGCTGAAGCGTTCGACCGCTTCGCGCGTGCTGCAACTGGGCAATTCCGGCCTGGGCGCTGGTGCCAAGCCGGAAGTCGGTCGTAACTGCGCCGAGCAGGCCCGCGAGCAGATCGCGGACGCACTGCGCGGCGCCCACATGGTCTTCATCACTGCCGGCATGGGCGGCGGCACCGGTACCGGCGCCGCGCCGATCGTGGCGCAGGTGGCCAAGGAAATGGGCATCCTGACCGTGGGCGTGGTCAGCAAGCCGTTCGACTTCGAAGGCGCGCGCCGCGCCAAGGTGGCCGAACACGGTTCGAGCGAGCTGGAAAGCTCGGTGGATTCGCTGATCGTGGTGCTCAACGAGAAGCTCTTCGAAGTCATGGGCGATGATGCCGAGATGGACAAGTGCTTCCAGTGCGCGGACGACGTGCTGCACAACGCCGTGGCCGGTATTGCCGAGATCATCAACGTGGACGGCCTGGTGAACGTCGACTTCGAAGACGTGAAGACGGTGATGGGCGAGCAGGGCAAGGCCATGATGGGCACGGCGACCGTGTCGGGCGTGGATCGCGCCCGCCTGGCAGCCGAGCAGGCCGTGGCCAGCCCGCTGCTGGAAGGCGTGGACCTGTCCGGTGCGCGCGGCGTGCTGGTCAACATCACCGCCAGCCGTTCGCTCAAGCTGTCGGAAACCAAGGAAGTCATGAACACCATCCGCAGCTACGCCGCGGAAGACGCGACCGTGATCTTCGGTACGGTGTATGACGACGCCATGGGCGATGCCCTGCGCGTGACCGTGGTGGCGACGGGCCTGGGCCGCTCGGCCAAGAAGCAGCAGCCGATGACGTTGCTCAAGACCGGCACCGACAACATCCCGGTGCAGATGATGGCCGGCATGGCTGCCGCCGCCGTGCAGCACAGCTCGCCGGACTACAGCGGCCTGGATACGCCGGCCGTGTGGCGCAGCTCGCGTGAATCGGCGTCGGCCCACGTGGCCGCGCTGCAGGAGAAGGGTGTCGATACGTACGACATCCCGGCCTTCCTGCGCAAGCAGGCAGACTGAGCCGGGACGGCCGGATCCAGCATCGCAGGGCCGGTCCCTGACGGCTTGCGCGTCCTTGTCGCGAAGCACGAGCGCTCCCTATCCGCGCGTGCCTTGCATGGACCGTGCAAACCGCCCGGGCTGCCGGTGATGCCGCGTCCGCGCTGAACCGCCTCCGTTCACATCCTGTCGCCGGGACGGGCGGCCGCTGGCCGCCTCCCCGGACTGGTTCCCGCCCTCCCGGTCGGGATGTGCCGTCGTCCGCGCGGCGCGCTGCAAGGCGCGTCGCGCGGACTTTTTTGTAGCAAGCTGTATCGAAATGCCACCGGATGTCATCAGTCTTGGACGAGCGCGCCCGGGAGCCTATGATGCCGGCAGGCTTTCCCCGCTTTCCCCCTTCTTTGACAGGTTGCCAATCACCATGATCGCTGTCGGACAACGCGTCCCGGACGCCACGCTGCAAGAATTCTTCGATACCCAGAGCGAAGGCTGCTCGCTGGGTCCCAACGCGTTCCGCGTATCGGACCTGGTCAAGGGCCGCAAGATCGTGGTCTTTGCCTTGCCGGGGGCATTCACGCCGACCTGCTCGGCCAAGCACGTGCCTGGCTATGTCGCCGAGTCGCAGTCGCTGCGCGACGCGGGCGTGGACGAGGTCTGGTGCGTGTCGGTCAATGACGCCTTCGTGATGGGCGCCTGGGGCCGCGAGCAGCACACCGAAGGCAAGGTGCGCATGATGGCCGACGGAAGCGCAGAATGGACGCGTGCGCTGGGCCTGGACCAGGACCTCACGGCGCGCGGCATGGGCGTGCGCTCCAAGCGGTACGCGATGGTGCTCGATGATGGCGTGGTGACCCACCTGCAAGTCGAAGCGCCAGGCGAATTCAAGGTCAGCAGCGCGGAATCCATGCTGGAGACGTTGCGCGCCTGACACAAATCCTCAACTTGGTGTGCGGTATATGCAACTTCCTGTGCATGGATTAACACACCGAAACAAAGAGGCTTAGCGGGATTTCCCTAGCAGTGGTAAAATCACTTAATCGACTAAGAAAACCTGATAGGTTTTAATAATATTGAGGCCGCCATGCTCAAACAGCGCACTATCAAGTCCCTGGTGAAGACGGTCGGTATCGGTCTGCACTCGGGTCGCAAAGTGACGCTGACCCTGCGGCCGGCCCTGGCTGGCACCGGTATCGTATTCACCCGCGTGGACCTGCCCGAAGCCGTGGAGATTCCCGTGGCCGCAAGCGCGATCGGCGACACGCGCCTGGCGTCGGTGCTGCAGAAGGATGGCGCGCGCGTTTCCACGGTCGAGCATTTGATGTCCGCTTGCGCCGGCCTCGGCATAGACAACCTTTATGTCGACGTCGACGCCGAGGAAATTCCGATCATGGACGGCAGCGCGGCATCGTTCGTGTTCCTGCTGCAATCGGCCGGCATCGAAGAGCAGAACGCCGCCAAGCGTTTCATCAAGGTGAAGAAGGCCGTGGAAGTGCGCGACGGCGACAAGCTGGCGCGCCTGGAACCGTTCTTCGGCTTCAAGCTGTCGTTCACGATCGACTTCCGCCATCCGGCGGTCGACAAGACCGGCCAGAACTTCGCGATCGACTTTGCCGATACCAGCTACGTGCGCGAGATCGCCCGTGCCCGCACCTTCGGCTTTGCGCATGAGGTCGAGGCGCTGCGCGAAATGGGCCTGGCCCGTGGCGGCAGCCTGGACAACGCGATCGTGCTGGACGAGCACCGCATGCTCAACAACGAAGAGCTGCGCTACGGCGACGAGTTCGTGCGCCACAAGATCCTGGACGCGATCGGTGACCTGTACGTTGTCGGCCATCCGCTGATCGCTTCCTATGTCGCGCACAAGTCGGGCCACGGCCTGAACAACCAGTTGCTGCGCGCGCTGCTGGCGGACCAGGAAGCCTATGAACTGGTCACGTTCGACCGTGTCGAGGACGCGCCCGCCGCGTTCCTGCCGCAGGTCCAGCCCGCGTTTGCCTGATCGCGGCACGCGTGGAAACAAAAAAACCGGCCTAGGCCGGTTTTTTGTTTCCGTGATCCTGCCGATGGTGCGACAGCAGGGTCTTCAACGCATCCTGCAGCGGCGACGGCGGCAAGCTGCGCGCCAGATCGTCCAGGCTGGCAAGCCCGACCGCCGACATCTGTCCATTGGTCCGCGGCCGCACCACGGGGCCGGTGTCCCAGTCGCTGTGGCGCGTTGCCTCGGGTTGTACCCGTACCCGGATTGCCGTCACCTGCGAGCCCCGCTCCTGCAGGCGGGTCAGCAATGTCGGCACGACCTGGCGCACCCGCGCGGCGGCCGCGCCGTGCGCGGCGAGCAACAGCAGGACCTGTTCCTGTTGCGGTCCGCGGCCATCGCGCTTGACTCCGGCGACGGCAATGCCGTTGCGCATGGTCGGCGGCAGCAGCGACAGCACCTGCGCTTCCAGCGACGCGAGCTCCCGAGCGGTCTGCATCAGCGCGGAAACCGGGCCGGCCTTGGCCAGCCAGTCGTTCAGGGGCTTGGCCGCCGGTGTCTGCAGGGCGTGGTGGGTGAACAGGCGCATGCGTGCATTCTAGCAAGCCGGCCCCTGGCGCGCCCCGGATTGCCGGCCCATGTGGAGGGCCGGCCACGCCCACGGAAGCGCACTTCCGGCGGCCCCCGATTGAACCTTGCCGGTCCGTCCCGATCTGCAGATAAATCAACGTCCCGCCGGGACCGGCGCGGCTTTGGCAAGATGGCACTTCCCGTCCCGGCCGCGACCCCGGCACATGATAAACTCGGCGTTTCGCGCCAATCTATCCATGCCTGGCACGGCTGGGGCCGCCCGTACGCGGGTCGCCGGACCGGTCCGCGCAGGTGAAAGCACTCGATGATCACGGGCCTTCTCAAGAAAGTCTTCGGCAGCCGCAACGAGCGGCTGATCAAACAATACCGCCGCACGGTGGAGCAGATCAACGCGCTGGAGCCCAAGTTCGAGCAGCTCTCCGACGACGACCTGCGCGGCATGACGGAGACCTTCCGGCAGCGCCACGCCGGCGGCGAATCGCTCGAGGCGCTGCTGCCAGAGGCGTTTGCCGTGTGCCGCGAAGCCAGCAAGCGCGTCATGAAGATGCGCCACTTCGACGTGCAGATGATCGGCGGCATGGTCCTCAATGACAACAAGATCGCCGAAATGCGCACCGGCGAGGGCAAGACGCTGACCGCGACGCTGGCCGTGTACCTCAATGCCATCACCGGCAAGGGCGTGCACGTGGTGACCGTCAACGACTACCTGGCCCAGCGCGACGCCGAGTGGATGGGCCGCCTGTACAACTTCCTGGGCCTGTCGGTGGGCGTGAACCTGTCGCAGATGGCGCACGACCAGAAGCAGGCCGCGTACAACGCGGACATCACCTACGGCACCAACAACGAGTTCGGCTTCGACTACCTGCGCGACAACATGGTCTATGACCCGTCGCAGCGCGTGCAGCGTCCGCTCAACTACGCGATCGTCGACGAGGTGGACTCGATCCTGATCGACGAGGCCCGCACGCCGCTGATCATCTCGGGCCAGGCCGAGAACCAGACCGACCTCTACCAGCGCATGAACGGCATCCCCAGGCTGCTCGAGCGCCAGATCGGCGAGGAAAAGGCCGACGGCACGGGCGTGGAGAAGCCGGGCGACTACTTCGTGGACGAGAAGGGCCACCAGGTCTACCTGACCGAGGCCGGCCACGAGAAGGCGGAAGAGATCCTGGCGCAGCAGGGCCTGATCGGCGAGGGCGAATCGCTCTACGCACCGCAGAACATCACGCTGATGCACCACCTGTACGCCGCCCTGCGCGCGCACAGCCTGTTCCACCGCGACCAGCATTACGTGGTGCAGAACGACGAAGTCGTCATCGTCGACGAATTCACCGGCCGCCTGATGACCGGGCGCCGCTGGTCCGACGGCCTGCACCAGGCCGTGGAAGCCAAGGAAGGCGTGTCCGTCCAGCAGGAAAACCAGACGCTGGCGACCATCACCTTCCAGAACTACTTCCGCATGTACACCAAGCTGGCCGGCATGACCGGCACGGCGGATACGGAAGCTTACGAATTCCAGGAAATCTATGGCCTGGAAGTGGTGGTGATCCCGACCAATCGCCAGGCCCAGCGCAAGGACCTGCAGGACCAGATCTACAAGACCTCGACGGAGCGCTACGCCGCCGTCGTGCGCGATATCCGCGACTGCTTCGAGCGCGGCCAGCCGGTGCTGGTCGGCACGACCTCGATCGAGACCTCCGAATACCTGTCGGACCTGCTCAACAAGGAAAAGCTGCCGCACCAGGTGCTCAACGCCAAGCAGCACGAGCGCGAGGCCGAGATCGTGGCCCAGGCCGGCCGCCCGAAGATGATCACCATCGCCACCAACATGGCTGGCCGCGGTACCGACATCGTGCTGGGCGGCAATGTGGAAAAGCAGGCCGGGTTCATCGAGGTGGACGCGAACCTGTCCGACGCCGACAAGGCTGCACGCATCCAGCAGCTGAAAGACGAATGGCAGTCGCTGCACGAACAGGTCAAGTCCGCGGGCGGCCTGCATATCGTCGGCACCGAGCGCCATGAATCGCGCCGTATCGACAACCAGCTGCGCGGCCGTGCCGGCCGCCAGGGCGACCCGGGTTCGTCGCGCTTCTACCTGTCGCTGGACGACCAGTTGCTGCGCATCTTCGCGGGCGACCGCGTGCGCGCCATCATGGAACGCCTGAAGATGCCCGAGGGCGAGCCGATCGAAGCCGGCATCGTCACGCGCTCGATCGAATCGGCGCAGCGCAAGGTGGAAGGCCGCAACTTCGACATCCGCAAGCAGCTGCTGCAGTACGACGACGTCGCCAACGACCAGCGCAAGGAAATCTACAAGCTGCGCAACGACGTGCTGGAAGCCAATGACGTCGGCGAAATGGTCAAGAACCTGCGCGAAAGCGTGCTGATCGAGCTGTTCCGCGAGCACGTGCCGGCCGAGACCATGGAAGAACAGTGGGACATCGCCGGTCTCGAAGCGCGCCTGCGCGACGACTGGGGCCTGGAGCTGCCGCTGGCACAGACCATCGAAGGCGCCCAGAGCATCGAGGACGAACAACTCCTCGACATGATCCTGAAGGCCGCCGAAGAGCGCTACGAAGGCAAGGTCGCCATCGTGGGCCGCGAATCGTTTGCCGGTTTCGAGCGCTCGGTCATGCTGCAGAGCATCGACACGCACTGGCGCGAGCACCTGGCCGCGCTGGACCACCTGCGCCAGGGCATCCACCTGCGCGGCTATGCGCAGAAAGACCCGAAGCAGGAGTACAAGCGCGAGTCGTTCGAACTGTTCGCGCGCCTGCTCGACGTGATCAAGAACGAAGTCACGCGCGTGACCTTCAACGTGCAGATCCAGTCGCCGGAAGAGCTGGAACAGGCTTCGGAGCAGATCGAGGAAGGCCTGTCGCACCTGGAGAACGTGCAGTACAAGCACGACGAGTTCGCCGAGGGCCGCGAGCCCGTGGAAGACGCGCCGTCGCCGCGCACCGGCGCCGCCGTGGCTGCCGCCGAAATGGCGGCGGCGGGGATGGCCAAGGTGGGCCGCAACGATCCTTGCCCGTGCGGTTCGGGCAAGAAGTTCAAGCAGTGCCACGGCAAGCTGAGCTGAGCCTGGCGCCAGCCGGACCATGCACGACAGCCCTTGCCGCCACGGCGGAAGGGGCGAAGAGGTAACGACATGCCCGCGCCAAGCGGGCATGTTCGTCTGACGACTGAACAGACAGACCAAGCAGGACTACAGGACAGGAACCGATATGCCCGTGAATCTTCCGCTGCCGCAGGCAGAAAACCTGAAACCCGTTGCCGGCGTCGAACTCGGCTGGGCCGAGGCCGGCATCCGCAAGGCCAATCGCAAGGACGTGCTGGTGGTGCGCGTGGCGGAAGGCAGCACCGTGGCCGGCGTGTTCACGCGCAACCGCTTCTGTGCGGCACCCGTGCAGGTATGCCGCGAGCACCTGGCCGGCGGCAAGGGCATACGCGCACTGGTGATCAACACCGGCAATGCCAATGCCGGCACCGGCGAGACCGGCCTGGCCAACGCCCGCGCCACCTGCGACGCGTTGGCCGGCCAGCTTGGCATCGCCGCGCAGCAGGTGCTGCCGTTCTCGACCGGCGTGATTCTCGAGCAGTTGCCGATGGACCGCCTGCTGGCCGGCCTGGCGCCTGCCGTGGCCAACGCGAAGGCCGACAACTGGCTGGCCGCCGCCGAATCGATCATGACCACCGACACGCAGCCCAAGGCGGCATCGCGCACGGTGCAGATCGACGGCAAGACGGTCACGCTCTCCGGTATCAGCAAGGGCGCCGGCATGATCCGCCCGAATATGGCGACCATGCTCGGCTTTATCGCCACCGACGCGGGCGTGGCCCAGCCGGTGCTGCAGGCGCTGGTGTCGCATGCGGCCGACCACTCGTTCAACAGCATCACGATCGACGGCGACACCTCGACCAACGATTCCTTCGTGCTGATCGCCACGGGCAAGTCGGGCGCCGCCATCGAGCGCGCCGAAGGCGCGGCCTTCGAGGCGCTGCGCGACGCTGTCACCAGCCTGGCGCAGGAACTCGCGCAGATGATCGTTCGCGACGGCGAGGGCGCCACCAAGCTCATGACCATCCGCGTGGAAGGCGGCAAGGACGTGGCCGAGTGCCGCCAGATCGCCTATGCCGTGGCCCACTCGCCGCTGGTCAAGACGGCGTTCTTTGCGTCGGACCCCAACCTTGGCCGTATCCTGGCTGCCGTCGGTTATGCCGGCGTGGACGATCTCGATGTCGACCGCGTCAACCTGTGGCTCGACGACGTCTGGGTGGCCCGCGACGGCGGCCGCAACCCCGACTACCGCGAAGAGGATGGCCAGCGCGTGATGAAGCAGGCCGAGATCACCGTGCGCATCGCGCTGGGCCGCGGCAACGCCGAAGCCACGGTGTGGACCTGCGACCTCTCGCACGACTACGTGTCGATCAACGCCGACTATCGTTCCTGATCATCGCCCCCTGTTCAACGACGCTCCGCTGCCATGTCTGACCTCGCCTCCCGCCTCGACAACTTCCTCGCCCGACTCGAACAGTGGCTGCCGCCGCAACTGACGGAAGCGGACTGGCAAGAGGCGGTAGCGTTCCGCTGGCGCAAGCGGCAGAGCCTGTTCGGCAATATCGGCTACCTGCAGCCGGTGCGCCAGCTGCCGCCGATCCACCTCGATGACCTCAAGAACATCGAGCGCCAAAAGGACGCCATCGTCGCCAATACACGCCAGTTCGTGAACCGGCTGCCGGCCAACAACGTGCTGCTGACCGGCGCGCGCGGCACCGGCAAGTCGTCGCTGATCAAGGCCTGCCTCAATGCCTTTGTGAAGGACGGCCTGCGGCTGGTGGAAGTGGACAAGAGCGACCTGGGCGATCTTGGCGATATCGTCGAGCAGGTCGCCAAGCGCCCCGAGCGCTTCGTGATCTTCTGCGACGACCTGTCGTTCGAGGATGGCGAATCCGGCTACAAGGCGCTCAAATCGGCGCTGGACGGCTCGGTGGCTGCGCAGTCGGACAATGTGCTGGTGTATGCGACGTCCAACCGCCGCCACCTGCTGCCGGAGTACATGAAGGACAACGAGTCATACCGCCATACCGAAGATGGCGAGATCCATCCCGGCGAAGTCGTCGAGGAGAAGATCTCGCTGTCGGAACGCTTTGGCCTGTGGCTGTCGTTCTATCCGCCCAAGCAGGACGAGTACCTGTCCATCGTCGGCCATTGGCTCAAGCATTTCGGCTGCACGGACGACGACATTGCCGCGGCGCGCGGCGATGCGCTGGTGTGGGCGCTGGAACGCGGTTCGCGCTCGGGCCGCGTGGCCTGGCAGTTCGCGCGCGACTGGGGCGGCAAGCATGGCAAGCCGTTCATCGCCGACGTGGAGGGCGCATGACGCAGATGCAAGACACGGCCGCGCCGCGCAAGGTCACCGAGGTGGCAGTAGGCGTGCTGGTGCAGCCGGACGGCCGCTTCTTGCTGGCACAGCGTCCGGGCGGCAAGCCCTACGAGGGCTACTGGGAATTCCCGGGCGGCAAGCTGGAACCAGGCGAGACCGTGGAGGCCGCGCTCGCGCGCGAACTTCATGAAGAACTGGGCCTCGATATCACCGAATGCGTGCGCTGGCACGTGCTCGAGCACGACTACCCTCACGCCTATGTGCGGCTGCATTTCTGCAAGGTCACGGCCTGGCGCGGCGATCCCGTCGGACGCGAGGGCCAGGCCTTTTCGTGGCAGACGGTGCCCGTGACGGTCGAACCGCTGCTGCCGGCCACCATCCCGGTGGTCGAATGGTTGGGCGAAGAATCCCGGCCCGCCTGACAAGCCAAGCTGTTCCCGCGCCCCTGCGGCCGCGGCGCCCGTGATTGCGCCCACACAATAACAGCAAGAAGGGACCAGGCCATCCATGTAGCCGCAGGCCGCGGCCACAAGGAATCCGGACACGAAGGCAAACAGCACCGCGCCGGCCACCATCTGCCAGCGCGCCCCGGCATCCACGGGTGCCGGCATCATGAAATAGCCGAACGTGGCCGCCAGGACCAGCGCCAGGACTAGTGGGCGAGGGCTTTGCCGTGACGGCCGAATGGCTCGGCCTGGCGGTGTTTGTGCTGGTGTGCGTGGGGTTCTGCCGCCGCGTGCTGGCCGCGGCGCATTGAGCGGACGGGACGGCTCCAGAAGTCGTCGCGGGTCAGTCGTCTTCGTCTTCCGGCAGGTCCGGCGATGGGGTTTCGTCGGGTTTGCTGCCGATCACGTACTTCTCGGACGCCCATGCGCCCAGGTCGATCTGCCTGCAGCGCTCGGAGCAGAACGGGCGGAACTTGTTTTCGGGAATCCATTCCACCTTGGTGCCGCAGGTGGGGCATTTGACGACGGCAGGCATGACTTCAGAAATTGCAGAGCTTGAGCAGGAACGGGATGTCGGCGTCGACCGAGCGCGGGCGCAGGTCGCCGTCCTGCTGCGTAAAGCGGACCCACAGCATGTACTTGTTGGCGCTCATCTCGGGGATAAAGGCCAGCAGCGAGTCATCGAGGTGCACCTGCATCAGCTGGTAGCTGCGGCCCGATAGCATCTGCTGGTAGCTGCCGCCCGTGGCGATCACCTTGCCGCTCTGGCCCGATTCACGCAGCAGGCGCAATACCGTCGAAGTCCCGGCGCGCAGCGCCACCAGCGGCCTGGCCCATTTCAGGATATCGGCGCGGCGTTCCTCGGCGGGACGATGCTGCCAGGCATAGTAGGCCGGCAGGTCGAACTCGCAGGTGCCGCCCGGAATGATCGCG
The DNA here is from genome assembly GCF_057073755.1 of Cupriavidus sp. C3SS-1. Taxonomy (NCBI): domain Bacteria; kingdom Pseudomonadati; phylum Pseudomonadota; class Betaproteobacteria; order Burkholderiales; family Burkholderiaceae; genus Cupriavidus; species Cupriavidus sp. C3SS-1. Next base: position 2,908,110 of record NZ_CP172699.1, on the reverse strand, counting down.
CGGCTGCGGATGCTGGTCAGCCACTCGTTGTCGGCCAGCAGCTGGCCCGCCTTGCCCACGGTCTGGTTGAGCATGGCAATGCCCTGCTCGATCTCGCCGATGACGGCGTCCAGCGCTTCCTGGTCGATCTGGGGATTGACGCGCAACGCGGTCAGCGCCTGGCGCTGGCGTTCCAGTTCCTTGATCAGGTCGGTCTTGAGGTCGGCGCGGCCGGCCACGTCGATGATCTCGAACAGCGTGGTCAGTGCGACATGGTGCTGCAGAGCGTGTTCCTGGCCGAGGAAGTAATCCAGCCGATCGAACAGGTCCTCCAGGCGCAGCAACATCCTGATGCGTTCGTTGAAAGGATATTCGTACAGGATCAAGTGCTATGTCCGTGCAGCGCTGAGGCGGCGCTCCCGTGGGAGCGTCCCGGTGCGGGCGTGGCCCGGGGAACGTCAGGAATGTGTGGCAGCCGCGGCCGTCCACGCATTTCGCGTTAGGTTCCAGCGCATTCTATGCGAGACGGGCTGCGAGGACAATGCAATGTGCATCATGCGCCGAGCCAGTGAGCACAGCGGTGCCTGCTTGTGCCCTGGATCAGGTGCGCGTGACGCCGGCGGCTGACAACGCGCGATAGGTTCGGTCCAGCAGGTCAACCTGTGCGGTGAGTGCCTCGACCGGCCCGTCGTTGTCGACCACATCGTTGGCCACGGCCAGCCGCTGCGCACGCGTCGCCTGTTTCGCCATGATGGCCAGTACCTGTTCGCGGCTGAAGCCATTGCGCGCCATGACGCGCGCGATCTGCGTTTCCTCGGTGCAATCCACCACCAGCACGCGCCCGACGCGCTCGACCCATGCGCCGGATTCGACCAGCAGCGGCACGACGTAGATCAGGTACGGATGCTCGCCGGCATCGGCAATGCTCTTGGCGCGGGCCGTGGTCAGTGCTCGGATCAGCGGATGGGTGATGCCTTCGAGCCGGGCCTTGGCGGCAGGGTCGGCAAAGACCAGCGCGCGCATGGCATCGCGGTTCATGGCACCGTCGGCGCGCAGGCACTGCGGGCCGAAGGCATCGACCAGCGCGGGAATGGCCTGCCCGCCCGGCGCGGTGATCTCGTGCGCAAGCAGGTCAGTGTCGATGATGGCGGCGCCGCGCGCGGCGAACATGTCGGCCACGCGGGTCTTGCCGCTGCCGATGCCGCCTGTCAGTCCGATCTCCAGCATGTCAGGTTCCGTGGGTGCAATGGCCGAACGATACCAGCTTGGCGCGGCGCGGGCCGTTCCTCACGGCGTCGGCAGCGGCAGCACGCCCGGCCCGAAGAACAGCACCAGCGCGCCGGCGCCGGCAATGAACGGGCCGAACGGGAAGGGCGTGTCGCGGTGCTGGCGGCGCAGCGCGATGCTGGCTACGCCAAACACCACGCCGACCACCGAAGACAGCAACACCAGCGTCGGCAGCGCCTGCCAGCCGAACCAGGCGCCCAGCGCCGCCATCAGCTTGAAGTCGCCATAGCCCATGCCTTCCTTGCCGCGCACCAGCTTGAACACCCAGTAGGCGGACCACAGCAGCAGGTAGCCGGCCACGGCACCGATCACCGCATCGGCCAGCGGCACGAACAGCCCGCCCAGGTTGAGCAGCAGCCCCAGCCACACCAGCGGCAGCGTGATCTGGTCGGGCAGCAGCTGCGTGTCGGCATCGATCATCGTCAGCGCCAGCAGCGACCACAGCAGCACCAGCGCCGCCACGCCTTGCCAGGTCGGCCCGAAGTGCCAGGCGGCCAGCGCACTGAGCACGCCGCAAGCCAGTTCCACCAGCGGATAGCGCACGCTGATCGGCGCCTTGCACGACGCGCAGCGCCCGCGCAGGAAGAGATAGCTGATGACGGGAATGTTCTCCCAGGCGGCGATGGCATGACCGCAGTGCGGGCACGCCGAGCGCGGCACCATCAGGTTGTAGCGTTCGGGGTAGGGCAGGGGATCGCCGCGCAACTCGGCGATGTAGTTGGCTTCGTCATACTCCATCATGCGCGGCATCCGGTGGATCACCACGTTCAGGAAGCTGCCCACCAGCAGGCCGAGGAGGGCCGTTGCCGCAAGCAGGAACGACGGCGGCAGCGCGGCCAGGGCCGGCAGCACGGCGCCGCCGGCGGGGAATACCGGATTCGTCAATTACACCACCTGTCCCAGCTTGAAGATCGGCAGGTACATCGCGACCACCATGCCGCCGATGAGCACGCCCAGCACCACGATGATCAGCGGCTCGATCAGGCTCGAAATGGCCGCCACGGCATCGTCGACCTCGCGTTCGTAGAATTCGGCCACCTTGAGCAGCATGTTGTCGAGCGCGCCCGACTCCTCGCCGATCTGGGTCATCTGCAGCACCATGTTGTCGAACACGTGCGTGGCCTGCATGGCGTTGGTCAGGCTGGTGCCGATGCGCACCGCCTGTTCGATCTCGCGCGTGGCGTCGTAGTAGACCCAGTTGCCGGCGGCGCCGGCCACGGATTCCATCGATTCCACCAGCGGCGTGCCGGCGGCGAACATGGTGGCGAGCGTACGCGTCCAGCGCGCGATCACGGCCTTGCGGAACAGGCTGCCGAAGATGGGCAGTTTCAGCATGATGCGGTCGGTGCTGCGCTGGACCTTCTCCGACTTCTTCAGGGCCCGTATATAGAGAGCAACGCCGCCCACCGGTATGCCGATGACGATGTACCAGTACGCAACAAAGAAGTCCGAGATCGCGATCACCACCAGCGTGGGCGCCGGCAGGTTGGCGCCGAAGCTCGAGAACACGCCCTTGAAGGCCGGGATCACGAACAGCATCAGGATCACCGTGACGGCAAAGGCCACGGTCAGCACCGCGATCGGGTAGATCATCGCGGACTTGATCTGGCTCTTCAGCGCGATGGTCTTTTCCATGTAGAGCGACAGGCGCTCCAGCAGGGAATCGAGGATACCGCCCTGTTCACCAGCGTCGATCAGGTTGCAGTACAGCGTGTCGAAATAGCGCGGGTGACGGCGGAAGGCCTGCGCCATGCTGCTGCCTGACTCGATGTCGAAACGGATGTCGGATAGCAGTTGCGTGAAGTTAGGGTTGGCGTGGCCGCGCGCGATGATGTCGATCGACTGCAGCAGCGGAATGCCCGCCTTGAGCATGGTGGAAAGCTGGCGTGTGAAATACGCGATGTCTTTCTGGGTGATGGTCTTGCCGCGCGCTGCCTTGCGCTTTTTCATCTTGACCACGGTGAGGCCCTGCTTGCGCAGGCTCGCCGTGACCTCGGCCTGGTTCTCGGCCCGCTGTTCCCCGGTGAACGTCTTGCCCTTGCGGTCCTTGCCTTCCCACTCGAAGATGTACTGCGTAGGTGCCTTGCGTCCTGCTTTCGCGCGTGACGGCGCTGCCGCCCGTGCGCCCGCTGCTGGTGCGCGCGTTGCCATGATTGACCCCCGACATGAACGTCTGTTGTTTTACGTATTCGTTGTGGCCAGCACTTCTTCGAGTGACGTGACCCCCTGCTTGACCTTCAGCAAGCCGGCTTCCCGCAAAGATAGCACGCCGTCGCGGCGCGCCTGTTCGGCAATCTGCAGCGCCGTGCCGTGCGACAGGATGATCTGCTGCATCGCCTCGGTGATCGGCATGACCTGGTAGATGCCGCAGCGTCCCTTGTAGCCGCTGCCATTGCAGCGCTCGCAACCGACCGGATGGTAAGGCTGCCAGCTGCCGTCGATCTGGCTTTCCTTGAAGCCGGCCTCGAGCAGCGCCTCGTTCGGGATCGAACCCGCGCGCTTGCACGTGCACAGCCGCCGCGCCAGCCGCTGCGCCGTGATCAGCAGCACGCTCGAGGCGATATTGAACGGCGCCACGCCCATGTTCATCAGGCGCGTCAGCGTGGTCGGCGCATCGTTGGTGTGCAGCGTGGACAGCACCAGGTGGCCGGTCTGCGCGGCCTTGATCGAGATGTCGGCGGTTTCCAGGTCGCGGATTTCGCCGACCATGATGATGTCCGGATCCTGCCGCAGGAACGAGCGCAACGCCGCGGCGAAGGTCAGGCCGGCCTTGTCGTTGACATTGACCTGGTTGATGCCGGGCAACTGGATTTCGGCCGGGTCTTCGGCCGTCGAGATATTGATGTCGCCCTGGTTCAGCAGGTTCAGGAACGTATAGAGCGAAACGGTCTTGCCGCTGCCGGTGGGGCCGGTGACCAGGATCATGCCGTAGGGGCGCTTGATGGTGTCCATCAGCAGCGCCTTCTGCTCGGGCTCGTAGCCGAGCTGGTCGATGTCCAGCTTGTCGCTCGATGACTCCAGGATACGCATCACGATCTTCTCGCCAAAGAGCGTGGGCAGCGTCGACACGCGGAAGTCCACCGCCTTCTCGACGATTTCCTTGGCGTCCTTGCCTTGCGGCAGCGGAATCAGCAGCTTCATGCGGCCGTCCTGCGGCACGCGCTTTTCGGAGATGTCCAGGCGCGACAGCACCTTGATGCGCGTGGCGATCTTGTCGCGGATATCGAGCGGCGGGCGTGCCACCTCTTGCAGCACCCCGTCCACGCGGAAGCGCACGCGGTAGAAGGCCTCGAACGGTTCGAAGTGAAGGTCCGACGCGCCACGGTGGAAGGCCTCGGTCAGCAGCTTCTGCAGGAAGCGCACGACCGGCGCGTCGTCGATGTCGCTGGTGGCGGTGCGGTTGCGCTGCGCGGCGGCGGCCACCGGGTCGTACTCGATCAGCTTGCGCTCGGTGGACGTCCCGGGCGCGATGTCCTTGAGCGTGCCCGCGGCTTCCCCGGCGGAACGCACGTGCTTCATCAGCTTGTCGTGCTCCACCACCACGGTGTCGAGCGGCAGGTTGTACTTCTGCTTGATCGCGTCGAGCCCGGCCTGGTTGGACGGGTCGGAGATGCCCACCACCAGGCGGTTCTCGCGACGGCCGAGCGGCAGCAGCCGATGGGCGTGGAATTCGCGGTTGCCCGCCAGCGCCGGCGGAACCTTGTTCAGGTTGTACTGTGCCAGGTCGAGCAGCGGCAGCTGGTACTTGTCCGCCGCGAACAGCGCAACGTCATGCGCAGTCATCGTGCCGCTGCCAACGATCTCGTCGATCAGCTGCGTCTTCTTTTCGCGCGCCGACTGTTCCAACTGGGCGAGCAGCGCGGGCGCGATGCGACGGCTCTGTGCTAGGGCGAGACCAAGTGTCATGGCAGGAACCAGATGGTGCAGGCGCCCGCGAGCGCCCGTCGGGGCCATCGGCCCCCGGATCGGCGCAGTTTGCCGCTGGGGTCACTTTTTGTAAAGGCGACAAAGGGCCATGTCGGCATTTGTGCGACACGGACGCAACCCTACTGGCGCGGGGAGTATGGAGGAGAGGGAAAGGAAGACGGATCGGCGCCGCGAGATGCCGGCGCCGAAACAAAAAAGCCGCACATTGCTGTGCGGCTTTTTGCTGGCCCCAAACTGCGTGGCCGTGAATTCTGGTCGGGGTGAGAGGATTCGAACCTCCGGCCTCTACGTCCCGAACGTAGCGCTCTACCAGGCTAAGCTACACCCCGAATTTTGTCTTTGTCGCCCACCGTTGCCGGTCAGCAGCAAAGAACGTAAGTCTAGCAGCGTTTCTCTCGAATGGGAAGAGGGCTTCAGCGGTTTCAGGACTGGCGCTGCAGCGAGAACGCGCACAGCGCAATCAGCGTGTCCTTCAGTTCCGAGGGCGGAAACTGCTGGGCGGCCTTTTCTGCGGCCTCGGCCTCGCGGCGCGCGGCTTCGAAGGTGACATCGAGCGCGCCGCTCGCATGGATGGCCGAGAACACCGCGTCGAAATGCTCGGTGCCGCCCTGCACGATGGCTTCGCGCGCCAGGGCGCGTTGCTCCGGCGTGCCATGCTCCAGCAGATGCAGCAGCGGCAGCGTGGGCTTGCCTTCGCGCAGGTCGTCGCCGGCATTCTTGCCCATCTGCTCGGCGCTGGCGGTGTAGTCCAGCATGTCGTCGATGAGCTGGAACGCGGTACCGATGCGGCGACCGTACTCGGCTGCGGCTTCCTCCATGGTGGCGTCCGCACCCGCGAGCACGGCGCCGAGCTGTGCCGCGGCCTCGAACAGCTTGGCCGTCTTGTAGCGGATCACCTGCAGGTAGCGCTCCACCGTGACGTCGGGATCGTGCATGTTCAGCAGTTGCAGCACTTCGCCCTCGGCGATCACGTTGGTCGCGTTCGACAGGATTTCCATGATGCGCATGCTGCCGGCATCGACCATCATCTGGAACGCACGCGAATAGAGGAAGTCGCCCACCAGCACGCTGGCGGCGTTGCCGAACACCGCATTGGCGGTCTCGCGGCCACGGCGCAGCTCCGACTCGTCGACCACGTCGTCATGCAGCAGCGTGGCGGTGTGAATGAACTCCACGACGGCGGCCAGCTCATGGTGGCGGTGCCCGTCATAGCCGAAGGCGCGGGCCGACAGCAACAGGATTACCGGGCGCAGGCGCTTGCCGCCGGCGCTGATGATGTATTCACCGATCTGCTCGATCAGGGGAACTTCGGAAGACAGCCGTTGACGGATGACTGCATCGACCGCGCGCATGTCTGCAGCGACCGGGGCAAGCAAGGCAGTGGCGGAAGGCTGGGTCAAGATGATCACCGTTACGCAAAACCGGACGATTATATGCGATGCCAACGTGGTTCACGCCAGTGTCCAGTCCCCGTTCGGGGGAGGCGCGGCTGCCGGGGTCTATAATTCCGGCATGAACAAGTCCACGTCCCGCGGCAGTGCCCGCCGCACGGCCTGGTGGGTGGCATTTGCCGCACTGGCGGGCTTCCTGCTGGCCGATCTGACCTGATCCACGCCTGCGCAGAAGTGCGCAAGGCGTCGCCGGACAGGCTATGTGCCTGTTTTCTTTGCGTTTTTCTCCAGCCTGGTTTATAGTTCTCGGTTTCCTCCGGTGGTTTTGCCCGTCTTGCGGGTATCGACCGGCGGGAGATAACCGGGCCGCACAGGCGTTGGCGGGCTGCTTGGCAGCATGCAAGCGCGACGTGCCGGCATTCGGCGTTTTATTCACATCCGAGAGGTTCGACAATGTACGCGGTCGTAAAAACCGGCGGCAAGCAATACAAGGTTGCTGCTGGCGAAAAACTTAAAGTAGAACAGATACCGGCAGACATTGGCGCAGAAATCACGCTCGACCAGGTGCTCGCAGTGGGCGCCGGCGACCAAATCAAGTTTGGTACGCCGCTGGTGAGCGGGGCTTCCGTCAAAGCTACCGTTATCTCCCAAGGTCGTCACGACAAGGTGAAGATCTTCAAGATGCGCCGTCGCAAGCACTACCAGAAGCGTCAAGGCCATCGTCAGAACTACACCGAGCTGCGCATCGAAGCGATCAACGCCTGATCATTCGAACGTAACCCGGTAAAGCGACAGGAGTAAGACATGGCACAGAAAAAAGGCGGCGGTTCCACGCGGAACGGCCGTGATTCAGAATCGAAGCGTCTGGGCGTGAAGGTGTTTGGTGGCCAGGCCATCAACGCCGGCGGCATCATCGTCCGCCAGCGCGGCACCCGCGTGCACGCCGGTGACAACGTGGGCGTGGGCAAGGACCACACCCTGTTTGCACTGGTCGACGGCCACGTGCAATTCGCTGTCAAGGGCCCTGCCAAGAAGCAGCAAGTCAGCGTCGTTCCGGCGGCCTGATAACAGCCTTTGCAGCACGAAGGCCCCGCAATGCTTGCGGGGCTTTTTCATTTTTGGCGACAATGCAAGTTGCCAATGCCGGTCGGTAGCCCGGTCCACCACGGAAACTCACTATGAAGTTCATCGACGAAGCCCGAATCGAAGCCATCGCCGGCAACGGCGGCAATGGCAGCGCCTCGTTCCGGCGCGAGAAGTTTGTGCCCTTCGGTGGTCCGGATGGGGGCGACGGCGGCCGGGGCGGCAGCGTGTTCGCCGTAGCGGACCGCAACATCAATACCCTGATCGACTTCCGCTACGCCAAGAAGCACGTGGCCAGGAACGGCGAAAACGGCCGTGGCTCCGATTGCTACGGCGCCGCTGGCGAGGACATCACGTTGCGCATGCCGGTCGGCACGCTGATCACCGACATGGACACCGGCGAGCTGATCGCCGACCTGACCGAGCACGGCCAGAAGGTCTGCCTGGCTGAAGGCGGCATGGGCGGCTGGGGCAACCTGCATTTCAAGTCCAGTACCAACCGCGCGCCGCGCCAGCAGGTGGATGGCAAGCCCGGCGAGCGCCGCATGCTCAAGCTGGAGCTGAAGGTGCTGGCCGACGTCGGCCTGCTGGGCATGCCCAACGCGGGCAAGTCGACATTTATTTCGCATATCTCCAACGCGCGCCCGAAGGTGGCGGACTATCCGTTCACCACGCTGCACCCGAACCTGGGCGTGGTGCGCGTCGACCACGAGCAGTCGTTCGTGGTGGCGGACATTCCGGGCCTGATCGAAGGCGCGGCCGAAGGTGCCGGCCTGGGTCACCAGTTCCTGCGCCATCTGCAGCGTACCGGACTGCTGCTGCATATCGTCGACCTGGCGCCGTTCGATGAAGCGGTGGATCCGGTGGCGGAAGCCAAGGCCATCGTCAACGAGCTGAAGAAGTACGACGAAACGCTCTACGACAAGCCGCGCTGGCTGGTGCTGAACAAGCTCGACGTGGTGCCGGAAGACGAGCGCGCCACGCGCGCCAAGGACTTCATCAAGCGCTACAAGTGGAAGGGCCCGGTGTTCCAGATCTCCGCGCTCACCGGCGAAGGCTGCCGCGAGCTGATCTACGCGATCAAGGACCACCTGGCCGCGATCAAGGCCGAAGAAGCTGCCGCACTGGCCGAGCCCGACATCCGGCTCGACGATCGCCGGCACAACGTCGACCAGGAAGGTCACGAGCAGTAAGCCAGCCCTCGCCCATGCGGGGCGAGGAACCACCATTGGGGACGCAAAAAATGCCCCCGGAGACAGGATTTCTCGCCATGCAATCGGTCATTGCCCAGGCAAAACGTATCGTCGTGAAGGTTGGCTCCAGCCTGGTCACCAACGACGGCAAGGGGTTGGACTACGACGCCATTGCGCGCTGGGCGGCGCAGATCGCCAAGCTGCGTTCGATCGGCAAGGAAGTGGTGCTGGTCAGCTCCGGCGCCATTGCCGAGGGTATGCAGCGCCTGGGCTGGGTACGCCGTCCGCGTGAAATCCACGAACTGCAGGCTGCCGCCGCCGTGGGCCAGATGGGCCTGGCGCAAGTCTATGAAAGCCAGTTCGGCCGCTATGGCATCCGCACCGCGCAGGTGCTGCTTACCCACGCCGACCTGGCCGACCGCGAGCGCTACCTGAACGCGCGCTCCACGCTGCTGACGCTGCTCTCGCTGGGCGTGGTCCCCATCATCAACGAGAACGACACCGTGGTTACCGATGAAATCAAGTTCGGCGACAACGACACGCTGGGCGCGCTGGTGACCAACCTGATCGAAGGCGATGCGCTGGTCATCCTGACCGACCAGCGCGGGCTCTACACCGCCGATCCGCGCAAGGACCCGAACGCCGAGTTCGTCGACGAGGCGCTGGCCGGCACGCCCGAGCTCGAAGCGATGGCCGGCGGCGCCGGCACCTCGATCGGCCGCGGCGGCATGCTGACCAAGATCCTGGCCGCCAAGCGCGCGGCCAAGTCCGGCGCGCATACCACCATTGCTTCTGGCCGCGAGGCCAATGTGCTCGAACGCCTGGCGGCGGGCGAGGCCATCGGCACCCAACTACTGGCCCCCACCGGACGCCTGACCGCCCGCAAGCAGTGGATGGCGGATCACTTGCAACTGCGCGGCCGTGTCGTGATCGATGCCGGCGCCGTGGAAAAGCTCACCAGCGGCGGCAAGTCGCTGCTTCCGATCGGTGTGGTCGAAGTGCAGGGCGAGTTCGCGCGCGGCGAGGTGGTGGCCTGTGTCGGTGCGGATGGGCGCGAAGTGGCGCGCGGCATTACCAACTATTCGAGCGCCGAAGCGCGGCTGATCGCGCGCAAGCCGTCGTCGGAGATCGAATCGGTGCTCGGCCACCTGAACGAGCCCGAGCTGATCCACCGGGACAACCTCGTGCTGGTCTGAGTCCGCGATACGGTAACGGTGCAAATGAAAAGGGCGATGCCGTGGCATCGCCCTTTTTTCCTTCTGCCTGCAGAGGCTCAGCGCCGCGGGGCGTGGTCCTTCAGGTCGCGGACCATGGCATCCGGCGTGCCGGCCACGGTGCGGCCCTCGCAGAAGAAATCGGTCGCCAGCGTCGCCGCGTAGGCGTTGCGCGCACTGGTTTGCATGCGGATCCAATCTTCGCGTGTATCGCCGCGGTTGAGTACCCATTCCTTGGCGCCGACCGGCAGCGTCGCGTAGATCTTGCGCTCGAACGCGTCGCAGCGCAGGCCTTCGAAGTTCACGTTGCGTGCGCCGCTGGCGCTGCTGATCACCACCGTAAAGCGCACCACCTTGTCCGCGCCGACCGACACCGACTTGCTGTCCACCGCGAACGTGAGATTGCCGGTGCCATTGACCGAGAACGGGATCAGGTTCGCATCCTGCGGCGGTGCCGGCAGGATCGCCTCTTCCTCCTTGAAGGTCTTCGGCTCGAACGGGTTGATCCACTTGGATTCTTCTTCGGGCATTTGCTTGCCGGTGGTCTTGCAGCCCGCCAGCGCCAGGCAGGCGGCGGCAAGCAACAGGCCAGCAGCGGTCAGGCCGCCGCGGCGGCCCTGGCCGGTAACACGATTCATCAGGACTCCGTGTGGTTGGAAGCCGGCGCGGCCGGCAAAACTGCGGCATCTTCCGCTGCGCCCGCTTCGGCCGGCACCTCGGGCATGCCCGGCGTGACGGCTTGCGGCGGCCGGCGCTGCCCGCCGCCATGGCGGCCATGATGGACGCCATACGGGCTGAGCGGCACGCGCGAGTTTCGGTTCAGGAAGCGCGACAGCTCACCCAGCGCAAGCTGGTAGACGTCGCGCTTGAACTCGATCACCGCGTCGAGCGGCACCCAGTAGTCGCTCCACCGCCAGGCGTCGAACTCCGGATGGTCGGTGGCACGCAGGTGGATATCGCAGTCCCTGCCCGCCATGCGCAGCAGGAACCAGATCTGTTTCTGGCCTCTGTAGTGGCCGCGGATCTCGCGGCGGATGAACTTGTCCGGCACCTCATAGCGCAACCAGTCGCGCGTGCGACCGACGATCCTGACGTGCTCCGGTAGCAGGCCGATCTCCTCATGCAGTTCGCGGTACATGGCCTGTTCCGGCGTTTCGCCGTACTTGATGCCGCCTTGCGGAAACTGCCAGGAATGCTCGCCGATTCGCTTGCCCCAGAAAACCTCGTTTCGTGCGTTGATGAGGATGATGCCGACGTTCGGGCGAAAGCCTTCACGATCGAGCATGACTGCACCTCGAATCCTTTAGAATTACGTCGATTATAAAGGATGCGCGCGGCCCGGCTCAGGCGGGGCCCTGCTGGTTTTCCCCGAGCGGGAAGGGCAGTTTCAGGCAGTTGCCGGCGCGTTCCAGTCGCTTATGCGCGGCATGGCTGCCGCCAATTCACCGGGATTCCCGGTTTCCAGAGAAGACATTCGGATGAAAGCCTCGCAATTTTTCATTTCCACCCTGAAAGAAGCCCCCGCCGACGCGGAAATCGTGTCGCACAAGCTGATGATGCGCGCGGGCATGATCAAGAAGCTCGGCGCCGGTATTTACAACTACATGCCGGTGGGCCTGCGTACGATCCGCAAGGTGGAAAATATCGTTCGCGAGGAAATGAACCGCGCCGGCGCCGTGGAACTGTCCATGCCCGTGATCCAGCCGGCCGAGCTGTGGCAGGAAACCGGCCGCTGGGACAAGATGGGCCCCGAGCTGCTGCGCCTGAAGGACCGCCACGAGCGCGATTTCGCCGTGCAGCCGACGTCCGAGGAAGTCGTAACGGACATCGCCCGCTCGGAAATCCGCAGCTACAAGCAGCTGCCGGTCAATTTCTACCAGATCCAGACCAAGTTCCGCGACGAGCGCCGTCCGCGCTTCGGCATCATGCGCGGCCGCGAGTTCACGATGAAGGACGCGTACTCGTTCGACCGTGACACGGAAGGCCTGAAAAAGTCGTACCAGAACATGTACGACGCCTATGTGCGCATCTTCCAGCGCTTCGGCCTGGAGTTCCGTGCCGTGGCGGCCGACAACGGCGCCATCGGCGGTTCGGGCTCGCACGAGTTCCATGTGATCGCCGACACCGGCGAAGACGCCATCGTCTATTGCCCGACGTCCGACTACGCCGCCAACATGGAGGCCGCCGAGGCCTTGCCGCTGGTCGCGCAGCGCGCGGCGCCCACCGAAGAGCTGGTCAAGACCTTCACCCCCGATAAGGTCAAGTGCGAGCAGGTGGCCGAATTCCTGAACGTCCCGCTCGAGCGCAACGTCAAGTCGATCGTGCTGGCCACGGACAGCGACGCCGGCGCCCAGATCTGGCTGCTGCTGATCCGCGCCGACCACGAACTGAACGAGGTCAAGGCCTCCAAGGTGCCGGGCCTGGCCGAATTCCGCTTCGCCACCGAAAACGAGATCGTCGACGCCTTCGGCTCGCCCCCGGGCTACCTGGGCCCGATCGACATGAAGAAGCCCGTCAACGTCGTGGCCGACCGCACCGTCGCCAACATGAGCGACTTCATCTGCGGCGCCAACTACCGGGACTACCACTTCACCGGCGTCAACTGGGGCCGCGACCTGCCCGAGCCCGTCGTCGCCGACCTGCGCAACGTGGTTGCCGGCGATGCCTCGCCGGACGGCAAGGGCACGCTGGAAATCTGCCGCGGCATCGAAGTCGGCCACGTGTTCATGCTCGGCACGCGCTATTCCGAGTCGATGAACGCCACCTTCCTCGACGAAAACGGCAAGACCCAGCCGATGCAGATGGGCTGCTACGGCATCGGCGTTACCCGTATCCTGGGCGCGGCGATCGAGCAGAACTTCGACGAGCGCGGCATCATCTGGCCCGCCGCCATCGCCCCGTTCGAAGTGGTGGTGTGCCCGGTCGGCTATGACCGCTCCGAGGCCGTCAAGGCCGAGGCCGACCGCATCCACGCCGAGCTGCTGGCCGCCGGTGTGGACGTCATCCTCGACGACCGCGGCGAGCGCCCGGGCGTGATGTTCGCCGACTGGGAACTGATCGGCGTGCCGCACCGCGTGGTGGTCGGCGATCGTGGCCTGAAGGAAGGCAAGGTCGAGTACCAGGGCCGCCGCGACGCCCAGGCGACCCAGGTGGCCGTGGCTGACGTGGTCGGCCATGTACGCGGCCAGGTCGGCAAGTAAGCCCATGCGCGCGGCCCGTCTGGTTCGCACGGCCGGCAGCCTGCTGCTGGCCCTGGCCGCCGCGGCCGCGCAGGCCGGCGCGCAGAAGGAAGAGGACTTGGCCGACTCGGTGCGCGGCGCACTGGCGGCAGCCATTGCGGATTCGCGCCCGATACGCCCGGTTTTTGCCTCAGGCGGCGAGCGCCTGGCCTATCTCAAGTGGCTTGGCGAGATGTCGCACCGGCTCGAAGGGCGCATCCCCGAGCCGCAGATGCGCGTGGAGCTGATCGAAACCGCTTATTACGAAGCCAAGCGTGCCGGACTGGAGCCCGCGCTGGTGCTGGGCCTGGTGCAAGTGGAGAGCAATTTCCGCAAGTACGCCATGAGTTCGGTCGGGGCGCGCGGGCTGATGCAGGTGATGCCGTTCTGGACTCGCACCATTGGCGACAACGATCCGCGCAAGCTGTTCCACCTGCAGAGCAACCTGCGCTACGGCTGCACCATCCTGCGCCATTACCTGGACCGCGAGCAGGGCGATCTGTTCCTGGCGTTGGGGCGCTATAACGGCAGCCGCGGCCGGCCTGAATATCCCAATGCGGTGTTGGCTGCGTGGAAGCGCTGGCAATACTCCGAGGCCACGGTCACCGTCGCGGGCGATCCGGAAGTCATCCCGACCCGGCCGCGCAAGCTGCTGCCCGAGGCGCCGGCGCGCAACCCGTTCTCGCCGCAGCGGGTGGCCAATCCGTCATGAGCACCGACACGCGTCCGGCCGTGGGGTCGCCGGGCTACGCCACCTCGTCGCCGGAGCTGGAACGCTGGCTGGCCAGGCATATCGCCGAGGGATTTGGCGCCGAGTCGCTGGTCCTGTCCATGCTGCGCTCCGGCTATGACACCGCCTTTGCCCGCGCCGCGGTGGCCACGGCCATGGGGCACCGGCGTGCTGCGCCGGCCACTCCTACCTCCAGTCCTGCACAGCGCCAGGGAGAGCGGGAGATTCCCGTGCTGTTCTCGCTGCAAGCACCCGCTGTCCGCCTGTATCAGCAATTGCTCAGCGATGCCGAATGCGATGCGCTGGTCGATCTCGCACGCGGACGGCTGGAGCGATCGCCGGTCATCAACCCAGACACCGGCGACGAGAACCTGATCGAGGCGCGGACCAGCATGGGCGCCATGTTCCAGGTCGGCGAGCATGCGCTGCTCGACCGCATCGAGACCCGCATCGCCCGAGTGACGGGCGTGCCCGCCGATCACGGCGAGGGTTTCCAGATCCTCAACTACAAGCCCGGCGGCGAATATCAGCCGCATTTCGATTTCTTCAATCCGAAGCGTCCCGGCGAAGCGCGCCAACTCCGCGTGGGCGGCCAGCGCATCGCCACGCTGGTGATCTACCTGAACACGCCGCAGGCGGGCGGCGCCACGGCGTTCCCGCGCATCGGCCTGGAGGTGGCGCCGGTCAAGGGCAACGCTGTGTACTTCAGCTACCTGCTGCCCGAAGGCCGACTGGACGAGCGCACCCTGCACGCCGGCCTGCCGGTGGAAACCGGCGAGAAATGGATCGCCACCAAATGGCTGCGCGAGCGTCCCTACCGCGCCACTGCGTAGAAACTGTCCCGCCAAACCGCGGCATTCCGTCACGGCAGAATTCCCGCAAACTGTACCGGTACTGTACTGTTCGCTGTGACTAGACTGGCAGCATTCCCGCTGCTTCTTCTGGTGCGACTGCCATGGCTTTTCCCGACCTTACCGCCGGTTCCGGCGTCTTTCTTGCGTTTGCGGCGTTCGCGCTCGTGTCCTCCATCACGCCCGGCCCCAACAACACCATGGTGCTGGCGTCGGGGGTGAATTTCGGCTTTGCGCGGACCATTCCGCACCTGCTCGGTATCAGCGGCGGGTTTGCGCTGATGGTGGCACTGGTCGGGCTGGGGCTTGGGTCGATGTTCTCGCACTGGCCGTGGACCTGGCAGGTGTTGCGCGTAGTGGCCGGGGTCTACCTGGTCTGGCTGGCGTGGAAGCTTGCCACTTCAGGTGGCATGCAGGACCGCCAGGTCGCGCGCCCGATGGGTTTCCTGAAGGCGGCGGCGTTCCAGTGGGTCAACCCCAAGGCGTGGGTGATGGCGGTGGGCGCATGCAGCACCTATGTGCTGCACGGCAATGTGTGGCTGAACGTGCTGATGCTGGCCGGCATCTTCGCCGTCATCAACCTGCCGAGCGTGGCGATGTGGGCCGTATTCGGCTCGGCCCTGCGCCGCTGGCTGGCGCAGCCGCGGGTGCTGCGCGTGTTCAATGTGGGGATGGCGTTGCTGCTGCTGGCGTCGTTGTGGCCGATTTTGGGGGCGCACCACGCCGGGTAGGTCGGACGCTGCAGCCCCTTGCTTGCCGACTGTTTTCTGCTCTCTCCCGCGTGCGGGAGAGAGGCGCAAGGCCCGCAGCTCGTGCCGGCCCTTCGGGTAACGCTTACATCAGCGCCCGGATCGTTCCCAAGTTCCGCCAATATCCCTTGGCATCCATCCCGCAACCGAACACATACCGGTCCGGCACCTGGAACCCGCAGAAGTCCGGGTGCATCGGCTTGAGCTTGGTCAGTGTCTTCTCGCACAGCACGGCGGCGTGGAATTCCTTCGCGCCCATGTCCATGATGCGCTGGCGGATCGCCGCCATGGTTTCGCCTTCATCCAGGATGTCGTCCAGGACCAGCACCACGCGGTCCTTGACGGATTCACGCGGCGCCACGCGCCATTGCATCTCGCCGCCCACGGTCTTGTTGTTGTAGCGGGACAGGTGGATGTAGTCGAATTCCAGCGGGAACTGCAGCTTGGGCAGCAGCATGCCGGTGAACACCACCGCGCCGCCCATTACGGACAGCACCAGCGGGAAGGCATCGCCCATCTTTTCGGTGATGTCCTTCGCCATGCGGTCCAGCGACAGCTGGACTTCCTCGGCACTGACGATTTCCTCGGATTGGGACCACAGTTCGCGGGCCTGTTCAGCGGTCATCATGGTGTCTTTCCTGTTCTTGTCTCTTGCGGGGGTAGGAGGGCGCCTGGCGCGGATCAGCGGTTGAAGAGGCCCTTCATGCCGCCTTTCATCGCGCCCATCTGGCGCATCATCTTCATCATGCCGCCGCCCTTGAGCTTCTTCATCATGCCTTGCATCTGGTCGAACTGGTTCAGCAGGCGGTTCACTTCCTGCACCGGCACGCCCGCGCCCGCGGCGATGCGGCGCTTGCGGCTGGCCTTGATCAGCTCGGGCTTGGCGCGCTCGGCGGCGGTCATGCTGTTGATGATGCCTTCCATGCGGGCCACCTGCTTTTCCGCCTGATCCATATTGGCGCCTTGCGCCTGCTGCGCGAACTGCGCCGGCAGCTTGTCGACCAGGCTGCCCAGGCCGCCCATCTTCTTCATCTGGCCGATCTGGGCCTTGAAGTCTTCGAGGTCGAAGCCGCCGGTCTTCTTGATCTTCTTGGCCAGCTTCTCGGCGGCGTCCATGTCCACGCCGCGCTGGGCTTCCTCGACCAGCGCGAGGATGTCGCCCATGCCCAGGATACGCTGGGCCATGCGGTCGGGGTAGAACGGCTCCAGGCCGTCGAGCTTTTCGCCGACGCCGACGAACTTGATCGGCCGGCCGGTGACGTGACGCACGGACAGCGCGGCACCGCCGCGCGCATCGCCGTCGAGCTTGGTCAGCACCACGCCGGTCAGCGGCAGCGTGTCATTGAACGCCTTGGCGGTGTTGACCGCGTCCTGGCCGAGCATGGCGTCGACCACGAACAGCGTTTCGGCCGGCTTCAGCTCGGCGTGCAGCGCGGCGATTTCCTGCATCATCGCCTCGTCGATACCCAGGCGGCCTGCCGTATCGACGATCAGCACATCGTGGTAATGCTTGCGCGCCCAGTCAACGGCCGCGCGGGCGATGTCGACCGGCTTCTGGTCCGGCTGGGACGGGAAGAACTCCGCGCCGACCTGTTCGGACACCGTCTTCAGCTGGGCGATAGCGGCCGGGCGGTACACGTCGCACGAGACCGTCAGCACTTTCTTCTTTTTGTTCTCTTTGAGCCACTTCGCCAGCTTGCCGACGGTGGTGGTCTTGCCGGCGCCCTGCAGGCCGGCCATCAGGATGATCGCGGGCGGCTGCACGGCCAGGTTCAGCTCGGCGCTCTTGGCGGCGCCGGCGACGGCTTCCTCGCCGCCGATCACCGCGGTCAGCTCGCGCTGGACCACGCCGACCAGCGCCTGCCCCGGGGTCAGGCTGGCAACGACATCCTCGCCCAATGCCTTTTCCTTGACGCGGGCGATGAACTCGCGCACGACCGGCAAGGCCACGTCGGCCTCGAGCATGGCCAGGCGCACTTCGCGCAGCATTTCGGCGGTATTGGCCTCGGTCAGGCGGGCCTCGCCGCGCATGGTCTTGACGACCCGCGCCAGGCGTTGAGTGAGATTGTCCAGCATGGCAGGAATGGGGGAAGAAAGGGCTGTGTTGCGGCCTCTGTTACCGGATCAGCCGCCCGCCACCGGCAGGGGGCACTAAGGTAAACTGCGCAAATGGTCATTGTACTGTATGCCCTGACGGCACTTCTCTATTGCGGCCTGGCTTTGCACGGCTGGGCCACGCGCAATCCACGGCTGGCCGCGGCCGGCAGCCAGGCTAACGGCGCGGCCTCGGCCGTGCTGACCGCCAACGGCGGGCCAGCGGGCGGCAGCGACGCCCAGCCGGGCTGGTGGCACCTGCTGATGGCGGCCGTGCTGGCCAGCCACGGCCTGCTGCTGCACGAAACCATCTTCCCGGCCGACCATATGATGTTCGGCTTCGCCTTTGCGCTGTCGGCCATGCTGTGGCTGGGCGTGGGCATCTACTGGATCGAGAGCTTCTTCTTCTCGCTGGCCGGGCTGGGGCTGATCGTGATTCCGGTGGCGCTCCTCGCCAGCCTGATGCCGCTGGCGTTCCCGGGCTCGCAGATCCTGGGCTATGCCGCGCGGCCGCTGTTCAAGTTGCACTTCATCATTGCCAACGTGGCCTATGGCCTGTTCACGCTGGCCGCCTTCCACGCCTTCCTGATGCTGCTGGCCGAGCGCCGCCTGCACGGCTTCAAGCATGCGCCGGCGCGTGCCGGCAACGTCAAGCCCAAGGGCCCGGCCGAGCAGTGGCTGGGCCGCTGGCTGGACCTGCTGCCGCCGCTGCTGACGCTGGAAAAGCTGCTGTTCCGCCTGATCGGCGCCGGCTTCGTGCTGCTGACGCTGACCATCGCCTCGGGCCTGCTATTTTCCGAGGAGCTGTTCGGCCGCGCCTTCCGGCTCGACCACAAGACCGTGTTCGCCTTTATTTCATGGGCGATGTTCGGCGGCATCCTGGCCGGGCGTCATTTCCGCGGCTGGCGCGGCCGCGTGGCGCTGCGCTGGGTGATTGCCTCGTTCGGCATCCTGCTGCTGGCCTATGTCGGCAGCCGCTTCGTGATCGAAGTGATCCTGCATCGTCTCTGAGACCGCCATGGCAAGAATCTTCATCCTGCTGGCCGTGGTGCTGGGGGTCTTCTGGTGGCTGCGGTCCCGCGCCGAAGCGCGCCATGACGAAGCCCTCCGCGCATCCCACCCATCCCATCCGGCCGACGCCTCCGGCAACGGCAAGAGCCACCCCGAGGCCATGGTCCAGTGCGCCCACTGCGGCGTGCACCTGCCGGGCAGCGAGGCCATTGCCTGGCGCGGCCTGCACTATTGCCGGCGCAGCCACCTGCCGGACGACAGCGGCGACCGCGCATGATCACTGCGCGGCCGACGCATACCGCCCGGCTCGCCGCATGGCCCGGCTTCGCGCAACTGTGGCGCGCGCCCGAGCCGCCTGATTTCCACTGGCGCCTGCTGCGCTATTTCTGCTGGACCCGCATCGCCGTCGGCCTGCTGCTGCTGGCGTTCACCATCATGCAGCGCGGCGCGGAGCCGCACGGCACGTCGCTCGTGCTGCCGTTCCAGCTTGCCTTGCCCGCATACAAGACGGCGGCCATGCAGCTTGCCTTGCCCTACCTCGGCATCGCTCTGGCCATGCTGGCCGGCACGCTGTGGCGGCGGCGCTTCCACCTGCGCGTGCGGCTGCAGGTGCTGGCCGACCTGGCCATGCTCGGCCTGATCTACGAGGCGCTCGGCCGCAACGGCCATGCCGACGGGCTGGCGATGATCTTCCTGCTGCCGGCGCTCGAGGCCGGCGCGCTCACCAGCCTGCTGTTCGCGCTGTTTGCCGCCTCGGTCTCGGCCCTGGTGGTCATGGCGCACCCGTTCGCCCTGACCATCCTGCAGCGCCAGGCGGATGGCGGTCTGCTCGGCTCCGGCCTGTACGGGCTGGTGTTCATGATCGCGGCGCTGCTGATGTACATGCTGGCGTACCGCCAAGTGGCGCAGGAAAAGCTGGCGCTCGCGCGCGAGCAGGAGTTGCGGCTGCAGCAGCTCGTCAACCGATTGATGGTCAACGACATGCAGGACGGCGTGATGCTGGTGCGCGCCAACGGCATGGTGGTGGCGGCCAACCCCGCCGCCGTGGTGCTGCTGGGCGTGCAGCCGCATGAACGCGTGTATTCGCGCACCACGCGCAACAGCGTGGGCGTGGGCGTGGGCGTGGGCGTAGAGGGCGGCCAGACGGTGCTGTTCGACCTGCGCCGCATCCCGCGCCTGCAGCCACTCATGGAAATGCTACGCGACTGGGTGCGCAGCAAGGATGACGTGCCGCGCATCCTGCAACTGCTGCCCATCGTTTCGCGCTCCGCGCCGCCGGGCGGCGGCAACCTGCACACGCGGCTGCGCCTGCGCTTTGTGCTGCCGGGCCTGGCCGGGCTGCGCAATACCATCGCCAGCACGTCGACCCTGCCATCCAGCCTCGACACCGCCGCGTGGAACGAGCTGACGCCCGAGGTCGCGGCGCGCCTGCGCCTGGCCATCGCCCAGCAGGAAGCCATGGCCTGGTCGCCCGACGACGAGGCCCTGCTGCGCAGCGAGATGCGCGACACCGTGCTGGTCCATATCGAAAGCTGGGAGCGCATTGCCGAGCAGGTCCAGCAGGAAAAGCTCGCCGCCATGGGGCGGCTCGTGGCCAGCGTCGCGCACCAGATCCGCAACCCGCTGGCGGCCATCAGCCAGGCCAGCGAGCTGCTTGGCGACGGCGCGCGCGTGGGCGGCGATGGCGACGGCGGCGGCGTGGAATCGGATGTCGATGCGCGCCTGCTGCGCATCATCCATGACAACGTGCGGCGGCTGGACCAGGTCGTGTCCGACGTGCTGCAGCTGTCGCGCCGCCCGCGCACGGGCCGCAGCACCGCGCAGCTGGCGCAGGCGCTGCCGGAGATCGTCGAGCGCTGGCGGCTGGAAATGCGCTCGCGCGGGCCGCGTGCCGGCGACACGCGCCAGCCGGGCCGTGGCGAGATCAACCCGAACGCGGTCCGCCTCACGGTCGACGTGGCGCAGCCGGTGGTCTTCGACACCTCACAGCTCCAGCAGGTGCTCGGCAACCTGCTCGACAACGCGTGGCGCTACTGCAGCCGCCTGCCGGGCGCCATCCGCCTGCTTGCGCACGCGCTGGACCAACACCATGCCGAGCTGATCGTCTGGAACGACGGCACCGAGATCCCGCGCGAACACCAGCGCAGCCTGTTCGAGCCGTTCTTTACCAGCAACGCGCAGGGTACCGGCCTGGGCCTGTTCATGGCGCGGGAGCTGTGCGGCGCCAACGACGCGCAGGTCCGCTACGGCACCATCGCGCTGGATGACCTGCTCGCCCGCACCGGCCTTCTGGCTGCCCCGCGCGATACACTGCCCGCCAAGGCCTTCGTGCTGACGCTGCGCATCGACACCGGCGATGCGATGCAGGCAGACACGCAGATCCACTGAACTTCCGCACCTGACACGCCGCTCCATGCCACCCAGAACGCCCGGCCCTGACCCGATCCTCGTCATCGATGACGAGGCAGACCTGCGCGAGCTGCTCGATATTTCCATCCGCCGCATGGGGCATGACGTGGTGCTGGCCGGCTCGCTGGCCGAAGCGCGCGAGAAGCTCGCGCAGCGCCGCTACAGCCTGGTGCTGACCGACATGCGGTTGGGCGATGGCCTGGGCATCGAGATCGTGCGCCAGCTTTCGGCGGCGCCGGAACGCGTGCCCGTGGCTGTCATCACCGCCTACGGCAGCGCCGACAACGCCGTCGAAGCACTCAAGGCCGGCGCGTTCGACTACATCGCCAAGCCGGTGTCTTTGGACCAGTTGCGCAGCCTGGTGATGAATGCACTGGGCCGGCATCAGCAGCGCGAAGACCAGGAGCAAGCCGCCGCCGACGCAAGCCTGGCGGCCGACCGCGCCGCCGCGCTGCTGCCCGGCCACTCGCCGGCCATGCAGGAGGTGCGCCGCTCGCTCTCGCGGCTGGCGCGCAGCATGGCGCCGGTGGTGATCAGCGGCGAATCGGGCAGCGGCAAGGAGCGCGCCGCGCACGCCATCCACGCCACCAGTGCGCGTGCCGCGCATCCGTTCGTGGCGGTGAACTGCGGTGCCATCCCCGAAAACCTGATGGAGTCCGAGTTCTTCGGCTACGTCAAGGGCGCGTTCACTGGCGCCGACGCCGAGCGCGGCGGCTTCTTCCAGTCCGCCAACGGCGGCACGCTGCTGCTCGACGAGGTGGCCGACCTGCCGCTGGCCATGCAGGTCAAGCTGCTGCGCGCGCTGCAGGAGCGCCGCGTGCGCAAGATCGGCGCCAGCCGCGAAGACGCCGTCGATGTACGCGTGATGTGTGCGAGCCACAAGGACCTGGCCGCCATGGTCTCCGCGGGCCTGTTCCGCCAGGACTTGTACTACCGGCTCAATGTGCTGGAGCTGCGCATGCCGACGCTGCGCGAGCGTGCAGAGGATATCCCCGTGCTCGCCCGCGCCATCCTCGAGCACCTGGCCGTGCGCTACGGCGACCCGCGTCCGCGCCGCCTGTCGCAGGCCGCGCTGGAGCGGCTGGTGGCCTATCCGTTCCCGGGCAATGTGCGCGAGCTGGAGAACCTGCTCGAACGCGCCTACGCGTTTGCCGAGACCGAGGACATCCAGGTGGCCGACCTGGGCCCGCTCGACGCCAATCTGGAACGCGCGGCGCTGCGCGCGGCGCCGTCGCCGCTGACGCCGTACACGCCATGGGCCGGCGGCTGGGTGCCGACGGGGATCATGCCCGCCGAGCCCGCTCCGGTCCCCATGTCCGCGCGGACCGCAGCCGAGCCGGAGCCGGAAGCCGTTGCCGTGGCTGCGGACCTGCCCGATGCCGCCGAGCGCGCCTGCCGTGGCGTGGAGTTTCCGATCGACCTGCAGGCCAGGCTCGAAAACGTGGAGCGCGAGATCATCCTGCAGGCGCTGTCGCAGACCGGCTTCAACCGTACCGCCGCGGCGCCGCTGCTGGGCCTGAACCTGCGCCAGCTGCGCTACCGCATCCAGCAGCTCGATATCCGCGAAGGCCGCGACGAGCGCGAGGAAGGGGAGGGCACGGCATGAAGGCTCCGGCTTCCGCCTCTGTCCCCGCCGGCTTCCTGCCGGACACCGAGGGCTGGGTGCCGGCCGCGCGCCGCGTGCCATCGCCCAATTTCGACGAACGGCCCGCTGGCATGCCGGTCGACCTGGTGGTGCTGCACAACATCAGCCTGCCGCCGGGCCAGTTCGGCAGCGGCGACATCGAGGCCTTCTTCCAGAACCGGCTCGACCCCGGCCGCCACCCGTTTTTCGCCACCATCCACCAGGTTCAGGTATCCGCCCACTTCCTGGTACGGCGCGATGGCGAGCTTGTGCAGTTCGTCCCGTGCGGCAAGCGCGCATGGCATGCGGGCCTGTCCGACTTCTTCGGCCGTGGCCGATGCAACGACTTCTCGGTCGGCATCGAGATCGAAGGCACCGACGACTTGCCGTTCACGGCCGCCCAGTACGCAACTACCGCGGCGCTGGTCAAGGCCCTGCGCGCCACGTTGCCGGTGCAGGCGATTGCCGGCCACAGCGACATCGCCCCGGGCCGCAAGACCGATCCCGGACCGCACTTCGACTGGGACCGCTTCGCTCGTCTGGCAGGGGTCCCGCAAAACCTGTTACCCTACCGCCCCTCGCACCACTAAGGCGCTCGCGGGTAGGTGCCGCGGCCCCATGTCGGTGCGATGTCACATGCCAATTCCCGAGGGTGGCGTGGGGCTATCGGGCGTGCCACACGGATAAAAAAAATTTCCAAAAAATGTGCGCCTGCGAACGACTTGGCGCGATCCCTTGTCGTAGCGCGGTTCCCGGCAATGTGGCGCTGCCGCACTTGTCATCCGGGTGTCGCAACCACGCTTGTCAAGACTGGTCATCCGGATTTCTTTCACTATACTTAGCCCAGATTTCCGCAGTGACCACTATATCTAGTAGTTCAACCGGGGAGCTGGCCAAGCGTTGAGGGGCGCTGTCGCAGACGTGGCGATAGTGGTTGAAACCCTGATGTGGGGCCGGCGCATCACAAGAGTCCCTGGCGAAATGTTTAGCAAAAGGCAGTCAGTCCAGCCGCCGCCAACGCACGGCAGGACACTTTCGCAGCCCATTTCGCCAGGGACTCTTTTGTCTCTTAAAACAGGCTAAAAAGACAGGAGTTCTTATGCAGACGGCCCAGAACGAAATCACCACGGGCGCAGCGGGCGCCGCCGGTATTGCAGGTACCGAGCAACAAGCCTCCGCCACCCAAGCCGGCACGACGAACTACCAGGATTACAAGATCATCCGCCGCAACGGCGCCGTGGTGGCGTTCGAGCCGTCCAAGATCAACGTCGCCATGACCAAGGCCTTCCTCGCCGTGAACGGCGGGCAGGGCGCGGCTTCCGCACGCGTGCGCGAGATCGTCGAGCAACTGACGCACGCCGTCGTGCGCGCGCTGGTGCGCAGCCGCCCGAGCGGTGGCGCGATCCATATCGAAGACGTGCAGGACCACGTCGAACTGGCCCTGATGCGCTCGGGCGAGCATGAAGTGGCCCGTTCCTACGTGCTGTACCGCGAAAAGCGCGCCCAGGAGCGCGCCAGCGCCAGCGCGCAGGCCGTGGCCCGCGTGCAGGAATCCGGCATCCAGTTCAACGTGACCGACGGCGGCGTGAGCAAGCCGCTGGACATCGTTGCCCTGCACGCGCTGCTCGACAACGCCTGCGCCGGCCTGGGCAAGGCCGTCAGCGCCGAGCCGATCCTCAAGGAAACGCTGAAGAACCTGTACGAAGGCGTGCCGATGACGCAGGTGTACGACTCCGCCATCCTGGCCGCGCGTACCCTGATCGAAAAGGACCCGGACTACAGCCAGGTCACCGCCCGTATCCTGCTGCACACCATCCGCAAGGAAATCCTGGGTGCCGAAGTGACGCAGGCCGAGATGACCACGCGTTATGCCGAGTACTTCCCCAAGTTCATCGCGCGCGGTATCGCCGCCGAGCTGCTGGACGAGAAGCTGGCCACCTTCGACCTGGCCCGCCTGGGCGCCGCGCTGGACGCCGGCCGCGACTTCCAGTTCAACTACCTGGGCCTGCAGACGCTGTATGACCGCTACTTCCTGCACATCGACGAGACTCGCATCGAGATGCCGCAGGCATTCTTCATGCGTGTCGCCATGGGCCTGGCCCTCAACGAAGCCGACCGCGAAGCGCGCGCCATCGAGTTCTACCAGCTGCTGTCGTCGTTCGACTTCATGTCGTCCACGCCGACCCTGTTCAACTCGGGCACCCAGCGCTCGCAGCTGTCGTCGTGCTACCTGACCACGGTCTCGGACGACCTGGAAGGCATCTACGAAGCCCTGAAGGAAAACGCGCTGCTGTCCAAGTTCGCCGGCGGCCTGGGCAATGACTGGACCAACGTGCGCGCCCTGGGCTCGCACATCAAGGGCACCAACGGCAAGTCGCAAGGCGTGGTCCCGTTCCTGAAGGTGGTGAACGACACCGCCGTGGCCGTGAACCAGGGTGGCAAGCGCAAGGGCGCCGTCTGCGCCTACCTGGAGACGTGGCACCTGGACATCGAAGAATTCCTGGAGCTGCGCAAGAACACCGGCGACGACCGCCGCCGCACCCACGACATGAACACGGCCAACTGGATCCCGGACCTGTTCATGAAGCGCGTGATGGAAAACGCCGAATGGACGCTGTTTTCGCCGTCCACCTGCCCGGACCTGCACGACAAGGTCGGCAAGGCATTCGAGCAGGCCTACCTCGGCTACGAAGCCAAGGCTGCCAACGGCGAACTGAAGCTGTTCAAGAAGGTTCCGGCCATGCAGCTCTGGCGCAAGATGCTGGGCATGCTGTTCGAAACCGGCCACCCGTGGATCACCTTCAAGGATCCTTGCAACATCCGCAGCCCGCAGCAGCACGTCGGCGTCGTCCACAGCTCCAACCTGTGCACGGAAATCACGCTGAATACGAACGACAGCGAAATCGCCGTGTGCAACCTGGGTTCGGTGAACCTGGTGGCCCACCTGGCCAAGCAGGCTGACGGCTCGTACGTGCTCGACCACGCCAAGCTGCAGAAGACCATCCGCACCGCCATGCGGATGCTCGACAACGTCATCGACATCAACTACTACGCTGTCGAGAAGGCCCGCAACTCCAACCTGCGCCACCGTCCGGTCGGCATGGGCATCATGGGCTTCCAGGACTGCCTGCACGTGCTGCGTACGCCGTACGCCAGCGACGCCGCGGTGAAGTTCGCCGACACCTCGATGGAAGCCGTGTGCTACTACGCCTACCAGGCCTCCACCGAGCTGGCCGAAGAGCGTGGCCGCTACGAGACCTACACCGGCTCGCTGTGGGACCGCGGCATCCTGCCGCAGGACTCGCTCAAGCTGCTGGCCGAAGAGCGCGGCGGCTACCTGGACGTGGACCTGTCCAGCAGCATGGACTGGGACAGCCTGCGCGCGCGCATCAAGCAGCACGGCATGCGCAACTCGAACTGCATCGCGATCGCGCCGACCGCCACGATCTCGAACATCATCGGCGTGTCCGCCTGCATCGAGCCGACGTTCCAGAACCTGTACGTCAAGTCCAACCTGTCGGGCGAGTTCACCGTGGTCAATGACTACCTGGTGCGCGACCTGAAGGAGCGCGGCCTGTGGGACGAAGTGATGGTTGCCGACCTGAAGTACTTCGACGGCTCGCTGTCGCGCATCGACCGCATTCCGCAAGACCTGCGCGACATCTACGCCACCGCGTTCGAAGTCGAGCCGACCTGGCTGGTGGAAGCCGCCAGCCGCCGCCAGAAGTGGATCGACCAGGCCCAGTCCCTGAACATCTACATGGCCGGCGCCTCGGGCAAGAAGCTGGACGACACCTACAAGCTGGCCTGGCTGCGCGGCCTGAAGACCACGTACTACCTGCGCACCATGGCGGCCACGCACGTGGAGAAGTCCACCGTGTCGCGCGGCTCGCTGAACGCGGTGTCGTCGGGCAGCGACAGCGGCTCCGGCCTGGACGCGGCGGCCGCATCGGCCCCGGCCATGCCGGAAGCCGAAGGCGCGGTTTGCACGATGCGCCCGGGTGACCCTGGGTTTGAAGAGTGCGAAGCCTGCCAGTAATCAGGCAGTCACGACATAACGCAGTAACCAACCACCCCCGGGGTTTGCACCCCTCTCCCGCAAGCGGGAGAGGGGCCGGGGGAGAGGGCCGGCGCCACCACAACGTGAGCCGTCATTTCTGACCACCGCGCCCCCCAATCGAATCACGGAGAACAACATCATGCTGAGCTGGGACGACGACGTTCAAGCCACCCCGCAGGCCGCACCGCAGCCTGCCCTGCAACCCGCTGCATCGGCTGCCACCGCTGACCAGCAAGGCGTGCTGCCGTCGAGCGCCACGCAAGCCGGCATCCTGGGCAACAACCCCAACGCCGCCGCCGCGCAGAGCAACCGCCGCGTCAACGCCGCCGACAAGCGCGTGATCAACGGCTCGACCGACGTCAACCAGCTCGTCCCGTTCAAGTACAAGTGGGCGTGGGAAAAGTACCTGGCCGGCTGCGCCAACCACTGGATGCCGCAGGAAATCAACATGTCCCGCGACATCGCCACGTGGAAAGACCCCAACGGCCTGACCGAAGATGAGCGCCGCATCATCAAGCGCAACCTCGGTTTCTTCGTCACCGCCGACTCGCTGGCCGCCAACAACATCGTGCTGGGCACCTACCGCCAGATCACCGCGCCGGAATGCCGCCAGTACCTGCTGCGCCAGGCCTTTGAAGAGGCCATCCACACGCATGCCTACCAGTACATCGTTGAATCGCTGGGCCTGAACGAAGCCGAGATCTTCAACGCGTACCACGAAGTGCAGTCGATCCGCGACAAGGACGA
Organism: Cupriavidus sp. C3SS-1; assembly: GCF_057073755.1. Lineage (NCBI taxonomy): Bacteria > Pseudomonadati > Pseudomonadota > Betaproteobacteria > Burkholderiales > Burkholderiaceae > Cupriavidus > Cupriavidus sp. C3SS-1. The sequence continues at coordinate 2,880,543 of NZ_CP172699.1, read as the reverse complement.
GTTCCTGATCCCGTTCATCGACACGCTGACCGACCCGTCGTTCAAGACCGGCACGCCGGAAAACGACCAGAAGCTGCTGAAGTCGCTGATCGTGTTCGCCTGCATCATGGAAGGGCTGTTCTTCTATGTGGGCTTCACGCAGATCCTGGCGATGGGGCGGCAGAACAAGATGACTGGGGCGGCGGAGCAGTATCAGTACATCTTGCGGGATGAGTCGCTGCACTGCAATTTTGGGATTGACTTGATTAATCAGATCAAGCTGGAGAATCCGCATCTGTGGACGGCGGAGTTCAAGGCTGAGATCACCGAACTGTTCAAGAAGGCGGTGGATCTGGAGTATCGCTATGCTGAGGACACCATGCCGCGTGGCGTGCTGGGTCTGAATGCGCCGATGTTCAAGTCTTACCTGCGGTTCATCTGCAATCGTCGTTGCCAGCAGATTGGGCTGGATCAGCTGTTCCCGAATGAGGAGAACCCGTTCCCGTGGATGTCTGAGATGATTGACTTGAAGAAGGAGAGGAACTTCTTTGAGACTCGGGTTATTGAGTATCAGACGGGTGGGGCGTTGAGCTGGGATTGAGTTTTTTATTTTTTAATAGTGATGCAAAATGGGAGCTGATGGCTCCCATTTTTTATGGCCCGCTGATATGAAAAACGGCTGTTACCGGCCAGAAGCAGCCGGCCAGTACTACTTGCTTCAGCATTAGCGGACTCTCATGACATGGATATACAATGGCTCCTATCGGCCAGAAGAGGTCGTTAAATACGTTGCTCCGAAGCAGACAACGGCTATCCCACGAGACATGCTGTCAGAGCTTTAGAGTCCGGCATTCGGGAAAACGCGAGTCCCTTTGATTGATTGGCTGGAGAAAACTAGATGAGTGAACGTGATGACCTGCTTGCTTCCGTCGCGAGCGAGATCAGGACCTATCGAAAAGGGGACCTTCCCGAACCGACGCCGGAGCACGTCGACCGTTGGCTTCATCAGTTCACGCCTGCTCACCAGTTGCCGTTCCTGCGCGAGTTTGACCACGTCATCAAGCGGACCTTCATCACTCGGAAGAATGTGAAGGACTTCCTGCGTCACCTCGTTACCAACCAAAAACTGGCCGGGGATGATCCTACGGAGTATTGGTCGTCCGCGAACTTCTTGAGCATCCAGCAGAACGGGCAGAGCCAGAAGGAGATGCTGAAGCTCTTCTCGAAGTGCCTTGAAGACGAGTGTGGCCTTGACTTGGATGATTGCGGAGAAGATGGCGGCGACTTCATCTACCTTGATGACGTGATGTTCAGCGGCAACAGGGTAGGCAATGATCTTGAGCCGTGGATCGTCAACGATGCGCCGCAGTCGGCCACGGTTCACGTCATAGTCGCGGCTTACCACACACTGGGTCAGTTTCTCGTCGAGCGGAAACTCAACGGAGTGATAGCGAATTCCGGCAAGAAGATCGCTATTAAATACTGGCGAGCGCTCACGGTCGAGAATCAGAAGGCGCATAAGAACAGTTCAGAAGTGCTTTGGCCCACGGCAGTCCCGAACGTCGCCGAGGTTCAGGCCTACATGGCGCTGCCGTCGAGATTCCCCTTTGAGCCGCGTCAACCAAGTGCGAAGCCTATTGCGCCATTCTCGTCGGAGGCGGGGCGTCAGATCTTAGAGAGCGAGTTTCTCATCGCCGGCGCCAAGATCCGGGCCATGTGTGAGAACCCGAAGCAATCCATCCGCCCCCTAGGCTTCAGCCCGTTCGGCGTGGGCTTCGGCTCAATGATTGCCACGTATCGGAATTGTCCGAACAACTGCCCGCTTGCCATGTGGTGGGGAGACCCTGAGTCGACTTTGGGAGCCCTGCACTGGTATCCGTTACTACAGCGGGAAACCTACTCGTCCGCGGGAAACATCTTCGATGACCTTGCGGCGCTCTAACACCGATCCGGCCGAGAATCGCCTGCTGCGGACCTATGTTCGCAGTGAGGTGGTCGTCGTCTTCAAGACGAAGGAAGACTTCGGCGGCCTGTCGAACATGGCGTCGGGTTACCCGCTACAGATCAACGGCGTCCGCATCTTGACGACAGAGGCTCTGTATCAGGCGTGCCGTTTCCCCCACCTACCAGAGGTCCAACGGGAAATCATCGGGCAGCACAGCCCGATGACCGCCAAGATGAAGAGCAAACCGTATCGTAAGGACTCAAGGTCAGACTGGGATGAGGTCCGGTACAAGGTCATGCGCTGGTGCCTGCGCGTGAAGCTTGCGCAGAACTACGAGGAGTTCGCTCGGCTGCTGCTCGCCACGCGCGATCGGCCGATCGTCGAGCAGTCGCGTAAGGATGACTATTGGGGCGCCAAATTGGCGGATGAAGCCGGCGATATATTGGTCGGACAGAACGTCCTAGGCAGGCTTCTGATGGAGTTGCGGGAGAAACTCAAGGAAGACACGGGAGGTGCGCTGAAGACTGTGCACCCGCTCGGCATCCCCGACTTCCTGCTGTTGGGCAAGCCAATCGAGACTGTCACGGCCAGAGACTCAGGCGGCGGTCAGAAGCGACAGCCCGCGCTATTTTAGCCTTGATGCCAGTCCAATAAAGGGACGTAGTGCACGCCTCATGATTTGCGAGTCAGCTTCTCGAAAGCCTGACCGGCCGCAAAGGGCATAGATCCGGGAGTTCTCGAGACAAGTGGTGAGCTTCCGCTTCGGCCGAAGACCAGCCGCTGGTAGGGACCAGATTAACTGTCAGCTTTGGGACGGTAGGGACCGTCGCCGGCGCCCACCGATTTGACTCTCTACGTTAGCCCACCCAAATAACTATCCGCTGACGCTGAACCTTAACCTTCAGAGATTGACCGACGCTGAATCCTGCCCGCTCCAACCAAACGCCTCGCAACCGAATCCAAGGGATCGTTCGCAGACCTGTGAAGTTGTTGTTGTTTCCTGGAACAACCGGGAAGTGAGTCCGACTAATCTTGATAGTCCGAACTTGCGTGCCAGTGGATCTGATTTTCATGGCGGCTCCTGAGAGAATGACCGCAAGCTGTCCAGGTGCGGTAAGGCCGCTGCGAGAGTGTGTTCAGCACTTGACGGGAGGAAGCCTACATGCAGATTATGGCGACGGCAATTCCCTATAGATGCACGTCCTACGAAGCACTGCTGAGACCTCCTACAAGCCCCATGTGACATGCTTAATTCGATGTGTTTTTATGTGCTACCTGAAATTACTATCGGGAAATCATGCCAAGGCGATTGACAAAAAATCGACTGCGATCGATAGAAAAGACGAAAGAGGGCCAACAAGCTACGTTCACACATCGTGTTGATGTATGGCTAACTCGCGGTGCAGCCATAGCACAAATAGCCGGTGTGGCAATCGCATTGTTTGGCATCTTCTACACGGTTATCCCTCTCTACCAGAAGGCTGCAGTAGATGAGCAACTCGCCAGGAAGGAGGCAGAGCTCAAGGACGTCGAGGCGAAGCTGGTTGTTGCACGCATTGAAGCATATCGGCTTCGCCGAGAGCAGTTCTTGCGACCTGTCGTATTCGAGGTTGCGGAAGATTGTACAGGCTTGCGAAAATCGCTCATGCAGCCGGAATTGCCGCAGAAAGATGAGGCGCGTAGTCGCCAAATAAGTCTCGACATCAATATTGAAGATTGTGTGACTCGGACAATCGATCGCGCTATTGCGAAACAAGTGCTGACAGAAGCGGACGGGAGGAAGTTGCGTGAGCAGGGATTGCGTGTAGCAAAGAAATTGGAGGAAAAGCGAAAGAAAATCGCAGCGTTTATTTTCAGCCTCCCGAGATTGGCAGAAGATGATCCATCCCTGTTGGCGCCAGACGGCTATTTCGCTAATGAGATGGATAGGATAATCGGGCCGTATATCAATCGAAGTCCGGAGTTCGAAAGAAGACGATTCGCCTCTAGGGTTTATTCGACACAAAACCGTGCGGCAATCGAATATCGTTTGGAGGCGGCGAAACAGTTGCGAGAGTCACTATCGCCAAATCAATGGGCAGATTAGAAGAAAGAGGAGCGGATCTATTTTAAGATCACGGTCGGAAATAGATCTGTCCCCCTTTCCTCGCTATGCGACATCGGCACCACCATCGAACTGCACCTTGTCCGACAAAGGCCAAAACTCCCCGGAAAGCCTTTCGCGCGGAAACGACGCAATCGCAGCCGTACTCAAGCCCTCACTGTCGACAGAAATGATCTGCTTAGCCACCGTCCGATACCCAGCACGGAAGTGGTTGGCCCCCTTGATCGCAACGATCTTGTACCCGGTAACATCCAGCCCGTGCATCGCAAACGGCTCGACATCAAAGATCTGCTCGGCACGCGAAGCCACGATGACATCGACACCATTGATGATGAGGCGACACATAGCACCCAGGTCGAAGCGAACGCCTTCGAACATCGCCCCAGGGCGATTCACGAACCGACCGTCCGTGATGCACTTCACATAGGCATCCGCCTCGATCGGCGCGCCCTGGAAGCGTCCTTGCTTGCCGCCCAGCGAGACCCTGATCGTGGCCCCGACACCCGCGCGCTGTGCATGTGCAACCACGGCCGCATCGTTGATCGACGCGAAGCAGCACGTGCCGGCGGGCGGATTGGCGTCCAGTAACGCGCGAAGCAGATGCGTGCCGTCTCCGGGTGTGCCGCCGCCCGGGTTGTCTGCGTACTCGTTGACAACGACAGGCCCCTCTGCCGCCGACAGGGCAAGGGCGACGCCCTGTGCGGGGGTCGGAAACGTCGGACGGAACGCCTCGCGATGCGACCAGATCCATTGCGCGACTTCGTCGACGCAACGCTGCGCAAGCGCGGCGTCTCCGGTTGTGGTGCACACGACCGCCGGGCAGGGGGCCGCGATATCCGCGTAGGGGAAACCGTGGAACCACGAGCAGTCGATGACGCCGGGCTGTGCGGCCAGCTTCCGGCAAACGTCGTTGACTTCCGCCGGGATGAACCCGTCTTGTGTCGTCACGATGTACGGCAGCATCGGCAGGCGTCGCATTGCGGTGACCGGTGTGAGCCCGCCCCGAATCATCTCAAGCAGCAGCTCGACGGCTTCGACGCCCCGGTCATGGAAGTCGGTATGCGGATACAGCTTGCACGGCAACGTCAGGTCGCAAGCGTCGCGCATCGCGTCCGTCATGTTGCCGTGCAAATCGTAGACCGCGGCCATCGGGACACGCGGCCCGACCAGCGCACGAACGGCAAGCGCCAGATCGCCTTCGACGTCTTCAGTGCCGTCGGCGACACCGGCGCCATGCAGGGCCAGCAGCACGCCGTCAACCGGCAGCGCAGCGCGAATGCCTTCGAGGATGTCTTGCTTCATGGCGGCATACGCGCCGGCTTCGATCGTGCCCGAGGGCGTCGCCTGCCCGACATAGGTGGGAATGAGCGTGGCGCCGGTCCTGCGCGCGCCTTCGATAAAGCCGCCCACCTGATGATTCGATTTGTCGAACGCCGCGCGGATCTCGTCGCCCCGATACTGCTCGAACGCGCGCAGCGGCGTCATGCCCGCGAATTCGGCGGCGTACGTGTTGGTCTCGTGGATGAGTCCGGCAACGGCCAGGCGGACGGGCAATTGGTCTGAAGTCACGGGAATGCCTCCGGGAGGTAGGTGTTGCGCGCGATCAGCGATTGACCTTCTTTGGATCAAAGCTTAGAGCGAGCAGGGCGCTGGGGACAAGCGCATGGCGCTCTGCCAACTCCGAGACGTGAAGCCTGCGGCAAACCGATTCCCAGCGGCGGATCAAACGAATCGGCTTCATCGGTTCAGCCGTCGAGGTTGCTGCATTTCACCCGGTAGGAGTCGGCATCGTGTGCCCGGCTGAACGGGTTGACAACGACAGGCACGGCCGCCAGCTTCCGCAGCCTGCATTGCACGTCCGACACCATGTGCGGAGCTTCGGATGAGGCTTTCTGGCTAGTTGCCGGTTGCCAACGCAGGCGCGGCAGCGGCGTTCGTGTCGCTCAATCCCATTTCGGCCAGTCCTACGGTGTAATGACCGCCGGTCTCTCTCTTCAGGGCGAGAAGGTCGTAGGTCTTCAGCATGTCCACCAGGCCTGAATGTCCATAGCTGGCGGGCGAGAAGCTGGGATCGGTACGCTTGAGATACTGTCCCAGCGCACCGAGATGCACGCGGCCCTCGGAGGTGTTGGCGGCAAGCAAGCTGATGGCTTCGACCACGAACCTGGGTCGTCGTTTGACTTGAGGTGGCTTTGGAGGAGCTGGCTTCGTCTGGACGGGAGCACCACCGACCGTCTCGGAAACCGCTGCGGGGACCAGTGCCGGTGTCCATTCGAAGAATTGGTCGCTGGCATTGCGCAGCGCTTCCGGCGTTTTAGCCTCTCCAACGATGCAAACCGTCGCGCCACGCTCTCGGAGCTTACGGCAGAGATAGGCAAAATCAGAGTCGCTGGTTACCAGGCAGAATTTGTCAGCCCGGTGATCGAACATGGCTTCCAGCGCATCCAGCGCAAGTGCAATGTCGGCGGTGTTCTTTCCCGCCGCGTATTGATACTGAAGGCAGGGCGTAAAGGCCTGCCGAACCAGCGCTTCCTGCCATGTCTTTCCGAGCGTGCTTTGATTGCCATAGCCGCGCCGGAGTACCACGCGTCCAAACTGGGCCACAACGCGAAGGGCGTAGTCCAGTATGTCCGGTGTCGTGTTATCGCAGTCGACAAGTACTGCAACACGAGATTCGGCAACAAGGGGTGGCGCGCTCATCTGTTCGCTCATCGAGTGACGAAGGGTGACGTCATGATAATGGCAAATCGATACCTGATAGGAGGCTCCGCAATTGGCGGCAGCTTTGTGCGGCGGCAATAGACGTTGTCGATTCCAGAGTCCTCCCGAGGATAGAAGCGCCGTTGGGGCGACGACAACCGGGTCAGGCCGCCTGTCGCATCGCGCCAGACCCATGGCCGCCCAGCGTTGCGGCGTAATCCTGGAACCGCCGAAGCTCCTCAGGCGGAACGAGCGAGCCACCGGTGGACCAGATCACATGCGTGGCGTCGTGCATGTTCAATCCATGATCGCGCACATACGCCTGGCCCTCGGGTGAGCCACGCAGCCAGCCCGGGCCGCCGATGCCGGCCGCCGCTGACGGTTCGACTTCCACGCCCATCGACGTCTTGAGCGCGAGCAACTGAACGTAGAGTTGATCGTCGGGGACGGTGAACACGCCGGCGAGTTGGGAGGCCATCAACGGGCTGACCAGATGGGATGCCTGGCCGACGGCAAGGCCATCGGCGTCGGTCCGGTTATCCAGGCCGATGTCGTAGACGGATACGGGAGTTTGCGCACCTGAGGCCAACTGCACCAGTACGCACGGCGAGGCTACGGGCTCGGCGAAGAAACAGTGCACATGTTCGCCGAACAGTGCCTTGAGCCCGTAAGTGATACCACCGGGCGCACCGCCGACACCGCAGGGCAGATAGACGAAGAGCGGATGCGCGGCATCCACGACGCGGCCGGCTTCGGTCAGTTGGTGCGCCAGGTGACGTGCCGCAGCGGCGTACCCGAAGAAGAGCAGGGCGGAGCGCTCGTCATCCACAAAATGGCAGCGCGGCGCTGCCAGCGCCTGTTCCCGGCCCGCTGCCACGGCTTCTGCGTAGTCGCCTTCATGTTCCACGACGCGTACACCGCGTTTGCGCAGGCGATCCTTCTTCCACGCCTTGGCGTCCGCGGACATATGCACAACCGCATCGAACCCGAGAGCGGCCGCCATCACGCCGATGCTCAGGCCAAGGTTGCCCGTGCTGCCGACCCTCACCGAGTATTGCGAGAACAGCGCGCGCGCTGCCGGCGTCGCCAGCACGCGGCGGTCACCGTCCGGGTCGAGGATGCCGTGTTCGATCGCGATGGATTCGGCAATCGCCAGCACTTCATGAAAGCCGCCGCGAGCCTTGATGGAACCGGCAATCGGTAGTTCGTCGTCACGCTTGATGAACCAAGCGCCCTCGGCGCCGACGTTGCCGACGATCGCATGCTGTAGTCGGGTGGCGGGCATCAGTTGCGATTCGACTTGCCCATGGCTTGAGGCCAGTTCCGGAAACAGCGTCGCCATGAGGGGTTCACACCGTGCAAGAAGCGCCTCGGCCGATGCGATCCCTTCCGTCGATGGGGCGGAAGCCGGCAGGGGTTGCCCCAGCTTCGGATTCAGCCAAAGCAGCGGTTGTCGGGATTGAAGTCTTGCTAATAGGTCGCCAGAGAGCGGCAGAGTGGCCATTACGTCCTTCCAAAGGAATTCCTTATGAGGTGTGATCGTAGGCGCTGCGCTCGTGCAAAAATAGCGATCGTTTCTAACGCAAGCATTAGCCAGGCTAATACGAATGCAGCTCGATTCCTCTGTTCTCGGGGCGCTGCGGTGTTTCGAAGCCGCGGGGCGCCTGCTGAGCTTCACCAAGGCCGCCGAATCGCTGAGCCTCACCCAAAGCGCGGTGAGCCAGCAGATTCGGCATCTGGAAGACCGTCTCGGCTACGTGCTCTTCGTGCGCCAGCCGCGCAACTTGAAGCTGACGCCAAAGGGCGAGGCGCTGTTCGAGACGACGACGCGCGCGCTGCATGACATCCAGCAGACGATTCAGCGACTCGGCCTGCCAAACGCGCCTTTGCAGGTCAATTGCCTGCCATCGTTTGCGCTGCAATGGCTGATGCCGCGTCTGACCGAGTTCCACCGGGAGCAGCCGGATGTGTCCGTGCGCCTGAAAGCCGAGTTCCAGCCGCTGGACAGGCAATCGATGGACGCGGAGGATATTGACGTGGCAGTGCGTTACGACCCGGTCCGCTACAGCCAGTTGCACGCTGACGTCTTGCTGGATGAATACCTGATTCCTGTGGCCACGCCCGAGTACCTCGCCCGGCATCCCGGGTTAGCTGATGGAGCGTCGCTCGACGGTGTCATGTTGCTGCATGACGCATCGCCATGGGTCGGCGCAGCCGAGTTCGTGGAATGGCGCACATGGCTTGAGGCGTTTCACCCGGCATGGATTGCGCATCTGGAGGGGCCGCAGTTCAATCTGTCGAGTCTTGCCATCAGCGCGGCGTTGAACCACCAGGGGGTGGCGATGGGGCGTACGGCCTTGGTCTATGACGAGATCAGGAGCGGACGGCTGGTGAACGTCTTCGGCAAGCACGTACGCGCGCCGGCGCGCTACATGCTGCTTTCTCGGAACGCTGAGGATCGGCGCGTGACTATTTTCTCTACGTGGCTCAAGGCAGAGTGCGCGCGATTCGATGCTGCGCGAATGGAGTTGCTTTCGCTGGACGGGGTGCCGGCAAAAGCCGGGCAGGGGCGTTGATTCGATAGCCCATCGATCCGACGCCGCAACTGAAGCGTGGGTGGCATGGTCGAGCCGCCAAAACGCTGTGCCGTCAGGTCGCATACCAGTAGAAGGGGCAACTGCCTGGCATGGCACGCTGCAGATCGCTGGTCACCCCGCGGCGTTCGCAACGCACGGGGAATGCTCTTGGACGCTGCCGTTCGCGACACGATATACGCGATCTGCTTCCTGGACCAGCGCATGGCGATGCGTAATCACGATTAGCGTTGGTACCCGTTGCCGGACACGGGCAAAAACTCGCGCCTCGCGTTCCGGGTCGAGCGATGACGTGGGCTCATCCAGAATGATGACCGCTGGGCGGCGCGCGAGCGCACGGCCCAGCGCAACACGCTGGCGTTCTCCCCCTGATAGGGCCCTGCCTTGAATGCCCAGTGGGCGATCCAGGATATCGCCGATTCCTTCTGCGGCGATCTCATGCAGTTCGAGCAAGGCAATGAGTTGATGCAGTGCGTGGTCTGACGGCGGATTGTCGCAGCCGTAGGTCAGATTCGCCCTGAGCGAGCCGGTGAGGATCATCGGCGCTTGAGGTGCGACAGCGACTTCGCGCGCGATATCGCTGATGGACAGCTTGCTGACGTCCGCGCCAAAGAGGTAGACCGTGCCAGCCGCGGGTCGGGCGAGTCCGAGCATCAAGTGGACCAGGCTCGATTTGCCTGCGCCCGATGGCCCAGTGAGCGCGACAAACTCTCCCCGCCTGATGGTGATGTTCACGCCCTGCAAAAGCTGCTTGTCCCCTTGTGCGATAACTGCGTGCTCGATGCGACAGACCTCGTTCGCAGTTCGGTCGATCTGCGCGTTGGATTCGCTGCGCTCGATTGGCAGCTCCAGAAGTCCGAAACTCTCGCGCAGCGCGAGATGGTTGCGGCGCAGATCGGACAACGACCCCGCAAGGTTAGTGAAAGGCATTGCTAGCGTCACGATGTAGCTAACAATCATGACGAAATCGCCTGCGCGGAATTCCGAATGGGTAACACCATACGCGGTCGTCACCGTGAAGAGGGTGAGCAACATGCCGGTGCAGATGGATTGGGCCGCGAGCAGAAGCGCGAGGTGGGTGTTTCCGCTGGTCACTTTACCGATATAGACATCGAGCATGCGGTGCAACGCGGCGTCTTCTCTCAGGTACGCGTTGTTGACTTTGATGTCCAGCATGAATCCGAGCTTTTCAACGAGATGGCTCGACAGCATGTCGGCACCGCTGAAAATCTCTTCGTGGGCGCTCTTGCTTTTGTCCGCCAGGAACCATGTCGCGGCAAAGAGAAGCAACATGGATATGGCAAATCCAAGAGCGAACGCGCCGCCGGTCAGTTGCCACAGAACGACGCTGGACATTATCAACTGGAGAGCAGTCGGGGCTATTGCCCAAAACACCGCAAACGTGATTGCACTGAAAGCCGCGCGACTTCGAGCGATGACTGAAACCAGCTTGCCCGGATCTTCTGCCGCCAGGCGTTGGTAGTCAACCCTGATGAGTCTGGCAAAGATGGCGTTATGGAATGCGGCATCACATCTTGCAAGAATGGCCGCGGAAAGTATGGCTTTCAGCCAATCGAATGCGCGACCAGCAGTCCAGGCGAGTCCGTAGGCGGCTGCCAGAAGCACCGGCGAGCCTGTAGCGCTATGTGTGGCGTCTACAGATAGAGCATTGGTTGCCTCACGCAAGAGGTAGGGAACTAGCGTAGACAATGCCGCAGCCAGCGTTACGAATAAAGTTGCTCCGCAGAAGTGGACTGGCAAGGCTGGATATCTTCTGACCGTGATTCGGTAGGCGAGGATCCAATCCTTTAACAAGTCCATAAGTAACCTCATCGTCATGGCCTCCAGGCCACTACCGTACCCCCTCTGCGGTAACTCGATCCACCAGTGTCTGTAGCCTGCGCAGACAATCCGGCGCCACGATTGAAACGGCCCTCGCCAGTGCCCCGGCCGACCTCGGCGCCTGAGAGTGCGTTACGTGAGCTTGACGCAGCGCAAGAGGCTACAGGATTTGCTTTGGGAAGAATCTCGCTTCCGATTGAGGCCACTTTTGGCTCCGATATGCATGGCAAGTCGCCATCGGAGACATGGAACTAGACGTTGGGTACGGAATCAACCGGGTGAATTCGAAATTGGTCGCGGAAATTTCTGCTGGGCGCTCGGTTCAGTAATACGCCCGAACCGGCGGAAGCGGCGGTAATGGAATTGCAGCGGCGGTGTGCCCATGCAAGGCCTCGCCAACTGCATGACGATCCACGGCGATGGTTTTTGTGTTAGCTCTATTGCGAAATGCTTCCTGAGGGCCGCGGCAAATCGGAAAGGGGCGGAAATGAGCTGGAGATCGGATGTGGGTATGTGCGACGGGGGGATCTGGATCTGGCGCAACATCTCCAGTTCGGTTCGCACTAACGTGCAGTCCGGATCGTAAAGCTTAAAGGCCGTCACCTTCTTCTTATGAATCTGTTATGACGTCACCGAAGAGACCAGCCATCGCATCGAGACTGGTCGCCAGTTTGCACGCGTGCGGAATCAGTCGGCCTCAACTTTCAGGTTGCGCAACAGCGGTTGCCATTTGTCGCTCTCGGCCTTCAGCCAGTGCTGCAGCCCCTGCGGGGTCTGTTTGTCCAACGGGACGATCTGCGCACCCAATTCGGTGAGCTTTGCTACGACTGCCGGGTCCCGCAGTCCCTTCTGTAGCGCCTCCGTGATGCGCTTCGTGATGCTCGGCGACGTGCCTTTCGGCGCATAGATGCCGTGCCAGACCTTGACCTCGAAGCCTTTGAGACCGCCTTCCTGAAGCGTTGGGGCCTGGGGTAGCGCGGCAATCCGTTGCGCCGTGGTGACGCCGAAAAGCTTCACGCGGCCGGCCTTGATCTGCGGTAGCGTGGCAGTCGTCTGATCACATAGCAGGTCGACTTGCCCGCCCAGCAATGCGGTAAGTGCGGGCCCGGCGCCGGGATAGGGAACCGCCGTCATCTTGGTTTGCACCGACTCCTCAAACAGCAGGCCACACAATTGCGACACCGCGCCGAGGCCTGCGTTAGCCAGCGAGACTTTGTCCCGGTTCTGGCGAACATAATGGATCAGTTCCGGCAGCGTCGAGGCGGGTAGGTCTTTACGGCCCATGAGCGTCATGGGCACATCGGCGACTTGCCCGATGTACTCGAAGTCCTTGAGCGGATCGTAGGAGAGCTTTTTGTAAAGCGCGGGCGCTGTGGCCATCCCGTTGTGGTGAATCAGGATGGTGTAGCCGTCGGGCTGGGCGCGGGCAACGTACGCTGCCGCGACCGTACCGCCGGCGCCGACCCGGTTCTCCACGATGACACTTTGACCGAGCTCACGCGTCATGGCAGCGGCGAGCGAGCGAGAGACCACATCAGTGGGGCCGCCGGCGGAGTAAGGAACAACCAGGGTAATCGGCCTGGACGGGTACGCGTCCGTGGCGTGGGCAGTCGATGTCACCATCGCTGTGGTAAGCAGGCCAGACATGAACACACTGGCAATCCTGAGTCCAAGCATCATTGTCTCCATCTTGATTTGCCGGCACGCGAGAAACCGCCAGCGAAAGGTGCGTTGCCCGTACGATGGGAGACGCCGCCTAAAGCGGCAATTCATATTTCCGGAAGTGGACTTTTGTGATGGGCGAATGCTGCGCTGAACAACGGCGACGATGTGCCGGCGGGGAAGCAGCGCAAGAGGCCCATCGTCGGCAGCAGACCGAGGATGTGTCGGAAGTTGAAGCGAGACGTCGAGGATGTTGCACGGGGCGCCTGGCGTCGGTCAGCGCGTGGGGCGCTTAAGGCAGGTGGCGTAGACGGCAGACACGTGGCAGAACCTTCGATAACGAGGGCGATGCCCGCAGTCGGCTTATCGGATGAGATGTCGGAGCGGGGTCGTATGGCAACCGTTTCCTTGAGAACACCGTTATCGCATTGGGCGGTGGCTGGCCGCAGGCATGCGGCCAGCCGCCCCGCTCGGTGCGCTTCTGAACGGAGCAGGTCGTTACGCCAGCGCGCCGTCAAGATAGGGATCGACATTGCGAGCAGGCGCGTCCGAAGGCCACTTCTGATCCAGGCCCGCCACAAAGTGGGCGCCGTCGTAATACGGATCCACATTGCGCGCACCGTCGACATATGGGCTGCGCGGTTCCTGCACCGAGCGGGCGCCTTCGGTGTACGGGTCACGTGCATCGCTGACCGAACGGGCACCATCGGTGAACGGGTCGCGTGCGCCAACGTGCGACAGGCCTGCAGCCTGTGCACCTGCGGCAGCGGCAACCAGGGCGATAGCGAGGACAAGGCGCTTGGTGATGTTGGTAGTCATGATCGATTTCCTTTAGCAATGAGTAGTGTTGAGGTCCGGCGGAGACCGCTTCGTTGCAGCTCGTCGCCTGGCCTTGGAAAGCATTAAAGGAAACCGATGTATCTCGCCTGTAAAGCGTGCGAGCGCCGTTTGTCGGCGCGAGTGTCATCGCCGCGGCGCGATACAGAGCGGTACAAATCCCCACCACGGACCACGCGGCAAACGTGCCGGACATCCCGTCAGAGTGACGAGAGAGTGCGGCTTCGATCGCAACAGGGCGCTTTTGGCTTCAGGCGCTAAGCCCTCCGCGAAGGCGCTTCAACCGCGCCATCCGGCATCTCCGTGCTGATCCGATGCACGGCAATCCCCTCTATCGGATCCAGCGGATCGCGCCACGGGGCACGCTCCAGTGCGCGTTGCGTGTCCTCGTACCCGGCCCTCCAGCGGCGCTCGATCCCGCACGTGGAGAAGTCGATATCGCGGTGCATGTCATTGCCATCGAGTTGCGGCGCGTCGAGCTCGACCACATGCATGGTCGTCCCACACCCCCAGCCGAGCAGTTCCTGCACGTCGGCCTGCACGCGTTCGCTTTCGGGGATGTGCTTGCCCAGTTCGCGGATCACATGCCGCAGGCGGTGGATCTGCCGCTGCCGTTCCAGATGGGATTCCGCCCGGCTGGAGTACTGGATATCCCGCAGCCGGCTCATCACCTGCCAGATGGAATCGGGCTCCGGGCCGCTGGCGGGCCAAAGCTGCACGGCAAAGATCAGCGAGCTGCGGCGCGGGCGGTCATCGAGAATCGCTTCCAGCGGCGTGTTCGAATAGATGCCGCCGTCCCAGTAGGGCTCGCCGTCGACCTGCACGGACGGGAAGCCAGGAGGGAACGCCGCCGAAGCCATCACGTGATCGACGTTCAGCGGCGCGTCGCGGTTGGTGAAGTAGCGCATGCGGCCGCTGCGGACACTGACCGTGCCGACCGTCAGCCTTGTCTGCCTGGCGTTGAGGTAGTCGAAGTCGACCAGCCTCGCCAGAGTCGCGCGTAGCGGCGAAGTGGAGTAGAACGCCGCCCTGGCCAGGCCGACAGTGGCGCGTACGCCCAGCCACCAGGCATCGAGGGTTGGGGTGAAGAACGAGGGAATGCCCCGGGTTGTGACCGACAGTACCCGCAGCCAGTCCTCCATCTGCCGAAGGCCGCCGCTCCCTTCGGCAGCGCCGCGATAGGCAACGCCGTCCCAGAATTGCTTGAGCCGCGAGAGCCGCTGCTCTGGTGGATTGCCGGCGATGATGGCCCCGTTGATCGCCCCGATCGAGGTGCCGATCACCCACTCCGGCTCGAGACCCGCCTCATGCAGGGACTGGTAGACGCCCACCTGATAGGCGCCGAGTGCGCCACCGCCTTGCAGTACCAGCACGACCTGGCCCGGTAGCTCCGCGAACGGCGCTCCGGCATGCGCGGGGCTGGTGCCTGGTGTTTTTGCGTTCTCGCCCATTTGCTCCCCCAGTCTGTCGTGGCACAGGGACGCCAACTGTTCGCCAGTATCGCCCTGCATTTCGAGGCCGGCAATCGCCACCACGAGGTGGCGCGGCGTCGACACTCGATCGCTTGTTTGGCGCTGGCGTCTGGACTTCAATCCGTGGCTTGGGCCAGACCATGGCTCAATATCGTCTTGCTCGACTATTGTGTATTGGATGATGAAACGCCTTCCAGGCTGCGCTTGACGAGATTGCAGAGAAGCAGATAGATTGGCGCAACCATGAGCCGCCGCCTTGCCTCCCTCTCTCTTGATCTCACTGCGAACCAACCGCAGTGGGGCGCGCGCGCCAAATCCAAAAAACAGTCGCTCACCTGACCGGAGCGTGCTGTTCCGTCAGTTGAGCGACGGAACAGCATCAGTGTAGAAGACGGTCTGCCAATTTCCCCCTTACTGTCTTGAGCGCCTCTTGCTCTGTCGCTTGCCTGTGCGGTTTCCGAATCGGTCGATCCGGAGCATGCAATGCAAGAAGTGGAATATCTCTATCGTGGTATCTGGCTACCCCTGGTCACCCCTTTTCGCAACGATGAGGTGGATTACGTCGCACTGCGGCGGCTAGTGGCTTATTACCGCTGCAGCGGCCTGGCGGGATTGGTGGTGTGCGGCAGCACCGGCGAAGCCGCCGCACTCGATGAGGCGGAACAGTTGGCTGTTCTGGATACCGTGCTGGCCGAGGCCGGGGAGTTGCCGGTCATGATGGGCCTGGCTGGCAATAATCTCCGGCATGTGCTGGGCCGCCTGGACAGGATTGGCGAGCGTCCGCTGGCGGGGGTTCTGGCGCCTGCACCGTACTACATAAGACCGTCGCAGGAAGGATTGAAGGCATACTTTCGCGAGCTGGCCGATAGATCCCGGGCACCACTGGTGCTGTATGACATCCCTTACCGCACTGGGGTGACACTGAGCGCCGAAACGCTGCTCTCGCTGGCGAACCACGGCAATATCCGAGGCATCAAGGACTGCGGTGGCAACGCTGAAACCACGCAGGCGTTGATAGCCGATGGCCGCCTGGCTGTCCTTGCGGGAGAGGACCACCAACTGCATGCCACGCTGTGCATGGGCGGGCAGGGCGCCATCGTTGCGTCAGCGCATATTCGGCCTGATCTCTTCTCGGCGTTGTGGCGCGCAGTGGCTGACCAGCGCCTGAGCGTCGCCCGCCAGCTTTTCCATGCCCTTATGCCGCTGATTCGGCTTCTGTTTGCAGAACCTAACCCAGGCCCGGTCAAGACATTGCTGGCCAGGCATGGCTTGCTGTCTGATGAACTGCGTTTGCCGATGACGTCGGCTTCAACCGCGCTCGCCGAGCAATTGGCCATTGCGTGTGAAGCCTTGGATTCGGTTCACGCGAATGCGTTGTAATTGCGCAGGCTAGACGCAGGCGTACGGTCACTGCCGTATGCCTGGCCGCTATTGTGAGCGAGGACTGGGTCCGAATGCCAAGGACCTTCGCCTACGGAGCTGGCGAGAGGTTCGATACTGGGAACTCGACGGCGAAGTGCGACCCCATGCATGTCCGTTTCCCTTCGCCTTATCGATGCGCCAGCCCTGCGATTCCGGGTACCTTAGCGCTTCTTCAACTTCCTTCTGAGGGTGTTGCCAATCCGGATTCATTCCCGGCACCAGTGCATGATGGCCCCAGCTCCCTCTGGCACATGATGGAGATTCTCTTGTGGATGATCGGAAAGGGCTACGAGATTGAGCCGGGCCTCATTGAAACCGCATCCACGACCATGCAAGTCAACCTGGCCAGACGTGCCCGAGATGTGGTTCCGGCGATGGCGCGGCAGTTGCGGGCATTGTTAGCGTAGGGCGGCTCCCGTCAGCCGCCCAAGGCGTCAGCAATGCAGGACGATGTCGATCGCATCAACGCACCCTTCACGCTCCACAAGGGCGAACAGCCGGTTTGGTCTGAAGCCGATATCCCGGACGTGGCCCCATTCCTCAGAACACTGAACGACGGCTAAGCGCCGCACGCGCCGGTGTCGACTCGTTTGCTGCCGAGCGCCTGCCACATCAGGCGGGTATGACGCTCTGACCGATTTTCCTTGCCACCTCCTGCCCGAGGCTGGTGACGCCAAAATTCCGTCATGCCGATGCCGATGCCGATGCCGGGCCACGCGAGCCGACTCGCGCCGCTGTCATCGCCCTGTCATGCCGGCGTTCGACAATGCGCAGCAAAGCAGGGGGCCGAGCCTTCCCGGCTGCCCGCGTGACGCGGCGCAGCGACGGAATGTCTTGACTCCCGATTTTTTCCGCCTTCAATGAAAACGTTTTCATCCGGCCGCGCTGCTGTGGTTGCCGGCAATTCTCGAAACACTCAGCCGTGACGCGAAGACACCTCATCGATGGCAAGCCGGAAGCCAGGCCCGACAGCGGCGGCGCGACGCTGCTGGACGTGGCTCAGGCCGCGCGCGTGTCGCTGGCGACTGCGTCGCGCGTCTTCAGTACGCCCGCCTTGGTGCGCGACAGCACCGCACAGCGTGTGCTCGACGCGGCGCATAAGCTGAGCTTTCGCCCGAACCTGCTCGGCAGCAAGCTGCGCGCCCAGCAGTCCCGGATGATCGGCGTGATGCTGCCGACGATGGACAACGCGGTGTTCGCCGAATGCTGGCGCGGGATCGAGGAGGCGGCGCTCGCCGCCGGCTACTCGCTGATGCTGGTCACGAGCGGCTACGACCCGGCACGCGAGCGCGAGCGCGTGGAGTACCTGCTGCGCCATCGCGTCGACGGCATGGTGCTGACGGTTGCCGATGCCGCCCGCAGCGCGGTGCTGGACCAGCTCGACGCCGAGGGCGTGCCCTATGTGCTTGCGTACAACCAGGCCAGCGTGCGCGGCCGGCGGCATTCCGTTTCCGTGGACAACCGCGGCAGCGCGTGCGCGGGCGTGGAGACGCTGATCGCCGCCGGGCACCGGCGCATCGTCGTGGTCTCGGGCGCGTTCGTCGCCTCGGACCGCGCGCGCCAGCGCTTTGCCGGCTACCAGGACGCGATGCGCGAACACGGCCTCGAACCGGTTCCGGCACTCTGCCTGCCGTCGCACACCGCCAGCAATGCGGCGCAGATCCGCGCGCTGATGGACGCTGACGACGCCCCCACGGCCTTCTTCTGCACCAACGACCTGCTTGCGATCGGCGTGATCGCCGACCTCGGCCGGCTCGGCCTGCGCGTGCCGGCCGACGTGTCCGTGCTCGGCTACGACGGCATCGCGCTCGGCAGCGTGGTCGAGCCGACGCTCGCGACCGTGGTGCAGCCCAACACCGACATCGGCGCCCGGGCCGTGCGCCATCTGCTGGCGCGGCTGCGCGCCGCGCCCGACGACGCGCCGGCGCCCGCGCGCGTGACGCTGCTGCCGCACGCTTTGCGCGTGACCGGCACCATCGCGGCGCCGCCGGAGCGTGCCAATCCGAGTACTCGCGCGCGTGTCCCGCGTATCCCATAACCCAGCGTCTTCACCACCGACAGTTGCCAACCAAGGAGCCTCTCATGCAACCGTTCTCCGCCTGGCGCCGCCCGCTGCGCCGGATCGCCCTGATGTTCGCCGCCGCGGCATTCAGCCACGGAGCCTTCGCGCAGACCGCCATCTGCTACAACTGCCCGCCCGAATGGGCCGACTGGGCCGCGCAGATCCGCGCCATCAAGGAAAAGACCGGCGTTACCGTGCCGCTGGACAACAAGAACTCCGGCCAGTCGCTGGCGCAGCTGGTGGCGGAGAAGGCGAGCCCGGTGGCCGACGTGGTCTACTACGGCGTGACCTTCGGCATCCAGGCCAAGAAGGACGGTGTGACCGCACCGTACAAGCCGGCGCACTGGAACGACATCCCCGATGGCCTGAAGGACCCGCAGGGCAACTGGTTCGCGATCCACTCGGGCACGCTCGGCTTCATGGTCAACGTCGACGCGCTGCGCGGCAAGCCGGTGCCGCAGTCGTGGGCCGACCTGCAGAAGCCCGAGTACAAGGGCCTGATCGGCTATCTCGACCCGGCCAGCGCGTTCGTCGGCTACGTCGGCGCGGTCGCCGTCAACCAGGCGCTGGGCGGCACCTTCGACAACTTCGGTCCCGCGTTCAAGTACTTCAAGGATCTGCAGAAGAACCAGCCTATCGTGCCGAAGCAGACCGCCTACGCGCGCGTGCTCTCGGGCGAGATCCCCATCCTGCTCGACTATGACTTCAACGCGTACCGCGCCCGCTACAAGGACCACGCCAACGTGGCCTTCGTGATCCCGAAGGAAGGCACGGTCGTGGTGCCCTATGTGATGAGCCTGGTCAACAAGGCCCCGCATGAGGCCGAGGGCCGCAAGGTGCTGGACTTCGTGCTGTCGGATGCCGGCCAGGCGCTGTGGGCCAATGCCTACCTGCGCCCGGTGCGCAGCAGCGCGGTCTCGAAGGAAGTCCAGGCGCGCTTCCTGCCGGCCTCCGAGTATGCGCGTGCCAAGCCGGTCGACTTCGGCCGCATGGCCGACGTGCAGAAGGCCTTCAGCGAGCAGTACCTGAAGGAAGTGCGCTGAGCACGCGCTGGTAATGGTCGGTCGTCCCCGCGCGCCGCGCGAGCGGGGACGACGCCACGGCAAGGCCCCTCCCATGACAAAGCGAAATCTTCTCCTGTTCGGCTTCGCGCTGCCGGCACTGGTCGTATTCCTTGCGTTCTTCTGCCTGCCGATGGCGCGCCTGGTCGCGGTCAGCGTCGACGGCCCGCAAGGCGCGGGCGTGTACTGGACCGTGCTGACGAGCCCGCGCTATCTGCACAGCCTGATGGTGACCGTGCTGCTGTCCGGCGCCGTCACGCTGGCGACGCTGGTCATTGCCGGCATCGCCGGCACGTTCCTGCAGCGCAACCCCGTGCCGGGCAAGGCAGCGCTGGTCGCGGTGCTGACGTTCCCGCTGGCGTTCCCCGGCGTGGTGATCGGCTTCATGGTCATCATGCTCGGCGGGCGCAACGGCCTCTCGGCGATGGTCGGCGACTGGCTCGCGGGCGAGCGCTGGGCCTTTGCCTACGGGCTTGCCGGCCTCTTCGTCGGCTACCTGTACTTCTCGATTCCGCGCGTGATCCTGACCGTGATGGCGGCGGTGGAGAAGCTCGACACCTCGCTCGAGGAAGCCGCGCGCTCGCTCGGCGCGAGCCCGTGGCGCGTGGTGCGCGACGTGATGCTGCCCGCGCTGATGCCGGCGATGCTCTCCAGCGGCGCGATCTGTTTCGCGACCAGCATGGGCGCGTTCGGCACCGCTTTCACGCTGGCCACGCAGCTCGATGTGCTGCCGCTGACGATCTACAACGAATTCACCAACTACGCCAACTTCGGCATGGCCGCCGCGCTGTCCATCCTGCTGGGCAGCGTGACCTGGGCCCTGCTCGCGGTGGCGCGCTGGTTCTCCGGCGATGCGGTCGCCGCCACCGCGTAGGAGCCTGATCATGTCTAACGTTCGCCCCGGCCTTCGCTACTGGCTTCAGCTCGCGCTGACGCTCGCGGTCTGCCTGTTCATGATCGTGCCGGTCGTGCTCTCCGTGCTGGCCGGCCTCACCAACAATATTTTCGTCGGCATTGCCAGCGGCCTGACCACGCGCTGGCTGGAAGAGGTCTGGTCGCTGTACCGCAATACGATCTTCCTGTCGCTTGGCATCGCGCTCGCCTGCCTGGCCTGCACGCTGGTGCTCGGCGTGCCCGCCGCGTACTATATGGCGCTGCGCCGCAACCGCGTCACGCGCCTGATCGAGGAGCTGCTGATGCTGCCCGTGGCGATCCCGGGCCTGGCCACCGCGCTCGGATTGATCCTGCTCTACGGCCAGTGGCAGGCGCTGCGCACGAGCTGGGTGTTCATCCTGATCGGCCACGTGCTGTTCACGCTGCCGTTCATGGTGCGCGCCGTGCTGGCGATCCTGTCGGCCATCGACATCCGCACGCTCGAGGACGCCGCCGCCAGCCTTGGTGCGAGCCGCATGCAGCGCTTCTTCACGGTGATCCTGCCGAATTGCCGCCAGGGCATCCTGGCCGGCGCGCTGATGGTGGTCACGCTGTCGGTTGGCGAATTCAACCTGACCTGGATGCTGCATACGCCGACCACGCAGACGCTACCCGTGGGACTGGCCGACAGCTATGCGTCGATGCGGCTCGAGATCGGCTCCGCCTACACCATCGTGTTCTTCGTGATGATCATTCCGCTGCTGGTGCTGATGCAGGCGCTGGCCGCCATGGGCGCGCGCGCCCGCAGGCACATCCGCGCCGAGGTGCCGGCCGTGACCGCCGCGCCCGCCACCCCCACCGAGACCCGCCATGCATGAATCCACGACCATTCGCCTGCGCCGCTGCGGCAAGACCTTCGCCGACGGCGCACTGGCGCTGCAGCCGCTGGACCTGGACATCGGCGCCGCCGAGACGCTGGTGCTGCTCGGCCCCTCGGGCTGCGGCAAGACCACTACGCTGCGCATCATCGCGGGACTGGAGTCGCCGGACGCCGGCGGCGAGGTCTGGTTCGGCGACGCCAACGTGACGGCGCTGCCGATCGAGCAGCGCGGCGTCGGCATGGTGTTCCAGAACTATGCGCTGTTTCCCAACATGACGGTCGCCGAGAACATTGGCTATGGCCTGAGCGTGCGCCGCGTGGACGCGGCCACCCAACGCCGGCGCATCGACGACATGCTCGGCATGATGCATCTCGGGCCGTTCGCCGACCGCCGCGTCGACCAGCTTTCGGGCGGCCAGCGCCAGCGCGTGGCGCTGGCACGCGCCATTGCCGTGCAGCCGCGCGTGCTGCTGCTGGACGAGCCGCTGACCGCGCTCGACGCTAAGCTGCGCGATGCGCTGCGCGCCGACATCAACCAGCTGTTGCGCAGCCTTCGCATCACGGCCGTCTACGTGACGCATGACCAGGCCGAGGCGATGGCGCTTGGCGATCGCATTGTCGTCATGGACCGGGGCCGCATCGCGCAGGCCGGCACGCCGCAGGAGATCTACCGCGCGCCGGCCAACGCGTTCGTCGCTGACTTCATCGGCACGATGAACCGCCTTTCCGCCACGGCTGAGCACGGCGGCGCGTGGCGCGTGCCGGGCGGCGTGGTGCCGCGCGACGGCGCGACGGTGGCCAGCCCCCGCGCCGAACTCATGTTCCGGCCCGAGGACGTGGCGCTTGCACCCGCCGGCAATGCGCACGTGCAGGGTGCCGTCGTCACCGCGCTGTTCCTCGGCAACTGCACGCGGCTGCTGGTGGACGTCGGCGCCGGCGCGCCGCTGATCGTCGACACCACGCGGCGCGACGGCTGGCAGGCCGGCGAGCGCATCGGGCTGCGCATCGACACCGCGCACATGATCACACTGGCGGAGGCCGAGGCAGCATGAACACGCCCTATCTTGTCGCGCATGTCACCGATCTGCACATCAAGGCCGGCGGCAAGCTCTCCTACCGGATGGTCGATACCGCCGGCGCGCTGCACCGCTGGATCGACACACTGCTGGCCCTGCCGCAACGCCCGGACCTGGTCATCATCACCGGTGACCTGGTCGACTTCGGCGCCGAGGCCGAGTACCGTTTCCTGCGCGATATCCTGCAGCGCCTGCCGATGCCGTACCGGCTGCTGCCCGGCAATCACGACAGCCGTAGCCAGCTGCGCGCCGTCTTTGCCGATCACGACTACCTGTTCGCCAACGGCGCCGGTGAGGCGCCGGTCCACTATGCCGTCGACGCGGGGCCGCTGCGTCTCGTTGGGTTCGACTGCACGGTGCCCGGAAAGCCGGGTGGACGCGTCGATCCCGCCGCACTCCCATGGCTCCATGCCACGCTCGCCGCGGCGCCGGCCACGCCGACGCTGCTGCTGCTGCACCATCCGCCGTTCCACACGGGCATCGGGCATATGGACGAACAGGGGCTGGACAATGCGGCGGCGCTGGAGGCCGTCGTGCGACAGCACCCGCAGGTCGAGCGCGTACTGTGTGGCCACCTCCATCGCCACATCACACGGCGCTTCGCCGGCACCATCGCGATCACCGCGCCCGGTCCCGCGCATCAGGTGGCGCTGGACCTGGACCCGCAGGCACCGTCGCGCTTCCGGATGGAGCCGCCCGGCTACCTGCTGCACTGGTGGCATCCTCGGCACGGCCTGGTTACACACGCCGCCGCGATCGGCGAATATGGCGCCGCGCATCCGTTCTTCGATGCGCAGGGCAAGCTGATCGATTGAGCGTAGAACGCCTTGCGAGGGACATGTCTTGCGCATCAACTGCGCGCCGCGCACGCATTGGTGGCATAGCGGCAACGTAATGGAAAAGGCGTTAGCTGGATTGCGGCGCCGTTATCAGTCCTTGCGTCACGGCAGAGTGGGGCAAGTCGGCGCCAGCCGCACTCCCGGCTTCCCCGGCCGCTTCCGCCGCGCGCTCCGAACGGACCAGGGCTATTACCTGGCTGAAGGACGACGCGGCAAAGGCTGTCGTGCCGCGATGCTCCTGGGTGTCCCGCGACATCTCCGACACGAAGCCAAGAATCAGCCTCGCGGCAGGCGCTCGCCGCTGAAGCCGCCGCAGCAGAATACGGAGATAGACGTTCGACTGTCCTGCATCGAGCGACGTGATGCAGATGGTCCCCATTGCCGGCAGATTCTCCGGGGAAAATCCCGTGCGGGAGAACTGTTCATAACTGGCGGCCTCTGCCTGAATACCTGCCCTGGACAGAAGTTGTACGGTGGCCGCCGCGACCAGTTCATCGAGCCCCCCGCGACCGGCAATGCAGAGCACGGGGCCGGCAACCGGCGCGCCCGAAGCGGCCGCCTCGGCGGCGATTCCGGTTGCTTCGCGGGCTGGCGGCAGGCTCGGGACCGGTCCGTCATCATCGCCGGAAATTGGCGTGTCGCTGACCGGCTCATCGATATCTTCGAGCCCATCGATGATATCGAGCAGCGCTTCTCGGATGCGGGCAAGCTGGTCGGGCAGGATAACGCCCCGCATCATGTCGTTGTGTGCGAGCTTCAATCCCTCCAGCATGACAGTGTCGTAGTACTCGGCAAGGGTCATGTCCTTCAACAGGGTTTCGGCCTGTCGCAACGCTTCGTCCGGATCATCCGCAAGGATGCGCTGGTAGAAGTTGGTCGGCGGCGATAGAGGCGGTCGATCCCCCAGCAAGACTTCAAGAAACTCCAGCTTGTCGACATGCCGTCCAAGGATGACCAGGCACAGCGTGAGCGGCGTCGAAAGGATCAACCCCACCGGTCCCCAGATCCAGCTCCAGAAGATGGCGGCAACCACCACCGCGACGGGAGAAAGCCCCGTGCTGCGGCCGTATAGCAGAGGCTCGATGACCTGTGCGGTGAGGAGATCCGTAGCGCCGAAAAGGCCAATCGTCCAGAGCAGCATGGTCCAGTCAGGGCCCGTGGCCGCCAGCACGAGTGCGAGCAGCGCCCCGATCCACGTGCCGACATACGGAACGAACCGAAGCAGCGCCGTGATCACGCCGACCAAGATGGCACCCGGCACCCCGATGGTTGCCAGGCCAGCCGAGATGACGATCCCCACGCCGACGTTCACCCCGAGCTGCGTCAGGAAGTAGCGGCTCAAGCGGTGAGCGGCCTCGTTCATGGCCGTCGTGGCACGATGCAGGTCACGAGACCCGAACAGTCGGATCAGCCGGTCGCGCAAGTCTTCGCGCTGCAGGAGAATGAAGATCGCCACCACCAGCACGATGCCTGTGGTCTGGAGCGGGCCGACGATGGGCGAAAGATATTCCCTCATCAGGGCGAGCGGTGATGCCGGGGGCTCCTGGACAGCGACGGGCATCGGTGCCCGCTCTTCCTGTTTGCGGCCTGAGACGGTCGCACTTGGGACGCCCGCGCCGCCGGCTGCATGCGAAGCGTGAACTGGCCGTTTGATGAGGTTTGATGCACTCGCCAGAAGATCATCAAGCCGCCCGACCGTGGCCTGCTGGACGAACTGGACTCTTTTCTCGATCGTAGCCTGGTAACGCGGCAGGTCGGCGGCGAGCTGCGCGACCTGCGCGCCGATCAGTGTCCCGATTCCGCCCATGACTGCCAGCGCCAGCAACACCGCAATGACAACCGAAGGGACTTGTCCAAATCTGAGCCGCGCCAGAATGTCCACCAGCGGCGCGACAAGAAAACTGAGCAGCACCGCGAGCGTAACGGGCATCAACACATCACGGCCAAGATCCAGGGCGCAGATGACCACAACCGCGGTGATGAGCGAGGTCAGCTCCCGCAGGGTAGGAGCGTCCGCGGGCGCCACCTTCGTTGTGGGCCATTCAGGTCGGTTCTTGCCCATCGCGGATACCCCTGCCCGACGCAAGGGATCCTCATTCGAAGGGTTCAAGGCGCCTTGGACTTCTGGCTAATGCGAGAACAGCGCGATCAGGATGATGAGAGGAATCGGTACGCCAAGCAGGAAGAGGAGGATGGAACGCATGATTGTCTCCCGTTGGTTAGATGGAATTCAGAGGTCGCGTTGCCGGCCGCCGATCGTGGCCAAAAGGCTTGCCGCGAACGCGCCCATCAGCAGCGAAACGAAAAGCCAGAGTGATGCGTAGATACCGGCTTTTCTCGCCTTGTCGGCTGCAGCCTTTGCGGCGGCTTTGGCGTCCGCCATTCTTTGCTGAAGCTGCGAATAGGTGGTCGTGACACGGGTCTGCGCGGCGTCCGGCGAGGACCCTGTTCGCCTGGCAACCAGCCGCGCGGCATAGCGAGTGTCCGTGGACGACAACTGGCCGCCCGATGCCAGACTGTTCAGGAATATGCGTACGACTTCTTCCCGGTCTGCAGCCCTTCCTTCGGCGCTGACATTGGGGGTGGCCGCCGCAGCGTCTGGCTCGCGAAACAGGCCATCGACGAGATAGCCCATCGGCCATGTATCGACCGCGGCGGACGCATTCCCACGGTCCTTCATGGTGCCCAATGCGCTACCCGCTGCACCGGCCGACGCCGCTTGCGCCGTGGTGTGAAAGAGCCCCGACGCGGCAGACGCGATCAGGATCGCCGTGACGAGCGTTGCCGCTGCCCAACTGAGAAAGCCGTGCGCGGTATCCCGGAAAAAGGTCTCGTCCGCATGGATCGTGACCCAGCGCTTTCTCAACCGACCGGCCAGGTAGCCACCAAGTCCGGAAGCCAGGATCTGCGTCACGCAAATCCAGACAACAGCCGCGATGCCGAATCGTGCGGCGCTTTCCCCCCGGGGTGCCCAGGGCGAGATTGCCGACAGGCCAAGCCCGGATCCGAGCATGAGGAGGATGAGGGAAAACGCCGCAGCAGCGACCGCGCCCGCGAGAATCGCCCCCCACGATACTGCGCTGCCAAGTGACGACGCCGAAGGGGGGTCTTCCAGGATAGCGTGGCGCCGCGTGTCTCCGAATTCTTCCATGTGGATCTCCTGTCTACGGGGAAGCGCCGGACGCTTCCGCCGCGGGCATGCTGCCCTCCGTCAGCGACGATGGAAGCACTACTTGTGCCTGGTTTGTCTGCGCAGGCCTTCTATGGCTTCTACAGCCGGCATTTGGGACTTTGCTCCCTCGGCACGGCTGGAATCATTGTGATGGTCAAGTAATTTCGAGAATCAGATGAGGTCTGGCGGGTAAATCTTGCACCTGCGCCCCCGCGCCTTGCTGCACATGCGCCTCAATCGCGCGCCCACAGGAACCGCTGCCAGATGGGCAGGCGGCAGATCCGGTGGCATCTGTTTCGATGCGCACGCTCCCGACAGATGCGGTTGCAAGGTCGGGCGGATACACTGGCGGACGTTGTCCACCCCGCCTGGTGGCTCGTCTGCCGCCAGGCTGTTCCTAACTCGATACCGAGCCCATGAAAGCCATCCTTTCCGCCCTGACCCTTGCCCTGCTGGCCCCCATTGCCGCCCACGCCGCCAACGAATGCGACAAGTACCGCACCAGCTACGACAAGACGTATTGCTTCGCCAAACTGTTCCTCGAATCCGACAAGGAACTGAATACGAGCTACAACGACCTGCGCGGCCTGGTCGGCGATAGCGTGAAGCAGCAGTTGAAGGATACCCAGCTGGAATGGATCAAGTACCGCAACGCTTCCTGCGAAGCGAGCGGCGCCATCGACGTCGATTGCAACTACCGCGTGAACCGCGACCGCGCCGAGTACCTGCGCGACCGCGTGCGCGAATGCAAGGCGGGCACGTGCCGCAACGACATGATCAGCAAGAAGTCCTGGAACTGATCCGATGACGCGGGCGATCTCTCGTGGCCGCCGCGCGGTGGTGGCGGGGCTGGTGGCCGGTCTTTCTGCGGTCGCCTGCGCGTCGCAGTCGCCGGCCGGCCCGCGCCCGGTCCGCATCGTCATTGATCCCGGCCACACGCCGTCGCTGGGCGGCGCGCTGGGCGTACGCGGTGTCCATGAGGTGCAATACAACGACCGGCTGGCAGCGCGGCTGGTACAGGCGCTTTCGCTGGCGGGCTTCGATGTGGCCTTGACCCGTGGCCCGACCGAGAACGTGTCGCTGGAAGGGCGGGCGCAGTACGCGAACGCGCGGCAGGCGGACCTGTTCCTGGCAATCCACCACGACTCGGCGCAGTTGCAGTTCCTCGAAAAGGTCAAGGCGGGCGATCTCGACGCGTATCGGACTACGCGGCCCATCGCCGGGTATTCGATCTTCGTGTCGCAACGCAATCCGCGCTTCGCGCAAAGCTATGCGTTTGCGCAGATGCTTGGCGAGGAAATGCGCAAGCTGGGGCGCGCGCCAACGCTGCATCATGCGGAGCCCATCGCCGGCGAATCGCGGGAACTGCTGGCGCCGGATCTCGGCATTTACCGCTTCGATGACCTGGTTGTGCTGCGGCAAACCGTGATGCCCGCGGTGCTGCTGGAGGCGGGCGTGATCGTGGATCCGGCTGACGAAGGCTATGTCAGTGATCCGGGAAACCAGGCTCGCATGGTCAATGCGGTGGTTGCCGCGGTGCGGCGGTATGTGGAAGCCGCGAGAGCCGACTACTCGAAGCGGTAGGGGGCGCCGACTGTCGCGGGGCGGGGAAACCCGCAATTGCCGGGCCAGGTCGCGCAGCCGACAATCGGCGGGCACACGAATCTTCCGGGATGCACTGGGGACTCACCGACCCTCATCCGTAGACCGCCCCGTAACGGCGCCACCAGCGCGCAGACCACCGTGACGTCCTCCGCCCCCTCGCGCAATCCCCGCCTTCATTTCGACCTCACCACCATCCAGCTGTTCATCGCCGTGGCCGACCAGGGCAGCATCACGCGCGGCGCGGAGCGCCTGCATCTGGCGGCGGCTGCCGCATCCCGCCGCATCCTCGAACTGGAATCCCAGCTCGGCGTCTCCCTGTTCGAACGCCTGCCGCACGGCATGGCCCTGACCGAAGCCGGCCGCGCGCTGCTGGCCCACGCCCGCGGCATCACCCACACCGTCCAGCGCATGCAGGACGATGCGTCGTCGTTCGTCGGCGGCGATCTCGGCGTGGTGAGGGTGGCGGCGCCGAAGTCGGCCGTGATCCAGTTCCTGCCGTTCGATATCCAGCGCTGCGCCGCCGCCTGCCCCGGTGTCCGCATCGACCTGCAGGAGATGAACAGCCAGGAGGTCCAGCAATGCCTGCGCCGTGGCACGGTGGATATCGGCATCTACGAAAGCAGCCTCGGCGTGATCGACATGCCGACCGAGCCGTACCGCTCCGACCGGCTCGTGCTGGTGGTGGCGCGCGGCCATGCGCTGGCGCGGCGCAAGCAAGTCACGACGGACGATGTGCTGGACTGCGACCTGATCGTGCTCGGCGAGAGTTCGGCGATCTCGATCGGGCTGGAGCGGCTGGCGGAGGAGGCCGGCCGCGTGCTGCGGATGCGCATGCGCGTAGGGGGCTTCGATAGCATCGCCGCGCTGGTCGCCCAGAACCTCGGCGGTGGCGTGATGCCGGAAGCGATCGCGGCCGAGGTGGCTGCCGGCAGCAGGTTCGTGCGGCAGCCCATCGCGGGGCCTTGGGCGGCGCGACAGTTCGTGCTGTGCCACCGGCCCGAAGGCGCGCTCTCGTCGGCCGCGCGGGGCGTGCTGGCGGTGCTTGCGCAAAACGCGAAACCTGAATCGTCCAAATAGCGATAGCCCGCGGCGGCCGCATTGCGCATCATGGGCTCCATAACTACCAGACACAGGACGGAGACACGCAATGCAGCGCAGGCAATTCATTCTCGCGGCTGCGGCCGGATTGGCGGTGCCCGGCCTTGCTCGGGCCGCGGTCGAGGTGCATGGTCCGGTGCGGATCGTGGTCGGCTTTGCACCGGGCGGCGGCACGGACGTGCTGGCGCGCGTGATCGGGCAGAAGCTCGGGGTCATGTGGAACACCAGTGTGCTGGTCGAGAACAAGCCGGGCGCCACCGGCGCGATTGCCGCCGCCTATGTGGCCAAGCAGCCGCCTGACGGCACCACGCTGCTGATGGCCCACGTCAACAGCCATGCCATTGCCCCGGCGCTGCTCGACGTCAAGTACGACCCGCGCACCGATTTCTCGCCGATTTCGATGGTCGGCGTCACGCCCAATATGCTGACCTGCCGTCCCGAGCAGAAGGTGCGCACGGTGGCGGACATCGTGGCGCTGTGCCGCAAGAACCCGGGCAAGATTTCATTCGGCTCCTCGGGCATCGGCTCGGCGCAGCATCTGGCGCTGGAGATGTTCCGGATGCAGGCGAAGCTCGATGTGGTGCACGTGCCGTACAAGGGCTCGGGACCGCTGGTGGCGGACCTGCTCGGCGGCCAGATCGACTATGCCTTCGACACCATGACCGCTGCCACGCCGTTTATCCAGCAGGGCAAGGTGATCGCCATTGCGCAGACCCGCCTGAAGCGCGCGGCCAGCCACCCCAATGTGCCGACGCTGGCGGAGTCCGGCTTTCCCGGGCTGGATGCAGCCTCATGGTACGGCCTGGTGGGCCCGAAGGGCATGGCGCCGGCGCTGGTGCAGCGCATGAACGAGGACGTCAACCGCGCACTGGCCATGCCCGATGTGGTTGAACGCCTCAAGAGCTTTGGCGCCGAGGATTCCGGCGGAACCAGCCAGCAATTCGCCGCTTTCATCGCGTCCGAGTCCGCCAAGTGGGCCAGGGTCGTGAAGGACGCCGGCGTCAAGGCAGAGGCCTGATGGCCGCGCGGCGCCGCAACCTCGCACGCCGCTCCAACTATCTCTCCAGGAAGTACCCGATGACAGATTTCAGCGAACCCTGCGGCCAGGCATCCGCACGCCCATTGCCGCTGGCCGGCGTGCGCGTGCTCGACGTCAGCCAGGTCATGGCCGGGCCCTATGCCTGCATGCTGCTGGCCGACCTCGGCGCCGACGTGATCAAGATCGAACCGCCCGAGGGTGGCGACCAGACGCGCGGATCGATGGGGTTCAAGATGAAGGGCCCGGACAGCATGGGCTTCCTCAATATGAACCGCAACAAGCGCAGCGTCACGCTCGATCTCAAGACCGAGTCCGGCCGCGAGGTGCTGTATCGCCTGGCGCAGACGGCCGATATCCTGGTCGAGAACTATCGCCCGGGCGTGATGAAGCGCCTCGGCATCGACTACGAGACGCTCAGCCAGATCAATCCGAAGCTGGTCTACTGCAGTATCTCCGGCTTTGGCCAGAGCGGCCCGTGGGCCGGCCGGCCGGGCTTCGACCTGATGGCGCAGGCCATGTCGGGCGTGATGAGCGTGACCGGCTATCCGGGCGGCGCGCCGGTCAAGGCGGGCGTGCCGGTGGCCGACATCGGCTGCGCGCTGTTCGCGACCTACGGCATGCTGTCCGCGTATATCGGGGCCAAGGCAACGGGCAAGGGGCAGTATGTCGATGCGTCGCTGTTCGATTCCGCACTGGCGTTCTCGATCTGGGACACCTGCGAATACTGGGGCACCGGCCGCGAGCCCGAGCCGCTTGGCACGGCCAACCGCATGAGCGCGCCGTACCAGGCAATGAAGGCCGCCGACGGCTACTTCGTCATGGGCGCGACCAACCAGAAGCTTTGGCAGCTGCTGTGCAAGACCATCGACCGTCCGGATTTGCTCGCCGATGAACGCTTTGCCACCGTGGCGCTGCGGCTTAACAATCGCAAGGCACTGATCGCGGCGCTGGAAGAGAGCTTCGCCGCGCAGGGTAGCGACTACTGGATCGAGCATCTGCTTGAGGTCGGCATCCCGGCGGGGCCGATCCTGACCTATCCGCAGGCCTTCGACAGCGAGCACGGCCGGCACCGCCAGATGCGCATCGAGATCGATCATCCGATCGAGGGCAAGGTGCCGAATATCGGCTTCGCCGTGAAGATGGGCGGCACGCCGCAACAGGTACGGCGCCCGCCGCCGTTGCTGGGCCAGCATACGGCGGAAATCCTGGCCGAGCTTGGCATTTCGCGCGATCAACAGCAGTCGCTGGCGGCGGCCGGCGCGTTCGGCGCATGAGTACCGCACAGTCCGATGAAGGGCAGGTCACGCTCGCGACAAAAGGGCAGGTCGCGACGCTGACCTTCGACCGTCCCGCTGCGCGCAACGCGATGACGTGGGCCATGTACGAGCAACTTGCCGCGCACTGCCGCACGCTGTCCGCCGAGGGCAACGCTGGCGCGCGCGTGGTGGTCATGCGCGGCGCGGGCGGCGAAGCCTTTGTCGCGGGCACGGATATCGCCCAGTTCCGGCAGTTCTCCGGCGGTGACGATGGGGTGGGCTACGAAGCGCGCATCGACGCGGGCATCGGGCTGGTGGAGCGATTGCCGATGCCCACCGTGGCAGTCATCGAAGGCTGGGCAGTCGGCGGCGGTCTTGCTATCGCGACCGCATGCGACTTCCGTATCGCTTCACCGAAAGCGCGCTTCGGCGTGCCGATTGCGAAGACGCTCGGCAATACGTTGTCCGCGCAAAATCTCGCCAAGCTGCGTGCGGCATGGGGGCTGCAGCCCGTGCGCCGCATGCTGCTGCTCGCGCAGATACTCGATGCCGATGCGGCGCTGGCGTGCGGCTTTCTGGAAGGCGTATATGCGCCTGAATCGCTGGACGGCGCGGCCAGGGACCTGTGCGACCGGCTCGCAGCACTGGCGCCGGTCACGCAGCGGGTTGTGAAGGAATCATTGCGGCGCCAGACTGTGGAGGCGCTCGCGGATACCGATGACCTGGTGCGGGAGTGCTATGGCAGCGAAGACTTCCGCGAAGGGGTGGAAGCCTTCGTGGGCAAGCGGCCGCCGCAGTGGAAAGGCAAGTGAACGGTGGGCACGGCTGGTAACAGCCGTTGCATTGCTACTCCTTCACGACGAGGGCTTGCACAGCCCTGCGAGCCACCGGCGTGACCAGCAAAACGGCCGGAAACGCAACGAGCCATGCCGTCAGCCATGCGCTGGCCCACATGCCGGCAAAGTCCGGCACCAGGCCGACGGCGCGATACGTCGAGATGCCGGCAACGATCAGGGACATCAGCCCGGACAGCACCAGGCTGAATAGCGGCGGGCCGTATTTTCTTGGGATCATCGGAGTTCCTCCGTTCATTTGCGCGGCATGCGCCGCTTCAGCGCATGCGGTGCAGCGTCTCGGCGAAGTTCCTGCCGAACATTCTGGCGGTCTTTACATCGCCAGGAGCGAACGCATCCGGCGCGGCCGAGTGCGCGGACTGGGCCATCAGTCCCGACCACGATCCCAGCCGGTTGGCGGCTTCGTCATAGGGAACGCCGGCGTGCTGCTCGGGCAGGATAGGGTTGCCGACCCACAACATCCCGTGCTGCATGGAGAACACGAACATCGACATCAGCGTCGACTGCTTGTCGCCGGCAGGCAGCGACGACACGGTGAAGCCGGCGGCGAGCTTGCCCTTGAGCTGCTGCGTTCGCCACAGGCCCCCGGTGGCATCCATGAAGGTCTTGAAGGGACCGGAGACACCGCCGAGGTAGGTTGGCGTGCCGAGGATATAGGCGTCATACCCGAGCAGCTCCTCCGGAGCTTCGGTGAGGTCCCTGGCCGGGAGCAGCCGAGCCTCGGTATGGGCCACGCCTGCTGCGCCTTCCTGCACACAAGTGGCAATGTGTTTGGTGTGCCCGTGGGCGCTGTGATAGATGATGGCGAGTTTCTTCATGGATCGCTCCAGTTGGCGTTGTGCGGGCTTCGGCAGGCTTGCGCTCATTGCGCGAGACAGGCGACGGCGAGCGCGGCAAGGTACAGGCCGAAGCCAAAGATGGTGTGGTTGGCGAAGCTGCGCAGGCAGTTCCTGAGCGGCGTCGGCGTTCGCGATGCTGCAAAGCCCGATCCCATCGCCGGCTGCATCACGAACAGCGGCGCCGCGACGGTGGCCATGCCCACAAGCACTGCCGGCAGCACCGTAGGGCTTTGCGCCCAGTCCATCCCATGAATCGCTATGAGCAATCCCGCGAACGCGATGCCGATCGCATAGTGCGTGAGCCAGCCCAACGCGCGTTCGCCGGGAATTGGGCGCGCTTGCCCGATGGATGTGTGCGCGAAAGTGCCGTGAAACAGGTGCCCGACCCACCGGCCAATGAATGCGAAATTGAGTGTCGGCACGCCTATGCGCTTGAGGAGCGTCAGCCAGACGTCCATGAAAGCGGTGGCGCCGATCCCGATGGCAATGATCGTTGCGATTTCTGGCAGGCGTGTCATGAGAGCCCCTTGCGGTTGACTTGCGGAAACGATGTGGCCACTATAGAAGTTGAAGTCAACTTCAAGTCAAGGGCCGTCTCATGGATATCTCCGAAGTCGCAAAGCTCACCGGTGTGCCGGCGTCGACACTGCGCTACTACGAGAAGAAGGGGCTCATCGTGTCGCTGGGGCCGCAAGGTGCGCGGCGCAGGTTTGCCGACGGCGTGGTGGATCAGCTGGCCTTGATTTCTCTTGGGCAGACGGCGGGGTTCTCGCTGGACGAGATCCGCTCCATGTTCTCGCCCGATGGCCAGCCGCACATCGACCGGCAGTTGCTGCGGGACAAGGCCGACGAGATCGACGCGCTTATCAGGCGGCTACGGGCAATGAGCCACGGGCTGCGGCACGCGGCGGAGTGCCCGGCACCGAGCCATGCGGAGTGTCCGACGTTCCGCAAGCTGGTCAAGGCTGCGGGGTCGGGTGCGATGGACAGGAGTCTCGGCAAGGCTGTGTTGAAACGGGGCGCGAGATAGTGCCTTATCGCCGAGCGCTGCGGCGCGGAGGCATCAAGGCCTGCGGCAAGATGCGAGATGCCAATCGAAGGGAAGGCGCAATGCGCGCCTCCCTCAGTGTCTGCACGGTTGCTTCTTGAGCATCTGGGTTCTGAGGTAGCCACCGTCCTTAGTGGTCGCGACCATAGTCAGAGAGCGGCTGTACAACGTTTTGCTGGTGAGGCACGAAGCGGATCGCTGCATAGCCCTGGAGTGGGACGCCAACGTCAATGGGACAGACGGTGCCAGCGGGCTGTGTCGGAAGGGACGCGGTCAAGTTGACACGGTAGAAGTTCTTGGCCGAGCCAGGTTCCGCCAGCACGGCGGTACCCGTCAACACACAATTTTGGGTGTCATTTGTGTAGGTGCCATTGACATTCCCCTGGTCGTCAACCGAGATATCGAAGTCATTCTGTTTCCGGTCTCCCGGAATGCTTGCTTGTCTAGTGGTTTAAGAGAATTCCGATGGTTTAGGACGCGCCGGTATCGCTGGCGCACAACAGGCTTGCGATGGCGCGAGGGAAAGGGAATCAGTCCGTACCCGTGCCGCCTCCCGGCTCAAGCAGATGCCGCACCAGCAACTGCGCGGCCACGGGTAGTGCCTCCATGCTGCGCACGGCCAGCAGGAACTCGCGCATGGCCAGCGCATCGGCGATCGGCACGATGCAAAGCGGCATGGTCGCTCGGTTACGTTCGGCGATCGCCTCCGGCAGGATGCCGATGCCAAGCCCGGCGCTGACCATCACGCACAAGGCGTCGAAGCTTGTCACGCGGATGCGCAGTTTCAGGGGGCAGTGCAGGTCCTGTGCGGCGCGCAACAGGGCGACATCGATGGCGCTGCCGGTGTGCATGCTGACCAGCTCATGCTTGAGCAGGTCGCGCAGCGTGACATGCGGTCGATCGCACAGGGCATGTCCTCCCGGCGTAATCACGACGAGGCGGTCCCGGCGGAAAGGAAAGGTCTCCAGTCCCGGCACGGGCAGGATCGGCACATAGATGCCGATATCTGCCGCATTCTCCGCAATGGCTTTTGGCACTTGCGAACTGGTCCTCTCTTCAAGCTCTAGCTGGACGGTAGGGTATTGCGAGGAGAACGATTGCAGCGGCTGCGCCAGGAACTGCAGGATCGCAGACAGGCTCGAGCAGATACGGACCACGCCCCGCACGCCGGCCGCAAAGCTCTGCATCTGCGCCCACACCTGATCGAGCTCATGCAACGCACTGCGCGCCAGCGTCAGTAGTGCATGGCCGGCGGGCGTCGCTTCCACGCCCTTGTTGGTGCGCACGAGCAACTGGGTCCGCAACTGGCTTTCCAGCTCGCTGAGGCGCTTGCTGACGGCAGCGGCCGAGATGTGTTCGCGCTCGGCCGCCGCGGCAATCGTTCCCTTTTCCACCACATGGATGAAGAGTTGCAGGGAAAGCGGGTCAAGTTGGCTCATGTCGTCCGCGGCACTCGTCCGTGGCGCCTGGTCTTGCCTTGAATTTTCGTTATGGCGGCATCGCCAATCATTGCTTTGCGCAGGCGCCTTCCCTTACCAGAATAGCAACCTGTCCGGACGGCGCTGTCTGGGCGACACGGCCCGAGGCGTGTCGATGCGCCGCCGCGGTTGCCGGTGCGCGAAAGCGGCCGACGCAGCGAGAAGATCGAGGATCAGGCCGCACACCCCCAGTGGTGCAGGCCAGGATGCAGAATCGGAGACAAGATGCTCACTCACCACGAAGTTTCGGCGTTGATTCTTGTGCGGAACGCGCCATACCAAGCGACCAGCACGCTGGAACTCGAAGAGCTCGCGAGCAAGGGCATGATCCAGTGGGAAGAGCGCGGCATCAGGCGGCCGCGGCCATGCCTCACGGCGCTGGGCGAGAAGTTCTACACCAACGTAGTCGAGCGGATGCGCGTGGCGGCATAAGGCACGCGCGACGGTTTGCAATTTCTCGTCACCCCTTCCCGTCGCGTACCGTGCATTTTTTGCACGCCGCGATGCGGTGTTGCCGCTACGACGTTGATGAACCAGAGGCGCCCGCTTGGCATGTTTTTCGCGTCACACCCCCATTCATCCCACCCCGGACTGCGCGTCCCCCTGCGCGCCATCCGTACAGGAGCCCGTGATGACGACAACAACACCCTTCCTCACAGACGTCAAGACCCTGCGCGAGCGCGCGCGCAAGCATATCGACGATGGCGCGGTGACGGCCGGCTATGCGGCGGATCGCGACACTGTGCTGAAGCTGCTCAATGACGCGCTGGCCACCGAGCTGGTCTGCGTGCTGCGCTATCGGCGCCACTACTTCATGGCCAAGGGTCCGAACTCGAAGAGTGTCGCCGATGAATTCCTCGCGCACTCGAATGAAGAGCAGGGCCATGCCGACCAGATTGCCGAGCGCATCGTGCAGCTCGGCGGCGAGCCCGATTTCGCGCCCAACGGGCTGACCAGCCGTTCCCACGCCGAGTATGTCGAAGGCAAGACGCTGACCGACATGATCCGCGAAGACCTGGTGGCCGAGCGCATTGCGATCGACAGCTATCGCGAGATCGTCAAGTTCCTCGGCGATCGCGATCCGACCTCGCGCCGCATGATGGAAGAGATCCTTGCCGTGGAGGAAGAGCACGCCGACGACATGGCGGACCTGCTGGCACGCCAGGGCGGGGAACAACGCTGATGCGGCCGCCGGGCGGCGGCCGGCTTCAGCTCACGCGCGGAGGCGCTGGCGACAGCGTCTCGGCCGGCTGGGGCTGCACGCCTTCGACCGGCGCGGCGGCAGGCTCGTCGACCCACAGCCAGAACAGGCGGTAGCCGACCGACAGCATCACCGGCCCGATGAACAGCCCGATGATGCCGCCGCTGATCATGCCGCCGAGCGCGCCGATCAGCACCACCGGCATCGGCACGTCGACGCCGCGCCCCAGCAGTAGCGGCTTGAGCACGTTGTCGGCAAGACCGGCCACGAACACATAGACGGCGAAGACGATCGTCGTGACGCTGGCGCCTTCCGTGACGAAGACGTAGACAATGACCGGTATCGTGATCAGCGTCGCGGGCAGCTGCATGATGCCCAGCAGCAGCACGGCCAGCGCCAGCAGGCCGGCGCCGGGAATGCCCTTCATGATGAACGCGACGCCGATCAGCAGCATCTGGATGAAGGCGATGCCCACCACGCCCTGCGCCACGGCGCGAATGGTCGCGGTGCACAGCTCCACGATGCGCAGGCCACGGTCCGGCCCGACAATGCGCGACGCAATCCGCTGCGCGCTGCGCGTGCCCATTTCGCCATACGCCATGATGATGCCGGCGATGATCAACGCAAACACGAAGATAAGCAGCCCCGTGCCGACGCCCGCGAGCTTGCCCAGCATCAGGACACTGAACTCCTTCAGTTGGGGCGCGACTTTCATCAGCAGGCCACTCAGGTCGTTGGCGGCCTGTTGCCAGAATTCGTAAAGCTGCTGGCCTATCAGCGGCCACTGGGATACCGCGTCGGACGGCGGTGGGATGCGCAGGTTTCCGCCCTTGACGATCTCGATCGCGCGCTCCACGGACTCGAACACGGCGAGACCCAGCAGGTACGCCGGCACCAGGATGATCAGGATCGACAGCACGATGATCAGCGTGGCGATGTGTCCCTCGCTGAGGCCCATGCGCCCGCGCAGCCGCACCTGCAGCGGATAGATCGTGACGGCCAGGATCAGCGCCCAGACCACCAGGTCGAAGAACGGGTGGAAGATCTCGAAGCAGAATATCACCAGCGTGGCGATCAGCCCCGCGCGAATCAGGACGTCCAGCAACCCGCGGGACAGCGCCCGCTCGGAAATGGATGTTTGCAGCATCGCTTGTCTCCTGGCAGGGCGCGGCCGGACGCCAGTCCGATGACGGAACGCTGGCTGTGCGACGGCCGCGGAAGGTGCACGGCGCAGAACGCCGGAGTTCAGTCTAGGTCAGCCCGAGTGCCGGATCAAGCTCAAAGACCCGGTGGCGGGACAGCTATTTGTCCGACGCCGCGTCCACCAGCGCGTCCGGCTGTGGCGGCGGCAGCATCAGCGCCAGCGCGGGATTGAGCGCCAGCCAGGGCTGCCATGTCGCGCGCACCATGTCGGCCCACCACTGCATGACATCTTCGAAGGGCAGCGGCGGGGACTGCGCCAGCCAGTGCTCCATGGCGGCGAACGAGGGCGTAGCGCGGATCAGTACGGAAATGACATCGGTATTCTCTTCGGGCAGCCTGTGCCGCATGAGTTCGATATCCATCGTCGGAAGATGTGCGGTGATGCTGGCTTCGGGCATGGTCGGCAACTCCAGTTGGAAGAGAGGCATTGCCCCATTCTTGACGAGGAATGTGTCAACAGCAAGCGGGCGTCGCCAGGCCATTGCAAATCATCGCGCAGCGGTTATGCACGACATCGACAGCGCTTGGCCGAGGCCACTCAGTAAATTGACGGGCCAGGAGAACAGGAGCACCCTGTTGGTATCGTCCTACCATGCAGCGGAGGCCGCCATGCCCACCGACGAATTCAAACCGTTCAAGGCAACCCTGGCAATGCTGCTGCGCGACATGCCAGCGGGAACCACCGCGGACTTCTCCGACGTGGCCGTCGCCTATTGGAACGGCACCAGCGTGGCGGGCTTCTACTTGCGCGACGGCGGGCGGCTCGACGAGGAATTCGAGTTCGACGAAAACGCCTGGGAGAACTGGCGCGATGAACTCGGCGCGTGGCTGGCCGCGCCACATTTCAGCGAACGCGCCGAACTCAAGGCCCGTCTGGCGCGGCCCGAGGCGCGCGCCACCGGCACGCGCCTGGCGACAGTCGCGTGGCTTACGCCGGCGTCGCCGCGCTGAACGTCTTGTTGGCGATACCCCATACGCCATCGATCTCCAGCAGCGTGAAATAGTCGGTGAAGGTCACGCCCGGATACTGCAGCACCACCTTGGCCGTGCCGGCGTTGCCGGTTACATCGAACTGCGTGATGAAGCGCTTGCGCTGCGCCTCGTCCGCGGCGGGCTCGCCCTGGAATCTGGCGGCGATAAACTCCTCGACGCTCAGGCTGTAATACACACCGTCACGGAACGACTGGATGCGCGCATCGGCGTGGAACGCCTTGCGGATGTACTCGCCCTTGCCGGTCGCATGGCCTTTCAGGTAGTTCTCAACTGGCTCCAGTGCGGCAACGTGCTGGGTGGTCGGGCTGGTTTGGTGCGATGTCATGGTCTCTTCCTGTCCGGGCATGGTTCAAGAAGAGATATTGTATTCCATAATTGTATGCAATATGGGTGGCGATCAGATAATCCCCGCCTGGTGCAACGCGTCCAGTTCTTCCGAGCCAAGACCCAGCTCGCCGTAGATTGACGCGTTGTGTTCCCCCACGGACGGACCGGTGCGGGGCGCGGGCGGGATGTGTCCGGAGAACCTCGGCACGACGCACGGGGCGGGGAGCGAGCCGAAATCCGGGTCGGGCAACCGCGTTACCACGTTCCTGGCGCGCAAGTGTGGATCCGCCAGGATGTCTGCCATGCCGAAAACCTTGCTGAACGGCACGCCGTGCCGCTCCAGCGCCACGCTGGCCGCGGCATGGTCGTGTTGCGCGAACCATCCGGCGACGATGGCATCGAGCCTGTCGATGTTGCGCACCCTTTCGACGTTGCCGGCGTAGTCGGCGCTGGTGGCCAGTTCTGGCTGATCCATGGCTTGCGCCAGGCGCGCGAAGGTGGCGTCGGAAGAGGCCACCACCGTGACCCACACATCGTCCGCGGTGCGATACATATTCGATGGCGCGGCATAGGTCGTGCGATTGCCCGCGCGCTGCCGGGCCTGGCCCAGCTGTTCGTATTCGACCGCGAGCGGGTCGAGCAGGCGGAACACGGCCTCGGTGGCGGCCAGGTCGATCTCGCGCGCCGCGGTGTCGCGTCCGCTGCGCTGCTCGGCCACGGCGGTGGCGATGGAGAAGGCGCCGAACAGGCCGGCGATCATGTCGCCAACCGGATAGTTCATGTGCAGCGGGCCGCTTTCGGGCGTGCCGGCCAGATTGGTAAAGCCGCTCATGGCTTCGAAGATGCGCGCAAAACCGGGTCGCGTGGCGGCGGGGCCGGTCTGCCCGAAGCCGGTCAGCCGCAGCACGGTCAGCCGCGGATTCGCCGCGCGCAGCGTACCGATGTCCAGGCCCCACCGGTCCAGCGTACCGGTGCGGAAGTTCTCGACCAGCACATCGAACTGCGGCAGCAGGCGCAGGAAGATATCGCGGCCGCGGGCCGTGCGCACATCAAGCGAAATGCCGCGCTTGCCGCGATTGGTGACCTTCCAGTAGAGCGGGCTGCCGTCCTTGACCGGCGCCAGCGTGCGCAGCGGATCGCTGCCGTCGGGCAGTTCCAGCTTGACCACTTCGGCCCCCATGTCGGCGCACAAGGTCGCGGCAAACGGGCCAGCCACCACCGTGGCCATGTCGAGGATGCGCACACCGGCCAGCGGGCCTTGCGTCGAAGCGGAACAGTCTGCGGAAGAGGGGGTGGAACGGGGCGTTGATGCTGCCGGAGATGCCTGCATGGGAATGACCTGTGGTTGGGCTTCCAGGCAAGGTGGCAGCCCGCGCCGCTGTGCGCAAGCACGGTTCCGCACAGCGAAACCGTCGTGATACAACGTTGACTTCCCCCCTTGCGGACACGAGCATGGAAAGCACGCAACGCCAACCGGAAATGGAACGTCACCCGCTGCCAGGCCTCGCGAGTTCCGATGAACTCTCCGTGGATCGCCAGTTCGCCACCAACCTGGCGCGCGGCCTGGATGTGCTCAGGGCGTTCTCGCCGGACCGTCCCGTGCTGGGCAACCAGGACATCGTGGAACGGACCGGCCTGCCCAAGGCGACGGTGTCCCGGCTGACGTACACGCTGTGCATGCTTGGGTTCCTGAGCCGCGTGGCGTCGAACCAGAAGTACCGGCTGGGCGCGGGCGTGCTGGCGCTGGCGTACCCGATGCTGGCGGGGCTGGCCATCCGGCAGGTGGCCAGGCCGCACATGGAAGCGCTGGCGCGCGAGACCGGCTGCACCGTCAACCTCGGCATGCGCGAGCGCTTGTCGGTGGTGTACGTGGATAGCTGCCGGCTGGACCCGGCCAACTTCTACCAGCCCGACATCGGCAGCACGCGCCCGCTGCTGAGCAGTTCGATCGGCCGCGCGTTGCTGCTGGCTTGCGAGCGCGAAGAGCGCACCGCCGTGCTGAACCGGCTGCGGGTCGAAGACCCGGAGCGCTTCGCCGCGGAGAAGCCGATGTGGGTTGCCGAGCAGAAGCATTTCGCGGAACACGGCTTCTGCGTGAGCCGCGGCGAATGGCGGCGGGAGATCCATGCGATTGCCGCCCCGATCCGGCAGTCGCTCCAGCAGGACGCGTTCGCGCTGAACTGCACGGTGTCGGCCATGCGCGATGCCGGCGACCTGCTGGTTCGCGAGGTGGCGCCAAAGCTGACCGAGGCCATTCGGCAGATCGAACTGGCCTGCGCACGATAGCAGTCGCGGAACCACGTCCCCCGGGGCGCCGCGACGGCAACCTGACCTGTCGTTCACGAAGACGGCGGGCACCCGACAAGGAGACGTGATGCACAGCAGCAAGGCTTGGAGCCGGCACCGTTTTGCCGGCGCAATCGCACGCATGGCGGCGGGTTTGTGCCTGGGCGCCGCCGGAATGGCCGCCGCGCAGGAGCCGGCCGCCGCACGCTTTCCGGAGCACGCGGTCCGCATCATCGTGCCGTTCTCCGCCGGCGGCGTGGTGGATTCGGTGTCCCGCATCGTCGCCGGACGCGTGGCGCAGATCCTGCAGCAGCCGGTCATCGTCGAGAACAAGACCGGCGCGGGCGGCGCCATCGGCACCGACTTCGTCGCCAAGTCCGCGCCGGACGGCTACACGCTGCTCGCCGTCAGTCCGAGCCACGTGGTGGGGCCGCTGCTGAACAGCGCCATCACGTGGAATGCGGAACGGGATTTCCGTTCCATCGCCGGCTTAGGGTTCATCCCCAACGTGATCGTGGTGCCGGCCGCGTCGCCGGCGAAGAGCCTTGACGCCTTGCTGAGTGCCGCGCGCAACCAGCCTGGCGCGGTCACCTATGCGAGCGCGGGTGTTGGTACCTCGAACCATCTTTCCGGCGAACTGCTGGCGCAGATGACCCACGTCAGCCTGACGCACGTGCCCTACAAGGGGCAGCCCGAAGCGCTGTCGGACCTGCTCGGCGCGCGTGTGTCGATGATGGCGCTGACCATCGCCATTGCCGGGCAGCAGGTGCAAAGCGGCAAGCTGCGGGCGCTCGCCGTCACGTCGGCGCGCCGCTCGCCGGCGCTGCCGGACGTCCCCACGGTCGCGGAGGCGGCCCACATTCCCGGCTACGAGGTCGGCGCATGGTTCGGGCTGGTGGCGCCGCGCAAGACCCCGGATGCGGTGGTGAAGAAGCTTGCCGATGCCGTCGCGCAGGCCGTCGCCAATCCGGACATCGCACGGCGCCTGGCAGGCCTGGGCATGGACGTCGCGCCGCAATCGGCACCGGCTTTCGAGCGGTACATCGCAAGCGAATCCCGCAAGTGGACCGGAGTGCTGAAAACGGCCGGCATTGCCTCGCAGTAAGCACGCTGTCCCCAATCTTCCGACCCGTCCTGTTACCACCATGATCCAGAATCCCGCCCGCCTGCAGGCACTGCTTGCCACCCTGCGCCAGTTTGTCCTTGAAACCTGCATTCCACAGGAAGCACAGATCGATCACGACGACTGCATTCCCGAACCGCTGGTCGACGCCATGCGCCAGCTCGGCCTGTTCGGGCACAGCATCCCCGAAGCCTATGGCGGCGCGGGGCTGACATCGGAAGAACTTACGCTGGTCAACATCGAGGTGTCGCAGGCCGCCACGGTGTTCCGCGCCCGCTTCGGCGGCAACACCGGCATTGCCTCGGAGTCGCTCGTCGTCGATGGCACGGCCGCGCAGAAGGCGCGCTACCTGCCGCGCCTGGCCTCCGGCGAGATCACGGGGTGCTTTGCGCTGACCGAGCCCGAGGCCGGCTCGGACGCCACGTCGCTGCGCACCAGCGCGACGCGCGATGGCGACCACTATGTGCTCAACGGGACCAAATGCTTCATCACCAATGCACCGCTGGCGGACCTGTTCACGGTTTTTGCGCGAAGCGAGCCGGATACGCCTGGCGCGCACGGCATCAGCGCATTCCTCGTCGAGCGCGGCACCCCGGGCCTCGACACCAGCGAGCCCGAGCGCAAGATGGGGCAGCACGGCTCGCCCGTCGGTGACGTCATCCTCAGGGATTGCAGGGTCCCCGCCAGCGCCATTGTCGGCGGCGAGCCGGGGCGCGGCTTCACCACGGCCATGAAGGCGCTCAACAAGCAACGCATCAACCTGGCCGGCCTGTGCATCGGCCCGGCGATCCGGCTGGTCGACGAGATGGTTCGCTATGCCCGCGAGCGCGAACAGTTCGGGCGCCCGATCTCGGAGTACCAGCTGGTGCAGCAGATGATTGCCGAAAGCAACACCGACCTGCACGCCGCGCGTGCGCTGGTGCTCGAAACCGCGCGCCGTCGCGACGCCGGCGAGGACGTGACCATGGAAGCATCGATGTGCAAGATGTTTGCTTCCGAAATGACCGGGCGCGTGGCGGACCGGGCAGTCCAGGTATTCGGCGGCAGCGGCTACATGGCGCGCACGGTTGCCGAGCGCTTTTACCGCGACGTGCGCGTGTTCCGGCTTTACGAAGGCACCACCCAGATCCACCAGCTCAATATCGCCAAGCGCACCATGACCGCGCGCGCCGGCGCGCTGGGCGCCACCACCAACTGAAACTGGCAA
The DNA here is from genome assembly GCF_057073755.1 of Cupriavidus sp. C3SS-1. NCBI lineage: Bacteria > Pseudomonadati > Pseudomonadota > Betaproteobacteria > Burkholderiales > Burkholderiaceae > Cupriavidus > Cupriavidus sp. C3SS-1. The sequence goes on along the minus strand of NZ_CP172699.1, from coordinate 2,836,466 downwards.
GGCCAATGCAGGCTTCGGGGCGCGGCCACTGTCTGTCGCGCCCTTTCCACTTTGTCCTGTCGACGTCCCGTTGATGGGACAAATGCTCTGGTCCCATAACTGGCGTTTGTGTGCAGATCGCAGCATAGCAACCGACGTGCATGCGCAGGCACGCAAGAATTCGGGCCGCCTCGCCGAATTGCTGCACACAGCGTTGAATTCGGTGGCGCGTCGGGCCTTTCAGAGACTTGTGTGCGCGTCGATGCGAAATATCTAAAATCACGTGCCAAGAAAACTGAATTCCGTTTCGCTTTTCCTTCTGCAACGATAGCTTCGCGGTGCGCATTACGCACCACTTGTGCTTTGCGGAGGAAGAGCCATGGGCAAGAAGCGCGGGATTTCCGCTGCCACAGCGGTCGCCGCCGCGCCGCGCCGCTGGCGTGGGGCCATGGTCGCGATGCTCGTGTGCGCCGGTGTCGGGGCGGGCTTTGGTGCGACCTGGTGGACGATGCATGGCCGCCACGGCGGCCAGTCGCAGGACATCGTGGTCGGTGATGGCGTGCGCGGCCCGGCCGGCATGGTCCACATCCCCGGCGGCGAATTCCTCATGGGCAGCGACAGCAAGATGGCGCAGGCCAACGAGAAGCCTGCGCACCAGGTGCGCATCCACGGTTTCTGGATGGACCAGCGCCACGTCACCAACGCCGAGTTCCGCAAGTTCGTCGAGGCCACCGGCTACGTCACCACCGCGGAAAAGGCGCCCGACTGGGAAACCCTGAAAGTCCAGCTGCCGCCCGGCACGCCGCGCCCGCCCGACAGTGCGATGGTCGCGGGCGGCATGGTGTTCGTGGGCACCGCGCGCCCCGTGCCGCTGCAGGACTATTCGCGCTGGTGGCGCTACGTGCCCGGTGCCGATTGGCGCCATCCGGGCGGGCCGGGCACGTCGATCGAGGGCAAGGACAACCACCCGGTCGTCCAGGTCTCCTATGAAGACGCGCAGGCCTATGCCAAGTGGGCCGGCAAGCGCCTGCCCACGGAGGCCGAGTGGGAGTTCGCCGCGCGCGGCGGCCTGGAGCAGGCCACCTACGCCTGGGGCGAGAAATTCGCGCCGGACGGCAAGCAGATGGCCAATGTCTGGCAAGGCCAGCAGGGCCAGCCGTTTCCGGTGGTCAGCGCGAAGGCGGGCGGCGCGCTCGGCACCAGCCCGGTCGGCACGTTCCCGGCCAACGGCTACGGCCTCTATGACATGACCGGCAACGCGTGGCAGTGGGTCGCGGACTGGTACCGCGCGGACCAGTTCCGGCGCGAGGCCGCGCTGGGCAAGCTGATCGCCGACCCGGCGGGCCCCGTGGCGTCGTGGGATCCGAGCGAGCCCGGCGTGCCCGTCACCGCGCCCAAGCGCGTCACGCGCGGCGGCTCCTTCCTCTGCAACGAAGACTATTGCCTGAGCTACCGGCCCAGCGCCCGGCGCGGCACCGACCCGTACAACAGCATGTCGCATCTCGGCTTCCGGCTGGTGATGGACGACAGCCGCTGGGCCGAACAGCGCAAGCAGCAGCCGCTGGCCATGGCGCGATAGCCGCGCCGTCCGCCTGCGCCCTTTCCCGATGACCGGAGCACGCTGATGGAACCCTCCACCTTCAAGCCGCCCGCGCGCAATGCGTTGCGTCCCGCGCTGGCCGCGCTGTGCCTGGCGGCACTGGCGTTCACGGGGGCCGGCGTGGGCGGATGCGTGGCACCGGCCGAGGGCGGTGCCGCGGCGGGCACGCAGCCGGCGCAGGCGCCCGAGGTCGCCGCGCAAGCGCTGCCTTCCTGGCGCGATGGCGCGGCCAGGCAGGCGCTGATCAAGTTCGTGGCCGATACCACGCGTCCGGCCTCGCCCACCTTCGTGGCGCCCGACGATCGCGTCGCCGTGTTCGACAACGACGGCACGTTGTGGAGCGAGCAGCCGCTTTATTTCCAGTTCTTCTTCCTGCTCGACCAGGTCAGGGCCGCCGCGCCGCAGCATCCGGAATGGAAGAACAATCCCGCCTTCAAGGCGCTGATGGCCAACGACATGCAGGCCCTGATGCGCAACGAGAAGGCGCTGCTGTCGCTGATCGCCGTGGCCAACAGCGGCATGACGGTGGGGGAATACGACCGCACCATCCGTGCATGGCTGGCGCAAGCAAAGCATCCCAAGCTGCAGCGCCCGTTCACGGAGCTGGTCTACCAGCCGCAGCTGGAACTGCTGTCCTACCTGCGCGCGAATGGCTTCAAGACCTACATCGTCTCTGGCGGCACCATCGAATTCATGCGGCCGTGGGTGCAGAAGATCTACGGCATTCCGCCCGAGCAGGTGATCGGTTCCTCGCAGGCGGTCAAGTACATGGTGCGCGACGGCAAGCCGGTGCTGGTGCGTGACGCCAAGCTCGAATTCATCGATGACGGACCGGGCAAGCCGGTTGGCATCTACCGCCATATCGGCCGTCGTCCGGTCCTTGCCGTGGGCAACTCCGACGGCGACATGCAGATGCTGGAGTACACCACCGGCGGGGATGGACCGCGCATGGCCGTGCTGGTCCACCACGACGACGCCGAACGCGAGTTCGCCTACGACCGGCAGTCCAAGGTCGGCAAGCTCGACAAGGCGCTCGACGCGGCCCAGGCCAGAGGTTGGACGGTGATCAGCATGAAGCAGGACTGGCTGCAGGTCTATCCGGCCGGCAAGCCATGAGCACGATGAGCGCAGCAAACCGACCGTAATGGGTCAATGAACGGAGGCGGGACATGCACCGAGTTGAAGAAGGCAAAGCAAAAGGAGGGGGCACCAGGCTGGTGATGCTGGCCATGGCCGCCGCCGTCTTTACCGTCGCGGGCTGCGGCAAGAAAGAGACGCCGCCCAAGGAGCAGCAGCCAGCGGCACAGGCGTCAGCTGCGGTGCCGGAAACCGCGGCCGCGCCAGTGCCGGCGAAGGAGAACCCGCCAGTTGCCGCCAGTGCGCCAGTCGACGTGGCTTCGGCACCCGCGGTGGCCGCCACCGCGCCGTCCGGCAAGAAGCCGAACATCCTGGTCATCTTTGGCGATGACATCGGGCAGACCAACATCAGCGCCTACAGCCATGGCGTGGTGGGCTATCGCACGCCGAACATCGACCGCATCGCCAACGAAGGCATGATGCTCACCGACTACTACGGCGAGAACAGCTGCACGGCGGGACGATCCACCTTCATCACGGGTGAAGTCGGCCTGCGCACGGGCCTGCTGAAGGTCGGCATTCCGGGCGCACCGGTCGGGCTGCAAGCGCAGAACGTGACCATGGCCCAGGCGCTCAAGCCGCTCGGCTATGCGACCGGCCAGTTCGGCAAGAACCACCTGGGCGACCGCAACGAATACCTGCCGACCGCGCATGGCTTCGACGAATTCTTTGGCAACCTCTATCACCTGAATGCGGAAGAGGAGCCCGAGCGCCCGTACTACCCGAAGAACGATGCAGCCTGGGTCAAGGCGAATGCGCCGCGCGGCGTGCTCCATTCCTTTGCTGACGGCAAGGTGGAAGATACCGGCCCGCTGAACCGCAAGCGCATGGAAACCATCGACGACGAAACCACGGCGGCGGCGATCGGCTTCATGGAGAAGCAGGTCAAGGCCGACAAGCCGTTCTTCGTGTGGATGAACACGACGCGCATGCACGCCTTTACGCATATCCGACCTTCCATGCAGGGACAGAGCGGCATGCCGGGCAATGAGTACGCGGACGGCATGCTGGAGCACGACGGAGATGTCGGCAAGCTGCTCAAGTCGCTCGACGACCTGAAGGTTACCGACAATACCATCGTCATCTACACCACCGACAACGGCCCCAACCAGTGGTCATGGCCCGATGCGGCAACCACGCCGTTCCGCAGCGAGAAGGACACCAACTGGGAAGGTGCATTCCGTGTGCCGGCACTGGTGCGCTGGCCTGGCCGGATCAAGCCTGGCACGGTGTCCACGACCATGATGTCGGGCCTCGACTGGTTCCCTACGCTGCTCGCCGCGGCCGGCGATGCCGACATCAAGGACCGCCTGCTCAAGGGCACCAGCATTGGCGGAAAGTCGTTCAAGGTGCATCTGGACGGCTATAACTTCCTGCCATACCTGACCGGACAGACCAACACCGGGCCTCGCCAGGACTTTTTCTACTTCAACGACGACGGCGTGCTGGTGGCGATGCGGCACAACGATTGGAAGTTCGTCTTCTGCGAGCAGAGGCATCCGGGCGGCTTCGAGGTGTGGACCAACCCGTTCACCTGCCTGCGCGTGCCGAAGGCGTTCAACCTGCGCATGGATCCGTATGAGCGGGCCGATGTCGTCTCGGACCAGTACTATGACTGGACCGCGAAGAATGCCTACATGATCAGCTATGCGTCGTCGCGGGTGGCACCTTTCCTCCAGACGTTCAAGGACTATCCGCCCAGCCAGCGCGGCGCGAGCTTCACTATCGACCAGATGACCGAGGCGGTGATGAAGTCGATCGACAAGGGGTCTGCGGGGGCCGGGAAGTAATTCCAGCGGCAATGGTTGGCCGGGCCATCCCGGCCAACCTCATCACCAGGATCGCACCATGAAAGAAGCGCATGCCGGCGCCAACGCCGGCAAGCAGCAAGCGCGGCACAGATCTGGCAAACCGCGGCGCGAACAAGGCGCCGCCGTGCAGGCAGGGCAGGGTCAACTGGCGCACGACGGCGCCGTGCTGGCACCTGCCCTGTTGCTTTTCGCGTCCGGCGCGGCCGGACTGATCTACCAGGTTCTCTGGATCAAGCAGCTCGCGCTGGTGGTTGGCGTCGATGTACATGCCGTCACCACGGCCGTGAGCGCATTCTTTGCCGGCCTCGCGGTGGGCGGCTGGCTGCTGGGACGCGTGGCGGACCGCCATGCGCAGCCGCTGCGGCTGTACGCGTGGCTCGAGATCGCCGTGCTGGTGCTGGCCATCGGCGCCACGCTGGCGCTCGCACGCGCCGCCGCACCGTTCGCATGGCTGGAGAGCCGCGTCGGGCTGCTGGCGTGGGCGTTGCCGTTCGTGCTGGTGATCCTGCCGGCGGCGGCCATGGGCGGCACGCTGCCGGTGCTGATGCGCGTGCTGGCGTCGCGCGCGGGGCAGGTCGGCACGCATGGCGGACGCTTGTATGCCGCCAACACCGCCGGCGCGATTGCGGGCACCCTGCTGGCGGGCTTCGTACTGATTCCGTGGCTCGGCATTACGGGCAGCGCGCTGGCCGCGGCCACGCTCAACGGGCTTGCCGCGGCAGCCGCGCTGCTGATGGCATCGCGCCCGGTGCCGGCGGACGAGTCTGCCGCCACTGCCGTTACGCCAGCCGCTGCGCAGCCGGGGCGCGACGCCGGCGCTGGCCGGCTGGCACTCGTGCTCTATGCGGCTGCGGGCGGCATCGCGCTGGGTTACGAGGTGGTGTGGTCGCAAGCCATCGTGCAGTTCATCAGCACGCGCACCTTTGCTTTTACGATCGTGCTCGCGACTTACCTTGCGGGCCTGGCGATCGGCAGTGCACTGGCTGCAAAACGCGCCGACCGCGCGCGCGACCCGTGGGGCGCGTTCGCCATGCTGATCGCTGCGGCAGGGCTGGTTGCGTTGCTGGAGATCGTCGTGCTCGGCGAATGGCTGCTGCAGGCGCAGGCGGCGGTATCGGCCTGGGCGCAGGCGGCAACCTCGAACGGCCTGGCAGCCGCCTGCGCGAGTTTCGCGGTGGCGGCGCTGTGCGTGGTGTTTGTGCCGACGCTGCTGCTGGGCGCGGCGTTCCCGTTCGTGCTGCGCGTGGGCGTGGACAATCACCGGCTCGGTGCCGGCGTGGGCGCGGTGGTGGCGCTCAATACGCTTGGCGGTATCGCCGGCACGGCCGTGGCGGGGTTTGTGCTCGTGCCGCACATCGGGCTCGTGCATACGTTGTCGTTGCTGGCGGTGGGCGCAGGCATTGTCGGCGTCATTGCCGCGGCGCTCGGCTCGGGCGTGACGAAACTGGCGCGCTGGGCGGTGCCGATGGTGGCGCTGCTTGCGGTGATCGCCGCGGCGCTTGCGCCCCCGGATCGTCTTGCCACGCTGCTGGCGCGCGCGCGCGGCGGCGAGATGGTGTTCTACGAGGAAGGCCGCGGTGCCACCGTGGCGGTGGTGAAACAGTCATCGGCGACCCACAGCTTCAACCGGCTCTATATCCAGGGCGTGTCCAATTCCGGCGACACCATGACGTCGCTGCGCTACATGCGCTTGCAGGCGCTGCTGCCGCTGATCGTGCACGGCGGCACGCCGCGCTCGGCACTGGTGATTGGCCTTGGCACGGGCATCACCGCTGGCGCCACGCTGCCGTTTGCAGGCCTGGAACACCGCGTGGTGGCAGAGCTGCTGCCGCCAGTGCTGCGTGCCGTGCCGCAGTTCCATGGCAACTTCGGCGTGGCCAGCGACAAGCGCGTCGATATACGGCTTCGGGACGGCCGGCGCGAGCTGCTTCAGAGCGAGCAGCGATACGACCTGATCACGCTGGAGCCGCCGCCGCCTTCGGCCGCGGGCGTGGTGAATCTGTACTCGACCGATTTCTATCGCCTCGCCGCGGCCCGGCTGCAAGCGGGCGGACTGGTGGCGCAATGGCTGCCGCTGCCTACGCAGAACGATGAAGACACGCGTTCGCTGGTGCGCAGTTTCCTCGACGTGTTCCCGCACGCGACGCTGTGGACCACGGAGCTGCACGAGATGATGCTGGTGGGCTCGATGTCGCCGGTCACGCTCGATGCCGCGCGCATCCGCGAGCGCTTTGCGCAGCCGGAAGTCGCGGCAGCACTGCACGCGGTGGGCGTGGCATCACCGGCTGCGCTGCTGGCAACGTGGGTCACGGACCGCGCGGGACTGGAGCGCTATGCCAGTGACGCGCCCGCCGTGACCGACGACCATCCCCGCATCGAATACGCGACGTGGGTGCGGCGCGCCGAGTTCCCGCAAGTCCTGCAGCGCCTGCTGACGCTGCAGACCGAGCCGCCGTTGATCGGAGCGGATGCGGCCCTGATGGCCGATATCGGGCTCGAACGTGAAACGCTGCACACCTTCTACACGGCCGGTCTGGATGCTTATTACGGCGACCGCGATGCCTGGGCGCTGCATATGCAACAGGTCATGCGCACCGATCCCGACAACCCTTACTACGTCTGGTTCGGGGGCGGCCGCCGGGCGCCCGGCTCCGCACCATCGAGGAATGTCCCATGAGCACCCGTGACGACGTGCTGGCATTGCAGCAGCGAATGGGCGAATCCATCGTCGGCCAGCAGCACATGATCGAGCGGCTGTTGCTCGGTCTGCTGGCCGATGGCCACTTGCTGGTGGAAGGACTGCCGGGCCTGGCCAAGACGCGCGCGATCAAGGTGCTGGCGCGCAACCTCGAGGCGAAGCTGTCGCGCATCCAGTTCACGCCCGACCTGCTGCCGGCCGATATCACGGGCTCCGAGGTCTACTACACCGAGGGCGGAAAGGGCGAATTCCGCTTCCAGGCAGGCCCGATCTTCGCCAACCTGATCCTTGCCGACGAGGTCAACCGCTCGCCGGCCAAGGTGCAGGCCGCGCTGCTCGAAGCGATGGAAGAGCGCCAGGTCACTGTCGGCGGCACGACCCATAAGCTCGATCCGCTGTTCCTGGTCATGGCCACGCAAAACCCGATCGAACAGGAAGGCACCTATCCGCTGCCCGAAGCGCAGATGGACCGCTTCCTGATGCATGTGAACGTGACCTATCCCGACGCCGATGCCGAAGCGCAGATCGTGGCGCTGGCGCGTGCCGAAGAGTCGGGCGCCGAGGCCGGCGCACAGGCCGCTGCCATACAGCGGCTCGCGCCGGAGGTGGTCTTCGCCGCGCGTGCCGAGATCCACCGCATTCACGTGAGCGAAGCGGTCTCGCGCTACATGGTCGCGCTGGTGCAGGCGACGCGCGAGCCCAAGACCGTCGATGACGAGCTGGATCGATGGATCCAGGTCGGCGTGAGCCCGCGCGGCTCCATCGGCCTCGACAAGGTGGCGCGCGCGCACGCCTGGCTGCACGGGCATGACTTTGTCTCGCCCGAGAATGTGCAGGCCGTGGTGCACGAAGTGTTCCGCCACCGCCTGATCCTGTCGTACGAGGCGCACGCCGCCGGTGTCAGCGCCGATGCCGTGATCGACCGCCTTGTGCAGCAGGTCGCCGTGGCCTGACGCGGCGGCCGGCGCCATGCGTTCCCATCTTGCCTCGCTTGGCCGTTCGCCGCTGCCTGCCGGCAAAGGGCCCGCCTCGCGCGTGCAGCCGGGCGTCAGCGTGGACGCCGCGGCGCTGGCGGCGCTTGAACTCGCCGCGCGCGATTTCCATTTCCTGCCGCGCCAGCCGGTGCACAGCGTGCTGGCGGGCCGGCATGCGTCCCGCGTACGCGGGCGCGGGCTGACTTTCGAGGAAGTGCGCGGCTACCTGCCCGGCGACGATATCCGCAGCATGGACTGGCGCGTCACGGCGCGCACCGGCAAGCCGCATGTCCGCGTGTACAGCGAGGAGAAAGACCGTCCGGTGCTGCTGCTGGTGGACCAGCGCATCAACATGTTCTTCGGCAGCCGCCGCGCGATGAAGTCCGTGGCCGCGGCCGAGACCGCGGCGCTGGCCGCGTGGCGCGTGCTGTCGGAAGGCGACCGTGTCGGCGGGCTGGTGTTCGGCGACAGCGCATGCACCGAGCTTGCGCCGCGCCGCAGCCGCCAGGCCGTGGAGCACCTGCTTGGCGAGATCGCGCGCCAGAACCAGTCTCTGCGCGCCGATGCGCCCGCGCGGCGTGGCGCGGGTCAGCTCAATGCCGCGCTGGAGCGGGCCTCGCGGCTCGCACGGCATGACCACCTCGTCATTGTCATCAGCGACTTCGACGGGCACGATGCGGCCACGCGCGACCTGATGCTGTCGATGTGCGCGCGCAACGACCTGCTCACGATGCTGGTCTACGACCCGTTCCTGCTCGAACTGCCTGACTCCGGCCAGCTTGTCGTCAGCGACGGCGAGCTCCAGGTCGAGCTGGGCTTTGGCCACGCTGCGACGCGCAAGGGCATCGCCGAGTTCGTCGATGCGCAGAGCCGCGATCTGCTGGCCTGGCATCGCGCCATTGGCGTGCCACTGCTGCCGCTGTCAGCCGCGGAGGAAACGCCGCGGCAGTTGCGTCGCCTGCTCGGGCAAGCGCTGCCGCAAGGCCATGGCACGCTGCGCGCACGGCAGGGAGCGCGGCCATGAGCGACCTGGTACACAGCACGGCCGCACCCGACAGCGCGACGATTGCCGGCGATCTCCTGCATCTGGCCGAAGTGGTCGTGCCGCCGCCGCCATCGTGGCGGCCGCAGACCATCGGCTGGCCGGTGGCGGGCGCGATCGTGCTGGCGCTGGTGGCTTTGGCGGCATGGCGCTGGTGGCGCCGCTATCGCGCCAACCGCTACCGTCGCGAGGCCCTGGCCGAACTGGAGCAATTGCGTGCCGGCATGACCGCGTCACCGCAGGCGCGTGCGCACGCACTGGCCGCCATGGCGGAACTGCTCAAGCGCACCGCGCTGGCGGCGTGGCCGCGCGCCCAGGTGGCCAGCATGGCCGGCGCGGAGTGGGCGAAGTTCCTGCAGGCCAATGCGGGCAAGGCCGGCGCCGCGGTGCCGGTGCTCTCGACGCTGGTCAACGACGCGCAGTACCGCGATGCCGGGGCGCTCGCGCAATGGCCAGACAGCCAGGTAGCGGCCACTGCCGCAGCCTGCCAGCAATGGATTGCGGGCCACCATGTACCAGTTTGAATATCCGTGGCTCTTCGTGCTGCTGCCGCTGCCCTTGCTGCTGTGGTGGCTTCTGCCGGCGTATCGCGAGGAAAGCCCGTCGGTGCGCCTGCCATTCTTTGGCGAGGTGGCCAGCGCGGCAGGGTTGAAGCCGGCGCCCGGCGCGGTCGTGCCGCGCAGCAACTGGCTGCAGCGCATCCTGGCGCCGCTCGCGTGGGCGCTGCTGGTGATGGCGCTGGCGCGGCCGCAGTTCCTGGAGGCGCCGATCGAGAAGGTGCTGCCCGCGCGCGACCTGTTGCTGGCGCTGGACCTGTCGCAGTCGATGGACACGCGCGACTTCCGCGACCCGGCCGGCGCGCTGATCCCGCGCGTGCAGGCGGTGCGCGAGGTGGTCAGCCGCTTCGTGGCGCGCCGCCCCGGCGACCGCATCGGCCTGCTCGTGTTCGGCGATGCACCGTACCCGCTGGCGCCGTTCACGCTGGACCACACGCTGGTGCAGACCATGATCAAGGACCTGCTGCCGGGCATGGCGGGCCCCAGTACGGCGCTCGGCGATGGCATCGGCCTGGGCATCAAGATGTTCGACCAGAGCCAGACACCCGAGAAGGTGCTGATCGTGCTGACCGACGGCAACGACACCGCCAGCAAGATGCCGCCCGAACGCGCCGCGGAAATTGCGAAGCAGCGGCATGTGATCGTGCATACGATCGGCATCGGCGATCCTTCGGCCGCGGGCGAGCAGCGCGTCGATCTGGGCGTGCTGCAGCGCATCGCCGCATCGACCGGCGGACGCTACTTCTTCGGTGCCGACCAGGCGGGACTGGAGAGCATCTATGCGACGCTGGACCGCATCACGCCGCACAACCACAAGACGCTGTCGTGGCGGCCGCGCCGCGAGTTGTTCATGTGGCCGCTCGGGGCCGCGGTGGGCGTAGTGCTGGTGTACCAGCTCATCATGGCGCTCTGGTCGGCGTGGCTGTCGCGTCCGCGCCGGGGTGGCGTGCGGCAGCCAGCGGCGGAGGAAGCGTGATGCACGCGCTGGCGGACTTCCACTTCCTGCGCCCTTGGTGGCTGCTGGTGCTGATCCCCGCGGTGCTGCTGGTCTGGGCCGTGCGCCGACGCGGGGATGTACGGCGCCGCTGGCGCGACGCCATCGCCCCGCACCTGCTCGACGCCTTGATGGTGGGCGAGCGCCGCCGGCTGGCCATCCGCCCCGTGCACCTGACCGCGCTGCTGCTTGCGCTCGGCGCCATCGCGCTGGCCGGGCCCAGCTGGGAGCGCGAACGTCCGCCGTTCCTCGACGACAAGGCGCCGCTGGCGATTGCCGTCGACCTGTCGCCGACCATGGATGCCATCGACGTGAGTCCGACGCGGCTCGAACGCGCGAAGCTCAAGGTCAAGGCGCTGCTGGCGCGCCGCGACGGCGGGCGTACTGCGATCTGGGCCTATGCCGGCTCCACGCACCTGGTGCTGCCGCTGACCGACGACGCCACGCTGCTGCAGACCTTTGTCGATGCGCTGCAGACCCGCATCATGCCCGCGCCCGGCAGGGACACCGCGCTCGCGCTGCGCACCATCGATGCCGCGCTCAAGCATGAAGATGTGCCCGGCACCATCCTGTTCCTGACCGATGGCGTGGAGAACGCCGCCGTGCGCGCGTTCAAGGCCCAGGTCAGCAGCGGGCGCAGCCAGCCAGTGGTACTGGCGATCGGCACCGAACGCGGCGGCCCGCTGCGCAGCGGCACCGAAGGCTTTGTCGAGAAGGACGGCGTGCGCGTGTTTGCGCGCATGGACATGGCCGCGCTCAAGCGCTTTGGCGACGACACCGGCGTGCCGGTCGCCACGTTCACGCCCGACAGCGACGACGACGTCGCCTGGGTGCAGCGCCACGTGCAATCGCACCTGGCGCAAAAGCAGTCGGCCGACAACACGCGCTGGAAGGATGAAGGCTGGTGGCTGACGATCCCGATCGCACTGCTTGGCGTGTTGTGGTTCCGCAAGGGCTGGACCGTGCGCTGGATCACCGGCGTTCTGCTTGCCGCGATGCTGGCCGCGCCGCCGCAGGAATCTTGCGCGCAGGCATCGGCACCCGATGCCGACGCGCCGCGCGCACGGCGCTTTGTCGACCTGTGGCTTACGCACGACCAGCAGGGCCGCCGCGCGTTCGAGCGTGGCGATTTTGCCGCCGCCGCAGCGCTGTTCGATGACCCGATGTGGCGCGGCGTGGCGCAGTACCGCGCGGGGCAATATGCGCAGGCGGTGCAGAGCTTCGCGCTGATCGACTCGCCCGAGAGCGACTTCAACCAGGGCGATGCGCTGGCGCGGATGGGCAAGTACAAGGACGCGGCGGCGCGCTACCGGCAGGCCCTGAAGCACCGCCCGCAATGGCCCGCGGCCACGGCCAACCTGGCGCTCATGGAAAAGCTGGCGGCCAGGGCGGACAAGCCAAATGAGGGCGAGGAGCCGCCCGACATCAAGCCCGACGAAGTCAGGTACGACAGCGATTCCAAGCCGCCCGAGGGGGAGGGCAAGAAGCGCGAGCCGGGCGCGGTGGAAAGCGCCGACACGTGGATGCGCGCAATCCAGACCACGCCGACGGAACTGCTGCAACGCAAGTTCGCGCTGCAGAGCCAGGCACAGCCCGGCGCCGGAGCCAAGCCATGACGCGCGCGGTTCGGGGTCTCGGCATCTGGTTCATGGGCCTGATGATGTGGCTGTCGAGCGCGCTCGCGCTGGCGGCCGATCCTCTCGTGCGGGTTAGCGTCGCGGCGAAGCAACCAATACTGCCGGGCCAGCAGATCAGCCTCGACGTAACCATTCTGGCTCCCAATTTTTTCCTGTCGGCGCCCGTCTTTCCGACACTGCAGGTGCCCGGCGCAATCGTCACCATGCCGGACGACCGCGGCCAGAACACGGTGGAGACCATCAACGGCGCGAGCTACGCCGGCATCCGCAAGACCTACCTGTTTGCCGCGGAGCAGGGTGGCGAGTTCCAGTTGCCGCAGGTCTCCATCGCCTTCACCTATTCCGGTGATGACGGCAAGCCGCGCCAGGGCAGCGTGACGCTGCCGCCCACCACGATCCGCGCCACGGGCGCTGCCGGCGCGCCGGCCGGTGCCACGCTGCCGGTGGCGCGCCTGAACGTCACGCAGCGCTTCGACCGCCCGGTCAGCGGTCCGCGGGCGCAGTTCCGTTCCGGCGACGCGCTGGTGCGCACCATCACCACGTTCGCGCCGCAGACGCAGGCCATGATGATCCGGCCGCCGAAGATCGAGGCGCCGTCCGGCGTACGCGTGTTCGCGGGTGATCCGCAACTCAGCGATGCCGCGCACGACAGCGCCGGCAATACGGGCGGCAGCCGCACGGACCGCATCACCTACGTGTTCGAGCAATCGGGCACCTATACGCTGCCGGCGATCAAGGTGGAATGGTTCGATCCGGTCACGCGCAAGCCCGGCGAATCGGAAGCGCCCGAGGTGAAGGTGGAGGTGGCCTCCGCGCCGGCTTTGACAGGACTCTCGCCGACCGGTCCTCACGCTGCGCCGTTGCCCGGAAAGGGCGGCTCCGCGTGGCGCCTGTGGCTGTGGGCAGCTGGCGGCGCACTGGTACTGCTGCTGGCGTGGGCACTGCTGCATTGGATGCGGCCGCACGTGGCGCGGCTGCGCCGGATGCTTGCGGCACGGCGCAGCGCCAGGGCTGCCGGAAGCGAGGCGCGGCTTGCGGCGCTGCTGCAGGCCTGCCGCGCGAACGAAGCGCCGGCGGCCTATCGCGCGCTGGGCGTGTGGTCGCGCACCGCATGGGGCAAGGCGCCGGCGGACTGGGTGGCCGGCACTGGCGATGCGGCGTTGGCCGCCGCCGTCGATGCGCTCGAACGGCGACTGTTCGGCGCCGTTGCCAGCGCCGGGCCGTGGAGCGGCAATGAACTGGCGGCGCTGTTGTCGAAATACGCCGCCCGACATCGGTCTGTCCCGCTGCACCGTGCTTCGCCGGCAGCGCTGCCGCCGCTCAACCCCTGAGACCTGCTGGCCGAACCGCCGGGATCGACTATGATGGGCGCCTCGCCGTCAGCCTGCCCGGGATCGACGACCCTCTGGTGCGTCTGGCGGCGGTTTTCCGTCCACTCTGCCCGATGCCGCCATGGCCCGTCTTCAACTCGACCTTCCCGACGACCAGTTCTGCTATTCGACGCACATGACCGTGCGCGTCACCGAGATCAATTCGGCCAACCACCTGGCCAACGATGCGATGATCTCTATGATCTCCGAGGCGCGCGCCCGCTTTCTCTATGAGTTCGGCAGCGAGGGCGACAGGGTGGAGGGTCTGGGCATCATCGTCACGGACCTGGCCACGATGTACCGCAATGAGGCGCATGCGCGTGACCAGTTGCTGTTCGAGGTCGGCGTGATGGATTTCAACAAGTATGGCGGCGACATCATCTTCCGCATCACGCGCCCGCAGGACGGCGCGCTGATCGCCATGGCCAAGTCCGGTTTTGTGTTCTTCGACTATCAGCAGAAAAAGGTGATGCCGATGCCGGCCGGTTTCGCCGGCCGCTTCCCCAAGGTCAACTGGGTCGGCTGAGGCGGCATAAAAAAACGGCCGCGCAAGGCGGCCGTGGCAGCTTTTCAGGTCGGGCGGCGCTGGCCTCAGACCTTGCGCTCGCCGCCGAGCGCCTCGGTCAGGTCGCCCAGCATGCCGGCCAGTTCTCCGGCCATCATCGTGAAGTCGGCGTCGAAACGCTCGTCTTCGTCGTTGCCGGTGTTGTCGGCCTGTTCCTTGATGACGTCCAGCGGCGCCACGCGCTTGATCGCGAGCGAGTCGGTCAGCACGAACGACACGCGGTCGTTCCAGGTCATGGCCAGGCGCGTGCAGCGCTTGCCGCCGGAGATATGGCGGCGCAGGTCTTCGGCATCGAGCGGATGGCGCACGTAGCGCACCGTAGCCTTGCTTTCGGCGCCGGACTGGAGTTCGATCTCCTGGTCCACCGTGAAGCCGGCGGGGGCGACATCGGTGGCCAGCCAGTCGGTCATGGCCGCCACCGGCGACTGGTTCACGTGCAGGTTCGCGAGCGGCAGCGGGTCCAGTGCCTTGAACAGCATGCCGCGCACCTCGTCGGCCTTGGCCGCGCTGGCAGCGTCGATGGCCAGCCAGCCGTTGGCCGGGTCGATCCACACGCGCGTGTCGCGGCGGATGCTGAAGGCGCGCGGCAGCAGTTCTTCGGTGACCTGCTCCTTCAGTTCCTTCATTTGCTTGCGGCCGGGCTTGTAGCCCTGCTGCTCTTCGATCTCGGCGGCGCGCGCCTTGGTGACCTGGTTGACCACGGTGGTGGGCAGCAGCTTTTTCTCGGTGCGCAGCGTCAGCAGCATCTGGCCGCCCACGGTGTGGACCAGCTGGCCGTTGTCGCGCGGCGAGGCCCAGCCCTGGGTCTGCATTTCAAGGCTGGTGCCGGGGAAAAAAGCGTGTTTGGCCAGGCTGGCTTCGACTTCGTCGGCGCGGGGCGACCATGGAGCGGAAAAACGGTGGAGCTGGAGGTTCTTGAACCACATGGGATGAATTCGGCCGGATGAAAGGGACGAATTCTAGCCGGTCGCCGCGATGCCGCCTGAAAAAGAGCGGCGGCATCGCGCGGTGGTGCGCTACAGATCGAGCCTGGTGATCTTGCTGCCTTCCAGGCTCAGCCCGGCCATCAGGCCGGCATTGGTCATGACGAAGCCGACGATCGGAGATTGCGCGGTGTTGGTGTCCAGCACGCCGTTGGCGCCGATCGTGGCCAGTGCCACGGTGGCATCCACGCCGGCGGTCCAGCCATTGCTGCGCACGAACTTGTCGTAGGCCTCGGGCGTCAGGAACATCAGCACGATCGACTTGGACTGCGCGCCGATCTGCCAGCCGACCGAGCCCGCGACCAGGCGATAGTAGCCGTGCGTGGCGCCGCCCGAGCGTAGCGCGCCGTCGCCATACTCGCCGCCGACGACGAAGCCCGCCGACAGCGTCTTCGGGAACACCAGGATGCCGCGCGCCTTGTTGGCAAGCTCGCGCGAGCCCTTGACGCTGCCGTACAACTTGCCGAGCGTGGCGTCCACGCCCGAATCCAGTTCACGCCGCCGCGCGGCCTTGTCACTGGGCGCATCGGGACCCGTGGTGGTGCAAGCCGCCAGTGACAGGCTGCCCAGCACGAGGCCGGCACTGGTTTGGAGGAATGAGCGGCGCTTCATAGGATCTCCTTCTGCTTGTTTGTGTTCTTTGAAGCATAGTGCCCGGCTGCTTACGGACCAATGGTCGACCGCCTGCAACCCGTTGAAGTCGTTTCCATTTGTTAATGCTGTGGCGTATGGTCGACTTTGACCCTGCAAGGGTGCAGATGCTGCGGTACAGTCCCGACGCATGAAGACGATCTTCCATGCCCCCAAACTGTCCATCCTGATGCTTGCCGCGCTGCTCGGCGCCTGCGGCTCGCATCCGCCCGCGCCCGATGCGGGCGAGGCCGCCAGCGCCGCCAGCTCCGCCAGCGCGAGCACGGAAGCCAGCAACGGCTGGCAGGCGCTGCGCGCCCGCTACATGGATTGCGTGCAGCACCAGGCCGACGCAGGTGTGTCCGGCAAAGCGCAGACGAAGGACGTGGTGTCCTCTGCGCTGACGGCGTGCAACGGCGAACTGAAGGCCATGCACGATGCCTTCGGCACCTATCTCGGCAGCCAGATGTCGTCCTCGCACGGCAAGTCAGGTGCGCGCCAGGCGGCCGACCGCGTCACCACCGACACGCGCGAGAAGGCGCGCGCCTACCTGACGAAATACGTCGAGCGCGAGCGCTATATCGCGCGCACGCAGTAATCCGCGATCGCACCTCGGACGGCCGGCTGCCGCTATAGCATTTCAAGCGGCGCGGGCCCGCTCGGCGGCGGGAACAGGCGGTCGAGTTCCAGCAATTGTTCGGGCGTGAGCGGGTGCTGCAAGGCGCCGAAATTCTCGGTCAGGCGGTCGCGGTGTCCGGTCTTGGGAATCGCAATGATGTCGTCGCGCGCCAGCAGCCACGCCAGCGCGACCTGTGCCGGCGTCATGCTGTTGGCCTGCGCGAAACGCACCAGCTTCGGATGCCGCGCGAGCCGTGCCTGCTCGATCGGCGAATAGGCCATCGCCGGCACGCCGCGCGCATGCATCCAGGGCAGCAGGTCCCATTCGATGCCGCGGCGGGTCAGGTTGTAGAGCAGTTGGTTGACCGCAACCTGGTCGCCGCCGGGAATTGCCCACAATTCCTCCATGTCGGACAGGTCGAGGTTGCTCACGCCATAGTGGCGGATCTTGCCGTCGCGCTGCAGGTTCTGCAGCGCCTCAACGGTTTCCTCCAACGCGATGCCGCCGCGCCAGTGCAGCAGGTAGAGGTCGAGGCGGTCCGTGCCAAGCCGCCGCAGGCTGCGCTCGCACGCGGCCACGGTGCCGCGCCGGCTGGCGTTGTGCGGGTAGACCTTGCTGACCAGGAAGACCTCGTCGCGCCGGCCGGCGATGGCTTCGCCGATCATCTCCTCGGACTCGCCCTCGCCGTACATCTCCGCGGTATCGATCAGGCTCAGGCCCAGGTCCAGGCCCAGCCGCAGCGTGGCAATTTCCTCGGCACGCGCGGCGGGATGTTCGCCCATATTCCACGTTCCCATGCCAAGCGCGGGCACGCGCTCGCCATCGGGCAGGATGACATGTTTCATGGTGGCTATTCCTTAAGGCGGGCGGTGCGGGGGGCGGCACACGCTTGCGCTGGTTAACAAGCCATCAATCTACAAGAACATGAGCGGGGGATTAAGGGGGGAATAGTCGGGTCAGCCTATACGTGGCGAGGGCGATGCACGGGCCCTGGGTTGGCTCCCCTCTCCCGCGCAGTGGGAGAGGGGAGCCAACCCCCCGGCATCGCCGACGCCCGTTCGGTTCACCCATGCTGATGCCGATACTCCTGCGTCAGCCCGCCATACCCGTAAGCCGCGGCCCGCGCATCGATGACGTGGATATACGACACCGGATGCACGTTGCCGATCAGCTTGGACAGGGTTTCGAAGATGGCCTGCAGGTACGCAGCCTTCTCCGCCTTGGTATTGGTTTCATCGGTCACGCTGATATCGAGATGGAAGGCGTTGCGCCCGGTTCCGGACAGCGGCTCGCCGCCAATGATCCACTGCTCGCGCGGCACGTACTGGACCGCAATGGCAATGACATCGGGCTTTTTGCCGAGCACGCGCTGCGTGAGTTCGGACACCGCGGCGGCGCTGCGGCGGGTGAGGGTTGCGTCGGGCTCCCCGGAGATCTGCAGGTTGATGTGGGGCATGTCTGGCTCCTTGATGATTGCGTTGGCAAGGTCATGGTAGGCGGCGGTGTAATATCGGAAAAGCGGGAAGTTCCGATATGAACCATCGGATTCTCCGAATCAACAGGAATCAGGGGTTTGCCATGCGTGGATTCGACACCGATCAGTTGCGTACCTTCGTCACGGTGGCCGACAGCGGCAGCCTGTCCGCGGCCGCGCCCCGCCTATTCCTGTCGCAGTCTTCCGTCAGCGAGCAATTGCGCAAGCTCGAAGAGCGCGCGGGCGTGCCACTGCTTACGCGCGGCCGCAAGGGCGCGGCGCCCACGCCTGCCGGGACGCGTCTGCTCGAGCATGCGCGGCGCATCCTGGCGCTCAACGACATGGCGCTGCAGGAGTTGCGCGGCCGCGTGCTGGAAGGGGAGTTGCGGCTAGCGGTGACGGACTACTTCCGACCCGCCGAGATCGCCGGCATGCTGCGCCGCTTGCGCGAGCGCCATCCGCTGCTGCGCCTGCACGTCACGGTGATGAAGAGCGCCGTGATCGACGCCACGGCGGACATGGATGCGTTCGATATCGGCCTGAGCATGCGTATCGTCGGCACGCGCGGCCAGGCGGCCGCACGGCGCGGGACACTGCTGCGGCGCGAGTCGCTGTCATGGGTCACGGCGCAGGGCGAGGCGGGCAACCTGACGCCGATGCTGCCGCTCGTGCTGCTGCCCGACTCGTGCTCGCTGCACCAGTTCGTGGTGAAGCTGCTCGTGCGCAAGCATCGGTCCTTCGAGATCGCGCATTCGGCCTCGGGCGTGGCCGGATTGCACCTGGCGCTGGCCGCGGGGCTCGGCCTGTCCTGCCTCAATGCCTCGGCCATCGGCCCGGGCGTGGCGCCTCTGGATGCGGCCAGCCAACGCAGGCTCGGCCTGCCGGCCCTGCCGGAAGCGGAGTTCTTCCTGCTGCCGCCCAGGCGCGGCGAACCGGATTTCATCGCGGCGGCGCGCAATGCGCTCGCGGAACAGTTCGGGTGAGCGTCGCTCGCTCAGGCGGCTCCCGAAAAATATGGCGTAGCGGACCCCTTTCCCGCAAAGCGAAAGCGGATATTTATCCGCAAATTTGACCAAAGGCTCCCCGGTAAATGATAATGCGTCGCATTTTATCGATTGCATTACAAAAAATTACAGGGAAATGAGTCTTAAACTGCATCCGGTACACCGCGCCGTCCTGACGGTATTCGCTTGCCAGCCCATGCTGGCCGGCATCGTCCACGCTCAGGAGACCGGGGCTGTCGCGACGCCTCAGCAGAGCCTTCCAGAGGTCACGGTGAGGGCCGATGCCAGCCAGGACCTGGGCAGTGGCTATAACCCGTCCAGGACGGTCAGCGCGACCAAGACCGAGGCTCCGCTGCGCGACGTTCCGCAGACCGTCAACGTGGTCACGGCAGACGTCATGCGCGACCAGCATGCCACCTCGATGCAGGATGCCCTGAAGAACGTGCCGGGGGTGTCGTTCTCCACCGGCGACGGCCAGCGCGACCAGGTGTCGATCCGCGGCTTTACCGCGATTGCCGACCAGTTCGTCGATGGCATCCGCGACGACGCGCTGTATTTCCGCGACCTGTCCAACGTGGACCGCGTCGAAGTCATAAAGGGTCCGGCAGCCGTGCTCTATGGCCGCGGCTCGTCGGGCGGCCTGATCAACCGCGTGACCAAGAAGCCGGGCATCGACGTGACCGACTTCGCGCTGAGCTACGGCATGTGGGCCGACCGCCGCGCCGAGGCCGACGTCGGCCGCGTGTTCGCCGATGGCGCCGCCGCATTCCGCGTGACGGGCGCCGTGGAGAAGGCCAACAGCTACCGCTCGCAGCAATTCCTCGATCGCAAGGCGATCGCGCCGTCGCTCGAACTGCGGATCGCGCCCGAGACCACCGTGCTGCTGCAGGCCGACTATCTTGAAGACCGCCGCGTGACGGACTTCGGCATCCCGGCCTACAAGGGCCGTCCGGTCGACGTGCCGGCCTCGCGCTACTACGGCGCGGCCAATGCGCGCGATGCCGACTACTCGCAGTCGCGCGTGTATTCGGGCACGGCCACGATCAACCATCGCTTCAACGACAACTGGTCGATCCGCAATGCCACGCGCTACTACCACTATTCGCTGGACCGCAACAACACGCTGACCAACTCGGTCAACGAGGCGGCGCAGACGTTCACGATGAACCACGGCAATGTCGGCCGCGAGGAGCATGGCTGGTTCAATCAGACCGACCTGACGCAGAAGGCCAGCCTCTTCGGCATGCAGCACGAGTTGCTGTACGGCATGGAGATCGGCCAGCAGAACAAGAACCAGGTCAACAACACCAAGCCCGTGCCGGGTAGCTTCAACCTGTTCAGTCCGGTGCTGCCAACGCTGGCGCGCGTGAACCCGGGCACGCCGGGCACCGACAACCTTGGCGTGTTCAATACCCTGGGGTTCTATACGCAGGACATGGTGACCCTCAGCGAACAGTGGAAAGCACTGGTGGGCCTGCGTTTCGACCGCTTTGAACAGGAGACGCGCCAGAACCTGGCAGGCCAGCCCAACCTGTCGCGCACCGACAATGCGTGGAGTCCGCGCGCGGGCCTGGTCTGGCAGCCGACGAAGGCGCAATCCTATTACGTGTCCTGGAGCAAGTCGTTCCAGCCGTCGGGCGAGGCTTTTGCGCTCGCGGCCAACAACACGCAGCTTGCGCCCGAGACGACCAACAACACCGAAGTCGGGGCCAAGTATGACTTCCTGGACGGCAAGGCCAGCGCCACGGTGTCGGTGTTCCGCCTGGAGCGCACCAATATCAAGGTCGCCAATGCCGCCGGCACGGCACTGATCCCGATTGGCGAGCAGCGCACCGATGGCGTGGAAATCTCGGGCGCGGCCGAACTTGGTGGCGGCTGGCGCTTTCTGGCGGGCTACGCCTACCTGGACGCCGAAGTGACCAAGTCGACGGCGGCACTGCAGGGCAAGAGCGCGACGATCACGCCGAAGCATTCGGGCAATGTCTGGCTGACCAAGAGCCTTGGTTATGGCTTTGGCGTGGGCGCCGGCCTCAACATGGTGGGTGCGCGCTACGCCGACCCCGCCAATACCGTGACGCTGCCTGGCTATGTCACGGCCGACATGATGGCCTGGTATCGCCGTGGCGCCTTCGAGGCCCAGCTGAATCTGTACAACCTGTTCGACAAGAGCTACATCGTCTCGGCGCATGGTACCAACCCGAACCTGAACATGCCGGGCGCGCCTCGCAGCGTCATGGCTACCCTGCGCTACCGGATGTAAGTCAGTACGAATTCGGCAGCTGGAAAAAAGGCCGGGCGGTGAGTAACCGCCCGGCCTTTTTGCTCTCTGTCATTGCATGGACCGCCTCAGGTCTCGCTCCACTGCCTCAGCAGGTTGTGATAACACCCCACCAGCGTCCGGCGTGCCTCTTCATCGGCGCCGGTCTGGTTCAACCGCTGGATCGCGTTATCCATGTCGAACAGCAGCGCGCGCTGGGTGTCGTCGCGCACCAGGCTCTGGATCCAGAAGAAGCTGGCCACGCGCGTGCCCCGGGTGATCGGCGTGACCTGGTGCAGGCTGGTGGCCGGATAGACCACCATGTCGCCGGCTTCAAGCTTGACTGCGTGCATGCCGTAGGTGTCCTGCACCTGCAGCTCGCCGCCGTCGTAGCTGTCGCGCGGCGACAGGAACAGCGTGGCCGAGATGTCGGTGCGCAGCTTGCGCCCGTCATGCGGATGAATGCGTACGCTGCCGTCCACATGGGCGCCGAACGTCATGCCCTCGCTGTAGCGGTTGAACATCGGCGGGTAGACGATATTGGGCAGCGCCGCGCTGATGAAGCGCGGGTTGCGCTCCAGCATGCCAACGACCAGGCGCTGGCACTCCAGCGCCACGTCGGAGCGTTCGTCGATCTGCTGGTTGAACTTGACCGGCGCGCCCGAGTAGCCGGCCGTCACGCGGCCGTCGACCCAGGCTGCGCCCGCCTGTTCCAGCCGCTCGCGCACCGCGCCGACCTGTTCGGCGTTGAGGACCTGGGGGATGACGACCAGCATGGCGGCTTTCCTTACTCGCTTACAGGCGATAGGTGAACGACAGCATGGCGGTGCGGCCGGTGCCCGGCACCGAGCGTCCGCCATCGGACTGGATCAGCGCATCGTAATACTTCTTGTCGAAGATGTTGAACAGGTTCAGCCGCACATCGTACTTCGGCTGGTGGTAGGCCACCATGCCATCCCAGCGCACGAAGCTGCCCACCTGCACGGTGTTGGTGTTGTTGGCAAAGCGCTCCGACATATAGAAGGCGCCGCCGCCGATCTCCCAGTTGGGCAGGACGGAGTAGCTGGTCCAGGCCGTGGCGGTGTGCTTCGGCGTGTTCGTGGGCACCTTGCCGGTGGTGTTGGCGCCGATGCCGTTGATGATCTCGCCGTCCAGGTAGGTATAACCGGCAAACACCTGCCACTTGTTGGTGATATGCCCGGTGGCGCCGGCGCGGAAGCCCTTCACGCGGATCTTGCCGGACAGCGCGTAGGTGGTGGCGTCGATCTGGCTGCGGGCATTGTCCTTGGTGATCTGGAACAGCGCCGAGGTCAGCGACAGGTCGCCGCCCATCAGGTCCCACTTGCCGCCGACCTCATAGGACTTGTTCTTCTCAGGCTCCAGGCTCTGCTGGCCGACGGTGCCGACCAGCTGCTCCAGCGACGGGTTGAACGACGTGCCATACGACACGTAGTAGGACTGGGCCTCGCTCGGCTGCCAGATGCCACCCAGGCGCACGCTCGTGAAGTTGACGGTCTGGTCGGCGCTGGCCAGGGCGGTGCTGAAGTACGGCGCGCCGGCGGAGTTGGATGAGTTAATGGAGTTGCTGACGCTGGCGATGTAGCGGTCATAGCGCACGCCGGCCACGGCCTTCCATTGCTTGCTGAACTCGATCGAATCGTTGAGGTAGGCGGCAATCGTATTTGCCGAGCCGCCTTGCAGGTTGCCGGTGCTGGTCGCCACGTTGGCGGGCGAGGCCGTGTAGGTCGGGTTGACCAGCGGTTCGCAGGCAACATAACCGACCGTCGCGGCGGTCGTGCCGCTGACCAGCGGCTGCCCATTGCAGCTGCCGTTGCGGTAGTAGTTCTGGTTGTTGTAGCCGTCGTGGCCGATCTCGGCGCCCGCCAGCATGGTGTGCTTGACCGAGCCGGTGTCGAAGTTGGCCGTCAGTTCGGTCTGGTTGAAGATCGAATAGTCGCGGATCTTGCGGTCGTGGCTTTGCAGGCGCACGAAGAGTTGGTCCAGCGGCAGGGTGCTGGCGGTGAGCGGCGTGAAGCCGCGCGCACTGACCGAGCCGACCGTGTTGGGCGCGGTTTCGCGGGCGTCGGTCTCGACATAGTTGAACTGCGTCTGGTTGCGCAGGCGCAGGTTGGGCGAGAACTTGTGCGTGATGCCCGCGCTCAGCGCCGCGATGTCCTGGTTGGTGCGGTCGTCGGTGAAGCCATAGAAGGTATTGCGGTCGACATTGGTCGGATGGCCGTTCAGGTTCGAGAAGCCATAGTCCGGCATGTCGTGGTTGTGCTGCAGCAGGGCCGACAGGGTGATTTCCGTCGGCGTGCCGATGCCGAACCGCCACGACGGCGCAATGCCGAAGTCCTGCACCGTCATCTCGTCGCGCGTGCTGGTCCGGCCATCCTGCGCCATCGCCGAGATACGGAAGGCCGAGGTGTCGCCCGTGGGCGTGTTGTAGTCGGCCGTGGCGCGCACCAGGCCATTGGTGGTGACCGAGCCTGTCACTTCGGTCGCCGCCTTCATCTGCGGCTTCTTGCTGACCTGGTTGATCACGCCGCCGGTGGATCCGCGCCCGAACAGCATCGACGACGGCCCCATCAGCACTTCGACGGAATCGAGCGCAAAGGTGTCGCGGTAGTACTGGCCGCGATCGCGGAAGCCATCCAGGTAGATGTCCGTGCGGGCGGAGAAGCCGTTCAGGTTGATGTTGTTGCCGATCTGCCCGCCTTCGGCACCGCCGATGGTGATGCCCGGCACATTGCGCAGCGCCTCCGCCAGCGAACTCACGCCCTGGGATTCCATCAGCGCCTTGTTCACCACCGTGACCGATTGCGGCACGTCGCGCAGGTCTTCCGGCAACTTGCTGAGCGAGCTGCGGCCCGCGTTGAAATCGTCGCGCGAGGCCGCGCCCTGAACGACCACCTCCTGCAGCGTCGTGGCGGGCGCCGCGGACTGCTGCACGGGAGCGGCGGGCGCCTGCTGGGCAAGCGATGCTGCGGGCGCGGCAAACAGCGCGATCAGCGCGGTGGCGATGGGGGTACGTTGGGAGCGGCGATTCATGGCGTGTGTCTTTTGTTCGCCCGGGCGTGGATCCGGCCGGCGCCGCCGCCAGCGCGAATGCGCGTGGATCGACGACGCGGTCATGAGGGCGATGATTTTGGCTCGGCGAATATAAATGCGAATGATTTGCGTTGCAATTGACGTTGCGGTCATGACACAGACATTGATATGGCAGTGTTAATGTCACTAATAAAAGACAATAAGTCCGTAATAGTGTGTTAAACGCCATAAATGCTGGCGATACAACGCTAAAGGGGCGGGGAGTCGGTGCGCGGAAAGGAAAACGGCCCTTCGCCGGAAGGGCCGCCTCAATACATTGGGGAAAATGACCGGCAGGTCAGTTTAAAAATATTTCTCAGTCGGCGCTCATCTTGGCGTTCTTTGCAATCCGGCTCAGCCGTTCGCGTTCTGCCTTGATGAACGCGACAAAGCTCTCCTGCGAGCCACCGGCCGGCTCGATGCCATTGGGCAGCAGGCGATCGCGCGTCTCCTGCGTCTGCATGGCCGCTGTCATTTCCGCATTGAGCTTCTTCAGGATGGCAGGGTCGGTGCCCTTGGGCGCGAAGATGCCGGCCCAGTGTCCGATGCGGACTTCAGGCATGCCCTGTTCCGCCGTGGTGGAGATATTCCGCGGCGCTCATGCGCTTGTCCCAGGTTGCGCCGAGTGCCTTGAGCTTGCCCGCCTTGATCTGCGGCAGCACCACGACGCTGGCTTCGGACGTCGCCGCAACCTGGCCGCCAATCACCGCGCTGATGCTCTCCGAGCCGCTCTTGTAGGGCACCGGCGTCAGCGACGCACCTTTCTCCTTGAGCATCTCTTCGATGAAGTGAGGCGTGCTGCCGCTACCCGCCGTGGCGAAGTTCACGCCGCCGTTTTGCTTCTTCGAGTAGTCGATCAGCTCCTTGAGATTGTTTGCCGGCAGCGATGGCGATGCCACGATCACCGAAGGACTCACTGCGATCAGCGACACGGGGACGAGATCGTCCGCGGCGTACGGCATCTTGGTGCGGATCAGGCTGTTGGTCACGGTGCCGACCGCGCCGACAAGATAGGTGTAGCCATCGGGTTTGCTCTTGGCCACAAAGTCGGCGCCGACCACGCCACCGGCCCCGGGACGGTTCTCGATCACGACGGTCTGGCCCAGGCGCTTGCCGACGGCGTCGGCCGCCGCACGTGCCACCAGGTCGTTGGCGCCGCCGGCCGTGAACGGCACCACGAACTTGATGAGGTGGTTGGGCCATGCATCGGCCGCGCGCGCAGGTTGGGGAACGATGGCGATGGTGACCGCCGCGGCCGCGGCAAGAGAGGGCAAGGCAAGGGCCAGCGCGCGGCTGGCGGTGATCTGTCGCATGTTGTCTCCGGCTGGATGGGTTGGATGGATCCGCGGTGCCACAACGCTGTCCTCTGCCGCGGATGCCGGACCATGTTACCGGCACTCGCTGTCAGTTCTCTTGACGTGCGCCTTGCGGTGCTTTCGCGCAAGGCGCGTTAGCGGGCGTCGCGTTCGCACGGTGATGCGGAGAAACCCTGACGCGCTTCAAGGTCCCGTCGAGGTACTGCGCGTCGCACCGGCCGGTGTCAGCGCTCGCGCTCCCAGGTCTGCGTGCGGCCCAGCAGGCTGATGCCGATGAAGCCGCGCACGTCGAGCTTGTTGCCATCGTCGGACAGCGACATCTTGCTTTTGTAGACCTTGCCGTTCTCGGGGTCGAGGATCTCGCCGCCGCTCCATTCGTTGTCGCCGGTCTTGCGCAGGCCGGAGAGGATGGTCATGCCGATGACGGGCTGGTCCTTGCGTGCGTCCGTGCATTTCACGCACACCTTCGGCTTGCCGTCGTCGTCGCCGAAGGTCTTCACCAGGCGGCCGCTGTAGACGCCGTTCTTGTCGGTGATCTCCACCAGGCCGCGCGGCTTGCCGGTGGCGTCGTCAATCGTCTTCCAGCTTCCGCTCGGCGTGGCCTGGGCGAGTGCCGCGGCACTCGCGAGCATGACGGCGGCGAACATGCCGGCGCGCAGCAGCGTGCGCGCGGCGATGGCTTGGGGATGAATGCGCATGAAATCTCCTCTTGGGTGGTGGCGGCTGTCGGCATCGATGCCGACCGCGATGCCGTGTGGCCGGTCGCACAGCCTGGCGGCGTCAGGCGTGCTCGCCAATCTACTGGCGCCGCTGACGCTTCGCAATCGGCGGGCGTGTGCGGCCAGGCTCGGCGCCGCCGTGGCGCGCTTCTCCGAAAGGCGCATGCGCACGCCGTTTGCGGGAATTTTGTATCGCAGCAAAACGCGCCACGCGCGTGCCCGAAGCAATCCTCTAAGCCTTGCATCTCGCGCGCTTTTCGCGGGCGTCCCGAACGCGGTACGAACGTGTCTCGCGAGTTGCTGTCCTAAGGGCAGCGACATCGCGCGAGGGTGTCGATGCGCATGTCTATCGTTGCCTTCGGCGTTCGCAGCGCGCGTTCATTGCGAAAGCTTTGCCGGATCGCAACGCTTTCGGTGGACGCGAAGTTGTTGCTTCGATGCAAACCGTTGCGTTGGCGCATCACTGTCTCGCGTAGTCGGAGACATCGATGCAAGCGGCCGGCGTGCGCGTCGTCATCGCACATGGAACATCGCACGTGACACGCGTCGCATCCGGTGCTTCAGCCGTGACGATGATGGCGACGCTTGGCAACACATGCGCTGCGCGAGCATTGGGGCGCGCCTCCGCAGGTTTTGCTTCGCTTGCCGGAGAGCCTTTGTTTATGCGGGTTTCCAGCCAGCGCGATGATCCTTGCACGGGCCTTTCAACGCAGCGCAGCGCGCGCCCCGCTGCGCGCCGCGCTGCGTGCGAGCGGCGTGGCGCTCGTGTTGGCGTGCGTGCATTCGCGTGGGCGGAGGCGCGTGTTCGCGACGCCGATGAGGACATGCGTCGAGGCATGCAGGCGTGGTTGCGCGATGGTGTCGGCGACGTCTTCGCGAAGCGGTGAGCGCTGGCTAGATTGACTCGCTCGCGCGTGCAAGTTTTTTTGCACTTTTTTCTTAACATCATCGTGCAAACGAATTATGATTCGCCTTGACAAGAGTCTCACTTCATTGCAACGAAACAGGAAGCAAGATCGAACGACGAGCGCGCTTCGATGCAGTGACACAGTGATGCAGGTAGCTGAGGAGCACGAGAACTTTGACGCAGACCAGGCCGAACCGGCTTCTTAAAACGCGTGCAGTCTCCTTTGGCCCACTGACGGGATGGGCCGGCTACCTCAAGATGAATGCCGTCTGCCGTGCGCGAGGCCATGCCCGCACCGCAGGCAAGCCGTCCGATATCTCCTCATTGCAGGCTGCGCGCCGACTCGACGGGCGGCGCGGGCCGATCGAATATTCCGGGGCGTCGCCATGGGCGACGGCCCTGCTACCGAATTCATTAGCGTGCGGCGGAGATAGTGTCGTGCGCCGATGAATCGCTCGCTCGACTGGGGTAGCGGCAGAGTTGCCGCGCCTCGGGTCGGTCGGGTCGCCAACCTAGGTCATTCGATATTCACTCTCTAGTGTGGAAGGAGTTATCCATGGTAACGACTGCGAAGAAGAAGCCGGCGGCCAAGAAGGCCGCCAAGCCGGCAGCCAAGAAAGCTGCACCGGCAAAGAAAGCCGCTGTGAAGAAGGTTGCCGCCAAGAAGGCAGCACCGGCTGCCAAGAAGGCCGCCGTGAAGAAGGTTGCCGCCAAGAAGGCAGCACCGGCCAAGAAGGCAGCGGTGAAGAAGGTCGCCGCCAAGAAGGCCGCACCGGCCAAGAAGGCAGCGGTGAAGAAGGTCGCCGCCAAGAAGGCCGCACCGGCCAAGAAGGCAGCGGTGAAGAAGGTCGCCGCCAAGAAGGCAGCACCGGCCAAGAAGGCAGCGGTAAAGAAGGTCGCCGCCAAGAAGGCCGCACCGGCCAAGAAGGCCGCTGCCAAGAAGGCGGCTCCGGCCAAGAAGGCTGCTGCCAAGAAGACTGCCGCCAAGAAGCCTGCTGCGAAGAAGCCGGCTGCCAAGAAGGCCGCTGCCAAGAAGCCTGCTGCGAAGAAGGCCAAGGCTGCCCCTGCGGCGGCTCCTGCCGCTGCGGTTGCGCCTGCTGCCGTTGCCAAGACCGCGCTGAACCCGGCTGCGGCCTGGCCGTTCCCGACGGGCAACCGTCCGTAAGCCTCACTCGGTCGAGTGGGGGCCACGACTACCGCAAGGAGTCGCCCAGGCACGTACGGCGTGCCATAGTGGCCGGATACACCGTATCCGGCCTGCAAGACACCAGTCTTGCCAACCCGCCGACGGCGCATGCCCGGCGGGTTTTTTCTTTTGGGCTGCCGCTGTGCGGAGGGCGACGGGATCGCTGTCGCCGCGGCTGGCAGGCTGACTGTCCTTGCAAAAACAAAACGCCGCATCCTCTCGGACGCGGCGCTTCCAGAAGCCGGGACGCAGGCGGATCAGTGCGTGACGCGCGTCACGCCGCCGGAGGTCAGCAACCGCACCTGCTCGCCGGGGCGGAACAGTTCGTCGGCTTCCTGCGTGATCGCGCGCATCTCGCCGTTTTCCAGGCGGACGGTGATCTCGAGCGCGCGCCGCTGGTTGACCTTGTTCTCCGCCGCGCTGCCGGCAATGCCGCCGAGCACCGCGCCGAGAATGCCGGCCGCCACGGACCCGTTGCCGCTGCCGATCAGGCTGCCCGCGGCCACGCCGCCAATGGCGCCGCCGGCTAGGGTGCCGGCGCCGGTCTGGCCGCCCTGGATCATCACGTCGCGCACGCCTTCGACCACGCCATAGCGCACGGTCTGTTCGCGCTGTGCCTGTCCGGTCGAGTAGACGCTGTTGGAGTTCGATTGCGTGGCGCAGCCGCTGACCAGTGCCGCGATGGCAGACACGGCGACGACACCGGTTCGGAGCTTGTCGTTCATTTCAGTTCCCGTAAAGGTGCCACGCCCGTGCCGCAGGTCAGGCGTAGCGGTAGCCGAATGCAGACTGGAAACGGTTGCCGATTTCGTCGAGCGGCAAGCCGTGGTTCTGCGGACCCTGCTGCGCGATCTTGAGCGATCCCATCAGCGATGCCAGGCGGCCAGTGGTGTCCCAGTCTAACCCGTTTTCGATGCCGAACAGGAGGCCACCGCGGAACGCGTCGCCGCAGCCGGTCGGGTCCACGATGCGCTCGGCCGGAACGGCCGGGATCGCGTACTGCTGACCATCGGCAAAGATGCTGGCGCCGCGCTCGCCGTGCGTGACGATGAAGGCACGAACCTTGGCGGCAACCTCGGCGCTGGTCCAGGCGGTGCGGGACAGCAGGACCTGCGCTTCGTAGTCATTGACTGTGACGTAGCTGGCGAGTTCAACGAACTGCCGCAGGTCCTCGCCGTTGAAGAGCGGCATGGCCTGACCCAGGTCAAAGATGAACGGAATGCCTGACTCGGCGAACTGGCGCGCGTGGTGCAGCATGCCCTCGCGGCTGTCCGGTGCGACGATGCCGAGCTTCGGCGCCGCGCTGCCGCCCAGCGCATCCTTCACGTTGGAGAGCTGCGACTGGCTCATCGCGCCGGGGTGGAAGGCGGTGATCTGGTTGTTGTCCAGGTCGGTGGTGATCATGGCCTGCGCCGTGAACGTATCGGGCAGCACGCGGATATGCGTGGTGTCGATGTTCAGGTCGCGCAGGTACTGCAGGTAGGGTTCGGCGTCCGTGCCCACCGTGGCCATCACCACGGGCTCGCCGCCCAGCAGCTTGAGCGTATAGGCGATGTTGCCGGCGCAGCCGCCGTACTCGCGCCGCATGCCCGGCACCAGGAACGAGACGTTCAGCATGTGGATCTGGTCCGGCAGGATGTGTTCGCGGAAGCGTCCGTCGAACGTCATGATGGTGTCGTAGGCGACGGAGCCGCAGATCAGGCTGGCCATGCTCTCTCCAGGTACTTTGGGATGGTCGGGCCGCGTGCGGCCCGAGGGGTTTCGTAAAACAGAAGCGGCCGCCCCGGGAATGCGGGCGGCCGGTGCGAGATGCCGGTGCGGCTTATTTCAGTGCGGCGAGCGCGGCGTCGTAGTCGGGCTCGTTCTTGATCTCCGGCACCAGCTGGCTGTACTTGACGATGTTGTTCTCGTCCAGCACCACCACGGCGCGCGCTGTCACGCCGGCCAGCGGGCCGGTCTTGATATCCACGCCGTAGTTGCCCTTGAATTCCGCACCGCGCATCGTCGACAGCGGCACCACGTTGGCCAGGCCTTCAGCGGTGCAGAAACGGCCCATGGCGAACGGCAGGTCGGCCGAGACGGTCAGGACCACGGTGTTGGCCAGGCCGCTGGCGGCTTCGTTGAACTTGCGCGTCGAGGCCTGGCACACCGGGGTGTCCAGGCTCGGTACGATATTCAGCACTTTGCGCTTGCCGGCAAAGTCGGCCAGCGTCACGTCCTTCAGGTCCTTGCCGACCAGCTTGAAGTCGGCGGCCTTGTCGCCGGATTGCGGGAACTTGCCTGCCACTTCAATGGCGTTGCCGCCGAGAGTCACGTTGCTCATCACTGCTCCTTCCTGTTCAGGATCTTCGGGGGGGCGCAGCTTGCGGCCGGACTCGATTCGGCCCTTGGCAGCAAGCCTGCGAAATCCAGGGACCGTTCACGGTGAAAGGCATGCGCCTTGGGTGAACAGGCCCTATGGATAGAAAATCAGCACGCGGTAATTGGCCGCCGCCTGCTGAGTCCGGAATCGTACCCGAACCGGCAGCTCCGTGCCCGCGCGAAGGCCATGCGTGGCGAAGGCCTTCTGCGTCGGCTCCAGGTACTCGGATGGCTCCAATACACGCCGCAGCAGCAACTGGTCCTGCAGATCGGTCATGACCAGTTCGATGGCCGGCAGGGCTGTGGTGGCCCGTCCCTGGTTGCGCAGCGTAACCGCGAGCACGTAGGCATCGCTGCCTTCGTCCTGCTTCTGCAGCTGCGAGGTATCGATGCGCAGCGCATCGATGTCGCGCCACGGCGGCACCGTGCAGCCCAGCGGCCCGCACGCGGCTTCCAGTACCGGGCGCAGCACCGGGAACTGACCGGCGAGTTGTCCGCGCAGCAGGTACAGCCCTTGCAGGACTACGCCAACCGCCAGCACACCGGCGGCGATATGCCAGCCGAAGCGCAGGCGCGGCCGCGCCGGGGTCGCGGCGGTCTCGCGCGCGCGTTCGCGTTCTCGCTCGCGGGTCTGGCGCAGGAAATCGGGCGCGAAGGCCGGACCCAATTGCGGTTCCTGGCGTGTCCAGCGCCGCGCGACGTTCTCGCGCGCAATCGCGCCAGCGGTGGCACTGAAGGCATCGCCCGTGCTGGCGCCGCCAGGCCCGTAGCTCGGGCCGTAGTTGAGGCCGTAGTCGTGGCCCGGCTCGTGCGGCGTTTCGGCGGCGGCTGTTGCCGGCGTGTCCGTCCTGGCGGCCGGAGCTTCGGTGGTGTCACTGGATTCCGCGCGCAGGAACTCGCTGGCGCTGCGCAGCGCGGGTTCGGCGGCGGCTTCGCCTGCCGGTTCGTCCGGCGCCTCGACTGCGTGGGAAGCGGGTGCGCGCGCGGAGGCCTCTTCGTCTCCGAGCGCGGCGCGATCGAGCGTCGGCCACGGCGCATGAGCGGCCACGATGGCGGCCGATGCTTCGTCTGCCTCGTCGGCATGATGCATGCCGTTGGCCGTCGCGACAGGATTGTCGTCGGGGTGGCCTGCAGCCTCTTGTGGCGCGTCCGCGGGTCCCGGTTCGGCGTGTTCAGCTGGTTCGGCTTGCGAGGTGTGCGTGTCGTCGAATTCGCCCGGCTCGGCAGGCGTCTCTGCCAGCGCGCTATCGCCATCGGCTGGCACGGCCGCGGAGGCTTGCTGCAGTGCCGGTTGCGCGATGTCTTGGGCGGCGAGCGACGGCTCGATGGAAGCTGCGTCCGCGTCCTGCCTGGCCAGTGTCTCATGCTCCTCCTCGGCGGAAGCATCTTCCTCCTCGGTGGGCATCATCATCATGGTGGGCGAATCGAGCGCGGGCACGTCGTACCCCGGGTCGTAGCCGGGATCGAAGTGATTGGAGGACGAAGCCGGCCTGGCTTCGCTTTCCGCTTCACGTGGTGCAGCGGGCATGGCCGCTGCGGGTCCGGGCGAGGGCTGCGGCGCGCGAGCGGCGGCCGGGGCACCCGGGACCGGCACTTCGATCAGATGCTCGCGTGCATCGAAGACCGTTTCACAGTGTCCGCAACGCACCAGTCCCTGGCGCAGGCGCAACTGGTCGGCCACCAGCCGGAAGGCGGTGCGGCAGGCCGGGCAGCGCGTGACAAGCTTGGCGGCGGCCATCGGCTCACCTCAGGGGCGCGTGCCGTGCAGGCAGACCCAGCCTTCCTCGCTGCGCCAGACCGTCAGCGGCAGCCAGGCGGCATAGGCGGCGGCCACTTCCTCGGCCTGGCGCTCGAGCACGCCGGACAGCACCAGGCGTCCACCCGAGCGCACGCGGGCGCTGAGCATCGCGGCCATCAGCTTGAGCGGGTTGGAGAGGATATTGGCGACGACGAGGTCGTAGGTCGCTTCCGAAACGGATTCCGGCAGCGCGAACTGCGCCTGGACGCGGTTGCGCTCGGCGTTGTAGCGCGACGATTCCACGGCATTCGGATCGATGTCGATGCCGAGCGTATCGCCGGCACCGAGCTTCTTTGCCACGATGGCGAGGATACCGGAGCCGCAGCCATAGTCGAGCACGGTTTCGCCCGCCTTCAGGTTCTGCTCCAGCCACTGCATGCACAGCCGCGTGGTCGGGTGGCTGCCGGTGCCGAACGCCAGGCCCGGGTCGAGTTCCAGCACCACCGCATCGGGCTCCGGTGCCTCATGCCACGACGGCACGACCCAAAGGCGTTCGCCGACGCGGATCGGCTCGAACTGGGATTGCGTCAGGCGCACCCAGTCCTGGTCCTCGACATCGCGCAGCAGGTAGGCGGGCACCGGATCGATGCCAAGCGTATTCGACGCGGCCGCGACGACGAGCGCCGGGTCGGTGTCGTCACCGAACAGCGCCACCACGCGCGAGCGGTTCCAGGCGAGCCGTGTCGGCTCCATCCCGGGCTCGCCGAACAGCGGCTGCTCGTCCGGCGTATCGGCGTCGGCGTCTTCCACCGACACCGACAGCGCGCCAAGGTCGAACAAGGCGTCGGACCAGGCTTCGGCCCGGTCCTGCGCCACTTCGATCACACATTCCTGAAATGCCACGGGCTTCCTTTTCTACAGCAGTACAGCAGTGCGGCAGTTGCCGCGTCAGGCTTTCTCGCGCTGCGCCAGGCGGTGCTCGAGATAGTGGATGCTGGTGCCCCCTTCGACGAAGTTGGCGTCCATCATCAGCTCGCGGTGCAGCGGGACGTTGGTCTGGATACCGTCCACCACCATTTCCGACAGCGCGATCCGCATGCGGGCAATGGCCTGCTCGCGGGTGGCGCCGTAAGTGATGATCTTGCCGATCATCGAATCGTAATTCGGCGGGACGAAGTAGCCATCATACGCGTGCGAGTCGACGCGTACACCGGGGCCGCCCGGCATGTGCCAGGCGGTGATGCGGCCTGGCGACGGGATGAACTTGAAAGGGTCCTCGGCGTTCACGCGGCACTCGATCGCATGGCCACGGAACTGCACATCCTTCTGGCGGAAGCGCAGTTTTTCGCCAAACGCGATGCGGATCTGTTCCTGCACGATGTCGATGCCCGTGATCATCTCGGTGACCGGGTGCTCGACCTGCACGCGCGTGTTCATCTCGATGAAGTAGAACTCGTTGTTCTCATACAGGAACTCGAACGTGCCGGCGCCACGGTAGCCCATCTTGCGGCAGGCCTCGGCGCAGCGGTCGCCGATGCGCTCGATCAGGCGGCGCGGAATATGCGGCGCGGGCGCTTCCTCGATCACCTTCTGGTGGCGGCGCTGCATGGAGCAGTCGCGCTCGCCCAGCCAGATGGCTTGCTTGTGCTGGTCGGCCAGGATCTGGATTTCCACGTGACGCGGATTCTCCAGGAACTTCTCCATGTAGACCTCGGGATTGCCGAAGGCGCGGCCGGCTTCTTCACGCGTCATGTTGACGGCGTTGACCAGCGCGGCTTCGGTGTGGACCACGCGCATGCCGCGTCCGCCACCGCCGCCGGCGGCCTTGATGATGACCGGGTAGCCCACCTGGCGCGCGATGGCCAGGATTTCCTTCGGGTCTTCGGGCAGCGCGCCCTCCGAGCCCGGCACGCACGGCACGCCGGCCTTGATCATGGCCTGCTTGGCCGAGACCTTGTCGCCCATCAGGCGGATGCTCTCGGCGGTCGGGCCGATGAAGACGAAGCCGGATTTTTCCACGCGCTCGGCAAAGTCGGCGTTTTCCGACAGGAAGCCGTAGCCCGGGTGGATGGCCTGCGAGTCGGTCACCTCGGCAGCCGAGATGATCGCCGGCATGTTCAGGTAGGACAGCGGCGACGGGGCCGGGCCGATACACACGGCTTCGTCGGCCAGCTTGACGTACTTGGCTTCCTTGTCGGCCTCCGAGTACACCACTACGGTCTTGATGCCCAGCTCGCGGCAGGCGCGCTGGATGCGAAGGGCGATTTCACCGCGGTTCGCGATCAGAATTTTTTCAAACATGGTCTCTCTCTGCGAGAACGGGAGCGGTCCCGTCAGGTGCCGCAGCGGCACACCGGGTGCGCGGCCGGCAAACTGGCGGTGCCAGGGGCCGCTTCATGGCGTGGGATGCGGGCCACAACGTGCGAACATCCACGAGATCCGGAGTGCCGCGCAATGTTGCGCGGCACTCCGGACAGCATCAGCCGATGACGAACAGCGGCTGGCCGTATTCCACGGCCTGGCCGTTCTCGACCAGGATTTCCTTGATCACGCCGGCCTTGTCGCACTCGATCTCGTTGAGCAGCTTCATGGCTTCGATGATGCAGACGGTCTGGCCTTCCTTGACGGTGTCGCCCACGTTGACGAACGGCGCGGCGCCCGGCGACGGGGCACGGTAGAAGGTACCGACCATGGGCGAGGTGACCACGTGGCCGGCCGGGAGCTGCGCAGCGGCAGGCTCGGCGGCAGCGACCGGAGCGGTGGCGGCAGGAGCGGCGGCGCCGGGCATGACCGGCAACGCCTGCATTTGCGGCATGGCCATCGGTGCGGCGATGACTTGCGGCGGTTGCTTGACGATGCGTACCTTGCCGTCGCCTTCAGTCACTTCCAGCTCCGAGATGCCGGATTCGGCCACCAGGTCGATCAGCGTCTTCAGCTTGCGCAGGTCCATCTTCTTATCCTCCTGAATCAGGTTGTCCGGGCGTGCCCTGGCGGGGCAGCGGCGGAAAATCGTCGGTACGGCCACCGGCTGTCCGCGTCCGCAGTGCCGTGCTGCACAAACTGCGGGCGCGGCCGCCAGGCGGCGCGCGTCATGTATTCGGGTAAAGCCTTGTATGCCGGTGGGCCTCAGGCCCCTGGCGGCGGCTGCTCCAGCCCGAGGGCATAGTCCAGCGCCATCAGGTAGCCTTGCCATCCCAATCCGCAGATCACGCCGACGGCGAGGTCGGAGAAATACGAATGGTGACGGAAGCTTTCGCGGCGATGCACGTTCGAGAGGTGTACTTCGACAAACGGAATGGCCACGCCGGCCAGCGCATCGCGTATCGCCACGCTGGTATGCGTGTAGGCGGCGGGGTTGATGATGATGAAATCCACCCCTTCCGCGCGCGCGGCATGGATGCGGTCAACCAGCGCGCCTTCATGGTTGGACTGGAACGACGACAACACGATACCGACATCTGCGGCATGCCGTGCCAGGGCGGCGTCGATATCGGCCAGCGTGGTGTGCCCGTACGTCTCCGGTTCGCGCGTGCCCAGCAGGTTGAGGTTTGGCCCGTGCAGGACCAGCACCTTGCGGTAGCGGGCTGAGCGACGATTGGAGCGGGTTGCAGTCACGGCGGCTCGACCAGTTCAACGAAATTGCGCGGAGATTACCGTAGCTTAGAGCGATTTGTCTAGCGGGCGATACAAGCCTTCACGCCCCGGCATGGCGATTACGCGCTGTTTAAGCCACATTGAGCCATTTCCGGCAATATGCGCCCGGTTACAGTGCATTTTCGGGACGGTTCGGCGAACTTGGGCGAAGAAGCGCCTTATGTCGCCGACTGCACCTAGGAATGGGGCAGAACAGCGCGCAATTCGTCCGACGTGATACGCCCCATCTTGCGGTACTTGACGGAACCGTCAGGGTCGATCACGACGGTATAGGGCAGGCCACCGGCGTTGTTGCCGAAGTTGCGGGACAGCTCCGTGCCCGCGAAGCCAGCCACCGCAAGCGGGTAGGCCACCGGCACCTTCTTGATGAACTGCTGGATGTTGGCGGCGGAATCGATGCCGATGCCGACGAACTCGACCCTGCGGGCCGCGTACTCCGCATGCAAGGCGGTCAGCTCCGGCATTTCTTCCACGCACGGCCCGCACCACGGTGCCCAGAAGTTGATCACCACGGTCTTGCCACGCAGCTTGCCCAGATCGAGATCGGTGCCGCTGGGGTCGGGCAGGCGGGCCTGGAAGAAGGTTTCGACGGCCTGTTCCGACGCGGGTTTCGGCGAGAACACGAAATGACCTGCCAGCGCGCCGCCGGCGCAGGCCGCCACGGCCACGGCAATCCACAGCCACAGGCGGGAACGGTGGACAGGTTTCTGGGTGGTAGCGTTCATGTTGTCTTCAGTAAGCAACGGCGGTATTGGCGCCGATACCGGCAAATGGTGAACTTCTGACCGGTCGGGTGCGCTTCAGTTCGACGTGTCGGCGTTCCCAGGCAGCGCGCGCACGGCTTGCAGGTCGGCCCTGGCCGCACGGCCGCTTGCATCGGTGCGCGCGGCGCCGCGCTCGTCGTCGGCATCATACAGAGCAATATGGATTCCGACCGGCGCGCCCAGTTCGGCGCGTACCTCGCCGGCCAGCAGGCGCGCTTCGCGGCGGTCGGGCCACTGGCCTTTCCACAGGAAGCTCAGGGTCTCCACGTCGCCGCGGCCGGCGAAATGGCGCGATTCGCTGGTCTCGAAGTCGACGCCCGCGTTGAGCAGGTGCAAGGTGGCGTCCTTGGGGCTGTCGCAGAAGCACTGCAGATAGATATCCGAATGCTCGGTAGCGGTGCCGTTGAGTACGGCGCCCACCAGGTATGGCCGGAAGCCGGCGAGGTCCTCCATCGCGAGGATGGCCACCCGGCGCAGCAGCGCCAGGATGCGCGGTTGCGTGTCGCCGTGGAAAAGTGCCTGATAGGCGCGGACTTCGGCCTCGATCATGTCGTTATCGGGCAGCCATTCGCCGGCCACGCGCTGGTCGCCGAGCAACTGGCGCGCGGCCTTGCGCTTCGCGGTGGCGTAGTCGGCGCCGTCTTCGGCAATCATGCGTGCCGCGGCCTGGGCGATCTCCTCGCGCAGGCGGGCGGGGTCGGAAAGGGCGTGTCGGGACATGTCCCGATGATACCGGAGCGGGGCGCGCAGCCGCTGCGCGCAGCGCTGCCGCAGTGCAGCGAAGCGCGCAAGCGCTCGGGTACAATCGGGGCCTTCCTGCCCGGCATGGTCCGCTGGACCCGCGCCGGCATGCCGACCGGCCCGGCCGGTCCCAAGTCTTTCCGGGAACCCCATGCATATTCATATCCTTGGCATCTGCGGCACTTTCATGGGCGGCCTGGCGGTCCTCGCCAAGCAGGCGGGACATCGTGTCACCGGCTGCGACGCCAATGTCTATCCGCCGATGAGCACGCAGCTCGAGGCCCAGGGTATCGAGCTGATCGAAGGCTTCGATCCCGCCCAGCTCGCGCTCGAGCCGGACCTGTTCGTGATCGGCAACGTGGTGTCGCGCGGCAATCCGCTGATGGAAGCCATCCTCAACCGCAACCTGCCTTACGTCTCGGGCCCGCACTGGCTGGGCGAGCACGTGCTGGCAGGCAAGTGGGTGCTCGCCGTGGCGGGCACGCATGGCAAGACCACCACCACGTCGATGCTTGCGTGGATCCTCGAAGATGCCGGCTACAACCCCGGCTTCCTCGTCGGCGGCGTGCCGCAGAACTTCGGCATCTCGGCGCGCGTGACGGAGTCGGATTTCTTCGTGATCGAGGCGGACGAGTACGACACCGCCTTCTTCGACAAGCGCAGCAAGTTCGTCCACTACCGTCCGCGCACGGCCATCCTGAATAACCTGGAATACGATCACGCCGACATCTTCCCGGATCTCGACGCGATCGAAACGCAGTTCCACCACCTGGTGCGCACGGTGCCGGGGCAGGGCAGGCTGGTGGTCAATGGCATCGAACCCAGCCTGGCCCGCGTGCTTGAACGCGGCTGCTGGAGCGAGGTCGAGCAGTTCGGCGTCGGTGACTGGCGCCAGAGCGACGCAGGCGATGCAGGCGGCAACGGCGGCAAGGACGCATTCGACGTCTGGTTCGGCGAGACCGTGCAGGGCCGCGTGACCTGGGACCTGCAGGGCACGCACAACCGCATGAACGCGCTGGCCGCGATTGCCGCCGCGCGCCATGTCGGCGTGCCGCCCGCGCAGGCCATCGAATCGCTGGGCCGCTTCGCCAACGTGAAGCGCCGCATGGAAGTGCGCGGCGTGGCGGGCGGCGTGACGGTCTATGACGACTTCGCCCATCATCCCACCGCGATCCAGACCACGCTGGAAGGCCTGCGCCGCCGCGTCGGTGGCGCGCGCATCCTGGCCGTGCTGGAGCCGCGCTCCAACACCATGAAGCTCGGCGTGATGAAGGCGCAGCTGCCGGCCAGCCTCGAACAGGCCGACCTGGTGTTCGGCTATGGCGCTCCGGGCGGCAAGGACGCGCTCGGCTGGGACCTGGCCGGCGCACTGGCACCGCTGGGCAAGAAGGCCGCGGCTTTCCACGATCTCGGCGCATTGGTCGAGGCCGTGCGTGCCGCGGCGCGCCCAGGCGACCAGGTGCTGGTCATGAGCAACGGCGGCTTCGGCGGCGTGCACCAGAAGCTGCTGGACGCGCTCGGCCAGGGCGCCGCCGGCTGAGGACGCGGACATGCTGCTGTACCTGCACGGATTCCGCTCCTCGCCGCAGTCGTTCAAGGCGCGGCTGGTGCAGGAGCGCATGCGCGAGTGGGGCGTGGGGCGCTACTACGCCTGCCCGTTGCTCAATGTCTCCCCCGCCCAGGCGATCGCCCAGGCCGAAGCCGCCATCAGCGCGGCGCGCGCGGGTGGCGACCAGGAAATCGCAATCGTCGGTTCCTCGCTCGGCGGCTTCTACGCACGCTGGCTCGGCGAGCGCCACGGCTGCCGCACGGTGCTGCTGAACCCGGCCATCCACCCGTGGACCGACCTGCAGCAATACATCGGCGAACAGCCGCTGTGGCACGGCGGTGGCTCCGTCACGGTCGAGCCGCGCCATATGCAGGAACTGATCGACCTGCGCGTGGACACCATTACTCGGCCCGAACGCTATTACCTGATCGCCGCCACGGGCGATGAAGTCCTCGATTACCGCGAGATGGTCGCGGCTTGCGCGGGCGCGCATATCCGCATCCTCTCGGGCAGTGACCACGGCATCGGCGAATTCGCCAACTACGTCGACGACGTGCTGGCCTTTTGCGGCTACGGGCCCGGCGGCGTAGTGCCGGGCCGCGCGGCATGAGCGCGCAGTTCGCGCGCCGCTGCGGCTGGACCCGCCACCTGCCCTTCGACCCGGAGATCCCGCCGAACCTGCGGCATTGGGTCACGGGCGAAGGTTCGCTGACCGCGCGGCTGATGGCCGCCTCCGAACGCTTTCGCGTGCGCCGCCTGCGGCAGGCTTCGGCGCGGCCTTATCTGGACGAATGGCAGGCGCTCGGTCAATGCGGCCGTGAACCGGCGCTGACGCGCGAAGTGCTGCTGATCTGCGACGAGCAGCCGGCCATCTACGCGCACACCGTCGTGCGCGAGCGCCACGCGCGCCGTGACTGGCCATTCCTGCGCGGGCTCGGCGAGCGCCCGCTGGGCGGCCGCCTGTTCGTGGATCCGGCCGTGCGGCGCGATCCGTTCGAATTCGCGCGGCTGCTGCCGCACCACCCGCTGCGCCAGGCGCTGCAGCGGATCCTGCCGGCCATGGGGCCGGTACCAATGCTGCCGGCGCGCCGTTCCGTATTCCGGCGCGGCGCCGGCATCATGCTCGTGACAGAGGTCTTCTTGCCTGACCTGCTGGCACGGCCTTCACGGGGACCCCGGCAACGTAGCCCATCAGACCGGAGCCCCGACTGACTTACACACTACCCAGAATTACAGAAGAGAAGACATCATGAAATTGCAGGGTCGCGTTGCCATCATCACCGGCGCAGCTGCCGGTATCGGGTTTGCCACGGCCGAGCGCTTTGCCGCGGAAGGCGCCATTGTCATCCTGTGCGACGTCCAGGAAGCGCGTGTGCGCGAGGCCGCCGAGAAGCTGGCCGCCAACGGCGCCGTCGCCAAGGCTTTCCGCGTTGACGTGACGCGCCGTGACGAGGTCGACGCCATGGTCGCCGCCGTGCTGGCCGCGCATGAGCGCATCGACGTGCTCGTCAACAATGCCGGCATCACCAAGGATGCTCGCCTGGCAAAGATGACCGAGGTGCAGTTCGATGCCGTGATCGACGTCAACCTGAAGGGTGTGTTCAACTGCGCGCAGGCCGTGGCCGGCGTGATGACCGAGCAGGGCAAGGGCGTGATCCTCAACGCGTCGAGCGTGGTCGGCCTGTACGGCAACTTCGGCCAGACCAATTACGCGGCCAGCAAGTTCGGCGTGATCGGCTTTACCAAGACCTGGGCGCGCGAACTCGGCCCCAAGGGCGTGCGCGTGAACGCCGTGTGCCCGGGCTTCGTCAACACCGAGATCCTGCAGACCGTGCCGGAGAAGGTGCTCGACGGCATGAAGGAATCCTGCTGGATGCGCCGCCTGGCCGAGCCGTCGGAGATCGCCAGCGTGTACGCCTTCCTCGCCAGCGACGACGCCAGCTACATCAACGGCGTCGCTATCGAGACCAGCGGCGGCATGTCGCTCTGACGTCACCGGACGTCCCCGCCGTGCCCGCCGGCCTGTTCGCCGGCGGGCAGCGGGAACCAGTGCGGTATCATTCTGACTTTGGCACTTGCGGCCAGCCCGCCCGTCAAGGGCGCTCACACTTATCTCCCCGGAACCCGTGTCTTTGCCGCCTGAGCGGCAGGGTTCCCGGCATTTCTGAAAGTACCGATCGATGCAGTTGCTGTTCGAAGAAGGCGGCGAGATTCGCGCCGGCACCGTGCTGACCCAGCAGGGCGAGGCCTACCAGGTCGAATTGCCGGCCGGCAAGCGCACCAAGGTCAAGTCCCGCGACGTGCTGCTGCAGTTTGCGCAGCCGTCGGCGATCGAACTGGTGCGCCAGACCGGCGAGATGACCGCCGAGATCGACCTCGACTTCCTGTGGGAATGCGCGCCCGAAGCCGAGTTCGGCTTTCCCGAGCTGGCCGTCGAATACTACGGCGCGGATGCCGGCCCCGTGCAGCAGGCGGCGCTGGCCATGGCCCTGCATGCCAATCCGGTGTATTTCCGCCGCAAGGGCCGCGGGCGTTACCAGCGCGCGCCGGAAGACCAGCTGAAGGCCGCCCTGGCCGCAGTCGAGCGCAAGAAGCAGCAGGCACTGCTGCAGACCGAATACGAAGACCAGCTCAAGGCGCTGACGCTGCCGGAACCGTTCCGCAACAAGGTGCTGCAACTTCTGTTCAAGCCGGACAAGAACAGCCTCGAATACAAGGCGATGGATGCCGCCTGCACGGCGCTCGGCATGACGCCGATGCGCCTGATGGTGAGCGCCGGCGGCGTGGCCAGCGCGCGCGCGCTGCACGAGGCCAAGTTCCTCGCCGAATGCTTCCCGAAGGGCACGGGCTTCCCGGACATCGACGTACCCGAGCCGCAGGCCGACCTGCCCGTGGCCGACGTGCAGGCGTTCTCGATCGACGACGTGACCACCACCGAGATCGACGACGCGCTGTCGGTCACCGAGCTGCCGGACGGCAACCTGCGCGTGGGTATCCATATTGCCGCGCCCGCGCTGGGCATCCGCCGCGGCGAGCCGCTCGACGTGATCGCGCGCCATCGGCTGTCCACGGTCTACTTCCCGGGCGACAAGATCACCATGCTGCCCGACGCCGTGGTCGAGCGCTACACGCTGCAGGAGGGCCGCCAGTGTCCCGCGCTGTCGCTCTACGTGACGGTCGAGACACAGTTCTGGCAAGTGGTTGGCAGCGAGACGCGCGCCGAGATGGTCATGATCGCGGCCAACTTGCGCCACAACCTGCTCGATGACGTTATCACCGAGGCGTCGCTGGCCGACGGCACCGGCGACTATCCGTTCCGCGCCGAACTCACGCGGCTGTGGCACTTTGCCGGCGCACTGCACGACGAGCGGCAGAAAGCCCGCCTGGCCAGCGGCCTGCGG
Organism: Cupriavidus sp. C3SS-1; assembly: GCF_057073755.1. Classification (NCBI taxonomy): domain Bacteria; kingdom Pseudomonadati; phylum Pseudomonadota; class Betaproteobacteria; order Burkholderiales; family Burkholderiaceae; genus Cupriavidus; species Cupriavidus sp. C3SS-1. The sequence continues at coordinate 2,793,709 of NZ_CP172699.1, read as the reverse complement.
CCCGAATCGCACAGCCGCGCGGACTTCAACTTCTACCTCGACGACCAGGCCGATGGCAGCCAGCGCGTGCGCATCGAGCAGCGCAAGCGCGGCTCGCCGCTGGACAAGATCGTGGCCGAGCTGATGATCCTGGCCAACAGCACGTGGGGCAAGCTGCTGGCGGACAACGGCGTGCCGGGTATCTACCGGACGCAGAAGGCCTGGGGCATGCACCGCACCCGCATGCAGACCTACCCGGCGCCGCACGAAGGCCTGGGCGTGGCGCAATACGCATGGAGTACTTCGCCGCTGCGCCGCTATGTCGACCTGGTCAACCAGTGGCAGATCCTGGCGGTGGCGCAGCATGGCATCACGGCCAAGCTGGTGGCGCCGTTCAAGCCGAAGGACGCCGACCTGCTGGCCGCGGTGGCGGATTTCGAAGGCACCTATGCGGCTTATGCCGACCACCAGTCCACCATGGAGCGCTACTGGTGCCTGCGCTGGCTGCAGCAGGAAAAACGCGAGCGCATGATGGCCAGCACGCTCAAGGAAGGCGCGGTGCGCTTCATGGAGATCCCGCTGGTCACGCGTGTGCCGGAACTGATGCAAGCGCAGCGCGGCACGCAGGTGCTGCTGGAGATTGGCGCTATCGACGAGATTTCGCTCGATGTGTCGTGCCGGGTGCTTGAAGTGTTTGCCGGGGAAGGCGCGTTGCCCGAGGAAGAACTTGAAAGCGACGAGGAAGCCGCTGAAGTCTCGGCGGAAGCCGCAGCCGAGATGGCGGCCGAAAACGCGGCCGAGCAGTCCGCGGAAGGCGCCGAGCCTGCCGCGGGCGAAGCCGGCGAGCCGGCCGGAGAGGGCAGTGGCGACGCGGCGTCTGCCGCGCGCGACACCATTTCGCCCGGCCAGGGCTGATCCCTTCGGAAAAGCTGGCGGCTCACATACAATGCCCTTCTGACCCGGTGCCGCCACCGGGCCGGGGGCGCGTGGCTTCATGCTGCCCTGGCGGCTATTCCAAGCGATTTCCCCCAAGCCATTGTCCAGCCAGCTCTCCATCGTGAACGCCGCTCTCGTCGATCCCCGCCACTGGTGGCACGCCAGCAATACGCTGGTCAAGGCGCTGGCCATCTCGGTAGTCGTGCACCTGGTGCTGCTGATGGTACGGATCGCGGCGCCCGAGGTGTTCGAGATCAAGCGCACGGACGCGGCGCTGGACGTGGTGCTGGTCAATTCCAAGTCCGCGCAGAAGCCGCGCAACCCGACCGTGCTGGCGCAGGCCAACCTCGATGGCGGCGGCGACCACGACCAGCAGCGCGCCACCACGCCGCTGCCGGCGCAGACCGTGTCGCAGGACGGCGACCTGGTGCGCCAGGTGCAGCGCCGCGTCGAGCAGCTCGAGCAGGAACAGCAGCGCCTGATGACGCAGACGCGCGAAGCCGCCCCGTCGGTGCGCAGCCAGCCGCTCAAGCCGGGCGAGCAGCGCCAGGACACGCCGTTGCGCGGCCAGGACGAGCGTACCTCCACGGACGAGATGGCCAAGCTGGAGGCCGAAATCGGCCGCAACCTCGAGCAGTATGCCAAGCGGCCCAAGCGCTACCAGCTCACCGCCACCAGCGCGCGCGAAGTCGACTACGCGCAGTACTATGACCGCCTGCGCCACCGGATCGAGGCGCGCGGCACCAGCGATTTCCCGCAGCGCAACGGCAAGCCGCTCTATGGCCAGCTGATCCTGGTGATCAACGTGAACCGCCTGGGCAAGCTTGGCTACAACCGCGACGGCTACAACGTCGACGCCATCGACGTGGTCAAGAGCTCGGGCGATCCGGCGCTGGACCGCCAGGCCGTTGCCATCGTCCGCGCTGCCGCGCCGTTCGGCCCGTTCACGGCCGAGATGGCGGCACGCCAGGACATCCTCGAAGTCATTTCCACATTCAAGTTCTCGCGCAGCGGTCTGGAAACCCGCTTGCAGGCCCGCTGATGACATCCACTGAATCCTCCCAGCTGGCCGACCGCTACGTCGTGGTCGGCAACCCGGTTGCGCACAGCCGCTCCCCATTCATCCACGCCGCGTTTGCGCAGCAGACCGGCGAGGCCGTCGAGTACAGCCGGCTGGAAGCACCGCTCGACGCGTTCGCCGAGACCGTGCGCGCGTTCCTGGCCGGCGGCGGCCACGGCTTCAACGTGACCGTGCCGTTCAAGCTGCAGGCCTATGACCTGGCCGATCGCCTGACGGAGCGTGCGGAAGCCGCGGGCGCGGTCAACACGATGTGGATCGAGGACGGGCTGATCCACGGCGACAACACCGATGGCATTGGCCTGGTGCGCGACATCCAGGACAACCTCGACACGCTGCTGGAAGGCAGGCGCGTGCTGTTGCTCGGCGCGGGCGGCGCGGCAATGGGCGCAGTGCTGCCGCTGCTCGAATGCCGGCCGTCGCGCATCGTGGTGGCCAACCGCACGGCTTCGCGCGCGAGCGACATGCTGGAAGAGTTCGTGGAAGCCGCCGATTCCTTCGGCGTGGAGCTGTGGGGTGGCGGTCTCGATGCGCTGGAGCACTTGTCCGAGGACGAGGCCTGCGACGTGGTCATCAATGCGTCGTCCAGCAGCCTGCATGGCGAACTGCCGCCGGTGCCGGATTTCCTGCTTGGCCAAGGCGTGCTGGCCTACGACATGATGTACGGCGCCGAGCCGACCGTGTTCCTGCGCCATGCCGCGCAATGCGGCGCGCGCACGGCCGACGGGCTGGGCATGCTGGTCGAGCAGGCCGCCGAGGCCTTCTACATCTGGCGCGGCGTACGTCCGCGCACCGCGCCCGTGCTGGCCGACCTGCGCGCCGCGCTGCAGGCCGAGCGCAAGGGCTGAACCAACGCCTGCGCCCGTGGCCACCCGACAGCGCACCGTGCGCGCCGCCGGCACGGCATTCGCCCCGATGCGCTGGGTTGGCTACCTGATCGCCTGCGTAGCGGCCGGCATCCTGGCGATGCAGGCCTACTTTTTCCTGCAGATCGCGGCCTGGCAATACGTGGCGCCTTCGTCCACGTCATTCATGCGCGCCGAGCGCTGGCGCCTGTGCGGCTTCAAGCTCTGGAACTGCGAGATTGACCGCCGCTGGGTGCCGTACGACCAGATCTCGCGCAATCTCAAGCGCGCGGTCATCGCCAGCGAGGATGCGGACTTCGTCAACCATCCCGGCTACGAGATCGACGCCATGCTGGACGCCTGGGAGCGCAACAAGAAGCGCGGCCGCGTCGTGCGCGGCGGCTCGACCATCACGCAGCAGCTCGCCAAGAACCTGTTCCTGTCGCCCGAGCAGCATTACCTGCGCAAGGGCCAGGAACTGGCCATCACGTGGATGCTCGAGTTCTGGCTGGACAAGCAGCGCATCTTTGAGATCTACCTGAATTCCGTCGAGTGGGGCGAGGGCGTATTCGGTGCCGAGGCCGCGGCCCAGCACTATTTCCGCACCAGCGCGGGCAAGCTCGGCGTGGGCCAGGCCGCGCGCCTGGCGGCAGCGCTGCCGGCGCCGAAATGCTTCGACAAGAAGCAGTACTGCGCGAACGTGCGCGTCAACTTCAAGGTGAAGGCGGGGATTATTGCGCGGCGGATGGGGGCCGCGACGCTGCCGGATTGAATCCGGTCGCGTAACGCGGCTTCTCAGCCAAGCCATCCCTTCCTGCGGAAATACACCAGCGGAATCGCCGCCGACACCGCCATCAGCGCGATCGCCCACGGATACCCCGCGGCCCAGTCCAGTTCCGGCATGAACTTGAAGTTCATGCCGTAGATGCTCGCGATCAGCGTGGGCGGCATCAGCGCCACCGACACCACCGAGAACAGCTTGATGATCTTGTTCTGGTTGATGTTGATGAAACCGACGGTCGCGTCCATCAGGAAGTTGATCTTGTCGAACAGGAAGGCGGTGTGGTTCTCGATCGAGTCGATATCGCGCAGGATCTGGCGCGCCTCGTCCTGCTGCTCGGCTGACAGCAATTGGCTGCGCATCAGGAACGACACCGCGCGGCGCGTGTCCATGACGTTGCGGCGGATGCGGCCGTTCAGGTCTTCCTCGCGCGCGATGGTTTCCAGCACGTCGGCGGCGGCAGCGTCGGTCACGTTCTCGGCCAGTACGCGGCGGCTCGCTTCTTCCAGGCGTTCGTAGACTTCCTCGATCGAGTCGGCCGAGTATTCCGCGTCCGTCGCGTACAGGTCCATCAGCACGTCCTTGGCGTTGCGCACCGAGCCCGGGCGCATGCGCGCGCGCAGCCGCACCAGGCGGAACACCGGCAGGTCTTCGTCATGGATGGAGAACAGCACGTCACGCGTGAGCACGAAAGCCACGCGCACGTTGCGCGACGCCTCTTCCTCATCGAGCAGGAAGTCGGTGCGGATATGGATGTTCTCGTCCTCGCCTTCGAAATAACGCGCGGACGCTTCCAGGTCGCCCAGGTCTTCCAGTTCCGGCAGGGCTACGCCGTAGGTTTCCTTGATCCAGGCAAGTTCCTCGTCGTCGGGGCTGACGACGTCGATCCAGATCGGCTTGTGCTGAAGCAGCTCGCTGCGCTCGTCGACCTGCTCCTGGGCAAGCCGGCCTTTTTGCAGGACGAACAGGTTGATCATCCCCGGAATTCCTTATTGCTAATGCTGATTGCGACGAAAAAACAATGACAAGCGCGAAGACAAGCGCAGGCAGGCTCGCCGCATCCCAGGTGGTCCGGACCGGTTCAGTGCGGAATCACGGGCAAGCGTGATCGCGCTGCGCGGACGGCATCAGGCCGGCGGGCGCAAGGCGATGGCGTTTGCCTGGGGTGGCTGGCAAGCCGGGAGAGGGAAGATCCGCAATGGCACGGCACGCGCTTCGGTGGCCGTCGGCGATACGGAAAAACACTCGCCCGCATGGATTCTGCGGGCGATGCGACGAGGCGGGAGCGCGTGGCGGCTCCGGCGGTTCGTCTACGCAGCCCGCAGTGACATGGCATCCGACGAAGCTGCGTTAACGGCATCAACTGCGTTATCGCGGCAACTCGAACACCCGATGCTACTGCCCACGTAGTTTCTCCGGGATTGTGATGGCCGCGAGTGTAGCCCAACGCGGGGGGGCTTGTTAAGTGAAATCTCCACGCGCGGCGCCCGCCTGCAGGCGTCGCCGCAACAGTGGCACCAGCATCACCGACGATAGTGCCGCGAACATCAGCGCAATCGCCGTGTAGTCCTGCCAGTGCGGCTGCTCGCCGAGCATCCACATGCCTGAAAACACGCCGACCACGGGAATGAACATGACCGACAGGCTCGATACCACCGGCGGCAGGTTGCGCGCCAGCGCGAACCAGACCAGGTGGCAGTAGGCGAATACCACCACGGCGTTGTAGGCGATGGCACCCCATTCGGCAGCATTCGGCATGCGCCAGCCGGTCTCCAGCAACAGCGTGCCCGCGGCCAGGAAGGGCAGGGTGACCGTCAGCATCCAGAACGTGAGCGTGCCGATCGGGATGTCGATTTGCGTGCGCTTCATGAGCTGCGTGCCGAAGCCCCAGCCGGCTGCCGCCGCGAGCATCAGCAAGGTGCCGGCCGGGCTGCCGGTCAGCGCGCGGATCTCGCCGGACAGCAGCAGGACGGTGCCGGCCAGCGCGCAGCCGATGCCGACCCAGGCCGACGCGCCGATGCGGTCACGGTACAGGACCAGCCCCCACACCACGGCCCAAATCGGCATGGTGTAGCCGAGGATCGCGGCGCGTCCGGACGACAGCATCTTGACCGCGCAGATCGCCAGCAAGTGCCAGAACACCATGTTCGGGATGGCCAGCTTGACGATGGTGGCCCATTGCGCGCGCGGCACGCGCAGCGATTCACCGCGCACGCGCAGCGCCAGGCCCAGCGCTACCACGCCGCCGGCCATGCAGAGCAGCCGGAAGCCCATGGCGGGGAAATGCGCCACGCCGATTTTCATGATGGGCCAGTTCACGCCCCAGGCAATGGTCAGGATGACCAGCAGGATGAGGCCGCGGCGATCGAGAGACATGTCGTGAATGGCGGCTGCGTGTCACGCCGCTCTTTGTTTTGACTTTGAGCGCGAAACGATAGCATGCAGCGGGTAAAATTGCCGGAAACGACATATGCTGCGTACAGGAGGGGCCTATCCGTCCCAGCGCCCCAGCCCGCAGCGACCGGTCGCCCGCCCCGTGCAGGCGGCGCCGGAGCCAACAGGATATCGAGTAGCCCATGACCTTTATCGAGCAGCTGTCTGCCGCCTGGCAGCGCAACGATTCCCTCCTCTGCGTCGGACTCGATCCCGATCCGCAGAAGCTGCCGCTGTCCCTGACCGGGGCGGGCGGCGCCATCTTTTCCTTCTGCCGCGAGATCGTCGACGCCACCGCCGACCTGGTCTGCGCATTCAAGCCGCAGATCGCCTACTTCCATTCGCAGCGCGCCGAAGACCAGCTCGAGCAGCTGATCCACTATATCCATGACGCCCATCCGGGCATCCCGGTGATCCTGGACGCCAAGCGCGGCGACATCGGCTCGACCGCCGAGCACTATGCCAGCGAAGCGTTCGAACGCTACAAGGCCGATGCGGTGACCGTCAGCCCCTACATGGGCTTCGACTCGATGCAGCCGTACCTGGCCTATCCAGACCGCGGCGTGATCGTGCTGTGCCGGACGTCGAACCCGGGCGGATCGGATGTGCAGTTCCTTCAGGTGGATGGTAAGCCGCTTTATCAGCTGGTGGCCGAGGCGGCCAGGGAGCGCTGGAACACCACGGGGCAAATGGGCCTGGTGGTCGGCGCAACGTTCCCGAACGAGATCGCGCGCGTGCGCCAGATCGTCGGCGATATGCCGTTGCTGATCCCGGGCATTGGCGCGCAGGGCGGCGATATCGAGGCCACCGTCAAGGCCGGCCGCACGGCGGATGGCACCGGCATGATGATCAATTCGTCGCGCGCCATCCTCTATGCCAGTCGCGAAAAGGACTTCGCGACCGCGGCGCGCAATGTGGCGATGCAGACGCGGGATGTCATCAATCGCTATCGCCACGGCTAAACCGCGCCGGGCAGGCGCAAAACGTCGCGACAACTGAAAAGGCCGCGCCCCAACGGGCGCGGCCTTTGTCGTTTCAGGCTTCGTTGCGCACCAGGTCGAGCAGGCCGCGCATGGCGTGCTCCGCCGCCTGGCGGCGGATCTGCGCGCGGTCGCCCTTGAAGCGCTGGGTCTCGGTGCGCGTGGTAATGCGGTTGCTCCAGCCGAAGCAGACCATGCCGACCGGCTTGTCGGCGGTGCCGCCATTGGGTCCGGCCACGCCCGTGATCGACAGCGATACTTGTGCGCGGCTGTTGAGCAGCGCGCCCTCGGCCATCGCCCTGGCGACTTCCTCGCTGACGGCGCCGTGGTCGCGGATCAGCTTGGCGGGCACGCCGATCATCGTGCTCTTGGCCTCGTTCGAGTACGTGACAAAGCCGCGCTCGAACCATCCTGACGAGCCGGAGACATCGGTGATGGCCGCGGCCACCAGCCCGCCGGTGCAGGATTCGGCCGTGGCCAGCGTCAGCGATCTTTCGGCGAGGGCTACGCCAGCCTGGATGGCAAGTTGATCGAGCAAGCGGCTGATGGACATAGGTGAAAGTTGCCTGGCAATGGAAGGGGCTTGGCGGGTGAACCGTCGTGCAAGCGTGGCAAGGATGTCAGAACGAGCGCCACAACGCGAACACCAGCAAGGTGTAGAACGCCGCGAAGATGTCGTCGAACATCACGCCGAACGCGCCGCGCAGCCCTGGGCCCTTGAGCGAGCGGTCGTAATAGGCGATCGGCGCTGGCTTGGCGATATCGAACAGCCGGAACCACAGGAAGGCGGCGAACTGGCCCCAGAGGCCCGTGGGCATGACGAACGTCAGCACCAGCCAGAACGCGATGATCTCGTCCCAGACCATGCTGCCGTGGTCGTGCACGCCCATGTCGCGCGCGGTGCGTGCACAGGCCCACAGCCCGATCAGAAAGCCGGCGCCGATGATCCACAGCCAGGTGGTCGGCTCGATCCACAGCGAGATGACGGCAAAGGAGAGCCATCCGTAGAGCGTGCCCACGGTACCGGGGCTGACCGGCGACAGGCCGGAGCCGAAGCCGAGGGCGATCAGGCGCGCCGGATGCGCCAGCATGAAGCGGGCCGTGGGCCGGGTCACCTTGGCGGTTTGCCCGGCTTCGAGGGGCATGGCGGGGTCGCGCGGCGCGGCCGCGGGAGGGGAGGTCGACATCAGGATTTGGCTCGTGTGCTTATGTTTTATGTCCGCGGCGCCTTGCGTGCCAGTTTCCCGGGTTCCCTCCCCGGTTTGCCGGCGCTCACGATGCCGGCATCATGACACGGTCGTATGCCGCTGTCAGGACGAGGCGAAGTGGTCGAAGCTGGCGCCGGCATAGGTCACCGGGCTGCCATGGCGGTCGACCAGTCGTAATCCTGGCTCGGGCGTGATCGCGCCGACCCGGGTCAGTGGCAGTTCCAGGCGCTCCGCGATCGCGGCGATGGCCTCGCGGTTGCCGATGGGCGCGGTGAAGCACAGTTCGTAGTCGTCGCCCCCGGCCAGCACGCATTCGCGCTGCAGCGCTTCGGGCTGGCTGGCCAGCACTTCCGAGCGCGGCAGCGCATCGGCATCAAGCAGTGCGCCGACCTGCGAGCGCGCCAGGATGTGCCCGAGGTCGCCGATCAGCCCATCTGAAATATCGAGTGCGGCATGCGCCACGCCGCGGAGCGCCAGGCCTAGCGCGATTCGCGGGGAGGGGGTTTCCATGCGCGGGCGCACGCGGCTGAAGTCGGGTTCGGGGAGCAGCCACTCGCCACGGCAATCGCCGAGGGCAAGGCGGGCATCGCCGAGCGTGCCGGAAACCCAGATATCGTCGCCGGGACGCGCGGCGTCGCGCCGCAGCGCGGCGCGCGGCGGCACATCGCCGAATACGGTCAGGCTGAGCGTAAGCGGCCCGCGTGTCGTGTCGCCGCCGACAAGCTCGCATCCGTGGGCGTCCGCCAGTGCCAGCATGCCTGCAGCCAGTTCCTCCAGCCAGGCGGGATCGGCCTCGGGCAGTGCCAGTGCCAGCGTGAACGCGCGCGGCTCGGCGCCCATGGCTGCCAGGTCGGAGAGGTTGACCGCCAGCGCCTTGTGCCCGAGCGCCCGGGGCGGCACATCGGCAAAGAAATGCCGGCCACTGACCAGCATGTCGGTACTGATTGCGAGATGATGGCCGGGCCGCGGGTCAATCAGCGCGCAGTCGTCGCCCACGCCGAGCACGGCTTTGCGCACCGGCCGGGTGAAGAAGCGGCGGATCAGGTCGAACTCGGAGAGCTGCGCGCGGCGGATCGTGGACATTGGATTAAGCGGGCCAGGCCGGCGCTGGCGCAAAAAAGGCGGATCGGGACAAGGATGCTGCCTGCCAGGGGGCTCGGCAAGATACCGCAGCGGGCGGCAGCAGTGACTGTTGCTTGCTGTTCAAGGCCTGCGGCTTGGGGCATATTGTACCGAATCACAATCCTGGTCCTCGCAAAATGCTTATTGTGAAATAATATTTCACAATGTAAAATGCAGGGTCCAGAGGAAGAGATGGGCGGGCACGTGGAGCCGGTCCGCCATCATCCCGAAGCCACGTCAAATGACGGCTCCACCGATTGGAATATGCGCCGATGACCAGCCCTCAGCAGTCCCCGTCCCAAGACGATCTGAAACAGCAGCAGCGTGAGGCGCTGCGCAAAGCGGCGCTCGAGTACCACGAGTTTCCGACGCCAGGGAAGATCTCCGTTACGCCGACCAAGCCGCTGTCCAACCAGCGCGACCTGGCCCTGGCCTATTCGCCAGGCGTCGCGGCTGCCTGCGAGGAAATCGTCGCCGATCCGGCGAATTCGTTCCGCTACACCGCGCGCGGCAACCTGGTGGCCGTGATCACCAACGGCACCGCCGTGCTGGGCCTGGGCGATATTGGCGCCGCGGCGTCCAAGCCGGTGATGGAAGGCAAGGCCGGCCTGTTCAAGAAATTTGCCGGCATCGACGTCTTCGACATCGAAATCGACGAAAAAGACCCCGAAAAGCTGGTGCAGGTCATTGCTGCGCTGGAACCGACCTTCGGCGGCATCAACCTGGAAGACATCAAGGCGCCGGAGTGCTTCTACGTGGAGCGCACGCTGCGCGACAAGATGAAGATCCCCGTCTTCCACGATGACCAGCACGGCACCGCCATCGTGGTCGCCGCGGCCGTCATCAACGGCCTGACGGTGGTAGGCAAGGACATCAAGAAGGTCAAGCTGGTGGCCTCGGGCGCGGGCGCAGCGGCGCTGGCCTGCCTGGACCTGCTGGTGGACCTGGGCCTGCCCATCGAGAATATCTGGGTGACCGACCTGGCCGGCGTGGTCTATGAAGGCCGTACCGAGCTGATGGACCCGGAAAAGGCACGCTTCTGCCAGAGGACCGACAAGCGCAAGCTTGGCGAGGTGATCGACGGCGCCGACATCTTCCTGGGCCTGTCCGCCGCTGGTGTGCTCAAGCAGGACATGGTCCAGCGCATGGCCGACAAGCCGCTGGTGCTGGCGCTGGCGAACCCGAACCCCGAAATTGCACCGGAACTGGTCAAGGAAGTTCGCCCGGACGCCATCATGGCGACCGGCCGTACCGACTACCCGAACCAGGTCAACAACGTCCTGTGCTTCCCGTTCATCTTCCGCGGTGCGCTGGATTGCGGTGCGACCACCATCACGCGCGAGATGGAAATCGCCGCTGCCAACGCGATTGCCGAACTGGCGCGCCAGGAGCAGAGCGATATCGTCGCCTCGGCCTACGGTATCCAGGACCTCTCGTTCGGTCCGGAATACCTGATCCCGAAGCCGTTCGACCCGCGCCTGATCGTGTGGGTGGCCCCGGCAGTGGCGGAAGCCGCCATGAAGTCCGGCGTGGCCTCGCGTCCGATCGAGGACATGGACGCCTACCGCCTGCAGCTGCAGCAGTTCGTGTACCACTCGGGCACGCTGATGAAGCCGATCTACGCCGCCGCCCGCAAGGTCGAGATGGCGAAGAAGCGCATCGTCTTCGCCGAGGGCGAGGAAGAGCGCGTGCTGCGCGCCGTGCAGGTGATCGTCGATGAAAAGCTGGCCAACCCGATCCTGATCGGCCGCCCGGCAGTGCTGCAGCACCGCATCGAGCGTTTCGGCCTGCGTCTGCGCCCGGGCGTGGACTTCACCGTGGTCAACCCCGAGCACGACGACCGTTTCCGCGACTATTCCGATACCTACTATCGGACGATGGCGCGCGAAGGTGTCACGCCGCAATATGCCAAGCTCGAACTGCGTCGCCGCACCACGCTGATCGGCGCGATGCTGGTCAAGAAGGGCGAAGCCGATGGCATGATCTGCGGCACCGTCAGCAACACCGCCGCGCATCTGCGCTACATCGACCAGGTGCTTGGCGGCACCAACAAGGTCTACGCAGCCATGAACGGCCTCGTGCTGCCGGGCCGCCAGATCTTCCTGGTCGATACGCACGTGAACGTCGACCCGACTGCCGACGAACTGGCCGAGATCACCCTGATGGCCGCGGAAGAGCTCAAGCGCTTTGGTATCGAACCCAAGGTGGCGCTGCTGTCGCACTCGAATTTCGGCTCGTCCGAAGCGCCGTCGGCGCGCAAGATGCGCGATACGCTGGCCATCCTGCGCGAACGTGCGCCGGAACTCGAGATCGATGGCGAGATGCATGGCGACAGCGCGTTGGACCAGAGGCTGCGCGACAGCCTCGTGCCGGACGGCTCGCTCAAGGGCGAAGCCAACCTGCTGGTCTGCCCGAACATCGACGCGGCCAATATCTCCTACAACCTGCTGAAGGTTGCGGCGGGCAACAACGTCGCGATCGGCCCGATCCTGCTGGGCGTGAAGGCGCCGGTGCACATCCTGACGCCGTCGGCGACAGTGCGCCGCATCGTCAACATGACGTCGCTGGTGGTGGTCGACTCCGCCGCCAAGCGCTAAGCCGAATCCGGCTCAGCGGGGCGAAAAAGCCGGGCATGCCCGGCTTTTTTTGCGCCTTGGATTTTCCTGTTAGTATGCGCACACATCCTATTAACACATTGAAACAATTGAGGATTTTGCGCTGGCGGAGGGCCGGGATTGATTAATTTCCTGCATGCGCGTACCCTTACGCCTTTGATGCAGGCGCTCGCCACGAGCGCTCCGGTGAGGTCGGCGGCTAGCAAGCCGGCCAGGGTGGCCCGGACAACTTGTCTACCCAGCAGGCGGCAGGCTCGATTTCCGGTTCAACCAAGACAGACCAACGTGGGTTCCCAGATTCCCCTGATTCAGCAGCGGCAAACTTGGCCGTTGCGCGGCCGGCGCGCGCTGGCGAGCGCCCTGTCGGGCGTGGTCCTGGCGCTGGCATGTATTCAGCCGTCACTGGCAAGGCAGCAGGCCGAAGGGCTCCCGGGAACCATTGCCGTGCAGCAATTGCCCAATGAAGCACGGCAGACGCTGGAGCGCATTGAGGCCGGCGGGCCGTATCCCTATGAGAAGGACGGCTCGCGCTTCGGCAACTACGAACGTATCCTCCCTCAACAACAACGCGGCTATTACCGTGAATATACGGTCAAGAGCCAGAGCAGCCGGAACCGGGGAGCAAAGCGGATCGTTTGCGGTGGCGACCAGCGCGCGGCGAACGACTGCTATTACACAGAAGACCACTACAACAGCTTCAAACGGATAACCAAATGATGACTGACATTTTCGGATTGGGCGACGCCCTTGCCGCCCGCGAGGAGCGCGGCGCCGGAGATGGCTGGCAGCGGGCGCAGCAGCAGGCCCAGAACCTTTACGACAACGTGCTGATGATGCCGCGCCAAGAGCTCACGCACAAACTTCCGCCCGCCGCTCCGGCCGCCGTGCCGGCCATCGCGAGCTGGGCCGACGGGGCCGAGGGAGCCATGAACCTGTTCAAGTCGGTGCGCCCGAACATTGTCCAGTCGATCCGCGCTTTCCGCGTACCTGACCTCGCCCAGGCGGCCGCCGAGCTCGGCCAGCATTTCCTGTATGCGAACTGCGCCCATTGTGCGAGCAAGGCGGAGATCCTGGAAACCATCGCGACTTCGTTCACGTTCCCCAAGCATTTCGGCAAGAACTTCGACGCGCTGGCCGATTGCCTGACCGACATGATCCACAAGGCCGGCCAGCAGCCGGGCTTCGTGATCGTGCTGGAAGGCCTGCCGATCGCGCAGAAGTTCGATAAGGAAGCGCGCGAGGTCCTGCTGGACGTGTTCCGCGATGCGGCCGAGTTCTGGGGCGAGCGCAAGGTTCAGTTCCGCGTGTTCTATTCGTTTGCCTGATTAGCGGTTCGCCGCGCGGGGCCGAAGGCTCCCGTCGGACGTGAAGAAACAAAGCCCGCGATCGTCACCGACGATCGCGGGCTTTGGCTTTTTTTACGGACCTGGCCGCGGAGCGTTCAGGATTGCGACGGCAAGTGCCCGTGCGGGGTCAGCCGGTCGATCAGTTCGGGCAGGCCTTCGCTGAGCTGAGCCGCCACGTCGTCCTGCGACATGCCGGTCGAGTTGGCCAGCGATTCGAGCACGCCAGTGTCGCCTAGCGCATTGCTCAAAGCTGATGGCGTCACGGGCTGGTTGCTGCCCGCGCCAATCCAAGAATCGACCTGTTCGCCGAGGCCAGACTGCGCGAGCACATCGCGCAATGCACCGATGCCACCGCTCGCGGCGCCGAGCGCCTGGCTGTTGGCCGGCGCGCCGCCCTGGCCGCCGAGCAGCCCACCGAGCAGCGAGCCGAGATCCAGGCCGCCGCTGGCGCCGCCACCAGCGCCGCCGGCCAGCCCGCCCAGCAAGCCGCCGAGGCTTCCCAGTCCGCCAAGCCCGTCATCCTGCCCCGGCTGCGCCGTGCCTTCCGTTGCGCCGCCCCCCTTGTGCCGCATCGCCATCATGGCCAGCAGCCCGAGCGCCATCATCAGCTTCGGGTTCAGGCCGCCAGCGCTTTGGCCTTCGCCCTCGCCCTGGCGAGCGCCGCCGAGTTGCCCGAGCACTCCGCCCAGCACGCTATCGAGTAATCCCATGGTCGACTCCTCTTCAAGAAGGACGGCGTGCGCCGCCATCAAAATCCGCCAAGCAAGGCGTTCAGCGTGGCCAGGCAAGCCAGCCCGGCGGTTTCGGTCCGCAGGATGCGCGGGCCGAGTGACACGGCGGTGAAGCCGGCATGCAGCGCCGCCTCTTCTTCTTCCGGCGCCAGGCCGCCTTCCGGTCCGATCAGCAGCGTGGCGCCGCCGGCCAGCAGCGTTTCCCGGTTTGCCGCGGCGTAGGCGGGAAGCGACTGAACCGCGCGCGGCGACACCAGCAATCGCGCGCTTTCGCCCGGCGCGCGCAGCCAAGTATCCAAGTTAGCCACCGGCGCGACTGCCGGCAAGCGATTGCGTCCGCATTGCTCGCAGGCGGCTTCGACCAGGGCCTGCCAGTGCGCCTGCCGCTTCTGCGCGCGCTCGCCGCTCAGCCGCACGACCGAGCGCGCGGCCTGCAACGGCTGGATCGCCGCTACGCCAAGCTCGACGGCCTTCTCGATCAGCCAGTCCATCTTGTCGCCGCCGGCCAATCCTTGCGCCAGCGTGACGCGGAACGGCGGCTCGGCTTCAGTCGTGTCGTGATCGCCGACGCGCGCGAGCGCGTGGCGCTTGCCCAGTTCGGTCAGGGTGGCGGCATGGCTGCCCCCACGCCCGTCGAAGAGGGTCATGGCGTCGCCGGTCTCCAGGCGCAGCACCTGGACGTGGCGGACGACGGCTTCGGGCAGCTCGAAATCGGTACCGGCGGCAAGCGCCGCCTCGGCGCTGCCGACAAAGAAACGGGGTGGCATCAGCTTGTCTTGCCTTCCTGGTTGGCGGCTGCGGGTTTGGCGAAGCCCCAGCGGTAACCGTCCTGGTCTTCCACCATGCAGTAGCGGTCGCCCCAGAACTGGTCGGCCGGCTCCATCAGGCTGACAGCGCCGGCGGCGACGGCTTGCGCGTGCATGGCGTCGACGTCATCGCAATAGACGTAAAAGGTCTGCGGGCACTCCACGCCGAGCGAGCGCGGCGTGCGTGCCGTGCTGCCCCAGGCGCCCTCGGGCGCGAACATCACGATGAGTTCGCCGTGGTAGTGCATTTCGACGTGGGTGGGCACGCCGTTTTCATCGACCACGTTGGCCGCCGCGAAGCCGAAGGCGCGCTGGTAGAAGTCCAGGGCTGCGCGTGCGTTGCTGACGGTCAGGTAAGGGGTGAGCCTCGGGGTGTTGGCCGGTCTCGTCATGATCGTCTCCTGTCGGGAAACCTAGCGCTGCCAAACGGCACGCGGTGCGAGCGTGCATCTTACGCGTGCCGGAGAGCGCTGTCGAAGTCCGTACCCCGACGGAAAAAGTGCACCAACGGCAATATGCGGGCGCCGCCGTACCTGTCCGATTACCGCCCCGCGCCCGACCTGGCTGCTCCCGCCGCTACGGCCGGATTTGCCCCCGGTATCTGTTAAAATTGCTGTTTTCCTGCCGCCAGGCCCAGCGCCATTACGCCCGCATGTCCGCCCTCGCTCATCCTGCCACAAGTCCTTTCGCTTCCCAGCCTGCCAAGCTGATGGCCGACGCCATTCGCGTGCTTGCCATGGACGCGGTCCAGCAAGCCAATTCCGGCCACCCGGGCGCGCCGATGGGCATGGCCGATATCGCCGTGGCGCTGTGGGGCCGGCACCTGAAGCACAACCCGGCCAACCCGCACTGGGCCGACCGTGACCGCTTCGTGCTGTCCAACGGCCACGGCTCGATGCTGATCTACGCGCTGCTGCACCTGACCGGCTATGACCTGCCGATCGAAGAGCTGAAGAACTTCCGCCAGCTCCACAGCAAGACCGCGGGCCACCCCGAATACGGCATTACCCCCGGCGTCGAAACCACCACCGGCCCGCTGGGCCAGGGCATCACCAACGCGGTTGGCATGGCGCTGGCCGAACGCCTGCTGGGCGAGGAGTTCAACCGCCCGGGCTTCGACATCGTCAACCACCACACCTACGTGTTCCTGGGCGATGGCTGCCTGATGGAAGGCATCAGCCACGAGGCCTGCTCGCTGGCCGGCACGCTGAAGCTGAACAAGCTCATCGCGATGTGGGACGACAACGGCATCTCGATCGACGGCGACGTGGTGCACTGGTTCAACGACGACACCCCGAAGCGCTTCGAAGCCTACGGCTGGAATGTCATCCGTGGCATCGACGGCCATGACGTGACCGCCGTCGACCTCGCCATCGCGCAGGCCAAGGCGAGCGACAAGCCGACCCTGATCTGCTGCCGCACCAAGATCGGCAAGGGCGCGCCGAACAAGGAAGGTGGCCACGATGTGCACGGCGCGCCTCTGGGCGGCGCCGAAGTGCTGGCCACGCGCGAGGCGCTGGGCTGGGCCCATGCCCCGTTCGAAGTGCCGGCCGACGTCTACGACGCCTGGGACGCCAAGGCCACCGGCCAGGCCCTGGAAAAGGCCTGGACCGCGCTGTTCGAAGGCTACGCTGACCGCCACCCGTACGAAGCCGGTGAATTCCAGCGCCGCATGCGCGGCGAACTGCCGGGATCCTTCGACGCCGCCGTCGACGCCTTCATCGCCAAGTGCGAGGAAAAGGCCGAGACCATCGCCACTCGCAAGGCCAGCCAGAACACCATCGAGGCCTTCGGCCCGGTGCTGCCCGAGTTCCTCGGCGGCTCGGCCGACCTGACCGGCTCGAACCTGACCAACTGGTCGGGCAGCCAACCGGTGCGCGTCGATGCCTGGGGCAACCACATCAACTATGGCGTGCGCGAGTTCGGCATGAGCGCCATCATGAACGGCATCGCGCTGCATGGCGGCTATATCCCCTACGGCGCCACGTTCCTGACGTTCTCGGACTACAGCCGCAACGCGCTGCGCATGGCGGCGCTGATGAAGATCCGCTCGCTCTTTGTGTTCACGCACGATTCCATCGGCCTGGGCGAGGACGGCCCGACGCACCAGTCGATCGAGCACGTCGCCAGCCTGCGCCTGATCCCGAACCTGGACGTGTGGCGTACCGCCGACACCACCGAGACCGCGGTGGCCTGGGCCCAGGCCGTGCGCCGCGAAAACGGCCCGAGCTGCCTGATCTTCAGCCGCCAGAACCTGCCGTTCCAGCAGCGTGACGGTGCCACTCGCGCCAATATCGCCCGCGGCGGCTATGTGCTGCGCGACGGTACCAACCCGAAGACCGGCCGCCCTGACGCGGCCATCCTCGCCACCGGCTCGGAAGTCGGCCTGGCTGTCGGTGCCGCTGACCAGCTGGCGATCGAAGGCGTGCATGTGCGCGTGGTGTCGATCCCGTCGACGAGCGTGTTCGACAAGCAGGACGCCGCCTACAAGGCCAGCGTGCTGCCCGCGGGCGTGCCGCGCGTGGCCGTGGAAGCCGGTGTGACGGATTTCTGGTGGAAATATCAGGTCCAGGCTGTTGTGGGCATCGACACCTTCGGCGAATCGGCTCCGGCGGGCGTGCTGTTCAAGCACTTTGGCTTCACCGTCGACAACGTGGTCCGGACCGTCAAGGACACGTTGCAATAACTTTCCGGCGGACAACCCGACGCCCCAGTTTTCTAGCATCAGGCATCTCAGGAGATATACATGACCATCAAGATCGGCATCAACGGCTTCGGCCGCATCGGGCGCATGGTGTTCCGCGCCGCCGCCGCCAACTTCAAGGACATCGAAGTCGTTGCCATCAACGACCTGCTCGAACCCGACTACCTGGCGTACATGCTGAAGTACGACTCGGTGCATGGCCGTTTCGACGGTGAAGTGTCGGTCGACGGCAACACGCTGGTCGTCAACGGCAAGAAGATCCGCCTGACGGCCGTCAAGGACCCGTCCGAACTGAAGTGGGGCGAAGTCGGCGCCGACGTGGTGATCGAGTCGACCGGCATCTTCCTGACCAAGGAAGGCGCGCAGAAGCACATCGACGCGGGCGCCAAGAAGGTGATCATGTCGGCCCCGTCCAAGGACGACACCCCGATGTTCGTGTACGGCGTGAACCACGAGACGTACAAGGGCGAAGCGATCATCTCGAACGCCAGCTGCACTACCAACTGCCTGGCTCCGGTAGCCAAGGTGCTGAATGACAAGTGGGGCATCAAGCGCGGCCTGATGACCACCGTGCATGCTGCCACCGCCACGCAGAAGACCGTTGACGGCCCGTCCAACAAGGACTGGCGCGGCGGCCGCGGCATTCTGGAAAATATCATCCCGTCGTCGACCGGCGCCGCCAAGGCCGTTGGCGTGGTGATCCCGCAGCTGAACAAGAAGCTGACCGGCATGTCGTTCCGCGTGCCGACCTCGGACGTGTCCGTGGTCGACCTGACCGTCGAACTGGAAAAGTCGGCGTCGTACGAAGAAATCTGTGCCGAAATGAAGGCCCAGAGCCAGGGCGCGCTGAAGGGCGTGCTGGGCTACACCGAAGACAAGGTCGTTGCCACGGACTTCCGCGGCGATGCTCGCACCTCGATCTTCGACGCTGAAGCCGGCATCGCACTGGACGGCACCTTCATCAAGGTCGTGAGCTGGTACGACAACGAGTGGGGCTATTCGAACAAGTGCCTGGAAATGGCGCGCGTGGTGGCCAAGTAAGCCCGCTTGTCGTTAAAAACGCGCCTTCGGGCGCGTTTTTTTGTTTTGAGCGCGCCGCTGCCGACAGCGGCTGCGCGGCGGGCCCGCCGGGCACGGCTGGAGTTTCATGAAAGTAGGCGAAATTTGCTCATACTGGCGGGAAAACGCCGACCATTGTCAGGAGCGAAATGCCGAATCTGCTTTCCGCTGCCGTTTTTTCCACTTACACTGATAACGAGCCGTTGATATCTGATGTGCAGCCAGTGCAAGTCGCGGGGCCATCTTTGATGAGAATAAATCGGAACAGGGCCTGATCATGGTGAACGTGGACACCAAGCTTCTTGTGATTTTCACCGAACTGCTGAGCAAGCGGAACGCGACCTATGTCGCGGAGAAAATGCACATGACGGCCCCGGCCGTATCGCATTCGCTGGGCCGGCTGCGCGAGATCTTCGACGATCCTCTCTTTATCCGCGTGCCGCACGGTCTGACGCCGACGCCGCGCGCGCTGGAACTGGGCCCCAAGATCCGCGACATGCTAGACCTGTGGTCGTCGATCAACGAAGGCGACGCCGACAATTTCGACCCGGCGATCGCGACGGGCACCCTGAGCATCGGTTTCGCCGCCGAACTCGGCGATACGGTGTTCAATCGCTTCGTACTGCGCATCAAGCAGCTGGCGCCCGAGTTGCATATCAAGCTGGTCGAATCGCATTCCTGGGAAAGCGACGTGGCGTCGATGCGCGCCAACGAGCTCGACCTGGCGTTTTCACCGTTCCCGACGCGGCACCCGGAAATCGTCGAGGAAATGGTCACGTCCCTGAGCCTGTGGGTCTGCGCGCGCAAGAACCATCCCCTGCTGAAAGGCCAGTGCACGCTGGAGCAGTATCTCGATTGCGGCCATATCTTCATGGCGCACTCGGGTGGCGCCGGGCGGCCTGCGCCGTCGCTGATTCCGCTGGACTACGCACTGCAGCAGCGCGGACTGAAGCGCAATGCCACGCTGACCGTGCACTCGTGGCGGGCGCAAGCCGAACTCGCCGCGCAGACGGACATGATTTTCACGGTCAATGCCCTGACCAAGGACATGGCTTGCGAAACCTATGGTCTCAAGGCGTTCCCGCTGCCAGCCGAGCTGAACACCACGGTAGGCCTGAATATGTTCTGGCACCGCAGCCGCAACACGCACCCGATGCTGGTCTGGGCGCGCGGCCTGTTCCGCCAGGTGGTCGGTGAATTCGTGGGGGTGCCCGCGGCCAAGCCGCTACGCGTGGTGACCGAACAGGACGTCGAAGCGCCCTGACCGGTGCCGCACGGCGGACCCATGAAAAACCGGCGCCTGGGCGCCGGTTTTTTTTTTTCTTGCTCGGATCCGCCGCACACGGCGACGCACGGCTTATCGTTTTGGTCTGTGGGGACAATCAATCTTGGTGCAATTGCCATACAGCGACAACGCATGTTCCTGCAGGGCAAAGCCGCGCTCGCGCGCAATGCTTTGCTGGCGTTGCTCGATCTCGCCATCGAAGAACTCTTCGACACGGCCGCAATCGAGACACACCAGGTGGTCGTGGTGCTTGCCTTCGTTGAGTTCGAAGATGGCCTTGCCGGATTCGAAGTTGTTGCGCGAAAGCAGGCCCGCTTGCTCGAACTGCGTGAGCACGCGGTAAACGGTCGCCAGGCCGATATCCATATGCTCGTTGAGCAGGATTCGGTAGACGTCTTCAGCGCTCAGATGGCGCTGTTCACTGGTCTGAAAAATCTCAAGGATCTTCAGCCTGGGCACGGTCGCCTTCAGGCCGATATTCTTGAGCTCCGCCGGACTCGGCATGGGCATGACTCCCTAGAGTACAATGTCTGGATAGTTGAATCATAAGGGTTTTGGCGACAAAAGTCGCCCGGTGCCAAGGCCAGCGAAGGCGGCTTCAGCCCGCCGGATGCCGTGGCAGATCAGGCAGCCGCCGCACGGCGGAAATGTCCCTGCCGGCACTTTCCTTTCCCTCTGGAAGCGAGATCAATGCGTTCATCCCGTTCGTCTGCCATGCGCCCGACGCTGGTGTTTTCTCTGCTGGCCGTCGCACTCCTGGCCGGCGCCTGCTCGACCTACGACTCCACCTCGCGCAAGGTCGCCAACGTCATCACGCCGTACCGGATCAATATCGTGCAGGGCAACTTCGTCTCGCGCGAGGCGGCTTCGCAACTGCACGAGGGCATGACCCGCGACCAGGTCAAATTCCTGCTGGGCACGCCGCTGCTGACCGATGTCTTCCATAGCGATCGTTGGGATTACGTCTTCTCGTTCCGCCGCGGCAATACGCCGGTCGTGCAGCAGCGCCGCTTCACTGTCTTTTTCGATGGCGACAAGCTGGTGAAGTTTGGCGGCGACGAATTGCCGTCCGAATACGAGCTGATTGCCGAAATTGACGGCATGAAAAAGGCCCTGAAAGAACAGAAGCCCGGTATCGGCGGAAGCTCGGGCACGCAGGCGGCGGCGCCCGCGCCCGCGTCAGCACCAGCTGTCCCGCAAGAGACAACCGCGGCACCGGCCGACCAATCAAGTGCAGTGCCAGCCGCTCCGACAGCAACGCCCGCCGTATCCACGCAAGCGGAACCGGCAGCGCAGCCGAACTGACGCGCACCGCTGCGGCCCTGCCGCGCACCTAGATTGCCGGCCGGCGCTCTGCGACCGGCCGTTTTCCGATATCGCCAGGTAAAACACCATGAACATCGCCATTGCTGGCGCATCCGGCCGCATGGGCCGCATGCTGATCGAACACGTTCTAGCCACCGAAGGGATTTCGCTGTCCGGTGCGCTCGACCTGCCGGGCTCGCCCGCGCTGGGCCAGGACGCCGGGCTGCTGCTGGGCCGCCATACCGGCGTGGTGATCACGGACGACCTCGACGCCGGCTTGGCCGGCGCGGACTGCCTGATCGATTTCACCCGCCCCGAAGGCACGCAGGTCCACCTTGCGGCCGCCAAGCGCCTGGGCGTCAAGATGGTGATCGGCACGACCGGCTTCGATGACGCCGGCAAGGCTGCCCTGGCCGACGCGGCCAAGTCCGTCGGCATCGTCTTCGCCGCCAATATGAGCGTGGGCGTCAACGCCACCTTCAAGCTGTTGGAAGTGGCGGCAAAGCTGCTTTCCACCGGTTACGACATCGAGATCATTGAAGCGCATCACCGCTTCAAGGTCGACGCCCCGTCGGGCACGGCGCTGAAGATGGGCGAAGTCGTTGCCGATGCGCTGGGCCGCGACCTCAAGACGTGCGCCGTCTACGCGCGCGAAGGCCACACCGGCGAACGCGATCCGAATTCCATCGGTTTTGCCACCGTGCGCGGCGGCGATATCGTCGGCGACCACACCGTGATGTTCGCCGGCATCGGCGAGCGCATCGAGATCAGCCACAAGTCTTCGAGCCGCCAGTCTTATGCCGATGGCGCCGTGCGCGCGGCCCGCTTCCTGGCCGACAAGGCGAATGGCCTGTTCGACATGCAGGATGTGCTCGGCCTGAAGTAAGACCAGGCCCGGCGGCGTGGCCGTGATGGCCCGGCCGCACGGTTATAATCAGCTTCTTTCGCATTGCACGACTGGCGGGCGCCCTCAAAGCGGGCGCCCGCTGTCTGCCTTCCTGTCCCCCGGATGCGGGCCTTCCAGACGCCGCGCAGACCGTTGTCCTGAACGTTGTCCCCGACCATGCAAGACAAATATCTTCCTTCCGCCGTTGAACAAGCCGCCCAGCAGCACTGGCAGGCGATCGACGCCTACCGCGTGCCCGAGCATGCCACCGGCCCCGACGGCAAGGAGAAGCCCAAGTTCTACGCCTGCTCGATGCTGCCGTATCCGTCGGGCAAGCTGCACATGGGACACGTGCGCAACTACACCATCAACGACGTGATGGCGCGTTATCTGCGCATGAATGGCAACAACGTGCTGATGCCGATGGGCTGGGACGCCTTCGGCATGCCGGCGGAAAACGCGGCACTGAACAACGGCGTGGCGCCGGCCGCCTGGACCTACGACAACATCGCTTACATGAAGAAGCAGATGCAGTCGATGGGCCTGGCCATCGACTGGTCGCGCGAAGTCGCCACCTGCAGCCCGGACTACTACCGCTGGAACCAGTGGCTGTTCCTGAAGATGCTGGAGAAGGGCATCGCCTACCGCAAGACGGGCACCGTCAACTGGGATCCGGTCGACCAGACCGTGCTGGCCAACGAGCAGGTCATCGACGGCCGCGGCTGGCGCTCGGGCGCCGTCGTCGAAAAGCGCGAGATCCCGATGTACTACCTGCGTATCACCGACTACGCAGAAGAGTTGCTGGGCGACCTGGACAACCTCGGCTGGCCCGAGCGCGTCAAGATCATGCAGCAGAACTGGATCGGCAAGAGCGTGGGCGTGCGCTTCGCGTTCAAGCATGACATCCAGGGCGATGACGGCAAGCTGATCAACGACGGCAAGCTGTATGTGTTCACCACGCGCGCCGACACGATCATGGGCGTGACGTTCTGCGCCGTGGCCGCCGAGCACCCGCTGGCCACGCATGCTGCCGCGAACAACCCCGAACTGGCCGCCTTCATCGACGAATGCAAGCACGGCTCGGTCATGGAAGCCGACATGGCGACCATGGAGAAGAAGGGCATGCCGACCGGCCTGCAGGTCACGCATCCGCTGACCGGCGAGCAGGTCGACGTGTGGGTCGGCAACTACGTGCTGATGAGCTACGGCGACGGCGCCGTCATGGGCGTGCCCGCGCACGACGAGCGCGACTTCGCCTTCGCCAACAAGTATCAACTGCCGATCAAGCAGGTCATCGACGTCAAGGGCCAGCCGTATTCGACCGAAGCCTGGCAGGAGTGGTACGGCGACAAGGAAAACGGCGTCTGCATCGAGAGCGGCAAGTACAACGGCCTCGGCTACCAGGCCGCGGTCGAGGCGATTGCCGCCGACCTCGGCGCGATGGGCCTCGGCGAGAAGAAGGTGACGTGGCGCCTGCGCGACTGGGGCATTTCGCGCCAGCGTTACTGGGGCACGCCGATCCCGCTGATCCACTGCGACAGCTGCGGCGTGGTGCCCGTGCCCGAGCAGGACCTGCCCGTGGTGCTGCCCGAGGATCTGGTGCCGGACGGCACCGGCAACCCGCTGAACAAGGACCCGCGCTTCCTGCAGTGCACCTGCCCGTCTTGCGGCAAGCCCGCGCGCCGCGAGACCGACACGATGGATACGTTCATCGATTCGTGCTGGTACTACATGCGCTATACGTGCCCGGACGCGACCACGATGGTCGATGCCCGCAACGACTACTGGATGCCGATGGACCAGTACATCGGCGGCATCGAGCACGCGATCCTGCACCTGCTGTACGCGCGTTTCTGGACCAAGGTCATGCGTGACCTGGGCCTGGTCAAGTTCGACGAACCGTTCACCAACCTGCTCACGCAGGGCATGGTGCTCAACGAGACCTACTACCGCGAAGATGCCGCCGGCAAGAAGACCTGGTACAACCCCGCCGACGTCGACGTGCAGACCGATGAGCGCGGCCGCCCGCTGGGCGCCACGCTCAAGGCCGACGGCCAGCCGGTGGTGATCGGCGGCGTCGAGAAGATGTCGAAGTCGAAGAACAACGGCATCGACCCGCAGGCCCTGATCGACCAGCACGGCGCCGACACCGCGCGCCTGTTCGTGATGTTCGCCGCGCCGCCGGAGCAGCAGCTCGAGTGGAGCGGCTCGGGCGTGGAAGGCGCGTCGCGCTTCCTGCGCCGCGTGTGGAACTACGGCTATGCCAACGCCGCCGCCGTGCGCGATGGCGCCGGTGCCGCGCCGACCGCGGAAGACGCGGACCTGCGCCGCGAGATCCACAGCGTGCTCAAGCAGGCCAACTACGACTACCAGCGCATCCAGTACAACACCGTGGTGTCCGCCACGATGAAGATGCTGAATGCGCTCGAGGGTGCCAAGAGCGCCTCGCCGGCCGCGCGCCGCGAGTGCTTCGGCATCCTGCTGCGCGTGCTGTACCCGGTGGTGCCGCACATCACGCACGGCCTGTGGGAAGCGCTGGGCTATGCCGCCGCCGCCGGCGACCTGCTCGACGCCCCGTGGCCGCTGGTCGATGAAGGCGCGCTGGTGCGCAGCGAGATCGAACTGGTACTGCAGATCAACGGCAAGGTGCGCGGCAGCGTGACCGTGCCGGCCGATGCCGACCGCGCCGCCATCGAGGCCGTGGCCGCCGCCAGCGAGACCGTGGCCAAGTTTGCCGAGGGCAAGGCGCCCAAGAAGATCGTGGTCGTGCCTGGCCGGCTGGTCAACGTGGTGCTGTAAGCGCAGGGATCGGAAACCGATAAGCGGATGAAGGAATCGCCGAGAATGGATCGACTGGACAAGGGCCGCCGCAAGCTGCTCGCTGCCATGCTGGCTACCGGCCTGCTGGCGGGCTGCGGCTTCCATATGCGCGGCAATGCCGACTTCGCGTTCAAGCGGCTCTACATCGGCATTCCGCCCAATACGCTGATGGGTTCGGATCTGCGCCGCGCGATCCGCGGCGGTTCGGACACCGTGATCGTGGCTGACCAGAAAGAGGCCGATGCGCTGCTGGACGTGCTGCAGGACACGCGCACCAAGACCATCCTGTCGATCACGACCGAAGGCGTGGTGCGCGAATACCGCCTGACGCAGCGCTTCAGCTTCCGCCTTCGCGATGCCGCCGGCAAGGAACTGATTCCGCCGTCGCAGCTCATCCTCACGCGCGACCTGACGTACAACGAAGCCAACACGCTGGCCAAGGACTACGAAGAGCAGCAGCTCTACCGCGACATGCAACGCGACATCGTGCAGCAGCTGATGCGCCGCCTGGCCGCGGTCAAGGCCATCTGAGTACGGGCCATCGCACCGGCATGCAGCTCAAGCTAGACGGACTCGACGCCCACCTGCGGCAGGCCAAGGCCAAGGGCCTGGCACCACTGTACGTGGTCCATGGCGATGAGCACCTGCTGGTGCTCGAGGCCGTCGACCGCCTGCGCCAGACCGCGCGCGAGGCCGGTTTCTCCGAGCGCGACGTGCTCGTGGCCGAGCGCAATTTCCACTGGAGCCACCTGGTCGAGGCGCAGCAGTCGATGTCGCTGTTCGGCGACCGCAAGATCGTCGAACTGCGCATTCCCTCGGGCAAGCCGGGCAAGGACGGCGGCGAGGCGCTGCGCGCCGTGGCCGCCCAGCCCTCGCCCGACGTGGTGATGCTGGTGACACTGCCGCGGCTCGATTTCGCCGCGTCCAAGTCGGCATGGTTCCAGGCGCTGGAAGGCGCGGGCGTATCGATCAAGGTCGATTCCGTGGACCGTACGCGCCTGCCGGCGTGGGTGGGGGAGCGCCTCGGGCTGCAGCAGCAGCGCGTGGAAGGCGGCGAGCCCGGCCGGCGCGCGCTGCAGTTCATCGCCGACAAGGTCGAAGGCAACCTGCTGGCCGCCCACCAGGAAATCCAGAAGCTCGGCCTGCTGTATCCGCCCGGCGAACTGACGTTCGACCAGGTGCACGATGCGGTGCTCAACGTCGCCCGCTACGATGTCTTCAAGCTGTCCGAGGCCATGCTGGGCGGTGACATCCCGCGCCTGGTGCGCATGCTCGAAGGGCTGCGCGGCGAGGGCGAGGCCACGGTGCTGGTGCTGTGGGCGCTGACCGAGGAAATTCGCGTATTATCCAAGGTCCGGCAAGGCATTGCGGCCGGCAAGCCCGCCGCCGTGCTGATGCGCGAGCTGCGCGTCTGGGGCCCGCGCGAACGCCTGGTGCCGCAGGCCGCGCAGCGGCTGACGCAGGCGCGGCTCGATGCGGCGCTGGCCATGGCGGCGCGGCTGGACCGGCAGGTGAAGGGTCTGTCCGACCTGCCGCCACCGGGCAGCGGCCCGTTGCCGGCGGAGCCATGGGATGGCTTGCAGCAGCTGGCGCTGATGATCGCGCGCTGATCCTTGCCCCGCTCTCCCGCTCGCGGGAGAGAAGAAACATTCTCAGACGGCCGTCGTCTGAAGGCCACGAACATGACCGAGCTCGACCTCAACCAATACATGGACCGCGTCGGCCGCCAGGCACGCGCGGCATCGCGCGCCATGGCGCGTGCCTCCACCGCCGACAAGAACCGCGCGCTGCTGACCATCGCAGCGGCGATCCGCCGTGACGCCGACAAGCTCAAGGCCGTCAACGCGCGCGATGTCGAGCGCGCCCGCGCCAATGGCCAGGACGCCGCCTTTGTCGACCGCCTGACGCTGTCGGACAAGGCCATCAAGACCATGGCCGAGGGGCTGGAGCAGATCGCCGCGCTGGCCGACCCGATCGGCGAGATCTCGAACATGAAGTTCCGCCCGACCGGCATCCAGGTCGGACAGATGCGCGTGCCGCTCGGCGTGATCGGCATCATCTACGAGTCGCGTCCCAACGTGACCATCGACGCGGCGGCGCTGTGCCTGAAGTCGGGCAATGCCACGATCCTGCGCGGCGGTTCGGAAGCGATCGAATCCAACACCGCGCTGGCCGCGCTGGTGGCCGAAGGCCTGGCCAGCGCCGGCCTGCCGCCCGAGGCCGTGCAGGTCATCGGGACCACGGACCGCGCAGCGGTCGGCCGCCTGATCACGATGACCGAGTATGTCGACGTGATCGTCCCGCGCGGCGGCAAGAGCCTGATCGCGCGGCTGATGGAAGAAGCGCGCGTGCCGATGATCAAGCACCTGGACGGCATCTGCCACGTGTTCATCGACGCCGACGCCGACCTCGACAAGGCCGTGCGCGTCTGCGACAACGCCAAGACCCAGCGCTACGCGCCGTGCAACACCATGGAGACACTGCTGGTGTCGCAGGACATCGCCGCGCGCGCGCTGCCGCCGCTGTGCCGCATATACCAGGAAAAGGGCGTCGAGCTGCGCGTCTGCGCGGCCACCCGCGCCACGCTGGACGCCGCGGGCTTTGGCGGTCTCGTCGATGCCACCGAGGACGACTGGCGCCTGGAATACCTGGCCCCGATCCTCGCCATCAAGACGGTGCCGGGGCTGGATGAAGCCGTCGCGCATATCAACGAATACGGTTCGCACCATACCGATTCGATCATCACCGAGAACTACTCGACCGGCATGCGTTTCATCCGCGAGGTCGATTCGGCCAGTGTGATGATCAATGCGTCGACGCGTTTTGCCGATGGCTTCGAATACGGCCTGGGCGCGGAGATCGGCATCTCCAACGACAAGCTCCACGCACGTGGCCCGGTGGGGCTGGAAGGGCTGACTTCGCTGAAGTACGTGGTGTTCGGCCACGGCGAGATCCGCACCTGAGAATCGAGGGCGGGCCAGCCTTGCCCGCCGCAAAGAACAACAACTACTGCCGCACGCGTCGCTGAATGCTCTGGGTCAAAGCGCTTCATATCGTCTTTGTCGTGTCCTGGTTTGCCGGCCTGTTCTACCTGCCGCGCATTTTCGTCAACCTGGCCATGGAGACCGAACCCGCCAGCACGCAGCGACTGCTGCTGATGGCGCGCAAGCTGTACCGCTTCATGACCATGCTGGCCGTGCCGGCGGTCGTGTTCGGGTTGTGGCTGTACCTTGGCTATGGCATCGGCCGTGGTCCGGGGCAGGGCTGGATGCATGCCAAGCTGGCGCTGGTGGTGGTGCTGATCGGCTACCACCACGGCTGCGGCAGGCTGCTGAAGAAGTTCGAGGCGGGCGGCAACACGCGCTCGCATACCTTTTACCGCTGGTTCAACGAACTGCCCGTGCTGGTGCTGCTGGCGGTGGTGATCCTGGTGGTGGTCAAGCCGTTCTGAAACCTGGTCCGTCGGGACTCTCCCAATCGAGCGAAAGATGAGCAAGCAGGTCGATTACTATTTCTCGCCGCAGTCTCCGTACGTCTACCTAGGGCATGAGCGCTTTGCCGCCGTCGTGGCCAGCCACGGCGCCCTGGTCAACCTGAAGCCATGCGATCTCGGCAAGGTGTTCTCGGTGTCGGGCGGCCTGCCGCTCGCGCAGCGTCCGCCGCAGCGCCAGGCGTACCGCCTGGTCGAGCTGGCGCGCTGGAGCGAGTTCCTGGGCAAGCCGCTGAACCTGCAGCCGACGTATTTCCCGGTGTCCGGCGACCCGGCCAGCAAGCTGATCATCGCGACCCAGCTCGCGCATGGCACGGCGCGCGCCATGCAGCTACTTGGCGCGATTGGCACGGCACTCTGGGCGCAGCAGCGCAATATCGCGGATGCCGCCACGCTCGCGCAGCTGGCCGACGAGGCGGGTCTTGACGGCGCCAGCCTGCTCAAGGCCGGCGACGGGCAGGCCGTGCTGGCCGCCTACGCGCAGAACACGCAGGACGCGATCTCGGCGGGCGTGTTCGGCGCCCCGTGGTACGTCTATGATGGCCAGCCCTACTGGGGCCAGGACCGGCTCGACTTCCTCGACCGCGCACTGGCGGCCGCTTGAACCGTCGCCTAGGCTAATTTGATTCCCGTCCGCCACGGCGGACGTTTTTGTTTGCAGGAAACCTGAATCCATGACCCAAGCTTTCTTTGCTCCCTGCCCGCGCGGCCTCGAGGGCGCGCTGGCCGAAGAACTGCGCGAGATCGCCGCGCGGCCCGGAATGGCGTCGGTGGCCCCGTTCGAGGTGCATCGCGAAGTGCCGGGCGGCGTCAGCTTTTCGGGCGAACTGGCGGCCGCGTATGCCGTCAACCTGCATTCGCGCATTGCCAGCCGCGTACTGATGCGCGTGGCCGCGCGCGGCTACCGGCACGAGGACGACATCTACGCGCTGGTGCGCAACCAGCGCTGGGAACAGTGGTTCTCGCCGGACGAGTCGATCCGCGTGGACCTGACCTCCACCAAGTCCCAGCTGCGCAGCCTGAACTTCACGGCGCTGCGCATCAAGGACGGCATTTGCGATGGCATGCGCGAACGCCTGGGCGCACGGCCCAGCGTGGATACCGTGAGCCCGGATGTGCGCATCTATGCCCACCTGACGGAGTACGACTGTACGCTGTACATCGATACCACCGGCGAGCCGCTGTTCAAGCGCGGCTGGCGCATGGAGAAGGGCGAAGCGCCGCTGAAGGAGAACCTGGCAGCGGGCATCCTGCGCCTGGCCGGCTGGGTGAAGGGACAGACCAACCGCCCGTTCTATGACCCGATGTGCGGCAGCGGCACATTCCTGATCGAAGCCGCGCAAGTGGCGCTGGATATCGCGCCGGGCGGCAGCCGCAGCTTTGCCTTTGAATGGCTCAAGGGTGCGGACACGAAGGCCTGGCAGAAGCTCAAGTCGGACGCGCAGCGCGCGCGCATGCTGGCATCGACCGAGGGCCTGCAGATTGCCGGATCGGACATTTCTACCGACATGCTGGCCATGGCGCATGCCAACTGGACGCGCGCCGGACTGCCCGACGAAGCCCGTACCAAGCAGGTGGATGCGCGCTTCGCGCAGCCGCCGTTCGCCGAGCCGGGCCTGATGCTGATGAACCCGCCCTATGGCGAGCGAATCGTGGTGCGCGGCGAGCGCCGCATGGCGCAGGACGAAATGCCGCGCGACGAGGCCGAGGAGGCCGCCGCCAACCAGTTCGCCAGCGCCTTCGCCACCACGCTCAAGCAGAACTTCGCGGGCTGGCAGGCCTGGGTCTTTACCGGGGATCTGTCGATGCCGAAGCGCCTGCGGCTGAAGGAGTCGCGGCGCACGCCGCTCTACAACGGCAATATCGAATGCCGCCTGTTCCGCTTTGACATGGTGCGGGGCGGCAACCGCGGGCCGCAGCAGCCGGCCTGACGGGCCGGCGCGATGGCCGCCTGAACCTCAGGGCCGCTTGCGGCCCGTCAGCGTGTCCGGGTTGCGCGCGAAGTCGGCCAGGAAGGCTTGCTGGCTGACCACCGGCTCCTGCAGCAGGTGGCGCGGCAGGTCGAACAGGGCGTAGACATATTCCTCGCGCCCCTCGCAGCGTTCGGCCGGCAGGCAATATTGCTCCCAGTCGACGCAGGCTGGCGTGTACATGCCGTTGCCGGGCCAGAAGAAGGGCACCAGGCGGCCTTCCCGCAGCCCTTCGATCAGCGCCGCCGGCGCGTCGTAGGCCTCGGCCGATTCCACCTGGCTCATCAGCCCTACGCGGGTTTCGATCACCATCAGCGTGGCATGGCCCTGCGCCGTCAGCATCAGGATGCCGACCGGATTGGGGTACAGGTAGTACTCGACAAAGCCATAGCGCGCGGTGATCTGCCGCACGCGCTCGGTCATGGCCGGATCCGACAGGAACGAGTACGAATGCCGCGTCAGCAGTTCGCGCAAGGTGCGCGACAGCGTGGCGAAGTACTGTTGCTGCAAGGCGTCAATTTCCTGGCTCAGGCGCTCGACCATATTGGCTTCGTGCTTTTTCACGTAGCGGTCGATCAGGCCATGGTTGAAGCCCTGCACGGCGATGCTTTCGTCCGCGGTGCCGGTCAGCAGGATGGTCTTGCACGGCAGGTCCTGCAGCGCCTGGCAGAATTCCAGCCCGTCCATCTGCGGCATCGAGTAGTCCACCACGATCACGCCCGGCTGCAGGAAGCGGTTGACGTCGTGGATCTGGCGGTGGATGCGGTCGATGTCGAGCTGCACGGTGCGCCGCTCGGTGAGGAAGGTCAGGTCGTCGTGCGTGACCCGCACCGGCAGGAAGGCGGGAAAGCGGGTGGCGTATGCGTCGCGGATCCACTGCAGCGCTTCGCGCGGGTCCGTGAACGTGACCACCGCGCGAGACGCGTCCATCTGGAAGGCCAGGCTGTCGATGAACGACTTGCTGTCATCGACCAGGACGGTCAGGATCGGGTGATGGAAAACCGACAGGTTCCGGTCGTGCGGGTTGAAGGTCATGGTGCGTTCGAGCCATGCGGCAACGCTGGGAATTCAGCGCAGGCCAGTATAACGCGCTGCCGCCACGGCGGGCGGCAACGCGTCGTATCCTGCACGGATTCCGGTCGATCGCGTGGTTAATCGACCGCCTTGAACATGTCCTCGACCACCTTCTTGGCGTCGCCGAACACCATCATGGTCTTGTCCATGTAGAACAGTTCGTTGTCCAGCCCGGCGTAGCCTGCGGCCATCGAGCGCTTGTTCACGATGATGGTCTTGGCCTTGTAGGCCTCCAGGATCGGCATGCCGGCGATCGGCGATTTCGGGTCGGTCTTCGCCGCCGGGTTCACCACGTCGTTGGCGCCGAGCACCAGCACCACGTCGGCCTGGCCGAACTCGCTGTTGATGTCTTCCATCTCGAAGACCATGTCGTACGGCACTTCGGCTTCGGCCAGCAGCACGTTCATGTGTCCCGGCATGCGGCCCGCCACCGGGTGGATCGCGTACTTCACGGTCACGCCCTTCTCGTGCAGCTTCTCGGTCAGTTCCTTGAGCGCGTGCTGGGCACGCGCCACGGCCAGGCCGTAGCCCGGCACGATGATGACCGTTTCGGCATTGCCCATCAGGAAGGCCGCGTCGTCGGCGGAGCCCGACTTCACGTTGCGCTGGGCCTGCGCGCCGGCCGCGCCCGCCGCTGCCGCTTCACCGCCGAAGCCGCCCAGGATCACGTTGAAGAACGAACGGTTCATCGCCTTGCACATGATGTACGAGAGGATGGCACCGGACGAACCGACCAGCGAGCCGGCGATGATCAGCATCGGGTTGTTCAGCGAGAAGCCGATGCCGGCGGCCGCCCAGCCCGAGTACGAGTTCAGCATCGACACCACCACCGGCATGTCGGCGCCGCCGATCGGGATGATGATCAGCACGCCGAGCACGAAGGCGATGGCCAGCATCACCAGGAACGGCAGCCAGTCCTGGGTCATGAAGAACGCGATGCCGAAGCCGACCATCGCAACCGCCAGCGCCAGGTTCAGCATGTGCTGGCCCGGGAACACCACCGGTGCGCCCTGGAACAGGCGGAACTTGTAGCGCCCGGCCAGCTTGCCGAAGGCGATCACCGAACCGGAGAACGTGATGGCGCCAACGAAGCAGCCGATGAACAGCTCGATGCGGTTGCCGGTCGGGATCTCATGCGAGCCCGCAGGTGCGATGCCAAACGCCGAAGGCTCGGCCACTGCGGCCACGGCAATGAACACCGCGGCCAGACCGATCAGCGAGTGCATCGCCGCGACCAGTTCGGGCATCTTGGTCATCTCGACCTTCTTCGCCACATAGGCGCCGACACCGCCGCCCACCACCAGCGCGCCGAAGATCAGCGCCAGGCCCGAGGCGACCGAGGACTGCGCCGTGCCCGCCGCCAGGAACTCGTTCTTGAGCTTGATGATCAGCACCAGCGTGGTGACCACGGCAATGGCCATGCCGATCATGCCGAAGGCATTGCCCTTGCGGGCCGAAGCCGGATGCGAAAGCCCCTTGAGCGCCTGGATGAAGCACACCGAGGCGACCAGGTAGAGCAGGGTGACAAGGTTCATGCTGACGAGTTCGGTCATCACGCACCTCCCTTGGCACCGGCCTTGGCCTTGGGCTCTTTCTTCTTGAACATCTCCAGCATGCGCTGTGTCACCAGGAAGCCGCCGAACACGTTGACGGCGGCGAGAGCGACTGCCAGCGTGCCCATGATGCGGCCCGTGGCGCCCTCGGTGAGGCCGGCCGCCAGCATGGCGCCGACGATGATGATGGCCGAGATTGCATTGGTCACGGCCATCAGCGGGGTGTGCAGCGCGGGCGTTACCGTCCACACCACGTGGTAACCCACGTAGATCGCCAGCACAAAGATGATCAGGTTGATCACCGTGTGGTTCACCATCTCCATCGACTTCTCCTCCCTTGATTGAATCCTGGATGCCGCTTGCGTTGTCTGTTTTGGAATGCGAACGACCGGGATGTCGCGGGCCCTTAAGGCGCCTGCGCCCGCACTGGTGCCAGCGTTGCCGCCGCCGCGCCCGGGGCCGGGAACACACGGGCCCAGTCGCGCTTCATGCTCACCACGGTCCAGCCGCGTTCCGCCGCGGCTTTCAGCGACGCGCCGTCGTTTTCCGCATATGCGGATTCGCGCTCGGCGTCGTCATGGTTGACCAGCAGCTGGAACGACGGCCCCTTGCGCGCCTGCGAGTACGACAGCATGGCGATATCGCCCTTGCCGCCGACATTGCCGGCCGCGAACACCGGCCGCTTGCCGATCTGCAGCGCAATGTTGACCGGCTTCATCTGTTTGTCGTTGAAGCTTTCGATCTTCGGCTCGCGCCAGATTTCATTGTCGCGGCCACTTTCGCGGAACTGTGCGGCAAGCCGCGAACCGATCACCTGTTGCGGAGGAATGCCGTAGTACGACTGCGACACGGCGCGCATGAAGTCGGTCGTGCCGCCCGAACAGATCCAGGTCTGGTAGCCATGGGCACGCAGCAATGCCAGCACTTCCAGCATTGGCTGGTAGGTGCCTTCGCGCAGCGGCGCTTTGGATTTCGGGTGGCGCGCATTGGCGAAGTAGCGCCGCGCGTCTTCCTGGAAGGCGTCGAGAGAGGTGTTGCCGTAGAGCTCGTTGAGCAGGCGCACGGCGCCTGCCTCCCCGGTCGATTTGAAATAGGCCGCGGGGTCGGCCAGGAATTCCTTGTAGGGCGAACGACCGGCCAGTGCCGGTTCGGCCCGCGCGCGCTCCTGCGCGCGGCTGACCACAAACAGCAATTCCACCACCGGGTCTTCGCGCCACAGCGTGCCGTCATTGTCGAAGACGGCGATGCGGTCTTCCGGCGCGACGAACTCGGGGCTGCCCGGCGTGGTGGTCTTGCTGACGAAATTCAGGATGGACTGCTTGGCTGCCCCATCGCGCCATGCGGGCAAGGGGTCGAGCAGCCTGGGGCCGCTGGTCGCGGCAGCGCTTGCGGAACCCGACGCACTGCCGCCGCCCGATGTCCCGCACGCCGCGCACAAGGCCAGCAGGCCGATGCCGGCCGCCTGCGCGAACCGCATGCCAAGACGGGCACGCCACGGTGCCGCCCTTGCTACGGAATTCCGACACAGGCTGGCCGTCATGGGCTTACACCTTCTTGATTTCCTTGATGCCGTTCTTCTCGTCGACCAGGATGATCTTCGGCTTGTACGTGGCGATCTGCTCCTCGGTCATCGGCGCGTAGGTGCAGATGATCAGATGGTCGCCGATATGCGCGCGGCGCGCGGCGGCGCCGTTGAGCGAGATCTCGCCGCTGCCGCGCCGGCCCTTGATGATGTAGGTGGAGAAGCGTTCACCGTTCTGCACGTTGTACAGGTCGATCTTCTCGAACTCCTTCATGTCGGCAGCTTCGAGCAGGTCCTCGTCGATGCCGCACGAACCCTCGTAGTGGAGGTCCGCCTGCGTCACGGTGACGCGGTGGAGCTTGGCGCGGAGCATGATGCGTTGCATGGGTGATACGTCCTTATCTTGATGCGGAATGCAGCCGGCGCCTGCGGGCGCCGGTAAGACTCACGCCGCCTTGCGCACGACTTCGCCGCTGTTGCACATCAGGCAGGCCGCGACGATGTCGTCTTCGAGGTTCAGCGTGAACTGGCCGTCCTTGTCGATGACCAGCTTGAGGAAATCCAGCACGTTGCGCGCATAGAGCGCCGAGGCGTCGGCCGCGACCATGCTGGCGAGGTTGGTGTGCCCGATCAGGGTGACGCCATTGCGCTCGACCACTTCGTCGGCCACGGTCAGCGGGCAGTTGCCGCCTTGCGCGGCGGCCAGGTCGACCACCACCGAGCCCGGCTTCATCTGCTGCACTGTGGCTTCCTGCAGCAGCACGGGCGCCTTGCGGCCCGGGATCAGCGCGGTCGTGATGATGATGTCGGCCTGCTTCGCCCGCTCATGCACCAGTTCGG
The DNA here is from genome assembly GCF_057073755.1 of Cupriavidus sp. C3SS-1. NCBI lineage: Bacteria > Pseudomonadati > Pseudomonadota > Betaproteobacteria > Burkholderiales > Burkholderiaceae > Cupriavidus > Cupriavidus sp. C3SS-1. The sequence continues at coordinate 2,758,341 of NZ_CP172699.1, read as the reverse complement.
CCTGGCGACGCATCCAGTCGGGCGGCATCGGGCGGGCATAGCCGCCGACGCCTTGCGCGATCTCGCGTTCTTCGTCGGTGATAAACGGCACGTCCAGGAACTTGCCGCCGAGCGATTCGATCTGTTCCTTCACGGCCGGGCGCACGTCCGAGGCCTCGATCACCGCGCCCAGGCGCTTGGCCGTGGCGATGGCCTGCAGGCCCGCCACGCCGGCACCGAGGATCAGCACGCGCGCCGCCTTGACGGTGCCCGCGGCGGTCATCAGCATCGGCATGAAGCGCTGGTAATAGTGCGCGGCGATCAGCACGGCCTTGTAGCCGGCGATATTGGCCTGCGAGGAGAGTACGTCCATGCTCTGCGCGCGCGTGGTGCGCGGCGCGGCTTCGAGCGCGAAGGCGGTGATCGATGCCGCCGCCATGCGCGCATTGTTCTCGACATCGAACGGATTGAGCATGCCCACCAGCACCGATCCCGGCTTCATCTGGGCCAGCTCCGCGGCTTCCGGCGCGCGCACCTTCAGCACCAGGTCGGCGCCAAGCGCCTCGGCGGCGCTGCCGATGGTGGCGCCGACGGCCTCGTAGGCGCTGTCAGGCTGGCTGGCCCGTACGCCGGCACCCGCCTGCACCACGACCTTGTGGCCCTGTGCGACATACTTCTTGACGGTTTCAGGGGTGGCGGCGACACGCGTCTCGCCGGCCCGCGTCTCCTGCGGGATGCCGATGTACATCGTCAATTTCTCCTTTGCTGGCGTCATATCTGATGGGCGGGCCGACGTCTGGCCCGTTGCGCGCCAACGGTTGTTGACACCCGCAGCGCACAATTTTTTACGCAGCTTACAGGAATCCGACGATTATTGGTGACTGAGCGGTCGGGTATTGGAAGGGGGCCGCGAGAGGATCGGACCGCCGCCGCCGCGCTGCACAATGCCCGCGCAACCGGTAAAATGCCGAATTGCCTAAAAAATGTGCATCATGCCACGTGACTGGAATGCCAGCGTGACGGTTGCCGCGGTCATCGAGCGCGGCGGGCGGTTCCTGCTGGTGGAAGAAGAAACCCGTGACGGCCTGCGGCTGAACCAGCCGGCGGGCCACCTGGATCCGGGCGAAAGCCTGATCCGCGCCGTCATCCGCGAAACGCTGGAAGAGACCGCGCACACCTTCGAGCCGCGCGCGCTGCTGGGCTGCTACATGGGCCGCGCGGCGTCGTCGCGCACCGATTCGGACGTGACCTATGTGCGCTTTGCCTTCACCGGCGACCTCGGCTCGCTCGACGCGGGCCGCCAGCTCGATACCGGCATCGTGCGCACCGTCTGGATGAGCGCCGACGAGATCCGCGCCTGCCCCGAGCGCCACCGCACGCCGCTGGTGCTGGCCTGTATCGACGACTATCTGGCCGGCAAGCGCTTTGCGCTCGATGCGCTCTACACGCACCCGTCCGTCCTGGCCACCGGAGACGGATTGTGAGCGGCAAGCGGGTCGTGGTCGGCATGTCGGGCGGGGTCGATTCGTCGGTGACCGCGTGGCTGCTAAAGCAGCAGGGCTATGAGGTCATCGGCCTGTTCATGAAGAACTGGGAGGACGATGACGACAGCGAATACTGCTCCACGCGGCAGGACTGGCTCGACGTGGTGTCGGTGGCCGACCTGATCGGCGTGGATGTCGAGGCAGTGAACTTTGCCGCCGAGTACAAGGACCGCGTGTTCGCGGATTTCCTGCGCGAGTATTCCGCGGGCCGCACACCGAACCCCGACGTGCTGTGCAATGCCGAGATCAAGTTCAAGGCCTTTCTCGACCACGCCATGTCGCTGGGCGCGGAGACCATCGCCACGGGCCACTATGCGCGCGTGCGGCAGAACGCGGCGGGCCGTTTCGAGCTGCTCAAGGCGGTGGACCACACCAAGGACCAGAGCTACTTCCTGCATCGCCTGAACCAGGCCCAGCTTTCGCGCACGCTGTTCCCGCTGGGCGAGATGCCGAAGACCCGCGTGCGCGAGATCGCCGCCGAGATCGGCCTGCCGAACGCGAAGAAGAAGGATTCGACCGGCATCTGCTTTATCGGCGAGCGGCCGTTCCGCGATTTCCTGAACCGCTACCTGCCAACCAGGCCGGGGCCGATGAAGACGCCCGATGGCAAGGTGGTTGGCGAGCATATCGGGCTGGCCTTCTACACGCTTGGGCAGCGCAAGGGCATCGGCCTGGGCGGCAGCCGCGACGGCAACGGCGACGCGTGGTATGTGGCGCGCAAGGACATGGCCAGCAATACGCTGTATGTCGTGCAGGGCCACGATCATCCGTGGCTGCTCACGCGCACGCTGGCCGCGGCCGACCTGTCCTGGGTGGCGGGCGAGCCGCCTGCTGCCGGTGCCGCCATGGCGGCGAAGACGCGCTACCGCCAGAGCGATGCGCCGTGCGTGGTCGATGGGGTCGATGGCGAGACGCTCAGTCTCGCGTTTGCCGAAGCGCAGTGGGCGGTGACGCCGGGCCAGTCGGCGGTGCTGTATGACGGCGATGTCTGCCTGGGCGGCGGCATCATCCAGTCGGCGCAGTAAGCGTGCCCTGAAAGCGAAAAACGCTCGCGCAAGCGAGCGTTTTGCATTGGCGCCAGGTTCAAGCCGCCGGTGGCTCCGTGTCGATGAACGACTGGCGCTTGGCAAGTTTTTCCTGGTACGCCGCCAGGTTCGGATGGCGCTCGCGCCAGTGGATTTCCGGGAAGCGGAAATCCAGGTAGGACAGCGCACAGCCCACGGCCACGTCGGCGAGCGAATAGTGGTTGCCGCTGCACCACTGGCGATCGGCCAGGTCGTTCGACATGGCGGCCAGTGCGGCGTCGATCTTGCCAAGCTGGCGCTGCACCCAGCGCTCGCTGCGCTCGTGCGGTTCGCGCTGGGTGTTTTCCAGGCGCGCCAGCAGCGCGGCATCGAGCAGGCCATCGGCCAGCGCTTCCCAGCAGTGCACTTCCAGGCGTTCGCGGCCGCCTTGCGGAATCAGGCGGCTGACCGGCGTCAGCGTGTCGACGTATTCGACAATCACGCGCGAGTCATAGATCGAGCTGCCGTCCTCCATGACCAGGCAGGGCACCTTGCCGAGCGGATTGTATTGGCCGATCACCGTATCGGGTGACCAGACGTTCTCTTCGATCAACTGGTAGTCGATCTTCTTTTCCGCCATCACTACGCGCACCTTGCGCGCGTAGGGACTGGTCTGGGACGCGAACAGCTTCATTTTCTCCCCTCGAGCTTGTTATGAAGTGCATCGACGCTCGGCGGCAAGCGGCGCAGGAGTCCCTGGCTTTCAGCGCTTGCCCGATGCACTTCATAACAGGCTAGTGGAACGGCGAGCGCGAGTATACCCGCGCCGCATGGCGAACGAGGTCTCCCGCACGGATGCCCCATGGCTACGCTGTAGCGTTGCCCCGGGACGGCGGCATGGGTGGTAAAATCGCCCGTTGCGCGGCGCCGGCCCGTCAGCGCCGTTCGCCGCGGAACCCACGCGGTGCGGCGCATCGGCCGCTTGCCAGTTGCCCGCGGGGTGCCCCCCGCGCCTGGCGCGCTTGCGATCCAATCCCGTACTCCCCTCATTTTTCCCCGGTTGCCAGCATGTCCACCTCTTCGCTTTCGCCGCTCACCGCCCTGTCCCCCATCGATGGCCGTTATGCCTCCAAGGCCGATGCGCTGCGCGAATGGCTGTCCGAAGCGGCCTTCATGCGCAACCGCGTCAAGGTCGAAGTGCACTGGCTGATCGCACTGGCCCAGGCCGGCCTGCCCGACATGCCCAAGTTCTCCGCAGCCTCGGAAGCCGCGCTGCTGGCGCTGGTCGATAACTTCTCCGAAGCCGACGCAGCCCGCATCAAGGACATCGAAGCCGTCACCAACCACGACGTCAAGGCAGTCGAGTACTGGCTCAAGGAGCAGGTCAAGGGCAACGCCGAGCTGGAAGCGGCCAGCGAGTTCATCCACTTCGCCTGCACTTCGGAAGACATCAACAATACCTCGCACGGCATGATGCTCAAGGGCGCCCGCGAGGGCGTGGTGGTGCCGGCGCTCAAGCGCGTGCAGGCCCGCCTGGTGGAGCTGGCCAAGGCCAACGCCGCCCAGCCGATGCTGTCGCGCACCCACGGCCAGCCGGCCAGCCCGACCACGCTCGGCAAGGAAATGGCCAACGTGGCCGCGCGCCTGGCGCGCGCCATCGAGCGCATCGAACGCGTGGAGCTGCTCGGCAAGATGAACGGCGCCGTGGGCAACTACAACGCGCACCTGTCGGCCTACCCGACGTTCGACTGGGAAGCGTTTTCAAAGCAGGTCATCGAAACGCGCCTGGGCCTGACCTTCAACCCGTACACCATCCAGATCGAACCGCACGACTACATGGCCGAGCTGTTCGATGCCGTGGCGCGCGCCAACACCATCCTGCTGGACCTGAACCGCGACATCTGGGGCTATATCTCGGTCGGCTACTTCAAGCAGAAGACCAAGGCCGGCGAGATCGGCTCGTCGACCATGCCGCACAAGGTCAACCCGATCGACTTCGAGAACTCGGAAGGCAACCTGGGCCTGGCCAACGCGGTGCTGCGCCACCTGTCGGAGAAGCTGCCGGTGTCGCGCTGGCAGCGCGACCTGACCGATTCGACCGTGCTGCGCAATATCGGCGTGGCCTTCGGCTACAGCCTGCTGGCCTATGAGGCCTGCCTGCGCGGCCTGGGCAAGCTGGAAACCAACCCGGAACGCCTCAACGAAGACCTCGACAACTGCTGGGAAGTGCTGGCCGAGCCGGTGCAGACCGTGATGCGCCGCTTTGGCGTGCCCAACCCGTACGAGCAGCTCAAGGAACTGACGCGCGGCAAGGGCATCTCGCGCGAGGCACTGCAGACGTTCATCACCGGCCTGGCCATTCCGCAGGACGCCAAGGACCTGCTGCTGGCCATGACGCCGGCGAGCTACATCGGCAAGGCTATCGTTCTGGCCGAGCGGATCTGACGCGCCTCCTCGCTTGAAGCAAAAAAGCCACCCGATCGGGTGGCTTTTTTGCTTGTTTCGATCGGAATGGTGGGGGCATGCCCTGCGACAGAATGCCACTTCAAATCATTTGAATAACTTAATTAAGGACTGTCCTGCATCGGCGCACACTCCACCGCAATAATGCGAGAATCTGAAGCGCGGGGCCAGGTTTCCCGTTGCAGAGTTGCCCAAAGATTGTGAAATGCCCGCGACAAGGGCTGAGGAATTTGATGCGTTCGAACGCTACTGCTACCGGCTACGGTGCCACGGCCATCGGCCTGCACTGGATCATTGCCTTGCTGATCTTCGCCGCCTTCGGGCTCGGCTGGTACATGACCGGCATCCCCGGGCTGACGCCGACCAAGCTCAAGCTGTTCTCGTGGCACAAATGGCTCGGCGTTACCGTGTTCATCATCGCCGTGCTGCGCGTACTCTGGCGCGCCACGCATGCCGCGCCCCCGGTTGCCCCGGGCACGCCGGCATGGCAGGCCAAGGCCGCCGCGGGCGCCCATCACCTGCTTTACATGCTGATCATCGTGGTGCCGGTCACCGGTTACCTGTACAGCATGGCAGCGGGCGTGCCCGTGGTCTACCTGGGCCTGTGGAAGATGCCGGTGCTGATCGAGGCCAATGAAGAACTCAAGGCCGTCTTCAAGGTCGCGCATGTCGCGCTGAACTACCTGATGGCGGGCGTCGTGGCGGTGCACGCGGCCGCTGCCATCAAGCACCAGGTCGTCGATCGCGACGGCACGCTTGGCCGCATGCTGCCGTTCCTGCGCTAGGCCTCGCGACCGGAGCAGGTCGCTTCGGTCGTTGCTGTTCGGGAAATCCCTTTTCGGTTCTGATGCGCGGCGCAGGGCGCCGCCCACTGACAGGAGTCATTGATGAAACGCATTCCCCGCCCCGGTTCGCTGCTGCTGGCCGCCGTGCTGACCACCACCGGAGTCGCCGCCAACCTTGCCTGGGCGCAGATCGACACCGCCAGGAGCGCGGTGACCGCGGTGGCGCGCCAGATCGGCGTGCCCATGGAAGGCAAGTTCAAGAAGTTTGACGCCAACGTCGACTTCGATCCCGCCAGGCTCGCGACGTCGTCGGCCAAGGTCGAGATCGACGTGTCGAGCTTCGAGATCGCCGACGCCGAGACCACCAAGGAAGTGAAGGGCAAGGACTGGTTCGACGCGGCGAAGTACCCGAAGGCCGTGTTCCAGTCCACCAGCATCAAGAACGGCACGCCGGGCAAGTACGAGGTGGCCGGCAAGCTGACCATCAAGGGCAAGACCCAGGACATCGTCATCCCGGCTACGTATCGCCAGGACGGCGCTGCCCAGGTGTTCGAAGGCGTGCTGCCGATCAAGCGCACGGCCTTCAATATCGGCGACGGCGAATGGAAGGATACTTCCGTGGTCGCCGACGACGTGCAGATCAAGTTCCGTATCGTGACGGCAGCAAAGAAGTGAAGCCCGGCTGCGCCGGTCTTCTCGAACTGAACAGCTGTTGCCATTCCCGTTGATGTTCCTCTCCAACCTTTTGTCGGGAGATCCCATGAAACTGCGTACTCTTATGACCGCCATGGCGGCCGTTGCTGCAACTGCCGCCTTCGGCGTGGCTTCGGCCAACACCGTGACCTATAACCTTGATCCGACCCACACCTACCCGAGCTTCGAAGCCGACCACCTCGGCGGACTGTCGACCTGGCGCGGCAAGTTCGAGAAATCCAGCGGCGTGGTCACGCTGGACCGCGCCGCCAAGAGCGGCACGGTGGACGTGAAGATCGATCCGGCCTCGATCGACTTTGGTAATTCCAAGCTGAACCAGCACGCCAAGAGCCCGGACATGTTCGATGTCGAGGCCTTCCCGGAAGCCAGCTACAAGGGCAAGTTCAGCAAGTTCAAGGGCGACGTCCCGACCGAAGTGGAGGGCGTGCTGACCCTGCGCGGCGTGTCCAAGCCGGTCAAGCTGGAAATCCGCGACTTCAAGTGCATCCAGCACCCGATGCTCAAGCGCGAGGCTTGCGGCGCCGACGCGATTGGCCAGTTCAACCGTGCCGACTTCGGCCTCGACTATGGCGTGAAGATGGGCTTCAACCCGCAGGTCAAGCTGGCGATCCAGGTCGAAGGCGTCCGCGCGGAGTAATCCTGGGCGCTGCAGCCCAATTTGAAAAGGCCGGCCTTGCCGGCCTTTTTTGTTTTCCGCATGCTTGCCCACACATGTACCAGGGAGTACGGGGGACGTTTCATCCACTTGGTTGTATGGGCCGCTCTTGCCACAGTACAATGACCCGCAGCAAATTGTCTTGAATCAGATTCTTCCCGATACAGGCGGGCAACCGGAGCACCCCCGGTGACCAAGCCTCCAACAGGCATTCGCGCACCCGACATGAGCATTCGCTGTACATTCCGAAAACGGTAGGCGTCTCCGCGACCCTGTTGCCCCTCCTGTGCTGTACCTGGCCGCCCGGTCCGTCCGGCTGCATGGCCTCCAGCCTTTCTCGGATTTCCCTGGCGTAATACCGTGTATTCCAAAACGCAAATCGATCCGGTAGTCAGCTTTCGCAACTCGCAGGGCGAGCAGGTGCGGGGCACGATCATCAATCTCCAGAGAAAGTCTCTGGTGATGGAAATCTACAATCCGTATTCGATCGTGCAGGTCAGCGAGGTGCTGAGCGAACTCAGCATCCGCATGGGGCCAAAGAACGCCTATCTCGGCAAGGCCGTGGTGATGAGCCTGGTGAATACCGGCCTGACTGCGGTCGTGTCACTCACGCTGATCGACGAGTGGCTGGAGCTGAGCAACCTCGACAACGAGCCGAATTCGGTTGCGCGCGAGTCGCAGCGCTTCGTGCAGGACTGGAACGAGCGTTTCAATATCCGGCGCGACTACCAGATCGTGGTCAATGAAATGCGCGCATTCCTGTCGGAGGTGTCGCGCTGGGTCGAGCAGGTCGACATGTCTAGCGCGTTGCCCAAGGAGGGCGATACGCTGCGCATGGACGTCTTCGAGGAGCTGGCCACGCCGATCGCCCTGAAGATACGCCAGTATTCCGCCGTGCTCGATGGCGAAGCCGCGAATGTGCCGGAAGAGCAGACCGTGATGCACCGCACCTTCACGCAGGCGGCGCTGCATCCGTTGCTGCTGCGCTCGCCATTCGTGTTTCGCACCTACACCAAGCCGCTCGGCTACGCGGGCGACTATGAGATGGTGAACCAGATTCTCTCGGATCCGCGCGAGGGCCCGAACACCTATTTCCAGATCGTCAACGCGACCTTCCTGCAGTCCTCCGTGGCCGCTGCCCACCGCAACCGCATCGACCTGCTGGTCGATTTCCTGGTGCGCGTGGCCGAGCAGGCCAAGGCCGCTGGCAGGCCGTTTCGCCTGCTCAATGTCGGTTGCGGGCCCGCGGTGGAGATCCGCCGTTTCATTGCCGAGTACCCGGAACCGCAGTGGCTGTCGTTCCAGCTGCTCGACTTCAGCGAGGAAACGCTGGATTACACCCGCGCGCGCATCGAGGAAAGTTGCCGGCAGGCCGGTGTGAAGGTCGATGTCGAATACGTCCATCACTCGGTGCATGAGCTGCTCAAGCGGCGCATCGAGATAGATCCGTCGCTGCGCGAGTTCGACGGGGTCTATTGCGCCGGCCTGTTCGACTACCTCTCGGATCGCGTTTGCGCGCGCCTGCTCAATTATTTCTCGTCGCGCACGCACCCCGAGGGACGCATCCTGGCCACCAACGTTCACGTCAACAATCCGGAACGGTACAGCATGGAACATATGCTGGAGTGGTACCTGATCTATCGCGATGAGCCGGGCATGCAAGCGCTGCTGCCCTCCAACACGCGCGACGGCCGCACGTACGTCGATGTCACCGGCGTCAATGTGTTCGTCGAAGCCGTCGTGACCGATCCGGCCAAGGCCTGACTACCATGTTGAAACGGACTGCAGGGCAGTATTCCCGGTACGAGGCCGAGCTGGGCGACTTCCGCCTGATTTCGAGCCGGGCCGGCGCGCTGACGGCCATCGTGCTGGTGATGGCTGGCGTCGGTCTCGACTACGGTATCTATCCCGGCCACCAATTGCAGTTCTTCGTGGCACGCCTGGTGGTCTCGGTATTGATCGGGCTGATTTTCCTGCTGCTGGTAAAGGGGGCCGGACGGCGCTTTGTCCAGCCGCTCACGCTGGCCTGGCTGCTGCTGCCGCAGGTGATGATCGCCTGGATGATTGCCACGACCGACGGCGCCTCCTCTATCTACTATGCGGGACTGAACCTTGTCATCTTCGCGGTCGGCATAGCGATGCCCATGGGCCTGTGGCAGACCGTCGGCTTCGGCGCGGTGACCTATCTGCTGTACTTCGTGGCCTGCCTGGTCCATCCCGAAGGCCTGGCACAGAATGGGCACTTCCTCGTCAATTCGCTGTTCATCGTGTTTTCGATCGTGGCCAGCGCCGTCTACACGTTCATGAACGAGCGCGGTCACTTCCACCTGATCCGGCTCAAGCAGGAGCTGGCGGGCAAGAACGAGGAACTGGCCGACATCAACCGCCGGCTCGCGGACATCAAGGGCCAGATGCTGCAGCAGGAAAAGATGGCGGCCATCGGTACGCTCGCGGCAGGCCTGCTGCATGAGGTGAACAATCCGGTCAACTTCTGCCTGATGGCCATCGAGGTGGCCATGGAAGAGCCGCAGACCAAGGAAAATCCGTCGCTGGAGGAATGCCTGGTCGATGCCAAGCAGGGCATGCAGCGCATCCAGCATATCGTGTCGGACCTGAAGACCTTCGCCTACCGCAAGCCCGGTGCCGAGGTAGAAGGCACGCCGTTCCTGTTCGAGAAGGCGCTCGATTCCTCCGTCCGCCTCACGGCCCACGAGCTGCGCGGCGTCAAGATGACGCGCGAACTGCCCGATGACACGCTGGTGCTCGGCGACGAAGCGGCCGTCATCGGCGTGCTGATCAACCTGTTCTCCAACGCCGCGCTGGCGATGCGCAAGGCAGGCACGGTGGCGCCGGCCATCCATACCACGATCCGTTGGGTGGAAAGCCGCCTGCATGTGCGAGTCCAGGACAACGGCCCGGGCATTGCGCCGGAGAACCTGGCGCGCGTGTTCGAGCCGTTCTTTACCACGCGCGACGTAGGGCAGGGGCTGGGGCTGGGCCTGTCGATCAGCTATGCGGTGATCGAGCGGCACGGCGGCCAGCTGTTTGCCGAGAGCGAATTCGGCAAGTGGGCCGCCTTCAGTTTCGACCTGCCGCGCGCGGAGTGATCTGGCCATGAGCGAAGTCCAGCAGGCACGGCCGACCGTGCTTTACGTCGACGATGAAGACATGGCGCTCAAGTACTTTGCGCGCGCCGTGGGCAACGAGTATGAAGTCCTGACCGCCGCCGGCGCCGACGAGGCGATCGACATTCTGCGTGGCGCCGGCGCGCGCACGGCAATCCTGGTCACCGATTTCCGCATGCCGGGACGCGATGGCGGCGACCTGTTGCGCCAGGTGGCCGAGGAATTCCCGCAGATCGTCCGCATTCTCGTCACGGCGTATGCCGACAAGGACGTGCTGCTGCAGACCGTCAACAGCGGCGAAGTGTTTCGCATCCTGGAAAAGCCGCTGAGCGTAGGCGATGTGCGCAATGTCCTGCGCCTGGCCGTGGAGCGCTCGCGCGAGCGGGCCCTGCGGCAGCAGCGGTTGATGGCGATCGACGAAACGCTGGCCTTCCTGGCCCACGAGCTGAATACGCCGCTCGCGGCCATTGCCAATTTCGCGCGCGGCATCGAGGGGCGCGTGACGGCCGAATACACAGCACAGCGCCAGGGCGAGATCGGCCAGGCCGCCAGCGCCATGCGCGACAACGCCCAGTATTGCCTGGCGGTGCTGTCGTCGTTCCTGCAATCCGTGCGCAGCAGTGCGGGCAGTACGCCGGGGCGGCAGGAGCCGGGCACCGAAGTGAGCGCGGGCGCGCTGGTCGCGTCGCTGCTCGATAGCTATCCGTTCAATGCCGACCAGCGCAACTGGGTCCAGGTGGAGATGCACGGCGATTTTCCCGTGCAGACGCTGCCCAACTGCGTGGCGCTGGTGCTGTCCTCGGTCATGAGCAATGCGCTGCGCGCGCTCGGCGACGTCGGCGCGCCCCTGCTGCGCTTTGTCGTGGTGTCGAAGCCGCGTCAGGAGATCCGCATCTGCGACAACGGCCCGGGGATTCCGCCCGAGGTGATGGAGCGCCTGCTCGTGGACCCCGTCACCACCCACGCGGGGGCCGGCGGCAGCGGCCTCGGCATGATTTTCTGCAACCGCGTCATGCAGTCGTTTGGCGGCGGCATCCGGATCGCCTCAGCGTCCGGAGCCGGCACGACCGTGACGCTGGACTTCCCAAATTTCAAGAATCGAATGAACAGGAGTGACCGATGAACGAACCGAATGCCACCCAGGCACCACCCCCGGCGATTCTGTTCGTCGACGACGAAGCCACGGCCGTCAAATATTTCCAGCGCGCGATCGGCGCGCTGGCCCCTGTGGTGACCGCCGGCTCGGTGGAAGAGGGCAAGGCACTGCTCGAAGCGCACGCCGACAGCCTCGCGGTACTGGTGTCCGACCAGCGCATGCCGGGCGAGTATGGCAACGAGCTGCTGCGCCATGCGCGCGAGCGCTATCCGCATATCGTGCGGATCCTGACCACCGCGTATTCGGAACTGGACCAGACCGTCGAGGCCGTCAACCAGGGGCAGATCCACCGCTATATCAAGAAGCCGTGGGACATCACCGCGCTGCGCATGGAACTGAAGCAGGCACTGGAGATGGCCGGCCTGCGCAAGGAGCGCGACCAGCTCGTGCGCGAAAAGTTGGGCGTGCTGCAGACCCAGACCGTGGCCACGCGCATCGGCATGATCCACGCGCTGTGCGCGAGCCTGATCGGCCCGGGCCGCTTCCAACCCGTCGAGACCTACCTGGCCGGCACGGAGCTGGGCGGCGCGCGCAATGCCGAACCCGACTGGCAGCGCATGGACTATGCCGACCTGGTAGGCGCCGAGAGCGAGCGCAGCGGTACCTTCGGCCATGCCGTGGGCACGCAGCTGGCGGCCTTGCGCACGCAGCATGCCGGGCGCGGCGCCGCCGATGCGCTGCAGGTGGTGGCCGAGGCGCTGGGCGACAGCACCGTGCGCCGCGAAGGCGAGACCGTGGTATGGACCGCACCGTCCGCGCTCAGCGAATTCCTTGCCAAGCCGGTGGGCGAGGCGGTTTCCGCGCAGCATGCGGCGTGGCTGGCCAGCCTGCTGTGGCTCGAAGAAGCCGGCGGCGCGCTGCAGTTCTCGCGCGAAGGCGAGACCATTGCCTGCCGTGCCGGCACACGCACGGCCAGCTTTTCGACGGACCGGCTGGCGATCTGGATCGAGCGGTTTTCGGAACGGGGGTGAGCGGCCGCACCGGCTCAGCAACCTTGATCCGAGCAACAAAAAAGCGCACCGAAAGGTGCGCTTTTTTTGTCCGGCATCAGTCTCAGGCCTGCGCGCCGTAGTTCGGATCATCGCGATCCGTGCCCCCGGCCTTCTTGTCGCCCTTGACCAGGTCTTCGCGCTTGACGCCAAACCACATGGCCAGCGCCGCGGCAACGAACACCGACGAGTAGATACCGAACAGGATACCGACCGTCAGCGCCAGGGCGAAGTAGTGCAGGGTGGGGCCGCCGAAGAAGAACATCGACAGCACCATCATTTCGGTCGAGCCGTGGGTGATGATGGTCCGCGACATCGTGCTGGTGATCGCGTGGTCGATGACCTCGTGCGTGGTCATCTTGCGGTACTTGCGGAAGGCCTCGCGGATCCGGTCGAAGATCACGACCGACTCGTTCACCGAGTAGCCGAGCACCGCCAGGATAGCCGCCAGCACCGACAGCGAGAATTCCCACTGGAAGAACGCGAAGAAGCCCAGGATGATCACCACGTCGTGCAGGTTGGCGATGATGCCCGCCACCGCGAACTTCCACTCGAAGCGGAAAGACAGGTAGATCACGATGCCGATCACCACGCACAGCAAGGCCAGCAGGCCGTCGGTGGCCAGTTCCTTGCCGACCTGCGGGCCGACGAACTCCACGCGTTGCAGCTTGACGTCAGGCGTGGCCGCCTGCAGTGCGCCCATGACCTGCTCGCTCTGCTGGGCCGAGGTGACGGGCTTGCCGTCCGGGCCCTTCTGCAGCGGCAGGCGGATCATGACGTCGCGCGAGGTGCCGAAGTTCTGCACCTGCACGTCGGTATAGCCGAGCTTGCCCACCTGGCCGCGGATCTTTTCGAGATCGGCCGCCTGCTGGTAGTTGACCTCCATCACCGTGCCGCCGGTGAACTCGATCGACAGGTGCAGGCCCTTGTGCCACAGGAAGAATACGGCGGCGGCAAACGTCAGGAAGGACACCACGTTGAAGATCAACGCGTGCTTCATGAACGGAATGTCGCGCCGGATGCGGAAGAATTCCATGATGTTGTCCTGATGTATCCGTGCTTACTTGGCGACCGGGGTGTCCGCACCCGGCTTCCAGATCTGGCCGATGGCCACGCTCTGCAGCTTCTTCTTGCGGCCGTACCAGAGGTTGACCAGGCCGCGGTTGAAGAACACCGCCGAGAACATCGAGGTCAGGATGCCCAGGCAGTGCACCACGGCAAAGCCGCGCACCGGACCGGAGCCGAAGGCCAGCAGCGCCAGGCCCGCGATCAGCGTGGTCACGTTGGAGTCCAGGATGGTGGCCCAGGCGCGCTCGAAGCCGACGGCGATCGCCATCTGCGGCGAAGCGCCCCCGCGAAGTTCCTCGCGGATACGCTCGTTGATCAGTACGTTGGCGTCGATGGCCATGCCCAGCACCAGCGCGATAGCGGCAATGCCCGGCAGCGTCAGCGTGGCCTGCAGCATCGACAGCACCGCAATCAGCAGCAGCAGGTTGATGCCGAGCGCCGCCACCGAGAACACGCCGAACAGCATGTAGTACAGCACCATGAACACGGCGATGGCGCCGAACCCATAGGCCACCGAGTCAAAGCCCTTCTGGATGTTGTCAGCGCCCAGCGACGGGCCGATGGTGCGTTCCTCGATGATTTCCATCGGCGCGGCCAGCGAGCCGGCGCGCAGCAGCAGGGCCAGGTCGTTGGCGGCTTCGGTCGAGTAGGAGCCGGTGATCTGGAAGCTCGAACCGAGTTCGGACTGGATCGTTGCCACGGTCAGGACCTCGCCCTTGCCCTTTTCGAACAGCACGATGCCCATCGGCTTGCCGATGTTTTCGCGCGAGACGTCGCGCAGCACGCGGCCGCCCTGGGCGTCGAGCTTGATGTTGACCGACGGGCGCTGGTTCTGGTCGAAGCCGGCCGATGCGCTTTCGATGCGGTCGCCGGTGAAGATCACCTGCTTGCGCAGGATCACCGGGGCGCCGTTGCCTTGCGTGAACAGTTCGTCGCCAAACGGCACGGGGTCGCCCGGGCGCGGGTTGCGCGGCGCGTCGGGATCGGCCAGGCGGGCTTCCAGCGTGGCGGTACGGCCGATGATGTCCTTGGCCTTGGCGGTGTCCTGCACGCCGGGCAGCTGCACCACGATACGATCCGCGCCTTGCTGCTGGATCACGGGCTCGGCCACGCCAAGCTCGTTCACGCGGTTGTGCAGGGTCGTGATGTTCTGCTTGACGGCGGCGTCCTGCACGGCCTTGCGGGCGGCATCCGTAAAGGTGCCGACCACGTTGTTGCCGTCCATGGCGAAGGCGAGTTCGCGCAGGTTGTCGGCCAGGATGGCGAGCGCCTTGTTGGCGTCGTCGGCATTGCTGAAGCGCACGGTCAGCTTGTCGCCGTCGCGGTCGATGCCGCCGTGGCGAACGTTCTTGTCGCGCAGCAGGGTACGGGCATCGCCCGAAAGGCTGTCGAGCTTCTTGTCGACGGCACCCTTCATGTCGACCTGCAGCAGGAAGTGCACGCCGCCGCGCAGGTCCAGGCCCAGGTACATCGGCAGCGCGTGCATGGCGGTCAGCCAGCGCGGCGAGCCCGAGAGCAGGTTCAGCGCCACCACGTAGGTCGGGTCGGCCGCGTCGGGGTTGAGCGTGCGCGTCAGGACGTCCTTGGCCTTGAGTTGGTCGTCGGTGGTGCGAAAGCGCGCCTTGACCGAGCCGGACTGGCCCGAAACATCGAAGAACACGCCGTCAGGCTTGAGCTGGTTCTGGGCCAGGATCTCTTCCACATGCTTCTGCATGGAGAGGTCCACCTTGACCGTAGCCTTGCCCGAGGAGACCTGCACGGCGGGCGCCTCGCCGAAGAAATTCGGCAGCGTGTAGGTGATGCCGATGGCCAGGGCCACCAGGATCACGACATATTTCCAAAGCGGATAACGATTCATCTCTGGCCAGTCATTCTGCGGTTGGCGGATTCGCCGGGGGCCCAAGGGGCACGCCGGCGGAGCCGGACCGGTTGGCAAACAGCCGCCTGGCCGCCACGGGAAGGCCTTTTACAGGCCCACGGGCTGATCAGGCGGCTGCCAGGGCATGCGCATGCGGCATGCCGGAAAAGACAAAGGGCAGTGTCGCGAACGGGAGTCAGAGCGACTTCAGCGAGCCCTTCGGCAGCACCGTGGTCACGGCGTTCTTCTGCACGGTGATTTCGGTGCCTGCGGCGATTTCCAGGCTGACGTACTGGTCGGTCACCTTGGTTACCTTGCCCAGGATGCCACCGGCCGTGACGACTTCGTCGTTCTTGGCGAGGGCTTCCAGCATGGCCTTGCTTTCCTTCTGGCGCTTCATCTGCGGGCGGATCATGATGAACCACAGCACGCCGAACATCAGGATGATGGGCAGGAAGCTCATCAGGCCACCCGCTGCGCCGCCGGCACCGGCGGTCTGGGCGAATGCATTAGAAATCAGCACGTTGATTCTCCGTCACAAAAGTCATTCAAGTAATCGACCATTCTATCACCCGACTCGGTCACGCCCCGGCATTCTAGGCCGGAATTCGGGTTTGTTCGGGGTGCGTTCTGGACGACTTGCCGCTAAGGGCGGCAAGGCCGTCACAACCCCGGTATTCGACCATGCCGGGCCGGAAAGTTCTCGGCTCAGCGCGCGCCGCGCGCGCGGTCGCTGGCGAACTGCCGACGGAAGTCGCTGAAGCGGTGTTGTTCGATCGACTCGCGCACTTCGCGCATCAGCTGCAGGTAGTAGTGCAGGTTGTGGATGGTGTTCAGGCGCGCACCCAGGATCTCGCCGACGCGATGCAGGTGGTGCAGGTAAGCGCGCGAGAAGTTGCGGCAGGTGTAGCAGGCGCAGCTTTCGTCGAGCGGGCGCGGGTCGTTGCGATGCGCGGCGTTCTTGATCTTGACGTCGCCGAAACGCGTGAATAGCCAGCCGTTGCGCGCATTGCGGGTCGGCATCACGCAGTCGAACATGTCGACACCGGCGGCCACGCCTGCCACCAGGTCTTCGGGCGTGCCCACGCCCATCAGGTAATGCGGCTTGTTGGCCGGAAGGCGCGGCGCGACGTGCTCGAGCACGCGCATCATGTCCTCCTTGGGCTCGCCCACCGACAGGCCGCCGATGGCGAAACCGTGGAAGTCCAGCTCCGACAGGCCGGCCAGCGATTCATCGCGCAGGTCCTCGAACATGCCGCCCTGGACGATGCCGAACAGCGCATTCGGGTTGGCCAGGCGTTCGAATTCATCGCGCGAGCGCTTGGCCCAGCGCAGGCTCATGCGCATCGACGTGGCCGCCTCTTCGTGCGTGGCGGGACGGCCTTCGATCTCGTACGGCGTGCATTCGTCGAACTGCATGACGATGTCCGAGTTCAGCGTGCGCTGGATCTGCATCGAGATTTCGGGCGACAGGAACAGCTTGTCGCCATTGACCGGCGACGCGAACGTGACGCCATCTTCGGTGATCTTGCGCAGATCACCGAGCGAGAACACCTGGAAGCCGCCCGAGTCGGTCAGGATCGGCTTGTCCCAGCCGATGAAGCGGTGCAGGCCTTCATGCGCGTTCACCACGTCCAGCCCCGGGCGCAGCCACAGGTGGAAGGTGTTGCCCAGGATGATCTCGGCGCCGATCTCGTTCAGTTCCAGCGGCGACATGGCCTTGACCGAGCCATAGGTCCCGACCGGCATGAAGATGGGCGTCTCGACCACGCCGTGGTTCAGGGTGACGCGGCCGCGGCGCGCGTTGCCGTCGGTGGTGAGGAGTTCGAAGTTAAGCATGGCGGGATTCGGAATTCGGTTCTGGCTTCAGGGCTGGCGCGGATCTGCGAGTTTCACTGGCGGGTCAGGAACATCGCGTCGCCGTAGCTGAAGAAACGGTAGCGCGCCTCGACCGCGTGGCGGTAGGCGGCGCGGATGGCTTCCACGCCGGCCAGCGCCGACACCAGCATCAGCAGCGTCGACTTGGGCAGGTGGAAGTTGGTGATCAGGGCATCGACCAGGCGGAACTGGTAGCCCGGCGTGATGAAGATGTCGGTGTCGCCGCTGCCGGCGTCCAGCGTGCCGTCGGGCTTCGCGGCCGATTCGAGCGCGCGCAGCGAGGTCGTGCCCACCGCAATGACGCGCCCGCCACGCGCACGCGTTTCGCGCACGGCGTCCGCCAGTTCCGGCGAGATGGCGTACCACTCCGAGTGCATCTTGTGTTCGGCGATATTCTCGGTGCGCACCGGCTGGAAGGTGCCGGCGCCGACGTGCAGTGTCAGAAACGCCCGGCGCACGCCGGCGGCGTCGAGCCTGGCAAACAGCGCATCGTCGAAATGCAGCCCGGCGGTCGGCGCGGCCACCGCGCCAGGGTTGCGCGCGTAGACGGTCTGGTAGCGCGTTTCGTCGTAGGCGTCCGGGTCGTGCGTGATGTATGGCGGCAGCGGCAGGCGTCCATACTGCTCGATCAGGTCCAGCGCTGGTGCGGGGAAGCGCAGCGTGAAGAACTGGTCGACGCGCGGGCCGACCGTGACGGCGAAGGCGTCGTCGGCCAGGTGCAGTTGGCTGCCCTCGGGCGGTGTCTTGGACGCGCGCACCTGGGCCAGGACGGTGTGCGAATCCAGCACGCGCTCCACCAGCACCTCGACCTTGCCACCGCTGCGCTTGTGCCCAAAGAAGCGCGCCTTGATCACGCGCGTGTCATTGAACACCAGCAGGTCGTCGGGCCGCAGGTATTCGGTGATCTCGCTGAACGCGCGGTCGACTAGCCGGACAGCGTCGGGCTGCTCGCCCGGCGCCAGGCGCTTGACGACCAGCAGCCGGCTGGCGCTGCGGTCGGGCAGGGCGCTTTGTGCAATCAGTTCGGGCGGCAGCGGGAAATCGAAATCGGACAGCGTCAGCATGAGGAAACGGCAAGACCCGGCCAGGCGCTGTACGCAGGGTACGGAGCGGCAACCGGGATAGGTACAATCGGCGAATCCGATATTGTAAGGCTTGGGCGCCAGGCGCCGCCCGGCCCTGTGTGATACCCCTTATTTCTCCGCCTGCCCGACTGCCGATGCCCGGAACCGCCACCGAACCGACCCAGGACAAAGCCGCAGCCCCTGACTCAGCGCCGTCTGCAAGGGGCAAGGCCGCGGGCAAGGACAGCAAGCCGTCGTCCGCGGTCGCGCGGCTGGCCAAGATGGGCCTGCGGCGCAGCGTCGACCTGGTGTTGCACCTGCCGATGCGCTACGAGGACGAGACCACGCTGATGCCGATCGCCGAGGCGATCCGCCGCGCGGGTCTCGGTCAGGCCGCGCAGGTCGAGGGCGAGGTCATTTCCAACGAGGTCACCTTTCGTCCGCGCCGCCAGCTCGTCGTGAAAATCGCCGATGACAGCGGCGAGCTGACGCTGCGGTTCCTGAATTTCTACGGCAGCCAGACCAAGCAGATGGAGGAAGGCGTGCGCCTGCGCGTGCGCGGCGAAGTCCGGGGCGGCTTCTTCGGTGCCGAGATGGTGCATCCGACGGTGCGCCCGGTCGCGCCCGACGAGGCCTTGCCTGACCGGCTCACGCCGGTCTATCCGGCCACGGCCGGCATTTCGCAGGCCTATCTGCGCAAAGCGATTTCCGGCGCGCTGACGCGCACGCCCATGCCGGAAACACTGCCCGCGGCCGTGCTGAAGGGGCCGCTCGCCAAGCTGAAGCTGCGCCCGCTCGCCGAATGCCTGCGCCTGCTGCACACGCCGCCACCGCAGGAAAGCGAGGCGGCGCTGGCCGACCGTTCGCATCCGGCCTGGCTGCGCATCAAGTTCGACGAACTGCTGGCCCAGCAGATCTCGCTGCGGCGCGCCCATGAGGCCCGGCGCGAAAAGAATGCGCCGTCCATGCCCCGGCGGGAGGGCGGCCTGCTGACGCAGTTCCTGGCCGCACTGCCGTTCCGCCTGACCGGCGCGCAGCAGCGCGTGGTCGAGGAAATCGCGGCCGACATGACCGCGCAGCACCCGATGCACCGCCTGCTGCAGGGCGACGTGGGCAGCGGCAAGACCATCGTGGCGGCGCTGGCGGCGTGCCAGGCGATCGACGCCGGCTACCAGGCCGCGATCATGGCGCCGACCGAAATCCTGGCCGAGCAGCACTACCGCAAGCTGTCGGCGTGGCTGGAACCGCTGGGCGTGCCGGTGGTGTGGCTGGCCGGCAGCCTCAAGGCGCGCGACAAGCGCGCGGCCGTGGCGCGCGTGGAATCGGGCGAGGCCCGGCTGGCGATCGGCACGCATGCGCTGATCCAGGACACCGTGCGCTTCGCCAAGCTCGGCCTGTCGGTGGTGGACGAGCAGCACCGCTTCGGCGTGGCGCAGCGGCTGGCGCTGCGCGGCAAGGCCGCTGCGACCGAGCCGGCGCCCGACGCGGCGCCCGCTGCGGCCCCGGCCGGGCCGGAAACCGTGCCGCACCAGCTCATGATATCGGCCACGCCGATCCCGCGCACGCTGGCCATGACGTACTACGCGGACCTCGATGTGTCGGTGATCGACGAACTGCCGCCGGGCCGCACGCCGATCGTCACGCGGCTGGTCAACGACGAGCGCCGCGACGAGGTCATCGAGCGCATCCACCATGCCGCCGCCGAGGGCCGGCAGGTCTACTGGGTCTGCCCGCTGATCGAGGAAAGCGAGGCGCTGCAGCTGCAGACCGCCGTCGAGACCTACGAAACGCTGGTTGCCGCCTTGCCGGACCTGCGCGTCGGGCTGGTCCACGGCCGCCTGCCGCCGGCCGAGAAGGCATCCGTGATGGACGATTTCAGCGCCAACCGCCTGCAGGTGCTGGTCGCTACCACCGTGATCGAAGTCGGCGTGGACGTGCCCAACGCCTCGCTGATGGTGATCGAGCATGCCGAGCGCTTCGGGCTGGCGCAACTGCACCAGTTGCGCGGCCGCGTGGGGCGCGGCACCGCCGAGTCGGTCTGCCTGCTGATGTACCAGGCGCCGCTGTCGCCCACCGCGCGCGAGCGGCTGGCCACCATGCGCGAGACCACCGATGGCTTCGAGATCGCCCGGCGCGACCTGGATATCCGCGGACCGGGCGAATTCCTGGGCGCGCGCCAGTCGGGCGAAGCCATGCTGCGCTTTGCCGACCTGAATACCGATGCCTGGCTGGTCGAGTACGCGCAGGAAGCCGCCCAGCTCATGCTGACGCAGTTTCCGGAGGCCGTGGAGGCCCATCTATCACGCTGGCTCGGCGGCCGCGAGCATTACCTGAAGGCCTGAAAACCGGGCAAACTTCGCGTTTTGGTGTCCCATGCGCCGCATTCGCGCAGTGTTCTGACAGATTGCGGAATCGAAGGTAAAATCTATCGCCTATCGAAAATTGATAAGTCATGACGCTCACCGAACTGAAGTACATCGTCGCCGTGGCGCGGGAGCGCCATTTCGGCCGTGCTGCCGAGGCCTGCTTCGTGTCGCAGCCGACCCTGTCGGTGGCGATCAAGAAGCTGGAAGACGAACTCAACGTGCAGATCTTCGAGCGCGGCACGTCCGAAGTCTCCGTGACCTCCGTGGGCGAGCAGATCGTGGCCCAGGCCCAGCGCGTGCTCGAACAGACCATGGCCATCCGCGAGATCGCCAAGCAGGGCAAGGACCCGCTGGCCGGTCCGCTGCGCGTGGGCGTGATCTACACCATCGGGCCCTACCTGCTGCCGTCGCTGGTCAAGCAGATGATCGGAGCCGTGCCGCAAATGCCGCTGATGCTGCAGGAGAACTACACGGTCAAGCTGATCGAGCTGCTCAAGCAGGGCGAGATCGACTGCGCCATCATGGCGGAGCCGTTTGCCGACTCCGGCCTCACGGTGCGCCCGCTCTATGACGAACCGTTCGTCGTCGCGGTGCCGCGCGGGCACCAGCTTGCCGAGGTCAGCCACGTCGATCCGGACGAGCTGAAGCAGCAGACCATGCTGCTGCTCGGCAGCGGCCACTGCTTCCGCGACCACGTGCTGGGCGTTTGCCCGGAGCTGTCGCGCTTCTCGCAGGCTTCCGACGGCATCCAGAAGACCTTCGAAGGCTCGTCGCTCGAAACCATCCGCCATATGGTTGCCAGCGGCGTCGGCATTACCGTGCTGCCGCGCACCTCGGTGCCGGACATGAAGGCCAAGGGCGATATGCTGGCCTACGTGCCGTTCGCCGAGCCGGTGCCGGACCGCCGCGTGGTGCTGGCCTGGCGCAAGAGCTTCACCCGGCTGCCCGCCATGGAAGCGCTGGCGAGCGCGGTGGCGGCGTGCGAGTTGCCGGGCGTGCGCAGGCTCAACGCCAAGGAATTGGCCGAGGCCGCCTGAGTCTTTTCTGTACGTCGTGAATCAATGGCCGCCATGAGCGGCCGTTTTTGTTTTTCGACTGCGGCGGGCTGGCCCCGGGTTTGTCCGGGCTTGCAGGGTAGTGCAATAATGTCGGGGCTATGCCGCTCGGCCGGGTCCGGCCCGGTCGTTTGGCAATCCTCGTGCTTTTCCAGAATGGAGCGTACTTACCATGGCAAAGAAGAATGAGATGAGCGTGAATATCGGTATCTCGGACAAGGACCGCAAAAAGATCGCGGAAAGCCTGTCCAAGCTGCTGGCCGACACCTACACCCTCTACCTCAAGACCCACAACTTCCATTGGAACGTGACGGGCCCCATGTTCAACACGCTGCATCTGATGTTCGAGACGCAGTACACCGAACTGGCCCTGGCCGTGGACTTGATCGCCGAGCGCATCCGCGCGCTGGGCTACCCGGCTCCGGGCACCTACAAGGAATATGCGCGCCTGTCGTCGATCCAGGAAGAAGACGGCGTGCCGGAAGCCACCGAGATGATCCGCAAGCTGGTCGAAGGCCAGGAGTCCGTGATCCGCACCGCGCGCTCGATCTTCCCGCTGGTCGACGCGGCCAGCGATGAACCGTCGGCCGACCTGCTGACGCAGCGCATGCAGACGCACGAGAAGACGGCGTGGATGCTGCGCTCGATGCTGGCCTGATCGTCGCCTGACTGCCATGCCGGCACGACGCGCCGCAACCGTCTCGGGGGCGGCGCGTTTTTGTTCTGAGCGTCACTGCGCTCCCTGTCTTTCTGATTCCTTCCGCCCCCGCTGCTGCCGTGCTGATTTCCTGTCCCCGAGCTCCCATGTCTGAACGTCTTGCCCTCTATGCGCGCCTGGTGCGCATCGACAAGCCCATCGGCACGCTGCTGTTGCTGTGGCCCACGCTGTGGGCACTGTGGATGGCTGCCGGCGGGCCGCCGGCGCTGGGCGTGTTCTGCATCTTTTTTGCCGGCACGTTCCTGATGCGTTCGGCGGGCTGCGCCATTAACGACTACGCCGACCGCGACTTCGACAAGCACGTCAAGCGCACCAGGGAACGGCCGCTGACGGCGGGCAAGATTGCCGCGTGGGAAGCGCTGGCGGTGGCGGCGGTGCTGGCGCTGGCCGCATTCGCACTGATCCTGCCGCTGAACGGCCTCACCAAATGGCTGGCAGTGGTGGCCGCCGTAGTGGCCGGGACCTATCCGTTCTTCAAGCGCTTCTTTGCGATTCCGCAGGCTTACCTGGGTATCGCTTTTGGATTTGGCATTCCGATGGCGTTTGCCGCCGTGCAGGATCAGGTGCCGCTGGTGGCGTGGGTAATGCTGCTGGCCAATGTGTTCTGGGCGGTCGCCTATGACACGGCGTATGCGATGGTGGATCGCGACGATGACCTGCTGATCGGCATCAAGACATCAGCCATAACGTTCGGCCGTTTCGATGTGGCCGCGATCATGGTTTGCTACGCGGTCTTTTTGGGGCTGATGGCCTGGGCAGGTGTGATGCTGTCGCTGGGATGGCCGTACTGGGCAGGGCTTGTCGCAGCGGCGATTTGCGCTGGCTATCACTACACCCTGATTCGCGACCGAGACCGTATGCGCTGTTTTGCAGCGTTCCGCCATAACAACTGGCTGGGTGCCTGTGTGTTTGCAGGAACGGCGCTGGCCTACGCGATGCGCTAGGTTTTCTCCCCTCTCCCATAAATGGGATAGGGGAGATGACCTGCGGCATGCGGAAGCCGGTGATATCAGGTAGAGCGCTCGCTCAATCCTTCCCGAACTCTTCCCCCATCTCTTTCCCACGCGCCGCCGCCGCGTGCATGGCCCGCACGAACGCATCGGCAATGCCCGCGCTCTGCATAGCCGTCACGGCGGCATACGTCGTACCGCCCTTGGACGTCACGCGTTCGCGCAGCGTGGACACCGCTTCCGGCGATTCGCCAGCCAGCGTGGCAGCGCCCAGGAAAGTCTGCACGGCAAGTTCACGACCTTGCTGGGCACTCAGTCCCAGTTCGGTAGCCGCGCGTTCCATCGCTTCGATAAAGAAGAACACATAGGCCGGCCCGCTGCCGGAAATAGCCGTGACGGCATCGATCTGGTCATCGCCATCGACCCACGCGCACTTGCCCACGGCTTCGGCCACCGCTGTGGCGATCGCGCGGTCGTGCGCCGACAAGCCCGCAGGGGAAGCCAGGCCCGTCATGCCCATGCCCGATAGCGCGGGCGTGTTCGGCATGGCACGCACCAGCCGCGAGCGGCCGCCCAGCCAGCGCTGCATGTCCTGCAGGCGGATGCCGGCGGCGACGCTGATCACCAGGTTGCCGGCACCGGTCGCGGGCAGGTGCGGCAGCAGGCTGGCCGCGGCTTCGCGGAACTGCTGCGGCTTGACGGCCAGCACCAGTACGTCAGACGCGCCGAAGGCCGCATCCGGCGCCCCGTACGCATGCACGCCCAGGTCGCGCGCCAGGCGCTGCCGGGCATCGGGAAACGGATCGACCACGCGGATCGATCCGGCGGGCACGCCGCGCGCGATCAGGCCGCCGATCAGGGCGGTGGCCATGTTGCCGCCACCAAGGAAGCCGAAGGTCAGGGTTTCGAGCATGTCAGTCTCTGGCTGGAAGGGAATCAGGGAATGCGGTGGCGGCGCTTACGCACGCGCGCCGAAGATGGCGGTGCCGATGCGCACGATGGTGGCGCCTTCGGCGATGGCGGCATCCATGTCGCCCGACATGCCCATCGACAGGGTATCGAGCGGCAGGCCTGCCGCTTGCAGCGACTGCAACAGGGTCCGCATCGCGGCAAACGGCAGGCGCTGCGCGGCCGGATCGCTCGCCGGCTCGGGAATCGCCATCAGCCCGCGCAAGCGAAGCCCCGGCAGCGCGGCCACCGCGCGCGCCAGTTCCGGCACGTCTTCAGGGGCGACGCCGCTCTTGCTGGCTTCATGGCTGATATTCACCTGGATGCAGACCTGCAGCGGCGCCATGCCGGCCGGGCGCTGCTCCGACAACCGCTGCGCGATTTTGAGCCGGTCGATCGCATGCACCCAGTCGAAATGCTCGGCCACCAGCCGCGTCTTGTTGCTTTGCAGCGGCCCGATGAAATGCCACGCGACCTGGCTGCGCAGGTCGGCCAGCGCCACGATCTTTTCCACGCCTTCCTGCACGTAGTTTTCGCCAAAATCGCGCTGTCCGGCGTCGAATGCCTCGCGCACGATGCCGGGCGCGACGGTCTTGGAAACCGCCAGCAAGGCCACGTCTTCAGGGACTCTTCCGGCTTGTTGTGCCGCCGCCGCGACGCCACGGTGCACAGCTTGCAAGTTGGCGGCAATTACAGACATAATCCGGCGGACATACAGAAGAAGTAAAAAGAAGTACGAAAAGTACAAACAATTAATCGGGTGGGGTCATTATAGATGGACATCGCGCAGCTATTGGCTTTCGCAGTCAAGAACAAGGCGTCCGATCTACACCTCTCGGCGGACATGCCGCCGATGGTGCGTATTCACGGCGACATGCGGCGCATCAACGTCGCCCCCATGGCGCACAAGGATGTCCACGCCATGGTGTACGACATCATGAGCGACTCCCAGCGCAAGAGCTACGAAGAACGCCTGGAGATCGATTTCTCGTTTGAAATTGCCGGCCTGTCGCGTTTCCGGGTCAATGCCTACAACACGCAGCGCGGCGCTGCCGCGGTGTTCCGTACGATTCCCTCCAAGGTTCTCACGCTCGAAGAGCTGCGCGCGCCGGCCGTGTTCGCCGACCTGTGCATGAAGCCGCGTGGCCTGGTGCTGGTGACCGGGCCGACCGGCTCGGGCAAGTCGACCACGCTGGCGGCGATGGTGGACCACCGCAACGACAACGACATGGGCCACATCCTCACGGTGGAGGACCCGATCGAATTCGTTCACCAGTCCAAGAAGAGCCTGATCAACCAGCGCGAACTTGGCCCGCATACGCACTCGTTCGCCAACGCGTTGCGCTCGGCACTGCGCGAAGATCCGGACGTGGTGCTGGTCGGCGAATTGCGCGACCTCGAAACCATCCGCCTGGCGCTGACCGCGGCCGAAACCGGCCACCTGGTTTTCGGCACGCTGCACACCAGCTCCGCGGCCAAGACCATCGACCGCGTGGTCGACGTGTTCCCGCCTGAAGAAAAGGACATGGTGCGCACCATGCTGTCCGAATCGCTGGAGGCCGTGATCTCGCAGACGCTGCTGAAGACGCGTGACGGCAACGGCCGCACCGCCGCGCACGAGATCATGATCGCCACGCCGGCGATCCGCCACCTGATCCGCGAGAACAAGATCGCGCAGATGTACTCGATGATGCAGACCAGCAGCGGGCTGGGCATGCAGACTCTGGACCAGTGCCTGTCGGACCTGATCAAGCGCAGCATGATCAGCTACAGCGACGCACGGGCCATTGCCAAGAACCCCGACGCCTTCATGGGCTGAGGCCCGCGCCTCGCCCGCCGGCCGCGCCTTTGGGGCGGCCGCTTCTTCGCAGGACCATGCCATGCTCGACCGCGAATCCGCCGCCAAGTACATCAACGACCTGCTCGAGCTGATGGTGAGCAACCGCGGGTCGGACCTGTTCATCACCTCCGACTTTCCGCCGGCCATCAAGGTGGACGGCAAGGTCACGCCGGTCTCGCAGCAGCCGCTCAACCCGACGCAGGCGCTGGGCCTGGTGCGCTCGATCATGAACGAGCGCCAGGTCAAGGAGTTCGACGACACCCGCGAATGCAACTTCGCCATCTCGGCGCCCAAGGCCGGGCGCTTCCGCGTCTCGGCCTTCATCCAGCAGGGCAAGGCCGGCATGGTGGTGCGGACCATCAACACGCGCATTCCGTCGGTGGCGGACCTGGACCTGCCGCCAACGCTGCATGAGATCGTCATGTCCAAGCGCGGCCTGGTGATCGTGACCGGCGCCACGGGCTCGGGCAAGTCGACCACGCTGGCGGCGATGCTCGACCACCGCAATGCGCATTCCTACGGCCACATCATCACGATCGAGGACCCGATCGAATACGTGCACGCGCACCAGAACTGCGTCGTCACGCAGCGCGAGGTCGGCATCGATACCGAGTCCTGGCACATCGCGCTGAAGAACACGCTGCGCCAGGCGCCCGACGTGATCCTGATCGGCGAAATCCGGGACCGCGAGACCATGGAATACGCGATGCAGTACGCGGAAACCGGGCACCTGTGCCTGGCCACGCTGCACGCCAACAACGCCAACCAGGCCATCGACCGCATCGTCAACTTCTTCCCCGAGGAAAAGCGCCAGCAGTTGCTGATCGACCTGTCGCTGAACCTGAAGGGCATGATCTCGCAGCGCCTGCTGCCGCGTGCCGGGCGCAAGGGACGCGTGCCGGCCGTCGAGATCATGATCGGCACGCCGCTGGTGGCCGACCTGATCTTCAAGGGCGAGATCCACGAACTCAAGGAAGTGATCAAGAAATCGCGCGAGCAGGGCATGATCTCCTTCGACCAGGCATTGTTCGACCTGCACGAAAGCGGCAAGATCACGTACGAGGACGCGCTGCGCAATGCCGATTCGCTCAACGACCTGCGGCTGATGATCAAACTGCACAGTGCCACCAGGAAGGACGCCGACCTGGGCGCGGGCACCGAGCACCTGAACGTGATCTGATGCGCAGCCTGCAAAAGCCAGATCCGGAAGCCAAGTCGCCATGAGCAATGTCTACCAGTTCGAAGCCAATTCCCTCGCCGGGCAGCCGGTGCCGCTGTCGCAGTTCCGCGGCAAGGTGCTGCTGATCGTCAACACCGCCAGCGAGTGCGGCTTTACCCCGCAATACGCCGGCCTGCAGGCGCTGCACGATGCGTATGCCGCGCGCGGGCTCGAAGTGCTGGGCTTTCCGTGCAACCAGTTCGGCAAGCAGGAGCCCGGCGATGCGCAGCAGATCGGCCAGTTCTGCGAATCGCGCTTCAGCGTGACGTTCCCGATGTTCGCCAAGATCGACGTGAAGGGGCCCGACGCGCATCCGCTGTACCAGTGGCTGACCAGCGAGAAGCGCGGGGTGCTGGGCACGCAAGCCATCAAGTGGAATTTCACCAAGTTCCTGCTGCGCCGCGACGGCACGGTCTACAAGCGCTACGGGTCGATGACCAAGCCGGAGGAGATCCGCGCGGACATCGAGAGGCTGATCGCCGATCCTGCCGCCTGAGGCTTAGGCGCCGCTGGCCCGTACCGCGCGCAGGAAGCCATTGAGCGAGCGGTCCGGCGTTTCGTGGAAACGGTCGTCGAGCATGCTGATCGCGCGGCAGCGGTCCAGGCGGAAGCTGCGGTAGTCGGTGCGCGTCGTGCACCATGCCGCCAGCAGCCACGCATTGCCCCAGAAAAACAATCCCAGCGGCTGCACCACGCGTTCGGTGACGCGCTGCTCCGCATCGCAATAGTCGAGCAGCAGCAGCTTCTGCGCGCCCAGCGCACCATGCACGACATCGAACGCCTCGCGCACCTGCGCGCGGTTGACGTACTCGGGGGCGAACACGCGGCTTTGCTGCGCGGCCAGCCGGCGTGGCGGCGGCAGCGCGGCCATCAGTTTTTCCAGCGCGGGATCGGCCGCGGCCGCCAGCGCGCCGCCACCCCAGGCCTTCAGCAGGCGCAGGCCGGCTACCAGCGCTTCGACTTCGAGAGCGGTGAACATCAGCGGCGGTACATCGAAATCGGCGCGCAGCCGGTAGCCGATGCCGGCCTCGCCTTCGACCGGCACGCCTGACAGCGACAGCGCCTGGATGTCACGGTAGACCGTGCGCTCGGACACCCCGAGCCGCTGCGCGAGCAGCGCAGCCGTGGTCAGGCGGCGTCCGCGCAGGACCTGGACGATCTGGAACAGGCGATCGGCGCGGCGGCTCATCGGTCCTCAGCCCGCGATCGGCTCGTGCAGGCCGATGCGGTTGCCTTCGCTGTCGGCGATATGCGCAATGCGGCCGATGTCGCCGGGCAGCTGCAGCGGGCCGAACACGGTCTTGCCGCCGGCATGGGCCACGCGCTGGAGCAGGGCGTCAAGCCCCGGCGCATGCAGGTAGGGCACCGGGCCATAGTGCTGGCTGGGCCGGTAGCCTTCGCCGGCTACCAGCGCGCCGCCGGGGTCGGGATTCGGGAACACCGCCATGTCGACCTGGCTCATGGTTTCGCGGCGCAGCGTCGTTTCGAACACCTGTTCGTAGAAGTGGATCGCACGCTTCATATCGTCGACGGGGATCTCAAGCCAGTTGATCAGGCCATTGCTCATGATGGACTCCTGGGTCACGGGGAAAGGAGTCCGCATCATGCGCGCGGGCTGCTGACAGCGTCCTGTCAGGAGCCTGGCAGCAGGGTCAATGCGGCATCCACGCCGCCAGCACCGGCACCATGATGGCGGTCAGCACGCCATTCAGGCCCATGCCCAGCGCGGCGAACGCGCCGGCCTCCTGGTTCACCTGGAACGCGCGCGCGGTGCCGATGCCGTGCGCCGCCACGCCGGTGGCGAAGCCGCGCACGGTGTAGTCGCGGATGCGCAGCAGGTTCAGCAGGCTGGTCGCGCTGACGGCGCCGATGATGCCGGTGGCCATCACCAGCACGGCAGTCAGCGAGGGCAGGCCGCCGATCTTCTCGGCCACGCCCATTGCGATCGGGATCGTCACCGACTTGGGCGCGAGCGACAGCACCGTCTCGCGCGAGGCGCCGAGCAACCATGCGATGCCAACGGCCGATACCACTGCCACCAGCGATCCGGCCACCAGCCCGATCAGCAGCGGGAACACATGCGTGCGCAGCTTGGGCAGCTGCAGGTAGAGCGGCACGGCCAGCGCCACGGTGGCGGGGCCGAGCAGGAAGTGCACGAACTGCGCGCCATCGAAGTAGGTCTTGTACGGCGTGCCGGTAACCGTCAGCACGGTGACCAGCAGTGCGACGGCGATCATCACCGGATTGGCGAGCGGCGAGAAGCGTGAGCGCTCATAGATGCGGAACGCGAAGACGTAGGCCAGCAGCGTGGCGGTCAGCCCCACCAGCGGGCTCGCGGCCAGGTAGACCCAGATCTCGTTGAGGCGGGGCGTCATCATGCCTGTTCTCCGCTGTTGTTCTCGGCGCTGGTCGCCTTGCGCATCAGCATGCGCGTGACCACGGCGGTGGTGGCGATGGCGAGCCACGTCGATACCACCAGCGCGACCAGGATCGGAAACCATTCGCCTTCGATGCGACTGGCGTGGACCATGATGCCGACGCCGGCCGGCACGAACAGCAGCGACAGGTGCTTGAGCAGTTCGCTGGTGGTGCCCTGGATGATGGGCAGCAGGCGGTCGTCGAAGACCAGCCAGCCGAACAGCAGGATCATGCCCAGCACGGGGCCGGGCACCGGCAGGTGCAGCGCGTAGCTGATCACCTCGCCGACGGATTGGAAAACCAGGAGGATGGCAAAGGTCTGGAGCATGGGGCGTCTTGGGTTGTACTGTTTTCCCCTCTTCCGCAGGCGGGAGAGGGGCGACAACCACACCGCCCCGATTCCGGGGCGGTTCAGCCCAGCATCTTGTCCACCAGTTCGATCCAGTGCATGACCGGCGTTTCGGTACCGCCCTGCAGGTGGGTGATGCAGCCGATATTGGCCGACACGATGGCTTCGGGCTGGGTCGCCTGCAGTTTGGCGAGCTTGTCGTCGCGCAGGCGGTAGGCCAGTTCCGGCTGCAGCACCGAATACGTGCCCGCCGAACCGCAGCACAGGTGGCTGTCAGCGCAGAGTTTGACTTCCACGCCGAGGCCGGTCAAGAGCGCTTCGACCTTGCCGCGGATCTGCTGGCCGTGCTGCAGCGTGCACGGCGGGTGGTAGGCCACGCGGCGGCCGTCGCGCGGCACCGCGCCGGCGCGTGCATGCAGCGCATCGGCAAAGTCGGGCAGGATCTCCGACAGGTCGCGCGTCAGCGCCGAGATGCGGCGCGCGCGCTCGGCATACGCCGGATCGTTGCGCAGCAGGTGGCCGTAGTCCTTCACCATCGCGCCGCAGCCCGATGCGGTCATGACGATCGCTTCCGCGCCCGCTTCGATATGCGGCCACCATGCATCGATATTGCGGCGCATATTGTCGAGCCCGCCATCGTGGTCGCCAGTGTGGAAGCGGATGGCGCCACAACAACCGGCTTCGCGCGCCACCACCAGTTGTACGCCGACACGATCGAACACTCGGGCCGTCGCGGCATTGATGTTGGGCGACATCGCAGGCTGCACGCAACCGTCGAGCAACAGCATCTTGCGCGCGTGCGCCGTGCGCGGCCATTGCCCGGGATCGGCGGTCTTGCTCAGTTCCGGCACCTTGTTGCGCAGCGTGGCCGGCAGCATCGGGCGCACCATCTGCCCGAGCTTCAGTGCCGTGCCGAACAGCGCCGGACGCGTCAGGCCTTCGCGCAGCACCCAGCGCGTCACGCGTTCGCGTGCGGGGCGGCGGATGCCGCGCGCTTCGAGCTGGTCGTCCACCACCTGCCGGCCGATATCGACCAGCCGCCCGTAGCGCACGCCCGACGGGCAGGTCGATTCGCAGTTGCGGCAGGTCAGGCAGCGGTCCAGGTGCAGCCGCGTGCTTTCACTGACGGCATTGCCTTCGAGCACCTGCTTCATCAGGTAGATACGTCCGCGCGGGCCGTCGAGTTCGTCGCCGAGCAGTTGGTACGTCGGGCACGTGGCGGTGCAGAAGCCGCAATGCACGCATTTGCCGACGATGGACTTGGCTTCTTCGCCTTCGGGCGTATTGCGCAGAAAATCGGCCAGGGTCGTTTGCATGGTGTGGGGTGTGGTTGCCTTGGCGTTGAACGGAGCGCGCGGCTCAGAGGCCGGGGTACATGCGCTGCGGGTTGAAGATGCCGGCCGGGTCGAAGCTGGCCTTCAGCCGCGTATGGATCGCGGCCAGCGGCGAGGCCAGCGGCGTAAACACTCCCGCCGACTTGTCGCCGTTGCGGAACAGCGTCGCGTGGCCGCCGACCGCCTGCGCAATGCCGCGCACGAGTCCGGCATGGTTGCCGTCGGGACCCGCTTCGGGCAGCCACCAGCGCTGTCCGCCGCCCCATTCGACCAGTTGCGAGCCGGGCAGGTCCAGCGGCGCCGAGGTCGGCGGTACTGCCAGGCGCCACAGCGCGCGTCCCTGCAGCGCCGGGGTGAAGAACGCATGCGTCTGCTCGCGCAGCGATTGCCAGAACGCCACGCCTTCGTCCTGCGCGACGGTCTCGCCGCCGAGCCGTGCGCGTGCGGCCTGCACCGCGGCGGTGGCGCCGGACAGGCGTACATGCAGCACGCCTTCGTGCCACGCCGATGCCGCGATCGGCAACGGCTGGCCACCCCACTGGTTCAGGCGGTCGATGGCCTCGGCCTGGCTCATCGCGAAGCGCAGCGTGGCATCGCCGAACGGGATCGGCAGCACCTTGACGGAGACTTCCAGGATCAGCCCGAGCGTGCCGAGCGAGCCCGCCAGCAGCCGCGACACGTCATAGCCCGCGACGTTCTTCATGACCTGGCCGCCGAAGTTCATCACCTCGCCGTGGCCGTCCATCAGTTGCGCGCCGAGGACGAAATCGCGCAGCGCACCGACCGACTGCCGGCGCGGGCCGGAGAGGCCGGCGGCCACGGCGCCGCCGAAGGTGGCTGCACCGGGCTGTCCTGCAGCCGCGAAGTGCGGCGGCTCGAAGGCCAGCATCTGGCGCTTTTCCGCGAGCGCGGCTTCGATCTCGGCCAGCGCCGTGCCGCAGCGCGCGGTGATGACAAGCTCGGCCGGATCGTATTCGACGATGCCTCGATACGCGCGCGTATCCAGCAGCTGGCCGTCCATGGCCTGGCCGTAGAAGTCCTTGCTGCCACCGCCGCGCAGGCGCAGCGGCGTGCGGGTCTCGGTGGCATGCCGCACGGCATCGCGGAAGGAGTCGAGAGTGGCTTGCATGTGGGTCCGGTTCGGTCAGGTATCTTTGCGGCGTTGGCCGGCGGGGCCGCCCGGGACCTCCGGGCGATCATTCTGGTATTCGGGCAACTCGCTGCCGCAATGCTTGCAGTGCGCCGCGTCCGGGTCATGCCCTTCGGTCAGGCAGTGGGTGCAGCTGCGCGTGGTGAGCGGGCGCTTCATGATGCTGGCCGCCAGCTCGGCGCCGACGATGCCGGTCGGGAAGGCGATGATGCCGTAGCCCAGCAGGATCGTCAGCGACGTAATGAACTGCCCCAGCGGCGTCTTGGGCACCATGTCGCCGAAGCCGGTGGTGGTCAGCGTCACCACGGCCCAGTACATGCTTACGGGAATGCTGGTAAAGCCATGCTGCGGGCCTTCCACCACATACATGATGGTGCCCAGGATCACGGTGATGATGAACACCGTGCCGAGGAACACGAAGATCTTGCGGCGGCTGTTGGCGAGCGCGCGGTACAGGATCTCGGCTTCCTCGAAGTACACCGTGAGCTTGAGGATCCGGAACACGCGCAGCAGCCGCAGCAGCCGCACGTCGATCAGGAACGCCAGCTCCGGCGAGAAGAACGCCAGCCAGGTCGGCATGATCGAGATGAAGTCGATGACGCCGAAGAAGCTGAAGACATAGCGCAACGGCCGCCGCACCACCAGGATGCGCATCACGTACTCGGCCGTGAACAGCAGTGTGAACATCCACTCGAGCACGGTGAACAGCATGCGCAGGTGTGCGTTGATACCCTGCAGGCTGTCGGCCATCACGGTCAGCACGCTGGCGACAATGGCGACGAGCAGCGTGATATCGAACGCGCGCCCCTCGCGGGTGTCGGCTTCGAAGATGATCGTGTACCAGCGCTCGCGCCAGCCGGCTTCGGGCCGGCCCAGGCGCTGGCGCAGGGTCTCGTTGGTCTGGCGTGGCGGCATGGCTGGCGTGCCGTTCAGAAGCGGGGCAGGTCGGGGTGGGGCAGCAAGCCCTTCTTCACGTGCAGCTTGCCGTATTCGGCGCAGCGCGCGAGCGTGGGAATCGCCTTGTCCGGGTTCAGCAGGCGCGCCGGGTCGAACGCGGCCTTGACGCCGAAGAAGGCTTCGCACTCGGCGCGCGAGAACTGCACGCACATCGAGTTGAGCTTCTCGACGCCCACGCCGTGCTCGCCGGTGACGGTGCCGCCGAGTTCCACGCAGGCTTCCAGGATGTCCGAGCCGAACAGCTCCGCGCGGTGCCATTCGTCCTGGTCCGCACCATCGAACAGGATCAGCGGATGCATATTGCCGTCGCCGGCATGGAACACGTTGATGCAACGCAGCGCGTACTTGCGCTCCATTTCCTCGATGCGCCGCAGCAGCGTGCCGATGTGCTTGCGCGGAATGGTGCCGTCCATGCAGTAGTAGTCGGGCGAGATGCGGCCCGCCGCCGGGAACGCGTTCTTGCGCCCGCTCCAGAAGCGCAGGCGCTCGGCCTCGTTCTGCGACACCACGATGCGCGTGCAGCCGGAGGCGGTAAGTACGTCGCTCATGCGCTGGATTTCCTCCGCCACTTCCTCGGGCGTGCCGTCGGACTCGCACAGCAGGATGGCGGCGGCGTCGAGGTCATAGCCGGCATGCACGAATTCCTCCACGGCGGCCGTGGCGGGCTTGTCCATCATCTCCAGGCCGGCCGGGATAATGCCGGCCGCGATGATCGCGGCCACCGCGTTGCCACCTTTCTCCACGTCGTCGAAGCAGGCCATGATCACCTGCGCGAGTTGCGGCTTGGGGATCAGCCGCACGGTCACTTCGGTCACTACGCCGAGCATGCCTTCGGAGCCGATCATCGCGGCCAGCAGGTCAAGGCCTGGGGCGTCCGGCGCTTCGGAGCCGAACACCACGATTTCGCCTTCCATCGTTACCGCGCGCACGCGCAGCACGTTATGTACGGTCAGGCCGTACTTCAGGCAGTGAACGCCGCCGGAGTTTTCGCTGACGTTGCCGCCGATGGTGCAGGCGATCTGCGACGACGGGTCCGGCGCGTAGTACAGGTTATGCGGCGCGGCCGCGTCGGAGATGGCCAGGTTGCGCACGCCGGGCTGGACCACGGCGGTGCGCGAAAGCGGGTCCATCTTCAGGATGCGCTTGAACTTGGCCAGCGACAGCACCAGGCCTTCGGCGATCGGCATGGCGCCGCCGGACAGGCTGGTGCCGGCGCCGCGCGGCACTACGGGAACGCGCAGCTTGTGGCACAGGCGCAGGATCGCGCAGACCTGTTCCTCAGTGTCGGGCAGCGCCACGGCCATCGGCACCTGGCGGTAGGCGGCCAGGCCATCGCATTCATAGGGGACGGTGTCTTCCGGCTTCCACAGCAGCGCGGCATCCGGAAGGATCTGCGCCAGGCCCGCCAGCAGCGCGCTGCGGCGGCCGTCGTCGGCGCCGTGATTGCCGGGGCTGGCGCTCAGTGGGGCTTCGTGCGGGGCATTCATGGCAACTCCTGTGGGGGCCTGTCGGCGAGGCCGGCGCGGGCCGGAGGGGACGGGTGACTATAGCGCAGCGCCTGCGCCGCGAGCATATCGGGGTACGTGAATTCGGCGAGGCAGGCCGATCAAAAATGCTCATCATGCGGGCCGACCAATGCACTGGCGGTGGCCGGGGACTGGTTGGCGTGCTTGGCGAGCGCTGAGCACGACACCCCATCCATCCACCCCAACCCTAATCCCCACACTCCAGTGAAGCCAGATAAATCGCACCGATGCCAACGCATCCTTACCAGTCCAGACTCAACAGCCAGTCGACAAAATAACGCGCCTCAGGCTTGAGCGGCGCATGTTCGCGCTCGACGATGTAATACCCATGCGGCGAGACCGATTCGACATCGAGCAGCCGCACCATCTGCCCCAGCGACAGCCAGTGTCGCGCCATGCGCTGGCGCACCAGCGCCACGCCCTGGTTCGAGGCGATCGCTTCCAGCATCAGGCCGATATCGTTGAACTGCGGGCCGGTCTGCGGCTCGGGCCAATCCAGCCCGGCAGTCTCGAACCACGGCTTCCACGGCTCCAGCGGGCTGCGCAGCAGCACCAGGCCGTGCAGGTGCTCGGGCCTGGTGATGGCGCGGCCGTTGACGCGCTCGTAGTACTCGCGCCCGCAAGCCGGGAACACGGGTTCAACCAGCAACCTGGTGGTCTTCAGGTCCGGGTAGCGGCCGGTGCCATAGCGGATCTCGACGTCGCTGTCCTCGGCCTTCACGTCCAGGAACGGGATGGCCAGGTGCAGCTCGATGTCGATATGCGGATACAGCGCGCCGAACTCGGGCAGGCGCGGCACCAGGTGCTGGCGGCCGAAGGTCGGCGGGATCGCCACGCGCAGGCGCGTGCGCAGCTTGTTGTACTCGGGCCGCGCCAGTTCGTTGAGCGACTTGAGCGCGTCCTGCACATTGCGCAGGTAGCGCGTGCCGGCCGCCGTCAGGCGCAGCGCGGCGTTGGAGCGCACGAACAGGTCTTCGCCCCAGAGTTCTTCCAGGTTCTTGATGCGGTGCGATACCGCACTTGGCGTGACCGACAGCTCCTCGGCCGCGCGCGCGAAACTGCCCAGGCGCGCCGCGGCCTCGAAGGCGACCAGCAAGTGCAGCGGAGGAACGCGGTTGAACATCGATGCCATCCCGCTCAGCCGCCCGGGCCGCGCACGGAGTGGAAGATCTTGCCCGGGTTCAGAATGCCGTTGGGATCGAGCGCTTGCTTGATCACGCGCATCAGGTCGAGTGCGTCTTCGCCGTGCTCGCGCACCAGGAAATCCATCTTGTGCAGGCCCACGCCGTGCTCGCCGGTGCACGTGCCGCCCATCGACAATGCGCGCTCGACGATGCGGCGGTTGATGTCCTCGGCCTCGGCCATCTCTTCCGGCTTGTCGGGATCGACCAGGATCGCCACGTGGAAATTGCCGTCGCCGACATGGCCGACGATCGGGCAGGGCAGCGTGGAGGCGATCAGGTCCTGCTCGGTCTCGGCCACGCAGTCGGCCAGGCGCGAGATCGGCACGCACACGTCGGTGGTGACTGCCCGGCAGCCGGGCTTGAGCTGCAGCATGGCGAAGTACGCGGTATGGCGCGCGTTCCACAGCCGGCTGCGGTCTTCGGGCCGCGTGGCCCATTCGAAGTCCTGGCCGCCATGCTCGGCCGTGATCTGCTGCACGGTCTCGGCCTGCTCGCGCACGCCGGCCTCGGTGCCGTGGAACTCGAAGAACAGGTGCGGCATTTCCGGCAGCGTCAGGTTGTCGTGCCGGTTGATCGCTCGGATGGCCAGCGCATCGACGAACTCCACGCGCGCGATCGGCACGCCAAGCTGGATGGTCTGGATCACGGCCTGCACGGCGCTGCTCATGCTGGGGAACGCGCAAACCGCGGCGGAAATCGCCTCGGGCTGCGGGTACAGGCGTACGGTGACCTCGGTGATGACGCCGAGCGTCCCCTCGCTGCCGACAAACAGGCGCGTCAAGTCATAGCCCGCCGACGACTTGCGCGCATGCGTGCCGGTGCGGATCACGCGCCCGTCGGCCGTCACCACGGTCAGGGCCAGCACGTTTTCGCGCATGGTGCCGTAGCGCACGGCATTGGTCCCGGAGGCCCGCGTGGCGCACATGCCGCCCAGCGACGCATCGGCGCCCGGGTCGATCGGGAAGAACAGGCCCGTGTCCTTGATCTCCTGGTTGAGCTGCTTGCGCGTGACGCCGGGCTGCACGGTCACGGTCAGGTCTTCCGGCTGGATCGCCAGCACCCGGTTCATCTGCGACAGGTCCAGGCTGATGCCGCCGGCCACGGCCAGCAGGTGCCCTTCGAGCGATGAGCCTGCCCCGTAGGGAATCAGCGGCACGCCGTGCGCGTTGCACAGGCGCGCGACTTCGGCCACTTCCTCGGTGCTGTGGGCGAACACGACGCCGTCCGGCAGGGCCGGCGGGAACGGCGATTCGTCGCGGCCATGGTGTTCGCAGACGCCGGCGGAGGTCGAGAAGCGGTCGCCGAAGCGCGCCTGCAGCGCATCACGCAGGGCGTGCGGCAAGGGGCGGCGTGCCAGGGCGGCGTGTGGCGTGGGGTGGTTCATGCAGGTCTCCGGCGGGTCGCTGCGGCGTGCGGCCAGTCTCCGGAACCGTCGGCGGGTGTCGGCGGCGGAATGGGGCGCGACCCGATTGTTGATTGGGGAATGCCGCCATTCTACGCCGCGCGGCGGCTGATGCACCCCTTCCCCTGGACCGGGACGAGCGGACGCGCGGCGCTCGCGCGGGCGGCAAAGCACGCCATAATGCGCGCCATCCCAAAGACTTCCAGAGGAGACCGGCATGGGCCACCGCCTGTCCAAGATAGCCACCCGCACCGGCGACGCCGGCACCACCGGCCTCGGCGACGGCAGCCGCACGGGCAAGGACAGCCTGCGCATCGCCGCCATCGGCGACGTCGACGAGACCAATTCGCAGATCGGCGTGCTGCTCACCGAAACGCTGCCGGCCGACGTGCGTGACGCGCTGCTGCATATCCAGCATGACCTGTTCGACCTTGGTGGCGAACTCTCCATCCCCGGCTACACCTTGCTCAAGCCCGAGCAGGTGGCGCAGCTCGACGCGTGGCTGGCTCACTACAACGCGGGGCTGCCGCGCCTGGCCGAATTCATCCTCCCGGGCGGCAGCCGGGCCGCCGCGCAGGCCCATATCTGCCGCACCGTGTGCCGGCGCGCCGAGCGGGCGCTGGTCGCGCTGGGCGCCACGGAGGCGCTCAATGAAGCACCACGCCAGTACCTGAACCGGCTGTCGGACCTGATGTTCGTGTTGGCCCGGGTGCTGAACCGTGTCGATGGGGGAAGCGACGTTTTGTGGCAGCGCGGACGGGATACGGCGAATTCTTCGGGTAAAAGTGACTGAAGAATTGCTTTTTGCCGTCGAAAATCGCTTGCGGCACGGGTTGTTCAAGGCCGGACGCGGGCGCGCCGTTGACCGGATGGAAGTAACCGAGAAAATTACTCGGATTTGCAGATTCCGCCCTTGAAATGGCCTCGGACGGCCACATTTCGCACTCAGGATGAATTGCGGCCGCGCGGATAGCGATGGCTCAATAGGAGAGAACAAATGGGAAAGATCATCGGTATCGACCTCGGTACCACCAATAGCTGCGTGGCGATCCTGGAAGGCAGCACGCCCAAGGTCATCGAAAATTCGGAAGGCACCCGCACCACGCCTTCGATCATCGCCTACATGGAAGACGGCGAGATCCTGGTCGGTGCGCCGGCCAAGCGCCAGGCCGTGACCAATCCGCGCAACACGCTGTATGCCGTGAAGCGCCTGATCGGCCGCAAGTTCGAAGAGAAGGAAGTCCAGAAGGACATCGGCCTGATGCCGTATTCCATCGTCAAGGCCGACAACGGCGACGCATGGGTGGGCGTGCGCGACCAGAAGCTGGCGCCGCCGCAGGTGTCCGCCGAAGTGCTGCGCAAGATGAAGAAGACCGCCGAGGACTACCTGGGCGAGCCGGTGACCGAGGCCGTGATCACGGTGCCCGCGTACTTCAACGACTCGCAGCGCCAGGCCACCAAGGACGCCGGCCGCATCGCCGGCCTGGACGTCAAGCGCATCATCAACGAGCCGACCGCGGCCGCGCTGGCCTTCGGCCTGGACAAGAACGAGAAGGGCGACCGCAAGATCGCCGTGTATGACCTCGGCGGCGGTACCTTCGACATCTCGATCATCGAGATCGCGGACGTGGACGGCGAGAAGCAGTTCGAAGTGCTGTCGACCAACGGCGATACGTTCCTGGGCGGCGAAGACTTCGACCAGCGCATCATCGACTACATCATCGCCGAGTTCAAGAAGGACCAGGGCGTCGACCTGTCGAAGGACGTGCTGGCCCTGCAGCGCCTGAAGGAAGCCGCTGAAAAGGCCAAGATCGAACTGTCGAGCTCGCAGCAGACCGAGATCAACCTGCCGTACATCACGGCCGATGCATCGGGTCCGAAGCACCTGAACCTGAAGATGACCCGCGCCAAGCTCGAATCCCTGGTGGAAGAGCTGATCACGCGCACCATCGAGCCGTGCCGCACCGCGATCAAGGATGCGGGCGTCAAGGTCAGCGATATCGACGACGTGATCCTGGTCGGCGGCATGACCCGCATGCCCAAGGTGCAGGAACAGGTCAAGGAGTTCTTCGGCAAGGAAGCGCGCAAGGACGTGAACCCGGACGAAGCCGTGGCCGTCGGTGCCGCGATCCAGGGCTCGGTGCTGTCGGGCGACCGCAAGGACGTGCTGCTGCTGGACGTGACGCCGCTGTCGCTGGGTATCGAGACCCTGGGCGGCGTGATGACCAAGATGATCACCAAGAACACCACCATCCCGACCAAGCATGCGCAGGTGTTCTCGACCGCCGACGACAACCAGCCGGCGGTGACCATCAAGGTGTACCAGGGCGAGCGCGAAATGGCGACCGGCAACAAGCTGCTGGGCGAGTTCAACCTCGAAGGCATTCCGCCGGCACCGCGCGGCACGCCGCAGATCGAGGTGTCGTTCGACATCGACGCCAACGGTATCCTGCACGTGGGCGCCAAGGACAAGGCGTCCGGCAAGGAAAACCGAATCACCATCAAGGCGAATTCGGGCCTGTCGGAAGACGAGATCCAGCGCATGGTGAAGGACGCCGAGGCCAACGCCGAGGAAGACAAGAAGGCCCGCGAGCTGGCTGACGCCCGCAACCAGGCCGACGCGCTGATCCACTCGACCAAGAAGGCGGTCACCGAATACGGCGACAAGCTGGAAGCCGGCGAGAAGGAAAAGATCGAAGCTGCGGTCAAGGAACTGGAAGACGCCGCACGCGGTGGCGACAAGGCCGAGATCGACGCCAAGGTTGCCGCGCTGTCGGAAGTCAGCCAGAAGCTGGGCGAGAAGGTCTACGCCGACATGCAGGCCAAGGCCGGCGAGCAGGGCGCGGCGGGTGCCGCAGGCGCCGGTGCCCAGCAGCAGGCCCAGCCGCAGGACGATAACGTGGTCGACGCCGAGTTCAAGGAAGTCAACGACAAGAAGTAATCGGGAAGGGCGGCGCGGGCATGCGCCGGCGCCGCCCCTGTCCCGACGCCGGGCGACGGACATCGGACCCAGCGGGAAACCGCCGTCGGATGCCTCGCTCGGCTTTTTTGCTATTCGCCGGGAGCCGCAGTAGCGGCGGTTCCGGGCCAAAAGGTAATGAGCCACCATGGCAAAACGTGACTACTACGAAGTGCTCGGGGTAGGCAAGAACGCGAGCGACGACGAGATCAAGAAGGCTTATCGCAAGCTCGCGATGAAATACCACCCGGACCGCAATCCGGACAGCAAGGAATCCGAGGAAAAATTCAAAGAGGTCAAAGAGGCCTACGAGATGCTTTCCGATGCGGAGAAGAAGGCAGCATACGACCAATATGGCCATGCCGGCGTGGATCCGAACATGGCCGGCGGTTTCGGCGGCGGCCAGGGCTACGGCGGCTTTGCCGAGGCCTTTGGCGATATCTTCGGCGACATCTTCGGCCAGCAGGGCGCGGGCGGGCGCCGCGGCGGCGGCGGCCCGCAGGCCTATCGCGGCGCCGACCTGCGCTACAGCATGGAAATCTCGCTGGAGCAGGCCGCGCACGGCCACGAGGCACAGATCCGCGTGCCCCACTGGGACGAGTGCGACCACTGCCACGGCAATGGCGCCGAGCCCGGCTCGAGCGTGGAAACCTGTCCGACCTGCCACGGCGCCGGCCAGGTGCGCGTATCGCAGGGCTTCTTCAGCATGCAGCAGACCTGCCCGAAGTGCCACGGCAGCGGCAAGTTCATCCCGAAGCCGTGCACCAAGTGCCACGGCCAGGGCAAGCTGAAGTCGCAGAAGACGCTGGAAGTGAAGATTCCGGCCGGCATCGACGAAGGCATGCGCATCCGCTCGTCCGGCAACGGCGAGCCGGGCATCAACGGCGGCCCGCCGGGCGACCTGTATGTGGAAGTCCACATCAAGGCGCACCCGGTGTTCGAGCGCGACGGCGACGACCTGCACTGCCAGATGCCGATCTCCTTCGCCACGGCGGCGCTGGGCGGCGACCTGGAAGTGCCGACGCTGAACGGCAAGGCCACCTTCCCGGTGCCCGAGGCGACGCAGTCCGGCAAGACCTTCCGCCTGCGCGGCAAGGGCATCAAGGGCGTGCGTTCGGGCTATCCGGGCGACCTCTACGTGCATGTGGCCGTGGAGACGCCGGTCAAGCTGACCGACGCCCAAAAGGACATGCTGCGCCAGTTCGACCGCTCGGTCCATGAAGGCGGCTCGCGCCACAGTCCGCAGGAGCAGTCCTGGCTGGACAAGGTGAAGAGCTTCTTTAGCTGATCCGCCCCGCAAACCGGCCACGCACGCGCGTGGCCGGTTTGCTTTTGTGCCCGCAATGCGGGCCGGCAGCGCATAATGCAGGCGCTGTGTTTTTCCCCGCTTTCCGCTGTGCCTTTCCCGCATCCCTGCTCCAATTCCGAACCCTTCGTGCTGCTGGACGATGCAACTGCGTTGCCCGGCGAAGCGGCCTCGCGCCTATACACTGGCCTGATCCACGAAGACCTGCTGCCAGCCGGCAGTGACGTCACCCAGCTCGACATCCTGCTCGCCGAAGGCTGGCGCCACGGCTGGCATGCCACGCTGTTCGCGCCGTACGAATTCGGCGGCGCGCTGGTCGGTGCGCCTGCGCATACGGACAACCGGCTGCCGTTCCATGACGGTGCCGTGCATTTGCTGTGGTTCCGCGAAATGCAACGCCTGGACGGCGATGCCGTGCGCGCGTGGCTTCCGGCGCCGGATGCGCAAGCGCCCGCGGGGCTCATGGATATCACCGCCGACACCCCACGCGAAGCCTTCGATGCCGCGATCGCGCGCATCCATGCATGGATCGAGGCTGGCGACACCTACCAGGTCAACTTCACGCAGCGGCTCGCGTTCTCCGCCTTCGGCGATCCGCGTGCCCTGTATGCGGCGCTGCGCGCTGCACAGCCAGTTCCATTCGGCGTGCTGGCCTGCCTGCCGGGCGATGCCTGGGTGTTGTCGCTGTCGCCTGAGCTGTTCGTCCGGCACGACGGCGAAGGCGGCCTTGTGACGCGCCCGATGAAGGGCACCGCGCCGCGTTCCGGTGATCCGGCAAAGGACGCGCAAGCCTCGGCCGCTCTTGCTGCCGATGCCAAGAACCGCGCCGAGAACGTCATGATCGTCGACCTGCTGCGCAATGACCTGGGCCGCATCGCGCAGCCGGGCAGCGTGGCGGTGCCCGACCGCTTCGTCGTGCAGCCATTCGGCGCCGTGCTGCAGATGACTTCGACCGTCACGGCGACCGCGCGGCCGGATACGCGCTTTGGCGAGCTGTTCGGCGCGCTGTTTCCGTGCGGCTCGATCACCGGCGCGCCCAAGCGGCGCACCATGCAGATCATTGCCGAACTGGAATCCGCCCCGCGCGGACTCTATACGGGCGCAATCGGCTGGCTCGACGCGCCGGCTGCCGGCG
Organism: Cupriavidus sp. C3SS-1; assembly: GCF_057073755.1. Taxonomy (NCBI): domain Bacteria; kingdom Pseudomonadati; phylum Pseudomonadota; class Betaproteobacteria; order Burkholderiales; family Burkholderiaceae; genus Cupriavidus; species Cupriavidus sp. C3SS-1. The sequence continues at coordinate 2,715,243 of NZ_CP172699.1, read as the reverse complement.
ATCACGGCCTGTGCCGCTTCGCCATGTCGGTGGCCATCCGCACGCTGGCGCTGTCGCCACGGGCGGCTGACAGGCTACGTGCCGGCGAGATGGGCGTGGGTGGCGGCATCGTGCATGACAGCGTGGCGTCGGACGAGTTTGCCGAGTGCGGCTGGAAGGCGCGCTTCGTGACCCGCCATGATCCGGGCTTCACGCTGTTCGAAACCCTGCGAGTCGAGGACGGCCATTGCCTGCGTCTTGATCGGCATCTTGCGCGCCTGGCCTCATCGGTGGCGACGTTCGGGTTTGCCTTCGACCGCGCGGCAGCGAGAGCCGCTATCGAGGGGGAGGCCGCACGTCTTGGCGCCGGCGACTGGCGCTTGCGCATGAGCGTCGACAAGGCCGGCAAGCTTGTATTCGCCAGCGGAGCACTGCAGCCGCTGGCTGCGCAGACGGTCATGCTCGACTGCGCTGTGGAACCGCTGCCGGATGCCGATCCGCTGCGCCGGCACAAGACCAGCGTGCGCGCCGTCTACGACGCCGCCTGGCAGGCGGCGGAACGGGAAGGCTGCTTCGACCGGCTGTTCTTCAACACGCGTGGCGAACTGCTGGAAGGCGGCCGCAGCTCGGTGTTCGTCAAGGTCGAAGGCGAATGGCTGACGCCGCCGCTGGCCGCCGATATCCTGCCCGGTGTGATGCGTGCCGTCGTGCTGGAGGAGGGCGATGCAGTGCTCGATGGCCCGGCCCGCGAGTCTATCGTGACGCGTGCGATGCTGATGCGCGCGCAGGCGATCGTGGCGGTCAATTCGCTGCGCGGGGCGATGCGGGCCACGTTGCGTTAGCCACTGATGGCGGTCGCACCACTACCTATGGTGCGTATCCAGAACCCCGTCGCCGAGCTTCCAGCGCACCACTCCCGGCAGGTTGATCAGGTCGCGGTCGTGGCAGATCATCACCACGGTGCGGCCCTCGGCCGCCAGTTCGCGCACCAGCGCAATGACCTGTTCGCGCGCCTGTCCGTCCAGGCTCGAAGTCGGCTCATCGAGCAGCATCAGTTCCGGCTCCAGCACCTTGGCGCGCGCCAGCGCGACGCGCTGGACTTCTCCGCCGGACAGGCGCTCGGGCGCGGTGTCCTGCAGGTGCGCGACGCCGGCCCACGCCAGCGCCTCGTTCACCCGCTGCGCGATCTCCGGCTGCGGCAGCCCGCGCGCGTGCAGGCCGTAGGCGATGTTCTCGCGCACGGAAGTGCGGAACAGGTAGGGGTGCTGATGCAGATACGCGATGCGTTCGCGCAGTTCACGCGGCAGCGGATCGAGCGGAGCGCTGCGTGCCGCGGCGTTGCCGCCGGTCCAGTGCACCGTAGCGCCGGGCGCAGGTTCCAGGCCGGCCACCATGCGCAGCAGCGTGGTCTTGCCCGCGCCGTTCTGCCCCGTCAGCACGATAGCCGCGGCGCGCGGAAAGACCAGTTCGCCGATCTCGAACAGCCGGCGCGCGCCGATGCTGCGTGACAGTCCGCGCACGGTCAGCAATGGCGTGGGCGAAGCGTTCATCGGCGGAAGCCTCCGGCGCCCTGCAGCCACGCCAGGGCAATGTTCACCAGCAGCGCCAGCGCTACCAGCACGATGCCGAGCGCGATCCCCTGCGCGAATTCGCCTTTGCTGGTCTCCAGCGCGATCGCCGTGGTGATGGTGCGCGTCGAGCCTTCGATATTCCCGCCGATCATCAACGCAGATCCGACTTCGGCAATCACGCGGCCGAAGCCGGCAACGATGGCCGCCATCAGCCCGAAACGCAGTTCCCGGATGACCGTGACGAACGTGCGCCAGCGTCCCGCGCCGAGCACGCGTGCGGTTTCGTGCAGGCGCGGATCGGCACCCTGCAGCGTCGACAGCGAAAACGCGAGGATCACGGGAAAGCCGATCACCGCCTGCCCGAGCACCATGCCGGCCGGCGTGAACAGCAGCGCCAGGCTGCCGAGCGGTCCCTGGCGCGTCAGCAGCAGGTAGAGGATGAGCCCGACCAGCACGGTCGGAAACGAGAGGAAGGCCTGCGCCACCACGACCACCGCGCGGCGGCCTGGAAACTGATGCGTGGCGATCAGCCACGCCGCGCCCACCGCGGGGGCGGTAGCGATGGCGAGCCCCAGCACCGCCACCATCAGCGAGGTCCAGACAATGAACCAGAGTGCCGCGTCGCCGCTGGCGAGCAGGCGGAACGCGGCCAGCGTGGCGGCGCCGATCTCCACCGGTCAGGCGGAGAAGGTGTGCTCGGCTGCGGGGAAGCTGCCGTCCTTCACGGCGGCCACGTAGGCGCGGATGGCGCCTTCGATCGTGGTCTGGCCTTCCATGAAGTTGCGCACGAACTTGGCCTTGCGCCCCGGGTAGACGTTGATCATGTCCTGCAGCACCAGCACCTGGCCGGAGCATTCGGCACCGGCGCCGATGCCGATGGTCGGCACCTTGAGCTGCCGCGTGATCTCGCCGGCCAGCGTGGCCGGCACGGCTTCCATCAGCACGATCTGGGCGCCGGCGTCCTGCATCGCGAGCGCATCGCGCTTGAGCTGGGCCGCGCCTTCATCAGTCTTGCCCTGCACCTTGAAGCCGCCGAAGGCGTGCACCGACTGCGGCGTCAAACCGATGTGGGCGCACACCGGGATGCTGCGCTCGACCAGGAACCTGACCGTCGGGGCGAGCCAGTCGCCGCCTTCGAGCTTGACCATGTGGGCGCCGGCGCGCATCAGCGCAACGGCGCTGGCAAAGGCCATTTCGGGCGTGCCGTAGGTGCCGAAGGGCAGGTCGGTCACCAGCAGCGCGGTCTGGTTGGCGCGCGCCACGCATTCGGTGTGGTAGGCCATGTGCTCAAGCGTCACGGGCAGCGTGGTCTGCTGGCCTTGTATCACGTTGCCCAGGGAGTCGCCCACAAGGATGACTTCCACGCCGCAGAAATCCAGCAGTGCGCCGAAACTGGAGTCGTAGGCGGTCAGCATGGCGATCTTTTCACCGGCGTCGCGCATGGCCTGCAGACGGGTGATGGTGACGGTCTTGCGGGTGGGATCGAGGAGGTAGCTCATGGCAGTGACGAATCAGGAGAGAGGCGCTCGGCGTGTAGCGGCCGGCGCGGCTGTCGTTATGGTTATGTACCGCCCCGGGCATTGCTCGGCTGCCCGGCTGCGGTCAGGGCGCAGCCAGGTTGAGAAAGGCCCTGCGACCGCGCATGTTCTCGATGCGCGTCAGTAGTGTACGGAAATCCCCATCGTTGTCCACCGGATTGAAATGGGCGGTATCCACGATCAGCACCGGGGCGTCGTCGTAGCGATGGAACAGTTCGCCGTAGGCGTCCGTGAGCCGTTGCAGGTATGACTCGTCGATGCCGGTGGCCTCGCCGGGCGCGCCACGGCGGGCGATGCGCTCGCGCAGCAATGACGGCGTCGCTTGCAGCATGATGACCAGGTCGGTGCGCTGCGGCGGCAGCTGCAGCCGTGCGGCAATCGCGTCATAGAGCGCCAGTTCGTCTTCGGGCAGCGTCAGGGAAGCGTACAGGCGGTCCCGGGCGAAGAGGAAATTGGCCACCATGCGCTGCGTGGCCAGCAGGGCGTTCTGCCATTGCTGGAGCTGGTCGGCGCGCTTGTTCAGGCAGGCCAGCTGCAGCGGCAACGCGTAGCGGGCCGGTTCGCGGTAGAAGCGTTCCAGGAAGGGGTTGGCGCGGGCGCTATCGAGGAGCGCCGTTGCGTGCAGCGTGTGCGCGAGGCGTTGGGCCAGTGCGGTCTTGCCGGAGCCGACCGGACCTTCCACCACGATGCGACGCAGATGTTCGAGCATATCGTTGACAGCGCGGGCGTGCGGCCCCGCGGCTCAGCCGCCGCTGCCGGCTGCCAGTGCCCGCAGGCACTTGCAGGAGGAAACCTTCTCGATGCGCTGGTCGCCGACACCGGCGAGGTAGTCGATCGCGGGGCCCATGCCGGGGATCACGAGATCCGGGGCCAATTCGAGCAGCGGCACGAGCGTGAAGGCACGTACGGTGACACGCGGATGCGGCACGGTGAGCTGTTCGTCGTTGTGCTGCTCGTCACCGAACACCAGCAGGTCGAGGTCCAGCGTCCGCGGCGCGTTGCGGAACGGGCGTTCGCGGCCGAACTGGTCTTCGATGTGGTGGCAGATGCGCAGCAGTTGCGCGGCGGTGAACGAGGTCTGCACCTTGACCACCGCGTTGTAGTAATCGTCGCCACCGGCATCGACAGGCGCAGTCCGGTACAGCGAGGACCGTGCCAGCACCGTGATGCCGACCTGCTGGGCCAGGCACACGATGGCGTCTTTCAGCGCCTGGCGGGCATCGCCCAGGTTGGCGCCGATGCCGATGAAGGCGAGTTTCATTGATGTTCCTCCGGCTGGTCGCGGCCGGCATGGACTTCCGGCCCCGCTTCCGTGTCGCTCCGGGAAGAAACTTTATCCGATTTCCGCGGACTGCGTCGGCGGCGCTTCTTGCGTGCCGGGGCGTCGCCCTCGGCCGCCGGACTACGCGGCGTGCGGGCGCCATCGATCAGGCCTTCGCGCTCGTCGGGATCGGCGTCCTGGAAATCTTGCCACCAGCGCGCCAGGTCCTCCGGCATTTCGCCGGACTGGCAGCGCAGGTGGAGGAAGTCGAAACCGGCGCGGAAGCGCGGCGACTCCAGCAGGCGGAACGGCATGCGGCCCACGCGCTTCTCGAAGCGCGGCTGCATGCCCCAGATGTCGCGCATGTCGGTGACGAAGCGGCGCTGGATTGCCAGCTGGCCGGTCTGCTTTTCCAGCACGGCGTCCATGGCCGTGTTGAGCGCCGCGATCGGGTGCTCGCCGCGTGCGCGCTCGGCATTCCAGCGCTGCAGCACGTGGTGCCACAGCAGCGCGGCGAACAGGAAGCCCGGCGACACCGGCTTGCCCGATTGCACGCGGCGATCGGTGTTGTCCAGCGCCAGCTGCACGAAGCGCTGGCCCATGGGCTGCTCCAGCGCCACGTCCAGCAGCGGCAGCAGGCCCTGGTGCAGGCCGGCCTTGCGCAGTTCCTGCAGCGATGCCCAGGCGTGGCCGGACATCAGCAGCTTGAGCATCTCGTCAAACAGGCGCGCGCTGGGCACGTTGTGGATCAGCGTGGCCAGGCCTTCGATCGGCTCGCGCGTGGCCTCGTCGATGCCGAAGCCGGTCTTGGCAGCGAATCGCACCACGCGCAACATGCGCACCGGGTCCTCGCGGTAGCGCGTGACCGGGTCGCCGATCATGCGCAGCGTGCGCGCGCGGATGTCTTCCATGCCGTGATGGTAGTCATGCACGGTCTGCGCGGCCGGATCGTAGTACATCGCGTTGATGGTGAAGTCGCGGCGTTCCGCGTCTTCGGCCTGCGAGCCCCACACGTTGTCGCGCAGCACGCGGCCCGAGGCATCGATGGCGTGGGTCTTGCTGTCGAGTTCGGAGCGCTTGAGGCGCCGGCCTTCGGGCAGCGTCTCGCTGGCCACGGCATCGACCAGCGCGCGGAACGTGGAGACTTCGATGATCTCCTGCTCGCGACCGCCATAGAACGTGACGTGGACGATCTGGAAGCGCCGGCCGATGATGCGCGAGCGCCGGAACAGCGCCTGCACCTGCTCGGGCGTGGCGTTGGTGGCGACATCGAAATCCTTGGGCTTGATGCCCAGCAGCAGGTCGCGCACCGCGCCGCCGACGATAAACGCCTGGTAGCCTGCCTGTTGCAGCGTGGAAGTGACTTTAACGGCATTGCGCGACAGCAGGGTCGGGTCAATGCGGTGCTCTTCCACGGTAACGATGCGCGGCGTGTGGGCGCGGCCGATGCGGCGCTGCTTGGGGCCAGGATTGCCCAGTAGGCGGTTGATGAGCTTCTTGATCACGTCAGAACAGATCCATGATGCGCCAGCCCGCGGCGGCGGCATGCTCGCGCAGGCGATCATCCGGGTTGGTGGCGATGGGCTCGCTGGCCTTTTCCAGCAGCGGCAGGTCGTTGGCCGAGTCGCTGTAGAAGTAGGTGGTGCTGAAATCGTTCCAGTGCGCGCCCTGGCTCTTCAGCCAGGCGTCGACGCGGGTAATCTTGCCTTCGCGGAAACTCGGCACGCCGTCGACCTCGCCGGTGAACTGGCTTTCCGGCTTGCCGTCGACCGTTGCCGGTTCGGTGGCGATCAGGTGCTTGATGCCAAACGCCGCCACGATCGGCGCCGTGACGAAGCTGTTGGTGGCCGTGACCACAGCGCACAGGTCGCCGGCTTCCAGGTGCTTGTAGACCAGCGCGCGGGCCTGCGGCGTCATGACGGGGTCGATCACTTCATGCATGAAGCGCTGGCGCAGGGCGTCGAGCCGGTCGCGCGAGTTGGCGGCCAGCGGCGCCAGCGCAAAGCGCAGGAAAGCCTGGATATCCAGGGTGCCGGCCTTGTAGTGGCCATAGAACTCGTCGTTCTTGCTGCGGTAGGATTCCTCGTCCACAACGCCCTGGCGCACCAGGAAGCGGCCCCATTCGTGGTCGCTGTCAGTCGGGATCAGGGTATGGTCGAGATCAAAGAGTGCCAGATTCATGGGGCGCGATTTTACCTTAAGGGAGGAGACCGGTCGGCAACGTGGCCCGCGCGACCGCTCCGGCCGGAACGAAGCAAATGGCGATTATTCCCGGAACTCCGCGAACATCTCGCGAAGCAGGGGCAAGGTCACCGGGCGCTTGCGCTCCAGCGAGTACGTATCGAGCGCATCGAGCAGCGCCATCAGGCTGGGCATGTCGCGGTAATGGCGGGTCACCAGCCAGTGGGTGATCTCCGGTGAAAGCTGCAGTCCGCGTTCGCGTGCCGCTTGCAGCACAGCTGACATCTTGTCTTCGTCCGACAACGGCTGCACCTGGTAGACCAGGCCCCAGCCCAGCCGGGTGCGCAGGTCTTCACGGACCGGCATGGCACGCGGCGCCAGGCCCCCGGCCACCACCAGCGCGGTGCGCACGTGCGCGCGGACTTCGTTGTAGAGCGAAAACACCGCGATCTGGCGCGCTTCGTCGAGCAGGTCGACATCGTCCACCGTATAGAGCTGGCAGGACGGATCGAACAGGAAATCCGACAGCGGGTGGTGCGGGCTCAGGTAGCGGCAGTTGATGCCGGTCTGCGGCGTGGCTTCGCATACGGCGTGCAGCAGGTGCGTGCGGCCGCAACCCACTTCGCCCCACAGGTAGACCAGCCGGTCCACGGCGCGCTCCTGCGCGACCGCATTGGGCAGGTCGTGCAGGCGCTGCACCGCCTCGCGGTTCGAAGCCACGACGAAATTGTCGAAGGTCGAAGGCGGGGGGCTGCCAAGCTCGAGCGAAAGTTGCTTGGGACGCGGGGACATGACGTATGGCTTGCTTGCTGGGGACAGCTCGCGCGGTGCGCTTGGAATCGGCTCAAGCCGACTATTGTCCGTCATTTTTCCCGTTGCTTCCGTTATTTCCGATAAAGGTCGCTGGCCAGGTACGCGCGGCGCAGTTGCCTGGCGCCGACCAGCAATACGGCGGACGTGGGCAGCGCCAGCAGCACGCCGAAGAAGCCGAACAGCTGGCCAAAGGCGAGCAGGGCGAAGATCACCACCAGCGGGTGCAGCCCGATGCGCTCGCCGACCAGGCGCGGCGTGAGGTAGAAGCTCTCGACGAACTGGCCGATGCCATACACGACCGCGACTGCCGCCAGCCCATACCAGTCGCCGAACTGCAGCAGCGCGGCCAGGATCGCCAGCACCAGGCCGACGCCGAAGCCGATATAGGGAATGAAGACCGCCAGGCCCGTGAACACGCCCACGGGTACGCCAACGTCAAAGCCGGCAACGGTCAGCCCGATCGAATAGATCGAGGCCAGGATCACCATCACCAGGATCTGGCCGCGCAGGTACTGCGACAGCAGCACGTCGGTCTCGCCGGTGAGTTCGCGCACCTTGGGCACCCAGCGGCGCGGCACCAGGCCTTCGATGCGCCGCATCACCATGTGCCAGTCCATCATCAGGTAGAACATGACGATGGGAACGATGAACAGCATGCCGGCCACTTCGATCAGGGCCGAGCCCGAGACCTTGGCATAGTTCAGGAACACCGCCAGCAGGTCTTCGGGACTGGCCGAGAAACGATCCGACAGCATGCTGCGCAGGCCCGGGAAATCGAAGCGCACGCGCACGCCGAAGTCCGCCAGGCGCGGCGCGACCACGGCGTTGAGCTTCTTCAGCAGCACCGGCAACTGTTCGCGGACCTGGGGGATTTCCCGCTGGAGCACGGCGATCAGCAGCAGTACCAGCACCACGCCGATCACCAGCAGCAGCAGGATCATCAGCGTCACGCCGACGGCACGCGGTATGCGCCGGCGTTGGAGCCAGTCGACGCCCGGGGTCAGGATGTACGCAAAGATGAACGCGAGCAGGAACGGCGTCAGGATCGGCGCAAGCGCGACGATGGCCGCAAACAGGCCAGCGGCGACCACAATCCACAGCAGGACGCGCTTGGTCTCTTGGTTCAGCAGGGGAGCGTTCATCGGTGGGCGCATAGGATGGAATGGCGAAACTGGTAGCCGGGCGCCTGTATCCGTTAAAATCGCGATTCTACTGGACTCGCGCCCGCCCCCTGCTGCTGCTGGGGCCGCCGGAGCGGCGAATTCACCACTTTATCTCCTCTGACACAAGCAGGTTCCCATGAGCGCTTCCCCGACCGCCGGCCAGGCAGGCCTTTCCTACCGCGATGCCGGTGTTGACATCGATGCCGGCGATGCCCTGGTCGACCGCATCAAGCCGTTTGCCAAGCGGACCATGCGCGAAGGCGTAATGGCTGGCATCGGCGGTTTTGGCGCGTTGTTCGAGCTGTCGAAGAAGTACCAGGAGCCCGTGCTGGTGTCGGGCACCGACGGCGTGGGCACCAAGCTCAAGCTGGCGTTCCAGCTGAACCGCCACGACACCGTGGGCCAGGACCTGGTGGCCATGAGCGTGAACGACATCCTGGTGCAGGGCGCCGAGCCGCTGTTCTTCCTCGATTACTTCGCCTGCGGCAAGCTCGACGTGGACACCGCCGCCACCGTGATCCAGGGCATCGCCCGCGGCTGCGAACTGTCGGGCTGCGCGCTGATCGGCGGCGAGACCGCCGAAATGCCGAGCATGTACCCGGACGGCGAATACGACCTGGCCGGCTTCGCGGTCGGCGCGGTGGAAAAGCGCAAGATCATCGACGGCACCACCATTGTCCCGGGCGACGTGGTGCTGGGCCTGGCTTCGTCGGGCGCGCACTCGAACGGCTATTCGCTGGTGCGCAAGATCATCGAAGTGGCCAAGCCGGACCTGAACGCGGACTTCCACGGCCAGCGCCTGCAGGACGCCATCATGGCGCCGACGCATATCTACGTGAAGCCGCTGCTGTCGCTGATCGAAACGCTGCCGGTCAAGGGCATGGCCCACATTACCGGCGGCGGCCTGACCGAAAACGTGCCGCGCGTGCTGCCGCAGAACACCACGGCCGTGCTCCACCGCGACGCCTGGACGCTGCCGCCGCTGTTCCAGTGGCTGCAGGCGCAAGGCCGCGTGGCGGACGACGAAATGCATCGCGTGTTCAACTGCGGTATCGGCATGGTGGTGATCGTCGCGAAGGAAGATGCCGAACGCGCGATCCGGCACCTGCAGGCTGCCGGCGAAGCCGTGTGGCAGATCGGCGAGATCCGCGAGCGCGCGGAAGGCCAGGCGCAGACCGTGGTGGTCTGACGGTCCGAAGGCCGGCCTTGCGGCCGGCAGCCGGTGATCGAACAGGAAGTTGAAGAGGGCACATGCATGGCATGTGCCCTTTTTGATTTTCAGGCGAGGGGCACCGGACATCCCGGCAACAAGCCCGGGGCCGAAACGCTATCCCTTCAGCCGGGTCAGCAGATTCATCAGCTTCAGGGCCCTTCCTGCATACGGTGGCTGAAACAGCTTCTGCACTAGCGACACCGGCCCCTGATAAAACACCGGCCGCAGCTTGGAGAAGGTATTGAACCCCTCCCGGCCGTGGTAGTGCCCCATCCCGCTCGGCCCGACACCGCCAAATGGCAGGTCATGCTGCGCCACGTGCAGCAGCGCGTCATTCACCGATACGCCACCGGACATCACGTGCGTGATGTAGTACCGCTGCAGCGCCTTGTCATGCGTGAACGGGTAGATCGCCAGCGGCCGGTCATGCGCGTTGATGTAGTCGGCCACTTCCTGATGGTCGCGATAGGTGCGGATGGGCAGGATCGGCCCGAAGATCTCGCGTTGCGACACCAGCATGTCCTCGCGGGGATCGAGCACCAGGCAAGGCGCGAACTTGCGCGCCGCGGCATCGCCGGTGGCCAGCTCGACGATCGTTGCGCCCTTTGCCCTGGCATCCTCCAGCGTCGCATGCAGGCGGTCATAGGCGCGCTGGTCGATGATGGCGGTGTAGTCGTTGCTGGTCAGGTCGGGGAAGCGCTCGGCAACCAGCCGCCTGGCATGCGCGACGAACGCGTCCACCGCGCCCTCGGGCAGGAAGACGTAGTCGACATTGGTGCAAATCTGCCCGGCATTGAACAGCTTGACCCACAGGATGCGCTCGGCGGCGGCCTGGATTGGAAAGTCCGGTGCCACGATCGCCGGGGCCTTGCCGCCCAGTTCGAGCGTGACCGGCGTGAGATTGCGCGCCGCATTGGCCATGACCGCGCGGCCCGTGGCGCCCGAGCCGGTGAACAGCAGGTGGTCGAAGGGCAGCGAAGAAAAGGCCGGTCCGCGCCCGCCGCCGTCCTCGAAGAACTTCAACTTGTCTTCGGGGAAGTAGCGCGGGCTGATGCGCGCCAGCAACTGCGCCAGGTGGCGCGAGTTCTCCGACATCTTGACCATGGCGCGGTTGCCAGCCGCGAAAATTGCCGCAAGCGGGCAGAAGGCTAGGTTGAGCGGAAAATTCCACGGCACGATGACCCCGACCACGCCCAGCGGCTGCGGGATGACGCGGTTGCGCGCACCCGGGTACATCAGCCTGTCGATATGGCGCCGTTGCGGCTTTATCCACTTGCGCAACTGCTTGCGGGCGTCGCGGATCGATTCGAGCGCGACGAAGAACTCCGCGAACAGGGTCTCGAATTCGGAGCGGCTGCCGTAGTCGCGCGCGATCGCTTCGACGATGTGCGCGCGGTTTTCCTTCAGCATGCGCGACAGCATGGTCAGGTCGGCAATCCGTTGCGCATGGCCTGGCTCGGGGTCGGCGAGATAGGCCTGCCGCTGACGCGCAAAACAGGCCTGGAATTCTTCCGGCATCACCACGTGATCGGCTGGCAGGTCAATGGCACCCACGGGGTCTCCTGTTGATTGGTTCCGGTTGAGGCGTGAAGGCGTCCCGATGCGTTGTCCGCGTCAGGGATTGCCAGCGGCCGTGGCGTCGGAGGCGGCGTCCTGGTCGCCGTAAGCCTTTCCGCCGAAGCGCAGCGCCGTATGCTGGCGCTGCGAGTGGCGCAACGGGTAGAACATCTGCGCGGCCCAGTGCTCGGCGCCGAAGCGGCGGTCATCCTCCAGCCCGACCTTCGCGGGGTACTGGCGGGTGATGTGCGCCGTGCCGAACAGCATATCCCAGATGAACAGCAGGTTGCCGAAGTTGCCCTTGTAGTGGCCGATGCCGTCGGCATTGGTCAGCGCATGGTGGGCCCAGTGCGTGGCCGGCGTGGAGATGGTTCTTTCCACCACCCACATCAGCGGGCGCAGCGCACGGATGCGGTACAGCGGCTCGTCCCAGCGCCAGGCACAGTGCGCGCCGAGGATCACGAGCATCTTGACCACGATGTACACGGCATAGACCTTGCCGAAGCCCAGGTACAGCAGCACGCCCGCGCTCCACAGCCCCGGCATCATCAGGTAATAGAAGAAGTTGTTCCGGTACGTGACGCGGATGCTCATGTACGACGCCGAGTGGTGCGCGCGATGCAGCGGCCACAACCACGGCGAATGGGATGCGCGATGCCACCAATACTGCGTCATGTCGTCGGCGACCAGCAGGATCGCCGTCATCGCCCACCACGGCAGATGGGACCATGCACCGCGCATGTCGGGCATGAGCCAGTTGCACAGCCAGTTGGCGCCCAGCAGCGCGAACGGCTGCGTCACGGCGACCAGGCTGACGAACATCAGCACTTCGAGCTTGGTGTCGTTGGCGTCGGCGCGCACGCCTTGCTGGTAGCGCCGCGTGGCAAATTCCATGACGGCAAAGCCAAGGATGATGCTGCCGATCAGCAGGTTCTGTAGCTGCAGGTTCATGCGGGCTGTCTCCGATCTCTTCGATGCTGGTTGTGCGGAAACTCTAGGTTGGCGCTGCCGATGCGTCCAATGCATAATGGACATTATTCCAATGTGTCTTGCGCAATGAGGTTGCCCATGGATCTCCGCCGGCTCAGCCATGTGGTCGCGCTTGCCGATACGCTGCACTTCGCCCGCGCGGCGGAGCAGGTTCACCTCAGCCAGCCCGCGTTCAGCCGCAGCATCCAGGCCATTGAAAGTGATCTCGGCGTGCGGCTGTTCGAGCGCGAAGCGGGCGATATCCGGCCCACGCCGGCCGGGGAATTCGTGCTCGAGCGCGCGCGCCGGCTGCTGTTCGAGGCACGTTGCATGCAGCGCGATGTCGAGCTTTACCGGGACACCCAGCTTGGCGACACGGCGTTCGGCGTCGGACCGTTTCCGGCCGCGACGCTGCTGCCGCGCGTGCTGTCGGAGCTTCGGCACCAGCATCCGCAGGTCTCGCTGCGGGTCGAGGAGAGCAACTGGGTCCTGTTGCTGGAGCGCTTGCGCGCGGAGGACATCGAGTTCTTCGTCGCCGACGTGCGCGACCTGCCGGAGGACGCGGCGCTGGAAGTGCGTCCGCTGCCGGCCCAGTCCGGGCGCTTCTTTGTCCGCGCGGGGCATCCACTGGCGGGTACGGCTTGCACGATCGGCGAGGCCTGGCAGTATGGGGTCGCGAGCGTCAAGGCGCCGCGCGTGGTGACGGCGGCGTTCTCCCGGGCGCTTGGACTGCCGCCCGGCCACGACGCCGTGCTGGCGCTTGAGTGCGACGACTTTGCCGTGATCCGGGCGGTCACCTTGTCCACCGACATGGTGCTTGGCGCGACCGATGCCTCGGTCAGGGCGGAGCTGGCTTCCGGCCAACTGGTCGCGCTGGCGGTGGAGGGATTTCCCGCGTTGCAGGCCGGCATGGGTATTGTGAACCTGCGCCACCGCACGCCGTCGCCGATGGCGGTGAAAGCGATCCGCTGCATCGAGCGGGTGGCAGCGCAGATCAGCGGCGAGGGCGAAGCCTTGCCGCAATAGGCCGGGTCAGTCCGGTACGCCGAGGCGGGCCAGTGCATCGCCGGTGACGCGGCAGATGCGCCAGTCCGGCATGACGTCCGCGCCCATGGCCTTGTAGAACTCGATCGACGGTGTGTTCCAGTCGAGCACCGACCATTCGAAGCGGCCGCAGCCGCGCTCCACCGCCAGCGCCGCCAGGTGCCTGAGCAGCGCCTTGCCAAGGCCATGGCCGCGCCAGGCCGGTTCGACGAACAGGTCTTCGAGATACAGGCCGGGTTTGGCCAGGAAGGTCGAGAAATTGTGGAAGAACAGCGCGAAGCCGACGGGCCGTGTGCCATCTGGTGTATGGGCTTCGACCAGCACGGCCTCGGCTTGCGGCTGCGCGCCAGGCTGCGCGCCAAACAACGCGTGTTCAAGCTTCTGCGGCGTGGCTTCGACCAGATGGGTCAGCTTTTCGTACTCGGCCAGGTCCGAGATCAGGCGGAACAGCGTGGTGCAGTCGGCAGGCGCGGCGGGGCGGATGGCAAAGTAAGGAGACGGCATGGGGCAGGGCATGGTGCGGGACAGACGACGATTATCGCCGCTGCGTCACATCCCGGCCAGCCGCGCAACGTGCGCGACGTAGTCGGGCGCGAGGCAATCGACGGACAAGCGTTCCGGCGTGCTGCGCAGCCATGTGAGCTGGCGCTTGCAAAGCTGGCGCGTGGCCGCGATGCCGCGTTCGCGCATGGCCGGGTAGTTGCAATCGCCGTCCAGGTATTCCCAGACCTGCCGGTAGCCCACGCAGCGGATCGACGGCAGGCCCGGGTGCAGATCGCCGCGCCGGCGCAGGCGTTCGACTTCCTCGATCAGGCCGCCGGCCAGCATGGCGTCGTAGCGCGCGGCAATGCGCGCGTGCAGCACGGCGCGGTCCGAGGGCTCCAGCGCGATCACGCGGTAGCGCTGGTCGGCCGCGCCCGTGAAGGTGCGGCCGTCTGCCTGGCGCGCCAGCAGTTCGGACATCGGTTGCCCGGACAAACGGTGGATCTCCAGCGCGCGCTGGATGCGCTGGGCATCGTTGGGCGCGAGCCGCGCCGCCGTGACCGGATCGACTTCCGCCAGCATGGCATGCAGCGCTGGCCAGCCGCGTGCGGCGGCGAGTTCGTCGAGTTCGGCGCGCACGGCCGGATCGGCCTGGGGCAGGTCGTTCAGGCCCTGCGTCAGCGCCTTGTAGTAGAGCATGGTGCCGCCGACGATCAGCGGCTGGCGCCCGCGCGCGCGGATCTCGCCGATCAGCCGTTCAGCGTCGGCGACGAACTGCGCGGCGGAGTAGCTGTCGGCCGGATCGATGATGTCGATCAGATGGTGCGGCACCGCGGCCAGCTCGTCGGGCGTGGGCTTGGCGGTGCCGATATCCATCTCGCGATAGACCAGCGCCGAATCCAGGCTGATGATTTCCACGGCTGCCTGCTGTGCCAGGGCCAGCGCGGCGGCGGTCTTGCCGGAGGCGGTCGGGCCGAGCAGGCAGACGATGGGCGGGTGTGCGGACGACGGCAAGGCGGACATCAGGTCAGGACTCAGGCAGGGCAGGACGGGGTGCGGGAGGGCGGCCTTACTGGCCGCGCAGGAACAGCCGGTCCAGCTCGGCCACGCTGAGCTGGACCCAGGTCGGGCGGCCGTGGTTGCACTGGTCGGCGCGCTCGGTCTGCTCCATCTGGCGCAGCAGCGCGTTCATCTCTTCTATCGTGAGCTTGCGGTTGGCGCGCACCGCGCTGTGGCAGGCCAGCGTGGCCAGCAGTTCGTTGCGACGCTCGGCCAGCACGCGGGAGCCGCCGTAGGCGTTCAGGTCGCGCAGCACGTCGCGCGCCAGCGCCTCGGCGTCGGCCTGCTGCAGCAAAGCCGGCACGGCGCGCACGGCGAGCGTGGTCGGCGATACCGGCGCGATGTCGAAACCGAGCAACGCCAGCGTATCGCGATGCTCCTCGGCCGTGCCGATCTCCACCGGGTTTGCCGGCAGGGTCACGGGCAGCAACAGCGGTTGCACGGCGAGATCGCGCGCATCAAGCGCGTCCTTGATCTGCTCGTACAGGATGCGCTCGTGCGCCGCGTGCATGTCGACGAGCACCAGGCCGCGCGCATTCTGCGCGAGCACGTAGACGCCATGCAGCTGGGCGATCGCATAGCCGAGCGGGTGATCGTCGGTGTCCTGCGCGGCGTCGTCCGCGGCGGGCGGGAGTGGCCGGGCCACGGCGATGCCGTCGAGCAGGCCGGGCGGCTCATCGGCCCGCGCGGCCTGCGCATCGGCCAGCCATGCGGGAGGCTGGGACGACGGCATATAAGGCCGCGGCGCCGTGGCGCCACGCACCATCCCCAGATAGGCCTGGCGTGGCTGAGCGATGCCAAGTTCGGTCTGGCGCGCCGCCGAATAGTTGACCCACTGGCTGCCGCTGCCCGCTGCACCGTAGGGCGCGCGTGGCTCTTGCAGCCGGATGGCGCCCGGCGCGGGCACCGGCTCGTCGTCCGTGCCGCTGTGCAGGCTGTCGCCATTCTCTCCGGCCTGGCGCGCCAGGCAGCGCTGCACGGCGTGATAGACGAACTGGTGCACGGCGCGCGATTCGCGGAAGCGCACCTCGATCTTCGACGGGTGGACGTTCACATCCACCATCTCGGGCGGCAGGTCCAGGCACAGCACGTAGGACGGGAAACGGTCGCCATGCAGCACGTCCTGGTAGGCGCTGCGCACCGCGTGGTTCAGCAGCTTGTCGCGCACGAAGCGGCCGTTCACGAAGAAGTACTGCTGGTCCGGCCGCCCGCGCGAGGCCGTGGGCAATCCGGCAAAACCATAGAGATGGAGATCGCCGGCCGCTTCATCGAGCGGTAACCGGGCCCGGGCAAAATCGCTGCCGAGCACCTGCGCCGTGCGCGTGGCCACATCGCCGGCGTTCCAGTGTTCGAGCGGCTTGCCATTGTGGTGGACCGAGATCGCCACGTCGGGACGAGCCAGCGCCGCGCGCCGGACCATTTCCAGGCAATGCCCCAGCTCGGTCTGTTCCGACTTGAGGAACTTTCGGCGCGCCGGAGTGTTGAAGTAGAGATGCTGGACGTCCACCGTTGTGCCGACTCCGCCAGATGCCGGCTGCAAGGCGCCGGTATCGGCACTGACCAGCGTGGCGTGCGGGTCATTCGCGGTACGGCTGGTCAGCGACAGCTGGGACACGGAAGCGATCGAGGCCAGGGCCTCGCCGCGGAAGCCGAGGGTCAGCACGGCCTCGAGTTCATCGAGTGAAGCGATCTTGCTGGTGGCGTGGCGCATCAGGGCCACGGGCAGTTCGGATGCGGGGATGCCGCAACCGTTGTCCGAGATGACGATGCGCCGCACGCCGCCTTCCTCGAGCCGGATGCCGAGCTGGCTGGAGCCGGCGTCGAGCGCGTTCTCGAGCAGTTCCTTCACCACGGAGGCCGGGCGTTCCACGACTTCACCCGCGGCGATCTGGCTGATGAGCTGGTCGGGCAGGGGGCGGATCGGGCGCGGCGGCTGCGCGGTTCGGGAGGCGGAGGCTGGCATGCGGCGATTATACGTGCCGTGCCACACGCGGGATGACCGCTTCCGGGCCGCCGGGTGACCGAAGCGTCGGGCGGCTCTTGTATGATGTCGCGCTTGTTGGATCAACCTACAACACAACGGGGAAAGACTTGGATCTCGCTCTGCAGCTCATCGACATGCTGTTGCACGTCGACAAATACCTCGGCACGGTCATCCAGCAGTATGGCGTCTGGGTCTACGCCATCCTGTTCGCGATCGTGTTTGCCGAAACCGGGCTGGTGGTGCTGCCATTCCTGCCGGGCGACTCGCTGCTGTTCATTGCGGGTGCGTTCTGCGCCACGGGCGCCATGAACGAATGGGCGCTGATCGGGCTGCTGCTGACCGCGGCGATCTCGGGCAACACCGTGAACTACTGGGTCGGGAGCTGGATTGGTCCAAAGGTGTTCGACCATCAATGGCGCTTCCTAGACCAGAAGGCGCTGCGCCGCACGCACGACTTCTACGAGCGTCACGGTGGCAAGACCCTGGTGATGGCGCGCTTTGTCCCGATCGTGCGTACGTTCGCGCCGTTCGTGGCCGGCGTCTCGCAGATGACGTTCGGGCGCTTCCAGCTCTTCAACGTGATCGGCGCGCTGGCGTGGGTCGCGGGACTGGTGTTCGCGGGCTACTTCTTCGGCAACCTGCCGTTCATCAAGCAGTACCTGAACCTGATCGTGCTGGCTGGCATTGGCGCGGCCGTGGTGCCGCTGGTGCTGGGCGGGATGTGGAAGCTCGTGCGCGGCAACAAGCGCAGCACGTCGAGCGTCGAGCGCTGAGCCCAGCGCTGCCGCGGTCCTAGTTCAGGCTGCGGCTCATCATGCGCAGGGCCGGCATGCGGTCGCGGATTTGGGCGATATCCGCGGCATCCGGGCGTGCCTTTACGTAGGCCTCCAGATCCTCCAGCGCCGGCCGGAAGCATTCCATGTTGGCATAGGCGAGGCCCCGGTCGCGCACTTCCTCGATCGATCCGGGAAGCAGGATCACCAGGCGGTTCTGCACCGCCAGCAGCCGCTGCCAGCGTGATTCCTGCAGGTAGATCGCCTTCAGGTTGCGCAGCATGCGCGCAATGATCTCGCGGTGGCTGGCGGCCTGCAGGAACAGGCCAAGCGGCACCTGGCCGGGATCGGAAATCCCCTCGCGCTCCAGGTACGGGTCAAGCATTTCCTGCAGCTGCTCCTTCGACAGGGTCTCGCCGCTCAGGGGGTCAAGGATGACTTCCCCGGCCGGGATCGTCATGCGCACCAGGAAATGGTTCGGGAAGGACACGCCCTTGAGCGGCAAGCCGATCTGCTGGCCAAGCTCCATGTACAGCACGGCCAGTGAAATCGGGATGCCGCGCCGCTGCTTCAGCACCACGTTCAGGTACGAGTTGTCGGGATCGTAGTAGTCGTTGGCGTTGGCGCCAAAACCGAGATCGCGATAGAAGAAGTGGTTCAGCAGGCGCAGCCGCTGGATGGCCGGAGTACCTTCGGCAATCCTGCGTTTGAGGCGCAGCGCCAGCACATCCAGCGCGGCCAGTTCGGCTTGAAGATCCAGGTCGGGGAAGGCGTCCTGCGCGATGGAAAGTGCGGTTTCAGTCAGGGGGATGCCGTTCTCGTCCGCCACCAGGCTGGCGAAGTAATCAAGGACTTTCGTACTTGTCATTGCGGATTCCTGATGCGGCACGGCCGTGCCGTGCCCTGGCGCTCACTTGGGTGCTACGGCCCGTTCCGTCGGTGAACGAGCCCTAGACCGTCCGGCGCTTGAAGGCGGCGTATCGCAGTCCCATGAGCCACAGTGTACCGAAGTAGACCACCGCTGCAAGTACCAGGCAGGAAGCCAGCAGCGCGATGCGCAGCAGCGGCGTGGCCCCCAGCCCGACCCAGTCGAAGTTGCGCACGAACCAGAGCAGCAGGCCCGACAGCAGCAGTACCGCGGTGAACAACTGGGCCAGGAACAGTCCCCATCCGGGCGCGGGCCGGTAGTAGCCGCGCCGGACCAGGCCGGCAAAGAGCAACAGGGCGTTGATGGTGGCACCGACGCTGATCGACAGCGCCAGGCCCGCATGGCCCAGCCACGGCACGAACACGTAGTTGCAGGCCTGCGTAATGACCAGTACCACCAGGGCGATCTTCACCGGCGTGCGGATGTCCTGGCGCGCATAGAACCCCGGCGCGAGGATCTTGATGACAATGAGGCCAAGCAGGCCGGTGCCGTAGGACACCAGCGCCTGCCGTGTCATCTCGACGGCGTGCGCGTCGAACTTGCCATAGTTGAACAGGACCGACGTCAGCGGCGCGCCGAAGACATAGAGCCCGACCGCGCACGGCACCGCCAGCAGGAATGTCAGGCGCAGGCCCCAGTCGAGCAGGCCCGAGTATTCGGCGCGATTGTCCTGGGCGCTCGCCTTCGACAGGCTTGGCAGCAGGATGGTGCCGAGCGCCACGCCGAGCAGCGCGGTCGGGAATTCCATCAGCCGGTCGGCATAGGTCAGGTACGACACGCTGCCGGCAGCCAGGCGCGAAGCAATATTGGTATTGATGATCAGGCTGATCTGCGCCACCGACACGGCCAGCAGTGCCGGACCCATCTGCCGGAGGATGCGGCGCACGCCGGGATCGGCCCAGGCCTTGCGCACGCTGAAAGTCACACGCGGCATGGCGCCCAGGCGCTTGAGCGCGGGGACCTGGATCAGCAGTTGCAGGATGCCGCCGACCAGCACGCCCCACGCCTGCGCATAGATCGGCTGCGCCATGCGCGGGCCGACGAACAGCGCCGCGAAGATCAGGCAGAGGTTCAGCAGCACCGGCGTGAACGCCGGCACGGCGAACTTGCGCCAGGTGTTCAGGATGCCGGACGCCAGCGCCACCAGCGAGATCAGGCCGATATACGGGAACATCACCCGGGTCATGAAGACGGCCGCCGTATAGGTCTCGCCCTGGCCGCGGAAGCCGGTCGCGACTATGGTCATGACCAGCGGCGCGCCGATCACGCCCAATAACGACACCCCCATCAGCGCCCAGGTCATGATGGTCGCAACGGCGTCGATCAGGTGTTTGGTCTCCGCGTCGCCGCGCTTGGCGTGGTATTCGCCGAGGATCGGCACAAAGGCTTGCGAGAACGCGCCCTCGCCGAAGATGCGCCGCAGCAGGTTGGGGATCCGGAACGCCACGTTGAAGGCGTCGGTCATGTCCGAGGCGCCGAAGGCCCGGGCAATCAGGATTTCGCGCACCAGGCCCGTGATGCGCGAGAGCATGGTCAGGCTGCTGATGGTGGCGAGCGCTTTGAGCAGGTTCAAGGTGAGTCGGCGGGAAGCGGTGGATCGGGCTGGTACGGGCTGGCGGGCATGGCGGCGTGCGTGCCGCGCATTGCGTGCAGGCGCGCGGATGGCGGTTCAGACGCCCGGCGCGCGGTAAAGTTGCCGCAGCGACACGCCGCGTGCGGCGAAGTGGCGCCTATTATACGGATCGGCTTGGCTGCAACTCCGGCCCAGCTTGGTATACCGAGCCCGGTCTTGCATGTGGCTTCGGCGTGTGTGTATAATTGCCGATTCACAAGGACAGCTGCGTTCCGGATTCGTGTGTCAGTGCATCCCGGGTCGCTTGATATGACTTAATTGTTGTGTCCCCCGCGGCACGCATCTGAATTCAGGATATTTAATTACATGGCAAATTCCGCACAAGCACGCAAGCGCGCCCGCCAAGCCGTTGCTCAAAACGCTCACAACTCCAGCCTGCGCTCGCGCCTGCGTACTGCCGTGAAGGCCGTCCGCAAGGCCATCGACGCCGGCGACAAGGCTGCTGCTGCTGAAATCTTCAAGAATTCGCAAGCTACCATCGACAGCATTGCCGACAAGAAGATCGTGCACAAGAACAAGGCTGCACGTCACAAGTCGCGTCTGTCGGCTGCTATCAAGGCCATGGCTGCCTGATAGTTGCCTGGGCCGCTCCGGCGGCCCCGACGGTACTGCAAAGTGCCCGTCTCAATAAAAAAGCTCGTCGGATGACGAGCTTTTTTATTTTCCGGCCGCCGCTGCACGCGGCGCCCAGTCGTCTTATTCCAGCGAGCAGGCTTCGACCAGTTGCAGGTTGTTGTCGCGCGCGAAATTCAGCACGAAGTCGAGCGCCTTCGGTTCGATCTCGCGCAGGCGCACATCGACCACCACGCATTTGACGTTGCCCGAGAAGATCGGGCGCACGTACGGGGAATAGGTCAGGCGGGGATCGCCGGTATCGCCTTCCGGGCGGAATTGCGCCATGACGCCGCAGAGTCGTTCAGCCCAGTCGCTTGGACGGAAGGTCTTGCCTTCCTTGGTAATGCCTTGGATGAAGTATTCGCGAACATTGGGGTTCATGAGACTGGGCGACTGCGGGTGAGGCGAGGTGACTCGACGGAAAACCCGCGGAACGGGCGCCCGTTTGACGCGGCCGGCGAGTGTTTGGTTCGCTCTTTCCAGGCCGGGGTGGCGGGGCGTCGGTGTCTGCGGGGGCACTTTTGATGCCGGCGGCGGGCAGCGGCAAGGGTATGCCGGGCCCCGCGTGAATCAGCCAGTATTATATCTTATATAAGACTTGCGCATAAGCCCGAAAACCTGTCGGGAACCTGTCAGCAGGTGCCGAGGCGGGTTCTTCCGGGCTCGCCAAAGCAGAAATAATCCCTTATGATCGTTGCACGTAAATTGCGTATGCGACGCGAAAGGCGGCTCCGCGACGCGCTTCTGTCATGCAGGTTCATGACGGCGTGTCTCCTCCGGGCCGCCTTCTTTGTTTTATGAGCTCAACCCCGATCAAGCATTACCTCCAGTTCAGCGACTTGTCTCCCGATGAGTACGAGTACCTGCTGGACCGCGCACGGATCCTCAAGGCCAAGTTCAAGAACTACGAAACCTGGCATCCGCTGCACGACCGCACGCTGGCCATGATCTTCGAGAAGAACTCGACGCGTACGCGCCTGTCGTTCGAAGCCGGCATCCACCAGCTCGGCGGCCACGCGGTGTTCCTGAACACGCGCGATTCGCAGCTGGGCCGCGGCGAGCCGATCGAAGACGCGGCGCAGGTGATCTCGCGCATGGTCGACATCATCATGATCCGCACGTTCGGGCAGGACATCATCGAACGCTTTGCCGCGCATTCGCGCGTGCCGGTCATCAATGGCCTGACCAACGAATACCACCCGTGCCAGGTCCTGGCCGACGTGTTCACCTACATCGAGCAGCGCGGCAGCATCCGCGGCAAGACCGTGGCATGGATCGGCGACGCCAACAACATGGCCTACACCTGGATCCAGGCGGCCGAGCGGCTTGGCTTCACTTTCAATTTCTCGGCGCCGCCGGGTTACCAGCTTGATCCGGCGATGGTGACGGCATCGGCCGCAGGCCAGCTCAAGGTGTTCGACGATCCGCTGGCGGCATGCCAGGGCGCGAGCCTGGTGACCACCGACGTGTGGACCAGCATGGGCTTCGAGGCCGAGAACGAAACGCGCAAGCGCGCCTTCAAGGACTGGATGGTGACCACGGCGATGATGGACCGCGCCGAGCCCGATGCGCTGTTCATGCATTGCCTGCCCGCGCACCGTGGCGAGGAAGTCGAGGCCGCCGTGATCGACGGCCCGAAGAGCGTGGTCTGGGACGAGGCGGAAAACCGCCTGCACGTGCAGAAGGCGCTGATGGAATACCTGCTCTGCGGCCGCTACTGAAGCACGCGCCGGCAGGCACAAGGGGAGGGGCCATGATGGCCCCTCTTTTTACGTGACCGCATCCACATGAATGCAATCAAGGAGATGGAAGTGAGCCAGTTCGACAACGTATCGGTCGTCAAGAAGGCCAACCTGTATTTCGACGGCAAGTGCGTGAGCCACACGGTGCTGTTTGCCGATGGCACGCGCAAGACGCTGGGCGTGATCTTCCCGGCGACGCTGACCTTCAACACCGGCGCGCCGGAGATCATGGAAGTCAACGCGGGCGTGTGCCGCGTGCGCCTGGCGGGCTCGGAAGACTGGCAGACCTATGGCGCCGGCCAGCAGTTCAGCGTGCCGGGCAACAGCAGTTTCGATATCGAAGTGCAGGAAACGCTCGACTACGTTTGCCACTTCGCCTGATCGTGGCGACGGAGCCGGTCAGAGCACGACCGGTTCCGGCTCGATACGCACGCCGAAGCGGGCCTGGACCGTATCGGCGATGCGCGTGGCCAGGGCCAGCAACGCTGCGCCAGTCCCGCCGCCATGGTGCACCAGCACCAGCGCCTGCTTGCCATAGACGCCCACCGGACCGTCATTGACCCCCTTGAAGCCGCAGCGGTCGATCAGCCAGCCGGCGGCCAGCTTGAACGTGCCGTCCGGCTGGGCATAGCTGACCAGGTCGGGGTGGCTGGCCACCAGCGCGCGCCGTTGCTCGGCGCTGACCAGCGGATTCTTGAAGAAGCTGCCCGCATTGCCGATCTGCGCGGGATCCGGCAGCTTGCGCGAGCGGATGGCGATCACCGCGTCGCGGATCGTTGCGGCGTCAGGTGCGGCATTGCCTTCCAGTTCCCGTGCCAGTTCCCCATAAGCGAGCACAGGCTGCCAGTCGCGCGGCAGCCGCAGCGTGACCGCAGTGATGATGTAGCGGTCGCGGCCCGCCTGCTTGAACAGGCTGTCGCGGTAGCCGAACGCGCACCGTGACAGGTCAAGGTCCACGAAGCGCATCGTCTGGCGGTCAAGCGCGCGCAGGCCGGCAAAGCGCTCGCGCAGTTCCACGCCATAGGCGCCGATGTTCTGGATGGGTGCCGCGCCGGCGGTGCCGGGGATCAACGCGAGGTTTTCGAGGCCAGGAAGGCCGTCCGCAATGGTGCGGCAGACCAGGCCATGCCAGTTTTCGCCGGCACCGGCGGTGACGCGCCATGCGTCAGTGCCGGTCTCCACGCGGTATCCCGGAATCTCCATCAGCAACACCAGCGCGTCGAGATCGCCGGTCAGCACGACATTGCTGCCGCCACCGAGCACCACCAGCGGCAGGCCACGGCCGCGCGGGTCTTCCAGCGCGGCCAGCAGGTCGGCTTCGCTGCGGACATGGACGGCGTAGCGCGCGCGGACATCGAATCCGAATGTATTGTGGCGGCGCAGGGGATAAAATTCGTGGAAATCTGCCATGCAAGCTAGAGGTGATGCGGCCGCCACAGCGCGGCCTGGCGCCTCATGGTGCGAGGCAGGCTGGATTATACGGAAGTGCCGGCGTGGCCCGAACCGGGCCCGGACGCCGTGCAGGCAAGTGAAAAGGAGAATGCAATGCCGTCGTTTGACGTAGTGTGCGAAGCCAACATGGTCGAGATCAAGAATGCGGTCGAACAGGCCAACAAGGAGATCTCGACGCGTTTCGATTTCAAGGGTTCGGACGCACGGGTCGAGCAAAAGGAAGGCGAACTGACCGCCTTCGCCGACGATGACTTCAAGCTGGGCCAGGTCAAGGATGTGCTGATCAACAAGATGGCCAAGCGCAATGTCGACGTGCGCTTCCTCGACTACGGCAAGGTCGAGAAGATCAGCGGCGACAAGGTCAAGCAGGTCGTCACCATCAAGAAAGGCGTGACCGGCGACCTGGCCAAGAAGATCGTGCGCATGATCAAGGACAGCAAGATCAAGGTGCAGGCCAGCATCCAGGGCGACGCCGTGCGGGTGTCAGGCACCAAGCGCGACGACCTGCAGGGCGTGATCGCGTTGCTGCGCAAGGACGTGTCCGAGGCGCCGCTGGACTTCAACAACTTCCGGGACTGATTCCCGTACCCGCGCCGGTGCAATGCCGGCGCGGTGCGAGGCCGCCGGCGGCGCTCAGCGCGCCTGCGGCAGCCCGCCGATCTTCGCGCCGGCCCGGATGCCCTTCTGCGCGAACCAGCCCTTGTTCATCTCGAGTGCGTAGCGGATCGCCGCCTTCGGGCAGTGGTTGTCCTGCGTCTGCGGCGCCATGTCCTCGATATTGACGATGCTGCCGTCGTCGGCCAGGAAGGCGATCGACAGCGGCAGGTCCGTATTTTTCATCCAGAAGCAGTGTCCGGCCTTCTGCTCGAACACGAACAGCATGCCGGCATTGGCCGGCATCGATTTGCGGTACATCAGCCCCTGCTCGCGCGCCGCGGGCGTCGACGCGACCTCTGCCTGAATGGCGTACATCCCGGCCGTGAGAGGCACCACGGGCAGGGCGCTCTGTGCGTGGGCCAGCCCGGTGACGGTGGCGGCCAACAGGATGCAGCGGGAAAGCAGGGTCTTGGTCAGGATTCGCATGGCAATGCGGCGGGGGGTCAATGGCAGGCGCAAGCATAACGCACGCACGGGCAGACTGAGCGACGTCCGCACGGCGGCGCGGTGGATACAAAAAAAGGCAGGTTGCCGGGCAACCTGCCTTTCGCACGTGCGCCGGAGATCCGGCGCGGCCGCGTGCTTACTGTGCGGCCGGTGCCGAAGCGGCTGCAGCCGAAGCGGCCTTCTTCGAGTGGTGCTTCTTGTGCGAGCTCTTCTTCTTGGTGGCCTTCGGGGCTTCCTTGGCGGCCGGAGCTGCGTCAGCGGCGGCCGGAGCCGAAGCCTGGGCGAAAGCGCCCGTGGCGAACAGACCAACAACCAGGGCAGCGATCAGTTTTTTCATTGCGATTACCTCGAAGAGTGACTGTAGTCGGAAAGTTGGCGCGCAATTGGACGCGTCACCGACAACAACGAGGACACCGCCCGCTGCGTTGACGTACCCGGTGTTAGTTTTTGTAACGCACGCGACCCTTGTTGCCGGCGCCCGGCCCGCGCGGGGCAGGCTGTGGCGCGCGGGCGACGGGCAGGCCAAGCAGGTCCGGCGCCACGACACAGGATTGCCCCGGCAGCAACGACAGTGCGCGCAGGTCAAGCCGGCCGATGGTCGCGCGCACGAGGCGCAGCGTCGGGAAACCTACCGCAGCGGTCATGCGACGGACCTGGCGGTTCTTGCCTTCACGGATCTGCAGTTCGAGCCAGCTGGTCGGGATCGCCGCGCGATAGCGCACGGGCGGATGCCGGGGCCAGAGCCACGACGGCTCCTCGACCACGCGGACCTTGGCCGGCAAGGTATGGAAATCGCCGAGGTCGACGCCTTGCCGCAAGCGCGCCAGGGCGGCCTCGTCGGGAATGCCCTCTATCTGCGCGAAGTAGGTCTTGGCGAGCTTGTGGCGGGGATCGGCGATCCGCGCCTGCAGGCCGCCGTCATCGGTGAGCAGCAGCAACCCCTCGCTGTCTGCATCGAGTCGGCCGGCCGGGTACACGCCAGGCGTCGCGATCCACTCGGCCAGCGTCGGCCGCGAGGGATGCTCGGAAAACTGGCTCATGGTGCCAAAAGGCTTGTTCAGGGCAATCAACGTCATGGGGCAGCAGTATGCCGGAGCCGGGGCGATTCCCGGCGTTCCCTGATCGGCGCTTCCAGCGTGGCAGATCGCCCGGAATTGCTGCATAATGAGTGGCTAGTCTTGTGTCTTATATAAGACTGACGTGGTGCGGCGCAACGCAGGCGGCCCCGGGCCTCCGGCTACAATGCCTTCGCTCCGCCTCGCTCATTTTGCTGCCGGGCCGTGCGTGCCGGGCGGCTGTCTTAACCGTTCCGTACTGGAGACGTCATGTATCAACACATCAAGGTCCCGGCTGGCGAGAAGATCACGGTCAACCAGGATTTTTCGCTGAATGTCCCGGACCAACCGATCATTCCTTACATTGAAGGCGATGGTACGGGCCGGGATATCACCCCGGTGATGATCAAGGTGGTGGACGCGGCAGTGGCCAAGGCATACGACGGCAAGCGCAAGATCTCGTGGATGGAGATCTACGCCGGCGAGAAGTCGACCAAGGTCTACGGCCCCGATGTGTGGCTGCCCGACGAGACCCTGGACGTGCTCAAGGAATATGTGGTCTCGATCAAGGGCCCGCTGACCACGCCGGTCGGTGGCGGCATCCGTTCGCTGAACGTGGCGTTGCGCCAGCAGCTCGACCTGTATGTGTGCCTGCGCCCGGTGCGCTATTTCAAGGGCGTGCCTTCGCCGGTGCGCGAGCCGGAGAAGACCAATATGGTCATCTTCCGCGAGAACTCAGAAGACATCTACGCCGGTATCGAGTGGGAAGCCGAAAGCCCGCAGGCCAGGAAGCTGATCGCCTTCCTGCAGAACGAGATGGGCGTAAAGAAGATCCGCTTTCCCGAAACCTCGGGGATCGGCGTCAAGCCCGTATCGAAGCAGGGCACCCAGCGCCTGGTGCGCAAGGCCATCCAGTACGCTATCGACAACGACAAGCCGTCGGTCACGCTGGTGCACAAGGGCAACATCATGAAATTCACGGAAGGCGGGTTCCGTGACTGGGGCTATGAGCTGGCCCAGGCGGAATTCGGTGCCGAGCTGGTCGACGGCGGCCCGTGGTGCAAGTTCAAGAACCCGAAGACCGGCCGCGATATCGTCATCAAGGACGCCATTGCCGACGCCTTCCTGCAGCAGATCCTGCTGCGTCCGGCCGAATACTCGGTGATCGCCACGCTGAATCTCAACGGCGACTACATCTCCGACGCGCTGGCGGCCCAGGTCGGCGGCATCGGTATCGCCCCGGGTGCGAACCTGTCCGACTGCGTGGCCATGTTCGAAGCCACCCACGGCACGGCGCCGAAATACGCCGGCAAGGATTATGTCAATCCGGGTTCGGAAATCCTGTCGGCGGAAATGATGTTGCGCCACATGGGCTGGACCGAGGCGGCCGACCTGATCATCGCTTCCATGGAAAAGTCGATCCTGTCGAAGAAGGTGACGTATGACTTCGCCCGCCTGCTGGAAGGCGCGACGCAGGTGTCGTGCTCAGGTTTTGGCCAGGTGATGATCGACAATATGTGATCCACTGGCCCGGCAGGCGCGCGCGTCTGCGTGCGAAAGCCCCGGCGCCGCAATGCGGCGACCGGGGCTTTTTAACGCCGATGAGCGACGTCGGGATCCGGGCAGGGTATTGCGGCACGGCGCACGGCCGCAGAATGCAGAAAGCCCGGCGCGAGGCCGGGCTTTTCGTCGGATGCGGTAGCGTGCAGCTGAGAGCCGTGCAACGGCATTGCCGCGGCCCTGAGGGCGGAGGCCATGCTGTTTTCGCGGATCCCGTTCCGGGGGAGTTTCCCCCCGCATCCTTGGTGACTACCCCGAAACTCTGTCGGCCCGGGTGCAGTCGCGGCGCACTTCAGCCCTGCGCGTCCTGGATGTTGGTGGCCTGCTTGCCCTTGGGGCCCTGGGTCACCTCGAACGAGACGCGCTGGCCTTCCTTGAGCGTCTTGAAGCCCGCCATCTGGATTGCCGAAAAGTGCGCAAACAGTTCTTCCTCGCCTTCGTCCGGCTTGATGAACCCGAAGCCCTTGGCGTCATTGAACCATTTGACGATACCGCTTGCCATATACTCCCCCAACGAAATAGCAGATTTCAAAGCGGGGAAGCCTGCGGCCAGCTGGATGACACGCGCTGCGGCGCCAGGCCGCCGCCTCCCTTCGGGATGCGGACGGCAATGACGCAGCATGGGTGAATCGCGTGGCAACGCTTCTGGTTATTGTGTGCCAGTATCGTCGCCACTGGTTCGTAAGCCTCCCTGCTCACGGATCACGAGGTCCGGCCCTTTTGCTTGACTCGCTGGCCTGAACCCGGTGTGCGACCGATTCTTCTGGCAAACCCATTTACTGTCAAGCTGGCGGATTCCCCACTCCCGGAAGGGTGTGGCGGGAATCGGACGGCCGCTGATGGTACCGTGTGGGGATGCGCACAGCGGCGTGGCGCACATTGGCGCTAGCGTGCCGGCGTGGGCCAGTCACGTGCATTGCAATGCCTTTGGCATTTTCCTAACGACGCGAACGCGTGGCGCGGCCCTTGAATCCCGCCACAGTTCCCCAAATTGCAGAGTTGCGAGTAAGGGTTAGAATAAAGCCATGGCTACACGGCTGGCGAATGTCCCACAACGCGAAGCAGGCACCATTCTGGAGCGGAAGGAGCAGGCGCTCAAACCGCCCGCTATGTACAAGGTGGTGCTGCTCAACGACGACTACACTCCGATGGAGTTTGTAGTCATGATCCTGCAACAGTATTTCAGCAGGGACCGTGAAACGGCGACGCAGATCATGCTCACCGTGCATCGGGAAGGTAAGGGCGTCTGCGGTATCTACACCAGAGATATCGCCGCGACAAAGGTCGAGCTGGTGTCAACGCACGCGCGGCAGGCGGGCCACCCCCTGCAGTGCGTGATGGAGGAAGCATGATTGCGCAAGAATTGGAAGTGAGCCTGCACATGGCGTTCGTTGAGGCCCGGCAGGCACGCCACGAGTTCATCACCGTGGAACACCTGTTGCTGGCGTTGCTCGACAACCCGACGGCAGCAGAGGTCTTGCGCGCCTGCGCGGCCAATATCGAGGACTTGCGCACCAGCCTGAAGAATTTCATCGCTGACAACACACCGGTCGTTCCCGGCACGGATGAGGTCGACACTCAGCCGACGCTGGGTTTCCAGCGTGTGATCCAGCGCGCGATCATGCACGTGCAGTCCACGTCCAACGGCAAGAAGGAAGTGACTGGCGCCAACGTGCTGGTCGCCATCTTCGGCGAGAAGGATTCGCACGCCGTCTACTACCTGCAGCAGCAGGGCGTGACGCGCCTGGACGTGGTCAACTTCATCAGCCACGGCATCCGCAAGGACCAGTCCGAGCCCGCCAAGCATGGCGATGGCACGGGCGAAGGCGAAGGCGGTGACGGCAAGGAAAGCCCGCTCGAGCAATACACCCAGAACCTGAATACGCTGGCCAAAGCCGGCAAGATCGACCCGCTGATCGGCCGCGAAAGCGAAGTCGAGCGCGTGGTGCAGGTGCTGTGCCGGCGGCGCAAGAACAACCCGCTGCTGGTCGGCGAGGCAGGCGTCGGCAAGACCGCGATCGCGGAAGGCCTGGCGTGGCGCATCACCAAGAACGAAGTACCGGACATCCTGGAAAAGGCGACCGTCTACTCGCTCGACATGGGCGCGCTGCTGGCCGGCACGAAATACCGCGGTGATTTCGAACAGCGCCTGAAGGGCGTGCTGAAGTCGCTCAAGGACAACCCGAACGCGATTCTCTTCATCGACGAGATCCACACGCTGATCGGCGCGGGCGCCGCGTCAGGCGGCACGCTGGACGCGAGCAACCTGCTCAAGCCGGCCCTGTCGTCGGGCCAGCTCAAGTGCATCGGCGCCACCACCTTCACCGAATATCGCGGCATCTTCGAGAAAGACGCGGCGCTGTCGCGGCGCTTCCAGAAGATCGATGTGGTCGAGCCTTCGGTCGACCAGACCGTTCAGATCCTGCGCGGCCTGAAGTCGCGCTTCGAGGAGCACCACGGCGTCAAGTACGCGGCCTCGGCGCTGACCGCGGCGGCCGAACTGTCGGCGCGCTTCATCACCGACCGCCACCTGCCTGACAAGGCGATCGACGTGATCGATGAAGCCGGCGCGGCACAACGCATCCTGCCGAAGTCCAAGCAAAAGAAGACCATCGGCAAGGGCGAGATCGAGGATATCGTCTCGCGCATTGCCCGCATCCCGCCGCAGAGCGTGAACCAGGACGACCGCAGCAAGCTGCAGACGCTGGAACGCGACCTGAAGTCGGTGGTGTTCGGTCAGGACCCGGCCATCGAAGCACTGGCCTCGGCGATCAAGATGTCGCGCGCGGGGCTGGGCAAGACCGACAAGCCGATCGGCTCCTTCCTGTTCTCGGGCCCCACGGGCGTGGGCAAGACCGAAGTCGCCAAGCAGCTCGCCTTCATCATGGGCATCGAGTTGCTGCGCTTCGACATGTCGGAGTACATGGAGCGCCACGCGGTCAGCCGCCTGATCGGCGCGCCGCCGGGATACGTCGGCTTCGA
The DNA here is from genome assembly GCF_057073755.1 of Cupriavidus sp. C3SS-1. Lineage (NCBI taxonomy): Bacteria > Pseudomonadati > Pseudomonadota > Betaproteobacteria > Burkholderiales > Burkholderiaceae > Cupriavidus > Cupriavidus sp. C3SS-1. The sequence continues at coordinate 2,684,584 of NZ_CP172699.1, read as the reverse complement.
CCAGGGCGGCCTGCTGACCGAGGCCGTTACCAAGAAGCCGCACTGCGTGCTGCTGCTGGATGAAATCGAGAAGGCGCATCCGGATATCTTCAATATCCTGCTGCAGGTCATGGACCATGGCTCGCTGACCGACAACAACGGCCGGCGTGCCGACTTCCGCAACGTGATCATCATCATGACCACCAATGCGGGGGCGGAGACCATGAACCGCGCCACCATCGGCTTCACCACGTCGCGCGAGCAGGGCGATGAAATGGCCGACATCAAGCGCATGTTCACGCCGGAGTTCCGCAACCGGCTGGACGCGATGATCAGCTTCCGTTCGCTGGACGAGGAGATCATCCTGCGTGTGGTGGACAAGTTCCTGATGCAGCTGGAAGAGCAGCTTCACGAGAAGAAGGTGGAAGCCAGCTTCACCGAGGCACTGCGCAAGTTCCTGGCGCGCAAGGGCTTCGATCCGCTGATGGGCGCCCGCCCGATGCAGCGCCTGATCCAGGACATGATCCGCAAGGCGCTGGCCGACGAGTTGCTGTTCGGCAAGCTGGTGTCCGGGGGCAAGGTGGTGGTCGATCTCGACGATCAGGACCAGATCAAGCTCGACTTCTCCGAAGCCGATCCGGAGCCGCCCGAGGCGCCGGAAAGCGAGCAGCGCGCGGAGGTCTGAGCGACGCGCGAGGACATTGTCTGCAATTGCGGCCATCCTCGGGCAAAATACAGGGGCGGCAGAAATGCCGCCCTTTGTTTTTTGTCACGGCAGCCAGTGGGCCGCCTCTTCCAGAAAGACCGATGTCCCGTCCCGAACGCACGCGGCTGCGCCGCATGCTGCTCAAAGCCCTGCCGCTGGCCGCTACACCGCTGACTGCGGTGGCCGCTGGCGCGCCCGCCGATTCGCCCGCAAGCGGCCGTCCGATCACGATGGTCCTGCCGTTTCCGCCGGGTGGCAGCGTCGATATCGTGGCGCGCCAGCTGCAGCCGGGCCTCAAGGCTTTGCTCGGCCAGACGGTCGTGGTCGACAACAAGCCTGGCGCCGGCGGACTGATCGCCTCCAGTACCGTTGCGCGTTCCAAGGCCGATGGCAATACCCTGCTGATGGCTTTCGACACCCACGCCATCAACCCGTTTGCCTACAAGCAGCTGCCCTACGACACCTTCCGCGATTTCACCCCGATTTCGCAGCTGGTGCGTTTTCCGCTCGTGATCGCCGCGAATCCGGCGCTGCCGGCCTCCAATGTGCGCGAGCTGGCGGCACTGGCCAAGGCCAGGCACGACGGCGTGCGCTATGCCTCGTCCGGCATCGGCAGCCTCAACCAGCTTGCCGCCGAAGCGCTGGCCACCGAGACCGGCGTGCATATGCTGCACGTGCCCTACAAGGGCGGCGGCCCGGCCGTGCAGGCCGTGCTGTCGAACGAAGTCGACATCTTCTTCAGCAGCTACGCGGCCGTGCAGGCCCATATCGCGGCCAAGACCATCAAGGTGCTTGGCGTCACGGGAACCAGCCGGCTGAAGCAGTTGCCGCAAGTGCCTACCGTGGCGGAGCAGGGCGTGCGCGGATTTGAGGCGTATTCGTGGATCGGCGTGTTCGGCCCGGCGGGCATGGCGCCCGCCACCGTGAGCCGCATCCACGACGCCCTGGTGGAGTCGCTGCACCAGCCGCGCGTGGTCGATGCCCTGGCGGCGCAAGGCTTCGAGATCGTCGGCGGCAGCCCCGCCGAGCTTGGAAACCTTGTGCGGCATGAGCACGACAAGTGGCAGGCTGTGGCACGCAAGGCCAATATCCAGTTCGAGTAATGGCAGGCAACGCCGAAATGTTCGACCACGCTGTCGTGGTCTGCCCCGATCTTGATGCCGGCGCCGAGGCCTGGCGCCGGCTCGGCTTTACGCTGACGCCGCGCGGCTATCACACGCTGGGTTCCCAGAACCACTGCATCATGCTGGCGCGCGACTATGTCGAGTTGCTCCACGTCACCGCACCGAACCCAAGCCGGCAGTATTACTGGGACGCCCAGGCGCGTGGTGGCGGCTGTGCGGCCATGTCATGCAAGAGCGCCGATGCCTTCGCCACGGCGGCCCGACTGCGCGAGGGCGGCTGGCATATTTCCGAGCCGATCGAGTTTTCGCGTCCGGTGGTGCTCGACGATGGCAGCGAGCACGCTGCCACGTTTCGCGTCACGGCGCTCGATGACGCACCGGGTGCGCGCTACTTCGTTTGCGAGCACCGCACGCCCGAACTGCTCTGGCGGCCGGAATGGATCCGGCACGCCAATGGCGCGCAGGGGATTGCGTCGATGTTCATGGTGGTAGCGCCGGCGCTGGTGGATGCGACCGGCCGCGCCTATGCCGAGCTGACCGGCGGCGAGATGACGCAGCTGAGCGACCACATCTGCAGTGTCTCGGTGGACGATGCCACGCTGGTCGTCAGTACGCCCCAGGCGCTGGCAGCGGCAACCGGCACCGCGCACATCCAGCGCGATGTGCCGGGCTATGCGGCGATCCGCCTGCGCACTGGCGCACTGGCAAAAGCGCGCCAGATCTGGCGCGCGGCCGGCATTCCGGCCCAGGACCTCGGACCGCACGAGACCCTGATTCCGGCGAGCGCCGCCGGCGGCGTTGCCCTGCTGTTCGAACAGCAGGGCTGAAGCCGGGCAGCGTCAGGCGCTGGCCTTGGCGTGGTGCACACCAGTCGAGCCAAAACCGCCGGCGCCGCGCTCGCTGTTTTCCGAGAACTCTTCGACCGTCGTGAACACCGGGCGCAGCACGGGCACGAACATCATCTGCGCAATGCGCTCGCCGGGCTGGATCACGATGGGCTCGGTGCCCGGCGCGTTGCGGTTCCACACGCTGACCATGATCTGGCCCTGGTAGTCGGCGTCGATCACGCCGATCGAATTGCCCAAGACCAGGCCTTTCTTGTGGCCTAGTCCCGAGCGCGGCACGATGGTCGCGGCCATGTACGGGTTGCCCATATGCACGGCGATGCCGGCCGGCACCAGTTGCGCGGCGGTGCCCGCTGCGATCGACACCGGTGCGTCGACGCAGGCATGCAGGTCGATGGCGGCGGCCATGTCGCTCTGGTAAGCGGGCAGGCCCCACTCGTTCAGGCGGGAATCCAGCACCTTGATTTCAACGGACGGGTTCAGTTCTAGGCTCATTTCGGGATCGGTTCTGAGAATCTCCGGCAAGGCGGCTTGCCTTGACGAGGTTCAGTTTTCGGAATTCAGTTCAAACGCTTCGGCCAGCAGTTCGTACGTGCGCAGCCGGGCGGCATAGGTCGCGGTCACGCTCAGCACCACCAGCTCGTCGGCGGCGAACTGCTCGCGCAGGGCCAGCATGCGCTCCGCCACGCGTTCGGGCGTGCCGCAGAGTGTGCGCGGGCGCTCGCGCTCGATGATCAGCTGGTCGCGTTCGGTCGGCACATGGTTTTCGGCCTGCTCCAGCGACGGGATCGGCGCGTTGACCCCATAGGCCATCTGCAGCCGCCGCAGATCCACGGCGCGTTCCAGTTCGGCCGCTTCGGCGTCGGTGTCGGCGCAGATCACGAAGATCGCGGCGGCACTGTAAGGCTGGGCCTCATAGCCTGGCTGGAAGTCCTCTCGGTACTGCCGCGCGACATGATGGCCCGTGTGCGCGTTGATGAAATGCGCAAACGCAAACCGCAACCCGAGCCGCGCGGCCAGTGCGCCGCCGTAGTCGCTGGAGCCCAGTATCCAGAGTTCAGGCTGCGTATCGACCACGGGCTGGAGCAGCACGCCCTCGGCCAGATGGCCGGGCGGCACGTCGCCGCGCAGCAGGCAGGACAGGTCGCGCACCTGCTCCTCGAACTGCGCGCCGCGGTCGTACTGGCCCATTGCCACGGCCTGCGCCGTGCGCAGGTCGCCGCCGGGCGCCCGGCCCACGCCGAGGTCGATGCGGTTCGGGAACAGGCCTTCGAGCATGCGGAACTGCTCGGCCACCTTGAACGGGCTGTAGTAGGGCAGCATGACGCCGCCCGAGCCCAGCCGGATACGCTGCGTGACGCTGCCGATGCGCGCCAGCATGACTTCCGGCGCGGGATTGCAGACGCCGCGCAGGCCGTGGTGTTCGGCGCACCAGTAGCGCGTGTAGCCAAGCGCGTCGGCCATCTGCGCCAGTTCTACGGTCGCAGCCAGCGCATCACGCGCGGTGTGGCCGGCGATGACCGGGCTCTGGTCGAGCACGGACAGGCGCAGGCGGGGTTTGGTCGCGGTCATGATGCTTCAGGGCTGGGTGCGGCCCGGCAGGCGCTGGCCGATGGCAGCCACCAGTTGGCGCGCCAGCGTGAGCTTGTCGGCGCGCGGCAGCCGGGTCATGCCGGCGGCATCGAACAGCACGATCTCGTTGTCGTCGAGGCCGAAGGTGTGGTGGCCGATATTGCCCACCAGCAGCGGCACGCCCTTGCGCTGGCGCTTCTGTTCGCCGTACTGCTCGAGGTTCTCGCTCTCCGCGGCAAAGCCGACGCAGTAGGGCGCATCGGTGCGTCCGGCGACGGTCGCCAGGATGTCCGGGTTCTGCACGAACTGCAGCGTCGGCGTATCGGTATCGTTGGCCTTCTTGAGCTTCTGCTGCGCGACCTCGGCGGGGCGCCAGTCGGCGACAGCCGCAACCGCGATGAAGACGTTTACGTCGCGCAGCTGGGCCAGCACCGTGTCATGCATCTGCTGGGCGCTGCGCACATCGGTGCGCACCACGCCGCGCGGCGTGGGCAGGCCGGTCGGGCCGGCCACCAGCAGCACCTCGGCGCCGGCTTCGCGTGCGGCGCGGGCGATGGAAAAGCCCATCTTGCCCGACGAGAGATTGGTGATGCCGCGCACCGGATCGATAGCCTCGAAGGTCGGGCCCGCGGTGATCAATACACGCTTGCCCGCCAGCGGCTTGGGCTGGAAGAAGGCGATGAGGTCATCGACCAGCTCTTCCGGTTCCAGCATGCGGCCGTCGCCGACTTCGCCGCAAGCCTGGTCGCCGCTGCCGGGGCCCAGGATGACGACGCCATCCGCGCGCAGTTGCGCCGCATTGCGCTGCGTGGGCGCGGCGGCCCACATCTGGCGGTTCATGGCCGGTGCCACGAGCAGCGGACAGTCGCGCGCGATGCACAGCGTGGTGAGCAGGTCGTCGCACAGGCCATTGGCCAGCTTGGCGAGGAAGTCGGTCGATGCGGGCGCGATCACGATGGCGTCGGCCTCGCGCGAGAGGTCGATGTGCGCCATGTTGTTGTCGACGCGCGCATCCCACTGCGACAGGAACACCGGGCGGCCCGAAAGGGCCTGCATCGTGACCGGGGTGATGAAATGGGTCGCTGCCTCGGTCATGGCCACCTGTACCGTGGCGCCGGCCTTGGTCAGCAGGCGGACCAGCTCGGCCGACTTGTAGCAGGCGATGCCGCCGGTCAGGCCGAGAACGATGTGCTTGCCGCGCAAATCCATGGGGGACTCGTCAAAGAAAGGGGTGTCGGCATGATACCGGCAGCCCGCGCGGGCTGCCGGGGGCGGCTTGGTGCCGGCTCAGTGCCGGCGAACGCGCCGCAGCTCGTCGACGACCAGCAGCACAGCGCCGACGGTGATGGCGCAGTCGGCCACGTTGAAGGCCGGCCAGTGGTAGTTGCGCACGTAGAAATCGAGGAAGTCGATCACGTGCCCGTAGACCACGCGGTCGACCACGTTGCCCACGGCGCCGCCCAGGATCAGCGACACGGCGAAGCAGAACAGGCGCTGGCCGGTATGGCGGTAAAGCAGCCAGACGATGAACGCGCCGACCACGAGCCCGAGCCCGGTAAAGAACCAGCGCTGCCAGCCGCCGGCATCTGCCAGGAAGCTGAACGCCGCGCCCTTGTTGTAGACCAGGACCAGGTTGAAGAAGCGCGTCACCGGGCGCGATTCGCCGTACGAGAACGTACGCACGATGACGATCTTGAAGAACTGGTCCAGCACCACCACCAGCAGGGCGAACGCCATCCACAGCAGCGGCGTGGCGTTGCCCGAGGCCTTGTTGTTATGGCCCGACGCCTTGTTATTGCGGCGTGCCGGGCGGGCGGAACGGGTCGTGGACGATGCCATCAGGCATGGCTCCTGTGTTCACCGGCGCCGAACAGGTTGCTGTCGCAGCGGCCGCAAAGGGTCGGATGGTCGGGGTTCTGGCCAACGTCGGCGCGGTAGTGCCAGCAGCGTTCGCACTTGGCATGCGCCGAAGCTGCGACCGTGACGAGCAGGTCGCCGGCTTCCGGCGCGGGCGTGACGGTGGCCGCGGACGTCAGCAGCACGAAGCGCAGGTCGCCGCCAAGGCTCTGCAGCGCGTCCAGCACCGGGCCGCCGGCCTGGATGTTGACCTCGGCCTGCAGCGACGAGCCGATCGCGCCTTCCACGCGCACTGCCTCGAGCTGCTTCGTGACTTCCGCGCGGACTTCGCGCAGGGTGTGCCACTTCTGCAGCAGGTCGTCGGCCTGGTCCACTTCCGGCAGCGTGTAGTAGGTGCTCGTGAAGATGGTGTCGGTGTGGCCGGTGCCGTGCGCGAACACTTGCCACGCTTCCTCGGCGGTGAACGACAGGAACGGCGCCATCCAGTGCAGCATGGCCTGCGTGATGTGGTACAGCGCGTTCTGCGCCGCACGGCGGTCCTTCGAGTCAGGCGCCGTGGTGTACAGGCGGTCCTTCAGCACGTCCAGGTAGAAGCCGCCCAGGTCTTCCGAGCAGAAGGTCTGCAGCTTGGCCACCACCGGGTGGAACTCGTACGCGTCGTAGTGCGACAGCACTTCCTTCTGCAGGCGCTCGGACAAGGCCACGGCGTAGCGGTCGATCTCCAGCCATTCCGAAGCGGGCAGCGCGTGCTTGGCATGGTCGTAGTCGGACAGGTTCGACAGCAGGAAGCGCAGCGTATTGCGGATGCGGCGATAGCTTTCCACCACGCGCTTGAGGATCTCGTCGGAGATCGACAGCTCGCCCGAGTAGTCGGTCGAGGCCACCCACAGGCGGATGATCTCGGCGCCCATCTTGTTGGCGATGTCCTGCGGCGACACGGTGTTGCCGACCGACTTCGACATCTTGCGGCCTTCGCCGTCGACGGTGAAGCCGTGCGTCAGCAGCGCCTTGTACGGCGGCTTGCCATACAGCATCGACGCCGTCAGCAGCGACGAATGGAACCAGCCGCGGTGCTGGTCCGAGCCTTCCAGGTACAGGTCCGCCAGGCGGCCGTCGGCTTCATCGGCCGACGGGTCGTACAGGTCTTCGCGGTGCGAACCGCGGATCACGGTCCAGTGCGTGGTGCCCGAATCGAACCATACGTCGAGCGTGTCGCGGTTCTTCTCGTACTGGTCGGCCTCGGCGCCGAGCAGTTCCTTCGGGTCCAGCGTCTGCCACGCCTCGATGCCGTGCTGCTCGACGCGCTTGGCCACTTCTTCCAGCAGCTCAGGCGTGCGCGGGTGCAGCGCGCCGGTTTCCTTGTGCAGGAAGAAGGCCATCGGCACACCCCACTGGCGCTGGCGCGACAGCGTCCAGTCCGGGCGGTTTGCGATCATGTTGTGCAGGCGCTGCTTGCCCCACGACGGGAAGAACTCGGTAGCCTCGATGCCCGCCAGCGCGGTTTCGCGCAGCGTCGGCACCGGCTTGCCGTCCTGCTCGACCGGATCGACATCCATGCCCGCAAACCACTGCGAGGTGGCGCGGTAGATGATCGGCGTCTTGTGACGCCAGCAGTGCATATAGCTGTGGGTGTACTTGTGCGAGTTGAACAGGTTGCCGGACCCCTTCAGTACCTCGACGATCTTCGGGTTCGCGTCCCAGATCGACAGGCCGCCGAACAGCGGCAGCGTGCCGGCGTACACGCCGTTGCCCATCACCGGGCTGATGATGTCGTGGTCGCTCATGCCGTGCGCCTTGCACGACTGGAAGTCTTCCACGCCATAGGCCGGGGCCGAGTGCACGATGCCCGAGCCGGTGTCGGTGGTCACGTAGTCGCCCAGGTAGATCGGTGACAGGCGGTCATAGCCGGCGTCCATCTTGGCCAGCGGATGGTGGAAGCGGATTTCCGACAGCGCGGCGCCGGTCGTGGTCGCGACGACCTTGCCTTCCAGTTCGTAGACCTTGAGTTGTTCCTCGACGCGCTCGGTTGCCAGGATCAGGAAGCCGCGCGGGGTGTCGACCAGCGCGTACTCGACTTCGGGATGCACGTTGAGCGCCTGGTTGCTCGGGATCGTCCAGGGCGTGGTGGTCCAGATCACGATCCAGCCCGGCTTGGCGTTGATCTGCTCGAACGGCACCTTGAAGGCGTGCGCGAGCTTGTCGGTGTCGGCGAACGGGAAACCGACGTCGATCGACAGGTCGACCTTGTCCTTGTACTCGACCTCGGCCTCGGCCAGCGCCGAGCCGCAGTCGAAGCACCAGTTGACCGGCTTCAGGCCGCGGAACACATAGCCCTTTTCCATGATCTTGCCGAGGGCGCGGATTTCGTCGGCCTCGTTGCTGTAGTTCATGGTCAGGTACGGGTGGTCCCAGTCGCCGAGCACGCCCAGGCGTTCGAAGTCCACCATCTGGCGCTTGATCTGCTCGGTGGCGTAGGCGCGGGCCTTGGCCTGGACTTCCTGCACCGGCAGGCCCTTGCCGAACTGCTTCTCGATCTGGATCTCGATCGGCATGCCGTGGCAGTCCCAGCCCGGCACGTAGACGGCGTCCAGGCCGGTCAGTCCGCGCGCCTTGACGATCATGTCCTTGAGGACCTTGTTGACCGCGTGGCCGATATGGATGTCGCCGTTGGCATACGGGGGGCCATCATGCAGCACGAACTTCCTGGCGCCCTTGCGCGCCGCGCGGATCTTCTTGTAGAGCTGCTTGTCCTGCCACTGCTTGACCCACTGCGGCTCGCGCTTGGGCAGGTCGCCGCGCATCGGGAAGGGGGTGTCCAGCAGGTTGACCGGATATTTGCTTTTCTCGGGCTTGGCGCGTTTGTCGTTGGACATGTCGATTCTCGGGGCAATTCGTTTGGCGCGCACCGGGCCGTTGATCTGGCCACGCATGGGTCGCACTGGGGCGTGCGCGCAGGAAAGACTGGATAGGGCGGAGCGCGAACCGGCACCGCGGGGTGCCGGGCCGCTAGCTAATTCGGTCCGTGGCCGACGTGGCGAAGCCGCCAGCGCCCTCGGCGCGGCCGGTGGAGGCGTCCGGCGCGGTCAGGCCGAAGAAGGCGCGCGCGTCGGCGCTATCCTTGGCGATGGCCGCGGTCAGTTCTTCCAGATTATCGAAACGCGCTTCATCGCGCAGCTTCTTCATGAACTCGACCCGGATCAGCTTGCCGTACAGATTCTCGTTGACGTCGAACAGGTGAACTTCCAGCAGCACGCGGCCGGCGTCCTCGATGGTCGGGCGCACGCCGATGCTGGCCACGCCGGGCAACGGATGCTCGGCAATGCCGTGCACTTGCACGACAAAGATGCCGTTGACCGCCGGTCGCTTGTGCGAGATGCGCAGGTTCAGCGTCGGAAAGCCCAGGTCGCGGCCCAGCTTGCGGCCGTGGATCACGTGGCCGCTGATGGCATAGCCATGGCCGAGCAGGCGGCGTGCGTGCTCAAGGTCGCCATCGGCCAGCGCCTGGCGCACGGCCGAGCTGGAGATGCGGATGCCGCCCTCGGACACCGAGCCCATCTGCTCCACGTCGAAGCCGAAGCGCTGGCCCGCGTCCTGCAGGTAGGCGAAATCGCCGGCGCGCTTGGCGCCGAAGCGGAAATCGTCACCAACCAGCACCCAGCGCGCGTGCAAGCCATGCCACAGCACGTTCTCGACGAACGCCTGCGGCGACTGGCCCGCGAAGTGGGCGTTGAAGTGCTCCACCACCACGCGATCCACGCCATTGCGTCGCAGGCTCTCGAGCTTGTCGCGCAGCAGGGCGATACGGGCCGGGGCCTTGTCAGGCGTGAAGAACTCGCGCGGATGCGGCTCGAACGTCATCACGCACAGCGGCAGGCCGCGCGCGTCGGCTGCCGCGCGTGCGCGCGCAAGCAGCGACTGGTGGCCGCGATGCACACCGTCGAAATTGCCGATGGTGAGCGCGCAAGGCGCCCGGCTCTCGGCGTTGGGCAGGCCGCGGAAGACTTTCACGGGGACGGCGGGAAATGTTTCGGGTAAAGCGGGCATTATAAGGCGAATGGGTCCGATTGCCCCTGCCGGGCGCCCATGTGTCGTCGACGGCCGCGGTTTTTGTGGCGCAATCGTCCTGTCGTCGTGGCGCGATAGGGCAAAAGGCGGCATGATAGGCGCCAGTCCAGACGCGCGGCCTTGGCTGCCGGCGCGTCCAAGCCTCGATCCCACAAATTCCCTTGAACGCGCTGCTCAATCGGCTGTTGCCGCGATTCCTGCCGCCTGCCGGCGCCCCGCTCGATACCGAGACGCGCGCGAAACTGATGGCGATCGTCCACAAGGGGTCGCCGTCGGGCACGCTGGCGGCGGTACTGCTGCCAGCGCTGACCATCTTCGCCTTCTGGGATTCCGCCGACCACGCCGCGCTGCTCGGCTGGGGCGCGGTGATGCTGTTGCTGGCCGGCGGCGGCGTGTGGTTCTACCTGGGCTACCAGCGCGATGGCGCTTCCATGAGCCGTTCGGCGCACACGCGGAAGTGGTGGGGCAATATGCGCGCCGTGGCGTTCCTGACCGGGCTGACCTGGGGCAGTTCGGCCCTGCTTCATATGTATACGGGCTCGACGATCTTCTCCAGCGTGCTGTACCTGCTCAGTCTCGGCGTTCTGGCGGGCGGGGCGGTGTCGCAGGCTCCCGTGCCGTCGAACCTGGTCTATGCCGGCGTGCCCGTACTGGTCCCGAACATGTTGTTGGCCGAGATTGCGTTTCCGGGGCACGGCATCTACGTGCAGTTGCTGCTTGTTATCTATGCGCTGATGCTGGGACGCCATGCAGTCGGCCTGCAGGGCACGCTGGTCAGGGCGATCCAGCTGGAAGGCGACAGCCGCCGACTGGCCAAGCAATTTCAGGAAGAGAAGGAACGTGCGCTGCATGCGAGCGAGGAGAAATCGCGCTTCCTGGCCGCGGCCAGCCACGACCTGCGGCAGCCGGTTCATGCGCTGGTGATGCTGGTGGAAGCGTTGCGCGCGCGCAACCAGTCCACGGTGCTCCATCCTCTCGTTGAGCAGGTGGCGGCCGGTACGCAGACCATCGACCTGCTGTTCCGTTCTTTGCTGGATCTGTCCAAGCTGGAGGGCCGCAAGGTCCTGCCCACCCTCGAACCGTGCGAACTGAGCGGATTGATCCGCGACGTCATGAGCCAGTTCGCCGCCGATGCGCGCGAAAGCGGCCTGACGTTGACGCCGCGCGTGCCGGACGAGCTTTATGCCATGGCCGAGCCGGTGCTGCTGCGCCGCGCGCTGTTCAACCTGGTGCAGAACGCCTTGCGCTATACGAAGCGCGGGGGCGTACTGATCACCGCGCGCCAGCGCCGCAAGCATGTGCGGCTGGAAGTGTGGGATACCGGAGCCGGCATATTGCCCGACCACCTGCCGGACATCTTTTCACCGTACTACCAGGTCCATAACCCGCAGCGAGACCCGTCGCAAGGCCTGGGGCTGGGGCTGGCCATCTTCAAGGAATGCGTGCGCCTGATGCGCGGCACGTACGGCGTACGGTCGGTGCCCGGCAAGGGCTCGGTGTTCTGGTTCGCACTGCCTCCGGTGCCGGCCGAGACAGTGGCCAGCGTGCGTGAAATGCGGGCCATGGCGGCGGCCGAGGATTCCAGGCCGGACAAGCTCCAAGGCACGGTGCTGGTGGTCGACGACGATACGCAGATCCGCAAGGCGTGGATTGCGCTGATGGAGGCGTGGGGCATCCGGGTGGCCTGTGCCGCCCATGGCGCGGAAGCCGACAAGCTGTTTGCCATGGGTTTGCGGCCGGACATCATCTTCTGCGATCTGCGCCTACCTGGCAGCGAAAATGGCCTGGATCTGCTGGAACGCTGGCAAAACACCCAGCCGCAGGCGCGCAGCGCCTTGCTGACGGGCGACCTGAAATCCGCCGCGCTGGCAGCAGCGGAGGACGCGGGATATTTCGTCTTGCCGAAGCCGGTGGACCCGGCATCGCTGCGCGTACTGCTGCGCCGCTGGTTGCGCGCCGCGGCCTGAAAGAGTGGACTGAAAGCTGGACGACCTTACTGACGCAGGCGGAAGCGTTCCATGCGGGACATGACTTGCATGCGCGTGCGGACACCGAGCCGCTGGAGGATGGCCGAAACGTGTTCCTTTACGGTGTTTTCGGTCAGCCCGAGCCGGCGCGCGATCACCTTGTTCGGCAATCCTTCCAGCACCAGCGCAAGCACCGAGCCCTGGCGCGGCGTCAGGCCAAGCTCGGCAGGCGTCACGGGGATACCATGAGCCGGTCCAAAGGACTGGGCGCGTCCGCTAAGCGCCTCATCGGTCGGAAACGAGGTATCGCCGGCGAGCACTTTGCGCACCGCGGAGGTGAAGGCGTGCGCGTCCAGGTGCTTGCCCACGAAACCACAGGCGGCCAAGGCGCGGGCGCGTCCGACGATTTCCGGCGTGGCTTCGGCCGACATGAAAATGAACCGCGCCCCTGGAATGACGGTCTTGAAGGACTGCATGGCATCGAAGCCCGTGCCGTCGTTCAGCCAGATATCGAGCAGAACGATATCCGGGCGCAGGCCTTGCTGGAGGCTCGTCAGCGCTTCCCGGGCGCTGCCGGCGGCATGGACTGCAACATCTGGCATCACCTCGGTCAGGAATGCAGTAGTGCCTGACAAGGCCATCGGATGATCATCGACCACCAACAACGTCGGTGCAGCGTTCGACATGCTAATTCCCGTAATTTCCCGTTTCGTCCTTGTTGTCACCAGCTTGCACAAAATTGGAGCGTGGACGTAGAGGCCACTCTATCAGAGGGTGCGATGCGTCACAATCTATCAAACGGGTCTTTGGGGCTTCACTGTCGCGTGCCCGTTGCAGTGTCCCGACTCCGATTCTCGCGAATTAGGCGCCTGATAGTTTGGCTTTGCCGGAGTTTGGTGCCTGCCCTTGGTAGAATTGCGCGATGAAAAAAATCGTCATCCTGATTTCAGGGCGGGGCTCCAATATGGAAGCCATCGTCCAGGCATGCGCGGCCGGCGGGTGGCCGGCGCGCATCGCTGCGGTAATTTCCAACCGGCCGGAAGCGGCCGGGCTGCAGTTTGCAAAGGACCACGGCATCGCCACTAGCGTGGTCGACCACCGCCTGTATCCCGATCGCGCGAGCTTCGACGCGGCGCTGGCGGAGGCTATCGATGGTTATGCACCGGACCTGGTGGTGCTTGCCGGCTTCATGCGCATCCTGACCGCGGGCTTCGTGGATCGTTATGCCGGCCGCCTGCTCAATATTCATCCGTCGCTGCTGCCTTGCTTCCCGGGCCTGAATACCCATAAGCAGGCGCTCGACGCCGGCGTGAAGCTGCACGGGGCCACCGTGCATTTCGTCACGCCTGAATTGGATCATGGTCCTATTGTGATCCAGGCGGCTCTCGATGTATTGCCGGTCGATACGCCCGAGAGCCTTGCCGTTCGCCTGCTCGATTGCGAGCATCTGATTTATCCCCGTGCCGTCCAATGGTTTGTCGAAGGACGCCTGCTGGTCCGGAACGGGGTCGTTCACGTCAATCCGGCCGAGCCTCAATTGCTTATGGCCATCTCCGCCGGTGTACCGGCGGCAGGAGCAAAGCCATGAGTCGTCATCAGGCCGGGGCGCGCCCGGCGTCCAAGGATTCCCGCCAGCCTGCGCGGGTCCGCAAGTCCAGTCCTATTCGCAAGGCCCCCGGTGCGGACGGTCAGCAGGTACGTTCGTCGAGCGGACTTCACGCTACGCACATCCAGCATATCGACCGCTTGCTTGGCAAAGTCATGCTGTTCGCGCGCCCGGCCGATGCCGTGGTGAGCTATTACTTTCGCGAAAACCCCAAGCTCGGACATCGCGAGCGCGGCATCATCGCCGAGGCGGTCTACGCGGTGCTGCGCCGCCGCGTCGAGTTCGGCCAGTTTGCCGAGAGTGGCACCGGCGCGGCGTCGCGCCGCCTGGCACTGCTGGGTCTGGCGGCAACCCTTGGACGCGATGTGCTTTCGCCTTTCCTGTATCCGGAGGAAGGCGAGTGGCTCGATCGCCTGACCACGATCGAGCGCGCCAGCCTGTCGCCCCGCGTGCGGGCGAACCTGCCGGAATGGCTGTTCGATAACCTGGTGGCACAGCACGGCGAAGCGTTTGCTTCGGCACTTGGGGATGCATGGTTGCGCCCCGCTCCGCTGGATCTGCGAGTGAATCTTGGCAAGGCCACCCGTGAAGCCGTGCTGGCCGAGCTCGAAGAAGCCGGCCTGCGTGCCGAGCCCACGCCGATGGCGCCGGCCGGCATCCGGCTGCAAGGCAAGCCGGCGTTGAACCAGTTGCCGCTGTTCGTGAATGGGCTGGTGGAGGTCCAGGACGAGGGCAGCCAGCTGCTGTGCAGCCTGGTCGCGCCGAAGCGCGGCGAGATGGTGGTGGATTTCTGCGCGGGCGCCGGCGGCAAGACGCTGGCGCTCGGCGCGGCGATGCGCTCGACCGGCCGCCTGTACGCGTTTGATGTATCTGAGAAGCGCCTCGCCAATCTCAAGCCGCGCCTGGCGCGCAGCGGTCTGTCGAATGTGCACCCCGTGCTGATCGATTCGGAACGCGACGCCAAGGTCAAGCGCCTGGCCGGCAAGATCGACCGCGTGCTCGTCGATGCGCCCTGCAGCGGGCTTGGCACGCTGCGGCGCAATCCGGACCTGAAATGGCGCCAGAGCCCGGAATCGGTGCTGGAACTTACCGCGAAGCAAAGCGCGATCCTGGACGCGGCGGCACGCCTGGTGAAAGGCGGCGGCCGCGTGGTCTACGCGACATGCAGCGTGCTGGAAGCCGAGAACGAGGCCATCGTGCGCAGCTTCCTCGCTTCCCACCCGAATTTCCGGCTGGTTCCGGCAGCAGAGGTGCTGGCCGAGCAGCAGATCGAGGTGCCTGACTTGCCGACGGAAGGCGGCATGTTCGCGTTGTATCCCCACCTGCACCAGACCGATGGCTTCTTCGCCGCGGTCCTGGAGCGTACGCAGTAATCCCTCCCACCGGTCGTCGCGCGGCAAGCGCGACGACCGGTGCGGCAGCAAGGTCCAGGCAGATTCTCCATGAGCGGAAACCCATTGGCCGGCCTGACGGCCACGCACACGACATTCGGCAGGATGCTCGACGACCTGCTCCGGGATGCGGGCGGCCCCGGCTTCATCTGGCAGCTTGTCGTGCTGGGCGGCTGCTTGCTGGCAGCCTGGCCGCTCGCGCGCTTTATCGTCAAACGGCTAGAGGATCGTTACGCATCGTCGAGTTTCTCGCTGCGCTTTGCCGCAGCCAGTCTCGAGCGTGCCATGTTCCCGCTGTTTGGCTGGCTGCTCGTGATGTCGGCCCGTTTCGCGCTGGAGCCGATGATGGCGATCAGCGTGCTGCGGCTTGCGCTTGTGCCGCTGTTCGGCATCACCTCCCTGTACTTCACGTTCTATATCCTGCGGCGCGTGCTGTCCGGCAGCGGCCAGTTGCACGGCATGCTGCTATTGGTCGAAAAAGTGCTGACCACGCTGGTCTGGGTGGCCATGGGGCTTTACGTGCTTGGCCTGCTTTCCGACGTGACGGGATGGATGGAGGCCATGCGCTTCTCGCTGGGCAAGCAGAAGGTGAGCCTGGCGGACATCCTGATGGCGGTCGTGTGGATCCTGCTGACCGTGCTGGTGGCCATGTGGTTCGGGTCCTGGCTGGAAGAGCGCCTGATGCGCTCGGCCAGTCTCGACGTGAACCTGAAGGTCGTGCTGACCCGCATTTCGAAGGCGCTGCTGCTGCTGGTCTCGCTGCTGCTGAGCCTGTCGCTGGTGGGCATCGACCTGACCGTGCTGTCCGTGTTCGGCGGTGCACTTGGCGTCGGCCTGGGTCTTGGCCTGCAAAAGATCGCCAGCAACTACATTTCGGGCTTCATCATCCTGCTCGACCGCTCGGTCAAGCTGGGCGACCAGATTACGGTGGACAAGTACTCCGGTACTGTCTCGCAGATCCGCACCCGCTACACGGTGGTGCGCAACGGCGACGGCGAGACCCTGGTGCCTAACGAGCAGTTGGTGGCGCAGTCCGTGCAGAACCACTCGTTTTCCAACACGCATGTCCGCGTGGCGACGCGGGTGCAGGCCGATTATGCGGCGGATCCCGAAACCGTGATCATGCTGCTGACCGAATGCGTGCGCGAACTGCCACGCGTGCTGAAGGACCCTGCGCCGGCGGCATTTCTGGTGATGTTCGCGGATAGCGGCATCGAATATGAGGTAGCCGTCTATATTGCCGATCCGCAGAACGGCAAGCTCGGCGTGCAGTCGGCCATGAACCGGGCAATCTGGCGTACGCTGCGCGAACACCGGATTTCGATCCCGTATCCCCAGCGGGAAATCCGCGTGCTCAATGCGCCGCAGGAACTCAACTCGGTCGATGATATTTCCGCGCCACCCGCGGAAGTGGCCAAATCGGCATGACTTCATAAAGAAACAGGCAAGAGCCGCACAACGGAACAAAAATCGCGGCGCCTCGTCAAACTCCGGGAAAAAGCGTATGACTCAGGCTTGCGCAATCCGGTAGAATGCTGGGTTGTCGCGGGTTGCGAGCATCCCGCATCCTCACACCGACAGCCGCCAGATTGCAGCGGCTCGTGCCTGTCCCGCCTGCCAACCGCCGGCGCCGGAACTGCGCGCCGGGGGTTCCCGCCATGAGATGGCCGGTCCCTGGCGGACGCCAGACCATATCGCAATCAGTAGATTTGCAGTCTTTTTTCTGCGCGTTGTGCACGGCGCCGGGGCAGCCGCAAGGGAATGCCCCTGTTTAACCGACGGAGAACAGAGTTTGTTCGACATTATTCTTGACTGGGCCGCCAATGGCCTTGCCAACTGGTCCTGGTGGGAGATCGTGATCTACACGCTGGTGATGACGCACGTCACCATCGCCGGGGTCACCATCTTCCTGCATCGTTGCATGGCGCACCGATCGCTGGACCTGCACCCGATTGCCCAGCATTTCTTCCGCTTCTGGCTCTGGCTGACGACGGGCATGGTCACCCGCGAGTGGACTGCCATCCACCGCAAGCACCACGCCAAGTGCGAGACCGAAGACGATCCGCACAGCCCGCAGACCCGTGGCATCCGCAAGGTGCTGCTGGAAGGCGCCGAGCTGTACCGCGCCGAAGCCAAGAACAAGGAAACCATCGCCAAGTTCGGCCATGGCTGCCCCAATGACTGGGTCGAGCGCAATGTGTATTCGCGCTTTGGCTGGCAGGGCGTCGGCCTGATGCTGATTATCGACCTGGCCCTTTTCGGCGTGATCGGCATGACGGTCTGGGCTGTGCAGATGCTGTGGATCCCGATTCACGCTGCCGGCATCATCAATGGCCTGGGCCACTGGTGGGGCTATCGCAACTACGATTGCGAAGATGCTTCGACCAATGTGTCGCCATGGGGCCTGATCATTGGCGGCGAAGAGCTGCATAACAACCATCACACCTATCCGACTTCGGCCAAGTTCTCGATCAAGTGGTACGAGTTCGACGTGGGTTGGGGCTATATCCGCGCCATGCAGGCCGTGGGGCTGGCCAAGGTGAAGAAGACGCCGCCCAAGGCCCGGCTCGTGGAAGCGCGTCCGGTCGACGACAACACGCTGGAAGCCATCATCGCCAATCGCTATGACGTGATGGCGCGCTACGCCAAAGCCTTGAAGAGCGCGTTCCGCCAGGAACTGGAGCAACTCAAGGAAGGCCGCGGCGCCGAGTACCGCACCCTCAAGCCGGCTGGCAAGTGGTTCCACCGCGAAGAAACCAAGCTGGCCGCACCGCAGCGCCAGCAATTGGCGAGCATCGTCGAGCAGAGCAAGTCGCTGCACACCTTCGTGGAAATGCGACGTGAGCTGGCCGCCATCTGGGGCCGTTCCAACCTGACGCGGGAGCAGTTGCTGCAGCAGCTGCAGGCCTGGTGCCATCGTGCCGAGGCCAGCGGAATCCAGGCGCTGCACGATTTTTCGCTGCGCCTGCGCCGCTACGCCTGATACAATCGGCCCGCGCCCGAATGGCTACACAAGGCCCCGCCCATGGCGGGGCCTTTTGTTTTAGATAAACTCCCCCATGTTCTGGCCGCCCGCATGAAGTTGCATGCGCGAGGGCCACGAGGAGTACCGGAGATGACCCCCCAATCGATCAAGACCGTCGAGTTCGAAAAGCCGAACCTGGCGGATACCGACAACGCCGCCGGCGGCAGCTGCGTGGCCCATGCCTGGGCCAAGGTGCCTCCGGTGCTCTCTCCCGACGAAAGGCAGGCGCTCAAGGCACGCATCAGGCGCTTGCTGAAAGAACGCAACGCCGTGCTCGTCGCGCACTATTACGTGGACGCCGACCTGCAGGACCTGGCCGAGGAAACCGGCGGTTGTGTCTCGGACTCGCTGGAAATGGCCCGCTTCGGCCGTGACCATTCGGCCCAGACCCTGGTGGTGGCCGGCGTGCGCTTCATGGGCGAGACCGCCAAGATCCTGAGCCCTGAAAAGACCATCCTGATGCCGGACCTGGATGCGACCTGCTCGCTGGACCTGGGTTGCCCGGCCGACGAGTTCGCTGCCTTCTGCGACGCGCATCCGGACCGCACCGTGGTCGTGTACGCCAATACCAGCGCGGCGGTGAAGGCCCGGGCCGACTGGATGGTGACCTCCAGCATCGGCCTGAAGATCGTCGAGCACCTGCATGCGCGCGGCGAGAAGATCCTGTGGGCACCGGACAAGCACCTCGGCGGCTATATCCAGAAGCAGACTGGTGCCGACATGCTGCTGTGGCAGGGCTCCTGCCTGGTGCATGACGAATTCAAGGGCGTCGAGCTGGACCTGCTGCGCCGCGAGTTTCCCAACGCCAAGATCCTGGTGCATCCCGAGTCGCCGGCCAACGTCGTGGCGCAGGCGGACGTGGTGGGCTCCACGTCGCAGATGATCGCGGCCGCGCAGGAACTTGACGCGACCGAATTCATCGTGGCGACGGACAACGGCATCCTGCACAAGATGCGGATGGCCGCCCCGGGCAAGCACTTTATTGAAGCGCCGACTGCGGGCAACAGCGCCACGTGCAAGAGCTGCGCCCACTGCCCGTGGATGGCGATGAACGCGCTGTCGAACCTGGCCGAGGTGCTCGAGACCGGTCGCAACGAGATCCACGTGGATCCGGCCACGGGCCGCCAGGCTGTGGTCTGCATCAACCGCATGCTGGATTTCGCCGCGCAGCAGAAAGCCAATGTCCGCCCGGTGGCTGACCTCGCGAAGGAACAGGCGTTGTTCCAGGGAATCGGCCCGGCATGAGCGTGAATCCCATTTTCGACAGCTATGGTTCGGCGCTGAAGGCGGCGCTGGAAGCCAACGTCGGCGCGGCCATTGCCGAAGACGTAGGCAGCGGTGACCTGACCGGCCTGCTGGTGCCGGCGGACAAGCAGGTGCTGGCGCGGGTGATCGTGCGCGAGCAGGCGGTGCTTTGTGGTCAGCCGTGGTTCGCCGCTTGCATGAAGGCCATCGACGAACGTCTGGTGGTGAGCTGGAAGCAGGAAGAGGGCGCCCGCATGGCACCCGATTCGATTGTCTGCGAAATCACCGGACCCGCACGCGCGCTGCTGACCGCCGAGCGGCCCGCGCTGAATTTCCTGCAACTGCTGTCCGGCGTGGCGACCGTCACGCGGCGCTATGCCGACCTGATCGCCGGCACGCGCGCGCGCGTGCTGGATACCCGCAAGACACTGCCGGGCCTTCGGCTGGCGCAGAAATACGCGGTCAAAGTGGGCGGCGGCGAGAATCAGCGGCTGGCGCTCTATGACGGCATCCTGATCAAGGAAAACCACATTGCCGCGGCAGGCAGCATCACGGCTGCGATGCGCGCCGCGCTGGCGCTGGGCGCCGATGCGACGATCCAGGTCGAGGTGGAGTCGCTTGCCGAACTGGAAGAGGCCCTGGCTGCCGGCGCCACGTCGATCCTGATCGACAACTTCACGGTGCCGATGATGCATGACGCCGTGCGCATCAATGCCGGGCGCGCGTTGCTGGAGGTGTCGGGCGGTGTCAATGCGGAAACGATCCGCACCTTTGCCGAGACCGGCGTGGACCGCATCTCGGTCGGGGCGCTAACGAAGGATGTGCGCGCCACCGATTACTCGCTGCGCATCATCGGCTGATCCCTGACTGTGCAGAACAAAACGGCCCGCTCGATGCGGGCCGTTTTGCATGCTGCCTTGCGCGGCGCTGCCTCTCAGCGCTTGCGCGCGGGCTGCATCACGGTAGGCAGTGCTTTGGGCAGGGTCTCCGGATAGTCGCGGCTGAAATGGAGGCCGCGGCTTTCGTGACGCGAATACGCGCTATCGACGATCAATGCGGCGACCTCCACCAGATTGCGCAGTTCGAGCAGATCGCGCGTGACGCGGAAATTCGCGTAGTACTCGGCGATCTCCTCGCGCAGCAGGCGGATGCGGTGCTGCGCGCGCTCCAGCCGCTTGCTCGTGCGCACGATGCCGACATAGTTCCACATCATGCGGCGCAGTTCGTCCCAGTTGTGCGAGACCACGACTTCCTCGTCGGCGTCGGAGACGCGGCTTTCATCCCAGGCCGGCAGCGGCAGGTCCGGCAATGCCGCCTTGTCCTGGCCAGCAATGTCGGCAGCGGCGGCTCTCCCGATCACCATGCACTCGAGCAGGGAATTCGATGCCAGCCGGTTGGCCCCGTGCAGGCCCGTGCAGGCCGTCTCGCCGACGGCGTACAGGTTGCCGATATCGGTGCGGCCCGCGGTATCGGTCACCACGCCGCCGCACGTGTAGTGCGCGGCCGGGACCACTGGGATCGGCTCGCGCGCGATGTCGATGCCCAGCTCCAGGCAGCGCGCATGGATGGTGGGGAAATGCTCCTTCAGGAAGGCCTCGGGCTGGTGCGTGATGTCGAGGTAGACGCAGTCCAGGCCGCGCTTCTTCATTTCGAAGTCGATCGCTCGCGCCACCACATCACGCGGCGCCAGCTCGGCGCGATCATCATGCTCCGGCATGAAGCGGGTACCGTCCGGCAGCTTCAGCAGCCCGCCTTCGCCGCGTACGGCTTCCGAGATCAGGAAGGACTTGGCATAGGGGTGGTACAGGCAGGTTGGATGGAACTGGATGAATTCCATGTTCGACACCCGGCAACCCGCGCGCCACGCCATGGCGATGCCGTCGCCAGTGGCCGTGTCAGGATTGGTGGTGTACAGGTAGACCTTGCCGGCACCGCCCGCCGCCAGCACCGTGTGCGTAGCGGTGATGGTGCGGACTTCTTCCGTGCGGTCGTCGAGCACATACAGGCCGTAGCAGCGGTTGCCAGGTAGCCCGAGCTTGCGCGAGGTGATCAGGTCGACGGCGAACTGGTCTTCCAGGATGGTGATGTTCGGATGCTGGCGCGCCTGCTCCGACAGCGTGCTGACGACGGCATGGCCGGTCGCGTCGGCGGCGTGGATGATCCGGCGACGGCTGTGTCCGCCTTCGCGGGTCAGGTGATAGCCGAGTTCGGCCTGTTCGTCCCTGGTGAACGGCACGCCGCGATCGATCAGCCACTGGATGGCTTCCCGCCCGTGCTCGACGATAAAGCGCGTGGCTTCTTCATCGCAAAGACCGGCGCCGGCGACGAGCGTGTCCTGCGTGTGCTCGTCATGGCTGTCGCCTGAATCCAGCACTGCGGCAATGCCGCCCTGGGCCCAATCGCTGGCGCCATGCGTCATGGCGCGCTTGCTGAGGATGACAACCCGGTGGGTGTCGGCCAGTTGCAGCGCGACCGTGAGACCGGCCAGCCCGCTGCCTACGATGGCGACGTCGAAGTTCATGGTGCAGGAGGTGCCCGCGCGAGGGCGCGGCATTGGAGGGAAAGCTCGAAAGTCTACACCCGGGGGTGCCCTCACGCATCAGCGCTGTCGCCGCTGCAAGGGCTAAAAGCACTGCCGCGAGCCTCGGTGCGCGCCATAAGCCGCGCTGACGCCACAAAAACAAAAAGCCCCGCGGTGGCGGGGCTTTCTGGCTGGAATCCGGATCAATTACTTGATCTTGGTTTCCTTGTAAGCGACGTGCTTGCGGGCGACGGGATCGAACTTCATGATCTCCATCTTTTCCGGCATGGTGCGCTTGTTCTTGGTGGTGGTGTAGAAGTGACCCGTACCTGCGGTCGATTCCAGCTTGATTTTGTCGCGGCCGCCCTTGCTTGCCATGATGTACTCCTAATTAGACTTCGCCACGTGCGCGCAGATCGGCGAGCACGGAGTCGATGCCTTTCTTGTCGATCAGGCGCAGGCCGGCGTTCGAGACGCGCAGGCTCACCCAGCGGTTTTCCGATTCAACAAAGAAACGACGATTCTGCAGGTTGGGCAGAAAACGGCGCTTGGTCTTGTTGTTTGCGTGGGAAACGTTGTTGCCGACCATCGGCGCTTTCCCGGTCACTTGACAGACGCGTGCCATGAAGCACTCCTAACTCTTCTATTCGTGGACAATGTTCGCAACAGATCAACAAAAGGCGCGCGGGCCCGGACTGCAGCGGATGAGACACAGCAAACGGGCATTATAGACTGGAAGCCGCCGATGAATCAATGCCTTCTGCACTCTGGTGTTGTATACCCTTCCGCGGTGCCGTCAGCATCACGTGACGGATTTCAGTTGCCCGTGCTCGGCAAAGGAGTGCACATGGGTGCCGGCTACGACGAAGTGGTCGAGTAGCTGCACATCGATCAGTGCCAGGGCGCGGCCCAGCAGGCGGGTCATCTGCAGGTCGCTC
The DNA here is from genome assembly GCF_057073755.1 of Cupriavidus sp. C3SS-1. Lineage (NCBI taxonomy): Bacteria > Pseudomonadati > Pseudomonadota > Betaproteobacteria > Burkholderiales > Burkholderiaceae > Cupriavidus > Cupriavidus sp. C3SS-1. The sequence goes on along the minus strand of NZ_CP172699.1, from coordinate 2,661,743 downwards.
TGGCTCGGCGTGCACGACCCGGACGGGTGGTTGTGCGCGATGATGACGCCGGCGGCATTGTGCGCCAGCGCGCGGCGTGCCACCTCCCGCGGATAGACCGCGGTCTGGGTCAGCGTGCCGCGAAACATTTCCTCGGTCGCGATCATGCGGTTGCGGGTGTCGAGGAACAGGCACATGAAGACCTCATGCGCGAGCGGGGCCAGCGTCAGGCGCAGGTAGTTGCGTACCGCCGCAGGGGAATCCAGCCCGCGCGGCAGTTGCAGTGACTCGGCCAGCATGCGGCGCGCCAGTTCGGGCACGGCCTGCAGCTGGGTGTACTTGGCTTCGCCCATGCCCCGGATGTCCAGGATGGTGCGTGCATCGGCCGAGAACAGGCGGGTCAGCGAGCCAAAATGAATCATCAGATCGCGCGCCAGCTCCACCGCGCTCTTGCCCGTCGCGCCAATACGCAGGAACACGGCCAGCAGTTCGGCGTCGGACAGGGCAGCGGCGCCGCTCGCCTGCAGCTTTTCTCGCGGCCGCTCGCAGGGTGGCCAGTTTGTGATGCTCATGTCTCGGGAGTCTCTGGACGGGTGGGCCCGGGTCGGGCAGGCGTGGATGGGCAGGGCGCCCGGCAGCCCAGTCGAATACAATACGGGTTGTTCCCTGGTTGATCACCCATGAATTTGCAAACATTTGCGTCGGAAGCCGACGGCGGCGCAGCTGGCCGCAAGACGGTCCAGGCCGACTCGTTCCTGACCCTCCATTACAGTCTCTCTCTCGAAAACGGCACCGAAGTCATGAGCACGTTCGAGGACAAGCCCGCCACGCTGCTGCTCGGCCAGGGTCAGTTCGCCCCGACCCTGGAGCAGGCGCTGCTCGGCATGCCCGAGGGCGAGCGCATGACCTATCGCCTGGCGCCCGAGCAGGCGTTCGGCCCGCGCAACCCGGAACTGCTCCAGTGGGTCTCGCTGGCCACGCTGCGCGAGAACAGTTCGTTCGAGGAAGACTACAGCCCGGGCGACCTGGTCGAGTTCAACGCGCCCGGCGGCGGCAAGTACGCCGGCGTCCTCAAGGAGTTCGGCGACACGGCGGCGCTGTTCGATTTCAACCATCCGCTGGCCGGGCAGACCATCCTGTTCGACGTGCAACTGATCGGGATCCTCTGATATTGCAGCATGCCTGACCTGACTACCGCCCCCGATGCCGAGATCCTGATGGCGCAGCCGCGCGGCTTCTGCGCCGGCGTCGACCGCGCCATCGAGATCGTCGAGCGCGCGCTGGCACGCTTCGGGGCGCCAATCTATGTGCGTCACGAGATCGTCCACAACGCCTATGTCGTGGCGGACCTGCGCCGCAAGGGCGCCGTGTTCGTGCGCGAGCTGGACGAGGTGCCTGCCGGCGCCACCGTCATCTTCAGTGCCCACGGGGTGTCCAAGGACGTCCGGGCCGAGGCCGCCGTGCGCGGCCTCAATGTATTCGACGCGACTTGCCCGCTGGTGACCAAGGTCCATGTGGAAGTGGGCAAGATGCGCGCGGAGGGCTGCGAGATCGTGATGATCGGCCACCGCGGGCATCCGGAGGTCGAGGGCACGATGGGGCAGGCCGAAGGCGGCATGCTGCTGGTCGAGTCGGTGGCTGATGTCGCCGGCCTGGCGGTGACCGATCCCGCGCGCCTCGCCTACGTGACGCAGACCACGCTGTCCGTGGACGAGACGCTCGAGATCGTGGCGGCACTCAAGGCACGCTACCCCCTGATCCGCGAGCCCAAGAAGCAGGACATCTGCTATGCCACGCAGAACCGCCAGGACGCCGTGAAGTTCATGGCGCCCCAGGTTGACGTGGTGATCGTGGTGGGCAGCCCCAACAGTTCCAACTCGAACCGGCTGCGCGAGCTGGCCGCGCGCCTCGGCGTGCCGGCCTATATGGTGGATGCGCCGGAGCAGGTGCGCCCGGAATGGGTCGCGGGCAAGCGTCGCATTGGCCTGACCGCGGGCGCTTCGGCGCCCGAGGAACTTGCCCAGTCCATCGTCGCGCGCCTGCGCGAACTCGGCGCGGGCCATGTCCGCGCCCTGCAAGGCATTGAAGAAAACATGGCCTTCCCGCTTCCGCGCGGGCTGCAGGCCGCTATCCCCGCCGGCGTTACCGCCTGAGCTGCCAGGCGCCGCCTCCTGCGGCGCCTGATTCCCCGCTTCGCTTTCCCTGCCGTATGCGCGTCCAGCGTGCGCGGGCGTACCGACATTTCGCTCCAGTTGGCCGGATGCTTTTATCGTCACAACGATAATCTTTGAAATTCAATTCCACGGAAGCCTCTTAATACGCCCCTTCAAAGGGCACTCATTAGGTGCCTGTTCGGGTAAGCAGACAAATCAGGGTAATCCCCGTAACTGGGGTTTTCCCTATTATGGTGCGGCGCTACATTCTGCACATTAGATAGCGGTGCATGGCATTGCGAATGAAATGCCTAATTAATACGGATGGATTATGTATGGCCCCAGGCGCGTATATTTCAATGGAGAGAAGAAGCAGGCACGGTTCTTGTAAGCATTGGCGTTGACGCCGCCAGGCGATCAGGAATTGCCTCAATCTGTGCATTGGGGAAATTCCCTAGCTCGATTGGCGGTTGATTCGTCCAGGTTGTTGCGTCGCGTATTGCATCGCCGAAGAAAGGGGATACAATGCGCGCGTTTCAAATTGAAACTAAACAAAGGCGGTACGGGGAGACGTCCGGGAGGCGTCGCAAATCCCCGTTTTGTGAATCCTAGGAGATCACTCATGCAAATCTCGTTTGCCAAGATTCTGCCGATTGCGGCCGCAGTGGCGCTCGTTGCAGCTTGCGGCAAGAAAGAAGAAAAGCCGGTTGAACCGTCGGCATCGGCTCCTGCTGCTGCCGCTCCGGCCGCCGGCGGCGGTGAAGTTGTCGTCAAGATCGGTCACGCCGCTCCGCTGACCGGCGGTATCGCCCACCTTGGCAAGGACAACGAAAACGGCGCCCGCCTTGCCGTGGAAGAAGTCAACAAGAAGGGTCTCGAGATCGGTGGCAAGAAAATCAAGCTGGAACTGATCGGCGAGGACGACGCGGCCGATCCGAAGACCGGCACCGCCGTGGCCCAGAAGCTGGTCGACCAGAAGGTCGTGGCCGTGGTCGGCCACCTGAACTCGGGCGTGTCGATCCCGGCGTCGAAGATCTACAGCGATGCCGGCATCGTCCAGATCTCGCCGTCGTCGACCAACCCCGACTACACCAAGCAGGGCTTCAAGACGACCTACCGCGTGGTCGCCACCGATGCCCAGCAAGGTCCGGCGCTGGCCAACTACGCCGCCAAGAGCCTGCACGCCAAGAGCGTGGCCATCGTCGACGATGCCACTGCCTACGGCAAGGGCCTGGCCGACGAGTTCGAGAAGACCGCCAAGGCGGCAGGCGTGAACGTGGTGGCGCGTGAAGCCACCAACGACAAGGCCACCGACTTCAAGGCCATTCTCACCAAGATCAAGGGCAAGAAGCCTGACGTCATCATGTACGGCGGCATGGACGCCACCGGCGGGCCGTTCGCCAAGCAAGCCAAGGAACTGGGCATCTCGTCCAAGATCGTTGGCGGCGACGGCGTCTGTACCGACAAGGTGGCCGAGCTGGCCGGCGATGCCGTGTCCAACATCATCTGTTCCGAGGCAGGCCTGGCCCTGTCGAAGATGGAGAACGGCGCCGACTTCGAGAAGCGCTACCAGGCTCGTTTCAATGCCCCGGTGCAGATCTACGCACCGTTCACGTATGACGCCGTCATGGTCATCGTGGACGCCATGAAGCGCGCCAACTCGACCGAGCCGGCCGCCATCCTGGCCGAAATGCCCAAGACCAACTACAAGGGCGTGATCGGCAACATCGCCTTTGACGAGAAGGGCGACATGAAGGAAGGCACCATCACGCTGTACGAGTACAAGGACAAGAAGAAGTCCGTTCTCGACGTCGTGAAGATGTAATTCGGGCTTACCGGCCCATCCGAACGGCACCGTGAGTATTTTGCGGTGCCGTTCTTTTTAGCCTCGCCTAATGTAGAAGCATCCTTACCAAGGATGGAACAGGGCAGGCCGCTTACCAGCAACCCACCACACTCACCTACCCATCTCGCACCATGGTCCCTCCGGCATCCACACCATGCCGTAAGAACCGGGGCTGAAGCAGGAGTTTTCATGGATATCTTTATCCAGCAGATCGTGAACGGTCTGGTGCTCGGCAGCATTTATGCGCTGATCGCACTGGGCTACACCATGGTCTACGGCATTCTAGGCATCATCAACTTCGCCCACGGCGACGTCCTGATGATTGGCGCGCTGACCGCTTTGTCAGCGATTCTGGGGCTGCAGAAATTCGCTCCCGGGCTGCCCGAGTGGCTGACGCTGGTGATTGCCACGCTCATCGCCATGCCGGTCTGTGCTGTACTGGCCTATTCCATCGAGCGGATCGCCTACCGGCCGCTGCGCAATGCACCGCGCCTGGCGCCGCTGATCACCGCCATCGGCGTTTCCATCATCCTGCAGACCGCGGGCATGCTGATCTGGTCGCGCAACCCGCTGACCTTCCCGCAGTTGCTGCCTTCCGAACCGATCGACATCGGCTCCACCGGCGCCACCATTACCGGCAAGGAAATGGTCATCATCGGCCTCGCCGTGATGGTCATGGCCGGCCTGCTGGCCCTGGTCAACCGCACCAAGCTGGGCCGCGCCATGCGCGCCACTGCCGAAAACCAGAAGGTTGCCGGCCTGATGGGCGTGAACCCGAACTTCGTCATCTCCGCCACGTTCATGATCGGCGCGACGCTGGCCGCGCTGGCTGGCGTGATGATGGCCACCAACTATGGCAACGCCCACTTCTACATGGGCTTCATTCCCGGCCTGAAGGCGTTCACCGCCGCGGTGCTGGGCGGCATCGGCAACCTGGCCGGCGCCATGGTCGGCGGCATGCTGCTGGGCCTGATCGAGGCACTGGGCGCCGGCTATATCGGCGACCTGACCAACGGCGTCTTTGGTTCCAACTACCAGGATGTCTTTGCGTTCATTGTGCTGATTACCGTACTTGTGTTCCGTCCGTCCGGCATCATGGGCGAACGCGTGGCTGACCGTGCCTGAGGGGAGCGAATCCATGAATACTCCGATTCCATCCACGGCCGCCGTCGCCGCGCCGTCCAAAGTTCCGGCGAAAACCCTGGCCGCGCTGGTCGGCTTCCTCGTGATCGCCCTGTGCGCCCCGTTCTTCGTCCAGACCCTGGGCGGCAACTACTGGGTACGCGTGCTCGACTTCGCGCTGCTGTACATCATGCTGGCGCTGGGCCTGAACATCGTGGTGGGCTTCGCCGGCCTGCTCGACCTGGGCTACATCGCGTTCTACGCGGTCGGCGCCTACATGATGGCGCTGCTCGGCTCGCCGCACCTGGCCAACCAGTTCGAGTGGATCCACCAGTTGTTCCCCAATGGGCTGCACCTGTCGATGTGGTGGGTCTTGCCACTGGCGATCCTGGTGGCAGCCACCTTCGGCGTGCTGCTGGGCGCGCCGACCCTCAAGCTGCGCGGTGACTACCTGGCCATTGTGACGCTGGGCTTTGGCGAGATCATCCGCATCTTCATGAACAACCTCGACCGCCCGGTGAACATCACCAACGGGCCGAAAGGGATTACCGCGGTGGACCCGGTCCATATCTTCGGCTTCGACTTTTCGAAGACGCACGATATCTTCGGCCTCAAGTTCTCGCCGGTGTTCATGTACTACTACCTGCTGGTGGCCCTGGTCATCGTGATCGTGTTCGTGTGCCTGCGGCTGCAGAACTCGCGTATTGGCCGTGCGTTCGTCGCCATTCGCGAAGACGAGATCGCCGCCAAGGCGATGGGCATCAACACCCGCAACATCAAGCTGCTGGCCTTCGCCATGGGCGCGTCGTTCGGCGGCGCCTCCGGTGCGGTGTTCGGCGCGTTCCAGGGCTTCGTGTCGCCGGAATCGTTCACGCTGTGGGAATCGATCTATGTGCTGGCGATCGTGGTGCTCGGCGGCATGGGCCATATCCCGGGCGTGATCCTGGGCGGCATCCTGCTCGTCGGCTTCCAGGAACTGCTGCGCGTGGTGGCGGAGCCGATCCAGACCGGCATCTTTGGCCATGTGATCGTCGATGCGGAAGTCCTGCGCCAGCTGCTCTTCGGCCTGGCCCTGGTCGGTGTCATGCTGTATCGCCCGGCGGGCATCTGGCCGTCGCCGCGCAAGGAAGATCGCCCCGTCGCACGCCGCGCGGGCAGCGTGGGCCGTTTCTGACCAGGAGGACAACATGAGCAATAACAATTTCCTCCTGTCGGTACAGGGGGTGAACAAGCGTTTCGGCGGCCTGCAGGCGCTGTCCGAGGTCGGTCTGGAGATCAAGCCGGGCGAAATCTACGGCCTGATCGGCCCCAATGGCGCCGGCAAGACCACGTTCTTCAACGTCATCACGGGTCTCTACACGCCCGATTCCGGCGAATTCGTGCTGGGCGGCAAGCCCTACCGGCCGACCGCCGTGCATGAGGTGGCCAAGGCCGGCATCGCCCGTACGTTCCAGAATATCCGCCTGTTCGGCGACATGACCGCGCTCGAGAACGTGATGGTTGGACGCCATGTGCGTTCCAAGGCCGGCCTGTTCGGTGCGATCTTCCGTCCGCCGGCGGTGCGCCGCGAGGAAGAGGGCATCGAGGACCTGGCGCATGACCTGCTCGACTATGTCGGCATCGGCAAGTACGCCAACTTCACCTCGCGCAACCTGTCGTACGGCCACCAGCGCCGGCTCGAAATCGCCCGCGCGCTGGCGACGGAGCCCAAGCTGCTGGCGCTGGACGAACCGGCTGCCGGCATGAACGCGACCGAGAAAGTGGAGCTGCGCGGCCTGCTCGAGAAGATCAAGGGCGATGGCAAGACCATCCTGCTGATCGAGCACGACGTGAAGCTGGTGATGGGTTTGTGCAACCGCCTGACCGTGCTGGACTACGGCAAGGTGATCGCGCAAGGGCTGCCGCATGAAGTACAGAGCAACCCGGCGGTGATCGAGGCTTACCTGGGTTCGTCGGCGCACTGAGGCGGGAGGACAGCAATGAAACAGACAGTACTGAAGATCTCCGGCCTGAAGGTTGCCTACGGCGGCATCCAGGCCGTCAAGGGCATCGACCTTGAAATCAACGATGGCGAACTGGTGACGCTGATCGGCGCCAACGGCGCCGGCAAGACCACCACCATGAAGGCCATCACCGGCCTGCAAGGCTGGGCGGGCGGCGATGTGGAGTACATGGGCAAGTCCATCAAGGGCGTGCCCAGCTACGCGCTGCTCAAGCGCGGCCTGGCGATGGTGCCGGAAGGGCGCGGCGTGTTCGCGCGCATGACCATCACCGAGAACCTGCAGATGGGCGCCTACACCCGCAGCGACGACAGCAAGATCAAGGACGATGTCGATCGCATGTTCGGCATCTTCCCGCGCCTGAAGGAGCGGGCCAACCAGCTGGCGGGCACCATGTCGGGCGGCGAGCAGCAGATGCTGGCGATGGCGCGCGCGCTGATGAGCCAGCCCAAGGTGCTGCTGCTCGACGAGCCGTCGATGGGCCTGTCGCCGATCATGGTCGAGAAGATCTTCGAAGTCGTGCGCGACGTCTCGGCACAGGGCGTGACCGTGCTGCTGGTCGAGCAGAACGCGCGCCTGGCGCTGCAGGCCGCGCACCGTGGCTACGTGATGGAGTCGGGCCTGATCACGATGAGCGGCGAGGCGAAGCAGATGCTGGATGATCCCAAGGTCCGGGCGGCGTACCTGGGCGAGTAAGGCGCTCGGCAGCAACAAAAAGCCCCGCGAAAGCGGGGCTTTTTGTTTTGAAGCGCAATGCGATCAGGCCAGCTTCTTCAGCAGCGCACGCAACATGCCGATCATCTGGTCGATCTCTTCGCGCGTCACGTTCAGTGCCGGCATGAAGCGCAGCAGGTTGGCGCGCGGCGCGTTCAGCAGCATGCCTTCCGGTCCCATGTCGCGGGCTTCCTCGACCAGTTGCGGGCCGATGTCCTTGCCGAGCTGCAGCGCGCGCAGCAGGCCTTCGCCACGTTCGCCTTCCAGGCCGAATTCGCCGCATAGCGCCAGCAGCTGTTCCTTCAGGTACTCGCCCTTGGCGTTGACGTCATCCAGGAAGCCGGGCGCGGTCAGCTGTTCGATCACCGAGCTGCCCACGGCCGTCATCAGCGGGTTGCCGTTATAGGTGCCGCCCTGGTCGCCGGCTTCGAAACTGGCGACTTCGGCCTTGCACAGCAGCGCCGACAGCGGCACGCCGCCGCCGATACCCTTGCCCAGCGTCATGATGTCCGGCTCCACGCCCGACAGCTCATAGGCGAAGAGCGTGCCGCAGCGGCCGCAACCGGTCTGCACCTCGTCGACGATCAGCAGCAGCTTGTGCTTGTCGGCCAGCGCGCGCAGGCCTTGCATGAACTCGCGCGTGGCGGGGATCACGCCGCCTTCGCCCTGCACCGGCTCGAGCATGATGCCGACAGTCTTGTCGTTGATGAGCTTTTCCACCGAGGCCAGGTCGTTCAGGTCGGCCTTCGGGAAACCCGCAACCTGCGGCGCGAAGATGGTGTCCCAGCCGGCCTTGCCCGATGCGCTCATGGTGGCGAGCGTGCGGCCATGGAAGCTGTGGTCCATGGTGATGATCTCGAACGCGCCGTTCTTGTGCTTGCGGCCCCATTTGCGCGCGAGCTTGATCGCACCTTCGTTGGCTTCGGCGCCGCTGTTGGCGAAGAAGACCTTGTCGAAGCAGCTGTTGTCGGTCAGTTGCTTCGCCAGCCTGATCATCGGCTCGTTGTAGAACGCCGGGCTCGGGTTGATCAGCTTGCCCGCCTGCGCGACCACGGCGTCGACCATGCCCTGGTTGGAGTGGCCGAGGCAGTTCACTGCCCAGCCTTGCACGAAGTCCAGGTATCGCTTGCCGTTGTGGTCCGTCAGCCAGGAACCCTTGCCCTCGGTGAAGACGAGCTCGGGCCGGTTGGTGATGTACATCAGGGATTGAACGGGATACTCGGCAAATGCCATGGCGGACTCCAGGGGTCGGCGTAAATCGTTAGACGGGATGGCGAAGGGACAAACAGGTCGAAACCCGCAAGGGCACGGCCCAAAGCAAAAAGCCACGGGGGTTGCCCGTGGCTTGTTGACCTGAACAGACGCTGTCGACGGTCAGCCGCGCGGCACCCCGGTGGGGAGCATCGTACGGAAACTGCGTCGGATCATGGCGGCGTTCATGCGGGCAAATATAAGACGCATGGCCCCCGGTGTCAAAACGAATTTTGGCGGTCGGGGGCATTGTTGTGCTGACGGAACGGCCTGGCGGTCCGCTTCAGGCAGCTGGCGCAGCGGCGTGCATGTCGGCCTCGGACGTGAACGAGTCCGCGAAGAACGCGTCTTCGTGCAGCTTGCATTGCTTGGTGAAGTCGGTGCGGGCGGCGTTGATCATCACCGGGGCGCCGCAGGCGTAGACCTCGTGGCCGGACAGGTCCGGGTGGTCCGCGATCACGGCCTGGTGGACGAAGCCGGTGCGCCCGCTCCAGTTGTCTTCCGGCAGCGCGTCGGAGATGACCGGCACGTACTGGAAGTTGGGCAGGTCGCGTGCCCACTGCTCGCACAGCGCGTGCATGTACAGGTCCTTCGGCCGGCGGCCGCCCCAGTACAGCGTCATCGGGCGCGTGATGCCGGTGTAGGCGGCGTGCTCGACGATGGCCTTGATCGGCGCGAAGCCCGTGCCCGAAGCCAGCAGGACGATCGGCGCTTCGGACTCTTCACGCAGGAAGAAGCTGCCCAGCGGGCCTTCGAAACGCAGGATGTCGCGCTCCTTCATGGCCGGCGCGCCTTCCTTGGCGCCGAACACGTAGTCGGTGAACGCGCCGCCGGGCATGTGGCGGATATGCAGTTCGATCGGGCCGTCCTCATGCGGCGGCGTGGCGATCGAATAGCTGCGGCGCTTGCCGTCGCGCAGCAGGAATTCCACGTACTGGCCGGCCAGGTACTGCATGCGCTCGGTGGCGGGCAGTTGCAGCTTGATGGCGATGACATCGTCGGCCAGGCGTTCCAGCGAGGTGACGCGGCACGGCACCTTCTTGATGGGAATATCGCCCGCGCCGTGGACCTCGCGGCTTTCGATGGTGATGTCCGAGCTGGCGTTGGCGCAGCAGAACAGCGCGCGGCCCTCGGTCTTTTCCTGTTCGGTCAGCGCGGCGGGGGCGTGGTCGCCCTGTACGATCGTGCCTGCCAGCACGCGGCCCTTGCACGAGCCGCATGCGCCGTTCTTGCAGCCGTAGGGCAGGCCGATGCTGTGGCGCAGGGCCGCGCCCAGGATGGTTTCATCGGCAGCCACTTCGAACTTGTGGCCGCTGGGCATTACGGTGACTTGATAAGCCATAATCGATCTATGAGCGAAATTCTTAAGAAGCTGCAGCCATCGCGCCGTCCGGGCCCTGCCGTTCGCCTGGGCCGCCCGCGCCTGCTGATCGTCGGGTGCGGGGATGTGGGGACGCGCTGCCTGCGAATCCTGTCGGCGCGCATGCGTGTCTTTGCCGTGACGTCGCAGCCGGCGCGCCGGGCCGAACTGCGTGCCGCCGGCGCGGTGCCGCTGGTCGCGGACCTGGACCGGCCCGCCACGCTGGCACGCCTGCGCGGCCTGGCGGATCGCGTGCTGGACCTGGCGCCGCCACCCGGGTCGGGTGAGGGCGATCCCCGCACGCGCGCCTTGCTCGCCACCCTGCGCCGCACCGCCCGGCGCCGCGCCCGGGCGCACGCCGGCGAGCCCGTCATTCTACCCGAGCGCCGCAGGGCCCGTCCGGCCTTTGTCTATGCCAGCACATCGGGGGTTTATGGTGACCGGGCCGGCGCCCGGGTGGCCGAATTCGCCCGCCTTCGCCCGCAGACTGCGCGGGCGCGACGCCGCGTGGCGGCCGAGCGCACCGTGCGCGAGTTCGGCCGTGCGGGGAACTGGCGCACCAGCATCGTGCGCATTCCTGGCATTTACGCCGAGGACCGCCTGCCGCTGGCGCGCCTGAAGCGCGGCACGCCGGCGCTGGCGCCGCAGGACGACGTCTATACCAGCCACATCCACGCCGACGACCTCGCGCGCACCATGGTCGCCGCGCTGTTCCGCGGAAGGCCCCAGCGCGTGGTCCATGCGAGCGACGACACCGAGTTGCGCATGGCGGACTATTTCGACCTGGTGGCCGACCGCCGTGGCCTGCCACGGCCGCCGCGCATCACACGCCAGCAGGCGCGTGAAGTGATCGATCCCACGCTGCTCAGCTTCATGAGCGAATCGCGCCGCCTCGACAACCGGCGCCTGAAGCGCGAGCTGCGCCTGCGGCTGCGCTATCCCACCGTCTCGTCTTTTTTCGACGCCTGAGTCGCAAGAGTCCGCGCCGTGCCGTTTCAGGCACGGCGCTTGCCTTTCCATCGGCCGCATCCTTCCTGTCTATACAGCGACCGGCTTTTTGCCCCGCCACCGTGCATCGGCCGCGCTTGCCAAAGCGGCTTCCTCGCGCACCTGGTGCCGAAGCACGCCACGGAAGTGCGCAAATCGATGCCTTACGTACGCCATGCCCCGGGCAACTACTACGTTGACTTGTATATACAGGATTGTAAAATCCCCCGGACACGAGCAGTGCCACACGCATGGCGCCGCCGCTGACGGACAAACCAAAGGAGCTTACCGATGAGGATTCAGAGCCGGATTGCAAGTCAGGCCGCCACGCGCGTGGCCCGTGCGTCGCTGCTGGCAGCCGTTGCCATGGCAGGGGTGGCCCATGCCCAAACCACGCAGGTCACGCTCGGCATGAGCGGCTGGACCGGCTTCGCGCCGCTGACGCTGGCCGACAAGGCAGGAATCTTCAAGAAGCATGGCGTCGACGTGGACATCAAGATGATTCCGCAGAAGGACCGCCATCTCGCGCTGGCCTCCGGCGCGATCCAGTGCGCGGCCACCACCGTGGAAACGCACGTCGCCTGGAACGCCAACGGCGTGCCGATCACGCAGATCGTGCAACTCGACAAGTCCTACGGCGCCGATGGCCTGGCCGTACGCGCCGACGTCAAGGGCTTTGCCGACCTGAAGGGCAAGACCATCGGCGTGGACGCGCCCGGTACCGCGCCGTACTTCGGCCTGGCGTGGATGCTCAAGAAAAACGGCATGACGCTCAAGGACGTGAAAACCACCACGCTGTCGCCGCAGGCGGCCGCGCAGGCCTTCGTCGCCGGCCAGAACGACGGCGCCATGACCTACGAGCCCTACCTGTCCACCGTTCGCCAGAACCCGGACAAGGGCAAGATCCTGGCCACCACGCTCGACTATCCGATGGTGACCGACACGCTCGGCTGTGCGCCCAAGTGGCTCAAGGACAATCCCAAGGCCGCGCAGGCGCTGGTCGACAGCTACTTCGAAGCGATCGAGATGATCCAAAAGGAGCCCGGGAAGTCGAACGAGATCATGGGCGCGGCGGTCAAGCAGACCGGCGAGCAGTTCGCGAAGTCGTCGGCCTACCTGCGCTGGCAGGACCGCGACGCCAACCGCAAGTTCTTCTCCGGCGAACTGGCCAGCTTCAGCAAGGAAGCCGCCGGCGTGCTGCTCGACATCGGCGTGATCCGCCAGGTGCCGGACGTCACCGCGCTGTACGACGCACGCTTCCTCAAGTAAGCAAGGGGCCGATGTCATGGCGCAAGTTCAAGTGAGTTCCCCGGCGCCGGTCGCCATGGCGGCGAAGGCGGCACCGGCGCGCCGCCGGCATCCGTGGCTGTCGCCGCTGGTGCCGGTGTCGCCGCACGCGCGCTGGGTGCTGGGCCTGTCCTTCTTCGTGCTGTTCTTCGCGGTCTGGGCCGTGGTCACGCTGGGCGGTTTCGTGCCGCGCACCTTCCTGGCCGATCCGCTGACGATGGCGCGCGAAGGCATGACCCTGTTCGCCGAGTACAACTTCATCGGCGATATCGGCATGACCGTGTGGCGCGTGCTCGGCGGCTTCGTGCTGGCGGCGGTGCTCGCGGTGCCGCTCGGCATCCTGATGGGCGCGTACAAGGCGGCCGAGGCGTTCTTCGAACCGTTCGTCTCGTTTTGCCGCTACCTGCCGGCCTCGGCCTTCATTCCGCTGCTGATCCTGTGGGCCGGTATCGGCGAGACCCAGAAGCTGCTGGTGATCTTCATCGGCTCGTTCTTCCAGATCGTGCTGATGGTGGCGGTCGCCGTGGGCGGCGCGCGCAAGGACCTGGTGGAAGCCGCCTATACACTCGGCGCCAACAGCCGAGGCATCGTCAGGCGCGTGCTGATCCCGGGCGCAGCGCCGGAGATTGCCGAGATCCTGCGGCTGGTGCTGGGCTGGGCCTGGACCTACGTGATCGTCGCGGAACTGATCGGCTCGTCCTCGGGCATCGGCCACATGATTACCGACAGCCAGGCGCTGCTGAATACCGGCCAGATCATCTTCGGCATCATCGTCATCGGCTGCATCGGGCTGGTGTCGGACCTCGTCTTCAAGCAGGCCAACCAGCGCCTGTTCCCGTGGAGTTCGATCTGATGAGCGCACTGTCCATCCAGCAGGTCTCGCGCACCTTCGCCAATCCGCGCGGCGGCCAGACCCATGCGCTGCTGCCCGTCGATTTCGAAGTGCGCGACAACGACTTCGTCACCATCCTGGGCCCGTCGGGCTGCGGCAAGTCCACGCTGCTGCGCATCGTCGCCGGTCTCGACACGCCCACGAGCGGCACCGTGCTGCTCGACGGCCAGCCGGTCAGCGGGCCGGGCGCCGACCGCGGCATGGTGTTCCAGTCCTATACGCTGTTCCCGTGGCTGACGATCGAACAGAACGTGCGCTTCGGCCTGCGCGAGCGCGGCATGAGCGAGGCCGAGCAGCGCGAGCGCAGCGACTTCTTCATCGAGCGCGTGGGCTTGCGCGGTTTCGAGCACCACTATCCCAAGCAGCTCTCGGGCGGCATGCAGCAGCGCACCGCGATCGCGCGCGCGCTGGCCAATGATCCCAAGATCCTGCTGCTCGACGAGCCGTTCGGCGCGCTCGACAACCAGACCCGCGTGCTGATGCAGGAATTGCTGCTCGGCATCTGGGAAGCTTCGCGCAAGACGGTATTATTCGTGACCCACGATATCGACGAGGCCATCTTCATGGCCAACCGGGTGGCGGTGTTTTCCGCCAGGCCGGGTCGGATCAAGAGCGAGATCGCGGTCGATTTTCCGCATCCGCGCCATTACACGATCAAGACGTCGCCGGAGTTTTCCGCGCTCAAGGCGCGGCTGACCGAGGAGATCCGCGCCGAGGCCATGGCCGCGGCCGAGCACTGAACACCATGAACCACGCCGTCGGCCAAGGGCCAGCCAACTCCGCTACGAACTCTCCCACCGCGCTTTACCAGCAGGTGAAGGAGTACATCGCGCGCCAGATCCAGAGCGGCGCGTGGCAGCCGGGCGACCGGGTGCCATCGGAGCAGGAGCTGGTGACCCGCTTCGGCGTATCGCGCATGACCGTCAACCGCGCGCTGCGCGAACTGTCCGAGCAGGGCAGGGTGGTGCGCGTGGCCGGCGTGGGCACCTTCGTGGCCGAGCACAAGCCGCAGTCCACGCTGCTCAGCGTGGTCAACCTGCAGGACGAGATCCGCATGCGCGGGCATGACTATGCCTGCGACGTGATCCTGGTGGAGCGGGTGGCCGCATCGATCGAAGTGGCCGCGGCGCTGGAGCTGCGCACCGGCGAATCGGTGTTCCATTCCGTTTGTGTGCATCGCGAGGACGGCGTGCCGGTGCAGCTGGAAGACCGATACGTCAACCCGCGCGTGGCACCGGACTTCATCAGCCAGGATTTCACCGGCATCAAGCCCGGCGAATACCTGCTGCGCAATGTGCCCTATGACCAGGTCGAGCACGTCGTCGATGCCATTTCCGCCACGCCCGACCAGGCCGCGCAACTCGAAATGCCGCCGACGCAGCCTTGCCTGATGCTGACCCGCCGCACCTGGACCAACGGCGTGCCGGTGACTTTCGTGCGTTGCCTGCACCCGGGCAACCGCTACCGCCTCGGCAGCCGCTTCCGCGCCGACGGCAATCCCGCCTTCGGCTGATTCCAACTGATTTCGGACAGAAGCCAGCCATCCATCCCAATTTTGTTCTAAGCTGTATAGACAGGAACATACAAGACAGGATTCACTCATGACCGCCAGCCAAACCAAACTCGCCTCCCGCCCGTTGCTGACCTTGCATCCGGGCGAGGTCACCCTGGCCGACCTGCGCCGCATCTATCGCGGCGAAGTGCGCGTGGCAATGGCCGACTCGGCCTGGGCCGGCGTGCGTGCCGCACAGGCCACCGTGCAGGACATCATCGACGCCGACGCCGTGGTCTATGGCATCAATACCGGCTTTGGCAAGCTTGCGCAGACGCGCATCCCCCATGACAAGCTGGCCACGCTGCAACGCAACCTGGTGCTGTCGCACAGCGTCGGCACGGGCCCGGACCTGGCCGAGGACACGGTGCGCCTGATTCTCGCCATCAAGGCTGTGAGCCTTGCGCGCGGCCACTCGGGCGTGCGGCCCGAGCTCATCGAAGCGCTGCTGGCGCTGGCCAACCACGGCGTGACGCCGTGCATCCCGGGCAAGGGTTCGGTAGGCGCCTCGGGCGACCTCGCGCCGCTGGCCCATATGTCGTGCACGCTGATCGGCGTGGGCGATGTGATCGTCGATGGCCGCCGCGTGCCGGCCGCCGAAGGTCTGGAAGTTGCCGGTCTGTCCGTGTTCGAACTGGGTCCGAAGGAAGGCTTGGCGCTGCTCAATGGCACGCAGGTATCGACCGCGCTAGCGCTGGCGGGCCTGTTCGCCGCCGAAGATGCCTTCGCGGCCGGCCTCGTGGCCGGGGCGCTGTCGCTGGAAGCGATCAAGGGCTCGGTCAAGCCGTTTGACGCGCGCATCCATGAAGCGCGTGGGCAGGCGGGTCAGATCGCCGTGGCGGGCGCGACGCGCGCGATGCTCGATGGCAGCGAGATCGTCGATTCGCACAAGGCCTGTGGCCGCGTGCAGGACCCGTACTCGATCCGCTGCCAGCCGCAGGTGATGGGCGCCTGCCTCGACAACCTGCAGCACGCCGCGCGCATCCTGCGCATCGAAGCGAATGCCGCCTCGGACAACCCCCTCGTCTTCTCCGAGCAGGGCGACGTGATCTCCGGCGGCAACTTCCACGCCGAGCCGGTGGCGTTCGCCGCAGACATCATCGCGCTGGCGATCGCCGAGATCGGCGCGATCTCCGAGCGCCGCCTGGCGCTGCTGCTGGATACGGGCTTGTCCGGGCTGCCGCCGTTCCTCGTGCGCGATGGCGGCCTGAACTCGGGCTTCATGATCGCGCAGGTGACGGCAGCGGCGCTGGCATCGGAGAACAAGTCGCTGGCGCATCCGTCGAGCGTGGACAGCCTGCCGACGTCGGCCAATCAGGAGGATCATGTGTCGATGGCCACCTACGGCGCGCGCCGGTTGGGCGACATGGCCGCCAATACCGCGGTGGTGGTCGGCATTGAAGCGATGGCCGCTGCGCAAGGCATTGAATTCCATCGGCCGCTGAAATCATCGCCGCTGATCGAAAGCGAACTGGCCCGCATCCGCGCGCGCGTCGCGTTCGTGGAAGCGGACCGCTACCTGGCACCGGATATCGAAGCGATGAAGCAGTGGGTGGTGCAGGGGGATGCGGGCGCGGGGTGGCCGGCGGCGGTTCGCGACATCCTGCCCACTAACACCAAGAGCGCCTGAGCAAGGAGAGAGACCTCATGAACGCCCACGAATCCCAATTCCTCCAGCGCGGCCAGCGCGAGATCCGCGCGCCGCGCGGCACGCAGCTGCATTGCAAGAACTGGCTGATCGAAGCGGCCTACCGCATGATCCAGAACAACCTGGACCCGGACGTAGCCGAGCGTCCGCAGGACCTGGTGGTCTACGGCGGCATCGGCAAGGCCGCGCGCAACTGGGAATGCTTTGACGCCATCCTCGACAGCCTGCGCCGCCTGGGCGAGGACGAGTCGCTGCTGGTGCAGTCGGGCAAGCCGGTCGGCGTGTTCCGCACGCACCCGGACGCGCCGCGCGTGCTGATCGCCAATTCCAACCTGGTGCCGCACTGGGCCAACTGGGACAAGTTCAACGAACTCGATCGCGCCGGCCTGATGATGTACGGCCAGATGACCGCGGGCTCGTGGATCTACATCGGCACGCAGGGCATCGTGCAGGGCACCTACGAGACCTTCGTCGAAGCGGGCCGCCAGCACTACAACGGCGACCTGTCGGGCAAATGGATCCTGACCGCGGGCCTGGGCGGCATGGGTGGCGCGCAGCCGCTGGCCGGCGTGCTGGCCGGTGCGTGCGTGCTGGCGATCGAATGCCAGGAATCGCGCATCGACTTCCGCCTGCGCACGCGCTATCTCGACAAGAAAGCCACCACGCTCGACGAAGCGCTGGCGATGATCGCCGAGGCCACGCAGAAGAAGGAAGCGATCTCGGTGGGCTTGCTCGGCAATGCGGCCGACATCGTGCCGGAACTCGTCAAGCGCGCACAGGCGGGCGGCATGCGTCCGGATATCGTCACCGACCAGACCTCCGCGCATGACCTCGTCAACGGCTACCTGCCGCAAGGCTGGACTGTCGAGCAATGGGAGCAGGCGCGCCAGCAGGATCCGAAGTCGGTGGAGTCGGCCGCGCGTCCGTCGATCGTCAAGCATGTGCAGGCGATGCTCGCCTTCCAGCAGATGGGCGTGCCCACCGTGGACTACGGCAACAACATCCGCCAGGTCGCGTTCGACGAAGGCGTGAAGAATGCGTTCGACTTCCCGGGCTTCGTGCCGGCCTATATCCGTCCGCTGTTCTGCCGCGGCAAGGGGCCGTTCCGCTGGGTTGCGCTGTCTGGCGATCCCGAGGATATCTACAAGACCGATGCCAAGATGAAGGAGTTGTTCCCCGAGGACAAGGCCCTGCACCGCTGGCTCGACATGGCACATGACCGCATCGCGTTCCAGGGCCTGCCCGCACGGATCTGCTGGGTGGGGCTGGACGAGCGCCACCGCGCCGGCCTGGCGTTCAACGAGATGGTGAAGTCGGGCGAGCTGAAAGCGCCGATCGTGATCGGCCGCGACCACCTCGATTGCGGCTCCGTGGCCTCGCCCAACCGCGAGACCGAAGCGATGCGCGACGGCTCCGATGCCGTGTCCGACTGGCCACTGCTCAACGCGCTGCTGAACACCGCGGGCGGCGCAACGTGGGTCAGCCTGCACCATGGCGGCGGCGTCGGCATGGGCTTCTCGCAGCATTCGGGCGTCGTGATCGTCTGCGACGGCACCGATGCCGCGGCCAAGCGCATCGAGCGCGTGCTTTGGAACGACCCGGCCACTGGCGTGATGCGCCATGCCGATGCCGGCTATGACCTCGCCATCGACTGCGCGCGCGAGAAGGGCCTCAACCTGCCCATGGTGGACCGCGCATGACCCGCTTCGCACTCGACACCCTTTCTCCCACGCCGTGGAAGAACGGCGGCGGCACCACGCGCGAAGTCGCCGTGTGGCCACCCGATGCGGGGCTCGATGACTTTGCGTGGCGCATCAGCGTCGCCGACATCGCGGCGGACGGCCCCTTCTCGGCCTTCGCGGGCATCGAGCGGCACATCGTGCTGCTCGATGGTGCCGGCGTGCGTTTGCGCGCCGCCGACGGCAGCTTCGATCATCGCCTCGATACCGTCGGCGAACCGTTCGCGTTTTCGGGCGACGTAGCCGTGGACGCCACGCTCGTCGCCGGCACCACGCGCGACTTCAACGTGATGTCGCGCCGCGGCGTGTGCCGCGCGCACGTCCACGCCATGCGGCATGGCTTCTCGTTCAACTCGGGCGAGGACGCCGTGGCGCTGTTCGTGCTCCGGGGCGCCTGGCGCGATCCCGGCGCGAGCCTGATGGAGCCGCTGCGCGCCAACGAGGGGGTCTGGTATCCCACTGGCGTCACTGCGGCATTCCATGCGCTCGCGCCGCTCGAAGACGATTCGCTGTGCCTGTGCATCACGCTGCAAACGGAGGCCGACGAATGACCGCGCCTGTTGCTGCGGGCCTGCCCGAAGCCCGGTCCGCCGACGGCGTCTGGCACCACTGTCACCTGCTGCCCGATGCCGACCCGGACCGCGCCGTGCGCGACGGCGCGCTGGTGGTCGAGCAGGGCCGCATCGCGTGGCTCGGGCCCGAGGCCGAGCTGCCCGACGACTATCGCGGCCTGCCCCGTCACGATGCGGACGGGGCATGGGTCACGCCGGGCCTGGTCGATTGCCATACGCATCTGGTCTACGGCGGCCAGCGTGCCGATGAATTCGCCATGCGGCTGGCGGGCGCCAGCTATGAGGAGATCGCACGAGCGGGCGGCGGCATCGTGTCGTCGGTGCGTGCCACGCGTGCCGCGGATGAAGACACGCTGTTCGCGCAGGCTGCTGCGCGCCTGGCGCCGCTGCTGGCAGAAGGCGTGACGGCCATCGAGATCAAGTCCGGCTATGGCCTGGAACTGGAGGCCGAGCGCCGGCAACTGCGCGTCGCGCGCCGGCTCGGCGAAGCCTTTGGGGTGTCGGTGCACACGACCTTCCTTGGCGCGCATGCGCTGCCGCCGGAGTATGCGGGGCGTGCCGACGATTACATCGACCTGGTCTGCAACACCATGCTGCCGGCCCTCGCCGAAGAAGGACTGGTCGATGCCGTCGACGCCTTCTGTGAATCGGTTGGCTTTTCGCTGGCGCAGACTGAGCGCGTGTTTGAAGCCGCCGCCTGCCATGCCCTGCCGGTCAAGCTGCACGCGGAACAATTGAGCAACCTCGGTGGCGCCGCGCTGGCCGCGCGCCATCGCGCACTGTCGGCGGACCATCTGGAGCATCTGGACGAAGCGGGCGTGGCGGCCATGGCGGCCGCGGGCACGGTGGCGGTGCTGCTGCCGGGCGCCTACTATTTCCTGCGCGACACGAACCTGCCGCCGATCGCGCTGCTGCGCCGCCATGGCGTGCCCATGGCGATCTCCACCGACCACAATCCCGGGACCTCACCGGTGACATCGCTCCTGCTCATGATGAACATGGCCTGCACGCTGTTCCGCCTGACCGTGCCCGAGGCGCTGGCCGGCGTGACCACGCACGCGGCGCGCGCACTAGGCGCAGCCGACCGGCATGGCTTGCTCGCAATGGGACGTGCCGCGGACTTCGTGCTCTGGCGCGTCGATTCCCCGGCCGAACTGGCCTACTGGTTCGGCCGCAATCCGGCTGCTGCCGTGGTGCGTCAGGGACGCATCCATCCGGCGCCATCGCAACATGGCGGGAGGGCATGAGAGCATGAGCGAATCACGCATTTTTGCATCCCATGCATTGCTGCCCACTGGCTGGGCTCGCGACGTGCTGCTGGCATGGGACGCCGATGGCCGCCTGACCTCGGTACAGGCGGGCGCATCCGCCGCGGCCGACGTGCCGCGCGCGGCCGGTCCGGTATTGCCCGGCATGCCGAATCTGCATTCGCACGCGTTCCAGCGCGGCTTTGCCGGCCTGACCGAGTACCGCAGCGTGGCGCAGGGCGGAGATCCCGCCGGTGCCGACTCGTTCTGGAGCTGGCGCACGCAGATGTACCGCTTTGCGCTGCGCGTGTCGCCCGACACGCTCGAGGCCATCGCCACGCAGCTCTACATCGAGATGCTGCGCGCGGGCTACACCAGCGTGTGCGAGTTCCACTACGTGCACCGCGACATCGATGGCAAGCCCTATGCAGACGCGGCCGAGATGTCGCTGCGCCTGCTGCGCGCGGCTCAGCGCGCCGGCATCGGCATGACGTTGCTGCCCGTGCTGTACCAGACCGCTGGCTTCGGCAACAAGCCGCCGCTGGCTGAGCAGCGCCGCTTCCTGCACGACACCGATGCCATGCTGAAGCTGCTTGAACGGCTCGCGCCGGCCTGCAGCGAGCACGGTGCTCGTCTTGGGCTCGCCCCGCATTCGCTGCGCGCGGTGCCGCCGCAAAGCATGACGCACGCGCTGGCCGGCCTGCATGCGATCGATCCGACCGCTCCGGTGCACATCCACATCGCCGAGCAGCAGCGCGAGGTGGACGACTGTATCGCCTGGGCCGGCATCCGTCCGGTCGAATGGCTGCTCGACCACGCCGAGGTCGACGCACGCTGGTGCCTGGTGCACGCGACCCATATGGACTGGGATGAGCGCCGGCGGCTCGCGCACAGCGGCGCCGTGGCCGGCATCTGCCCGACCACCGAGGCCAACCTTGGAGATGGCGTGTTCGAGGCGGCGCCCTACATGGCGCAGCACGGCGCGTGGGGCATCGGCTCGGACAGCCATGCGAGCGTCAGCGTGGCGGAGGAGCTGCGCATGTTCGAATACGGGCAGCGGCTGGCGCTGCAGCAGCGCAATGTGCTGGCGTCGGAATCGCACCTGCAGGTCGCGGACCGCTTGTACCTGGAAGCCGTGACCGGCGGGGCGCGCGCCGCGGGGCGTGCGGTGGCGGGACTGGCAGCCGGCCAGCAGGCGGATTTCGTCGTGCTCGACGGTGCGCATCCGGCGCTTGCGGGCCTGGACGGCGCGCAGGCGCTGGCCACCCATGTCTTTGCCAACCACGGCCATGAGACACTAGCGGAGGTCCGCACGGCCGGCCGCTGCCGCGTGCAGCATGGCGCGCATCCTTTGCAGGCGGAGGCCGGCCGGCTGTTCGTGGCCGCGCGCGCGAGCCTGCTCGGCGACTGAAACCGGAAGCCGCCGCCTTGGGGCGGCGTGCTGCCAAGCCTCACACAGACCATGCCCTTTTCTACCGATACCCCCGCCTTTACCCTGCATCGCGGCACGCGTCCGCTGCTGGTATCGATGCCGCACGTCGGCACTTACCTGCCCGCAACCGTGTCGCAGCGGCTGACTGCCGAAGCGCGTACCGTAGCCGATACCGACTGGCACCTGGAACGCCTCTACGACTTCGCGCGCGCACTCGGCGCCTCGGTGCTGGCGGCCACGCATTCGCGCTATGTGGTGGACCTGAACCGTCCGCCCGACAACGCCAACCTGTATCCCGGCCAGGACACCACCGGCCTGTGCCCGGTCGACACCTTCGACAAGACGCCGCTGTACGTCAGTGGCGTGGGCCCGGACGAAGCCGAGATCGGCATGCGCCGCGATGCTGTATGGCGGCCGTACCACACCGCGCTGGCCGAAGAGCTGGCGCGCCTGCGCCAGCAGCACGGCACCGTGGCGCTGTGGGACGCGCATTCGATCCGCTCGGTCCTGCCGCGCTTCTTTGAAGGCAAGCTGCCGGACTTCAACCTGGGCACGGCCAATGGCGACAGTTGTGACCAGGCGCTTGCGGACGAACTGCTGGAGATCGCGCAGGACGTGCCCGGCCATACCGCCGTGCTGAACGGACGCTTCAAGGGCGGCTATATCACGCGCAACTACGGGCAGCCGCGTGATGGCGTGCACGCCGTGCAGCTTGAACTGGCGCAGTCCGCGTATATGAGCGAGTCGTATCCGTTCGCGTATGACGAAGCGAAGGCGTCGGCGCTGCAGCCGTCGCTGAAGCAGATGCTGGTGGCGGTGCTGGGGTTTGTGGAAGGGCGCTGAGCCGTACTTCGTGGGGACGCCTGCCCTCTCCCCCAGCCCCTCGCCCGCAGGCGGGAGAGGGTAGCAGCCCACGCCGGCTTTGGAAGCGCCACGTGCTGCGATACGCGGTTTGCTCCCCTCTCCCACTTGTGGGTGAGGGGCGGGGAAGAGGGCCAGCGCTCGCCCGAGCCAACACGCTTACAACAACGAATCCGCCAACCTGCAAAGGTTCTGCCACGTCCGCGTCCGCAACGGCCGCCGAGCCCATTTTTCCCGCGCCACCGTATCGCTGTCCGCCAGATAGCGTTGCTGAATCCGCACCATCTTTTCCACCACCTCCCGGTCATAGATCACCAGCGCCGCCTCGGCATTGAGCGCGAACGAGCGGATATCCATATTGGTTGATCCCACCATGGCCACGGTGTCGTCGATGGTCACGTGCTTGGCATGCAGGAATGCCGGCCGGTACAGGTGGATCTTCACGCCCGATTCCAGCAGCACGCCGAAATAAGCTTCCTGCGCGGCCTGCGTGAAGCGCTGGTCGATGCGCTGCGACAGCACCAGGTGCACCTCCACGCCGCGGTAGCAGGCCACGTGCAGCGCCTGCAGGAACGACTCGTCCGGCACGAAGTAGGGCGTGGTGATGACCACGCGGCGCACGGCGTTATGGATCATCGAGACCAGCACCATCTGCGCGTTCTGCGTACCGTAGCCGGGTCCGCTGGGCAGCATCTGCGCGATGCTCGGGCCTTCCGGCGACAGCGGCGGGAAATCCGCCGCGCCAAGGTCCTTGTCGCCGGTTTCGAGGTAGCGGTCCGCCAGGAACACGGCCTGCAACTGCGACACCGCCGGCCCCGTGACGCGCGCCACCAGTTCCTCGTTGGGCAGGCCCGGCATCGACTCCGCATCGACGATGTTCTGCGAGCCGATATAGCCTACGCGGCCATCGAGCACCACGATCTTGCGGTGGTTGCGCAGGTCGAAGCGCGCACTCTTGCCCTTGAGCACCGCGGACAGCGAGCCCATCGGCAGCACCGGCACCACCTGCACACCGGCGTGCCGCAATACGTCGGTGAAGGCCTTCAGGCCGCCACGCGCGCCCAGCGCGTCGAGCAGCACGCTGCAGCGCACGCCGCGGCGTGCGGCGCGCAGCACGGCGTCGGTGATCGTGCGGCCGGTGGCATCGGCGGCGTAGATGTACATGAGGATGTGCACCGACTGCACCGCGGCATCGATATCGGCCACCATTGCCGCCACGACTTCGTCGTAGCGGTCCATCAGCGTGACCGTGTTGCCGCGCATCGGCGCGAACGAGCCGACGCGCTCGATCAGGCAGGCCCCGGTCTGGCACACCCCGTCGGGCAGCGGACCTTCCGGCAGCTCGTGGCTGATGCGCTCGCGCAGCTGCTCGATGCCGCGGTTGATGCGGGCCAGCTTCACGCTGCGTGATTTTGGATAGTAGATGCGCCCGAACAGCGCATAGAGCAGCAAGCCAAGCCAGGGCAGGAAGAACACCAGCAACAGCCAGGTGCGCGCCGCCGCCGGCGCGCGGCGCTGCGGCACATAGACCAGCATGGTCAGGCGGATCGCCCACTCGGTCAGCGTGAACAGCGGGTCCGACCACAGGGCGGGGTCGGGCAGCGAAGACAGGAACGACGGAAGCAGCATGCCAGGGCTCGGGTATGGCGGCGGAGGGCGGGCGGAAATCGCCCAGACCATACCAGAGCCGGCTGCCCGCGGCCATAAGCGGGCAACCGCGGCGGGCAACCGGGGCCGGCACCTCGCGGGTGCCGGCCAGTGCGGCGCTTACTTCTTCACCACGTTCTTGTTGGCCTTGTTGCCGGTGGCCGCGTTGTATTTCTCCACATACTCCTCGAACAGCTTGCGGATCGAGCGGCCGATCTTGGCGTAGTCCGATTCGTTCAGGTTGGCCAGGGACACGCGGCCCGACGGGTGGCGCGTACCGAAGCCGCGGCCCGGCAGCAGCACCACGCCGGAATCCTCCGCCAGGCGGAACAGCAGTTCGTTCGGCTCCACCGATGCCATCACCCATTTGACGAAGTCCGGCCCCAGCGCCTTGCCGCCCAGCGCTTCAATGTCGAGCAGCGTGTAGTAGTCCACGGCGTTCGGATCGTTCGCCTCCGGCGCGATGCCGATCTCGCGGTACAGCGCCGCCTTGCGGTTGCGGATCAGGCGCTTCATGGCGGTCTTGTAGCTGTCCGGCGTGTCCATCAGCGAGAACAGCGAGAACAGCACCATCTGCACCTGCTGCGGCGTCGACAGGCCCGCGGTGTGGTTCAGCGCGACCGTGCGGCTGTCGGCCACCAGGCGGTCGATGAACTTGAGCTTGTCCGGCTCGGTCGTGATCGAGGTATAGCGCTCGTGCAGTTCCTTGCGCGCGGCCTCGGGAAGCGCGGCGATTTTCTGGTCGAAGATATTCTCGCGGTGCGTGGCGATCACGCCGAGCCGCCAGCCGGTCGCGCCGAAGTACTTCGAGAACGAGTACACCAGGATGGTGTTCTTCGGGCACATCGCGAACAGCGAGACGAAGTTGTCGGCAAAGGTGCCATACACGTCGTCGGTCAGGATGATCAGGTCCGGACGCTCCTCGATGATCGAAGCCAGGTACTCCAGGCTTTCATCGCTCATCCGCACCGAAGGCGGGTTGCTGGGGTTCACCAGGAAGAAGGCCTTGACCTTGGGGTCGCGCAGCTTGTCGAGTTCCTTGTTCGAGTACTGCCAGTTGCTGGCCGGGTCGGCGTCCACGGACAGCTCGACCAGCTTGTAGTCGTTCAGCTCGGGGATCTCGATATACGGCGTGAAAATCGGCATGCCCAGCGCGATGGTGTCGCCGGCCTTGAGCAGATGGTTCTCGCGGATCGAGTTGAACAGGTACGTCATCGCCGCAGTACCACCTTCGACGGCGAAGAGGTCGAACTCGCCGATGAACGGATGATTGCCGATCATCTCCTTGCGGATGTACTGGCCAACGATGACCTCCGACAGCTTCAGCATGCGATCCGGCACCGGGTAGCTGCAGGCCAGGATGCCTTCGCACATCTCATAAAGGAAGGCGCCGGCATTCAGGCCAAGCTGGTCGCGCACATAGGACACCGCACCCGCCAGGAACGACACGCCGGGCACATCGGCGAATTCGCGTGCGAACAGGTCGAAGCGCTCCTCGATGCCTTCGCGGCGCGGGAAGCCGCCCACGCCCTCGGGCATGTAAGAGAACGAACGCTCGGATTCGCGCATGGCGAACAGGCCAAGCTGCCAGAAGGCATGGCGCGGGACGGTGGCGAGGAAGTTCGGGTTGCCGCGGCCCGCGTTGAGCATCAGGCGGTCCGCGTCGCTGCTGGCAAGCTTGATCAGTTCGTCCTTCAGTTCAAACGGCGAGAGGCTGGCCAGCTTGGAGATATCCGGTTTGCTCATGACTTGCTCCTGTAAAGACGCTTGTCGGGTTGGCGCTGGCGGGCCGGAAGGGTAGGGCCCGCGTAGCGGTTGGGAACGCAAGGAATGCTGGCGCGACTAGACCAATCCCACAATCAGGGGGCCGAGCAGCGTCAGCAGAACGTTGGCAATGGCATACGTGATGGCGAACGGAACAGTAGGCACGGGGCTTTCCGCCTTGTCCAGCACGCCCCCAAATGCCGGGTTCGCACTGCGCGATCCCGACAGGGCCCCAGCCAGCAAGGCGGCGTTGTCGTAGCGCAGTACATAGCGGCCGAACAGCATGGTCAGGAACAGCGGCAGCAGCGTGACGACCGCGCCGAGCACGAAGATAGTGAGGCCTTGCTGCTTCAGCGTGTTGGCTGCCTGCAGGCCGGAGTTGATGCCGACGATGGCGACGAACGCGGCCAGCCCGAAATCCTTGAGCAGCTGGCAGGCCGCCGTGGGCATCGCGCCGAACATCTTGTGCTTGGACCGCGCCCAGCCGAACACCAGGCCGGACAGCAGCGCACCGCCGCCCGAGCCCAGGGTGAGCGGAATTCCGCCGACGCGCCATACCAGCAGGCCGATCAGCAGACCCACCAGAACGCCGGCACCGAAGTACACGAAATCGGTCTTCTCGCTAGGCACCAGCTCATAGCCCGCCATTTCCGACGCGCGCTTGGTGTCGGCCGGGGTGCCGTAGAGCGTGAGGATGTCGCCGTGCTGCAGCTTCAGTTCCGGCAACAACGGCAGCGGATGGTCATAGCGCTCGATATGCTCGATGTAGACGCCATGGCGCATATCGCGTCCCACCATCTCGACAATCTCGGCCACCGTCTTGTTGTTCATGCCCTTGGCGGAGAAGACTACCTTGCGCGCCTGCATGACTACGCCCATGCCTTCCGCGTCAGCCACTTCCTCACCGATCCGGGCGGCAGTCGGTATCATGGCATCGCGCCGACCTACCAGCAGGACCAGGTCGCCTTCCTTCAAGACCTCATTCTGCTTGACCTCCAGGGCCTTGCCGCCACGCTGGATCTTCTCCACGGTGACCAGGTCCTCTCCGCCAATCTCGATCTGCGAAACGGTCTTGCCGGCAGCATCGGTGACGCGGAACAG
The DNA here is from genome assembly GCF_057073755.1 of Cupriavidus sp. C3SS-1. Lineage (NCBI taxonomy): Bacteria > Pseudomonadati > Pseudomonadota > Betaproteobacteria > Burkholderiales > Burkholderiaceae > Cupriavidus > Cupriavidus sp. C3SS-1. Next base: position 2,634,589 of record NZ_CP172699.1, on the reverse strand, counting down.
GCGGCCGGTCAGGCGCGGGAGTGCGCCACGCTGGCCCGGTCCGAACTGCGGCAACCCGCCATGCAGTTTGACCTCCATCTTCTTGGCGTCGCTTTTGAGGTCCGCCTTCATGAAGCGTGGCAGGATGTTCACGCAGACGATGATGGCGCCGAGCGACCCAAATACATAAGTCACGGCGTAGCCGATCGCGACGTTGGCCTGCAGCCGCTTCACCTCCTCGGCCGACAGGCCGAGCTTGGTGATCGCATCGCCCGCCGTGCCGATGATGGCCGACTGGGTCATGCCACCAGCCGCAAGTCCGGCGGCGATGCCCTTGTCGAGATCAAAGATCTTGGCCAGCACCACCACCGTCACCAGGCCGCACACCGCCATGAAGACCGCCATGGCGATCTCGCGCAGCGAACTGCGGTTGAGCGAGTTGAAGAACTGCGGGCCGCTTTCGTAGCCGACGGCATAGATAAAGACCGCGAACATCACGGCCTTGACGCCGTTGTCGATCTGGACGCCGAACTGGCTGATCACCACCGCGGCAAGCAGTGAGCCGGCCACGCCGCCGAGCTGAAAGCGCCCGAAGGTGATCTTGCCGATGGCATAGCCGACGGCGAGCGACAGGAATAGCGCTGACTCCGGCGATTTCTGGAAGATAGTGTGCAACCAATCCATGGTGCCCTCCTGAAGCGATCGATGCGAGTTGAGACGACGTTTTCGACTTGCTGCTGCCGGGTGTTGCAGGGACAGTCTTCTCGCGCGGCATCTGCGTGCCGCGTCTGGTCAATGCCTTGCCAGTGCTCCGGCCATGGCCACCGATATCGGGCCCAGCAGCGGCAGGAGGACATTGGAAATCGCATAAGTGATGGTGTAGCCGATCACCGGGGTGCCGTTGCCGGCCGCGGTGGTCAGCGCCATGATGGTCGGCGTGCTGCAGTGCTGCCCGGCAACGGCGCCGAGCAGGATGGGCGTGTCGAGCTTCAGCCAGCGATGACCGATGAACAGCGAGATCGCGGCTGGCACCACCGAGACGAGGATGCCCGCCACCGGCAGGATCAGGCCATATTCGCGGATGAGCTTGATCGCGTCAGGACCGGCGGAGAGGCCCACCGCGGCAATGAAGGTGGCCAGGCCGAAGTCCTTCAGGATCTCGGCGGCGGAAGAGGGCAGCGAGCCGAACAGCGGCACGCGCGCGCGCAGCCAGCCGAACATCAGGCCTGACACGAGGCAGCCGCCGCCGGTGCCGAGCGTGAGATCGGCGCGGCCGAGCTTTACGCTGAGGCTGCCGATCAGCATGCCCAGCAGCACGCCGACGCCCAGGAACACGAAGTCGGTCTTGATGGTCGGCGTGACCGTGTAGCCGAGTTCCGGCACGACGCGCTGCACTGCCTCCTGCGGGCCCGCCAGGGTCAGCACGTCGCCGCGCCTGAGTACGGTTTCGGGCAACGCGGGAACGCTGTGCTGCATGCGCGCAATGCGCTGGATATAAACGCCGCGTCCCATGCCGACATCGGCCATCTGGCGCAGGCGTGCAAGCGTGAGGCCAATGACCTCGCGCCGCGTGAGCAGGACGTCGTGCTCGCTCTGCACGGCGTCCATGTCGGGCTCTTCCGGCAATTCGGGGCCGACCAGTCCGGCGAAGGCCACCATGGCATCGCGCCGGCCAACGGCGAGCACCGCATCACCGCCGCGCAGGATCTCGTCGGGGGTCGGCCGAAACGTGTTCCCGTCGCGCCGTACACGCCGGATCGTCACGCCCAGCGCGACCAGCTTCTCGGTATCGAGCACGGTCTTGCCGGCCACGTCTTCGACGCGCAGTACGCGTCCGACCAGCAGCGGCAATGCGCTGCTCTGGCCTTGGCCCATGTCGTTCTCGCCACCGAGCTTGTGCCACAGTTTTTCGGCGGAGTCGCGCAGGTTCACGCGCAACAGCCACGGCGCGAGCTGGCTTGTGAACAGGACGATGGAAACCAGGCCGAACAGGTAGGTCACGCTGTACGCGGTGACGATATTGGTTTGCAGCACCCGTATCTGTTCTTGCGAGATGCCCAGCCGGGAAATCGCTTCGGACGCGGTGCCGATTACGGCAGACTCGGTCGCGGCGCCGGCGAGCAGGCCGGCGGCGGTACCCTGATCGAGTCTCAGCAGTGGCACGGCGACGGCCAGCAGGCCCAGCAGCACGAAGACTTCCACGAGCGAGAGCAGCCCGATGCGCCATTCGCGTCCGACATTGGCAAAGAACTGCGGCCCGCCGGTGAAGCCCAGCGCGAAGATGAAGACGGCGAACGCAACGTTCTTGACGTCGTTGTCGAGCCGCGCGCCGCTTTGCCCGATCACGAGCGAGGCGATCAGCGTGCCGCAGATGCCGCCGAGCTGGAACGGGCCGAAGCGGATCGCGCCGATCGCATGGCCGACCGCAAGCGCGAGGAACAGCGCAATTTCCGGTTGCGAGGCAAGCAGGCCTGAAAGGAATTCCATGGCGCGGCAGCGATATCCTTGGGGCGTGCGGCGTGGCGCGAAAACGTATTGCGCATTGCCGCTCAAAGCGCGCGGCCGTGCGGCCAGAACGCATCAGCATCCGCATGGGGATGCTGCGTGATGGATTATCACTGCGGGGTCGAAACCGGCGTACTGAAAGCTTTTATCGGTGATTTAAATAATTAAACGCGTCCGATTTTCGTTGCGCCGCACCACGCGGCGGACCCGGAACGCTTCACCCGGTCGGGTGCGGCGCCGCCATGGCAACGTCACGCGCTACTTCCCGCCGGCGAGCCGTGCGTCGATGTGCTTGGCGCGCTCCAGCGAGCCGGGGTGGCTGCTGAGCATGCTGGACTGTCCGCCGTCGAGTGCCGCCAGCTTGCGGAACGCGGAGGCCAGCGCCTGCCGGTTGGCGCCGTTTTTGGTGAGCAGGTCGAACGAATAATCATCGGCGGCGCTCTCCTGCCGTTGCGAGAACTGCGCATTGATGAATTGTTCGCCCAGGTCGGCGATCTGCGACGAGGTCAGCGCGGTGAGTGTCGGACTGCCCAGCGAACCGAGCAGGCCGCGCGCCGCCGACGTGCTGTACGCCACCTGCATGGCGTGCTTGGTATGCCCCAGCGCGACGTGGCCGATCTCGTGGCCCACCACGCCGCGGACTTCGTCGTCGCTCATCAGGTCCATCAGGCCGCTGTAGACGCGCACGCAGCCGTTGGCCATGGCCCAGGCATTGACGTCCTTGGTCATGTACACCTTGGCGTCGAGCGGCAGGCCGGTATTGCCCAGCCCGCTCATCACGTTGGCGAGGCGTCTGGTGTAGGGGCTGTCGGCCGCGGCAATGGTGTTTTTCTTGTCCATTTCCGCGCAGGACTGGTCGGACAAGGTCTTGACGTTGGCGTCGGTCAGCGAGGCTGCCGAGAACAGGCTGCCGCCGGCTTGCGTCATGCTGTCCATGTTCATGTTGGCGCAGCCGGCCTGCAAGGCCACGCAGACCACGGCAGGGACGGCAACTCGCGCGATTCGCGTCATGGTTCGGCTCCAGGGCGGAATTGACCAATGCATAGCATAGGAAAACCGGGAGCGAATGCGCCAGTGGAGTTTGTCCGACAAGGACGCGCGCCAGCGCGCGCGTCCTGTGACGTGGAGCGTTTTTTCAGCGGGCCTCGGGCCGTTTCGCGCACATTGCGGGGACGGCTCCCGACGCCTCAGTTTTGCGGCAGTTCGTAGGCGATGGTGCGGATGACACCACCGCTATCGGCCACCTCGCAGAGAATCCGCGCGGACCGTACCTTCAGGTTGAACGGAGGCGCGGTCAGCACGAGCCCGCTCGGTTGCGCCCCGAACAGGCGCAGGTGCGAGCCGATTGCCTTGTCGACGTTAGGCGTGAAGTTCGCGCTCTGCGGCAGGTACTCGGTCAGGATCAGCACCTTGTATGGCCCGAGTTTCGACAGCACGGTGGCGATGCGCGCATTGTCCAGGTGGTCGAGCACCTGGCGCAGGAACACGATGTCGCCCGCAGGCAGCGGATCGGTCGTGATGTCGACGCAGCGAAAGTCCACGTCGAGATCGGCGAACCTTGTCCGGTTCGACTGGATCGCCGCGTCCACGACGTCGCAGCCGACGTAGCGCCCGCAAACGGCGCGAATCCGCTTGCCGACGTTGAAGTCGCCACAGCCGAGGTCGACGACGGCCGGCTGCGACAACGCGCCCAGGTACTCGGTCACCGCCTTTACATAGGGTTCGACAATCTTGGGGTCATGGGAACTGCTGCCGCTGTAGAACCCGGACTGGTCCTCCGCCACGCCCCAGCCACCGGTCTGGTACACGTGGGTGAAAACTTCCCCAAGGGGCTTGCCTTCATACAGCGCCGTTTGCCTGCGTATGTTTCGGTCGCGGTGGAACTTCAGCACCCACGACGGCATGAATGGCTTCAGCGTTTGTTTGACGCGTTGCGCCAGTACGGAACGTGCGGGTGTGGCTGCCGTAGTCATGTTGCCTCCTGTCTGGGCTGTAGGGACTGGCTCGGATGTTTGAGCTTAGTAACAACCACAGCCAGCTTCATCCCAAAGGTTGATGACCTTTGTGCGGAAGGCCTCAGAACGACTGGATCTTTTGGGTCGTGCGCGCAGCAATGCAAGCGTACGCCGGTGCGTTCGCGGCAATGCCAGGGACAGGGGAGCACCGATCCGGAAATCCTTTGTCAATCAAAGGTTTGATCGGTATTGATGGTGCCCGGGGTCGGACTCGAACCGACACGCCTTGCGGCGGGGGATTTTGAGTCCCCTGCGTCTACCTGTTTCACCACCCGGGCAGGTGTGGGCGCCGGAGCCGGCACCGCGTTGAGCCGCGAATTATGCCGCAAATCGCCCCTTTCGACAACCTGCGGGTGCGCTCAGCGGCGCCGGCGGGCGTTGATGTGGCGGGTGCCGTCGCAATATTCAGTGGTATTGGCCCGGATATCCGCGCGTGCCGGGCCGGGGCTACGATGGCGCTTTCCCATGCACGCCGAGCCCGCCATGCCCGCACAATCGTCCCTGGCCAGCCTGGCCCGGTTGCCTTCCCAGGACCCGGCCTACTACGAGCGAGAATACAACAACCGTGCGCGCGTGCCCGACAACGCCGAGCACATGGCGCGCTGGGCGACGCTGTCGGCGCAGGTGCGCGCGCGCGGCGGCTACCAGGAGGATCTGAGCTATGCCGCACCCGGTTCGGTCCACGCGCAGGACGAGCGGCTGGACTACTTCCCGGGCGCCGGCGAGAACCCGCCGCTGCTGGTATTCGTGCATGGCGGCTATTTCCGCGCGCTGGACAAGCGCGACCACAGTTTCGTGGCCAGCGAGCTGCCGCGGCTGGGCGTATCGGTGGCGGTCGTGAACTATTCCCTGTGCCCGTCCGTGGCGGTCCCGGCGATCGTGCGCCAGGTGGTGGGCAGCGTGGCGTGGCTGTACCGGCAATCATCGCGCCTGGGCCATGACCCTGCGCGCATCTTCGTGGCCGGCCATTCGGTTGGCGGCCACCTGGTGGCCATGCTGATGGCGGCGCTGTGGCCGCAGGTCGGTCCCGACCTGCCGGACGACCTGGTCAAGGGCGGCCTGTCGGTCAGCGGCCTGTACGACCTGGAGCCGCTGCGCCGCGCCGAGTTCCTGCAGCGCGACCTGCGCCTGTCCGAGGCCGACGTCGCGCGCCTGTCGCCGGCGTTCATGCCGCCCGCGACGCATGCGCCGCTGGTGACGGCCGTGGGCGAACTGGAAGCCGCCGAGTACCACCGCCAGAACGCGTTGATCCGCGCCGCGTGGCCGGCCAATGCTGCGCAGGATGTGCCGCTGCCGGGCCGCCACCATTTCAACGTGATGGATGACCTGGCCAATCCCGACAGCACGCTGCTGCGGGCTGTCCTGACGCTGACGGGCGCCAGGACGTAGCCGGCGCGCTCAACCTTCGAGCACGCGCAGCAGGGACGAGGTATCGTCCTTGCCCCAGCCCTTTTCCATGAGCGTCTGGAGCTGGCCCGAGGTGGCTTCCATGGCCGGCAGCTTCAGGCCGATTTCCTCGGCGATGTTGCGCGCGAGCCCGAAGTCCTTGTCATGCAGCCGTGCCTCGATGCCGGCGGCGAAGTCGTGCGCGACCATCTTCGGCCCCATCATGTCGAGCATGCGGCTGCCGGCCAGGCCGGTGGACATGGCCTCGAACACGCGTGCGGTATCGACCTGCTGCGCGGACGCAAAGCGCATGGCCTCGGCGATGCCTTCGATATTGACCACCTGCGCGATCTGGTTGCACAGCTTGGCCACCTGGCCGGCACCGTGGTCGCCGATGTGGGTGATGGTCTTGCCGAGCAGCGCCAGCAGCGGGCGCACGCCTTCCAGCACTTCGGGCTTGCCGCCGACCATGATGGTCAGCGTCGCGGCCTCGGCCCCGACCGTGCCGCCCGATACGGGGCAGTCCAGCATGTCGATGCCGCCTGCGGACAGTGCGGCGGCGATTTCACGCGTGACGATGGGCGAGATGGTGCTGTGGTCGATGCAGACCGTGCCGGGAGCAGCGCCGTGGATCACGCCGTTCTCGCCGAGCAGCACCTCGCGCACGTCCTCGGACGAGGTGACGTTGGTGAACACCACGCTGGCGCCGCGTGCGGCTTCGGCGGGCGTAAAGTACGGCTCGGCGCCAAGCGCGCGCGCAGCCTCGGCGGCTTCCGGGCGGCGCACGAAGGCGCGCACCGAATGGCCTGCGGCCAAGAGGTGGCGGGTCATGTGCGAACCCATGGCGCCCAGGCCGATAAACGCGACGGTGCGCGCGGAGGATTGTGGATTGGCGGTGGTCATGCGGTGTTTCCCTTTCAGTGCGGCCGTGCCGGTCGCAATCGCTACAGGTGCTTACTCGTCGCCCGCGTAGGCGAACTTGCCGTTGCGGACGGTTCCCATCACGCGCGAACGCTGGTCGAAGCCCTGGTGGTCTTTCGCATTCATGTTCATCACGCCGTTGGGAATGGTGAGGTTCGAGGTGGTTTCAATGGCGTTGCGCAAGGCGTTGCGGAATTCACGCGTGCCCGGCTGCGCGCCGGTCTTCAGAGCGCGCCGCGATGCATCGTCGAGCAGCTGCCACGCGCCCCAGGCGTCGCCGGCGAACTGGGTCACGCTGTCGGCGCCGTACTTCGCTTCATAGCGCGTGACGAAGTCGAGCGCCACCTTGCGCACCGGGTGGCTGGCCGGCAACTGGCGCGCGACCACGACGGGGCCGGTGGGGAACAGCGTGCCTTCCACGTCCTTGCCGCCGACGCGCAGGAAATCCCACGTCGCGATGCCATGGGTCTGGTAGATCTTGCCCTTGTAGCCGCGCTCGGCCAGCGTCTTCTGCGGCAGCACCGCGGGCGTGCCCGAGCCGGCGATCAGGATGGCGTCCGGATTGGCCGACATCAGCTTGAGCACCTGCCCGGTCACGGAGGTGTCGTTGCGGCCAAAGCGTTCATTGCCGACCACTTTCAGCTTGCGCACCTCCGCCAGGCGCGAGAACTCGCGCCACCAGCTTTCGCCGTAGGTGTCGGAAAAGCCGATGAAGCCGACTGTCTTCACGCCATGGTTGCTCATGTACTCGGTCAGCACCGTGGCCATGTGCGAGTCGTTCTGCGGCATCTTGAAGGCCCAGCGCCGGCGCGCATCGGTCAGCGGCTCGATGATCGCGGCGGAGGCGGCCAGCGCCACCATGGGCGTTTCGTTCTCGGCGATGGCATCCAGCGCGGCAATCGCGTTAGGCGTGATGTTGGGGCCGACGATGACGTCGACTTTTTCCTCGGAGATCAGCTTGCGCACGTTGCGCACCGCGGCGGCCGGGTCCGAGCCGTCGTCGAGCAGCACGTAGTGAGCCTTTTGCCCGCCCAGCGTCTGGGGCCACATCAGCACGGTGTTCTTGGACGGAATGCCAATCGACGCCGCCGGGCCAGTGGTCGATACGTCAATGCCGACGCGGATGTCGGCCTGGGCGCTGTTGGCGATCAAGGTGGTAGCGGAGGCGCAGGCGATGACAAGCGCACGGCGCAGCACGTTGGGCATGGTTCTCCTCCTGGTGTGTGTTTTTCTTTTTGAGGGTTGCTCCCCTCTGCCACGCAGCGGGAGAGGGGAGCAACCAAAGGGGGCAAGCTTACCGCGCCCCCAGCCGCCACAGCGACGTCACTTCCGCCGAGCGCGCCGCATGGAGTGCGTCGGCCGCGTCCGTTGCGCGCGGGTGGCGCGGACGGATATCCGTGCGGCCCAGCACTTGCAGGCCGGCCGCTTCGATCCAGCCGAGCAGTTGCTCGCGCGAACGCAGGCCGAGGTGCTCGGCCAGGTCGGACAGCAGCAGCCAGCCCTCGCCGCCAGGCTCCAGGTGGGCCGCCAGGCCGTCCAGGAAGCCACGGAGCATGACGCTGTCGGGGTCGTAGACGGCGCGCTCCACGGGCGAACTCGGTCGTGCCGGCACCCACGGCGGGTTGCAGACGACCAGTGGCGCACGGCCCGCGGGGAACAGGTCGGCTTCGAGCACCTCGACCTGCCCAGCCACGCCAAGCTGTTCAAGATTTTCGCGCGCGCAGGCGAGCGCACGCGGGTCCTGGTCCGTCGCCACCACGCGCTTGACGCCGCGCCGGGCCAGCACGGCCGACAGCACGCCAGTGCCCGCGCCGATGTCGAACGCCAGCGCCTTCGACGGCAGCGGCGCATTGGCGACGAGGTCCACGTACTCGCCGCGCACCGGCGAGAACACGCCGTACCACGGGTGGATGCGCGCCCCCAGCGCGGGAATCTCCACGCCTTTGCGGCGCCATTCGTAGGCGCCGATCATGCCGAGCAGCTCGCGCATCGACGCGACGTAGGGTTCGCCGGCGTTGCCATAGACCTGCTCGCAAGCCTGCGCGACATCCGGCGCGCGGCGCAGCGGCACCGTATGGCCGGCGTCGAACGGCAGCAGCAGCATGCCCAGCGTGCGCGCACGCTGGGACTGTGCCAGCCGGTGTTGGTGGAAGGCTTCGGTCGGCGACTCGGACGCATGCTTGTGTCCGGGCCGGCTCTTTTTCTTCGGCTTGCGCTCGGTGCGGCGGGCCATGGCCTGCAGCATCTGGCGGGCATTCTGGAAGTCGCCGCGCCATAGCAGCGCGGTGCCTTCGCACGCCAGGCGGTATGCGGTATCGGCGGAGGTGGTGTCATCGGCCACCACCACGCGGCGCGGCGGCGGCAGGCCGGCTTCGGAGCGCCACTGCGCGCTGCGTTCGGCGCCGTCCTCGGTCCAATGGATTTGCGGCAATTCGCTCACGGGCGGGCCTCCGGTCGGCACGGTTGTGCCAGGAAAACGTGCATAAAGGTGTCCTGCATACAAATGGGGATGGGCGGGAGCCGCGGCCTCAGAGTTCGTAGACCTCGTGCTCGCCCGACATGGCTTGCTCCACCAGCTTGCGGTTCAGCGTCGGCGAGAACAGTTCGATGAAGGTATAGACGAAGCTGCGCAGGTAGGCGCCCTGCTTGACGGCCAGGTGCGTCACATTGGTGCCGAACAGGTGGCCGGCCGGAATGCCGCGCAGGTTGCGATCGCGCTCTGCATCGTAGGCCAGGCCGGCCACAATGCCGACGCCGAGCCCGACTTCCACATAAGTCTTGATCACGTCCGCATCGATGGCCTCCAGGACGATGTCGGGCTCCAGGTGGCGTAGCGCGAAGGCCTTGTCGATCTTCGGCCGGCCGGCAAAGTTCGGATCGTAAGTGATCAGCGGGTAGCCCTTCAGGTCTTCCAGCGCCAGGTGCTTCTTTTCGAGCAACGGATGATCGGGTGGCGTAATGACCACATGTTGCCACTGGTGGCCCGGCAGGGAGACCAAGGTCTTTTCGCTGGAGATGCCTTCCGTCGCAATGCCGATGTCCGCCTGGTCATGGAGCAGCATGTCGGCGATCTGCGCCGGGTTGCCCTGCTGGATCGACAGCCGGACCTTCGGGTAGCGCTTGGTGAACTCGCTGATGACCCGCGGCAAGGCGTAGCGCGCCTGCGTGTGAGTGGTGGCAATGGTGAAGTTGCCCTGGTCCTGCGCGGCATAGTCCATGCCCACGCGCTTCAGGCTTTCCACTTCCTGCAGGATCTTCTCCACCGAGTTGAGGATGCGCCGCCCCGGTTCGGTCAGGCTGCGGATGCGCTTGCCATGGCGCGTGAAGATATCGACGCCCAGCTCTTCTTCCAGCTCGATGATGGCCTTGGACACACCCGGTTGTGATGTGTAGAGCGCTTTTGCGGCTTCCGTCAGGTTGTAGTTCTGGCGTACCGCTTCACGCACAAAGCGAAACTGGTGCAGGTTCATATAACTTCGATCGTATAAACAAACAACTTCTTATTAGTTTGAGGTATGAGGCCAGTTTATTACGATTCTCGAACTTTGTTAATGAATGGCCAGCCCGCATTGCGCCCGCAGCCGCCACCCTGAAAGTGGCGCGGGCAAGACGGAATGGCCCACAAGAGCCTCTCAATGTCCCTTGCCTATACCGTTTCCGGTTTGCTGGTAGGCGTCCTCGTCGGTCTGACCGGGGTGGGCGGGGGCTCGCTCATGACGCCGCTGCTGACGCTGCTGTTTGGCTTCTCGCCGGCCACGGCAGTCGGCACGGACCTGGCCTTCGCCTCCATCACCAAGGGCTTCGGCACGCTGGCGCACCGTGCGCACGGGCATGTGCAGTGGCAGGTCGTGCGCCGCCTGTGCCTGGGCAGCCTGCCGGCCGCGGTGGCCGCCATCCTCGTCCTGAAGAGCGCCGGCGAACTCCATGGGCAGTGGCTGCACGCGATTCGCCTGACGATCGGCGTGTCGGTGCTGCTGACCGTGTTGTCGCTGCTGTTCCGCAAGCAGATGCTGGCCTGGCTGGCGCGCAATCCGCGCTTCCAGCTCCAGGGCCGTGCGCAAGTGATTGCCACCGTCGTGGTCGGCGCCGTGATCGGCGTGCTGGTCACGGTGTCGTCGATCGGTGCCGGCGCGGTTGGCGCCACGCTGATCCTGCTGCTGTATCCCCATATGAAGCCGGCCGAAGTGGCCGGCACCGATATCGCCTACGCCGTCCCGCTGACGGCGCTGGCCGGGCTGGGCCATGTGTGGCTTGGCACCGTCGACTGGAATCTGCTGCTGGCGCTGCTGGTGGGCTCGATCCCCGGCATCTGGCTGGGTGCTCAGCTCTCCCGCGCGCTGCCCGAGCGCCTGGTGCGCGCGGCCCTGGCCACCACGCTGACCCTGGTCGCCATCAAGCTCGTCTCCTGAATCCCACGAATACTGAACGGACCCCGCCATGTATCAGTACGACCAATATGACCAGCGCATCGTCAACGAGCGTGTTGCCCAGTTCCGTGACCAGGTGCGCCGCCGCCTGTCGGATGAACTGACCGAAGAAGAATTCCTGCCGCTGCGCCTGCAGAACGGCCTGTACATGCAGCGCCATGCCTACATGCTGCGCGTGGCGATTCCGTACGGACTGCTGGCCTCGAAGCAGCTGCGCAAGCTGGCCCATATCGCGCGCGAGTACGACCGCGGCTATGGCCACTTCTCGACGCGCCAGAACATCCAGTACAACTGGATGGAACTCGAGCGCGTGCCCGACGTGCTGGCCGAACTCGCCAGCGTCGAGATGCACGGCATCCAGACCTCGGGCAACTGCGTGCGCAATATCACCACCGACCACTTCGCCGGCGTCGCGCCGGACGAGTCGGTGGACCCGCGCGTGCTGGCCGAACTGCTGCGCCAGTGGAGCACGTTCCAGCCGGAATTCGCGTTCCTGCCGCGCAAGTTCAAGATCGCGATCTCGGCCTCGAAGGACGACCGCGCCGTGGTGCAGATGCATGACATCGGCATCTACGTCTACAAGAACGACGCCGGCGAGACCCGCATCCGCGTGCTGGCCGGTGGCGGCCTGGGCCGCACCCCGATCCTCGGCACGATCATCAAGGACGACCTGCCGTGGCAGCACATGCTGACCTACGTCGAGTCCGCCATCCGCGTGTACAACCGCTATGGCCGCCGCGACAACAAGTACAAGGCGCGCATCAAGATCCTGGTCAAGGCCATCGGCGCCGAGAAGTTCGCGCAGGAAGTCGAAGAGGAATGGCAGTTCAGCAAGGACGGTCCCGGCACGCTCACGCAGGACGAGTTCGACCGCGTGGCGCAATACTTCGCGCCGCCGGCCTATGAGAAGCTGGCCGACACCGATGCTTCGTACGAGAAGCACCTGCTCGAAGAGAAGGCCTTCGCCCGCTGGGTGAGCCGCAGCGTGCATGGCCACAAGGTACCGGGCTACGCCGCCGTGACGCTGTCGACCAAGCCGGGTCCGGTCTCGCCTCCGGGCGACGCTACCGCCGAGCAGATGGAAGCCGTGGCCGACCTGGCCGACCGCTTCGGCTTCGGCGAGCTGCGCGTCGCGCACGAGCAGAACCTGGTGCTGCCGGACGTGAAGAAGCACGACCTGTACGACTTGTGGCAGCTCGCGAAGAAGGCTGGCCTGGCCACCGCCAACATCGGCCTGCTGACCGACATCATCGCCTGCCCGGGCGGCGACTTCTGCTCGCTGGCGAATGCCAAGTCGATCCCGATCGCGCTGGCCATCCAGGAGCGTTTCGACAACCTGGACTTCGTCCATGACCTGGGCGAAGTGTCGCTGAATATCTCGGGCTGCATCAACGCCTGCGGCCACCACCATGTCGGCAATATCGGCATCCTCGGCGTCGACAAGGATGGTTCCGAGTGGTACCAGGTCACGCTGGGTGGCGCCCAGGGCAACGACGCCGCGATCGGCAAGGTCATCGGCCCGTCGTTCAGCGCCGAGGAAATGCCGGACGTGGTCTCGCGCATCATCGAGACCTTCGTGGCCAACCGCATCGAAGACGAACGTTTCATCGAGACCGTGAACCGGATCGGCGTCGCCCCGTTCAAGGAGCGCGTCTACGCCGACAAGCAGCCGCGCGAGCGCGCCGAAGCCTGAGGACCGGAGAAAGACACATGGCAAAGATCATTCAACTGCAACGTACCGCCGACGCGGTCACCCCGGTTATCGTCGAAGACAGCTGGACCGTGCTGCGCGGCGCCGAAGGGCAGCCGCTGACCGAAGAGCAGATCACCGCAGCCGTGCAGGGCCAGGACGCCGTCCTGTTCCCGCTGACGGTGTGGAAGTCGCATCAAGACCTGCTGGCCGGCCGCGCGCGCGAGCGTACCGGCGTGTGGCTGGCCCCCGAAGACGAGCCGGGCGATGCCCAGTCGCTGTTCGACGGCGTGGCCGTGGTCGCGGTGGATTTCCCGGTGTTCCGCGATGGCCGCGGTTTCTCCACGGCTTACCTGCTGCGCACGCGCTACCAGTGGAAGGGCCAGCTGCGCGCCATCGGCGACGTGCTGCGCGACCAGCTGAATTTCATGAAGCGCTGCGGCTTCGACACCTTCGCGGTGCGCGCCGACAAGAACATCGACGACGCCATCAAGGGCTTCACCGAGTTCACCGTGGCGTACCAGGCTTCGGTCGACGAGCCGCTGCCGCTGTTCCGCCGTGCACGTGCCGAAGTTGGCGCAAGGGAATCGGCATGAGCGCTGCATTGAGCGACATCGCGGTGGTGGATGCCGGTGCGCCGGCGTCGGCGCTGCGTCCCGCGCTGTGGACCATGCCCGAGTACACGGGCAGCGTGGCCGCGCTGGAAGAGAAGGAGCGCGAGCTGGCGAGCCGCCTGTCCGGCATTGCCGCACGTTTCTTCCGCGCGCGCTTCGCCACCAGCCTCGCCGCCGAGGACATGGTGCTGACCGACGCGATCCTGCGCGGCACGCAGGCCGTGCGCGCGGGCATCCGCGTGTTCACGCTGAACACCGGCCGCCTGCACGCGGAGACGCTGGCTGTGCTGGACCAGGTGACCGGTCACTATGGCTACACCATCGAGCAATACACGCCGGATGCCGAGGCAGTGGAAAACTACCTCAAGAGGCACGGCTTGAACGCTTTCTACGACAGCGTAGAACTGCGCAAGGATTGCTGCGGCATCCGCAAGGTGGAGCCGCTCAACCGCGCGCTGTCGCACGCGGACGCCTGGATGACCGGCCAGCGCCGCGAGCAGGCCGTCACGCGCGCCGAGCTGCCGTTCGAGGAAATGGACGAAGCCCGCGGCATCCCCAAGTTCAATCCGCTCGCGGACTGGACCGAGGCCGAGGTGTGGGCATACCTGAAGCGCCACAACGTACCGGTCAACGCGCTGCATGCCAAGGGCTACCCCAGCATCGGCTGCGAACCCTGTACCCGCGCGGTGCGCGCCGGTGAAGACGTACGCGCCGGGCGCTGGTGGTGGGAGAGCAAGGACTCGAAAGAGTGCGGGCTCCACGAACAGAACATCAAGCATTGAGATTGGGGCCGAACGACATGGGCATCATGAACGACATCGCAAGCGCCGCCAGCAGCGTGGCGCACCTGCTGCAGGTACAGAACGACCACCTCGACCGCCTGGAGGCCGAGTCGATCTACATCATCCGCGAGGTGGTGGCCGAGTGCCGCAACCCGGCGCTGCTGTTCTCGGGCGGCAAGGACTCGATCGTCATGCTGCACCTGGCGCTGAAGGCCTTCCGCCTCGGCGAGCGCAAGATCGAGCTGCCGTTCCCGCTGGTGCACATCGATACCGGCCACAACTACCCGGAAGTGATCACCTTCCGTGACCAGCGCGTGGCCGAACTCGGCGCGCGCCTGGTGGTGGGCCACGTGGAGGATTCGATCAAGCGCGGCACCGTGCGCCTGCGCAAGGACACCGATTCGCGCAACGCGGCGCAAGCCGTGACGCTGCTGGAAACCATCGCCGAGCACCAGTTCGACGCGCTGATGGGCGGCGCCCGCCGCGACGAAGAGAAGGCCCGCGCCAAGGAGCGCATCTTCTCTTTCCGCGACGAGTTCGGCCAGTGGGACCCGAAGGCCCAGCGCCCCGAGCTGTGGAGCCTCTACAACGCGCGCATGGCGCAGGGCGAGCAGATGCGCGTGTTCCCGATCTCGAACTGGACCGAGCTGGACGTGTGGCAGTACATCGCCCGCGAAAAGCTGGCGCTGCCGCCGATCTACTACACGCACCAGCGCGAAGTGGTACGCAAGAACGGCCTGCTGGTGCCGGTGACGCCGATCACGCCGAAGCAGGACGGCGACGTCAGCGAAGTGCTGTCGGTGCGCTTTCGCACCGTGGGCGACATCAGCTGCACCTGCCCGGTGGCCAGCACGGCGGATTCGCCGGAAGCGATCATCGCCGAAACGGCCGTGACCGAGATCACCGAGCGCGGCGCCACGCGCATGGACGACCAGACCAGCGAGGCGTCGATGGAACGCCGCAAGAAGGAAGGCTATTTCTAAGCCGACGCAGCCAAGGATTCAGACATGACTCACCAATCTACCCACCAGGGCCTGCTGCGTTTCATCACCGCGGGTTCCGTCGACGACGGCAAGAGCACGCTGATCGGCCGCCTGCTGTTCGACAGCAAGGCCGTGCTGTCCGACCAGCTGACCGCGCTGGCCAACGCCAAGAACAAGCGCACCGCCGGCGAGCAGATCGACTTCTCGCTGCTGACCGACGGCCTCGAAGCCGAGCGGGAGCAGGGCATCACGATCGATGTGGCGTACCGCTATTTCTCGACCGCGCGCCGCAAGTTCATCATCGCCGATACGCCGGGCCACGAGCAGTACACGCGCAACATGGTCACGGGTGCCTCGACCGCGCATGCGGCCATCGTGCTGGTGGATGCCACCCGTGTGACGGTCAAGGACGGCCGCGCCGAACTGCTGGCGCAGACCAAGCGCCATTCGGCCATCCTGAAGCTGCTGGAACTGCAGCACGTGATCGTGGCCGTCAACAAGATGGACCTGGTCGACTACAGCGAGCAGCGCTTCAACGAGATTCGCACGGCCTACGCCGAACTGGCCGAACAGCTCGGCCTGAAGGATGTGCGCTACGTGCCGGTGTCGGCGCTGCGAGGCGACAACATCGTGCACGCCAGCGACGCCATGCCGTGGTACCAGGGCGAGTCGCTGCTGCCGCTGCTTGAAGAACTGCCGGTGGAAGAGGCTGCGCCGGAGGGCGACACCGCGCTGCGCTTCCCGGTGCAGCTGGTGATCCGCCAGGACGGCTCGCAGTCGGACGACTTCCGTGGCTACGCCGGCCGTGTCGAGGCAGGCACCGTGCGCGTGGGCCAGAAGCTGCGCGTGCTGCCGGCCAACCGCGACGCCGTGGTGGCCGAAGTGCTGACGCCGAACGGCGCCGCCGATTCCGCCGGTGCCGGCGATACCGTGACGGTGCGCCTGGCCGAGGACGTCGATGTATCGCGTGGTGACATGTTCGTCGCCGCCGACGCGACCGCGGCCTCCGCCAAGAAGCTGCAGGCCGACCTGTGCTGGTTCGACGACGAATCGCTGAACCCGTCGCGCAAGTACGTGCTCAAGCACACCACGGCCAGCGTGTTCGCACGTGTGTCGGCTGTGGATCGCGTGCTGGACGTCCACACGCTGTCGCACGAGACCGGCCGCCACGATATCCGCCTGAACGATATTGGCTCGGTGCAGCTCTCGCTGCAGAAGCCGATCGTGTGCGATACCTACGGTGACAACCCGGCGACCGGCGCCTTCGTGCTGATCGACGAGGCGACCAATCACACGGTGGCCGCGGGCATGATCCGTGCATACTCCTGAGCGTTACGGCACATAGTCAATCGCAAGCGCAAGGGGCAGATGATGAGCAAGGCAGGCAAAGCGACCGGCAAGGTCTACCTGATCGGGGCAGGTCCCGGGGCGGCGGATCTCATTACGGTGCGTGGTGCACGGTTGTTGGGCGAAGCCCAGGTCGTGCTGCATGACGCATTGGTATCGCCGGAGATGCTGGCCTGGTGTCCGCAAGCGAAGCTGGTGGAAGTGGGCAAGCGCTGCGGCAAGCGTTCGACGGCGCAGCTGTTCATCAACCGCCAGATCGTCGACATGGCCACCAAGTTCGAACGCGTGGTGCGCCTGAAGGGCGGCGACCCGATGCTGTTCGGCCGTGCCGACGAAGAGCTGCAGGCGCTGGAAGCCGCGGGCATCGAGTATGAGGTGGTGCCCGGAATTACCGCTGCGCTGGCGGCCGCATCGGCCATCGCCAAGCCGCTGACCAAGCGTGGCGTGTCGCGCAGCGTTGCGTTTGCCACGCAGGCCAAGGCCGCGGACGGCACGGAAGTGCCAGCTGCGGCGGCCGACATCGAGGCCGATGTACGGGCCGATACGCTGGTCTACTACATGGGCCGCGACCAGGCTGCGGCCATTGCTGCGCAACTGATTGCGCACGGAAAGGCGCCATCGACGCCGGCATGGGTGGTGGAGTCGGTCAGTACCCCGCGCCAGCGCAGCCATGCGTTCACGCTGCGACAGATGGCGGCGGGCGAGGCTGCCGGCTGGATCGACCCGGCGCAACCGAGCCTGCTGATGATCGGTGAGGCGCTGGCGGCGCGGGCGACCGAGCCGGTGCTGGATCAGGCGGAGCCTGTTGCGGCGAAAGCGGCCTGAGGCCGCGTAGCCGTACGAAAGAGAAACCGGGCAACTGCCCGGTTTTTTCATGCGCCGCCAGTTGCGGCCGGCGCCAGCGATGCCACGCAGTACGCGGCAATCGCATCGAGGACACTGTCATCCTCGCCCACTGCGGGCGCACAGCGAATCGACAAGGCAGGATATTGCTGCCGGCAGGTATCGATCAGCGCGGGCAGGTCGCGCCGCAGGTGGCCACCCTGGCCAAAGAACACTGGCACCACGGTGATCTCGTCGATGCCAGCGGCTGCGAGCTCACCAAGGGCCTCCTGCAACTGCGGCGACATCAACTCCAGGAAAGCAAGCCGCACCGGCGTGCCCGGCAGAACCCCGCCGAGCTTCTGCGCCAGCCGATCGAACGGCTCACGCCAGCGCGCGTCGCGCGCCCCGTGTGCGAACAACACGAGGGCCTGGCGGCTGGGCGTGGCTGTGGTTGGAGGCATCACGATCCTTGTGTCAGTGACGATCCACCCAGCGCAGCGCCGTCAGCGCGAACAGCAGGTACAGCGTTCCGGGCACCAGCGCCGAAAGGATCGGTGGCCAGGTATGCAGCAAGCCCACGTGCGAAAACAGCGTATTCGACAGGTGGAACGACAGCCCCAGCATGATCCCGCCGAACACCTTCACGCCGACCGCGCCCGCACGCGCGTGCAGGTAGGCGAAGGGCAGGGCGAGGGCCATCATGACGAACAGGGTCAGCGGGTAGACCACTTTCTTCCAGAAGGCGATCTCGTAGCGCTGCGTGTCCTGCTTGTTGTCGCGCAGGTGCCGGATATAGCGGAACAGGTCCAGCGTCGACATGCGTTCGGGCGTGACCAGCAGCACGGACAGGATCTGCGGCGTCAGCTCCGAGTGCATGGTGATGCTGGGGAACTTGACCTGCTCGGCGCGGAACTCGGGCGCGAGTCCGTCGCCCGGCGCGTTGGCCGGCTTGCCCAGTTCCGAGAAGCGGGTCTCGTTGACATCGCTCAGCAGCCACGACTGGGCGCCCTGGTACCGGCCTTCCTTCACCACCCGGATGACGCGCAGGCGGTACTGGGCATCGAACTCATAGACCGTGATGCCGGTGATGGTCTGGTCCGGCCGCAGCCCGGCCACGTTGACGAAGCGCGTGATCTCGCCATCGCCCTTCGGATCCTTGTCGCGGTCCTTGACCCAGACGCCGGAACGGAAGTCCGACGATACCGTGGCACCGATGGCTTCCAGCTTGACCTTCTGCGCGAACTGCTCGGCCCGGGGGCCGATGAACTCGCCGAAGATGAAGGTGATGAGGGCCAGTGGTACCGCCAGCTTGAACAGCGAGAACAGCGCCTGCCGCGTATTCAGGCCCGCCACCCGGAAAATCGTGAACTCCGACTGGCTGGCCAGTTGCGAGAAGACGTAGATCGCGCTGATCAGCACCGCGATCGGCAGCACCTCGTAGACCCGCGTCGGCGCCTGCAGCAGGACGTGGAAGAACGCGATCAGCGAGGTGTACTTGCCGGCAACGCTCTCCAGTTCGTTGAGCAAATCGAAGAACACGAACAGCGACAGCACCGCGAACAGGATGAAGATGAACACCCCATAGACCTGGCGCGCAAAGTAGCGCTCATAGACGCGCAGCACCCTCATGCCGTGCCCCCCTTGGCGGGCGCGGGCCGATGCCCGAACACGGCGCGCCAGCCGCCCAGGCTGCGGTTCTGACGGTAACGGAACATCACCAGCGCGGCCAGGAACACCACCAGGTGGATCGGCCACCAGGCCAGCCAGAACGGGACCGAGCCGGAACGCACCCAGGACTGGGCCAGGTTGATCATGTTGCTGTAGGTCAGGTAGATCAGCACCGCGAACACCAGCGGCGTGTAGCGGCCGAGCCGCGGGTTCACGTACGCCAGCGGGATGGCGATCATCACGAAATTGAAGGCAAGGATCGGCAGAGAAATGCGCCAGAGCAGCTCGCCCAGGTTCTCGCGTGTGGGATTGCGCAACAGGTCGATGGTGTCACGGCTTTTGGGCGGCACCGAGTTCTGGTTTTCAGGTGGCTTATTGTCCACCTTGACGGCATAGCGCTCGAACTCGACGATGCGGTAGTCGATCTGGCCCGGCGTGCCGGCATAGCGGCGGCCATTCTCCATGACCACCAGGCGGTCGCCGTTGGGCATGGTCTCGAACTTGCCCTGGTGGGCCAGCGCGACCCCGACCTTGCCGGCCTCGGCATTGGCGACAAAGACGTTGCGCGCGTACTGCATGTTGGCGTCGATGCCTTCGATGAACAGCACGTAGTTGCCGTTGGACGGTTCGATGAAGCGCCCCGCGGCAATCATCGACAGCACGCCGCGCTGCTCGAAGCGGTCGCGGAACAGTGCGCTCTGCTGGTTGGCCCACGGCCACGCGAACACGCCGAGCAACAGCGACAGCAGGATGAACGGCGCCGCGAACTGCAGCACCGGCTTGACCAGGTCGCGCAGGGAGATGCCGGCCGAGAACCACACCACCATCTCGGAGTCCTTGTACCAGCGCGTGAGCACGATCAGGGTCGAGATGAAAAGCGTGGCCGAGAGCAGGATGGACAGGTAGCCGATCGTGGCCAGGCCGATCAGGATCAGCACGTCGTTGGGACTGGCCTTGCCGTTGGCGGCCAGGCCCAGGATACGGATCACAAGCGACGTGAGCATGAAGGTCAGCATCACCAGGAACACCGCGCCGGCGGTGTAGGCGAGCTCGCGTCGCAGGGCTTGTTGAAGGATCATGCGGTGTCGGTTCCGGGCTGCCGGCCGGCGCGGGCGATGTGCCGTGTGTCAAGTGCCTCGCAGGACAGCGGGCTGGCGGCGGGGCGGATCGGCAGCGGCAGGTCGCGGATAAAAATCGCGGATAATGGGGGCTTTCGTGACTACAAGCCCCTAGAAGGAAGCGCGATGGAATTTAGCACAAAAGCCCTGGATTGGAGCAAAGCCGGCCAAAATGGTTTCCTGGCGACCAAGACCGACTGCCTGGTGGTCGGCGTGTTCGAAGGGCAGAACCTGGCGGGGGTCGCCAAGGCCCTTGACGTGGCCACCAAGGGCTTGGTCGCACGCTTGCTGAAGCAGGGCGACTTCGAAGGCAAGCGCGGCACGCACCTTACGCTGCACGAAGTGGCCGGCGTGGGCGCGGCCCGCGTGCTGCTGGTCGGCCTCGGCAAGGAAGCGGACTTCAGCGACAAGGCGTTTGCCGAATCCGTGCGCACGGCCGTGCGTGCCTTGTCGGCCACGCGCGCGACGTCGGCGCTGTGGTGCCTGTCGCAGCAGCCGCCGCAGCAGCGCGACATCGGCTGGGCCGTCATCACGACGATCACGCTGGTGCGCGACGCGGGCTACCGCCTGCTGGAGCGTCACCCGGGCCTGAAGCGCGCCAACGGCAAGCCGGGCGCGCCCGACAAGCCGGCGCTGCGCAAGGTGGTGCTGGCCGTGGACGCCAACGATGCCAAGGCCGCGACCCAGGCCGTGGTGCGTGGCACGGCCATTGCCAACGGCATGGAACTGACCCGCGACCTGGGCAACCTGCCGTCCAATATCTGCACCCCGACCTACCTGGCCAACACGGCGCGGGCCATTGCCAAGCGCCACAAGCTCAAGGTGGAAGTGCTCGGCCGCAAGCAGATGGAAGCGCTGAACATGGGCTCGTTCCTGGCCGTGACCAAGGGCAGCGTCGAGCCGCCGCAGTTCATCGTGCTGCGCTATGACGGCGCGGGCGCCAAGCAGGCGCCCGTGGTGCTGGTGGGCAAGGGCATCACCTTCGATACCGGCGGCATCTCGCTCAAGCCGGGCGAGGGCATGGACGAAATGAAGTACGACATGTGCGGTGCGGCCTCGGTGCTGGGCACGCTGCAGGCCGTGGCCGAGATGGGCCTGAAGCTCAACGTGATTGCCGTCGTGCCCACCTGCGAGAACATGCCCAGCGGGATCGCGACCAAGCCCGGCGACGTGGTGACCAGCATGTCGGGACAGACCATCGAGATCCTGAACACCGACGCCGAAGGCCGCCTGATCCTGTGCGATGCGCTGACCTACGTCGAGCGCTTCAAGCCGGCCGCGGTGGTAGACGTGGCCACGCTGACCGGCGCCTGCATCATCGCGCTGGGCCACATCAACAGCGGCCTCTACGCCCGTAGCGACCTGCTCGCCGACCAGCTGCTGCAGGCCGGCCGCAAGTCCATGGACACGGCCTGGCGCATGCCGCTGGACGACGAGTACCAGGACCAGCTCAAGTCGAACTTCGCCGACATGGCGAATATCGGCGGCCGCCCGGCCGGCAGCGTGACCGCCGCCTGCTTCCTGGCGCGCTTCACCGAAAAGTACGACTGGGCCCACCTGGACATCGCCGGCACGGCGTGGAAGAGTGGGGCGGCCAAGGGTGCCACCGGGCGCCCGGTGCCGCTGCTGGCCCAGTTCCTGATGGATCGCGCCGCCTGACGGGCGCAAGGGGCAGGCAGTCATGACGCGCATCGATTTCCACAGCAATGTGCCGGACAAGCTGGGCTATGTCTGCCGGCTGGTCCGCAAGGCATATGGCGCTGGCCAGAAGGTGGTGGTACACGGCCAGCCGCCGCAGCTCGCGGAACTCGACGCGCGGCTGTGGACCTTCTCGCCGCTGGACTTCCTGCCGCACTGCGGCGTGGACAGTCCCAATGCGGCCGTCACGCCGATCGTGCTGGCCGCGCAGCTGGAAGGCCTGCCGCACCATCAGCTGCTGATCAACCTGGACTCGCAGGCACCGGCGCAGTTCGCCAGTTTTGAACGCCTGATCGAAGTCGTGGGTGCCGGCGCCGAAGACCGCGAGGCAGGGCGCGAGCGCTACCGTTTCTATCGTGAACGCGGTTATCCGCTGACGCACCACGACCTCGGCCAGCCCAAGGGAGATTCCGCATGAGCGAACGCACGACCTCGCGGGTGATCCCGCGGCTCGGGCCCAACGACAGCATTCCGCTGCTGACCGAAGTGGTGGAGTTTCCGGATGCCGCCACGGCGCTATCCGAGGACGGTGTCATCGATACGGCCGGCATGGCCGAGTCGGGCGTGGTCACGTATGTGGGCGACACGGGCGAGCCGGATGCGCTGGCGATACCGGTTTTGATGGATGAGGTGGAAGACGGCGATACCGCGTTGCCGGTGACCGATCCTGAAGACATCGCTGTGTCGGGGCGCTATTTGTCGGATGCGCCCGGCGAGGATGATCTGCGCGCCATGCGTTCCGAATTGCTGACACGCGTCATGATGCGCTTTCGCACGGAGTGGCCGCAGGTGGTGGAGGCGCATACCGAGGCCACGCTGCGCGCGCGGCTGGCGCCACTGACCGCGCAGCTCGCGGCTGAACTGACCCAGGCGCTCGAGGCTCGGCTGGTCGAGTGGCTGGATGCGACGCTGGAAGAGATTGAGCGGGATCCGGGTGGGTTGTGAGGATGGCGTCCCGGGCAGGCGCCGCTGTTTCGCCGGCGTAGCCGGCGAGTCACTTCTTGTCCGGGCGACAAAAAGTAAGCAAGAAACGCGTCGCTTACCCTAGCGGGCGAATATTGATCGTAGCGTGCGCAGAACTTCGTACGGGTATTCGCTTCATAGTCTTCCACGCTGCCTGCCGCGTGGAGCGCGTCCGTCTGCAGGCTCTCGGACAATGATTGAACGAGCCCCGAAACTGTCCGTGGCCCGGCCCTGCTCGCGCTTTCGCATCATCGCCTGCGGCTGCGCTGCGCGCGGCTCGGCAGCCGCGACGCTTCGCGCAGCCGTCCGCTCAATCGGTCACCGCCCCCTTGCTCGCGGTTGACGCCAGCCGCGAAAACTTCGCCAGGACTCCACGCGTATAGCGCGGCGCGGGCTGTTTCCATTCGGCCCGGCGCCTCGCCAATTCTTCATCCGACACATTGACCTGCAACACCAGCTTGTGTGCGTCAATCGTGATCGAATCCCCTTCCTGTACCAGCGCGATCGTCCCACCCACATACGCTTCAGGCGCTACGTGGCCAACCACCATGCCCCACGTACCACCGGAGAAGCGGCCATCCGTAATAAAGCCCACGGATTCGCCCAGCCCCTTGCCGATGATGGCGGAGGTCGGCGCCAGCATTTCCGGCATGCCCGGGCCGCCCTTGGGACCCAGGTAGCGCAGCACCAGCACGTCGCCGGCGTTGATCTTGTCGGCCAGGATCGCGTCCATGGCGCTCTGCTCGTCTTCAAACACGCGCGCCGGGCCGGTGATGACGGGGTTCTTCAGGCCCGTGATCTTTGCGACAGCACCTTCCTCGGCCAGGTTGCCCTTCAGGATGGCCAGGTGGCCTTCGGCGTATAGCGCCTTCTCGATCGGCATGATCACGTCCTGGTCTGCACGCGGCTGGTCTGGCACGTGCTCCAGTTCCTCGGCCAGCGTGCGGCCGGTGATGGTCAGGCAGTCGCCATGCAGCAGCCCGGCCTTCAGCAGGATCTTCATCACCTGCGGGATGCCGCCGGCCTTGTGCAGGTCGGTGGCCACATACTGGCCCGATGGCTTCAGGTTGCAGATCACCGGCACCTTGCGGCGGATGCGCTCGAAATCGTCGATGGTCCATTCGACTTCGGCGGAGTGCGCAATGGCCAGGTAATGCAGCACGGCATTGGTCGAACCCCCGGTCGCCATGATCAGGCTGACCGCATTCTCGATCGACTTGCGCGTGATGATGTCGCGCGGCTTGATGTCCCGCTTGACGGCCTCGACCAGCACGCGCGCCGATTCCGCCGCGCTGTCGACTTTCTCCTGGTCAGGGTTGGCCATGGTCGACGAGTACAGCAGCGACATGCCGAGCGCCTCGAACGACGAACTCATCGTGTTGGCCGTGTACATGCCACCGCAGGAACCCGTGGACGGGCAGGCGTTCTTTTCCACGCCCTCGAAGTCTTCCTCGCTCATGCGGCCGGCAGTGAATTCGCCCACGGCCTCGAACGACGAGACGATCGTCAGGTCCTTGCCTTTCCAGTTGCCCGGCCGGATGGTGCCGCCATAAACGTAGATGCTGGGCACATTGGTGCGCGCCATCGCCATCATGCCGCCCGGCATGTTCTTGTCGCAGCCGCCGATCACGACCACGCCATCCATCCACTGGCCCTGCGCGGCGGTCTCGATGCAGTCGGCAATGACCTCGCGCGAGATCAGCGAGTACTTCATGCCCTCGGTGCCCATCGACATGCCATCGGAGATGGTCGGCGTGCCGAACACCTGCGGATTGGCCCCGGCGGCCTTCACGGCGTCGATCGCGGCATCGGCAAGGCGCTGCAACCCAGCGTTGCACGGCGTGATCGTCGAATGACCGTTGGCGATGCCGACCATCGGCTTGTCGAAGTCCTCCTTCTGGTAGCCGAGGGCGTAGTACATCGAGCGGTTCGGGGAACGGGCCACGCCTTGCGTGATGTTCTTGGAGCGCTTGTTGAATGCCATGGTGGGGGTCTCCGGGGGATGTCTCTCGGCCGCCAGCACGCCGCACGGGCGCAGGCAGGGCAATGTTGTGCCGAAAGAATGCGACTTGCGTTTTGGCGTGTCAAATATATTATTTGACCGTTATTGAGTCGAAAAACATATCAGGAGCGGCATTGGACCTGCGCCAGCTGCGGTACTTCGTCACGGTGGCGGAAGAGTTGCATTTCGGACGCGCGGCCACGCGGCTGGCCATGACGCAGCCGCCGCTTTCGCAGCAGATCCAGTCGCTGGAAGAGGAAATCGGCGTGCAGCTGTTCGCGCGCACGCGCCGTTCGGTCATGCTGACGCCCGCCGGGCAGCAATGGCTGCCCGAGGTGCGGCGCGTGCTGGCGGATGCGGCGGCGCTGCCAGCGCTCGCCCAGCGGTTCGCGCGGGGGGAGATCGGCTCGCTGGCGCTGGCATTCGTCAGCACGGCCGACTACGGCATCCTGCCCGAGCTGCTGCGGCATTTCCGCGCACAGCATCCGGAAGTCCAGCTGCAGTTGCGCGAGGCCACCAGCGATATCCAACTGGAGGCACTGATCGACGGCAGCATCGACGCCGGGCTGGTCATCCGCCCGCAATGGCCCGCCATGCCGCACGGCCTGTCCTACCTGCCGCTGGTCAGCGAACCGCTGGTACTCGCCGTGCCGGATGGCTGGCGGCCCGCGCACGGCGCCGCATCGTCCGACGGCAAGGTTTCGCTGCGCGACGCCGCGCAGGAACCGCTGATCATCTTCCCGCGACGAAGCGCGCCGGTGTTTTATGACATCATTACGGGCTACTATGCGCGCGACGGCTTGTCGCCAGTGATCGCGCAGGAAGCCATCCAGATGCAGACCATCGTGAGCCTGGTGTCTGCGGGCATGGGGGTGGCGCTGGTGCCGGCCTCGCTCTGCAACCTTCGCCGCACCGGCGTGTCGTACCTCGCGTTGCGCGAGGCCGGGCCGCAGATCGAGACCGGCCTGGTCTGGCGCGAGGGCGCCGCCGGCGTCGCGCCGGCGCTGCGTTCCCTGATCGACATCGCGAGCGGGCTGGCCTTCGCGGGACCTGTGGGTTCCGTGGCTGCCGGGCCTTTATAACTTCCACCCACCTCACCATGCTGATTCATCCCCAATTCGATCCGGTCGCCATCCATCTCGGCCCGCTTGCCATCCGCTGGTACGGGCTCATGTACCTGGCCGGGTTCATCATGTTCCTGTGGTTCGGGCGCCTGCGCATCCACCAGCCGCATATGACAGCCAAGGGCTGGGTGGCGCGCGATCTCGATGACATGCTGTTCTTCGGCGTGCTGGGCGTGATACTGGGCGGCCGGCTCGGCTATGTGCTGTTCTACAAGCCGTCGTACTACCTGTCGCATCCGCTGGAGATCTTCAAGGTGTGGGAAGGCGGCATGGCCTTCCACGGCGGCTTTCTCGGCGTGCTGGTCGCCATGTGGCTGTTCGCGCGGCTGCGCGAGCGCCATTGGCTGGAGGTGACCGACTTCATCGCGCCGATGATCCCGTGCGGGCTGGCCGCCGGCCGCATCGGCAATTTCATCAACGGCGAGCTGTGGGGCCGGCCCACAGACCTGCCGTGGGGCATGATCTTCCCGCAGGCAGGCGACAACATTCCGCGCCATCCGTCGCAGCTCTACCAGTTCGCCGGCGAGGGCGTGGCGCTGTTCATCATCCTGTGGCTGTTCGCACGCAAGCCGCGGCCGATGGGCGCGGTGTCGGGCGTGTTCCTGATCGGCTATGGCGCCTTCCGTTTCGCCGTCGAGTTCGCGCGCGAGCCGGACAATTTCCTGGGCCTGCTGGCGCTGCACTTGTCCATGGGCCAGTGGCTGAGCCTGCCGATGATCCTGATCGGGATCGGCATGGTGGTGTGGGCGTATCGCCGCCAGCCGCGCCCCGCAGAGGAACAGCCCGCGGCGGGAACGGGCGCCTGACAGGGCGTCCGCGCGCAGTCAGGTGCCTGCCGCGCGCAATGCCTCGATCCGTTCGCGCGTGTGCGGATGCGTGGAAAGGAAATCATCCCTCTCGGGTGCTTCCGCCTTGCCGGCGGGCGCGGCCGCGTCCTTCCGCGCGCCACGGTTCTGGTTCTCCAGCGCAATCAGGACATCGGCGAGCGCTGACGGCGGCAGCCGGTTGCGCAGCATGATCTCGATGGCATAGGCATCCGCCTCGCGTTCATGCTCGCGCGAATAGCGCAACGTCAGCATCGCGGCGGGCACGCCCGCCAGCACCGAGGAATAGTCGCCGAACATGTAGGCCGCCAGCGCGCCGACCGCAGATGCCTGGATGACCTGCTGCAGGCCGTGGCGTTGTGCCACATGGCCGGCCTCGTGTGCGAGCACCCCGAGCATGCCGGCGCCGGTCCCCGCCAGCCCTGCCAGTTCGTCCGTGACCACGATGATGCCGCCGGGCAGGGCCAGCGCATTGGCGCCCAGGCGCCCGCCGCGGCGGAACACGATCTGGTAGTCATGGCCCGGATCGTCGGGCCGCTTCAGCCCGGCAAAGCCCGCGCGGATGCGCGCCTGTTCCGCGGCGGGCAGGCGCGTGGGCTCTACCACGCCGTTGTCCAGGCTGGCCAGCGTGGCGCGCCCGAGCTGCGCCTCGAGCGCGGGCGGTACGGCGCGTGCGATCTGCGACGAGCCCCACGGCAGCACGACGTAATAGCCCAGCACGAGCACGGCAACCAGCGCCGCCACGGCCATGCCCGCCATGCGCCAGCTGTTCTGCGCCCTGACCACCCAGCCTTCCCGATGTCCCGTTTCGGCAAGCAGCCGGTCGAACCCGTTGTGGTCGCTGACCTGGCAGAAGGCGCCGTCCGCGAACGTAACCAGGCGCGGCGCGCGCCGGACCCGCTCCGATACGCGCAGCGACGACAGCGCCGCGCGCCGCAGTTCCGCGCCATTGGCATCGCGCAGTACGGCCTGCCCGGCGTCCACGGCCAGCGTGGCCGGGTGCGCCCGGGAAGAGCGGCCATCGAAGTAGGTGACGGGAATCATCGGCGCCATGTCATGGGTGAATCATTTCGGCATCTGCTGCGCGCGGGCTCACAGCGCGATGTCGATGTCGTACCAGTCCGCCGCGGCATCGCCGAGCGCACCTACGCTCTCGGCCTGCCCTGCAACGAAGGCGTCCAGCGGCGCGCGCGCCAGCAGCGACACGCGTTCCACGCGGTAGCGTGCGGACCTGACCCGGGCAAACGGCAGGAACAGGCCCAGGGTCAGTGTGATGGCAACCATGTTGGTCAGGAAAATATAGAACAGACGGCTTGCCTTCACCTCGCTGCGCAAGCCGTGCGGGGCCAGGGTGGTGTGGTTCCACACCACGTTCTGCAGCCGCGCGGTGAAGTAGGGCCCGATAGCCAGGAACGAGGCGTAGATCCCGAGTGCTCCGACCAGGCCCGCAAGCATCGAGGCGGCTTCGTTCCCGCGCGCCGCTGCGGCGAGCCCGGCGGCGCCGAGGGCGGCAACAATCAGCACCAGAACTGTTAGCCCGCAGCCACGCAGGTAGACGCTGTAGAAATCCCCGGAAACCGCGCTGAAGGCGAATGGCGCGGTGCCGAAGCGCGTGTGGTTGTGCTGGTAGTGCTTCAGGCGCTGATGCGCCAGCGGTGCCAGCGCGCCAAGCGTGAACACCGTCAGCAACGGCCACAGCACGAACACCTTGTACGCTTCGGCGTCGCCGCCAGTGAAGGCGAAGCGCAGGCCGCGATAGCTCGTGTTCGCCATGCGGAAGCGCAGCGACCGGACCAGCAGCAGCGGGAACACCGCGGCCAGCGCCAGGGCCAGCAGGACGGCCAGCAGCGGCGACACCTTGCCGGCCAGCTGAAACGCGAGTGCCAGCACGAACACGATGGCGCGACCCTTGAGGATGGCCGTCGGCTTGCCGTGGTAATCGAACGTCGCCCCGTCCAGGCTGGTGTTGCGATAGAAGTACTGCAACGTGCGGACCTTGGCCCACGCGGAGTAGATGCCGAACGTGACGATGGTCAGCAGGGTGTTGACGATCCAGATCCGGAAATATTCCGATCCTGTGCCGGTGAAAGCGAGCCGCAAGACGCTGGTCTCGACCGCGGACGTCGAGGGTGGCCGGGCGCGGTCTTGCGTTTCCGGGAAAGCGGGGACTGCGCTGGTGTCGCCGGTTTGCATGGTCGGAATTCCCCTCGGGTCGTATTGCGGAAGCCGGGCCGCGTTGTTTCATCAGCGCAACCAATTTGCGCGTGTCGATTGTGCCTTACTCCCCATACTGCTGGTATTTGAACTGGCAAATTCGCCACAAATGCCAGTGTCTTCAAGGCCGCCCCCACTTCCCGACCTGCCCCCGGACAGGATCAGTGTCGTAACAACCGGGAAACATTCTGTTACATCGATGCGGTCTTGTAACAAGTTTCTCATCATCGACTTCAATAAAAACAAGGGATTAGCTTTCATGGCACGATCCTCGCTAACTCTTCTGTTACAACAGAGCGGGCTATGCCGAGCCCGCCAGGACGGCGCCAGGGAGGACCTGCCAGTCAGGCAGGGGCACCGGACCACAACGACGGCAGACGGGAAAATCTGCGCACCGGTGTGCGCCAACAGGGGGGCGCAGGGTCTGCGCCGGGAGTCCATGACCCACGCGGGACGATGCCTATCCAGGCGTTGACCGGCGATGAAATAGTCCGCAGCTGTTCTTTCAGGCGCGGGCGGATGCTGGCGGGGAGGCCTGGCATCCGCCCGCCGCACCTCTGCCCCTTTCCGAATCGATCTCGCTGGCCCATCCGCCGCTGCGGCGCAGCATCGAAATGCCTTGCCTGATACTTCCAGTTATTCATAATTATGAATTATGAAGACCCCTGCACAGCATGCGGGACGGTCTGGACTGATCCTGGCGGAGGCCTATGCGTATCGTCCAGCAGGCGCTGTATCTGGAGGTGGCGGACCGCATGCGCGGCATGATCGATGCGCACGCCCTGGTCCCCGGGGCATGGATCGACGAAAGCACGCTCGCCGGGCAACTCGGCATTTCACGCACGCCGCTGCGCGAAGCGCTCAAGGTGCTTGCCGCCGAGGGGCTGGTTCGCCTGGAGCCGAGGCGCGGCTGCTTCGTCAACGAGCTGTCCGAGCGCGATCTCGACGAAATCTTCCCGCTCATGGCGCTGCTGGAAGGACGCTGCGCCTACGAGGCCGCGCGCAACGCGACCGCGCAGGACCTGGAGGCGCTCGAAGGGTTGCACGCCGAACTCGCGCGGCATGCCGGCGCGGGCGAGATCGATGCCTACTACGAAACCAATTTCCAGATCCACGAAGCGATCCAGCGGCTGGCCGGCAACCGCTGGCTGTCGGGACTGATCAGCGACCTGCGCAAGGTGCTGCGCCTGTCGCGGCACAAGAGCCTGAAATTGCCGGGGCGCATCAACGAGTCCTGTGCCGAACACCTGAGCATCTTCGCTGCGCTCAAGGCGCACGACCCCGAAGGCGCGGAAGCCTTGATGAAGACGCATCTGCTGCGCCAGCGTGCCGCACTGACGACGCTGACGGCGCTGACGGCGCTGGACCGCAGCGTCCGGGCTGACGTGGCCGCGCCGCATGCGTTCCCCAATGTTTCTTCACGCACCCAGGCAGGTACCCCATGAGCGCCCTCGACTCCGGTGACCAGAAGATCAGCGCCCCGCTGGGCGTCAGCGAACCGTCAGGCCCCAACCTGTTGTCCAGGATCGGACGCTGGTGGGGCCGCAAGGGCGAAGCCGAGGCGACGCCCGCATCGGCCAGGAACGCGGAGGCGGCGCCGTTGCCCGCGCGCGTGGCGCGCCGCCAGCGTGAACAATTGCGGCTTTGCCTTGATGCGCGGCTGACCGACGGCAATGCCAATACCGCCGCCCAGGCCTGGCAGGCCGAATACGAAGCCGCGGACGAGGGCCGGCGTCGCGGCATGCTCGAAGTGCTGGCGGAGGTGGCCGGCGGTACGGGTCCGGAAAACGGCGCGGCGGATGCGGACAAGCCCGCCAGGGCGGCACAGGCTTTGTCGAATGCGCGTATCCGCTTCTTCAAGCGGCTCGCCGCGCTGCATGGCCAGCGTGGCAACAGTGCCTGCGGCCTGCATTTCCTGATTCACCTGCGTGCCGACATGCTGCGCTGGCAACGGCGTCTTCCCGGCTTGCGCGTGCTCGATGAAGACCTGGAAGCCCTGTTCTCCAACTGGTTCGACGTGGGCTTGCTCGAGTTGCAGCCCATCACCTGGGACTCGCCGGCCTCGTTGCTCGAGAAGCTGATCCGCTACGAAGCGGTGCATGAAATCTCGTCGTGGACCGACCTGCGCAACCGCCTCGATTCCGACCGCCGCTGCTATGCATTCTTCCATCCGCGCATTCCACGCGAGCCGCTGATCTTCGTGGAAGTTGCCTTCGTGCCGGAGATGGCGGCCAATGTGCAGACCCTGCTCGACGAGGCCGCGCCGCTGGAAGACCTGCGCCGCGTGAAGTGGGCCATCTTCTATTCGATCTCGAATACGCAGGCCGGATTGCGCGGCGTGAGCTTCGGCAACTTCCTGCTCAAGCGCGTGATCGAGGAACTGCAACGCGAGTTTCCCAAGGTCAGGCAGTTCGCCACGCTGTCGCCGATCCCGGGGTTTGCCGACTGGCTGCGCAAGCAGGACGGCACCACCGTGGCCGAGGCGCTCGGTGCCAGGCGGGTGGCGCGCTGGCAGGACCGGCACGGCCCGGCGCCGGCCGATGGCGCGGGCTGGCTCGCCGCGTTGCCAGCCGATTCGCAGGACGCCGTGGTGCGTGACACCGCGCTGTCGCTCGCCGCGCATTACCTCGTGCGCGAGCGCAGCCAGTCCATGCCCGCGGACCCGGTAGCGCGCTTCCACCTGGGCAACGGCGCTTGCGTGGAACGGCTGAACTGGGGCGGGGACCTGTCGCGCAAAGGCTGCAACCAATCGTGCGGCATGATGGTGAATTACCTTTACGCGCCCGAGGCACTGGATGACAATCTAGCGCGCCTTGGCGAAGGCAACCCGCGCATCAGCCGTGCTGTCGCGAAGCTGCTGTGACTCTGGTCAGGTCACATTAAACACGCCATGGCATCGCCGTTCCCTGACCGCCGGGGACGGCCTTTGACGGGATTAACAACAAGCCGTATCGGAACCAACTTTCCAATTCGAGAGAAAGGGAGACAGTGAAGATGAATCGTCGTCAGTTCAGCCTGGCCGCGTGCGCGCGCGCCGCCGTCGTGGTCGCCGGCGTTGCCGGCATGGCCGGGCAGGTACCCTCCGCGCTGGCGGATACCTGGCCGTCCAAGCCGGTCACCGTGATCGTGCCGTTCCCGGCAGGCGGCGGCACCGATGCCTTTGCCCGTCCGCTGACCGCGCAGCTTTCCAAGCAGCTCGGCAAGCAGTTCGTCATCGACAACCGCGGCGGCGCTGGCGGCACCCTGGGCGCGAGCCTTGCGGCCAAGGCCGCGCCGGACGGCTACACCGTCTTTATCGGCGGCGCGCACCACGCGATCGCGCCGTCGTTCTACAAGAAGCTCGACTACGACATCGAGAAGGACTTCATCCCCGTCACCGTGATTGCGCAACCGCCGCAGGTCGTGGTGGTGAATCCGTCGCGCGTGCAGGCCAACAACCTGCAGGAGCTGCTCGACTATGCGCGCAAGAATCCCGGCAAGCTGAACTACGGCTCGGCGGGCAATGGCTCGTCGCACCACCTGGCGGGCGAACTGTTCAAGCTGCAGACCAAGACCTTCATCACGCATATCCCCTACAAGGGGGCGGGCCCGGCGTTGTCGGACCTGATCGCCGGCCAGGTGGACATGGTGTTCGACGGCCTGGGCTCGTCCGCGCAACACATCCGCGCGGGGCGCATCAAGGCGCTGGCGGTGGCATCGGCCAAGCGCTCACCCGCGTTCCCGAACGTGCCGACCGCGGCCGAGGCGGGCGTGCCGAACTACGAGGTCTCGACCTGGTACGCGATGTGGGTGCCCAAGGGCACGCCCAAGGAGATCGTCGACCGCCTTTACATCGAGACCGAAAAGGCCCTGAACACGCCGGATATCAAGCACGTCTGGATCAGCAACGGCTCGGAAACGCCGCAGTTTACGCAGGAGCAGTTCGCGCAGTTCCAGCGCAGCGAGATCAAGCGCTGGGCCCAGGTGGTGCAGGCCTCGGGCGCCAAGATCGACTAAGCGATGAGCGGTACTGTCCAGTTCGCTGTCGAAGGCACGACGGCCACCGTCACGCTGTCGCACCCGGGCAAGCTCAACGCCATCTCGGCGCAGATGTGGGAGGCGCTGACCGCCGGCTTCATGCGGCTGTCGGCTGACCGCTCGCTGCGCTGCGTGGTGGTGCGCGGCGCCGACGGCAATTTTGCCGCTGGCGCCGACATTGCCGAGTTCCCCACGGTGCGCGGCGACCAAGCCGCGGTGCGCCGCTACCACATGGAGATCATCGCGCCGGCGCTGGCGGCCATCGCCGGTTGCCTGCACCCGACCGTGGCGATGATCGAGGGCGTATGCGTCGGCGGCGGCCTGGAGATTGCCTGCCACTGCGACCTGCGCATCGCGGCGGACAACAGCCGCTTCGGCGTGCCGATCAACCGGCTCGGCTTTCCGATGGCGCCGGGCGAGTTGAAGGGTTTGCTGGCGCTGGCGGGCCGTGCCGTGGCGCTCGAGATCCTGCTCGAAGGCCGCGTCTTCGATGCGGCCGAAGCGCGCGAGAAGGGCCTGCTGACGCGCGTGGTTGCGGCCGGCGGCGTGGCGGCGGAGGTCGAGGCCGCGGTGCGCCGCATCACGGCGGGGGCACCGCTCGCCGCACGCATCAACAAGGCCACGATCCACCGCCTGTCGCCACAGCCCGAGCCTTTGAGCGCCGAGGAACTGACCGCACATTTCGCCTACGCCGAAGGCGGCGACCATGCCGAAGGCGTGGCCGCCTTCCTGGCGCATCGTCCGCCGCGGTTCAAGGGAAACTAGCGCCTTTCCGCATTACAATCGCCCATCGCGTCATCGTTCCATCGACCCTTCGTCCATTGCATTGCGCGCCCGGATTCCGGAAGCCCTTGTCTTCATCCGCACCATGAACGCCAACCTGTTCGCTCTGTTCGAAAACCGCTTTCCCGCCGACCGCACCGCGTGCTGCATCGAAACGCATGACGGCCTGTACTACAGCTGGGACGATCTCGACCGCGCCACCGCCAAGCTGGCCAACCTGCTGACAGGCCTGGGCCTGCCCGAAGGCGCGCGCGTGGCCGTGCAAGTGGAGAAATCGCCCGAGGCGCTGTTCCTGTACCTGGCAACGCTGCGCGCCGGCTATGTCTACCTGCCGCTGAACACGGCCTACCAGGAAGCGGAGATCGACTACTTCGTCGGCAACGCCGAACCGTCGGTGGTGGTGTGCAGCAGCAAGAATTTCGCCTGGGTATCGAAGGTGGCGTTCCGCCACGGCACCAGCTACGTCTTCACGCTTGACGAAGACCGTTCGGGCTCGCTGCTGTCGCGCGCCGCGGCGCGGCCCGATACGTTCGAGACCGTGCAGCGCGCTGACGACGACCTGGCCGCCATCCTCTATACGTCCGGCACCACCGGCCGCAGCAAGGGGGCGATGCTGACGCATGGCAACCTGGCATCGAACGCGCAGACGCTGCACGAATACTGGGGCTGGCGCAGCGACGACGTGCTGCTGCACATGCTGCCGATCTTCCATGTGCATGGCTTGTTCGTGGCTTCGCACGGCGCGCTGCTGGCCGGAGCCAAGATGATCTGGGCGCCCCGGCTCGACATGGCGCAGGTGCTGAAATTCCTGCCGCGTTCCACCGTGATGATGGGCGTGCCGACCTACTACGTGCGCATGCTGCAGGAGCCGCGCTTCGACGACGACACCTGCCGCCGCATGCGGTTGTTCGTGTCGGGTTCGGCCCCGCTGCTGCTGGAAACATTCGAAGAATTCCGCAAGCGCACGGGCCACACCATCCTCGAACGCTACGGCATGAGCGAGACCGTGATGCTGGTCTCCAACCCGTACGACAGTGCCTTGGGCGAGCGCATCGGCGGCACGGTCGGCATGCCGCTGCCTGGCGTGTCGGTACGCGTGGTCGATGGCGAGGGCCAGCCGAGCGCGATCGGCGAGATCGGCAATATCGAGGTCAAGGGCCCGAACGTGTTCAAGGGCTACTGGCGCATGCCGGAAAAGACGCGCGAGGAATTCACCGCGGACGGCTGGTTCAGGACCGGCGACGTGGGCCGCTTTGGCGGTGCCGTCGTCAGCCAGGCGGGCGAGGTTTCGGTACCGGACAACTACGTGACCATTGTCGGCCGCAGCAAGGACCTGATCATTTCCGGGGGCTACAACGTGTACCCGAAGGAGATCGAGAGCTTTATCGACGAGATGCCGGGCGTGGCGGAAAGCGCGGTCATCGGCGTGCCGCATGCCGATTTCGGCGAGGCCGTAGTGGCCGTGGTGGTGAAGAAGCCGGGGGTCGAACTCGATGAGGGCGAACTGATCGGCACGCTGAAGGGACGTATCGCCAACTTCAAGGTGCCCAAGCGCGTGCACGTGGTGGACGAATTGCCGCGCAATACCATGGGCAAGGTACAGAAGAACGTATTGCGGCAGCAGTTCGCCGCGCTGTAGTTCCTTGCTCCCCTCTCCCATTTATGGGAGAGGGGAGCAACGACCCGCCGTTGCGAAGAGGCTTACTTCAGCATCTGCACCGACCCATTCACCGACACGGTGACCTGCGTCTTGCCGCCCTCGACCGGCACCGGCGCCGCGGCGTCGGACATCATGGCCTTGGCGGCGCCGTACATGCGCGGCATCGGCGGCACCACGCCGCTCTCGTTCACATTCACTTCGCGGATCGTATAGCTGCTGAAGCCGAACAGCTTCGAGGCGGACTGCGCCTTTTCGCGGAAGGCGCCCACGGCCTGTTCGGTCAGCTTGCCTTCGGCGGCCACGCGCGCTTCGCGCGACAGCGAGAACGCAATGCCCTGCACCTGCATCTGGCTGGCCAGCTCCCCGGCCAGCTTCGACACGGCCGCAAAATCCCGCGATTGCAGGATGACTTCCGAACGGCCGCGCCAGGTGGTGATGCGGCCATTGCGGTCGGTACTCGGGCGGATCGTGAAGCCACCGGATTCGGCCTGCACGCCGGGGGTGCGCTTGGCCTGGCTGATGACGGCCTGCGTGCGGGTCGAGAGCTGCGACGAGATCGCGCCCGGCTCCGCGCCTTCCTGCTCCGCGGCCAGCGTCAGGTGCACGACGTCGGTCGGGACTTCGGTCACGGCCTGCGCCGAGAGTGACAGC
This sequence comes from Cupriavidus sp. C3SS-1, assembly GCF_057073755.1. Lineage (NCBI taxonomy): Bacteria > Pseudomonadati > Pseudomonadota > Betaproteobacteria > Burkholderiales > Burkholderiaceae > Cupriavidus > Cupriavidus sp. C3SS-1. Next base: position 2,598,393 of record NZ_CP172699.1, on the reverse strand, counting down.
ACGCCGGCCGGCGGCGGCACGGTCTGCGCGGAGGCGGCCAGCGCCGTGGCGCCGAGCAGGGTCGCTGCAAGCAGTTGCTTCATTCTTCTTCTCCCAGTCAAAGTGATGGGTATGAGACGCAAACGCCGCGCAATCGTTCCGCGCGCTCGCTCGGATGGACGCGTCAGAATGCCTTCCAGGCCTTCCAGAACATGTAGCTGGCCAGGCAGAGCAGCAGGATCGCAAACGCTTTCCTGAGCTGCGCCACGTCCATGCGATGGGCGGTGCGGGCGCCCAGCGGCGCGGTCAGCACGCTGGCGACGGCAATGCCGACCAGCGCCGGCAGGTAGATGTAGCCGAGCGAGCCGGCCGGCAGGTCCGGCTGCTGCCAGCCGCTCCAGATGTAGCCGATCACGCTGGCTACCGCAATCGGGAAGCCCAGCGCGGCCGAGGTGGCCACCGCATTGTGGATCGGCACATTGCACCAGGTCATGAACGGCACGGAGACAAAGGCACCACCCGCGCCGACCAGACTGGACAGGAAGCCGATCACCGATCCGGCGCCCACCATGCCCGGCACGCCCGGCAACTGGCGGCTGGGCTCGGGGCGCCGGCTGCGCAGCATCTGCAGCGCCGAAAAGCCGACGAAGCAGGCGAATGCCAGCGACAGCCAGCTGGTCTTGAGCGCGGCGAACACCTTGCCGCCACCGATCATGCCGCCCAGCAGGATCCCCGGCGCCAGCGCAAGGACGATCGGCCAGCGCACCGCGCCGCGCTTGTGATGTGCGCGTACCGACGACAGCGAAGTGAACAGGATGGTGCCCATCGACGTGGCGATGGCCATATGCACGATGGCCTCGCCGGCAAAGCCGAGACTCGTGAACAGCAGCGTAAGAAAAGGCACCATCATCATGCCGCCGCCCACGCCGAGCAGGCCGGCGCAGAAACCGGTAAAGGCGCCCAGCGCGAGCAGGGCGGGAATCAGGGCAAGGCTCATAGGAAAGGAAACGAGGAAAACGCCGCGTCGCTTGTGGTTGTACTTGTGATCGCGTCCGCCGCGCGGGCGGCGCGGCTCAGCCCATCAGCCGCGTGGTGATGAAGCGCCATTCGGCCGGCGTGACCGGAGTGATCGACAGCCGGTTGCCGCGTCTTAGCACGACCATATCTGCGAGTTCTTCGTGCGCGCGCAGTTCGGCCAGCGGGATCAGTGCACTCTTGCGCACGAACTTCACGTCGACGAGCTGCCAGCGCGGCTCGTCCGGCTTGGACGCGGCATCGTAGTAATCGCTCTTGCGATCGAACTGGGTCGGGTCCGGGTAGGGCTGCGAGCAGACCTCGGCGAGGCCGGCGATGCCAGGCTCCGGGCATGACGAATGGTAGAACAGCACGCCGTCGCCGATGCGCATGACGTCGCGCATGAAATTGCGCGCCTGGTAGTTGCGCACGCCGGTCCACGGCAATGTCCCTTCTTTTGCAAGGGTATCGATGCTGGCCTCGTCCGGTTCGGACTTCATCAGCCAGTATTGGCGGGCACGTGCGGGCGCTTTTTCTGTGCGACTGTTTTCTGCGCGGCTCATGGCAGTCGGGGATGCGGGCGTTTTGGAATACGCGCTGCACGCGCGACGCGGCAGCGCCCGGCAAGAAAAAAGGCGGTGGTCTGTGAAAACCACCGCCTTTTTAAGGGGTCCCCGCCTCGGCCGTTGGGTCGGCATCCTGAACCCTGTTGAGGTTCAGAGTGGCTGCGGAAGTCGTATTTCGGGTACATCACCCATTCAGGGAGTCCAAGCCAGGCCCAGACTATGAAGGTAGCGACGCGCTCGCCCATACGACATGATCCCGCACCATGCGATGCATATCGGTTCAAGGAGTCTATGACCCTAGCGAACCAGGCAGGGAAACTGTCAAACGTCTGACGCTCCGGACATCCCGACGTGACCAGAATTCGGACTCGCGGGCGGGATGTCAGACGTTTGCCGTTTCGAACTAGGATGGGATGAGAACGGCGGTCAGGCGCGATAACCCGACCCTTATGCTGCACGTCTGTGGTGCCTCGTGCAGTCTGGCTACACTATACACCTCGATGTGTTGCATACCAAGTCCACCTGGCCGCCTCGTTACACTTTGCCCGACAGCGCACATCCAGCGCACATGGGCCCGCGCGCCGCGCTCAGCCAGGCTGTGCCTGCGTGCCCGTGCCAACGTGCGCGTACTGGCGCAGCGCTTCGTCGGCACGCTCGTTGAGTTCGCGAATGCGCGCGCGGATGGCATCGACGGGGATCGCGCCATCCGACTGCTGCTTGCGCTGCAGGGCCAGCAGGTCGGACGCGATGCTGATCGCCGCCATCACCGCCACGCGCTCCACGCCCTTGGCCGAGGCGTTGTTGCGCAGCTTGTTCATCTGCGTGTCCACCAGTGCCACGGCGTCCAGCAGCGCGGCCTCGTTCTCGGGGGCGATCGCGAAGCGGTAGGGCTGGCCGGCGATGTTCACTTCGACTTGCTTGTTGCTCATGCGTGTTCTCCGGAGGCCTTGTGCGCGGCGCGTTCCTGGGCCGATGACCCGGCCTCTTCGCCGAGCAGGTCGAGCTGGCGCGAGTCGGCCGCGGTGGGGAGCTTGTCGAGGATGGACTGGATGCGCAGTTGCGCTTCCTCGATCTTGATATTGAGCAGTTCGCGATCGGCGGCCATGGCTTCGCGCTCGCCGCGCAACTGTGCGGCCTCGCCTTCCAGGCGCGCGATTTCGTCGCGCAGCCGCTGGTTCTCCGCCGCCAGGGTGTCCGCGTGATGGAGCACGCGTCCGATCTTGGCTGCCAGCTGTTCGAGTTCGTTAAGCATAGGGCCTGTCATGGTGAAAGGTGTCAGGTATCGGGATTCTAGCCGAAGCGTCGTCGCGCACAACGAAAGGCAAGGCGGTGTGACCGCCATGACGCGCGGAAGTTGCCCGCTTCTGCGCCGAAATCACGGTTTATGCGCCATTTGCATGCCGGCAAGTGAGGTCCGAATCCACATTGACTCGGTTAGGGAAACTGCCTACACTGCCGCTCGTTCCAGGTGCTCGCCATCTTGCGCAAGGCAAGTGGCAGTTCAACGGGAAACAGGGAGCCGCGGCCGACAGACAGCTCGGCCAGGCCAACCTGTGCTGCCCCCGCAACGGTAAGCGGCCGCGATGCCTGTCCACACATGGCATCGCAGGGCTGGCCCATCGCCACTGAACCACAAGCGTTCGGGAAGGCGGCCAGCCTGGCGCCGCCAGCCCGGATACCGGCCTGAACGCGGGCTGCCGCCCCTGCGTGGCACGCCTCATCGCCATCTGGCCCGCGGGGGAACGGGTCTGGCTGTCCTATCCATTCCTGCATCATGCGTTCATCGCTTTACAGGTCGAACCGTCCGGCGCTGCCGACGGTGCGTCCGTCCGTGGTTGCCGTACTGGCTGCCCTGTCTTCCCTTGTCCTGAATCCCGCCGTGGCACAGACCGCCGAGACGCCTGCAGCGTCCCAGCCTGCCGCCGACGCGGCGCCCGCGCAACTTGCGCCCGTGGTGGTCACGTCGACCCGCACGGCGCAGCCGCTCACCGAGGCCCTGCCGCACACTACGGTCGTGACACAGGAAGACATCGTCAACGCGCAGGCGCCGGACCTGCGCACGCTGCTGCGCAACCAGGCCGGCGTGGAGCTGACCGCCAACGGCGGCATGGGCTCGAACACCTCGCTGTTCATGCGCGGCGCCAACTCCAACCAGACGCTGATCCTGATCGACGGCGTGCGCGTGTCGTCCGTGAGCAGCGGCACGGCCCAGCTGGCCAACATCCTGCCGGACCAGATCGACCATATCGAAGTGGTGCGCGGCAACGTGTCGGCGCTTTATGGCTCGGACGCAATCGGCGGCGTGGTGCAGATCTTCACCAAGAGCGGTGCGGGCCAGGCGCCGGCGGCGAACGCGCAGGTCGAATACGGCAGCAACAACACGCGCCAGGGCACGGTCGGCTATGGCGGCCAGATCGGCGACACCTCGTTCAACGTGACCGGCTCCGCGTTCAAGACCGACGGCTTCTCGTCGATCAACACGAAGCAGGCGCCGCGCGCCAACCCGAACGACAACCCGTACGAGAACCAGAGCGTGTCGGCGCAGGTGAAGCACCGCTTCACGACTGACTGGGATGCGGGCCTGGCGGGCTACTACTCGAAGAGCAAGCTGTCGTACGACAACAACTTCGGCCGGCCTACCGACGACAACCGTTCCAACAGCGACCTCTACACCGTGTCGGCCTTTGTCAATGGCAAGGTGCTGCCGGACTGGGCGACGCACTTCAAGCTGGCGCAGAGCGAGGACCGCAGCGAGAACTTCCTGAATGGCGCGAACAACGGCACCTTCAACACGCGCAACCGCCAGTTCAACTGGCAGAACGAGTACGCACTGGCGGCGACGCACACGCTGCTGTTCGGCACCGATTACCTGCAGCAGGAACTGGATTCCAACTCGTACAATGCGCCCTCGCGCAATGTCTTCTCGGTATTCGGCGGCTATGACGGACGCATCGGCAAGCACCAGCTGCAGCTCAATGGCCGCAACGATCACTACTCGGACTTCGGCAACCAGGCCAGCTTCTTCGCGGGCTACGGCTACAACCTGACCGAGGCCCTTAAATTCATCGCTAACGTCAGCAACGCTTTCCGCGCACCGACTTTCAACGAGCTGTATTTCCCGGGATTCGGCAACCCGAACCTGAGCCCCGAGCGCGCCAAATCGGCCGAAGTCGGTGTGCAGTACAACACTGCCGCGGCCGGCCTGCTGCGCGTGACGGCCTTTGAAACGCGCTACAACGACCTGATCGTCACCGTGTCGCAGCCGAACGGCATGTTCCTGCCCAGCAACGTCAACAAGGCGAAGGTGCAAGGCCTGGAGGCCTCCTGGCGCGCGACGCTGTGGAATACCGACGTGGGGGCCAGCGTAACGTTCCAGAACCCGGTCGACGAGCAGACCGATACGCAGCTGCTGCGCCGCGCGCGCCGCCATGCCGCGTTCGACGTGGGCCGCAACTTCGGCAACTGGCGTTTCGGTGGCGAGTGGCTGTTGTCGTCGTCGCGCCTGGACGCCGGCTCGCGCACGTTGGGCGGATACGGTATCGTCAACCTCAACGCGCGCTACAACATCGACAAGCAATGGTTCGTTGCCGCCCGGGTGGAAAACCTCTTCGACAAGAACTACCAGCTCGCCTTCCCGTACAACACGCAGGGCAGGGCGGGCTTTATCACGCTGGGCTGGCGCCAGAAATGACGGGTTGCGTGGCGCGCGATGTCTGAGTTCCGGCGCGCCCTCGCGGTATGGCTCGCGCTTGCGGCGGCGGCCGTGGCGGTGTTCCTGCTGTCTCTGGCGCTGGGCAGCGTGCGTCTGGATGCCGCCCAGCTCTGGCAGGCACTTAGCGGCGCCGACACGGGCACCGCCGGTGCCATCGTGCGCGAGTTGCGCCTGCCGCGCGCCGCGGCCGCATTCGCATGCGGCGGCCTGCTGGCCCTGTCCGGTGCGCTGATGCAGGTGCTGCTGCGCAACCCGCTGGCCGAGCCCTATGTGCTGGGCGTATCCGGCGGCGCCGCCACCGGCGCGCTCGGGGCGATGCTGCTGATGCTGCCGCTGTGGGCCGTGCAGGCTGGCGCGGCGAGTGGCGCGCTGCTGTCGATGGTGCTGGTTGCCACGCTGGCGCGGCGCGACCTGCTGCATCCGCAGGTGCAGGGCGGCCACCATGAGGCCGGCGCGCGCCTGCTGCTCACTGGTGTGATCCTGGCTTCGGGCTGGGGTGCGCTGATTACACTGATCCTTGCCATCGCGCCCGAAGCGCGGCTGCGGGGCATGCTGTTCTGGCTCACGGGCGACCTGGGAGGAACCGCCGAATACGGCGCCGCGCTCGCCATGCTGGTTGTCGCCGTGCTGCTGGCCATGCCGATGGCGCGCTCGCTCAATGTGATGCTGCTCGGCGAAACCGTGGCGCAATCGCTGGGCGTGCGCGTGGGACGCGTGCGGCTGGCCACCTTCGTGCTCGCTTCACTGTCGATCGCCGTGGCCATCACGAACGCCGGCTCGATCGGCTTTGTCGGCCTGGTGGTGCCGCATCTGGTGCGCCTCGCCTGGGGCAACGACCAGCGCCTGCTGCTGCCGGCCTCGGCGCTGCTGGGCGGTGCGCTGCTGATGGCCGCCGACCTGATCGCCCGCACCGTGATCGCGCCCGCGCAGTTGCCGGTGGGCGTCATCACCGCGCTGCTGGGCGTGCCGACCTTCCTTTACCTGCTGCTGCGGAGGCCGCGATGACATCATGGTCCGAACCCGCGGCCGCCTGTCCGACGCTGGCGCTCCACGACGTCAGCCTGCGCACCGGCACGCGCGTGCTGCTCGAGCGCCTGTCGCTGGAGATCGCCCCGGGCCAGCTCTGGTGCGTGGCCGGGCCCAACGGCGTCGGCAAGTCCACACTGATGGCGGTGCTGTCCGGCCTGCGCCGCGCGGATGCCGGCGGCGCCAGCCTGGACGGTACGCCGCTGGAGCGCCTGTCGCCGGCCGCGCTGGCCCGCCAGCGTGCCTACCTGCCGCAGGCGGTGCATGACACGTTCTCGATGTCGGTGATGGATGCGGTGCGCGTTGGCCGCCATCCACACCTGTCCGGCTGGGGCTGGACCGGCCGCGACGACGATGCCGTGGTGCGCGCGACCATCCATGCAATGGATCTCGACACGCTGTCCGCGCGCGACGTGCTGACGCTGTCCGGCGGCGAACGCCAGCGCGCCGCCCTTGCCGCCGTGCTGGCGCAGCAGGCGCCGCTGCTGCTGCTCGATGAACCGGTCTCGCACCTGGACCTGCGCCACCAGGTCATGGTGCTGGAGGCGCTGGCGGCGCTGGCGCGTGCCGGCCGCCACGCCATGGTCGTGATCCTGCATGACCTGAACCTGGCCCGCCGCTACGCCACCCATGCGCTGCTGATGGCCGAAGACGGCACCGCGCTGTATGGCCCGGCGCAACAGGTGCTGACCCCCGAACAATGCTCGCGCGCGCTGCGCACGCCGATCGTCAGCGTGACGGACGGCGTGCACACCGCGCTGATTCCAGATGGATTTCCCCGCCCGGCGGAGTCATCGCACGACGAACCATGAACGACAACCTCACAGAACAAGACAACAGTCAGGACGACGCCGGCCGCGATGCCCGCCACAAGGCACGCATGGTCCGCAAGAAGGAAGTGATCGACGCCAAGATCGCCGCCGCGCAGGACGAGCGCGGCGTGATCGTCATTACCACAGGCAACGGCAAGGGCAAATCGAGTTCGGGCTTCGGCATGGTGGTGCGCGCACTTGGCCACGGCATGCGGGCCGGCGTAGTGCAGTTCATCAAAGGCGCGCAGCCCACCGGCGAAGAAATGTTTCTGCGCCGCTTTCCCAACGAGTGCGCCTTCCACGTGATGGGCGAAGGCTATACCTGGGACACGCAGGACCGCGCGCGCGACGTGGCCAAGGCCGAAGCGGCCTGGGAAGTGGCTCGCGGCATGCTGCGCGACCCGTCGATCGGGCTCGTCCTGCTCGACGAACTCAACATTGCGCTCAAGCTGCACTATCTTGATGTGGAGCAGGTCGTGGCCGACCTGCGTGTGCGCCCGCCGATGCAGCATGTCGTCATCACGGGCCGCGGGGCGCCGCCGGCACTGGTGGACGCGGCCGACACCGTGACCGACATGGTCCCGGTCAAGCACGCGTTCCAGCAAGGCATCAAGGCGCAGCGCGGCGTGGAGATGTAGCGGTACATTGCGGCCCGATTGTTTTTCCTCGTATCACTCGAATTCATTGCGCATCATGATGTTCCCGGAAATCGCCCCCCTCGACGACGCGCTGCGTCCGGCCCTGCGGGCCGCCATCGACGACAAGACCAAGCCGCTCGGCGCGCTTGGCCGCCTGGAAGACCTTGCCATGCAGATCGGCCTGATCTGCGGCACCACGCAGCCGGCGCTGAAACGCCCGACCGTGATCGTCTTCGCGGGCGACCACGGCGTGGCTGATGCCGGCGTGAGCGCCTATCCCGCCGAAGTCACCGCGCAGATGGTGCTGAACTTCCTCAAGGGCGGTGCGGCCATCAATGTGTTCTCGCGCCTGCACGGCATTGCGCTCGAAGTCGTCGATGCCGGCGTGCGCGCGCCTCTGCCCGCCGCGCCGGGGCTGGTCAACTGCCGCATCGCCGATGGCACGCAGAACTTCGCGCAGACGCGCGCCATGAGTTCGGAACAGGCCAGCGCGGCGATGATGGCCGGCATGGCGCGCGTGCTGCGCGCCGCGCAACAGGGCTGCAACGTGATCGGCTTCGGCGAGATGGGCATTGCCAACACCTCTTCGGCGGCCTGCCTGATGAGCCGGCTCACGGGCCTGCCGCTGGCCGACTGCATCGGGCGCGGCACGGGCCTGGACGACGATGGCCTCGCGCGCAAGCGTGAAGTGCTCGAACGCGCGCTGGCGCTGCACGCGGACGCGGAGGAGCCGCTGGACGTGCTGGCCGCGTTTGGCGGCTTCGAGATCGCGATGATGGCCGGTGCCTTCCTCGCCGCCGCGGCGAGCCGCATGGTGATCCTGGTGGATGGCTTCATCGCCTCGGCCGCGCTGCTGGTCGCGCATTCCATCGATGCCCGCGTGCTGCAGTACTGCGTGTTTTCGCACTGCTCGCACGAGCGCGGCCACCGCGCGCTGCTCGATCATTTCAAGGCCGAGCCGCTGCTGGCGCTGGACCTGCGCCTGGGCGAGGGCACCGGCGCGGCGCTGGCCTGGCCGCTGGTGACATCCGCCGCGGCCTTCCTGAACGAGATGGCCACGTTCAGCGGCGCCGGTGTCAGCGGCGCCTCGGCCTGACCGCGCCGCATGGCCGACGAACTGCGCTTCTTCCTGACCGCGCTGGGTTACTTCACGCGGGTGCCGTTGCCGTCGCCGCTGGCGCGCTGGGTCGGCTACGAGCCGCGTTACCTGAACGCAGCCGCGCGTTACTTTCCGCTCGTGGGATTGATGGTCGGCGGCGTAGCCGCCTTGGTGACGTGGGGTGCGCTGCAGTGGTGGCCGCCCGGCGTGGCGGTGCTGCTGGGCATGGCGGCCACGTTGCTCTTGACCGGCGCCTTCCATGAAGACGGGCTGGCCGATTGCGTGGATGCCTTCGGTGGCGCGTGGCGGCGCGAGGATGTGCTGCGCATCATGCACGATTCGCGCATCGGCGCGTTCGGTGCCATCGCGCTGGTGGTGGCGCTGTTGCTGAAGTGGCAACTGCTCGTGGCGATCGGTGCGCGCAGCGGGCTGGCCGAGTTGCTGATGGTGCTGGTCACCGCGCACGGCGCCAGCCGCGCCATGGCCGTGAGCTATCTTGCGACACTGGACTATGTGCGCGACGAAGGCAAGGCCAAGCCCGTGGCGCAGCGGCCCGGCGCGTTGGGGCTGGCCTTTGCGCTGCTGTGCGGCGCCGCGCCGCTGCTGCTCGTGTCGCCAGCCTTCGCAGGCGTCGCGATTGTCGCGCTGGCGATCCTGCGCTTCTTGCTCGGCCGCTACTTCGTGCGCCGCATCGGCGGCTACACGGGCGACTGCCTCGGCATGGCCCAGCAACTGGCCGAACTGCAGATCTACCTGGTGGCCGCGGCATGGACGTGGTCCTGATCCGCCACGCGCGGCCCGACGTAGGCTCCGGCATTTGCTATGGCCGCACGGACCTGTGCCTGGCTACGCCAGTCACGCCGGCCCCGGCCGCCATCGTTGCGGCGCTGCCGACGCCGCATCGCGTGCTGACCAGTCCGCTGCAGCGCGCTGCGGGCACAGCCCGGCTGCTGCTGCAGGCCTTGCCTTCGCATTCGCTGGAGCCCGAATTCGAACCGCGGCTTGCCGAGATCGACTTCGGCGCGTGGGAAGGCCGCGCGTGGGACGACATCCCACGCAGCGAACTCGATGCGCTGGCGGATGACCTGCTCGATGCCTGCCCACACGGCGGCGAAACCGCGACGCAGGCCCTGGCGCGCGTATCCGGCTGGGCGACTGCGCTGGCACAGCAGGCTTCGCCCGAAGCGTGCCTGTGGGTGGTTGGCCATGCCGGTCCGATGCGCATGCTGGCCGCGCACTGGCTCGGCTTGCCGCTGGCGACAACGCTGGGTTGGGAGCTGGGCTTCGGCGCGAGCTGCCTGTTCCGTCTGGGCAACGGCATGCCGCAGCTCGCGTGGTGGAACCGCAGCGCTGTCTGATCAGCGCGCGGGCCGTCGGCTGCGCGCCATGTCGAGGTCCTTGCAGATCTCCTCTGCGCCTTGAACCACGCGCGGGCCAGCACGGCTGACGAGGTCGCCATTGATCGTGAACAGGTTGCCACGCGCGACCGCGGTGACCTGCTTCCATTTCTCCCACATCGCAAAGTCCGCCAGCGGCCGGTCCGATTGCGTGGCGCCTGTGCCTGCGGTCAGCATGACTTCCGGATTGGCGGCCACCACGGCCTCAACGGACACGGTAGGCACCAGCGGAGACTCGGCGGCAAACAGGTTGCGGCCCCCGCACAGCGCAAGCACGTCGCTCATCAGATGCTGGCCGTTCAGCGTCATCAGCGGCTGCTGCCAGACCTGGTAGAACACCGTGACGGGCGGCTTGCCCGCGTAGGTCTTGCGCAGCGTTGCCACGCGCTGGCGGAAATCCTCCGCGGCGCGGCGGGCCAAGGCTCCGGTACCCAGCAGGGTGCCGAGCTTTTCGATATTTTCGGGGATGGCATCGAGCCGGCGCGGCTCGCTGTAGAACAGCGGCAGGCCGAGTGCGCGCAGGCGGTCGGTCTGCTTCTGTGCATTGCCGTGCCGCCACACCACGATCAGGTCCGGCTTGAGCGCGGCAATGCGTTCGAGGTCCAGCGCCTTGTTGTCGCCGACGCGCGGGATATCGCGCGCCTGCGGCGGATAGTCGCTGTAATGCACGGTGCCGACGATGCGCTCGCCGCCGCCCGCGGCGTAGATCAGCTCGGTCACGTGCGGGGCCAGCGATACCACGCGTCGCGCAGGCTGGGCGAGGGTGACGGTCTGGCCGGCGTCGTCGACGACGGAAATGGCGGCCATGGCCGGCGCGGCAGCGCAGAACCATGCGGCGGCAACGAGGCAGCGGACAAAGGCAATTCGATCAGGCATCGGCTTGATGAGTGAGTTCGCGGTGGTGGCGTTCAGCGGGGCAGCACGGCAGCCAGCGCGGCTTCCAGATGCCGCCACGCCTGCGGCGTATCGGGCGGCAGGCCGAGTCGCAGGCCCGGAGGGCAGTCGCCGGCGGCATCGAAGCGGCGGGTCCACACGCCATGCGCCGCCAGCGCATCGTGCAGGCGGGCTGCGTCCTCGTGGGCCACCCAGCAGAACAGTGGTTGCATCACCGGCTGCAAGCCGCAGCGGTGCAGCATGGCCGCCAGGCGCTCGCCCGATGCGGCAAGCGTGTCGCGGTTGGCAGCCTGCCAACTGGTGTCGGCCAGCGCCGCGCGTGCGATCACGCGCGCCGGCCCCGACACGGTCCAATGGCCCAGGCGCTCATCGAGCGCCTGGAGCAATGCGCGTTCGCCGAGCACGAAGCCGCAGCGGACGCCGGCCAGCCCGTAAAACTTGCCTAGCGAGCGCAGCACCACCAGTCCTGGTGTGCTGCTGTGAGCCGCGATGGAGTGTCCCGGCGTGCAGTCGATGAAGGCTTCGTCGACGATCAGGGTGCCGCCTCGCCGGGCGAGTGATGCGTGCCAGTTCAGCAGCGTTTGCGGCGGCACCAGCCGGCCGGTCGGATTGTTCGGGTTGACCACGACAAGGTGGTTCAGGCCATCCGCCAGCGAAGGCTGTGCGAAGTCCGATTCGCCGAGCAGCACGACGTCATGGCCGGCGGCAGCGAACGCGGGCGCGTACTCGCTGTAGCCGAGCGCGGCAACGCCGACGCGTCCGCGTTCCAGCAGTTGCGGCAGCGTGCGGATTGCCGCCTGCGAACCGGCGACCGGCAATGCGTGTTGCGCGCCGAATGCGTGTGCGGCGTTTTCCGCAAGACCATCGTCATCCTCGGGCAGGCGCTGCCATGCGTTGGCCGGAATCGGGGGGACGGGATAGCTTGTCGGATTGATGCCGGTGGACAGGTCCAGCCATTCGGCGGCAGGACGCCCATAGCGGCGCACGGCTGCCTGCAGGTCGCCGCCGTGGCGGATGAGGGGCAAGGCGGGTCTCATATCGCCAGCGGTGTGGAAAACGCGTACAGGGCCGCCGCGCTCGCGAGGGCCAGTGCAAGCCACAGCCACAACGTGCGCCGCACCAGCCGCAGGCAGGCCAGCACATGGGTGGCGTCGGGCCGGGCACCGGTGCCCAGCGGCGGACGTGCCTCGAGTTCCCCGTGGTAGCGGGCCGGGCCACCGAGCGCCACGCCAACCGCGCCGGCGCCGGCGGCCATCACCGGACCGGCGTTGGGGCTGGACCAGGCCGGCGCCTGTGTCCGCCAGCAGCGCAGGGCCTGTGCGGTGGCGCCGAGCATGGCGTAGGACAGCGCCGTCAGCCGCGCAGGCGCGAGGTTGAGGGCATCATCCAGCCGCGCGGCAGCCCAGCCGAAATACCGCAGGCGCGGCGTGCGGTAGCCCCACATGGCATCGAGCGTATTGGCCAGCCGGAACGCGACCACCGCGGGCGCACCGCCCACGAGAAACCAGAACAGCGCGCCGAAAATGGCATCGTTGCCGTTTTCCAGCGCCGATTCGCACGCGGCGCGTGCCAGCGCTTCGCTGTCGGCATCGGCCGTATCGCGCGACACGATGCGAGCGGTCAGCGCGCGCGCCGCGTCAAGGTCGGCGCGTGCCAGCGCTGCGGCGATCGGGGCGATGTGCTGATGCAGGCTGCGCGCGCCCAGCGCGGCGTAAAGCGCCACGACGTGCACGATCCAGCCGAGCCACGGATGCCAGTCCGTTGCGACATCGGCCAGCCATGAGGCCAGCGCCGCCGGCACCAGCACCATCAGCGACCATGCGGCGAGCCCGGCCAGTCGCTGGCGCCAGGCAGGCGTCGTTTGCGGAGAACGGTTGAAGCGGCGTTCCACGGCATTGGCGAGACGACCGAAGCCGACCAGCGGATGCCAGCGTCTCGGCTCGCCCAGCCATTGGTCCAGCAGCACGCCTGCCAGCGCGGCGGCCGCGCATGCCGGCCAGGACAGCATGGTCATGCCGGGTCGGCGCCCTTGACGGGAACGGGAATGCCGGCGACCAGCAGCCGCACGCAATCGGCGGCGGCAGCCAGCTTCTGGTTCAATCGGCCGAGTTCATCGACATAGAAGCGGGTGATGGCGCCCATCGGCACCACGCCGAAGCCGATCTCGTTCGAGACCAGGATTACATGGCCGGGCAGCGTGGGCAGGGCGTTGAGCAGCGCGTCGATTTCTTCGGCGAAGATGTCCGGCGGGGTGATCACGCCATGCTCGGGATACGCGCGGTCCTTCGGGAACAGCAGGTTGTTGAGCCACAGCGTGACGCAGTCCACCAGGATGCAGCCGTCATGGCGCGCATGCGCATAGAGCGCGTCGGCCAGGCGCACCGGCTCTTCGATCAGGTGCCAGTCGGCCGGGCGGCGGGCGCGGTGCAGCGCGATGCGCAGCTCCAGCTCCTCGTCGGTCTGGTCGGGGTCCTGGCGCGCCGTGGCAATGTAGGTGACCGGGCCGCCCCTGATGGTGGCGTGGTCGGTCGCCAGTTGCTCGGCGTAATGGCTCTTGCCCGAGCGGGCGCCGCCGAGCACCAGCGTGAGCTGGCGCGGGCCATGGCCGTTCGCGGCCCGGCGGGGCTCCGCGGCCGTGGCGGTCGCGATATCGGTGGCCGGTGTTTCCATCCGGGTATTGTAGCGGTCGCTTCCGGTCGCCGCACGGACCGGTGAGATAATCGGCCGCTATGCAAAGTGATGCTTCTGAAACTACGGACCACGTCGACACGGGTGCCCTGCGCGGCACGCTGATGGTCCAGGGCACGACTTCCGACGCCGGCAAGAGCACGATCGTCGCGGGCCTGTGCCGCGTGCTGGCCCGCGCCGGCACGCGCGTGGTGCCCTTCAAGCCCCAGAATATGGCGCTGAACAGTGCCGTGACGGCCGACGGCGGCGAGATCGGCCGCGCCCAGGCGCTGCAGGCGCTGGCCGCGGGGCTGGCGCCGCATACCGACATGAACCCGGTGCTGCTCAAGCCCAGCAGCGATACCGGCGCGCAGATCATCATCCACGGCCAGGCAAGGCTGGATCTGGACGCGCGCGCCTATCACGCGTACAAGCCCGAGGCGATGAAGGCCGTGCTGGCTTCGCACACGCGCCTGACGCAGGCCTATGACGTAGTCGTGGTAGAGGGCGCCGGCAGTCCGGCCGAGATCAACCTGCGCGACCGCGATATCGCCAACATGGGGTTTGCCGAGCGCGTCGATTGCCCGGTCGTGCTGGTGGCCGACATCGACCGCGGCGGTGTCTTCGCGCACCTCGTGGGCACGCTGGACTGCTTGTCGGACAGCGAGCGCGCGCGCGTCACCGGCTTCATCATCAACCGCTTCCGCGGCGATATCGGCCTGCTGGAGCCGGGGCTGGACTGGCTGGAGGCGCGCACCGGCAAGCCGGTGTTCGGCGTGCTGCCCTACCTGCATGGCCTGCACCTCGATGCGGAAGACGCCATCATTGGCACGCAGTCGGCCAAGCAGGGCGCATCCGAGACGCTGCTGCGCGTGATCGTGCCGGTGCTGCCGCGGATCTCGAACCATACCGATTTCGATGCGCTTCGGGCCCACCCGCAGGTGGATCTGCGCTTCATCGGGCCGGGCATGCCGGTGCCGCCCGCGGATCTCGTGATCCTGCCCGGCAGCAAGAGCGTGCGTGCCGACCTGGACTTCCTGCGTGCCAACGGCTGGGAGCCGGCGCTGCGGCGGCATCTGCGCTTTGGCGGCAAGGTGATCGGCATCTGCGGCGGCATGCAGATGCTGGGCCGGCAGATCCATGATCCCGCCGGGCATGAAGGCCCGGCCGGCAGCAGCGCGGGCTTTGGCTGGCTCGACTACGAGACGACGCTCGCGCCGCACAAGCACCTGCGCCATGTCAGCGGCCAGCTGTCAGGCGCGCAGGCGGCCGTCAGCGGCTATGAGATCCATATGGGCGTGAGCACCGGCGCCGGGCTCGATCGCCCGGCACTGTGGCTCGACGAGGGCGACGGCAAGGCGCGCCCGGATGGCGCCTGTTCCGAAGACGGCCAGGTGCTGGCGACCTACGTGCACGGTCTGTTCGACGAACCGGCGGCTTGCCAGGCGCTGCTGCGCTGGGCCGGGCTGGACGGCGCGCAGGGCGTCGACCTGGCGGCCTTGCGGGAAGCATCGATCGAGCGGCTGGCCGACAGCGTCGAAAGCCACCTCGACCTGCGCGCCATGTTCGCGCCGCTGCGCCGCTAGCGGTCGTTCGGCGGGGTAGCCAGGCCGCGGCGGGCTGCTGATACAATTGCGAATCTTTCCCATTTGCATCGCTGGGCCGGGGCAGGCACCCTACGCCATTTCCGCCAGCTTTCGCATTCCCTTCTGTCGCCCCATGGTCACTGGCCGCCTCCGCGTCGTCATCGTCAAGCTGCACCTGTATATCGGGCTGGTGTTTGGCCTGTTGTTTGTCCTCATGGGGCTCACGGGCACCACCATCGCGTGGCGCGACGAGCTGGATGCGTGGCTGAACCCGGACCTGCTCGTGGCATCCGCGCCAGTGCCGATGCCGGTGTCGCCCGATACGGTCCAGGCCGTCAGCGAGCGGCTGTCAGTCCCCGGCTACGGCAGGCCCAACCTGCTGATGCTGCCGGTCGAGGAACATGGCGTCTTTGTTGCCTGGTATCCGGTCAAGGGGCACGATGGCGCGGTGCCGGGGCGTTCGCGCCAGGTCATGATCGATCCGGTCACGCTGCAGGTGAAGGGCGAGCGCGTGTGGGGCGAGCCCGGCCTGACGCGCCAGCAGCTGCTGCCCACGCTGTTCCACCTGCATCGCTACCTGCTCGGCGGCGACACCGGCAAGACCATCACGGGCGTGGGCGGCATGATGCTGCTGATCACCGTGCTGCTCGGCATCGTGGCCTGGTGGCCGAAGCTGCGGCCGCGTTCGGTACTGCAGGCGTTCCGCATCACGCACGGCGGCTCGTGGTCGCGCTTCAACTATTCGCTGCATCGTGCGGGCGGCATCCTTGCGGCACCGGTGCTGGCGGTCATCGCCTTCTCGGGCTGGTACCTGAACCTGCCGAAATGGGTCACGCCGATCGTGTCCAGCGTGATGACGGTGACGCCGCCGGCCAGGCATGTTTCGGCACCGGTTGAGCCCGGCGCGCGGCCACTGGGTGCGGCGCGGATGATGGCGGCCGCGCAGGCGGAATACCCGCATGCCGCTGTCACGCGCATCAGCTTCCCGCGCAAGACGGGCGATGCCTACGAAGTGCGCCTGCGCCAGCCGGGCGAGGTGCGCCAGGACAGCGGCGCCACGCGCCTGTGGCTCGATGCCTATACGGGCCGGCGGCTCGGCGTGCGCGACCCCGCCGATGCGCCGGCCGGCGACACTTTCCTGAACTGGCTGTTCCCGCTGCATACCGGCGAGGCCTTCGGCGTGCCGGGCCGCGTCTTCATTACCGTCTTCGGCCTGGCGCCGCTGACGTTCGCCATCACGGGCGTGCTGATCTGGTGGAAACGGCGGCGGGGCCACCAGCGCCATGTGATCAAGGCGGTCCAGCGGGCCGGCATGCGCGGTACCGGCAAAGCCGGCGCCTGAAATGCAAAGAGCAAGCCCGGGGGCTTGCTCTTTTTGTCTGGTGGGGCGGCGCGTGGCCGCCGGGCTCAGATTTCCAGATTGTCGATAAGCCGCGTAGCACCGAGCTTGGCCGCCGTCAGCACCACCAGCGGCTCGCCGGCGGCGAATTCCTCGGGCGTCGGCGCCTGCAGGTTGCTGCGCTTGCGGATGGCCACGTAGTCGGGCTTCCAGCCGCGCTGCGCCAGCGTGTCGCACGCGTTGGCCTCGACGGTCGCCAGCGCGGTGGCCGCGCGGTCGCTGCCCAGCACGGTGTCGCGCACGTCATGCAGCGTACGGTAAAGCATGGGCGCCTCGGCGCGCTCGGCTTCGGTCAGGTAGCGGTTGCGCGACGACAGCGCCAGCCCGTCCTCGGCGCGCACGGTTTCCGCCGGCACGATCTCGATCGGCAGCGCGAACTGCTGGACCATGCGGCGCACGATCATCAGCTGCTGGTAGTCCTTCTTGCCGAACACCGCCACGCGCGGCTGCGCGCACGTGAACAGCTTCATCACCACGGTACAGACACCCTTGAAGAAGCCCGGGCGGAACTCGCCCTCCAGGATGTCGCCGAGGTCGTGGGGCGGATCGATGCGGTACTCCTGCGGCTCCGGGTACATGTCGCGCTCGGTCGGCGCGAACAGCACGTACACGCCTTCCTTCTGCAGCTTTTCGATGTCGTCCTGCAGCGTGCGCGGGTACTTGTCGAAGTCCTCGTTCGGGCCGAACTGCAGGCGGTTGACGAAGATGGACGCCACCACCGGGTCGCCATGCTGGCGCGCCAGCCGCATCAGCGACAGGTGGCCTTCGTGCAGGTTGCCCATGGTGGGGACGAACGCGGCCCGGTTCTGCCCGCGCAACTGGTCACGCAGCTCGTGGATGGAGGAAATGACTTTCATGAACGTGGTGTGCTGTCGTGGTATGGGTGACCCTGGCGCCTTCTGGCGGGCGCCCCGACATGCCCGGCGCACCTTTTGCGGACGCTTCCCGGGTTGTCGGCGGATTGTAGAACATGTAGCCACGCGGCGGGCGCGGCGCGACGGGAGGTCAGGCGGGGGTGTACGCCAATCGCACATAAATTGGCGCGAACGGCTCGGGCTGCGTGATCTCCACCAGGGACTCGCGCGCAAGCTCCAGCATGGCGATGAAGTTCACCACCACCACCGGCACGCCCTTGCCCGAGCGGATCGCGTCTTCGAACAGTTCGGTGAATTCCATGAAGCGCGCATGCTGCAGCCGGCGCAGGATCTGGCTCATGTGCTCGCGCACCGACAGTTCCTCGCGCGAGATCTTGTGGTGCTGGTTGAGCTTGGCGCGCTTGAGCACATCGGCCCAGGCCGATTGCAGGTCGATGGTTTCCACCTCCGGGAAACGCGGCGCCAGGCTCTGCTCGATATAGACCTGCGAGCGCAGGAAGTCGCGGCCCAGCTGCGGCACGGTGTCCAGGCGCTGCGCGGCCAGCTTCATCTGCTCGTATTCGAGCAGCCGGCGCACCAGCTCGGCGCGCGGATCCTCGGCATCCTCGTCGCTGTCGGCCTTCTTGACCGGCAGCAGCATGCGCGACTTGATCTCGATAAGCATGGCCGCCATCAGCAGGTACTCGGCCGCCAGCTCAAGGTTGGTCTTGCGGATTTGCTCGATGTACGACAGGTACTGCCGCGTGACCTGCGACATCGGAATGTCCAGGACGTTGAAGTTCTGCTTGCGGATCAGGTACAGCAGCAGGTCCAGCGGACCCTCGAATGCTTCCAGGAAGATCTCGAGCGCGTCCGGCGGGATGTAGAGGTCCTGCGGCAGCTTGAACAGCGGCTCGCCGTACAGGCGTGCGAACGCCATGCCGTCGACCACCTCGGCCGGGCTGCCCGATTGCGCAGGGGGCCCCGCAGGCAGTTCCACGGCAGGCTTCAGCTTGTCCTGATCGCTCTGGTTCATGGATGGCGCGCGGTAGCCGCGACGTCAGCGCGGATCAGTTGTCCAGCGAGTAGACGTAGGGCTTTTGCGACACGCGCGAGGCTTCGGCGCGGGCGCGTTCCTCGAGGTCGATCGGTTCCTTGTCCCACAGCAGGGCGCGGCCTTCGCGCTGCTCGGTCTCGAGGGCGGGACGTTCCTGCTTGAGCGACTTCAGGAACTGGGTGATTTCCGATTCGTACATGGCCATGGTGGGATTTCTGGTAATGCGCCGCGAAGGCGGCATGAAAGGTACGGTGCGGCAGGATTTTACAGTATCCCGCCCCTGGAACGGTTCGTTCGCCGTGCGCGGCTTGCCGGCGCGTTGCGTTGTGGCAGCCTCATGGTTACGGCCTTGGGCGGGGGTGTGGTCAAATACCGACTTCGTGTACTGCGCACACGCGCCATTCCCGCCCGTCGGAGCAACACCAGCGAATGAGGACCGAATCGGCCTGCATGGCGGCCACCCCTGACCGGAACACCGGGCCGGACGCGCGGCAGCGGATACCCGCGCGCCTGCGGCGGGTGCTCCTGTCCGCGCTGGCGGCGGTGTGGCTGCTGCCGGCCCACGCTACCTACAAAGTGGAGGTGGAGGCGCCCAAGCCCTTGCGCGAGATCCTGGAAAACCACCTCGACCTGTCCCGCTACAAGGACCGCACCGACCTGTCGCCCGACCAGTTCGACTATATGGTGGAGACCGTGGGCGAGCAGGTGCGCCAGTTCGCCTCGACCGAAGGGTATTTCGATCCCGTCACCACCACGCGCCTGGAGGGAGAGGGCGACAAGCGCACCGTGCATGTGATGGTCGACCCCGGCGCGCGCACGCTGATCCGCAACGTCGATATCAAGGTGGAAGGGCCGGCGGCGACACGTTCGCCCGAGCAGGTTGCCGAAGTGCAGAAGAAATGGGACCTGCCCGTCGGCAAGCCATTCCGGCAGGAAGACTGGGACAAGGCCAAGGAAGATGCACTGGTGACGCTGCAGAGCCGGAACTACTACGGGGCGCGGCTGGCCCGGTCCCAGGCGCGCATCGAACCGGATGAACTGCGCGCCGAATTGTCTGCAAGCTATGACAGCGGGCCGGCGTACCTGCTTGGGCCGTTGCACGTCAGCGGCACGCGCCGCTATCCCGAGCAGATCATCTACAACGTGAATCCGCTCAACGAAGGCGAGCCTTATCGCGTCGAGCGGTTGCTGGAATTGCAGCGCGCCATCCAGAACCAGCCCTACTTCTCGAACGTCCAGGTCGAACTGGTGCCGCCGGCCGTGCAGGCGGCTAATCCGCCCGATGGCGTGATCACCGCGCCGGTGGAGGTCAAGGTGCGCGAGTATCCCGAGCACCGGCTGAACAGCGGTGTCGGTTTCACGACCGATACCGGCGCGCAGGTGGAAGGCCGCTATTCCTACTACAACCTGTTCAACCGCGCCTGGGTGTTCGATTCGCAGGCCCGCATCGAACAGAAGCGCTCGTATCTGTTCGCCGAAACCGCCATGCCGCCGGACCGCAGCACGTTCCGCAACAGCCTGTACGGCAGCTACGAGCGCACCATCGACCTGGAGAACACCGATACCACCAGCTGGCGCGCGGGTCTGAAGCGTTCGCGCTCGCGGGAGAAGTACGACATCACGATGTCGCTGGACTTCTACTACGACAACCTGCTGCCGCAGGGCCAGCCCGCGCAGATCAGCAAGGCGCTGGTGCCGGCCTTCGCGTGGGCGCGGCGCGACGTGGACAACCCGGTCTTTCCGCGGCGCGGCAACGTGATCAGCACCCAGCTCGGCGTGGCGGCCAAGGGGCTGCTCAGCGATGCGACGTTCTTCCGCATGTACGGGCGCATCCGCCAGTACGTGCCGGTAGGCAACCGCGACCTGTTCATCGCGCGGCTGGAACTGGGCGCCAACCTCACCAGCGCCGATTCCAGCAAGATCCCGGCCACGCTGCGTTTCCGCGCCGGCGGTACCGATTCGGTGCGCGGTTATAGCTACCAGTCGATCGGCACGGCAAGCGGTTCCAGCGTGCTGCCGGCCAAGTACCTCGCCACGACCGGGCTCGAGTACCAGTACTGGTTCAAGCCCGACTGGGGCATGGCGGTGTTCTGGGATGCCGGCACGGCCGCCGACGCGCTCAACGACGTGAAGATCTTCAATGGCGTCGGTGTCGGCGCACGCTGGCGCAGCCCGGTGGGGCCGGTGCAGCTCGATATCGGCTACGGCATCCAGAAGCAGCAATTCCGTCCGCACATCTCGCTCGGGGTGGCGTTCTGATGGCCCTGGTCGACATGCCCTCGGTTCCGGGCCTCGGCGACGACGCGCCGCCGCCTGACCTGCCGCCGTCCCGGCGGCGGCGTTTCGGCCGCGTGCTGGCGTGGATCGCCGCGGGCCTGCTGGCCTTGCTGGTCGTGCTGGCGGCCGCCGGCGTGCTGGCGCTGCGTTCCGAGACCGGCACGCGGCACCTGTGGACGCTGGCCACGCGGCTGTCGGCCGGGATGCTGGCGGGCAAGTATGAAGGCGGTACGCTGTTCCAGGGCCTGCGGCTGCGCGATGTGGTGTTTGCCAGCGGTGCCACGCACGTGACGGTCGACCGGATCGACAGCAGCTGGAACATGGCGTGGTCGCCGCGGCGCTGGCACGTGGCGTGGCTGCGCATCGGCAAGGTGGAGGTGCAGCTCGGCCCCTCCACGCCGAGCACGACGCCGGCCACGATGCCGACGTCACTCGAACTGCCGCTGGCCATCGACATCGACGTACTGACGCTGGAGCGGCTGTCGCTGCGCACCAGTCCGGCGGCAACGGCGGAGCCGATGGTCTTTTCCGGGCTGGCCGGCGCCCTGCATTCCGACGGGCTGCGGCACCGCCTCAGTGTCGACCGTCTCGAGACACCGTATGGCAAGCTGGCCGCCAACGCGCAGATCGCAGCCCAGGCCCCGTTCGCGCTGAACCTGCAGGCCTTGCTGGAGGCCAGCTGGCAGAAGGAAGACTTCACGGTCAGCGCCACCGCGCAGGGTTCGCTGGACGCGTTGCGCGCCGAGCTGGAGGCCAACGGCGAGCGTATCCGCGCGCGCGCCAGCGCTGACGTAACGCCCTACGGGAAGGTGCCCTTCACGCACCTGCTGGCCGATGGCGAGCGCATCAACCCGCGGCTGTTCAGTCCGTCGGCGCCGCAGGCGAACCTGAGCGTCCATGCCGAACTGCGTCCCGTCGACGCCGCCGGGGCCCCTGCGAAGCTGCCGGCGCCAGCCTCGGCGCCGGCGTCGAGCCCCGCAGCGTCGGCCCCTGCGGCGGCACCGCTCACGGTCGCCGGCGACATCGTCGTGCGCAATCTCGAAGCGGGCCGCATCGATGCCGGCAGATTGCCGGTGCAGTCGGTGCAGGCCCACGTGCAGCTCAACGAGAAGGCGCAAGCCTTGCGCGATCTGCGCATCGCGCTGACGGGCAAAGCCGAGATCACGGGCAGCGGCTCGCTGCAGGACGGTCGCGGGGCTTTTGACCTGGACGTGAATCGCCTCAATCCCGCCGCGCTGCATGGCTCGCTGAACGAAGCCAGCCTGTCGGGCCCGCTGGCCGTGCGCCTGGAGCCAGGCCGGCAGAGCGTGGCGCTGGATCTCAGTGGCGGCGAGCTCAAGCTCTTTGCCGATGCCAGCATGGACGAGAACACGCTGACGCTGTCGGCGTTGCGCGCGACGCTGGGCGCGGGCACGCTCACGGCCGACGGCAAGCTCGGCCTGAAGGACCAGCAGGCGTTCGAGTTCAAGGGCAAGCTGGCGGCGTTCGACCCCGCGCGCCTGGCCAAGGTCGCCAGCGGCCGCATCAACGCGGACTTCAGCACGACCGGCACGCTGGCCAACGAGATTCGCGCCGCGGTGGATTTCACCGTGCGCGAGAGCGAGTACGCCGGCCTGCCGATGACCGGCGCGGGCAAGATCCGGCTGGCGGGCGAGCGGCTGCTGCCCAGCGAAGCCTCGCTCAGCATGGCCGGCAACCAGGTCGACCTGCGCGGCAGCTTCGGCGCGCGCGGCGACCGCCTGCATGTGGCAGTGGATGCGCCACAGCTGGAGCGCCTGAAGTTTGGCGTGGCGGGCAAGCTCAAGCTCGATGCGGACGTGAGCGGGACGATCAAGCGGCCCGAGATCGTGGGCGACTACAGTGCGCAGGCGCTGACGTTCGGACCGCACAGCGTGGCGACGGCCAGCGGGCACGCTGAAGTGCGCGGCGGCCTCGACGGCACCCTGTCGGTGCAGCTTGCGGCGCGCGGCTACAAGGGGCCGCAGGCAAGCCTGAGCACGCTCGACGCCACGCTCAACGGCACGCAGGCCAGCCACGTTTTCGATGCCAGGGCCGCCGGCACGCTGCACCAGCGGCCGCTGCAGCTGGCGTTGTCGGGGCAGGGCGCGTGGAAGGGCCCCAAGGACGGCTGGCAAGGCACCATTCGCACGCTGGAGGAACGCAGCACGGTCAACGTAAAGCTGGCCGCGCCGACACAGCTGATGGTGGCCGACCAGCGGCTGCGCCTCGGCGCCACGCGCCTGCTGTTCGATCGTGCCGTGCTGCAGATCGACAAGCTGGACTGGGACCACGGCCGCATCCGCACGCAGGGCCATCTGGATGGCGTGCAGGTCGGCAATGTGCTGACGCTGGTCGAAACGGTGACGGGCGAGAAGCCACCGCTGCGTTCGGACCTTGTGCTCGATGGCCGCTGGAACCTGACGCTGGCGGAAACCGCCGCGGGGTTTGCCGAGATCCGCCGCCGCAGCGGCGACGTGTCGGTCAACGCCGGGCGTGGCTTCACGTCGCTGGGGCTCGGCGAGACCTCGCTGCGCGCCGATATCGCGGGCGGCAACCGCATCACGCTGCGCGGCGGCACCGTGGCCGAGCGCATCGGCAAGGTGGCCGTCGATGTGTCGGCAGGACTGGTGCCGGACCAGGGGCTGCTCAGCGTAGGGCCGGCCTCGACGCTGGGCGGCACGGTGCATGTCGACGTGCCACGGCTGAAGTCGCTGGAGGCGCTGAGCGGGCCGCAGTATGCCTTCGAAGGCAAGCTGGCGGCAGCGCTGCGGCTTTCCGGCAGCGTCGGCGCGCCGGTGCTCACGGGCACGGTCGATGGCGACAGTATTGCCCTGACGATGTATGACCTGGGCATTCGCCTGACCGATGGCATCGTGCGCATCGTGCTGGACCAGAACACGGTGGAGTTGAAGCAGGTGGAGTTCCGCGGCGGCGACGGCAAGCTCACCGCCACGGGCAACGTCAAGCTGGGCGAGGCCGATCCGAACCTGACGGCCAGGATCGTTGCCGACAAGCTGCAGTTGTTCGCGAGCCCTGAACGCACGCTGATCCTGTCGGGCAATGCGACCATCGGCAACGAGAACCGGCAGATGGCGATTCGCGGCAAGTTCCGCGTCGACCGCGGCCTGTTCGACCTGCCGAAGGCCGGCGCCCCGGTGCTCGGCGACGACGTCGTGGTGGTGCGCCGCAAGGATCAGCGCGAGCTGAAGACGGCCGCCACGCCGGCGCCGGAAGCCAAGCCCGCGAGCAAGTTCAGCCCGCTGATCGAGGTCGCCGTGGATCTCGGCAATGACTTCCGGTTCCGTGGCGCTGGGGCCGATCTCAAGCTGGCCGGGCAGATGACGGTGCTGAGCGAGCCGCTCTCGCCGATGAAAGCCACAGGCACCGTGCGCGTGACCGAGGGCACCTACGAGGCCTTCGGCCGCAAGCTGAATATCGAACGCGGTACCATCAACTTCAACGGCCCGATCGACAATCCGAATATGTACATCCGCGCGATGCGTCGCGGCCAGGAAGTCGAGGCCGGCGTGGAGGTGACCGGCACGGTGCGGCTGCCGCGCGTGCGGCTGGTGTCCGAGCCCAATGTGCCGGAGGAAGACAAGCTGTCATGGCTGATGTTCGGCTACGGCGCGGAAAGCGCCGCCGCGGGCCAGCAGAAGCAGCTCGGCGGCGCGGCTCTGGGTGGCGCCGCGCTCGGCATGCTTGGCGGCAAGGCGGGGAAGGGCGTCGTGCAGCATTTCGGGCTCGACGAGTTCTCGATCGGTCCGTCCACCGCCGGCCTGAATGACCAGCAGGTGGTGAGCGTGGGCAAGGCCGTGACCGACAAGCTCGCGGTCGGTTACGAGCAGAGCCTGACGTCGGCGTCCAACGTGGTCAAGCTGACCTGGGCGTTTTCGCGACGCTGGTCGCTGATCGCCAAGGGCGGATCCATCAACGGCCTGTCGGTCTTGTTCAACCGCCGCTTCGACAACTGGGGCGTCCTGTTCTCCGGGGCTTCGAATCGCAGCGGCACCAGAAGGAGCCAGGAGGATGGCAACCCGGAATCCGATTTCGAAGGCGCGGCACAGGCCGCATCGGCTGCTGTCGCCGAGCCGGTCAAGCGCTGACCGTTACCCGCCAACTTATGCGTCGCCGCGACGCCTTGCCGCCATGGGACTGTTCGCTTCCTTGCTTGCGTTGTTTGGCTGCGACCAGCAGAAGGTCGATGAAGCCATGAAGAAGGCCGGCGATACCGCGCGTGCGACGTGGAACTCGGTCAAGCCGGACAGCCAGTTGTTCAAGGGCATCGAGCCGGGGCAGTCCACCGAGGACGATGTGGTGCGCCAGGCTGGCAAGCCGGAGACCGCGTGGGAGGAAGAGAACGGCGCGCGGCGGCTGGAGTATCCGCGCGGACCCGAGGGCGCAACCACGTGGATGGTGACGATCGATGCCGATGGCAAGGTAGCGCGCATCGAGCAAGTGTTGACGGCAGAGAATTTCGCACGCGTGCGGCCCGGGATGAACCAGGACCAGGTCAGGCGCATGCTTGGCAAGCCGACCAAGGTTGAGAAATTCGCGCTGAAGAAAGAGGAGGTGTGGGGCTACCGGTGGTGGGAGTCGTCACAGGAAAAGGCCTTCTTCAATGTGCACTTCAATCCCGACGGCATGGTCACGACGACGTCGCGCAGCGACGATCCGTCCCGCATGGGAGGCGGATGATGGTCCGGCCGCGATAAAAAAAGGCGGCTGCCCGAAGGCGCCGCCGTTTTGCTTTGCCGCGAGGCGGGTCAGCCGATCCGCATTCCCGGCACCGCCCCACTGTGCGGTTCCAGGATGTAAAGGCCCGGACTGGCCTTCTCATCCGCCGCCGACGCGGCCAGCACCATCCCTTCCGACACCCCGAACTTCATCTTGCGCGGCGCCAGGTTGGCGACCACCACGGTCAGCTTGCCCACCAGCTGTTCCGGCGAGTAGGCCGACTGGATGCCCGAAAACACGTTGCGCGTGCGGCCTTCGCCCAGGTCGAGCGTAAGCTGCAGCAGCTTGCTGGAGCCTTCCACCTTCTGGCATTCGACGATCTTCGCGACACGCAAATCGATCTTGGCAAAATCGTCGATCGTGATGGTGTCCGCGACCGGCTCGATCGATGCGGCCGATGCCGATGCGGCCGGCGCCGCAGCCTGCAGCGATTCGCGGTTTGCGGCCAGCAGTGCATCGACCTGCTTGGCATCGACACGGGTCATCAGGTGCTGGTACGGCTGCACCGGGCTCGAGGCCGACAGCTGCTTGTCGATCGCGCGCCAGTCGAGCGGCTCGACGTTGAGGAAGCGCTCGACGCCGGCGGCCATCGCCGGCACCACCGGCTTCAGGTAGACCGTCAGCAGGCGGAACGCTTCCAGCGACACCGAGCACGCGGCGTGCAGCGCGTCGCGCTTGGCTTCGTCCTTGGCCAGTTCCCACGGCTTTTCGGTATCGACGAAGGCATTGACGGCGGCGGTCAGCTCCATCACCAGGCGTAGCGCCTTGCTGTATTCGCGCGCTTCATACAGCTGGGCGACCTGCGGCGCGGCTTCGCGCAGCTGCTTGAGCAGCGGATGTGCCAGCGCGGCTTCGTTGACCTTGCCTTCGAAGCGCTTGACCAGGAAACCGGCTGCGCGGCTGGCGATGTTGACGTACTTGCCGATCAGGTCGCTGTTGACCCGGGCGATGAAGTCGTCCAGGTTCAGGTCCAGGTCTTCCATGCTCGCATTGAGCTTGGCGGCGAAGTAGTAGCGCAGCCACTCCGGGTTCATGCCGGTGTCGACATAGCTCTGCGCGGTGATGAAGGTGCCGCGCGACTTGCTCATCTTGGCGCCATCCACCGTCAGGAAGCCGTGCGCGAACACGTTGGTCGGCGTGCGGTAGCCCGAGAAGCGCAGCATGGCCGGCCAGAACAGCGTGTGGAAATACAGGATGTCCTTGCCGATGAAGTGGTACTGCTCGGCCGTGGAGTGCGGGCCGACCCAGGCGTCGAAGTCGATGCCCTTCTTCTCGGCCAGGTTCTTGAAGCTTGCGTAGTAGCCGATCGGCGCGTCCAGCCACACATAGAAGTACTTGCCCGGTGCGCCCGGGATCTCGAAGCCGAAGTAAGGCGCGTCGCGCGAGATGTCCCAGTCGGACAGGGTCGAGGCTTCGCCTTCGCTGCCCAGCCATTCCTGCATCTTGTTGGCGGCTTCGGGCTGCGCCAGGTCGGCCACCCACTCGCGCAGGAAAGTTTCGCAGCGCGGGTCGGACAGCTTGAAGAAGAAGTGCGTGGACGACTTGCGCACCGGCGTGGCGCCGGACACCACCGAGTACGGGTTCTTCAGGTCGGTCGGCACGTAGGTGGTGCCGCACACTTCACACGAGTCGCCGTACTGGTCCTTGGCGCCGCACTTCGGGCATTCTCCCTTGATGAAGCGGTCCGGCAGGAACATGTTCTTGACCGGGTCGAAGAACTGCTCGACCTCGCGCTCGGCGATCAGGTCGTCGGCCTTCAGGGCCAGGTAGATCTTTTCGCACAGCGCGCGGTTTTCTTCCGCGTCGGTGCTGTAGTAGTTGTCGAACGACACCAGGAAGCTGTCGAAGTCGCGCTTGTGCTCGTTCCAGACGCGGTCGATCAGTTGCTTGGGCGAAATGCCTTCCTTCTCGGCCCGCAACATGACCGGCGTGCCGTGCGTGTCGTCGGCGCCGACGTAGTAGACCTCGTTGCCCATCATGCGCTGGAAGCGCACCCAGATGTCAGTCTGGATGTACTCCACCAGGTGGCCGATATGAATCTGGCCGTTGGCATATGGCAGGGCAGATGTAACGAGGATACGACGTGCGGTCATGGAAAAGAGCCGGTGGGGATGACGGGGAAGCGATCTGCGACGGCAGCCGCGGCGAGGCCGGGCGCCGGCCGCGAAAGGGCTATTCTAGCAAGCACCGCCCGGCGCGACCGGTATTGCGCATGGTGAAACCGGCGCCGACCGAATGGTGATGCTTGGCGCACTCCTGGTCCTACGGCCAAAAAAAAGCGCCGGTCAGCGCCGGCGCAGCTTTCCACAACGGAAAAGGAGGAGAAATCAGGTACCGCCCGGGAGGTCAGCCACCCATCGCGAGCCAGCAACGGTGGCAAGCGGTACCTGTTTCTATGACCGGGTCATCCCTGAATTGGTTTCAAAAAAATTTCAACGCGGCGATTTTGTGCCCGTCCGGCCTCGGTGGCGTTGTCCGCCACGGGTTGGGTCTGGCCCCGGCCCTCGGCGGAGAGACGGTTGCGGGCGACTCCGCGGTCACCCAGGTAGCCCGCCACGCTCTGGGCGCGGCGCTGGGACAGCTGCATGTTGTATTGCGCGTTGCCGGTGCTGTCGGTATGGCCGACGACGTTGGCGCTGACATCCTGGTGCTGCCCCAGCGTCTGGGCCACCTGGTCAAGCACCGAGCGGAACGACGGCTTGATGGTGGCGCTGTCGGTATCGAACGTGACCTGGCTCGGGATATTGACCTTGAGCGAGCCGTCCGGCTGTTCCGTGATCTGCGTCCCGGTGCCGGCCGTGTCCTTGTTCAGCTTGCCGCGGATGGCGTTCCAGTTGTAGCCGGCAGTACCGCCGAGGGCGCCGCCCACTGCCGCGCCGACCAGCGTGCCAGTGGTATTGCCACCGATCAGGTTGCCCAGGCCTGCGCCTACTGCAGCGCCCACGCCGGTCCCGACGGCCGTGTGGGTCTGTTGTTCGGTGGCGCAGCCGGCGGCCAGAACCGTGACCGCGGCGAGCGAGATGGTGGCGAACTTGAATTTCATGCTTTCTCCTTCTGAATGTTCCCGTAGAAGTATTTTGGATTGCTGCAACGAGGATGGTAACGCCGATAGTAACGCCCGGCGCACCCGCCATGCCCCCGCACGATCCGGATAGGCACGGCGGGGCCTTGTGCAAACACTGCGGCACTACAATATGGATATGGCGGTGCGCGCACAAGTGCAAGCTTGTGAGATTTGTAAATGTCTGTAATCCCACAAAGCCCGAAAGGGCTTGGGCGCCGATTCGCGGTCCTGATGGCCGCTGCTGCATACTTTGATACATTAGTCCGTCCCCACCCCTCACCATCACAGCGGAGTTTGTCTTGAGCCTCAGTACTGAACAGGTCACGGAAGTCCTGCGTACGGTCATCGACCCCAACACGGGCAAGGACCTGGTGTCCACCCGCTCGGCCAGGAATATCCGCGTCGACGGCGGCGACGTGTCGCTGGAGGTGGAACTGGGCTACCCGGGCAAGAGCCAGTTCGAGCCGATCCGCAAGCTGGTGGTGGCTGCCGTGCGGCAGCTCCCCGGCGTCAGCAATGTGAGCGTCAGCGTCAGCATGAAGATCGTCGCCCACGCCGTGCAGCGCGGCGTCAAGCTGCTGACCGGCGTGAAGAACGTGATCGCGGTGGCCTCGGGCAAGGGCGGTGTCGGCAAATCGACCACGGCGGTCAACCTGGCACTGGCCCTGTCCGCCGAAGGCGCGCGCGTAGGCATGCTCGATGCCGACATCTACGGTCCCAGCCTGCCGATGATGCTGGGCATCGACGGCCGCCCGGAGTCCTCCGACGGCCAGACCATGGAGCCGCTGGAAGGCCACGGCCTGCAGGCCAACTCGATCGGCTTCCTGATCGAACAGGACAACCCGATGGTATGGCGCGGCCCGATGGTCACGTCGGCGCTGGAACAGCTGCTGCGCCAGACCAACTGGCATGACCTGGATTACCTGATCGTCGACATGCCCCCCGGCACTGGCGACATCCAGCTCACGCTGTCGCAGAAGGTGCCCGTGACCGGCGCGGTGATCGTGACCACGCCGCAGGACATCGCGCTGCTGGACGCCAAGAAGGGCCTCAAGATGTTCGAGAAGGTGGGCATTCCCATCCTGGGCATCGTCGAGAACATGGCGGTGTACTGCTGCCCGAACTGCGGCCATGTCGAGCATATCTTTGGCCAGGGTGGCGGCGAGAAGATGTGCGCCGACTACGGCGTGGACCTGCTGGGCAGCCTGCCGCTGAACCTGTCGATCCGCGAGCAGGCCGATTCGGGCCGCCCCACGGTGGTCGCCGACCCCGACAGCCCGGTGGCGGAGCTGTATCGCGGCATCGCGCGCAAGGTGGCCATCAAGGTGGCCGACAAGGCGCGCGATATGACCAGCAAGTTCCCCAGCATCGTCGTGCAGAACACCTGAGGCCAACGCCATGGACATGCCCGCGCCGCAAGCCCGTCCCGCCGTCACCATGGCGGTGGTCATGCGAAGGGTGGCGCTGGCAAGTCGCTGGCAGTCCTGGAAATGGGAGCTGGAAGCCGTCTGGCCCGACCTGGGCGAGTTCGGCGCCACGCCCATGTGCCTGGAACAGGACGGGCACGGCGCGCGCTGGCTCTATCCCGGTTTCGAGGTCGCGCTGTTCCATGACCAGGGCGAAGGCTACTACCTCAACCTCACCTCCACGCAGCCCTGCTGGTTCGTGCACTGGCGCATGCAGGAAGAGGTTCCCGCGGACGAGGCACGGCCCGTGCCGGTCACCGTGTCGCTGTCCTACAACGAAGCGGGGCGCTGGCTCGATGCCGGCGAAACCGTGGAGAACGTGCCGCTTGCACCCGAACAGCGCGAATGGCTGCAGGCTTACGTCGACCAGAACTACCGTCCCGAACCGAAGCAGCGTCGCCGGCCCGAGTCGTTCAAGGCGCCGGAGGATCGCGCGCGCTACTGACGGCCGCCGGCCATGAGCGAATCGTCCTTCCTGTCACGCTGGTCGCGCCGCAAGGCCGCGGTGCGGGAGGGCGCTTCCGTGCCGGACGAGCCGCCGGGTGCCGAACCGGTTCAGCCCGAGCCGCTGCCCGCTGTCGACGCGCAGGTCCCTGCAACGCCCGCCGAAGCGCCGGTTGATCTCCCCACCATGGCGGATGTGGCGCAGCTGCGACCCGGCGACAACATAGCGCGCTTTGTCGCGCGCGGCGTGGACGAGGGTGTCAAGCGTGCCGCGCTCAAGACCTTGTTTGCCGATCCGCACTTCAATGTGATGGATGGCCTCGACACCTATATCGACGACTACGGCAAGCCGGACCCGATTCCGCCGGATGTGCTGCGGCGCCTGACCCAATCCAGGACGCTGGGATTGTTCGATGACGTGGAAGCCGCGCAAGCCCCGCAAGCGGCAGGGTTCGCGGCGTTGCCGGAATCCGCGGCAGCGTCCGTCCCAGCCTTGCCGGACACGGAACCGGACGATGCCGAAGTCCACGTGCCATCCGTCGAGTCCGTAGCACCAGACCCGGACAAGCACGCGTAGCTCGCAGCATACGCCAGGCCTACAATAGGTCTCCCACAATTCCCGGCCTGCAGACCCTCGCAAGAAAGGGTGCCCGGGCCGGTCAGCCGCATTCGCCATGCCGACGCTGATCTGCAATTGCAATGACACCATGCCGCTCGACGCAGCGGCGCTGTCCCAGGCCAACGGTGCCAACGGTGAGCCACTGAAGGTTCACCGGCTGCTGTGCCGCAGGGAGATCGGCGCTTTCACCGCCGCGCTCGACGGGACCGATGATGTGATCGTCGCCTGCACGCAGGAGCGGCAGCTGTTCACTGAAGTCGCGGCACAGGCCGCGCGCGGCGCCGATGGCCGCGCCGTGGTGGCCGCGCCCGTGCGCTTCGTGAATATCCGCGAGACTGGCGGCTGGTCCCAGGGCGCCAGGCGCGACCCGAAAACCGCCAACGCGAAGATCGCCGCCTTGCTGGCCGTGGCCGCCTTGCCCGAGCCGGATCCAGTGCCGGTGGTGGACTACCGCTCCGAAGGCGCCGTGCTCGTGATGGGCCCCGCCGACCGCGCCTTGCCGTGGGCCGGGCGTCTCGCGGCCATGGCGCTCGAAGTCACCGTGCTGCTGCCCTCCGATGCAACGTCACACGGCCGCGTGGAACCCGGTATCGCGCCCGCGGATCGCGCCTACCCCGTCCACAGCGGCACGCTGAAGACCCTGGCCGGCTGGCTCGGCGCCTTTGCGGCCACCTGGGAGACCGGTGCGGGCCGCGCGAATCCCATCGATCTCGATCTTTGCACGCGGTGCAATGCCTGCATCGAAGCCTGCCCGGAACAGGCGATCGACTTCAGCTACCAGATCGACCTGGACCGTTGCCGCGCGCACCGCGATTGCGTGCGGGCATGCGGCGCGGCGGCCGCGATTGACTTCGACCGGCCGCCGGCGATCAGCGAGGGCCGCTTCGACCTGGTCTTCGATCTCAACGATGCGCCGGCCTTCACGATGCACGAGCCGCCGCAAGGCTACCTGCATGCCGGCGCGGATGCGCTGCGCCAGCAGCAACAGGCGCTGGTGCTGACGCAACTGGTCGGCGAATTCGAGAAGCCCAAGTTCTTCCGCTACAAGGAAAGCCTCTGCGCTCACGGCCGCAACCAGACCACCGGCTGCACCGCGTGTATCGACATCTGCTCGACGCAGGCCATCCGTTCGCAATGGCATGACGGCAAGGGCCGCATCGAGGTCACGCCCAACCTGTGCATGGGCTGCGGGGCGTGTACCACGGTGTGCCCGAGCGGCGCGATCAGCTACGCGTATCCGGGGCCGGAGATGCTGGGCACGCGCTTGCGCACGCTGCTGTCGGCCTACCGGTCGGCGGGCGGGCGCGATGCCGTGGTGTTGCTGCACGGGGAAGCGACCGGCACGCCGGCCATCCTGGCGCTGGGGCGCGCCGCGCGCGCCGGGCGGGCGCAAGGCGTGCCGCCGAACGTGATGCCGGTGCAGGTGTTTCATCCGGCTTCGGCAGGGCTGGAACTCTGGCTGTCGGCGCTGTGCTGGGGCGCGGCGCGCGTGGCGGTGCTGCTGACCGGCGACGAGGCGCCGCAGTACCGCACCGCATTGATCGGGCAGATCGATGTCGCGCGGTCGCTGCTGGCCGGGCTCGGCTACGACGGCGAGGCCGTGTCGCTGGTCGAGGCGAACGATGCGGCGTCGCTGGACCAGGGGCTTGCCGCGCTGCGCCCCGCGCGGCAAGCGTTGCCGCCCGCGCCATTCGGTGCCGTGGCTGCCAAGCGCGAGATGCTCGAGTTTGCGCTCGACCACCTCGTGCGGCACGCGCCGGTCCCGGCCGACATCGTGCCGCTGCCTGCAGGAGCACCGTTCGGGGCGGTGGCGGTCGACACGGCGGCTTGCACGCTCTGCATGGCCTGCGTCGGCGCGTGCCCGACCCAGGCCCTGCGTGACAACCCGGAGCGCCCGGTGCTTGGCTTCCTGGAGCGCAACTGCGTGCAGTGCGGCCTGTGCGAGAAGACCTGCCCGGAGAACGCGGTCACGCTCGTGCCACGCCTGCTGACCGGCGATGCCGCGCGGCGCGCCGTCACGCTCAATGAATCGCAGCCGTTCCATTGCGTGCGCTGCGCCAAGCCGTTCGGCACCGCGCAGATGGTGGAGGCGATGCTGGTGCGCCTGGCCGGACACCCGGCCTTTGCCGGCGCGGCCGCCGAGCGCCTCAAGATGTGCCCCGATTGCCGGGTAGTCGACATGATGGAGCGCGACCCGGGGGCGATCAGCGGCGCCACGCTCCGGTAAGCATTTCCGCCCAGACAAGAAACATCACGACATGACAGAGTTCCAGACGATCCAGCTGACCGCCGCGCCCGAAGACGATACCGAGGACATTGCCCGCGCCGATTTGTATGGCCTGCTGGCCACGCTGTTCTATCGCGCGCCGGACGCGGCGCTGCTCCATCACATCGCCGCCAACCGCGCGCCGGACGAGAGTTCGGGCACGATACTCGGCCAGGCGTGGAACGCATTGTGCGATGCGGCGTCGACCACCAGCGAGGCCGAGGCCGCCGACGAGTACCGTGAACTGTTCCTCGGCGTGGGGCGCCAGGAGGTCTTCCTGTACGGCTCCTTTTACCTCACCGGCTTCCTGAACGAGCGCCCGCTGGTGGTCCTGCGTGACGACCTGGCCCGCTATGGGCTGGTCCGGCACGACAATGTCAGCGAAACCGAGGACCACGTCGCCGCGCTGTGCGAGGTGATGCGTTTCCTCGTGGGGGGCGATGATGTCGCCGTGTCCAACCTCGGCGAACAACAGCGCTTCTACGCGCAGCACCTGCAGCCGTGGATCGGGAAATTGTGCGATGCACTAAGCGGCCATCCGAAAGCGCGCTTCTATCGCAGCGTTGCCGGATTGATGCAGGCCTTCACGGATGTCGAGGCCATGGCGCTCGAAATGCATTGATTGCATTGTCTTCCGTAATAGGGATTAACCCGGTAACTCCATGGTTTTTCAGCGATATTGCACCTAGAATATGCATAACAACGCATAACGGCTGAATCATCGGCATGCCTGTGCCGAACCCGAGGAGTGCCTCACATGAAAGAGAAGCAACCCAGGGTCGCGCGCCGCGGTTTTCTTGCGGGCGCTGGAGTTGTTGCTGCCGCCGCCGGCGCAGCGTCGCTGACCGCGCGGGGTCCCGCCGTGCCGGTCCAGAGCGCGGCCATCCCGGAGCCCACCGACGTGTCGTCGGACCAAGCGGGCTATCGGGTGTCCGAGCACATTCGCAAGTACTACCGCACCACGCTGGTGTGAGCACGCCGGCGGGCCGGGCCATCCGGCGGCGCCAGTCCGGCATTTGCTGCTTTCCTCTGTTGAGGTGAGACATGATCTTGACCCGCAAGCGCGCGGCGCAGGGCACATCGACCCGGCTGGCTGACAACCTCGCTCAGACTAATGCGTCGGGAACCGGCCGCCTTTCCACGCGGCTCGCCGCGAGCCTGGCCGGCGCCATGCCGACCATGGACCGGCGCAGCTTCCTCAAGCGCTCCGGCATTGGTGTCGGGGCCGGACTGGCGGCCTCGCAACTGACGCTGCTGCGCAAGGCCGATGCCGCCGATGACAAGACCGTTGCCGCTGCCGAAGGCAAGGGCGGCATCGTGGTGAGGCGCACCGTGTGCGGCCACTGCTCGGTGGGCTGCGCGGTCGATGCCGTGGTGCAGAACGGCGTTTGGGTGCGGCAGGAACCGGTGTTCGACTCGCCCATCAATATGGGCGCGCACTGTGCCAAGGGCGCCGCGCTGCGCGAGCACGGCCACGGCGAATATCGCCTGAAGTACCCGATGAAGCTGGTCAACGGCAAGTACCAGCGTATCGGCTGGGACCAGGCGCTCGACGAGATCACCGCGAAGATGAAGGAGATCCGCCAGCAGACCGGACCGGATTCCATGTTCTTCATCGGCTCTTCCAAGCACAGCAACGAGCAGTCCTACCTTTTGCGCAAATGGGTGTCTTTCTTCGGCACCAACAACACCGACCACCAGGCGCGCATCTGCCACTCCACCACCGTGGCGGGCGTGGCGAACACCTGGGGCTACGGGGCGATGACGAACTCTTACAACGATATGCAGAACGCGAAAGCGGCTCTGTATATCGGCTCCAACGCGGCCGAGGCGCATCCGGTGTCGATGCTGCACCTGCTGCATGCGAAGGAGAATGGCTGCAAGGTGATCGTGGTGGACCCGCGCTTCACGCGCACGGCCGCGAAGGCCGACCACTACGTGCGCATCCGTTCGGGCACCGATATCGCCTTCCTGTTCGGGGTGCTGTACCACGTCTTCCAGAATGGCTGGGAAGACCCGAAGTACCTGCACGACCGCGTCTACGGCATGGACAAGGTCAAGGAAGACGTCCTGGCCAAGTGGTCGCCGGACAAGGTCGAGGAAGTCTGCGGCGTGCCCGAGGCGCAGGTGAAGATGGTCGCCGAGATCATGGCGAAGAACCGGCCCAGCACGCTGGTCTGGTGCATGGGCCAGACCCAGCACTCGATCGGCAACGCCATCGTGCGCGCGTCGTGCATCGTGCAGCTTGCGCTTGGCAATATCGGCGTTTCCGGTGGCGGCGCCAACATCTTCCGCGGGCATGACAACGTGCAGGGCGCCACCGACGTCGGCCCCAATCCGGATTCACTGCCTGGCTACTACGGCCTGGCCACGGGCGCGTGGAAGCACTATGCGGCCGTGTGGGGAGTCGACTACGACTGGATCAAGCAGCAGTTCGTCTCGCAGGCAATGATGGAGAAGTCCGGTTCGACCGTGTCGCGCTGGATCGACCTGGTCACCGAGAAGAACGAACTGCTCGACCAGGACAACAACGTGCGCGGGGTGTTCTTCTGGGGCCATGCGCCGAACTCGCAGACGCGCGGCCTGGAAATGAAGAAGGCCATGGACAAGCTCGACCTGCTGGTCGTGGTCGACCCGTATCCCTCCGCCACTGCGGCCATGGCCAACATGCCGGGCGCTGAAGGCGAAAAGGTCAACCCGAACCGCGCGGTCTACCTGCTGCCGGCCTGCACGCAATTCGAGACCTCGGGTTCGTGCACGGCGTCCAACCGTTCGCTGCAATGGCGCGACAAGGTGATCGAGCCGCTGTTCGAATCGATGCCCGACCACACCATCATGCAGGCCTTCGCGGACAAGCTCGGCTTTGGCAAGGAGCTGTCGAAGAACTACAAGATGATCGAGGTGAAGCGCGCCGGCCGCACATGGATGGAGCCGGAGATCGAGTCGATCCTGCGCGAGATCAACCGCAGCAACTGGACCATCGGCTACACCGGCCAGTCGCCGGAACGGCTCAAGGCCCATATGCGCAATATGCAGATGTTTGACGTGAAGACGTTGCGCTGCAAGGGCGGCAAGGATGCCGCGACCGGCTATGACCTGACCGGCGACTACTTCGGCCTGCCGTGGCCGTGCTACGGCACGCCGGAACTCAAGCACCCGGGCTCGCCCAACCTGTACGACACCAGCAAGCACGTGATGGAAGGCGGCGGCAATTTCCGCGCGAACTTCGGCGTGGAGCGCGACGGTGTCAACCTGCTGGCCGAGGACGGTTCGTACTCGAAGGGGGCCGAGATCACCACGGGCTATCCCGAGTTCGATCACGTGCTGCTCAAGAAGCTGGGCTGGTGGGACGACCTGACGGACGCCGAGAAAAAGGCCGCCGAAGGCAAGAACTGGAAAACCGACCTGTCGGGCGGCATCCAGCGCGTGGTGCTCAAGGTCCATGGCTGCCATCCGTTTGGCAACGCCAAGGCGCGTGCCGTGGTGTGGAACTTCCCTGACCCGATCCCGCAGCACCGCGAGCCCTTGTACTCAACGAGGCCCGACATGGTCGCGAAGTACCCGACCCACGACGACAAGATGGCGTTCTGGCGCTTGCCCACGCTGTACAAGACCGTGCAGCAGCGCAACGTCGAGAACAAGGTCTACGAGAAGTTCCCGATCATCCTGACCTCCGGCCGCCTGGTCGAATACGAGGGCGGCGGCGAGGAGACCCGGTCGAACCCGTGGCTGGCCGAACTGCAGCAGGAGAACTTCGTCGAGATCAATCCGGTCGCCGCGTCCCAGCGCGGCATCCGCAATGGCGACTTCTGCTGGGTCAGGACGCCTACCGGCGCCACCCTGAAGGTGCGCGCGCTCGTGACGGAACGCGTCGGCCCGGACACCGCGTTTATCCCGTTCCATTTCTCGGGCTGGTGGCAGGGCAAGGACCTGAAGACGTACTACCCGGATGGCGCCATGCCGATCGTGCGTGGCGAGGCCGTCAACACGGGTACGACGTACGGATACGACTCGGTGACGATGATGCAGGAAACCAAGACCACCATTTGCCAGATCGAACGCTTTGCATAAGGGCAGGATGAAACCATGGCACGCATGAAATTTATCTGTGACGCCGAACGCTGCATCGAGTGCAATAGCTGCGTCACCGCCTGCAAGAACGAGAACGAGGTGCCATGGGGCGTCAACCGGCGCCGCGTGGTCACCATCAACGACGGCATGGTCGGCGCGGAGAAGTCGATCTCCGTCGCCTGCATGCACTGCTCGGATGCGCCGTGCATGGCGGTCTGCCCGGTCGACTGCTTCTACCGCACCGAGGACGGCGTGGTGCTGCACGACAAGGACGTCTGCATCGGCTGCGGCTACTGCTCGTACGCGTGCCCGTTCGGCGCGCCGCAGTTTCCATCCACCGGTACCTTCGGCGTGCGCGGCAAGATGGACAAGTGCACCTTCTGCGCGGGCGGCCCCGAGAAGAACGGCTCCGAAGCGGAATTCGAGAAATACGGCCGCAACCGGCTGGCCGAGGGCAAGCTGCCGCTGTGCGCGGAAATGTGCTCGACCAAGGCGCTGCTCGGCGGCGACGGCGACGTGATCGCCGACATCCTGCGCAACCGCGTGATCAAGCGCGGCAAGGGCGGCGATGTGTGGGGCTGGGGCACCGCATACGGGAATCGTGGCGGCGCCCAGCAGGCGCCCGCCGCACCGGCGGCACCTGCCGCACCGGCCAACCCGGCTCCTGCCAGCGGCAACGGAGGGCAACCATCATGACGCGCATTCCGATGGCGGCCATGCTGGCCGTGGCCGGCTTGCTGCTCGCCGGCTGTGGCGAGAAGCCGCAGACCACGACGGCTTCGCACAAGAAGTCGGATGCGGTCGCCTACCAGGGCGCGCCGGACGACCCGTTCGTCGTCAAGGGCTGGACCACCGGTGACAAGACCAGCTGGACCAACCAGATCCGACAGCGCAACCAGCTGCAGAACGAATACAACCGCACGCCGTGACTGCACCGCAGGCAGGGCGGGGTGATGACCCGAAGGAGCGCATATGAGGCCCACGCAGAATATGTGCGGCTGGCGTGCCTGGCTTGCCGCCGGTGCCCTGGCCATGTTGACGTTCGCCAGCGGTGGCGCTGCCGCGCAGGCGCCGGCCCCGGCGCCGCAAACCGCTCAGGCCCCGCAGATTCAGCCCACGCAAGCGGCTGACGCGAACAACCCGGCCACGCATCCGGTGCAGCCGTATGCCGGCATTGCCTCGGAGAACATCTTCAACGTGCCGCGCCGCGACATCGCCAATGAGGCGCGGTCGCAGAAGGAGCGCACGCTGACGCAGCCTGGCAACAATGCGCCGGTCTGGCGCGAGGTCAATTCCGACCAGGCCCACTACAGCAGCCTGCCGTACAAGGAGGCCGGCGTGCTGATCCAGCGCACCGGGCAGCAGTGGCGGCTGTTCCGCAATGGCGTGATCACGGTTTGGGGCGGCTGGCTGCTGGTGGTGGTGCCGCTGGCGATCCTCGGCTTCTTCCTCTGGCGTGGCGCGATCCCGCTGCGCGAGCCGCGCACCGGACGCATGATCGAACGCTTTACGCCGTTCGAGCGCATTGTCCACTGGACCATGGCGATCGCGTTCGTGCTGCTCGCGGTCTCGGGCATCGTGATGCTGTTCGGCAAGCATTTCCTGTTGCCGTTGATGGGCCATACGCTGTTCGGCTGGCTCACCTACCTGCTGAAGAACATCCATAACCTGGCCGGCCCGGTGTTCACGCTGTCGATCATCGTCGCCTTCGTGATTTTCGTGCGCAGCAACCTGCCCAGCCGCGATGACCTGCACTGGCTGACCAGCCTCGGCGGCCTGGCAAGCGGCAAGCATGTGCCGAGCGGCCGCTTCAATGCCGGCGAGAAGATGTGGTTCTGGGCAGGCCTGGTGATCTTCGGCCTGATCCTGTCCGCGTCGGGCTGGGTGCTCGACATGATCGTGCCCGGGCTCGACTACTACCGCGCCACCATGCAGATCGCCAACGTGATCCACGGCATCGCCGCGGTGCTGATGATCGCGATGTCGCTTGGCCATATCTACATGGGCACCATCGGCATGGAAGGCGCCTACCGCGCCATGCGCGACGGCTGGGTCGACGAGGCCTGGGCCAAGGAGCATCACGAGCACTGGTATGACGACATCAAGGCCGGCAAGATCCCGGTCCAGCGCTCGGCGACGCCGGAGCCCAAGGCGGCGCGCCGGCGCAATCCCGGCGAAGCTTGAGGCACCGGCATGGCACCCTTTCACCGGATACTGACCATGAAACGCATGCTGATGCTGATTGCCCTGGCCGCCGGCGCCATGGGTACCCAGGGCGCGCTGGCCAAGCTGCCGCCGCCGACCGATGCGCAGCAGGCCAAGGCCGCGGAGACCAAGGCGCGTACGGCCTGGGCCGACAAGGTCGTGGCGTTCCATCTGTGCAAGTCGCAGGACAGGATCGCGGCGCGCTACTACAGCGACATGAAGGCCCGTGGCAATGCCACGCACGAGCCCGCGCAGACTGCCGCCTGTGCGGATCCCGGGCCGTACGTGGCGCCCCAGGCGCCAGTCGCCGCAGCGGCAGTACAATCGACCGCAAAGGCGCCTTAACCCTGGCCCCATCGCTAGAAAGCCGGCGTGGGGCAAACCCGAGCAGCCCGACTTCGCCACCCATGCCCCTGCGTCCCGAACTCACCCACGCGGCCGTTCCCCTGATCGAAGAAGTGGAGGTTGTCGATGAACTGGGGCGTGCCCGCCCGGCTTACCTGCCTGGGGAGCGCCCGCTCACGGTCTATCTCGACAAGCGCGAACTGGTAACGCTGATGACGCTGGGCGGGGCGCCCGAACACCTGGTGCTCGGCTACCTGCGCAACCAGCGGCTGGTCGAGTCGATCGAGGACATCGCCGCCGTGCAGGTCGACTGGGAGACCGAATCGGCCGCAGTGACCACCCGGACGGGCATCGACCGCATCGAGGAACGCACCGCGCGCCGCGTGGTCACCACGGGCTGCGGGCAGGGCACGGTGTTCGGCTCGCTGCTCGACGAGATCGACAATGTCCGGCTGCCGGCCGGGGCCACGCTGGACCAGGACACCTTGTACGGCATCATCGACACCATCCGGCTGCAGCAGTCGGTGTACAAGCAGGCGGGATCGGTGCATGGCTGTGCGCTGTTCCGCGGCAGCGAGCTGCTGATGTTCGTGGAGGACGTGGGCCGCCATAACGCGGTCGATGCGATTGCCGGCCGCATGTGGCTGGAAGACATGCGCGGCGACGACAAGGTCTTCTACACCACCGGGCGCCTGACTTCCGAAATGGTGATCAAGGGCGCGCAGATGGGGATTCCTTTCCTGCTGTCGCGTTCAGGCGTGACGCAGATGGGCTA
The DNA here is from genome assembly GCF_057073755.1 of Cupriavidus sp. C3SS-1. Classification (NCBI taxonomy): domain Bacteria; kingdom Pseudomonadati; phylum Pseudomonadota; class Betaproteobacteria; order Burkholderiales; family Burkholderiaceae; genus Cupriavidus; species Cupriavidus sp. C3SS-1. The sequence continues at coordinate 2,557,424 of NZ_CP172699.1, read as the reverse complement.
CCAGATGGCGCAGCGGGTCAATCTGACACTGTTCGCAAGGTGTACGGGCAAGCATTTCCTGCTCTACACGGGGAACGAACGCTTCCATCATCGGTTGCCTGAGGAGGTTGTTGCGTAGGCAGCACTTCAATTGAGCGGCGCGCGGGCGGATTGGTTGTACAATTCGGCGCACTCTGCCCTAAGCGTTTACCCTCCCGACCCTATGAGCATCAAATCCGACAAGTGGATCCGCCGCATGGCGGAACAGCACGGCATGATCGAGCCGTTCGAACCCGGCCAGGTGCGGGAGGCCGACGGGCGCAAGATCGTGTCGTACGGCACGTCGAGCTACGGCTACGACATCCGCTGCGCCGACGAATTCAAGATCTTCACCAATATCAACAGCACCATCGTCGATCCGAAGAACTTCGACGAGAAATCGTTCGTGGATTTCAAGGGCGACGTCTGCATCATCCCGCCGAACTCGTTCGCGCTGGCGCGCACGATGGAGTACTTCCGCATTCCGCGCAGCGTGCTGACCATCTGCCTGGGCAAGAGCACCTATGCACGCTGCGGCATCATCGTCAACGTGACGCCGTTCGAGCCCGAGTGGGAAGGCTATGTGACGCTGGAGTTTTCCAACACCACGCCGCTGCCCGCCAAGATCTACGCGGGCGAAGGTTGCGCCCAGGTGCTGTTCTTCGAGAGCGACGAAGTCTGCGAGACCTCGTACGCCGACCGCGGCGGCAAGTACCAGGGCCAGCACGGCGTCACACTGCCGAAGACCTGAGCGCATTACAATGCCGGCGTTTGCCGGAACGGACGGCCCGCGATAGATCGACGCGCGGGCGCCAAGACCTGACGTGAGAGCCACATGTCGCCGTCGCAGGGGAACCCCTGCCGGCCATGTGGCTCAGTCCTTTATGTCCTGCTTTCCCATCAAGGATGCCCGATGAAATTCCGCTTCCCCGTCATCATCATTGACGAAGACTTCCGCTCCGAGAACATCTCCGGCTCGGGCATCCGCGCGCTGGCCGAAGCGATCGAGAAGGAAGGCATGGAGGTCATGGGCCTGACCAGCTACGGCGACCTGACCTCGTTCGCGCAGCAGTCGAGCCGTGCTTCGACCTTTATCGTGTCGATCGACGACGACGAGTTCGTGACCGCCGATGACCGTCCCGAAGCGGCCGCCATCGAGAAGCTGCGCGCGTTCGTCAACGAGGTGCGCCGCCGCAACACCGACCTGCCGATCTTCCTGTACGGCGAGACCCGCACCTCGCGCCATATCCCGAACGACATCCTGCGCGAGCTGCACGGCTTCATCCACATGTTCGAGGACACCCCCGAATTCGTGGCGCGCCACATCATCCGCGAAGCCAAGGTCTATCTCGACACGCTGGCGCCGCCGTTCTTCAAGGCGCTGATCGACTACGCGCAGGATTCGTCGTACTCGTGGCACTGCCCGGGCCACTCGGGCGGCGTGGCATTCCTGAAGAGCCCGGTGGGCCAGGTGTTCCACCAGTTCTTCGGCGAGAACATGCTTCGCGCCGACGTCTGCAACGCGGTCGACGAACTCGGCCAGCTGCTGGACCATACCGGCCCGGTGGCGGCGTCCGAGCGCAATGCCGCGCGCATCTTCAATTCGGACCACATGTACTTCGTGACCAATGGCACGTCGACGTCGAACAAGATGGTGTGGCACGCCAACGTGGCGCCGGGGGACATCGTGGTGGTGGACCGCAACTGCCACAAGTCGATCCTGCACGCGATCATGATGACCGGCGCGATCCCGGTGTTCCTGATGCCGACGCGCAACCACTACGGCATCATCGGCCCGATTCCGAAGAGCGAATTCGATCCGGAAACCATCCGGCGCAAGATCGCCAACCACCCGTTCGCCAGCAAGGCGAAAAACCAGAAGCCGCGCATCCTGACGATCACGCAGGGCACCTATGACGGCGTGCTGTACAACGCCGAGCAGATCAAGGAGATGCTGGCCTCGGAAATCGACACGCTGCATTTCGATGAAGCGTGGCTGCCGCATGCGGCATTCCACGACTTCTATCACGACATGCACGCGATCGGCCGCGGGCGCCCGCGCAGCAAGGACGCGCTGGTATTCGCCACGCAGTCCACGCACAAGCTGCTTGCCGGGCTGTCGCAGGCCTCGCAGATCCTCGTGCAGGATTCCGAGACGCGCAAGCTGGACCGCTACCGTTTCAACGAGGCGTACCTGATGCACACCTCGACCAGCCCACAGTACTCGATCATCGCCTCGTGCGACGTGGCCGCGGCGATGATGGAAGCGCCGGGCGGCACCGCGCTGGTGGAAGAAAGCATCCAGGAAGCGCTGGACTTCCGCCGCGCCATGCGCAAGGTGGAGGGCGAGTACGACGCCGGCCACAACGGCGACTGGTGGTTCAAGGTCTGGGGTCCCGACACGCTGAACGAAGAGGGCATGCCGGAGCGCGAGGAATGGATGCTCAAGGCCAACGAGCGCTGGCACGGCTTCGGCGACCTGGCCGACGGCTTCAACTTGCTCGACCCGATCAAGGCCACGCTCATTACCCCGGGCCTGGACGTGGACGGCGAGTTCAGCGAGCGCGGCATCCCGGCGGCCATCGTCACCAAGTACCTCGCCGAGCACGGCATCATCATCGAGAAGACGGGTTTGTACTCGTTCTTCATCATGTTCACCATCGGCATCACCAAGGGCCGCTGGAACTCGCTGGTGACCGAGCTGCAGCAGTTCAAGGACGACTACGACCAGAACCAGCCGCTGTGGCGCGTGCTGCCCGAGTTCGTCGGCAAGCACCCGCAATACGAGCGCATGGGCCTGCGTGATCTGTGCGACGCCGTGCACAGCGTCTACAAGGCCAACGACGTGGCGCGCGTGACGACCGAGATGTACCTGTCGGACATGGAGCCGGCGATGAAGCCGTCGGATGCGTGGGCAATGATGGCGCACCGCGAGATCGAGCGCGTGCCGGTCGACGAGCTCGAGGGCCGCGTCACGGCCATCCTGCTGACGCCGTATCCGCCGGGCATCCCGCTGCTGATCCCGGGCGAGCGCTTCAACCGCATCATCGTCCAGTACCTGAAGTTCGCGCGCGAGTTCAACAAGCTCTTCCCGGGTTTCGAGACCGACGTGCACGGGCTGGTGCTGGAAGAGGTGGATGGGCAGAAGGCCTACTTCGTGGATTGCGTGAAGCAGGGTAGCTGAGCGTTACGTTGAGGCAGCAATGCGGCGGGCTGCCTGTTGGCAGTCCGCCGCTTTCGTTTGCAGTGCACGCATCCGTGCCGGACGGCCCGGTCGCTTCTCTTCTTTCCCGACGCAAGTGGGAGAAAGGTTGGGGAGGAACCCCGGCTGCTCACGCCTTCCAGTCCACATCGAAGTCGCTCAGGTAGTCATCCACTGCCGCGCCGACCGTGGGATGGAAAGCATCCTTCCCCAGCTTGTCGAACAGCTCGAAGCGCTTGAGCTTGTCCTTGACGGGGTCCTTCATCTCCGCGAAGTGCAGTTCGATGCCGCGCTCGTCCAGGGCCTTGTCGAGTTCGCGCAGCATGTCGGCCGAGGTCACGTCGACGCTGGTGACCGGCTCGGCCGCCACCACCACGCGCCGCACCGCCGTGGGCGAGGCTTCGACGGCGCGCTGCACGCAGTCCTGGAACAGTTCGGCATTCGCGAAGAACAGCGGCGCGTCCCAGCGGAACAGCACCAGCCCCGGCACCCGGCGCGCGTTCGGGTAGCGCTCCACGTCGTGGTAGCCGCGCACGCCGTCGGCGCGGCCGAGCACCGCGTGGTGCGGGCGCCAGCCATCCCAAAGGAACTCGATGATGGCGATGACCACGGCCAGGCCGATGCCCGGCACCGCGCCGAAGACGGCAACGCCGGCAAAGCACGCCATCGCCAGCCAGAATTCCCACTGCTGGATGCGGTAGATCCGCTTGAGGTCGGCAAATTCGAACAGGCCGATGGCCGCCGCGATGACGACGGCGGCCAGTGCGCTGCTGGGCAGGTAGCGCATCAGGTCCGGCGCAAACAGCAGCAACGCCGCCACCGCCAGCGCGCCGACCACGCCGGTCAGTTGCGTGCGCGCGCCGGCGGCTTCAGCCACCGGCGTGCGTGACGCGCTGCTGCTGATCGGAAAACCCTGGAACAGCCCGGCAGCGAGGTTGGCGGCGCCCAGCCCTACCATTTCCTGGTTCGGATCGACCGGATATTTCAGGCGCGCCGCGTAGGTGCGCGACAGCACACTGGTATCGGCGAACGCGACCAGGGCGACGGCGCAGCCGCCTACCACGATATGGGTGAGATCGACCCCGCTCAGGTACGGCAAGGCGAACGCGGGCAGGCCTTGAGGCATCTTGCCGAGCACTTTGACCCCGTGTGCATCGAGACCGAACAGGCTCACGCTCAGCGTGGCCAGCACCACCGCGATCAGCACGCCGGGCACGCGCTCGAACCGTTTCAGCAGCAGGATCAGCACCAGGCTCGCGCCGCCCACGGCCACGCTGTACAGGTTGGCCTTGCCGGCCGCCACGGCAGTGCCCAGGCTCCATAGCTCCCGCAACGGCCCCGCATCTTCGATCGAAATGCCGAACAGCTTGGGCAACTGGCTGACGAGCACGGTGAACGCGATGCCGTTCATATAGCCATAGCGGATCGGCTTGGACAGCAGCTCGGTGATAAAGCCCAGCCGCAACAGGCCGACGACGATGCAGACCACGCCCGATACCACCGCCATCATGCTGGCGATGGTGATGGCGCGCGCCGGGTCGCCGGCGGAGAGCTGCACCACCACGGCGAGGATCGGTGCCGCCAGCGCGGAGTCGGGCCCCAGCACCAGGATGCGGCTCGGGCCGAACAGCGCGTAGGCAAGCAGCGGGATGATGGTGGCGTACAGGCCATAGATGCCTGGCACGCCCGATGCCTCGGCATAGGCGATCCCGACCGGCACCAGCATGGTGGTGAGCACCAGCCCCGCCGCCAGGTCGCGCGGGAGCCAGGCGGCCTCGTACGTGCGCAGCATCTGCAAGCCCGGCAGCCAGTGCAGCCAGCCGGAAGTGGAAGGGGCTTTCGCCGACTTGCGAGCCTGGGGACTGAGGGGTGGGTTGGACACGGGGCTCCCTTCTTGCGGTAACGCCACAGGGTTCGATGTGGACGATTCCTAGCATAGCAATCGGCGCAGGCCGCCGGGCATGGCGTTTGCAACGTCACGGGTTCAGGTCTGAGATCGATTGCCGGACAGCCAGTGCAGGGAGTCCTTCTGCTGCGGCGCGGCATGGTTCCCGGTGAGCAATCGCCTGTCAGGGGTGGCGCCAGCGACAGCCAGCCGCGTCTTGCCGCGATGGAATGAGGCGGGCAAGGCTGCCGTGGCCGCGCTGGCATCGCCTTGCCGGCGCGGGCTGCCTTTCGATGGCACGGAGCAGCGAATCGTGCAGGCTCCGCGGCGAAGGCGGTCCTTGCAACCGGTGGTCAAACTTTTCTGCAAAGGCATAGCCCGTCGATGAAAATCGCCCAAATTGCCCCTCTCCTGGAAGCATGCCCGCCACGGCAATACGGCGGTACCGAGCGCGTCGTTGCGTACCTGACGGACGAACTGGTCCGGCAGGGGCACGACGTTACGCTGTTTGCCAGCGGCGATTCATCGACTGCCGCCAGGCTGGTCAGCTGCGCGCCGCGCGCCTTGCGCACCGACCCGTCGGTGCGCGACATCGTGCCGTATCACGTGATGATGCTCGACGAAGTGGGCCGGCAGGCCGACGATTTCGACGTCCTGCATTTCCACACCGACCTGCTGCATTTCCCGCTGGCGCGGCGCCTGGCCGACCGCACCGTGACGACGCTGCATGGCAGGCAGGACCTGCCGGACCTGGCGGCGTTCTACTCTGCCTTCGCAAGGGTGCCACTGGTATCGATCTCGCTGGCACAGCGCGACCCCATGCCGCCGGTCCACTGGCTCGGGAACGTCTATCATGGCCTGCCCGCACGGTTGCTGCCGTTTCATGCGGTGGCGCGCGGGGGATACCTCGCCTTCCTCGGACGCATTTCGCCGGAGAAGCGCCCGGACCGCGCCATCAAGATTGCCGTGCAAAGCGGCATGCCGCTGAAGATCGCCGCCAAGATCGACCGTGTCGACCGCGCATACTGGGACGCCGACATCGCGCCGCTGGTCAGCCGGCACGCCAATGTCGAGTATCTTGGAGAAATCAGCGAACGGGAAAAGGCACGGTTTCTCGGCGGCGCGCGTGCGCTGCTGTTCCCGATCGACTGGCCCGAGCCGTTTGGCCTGGCTATGATCGAAGCCATGGCCTGTGGCACCCCGGTGATCGCGTTCCGGTGCGGCTCCGTCCCGGAAGTCGTTGATGACGGAGTCACCGGCTTTATCGTCGACAGTGTCGACGAGGCCGTGGCGGCAGTCAGGCGCATCGGTGACATCGACCGCCGCGCCGTGCGCCGTACGTTCGTTGCGCGTTTCAGCGCCGAACGCATGGCTCACGACTACCTGGCACTCTATGGTCGCCTGCGCAGACCGTCGCCGGACGGTTGCGTGCATCCAGACCCGTCCGCCCAGGCGGATGCGGGCCTGCACGTCGCGGCCTGAACCTGGAGAGAAACAATGCTCGACGCTCCCGAAGGCCGGCGCGGCCTGGTGCCGGACGCGACACCCGGCGCGCCCATCGTCATCGCCGCGACGCACTCCCTGCGTCTGACCCAGCCCCGCACGCTCAAGCAAGGCGACACCTTTGCCGTGTTCGACCAGCATGGCGACGCCATTGCCGGTTCCGGCGGCTCGGACGGCATCTTTTGTTGCGACACGCGGCACCTGTCGCACTTCCACCTGACCATCAACGGGTGGCGCCCCGTGCTGCTCAGTTCGGTGCTGCGCGACGACGACGCCGCGTTCAGCTGCGACCTGACCAACCCGGACCTGTTCGATGCGCGGGGCGAGATGGTCATGCCTCACGACGTGATCCATGTGCGCCGCTCGCGCTTTCTTTGGGAGGGCACCTGCTATGAGCGGCTGGCGGTACGCAATTTCGATGAAACGCCGCGGCACATCAGCCTGGAACTGGCGTTTGCGGCGGACTTTGCCGACCTGTTCGAGGTGCGCGGGGCCAGGCGCGCCCAGCGCGGTCAAACCCATCCACCCGAGCTGACCGACAGCGGTGCGAAACTCGCCTACACCGGACTCGATGATTGCGTGCGCACCACGCACCTGACGTTCGATCCCGCGCCGACGCAGCTGCGTGGCGACATGGCGGTGTTCGAGCTGGAGCTGATGCCGCACAGGACGCACCTGCTCTACGTCGAAGTCTGCTGCGACAAGGCGCGGCACGACAAGCGCCCGCCGCGCGGCGCTTTCCCGTCGGCCCTGCGGGCCGCGCGTCGTTCGCTGCAGGCGCTGTCCGCGCAGGCCGCAAGCGTGACCACCTCCAACGAAATCTTCAATGAAGCCGTAGGCCGCAGCCTGTCCGATCTGTACATGCTGATTACGAAGACCCCTTACGGCCCGTATCCCTACGCCGGCATTCCGTGGTTCAGCACCTTCTTCGGCCGCGATGCGCTGATCACCGCGATGGAAACCCTGTGGCTGGATCCGGGCATCGCACGCGGTGTGCTGGGTTACCTGGCAGCGAATCAGGCGACGACTTCAGACCCGTCTGCCGATGCCGAGCCGGGCAAGATCCTGCACGAAAGCCGCAAGGGCGAGATGGCCAACCTTGGCGAGGTGCCGTTCCGCCGCTACTACGGCAGCATCGATTCCACGCCGCTGTTCGTCATGCTCGCAGGCGCATACCTGGACCGCACGCACGACTTGGCGACGATCCGAACGCTCTGGCCCGCCATCGAGGCGGCGCTGCGCTGGATCGACAAGTACGGCGACCGCGACGGCGACGGCTTTGTGGAGTACGGCCGGCGCACCAGCGACGGGCTGCTCAACCAGGGCTGGAAGGACAGCCACGATTCGATCTTCCATGCGGACGGCACCCTGGCCGAGGGCCCGATCGCACTGGTGGAGGTGCAGGGCTACGTGTACGCGGCCTGGATGGCGGCCGCGCGGATGGCGCGCAACCTGGGCCACAACGGGCGCGCCACTGCACTCGAAACGCGTGCCGCACAGCTGCGGCAGCGCTTTGACGAAGCGTTCTTCGACGAGGAACTGGGCACGTACGTGATCGCGCTCGATGGCAACAAGCGGCCATGCCGCGTGCTGTCCTCCAATGCGGGCCACGCGCTCTATACGGGCATCGCACTGCCCCAGCGCGCGCCGGCGGTGGCCGCGGCCCTGATGGGCAGCGCATCGTTCTCAGGCTGGGGCGTGCGGACCCTTGCGTCCAGCGAAAGCCGCTACAACCCGATGAGCTATCACAATGGTTCGGTCTGGCCCCATGACAACGCCATCATCGCCGCGGGGATGGTTCGCTACGGCTTGCGCGACGCGGCGTTGCGCATCTTCGATGGTCTGTTCGCCGCGTCCACCCATATGGACCTGCGGCGCCTGCCCGAGCTGTTCTGCGGCTTCGTGCGCCGGCGCAACCGTGGGCCGACGCTTTATCCGGTGGCCTGCATCCCGCAGGCCTGGGCGGCCGCCACGCCGCTGTCGCTATTGCAAACGTGCCTGAACCTGGACTTCAACGTGGGCGCGCGCGAGATCAGCTTCCACTATCCGGCGCTGCCATCCTTCATGGAAGACCTGGCGCTGCAGGGGCTGTCCATTGCCGATGCGTCGGTGGACCTGATGCTGCGGCGCTCGGGCGGCAGCGTTGTCGTGAACGTGGTGGCGCGGCGGGGGGATGTGCTCGTGACGACGACGAACTGACCGCCGCTGTCCCGCGGCGCAGTAGTCCCACAAGGCAAAGAGCCCCGCGACTGCGGGGCTCTTCCAGGAATTCGACGCTTACTTCTTCTCGAACTCGAACTGCGGCGCCGCCGGCTCCGCTGGTGCCGCCGCTCCCGGCAATTCCAGCGTGCCCGGCGCGGAGGCCGGCTTCTCCGGTTCCCCCCCAAGCGGGATACTCACCTCCGCCCCGGTGTTATGGTGCAACGACCCCTTGTCGAGGAAGACGGTCACCATGCCCGGCCAGAACATCACGGCCAGCACCATCAGCACCTGCAGGCCGACCCAGGGCAGGGCGCCCCAGTAGATGTCCGAGCTCTTGACTTCCTTGGGCGCGACGCCGCGCAGGTAGAACAGCGCGAAGCCGAACGGCGGGTGCATGAACGAAGTCTGCATGTTCACGCACAGCATCACGCCGAACCACACCAGCGCGGCCGTGGCCGCGGCTTCGGGGTTGCCGCCCATCGAGTCGGCGACGACCGGCGCCAGCACCTTCACCGCCACCGGGGCCAGCATCGGCACCACGATGAAGGCGATCTCGAAGAAGTCCAGGAAGAACGCCAGGAAGAAGATGAACAGGTTCACCACGATCAGGAAGCCGATCCAGCCGCCCGGCAGCGAGGTGAACAGGTGCTCGACCCAGGCACCGCCGTCCACGCCCTGGAACACCACCGAGAAGCAGGTCGAGCCGATCAGGATGAACACCACCATCGCCGTGATGCGCGCGGTGGACTGGTAGGCCTCGACGATCAGCAGGCGCAGGTCGGTCATCTGGCCCGACCGGATGATGAGCCACAGGATGACCAGGTACAGCACGGCCAGCGGAACGCGGAACAGATGCGAGCCAAAGGCAAAGACGCCCACCGCCGCGGCGACCAGCGTCGCGGCAATGCCGACGCGGTAGATCAGCCGGTCGGTCTTGCTGAAGGCCTTGTCGCGGATCACCGCCAGCACCAGCGCGCCGACGGCGCCCATGGCGCCCGATTCGGTGGGGGTGGCGATGCCCAGCATGATCGTGCCCAGCACCAGGAAGATCAGCACCGCGCACGGGATGATGCCGCGCAGGCACTTGGACCACAGCGCCCAGCCGCGCAGCGTGCGGAACTCGGCCGGAACCGGCGGCAGCCAGTCGGGCTTGATGCGCGCCAGGAAGAACGTGTACAGCGCAAACAGCGCGATCTGCACCAGCGACGGGCCCCATGCGCCCAGGTACATGCTGCCGACGTCCGCGCTGCCGGCGGGCGTCTTGAGCTGGTCAGCCAGCACCACCAGCACCAGCGAAGGCGGCACCAGCTGCGTGATGGTGCCCGACGCCGCCAGTACGCCGGTGGCGTACTTCATGTTGTAGCGGTAGCGCATCATCACCGGCAGCGAGATCATCGCCATGGCGATCACCTGCGCGGCCACCGTGCCGGTGATCGCGCCCAGGATAAAGCCGACGATGATCACCGAATAACCCAGGCCGCCGCGCACCGGGCCGAACAGCTGGCCCATGGAGTCGAGCATGTCTTCGGCCAGCCCGCATTTCTCCAGGATCGCGCCCATGAAGGTGAAGAACGGGATCGCCAGCAGCAGCTCGTTGGCCAGCACGCTGCCGAACACGCGGCTTGGCACCGCCTGCAGGAAACTCAGCGGGAAGTAGCCCCACTCGATGGCCAGGAAGCCGAACGCCAGGCCGACGGCGGACAGCGAAAATGCGACCGGGAATCCGATCAGCATGAATACCACCAGGCCGCCGAACATCAGCGGCGGCATATGTTCCAATGGGATCATTGCACCGGCCTCTCGTATTTCGATTCGATACGCACCAGGCCTTTCAGGGCGGCGAAGCGCTTGATCAGTTCGGAAACGCCCTGCAAGGCGAGCAGGGCGAAACCGACCGGCACCACCAGCTTGATCGGGTACCGCGGCAGGCCGCCGGAGTTGCCCGATTGCTCCAGGATGCGCCACGACGGCAGGAACAGCGAATCCCAGGACAGCCACGTGAACAGGATGCACGAGGGCAGCAGGAACACGACGATGCCGAAGATGTCGATCCAGTGCTGCGCGCGCTCCGAGACGTTGCCGTAGATCAGGTCGACGCGGACATGTTCATTGCGCTGGAAGGTGTACGAGGCGCCGAACATCACGGCGATCGCAAACATGTACCACTGCAGTTCGAGTGGCCAGTTATCGCTCAAGTTGAAGCCATAGCGCAGCAGGGCGTTGCCTGCGCTGATCAGGCACGACAGCAGGATCATGATGTTTGCAAGCCTGCCCGTGTGCTGATTCAACCTGTCGATCTGTCGTGACAGACCAAGCAAGTAGTTCATGGGTTGTCTCCCCGGTTTTTTGCGGCGATTAGTTTATCTGTAACAAAATGCGTCGGCGCTTGGGGCTAATACCTATCACATTGCGCAAAAATCAGGCGTGCCAAAGAAAAAAGCCACGATGGCCAGGCCATCGTGGCTTTTTCTTGCTTGGAGCTTACGCGGAACTTATAGCGCAGCGCGTGCGGCGGCGATGGCGGCGCGCACCTGGTCCGGTGCGGTGCCGCCGATGTGGTTGCGCGCGGCGACGGAGCCTTCGAGCGTCAGCACGCCATGCACGTCGTCGCCGATCAGCGCGGCCTTGTCGCCCAGGCCGGACACGTCGCGCAGCTCGGCCACGCTCAGGTCGGCCAGGTCGCACTGGCGGCTGTCGCAGGCGCGCACGGCGTGGGCCACGGCCTCGTGCGCGTCGCGGAACGGCAGGCCCTTCTTGACCAGGTAGTCGGCCAGGTCGGTGGCGGTGGCGTAGCCCTGCAGCGCGGCGGCGCGCATGGCTTCCGGCTTGACCGTGATGCCAGGCACCATGTCGGCGAAGATGCGCAGCGTGTCGACCACGGTATCGACCGTGTCGAACAGCGGCTCCTTGTCTTCCTGGTTGTCCTTGTTGTACGCGAGCGGCTGGCCCTTCATCAGCGTCAGCAGGCCGATCAGGTGGCCGTTGACGCGGCCGGTCTTGCCGCGCGCCAGTTCGGGCACGTCGGGGTTCTTCTTCTGCGGCATGATCGAGCTGCCGGTGCAGAAGCGGTCGGCGATGTCGATAAAGCCGACGCGCGGGCTCATCCACAGCACCAGCTCTTCCGAGAAGCGCGACACGTGGGTCATCACCAGCGCGGCGGCGGCGCAGAACTCGATGGCGAAGTCGCGGTCCGAGACAGCGTCCAGCGAATTGCGGCACACGCCGTCGAAGCCGAGCTGCTGCGCGACGAATTCGCGGTCGATCGGATAGCTCGTGCCGGCCAGCGCGGCGGCGCCCAGCGGCAGGCGGTTGACGCGCTTGCGGCAGTCGGCCATGCGCTCGGCATCGCGCGTGAACATTTCCACGTAGGCCAGCAGGTGGTGGCCGAAGGTCACCGGCTGCGCCACCTGTAGGTGCGTGAAGCCTGGCAGGATCGTATCGGCGTTCTTGTCGGCCAGGTCCAGCAGCGAAACGCGCAGCGCGCCGAGCAGCGCGACGATATTGTCGATCTCGCTGCGCAGCCACAGGCGGATATCGGTCGCGACCTGGTCGTTGCGCGAGCGGCCGGTGTGCAGGCGCTTGCCGGCATCGCCGACCAGCGCGGTCAGGCGCGCTTCGATATTCAGGTGGACGTCTTCGAGATCAAGCTTCCACTCGAAGCCGCCAGCCTCGATCTCGCCCTTGATCTGTGCCATGCCGCGCTCGATCTCGGCGCGGTCGGCTTCGGCGATGATGCCTTGCTTTGCCAGCATGGCCGCATGGGCGAGCGACCCCTGGATGTCGAACAGGGCCAGGCGCTTGTCGAAGAACACCGAGGCGGTGTAGCGCTTCACCAGGTCGGACATCGGTTCGGAGAAGCGGGCGGACCAGGCTTCGCCTTTCTTGGCAAGTTGGGAGGTCGTCATGGACGTCAGGGCTGTGGCTCGCGCGGCGTGCGGCCGGTGCATGACCGTGCGGGGCGGGCGCGAGCGGATTTCGGGGAAACGTGGATTATATCGCCCGCGCGGGCCGGGGAAGGGGGCTTCAGAGCGGCGAGTGGAGCAAGCGCCCCTTGAACACGACCGGGCCGCTCGGCCCATCCGGATTCGGCGATCCGCCGGGCGGTTCGACGCTGACCGCCAGGGCCGGCACGGCTGCGGGGAACCCGGCCAGCGCCAGCCGGGCCGCCCGCTCGCGGCCGATCACGCCGAGCGATTGCGGCTTGCCGTCCTTGGGCAACGCCCACAGCTGCAGGACTTGCTGTCCGGACACGACCGTGTCGTCGAGCCGCTGCACAACCAGCTGCCGGGCCGCGGCATCCCATGACACGAGCAGGGCGGGCTGCGACTGTGCATCGTTCAGCACGGCGACCACCGCGGTCTCGGCCAGCGGGCGTTGTGCCATTTGCCGTCCAATGCCCACGGCGAGCACCGCGACGACGGCCATTGCCGCCGCGGCACCGCGCCAGAACACCGGCGCCCCCCACAGCGTTTGCCACCATGGCGCTTGCGCTGCCGCGGCCGAAGGCACAGCTTTCCAGCCGAGCCGTTGCTCGATGCCGCACCACACCGCCTCCACCGGCTCTGCGGACAGTTGCAACTCGGCCATGCCGGACAGCCTGACCTGCCAGTGACCGATCGCGGCACGCACGGCGGGCTCCTCGCGCGCAAGCTGCTCCATCCGGCGCCGCGCGCCGCCGCGCAGTACGCCAAGCGCATATTGAGCGGCGATGCGATCGAGCAGGTCGGGGTGGCGGCTCAGCCTCATGACGCACTCTCCAGGCACGCGCGCAGGCGCTCCAGGCCCCGGCGGATCCAGGATTTGACGGTGCCCAGCGGCATGCTCAGCCGCTGCGCCAGTTCTGCGTGGCTCAGGTCGTGGAGGTAGGCCAGCACGATGGCCTGGCGCTGCGCCTGCTCCAGGCGCTGCAGGCAGCGGTTCAGCGCGCGCGCCTGCTGGCTGGCCAGTGCGAGCTCCGCCGGACCGGCGGCCTCGTCTGCCAGCCATTCGCCCAGTTCCACGGTTTGCGGCAGCCGTGCGGCTGCGGCGCGGCGCAGGCAATCCAGCGCGCGGTTGCGAACGATGGTGGTCATCCACGTCATCGGGGCGGCCAGGTGTGGCCGGTAGTCGACGGCGTGGTGCCAGATGCTGACAAAGCTTTCCTGCACGACATCCTCCGCCCAGTCGCGCCTGCCAGTGATACGCAGCGCAAGACCGAACAGTTTCGTCGCGGTCTGCTCGTAGAGCGCGCGCAGCGCCTGGCGGTCGCCGAGCGCCACGGCCTGCAGCCACGCGGCCAGCCGGTCGTTGTCGGCCGCAGGGGCAAAGGAGGCTTCGGGGGTGGCAGACACGCGCACAGTTCCTGACGGAAGGCTCTGCCGGATTATAGGCAGCGCCGGTGCATCCGATCGCCCGGTAACTGCGTAAAAGGGTCAGGCAAGCCGCACAGCGGACGCTGCCCTTTGATCCCTCACTGGAGAACACCATGGGACGCACATCCACGACGCCGGACCGCCGGCTGGTTCAATCCGCGGACGTTTCCATCGTCACGTTGCCCGACCGGCGCCGGCGCGGCCTGCTCAAGATGCCAGGCCTGTTCGCGCTCGGTTCGCTGGCCGTGCTGAGCCTGGGTGAGTCGATGCCGGCCTGGGCACAGACGGAGTCGGGCAGCACGAAGGACGACATCCGGATCCTCAACGTCGCACTCGGGCTGGAGTACCAGGCGATTGCGGCCTACCAGGTCGGCGCGGAAAGCGGGCTGCTGCAGAAGCCCGTGCTCGATACGGCGGTGAAGTTCCAGAACCACCACAAGGCGCATGCGCAGGTGCTGGCCGGTACGGTATCGAAGCTTGGCGGGTCGCCGGTGATGGCGAAGAAGCCGTCGGAGTATTCGTTCCCGACCGCGCAGCTCAAGACGCAGGCGGACGTGCTGCGTTTTGCGGCGGGGCTGGAGAAGGGCGCCACCGCGGCCTACCTCGGCGTGCTGCCGAATTTCTACAACCGTGACCTGACCAAGGCGGCGGGCAGCATTCTCGGCGACGAGGCCATGCACTGGGCGGTGCTGCTGCATGCGCTGGGCGAAGATCCTGTCCCGGGGGCGTTTGTGGGCTGAGCCAGGCAACAAGGGCCAGATGGACAAGCGCCCGGACGGCAAGCCGTCCGGGCGCATCCTGACGCAATGGATCAGGCCGGGATCAACCCGTATTGCGCAGTCCCGCCGCCACCCCGTTGATGGTCAGGTGGATACCGCGGCGAACGCGGATATCGTCCCCGTCCTTGCCCGAGCGATAGCGCTTGAGCAGCTCGACCTGCAAGTGGTTGAGCGGGTCCAGGTAGGCAAAGCGGTTCTTGATCGAGCGCGCCAGCAGCGGGTTGTCGGCCAGCCGTTCCTGGTGGCCGGTGACCAGCGCCAGCATCTCGCAGGTCAGGTGCCATTCCTTGCTGATGCGCGCGAACACGTTCTTGCGCAGGGCCGCGTCATCGCAAAGCTGCGCATAGCGCGAGGCCACGGCCAGGTCGGTCTTGGCCAGCACCATGTCCATATTGGACAGCAGCGTGGAGAAGAACGGCCAGGTCTTGACCATCTTGCGCAGCGTGGCCACGGCAACCTTGCGCGCCTTGTCGTCCGGCGCGGTGTCCAGCAGCGACTTGACCGCGCTGCCGAAGCCATACCAGCCCGGCAGCAGCAGGCGGCACTGGCCCCACGAGAAGCCCCACGGAATCGCGCGCAGGTCTTCGATGCGGCGGTTCTTCTTGTCCATCAGCTTGCGCGAGGCCGGACGCGAACCGAGGTTCAGGTCGGCGATCTCGGTGATCGGCGTGGTCGCGAAGAAGTAGTCCTTGAAGCCCGGGGTCTCGTACACCAGGTTGCGGTAGGCGCCGAAGGCGCGGTCCGACAGCTGCTGCATGATGCCCTCGAAGGTGCTCAGGTCCTTCGGCGCGTTCTGCTGAGGCAGCAGCGAGGCTTCGAGCGTGGCGGCGATCACGGTTTCCAGGTTGCGCCGGCCGATCTCGCCATTGGCGAACTTGCTGTTGATGATCTCGCCCTGCTCGGTCAGGCGGATCTGCCCGTTCACCGTGCCTGGTGGCTGCGACAGGATGGCCTGGTAGGTCGGGCCGCCGCCGCGGCCAACCGTGCCGCCGCGGCCGTGGAACAGGCGCAGCTTGACCTTGCGCTGCTCGAACAGCTGCACCAGCGCCAGCTCGGCCTTGTACAGCTCCCACGTGGAGGTCAGGAAGCCGCCATCCTTGTTGGAGTCGGAATAACCAAGCATTACCTCCTGCTCGACGCCGTGGTGCTCGATCACCGAATCGAAACCGGGCAGGTCCAGCAGCGACTGCATGATGCCCGCGGCATTCTGCAAGTCCTCGATGGTTTCGAACAGCGGAATGACCATCAGCTCCATGCGAGCCGGGTCGGTCTTGCTGCCCAGCGTGCCCTGCAGCATGCCGGATTCCTTCTGCAGCAGCATGACCTCGACCAGGTCCGACAGCGTTTCCGTGTGCGAGATGATGTAGTTGCGCGCCACGCGCTTGCCGTAGCGCGCGCGCAGTTCGCGCGCCGTCGCCAGGATCGCCAGTTCGTTGCGGGTCTGTTCCGAGTACTCATGCCAAGGCAGGGTCAGCAGGCGCGGCTGGCGCAGCTCGGCCAGCAGCAGTTCCTGCTTGCGCGACTCCGGCAGCGCGGCGTAGTCCTTCTCCACGCCCGCGGCGGCGAACAGCTCGGCCACCACGGCTTCGTGCACGTCGGAGACCTGGCGCATGTCGACCGATGCCAGGTGGAAGCCGAACACGGCGATGGCGCGCACCAGCGCATCGATGCGCGTGCTGGCCAGTGCGCGGCCGTGGTGCGCGCGCAGGGAGTCGATCACCACCTGCACATCGGCGGCGAAGGCTTCGGCGCTGCTGTACGGCTCGGCGTCGGCCACCGGGTGGCGCGGCGCGGCGTGGCCGGTCAGCGCCTTGCTGGTCGCTGCCAGGCGCGCGTAGATGCCGATCAGCGCGCGACGGTAGGGCTCGTCGGCGCGGTGCGCGGAATGGTCGGGAGAGGCTTCGGCCAGTGCCAGCAGCTCGGGGCTGGCGTCGACCATCAGCGACGACATCGACAGCTCGGCGCCCAGCGCATGGACCTCATCCAGATACCAGCCCAGGATCATCTGCGACTGCTGGGTGGCGGCGTGATCGAGCGTCTCGGCCGTGACGTTCGGATTGCCGTCGCGATCGCCGCCGATCCACGAACCCATCTGCATGAACGGCGCGAGCGGCGCTGGCTCTGCCGCGCTGCCCTTGGCCTTGCGCGAGGCCGGGAAGATTGCGGCGATGTCCTCTTCCAGCTCGCTCATCAGTTGCGGGATGCCGTGCAGGAAGGTGGTGCGGTAGTAGGACAGGGCGTTGTCGATCTCGTCCGCCACCGTCAGGCGCGAATCGCGCAGCATGCGGGTCTGCCACAGCGTGGTGACCTTGGCGCGCAGCTGCGCGGTGTTCTGGTCGCGCTCGCGCGCGGTCATCGGCAGGTCGCGCTCGGCCAGCAGACGGGCGATCTCGCGCTCGGCGTCCAGGATGCTCTTGCGCTGGACTTCGGTCGGGTGCGCGGTCAGCACCGGCACGATCAGCGCCTCGTCCAGGAACTTGCGCAGCTGCTTGCCGGTGACGCCGGCGGCGTCGATTTTCTCCAGCGCGTGCTGCAGGCTGCCGTCCTGCGGCGGCGAGCCGGCCAGCGCATGGATGCGGCGGCGGCGGTTGTGGTGCTGGTCCTCGGCGATATTGGCCAGGTGCGAGAAATAGCTGAATGCGCGCACGACCTGGTTGGTCTGGTCGCGCGACAGGCGCTTGAGCAGGCGGTCCAGCTCGGTGGCGGCGGCGCGGTCGTTCTCGCGGCGGAAACGCACGGCGGTCTGGCGGATGGTCTCGACCACCTCGAAGGTGGCGTCGCCTTCCTGCTCGCGCAGGCATTCGCCCAGCAGGCGGCCCAGGAAGCGGATGTCCTCGCGCAGCGGCAGGTCCTTGTCGGCGGCGGAGCGGCGGGCGGGGCTGGTGTTCACGGCGCCGTTGGCGGGCACGACCATCAGGTTTGCCTTTGTAATCTGTTTGGTACGGGTGGCTTTGGAAGCGGTCTTGCGGGTAGGGGCGCCGTTTGCGTCACTCTGGCCTGAGGCCTGGGAGGGGACTTCTCGATTGACCGTGCGTCGGCCGGGGCGCGCAGCGTGCTGCGTCATGCAATCTCCTCTTGCTTTACTTCTGTCCGATGGTGCGGAGCGGCGATTGGGTCGCGTGCTAACATTGACGAATGCAAGCATCCGCCTTTCCGACTTCTTCTACCGCCGTGTCCAGCAGCCTTCCACACAAGCTTGTCATTGCCTCTCGCGAGAGCCGTCTGGCCATGTGGCAGGCTGAACATGTGCGTGCTGCACTGCAACAATACTATCCCGCGTGCGATGTGTCCATTCTTGGCATGACCACGCGCGGAGACCAGATTCTAGACCGTACTTTGTCGAAAGTCGGCGGAAAGGGTTTGTTTGTCAAAGAGCTGGAATTCGCGATGGCCGAAGGCCGGGCTGACCTGGCGGTGCATTCCCTCAAGGATGTACCGATGGAACTGCCTGCGGGTTTCGCCCTGACGGCGGTGATGGAGCGTGAAGACCCACGCGATGCACTGGTCTCGTCGGCCTTCGCGTCGCTCGACGACATGCCGGCGGGCACCGTGGTGGGCACGTCGAGCCTGCGCCGCGAAGCCGCGCTGCGGGCACGCTATCCGCACCTCGTCATCAAGCCGCTGCGCGGCAACCTGGATACCCGGCTGGGCAAGCTCGATCGCGGCGAATATGGCGCGATCATCCTGGCCGCGGCGGGTCTGAAGCGCCTGGGCCTGGGCGAGCGCATCCGCGCGCTGATCGCGCCCGAGGCCTCGCTGCCTGCGGCAGGGCAGGGCGCGCTCGGTATCGAGATCCTGTCCACGCGTCCGGACGTCGCCGCATGGCTGGCGCCGCTGAACCATCAGCCCACGGCGCTCGCCGTCACGGCCGAACGGACCGTGTCGCGCATGCTGGGCGGGTCCTGCCAGGTGCCGCTGGCCGCGCATGCGCGCTGGGACGGCGACCAGTTGCGGCTCGACGCCTTCGTGGCCATGCCTGACGGCACGCGCCAGACGCGCGCCACGGCTGCCGGTCCCGCGTTGGATGTCGCGGCGGCTGAAGACATTGGCGAATCCGTCGCGCGCGACCTGCTGGCGCAAGGTGCGGCCGATATCCTCGCCGCGCTGGCTGATACGCCCGATCCCCAAGCTCCCGCCTGAGGCCGGCCCATGCCCCGCCCGACTGTCGTTGTCACACGACCCGCCGGGCAGTCCCGG
Source organism: Cupriavidus sp. C3SS-1 (assembly GCF_057073755.1). Classification (NCBI taxonomy): domain Bacteria; kingdom Pseudomonadati; phylum Pseudomonadota; class Betaproteobacteria; order Burkholderiales; family Burkholderiaceae; genus Cupriavidus; species Cupriavidus sp. C3SS-1. The sequence continues at coordinate 2,538,287 of NZ_CP172699.1, read as the reverse complement.
CAACTGACCGAGGCCCTGCAGGCCGCGGGCCTGGACGTGCTGGGCTTTCCGCTGCTCGCGATTGGCCCCGCCGACGATGACGCGCCGCTGCGCGCCGCGCTGGGGCGCCTGTGCGAATTCGCGCTGGTGGTCTTTGTCAGTCCCAATGCGATTCAGTACGCGTTCGATACGCTCGCGACGGTGCAGGGCAATGCGGTGGCTCAGTGGCCGACCGGCGTGCCGGTGGCCGTGGTCGGCCCCGCGAGCGTCGCGGCCCTGGCCGAGCGTGGCATTGCCGCGCCCCATCACCGCGTGATCGCGCCGGCCGGCGCCGATGGCAACGGCCACGACACGAATGGTGGTGCCGCCGGCGAAGAGCCGCGTTTCGATTCCGAGGCCCTGTGGGCGCAGCTGGACCCGGCCTCGCTGCATGGGCGCGCCGTGCTGATCGTGCGCGGCAACGGCGGCCGCGACTGGCTGGGCGATCGCCTGCGGGCAGCGGGCGCCAGCGTCACGGCGGTCGAAGCGTATCAACGCACCTTGCCCGAGCCCGGCGCCATGCAATGGCAGGCCGTGCGCGAAGGCCTGGGCGCAGGCGCTGCGCCGCAGGCCTGGCTGCTGACCAGCTCCGAAGCCGTACGCAACCTCGATACGCTGGCGCGACAGAACCTGTCGCCGCAGGAACTGAACACCCTGAAACAGGTGCAGTGCATCGCGCCGCATGCGAGAATCGCCGAACAGGCGGAGGGGCTCGGCTTCACACGGATCCTTCGTGCGGCGCCAGGCGACGCCGGCTTGCTTGCGGCATGCAAGCAGTGGGCGGATGCTTATGCCGGACCGGTGCCCGCGAGGCCCACGGCGCCCGTAGCAATGCCGGCGCCAAGGCCGGAGCCGCCGCCCGCCATGACAAACAGGGTCGAACGCGTGACGCAAGAATCTACGTCCTCCTCAACCACCATCCCTCCCGCCGCTACGGCGGCAGTCGCGCCGGGGCAGTCATTCACCGCCCCGCGCCGCAACGCCTCATTGTGGGCGCTGGTGGCCGTCCTGGTGCTGGCGACTGCCGGCGGCTTCTGGTGGCTGCAGCAGCGGGTCGACCACCTGACCGAAGAGCTGGCGCGGCGCCAGCAGAGCAACGACGCGCTGGTGCAGGAGACCCGCGTGCTGTCGCGCAATGCGCAGGACACGGTCAAGGAACTGCAGGCCAAGGTCGGCTCGCTGGACGGCCAGGTCGGCGAAACCCGCGACAAGCAGGTCGCGCTCGAACAGGTCTACCAGGACCTGATGCGCAACCGCGACGACTGGGAAATCGCCGAGATCCAGCAGTTGCTTACCAACGCCGGCCAGCAGCTCCAGCTCACCGGCAACGTGCAGGTCGCGCTGGCCGCGCTGCAGAGCGCCGATGCGCGCCTGGCCCGAACCGACAAGCCGCAGTACAACCTGCTGCGCCGCGCGCTGGCACGCGATATCGCCCGCATGAAGGCGGTGCCCGACACCGACCTGACCGGTGCGGCGATCAAGCTGGACGAGGCCATCAACCAGATCGATTCGCTGCCGCTCTTGTCGAGCGAGCGCATGCTTGAACGTACCGAAGCAGGAGACCGCCAGGAGGCCAGCCGTGGTGCGGCCAAGGGCGCGAAGGGGACCGCGCCGGCAGCGGCTGCGACCGGAAACTGGTTTACCCGGCTGTGGGACTACATGCGCGAGGAAATGGCGCAGGTCATCCGCATCCGCAAGGTCGATGACACCGAAGCCTTGCTGCTGTCGGGCGACCAGGGCTGGTTCCTGCGCGAGAACGTCAAGCTGCGCATGCTCAATGCGCGCCTGGCGCTGCTGTCGCGCAACGAGCCGGTCTTCCGCAATGACCTGGCCGCGGCGCAGGCCATGATCGGCCGTTATTTCGACACCAAATCGCGGCGCGTGCAGACCGTGCTGACGCTGCTCAAGCAGGCGCAGGCCGGCGCGGTGACGGTGCAGCTGCCGACCATGGCGGAAAGCCTGGGCGCGCTGCACGCGCTGAAGAAGGAGTAAGCATGCGCCTTCTGTTCTGGGTCGCGGTGCTGTTTGGTGGCGCCGTCGGACTGGCCCTGTTCACGCAGTTCAATCACAGCAACGTCGTGCTGTTCTATCCGCCGTATCGGGTCGAGCTGTCGCTGAACCTGGCGCTGGCGTTGCTGCTGCTGCTGTTCTTCGTGGTGTGGACGGTCCTCTCCACGGTGCGGCATCTGTCGGAAATGCCGCGCCGCGCCGCGGCCTATCGCGAACGCAGCCGCATGAACAAGGCCCAGGCGGCGCTGCGCGAATCGATCGAGAACCTGTTCGCCGGCCGCTTTGCCCGCGCCGAGCGCGCGGCACGCGAAGCGCAGTCGTGGGAGGCGCAGGCGCAGACCGCTGCACTGGTCGGCGCCCGCGCCGCGCACCGCATGCAGGAAATCGAGCGCCGCGACGCCTGGATGGCACAGGTCACCGACCCCGAGCGCGAGCAGGCCCGGCTGGTATCGATGGCGGAACTGCTGGTCGACGCGCGCGATGCCGAGGGCGCGCTGGAAACCATCGCGCAACTGCAGGCACAGGGCGGACGCCAGATCCACGTGCAGCGCATTGCGCTGCGCGCGCACCAGCATCTGAAGAACTGGTCGGAGGTGCTGCGCCTGGCCCGTTCGCTGGAAAAACGCAACGCGCTGCATCCCGTGCTTGCGCTGCGACTCAAGCAGATGGCCTGCGAGGCCATGCTGGACGAGCGCCGCCACGATGCCGAGGCACTCTCCGCCTTCTGGCGCACGCTTTCGGCCGACGAGCGTCGTGCCGCGCGCATCGCCGAGCCGGCGGCGCGCTACTTTGCCGCGCTTGGCCGGCAGGACGAGGCACGCCGCATCATTGAAGATGCACTCAAGGTCAACTGGGACAGCCGCCTGGTGCTGCGTTATCCCGACTGCGCCAGGGCCGGGCAGGCATTGCCGCAGATCCAGCAGGCGGAAAAATGGATCAATGAGCATCCGGCGGACGCGGATCTCTACTACACGCTCGGCGTGCTTTGCCTCGGCGAACAGCTTTGGGGCAAGGCGCAGTCGAGCTTCGAGCGTGCCTTGAAATATGCGGACCGCAATCACCAGGGCCGTCTGCGCGTGCGTACCCACCTGGCGCTGGCCCGCCTGTTCGAGGAAACCGAGCGGCCCGAGGAAGCGCAGCGCCACTACCGTGAAAGCGCGATGCTGGCCGCCTGAGATTGGCCCGGGGCAGCCGGCCCGAACTGCCGCACGTCAATCCTGCGCGGCCTTTATCTTGCCGGCAGCCGCCTTCACCACCGCATAACGCTCCAGCGTTTCCTTGCGCGCCACGTCATGCTGCACCAGCGGGCGCGGATAGTTTTCTCCAAGCCGCACGCCCGCGGTCGCCAGCACGTCTTCAGGCGCGGTCCACGGCGCATGAATGTATTTATCCGGCAGCGCGGCCAGTTGCGGCAGGTACTTGCGGATAAAGCGCCCTTGCGGGTCGAACTTCTCGGATTGCGTCACCGGGTTGAAGATGCGGAACCACGGCTGCGCATCGCATCCCGTCGAAGCGGCCCATTGCCAGCCGCCGTTGTTGGCCGCCAGGTCGAAGTCGTTGAGCTGGTCGGCAAAATACTGCTCCCCGCGACGCCAGTCCACGCCCAGATCCTTGACCAGGAAGCTGGCCGTCACCATCCGCAGCCTGTTGTGCATATAGCCGCTTTGCAGGATCTGCAGCATCGCGGCATCGATGAGCGGATAACCGGTGGCGGCGTCGCGCCATGCCTCGAAGTAGCGCTCGCCGGTCGTGCCGCTGCGCCAGCGGATGGCGTCATAGGCGGCGTGGAAGGCCGTGCCGGCAGCCACGCGCGGATGGTGGTGCAGGATCATGAAATAGAAGTCCCGCCAGATCAGTTCCGACAACCAAGTGGCCGCGCCGGCGCTGTCCGCGCCACCGCGCAGCGTCACCTCATGCGCCGCGCGGGCCAGGGTGCGGATCGACACCGTGCCGAACCGCAGGTGCACGGACAGGTAGCTCGGGCCGCGCAGGGCGGGGAAGTCGCGCCGGCGGGCATAGTCGCCGATGCGCGACGTGAACTCGTCCAGTAATGCGTATCCGCCTGAGCTGCCGGTTGGCATGGCGATCTCCGGCAGGTTGCTCGGGGCGAAACCGAGGGCTTCCAGCGATGGCATCGGCGCCTGCCGTCGTTCGGGCGGCGGCGCCAGCGCGTGCAGGTACGGCTCGATCGGATAGGGCCGCAGGTCGAACGGCTGTACCGTCCTGAGCCAGCCATTCTTGTACGGCGTGAATACGGAAAAGGGCTTGCCCTGGCCGGTCAGGATCTCGTCCCGCTCGAAGATCACCTGATCCTTGAAGGTGAAGAAGGCGCGAGCATCGGAGGCCAGCGACTGGCGGACGGCGGCGTCGCGCGTATTGGCGGCGGGCTCATAGTCGTGGTTGGCGAACACGGCCTGGGCATCGAGTTCGCGCGCCAGCGCTGGGATGGCGCTGGCGGCAGCCTCGTGCAGAACGATCAGGCCGCCGCCGGCCGCGCGCAGCGTGGCGTCCAGCTCCATCAGCGACTCGCGGATGAACCCGACACGGCGGTCCGCTTTCAGGCCACGGGCCAGCAGTGGATCCAGGATATGCCGGTCGAATACGAACACGCACCACACCCGGGCACAGTGCTTGAGGGCATAATGCAGCGCCGCGTGGTCCGTGGCCCGCAGGTCGCGGCGGAACCACACGAGCCCGCTGTCGAACCGGCGGCCGATGCGGTAGGGCGTACGGCTTGTGGCGGATGGGTCTGCGACTAGCATGGTGCCTGGAGGAAGGGAAAAGCCCGGGCGATACCCTACCATAGCGATACGGCTGCGCCGCTCCACCATCATTTCACTGACGATTCCATTTCCATGACCCTTGATCGCATCCTCCAATCCCAGGGCTTCGGCACGCGCCGCTACTGTGGCGACCTGATCGGCGCCGGGCTGGTGGAGGTCAACGGCGAACTCTGCGAAGACCCGCGCGCCCAGTTCGAGGTCGACGGCCTGCAACTGACCGTCGATGGCGAGGCATGGGTGGCCTGCACCAAGGCCTACCTGATGCTGAACAAGCCGGCCGGCTACGAGTGCTCGCAGCGCCCGCGCAACCATCCCAGCGTCTACAACCTGCTGCCGGTGCCGCTGCGCCAGCGCGAGGTCCAGGCAGTGGGGCGGCTCGATCACGACACCACTGGCCTGCTGCTCCTGACCGACGATGGCCAGTTCATCCACGCCCAGACCTCGCCCAAGCGCAAGGTGCCCAAGGTGTACGAGGTCACGACGGCAGAGCCGGTAACGCCGGAGCAGGCCGAGGCGCTGCGAACCGGTGTGCAGCTCGACGACGAACCCGCGCCGATCGCCGCGGAAGACTGCGAGATCACTGGCGAACACAGCCTGCGGCTGACGCTGGTGCAGGGCAAGTACCACCAGGTCAAGCGCATGGTGGTCGCGGCCGGCAACCATGTGACTGCCCTCCATCGCAGTGCGGTGGGCGGCCTGAAGCTGGATCCCGCACTTCCCGAAGGCGAGTGGCGCTGGCTGACCGCGGAGGACCTGGCGGCCCTGACAGGGAAGGAGTGAGCAAACGGTTGCTGCACTGCAGCGTCGTCCAATTCTTTTCCGGAAGCCCTCCTGTGATTTGATAAAATGCCAGATATGGTCAAGCCCGAAGCACCCATCAATCTGACGAATCAGTTCCTGATTGCCATGCCTGGCATGGCCGATCCGACCTTTTCGGGCTCCGTCGTCTACCTTTGCGAACACAATGAGCGCGGCGCGCTCGGGCTGGTGATCAACCGCCCGATCGATATCGATATGGCCACGCTGTTCGACAAGATCGACCTCAAGCTGGAAATCCAGCCCGTGGCCCATCAGCCCGTTTATTTCGGCGGTCCGGTGCAGACCGAGCGCGGTTTTGTGCTGCATGACCCCGTGGGCATCTACGTATCATCGCTCGCGGTGCCCGGCGGACTGGAGATGACCACCTCCAAGGACGTCCTGGAAGCCGTGGCCAACGGCAGCGGCCCGCACCGTTTCCTGCTGACGCTGGGTTACTCCGGCTGGGGCGCCGGCCAGCTGGAAGAAGAGCTTTCGCGCAATGGCTGGCTCACTGTCCAGGCCGATCCCGAGATCATCTTCAGCGTGCCGCCGGAAGAACGGTTTGCGGCGGCCGTGCGCCTGCTGGGCATCGACTTCACCATGCTCTCCGGCGAGGCCGGGCATGCCTGACGGCGTGGGGCGCGAACTGCCCCGCGACGGCACGGTCCTGGCATTCGACTACGGCGAGAAAAAAATCGGCGTTGCCCTGGGCAACTTCGTCACGCGCCACGCCAGTGCGCTGACCATTCTTCCGAACCTGTCCGTCGAGGGCCGCTTTCAGGTCGTGGGCGAGTTGATCCGCGAATGGAACCCGGTGCAGCTGATTGTCGGCATGCCGGTCAACCCTGAAGGCGGGGAGCAACCTTCCATGCGGCTTGCGCGCCGCTTCGGCAACCAGCTCAATGGGCGCTTCAGCCTGCCGGTGGAGTGGGTGGACGAACGCTATTCCTCGCGCATGGCCGCCATGGCCGGCGCGCGCCGCGGCGAACTCGATGCCGAGGCCGCGCGCATCATCCTGCAACAGTATTTCGACCAGCTTCCGCTATGACCCGAACTACCAATCCCGACGCCGAGGCGCTGTACCGCGCATTGCTCGACCAGGCCCAGGCGCTGATCCAGGCCGATCGCGCGCAGTGGTCCGTGGCCGGCATCCACTCCGGCGGCGCCTGGATTGCGCAGCGGCTGGCGGCGGACCTGGGACTGCCCGACCATGGCGTCATCAACGTTGCCTTTCACCGCGACGACTATGCCAAGAAAGGCCTGCACAGCCAGGCCCAGCCGAGCACGCTGCCGTTCGAGGTGCAGGACCGCAGGATCCTGTTGATCGACGACGTGCTGGCCACCGGCCGCACCATCCGTGCGGCGGTCAATGAACTGTTCGACTATGGCCGCCCGGCGCGTGTCGCGCTGGGTGTGCTGGTGGACCGCGGCGGCCGTGAACTGCCGATCGCGGCGGACCTGGTCGCGCTGCGGACCGAGCTGCCGCGCGAGGCCACGCTGGTGCTGGCGCGCCAGGGCGAGGGCGCGCAGGCGACCTTTGCTTTCTCCACCGAATCCTCGGCCGGTTGAACCGGCCAATTTTTCGTTCACCGGCCCCGAGACCCCGAGACCCATATCACCCCCCGATTTCTGCCCGCGCCTGACCACCCATGACCAAGACGTTCCGCAACCCGCAGCTGACCAAGAACGGCGAACTGAAGCACCTGCTGTCGATCGAGGGCTTGTCGCGTGACATGATCACGCACATCCTGGACACCGCCAGCCAGTTCGTGTCGCTGTCCGACTCCGACCGCGATGTGAAGAAGGTGCCGCTGCTGCGCGGCAAGAGCGTGTTCAACCTGTTCTTCGAGAACTCCACGCGCACCCGCACCACCTTCGAGATCGCCGCCAAGCGGCTGTCGGCGGATGTGCTGAACCTGAACATCAACGCCTCGTCGACCAGCAAGGGCGAGTCGCTGCTGGACACGATCAACAACCTGTCGGCCATGTCGGCGGACATGTTCGTGGTCCGCCACGCCAGTTCCGGCGCGCCGTACCTGATTGCCGAGCACGTGGCGCCCCACGTGCATGTGATCAACGCGGGCGATGGCCGCCATGCGCACCCCACCCAGGGGTTGCTGGACATGTACACGATCCGGCACTTCAAGAAGGACTTCACGCAACTGCGCGTGGCGATCGTCGGCGACATCCTGCATTCGCGCGTGGCGCGTTCCGATATCCACGCGCTCACCACGCTGGGCGTGCCCGAAGTGCGCGCCATTGGCCCGCGCACGCTGCTGCCGTCCGGGCTCGATCAGATGGGCGTGAGGGTCTTCCACAACATGGAAGAGGGCCTCAGGGGGGTGGACGTGGTCATCATGCTGCGCCTGCAGAACGAGCGCATGAGCGGTGCGTTGCTGCCGTCGGCGCAGGAGTACTTCAAGGCCTTCGGCCTGACGCCCGAGCGCCTGGCGCTGGCCGCGCCCGATGCCATCGTGATGCATCCGGGGCCGATGAACCGCGGCGTGGAGATCGACTCCGCGGTGGCGGACGGCCCGCAATCGGTGATCCTGAACCAGGTGACGTTCGGCATTGCCGTGCGCATGGCGGTGATGGGAATCGTGGCAGGAAACAGTGACTGACCGCGCGATGCCGACTTCGAGCCAGAACCTCCCGAACACGCCCAGCGACACGACAAGCCAAGCTATGAAGATTCACATCCAGGGCGGCCGCCTGATCGACCCGGCCGCGAACCTCGACGCCCAGCAGGACCTCTATATCGCCGCCGGAAAGATCGTCGGTGTTGGCAGCGCGCCGGCGGATTTCACCGCCAACAAGACCATCGACGCCCGCGGCCTGATCGTGTGCCCGGGGCTGGTCGACCTCTCGGCGCGGTTGCGCGAGCCTGGCTCCGAACACCGGGCCACGCTCGAATCCGAAGTGGCCGCGGCCGCCGCCGGTGGCGTGACCAGTCTGCTCTGCCCGCCTGACACGGATCCCGTGCTCGACGAGCCCGGCCTGGTCGAGATGCTGAAATTCCGCGCCCGTACGCTGAACCAGACGCACGTCTACCCGCTGGGCGCGCTGACACAGGGCCTGAATGGCGAAGTGCTGACCGAGATGAACCAGCTGACCGAAGCCGGCTGCGTCGGTTTCAGCCAGGCCGATGCGCCCGTGCGCAACACGCAGGTGCTGCTGCGCGCGCTGCAATATGCGCAGACGTTCGGGTTCACCGTGTGGCTGCGTCCGGAAGATCCGTTCCTCGGCGGCGGCGTGGCCGCGAGCGGCGCGGTGGCGTCGCGCCTGGGGCTGTCGGGCGTGTCCGTGATGTCCGAGACGGTGCGCCTGCACACCATCTTCGAACTGATGCGCGCCAGCGGCGCCCGGGTCCATCTTTGCCGCTTGTCGTCGGCAGCGGGGCTGGAACTGGTGCGTCAGGCCAAGCGAGAAGGCTTGCCGGTGACTTGCGACGTGAATATCCACCACGTCTCGCTGACCGACATGGATATCGGTTACTTCAATTCGCAGATGCGCTTCTCGCCGCCGCTGCGCAGCTCGCGCGACCGCGATGCTATCGTGACGGCGCTGGCCGACGGCACGATCGACGCGCTGTGTTCGGATCACACGCCGGTGGACGATGACGAGAAGCTGCTGCCGTTCGCAGAAGCGACGCCGGGCGCCATCGGTCTTGAGCTACTGCTGCCTCTGACGCTGCGCTGGGCTGCAGAGCACAAGGTGCCGCTGCAGACGGCGCTGGCCCGCATCACCTCCGAGCCGGCGCGGGTGGCCGGCCTGAAGGCCGGTACGCTGGCAATGGGCGCCGTCGCCGACGTTTGTGTGTTCGATCCGAAGGAAGTCTGGAAGGTCGAGCGCCAGTCCATCAAGAGCCAGGGCAAGAACTCGCCGTGGCTGGGTTATGAGATGGAGGGCAAGGTGCGCATGACGGTGGTCGGCGGGCAGATTGTCCACGGCAACCACAACCATCACTGACGCGCGCATGGTTTGGCTGCGCAAGACGGCGCTGGTGCTGCACCTGTTGAGGGGCTTGCTGACCTGCGCGGTGCTGTTTCCCTGGCTAGGCGTACGTTCGCGTGAATGGCACATTCGGCGCTGGTCGCGCCGTCTGCTGCGGATCTGCGGGATGGAGCTCGAAATCGCGGGTGAAATGCCGGCGCACGGTGGTAGCCTGGGCGCGCTCGTGGTTTCGAATCACATTTCGTGGCTGGATATCTATGTGATCCACAGCTGGCGGCCGGTGCGCTTTGTTGCCAAGTCGGAGATTCGGAGCTGGCCGGTCATTGGCTGGCTGTGCGAGAAGACTGGCACGCTGTTCATCGAACGCGCGCGCAAGCGCGACGCGCATCGGGTGCTGCATGACATTACCGATGTGATGCTGCAGGGGGACCTCGTTGGCGTGTTTCCGGAAGGGACGACGACGGATGGCAGTGATGTGCTGCCGTTTCACGCCAACCTGATGCAGGCGCCGATCTCGGGTGGGGTGCCGGTGTTGCCGTTGGGGCTTAGTTATGTGGATGCTGCGACGGGAAAGCCCACGCTGGCGCCTGCCTATATTGGCGACCTGAGCTTGCTTGACTGCCTGAACGCCGTCTTGCGCGCGCCGCGTATCAAGGCTCGGCTGTCGATCGGGCCGATGCTCCATCCCAAGTCCGACAGCCGCCGCGAACTGGCGGGCGCCGCGCGGGAAGTGGTCGTTCACCTGGCCCGGGGCGCACATGAGGCTGCCGCAGCTGCCGCGCTGCAGCGCAGTCAGTCGGGTACGGAAGCTGTTGGCGTGCAGGCATCGCCTGCCACGACCTGAGCCGGGCTGTCGTCCCCGCCGTGGCGGGGTACGCCGGGATCAGGCGAACGGGTCACAATATTGGGGGCATTCCACCTGGACCACCGTCCGTTCGGCGGGATTCGGGGCGAGCCGCGCGGCGGTCAGCTTCCCGCCCCAGACGCAGCCGGTATCCAGCGCCATCAAGTTCGGGCGCATCACCAGGCCGAGTGTCGACCAATGCCCGCATACGACGGTGACGTTCTCCGTGAGGCGACCCGGCACGTCGAACCATGGCATGAAGCCGGCGGGAGCATTGCCCAGCGCTTCCTTTGTCTTGAAGTCCATCACGCCGTCGGCTGTGCAATAGCGCAGCCGGGTCAGGGCGTTGATGACCACCCGGTGACGCTCGATGCCCCGCAGGCCGTTGTGCCAGCGGTCTGCGGCATTGCCGAAGATGTCGGCAAGAAAGCCTTGCCAGTTGCGGCCTTGCAGTTGTTCCTCGACTTCGCGGGCCAGGTCGATGACCTGCTCTGCGGACCATTGGGGGAGTACGCCCGCATGGACCATAAGGAAATCGTCATCGAGGAGGGCGAGCGGGCGGTGGCGCAGCCAGGTGAGCAAGTCCTCGCGGTCGGGGGCAGTCAGGAGGTCCTGAAAGGTGTCGGACTTTCCGTTCTTGCGGACGCCCGCGGCTGCGGCAAGGGCGTGGATGTCGTGGTTGCCCAGGACGGTTTCCGCGCGTGCGCCGAGTGCGCGGACGGTGCGCAGGGTCTGGAGGGAGGCGGGGCCGCGGTTGATGAGGTCGCCGACCAGGCGGAGGGTGCTGTCCTTCGGGACCTTGGCGAGGAGTTGGTCGAAGGAATCGGAGCAGCCTTGAAGGTCGCCAATGGCGAAAGATGATTTATAGGGCACTTTATGCTTGTCTCTGCGGAGCAGAAGAAAGAAATCGTCGCTATTTGTAGAGAAGTGACCGGCAATTTGCCGAATCGTTACAACAGGCTACAAAAAGACTCCAGCTATGGGCCGGTGAGCCCATACAGTCAGATAGAATACCGCGACTTCTGCAGGTACTTAACGCCCCGCCGTCCCTCACGAGGACAAGGTGGGCGCTCGGCTTTTGTCGGGTAATCGGAATATATCGAGAGCAGGGAGCTAGTTTTGTCGCACATTTTGGTCACTGGGGGTGCCGGTTTCATTGGTGCCAACTTCGTTCTGGCATGGCTGCGGGATAAGGCGGCCGACGGCGTCGTCAACGTGGACAAGCTGACGTATGCGGGAAATCGCAAGACGCTGGCGTCGCTGGATGATGACAGTCGTCACGTCTTCTCGAAGACGGATATCTGCGACCGGGCCGCGCTGGACAAGCTGTTCGCGACTTACCAGCCGCGTGCGGTAGTGCATTTCGCTGCCGAAAGCCACGTTGACCGCTCGATTCACGGCCCTGGCGAATTCATTCAGACCAATATCGTTGGCACGTTCACGCTCCTGGAGGCCGCCCGCGCCTATTGGGGTTCGCTGGAAGAGCCGGCCAAATCGGCATTCCGATTTCTCCACGTCTCCACGGATGAAGTCTTCGGTTCGTTGAGCGAGACTGACCCGCAATTCTCGGAAACCACCCCGTACGCGCCCAACAGTCCGTACTCGGCGTCCAAGGCTGCTTCGGACCACCTGGTTCGCGCCTACCATCACACCTATGGTTTGCCGGTCCTGACGACCAACTGCTCGAACAACTACGGGCCATACCATTTCCCTGAGAAGCTGATCCCGCTGATCATCGCCAACGCGCTGGCCGGAAAGCCGCTGCCTGTCTACGGCGATGGCCTCAATGTCCGTGATTGGCTTTACGTGGGCGACCACTGCTCTGCAATTCGGGAGGTGCTTTCTCGCGGCCGGCTCGGTGAGACCTACAACGTGGGTGGCTGGAACGAGAAGACCAACCTCGACGTGGTGCATACGCTGTGCGATCTGCTCGATGAGCTCAAGCCCAAGGCTGCAGGCTCCTATCGTGCCCAGATCACCTTCGTGAAGGATCGCCCGGGACACGACCGCCGCTACGCGATCGACGCCCGCAAACTGGAGCGCGAGCTCGGTTGGAAGCCCGCCGAAACTTTCGAGACAGGGCTGCGCAAGACGGTGCAGTGGTATCTCGATAACCAGGCGTGGGTGCAGGACGTGATGTCTGGCGAGTATCGGAATTGGGTGGCGAAGCAATATGCAGCGTAATTCGAAGGTGCCGACGCTTCTGGTCACGGGTTGCAACGGGCAGGTTGGATTCGAACTTCGCCGCAGCCTGGCACCGCTCGGCAATGTGGTGGCGCTGGATCGCGCCGGCTGCGACCTGGCCCGTGCTGATGAATTGCGCCGCGTAGTGCGTGAGTATCGCCCCGATGTGATTGTCAATCCCGCGGCCTATACCGCTGTGGACAAGGCGGAAACCGAAGCTGAACTTGCCTTCGCCATCAATGGCACAGCGGCCGGCATTCTGGCGGAAGAGGCCAAGGCGCTTGGCAGTCTGCTGGTGCACTATTCGACCGACTACGTTTTCGACGGCACCAAGGATGGCGCATACGTTGAAACCGACGCTGTCAATCCGCAGTCCATCTACGGCAAGAGCAAGCTGGCCGGCGAGCAGGCCATTGCTGCCACGGGTGCGCAGGCTTTGGTGCTACGTACCTGCTGGGTCGCGGGTGCCCACGGCGGCAACTTTGCCAAGACCATGCTGCGCCTGGGCAGGGAACGCGATAGCCTGCGGGTCATTGCTGATCAGTTTGGTGCGCCTACTACGGCTTCGCTGATTGCGGACGTCACCGCGCAGGTCGTGGCCCGGCAATGGTTGGCCGGGGACCGTCAGGTCTTTGTCGACGGCGTCTATCACTTGGCCGCAGCGGGCGAAACGACGTGGCACGGCTACGCTACCGAGGTGCTTCGCTACGCGAAAGCGCATGGCGTTGAGTTGAAGGCGAATTCAGAGCAAATCGAAGCAATTCCTGCGACGGCGTATCCGCTGCCGGCGCCGCGCCCGTCCAACTCGCGTCTGGATACTACACGCCTGCGGGAGACCTTCGGCATCCATCTTCCGGACTGGAAGCAGGGCGTGCATTTCCTGCTGGACCAGATCCTTCCATAACAGGGGTCAATATGCGCAAGGGCATTATCCTGGCCGGGGGTTCCGGCACGCGGCTCTATCCCATCACGCGGTCTGTGTCCAAGCAGCTGTTGCCGGTGTATGACAAGCCGATGATCTATTACCCGCTGTCCACTCTGATGCTGGGGGGGATTCGGGACATTCTGATTATCTCTACGCCGGAAGATACGCCGCGGTTCAGCGAGATGCTGGGCGACGGCAGCAACTGGGGTGTCAATCTACGATATGCGGTGCAGCCGTCGCCGGATGGACTAGCACAGGCGTTTATTATCGGGCGCGAGTTCATCGGCAACGATGCCAGTACGTTGATTCTCGGAGACAATATCTTCCACGGTCACGATCTGGTGAGTCAGTTGACCAGGTCGGCCAGCCAATCCGAAGGCGCCACCGTTTTCGCCTACCATGTCCACGATCCCGAGCGGTATGGGGTGGTGGAGTTTGACGACCAGTTCCGTGCGCTTTCCCTGGAAGAGAAGCCGGCCAAACCGCGTTCGAACTATGCGGTAACGGGGCTCTATTTCTACGACAATCAGGTTTGCGACATCGCCGCCGACATCAAGCCGTCGGCTCGTGGCGAACTCGAGATTACCGACGTCAACAAGCGCTATCTCGAGCGGGCACAACTCGAGGTCGAGATCATGGGGCGCGGCTATGCATGGCTTGATACAGGTACGCACGAGTCATTGCTTGAGGCTGCCAGCTTCATCGCCACGCTGCAGAACCGGCAAGGGCTGATGGTGGCCTGCCCGGAAGAGATTGCCTACCGCAGCAAGTGGATCAGTGCGGAAAAGGTGGAGGAACTGGCCAGGCCGCTATGCAAGAGCGGTTACGGCAAATACCTCCAGCAAATCATTTCGGGTAACGTCAAATGAGCCTTACTATCATTCCGACCGCGCTCCCGGAGGTGCTGATTCTCGAGCCGAAGGTTTTTGGCGACGAGCGGGGCTTCTTTATGGAGAGCTTCAATGCCAGGGTCTTCGAGGAAGCCACCGGAGTGAGCCGGGTCTTTGTGCAGGATAACCATTCGCGTTCCGCGCGCGGGGTGCTCCGCGGTCTCCATTACCAGATCCAGAAACCGCAGGGAAAGCTGCTCCGTGTCACGTCCGGCGAAGTCTATGACGTGGCGGTCGACTTACGCCGCCACTCGCAGAATTTTGGCAGATGGGTAGGCGTGACGCTTTCCGAAGCGAATAAGCGGCAGTTGTGGGTGCCGGAAGGCTTCGCACATGGTTTCGTGGTGACATCTGCCTCTGCCGATGTCCTGTACAAGACGACCGACTACTGGTATCCGGAGCACGAGCGCAGCTTGCTGTGGAACGATCCGGTGCTGGCGATCGACTGGCCGCTGTCCGGCCCGCCGATCCTTGCGCAGAAAGACAGGCAGGGAGCACGCCTGGAGTCTGCGGAGACCTTTTCTTAATGACACGCTGTCAACGCATTAAGCATGCAGAAATTTGAGACGTCGATATCGTCGCTAGGTCGATCGGTGCTGCAGCACAAAGGCCTGATCCTAAGTTTCGCCCGGCGCGATGTCGTCGGCCGCTACAAAGGGTCAATGTTCGGCATCCTGTGGTCGCTTCTGACGCCACTTTTCATGCTGGCGATCTACACGTTCGTGTTCGGCGCCATCTTCAAGGCGCGCTGGGGCGCTGGTTCGACATCCAAGTCCGAATTCGCAATCGTGCTGTTTGCGGGCCTGATTGTGTTCAACATCTTTTCCGAATGTATCGGACGGGCTCCCAGCACAATTCTGTCCAACGGCAACTTCGTAAAGAAGGTCGTGTTTCCGCTCGAAATCCTGCCATTGGCGCACCTGCTATCGGCACTGTTCCATGCCGTGATCAGCTTGCTTGTGCTACTGGTCTTCGAGTCGATCATTGGCAACGGCGTGCCCGCCACTGTCTTCCTGTTGCCCGTGGTGATGGCGCCTTTTCTGTTATTCGTCACAGGATTGAGCTGGTGGCTTGCAGCCACGGGCGTCTATTTCCGGGATATCGGCCAAACCATCGGCTTGATGATCACGGCACTGATGTTCCTGTCGCCGGTGTTCTTTCCCATTTCGTCGCTGCCGCCGCAATGGCAGATCGTGGCGAAGTTCAATCCTCTGACCTTGCCCATCGAACAGGCTCGCAACGTCATTGTCTGGGGCGCTCCGGTCCACTGGGGTGAGTGGGCAGTTTATTCGCTGGCATGCTGCGCCGTAGCCTGGCTCGGCTATGCGTGGTTCCAGAAGACCAGGAAGGGATTTGCTGATGTCCTCTGATGTGATCGTACACACCGAGAACCTTGGGAAGTGCTACGAAATCTACGATAGACCCAAGGACCGTCTCCTGCAGATGCTGGCAAGGGGGCGCAAGCAATACTACCGGGAGTTCTGGGCCCTGCGGAATATCTCGCTTGAGATTCGACGTGGCGAGAACGTTGGTATTGTCGGTCACAACGGCTCAGGCAAGTCCACGCTGCTGCAATTGCTCGCCGGAACGCTGAACCAGACGACCGGGACAGTCTCGGTTCGCGGCCGCGTTGCGGCGTTGCTGGAACTTGGCTCGGGCTTCAACCCGGAGTATTCCGGCCGCGAGAACGTGAAGATGTATGCCCAGCTGCTTGGCATGAGTGATGACCAGATCGAGGAGCGCTTTGACCGGATCGTCGATTTCTCCGAGATCGGCGATTTCATCGACCAGCCGCTGAAGACGTATTCCTCCGGCATGTATGTGCGCCTGGCATTTTCCGTCGCCGTGCATGTCAATCCGGAAATCCTCATCGTGGATGAGGCGCTATCTGTTGGCGACGCCTTCTTCCAGGCTAAATGCATGGCGTTGCTCAAGAAGCTAATGGACGACGGCGTGACTCTGCTCTTCGTAAGCCATGATCCGGGCGCGGTCAAGGCATTGTGCTCGCGTGCCGTGCTGCTCGATCACGGCTCGATGCTCGCCAATGGTGACACGGAATCTGTGGTCGAGACCTACTACGCTCAGTACGTGCAACGGCGTCAGAGCATCGCTGTCAGCGATGGCAAGGCAGGGATGACCGATGCCGCCGATAAGGCTGCGGTACTCGCGGAGGATGCGGAATCGGAGGCCGCTTTCAAGTCGCGTTCGTCATACCAGCGCTTGCAGAACGGGATGGCCGAATATTTGAATGTGACTCTGCTCGATTCGCGCGGAAGGCCAGCGAGATCCGTGGACTTCGGTGAAAAAGTCACGCTTCGGGTGAAAATCCAGGTCCAACGAGACCTCCCTCAGCTCAGCTTCGGGTATCACATCAAGGATAAGAACGGTTTCGATATCGTCTATTCGGATAGTGGCATTGAGCAATGCAACATCGAATCACCCCGCGAAGGGAGCGTTCACGTCGTAGACTGGACTTTCCGTGCGCGACTGAAGGAAGGTGAATACACGGTGGCGGCGGTGCTGGCCGTCCCGGTCGATCTTTCTATCGGGCTCGTCGAGACATGTGACCACGTGCCGATCGCGTGTCAGTTTCGCATCGACCGCGCCGGACATCTGCCTATCTACGCAGCCACGGCATGGGACAACAAAGTGACCGTTATTGAGGTGCAGACGCCGCCTCTTCTGGAGCGCGTATGAATGCAAGGCTGACACCACTGGTGATTTACGGGGCGGGCGGATTCGCGCGCGAGGTGCTGCAGGTTGCCCTCGATATGAACTCGCAGACTCCACGCTGGGACGTGCAGGGTTTCCTTGTCGACCCCGGCTACGAGGTCGCTGAACCGGTGCAGGGACTGCCGGTCATGACCACCGATACGTGGACGGCCCCGGAAGATTGCGAACTGGTGATTGCCATCGGCGACACCAGCGCGCGCCGGTCGATCGCCCAGCAGATGCATGCGCGATTTGCGATGCGATTCGCGACTCTGGTGCACCCACGGGCGTGGGTCGGGCGGCATGTTCAAATCGGCGAGGGCTGCGTGATTTGTGCCGGGGCGTTGATTACCACTGACATCATCATCGGCCGGCACGTACACGTGAACCTGGGCAGCACGATCGGGCATGACGCGGTTCTGGAGGACTTTGTCACACTTAACCCTACGGTCAGTGTGTCGGGCAATGTCCGTTTGTGCGAAGGCGTCATGGCCGGCACGGGCGCCAAGTTCATTCCACATGTCCGGGTTGGTGCGGGAACTGTGCTAGGGGCTGGTGCCGTCGCAGTGGCCGATCTGCCGGCCGACGTGACCGCGGTTGGCGTACCGGCCAAGGTCATCCGGCAACACGATGTTTCCTGGTCGATTCAGTCGCCGGGAGGACAGGCATGAGCGCGCCCACGCCGTTCGAGCAGCAGATCTTCGTCACGCGTCCGATGCTGCCATCCCTATCACGATACCAGGAGTTTGTGGCGCAGATTTGGGAGGCCGGTTGGCTGACCAATGGCGGCGGCAAGCATGCTGCCCTGGAGCGCGCGCTGGAGGACTACCTCGGGTCCAGGCACGTGTCGCTGTTCAATAACGGCACTATCGCACTGATCGCGGCGTGCAAGGCGTTGCGCCTGCATGGCGAGGTTATTACTACGCCGTTCACATTTCCGGCTACAACGCATGTACTGGACTGGGGCAACATCACACCAGTCTTCTGCGATATCGACCCAGTGCGGATGACAATCGATCCGCGCAGGATCGAACGCCTGATCACATCCCGCACGACCGGCATCATGGGCGTACATGTGTATGGTATTCCCTGCCATACACAAATGATCCAGGACATCGCTGACGCCTATGGGCTGCGCGTCGTCTATGACGCTGCCCATGCGTTCGGCACGGAGATTGACGGCGTACCGGTCGCCCAGTACGGCGATTGCACAATGTTCAGTTTTCATGCGACCAAGCTTTTCCATACCGCCGAAGGCGGTGCGCTGGCTGTAAAGGACCCGGAGCTGAAGCAGCGCATCGACCTGCTCAAGAACTTCGGGATTAAAAGCGAAGTGGATGTGGTCATGCCCGGCATCAATGGCAAGCTCAATGAGTTGCAGGCTGCCATGGGCCTGGCCAACCTGGAGTGCCTCGATGAAGAACGCGCGAAGCGAGCCAGGGTTGCGGCGGTCTACAGGGAGCGGCTCGCACACGTCGCGGGTCTGGAATGCGTAACATTGCCGGACGGAGTCAAGCCGAGCCTGCAATATTTCGTGATTCGGGTGCAAGCGGGCGGAAAAGTCACGCGTGACCGCCTTTACGAAGAGCTCAAGGCCTTCAACGTGCTGTCTCGCCGGTATTTTTATCCCTTGTGCAGCGAATTTAGCTGCTATCAGGCATTGCCGAGCGCAGCACCGTCCGAATTGCCGGTGGCACATCAGGTCTCACGCGAAGTCCTGGCGCTGCCGTTCTTCGGGGATCTGGGAGAGGACGGGGCGGGCCGCATTTGCGAAATGATTCAGCACATTATGGGACGATGAGCCCGCGAAAGGCACGACAATAAAAGTGCGTCCTCTTATTTCGATTATTACCACCTCCTACAATTACGAACGCTACATTGGGCGCTCCATTGAATCGGTACTGCAACAGAGTTACGGGAACTGGGAATTAATCATTGTCGATGACTGTTCGTCCGATGGATCATGGGATGTCATCTCCCGATACAAGGATCCACGGATCCGAGCGTTCCGAAATGAAGTAAACCTGGGGGCCTGTGCCACCTATAACAAGGCATATAGTCTTTGCAGCGGTTCGTTGATTGCGAGCCTTGATTCGGACGACGTGTTCTTGCCGGAGAAGCTCGCGATCCAGGTCGCTGAATTCGAGCGTCATCCTGAAATCGGTATATCTGGTACGAAGATTGAGGTGATCGATGAAGCCGGCACGATTGTCCCCGATAGCGCCGTTGCGGCGTGGTTTAACGATTCTCGTGATCTGAATGCGCCCGGCGAATGGGTGTGGGAAAACCACCTATGCCATTCAACCGTGATCCTTCGGAAGGAGGTTCACGATGCCATCGGCGGGTTCAGGGAGGAACTCATCTATACGCCGGACTGGAACCTGTGGATCCGGGCGCTTGCCGCAGGGGCGCGGTTCTCGATCGTGAATCAGGTCCTGCTCCAGTATCGCGTGCATGGAAATAACATTACGCACAAGGATCCGCTCTGCATGATCTCCGAATACGCGGAGACGACGCGTGAGATCCTGACGCCCTTCCTGTTGCAGCGCAAGGCTTACGCGGCAGCACGTGAGAATTTTCGGCGGTTCGCGGCCCATTCGGTGCTGAAGGAGCGCGGCGAAGACACGTTGGCGAACGTCCTGTCCGCGATCAGGCAGCGGGGAACTGAACGTGGCGAGCAAGCTCCTTCGCCTCGCGATGTGGCGGAACTGATGGCCGACCTGCTGCTCGAGGAAGGCAAACTGCGCGAGACCACACGCCGGCTGCAGCAGCGGGATGTCGAGCGCGAGCAGCGGCTGGCATACCTGGAGCAGAAGCTGGCCCAGCAGCAGGGCACGCGCGCCGCGGGCGTGCCGGCCTACGGCCAGGGTGAAAAGGAACAATTTCGTCGATTCATGAGCACATTGCGTCCAAAGCTATTGAGGCTCGCCCGAGTGGCTTATCACCGGGTGCCGCTGCCTTTGCATGTGAAATGGCGTATCCGACAGTACGCTTCGCCTACCCTTGCATTATTGCGGGGCCAACGCTCCGATGTGTTTGGGGTATTAAGAGACACCGTCGCGCAGACAGGCAAGAAGGACCCGGCTGGCAATGGCCGCAGCTTGTCCGAGGAAGACATCCTGAGTCGCATGCTGGGTGACTTGTCTGAGCAGTCCCGCGAGACAGGGCCGGTCGGGCATATGATTGTCCTGCCTTTCCTCGGCACGGGCGGGGCGGAGATGACAGCCCTGAATTTCGCGCGTGCAGTGCGCCAGTTCAATTCTGACGAGAGCGTGCTGATTGTCGTGGCGGACAGGCCAGCGGTTGACGGGGCCGTCCAACTGCCGCAGGGCGTGCACGTGCTCGCCCTGGATGCGTACTACGGTGCGGGCGCCAGCTATGCCATCAAAGGCAGAGCGCTGCAGCAGCTTGCCTTGCTGATCCGGCCGCATACGTTCCACAACATCAACAGCGAAGTCGCCTGGCAGCTGATCATTGCCGAGGGCGCACGGCTGCGCGCGGCGATGAAGGTGGTTTCAAGCATTTTTGCTCTGCAATTCGCGGAGAACAGCAAGGACATCATTGGCTATGCAGCCAATTTCTTTCCGAAGGGCTTTCCGCAAGTCGACCTACTACTGACTGACAACCATCGCTTCATCGAGGGCGTGAGCGCCAGCTTTGGTGTTGCCGAAGCCGATCAGGGCAAGCTGGTCGCCGTCTATAACCCGGTGCGGATCGACCACTCTGTCGCCATGCCGAGCAGGCTGGCGCAGGCCGAGCATCTGCGTGCCGCCGGTAAGGACCGGCCCCTGCGTTTTCTCTGGGCCGGACGCCTCGATGCCGAAAAGCGCGTGGACCTGCTCTATGCGATCGCGCGTCAATGCCCGTCGATCCGTTTCGAGGTTTTCGGTCAGGCCGTGCTGAAGGATACGGAGATGGAACCGTTGCCGCCTAACGTCAGCCTGCACGGACCCTTTGCGTCACCAGCGGAACTCGTGGTGCATGGTCCCTATGACGGCTTTCTGTTCACCTCGCGCTGGGAAGGGATGCCGAACATCCTGCTTGAGGTCGGTGCGCTGGGAATTCCGCTGATTGCGCCAACGGTTGGCGGCGTGGGCGAGCTCGTGAGTGACCAGACCGGCTATCCGCTGAAGGAAAACCCCGAGGCCGCCGATTACATCGAGGCCATGCAGGCCATCGCTGGCGCGCCCGCCGCTGCGCTGGCGAAAGCGCAGCGGCTATGCGCGTTGATTGATGAGCGGCACGGCTGGAATGCCTTCGCGCAACGCGTGCGTGCATTGCATGGCTACCTGCCGGAACAGGAGGGCTGAGGGTGACGAAGCGTGAATTGACAGAGCAATGGCCGCGCGTTTCCGT
Organism: Cupriavidus sp. C3SS-1; assembly: GCF_057073755.1. Classification (NCBI taxonomy): domain Bacteria; kingdom Pseudomonadati; phylum Pseudomonadota; class Betaproteobacteria; order Burkholderiales; family Burkholderiaceae; genus Cupriavidus; species Cupriavidus sp. C3SS-1. The sequence continues at coordinate 2,516,813 of NZ_CP172699.1, read as the reverse complement.
CGTGATTCCGTGCTACAACCAGGCCGGCTACCTGATGGAATCCGTCGCATCCGTCAAGGCAGCGTACGCAGGTGAGCTCGAGATCATCGTCGTCAACGACGGCAGTACGGATCCTCATACCGCGCGCCAGCTGCGGGAGTTGCTGGCGTACTATCCGGAAGTTCTTGTCCTGGACCAGCAGAATGCAGGGCTTTCCGCGGCGCGCAATGCCGGTATCCGCCAGTCCACAGGCACCTACATACAGTTGCTCGATGCGGACGATCTGCTGTTGCCCGGCAAACTGACGCGGCAGGTCGAACACTTCGCCGTCGCCCGCGCACTGGATGTGTCGGTATCCAATTTCTTGCTGTCGGACGAAGAGCTCATCAGTTTTTCCAAGCCGGAAGAAGCCATCGCGCAGTTTGACCTGTCGGTCGACGACTTCCTGTTCAAATGGGAGCGCGGCTTTGCCATTCCCATTCACGGCGCGCTGTTCCACCGCCGGGTGTTCGATCACGTCCTGTTCGACGTCAGCGCCCGTGCCAAGGAGGACTGGCAGTTCTGGTGTCACCTGGCGCTGAACAAATATCGGATGGCCTACCTGCCCCTGCATGCCGCGATCTACCGGCAGCACGGCCAAAGCATGCGCCGCTCGTACCTGAGCATGGGACGCTCCTGGATCCAGGCGGTGATTAACCTTGAGCAAAAGGTCCGCCATAGCCATCCGTTGTTTTTCGAGGCTGGCATGGCATGGTTCGAACAGTGCTATCGCTCGCATCCTTCTTACCGCGCCGAAGTGGCCGCGCTCCAGGCCACGAAGCAGCCAGTTTCGGCTTCAGCCGCGCCGGCGGTGAGCCGCGCAGAGGAGCTACAGCCCGAGAAACTGGCAGAGCAGATCCTGCAAGACTTGGTACCGCTGGGGACGCCATGCGGGCAGCCGCTGATTACCGTGGTGGTTCCCATCTACAATCATTACGGATTTCTGCGCGAATGCCTGGGTTCTTTGGGTGCGCAAGGCGACGTGGCCTTCGACGTGATCTGCGTCGAGGACTGTTCCAGCGACGTCCGCGTGACGCGTCTGATGAGAGCGCTCTCCAATCGGCTGTCGCGGCTGCACGTCATTACGCATGACGAGAACCATGGCATTACCCGCAGCCAGATGGAAGCCGTAGGTCAGGCGCGGGGTGCGTTCATTGCCTTCCTCGACTGCGACGATGCGCTGGGCGAAGGTGCGCTGGGCAGGGTAGCGGAAGAGATCGGAAGGAATCCAGGCGTCGATTACTTTTTTACCGACCGACTGGACGTCGGCACCGACAACGCCGTGATCCGTCATGCCCGTTATGGCGGCTATGACAACATCAAGCCCAGCGGCAATATCCGTGAAGATCTGCTGGACGGAATGGTGGCGTCCCATCTGAAGGTGATTCGGCGTTCGGGCTATCTGGAGGCCGGTGGCGGAGATTCTGCATTCGATGGCATCCAGGACTGGGAGATTGCCCTGACCTTGGCCGAGACTGGGGAGTTCCGCTACATCCCGGAAGCGCTGTATCGCCACCGTATTCATGCGCGCTCGGTAACAAACGCAAGCCGTATCTCGCAGATGCGCAAGACCAACCGGTTGCGCCGCCGGTTCCAGGAGCGGTGGATGGCGACTGGCAGCGATGCGCCGCTTGAGTTCGTCATCGACGAACGCTCGGCGGTCCTCAACCTGGACGAAATAAAGGCGGCATGGCGCACCGGGCGCCGCTGCATCCTCACGCTTTCGGGCATGCCGATCGTGCCGGTGATCAATGTCATTCGCGAGTTCAATTCGTATTTTGACCGGATCGCCTACACGCAGCCGGAAGTATTTGCGGTCCTGATCGGCTATGTCTGGTCGCCGGATGTCCTTCAACGAGTGTCGAAATAATGGCGTGGACCGACGGGCACCTGCTGACTGCTTCGGTGGTCAGCCATCACCAGGAGGCGCTACTCGAACAACTGCTTCCGCAGTTGCTTGCGATTCCAGGCATGCAGATCGTGGTGACGGTAAACGCCGGCGGCGAGTCTTTCGAGGCGCGCGACCCGAGGATCCGTGTGATCCGCAACGCCCGCCCGAAGGGATACGGGGCCAACCACAATGCGGCCTTCGAAGTCTGCCGGACGCCGTACTTCGTCGTGTTGAACCCCGATCTCGGCCTCACCGATACGAGCTTTGGGCCGCTTCTGGCATGCGTGTCGGAGGCGCCGGGTGTCGCCGGTCCACATGTTTTTTCCCCCGCCGGGACCATTGAGGACAGCGCCCGCCGTTTGCCCCGCATCGCCGGGTTGCTGGCACGCCGGATCGCCGGCAGATCGTCACCTGACTACGATGCGGCGGCTCCACGGCAGCAGGTCGACTGGCTGGCCGGCATGTGCCTGATGTTTGATAGCGCCAGCTTTCGCGCCGTGGGCGGGTTTGACGAGCGCTATCACCTGTACTGCGAGGATGTTGACATCTGCCTGCGGCTTCATCTGATGCACCGGCAAGTGAACTGGGTCCGGGAGGCCGCGATCGTCCACGACGCCCGGCGGTCGAGCCGGCGCAGGCTGCGCTATATTTGGTGGCACCTCTGCAGCCTGACGAGGCTGTTCCTCTCCGCCGCCTACTGGCGTTTCTCGTGTTCACGCAGCGGTTCCTGACCATTCATGTTCGATTTCTTCTGGGTTCCTGCCTTTACCTTCCTGGTGTCTGCGCTGGGCGTGCTATTGCTGCGTCCGGTGGCGATGGTAGGGGGCCTGCTTGACCGTCCTGATAGCCGCAAGCGCCACCAGGGTGCCGTGCCCCTTGTCGGTGGAATTGCCGTCACGCTTGCGGTCTGGGCGGGTTGCCTGCTGTTTATGCGCGACCAGGGCTACTACGTCGCCCTGCTGGGCGGCCTGACGTTGCTGGCACTGGTGGGCCTGATCGACGACATGCAGGGCATGTCGCCTGTCGCAAAGCTTGCAGCGCAGCTGTTCGCGGCGATCCTCATGACTTCCTGGGGGGGGGTCTACCTGACTTCGCTCGGCGATATCTTCGCGCGCCGCGAAATCGTGCTGGCGGACTGGGGCATCCCACTGACGCTTTTTGCAGTGGTATCCGTGATCAATGCCATGAACATGTGCGATGGACTGGACGGGCTGGCCGGCGGCCTGTCGTTTGTCATGTTTGCATGGCTGGCCTATCTGGCTGGGGAGCTTGGCAATGCCGCCGCACAGCGCGTCTGCGTGATCTTCTGCGGCGCGCTCCTCGGTTTCCTGCTGTTCAACATGCGGAACCCGCTTCGGGGCAGGTTACGCGTATTTCTTGGCGACGCGGGCAGCCTGATGCTCGGATACGGCGTTGTGTGGTTCGCCGTGGAGCTTTCCCAGACGCGGTACAACTACGGTCATCATGTGCCCCCGGTTGTCATGCTCTGGGTGTTTGGCTTCGTTCTGATCGACCTCCTGACGGTGGTCATCCGCAGGGCGCTGAAAAGGCGCAATCCCTTGTCGGCAGATCGCACCCACCTGCACCATGTACTGCTGAGACTTGGCATAGGGCCTGACGCGATTGTCTGGGTCATAGTGATCAGCAACGCGCTGCTGGGCCTGATCGGCGTGTATGGCTGGAAAAGCGGTGTTTCCGAGCAAACGCTTTTCCTTGGCTTTCTAGGCTTGACGCTCGCCCACCTGTGCGTTATGCGCAATGCCTGGCGTTGCCTACGCGTCGGCAGGCGGCTGATCTCGCGTGTCCGGCAAGGTCGGGCCGCGAAAGTCGACAGATAGAAGGGGAATACGTGCCACGCTCCCTGTCTCGAGTAGTCACCATACAAAGCAACCGGCCGTATCGCGTCATGCAGCGAGGGAAGGCAAATGACTAAAGTACTTTTGATTGGCGGTGGCGGCTTTATCGGCAGCCGACTCGCGCTGCGCTGTCTCTCCGCAGGATTTTCAGTTCGCGTTGCCGATGTCCAGTTGCCGGCCTCGGACCAGTTAGCTTCGCGCGACATTGAATATGTAGCGGGAGACTTCAGCGAGGCATTGGATCTGGATCGGATGCTTGAAGACGTCGATATTGTCGTCCATTTGGTGCATCGGGCTATGCTCCTGGGCCTGGATTCCAGCATGCTCCCCGAAATTGAGCGCAACGTCGTGCCGGCGGTCAAGCTGTTCGACCGCTGCCTCGAACATCCCGGCCTGCGGCTGGTCTTCGTCTCGTCAGGTGGCACCGTCTATGGCGAGCCGGATGAGAGGCGGCCCCTCGCTGAGCACGCGGCGCTGCGCCCCATCTCGGTGTACGGTACTTCCAAAGGCATGATCGAAAAGGCCTTGGGCCTTTACGTGGCGCAACGCGGGCTTCGAGCGCTTGTGGTGCGTCCGGGAAACGCGTACGGTCCGGGCCAACTTCCTTTCAAGGGACAAGGCCTGATTCCCACTGTGATGGCGTCGGCGCTGCAAGGCAAGCCGGTCACGATCTACGGCGACGGAACTGCTATTCGCGACTACATCCATGTGGAAGACATCGCACAGGGCATTGTTGCTGCCATTCAGGCCGGCAGCAACGGCGAAGCTTATAACATTGGCACGGGCAGAGGCCTCTCGATCAATTCGCTGATCAATGACCATATCAGGCCGCTTGTCGTCGCCCAAGGTCTAGACATAGACCTGCGCTACGTGGAGTCGCGGGGCGTGGATGTCAGCTACAACATTTTGGATACCGCGAAGCTGGCCAACGAATGCGGGTTCACAGCACAGATCCGGGTCGAGAACGGCATCGCTGAAACCTGGAACTGGGTCCTCCGAGGCTATTCAAGTGTTGGACAGTAGGACGATGGTCTACTGATCGCACGATCCAACAGAATGCCCTTGGTTAGGCGGCGAGCTAACACCGGCCGGCAGGGAGAAACGAATATGGAAACTTCGCAGAGTCGTATTGAAATGTCCTCAAATCCGACGATTAGCGCCATCATGACCTTTCATGGGGAAAAGGTCCTGGCGAATTTTGCATTGCGGGGTTTTGCCCGGATGAGGCAGGCATCTGAAGCCGTAGGCATTCAAATCGAACTGGTGGCGGTGCTCGACTGCGCAGATGACGAAACCAAGCGGATTGTGGCAGATCACCCCGCCGTCCGCCCAAGCGACCAGATTGTCGAGGTAAAGAACGGAGATCTGGCGTCGTCGCGCAACGATGGCATCAGGCGCGCAAAGGCGCCATACGTTGCTATTCTGGATGGCGACGACTACTACTCGAAGGACTGGTTCGTGTCAGCGCTACAGACGGCAAGTGCAGCACTTGGCAAGGTAATCGTTCATCCGGAACTGACGATCTCCTTCGGTGCTGTCCATTGCGTTGCGGAGACCTTCGACATGGATTCGGGAAGTTATCCACTGGCCGGTTGCATGATGGCACACCCCTGGGTGTCCTGCTCCTTCGGGTCGCGTGATGTCTACCTACGCCACCCCTATCAGCCGACGCATCTCCGTGCCACTGGCTTTGGCTATGAAGACTGGCATTGGAACCTCGAGACGCTCGCCCATGGCATCAGGCATGTCACGGCGCCCAGGACAGCTTTGTACTATCGGCGAAAGGCGTCGTCCATGGTTACCGAAATGGCGCAGAACGGCGCCACCGTGCGGCCAAGTGTTTTTTTTGACGAGCCAGAGAAATGGCAGGATGAGTTTTGCGGAAAGGGTGGAGCAAATTGATGAAGCGGATGGCCAAGAACGTTGTGCGGGCCACGTGGCGGTCTCTGTTGAAGCCAATCGTACGAAAGCTGCCACCATCGATCGGCGATCGGATCGAAACCCTGCTTCACTACACCAAGCTGACTCTGGTCAGTGGCCAAACGATTTCGTTTAGGGATATCGAACGCCACCTGGCCGAGGAAGATTCGGTATTGGATAGGCCGGCTGACAATATCAGTGTAACGGTCAGTCCCATCACACATGGGAAGTCGCCAACGTTGCTGCCTGACTGGGCTCTTGACGACTTGCGCGAGCTTGCCGAGATCGAGCCATCGTTGTATCCGAATCGCGATTATGTCGCGTCGTTCCAGCGGTACGAGTTGCCGCTGAAGCCTGCGGCGGGCGAGCTTTACGCCGAATGCTTCCCGGTGGCCCGCGACTTGAATCCCGACTTAATTATTTTGGTCCCGTGGCTCAAGCATGGCGGTGCGGACCAAGGTGTTCTGCATCATGCGGAAGCGGCCGTGGCAGCCGGGAAAGCGGTGCTCGTCATTGCCACCCTGGACGCCGATTCACCGTGGGCGGATCGGTTGCCGCCAGGTGCCGTGTTCCTGCCTTTCGGACAGATGGCAAGCAGCCTGTCCTGGGCGGAGCAGATGGCGGTTCTGACGCGAATCCTGATTCAGTCATCGGCGAAGACGGTTCACCTGATCAATTCTCCTCTGGGCTGGGATGTCCTGCGCCATCATGGCAAGTCGCTGCGAACGCTGGACAAGCGTATTTTTGCCAGCGTCTTCTGCGACGACTTTGACCGTCATGGGGTGAGGTGGAGCTATGCCGATCTCTATTTCCCTAGCTGCCTGCCATATCTGGATGGCATCTTCTGCGACACCCAGGCCTATCCGGGCGAGTTGAAGAAGCGCTTCGGCATCAGTGCAGACAAGCTCCACACTCTGTACTTCCCTCATGCATTGGATGCTCACGCCCGCTATCGAGCCGGTGCAGTGCGCACGGTGCTTTGGGCGGGACGATTCAGTCGGCAAAAGCGTGTCGATCTGCTGCAGAAGATTGCCGCGGCGATGCCGGACGTCAATTTTGATGTGCACGGTTGCGGTGATAGCCAGGAAGAACGTGATCTTGCCAGTCGTCTCACTGAACTCGGGAATGTCACGGTACGTGGCCCGTTCCGTTCGCTTGATCATCTGATCGAGGACGGAAAGTATGCGGCGTTTCTTTACACGTCGGCTTGGGATGGACTCCCTATCGTGCTGCTGGATGCTACTGCGGCCGGGCTTCCAGTGGTCGCGTCCTCAGTCGGCGGGGTCGCCGAGTTTATTACTCCGGAAACTGGGATGCCAGTCGCGCAGGACGATGTGCAGGGCTACGTAAACGGTCTCAGTTGCTTCGTCGAGGATCCGCACGACAGTCGGCGGCGTTGGGAACAGGCCGAGAAACTGCTTAGAAGTCGACATACGAGGGAGCAGTTCCGATCCGCTCTTGCAGCAATTCCTGGCTACCTTTGATGCCGAGTCGGATTGTTGAGCGATCAATTTTTGCGTCAGTGTCGTCAGATCCTTCTCGTTCTGAGGTCCGGAGTTGTTCAAATCGGGGGGGCAGGGCCTTAAGAGTCCTGGAATAGTCAGCAGGCATTACCTGTTACACTGAATCGAGTGCCACGATCTTTAGATTATTCATGTCTCCCATGGAAAATAATTCCTGTTTGGTCTGCTCCGGCCCATCACTGCCGTACTTCAGCAAGCGTTTCTCAGCCTTCGGTTTGTCTGATGTCGAGTACCTCCGGTGTGTTCATTGCGGCTTTGTTCATTCTAAGACCCATGCCGATATGTCTGATGAAAGTTGGAGCACTCTGAATGCTGCATACCATTCAGGCTATCAGTCTCTTGAGCACAATCCAGACGACCCGCGGTGGCTAGCCAGAATCGATGCGCAAGCGGCGTTCATTTCGGATTCCGCACATCAGGGCCTGATACCCACAGAGCGAGCATGGATCGACTATGCCGCCGGTGGTGGTCAGCTATCCGCCGCATTGCAGAAGGTCAGTAGCTATACGTTGCTGAATTTCGATCGGTATATGGAATGTCCTGAACCAGCTCTGAAGACTGCACCCATTGCCGGGACGTTCGACTTCGTTATTTCCACATCCGTGTTCGAGCATCTAAGAAGGCGAGAAGATCTGGATGCAATCAACGCGCTTGTTTCTCCAAATGGGGTGATGGGTTTGCATACCTTGGTTCGTGAAGAAATCCCCGCGGACCCTGAGTGGTTTTATCTGCTTCCAGTTCATTGCTCTCTTTTTACAAACAAGAGTATGGAGGTGCTATTCCGTCAATGGGGATATCAATGTTCCATATATGATGTTGAATCCCGTCTGTGGCTTTTCTTCAAGCGACCATTTGAAGAAATCAAGGAAATAGTCGATCGGGGGAATAATAGAGAAGGTAAAGAGGACTACCTATTAAAGCAGGGATTTTTAGATTATTGGAAGTAACGGCTACGAGAAGATCGAAGAAACATCCCGTGGAATCCCTCATCGACTTCCCAGGGGGGCTCCAGTGGAGGAGATGGCGCGTCCCGGATTGGTTGTGGCCGTCCGATGCTGTGCCGGGGACGATGCCGTTTTCAGGGCCATGTTTGGCCAATGCGTCCACCGAGGAAGGTTCGCGGCTCCGATGAGAGTTGTATGCCAGCATGGATCGATGCTCCGGCGCCGACAGAGTTGCCGCGGCGTCGCGAGCACGACGCGCTACTCTTGGCAAGCGACTGGACTCAACTTCCTGACGTGCTGCAGGGAACGAAGACCGATGGGCGCTATACCGGCAAGCTTTACGCGATTTTCCAGAGGAGCCCGGGTTTCCTGAGAGTGTCTCTTCCTGGCTGCGCCGGCTAGAGGGACTCATGTCGATGTCTGTGCTGTAATGCGTTTCCGGTGAAGGTTGGACCGAGTGGAGATGGCGGATAGGAGCGTCACTGCGCGCCAACTGCAAATCTTCTGCAGAACGGCAAAGCGAGCGTCTGTTCGTTCTGTAGCTTGTCCGGCATAATTGCTGAAGGTGGCATATCTAGAGGCTATGCCGGGCGAGTCCTTTGTCGATTACGCGCTGCGGCTCCCATCCTATTCAACCGTCCAACTAGCATGACCGTGGAGGCTCTTTGATTCTCGAAATCTGGCCGGTAACACGCTATTAGGGGCGCAAGGGGCGCACCCCGCGATAGAATCGCACCAAGAAAAACGCCGAAAAGTGAATCAATGTCCACGCTGGGTGCCTCATTTGGAGCGCGAGCACGCGACTCCGAGAATAATTTCCTGTTTCTACGGCTGTTGGCCGCCTCGCTTGTGGTGTACGGCCACGCGTTTGCAATGGCTGCACCCTGTGAAGGCTGCTTCGATGTAGTTAGCAAGTTTCTTGGCTACCGCTACTCTGGCGATATTGGGCTACACATATTCTTTGTGATTAGCGGATTTCTGGTGTTCGCCAGCTATGACAAGCGACGCGACTTGGCCTCGTTCGCGAGGTCAAGGGCGCTTCGCCTGTTTCCGGCGCTTCTTGTCTTCCTTGTCATTCTGACGCTGGTGATTGGTCCGATAGTCACGAGTTGGTCGATGACAGACTATTTTGTCTCCGCTACGACGCGGGTTTTCTTCATCAAGAACGCGTCGTTATATTCGTATGCGGCTGATTTGCCCGGGATATTCATGGAAAGTCGGTTCCCGTTGGTTGGCGCGGGAACACTATGGACGCTTGGAATAGAGGCGAGACTCTACCTGATCGTTGCGTTGTTTGGTACGTTTGGCATCATAGCGACACGAAAGGCTGCGAATTTGTCTGTAGTCGGGCTGATCCTCGCGACGGCGCTCTTCCCTGAGCATATTCTGTTGGTTGGGAGCAATCCTAATCATCTCCGGGTGGCTGCATTCTTCGCGGCAGGTTCACTGTTCTACATCAATCGGGATTCAATCCCACTGAATGGTCAAGTGATGGGGTTGCTGCTGGTGGTGGCTGCACTATCGTATCGCACAACGAGCTACGAGTTGGCGTGCGGCGCGGCGATTGCCTATGGCGCGTTTTGGATTGCTTTCGCCAAGAAGATTCGTATCCCGAAGTTCGTGCAAGACTATTCTTATGGGATCTATCTTTACGGCTGGCTGGTTGAGCAATTGATTCATATGTGGTGGCCAAGTGCTGGCCCCTACAAGATGGCGGCAATCGCTCTCCCTGCATCGTGGCTATGTGGAGCCGCATCATGGCAACTCATCGAGCAGCGATGCCTATCTTGGAAAACCAAGGCACGACGGCGTGATAGCCACGCGAATGCACTAGCCCACTGAAAGTTCTATCTAGCCACCTTCGGGTGGTTCTTTTGTGCCCGCGGCGTGCTGGCATTTTTATTTCCGGAGTTACAACATGTCCGTAACCGTCAGACAATCAGCGTTCTTGACGAGGGGATACTTTCAGGCTGCACTCTAACCTAATCCGCCACAGCCCATAGCGGTAGTTCGCTACGCGATTGACGGGGTGTTCGGCAATGCGAGCAATGACGTGTCGGAGGTAAGCTTCAAGATCGAAATCGAGATCGTTCAGCTTGGCTGGCGCAACAAGTGTATAGACCGCGGCGCGCCACACTTTCCACCACTGTCGGAGCCGAAGTGCAGGAAGTTCTTCCGGCCGAGTGCGACTCCTCCCAGTAATTTGCGTCCAAAGTAGTCTTCGCTAAATTCTGCTGGAGACGACTCGGGATACATTCGCCTTGCACGTTCACGGTCATCGCCAGGCTGCTGAAGCCGTAGCGCATGCCCCCCGCGGCAGAATAGATGTCGCCCCGATAGAATTTGAACCCTGGGGGCGATGAGAGAAAGAAGTGGCTCGTTACGGGAAGGATTTCAAGGACCGGGCGGTAGCGCGGTTGTTACCGCCGGAGAGTGCGGCGGTGGAAGTGGTTGCAAGGGAACTGGGTGTGGCAGTGGCCACGCTGGAGCGCTGGCGTGCGGACGCTATGTCCATGCCCGCTCGCGAGCGGGCATGGACAGCGGCCGCCAGGTTTGAGGCGGTGCTGGCGACGGCTGCGATGGACGAGGCCAGCAAGAACGCCTGGTGCCGTGAGAACGGTGTGTATCCGCAGGAGTTGGAGCAGTGGCGTGCTGCCGCCACGCAGGCGCTGGCGAGCCCGAGGATGCGCGCGCCACCCCTCGCGAGGCGAAGGCCGATCGGCGCCGCATCAAGGAACTCGAACGCGAGCTGCGCCGCAAGGAGAAGGCGCTGGCTGAAGCCGCCGCCCTGCTGATACTCTCAAAAAAGCTAGAGGGCATCTTCCCGAAGGACAAGGACGAGGACGCATGATCGGCCTGGAAGATCGCCACACGATGGTCCGCCATATCGAAACCGCGCATGCAGGCGGCGCTCGCCTGCGCCTGGCGTGCGAGGTAGCTGGCATAACCGTGCGCACTCTGCAACGCTGGAAGGCCCACGAAGGCTTGGTGGTCGGCGATCGCCGCCCCGAGGCCGAGCGGCGCACGCCCGCGCACGCGCTGAGCATCGAGGAACGCGAACGCATTCTGGCCGTTGCCAACGAGCCGCGCTTCGCCGACATGCCGCCGGCGCGCATCGTGCCCATGCTGGCCGATGAGGGTGCCTACCTGGCCAGCGAATCGAGCTTCGGTCGGGTGCTGCGTGCCCATGGGCAGACCCGCCATCGAGGACGCGCCAAGGCACCGCGCCAAAGCCGTCCGCCCACCACGCACGTGGCCACGGGGCCGCGCCAACTGTGGTGCTGGGACATGACGTATTTGCCGGCCGAGGTCGCCGGGCGCTGGTTTTATCTGTACCTCATCCTGGACGTGTACAGCCGCAAGATCGTGGGCTTCGAAGTCCATGATCGCGACGACGCCGACCACGCGGCGCATCTCGACAAGCGTACGGCGCTGGCCGAGGGTATTCATGCCATGGCGGCCAAGCCGGTGTTGCACGGAGACAATGGTGCCAGGCTCAAGGCCACCACGGTGCTGGCGATGTTGCACTGGCTGGGCGTCAAGCCTTCGTACTCGCGTCCGCGGGTGAGCGACGATAATGCCTTCGTGGAAAGCCTCTTCCGCACGGCCAAGTACCGGCCGGAGTTCCCGTCCAAGGGCTTTGCCGATCTGACTGCGGCGCGTACCCGGGCGGCGCACTTCGTCCACTGGTACAACCACGAGCATCGACACAGCGGCATCCGCTATGTGAGTCCGGCACAGAGCCTTGCCGGACAAGATGAAAAGATTCTCGCCGCGCGCCATGAGCTGTACGCCAAGGCCCGAGAGAGCAACCCGCGTCGCTGGTCGCGCCACACGCGAGATTGGTCGCCAATCGGGACGGTCACGCTCAACCCCGAGCTCGAGATTGCCGTGCCCACCTGTATCAAGCCAGGCGCGGAAAACCAGCGTTTGGCTGCATGAATGAGGCGACATCTACCTTGACGCGCGCCGCATGTAGGGCGTCATACTCGAGCTTGCCATCGAAACAACCGCCACGCCGCCACATTCGATGACAAGCCCAGACGGATGCGCATGTTCGTAACAGGCGCTGCCTATCCGTCGGTAGAGCCTTCAGCGCTTGAGGCAAACAATGGCTAAATCCCCAACGACTGCTACCGCGTCAGCTTGCGGCCATGGATGATTCTTTCGGCAATATTCCTTGCCGACCGTGACTTGGTCCTTCGTGGCATTTTCGAAAGTGTAGCCAGAAGCTTCTGTTAAAAGACGCGTTGAGTAACCGGGGTAGAAGGCGGACATATTCATATCACCCTGAAGCGTCCTTAGTCGTGCGGGATAGTTGAAAATCCCGTCCTCCAGGAATATATATCGAACGCTCTTGAACTCCGGTATCGCCTCCAAGCGGTAAATAATGCGGTTCGCTTGCATGCGATCCCAGATGTTGAGTCGCTGCTGATCGGAGAAAATTTGATTGTTAATTACAATAAAGCCAAATACGAGGAAAAATGCGGGGAATTTGATCGCAATGCGTGCGAGATAGTTTTTCGAGCTTTGTAGAAATGAGTTGGCGATCAATAATAGGATGCCAATTGCAAAAGGAATGTGGGCGATGGCGCGAGGGACAGGCCACCAATCCTTGAATGCGATGATAATTCCTGGTGCTAAGGGAACTAAAAGGGAAAGAGCTAGCAGCGCAATGCTGGCATCCTTCAAGCGGGAAGCCGAATTCTCTGAATTCAGAATTCGTCGGAATATAATGCATATAGCCAATATTAGAAGAACTGCGATGGAAGCCTTCACCCAACCTGGAACGATCGGTTCGTCCATCCATCCAACTCTCTGAAACAAGGCGAGAACCTCCCAAATGCGTGCATGAACACTGCCGCGGTCCAGGAAGTTGGCCCTACCCGTGGGGGTAATCAAACCGAGATACTTGGATAAACTTAGAGCGAGGAGAAAAATTATCGCCGATATTGTGCTAACAACTGTGAGGGTAGTAACACGTGCAAGATAGGTGCTTCGCCCTATTAAAACGTCAACCCTGGCATCGTCGAAAAGACGGCCAAAAGCAAATGTAAAAATTATCGCTATTGCGAAGTAATTCAGGAAAGCCTGATACGTAAATAGCATCCCGAGCACTGCTGCGCAAGATAGAATTCCATTGATGAGGGAAGCAGGACTTCGGGCTGCCATCTCCAGCGCTAGAATGGAAAACAACAATGCAACGCAGTACCCGGGAAGCACCATGCGGAAGGTCAGTGTTTCCGCAAGATATGGATGTGTAACAATTAGGGCTCCGAACAGAGCCGCACCGGGCAGTTCCGCGATGCCGATAAAGCGAAACATTGAAACGACAAAGACCGATTGAAGGAATATCGTTAGCAATCCGAATGAAAATTGAAGATCTGCTACATTCGCCCCCAACGAGTCGATCAGCCACACAACAAATGCCATAATAACGCGGCCCTGGGTGGCGAAGCTATCAATGTCGTAAGGCGTAACTCCGGTAGTGTATAGATAATCGTCCACGGATAATCCGCGAAAAACAGCGCTGCCTTTTGCGATTAATCCGATAACAAAAATAAGGAAGACTAGCCTTCGCTGTGTTTGGCTAAATTCCAGCGTTCTTTCGGTCATCGTTTAAAATCCTTGAATCAAAAAAAGCAGTGGGGCGGGCGTCGCTTGATGGCTTGGGTCCAAAGCAAAACTTCTCAGCAAAGGATTTAGGGAAGCACCACCGACACTGCCGCACAGCGGAACAGCTTTATTCATTCTTTTTTTCGGACATGCCACGTCGCGTAAGATCTTTGCTATCTTAAGCCGGTTGGCAATCCCAAGAATTTGCGGCTTTAGGGATGAAAGCCACTTACTTCTGAAGGTTCGATTTCAGTTCTTGAAGCTTCGTAAGATCGATGAGCGTCGACTCGGATTCCAGTTGTCTCCAATACTGAATCGTCGAAATCAACTGATCCAGATTGCTGGGTCCGATAATTACCCCTTTCAAATTTGGATTATGATAGCTGCAGAAGAGCGCTAATTCATTGATGTTCTTGGGGCGGGGTAAAAATCCGTGGTTTGATTTCAGTAGTACAGAAATCTTTTCGACGAGTTCGTCTGGTCGCCTAATCGCCCGCAGCGTCAGGGAGCCGTGCTGAGACTCAGATTCGATCTTTACGCCACCCATATTTATTCCGTAGGCAAAATAACGAGCCAACGGGAAATACTTTTCATACGAGCGACGTGCGGAATCTGAGAGAAAGTTCTCCTTTACCTGAATGCACCATTTGGAACTCAAATCGGGCGCCGCTTTTAAATAAAGATCGGGATGCCGGATTCCAGATAATCCAATGTCGTAATCTGTGTCCAACAATTCGTGCATCACATCAACGGTTTGTTGGATAAGCGCTACGTCGTGGTCGTTGTCACCTCTGTTATCCCAATGAATAGATATCCCGTGAAGGAAATTCCCCAGTTTATCCTGAAAATAGCTCACGGTCCGAAGAATGTTGTCTCGGCTCAGGTCGACGTTGTCGCTACCTGAGTTATCTCGGGCGCCTAGTTTAAGGAGAACCCTTCCATCTTCACCTCCGCGAGAGGCCATAAAATCCGCTAGCCAATTGGCAGCCAGCCCAAGATGGCCGGGATTGTTGCTTATTGGATAATTGGTTGCTGTGTCGATTAGAGATCCTCCTTGAGATAGGAAATAATCGAGCATCTCTGAAGCATGGTCGCGGCTTACGCCCCATCCCCAAAGAGCGGTCCCAAGTATAAGGAGCTTGTTATCTGGCTTGGTGGTCATCTCAGATCAGCTTTGCGCGCTTCGGCAGGCGACTACGAAGAAGCTTCATGGCCTTTAGGTATTCCCAAGACAACCTTAATATCTTAACTTTCGAATTAGGGTCATCCGTCCATTCGACCGGCAGGTCCTTAATCCGATAGCCCAGATAGTCGCCGGTCACCAGAATCTCTGTGGCAAAAAACCAGCCATCGCTCTGCGCACCAGCAGCCATCAACCTCGCCAGTCCGCCGTGCTTGAGAAACTTGAAGCCACACATGCCATCAGTGAAAGTCGTCTGGAAGACGCACTTTACGATCATATTGAAGCTGCGACTCGTAAAATTGCGCAATGCCGAGCGACCAATCACGCGAGCCCCCTTGGCGAGCCGGGAGCCCGTAACGATATCTGAGCGATCGGCGCACAGCTCTTCCAACGCTGGGCGCAGGTAACGCAGGTCCGTTGCAAGGTCGAGATCCATGTATCCCACAATCTCCGCTCCGGACTTCAACCAGGATGCCTTAAGTGCGCGGCCAACTCCTCTTTCCTCGAGTCGCAGATAGCGAACCATTTGGAATTCTTCCGCAAGCGCCCGTGCGATGGCTGGAGTGCCATCTGTCGAGCCATTGTCTGCGAGTACAATCCGAATGGTACCAATATCCGCGAGCTCACTCTCTACAAAGTGGACAACTTTACGCACCTGGACGGCGAGAGTATCTTGCTCATTTAGTATGGGTATTGTTATGTCAACCGTGCTTTTCATTTTTTTCATGCATCTGGATTAGTTGGGCTGCAAGATTTCCTGATCGAGTTTCTCAAGAACGTCATATATATTATCGATCTTTCCGCCCAGTACTGAAAAACACCCATCCAAGCCAGGGTGTGTCTCGAAAAGAATGGGTCTTCCGTCATCGCCCTCGTTCTTAACCAGTACGGTTTTCACTTCAAAGAGCGAGTCGACATACTCTGCATCCAAGATCGCGGGCAGATACCTGCCAACGTCCCTTACCATTCTATCTACGCGTGTTTCGCGTTCATAAGATGCCAGCTTCCCATATGGATCCAGCCCCGGCGCATCTCTCCAGTGTATATGGGGGGTGTAGCGAACGTGCGAGAGTGTGTGTAGGTCCCGGGCGGGGAAGGGCATCGTCGAAAAGAAGGGCCCATCCATTACTGTAATGCCGACTTCGCGCAGAAGTGGCGGCATCCTCATAAGCGCCATCTCCGTTATTTCATGCTTTAAGCCGGTCCGAGTGCCAGCGTAGTCACCAATCAATTGGTTGATGCCGCTGTAGGAACAGTTAAAAACATAGCGGGTGGTTTCGATATGAGTTAGCCCTTCGGGATCTTGCAGGGCGACCAATAGCCCCCCTTGTATGCTTTTGGAAATCCCAGTTGCCCTTGTTCGCAGGCGAACCTGAATGTTTTCTTCGCGAAGTTCCTTATCCGCCCAAATCGCCAGCTTAGTTGAATCGAAGGCATACTCTTCAACCTGAAAGACTTCCTCGATCAAGCGAGGCTCAAAAAGAGCCCGCAGCGCCGGCTGAACAGGTTGGGTTTTCGCTCCTATTTCACGGCAGAAACGTTCGAACTGCTTTGCCGTGACCTTGGAGTTACGGCGCGCAATCGCATATAGTTTGGTGAAATCTCGTCTGACCGCTTCAGGCCAATCGCGCACAAATCTGGGGAGATTGATTCGACTTCGGTATGCCGTTGTAAAGCTGCGTGGATAATGATAGCCGTTGTGTACCCGTGCTTGATTGTTGTAGGAAGCACGGGATAGCAATTTCTGCTCCCGTTCCACAAGAAGAATTCGCTTTAGACCTTTTTGTTTGGCCAGATAGATCGCGATTGCGGCGCCGTAGAATCCTCCGCCGATGATGATCGCCTCCCAGTTGTTGCCGGTGCTCGTCATCCGGCAACTCGACTGGAATTTATAGAGGTAGTTTTATGTGACACCAATTCTTCGATATTGAGTTTCTCACGGCGCGTCATTCGAGCGCTGGTAAACTCTTGACCGATATAGTAGGAGGGGCCATCGTTGGAAAGTTTGGCGACATGTAGGATATATTCGCCAAGAACCAACAAAACTATGGAGATAAGAAGAAACATACCCGACTGCTGGAGCGATAGGCTGACCCATCCTGGTGCGACATTTGCCTTGAACAGCCCGCTGGCAACCACATATATTGAGTAAAGCAAATTGGAAATGGCGCCAAATAGAGAAAGCGTCGTAACCAGTCTCATGGGGGCTCGTGTCGTGGAAACGAGCAATCGCATGCCTCGGTCGATGCTTTCGCCAAGTTTTTTGGGGTGCGAACTGCGCGGCGTGGAGCTGTAATCAAGGTTTACGCGTGCGAAACCTCCTGTGGCCGGCAGGTGACGATAGGTCACCGCGGGTTGCGGATGCTGAAGAATAAAATTAATTACCCTCTTGCTAAGCAGCCGATACTGAGGTGCTTCCTTGGCTAAATGGATGCCGTTGAACGACTTATAAAGGGAATTAAAGATTGAAAAGGCGCCTCTGTAGATCAGGCTTTGTGGTGGCCTGTCTAGATTATGTGCAAAAACTACATCGACGCCGCTTGCGGCTTTCTCCATCATCTCCGGGAGAAAGGAAATATCATCTACCAGAGGGTCGATAACCGCCACGAAGTCTCCTAAAGCATTTTCCAGGCCCACCCATGAGGCTGTATCAGTGTCAACCTCCTTGGTGAGTGCATAAACCTGCAAATTGGCCAAGCCACGCTCGCTGGTGAGTTCCTTCAGAATAGAAATACTATTATCCGTGGATGCATTGTCCACAACGATCAATTCGTAATCGCTAACCAGGGCCGAGACGCGCTCGGCGGCGTCTCGTAAAATATCTTCGATCTGCGTGGACTGGTTTTTCATTGTGTACACGACAGAAAGAAAAACTGGGAAGGGTGTCATTCTTGGAGTTCCTCGGCGCTCAGCACATTAGGGAAGCGTGTGCTTTGTCAAATGGTCATTCATTATAATCTTGGAGAGGAGGGCCGTCACGCTTGATCGCGGCGGTGAGAGCCGATTCCCGGCCGCAACACGGCTCGGAATCTGTGCGGTAGGCTCAAGGGTGAAGTGATTCAAGGGGCGCTAGGGTGCCTGCCAACTCTTGAGAACGAGGCTGTTCGGAGGCCCCTACTGTTACCGCGCTTTCCTGAACAATAAGTATTTCGTTGTCAAAAAGTTAACCCCCATACCTGCCAAGCTGCCGATCGCGACTGCAAGGACTGGGTAATCGATCACCACGCCATGGAGCATAATCGCCACGGCATAGGCAGCATAGTTCACTACGCCTCCACCGCACATCAACGCGAGGTAGCTTGCATACTCGCGAAGCAAGGATTGCCCCGAGCCGTGTCGTGCGAATGTGATGGTCCGGTTTACGATCCACGTTGCCGTTGCCGCGGACAGGAACGAGACGACACGGCCCCAATATAGACCGATATGATCCTTAAGTAGGTAAAGAACGGCGGTATCGACCAA
This sequence comes from Cupriavidus sp. C3SS-1, assembly GCF_057073755.1. Classification (NCBI taxonomy): domain Bacteria; kingdom Pseudomonadati; phylum Pseudomonadota; class Betaproteobacteria; order Burkholderiales; family Burkholderiaceae; genus Cupriavidus; species Cupriavidus sp. C3SS-1. The sequence continues at coordinate 2,498,400 of NZ_CP172699.1, read as the reverse complement.
AAATCCGACGGTCCCGGCGAAGATAAAAAAGAAGAATTCTCCTGTTACTTTTGTCATTGGCTTGATTTTTCCTCTCGTGTCGCTGAGATGGACACAACTAAGTCGCCTTGTATTCGGCTGGGGTGCGCTTTGCTGTCTGGATTTATTTGGGAGGCAGAATTGATATATCCCAGGGCAAAGGGAGGGCACATTCAATCCCATATGCGAGGCAGTAGAAAGCTCCACCTTCTGGCTATGCTTGGCAAAGCGTAGACCACGACCCTTCTCTTTCCTCTTGCCGCCATCTCTTGAATCTCACCCCCACCTCGAATCACATACAACAACCCTTCAGACAGCGCTTCGCAGGTGTCCACTGCCACGATCGCCGCATTTACTCCATTCTCCAATAACTCCCTCGGACCGCTCTCACAATCCGTAGATACAATCGGCAACCCAAACGCCATCGCCTCAATCAACACCAACCCGAACCCCTCATACCGCGAACTCAGGCAAAAGATCGAAGCTCCGCGATAAGCCTCCGTAGCATCCTCACAGATCCCAGGCAAGCCGACACTATCCTGCAACGCAAGCTCTTCAATCAGCGAGGTCAGCGCTGGTCGTTCTTCACCTTCCCCATGGATGACTAGCTTCCAATCAGGCGCTTCCCTTGACACGCGCTGCCAGGCCCGAATTAGTACATCAAATCCCTTGGCATGCACCAGCCGTCCCATCGCCAACACAGTCTTGCTCGTCCGCGGCGCCGGCTCTTCCGGATACGGAAAGGGCAGGGGATTGGGAATGGCAACAACATGGCTGCGCGGATGCAGCGCTGCTTCCCAACGTTGCCGGTCCCGCTCGGTGAGCACCACGACATGTTTGCAATAGTGCGCGGCCAGCCGACGTGCAAATCTTCGGGCCCGCTTCCCCAGGTCTTCGTCGAAGTGACAATGCTCCCATGCAATATGCTCAACACCCAGTCCGATGGTGGCAGGCAGGGCGAACAGCGCTAGCATGGTGTCGACTTGCACCAGTACGTCAATTTTCCTCTCGCGGCAGTAGCGGCGAATGCCTGCGACGGTCGCAAGATACATCCGCTTGAACGACGGACGTTGCGCGAACAACGCCTCATGCCGCACGGCAGGATGCAGCGCAAAACAACTCTGTTCATCCCACAGGCTGAGAATGCTGACGGTGTAGCCTGCATCGGCCAGCGCATTCGCAATGACCGCCGTCACCCGCTCCGCTCCTGCCATCGCATTCAGCGTTCCCGTCAGGAAGCAAATATGGCAGCCTGCGCTCATGCTTTTGCCCCGCGCGGTGCCGGTGAGTTTTGCTCCCGACGTAACCAGAGACCGATGCCGAACGCAATTGCGAGCACGTTAGCCACGGCATACCCAAGGATCGCACCGCGGGCACCGAGGCGCGGAATGGCAATTATGTCGATAACGACGGTGGCGACAAACATTATGCCCCACTTGATAGCGATCAGCTGGGGCCGGCGCATGTAGACGGGCAGCAGGGTAAGCGCAACGTCCGCAAATACCAGGCTGGACGCCAGCGCCGCAAGCTGCAGCAGATGTGCCGCGGACGCGAACGCCGAACCATAGAGCAAGTGGATAATCCAGTGCGCAAGCGCGGCAATGATGATCCCGCCGCCAGCACCAATGACCACCATGCCAAGCGCGATTCGCAGGATATTTCGCCGGGCCATGGCCAGCGTCGGCTGTACATAGACATAGATCGGCGCGATGCCCGCAGCCAGTATGCTGGCCACGGTCACGAAGTTGTCCAGCACCTGCATGGTGGCCGCATAGGCGCCAAATTCGGACAACGGGACAAGAGGCTTGAGCAATAACTGATCCACGCGCCGCGAACCCATCATCAGCATGAAGCTCACCCAAAAGAGCGCGCCATTCCTGAACAACTCTCGCGCTAGTCCGGCATCGACTGCGACACGCGTCTTGGGCGCTTGGGCCAGATAGAAAAGTGCCAGCATCAGGGCGGCGAGGACCGCCTCCATTGCGATGGCCGTGGCATAGGCCGGCACGCTCTGGATACCCATCCAGAAAAGCAATCCGACGCCGATTGCCTTGACAACCAGCGAGGTGATATTAATCACGGCGTTTGGGCGCGACCGCGTATGGGCCTGCATCCAGGCTGTAACGATGCCCGATGGCTCGCGTAGCAGGACCGCGATACCGAGAACCATCGCCGGTACCCAGATTTCCGGTCCTTGCCCCGTGATCAGCATGAAGGCGCCAATCATCAGATACGCCAGCACCGCCGCCCCAAACCGCAATCCAAACGCATGCACCACCAACCGATGCTGCGCCACCGGATCGGTATTTGCCACCAGCCGCGGAATAACCACCTCGCCGCCGCAGATCAGCGCCACCGATGCCGCGATGTACGCCACCGCCTGCGCATACTGGAAATGCGCGAACCCTTCAGGCCCCAGCCCGCGTGCCAGCATGGCCACGATGCCGATGCCGCCCCCGACCTGCAGGCCGCGCTCCATCAGCATCCACGCGAGATTGCCCGCGACCTGCCGTTTCATCGGACAGGCTCCGGTATCGGGCTGGCTGCTACGCCGGCCAGTTCTGCGTAGCAGGCCACCCATTGCCTGGCCACTGCCTCCAAGCTGAACCTGTCCAGAACGCGTTGCCGGCGGGCCGATTGCTCCTGCGGCGTGCCCGCACCGGCCGCAACGGCGTGGCGAAGTGCATTGGCCAGCGCCGCGATGTCACCGCGGGGGACGATTTCGCCAGCCTCGCCGAGCAATTCGGCTACGCCCGCCGCGTCAGTGGCGATGACCGCGCAGCCGCTCGCCAGCGCTTCCCCGATGACCACCGGCATGCCTTCGATCCGCGAGGACAAGGCGAAAACATCAGCTGCGTTCAGCAAGGCGGGTACGTCGTGGCGCATGCCCAGCAGTGTGACCGTGCTTTCGAGCTTATGCCCACGGATAGCCGCCTGCAGCTCACCAAGCATCGGACCTTCACCGACGATGAACAGGCGCACGTCCGTTGCCGGCGCAGCGGAATCAGTTTTGCGCGCCAGCCGCTCGAAGGCTTCGATCAGGACGTGCTGGGCCTTTTCGGGTACCAGACGGCCGACATTGATCACGACTCGCGTGCTTGCGGCCACGCCTAATGCCGCACGCGTGGCCAGCCGCCGTGCCGGGTCCGGATGGAAGACGGCGGCATCAATGCCGTTGGGCATGACGCGGATACGCCCCGGCTTCACGGCACCGGCCGCGATCATTGCCTGCCGCGCTGCTTCGCTGACATGCGTGGTCAGCGCCGCCCAGCGATCGGTCAGGCGATAGGCCAGCATGCGCGCGCGTCCACCTTCGCGAGCGCTATGCGCGGAGCACAGCACGGGCGGAGCGTTGGTCAGTGCTGCTAGGGTCCGTGCCGCGAGGTTCGCGTGCACCATATGGGCGTGGATGATGTGAGGCTGCCATTGCCGCACGAAGCGGTTCAGCCGCCATAGCGCCAGGGCAAAGGACGGTAGATGCTTGCGCATGCCAAGGTTCACGACGATTGCGCCCTCTGGCAAGGAGACCTCTTGTCCCGCCGTCAGGCTTACGACCGCCACCGCATGCCCGTCGCGCAGGAATTGCCGGGCGAGCCCGGCAACCTGTTGCTCCGCGCCACCCATCTTGAGGCCGGTGCAAAGCAGCAGTATTCGCATGGGCCGTGGTGTGGGAACGCCAGTCGATGCTCGTACTGTCACCGCGCACCGTAGCCGGTCAGGATCGTCTGCATCGTCTTCACTGCAATCAACAGGTCCAGCGCAAACGAGCAATGCTTGACGTAATAGAGGTCGTAGCTGAGCTTGGTCACGGTCTCCTCGCGCGTGCCCACATAGCCTTGCTGTACCTGCGCCCAACCGGACAGGCCCGGCCTCACTAGGTGGCGATAAGGGTAATAGGCGATGGTGCGCTCGAAATCCTCCACCATCGGAATCTGTTCCGGGCGCGGACCGATCAGGCTCATGTCGCCTGTCAACACGTTCCAAAGCTGCGGAATTTCATCGAGCCGGTACTTGCGGATGAACCGACCGACGCGCGTCACGCGGGGGTCCTTGCGTGCCGCGAACTGCGCGCTGCCCGAGTTGTCCACAGCCATGCTGCGGAACTTGAACATGGTGAAGGGCTTGCCCAGCAGCCCCGCCCGCACTTGGCGGAATAGGGCCGGTCCGGGCGATTCCAGGCGGATGGCCGCGGCCACGGCCAGTGCGAGCGGCAGCGCCAGCGGCGCCAGGCACAGAACCGTGCCGATATCGATGACGCGCTTCAGGTAGCCATAGAAGTAATGCGCCGCGTAATCATCCAGGAAGTTCTCGTCGATGTGCGCCAGGCCCACGCGGCCGGTCAGCATCTCGCCAACGCGCTCGACTGAATAAATGCGGACATGGCTGAGCTTGAACTGTGCCAGCGCGCGCGTGCGTTCGGGGTCGGCGGCGGCATTCCGGTCGAGCATCAGGCCGTCGCAATTCACCGCTTCGGCGAGCGAGCTGATGGGCTGGAATCGGGTGCGGCCGGCTGGCGCGGCGCCGGGCATGGCCAGCACGGCTTCGAGTTGCGCCAGCGCGGCTGCGTCCGTGTAGCCAAAGACCGGTACATAGTTGCGCACGAAATGCCGGTAGCCAAACCAGAGCCAGGCGAGCGTGGTGAAGTACGCCAGCAGGAAGGCGCCGCGCGAGTACTCGATATGGAAGCCGGCAAATACGAACAGCAAGGCCGCGAAGGGCAGGGTGGCGGCCAAGCCTGCCAGGCTGTTGCCTTCCATGGCGGGCAGGTGCAGGGAGCGGTGCAGCAGGACGAAAGCCGTCAAGTAGGGGGCGATTGACCAGAGCAGCGTGCGGTTGAAGACGTAGGTCACGAAGCCGGCGCGCTGTGCCAGCTCGGCGAGGGCGATGTTCATGCCGAACAGCAGCAGCCCGAACAGGGCCCATGCCAGCATGCGGCTGGCGCGTCGGATGGTTTCCGAGCCGGTGGCGCGGGCGGCCGGGGGCCGGCGCAGGCTGTCAGTTTTGTGCATGGCGTTGTCGTGCGGACGCCCGGTAGCGCGGCGCGCTGGCGAGCGTGTCCTGATAGACGGCCCAGGTGGCCTGGATCATGCGCGCCAGACCAAATTGCTGTTCCCAGCGCAGGCGCGCAAGGCGCCCAAGCGCCTTGCGCCGCGGCGCGTCGGAGGCCAGGGCTTGCAACGCACGCACCAGGGTTTGCGGCTCATTGTCTTCCAGCAGGATGCCACAGAGGCCGTCGTCGAGCTGCTCGCGGATGCCGGGCAAATCGCTGGCGATGACGGGCAGGCCTGCCCGCATGGCCTCCAGCACCGACAGTGGAAACGCCTCATGGTCCGATACCAGCACAAAGACTTGCGCGGACGCCAGCAGGCCCGGGACGTCATGAATACTGCCCGGCAATTCCACGTGCGCCGCGGTCATGGCTTGCGCCCGGGCCCGGATGGCGGGCAGTTGTGGCCCTTCGCCGGCGATGACCAGTTCACACTGAGCAAGCCCCGCCTGCCCGAACGCTTCCAGCAGGACGTCAGGCCGCTTGGGGCGCGCAAAGCGCGCAACCATGGCGATGCGCCGGAGCGGCGCGCCCGGGCTGGCGCCCTCCGCCACGTCTGCCAGACCATTGCGGATGACGCACACGCGTGAACTGGCGATCGGCAGGGCCCGCGCGAGCTGCCGCTCGCCATCAGCTACGCAGATCAGCCGGGTGGCCAGCGGTGCGAGCAGCCATTCCGTCACGCGGGCCGCCAGTCGCTGGCGCCAGGGCGCTGCGGGCTTGAAGGCAAAACCATGTACGGTATAGATCACGGGAATGCCCAGCATCCGGCCGGCCACGCGCCCAAGTGCGCCGGCCTTGGCGCTATGGGTGTGGAGGATGTCCGGCGCAACCTGGCGCAGTGCCGCCTTCAATTCGCGCAGGGCTTGCACAGCCCGTACCGGGGAAAGGGCATTATCCAGCTTCCGCAGGCGCACGACGGGGATCCCCGCCGACTGCGCGGTGGTGAACAGGTGACCATCCCCGCCCGCCAGCAAGGTGACGTCAGCTTGCTGGCGCATAGCTTGCATCAGGTCTGCCACATGCGCCTGCGCACCGCCGATCTCCGAATTCGTGATCAGGTAGGCAATGCGCGGGCGGTGGGCGGATGTGGCTGACAAAGGATTCCGGGCAAACGGGAACGAGATTGCCGTGTCGAAAGGCAGATAAAGGCTCGCCTCGCGACCCGGGCCGGGGTGCCCATCAGCAAGTGCGATCACGCCGCCGAACGGCACAACGGCGCGCATTCCGGGGCGGCGGCGTGATTATAGCGCCGGCTATCCTCGCGATCCGGCAAAATAACACCTTTGGCGCGACGAGCGTCCCGCAAGTCGGGATGGCACCGGCCAGCAGAATCTGAAAACTGGAACCCGCTATGCAAATCGATCCCAGCATCTTCAAAGCCTATGACATCCGCGGCATCGTCGGTAAGACGCTGACCCGCGACGTGGCCCGCCTGATCGGCCTGTCATTCGGTTCCGCGGCGGCCGAAGCCGGCGAGAAGGCCGTGGTGGTCGGCCGCGATGGCCGTCTCTCGGGGCCCGACATCATCGGCGGCCTGGTCGACGGCCTGCGCGCCGCGGGCATGGACGTGATCGACCTCGGCATGGTCGCCACACCGATGGTCTATTTCGGCACGAATATCGAGTTGGGCGGCGTAAAGGCCACATCCGGCATCATGGTCACGGGCAGCCACAACCCGCCGGACTACAACGGCTTCAAGATGGTCCTTGCCGGCAAGGCGATCTTCGGCGAGCAGATCCAGGCACTGCGCGAGCGCATCGAAGCTGGCAACTTTGCCAGCGGCGCCGGCGGTTACCGCCAGTACGATGTGCGTCAGCAGTACCTCGACCGCATCAGCAGCGACGTCAAGCTGGCCCGCCCGATGAAGATCGCCCTCGACGCCGGCAACGGAGTGGCCGGCGCCTTCGTCGGCGACCTGTTCCGCGGCCTGGGCTGCGAAGTCACCGAGCTGTTCTGCGATGTGGATGGCAATTTCCCCAACCACCACCCCGACCCCGCCCACGTCGAAAACCTGCAGGACCTGATGCAGTGCCTGCGCGATACCGACTGCGAACTGGGCCTGGCCTTCGACGGCGACGGCGACCGCCTCGGCGTGGTGACCAAGGACGGCCAGGTCATCTTCCCGGACCGCCAACTGATGCTGTTCGCCGAGGAGATCCTCGGCCGCAACCCGGGCGCGCAGGTGATCTACGACGTCAAGTGCACCGGCAAGCTGGCCCCATGGATCCGCCAGCACGGCGGCGAGCCGCTGATGTGGAAGACCGGCCACTCGCTGGTCAAGGCCAAACTAAAGGAAACCGGCGCCCCGATCGCCGGCGAGATGAGCGGCCATGTGTTCTTCAAAGACCGCTGGTACGGCTTCGACGACGGTCTGTACACCGGCGCGCGCCTGCTGGAGATCCTGTCGCGCCATGCCGACCCGAGCGCCGTGCTGAACGCACTGCCTAACGCCAACAACACGCCGGAGCTGCAGCTCAAGTGCGCGGAAGGCGAACCGTTCACGCTGCTCGACAAGATCAAGGCCAACGCCAAGTTCGATGGCGCGCGTGAGGTCATCACGATCGACGGCGTGCGCGTGGAGTACCCCGACGGCTTCGGCCTGGCACGCCCGTCCAACACCACGCCGGTGGTGGTGATGCGTTTCGAAGCCGACAACGACGCCGCACTGGCCCGAATCCAGGCCGAGTTCAAGCGAGTGATCCTGGCCGAAAAGCCTGATGCCAAGCTCCCGTTCTGAGCAGATGCGTGAGGTGATGGCCGCTCCGGCGGCACCGCACGCCGTGACGCAAGCGGCGCCGTTTGCGTTGCCGGCCAATCCGCGCATCCTGGTAGTCAAGGTCTCGTCGCTCGGCGATGTGGTCCACAACATGCCGCTGGTCCACGACCTGCGCGCGCGCTGGCCCGGCGCGCAGATCGACTGGGTGGTGGAGGAGGGCTATGTCGACCTGGTGCGCCTGCTGCCCGATGTGGCGCGGGTGATTCCGTTTGCGCTGCGGCGCTGGCGCAAGCGCTTCTGGCAACCCGCGATCTGGCATGAGATCGGCGAGGTGCGTGATGCGCTGCGCGCGCAGCGCTATGACGCCGTCGTCGAAAGCCAGGGACTGCTGAAAACCGCCGTCGTCGCACGCGTGGCGGCTCGGGCCGCCAGCGCGCCGATCATCGGTCTTGGCAACCGTACGCAAGGTTCTGGCTACGAGCCAGCCGCGCGCCTGCTGTACACGAATCCCGTCAGCGTTCCGCGCCAGGCGCATTCGGTGCGCCGCTCGCGCCTGCTTGGCGCCGCGCTGACCGGCATGGCACCGGCCGAGCCGCCGCGATTTTTTGGCGAGTCGGCGCGTTCACTGCACGTCGATGACCCGATCTGGGCGCAATTGCCGGCGCGCTATGCGGTGTGCTTCCATGCCACCGCTGGCGCGAAAAAGAAATGGCCAGTGGCCAACTGGCACGCCCTCGGCCAACGGCTGCAAGCCGATGGTCTGGCCATGCTGCTGCCCTGGGGCAACGATGCCGAGCGCCGCGCCGCGCAGGAGATCGCCGCCGGTGTGCCCGGCGCGCAGGTGTTGCCGCGCTTTTCCGTGATGCAGGGCTTCGGGCTGATCAATCGCGCCGAGGTGGTGATCGGCGTGGATACGGGGCTTGTCCATATCGCCGCGGCGCTGTGCCGTCCGACCGTGGAAATCTATACCGCCACCTGGCGCTGGAAGACCGAAGGGTACTGGTCCGAACGGATCGCCAACGTGGGCGATGACGGTGTCGTGCCCACGGTCGATGAAGTCTGGCAGGCGGCTTGCCGCGTACGCGGGGCAGGGGCCTGATGCTGCGCGTTCTGTACAGCCTGCTATGGCTCGTCATCCTTCCGCTCGCCTTGTTGCGGCTGTTCTGGCGCGGGCGCAAGGAGCCGGGCTATGTCCGCAACATCGGCGAACGCCTTGGCCTTTACGGACAGCTTCCCGCGCAGGGCCCATGGCTGTGGGTCCATGCGGTGTCCGTAGGCGAGACCCGCGCTGCGCAGCCGCTCGTCGAGGCCTTGCTGGCCGCCTATCCGACGCACCGGCTGCTGCTCACGCACATGACGCCGACGGGCCGGCAGACCGGCGCGGAGTTGTTCGGCAAGGAGCCGCGCATCCTTCAGTGCTACCTGCCCTATGACCTGCCGTGGCTCGTGGGCCGGTTCCTGCGGCATTTCCGGCCGGCCGCGGGCATGCTGATGGAAACCGAGGTCTGGCCCAACGTCGTGCATGGCGCGCGCCGTGCGGGCGTGCCGCTGTTCCTCGTCAATGCACGCCTGTCGCCGCGCAGCTTCCGCCGTACGGCCCGCTTCGGGCGCGCCGCGTCGGCCATGTATGCGGACTTTGCCGGCGTGCTGGCCCAGACCAGCGGCGATGCCGAGCGTTTCCAGGCCCTTGGCCTCGAAGCGGTGCAGATCACAGGCAATCTCAAGTTCGATATGCAACCGGCGCCAGCGGGCATCGAGCGCGGCCATCGCCTGCGCCAGGCGTTCGGCGGCCGTGCCGTGCTGGCGGCGGCGAGCACCCGGGAAGGTGAGGAACCGCTTCTGCTGGATGCGCTCTCGCGCTGGGCGCAACTGGGCGGCGATACGCCAAGACCCGCCTTGCTGCTGATACCGCGCCATCCGCAACGCTTTGGCGAAGTCGCGGCCATGGCGGAGCGCGCGGGTTTCTCGGTCCAGCGCCGCAGTGCGATGGATATCGACAAGCTGGCCGCCCCGATCACCGCTGACATCGTGCTGGGCGACTCGATGGGCGAGATGGCGATGTACTTTGCCGCTTCGGACCTGGCCTTTGTCGGGGGAAGCCTGCTGCCGCTCGGGGGACAAAACCTGATCGAGTCGTGCGCAGTGGGGACGCCTGTGCTGGTCGGCCCACATACCTTCAACTTTGCCCAGGCGACGGAAGACGCCATCGCGGCCGGTGCCTGCCGGCGCGTGGCGAATGCCGACGAGTTGATGCAGGCCGCGGCCGGGCTGCTAGCTGATCCCCCTGCGCTCGCCGATATGCGCTCGCACGCCCGCACGTTCGCTGGTGTGCACCGCGGGGCGACCGTACGAACGCTGGCAGCGCTGGCCCCAGCGCTCGGTGCCTGAGCCGATCGGGAATTCGCAGCAAGGCCCCAGGCTCTAAGGGGCATTAACCTGGCGCGCCGGTCAGTCGGATGACTGGCTGGCTCGCCTTATCACAGGAGCCAAAATCCATGCAGACATTGACCCGTGATACCTGCCGCCGGATGGCCCGGCGCGGAGCCGCCGCTGCCATGCTGGCAGGCGCCCTGGGCGCATGCGCGACGGGGCCGGCGCCCGACTCCACCGGCGCCACCGCCGCCCTCAACCAGACCCAGTCCTCCGGCCCGAGCCGCTGGGAACTGGTGCGCTGGCAGCAGCCCGACGGCACGCAGCGCGATATCCCGCATGGCGACAACGGCCAGCCCATCATCTTCGAGTTCAGCGCCGGCATCGACGCCGCGCAGGGCACGGTCAGCGGCACGAGCGGCTGCAACCGCTTCACCGGCAGCTACGGCAAGACCGATACCGGCATTCGTTTCGATCGCATCGCCGGTACGCGCATGGCCTGCCCGCCGCCGCGCATGGAGCTGGAATCGGCGTTGCTCAAGGCCATGCAGACGCCGTTCCTGACGGTTGGCACGCAGCCGACGGCAGGCGCCTCGGGCCGCCAGATCATCTGGAAAACCTCCGGCGAGGACCTGCTGCAGTTTGTCGAGCGCGAGGGCGTCGGCCAGCGCGGCGCGCGCATCGATGCAGCAGGCAGCGTCGAGAAGACGGTCTATATCGATTCCCAGCGCGTGGAATGCAGCGGCGTGGGCCGCATGACCTGCTACCGCTGGCGCGAGTCGCCGGATGCGCCGTGGCAACTCTGGTACGGGCCGATCGAAGGATTGGATTTCGAGCAGGGCGTGTCGTACAAGCTGCGCGTGCGCGAGTACAAGGTGGCGAACCCGCCGGCGGATGCCCCTTCGATCCGCTGGCAGTTGCTCAGCGTGGAGTCGCGCACGCGCGCGAATTAGGGCCGCGGTCCAAGCAAAACGGGCCGCATTGCGGCCCGTTGCGTTGTCTGCCCCGTGTCCGTCAGGAGCGCGGCGTGCCGCTTGCCAGCGCATCGCGCCGGCCGCTGCGGCGACCCGCCGCTGCCGGTGCGGGCGTTGCCACTGCGCCCACCTGGGCCTTTTGCGGCAACTGGTACATGGCGCCCGGCGCCGAGGTCAGCAGCGTGTTGATCTGGACGACATCGTCTTCCTTCAGCGCGCCTGTGGATGCCTTCAGGCGCAGGCCGTTCATGATCGTGTCATAGCGGGCCTTGGCCAGGTTGGCGCGCGTCTGGAACAGCTGCGCCTCGGCATTCAGCACATCGATGTTGATGCGCACGCCCACCTCGTAACCGAGCTGGTTCGATTCCACGGCGCTCTGGGCCGAACGCTCGGCCGCTTCCAGCGCCTTGACCTGCGCCAGGCCGTTGGACACCCCCGAATAGCTCTGGCGCGCGCCTTGCGCGGCGGTGCGGCGTGCGAACTCCAGGTCGCTGGCGGCCTTGTCGGCCAGTGCCAGCGTTTCCCGCACGCGCGACTGGATCTGGCCGCCCGCGAAGATCGGCATGCTCAGCTGGACGCCGATCTGCGACGCGTTGTAGTGCGTGGAGATCGCTTGCGTGGCGCTGCCGGTCTGGTTGGTGAAGCCGTAAGAAGCCACCAGGTCCACGGACGGCAGGTGCGCGGCGCGCGCCTTGTTGGTTTCGCGCTGCGCGGTTTCCAGGTTGTAGTTGGCCAGTCCCACCTGCAGGTTGCTGGCCTCGGCCTGGGCGGCCCAGGCGTTGGAGTCGGCCGGCACCGGAGCGGGCAGCTCGGCCTCCGGGCGCAGCCCGAGCAACTCGTCCACGGGCTTGCCGGTGATCTGCTGCAGGTTGGCGCGTGCAACTTCGAGCGCGCTTTGCGCCGCGATCTCGGTCGATGTGGCCAGGTCGTAGCGGGCCTGGGCATCGTTGGCGTCGGTGATGGTGGCGGTGCCCACTTCGAAATTGCGCTTGGCCTGCGCGAGCTGCTCGCCGATGGCCTTCTTCTGCGCGCCGGCCAGGTAAAGATTGTCCTGGGCGGTCAGCACGTCGAAATAGGCCTGCGAAGATCGGGTGATCAGGTCGAGCTGCGCCTGCTGGAACGTGACTTCGCCCGCCATCGCGGCCAGCTCGCCTTGCTTGTAGGTTTCCCAGCGGTCCCAGCGGAACAGCGGCTGGCTCAGCTGCAAGGCCCAGCTGTTGTTGTCGAAGAAGCGTACGCCCGAGGCGCTTGGCAGGCCCGGTGCCAGGGACGCGGTCTGGTCCAGCCGGGTACGGTTGGCGCCGGCCGTGCCGGTGACCAGCGGCAGCAGGCCGGCCCGGCCCTGCGGCAGCTTCTCGCGCGTGGCCAGCAACTGCGCCCGCGCACTGGCGAACTGGGCGTCATTGGACTGGGCGTCGCGGTAGACCTGCAGCAGGTCGGCGGCCGAGGCCGCCGGCATTTGCAGCAGCGCATACAAGGACAGCGCTACAGCCAGCCGCATCCTGCCGGTCGCGGCGAAAGGCGCAAACGTCATCACATCTCCAGGTTGCCGGCACAGGCGCGGCCAACGGTCGTTTTTTCTTCGGGTTTGACTTCGCGGGCCGGCCGGCAGGCCTGGGCCGGCCTCTCAGTACTTCGGCATGGCCGGGTCCACTTCGCTCGCCCAGGCATCGACGCCGCCTGTGAGGTTGTAGACCCTGGCATAGCCCTGCCGTTCGAGATACGCGGCGACCTGCATGCTGCGCATGCCGTGGTGGCAGATGCAGACGATGTCCGCGTCCTCGTCAAGTTCGGCGGCGCGCGCCGGAATGTCGCGCATGGGGATGTGGGTGATGCCGGGCATGGCGCAGGTCTGCACCTCCCACGGCTCGCGCACATCGAGCAGGACCGGCTTGGCGCGGCTGGCATCAGCCAGCCACTGGGCCAGTTCGGTAGCTTGGATAACCTGCATGGCGCCTGCTTCCTCAGAAACGGAACTGCGACGGCTGGGCCGCGCCGATCAGCGGCTTGACCGCGGTCTCGAACAGGTTGACCACCTGGTACTCGGTTTCCGACAGGCGCGTGACCAGGCGGGCTTCCATGACCGGCAGCGCGCCGACGAACGCGGCGATACGGCCGCCGATCTTGACCTGCGACAGGATCGACGCAGGAATGGCCGGCAGCGACCCGGAAATGCAGATCACGTCGTACGGCGCCGCGGCGGTCCAGCCATCGGCGGCATTGCCTTCGGCCACGTCGGCATTGGTAACGCCGGCATCGGCCAGGTTCTGGCGGGCCAGCGCCGCGAGTTCCGGCAGGATATCCACGGTCAGCACGTGGCGGGCGCGATTGGCCAGCAGCGCGGCCATGTAGCCGGAGCCGGCGCCGATTTCCAGGACGTTCTCATGCTTGCGCACGGCCAGTTCCTGCAGGATGCGGGCTTCCACGCGCGGGGGCAGCATGTTCTGGCCGCCCGGCAGCGGAATCTCCATGTCGACAAAGGCCAGGCCCTTGTAGGCCGCGGGAACGAATTCTTCGCGCTTGACCACCGCCAGCAGGTCAAGGATTTCCTGGTCCAGCACATCCCACGGGCGGATTTGCTGTTCGATCATGTTGAAGCGGGCTTTTTCGAGATCCATCTTGCCATTCCTTACCAATGCCAACCGCTATATGGGTGCTTGTGTCCGGGCCGCGCGGTGCCACGGCCGGGCAAACTTGTCAAACCCCGCATTTTAACCCTCCGTGCGCCGTCCGGCTCATTCAGCGCTCCGATGTTGTGCCCCGGCCCCAGCGCCGGCTGTGTCCGGTGAGCTGGCCTCCACGGCTGGCTGGCCCTGCCAGCGCCGCCGCAGCCACACCGCGAAATCATCGAGATACGTATAGATCACCGGCACCACCACCAGCGTCAGGATCGACGACGTGATGATGCCGCCGATCACGGTCTGGCCCATCGGCGCGCGCTGCTCGGCGCCTTCGCCCAGGCTGAAGGCGAGCGGCACCATGCCGAAGATCATGGCCAGCGTGGTCATCAGGATCGGGCGCAGCCGCACGCGCGCCGCTTCGATCAGCGCGGCCTCGCGCGAGAGCGGCGCCCGGCCATCGGCGCCGTCCACGTGGCCGTGCCGCGCCTGGTTGGCAAAGTCCACCAGCAGGATCGCGTTCTTGGTGACCAGCCCCATCAGCATGATGAAGCCGATGATCGAGAACATGTTCAGCGTCGAACGGAACAGCAGCAGCGCCGCGAACACGCCGATCAGCGTGAGCGGCAGCGACGTCATGATGGCGATCGGCTGGAAGAAGCTGGCGAACTGCGACGCCAGGATCATGTAGATGAAGATCACGGCCAGCGCGAGCGCGGAGACCGCGTAGCCGAACGATTCGTTCATCGACTTGGTCGAGCCGCCAAAGCGGTACTTGTAGCCGGCCGGCCAGGTCATGCCGTCGAGCGCGGCCTTGACGTCGCGCGCGACTTCGCCCGCCGAGCGTCCGGCGGTGTTGGCCGTCAGTTCGACTTCGCGGTTCAGGTCGCGGCGGCTGATCTGGTTGGCGCCCGTGGTCGGCACCAGGTCGGCCACCTGCCGCAGCGCCACCATCTTCGGCGTGCCGTCGGGGTTGGTCTGGTTGCTGGCGATCATCAGCGCATTGAGGTCGGCCATCCCGGTGCGCGCGTCGCGCGGCAGCCGCACGCGCACGTCGTAGTTCTGGTCATCCGGCGCGCGCCACGAGCTGATGGCATCGCCCGCCAGCAGCGGCCGCAACGCATTGCCGATCTGCGCGACGCCCACGCCCAGGTCCGACGCCAGTTCGCGGCGGATACGCACCTCGATGGTGGGCCGGTCATCCTTCATGCTCGAATCCAGGTCCGCCAGGCCGCGGATGGTCAGCATGCGGCGGCTGGCCTCCAGCGACAGCCGTCGCAGCTCGTTAAGGTCTTCGCCCTGGATCGACACCTGGATCGCCTTCTGCCCCCCGGCGCCATCGGGCATGCCCACCATGGTCAGCGTGATGCCGGCGATAGCGGTCAGGCGCTCGCGGATCTTCGGGTTGAGTTGCACGGTGGACAGCTTGCGCGCGCGGCGTTCCACCAGCCGCACGGACACCAACGCGTTGTTGCGCCCGGACGTGTTGCCTGAATTGATCGTCGCGTAGGTATAGGCGACTTCGGGGAAGGACTTGAGCGCGGCTTCCACCTGGCGCACCTTGGCCTCGGTGACCTCCATCGACGTGCCGACCGGCGTGGTGAAGCCAACCTGCGTTTCGCCAAGGTCGGCGGCGGGGACGAACTCGGTGCCGATCAGCGGCACCAGCGCAAAGCTCCCGAAGAAGGTGACGATGGCGATCAGCGTGGTGGCCAGCCGGTGCTTCAATGCCCAGCCCAGCATCGCGGCATAGCCGTGGCCAAGCGCATCCATGCGCGCCGAGAACCAGTCCAGCAAACGGCCCACGGTGCGTCCGTACCAGCTCTTCTTGTTGCCGGTGCCGTGCAGGTCGGGATCGTGCCAGACCGAGGACAGCATCGGGTCCAGCGTGAAGGAGACGAACATCGAGATCAGCACCGCCGCCACCACCGTAATGCCGAACTGGTGGAAGAAGCGCCCGATGATGCCGCCCATGAAGCCCACTGGCAGGAACACGGCGACGATCGAGAACGTGGTGGCCAGCACCGCGAGCCCGATCTCGGCGGTCCCGTCGAGCGCCGAGGTGCGGTGATCCTTGCCCATCAGGTTGTGGCGCACGATGTTTTCGCGCACCACGATGGCGTCGTCGATCAGCAGGCCCACGCACAGCGACAGCGCCATCAGCGTGATCACGTTGAGCGTGAAGCCGCACAGGTACATTACGCCGAAGGTGCCGATCAGCGCGATCGGAAGCGTCAGGCCCGTGATGACCGTGCTGCGCCACGAGCCCAGGAACAGGAACACGATCGCCACGGTCAGCAGCGCGCCTTCGAGCAGCGTGGAGCGTACTTCCTTCACGCTGCTGCGGATGCCGCGCGCCGTGTCGTTGACCACAGTCAGTTGCACGCCGGCAGGCACCAGCTTGCGCACTTCGTCGGCCATGCGCACCAGGCCGTCCACGGTATCGACGGTGTTCTGGCCCTGCGCCTTGACCACGGAAAGGAAGAGGGCGCGCTTGCCGTCGAGCAGCGCCAGGCTTTCCTGTTCTTCCTGGCCGTCGCGCACGTCGGCAATCTCGCCCAGTGTGACCGGCTGGCCCGCGCGGCGCGCGACGATGATCCTGCGGAAAGCGTCGGGCGTGGCCACTCGGCCCTTGATCTGCACCACGGTCTCGGTCGAGGACGAGCGCAGTTCGCCGGCGGGCAGCTCCTGGTTCTCGCTGCGGATCGCGTTCATGACCTGGTCGACGCCGATGCCCAGCGCTTCAAGCTGCGTCGGCCGAATGCGGATTTCCACCTCGCGTTTGGTGCCGCCGACGATATTGATGGTCCCCACGCCGCGCACGGTCTCCAGCCGCTTGCGCACGATCTGGTCGGCGATGGTGGTCAGCTCGCGCTGGCTGCGCTCGGCACCCGGCGCGTTCGAGACGGAGAGGTAGAAGATGGGTGCATCGGTGGGGTCATAGCGCAGCACGCGCGGGTCTTCGACTTCGTCGCGAAGCTGCTTGCGGATCAGCGCCAGCTTGTCGCGCACATCCTGCGCGGCCTGGCCGACATCGACGCTCAGGTCGAACTTGACGACGACGACCGAGGTGCCCTGGTACGAGTGCGAGAAAATCTCATCAATGCCGGAGATCGTGTTGACGATTTCCTCGACCTTGCGCGTGACGTCGGACTCGACCGACTCCGGTGCGGCGCCCGGGTATTCGGTCTGCACCACCACCACGGGAAAGGTGATATCGGGGAACTGGTCCACCGGCAGGCGCTGGTAAGAGAACAGGCCGACCACGATGAAGGCCAGCATCATCATGGTGGCCAGCACCGGGTTCTGGATCGACAGGCGGGTAAACCACATGGCGCGCGGTCCTCAGGCTTTCACGCGGCGCACCTGGCTGCCGCTGCGCAGCGTGCCCAGGTTGTTGCGCACGATCTCGGTGCCTGCGGCCAGCCCCGAGGTGATCTCGACCATGGCGCTGCCTTCGTCGCGCACGCCGGTCTGCACGGCACGCTCGGCCAGCAAGCCATTCTCGACCACGTAGACAAAGGCACGGTCGCCGTCGCTGCGCACGGCAGACGCCGGCACCGACACCACGCCGCTGCGCTCGCCGAGCACCAGCGCACCGCGCGCAAACATGCCGGCGCGCAGCTTGCCGTCGCCATTCTGCACGCGCACGTAGACCATGATGCTGCGCGTGCCCTGGCTCACGGCCGGGTTGATGCGCACCAGCGCGCCGGTGAATCGCCCGGCGCCTTCCACATTCAGCTGCACCGACTGGCCCACCGACGCGCGCGCCACGTCGGCCATCGGGATCGGCGCTTCCAGTTCCAGCACACGCAGGTCGACCACGTCGATCAGCCGCGTGTCGGGCGACACCTTTTCGCCGGGCTGCACGGCGCGCGCGGCGACCATGCCGTCGAGCGGGGCCTTGACCACGGTGTCGTTCAGCGCCTTCTGCGCGACGGCCAGGCCGCCTTGGGCGGCGTCCAGGTTGGCGCGCGCCACGTCAAGGTTGGACTGGTAGTTGTCGAACGCGGTCTTCGAGATAAAGCCCTTGCCGACCAGTTCGCGGTTGCGCTCCCACGTCTGGCGCGAGTTCTCGAACTGTCCGCGCGCCGCCAGCATTTGGCCCCGGGCTTGGGCGACCTTGGCCTCGTACTCGGTCGGATCGATGCGTACGATGACCTGGCCCGCGCGCACGGCCTCGCCTTCGCGCACGAGTACCTGCAATACCTCGCCCGACACCTTGGCCTTGACCGAGGCCTGGTTCAGCGCGCGCAGGCTGCCGGACAGCGGCAGCGCAAGCTGCAGGTCGCGTGTGCCCGCCTGCACCAGGTCGGACTGAAGGAATTCCACCACGGAAGGCGCCGCGGCCTGCGCCGACGCCTGAGCCTGGCGCGCGCTGCCGGCCTTGCGCACCGCGGCGGTGGCGCTGAGTACGGCGATCGCGCCCAGCACGGCAATCAGGATCTTCTTGTTTCGCTTCATGTCTTGTCTTGTTGTGCGGCGGCCGCGGCTGCTATCGCCTCCGGCTCGTCGGTGCGTTGCGCCAGCCGCTGTGCTTGCATCTCGTCGCGGATCTTTTCCCAGACGTAGGGCCCGGACTTCGGCGGCAACGGGCGGTCGCGCGTTTCGCCGGTCGTCAGGCCGAACAGCAGCATTTCGAGCAGGTTGTCGATGTACGCGTCCGGATCGATTTCCTTGTGCCCGTAAAGGCCGAACGAGCGCTGCCAGAGCATCAGGAAGACCAGCGGCGCACAGACCAGCGTGGTGGCCGGATTGGGGGGCAGGGCACGGAACTCGCCGCGCTCCGCGCCACGCGCCAGCACGCGCGCGAACAATTCATCGCCGGGCACCATCACCTCTTCCTGGTAGAAGCGCGCGATGTCGGGGAAGTTGCCGGACTCCGCCATGACCAGCTTGGTCAGCCCCGCCACCGGCGTGGCGCCGATCAGCCCCCACCAGCCGCGCAGCAGCTCGCGCAGCAACTCCGGCGTCGGGCCCTCGAAGCGGTCGACCAGCTCCGTGCCGCGTGCCAGCGCGGGCACCAGGTTTTCGCGGACCACGGTCTTGAACAACTCTTCCTTGTTGGCGAAGTAGAGGTACACCGTCCCCTTCGAGACCCCGGCGGCCGCAGCCACGTCTTCCAGGCGCGTGGCGGCATAGCCGCGCTCCACGAACAAGCCAAGCGCGGCCGCGACCAGTTCCTGCGGGCGGGCGGCCTTGCGCCGGCTCCAGCGTGGAGTTTCGGCGTCTTTGCGGTGGGCGGAGTGATCGACCACGGAGGTTTTGCCGGGTATTGCCATGTCTGGTGAGAAGCGGAGGGGGCGGGATATTAATAACTTTTCGGTCAGTAATGTAGGGCTGGCATGGGGGGCGGTCAACCCGGGTTCGCCCTGCCTATGGAGCATGGCGCGGCAATCCTGCAACAAGTGATGCTTGATGCCGTCGATGGGGGGCTGTGCCGGACCGGCGAGCGCCGGCGCGTAATCGGGCACAATGGCGCCTTTGCCGCGCCTTTGCCGCGCCTTTGCCGCGCCTTTGCCGCGCCTTTGCCGCGCCTGGACGCGGCTTGCTGAACCATTCCCATGAGTTGCCAGTCTCACATTTCCTGCCGTGACGGTTGCGGCGCCTGCTGCATCGCGCCGTCGATCGCGTCACCGCTTCCCGGCATGCCCAACGGCAAGCCGGCCGGAGTTCGCTGCGCGCAGTTGCTGCCGGATGCGAGGTGCGCGGTCTTCGGCCGGCTCGAGCGGCCGGCCTTTTGCGGCGGGCTGCAACCCTCCGCCGAAATGTGCGGCGATTCCCGCGAATCCGCGCTGCGCTGGCTGACGGAACTCGAGATCCTGACCGCGCCTGCCCGCGGCGGCGCGTGAACACAGCCTGCGCGGGCTGCCCGCCGGTCGGCGCAAACCACTCCATCGGAGGCAATATGATCGGGATTTCACGGCGGCGCTGGACAGGCGCCATCGCCGCTGCCGTGGCGACTGTCTGGCTGGGCGCCTGCGGTTCGTTCGGCAACGAATACACCTTCTCGCAGAGCCAGTTGCAATCGGCGCTGGACCACAAGTTTCCGTTCAGCAAGCGCTACCTGGAGCTATTCGATATTCAGTTGTCGAACCCGCGCCTGACGCTCGATCCGGTACGCAATCGTGTCAACCTGCAGTTCGATGCCACCGTTGACAACAAGTTGTTCTTCCGCCAGGCGCTGGCGGGCCGGTTCGCGCTGGATAGCGGGCTGCGTTACGACGCGCCGAGCCATTCAATCGTGCTGCAGGATCCGGAAGTCCAGCAGTTCGACGTGCAGGGACTGCCTGGCCAGTTTTCGCGCCAGGTGAACGCGCTCGGTGGAATCGTGGCTGAGCAGTTCCTGCAGGGCTACGCGCTGTACACCTTCCGGCCGGACCAGTTGCGCCTTGTGGGACGAGAAGTCGAGCCCGGTACAATCACGGTCTTGTCGGACGGCATCAACGTCAAGATCAATCGCCCCTGAGCCTAGAGAGGCATTGCCCGGCCAAGCTCGGGCATGTCCCCGCCTAAACGACCTCATCCATGGATATCGTACTTGCCCTGAAAGCCGTGATACTCGGCATCGTCGAAGGACTGACCGAGTTTCTGCCTATTTCGAGCACTGGCCACCTGATCCTGGCTGGCCAGCTGCTCGACTTCAATGATGAAAAGGGCAAGATCTTCGAGATCGTCATCCAGTTCGGCGCCATCCTGGCGGTCTGCTGGGAGTTTCGCCGGCGCATCGGTAACGTATTGGCCGGTCTGACGACGGACCCGAAGGCACAGCGTTTCGCCATCAACGTCATCGTCGCGACGGTGCCGGCTATCGTGCTGGCGCTGGTGTTCGGCAAATGGATCAAGGCCCATCTGTTCAACCCGATCACGGTGGCGTTGGCCTTCATCGTCGGCGGCGTGGTGATCCTGCTGGCCGAATGGCGCGAGGGCCGCCGTGCCGTGGTGAGCAGTCCGCGCGGCAATGCATTGCTGCAAGCCGCCAAGGCCGGTGCGCCGCGCATCGAATCGGTCGATGACCTGAACTGGCGTGATGCCCTGAAGGTCGGTCTTGCCCAGTGTTTTGCGCTGGTGCCGGGCACGTCGCGCTCGGGCGCGACCATCATCGGCGGCATGCTGTTTGGCCTGTCGCGTCAGGTGGCGACCGAGTTCTCGTTCTTCCTTGCCATCCCCGTCATCTTCGGGGCGACGGTGTACGAGCTGTACAAGGCCCGCGCGTTGCTGTCTGCTGACGACCTCGGCATCTTCGGTATCGGTTTCGTCTTCGCCTTCCTGTCCGCATTCCTGTGCGTGCGCTGGCTTCTGCGCTTCGTTGCCACGCACGACTTCAAGCCGTTTGCCTGGTACCGGATTGCGTTCGGCATCATCGTGCTGGCGACGGCGTACACTGGGCTCATTTCCTGGCACGCCTGATACGGTGGAGGCAGGAAACAAAAAGGCGTGGCAATTTGGCCACGCCTTTTTGTTTGTGCCGATCGAGTCGTCGAGTCGTTCAGCCGCGCTTGCGGAACACGACATCCCAGACGCCATGCCCGAGCCGCACGCCGCGGCGCTCGAACTTGGTGATGGGCCGGTATTCCGGCCGCTCCGAAAAGCCATCGGCCGCCGAGGAGGTGTTCTCCAGGGTCGGCTCGCCAGCCAGCACTTCCACCATCTGGTGTGCGTACTCTTCCCAGTCGGTTGCGCAGTGGATGTAGCCTCCCGGCTTCAGACGCCCGGCCAGCAGTTTCACCAGCGGCGGCTGCACCAGCCGGCGCTTGTTGTGGCGCTTCTTGTGCCACGGGTCGGGGAAGTAGATATGCACGCCATCGAGGCAATTCTCGGTGAGCATGTGCGCGATGACTTCCACGGCATCGTGCTGGATGATCCGGATGTTCTCGATTGCGCGTTCGCCGGCGAGCTTGAGCAGGGCACCCACGCCCGGTTCATGCACTTCGCAGCCCAGGAAGTTGTCCTGCGCGCGCAACTGGGCAATATGCGCGGTGGTTTCGCCCATGCCGAAGCCGATTTCCAGAATGGCCGGGGCCTGGCGGCCGAATGTGGCTTCCCAGTCCAGCGGTTCAGGGGCGTACGGCACGAGCAGGCGCGGGCCGACTTCATCAATGGCGCGCTGTTGGCCGGTGGAGGTGCGGCCGGCGCGCCGGACGAAGGAGCGGATGCGGCGGGGGTGGGCTACGCCTTCGGGGTCGGTGGGGGATGACGCTTCAACGTTCTCACCACTCGGAACATCTTTAGTCGGGAAAGCTTCGGTACTGGGGTCTTGGGCAGGCATGGCAACGTGAAAGCCGGGAGGGCCGCTCCGGGTCTTGCGGCCGGCGGTTCAGGCAATTTACGGCAAGGGATGCACCGCGATGGCCATCAGGCGGCAGGCCAGTCGCGGCGGGCAATTTGTTCGAATCTGATGCAGTCCGCTTTGCGGTGCGGTGCGGTGCTGCTACGGAGAGGCGGAATTTTACCTGATCGGTGGCCTCTACCCAGCAGCGCCTTGCGGCGCCGGTAGGGTGGCCTTCTTCTTGTCGATGAAGCTCAGGAATGTGGCAATGCTTACGGCATAGAAGGGAAAGACTTCCCACCAAAGAAACACCACATCGGTCAGGCCGAGCACAAAAATGCCGCCACATAAGGAGGCGCCCATGCAAGCCGCAGCGCGGACTTCCCTGTCACGATGCCGGAGATCTCGTACGAAATAGTAGGCAGGCACCAGGTATAAGGCCAGCAACGCGGCAATGCCAAACAAGCCCAGTCTGGCGGCATTGAACAGGAATTCGTTGTGCGAATGGGCAAAAACGGTGGCGGCCGGCGTAATGATCTTTCGATTTGCCAGATCTGCGAGGGCTTCGCGATACTTGTCGACGCCTACACCGAAAACGGGATGCTCCCGGAAGATGACGACGGATCCCTGCCATAGCTGAAAGCGGAAGCCAATGGAGGTCTCGACATTGGTGCCGGTCACGTACTGCTCGATATCATTTCGCGCATCGACAACGCGATCCTTGACCAGTTTGGCCTGGCTCATGGCGACCACCAGTACAAGCGCAACCACGATTGTCATGGCCAGCTTGCGGCCCTTCGGCAGAACTCCACTGGAGAACAGCGCGATTCCACCAAACAGCGGTATGGTTATCCATGCCCCGCGTGATTGGGAAATGTAGCAGCCATAAAGTATTGCCGTTGCTGCCAAAACTTTAATGACGATTTCAGTCTTGCTTTGCTGCGAGTTCCAGCCAAGCGAAAACAAGCCGTACGTTCCCAGCACCATCGCCATTTCAATAAAAATGGTAATGGGTATAAAGTCTGTCAGATACCTTTCCTGCCCCCCATGGCTAAGTACCTGGATTTTTATGGTGGACAGGACCGCGCCCGCGACAAACGCCCATTGCAAATGGCGCAAATAGCGCAGTGGCACGTGGGAGACAGTCCAGAGCACCAGCGCAAACAGGGCCAGTCGCGACGGCGCATCGATGCTACGGATCGAGAATTGTTGCCTCGATATTTCATTCGCCATGACTGCCATCATCGGTGCCGCCATGGCGATTGCAAGTGGCCAGTAACGCTTTATCTGCGCCAGGAATAGTCGGCTCTGCGATTTCCAGCGGTAAATCAATACAGCGAGACCCAGCACAATAAGCAGGCCATACAGCACGCCGGCGGCCCGATCAACGATCAGTGAGAGGATGTAGAAAGCAGCAAGGACAACTGCAGCAAGCCGCGTCATGACACGGATTACCGCGTCTTGCCGGTCCATTGAAGCGACGCTGGACATTGAAGCGATTGAAGTGAGGCTTTGATCAAGTCGTTGAGTCATTCTCTTCTTGGTCTGCACTGACTTGCGTAAAACTGAAGTTCCCCGTTGAAGATCGAAATCTTATGAGGACTTCAGTCTCTGCATCAGCCGCGATTTCAGGTAGCGGCAGTGCCAGTAGACCCCTTGGGCAATTCGGTGTTGTGTGATCAGGAATTTTGAAAACAGTTTCAGTTCTCGTGCCGTTCGCGGCCCGTCCAACGGTGACTCCGCCCATGGCGAACGCGACTGGATCTCCGTGAACAGTTCCCGGATGTCATGCAGGCACCAGCTGTGCCACGGCTTTACCGGTCCGGTAAAGTGCATGAAAACGTAAGGGTGGGAGACCTCCAGCCGGGTTTCGCCGCGCGTCAGGTAGTCCACGAGGTGATATCGATAGTTCCACTTCGTATCAACGTATCTAACCCGGCCATCTAGCGCGATGTTGAGGGCATCCTGGTCCGCAAATCGCATGTCCAGTGTTGACAGGGCTTTCAACGCGACCTGCTGGACGTCGGCAGCCATCCAGTTCCGCACATCGATGTACATGACACCTGCATTGAAGTAATGGCCGTGTTTCAGCCCCAATGCTGGAATCTGCGTGGTGACAGTAGTGTCCTTCTCATCGGCGACCGCCGCGGCGATGCAGTCCCCCAGATCGATGGCAAGCAGGTCGGACAGATCGCCGAAGCAAAGCAGGTCGGCATCCAGATACAACACCTGTTCCGCGATACCGCTCAGCGTCGATGGAATCAGCAAGCGGATAAAGGTGCCCAGCGAATGCTTGCTGAAACAGGGAAACTGGCGGAATTCGTCGAGGGCGGCCGTATCGAGCAGATGGAGTTGAACCGCCACGCCATACTGTTTCGCCAGTTTTTCAAGCTTCTCCTGATTGTCTGTTGTGATGGAGAAGGCAAAAACATGGAAAACGAAATCCAGCCCCGGATTGTTTTCGACAACGGATGTGATGGCTACGCCCATGCCGCGGTAGTAGCCCGCATCGACACCGAATGCCACATGGACCGGTTTCTTGCTGGCGTGCGGCACAGATACATCTCGCTGTTCAGATGGCACTTATCGTCCTCGGATAACGGGCTGACCGTGTGGGCATGGATAACCCCGGCGAAAAACCAAGGGTTGCGAATGCGGCAACGATCACTCCCGGTGATGGAGCTGGCCGCAAAGCGGACTATCTTTCTGCTGCCGATCGGCCGACCTGGGGCCGGCGGCACACGCCAAGAGCTTGGCAGTGGAGCGGGCGATGGGAATCGAACCCACGTCTTTAGCTTGGGAAGCTAAGGTAATAGCCATTATACGACGCCCGCCTTGGCATGCCTCTGGCATGACTCGGGGCCGGATTCTAGCATGGTTTGCCATCGCTCCGCCGGAAATGCCAGACGTTTCAGCGGGACCGTTGCCGCGTGGGGTGGCCGCACCTTATGCTTGCCTGCGGCGGTGACTGCTGTCCAGATCCCGCCGCCGCTCAACATACAAGGGCTGACCGTGACCACTGACTTCCTCGCGCGTTTCGAAGCAGACTGCATCCCGCGCATCGTCGATGCGATCGTACGCCTGTACCCGCATCGATTGCAGGTCGAAGTCCTGCCGGGCACATTGGCCGGATGGCCTGCCCGTGTGCGTATTCGCGGCCACGGCGCACTGGAGTTGCAGCGTTTCCCCCATTCACTGGATGTCACCCTGGCGTGGGATGGCCTGGAGGTCGAGGCGCTGTTTGCGGACGGCGGGCCACAGCGCTTTGCGGGGTACCTGGCGGCCTTGCCGGCCAAGCTCAAGGCCTGGCAGGACCCCCGCCAGCTCGACTGGAGTTCGCTGTCGCAGGCCGACCCGTCGGTCCTGATCGGCGGCCTGGACTTCGAGGACTGAGGGGCGATCTAGCCCACGCGTAGTTGGCAAATGGCGGTGTCCTCCTGGCCAGGCTCCAGCCAGCGCAGGCCCTGGCCGTTGTGGATGGCGTCAGGCAGGCCGAGCCACGGCTCGACACAATAGAAGTCCGACTCGTCACTTTCCGACCATGTGGTCACCGCATGCCATGCGATGCTGCCTGGCACGTCGAGATCAATTTCCAGCCTTCTGTCCGGCATGGCCAGCGTGACAGGCCCACTGACTTGCAGCACATGGAAAGTGTCTTGCAGCCGGTCATCGTCCAGCGCATAGGCGGGCTCACCCGTCACCGCCGCCGTCAGTCGACCGTCCGGCTCCTGTCGTCGCCGCGCGGTGGGCGGCAGTCGCAGGCGACTCTGGGGCCGCTGCGCGGCGGGCAGTCGAAAATAGAAATGGTGGCCCGCATAGTAGGGCAGTCGCGTGTCGCCCCTGTTTTCCGTGCGCAGCGCCACTTGCAGTCCACGGTCGATCAGGCGGTAGCGCGCCTCGAAGCGGAACGCATGGGGATAGCCGGTCCAGGTACGGTCCGATGCTTCCAGAACCAAGGCGATGCTGCCGTCCCCACTGTTGGCGACGGTAAAGGGCAGGTCGCGCGCAAAGCCATGCTGCGGCAACGCGTGAACAGTGCCATCCGCGTCGCGCCAATGGCCGGCCTGCCCGTCGACAAAGTGTCGTCCAATAAACGGAAACAACAGCGGATTTCCGCCGCGGATCTTCGCTGCGCGGCTCCAGTCGGCCTGGTCTGGCCAGTACAAGATGTCCTCCCCGCACAACACCCAGCGCACCAGCCGTCCGCCATGCCGCGGCGCGAGCAACAGGTAGTTTTCATCTTGCCCGATGCGGACCAGGTCCTGGTCCTGAAAGCGTTCGATGGGTAGCGAGGCCATGCTCTTGTCCGATGTTGGACTGCGCATTGTATGCGCCGAGGCTGCCCGCCGTGCTGCGCGCCCCTATCCGCTTCAATCCCGCATATAGATCGTGTCGCGGACCAGCGGATAGACCTGGGTCTCCCACCGCCTGCCATTGAATACGCCATAGTGCCCCACGCCGGTTTGCACATGGTGCATGCGCAGGGTCGGGCGCAGGCTGCTACATAGGTCCTGGGCGGCCATGGTCTGGCCGATGGCGCAGATGTCGTCGCGCTCGCCTTCCACGGTCAGCAGTGCCGTGCGGCGGATGGCGCGCGTGGATACGAGGCGTCCGCCCACTTCCAGCAGTCCCTGCGCCAACAGGAAACGCTGGAATACCAGACTGACAGTCTCAAGGTAGAACTCCGCCGTGAGGTCCATGGTGGCGAAGTACTCAACGTAGAAGTCCTGGATAGCGTCAGCCTTTTCATGTTCGCCGCGCGAGCGCAGCGCGTGCATCTCGCGCAGCGCCTGATCGTGCCGTTCCAGGTTCATGCTCATGAAGGCCAGCAGTTGGACAAAGCCCGGGTAGACGCGGCGCAGTGCGCCGGCAAAGCGCAGCGGGACGAAGCCGATCAGCCTGCTCTCGAACCACTCGATCGGGCGGGCCATGGCCAGTTCGTTGACCTTGGTCGGATTGACGCGCGCGTCGATCGGACCCGCCATGAGCGTGAGGCTGGGCGGCTGGTCCGGGTCGTCGTCCTCGGCCATCAGCGCGGCAGCGGCCAGCGCGGCGACGGTTGGCTGGCAGACGGCGACCAGGTGCGTGTGTCCGCCAAGTGTGTGCATGAAGGCAATCAGGTGCCCGACGAACTCGTCGAAGCCAAAGCGGCCGGCAAGCAGCGGGATATCGCGCGGATTGTGCCAGTCGGTAATGTAGACGTCATGGTCGGCCAGCATAGTCTGCGCGGTGCCGCGCAGCAGGGTGGCAAAGTGGCCGGACATCGGCGCAACCAGCAGCACGCGGGGCTGCCCACCGATGCCGTGGCGGCGGAAATGCAGCAGCGAACAAAATGGCGTACGCGCGACGACTTCCTCGGAAACCTGCACGGGCACGCCATTGACGACTACGCTGTCAATACCGAAGTCGGGACGGTGGTGGGTCAGCCGTGCCAGCGCCAGGATCTCGCAGGCTGCCCATAGCGAACGCATGGAATCGGTACCGGCGGCACTCGGGTTGGTGGCAAGGATGGATGCGGTGAGACCGGCCAGCGTACAGCCTGGGTGCATCATGTCCGCGTAGGTCTGGTACGCCTGGTACAGCATGGCTCGCCTCCCGTGAATCCGTGGCCCCGCTATGCGCAATATATATGCCATCCGCATCAATGGTGGCACAAGCTTTGCACGCCGCTTGGCCAGGTTGACCCGAATGGAATGCTGGTGGCGTGGCAGGCGCATAGGCTTCACGCTGGTGCTGGTCCGCTGCACTGCATGGGTGCGTAGAGCCGGATGGCCGGTATCGTGCTGATCGCCGCGACGGGCGACAAGGAGGCGAGATGGGCAAGACCACACTCACCATCAGCAGCAAGACCTACTCTTCATGGTCGCTGCGCGGATGGCTGCTGGCGCGCTTTGCAGGCCTGGAGTTCGAGGAGGTGCTGGTGACGCCGGACGACCCGGCCGTGCGCGCGGAGATCCTGCTCCTCTCGCCATCGATCCTGGTGCCGTGCCTGCGCCATCAGGGCGTGACCGTTTGGGACACGCTGGCGATTGCCGAGTACCTTAACGAGATCTCTCCCAAGGCGGGGCTGCTGCCAGACGACCGCACCGCACGCGCACATTGCCGCGCGATCTGCGGCGAGATGCATTCAGGTTTTGCCGCCATGCGCGCGGCATTGCCAATGAACCTCAAGGGGCAGTTCCCCGGCCTGAAAGTCTGGTCGCGCGCGCAGGCCGATATCGACCGCATCACCGCAATCTGGACCGAATGCCTGGAGCGGTATGGCGGCCCTTACCTGTTCGGCACCCGCACGATGGCTGACGCCATGTATGCGCCGGTGGTGACGCGCTTCGTCACGTATGGGGTCATGCTGGACCCGGTGCCCGTTGAGTACTGCAAGCAGATCCTGGCCATGCCGGAACTCCAGGAATGGATTGCCGCAGCCCGCGAGGAGCCCGACGAAATCAGCGAACTCGATGTCGAGTTCTGAGTTCGGCGGGCTCGTGCGGGTCAGGCGGCGGCCTCCGCCTGCCGCGCCGCCAGGTATCGCGCGGCGTAGCCGAAGTACCAGTCCAGGCTGTCCGGGTTGGCCATGGCGTCGCGGTTCGCGATGCTGTCCGGCGCATGTCCAAGCAACAGCTTCTTGATCGGCACTTCCATCTTCTTGCCGGACAGCGTGCGCGGCACGGCTGGCGCCTGGAGAATCTCATTGGGGACGTGGCGGGACGACAGCGCGTCCCGGATGCGGCCGCGCAGCGTTTCGCGCAGCGCATCGTCCAGCACAACCCCGTCGCGCAGAACCACAAACAGTGGCATGTACGACTCCCGCCCCAGGTACTCCAGGTCGACCACCATGCTGTCCAGCACCTCGGGCAGTTCTTCCACCACGCGGTACAACTCGCTGGTGCCCATGCGGATGCCGTGCCGGTTGATGGTGGCGTCCGAGCGGCCGTAGATGATGGCGCCGCCGCGCGCCGTGATTTTGATCCAGTCGCCGTGCCGCCAGACACCGGGATAGGTGTCGAAGTAGCTGTCGCGGTAGCGCTTGCCATCGGCATCGCCCCACAGGAACAGCGGCATCGACGGCATGGGCTCGGTACAGACCAGCTCGCCGACCTGGTCGATCAGCGCCTTGCCGCTGTCGTCGAAGGCTTCCACCCTGGCGCCGAGGCAGCGGCACTGCATCTCGCCCGAAACCACCGGCAGCAACGGGCAGCCAGCGACGAAGGAACCGGCGAAATCGGTGCCGCCCGACATCGGTGCCAGCCAGATATCGCTGCGCACGTGGCAGTAGATCCAGTCATAGGCTTCCACCGGCAGCGGCGAGCCGGTCGAGCCCAGTCCGCGCAGCCGCGACACATCGGCGATGCGCGCCGGCTCGACACCGGCCTTCATGCAGTTGGTGAAGAAGGCGGCGCCGGCGCCGAAGACGGTGACGCGCGCGTCGTCCACGAAGCGCCACAGCACGCCCGCATCGGGCCACGCCGGATTACCGTCATAGAGCGCGATGGTGGTGCCCAGCAGCAGCCCGGCGACCTGCGCATTCCACATGATCCAGCCACTGCTGCTGTACCAGTGGAAGACGTCGTCGGGGCCGAGGTTGTTATGGAACGCCATCAGCTTGAGCTGCTCGATGACAATGCCGCCGTGGCCATGCACGATCGGCTTGGGCATGCCGGTGGTGCCCGACGAATAGACGATCCACAACGGATGGTCGAACGGCACGGACTCGATGGCCAGCGGGACGCCATGGGACAGCACGTCGTGCCAGGCATGGGCGCTTACACCGTCGCGCGCCCGGACCGGGTTGCCCGTGTGCGGGACGATGACCACGTCTGTGAGCGACGGGAGGGCGGCAACGAGGTCCGCCACGACCGGCGCGCGGTCATAGTGCTTGCCGCCATAGCCGTAGCCATCCACCGCGATCAGCACCTTCGGTTCGATCTGGCGGAAACGGTCGATTACGGCGACCTGGCCCATGTCCGGCGCGCAGCCCGACCATATCGCGCCTAGACTCGCCGTGGCAAGGAAGGCAATGATCGTCGCGGGAATATTCGGCAGGTAGCCCGCCACGCGGTCGCCACGGCCGACGCCCATCTCGCGCAGTGCATGTGCGAGCGACGCGACTTGTGCTTCAAGCACATCCCAGCTCACGTCTTCAAGCGGACGATTCTCGCCCGCGTGGCGGATGGCGGCACGCTGGCGGGCCGGTCCGCTGCCCGCGTGGCGGAACACCTGCTGCACGTAGTTCAGGCTGGCGCCTTCGAACCAGCGGGCGCCGGGCATGACGCGCCGGTCCAGCACGCGCTGCGCGGGCGTGTCGAAGCGCACGTCGAAGTACGCGCGCACCGCTTCCCAGAAGGTTTCGATCTCGGTGACCGACCACTGCCAGAGGCTGGCGTAGTCATCGAACGCGAGTCCTCGCCCACGCTGCAGCCAGCGCATGAACTGCGCGAGCTGGCTGCCGTCGCGGAATGCGGCGGGCGGCGTCCACATCAATTTCCCTTCTGCGAGGGTGGTCATGTCTCCTCCTGGCACCGTCTGTCGCGGGCATCGGATGGTGAGGTCGATCGGGGCGGGTGCATCCCGCGCCTCCCCGAGGTTCAGCCTGACAGGATACTCGCGCCCGGCGTCATGCGCCGGCAGGGCGGTCGAAGAGGGTGGCCATCATGCCGTCCACCCTGGCCTTGACGGCCGGGTCCATGCTGATCGTGCGGCCCCATTCGCGCGTGGTTTCCCCCGGCCACTTGTCGGTGGCGTCGATGCCCATCTTGGAGCCCAGCCCGGACACCGGCGACGCAAAGTCCAGGTAATCGATCGGCGTGTTCTCCACCATGACCGTGTCGCGCGCCGGATCGACCCGCGTGGTGATGGCCCAGATCACCTCCTTCCAGTCGCGCACGTCGATGTCGTCGTCGACGACCACGATGAACTTGGTGTACATGAACTGCCGCAGGAAGCTCCACACGCCGAACATCACGCGCTTGGCGTGGCCGGCGTACTGCTTCTTCATGCGCACCAGTGCCATGCGGTAGCTGCAGCCTTCGGGCGGGAGGTAGAAGTCGGTGATTTCCGGGAACTGCTTTTGCAGCAGGGGCACGAACACCTCGTTGAGCGCCACGCCGAGCACCGCCGGTTCGTCTGGCGGCTTGCCGGTGTAGGTCGAGTGGTAGATCGGATCGCGCCGCATCGTGATGCGATCGATGGTGAAGACCGGGAACCAGTCCTGCTCGTTGTAATAGCCGGTGTGGTCGCCATACGGTCCTTCGAGGGCGTGCTGATAACCCGACGGATGCGCCGGATCTGGCTGGATATGGCCTTCCAGCACGATCTCGGCCGAAGCCGGCACGCTCAGTTCGGACAGCGTCGGCGTCAGGCATCCGGCCAGCGCCGTGCGGCTGCCGCGCAGCAGGCCGGCAAACTGGTATTCGGATAGCGTGTCCGGTACCGGCGTGACCGCGCCGAGGATCGTGGC
The DNA here is from genome assembly GCF_057073755.1 of Cupriavidus sp. C3SS-1. Lineage (NCBI taxonomy): Bacteria > Pseudomonadati > Pseudomonadota > Betaproteobacteria > Burkholderiales > Burkholderiaceae > Cupriavidus > Cupriavidus sp. C3SS-1. The sequence continues at coordinate 2,466,931 of NZ_CP172699.1, read as the reverse complement.
CGGATCGGCGCCGAGCGCCACGGCGATCGGGAACGGCTTGCCGGGATTGGCCAGCGCGTGCTCGCGGAAATCGAGCGCGCCGCCCCGGTGGGCCAGCCAGCGCATGATGACCTGGTTGCGGCTGATTACCTGCTGGCGGTAGATGCCCAGGTTCTGCCGCTTCTTGTGCGGCCCCTTGGTGACCACCAGCCCCCACGTGATCAGCGGCGCGGCATCGCCCGGCCAGCAGGTCTGGATCGGCAGGCGCGCCAGGTCCACGTCATTGCCCTCCCAGACGATCTCCTGGCACGCGGGGCTGCCGACGCGCTTGGGCGCCATGTCCCAGACGGATTTGGCCAGCGTGAAGAGCTTGCCAGCCTCGCGCAGTCCGCGCGGCGGCTCTGGCTCCTTCAGGGCCGACAGCACCCGGCCGATGTCGCGCAGGTCTTCCAGTGATTCCGCGCCCATGCCCAGTGCCACCCGTCGCGTCGTCCCGAACAGATTGGCGAGCACCGGAACGCTATAGATACCGTCCTGGCCGCCCGCGCCTGCCGGGCGCTCGAACAGGACGGCCGGCCCGCCGGCACGCAGCAGGCGGTCGCAGATCTCCGTCATCTCCAGGTCGGGAGACACCGGCGTGCCGACGCGCCGCAGTTCCCCTTGTTGCTCAAGCTGGTTGATGAAATCGCGCAAGTCTTTGTATTGCATAGTGAATTCTGGTCCTGATGCGGCGTCGCCGCGGCGCCGGTGGCGGCATGCGATGTGTGCCACGATACACACGCACGGGCATCACGGCAAAAAAAACGATTGTTTGCGTCAACGCAAATTGTAAGTTTTTTGCCTGCGCAAGCGTCGTCAGAATCGGGGCAGGCCTAGGCGTGGCCTACGAATCCCGGCATTCGGGTGGCGTATGCGCGGCCTCGCATGGCTTGTTACTAATAACTGAAAGTATGGTTATAAACAATCATTATGCTTGACTGGTTATAAAACGGTTCCTACAATCGCGTCTGCTCGATGGAATGTTGTGTTGCAACATGGAATCTGCCCTTGTGTCAAGGGGCGCACATAAAAATTTGTGAGCAAAAGATTCCTCCATCCAGACCGGTTGCGCGGGCCCGCGAGGCCTGACCGGTCGCCCTCTGGCGGCTCGCCGGAGCGTTTGAGTTGTCCGTGGCAGGGCGTGCTCCCCCAAGAGCGTGCCCTGTTTCTAGTTGGGCGCATGGGGAGCGCCCACCAACAGGTGCTGGTTGCCACTGCTAGGCAGCGCAGCATCCTTACTTGAGTACGTTGAGATCGGGTGCGTGCCGCTGTCTGGCGCGCGCAGCGGGCAACGGATGGAGGTAAGCATGAGCGGTTGGAAAACCCTTCATCTTCCCGGCATCGGGCGGGCATTGCAGGTCCGCCTCCGAACGCCGGTACCCGGAGTGAATCGGGCATTTCAGTTCCGATTTGCGCATCCGGTCGCGGGCCGCGCCTTGCGCGGGGGCCGCACAACTTTGAAGTACGCCCTGAACTGTCTGGGCGTGGTATCGGTCGTTTCGGCCGTCTCGCTGTCGCTGAGCCAGGAATGGCGCACCACGCTGGCGGCCATGCTGGCCGGCGACGAAGCGCCGGCCGTGCTGGTGGGTGCCGCGGCTCCCGCGCCTGTGCCGGTCATCGCCAGCACTGCCGTGCCTTCGAGTTCGGCGGACGTGGCGGCGGCCAAGCTCGGTCGCGGCCGCGTTGGCCTGCCGAGCGTCTCGGGCGTGGATGAATGGAGCGTGGCGTCCGCCGCCAAGGTGCCATCCGTGGCCCACCTGGCGGCCCAGATCCCGGTGACCCGCGTGGCGCTCGACGCCCGCAGCACCAGCGCGCTCGGCACCGCGCGCGAACAGGCGGCCGTGGCCGACTACATCGCGCGCAAGTACCGCGTGGCGGCGCAGGCCACCGCGCAACTGGTCAAGGCCGCCTACATGACCGGCCGCGAGGTCGGCATCGACCCGCTGCTGATCCTGGGCGTGATCGCGATCGAGTCCAGCTTCAACCCGTATGCCGAAAGCGGCGTCGGCGCGCAGGGCCTGATGCAGGTCATGACCAAGGTGCACCAGGACAAGTACGAAGCCGTCGGTGGCGTGGCCGCCGCACTGAATCCGTACGCCAATATCAAGATCGGCGCGCTGGTGCTGAAGGACTGCATCGCCCGTGCCGGTTCGATCGAAGGCGGCCTGAAGTACTACGTGGGCTCCACTACCAATACCGACGGCGGCTACGGTGCCAAGGTGCTGGCCGAGCGCGCGCGCCTGCGCCAGCTGCTGGGTGTGCGCGTGGCTGACACGCAGGCCGAGAAGGCTGGCGACGGCAAGGCGGAGCACCGCCCGAACGGCGATAAGCTTGAGGCGGCGAGCAATACGCAGCAGAGCGCCTGAGGCGTCGTTTGCCCTTCACATGAAAAAGCACCCCGCGGGGTGCTTTTTCTTTTGCCGGCGTCGTCGGAGCGGCGCCGCTGATCCGAGGGATCAGCGGGTCAGCGGATCAGCGGAACAGCTTCTGCAGCCTTGCCATGGCTTCCTCGATGTTCCGGCGCGAGGTTGCGTACGAGATCCGGATGTAGTCGCGCGCTGTATGGGGCCCGAAATCCTGGCCCGGCACCAGGACCACGCCGGCGTCATGGAGCATCGCCTGCGTCAGCTTGTCGGCATCGCCGGCGGCCGCATGGTTGACGCCACGGCAATCCGCATAGACATAGAACGCGCCGTCGGGCATGACCGGCACGTGCAGGCCGAGCGATTCCAGCGCCGGCACGATCAGGTCGCGGCGGCGGCGGAATTCGGCCTTGCGCTCGTCATAGATCGCCATGGCCTCGGGCGTGAAGCAGGCCAGCGCGGCATGCTGGGCCACGGCCGAAGCGCAGATGAACAGGTTCTGCGCCACCTTCTCGAAGTCGGCCACGAGCGCGTCCGGCACCACCAGCCAGCCCAGGCGCCAGCCGGTCATGTTGAAGTACTTCGAGAAGCTGTTGACCGTCACCACGTTGTCGTCGAGGCTCAGTGCCGATACCGGCGGCGCGTCATAGGACAGGCCCTGGTAGATCTCGTCGAGGATGGCAAAGCCCTGGCGCGCGCGCACCGCCTGCAGGATGCGCGACAGTTCGTCGGGCAGGATCGAGGTGCCGGTCGGGTTTGACGGCGACGCCAGCAGCACGCCGCGCGTGCGCTCGTTCCAATGCGCTTCGACTTGCGCGGCCGTCAGCTGGAAGCGCTCGGCCGGGCCGCTCGGGATCATGCGCGCGGCGCCATCGAACGCCGCGACGAAATGCCGGTTGCAGGGGTAGCTCGGGTCCGGCATCAGCACCTCGGCGCCGATTTCCACCAGCACCGCGCAGGCCAGCAACAGCGCGCCCGACGCCCCGGCCGTGACGATCACGCGCCGTGCGGGGATGTCCAGGCCGTACATCGTCTTGTAATAGCCGGCGATCGCCTCGCGCAGCGCATGGATGCCCAGCGCGCCGGTGTATTGCGTGACGCCGCGCCGCATGGCGGCTTCCGCGGCGCGCACGACCGGCTCGGCGGCGGTGAAGTCGGGCTCGCCGATCCCCATGTGGATGATATGGCGGCCGGCACGTTCGAGCTCATTGGCCTGCTTGGCCAGCTCCATGACGTGGAAGGCCTCGATATTGGCAAGGCGGGAGGCGGTGGCGAGGCGCTGCAGGTCCATGGCGGTTTCGGCGGAGCCCTTTTCGGGCAGGCAGTGGTTGGAAGCAAAAACACCCGCGTGAGCGGGTGTCGTTTCGAAGCAGGGCAGGGCCCGCGGGCCCGATGCTTCAGCGGCGCGCGGCGACCTCGGTCGAACGCACCTGGGCGGCGAGCTTGTCCAGTACGCCGTTCACGTACTTGTAGCCCTCGACACCGCCAAAGGTCTTGGTCAGTTCAACGGCTTCGTTGATGACGACCTTGTAGGGGATGTCGATGCAATGCACGAGTTCATAGCTGCCGACCAGCAGGGCAGCGCGCTCCACCGGCGACAGTTCATCGACCGTACGGTCCAGGAACGGCTCGAACGCGGCGGTCAGGCGGGCTTCTTCGCGCACGGCGCCGTTCAGCAGCGCGTCGAAGTGCTCGCGGTCTGCCTTGTTGAAGCCCTGCGCATCATGCAAGTGGGCCTGGATCGCGCCGATGTCGTTGCGGTTCAGCAGCCATTGGTAGAGGCCCTGCAGGGCCAACTCGCGCGAACGGCGGCGCGCGCTCTTGGGCGGTGCCTTGGCTTCGGTGCGGGCGGCGGGCTTGGCGCCAGCTGCCGGCTTGCCGGTTTCGGGCGTGTCACTCATCATCGTCCTCGTCTGCATCGCCGCCTTCGTTTTCGCGCAGCGAATCGAGGGCGACCACCAGGTTGGCCATTTCCACGGCGGTGCGGGCGCAGTCACGGCCCTTCTCGCGCGTGCGGGCATGGGCCTGCTCGTCCGTGTCGACGGTCAGGATGCCGTTGGCGACCGGCACGTTGAAGTCCAGGCCGACGCGAGTGATACCGGCGCCCGACTCGTTCGAGACCAGCTCGAAATGGTAGGTTTCGCCACGCACCACGGCGCCCAGCGCGACCAGTGCGTCGAACTGGCCGCTTTCGGCCATCTTCTGCAGAGCCAGCGGTACTTCCAGCGCGCCCGGCACGGTCACCACCAGGGTGTCTTCGCCTTCGACGCCGAGCTTTTCCAACTCGGCCACGCAGGCTTCGAGCAGTTCGGCGCAGACCGGCTCGTTGAAGCGGGCCTGCACGATGCCGATACGCAGGCCTTCACCGTCGAGGTTGCTGGGGTAGAAGCCGTGATCCATTGTTCAGTTCTCCAGAGTTCGGGGTTGGCGGCCACGGCCAGGCGCGGCTGCCAGGGTATTCAGTCTCAGTCGGCCAGCCCGTTCATGGGCTGGTAGCCGGTCACTTCCAGGTCGTAGCCGGTCATGCTGGGCATGCGCTGCCGGGCCGCCAGCACGCGCATCTTGCCCACGCCCACATCTTTCAGGATCTGTGCGCCCATGCCGTAGGTGCGCAGGTCCGGCTTGCGGCGCGGACGGTTTTGCGGTTCGTCCAGCGCGGTGAACTGGGTGAACAGCTGTTCGGCCGAGTCGCCGCAGTTGAGCAGCACCATCACGCCGCTTTCGGCCTGGGCGATTGCCTCGAGGGCGGCCGGCATGCTCCACGAGTGGGTGGTGCGGGACACTTCCAGCAGGTCGAGCACGGACAGCGGCTCGTGCACACGCACCAGGGTTTCCTGCGTCGGCGTCGGCGTGCCCTTGACCAGCGCCAGGTGGGCGTTCCCGGTGGGCTTGTCGCGGTAGACGATGCTGTGGAAGGTACCGTAAGGCGTTTCCATCGACCGCTCGCCCACGCGCTCGACGATGCTTTCGGTGCGGCTGCGGTAGTGGATCAGGTCGGCGATGGTGCCGATCTTCAGGTCGTGTTCCTGCGCGAATTCGATCAGGTCCGGCAGGCGTGCCATGGTGCCGTCGTCCTTCATGATCTCGCAGATCACGGCGGCGGGCGTCAGGCCGGCCAGGGCGCCAAGGTCGCAACCGGCTTCGGTGTGGCCGGCGCGGATCAGCACGCCGCCGGGCTGGGCGGTCAGCGGGAAGATGTGTCCCGGCTGCACCAGGTCGGACGGCTTGGCGTCGCGCGCGACGGCGGCTTCGACGGTGCGGGAGCGGTCCGCCGCGGAAATGCCGGTGGTCACGCCTTCGGCGGCCTCGATCGATACCGTGAAATTGGTGCCGTGCTGGGTACCGTTGCGGCTGACCATCGGCTGCAGGTTCAGCTGGCGGCAGCGTTCGGCGGTCAGCGTCAGGCAGATCAGGCCGCGACCGTGTTTGGCCATGAAATTGATGGCCTCGGGTGTGACGAAATCGGCAGCCAGGACCAGATCGCCTTCATTCTCGCGGTCTTCTTCATCCACGAGGATGACCATGCGGCCGGCACGGATGTCGGCAATGATGTCTTCGGTACGGGCGATTGTCATGGCTGCTGGGCGGCAAAAAGGGGCGGAAAAGCGGCCAGCCGGCGGGCGGGCGGCTCAAACATGCGCGGACTGCTGCGAGGTGTGCGCCAGGCCGGCCATGGGGCGACAGCCAGGGGCTCGCATCGTCAAACCGGATATTGTACGCCAAGGCAGGCAATGCGGGAGCGTGCCCGTACCCAGGGGGCGGACAGCCGGGTGCCGGCGCGGCGCCTGAGGCACCGCGGCCGCGGATTGGCGCCTGCGCTTCAGTGGCGGGCAGGCTGCCCGTCGTCGTGGACGATCACGCCATACCACCCCATGCCCGGGTAGGTCTCGTAGCCCGGCGTACGGGCGAAAGCGATCAGCCGGCCGGCCTTGTCCGTATAGAAGCCGGACGGTGCGTTGCCATCCTGCAGCGGGAACACTTCATCGAGCACGCCGGCACCGTCCGAGGCGGCGATAACACGGCGCCCGGAATCCAGCAGCAGGCAACGGGTGCCACGCCATTCGTCCTGCGACAGCCGCACGTTTTTCACCACCGCGGCGGCCTGTGGCGCCCAGTCGAAGAAGATGGCCAGCACGCCGATCGGCTCGCCATCGGCCTTGCCGTCGGCGCGGATGGCGGTGGCATAGGTGGCCACTTCGGACTGGTTCAGGAAGCGCGACACGGCAACATCGTGCGCGATATAGTCCTGGCCCGACGCGGTGCCCATGGCGCGGCGGAACCAGTCCACCCCCGACACCATGCGCCCGGCCACGCCGCCGTAGGTGCCCGGGCGGCCGTTGGCCAGCACGCGGCCTTGTGCATCGATGACCCACAGGTCCAGGTAAACCGTGTAGCTGTCCAGGATAATGCCGAGCCGCTTGCTGGCCCAGGCGCAGGCCGCCACATCTGCCTGCGCGGCTGCGGCGACGATGGCCGCATCGGTGGCCCACCAGCGCACGTCGCACGAGCGCTCGTACAGGTTGCGGTCGATCAGTTCGATCATGTTCAGCGCCATGTCGGCGAGGCGCTGGCCCTGGTGATCGCGCATCTGCCGGATCATGGCATCGCCGAGCTGCGTGAGTTCGGCGATCGAGCCAGCAAGTTCGCTGTTGAGTTCCCCGGTGATGGCCGAGATGCGCTCGGACACCTGCTTGACCTGACTTGCCACCACACTGAAGCCGCGTCCGGCATCACCGGCACGCGCAGCCTCGATCAACGCATTCAGGGCGAGGAATTTCGTCTCGCGGTTGATCTCCGCAATGCCCGAGATCTTGTGGTCCGCTACGCGGCCGACATGGTGGGACAGTTCAACGATGCGGTTCGCGCTTGCCAATTCTTCTTCCTCCGGTTCATTGTTTTCGCGGGTGCCGGGGATAGGGGCCGTGCGCCCGGACTTGCATCCCGGTCTTAGCAAGGTTTGTGCCAATAATCGTGCACTTTCTGGTGCATGGAGGCTGGCGCTATGCGTTATAGGGTGCGTGGCGGGCTATAGTCTGTCTGTCTGTCTGTCTGTCTGTCTGTCTGTCTGTCTGTCTGTCGGCCGCGCCATCTGCTGCAAGCGCCGCGTGCCGACGCCACTCCAACAAGCAAGAAGAAGGGCGGAGAATGACAATGAAAGCACTCGTGGCAGCCCTGATCCTTGGTGCGGGAATTCCAGCCGGCGCGCAGGACGCCGTCGGGCTGGAGGAATCCGTCTCGACCGTGGCCCTGCAAGGTGGCTCAGAACTGAGCGTGGTGGTCAGCCAGCAACCCGGCAGCAAGCCGGCGGTGGCCGCACTGTTGTTCCCCGGCTATCCGGGCGTGCTGCGAGTCCAGAGCGATGCCGGCAAGCCGACCTATCAGCTGCGTGGAAATTTCCTTGTGCGTGCCCGCCGGCACCTGGTCAGCGACAGGATACTGACCGTCATGGTGGACTGCCCGAAGGCGCGCTGGGAGAACTGTGACGATGCTTACCGGATCTCTGACCAGTACGCGCAAGACATTGGCGCGGTGATCGACAAGGTCAAGGCCGACTACGGCGTGAGCAAGATCTACGTGGTCGGCACCAGCTATGGCACCGTGTCGAGCGCTTTCCTTGCGCTCAGGCTGGGCGGGCGCATTGATGGCGCCGTGCACACGGCCACCTTCACCGATCCGCGCATCGGCCGCCTGGCGCACGGCATGCCGATGCGCGACTTCAACTGGAGTGCTGTGACGGTGGACCAGCTCTTTGTCCATCACAAGGACGACCCGTGTCCGCTGACGCAGTACCGCAGCATTGTTGCGCGCAAAGGCAACGCGCCGCTCGTGACCGTGCAGGGCAGCAAGGGCGCGCGCGGCGAGCCGTGCGAAGCGTTCTCGGCACACGGCTTCGTCGGGCGCGAGCGGCCGGTGATGCTGGCGATTTCCGACTGGATCCTCGAGCGGAAGGTGCAAGAAGCGGTCGGCGCTGAGAACAGTGAGGATTAGATGCCGGAAAAAGGGGCGCTGAGCGCCCCCCGCCAGCAACCTTACTGTTCCGACGCCGATGCCGACAGCATCCGCTCCACATACCGCGCGATCAAATCGATCTCGAGGTTCACGCGGCTGCCCGGCTTGAGTTCCTGCAAGGTGGTGACTTCCACCGTGTGCGGAATCAGGTTGATCGAGAACACGCAGCCATCGGCCTCGTCGTTGACGCGATTGACGGTCAGCGACACGCCGTTGACCACGACAGAGCCCTTGTACGCCAGGTAGCGGCCCAGTTCCCGCGGGGCGCGCACGCGCAGTTCATGCGATTCGCCGACCGGGGCAAAGTGCACGACTTCGCCGAGGCCGTCGACGTGGCCCGAGACCAGGTGGCCGCCGAGCCGGTCCGCGAGTCGCAGCGCCTTTTCCAGGTTGACGCGGCCGGTGCGTTCCAGGCCGACGGTCTTGTCCAGCGACTCGCGCGAGACGTCCACGTCGAAGCTGTCGGCAGTCATGGCGATCACCGTCATGCATGCGCCCTGGATGGCGATGCTGTCGCCAATGACCACATCCGTGAGGTCCAGCCCGCCGGCGGCTACGTGCAGGCGCACGCCGGCATCGCCAGCGCCGAGCGGGGTGATGGTCTCGATGCGGCCGACGGCCGCCACAATGCCAGTAAACATGATGCGTTCTCGAAAGTTCGGGGTTTGGTATCCGGCGCGGCAGCTGCGCCGTCGGCAAATGTCAGGTTGTCAGGCGAAGTCAGGCGAAGTCAGGCGTCGTTGCGGCGCGCGATCAGGCGCAGGTCCTCGCCGATCTGGCGCACGTCGTGCCAGCGGAACGTCGCGGCATCCTGCAGCCGGGGCAGTGGCGGCAGGTTGAACATGCCCTGGGCGTCGCCGAGTAGCTTGGGCGCCAGGTAGATCAGCAATTCGTCGGCGCAATGCTCGCGGATCAGCGAGCCATTGAGTTTGAAGCCAGCTTCGACATGCAGTTCGTTGATGTCGCGCCGGCCCAGTTCTTCGATCATCTTGCGCAATTCAACCTTGCCGTGCGGATTCGGCAGTACCACCACCTCGGCGCCGCGGGCCTCGAGCGCCTGGCGTCGTTCGCGGTCGTCCACTGCGCAGAACACCAGCACCGGCTTGGCAAAGTCGCCGCTGTCCGGCGTCAGGATGCGCGCGTCAAGCGGCACTTCCAGGCGCGAGTCCACCAGCACGCGCTGTGGCTGGCGCGGCGTCGGGATGGCGCGCACGGTCATCTGCGGATTGTCGTCGCGTACCGTGCCGATGCCGGTCATGATGGCGCAAGCGCGCGCGCGCCAGGCGTGGCCGTCGTCCCGCGCAGCCTGCCCCGTGATCCACTGGCTGGTGCCGTCATGCAGGGCCGTGCCGCCGTCCATCGATGCCGCCACCTTGACCCGCACCCACGGCAGGCCGCGCGTCATGCGCGACACGAAGCCGATATTCAGGTCGCGCGCCTCCTTTTCCAGCAGTCCGCACCGCACGTCGATGCCGGCATCGCGCAGTCGTTGCAGGCCGCGGCCCGATACGGAGGGGTTGGGGTCTTCCATCGCCGCCACCACGCGCGCAATGCCGGCCCGCACCAGCGCGTCGGCGCAAGGGGGCGTGCGGCCGAAATGGCTGCACGGCTCCAGCGTCACGTAGGCGGTCGCGCCGGCCGGGTCGATGCCGCGCGTCTGCGCGTCTTTCAGCGCCTGGATCTCGGCATGGTCCTGGCCTGCTGGCTGGGTAAAGCCCTGCCCGATGATCTGTCCGTTCTTGCTCAGCACACAGCCGACGCGTGGATTTGGGGTGGTGGTGAACATGCCTCTCGCGGCGAGCGCGAGCGCTTGCTGCATGGCGGCGTGGTCGGAATCGGAAAACATTTGGCCGGTGACTCTTGTTCGCTGGGCGTTTGGTGTGCGTGCCGCTGTCAGGGCGGGGCGGGTTCGCCCGATGCCTCGCAGTCCTTGTCATGCCCAGGCGTGCAAAGGCGGATGCGTCCTTGCGCTCCCATGCGAACCTGGCGCTGCTCGCCGCGGCAGCTGAGCGTGAAAGTGGCGGCCTGAAAACCGCCCTGCTCAGACCGAGAGTATCCCACAGCTGCGAATCGCAGGACGTTGCTGGCGCGCGTGGTCTGGCGCAGGGCGATGGACAGGCACGGCGCATCGAGCTGGACGACCGACAGGACGGCCTCCTGCCCCGATCGTCGGAGCTCGCTTGTGGTCGTCAGCTGCCACCCGGGGTCCAGCGCGAGGTGACCGTCGAGCGGCTGCAAGGCGACTTCCACCCGTCTAGCCATGGCCGCGCTGCGCGCCAGGGCGAGCGACGCGGCCAGCCGGTCGGCGGCAATCGTCACCTGCTGGCGGGCCATCAGGACGGCGGCGGCGTGATAAGTGAATGCCCCCACCGCCGCAATGACTGCCAGGCAAACCAGCAGTTCAGCAAGGATGATGCCTTTTTGACGGAAAAGTGCTGATTCGAGCATATCAACAGTCCGATCCCGATTGGGCGGCTTGCGTCGTGTCCTCCGGTAGGTTCAGTCGCTGACCTGTGCTGCGCAGGATGAGCACGCCGCAGCGATGGTCCGGCACCACCGGCGTCGCCCGGATTTCGACGCAGGCATCCAGGCTGGCTTGCGGGCAGGCTGCAGCCGTGAGGAGGTGGCGGGGACGGGGGCCGGGCGGCACTGGCCGGGGCCAGTTCCCGGCGGCGATGTCACTCCCCGGCTGCCGGGCGAATGTCGTGGCCGCCATCGCGTGCTGCTCAAGCTCCAGCATCGCCGCGACCAGTTCCGCGCGCGCCTGCGCGCGCCAGCCGCGAGCAAGGTACTGGTCCCATGTCGGTACGGCAATGGCTGCAAGGATCGCCACGATGGCGAGCGTGATCAATAGCTCGACAAGGCTGAAAGCCCGTTGCGCCGAGGTTTTGTGCTCCGGGGCAAGTGCGGGCTTCATGGAGCCTCCTGCTGAATGGGCGCCATGATCTCCCGCCAGCTGATGCGGCCCGTTCGGCGCGTTGCGACGGTTGTGGACAGCGGCCGGGCGGAAGACCGGTCCACCGACCACAGCGTGACGGTGTGAGCTTGCGCGCCACTGGTGCCAGCGGACTGGCGCGGGCCCGGTCGAGGGGTACTCGTCAGGACGAAGTCGCCTTCAGGGGCGCTGGCCTGTCCGGTCACGTATGCCTGCAGAGGCCCGCCTTCCCGGGTACGGCCCGCGGATTCGCCTGTCGACGCCAGCACAAGGTAGGCCCGCTGAAGACCGTCGGCGGCACGGGTCGTGAAGTGGAGATAGCCGGGAAACACGTCACTCAGCACCTCAAGCTTTTCCCCGGCATTCGGCAGCGTCAGCTGCCAGCCGGCCTGGCCGCTCGTGCCGGCCTGGCTTTGGGACGCGCGCAGCAGGAATCCTCCGTTCGCGGGCTCGGCCACGATGCGGGTCGGGATTCCGCCCGGTCGGGCCGGGATGGCCACGATGTCGCTGCCCTGGCCATATACGATAAGCCCAGACGTGGACCCGCCCAGCAGCAACGGAGGCTCCGCGTGGTCCGTCCTGATCGTCACCGGCAGCCTGTGCCGGCAACTCGGGGTTCCCGGCCTGGGACGTCGCGTGGCATCGGCCAACGGGAAGTGCCAGAGCTGGCCACTGTCGTCGGTGGCATAGATGGCCAGCGTCCCGCCGGTCATGTCGCTCAGGACGCTGACGCCCGCAAGTGCCGACGTCACGGGTGCGCCGGTGCAATCGCGTTCGGGCAGCGGCCAGGTCAGCGCGGAATCCCCGGCGGCCCGTTCCAGCGGTATGAGGGCCAGGCCCGGACGGGATGCCGGGCTGTCGGCGCGCGCTTCGACGGTCGTGACGGCGAACCACCGGAGCCCTTCGTCCCCGGCAAAGGCCGCGGCGCGAACGGGCCCACGGGCGGAAAGCGGCAAGGCAGCCGTTGCCGTCATTTCCCACAGAAGAGCGATTGGCGCGAGGTCCGTTGGCGCGGTGATATCCAGCGCGAATATGCCGGGCGCGCTATCGCTATCACCTTGGGTGGTGACCGGGATGGCGCACAGCAGTACGGTGCGCCATTCCCGATGGATCATGACGTCGGCGGCCTCCGGGCGTGGGCAGGGTACGGGTGCGAGCGCAGCCTTCGGGTCGGCCAGGGCGACCGCCTGCGACAGCAAGGTCCGCGGCAGGTAGGCGACAAATTCCTCGCCGTCGATGGCATTGAATCCATGCAGCCACGCGTCCGTGGTGCCAAGCCAGACCATGTGTGGCCGCGTGCGATATCGCTCCCGGAACGCGGCATGGCCGGCCTTGCCGGGTTGCCATGCCGGCGGGGGAACTACGAGAACGCGTGCACCGCGGGCGTTGGCCATGCGGGTCTCGCGCGGACGCAAGGCGGCGTTGGTGCGCTCGCCGCGCAGCCACGCCAGCTTGTCCTGTCCGGATACGCCGTTTCCCGAGTCCGGTGCCGCCGCTGGCTGGCTTGCCACATCGAGTGCGGACCACTGCAGCGGTACCAGGCGTTCCGAATCCGGGCCGGTTGGGGCGATTGAGGTGTAAAGACGCCGGGAAGCCACCGGGTTCGCGTCGAGCAATGCGCCGGCCTCCCAGAGCGCGAGGGGTGCCGTATCTGTGGCCGACTGCTCGGGGCTCCATCCGATCGCGTACAGGCGGCCGGTCCAGGGGAAATTGCCGCCCTGGGGCAGATATGCCAGTGGGAGGTTGCCGGCGGGGACGTCCACAGTCGTGCCGGCCCATGCTGCCCAGGACAGCGGCAGGATCCAGGCCAGGACGAAGGTGATCATGCTTTGCGGGCTCATGGTTGGATCACGCTCTGGACCACGGCCGTCGTATCCCGGCTCCGGCCAAAGCCGATTGCCGTGATGCGGAAGCGCGGGGCGGCCGGCGGCAGGCCATATCCGCGGGAGGCTGCTATGTCGCCGATCATCTCGGCGACATAGCGCGGCGCGACGGATGTACCGGCAATGCCCTCCGGCAACCTTGGCATGGCATTGCCGGTGAACGTGCCGAACGGCACGCCGACATCATCAATGGGCCCCGTGCCCGACAGCCACGCTTGCCATACGGGCATGTTATCGGGGGCCGGAACGCAGACCCCGGCCTGCCTGCCTGTGCCGCAAGTCCCGCTTGCCGGAAGCGGATCGAGTCGGCCGGACGGGCCGCTGCCCGCGGCTGCAGTCAACAGGTCCGCCTCGCCATCCAGCAGCGCCACTTCGGCAGCCCGGAAGGCGATTTCGCGATCGAGCTGCAAGGTGGCGAGCTGGCGGGTGGAGAGCAGGAACTGCAGCACGGCGGCGGTGGTGAAAACCGCGAGCAGCAGGAGCGTCGCGGCGAACAGCAGCGTCGCGCCGCCATGCGTCCTGCGGATGCGGGCCATGGGCGGGGCTAGCACAATGTCTCCTGGCAGAGCGGGATGTTTCGCAAGCGGATTGTCGTGGCGAAGATCCGCCACGTGTGCCGGCTATCTGCAGGGAGCCTGTCGACAAGGTCGGCCATGGCATTGTCGACGCGAGCAGCAGTAGTCTGCATGCCGGCCGGTGTGGCGCCGCGCCGTGTCAACCGGAAGGCCAGCGCTACCTGCACTGCCACCACACGGTGCCATGCGTCTTCACCCATGGCGTTGACCTGGTCCGCACGCAGGAACGTGTCGGGTTGCCTGCCGTCGCGCTTGTCCATGCCGTAACGAATCTGCATCGACTCCACGCCTCGCACCATCGCGCCGGATGTCCAGCCGCTGCCGTCGATGCGCCCGTTGCGGCGCGCCGGGTAACGGCATAGCAATTGGGGCTCGCCGTCGCTGGCGGTGGCCGCGTAGACGAGATTCGCCGCAACGTAGTTCGCATCGGCGGAAGCGTCCAGGTTCCGTGCGGCAACGGCATGGCCGCTGCAGTCGATCATCGTCTGGTCGGGCATCGTGGCTTCGCGCGCGTGGCTGCTGCCGCTGAAGCGGACCAGCAGCGCGTCACTGCCTGCAATACCGGGTTTGGCGCAGCCTGGTATGGCTGCTATCGATGGCTGGCCGCAATCGTCCGCACCGCTGATTGCGGGCTGGGCCGGCGCCTTGGCTGCCGGATCGGGACGCCAGCCGCCTTGTCGGATCAGCAGGGAAAGAATACTCAGTGCGCGCTGTCCGCGTTCCTCCAGCAGGACCCGCTCCGCGGTGGCGAGATAGGCTGCGCGGCATAGCAGGAACGCAGTGCCGGCAACGGCTGTGACCACCAGCCCGAGCGCCAGGCCGACCATCATCTCCGTCAGCGTGAAGCCATTCGCTGGCAGATTGCGGAAATGGCCACGTGCAAGGCGGGATCTCATGGCTGCATCCACAGAGCGATGCCGCGCAACGTGGCCGCCGCACCCGGCTCTCCAGTCCCCAGTCTGGCAATAGCCAGCTTGCCGCCAACCGGGCAAGCGGGTTGCCCCGTGTCTTGAAGCAGGGAACAGCCTTCGGCCGAGACCGGATCGGACCGGTTCATGGGCGCAACGCCCAGCTCCTCGATCTCCGTGAATTCTCCGGCGGCTCGCATTGCATGCGCGAGTTGCTCATGGCCGCGCAGCCGCGCCAGTGCTGCGGTCCCCCCGCTGGCCAGGGGGATCAGGCCGACGCTGACGATCAGCAGGGCGCAGAGCGACTCGGCCAGGGCATGGCCGTAAAAATGGACAGAACGAAAGCAAGGCTGCATGGCAGGCGGAGATGGTGGCGGTGAGGCCATCAACGTAACGTGCTACAGGTCGCCGATCCGTGGGCAAACGTAGCGAGACTGGCAAATTTGGTTGCGCGACGAAGGCGTTGCATGAAATGGGCAGCGGGCAGCGGCAACGCGCTCGGCAGTCCGGAATTGGTGTATGGCACCAATCTCACCATCCAGGCGGCTTACGCGGCGCGTCGCGACGCTGTACACGCTCACCGGCAATATGGTGGACTACACCAGGCAGAAGGGTTGGCGTATCGACCTGCTGACGCAGGGCGAGCGCGTGGTCGTGAAGCCGAAGGTGGATGCGGAGCACCCGGTGATCACGAGGCTGACGCCGTCCACGGACGAGTGCCCGGCAGGATCAGTTCCAACCTGCTGGACTTTTCCGCACTGAATGGCTCGGCATTGAGCTACTCGGTGCCCGGCGTCAACAGCGACGGCAAGATCGATGCCTCGGACAAGGTGACTGGCACCAACGACAAGGTTCTTGTCGTATCGGGCGTGTCCCGCCAAGGCAATTTCGGCTCGACCATCTTCCCGGGCGTTGGTGGTGGTGGAGGGGGAGGCAACCACCTGAAGGTTGCCAGCGCGACGACCCGCGATGTCATCAGCGATTGCCAACTCGCTGACTGCAAATGGCTATGTCCTGCAAGCCGTTCCCGTGGATGCCGCAGATGCCTGCGGCACCTGCACGCTGGACCAGGCCGGCACGCGCCTGAATACCGTCGGCGCGAACCCGGCGGCGTATCTGCAGAACCGCCGGGAACGCTGAGCGTGTGGCGCTAGCGCTTGCTGTTTCCTGCCGTTACCTCGGCCAGCACATCGGAAAACTCGGCGACGTCCTCGAAACTCCGGTACACCGAAGCAAAGCGTATATAGGCGATCTTGTCGAGCTTGCGCAGTTCGCGCATGACGAGTTCACCGACCTGGCTGCTCGGAATTTCCTTCTCGCCGAGCGCCAGCAGCTTTTCTTCAATGCGGGTGATGGCTTCGTCGATGGCTTCGGCGGAGACCGGGCGCTTGCGCAGCGCCAGGCGCATCGAATCCTTCAGCTTGGCGCGGCTGTAGTCCACGCGCGAGCCGTTCTTCTTGACGATGGCCGGGAAGAACAGTTCGATCCGTTCGTAGGTGGTGAAGCGGCGGTCGCAGGCTTCGCAGCGTCGGCGCCGGCGCACGGCGTCGCCGTCTTCCGACATGCGCGTGTCGAGCACCTGGGTATTGGAATGTCCGCAAAAGGGGCATTTCATGCCTGACCACCTTCAGAGTAAAGCCCCGTCGCCTTGGTATCTTGTCCTTCTGCGGCAACCGGGCGGGTTGGCGAGGCCCGCAAGCGGCACGATGGCGCGCCCGCGGGGCTGCCGGCCGCCCTCGCGGGCGGCCTTGCGTCATCAGCCGTAGACCGGGAAACGCTTGGTCAGTGCCGACACCTGCTCGCGCACGCTGGCGATGTTGCCGGCGTCGTGCGGGTTGTCCAGCACGTCGGCGATCAGGTTGCCGACAATGCGCGCTTCTTCTTCCTTGAAGCCGCGCGTGGTCATGGCCGGCGAGCCAACGCGGATACCCGAGGTCACGAACGGCTTTTCCGGATCGTTCGGGATGGCGTTCTTGTTCACGGTCAGGTGCGCTTCGCCCAGGATGCGCTCGGCTTCCTTGCCGGTGATGTTCTTGGCGCGCAGGTCGACCAGCATCACGTGGCTTTCGGTACGGCCCGAGACAATGCGCAGGCCGCGCGCGATCAGCGTTTCGGCCAGCACGGCGGCGTTCTTGACCACCTGTTCCTGGTAAGCCTTGAATTCCGGCGTCAGCGCTTCCTTGAACGCCACGGCCTTGCCGGCGATCACGTGCATCAGCGGACCGCCCTGGATGCCCGGGAAGATCGACGAGTTGATGGCCTTCTCATGCTCGGCCTTCATCAGGATCACACCGCCGCGCGGGCCGCGCAGGCTCTTGTGCGTGGTGGTGGTGACGAAGTCGGCGTGCGGCACCGGGTTCGGGTAGACGCCCGCGGCGATCAGGCCGGCGTAGTGGGCCATGTCGACCATGAAATAGGCACCGATCGCCTTGGCGACCTTGCTAATGCGCTCGAAGTCGATGCGCAGCGCGAAAGCGGAGGCGCCGGCGATGATCAGCTTCGGCTTCTTTTCGTGGGCGAGCTTTTCCAGCGCGTCGTAGTCGATGTCTTCCTGTGCGTTCAGGCCGTAGCTGACCACGTTGAACCACTTGCCGCTCATGTTCAGGGCCATGCCGTGGGTCAGGTGGCCGCCTTCGGCCAGGCTCATGCCCATGATGGTGTCGCCCGGCTTCAGCACGGCGAAGTACACGCCCTGGTTGGCCTGCGAACCCGAATTCGGCTGCACGTTGGCGGCTTCGGCGCCGAACAGTTCCTTCACGCGGTCGATGGCGAGCTGTTCGACGATGTCGACGTACTCGCAGCCACCGTAGTAACGCTTGCCGGGATAGCCCTCGGCGTACTTGTTGGTCAGTTGCGAGCCCTGCGCGGCCATCACGGCCGGCGAGGTGTAGTTTTCTGAGGCGATCAGCTCGATGTGGTCTTCCTGGCGCTGGTTTTCCTTCTGGATAGCGGCAAAGACCTCGGGGTCGATCTGGTCGATCGTATAGCGGCTGCGTTCGAACATGGCGAAACTCGTCTGAAAAAAGGGAATCCGATTACTGCATCGGGGTAGGGCGCGCGGGGAAAGCGATTGGCGGCCGGCACCGGCGGAACCCAACGAACCGTCGGCGCAGGGCGCACCCTGCTTCCCATTCGCTGCCCAGGCGAGCGGCAGGCGCTTGAAACTTCACGCCAGAGAACTTGCGCTTCCTCGTGGTAGTACCCACTGACATCGCCAGTCGCGCAAGATGGAATGGTTGGGCGCAGTGTAGCGTGAGGCGGGGATTTGCCGCAAGCCGCGCCCCATGGCCCGTAACGCCGCGCCCGGCGCGGCCCGCAACTTGCTGTTGCAAACTCGTCCTGCGGGTTAACACCGAAGCTGTCTCGCTGTCCGTTACAATCCCGGCCATGACAAACTTTGCCTGGACCCTGCGGGTGTACTGGGAAGACACCGACGCCGGCGGCGTAGTGTTCTACGCCAACTATCTCAAGTTCTTCGAGCGCGCCCGGACCGAGTGGTTGCGCTCGCTTGGCATCGAACAGCAGGCGCTGGCCGATGAGGCCGGCGTGGTCTTTATCGTCCGCAGCACGGCAGTGGACTACAATGCGCCCGCCCGGCTCGACGACCAGCTTGAGATCCGCACGCGCATTGAACGTGTAGGGCCGGCCTCGGTGCAGTTCGCGCAAGAGGCCTGGCGCGCCGAGACTTTGCTCGCCAGCGGCCAGATTCGCGTTGGCTGTGTCGATCGAAGCACTTTCCGTCCGTCTCCCATTCCCGCCCCTGTCCTGGCAACCATCAAGACCGCCCGATGAATCCCGTGACCGTCACGCAAGACCTGTCGATCATTACGCTGGTGCTGCACGCCAGCCTGCTCGCCCAGGCCGTCATGGCGCTGCTGCTCGTCATGTCGCTGTTCTCTTGGACATATATCTTCCGCAAGCACCTGGCGCTGCGCTCGGCGCGCACGCAGACGGAAGGTTTCGAGCGCGACTTCTGGGCCGGCGGCGACCTGCAGGCGCTCTATAACAGTGCGGCGAACAACCGGCACAACACCGGCGCGCTCGAGCGGATCTTCGAATCGGGCATGGGCGAGTTCCTCAAGGCACGCGAGCGCGGTAATGAAGCGAGCGCGCTGCTCGACGCCGCCCGCCGCGCCATGCGCGCGGCCTATCAGCGCGAAATGGACGTACTGGAATCGCACCTGCCGTTCCTGGCCTCGGTCGGCTCGGTCAGCCCCTACATCGGCCTGTTCGGTACCGTGTGGGGGATCATGAACGCGTTCCGCGGCCTGTCGAATGTGCAGCAGGCGACGCTGGCATCGGTGGCGCCCGGCATTGCCGAAGCGCTGGTGGCCACCGCCATCGGCCTGTTCGCGGCGATTCCGGCCGTGATTGCCTACAACCGGTACGCCACCGAGATCGATCGGCTGGCGATCCGGTTCGAAAGCTTCATGGAAGAATTCCTGAACATCCTGCAGCGGCAGACCCGCTGACCGACTGAACGACCAGGAGCCCAGCAATGGCAGCCATTCAGCGCCGCGGCGGATCCCGCCGCCGGGCCAGCGCCGAGATCAACGTCGTACCGTATATCGACGTGATGCTCGTGCTGCTGGTCATCTTCATGGTGGCGGCACCGATCGTCAGCCCCGCCGTCGTCGACCTGCCCACCGTGGCCAACGCCACGCCGCAACAGAAGGCGCCGCCGATTGTCGTGACCGTGCACGAGGACGGTGCGCTGACGGCGAGCGGAAAAGACAACGCCGGCAATTCGTTCGAGCGCAAGCTCGACAAGAACGGCTTGCTCGATTTCGTCCACCAGCGCCAGAACGAGAACCCGGACCAGCCGGTGGTGATCGCCGCGGACCGCTCGGTCAAGTACGAGTCCGTACTCGATGTCATGTCCGTGCTCAAGGCCGACGGCATCAAGCGTGTCGGCCTGATGGTGAAGTCCAAGTAGAACGCGCCCGCTGCGTGAAATGCCTGTCCGAATGCCGCGCCCCATGACGACCGCTGCCGCCATTCCTTACCAGCCGGTGAAGGAGCGCGGAACCCTGCGTTCCTTCCTGCTCGCGCTCTTCATGCACCTGCTGCTCGGCATCGTGCTGTACTACGGCGTGCATTGGCAGAGCAGCACCCCGGTCGGCTCCGAAGCGGAGCTCTGGGACGAGATTCCCGCCACCCCCGCACCGCCGCCCGCGCCACCGGCACCACCTGAGCCGGTGGTCCAGCCGCGCCCGGTGCCGCCGGCGCCCGAAGTGAAGAGCAAGGTCGAGGAAGACGCCGATATCGCGCTCGAACGCCAGAAGCGCCGCGCCGCCGAGCAGGCCGCGCGCGAAGAGACTGCGCGCAAGGACGCCGCCCGCAAGGAAGCCGAGCGCAAAGAGGCGGAGCGCAAGGAAGCCGAGCGCCAGGAGGCGCAACGCAAGGACGACGCCAGGAAAAAGGCCGCCCAGCAGGAGCAGCAGCACCGCGAGCAAGCCGAGCGCGAACGTGAACGCGAGCGCAAGGAAGCCGATGCCAAGGCCAGGGCGAAGGCCGATGCCGAGGCGAAGGCCAAGGCCGACGCGCAAGCCAAGGCGAAGGCTGAGGCGGATGCCCGGGCCAAGGCCGAAGCTAAAGCCGAAGCCAAGGCGAAGGCGGAAGCGGATGCCAAGGCGAAAGCCGAATCGCAAGCGAAGGCCAAGGCGGACGCCGATGCCAAGGCCAAGCGCGAAGCCGCGGCCAACGCGCAACGCAAGGGCGAACTGGCGCGTCTGCAGGCCATGGCCGGTGGCGGCGCCGGTGGCCAGGGCGGTGGCGGCGTGGGCAGTTCTGCCGGTGCGGGCGCCGGCGGCGGTGGCAAGGCCTCGCCGGGCTATGCCGATCGGGTGCGCCGCAAGGTCAAGCCAAACATCGTGTTCACCGAAGACGTGCCGGGCAACCCGACCGCCGTGGTATCCGTGCAACTGGCGCCGGACGGATCGCTGATGTCGGCGCGGCTGAGCAAGTCCAGCGGCAATTCGGCCTGGGACAACGCCGTGCTGCGCGCCGTCGAGCGCTCGGACCCGCTGCCGCGCGACGAGAACGGCAAGGCGCCTGCGAGCTTCACCATCACTTTCCGTCCTAAGGATTAAGTGACGCAGGCACCATGACTTGCAACATAATGCAACCTTCATTAACCGGTGCCAGTCCCACCGCTACCATGACAGGTTGCCTGAGGCGGCCGGCAGCGTGCCATGCGCGCGCGGAACGGATATGCGCCATGCGCATCGACGCCTGTTCTGCTGTCTGCCTGCCGTGCCCGACGAAACCTGAAATCGACTGAGGAGCAGCATGCGAAAGCTTTGGGCCCCCAACTGGCTGTCCGCGAAGCGGCACCAAGCAAACCAGGCCGCAAACCGGGCGGCGAACCGGCTCATCGGCCGCCATGCGCTGATGGTCTGGCTGGCCGCCGCGCTGGCCATGTCCGCCGGTGCCGCACAAGCACAACTGAACGTAGAGATCTCCGGGGTCGGCTCGAGCCAGTTCCCGGTCGCCACGGCTAATTTCCAGGGCGAGGCGCAGGCCCCGCAGAACCTGACCGCGATCATCCGCAGTGACCTGTCGCGCAGCGGCCGTTTCCGCAACGTCGACCCCGGCGGCGCCACGGTGGCCGAGTCGGCCAACGTCGATCTCGGCAGCTGGAAGAGCCGCGGCGCCGATGCCTTCGTCGCCGGCAGCGTGACCCCGTCCGGAAACGGACAGTACGAAGTGCGCTTCCGCCTGTACGACACCGTCAAGGGCCAGAGCCTGGGCGGCCTGGCGTTCAACGTCAACCAGGGCCAGCTACGCGTGACGGCCCACAAGATCGCCGACTACATCTACGAGAAGCTGCTGGGCGAGCGCGGCGTGTTTGCCACGCGCCTGTCCTACGTGTCGCGCGTCGGCGGCCGCTACCAACTGCTGATCTCGGACTCGGATGGCCAGAATTCGCAGGTCGCGCTGACCAGCAACGAGCCGATCATCTCGCCGTCGTGGTCGCCGGATGGCCGTCGCGTGGCTTACGTCTCGTTCGAGAGGAAGAAGCCGGTGGTGTACGTGCACGATCTGTCCACCGGCAAGCGCACCATGGTGTCCGACCAGAAGGGGAACAATAGCGCGCCGTCGTGGTCGCCGGACGGTCAGCGCCTGGCCG
This sequence comes from Cupriavidus sp. C3SS-1, assembly GCF_057073755.1. Lineage (NCBI taxonomy): Bacteria > Pseudomonadati > Pseudomonadota > Betaproteobacteria > Burkholderiales > Burkholderiaceae > Cupriavidus > Cupriavidus sp. C3SS-1. Next base: position 2,445,108 of record NZ_CP172699.1, on the reverse strand, counting down.
TGGCCTTGTCGAAGGACGGCAACACCCAGATCTACATGATCAATGCGGACGGCTCCGGCCTGCGCCGCCTGACCCGCAGCAGCGCGATCGATACCGAGCCGCAGTTTGCGCCGGACGGCAAGAGCATCTATTTCACCAGCGACCGCGGCGGTGCTCCGCAGATCTATCGCATGCCGGCGGGTGGCGAAGAGGCGGGCGGCGCGCAACGCGTGACCTTCAAGGGCAGCTACAACGTCAGTCCGCGGATTTCGTCGGACGGCAAGTACCTGGCGTACATCACGCGCTCGGGTGGCTTCAAGCTGCAACTGCAGGACCTGACCAACGGCGACGTCACCTCGCTGACCGATACGTCGAATGACGAGGCGCCAAGCTTTGCCGCCAATGGCAAGTACATCCTTTACGCCACGCGCGTGGGCGGCCGCTCGGTGCTGGCTGCGGTATCCACTGACGGGCGTACCCGGCAGGTTCTGTCTCTCCAGTCCGGCGATGTCCGCGAGCCGTCCTGGGGTCCTTTCATGCAATAACGCAATCACAGGAGTCTCTCGCCATGTCCCAACTGATGACCAAAACCCTTGCCGTTGCCGCCCTGCTGGCCCTGGGTGCCTGCAGCTCCGGCGTGAAGCTGGACGATGCCGCCAATGCCGGCGCCAACAAGGGTGGCACCGGTGCCGATGCCCGCACCGTCCAGCCCGTTGACGTTTCGCGCGATCCGCTGAACGATCCGAATAGCCCGCTGGCCAAGCGCAGCGTGTACTTCGATTTCGACAGCTACAGCGTCAAGCAGGACTACCAGGGCATGCTGGGCGATCACGCCAAGTACCTGAGCGCCAACAAGGGCCGCAAGATCCTGATCCAGGGCAACACTGACGAGCGCGGCACCAGCGAGTACAACCTGGCGCTGGGCCAGAAGCGTGCCGAGGCCGTGCGCCGTTCGCTGGCGACCATGGGCGTGCCCGACAACCAGATGGAAGCCGTGAGCCTGGGCAAGGAAAAGCCGAAGGCAACCGGCCACGACGAGGCTGCCTGGGCTGAGAACCGCCGCGCCGACATCAACTACTGATCTGATCCGCGTACAGGCCATCCATGAAAGCACGCGTTTCCACCCTGTTGTGGCTCGCCGCCGTTTCGGGCGCGGCCATGCTGCCCCTTGCGCAGGCCCGTGCCGGCGTGTTCGATGATGACGAGGCGCGCAAGGCGGTCCTCACCCTGCGTGACCAGTTCAACGGTTTCCAGGCGACCGCCACGCAGCGCATCGAGCAGAACAGCCGCACGACGATCGACATCCAGAACCAGCTGGAAGGCCTTCGCCAGGAGGTGGCTCGGCTGCGCGGCCAGAACGAGGTGCTGCAGAACACGGTGGATTCGCTGCAGAAGCAGCAGAAGGACTACTACGCGGACCTGGATGCGCGCCTGAAGAAGTTCGAGCCGCAGCAGGTCACCGTCGATGGCCGCGAAGGCACGGTGCAGCCGAACGAGAAGCCCGAGTACGACGCTGCGCTCAAGCAGTTCCAGGCCGGCGACTTCAAGAGCGCTGGCAATTCCTTTGCCTCGTTCGTGAAGAAGTATCCGCAAAGCCCGTACCTGCCGCTGGCGCAATACTGGCTTGGCAACTCGCTCTATGCGCAGCGCGACTACAAGGGCTCCACCGCGGTGCTGCAGAACATGCTGCAGGCGAACCCGACGCACCCGAAGGCGCCCGATGCCATGATCGCCATCGCCAACAACCAGCTCGAATCCGGCCAGAAGGCTGCGGCCAGGAAGACGCTGGAACAGGTGGTGTCGAAGTATCCTGGTACCGAAGGAGCGCAGGCCGCCACCAACCGGCTGAAGACGCTGAAGTAAGCCGGCCGCAACCGGACTGAGATTGCAGGGCCCGCGGAATGCGGGCCCTTTTCGCTAGTCGCGCTAAAATACGCGATTCGCCTGCAATTTCCTTGCGCCGCGTGTGCGGCGCCACTGCCACTCATGACCAAACGCGCCATTGTCCTGCTTTCGGGCGGGCTTGATTCCGCCACCGTTCTCGCCATGGCCAAGGCCCAGGGTTTCGAGACCTATGCGCTGTCGATGCGCTATGGCCAGCGCCATTCGTCCGAACTTGAGGCCGCCCAGCGCGTGGCGAGCACGCTTGGCGCCGTCCGCCATGAAATTGTCGACCTGGACCTGCGCCGCTTCGGCGGTTCCGCGCTGACCGACGACAAGTTCGACGTGCCGACTGACGGGGAGTCGTCCGGTATCCCGATCACTTACGTGCCGGCGCGCAACACCATCATGCTTTCTCTGGCGCTTGGCTGGGCCGAAGCCGTCGGCGGACGCGACCTGTTCTTCGGTGCCAATGCGGTCGACTATTCGGGCTACCCCGATTGCCGGCCCGAGTATGTCGCGGCCTACGAGACGCTGGCCAACCTCGCCACCAAGGCGGGCGTGGAGGGCGATCGGTTCCGCGTGCATGCGCCGATCATCGACATGACCAAGGCCGAGATCATCCAGGCTGGCATTCGCCTGGGCGTGGACTACAGCCTGACGGTGTCGTGCTACCAGGCCGACGACAAAGGCCGTGCCTGCGGCGTCTGCGATTCCTGCCGCATCCGCCGCGCCGGCTTCGAGGCGGCCGGCGTTGCCGACCCGACCCGCTACCAGAACGCCTGAGCGCGCCCCCGCCTCCCATTACCGCCCCCGACATGCCAGAGATCGATATCGCCGCGCTTTCGCGCACCGTGCTGCTGAGCACGTTTGCCCTGACCTTCCTGTTCGGCGCCATCCTGCAGCGCACGCATTTCTGCACGATGGGTGCGGTCTCGGACATCGTCAACATGGGCGACTGGAGCCGCATGCGCATGTGGGGGCTTGCTGTCGGCGTGGCGATGATCGGCACCGGCGTGCTGGCCTCGGCCGGGTTGATCGATCCGACCAAGACCATCTATACGGCCAGCAAGCTCAGCTGGCTGTCGGCGCTGGCCGGCGGGCTGATGTTTGGCTTCGGCATGGTGCTGGCCTCGGGCTGCGGCAGCAAGACGCTGGTGCGCATCGGCGCGGGCAACCTGAAGTCGCTGGTGGTGTTCGTCTTCCTGGGGCTGTCGGCCTACATGACGCTGCGCGGCCTGTTCGGCGTGGTGCGCGTCAATACCGTCGATGCCGTCTCGATCACGCTGCCGGCCACGCAGGACCTGCCGTCGCTGCTGTCGCAGGGTACCGGTGCGGCCCGCGGCGCGTTGCAGCTCGGCCTCGGCCTGCTGCTCGGCGGGGCGCTCGTGGTGTGGGCGCTAGCCGCGCGCGGCTTCCGTACGTTCGACAACCTGCTCGGCGGCATCGCGGTGGGCCTGATCATCGTTGGCATGTGGTACGTCTCTGGCCATCTCGGCTACGTGGCGGAAGATCCCAATACGCTGGAGGAATTGTTTGTCGCCACCAACAGCGGCCGCATGGAAAGCCTGAGTTTCGTGGCGCCGTATGCCTACACGCTCGACTGGCTGATGATGTTCAGCGACAAGAGCAAGGTGCTGACCGTCGGCATCGTCAGCGTCTTCGGCGTGATCGCCGGTGCGGCGGTGTACGCGCTGGCCACGCGCACCTTCCGCTGGGAGGGGTTTGGCAACGCGGAAGACGTCGCCAACCACATGATCGGCGGCATCCTGATGGGCGCCGGCGGCGTGACCGCGCTCGGCTGCACGGTGGGGCAGGGGCTGTCGGGGGTTTCGACGCTGGCGATCGGCTCGTTCATCGCGCTGGGCGGCATCGTGGCGGGCGCGGTGCTGGCGTTCCGCTACCAGATATGGCGCCTTGAGCGCATGGCATTTGCCTGAGATGGCGCCTTACGCTTGACACAACGGGAAGCGTCTCACTATAATCGCGGTTCTGTTTTTTCGGGTCGTTAGCTCAGTCGGTAGAGCAGCGGACTTTTAATCCGTTGGTCGCGTGTTCGAGTCACGCACGACCCACCAGCATCTAAAAGGGTTTGCAGGTTAGCGCTTGCAAACCCTTTTTCCTTTTTGGCTTTCATGTAACCGCCTTGTAAGCGGATTGCAGCAATGCGAGCCCCTCCCTCTCTCGCGGCTTCGCACAAATTTTTCTTGACCTGCTTCCCAACATGCCGGCCCGGAAGCGTCGCATACCCATGGGATGGGTGGTGCCAAGTGCGCTTACAATGCGTGCCGGGGCGAACACCTTAGAGCTTGGGGAAAAACCGTCATGTCCTCAATTAGCACTGCGCGAGTACTTGCTGCGGCCTTACTTGGCTTAGGGCCCGCCATGGCGGCCTACGCTGGGGACCTTCTGTCAGTGGAGGGCGACGCTCGCGCGATGCTAGCGAAAACAATCGTCGGGGTCGGCAGGGCTGAAAAATTGGATGGTCAGGATTCCAGCAATGGCACCGTAGTCAAATTCGGCCCCTCTTGCGTGCGGACGATGGGACAGCTATTCCAGTCCTCATATGGGCTCAGTGAGTCTGTCGCAGCCCTTATTCTTGCGGACGAAAAGAGCAATCTCTGGGTCGCAACGTTTAGCACGTCGGGCTCGACACTTACGGCGCAGGTGCAGCCAGCAACGAAGGTGCCATGTGAGGCGAGGAAGCGCGATACCGCGAACCTCGCGAACGAACTACTGGACAGGAATCGGCGCTTCTGGGACCAAATGGACGCCGACCGGAAGGCAATGGAGGAAGAGCTCCGCAAGCTCCAAAGGCAGGGGCAGGCGGCCAACTAGCCTGCCATTCGGACTACCCCGCGAATGGCGGTACTTGGCATTGAAGTTGGTAGCGCGGAGGGTGCGCCGACTCATCTTGCGCTGTCGCGGTGGAGGGTGACGCTGTCTCCTCGGTCGCCTTCATCGCGGGCCAGACCTTAGCCAAGACTAACTCCGCGCGCGCGTCCTGGTGGTGAATTGCCACCCGTGCGCTTGCGCGAGACGTGCACCCCTCCGTCCAGTAGTCAGGGTGCTTCTTCGCCTCGCCCTGCAGTAGCCGCTCAATCGTCCTGCTGCCGCACTCCTGGGGCTGGCGCGCTGCCGCCAGGATTGCCGCCAATTCGGCAAATCCAAGCGGAAAGGCGCTTGAGCCCAGCCGCGCGCATCTTCGCCTCTTACTTGGCCAGCCGTTTGGCGTTCTTCGATGCCATCGCCACGCCTCCCGTTAAAGTGGGTCGTCGAACCCCGGAGCCGTGTCGCCTGGATTGGACAATCTGGTGCTTGCGCTTGACGTGTAGGCCGTCAGCACGGCATGGACCACCATGTTCTGAGCCAGGTGGGAACTCCGCCTTAGCTTAGTGTGGACGCAGGAAGTCTTTAAGGGCGGCGACTATACGCCTGACTGAGTAAGCAGTTCACCTGCAGAAGTGCTTAGCACAGTGGCGATTCTGACCAGATTCAGCACTGTCAAATTGTGTTCGCCTCGCTCAATTCCGCCAATGTACGAGCGGTCCATATCTGTGGCGAGTGCCAGCTCTTCCTGCGAAAGACCTTGGACCTTCCGAATGGCGCGTACCGTCTTGCCAATAGATGCAAGTGCGGGATTGCCAGCATGTTTCGGTGAAGGTCTCGCCATGAGCCAATGGTCGGCATTTGACGGACCTGATACCACGGGATAGGATACCCAAATCAATTCCAATCCATTCCAATCCCTATAGCGCAACCTAGATATTTGGCATTTCCGCACGTGTGCTTTTGCTTGGCGTAGTCGTCTGTAGTCTGATTGCGGTTCGCGAACGGAGTCCGAAGGGGGGGGGCGACTGACTTGCTTTCCGACTCAGTAACCAGCGCACCTTTCACGCTGTGCTGCCGGCCGCGTGGGGGCGCTACTGCCGGTAATCCGGTAGCACGCAACAACATCGAAAAGTAATTAACTTCTCAGGGAGAGGTGCATGAAACGTGCGCTGTATTTGCTTGCGCTGCCGCTGGCGCTGACTGGCTGCGCGGCAGTGGTCGAACCCATCGCCGGGCCGAATGGGAAACAGGGGTATTCCATTTCCTGTGATGGGTCGGCGGATAGCTGGTCGAAGTGTTACAACGCCGCGGCGAAAGCGTGCGGCGGCAATTACGACATCGTCAATTCCAGTGGCAACAGCACGCCGACAGGCGTTGGACCGCTCGTTACTCGCAGCCTGATTGTCAGTTGCAAGGGGTAATTCTCAGTTGGGGCCGGTCGAGGTGGTCGCCAAAGCCGCAGCGCCAGCACGCGATTACCCGTTTCCTTGTTTGGAAGTTCGGCGCTTCACCTACTCGGCTCAGCGTTGGGCCGCTGCCGACACCATGAAAGATGTAGTCATCTTTCGCACCCATTGCCCCTCTTCGAAATGACCATGAGGCAAAACGTTCTGCTCCTATGCACTGCATGCCTGTTGCATCTACCTGCGATGTCCGCTGACATGCGAGCAGTGAGGGGGGGCGATGCAACAGCTGCAATATATGTTGGTGGCTCGATTCGCCCGGGCGATGCGACTCAGTTCGCCGCGAAACTCCGCTCCTTGGGTATTTCACCTTTGCCTGTGTCGTCCGCACCATCCTATCCGCGTGCCATGGTTGTCATTAATTCTCCTGGTGGTGGTGTTAGGGATGCAATGGAGATTGGACGTGCTATCCGAGCAAATCAGCTTCAGGTCGTGGTTCGGCCCGACGGGGAATGTCTAAGTTCGTGTGTCTATGTCCTTGCTGCTGGCATGATTAGGCTCCCGCTGGGTAACGTCGGCATCCATCGTCCTTACTTTGCCGATATCCCAAATCGGGGGGTGGACGTAGGCTTGCGCGAAACGCTTGCAGCCTCGAAGGAATATTTCGCAGAGATGAACATTCCGCCATCTCTGGCAGATGAAATGTTCTCCATTCCCCCCGCCGACATTCGAATGCTGGGCGATGCGAAACTCTCCTTCTACCGCCTTAATCAAAACGATATGGCCTATGAGGAGGAGAATGCGATAAGGTACGCAAGGGCGCTAGGAATAAGTCGAGCGGAATACGGTCGCCGAAGGAAGCAGTTTGAAGAGCGCTTAAAGGCCTGCGACCGAGCACCTGACCTCATCCTCTGCGCAGATGACCTCTTGGAGAAGTCAGGTCTACGTCTGCCTTAGAGTATCGTCCATATACCAGACTGCCCATTGGCGAACGCTGGCAAGATTCGAGCTCACATGTCAATTGACACAGGCACGAGCCCATTGCGTGACCAATCCGCCATGCTTTCGATTTCCCTGCCATAGCGAGAAGGGGCCGGGTTGTGCCGAAGCGCGCAACATTACAGCACCATCAGTAGCGATTACATTTGAATCTCGGCGCATCACCCATATTGGGGGGAAGCAATGCTCGGACTGCAATACGTGGGGCTCGCCCTGAATCATTGGAGGAAGTGGCGCCCGAAGGAATACAAAGAGATGCGACTGGACGGCACGCTGAACGAGCGGGCGCAGACGGCCAGCAAGGAAGCGGCCCGGCAGGTGGCGAGCCTGATGGAAGCGGGGTATCAGAAGCACGAGGCGGAGGAGGTCGTGCTTCCCGAACTGATTCTGCTGCCGCCGGAAAAAGCGCGGTAATGACACCCGACAAGCCCAAGCAGTCGCCTAAAAGGATAACTTTATCCATACAAAAGTTAACAAGGCGGCACTTTGATGCTGCCTGCGTCTGAGCCAATTGGTCGCGATGCTCAAGGGAATGTCGCGGCCCCCGCGCTGTCCTTATCCTTCGATTTCAGGCCCACGGTATCACTCCGGCAGTAATACCGCCTCTAGCTGATGTCAGCGGAAAACCAGAGTGGTCCCGACCCAATGCGGCTTTGAGAGATTAGCCGAGCAAAAAGTGTGCGTGATGGGTCGAAACTGCCTACCGAACTTAGGTCCGCAATGGTGGCAGCAGGAGCCCCTTCCCGAACTTTCCAAAAACTGGGCTCTTCGGGCCGGTCCAACTTTCCCGAAATTTCCCGCCGCCCTTTTATAAGGGGGACGGGGGTCTTCGGGAAGGACGTCGGGAAGGGGGCAGAACTCATTTGCGCCACAGCCAGCCCTCTCAACAATCGCTCGGCAATTTGAAGCCGGAAAGTGAACTAGTATCGTCCCGTGCGTCAGGTTTGAGACGTCAACGAGTATGGGAAAGAAGGATGACAAACCGTTGGGACGAGACGTGGCACCGGCTTCGTGAATGGACGAACGGGCAAGCTCCATCGGAGCGCCTTGCTGCGCAAATTTTAATCAGCGAAGGTTTTTCTGACATCGACCCCAGTCACCCATTGGGCGGCAAGGATGGCGGTCGGGATGGCGCATGCACGCGGGACGGCAAGCCTTGGATCATGGCAGTTTACTTCCCTCGCGGCCAGCAGGCTATCAAGCACTTTCGAAAGAAGCTAAAGGGCGATCTGGCGAAGGTCTCCGGTCAGGCCGTAGGCGTCGCATTTGTGACAAACCAAGAGCTGACGCTTTCCGAGAGACAGCGATTCATCGAAGAGGCTCATCCCCTAGGCCTAGAAATATTCCACCTCGAAAGAATTACGGCGATTTTGGACAAGCCGAGCATGGAGGCTGTAAGGAAGCAGTTTCTGGACATCGATGCCGATTCGCAAATCGTAAATTACCTCGGCGGACATGGCGGCAGCGCGCCTGGCGCGGGAGGCGGAGGCGGGGGCGCGGTAGGGGAAAACGCGCAAGGTGGCGATGGTGGCCCCGGAGGGAAAACCATACACCTTCACGGATTGGACGCAACTGCACCGGGCGCCGGAGGTGGGGGTGCTGGAGCTACTGGCCCGGGTTCGAAAGGGGGGGGCGGTGGCGGGGGTGGTGAGCACGTAATCGCCACCAATGTGCGCCTGACACCCGGCCAAACGATCTCGATCAAGATTGGTAGGGGCGGCAGACCAAACCCTACTGGGGGCGACGGCGAGGACGGCGAAGATACCGAGTTTGGCGACCTTATACGGGCTAAGGGTGGAAAAGGCGGCAAAGCGGGATTCAGCACATTCCAAGAGCGGGAAGTGACTGAGGCAGATCGAGCCAACGGCCTTCGCGTTAGCTCATTGATTGCCGCAGAAGTCGTTCAGGTGCGAGACGGCCTCGGCAACTTACTTGCCGCCGGCGTCGAACACTTTTCGTTTCAAGAGCTTCCTAACCAGTGGACCTTTCCGCTATTCGGGACGCTATCGATAGGCAACGCTGCAGCAAATACGAAGTTCAAGTTCGCGGCGACAATATTTGGACCCGATGGCGGGGTGGTTTCGGAGCAAACATTCACGGTTTTTAGCGGTAATTCGCGCGCAGTTTCACGCCCCACGTTCGGCCTTGTCATCAATTTTCCAATTGACCGTGAAGGAGTCTGGACCGTTTCGATTCAGTCCGGCGGCTTCGAGTTCGAACGCTTGCCAATCGAGATTCGGCTCGCGAAAACTTGAAGATACAAAATCGCTTGGGTTCCTTGACTGATGGCGGTCATCCGTTGGCCCGCGTGCCCGTTGGAGAGAATAACTTGCACGCGGTTGGGAAGGTGCGCCAATCAGTCAATGACAACTGGCAGCTGCGGCCAAAGCTGGCGGTCTGATGTACGGCATTGGTACTCTTGCGCATGCGCAGGCATTAAAGCGTACCTCAGTCCTAAGGCTGGATAGTGGGCCAGTCGCCCCCCTTCACCCCACTGCGCCCCTTTTTCCCGACAACACGGGAACGGTTCTCAGCGGGGGGCAACTGGCAACATTCATTGTTTCCGTGTGGCGGAACGGACGAACTACCAGAAATGGTCGTTTTCGTTCCGTGCGGTGGAACGGCGTGCACATCGTCTGTTCCGTGCGGCGGAACGATTCCATTCCGTGGCGAGGAACGGTCGTCGTGTTTTTGCTCGTTCCGGGTTGCGGAACGGGAATCCTGATTTTTCAGGGGCGGTAAGGGTTCCATCGTTGGCAAGTCACCTGGGTAGTAGGCACTGGGTTTGCGAGCGATGGTCGGCACAGGGTCCATCTGTTTCCATTGCCCCGGGTGGAAGGTCCCTCGCTTGATGTCCAGGCCGGTGTAGTCCGCGATGACAAGCCATGTCAGGGCAAACCAGTCCGGCCCAATACCCATCCCGCCCAGCTTCGTCTTGGCGATTAGGCCTCGCTCCAACAACTCACCCTTGGCCTTTTGGATCTGGTCTGCGGACTTCCAGCCGCGAGTCTTGAGCCATGACACGGAAAGCTGGAGGTGGCCATTGTTTCGGCCGTTATGCTGGCGCAGCAGCTCGAGCAGCATGGCCTTTGCCCGGTCAGACGCACCGGTGAAGGCGATGCTATCGAGCATGGAGTGCGGAATCGGCGTGTAAGACCCGGAGACCGCTTCCAGCGGCTTCCTCTTTCGCGTGTTGGTCATGCGGGATGCCTTTGTTTGCGCTAGGTGTGCGCATCTCAATCTGATGTAGCCGGGAGCTTTTGGATGCGCCCGTCGTTGCCCGAGGACTAATTCTTGGCAACAGATGAATCGCAGATGCAGTCAAACCCGAGGTTCCGCCTATGTCCGGCTTGTTCCAGTAAGGTGCGGGCAAGTCGGGGCACTCGGGTCTGGCTGGCGGTCCAATCCTTGGGGGCGGGGACCGGCGCGACTAGACGTGAATCGTGCGGTCAGATTTGCGCTGCTCGCGGCGCTCTATGGCGGATGCATTAACCTCATCGACCCAGGCGCGCGCGCCAGCTGCAAACGCGGCCTCGCGTGCTTGCGCGGACAGCCAGTACTCGGTAACCCGGGCGGTGCGGCCGTCCCTGGTGTGCTTCTCGATGTCGCGGCGGTCAATGCGCCAGCCGTATTCCGACTCAAGGGCATGCACCACGGCTGCAAGGCGCGTCGTGTGCTGCCCAAATACCGCATCCATGCCGGTGAGGCGGTGGCCTTCAATCAGGGCGGCAAGCACTTCAGCTAGGACCGTGTTGGTGCGCGCCGGCATCTCGCATGCCTTAGAATTGCGCTGTTCGTTCGCGCTCGTCTCTGTCTCTTGGGGGCGGGCGTTTTCCATTTACCGGCCCTTACCGTTAATCAGATTGGCGAGGTCTATGACTCGCCATGCAAGGCGGCCATTGATGCGGATGGGGCGGATAGGACCGTTTTCCAGGCAGGCCCATTTGCGAAGTGTCTGAGGCCGGCGATTGATGAGGGGTGCGGCCTCGTTGGTGGTGATGGCATCGCGTGCGCCGGCGACCGTGGCGAGGCCGGGCGGAATGGTTTGAGCAAAGCTAGTCATGGTCAGCTTCCAATGCCGGGCTCGGCGGGGCATCCAACGTTGATAGCGTGCCGATATTCACTATCTCGGCCTTCTGCGTTCCGCGTCGCTCGGCTTTATTCTTCGGCGATGACTAGTATTGCTGCCACGGCTGAGCCCGCGAATATCCTGTGGCTAGCTAGCGGCTAGCTTATAGCTGGCTAGCGGCCATGTGGGTCGGGGGTGTTATTTAGGTATTTAATCGCTGTCCCGAGGGACACCCCCAGCGCGGCGCATTCTTGTTCTGCGCACTTAGCCCGAGATTTGTAGTCGCCGCCGGCCCAAATTTCGCGAAGTCTCTCTTTCTTCTCCCAGTTGCCGCCCCGCTGACCGTGGCGGATCTCAGCGCCTTTCTTGCCATTGGCGGATAGTTTCTGACGGCGCAGATCCAGCATCAACTTCTCAGCCATGCTGGCTTCCTGCCCCCGTTCCAAGCCCAAGAGCACGAGCAAGGTAAATGCGTCATCGATAGGTTCTCTCAGTAACTCATCCTTTATCGCGCTGAAGTTCTCGCGCAGCATCTTGGAAAGTGCTTCCGCTCGAGCGCTTCCGCCGAACGGGCCTATCCCGATTTCAGCGGCGAGCTGTGCGACTGTCATGGGTTTGGGCGCTTGTTTGTCGCCCGCCTTCCGAACTTCCTTGGACATTGCGCTCCTTCTCGCGCAAACCCTCATGAGGGAGCCCCTGCCGGGCCGGTGAAGGTGTCCGGCTTTTCCGCCCATCGGCGTAGGCAGGGGGCAAAACTGTTCGGGTTAGGCCGCGGTAATCACCTTCAGGCCCGGCTTGGCCTGCCTGGCGTCAAACTTTATCCCGGCCTGCTCCAGCAGCCATGCCTCGATTCTGATGTGCCAGGCACGAAGCAGGTCGAGCGGACGGCGGCGGTAGTGCTTCTCGGCCAGGGCGGAGGGCTTGTGTCCCATGATTTGGGCAGAAATGCCCGATGGCATCTCCACCCACTCGCACAACGTACCGAAGGACCGGCGCAGACCATGCAGGCTCACGTGGGGCAATCCGGCAATCGCTAGGGCCTTAGCGTGGGCATTGCGGGGCTCGGCAAGCCTGCCATTGGCCGACGTGGGGCTGCTGAATACCCAAGGCGACGGCTCCCATTTCTCCCCCCGTGCTTCCATTTCCTTCAGTTTATGCACGTTGGGCGGTGTGTCATTGCGACGCTTTAGGTTCAACAACAAGGAGGCAAGGTAGGGCGGCAGGGGAATGGCGCGTTCGCCCTCCACTTTGTCCCGGATGGTCAGACTTCCCCACTGGAAATCGACGTCATCCCACCGCAGCGCGCCCAATTCTTCCCGGCGCGCGCCAGTGATAAGCAGCCCTTGGAGGTATGCCGCGATAACTGGGTTTGAGATACCGCGCACGGCAGCGAACCACGCGGGCAACTGCTCACGTTGTAGGCAATCGTCCTTGGTCTTGGCCTTGGGCACATGCTCGCGGGATATGCGGCTGGAGAATGCGTCGAGCGATACCAAGCCTTTGTAAGCGGCCTGGTCCTCGCACCAGCGGGTAAAGGCACGTAGCAAGCGGAAGGAAAGGGCGGCACTTGTCGGGCGGCTCTCAGCCTCTTTGTCCAGCCAAGCGGCTACCCGTTCGCGGGTCAGGTCGGAAAGGCGGTCATCCAGTAGTGCGGCGAGCGGCGCAGCAATCGTCTTGCCACGCTTCCAGTCCCGGTCGCCACGGTCGGCAAGGCGCAGATGGTCCTGATAGTGCCGTTCGGACCATTTGCTACGGCGGGCGGCAAGGTAGGCGGTCCAAGCATTCCCAAGGGTTACATCCTTTCTACGGGCTGCGGCTTGCTTGGCTTCATGGGCGGCGCGCGTCTCCGCCATGACCTCGCGTGGGTCTTTGCCGTCATCAATCAGTGTTTGTAGGCTGCGAGCTTTCTCCTGGGCTTTATCAATGGTCCAGCTTCGGGGGTCACCAATGGTCAGGCGGACCGTCTGCCCGTGAATCTTGCCTTGGAAGATGTACGCCTTGGCGCCATTGGCGGTCACGCGCAGACCCAGCCCCGGCGATGCCGCGTCCCACAGGAAGGTTTGCGCCTTGCCGTCAGGGCAGGTGTGCTCCTGAATCCGCCGTGCCGTGAAATTGACCTTTGCCATCGCTGCCACCCTTTGGGACCGGGTTACATGACTTTGTGTAACCGCCGTGTAACCGCATCATATGGCAAACAATCAACATGGGTCAATGCAATAATCCGAACAACATCGCCGTATTACATTGTAATTTCTAGGATTTGTGGGTTACATGAACGTGGGTCAACGGGTCGGAATGGCGTCTAGTTCGGACTTTTAATCCGTTGGTCGCGTGTTCGAGTCACGCACGACCCACCAGCATTTCGAAGGGCCTGTGGCGCAAGTCACGGGCCCTTTTTGTTTTTTTTCGCGCGGGCTGCCGCTGCAACGGTCCGTATTAACCACTTCGAGTTAGAGACATCACCGGGGCTGCAACGGACAATGAATCCGCTCCCGGTACTGCTGGCGCCGCCACGCCGGCAGCGCTCCAACCGTCGGAAGTCCTATGCGGCAAGCAGGCAGGTCTTTGCCGGGCGATGTGCATGCACTGCGCGTTATCTGGCCATTCGTTCCCGTGGTCGTTGCGCTGGCGCTGTTCACCATCGCCAGCGTCGACGTCCTGTCGGCCGTGCGTGCGTTTGTCGCGGGCGAGAGCGCATGGTCCAAGGGCCAGAAAAACGCAGTCATGCACCTGCTGCGTTATGGCGAAGACCGCAACGATGCCGATTTCCTGGCCTACCTGGCGGATATTGCGGTGCCGATGGGCGACCACCGCGCCCGTATCGAACTCGACCGCGAGACGCCGGATGACGAGCGCGCGCGAGCGGGCTTCCTCGCCGGCGCTATCCATCCCGATGACATCGCGGGGATCATCCGTCTCTACCGCAACTTTCGCCACGTCGAAGAGGTCGATGCCGCGATCCGGATCTGGGCGGAGGGGGATCGCGAGATCGCCGCGCTCCATGAGCAGGCGATGGTGCTGCGGCAACTGGCCGTCCAACCGGGCTGCGGCGTGGCGTGTACAGAGCCGGTGCTGCAGGGCATTCTCGCCATCGATGCGCGGCTGACGCCGCTGGAGTCCGCGTTCTCGCACGAGTTGGGCAAGGCATCGCGGCGCGTCACGCAAGCACTCATCGTGGGGGCCATGGTGGTGGCGGTCGCGTTGCTGCTCTGCGCCATCCTGCTGTCACACCGGCGGCTGCGCCGCGAGCGCCGCCTGCGCGAGGCGCTGGCCGGGAGCGAGGAGCGCCTGCAACTAGCCGTGGGCGGCAGCAACGACGGCCTGTGGGACTGGGATGTGCACAGCGGCCGGCTGTATTTCTCGCCGCGCTGCGCGCAGATGCTCGGCTTCGCGCCGGACGCGTTGCCGCAGGCGCGCGAGACGCTGCTGGGCCTGCTCCATCCGGCTGACGTGAATGTGCTCGACGACAAGCTCTCGGCCCATCTACGCCGTAGCGAACCTTACGATGTCGAGTTCCGCCTGCGTACGCGCGGCGATGGCTACCTGTGGGTGCGCGCGCGCGGGCGGCTGGTCCGTGGCGATAACGGGCGGGTCAGGCGCATGGCCGGTTCGCTCACCGACATCTCGGAGCAAAAGCGCTACGAGGCCCAGCTGTTCGCCGAAAAGGAGCGTGCCCAGGTTACGCTGCAGGCGATCGGCGATGCCGTGGTCACCACCGACGTCTGGGGCCGCATCGAGTCGCTGAATCCCGCGGCCGAAGCCCTGACCGGCTGGAGCGAGGCCGAGGCCTGCGGACGCCCGCTGGAACAGGTATGCGCCTTGTGCGAGGAGGGAAGCCAGGCACCGCTGCGCAAGCTGGTCGCGCTGGCGCTGCAGCAGCGCTGGCCCGGCGTGACGGCGTTGCTGACGGGCCGTGGCGGCCGCACGGTGGCCGTCAAGCCTTCGGTGGCGCTGATCCGCGACCGCGCGGCGCAGGCGAGCGGTGTCGTGGTGGTTCTGCATGACGTCAGCCAGGAGCGCGAGCATGCGGCCCGGCTGGCCCATGAGGCCAGCCATGACGCGCTGACCGGGCTGGTCAACCGGACCGAGTTCGAGCGCCGCCTGACCGCCGCCATCGCGCGATTGCGGGATGCCGGTGGCACGCACGTGCTGATGTACCTTGACCTGGACCAGTTCAAAGTCGTCAACGACACCTGCGGACATGCAGCGGGCGACGAACTGATCCGGCAGATCGCCACGATCATGCGCGGCCAGTTGCGCCAGGGCGATACACTCGCGCGCCTGGGTGGCGACGAGTTCGGCATCCTGCTGGAACGTTGCGCGGCGCCCGATGGCGAGCAGCAGGCCGAGGGCTTGCGGCGCGCGGTGGCGGGGTTTCGCTTCACGTATCGCCAGCGCACGTTTGCCGTCGGGGCCAGCATCGGGCTGGTGGCGCTGGACGCCGGCACTGCGGGCGTGGCGGAAGCGCTCAGCGCCGCCGATGCCGCCTGCTATGTGGCCAAGGAAAATGGCCGCAACCGCGTCCAGGTCTACCATCCGAGCGACAGCGTGGTACAGGCGCGGCATGGCGAGATGGAATGGGTCAGCCGGGTGCATGCGGCGCTGGCGACGGGCCGGTTCTGCCTCTACGCGCAGGACATCATCCCGCTGCGGGGCGAGTTGCGTGGCGGGCGCCATATCGAGTTGCTGCTGCGCATGGTGGACGAGCGCAACCAGCTGGTGCCGCCGATGGCATTCGTGCCAGCTTGCGAGCGCTACAACCTCATGCCGATGATCGACCGCTGGGTGGTGGAAACCGCGTTTGCCGCGCTGGCGCGCCGGCGGGCGGAACATGGCGAGTCCATTGCGCAGTGCGCGATCAACCTGTCCGCGTCGTCACTGGCCGATGTCCGGTTCCCGGCCTTTGTCCGCGAACAGGCGCAACGTGCCGGTATTGCATTGAGTGGGATCTGCTTCGAGATTACCGAGACTGCGGCGATTGCCGACCTGACGCAGGCCACGGCGTTTATCGAGCAGATGCAGCGGTTGGGGTGCGCATTTGCGCTGGACGACTTTGGCGCGGGGATGGCGTCATTCCCCTACCTGAGGCACTTGCCGGCAACGTATCTGAAGATCGATGGCAGCTTCGTGCGCGATATGCTCGAAGATCCCGTCAAGCAGGTGATGGTGGAAGTCATCCAGCGCATCGGCCAGGCCACGGGCAAGAAGACGATCGCGGAATATGTGGAGAGCGAAGCCGTCCTTGCGCGGCTGCGCGAGCTTGGCGTGGATTTCGCGCAAGGATTTCACATTGCGATGCCCAAGCCGTTCGCTTCAGGATCGCGGCAGGGCGGTGCGATGATGATCGGCCAGGGCCAGGCGGCCCTGATGCCAGGCTAACGTACGAGCGGGTCGCGGAAGCCGGTGTCCTGCGGCCCCTGGGCGCCACCGGTGTCAGGCGGGGCCACTGCCTCGCTCTTGGCCTGGCGCCACGTCTTGTAGCCCCAGTAGGCAGCGCCGGCGATGACGCCAAGCTTGGACGCCTTCCATGTCCAGCGCAGCAGTGGCGTGCGCCGCAGCAGGGGCAGGGCAAGCGTGGCGGCCGTGCTCAGCAGCGGATAGTCCTGGGCCAGGCCCAGCACCTTCACCCACGAATGGGGACGGACTGCGCGCGGCAGCCAGTTGGCGAAGCTGCCCAGGCGCCGGGCGCCGCCTTTGACCTCGTGCAGGGCCTTCAGCAGGTCATGGCGCTCGAGTTCGGCGCGGGTCAGCAGCAGCTCCTTGCGGACCTCGAGCGGCAGGCGTATTTCACGCGCGTAGCGCACGGGGCGTGGATGTTCGCGGCGGGGAGCCTTGCCGGCGTCGGATTCCGGAGTAGTCATCGGCGCAGGGTCTCCCGGTCTTTGTCGATTTCCGCCAGCGTGGCCTCGAACATGGGCGGGGCACTGCGCACCAGGTGACGGGCGGTGGCCAGGCAGCCTGCGGACAGTACCAGGTAGGTGACCACCAGCGCGACCAGGGCCTGCCAGCGGTAGGTGTCCCAGAACAGGATGGCGATCAGGGCGGTGAAGGTAACCAGCGCAATCCCGAAGAAGACAAGGCCGAAGCAGGCCAGCAGGCCGACCTTCATCAGCCGCGAGCGTTCCTCGGCAAATTCGACACTGGCCAGTTCCAGGCGCGTCTGGACCATCGCAACCAGCGAACCGAACAGGTTGCGCACGGACTCGAGCAACTTTGGTGAGGAAGGGGATTCGCTCATGCGGCTCCGGCGAGGAAGCGGCGCGGCGGCACTGGACCGGCCGCGCCTTTCAGCGTGCAAAGCCCGGTAGGCACAATCCATCATGCCCGCGCCGGGCCAACGGCATGCCCGTACGCGATGACGGGCAATGCCAGCGTTGTGGCGGCGCAGGGCGCCGCGACCGGGGCAGTCTTACTTGCGGTTAAGCAGCAGACCGATCAGCAGGCCGACGCCGGCGGCTGCGCCAACGGCGCGCCACGGATGGTCGTGCACGTAGTCATCGGTAGCGCGTGCGGCGGCCTTGCTCTTGGTAACCACGGCGTCTTGCAGGTCCTGGGCTTTTTCCTTGGCTTGCTTCAGCAGGCCCATGCCACGCTCGCGCAGTTCGGCAGCCTTTTCGCCGGTGGTCGACGCCGCTTGCTTCAGCAGTTCTTCGGCGTCGGACAGAACGGTCTTGACATCGCTCATCAGTTTCTCCTGTTTGCGGGCGGTTGGTTCGGTTTGTGCGGTTTCTGACATTTTGCCTTCTTGCGAGAGTAACGGCACGCGTTGTCTGTTACTTAGCATATGTGGCGGGTACCTGTGGTTTCAAGACCACGACGGCGATAAGGGCAAAATCGCGTCATATTTGCGGCGCCCGCCCTCGGCACCGCGCTATATGACTTGGAGTGATTTTGTAGTGACTTTATATTCGTTTGGGTTCGATCGCAATCCGGATACTCTGGTTCCACGCATTTTTCAGGAGACAAAGCATGGCATTGCGCCTGGGCGATCTCGCCCCCGACTTCGAGCAGGATTCCAGTGAAGGCCGTATCCGTTTCCATGACTGGCTCGGCGAAAGCTGGGGAGTGCTGTTCTCGCATCCGGCGGACTACACGCCGGTGTGCACCACGGAACTGGGCCTGACCGCAAAGCTCCGGGACGAATTCGCGCGCCGTGGCGTGAAGGCCATTGCATTGTCGGTGGACGGTGTCGAGTCCCATAAAGGATGGATTCAGGACATCAACGAGACGCAATCCACCACGGTCAACTTCCCGATCCTGGCCGATGGCGACCGCAAGGTGTCCCAGCTTTACGACATGATCCACCCGAACGCGAACGAGACCCTGACGGTGCGCTCGCTGTTCATCATCGACCCGAAAAAGAAGGTACGCCTGATCATCACGTATCCGGCGAGCACAGGGCGCAATTTCAACGAGATCCTGCGCGTCATCGATTCGCTGCAGCTCACGGACGACCACAGTGTGGCCACGCCCGGCAACTGGCAGGACGGCGATGACGTGGTGATCGTCCCGTCGCTGAAGGACGAGGCGGTGATCCGCGAGAAATTCCCGAAAGGCTACAAGGCCGTGCGGCCCTATCTGCGGCTCACGCCGCAACCGAACAAATGAACCCGGCCCCGCTTGAGGCGGGGCCGCGGTTCAGGACAGGTGTTTTATCGACGGGGGCAGCCTCGTCGTCTCCTTGGTAGTGTGTTTCGCCCGGCCTCGCAGCCGGGCTTTTTTATTATGGAGTGCCTGTCGGGCGTGAGGCTTCGATCAGAAGAAGGCCTGCAGGCCGGTCTGGGCACGGCCCAGGATCAGCGCATGGATGTCGTGCGTGCCTTCGTAGGTGTTGACCACTTCCAGGTTCACCACGTGGCGGATCACGCCGAACTCGTCCGAGATGCCATTGCCGCCGAGCATGTCGCGCGCCACGCGGGCGATATCGAGCGACTTGCCGCACGAGTTGCGCTTCATGATCGAAGTGATCTCGACCGCCGCGGTGCCTTCGTCCTTCATGCGGCCCAGGCGCAGGCAGCCTTGCAGGCCCAGCGTGATCTCGGTCTGCATGTCGGCCAGCTTCTTCTGCACCAGCTGGGTCTGCGCCAGCGGGCGGCCGAACTGCTTGCGGTCCAGCGTGTACTGGCGCGCGGTATGCCAGCAGAATTCCGCGGCGCCCAGTGCGCCCCAGGCGATGCCGTAGCGCGCCGAGTTCAGGCAGGTGAACGGACCCTTCAGGCCCTTCACGCCCGGCATGAGGTTCTCTTCCGGCACGAAGACCTGGTCGAGCACGATTTCGCCGGTGATCGAGGTACGCAGGCCGACCTTGCCGTGGATGGCCGGGGCGCTCAGGCCCTTCCAGCCCTTTTCCAGGATGAAGCCGCGGATGTCTTCCTTGCCGTCTTCACCCATCAGCTTGGCCCAGACCACGAACACGTCGGCGATGGGCGAGTTGGTGATCCACATCTTGGCGCCGCTCAGCTCGTAGCCGCCGTCGACCTTCTTGGCGCGGGTGACCATCGAGCCCGGGTCGGAGCCGTGGTTCGGTTCGGTCAGGCCGAAGCAGCCGATCCATTCGCCGGTGGCCAGCTTGGGCAGGTACTTCTGCTTCTGGGCTTCGCTGCCGAATTCATAGATTGGCACCATCACCAGCGACGACTGCACGCTCATCATCGAGCGGTAGCCCGAATCCACGCGCTCGACTTCGCGCGCGACCAGGCCGTAGCTGACGTAGTTCAGGCCCGGGCCGCCGTATTGCTCGGGGATGGTCGGGCCGAGCAGGCCCAGTTCGCCCATCTCGCGGAAGATTTCCACGTCGGTCTTTTCATTGCGGAACGACTGCAGGACGCGCGGCATCAGCTTGTCCTGGCAATACGAGGCCGCGGCGTCGCGGATCATGCGCTCGTCGGCGGTCAGTTGCTGGTCCAGCAGCAGGGGATCGGCCCAGTGGAATTCGGCGTTGGCAGCCATGCAGGTCTCCTTCGGTAGAGCAGGGCACCGCTGCCAGGCGCTGTGTGGCGCGCCCGTCCCAGCGGTAATCCGGGGAATCGGTGGAATTTTCAGGTTCCGCATTGCGGAACTGTGTTCCGTTCGATTAGTATATCGCAATGCGTTCGCCATGCAAGCGGCTGGAACACCAGCGTGTTCGATTGTCGCGCGTGGCGCCGGACCTCCAACAGGAGCCAGCCTTGAGCAGCCTTTCTCCCGACATCCCGCCCGCTGTGTCCGCCCCGGCGGCGCGCGACAGCGATCCCAATTTCGTCACCGCACTGGCGCGCGGCCTGGAACTGCTGCGCTGCTTCCGCACTGGCGAAGCCATGCTGGGCAACCAGGATTTCGTGCGCCGCAC
The DNA here is from genome assembly GCF_057073755.1 of Cupriavidus sp. C3SS-1. Taxonomy (NCBI): domain Bacteria; kingdom Pseudomonadati; phylum Pseudomonadota; class Betaproteobacteria; order Burkholderiales; family Burkholderiaceae; genus Cupriavidus; species Cupriavidus sp. C3SS-1. The sequence goes on along the minus strand of NZ_CP172699.1, from coordinate 2,424,617 downwards.
CGGCTTCCCCAAGGCTACGGTGAGCCGGCTGGCCGGTACGCTGGTCCAGCTCGGCTACCTGCGCTATGACGAAAGCCTGGGCAAGTACGCGCTCGATGCGGGCGTGCTGGCGCTGGGCTATGCCTACCTGTCGGCGTCGGACGTGGTGATGCTGGCGCGTCCGCACATGCTGGCATTTGCGCAGTCGTATGGGGTGTCCGTGTCGCTCGGCAAGCGCGAGCGCATGGAGGTGATCTACCTGGAGTCGATCCGCAATGATGCCGGCGTGATGCTGGGGCTGGGCGTGGGGTCTCGGCTCTCGCTGGTCTCCAGCTCGATGGGGCGCGCGTATCTGTCGGCGCTGCCGGCGGGTCGGCGGGAAAGGGTGCTGGCGGAGTTCAGCCAGGCCTTTCCCGAGCAGTGGAAGCTGCAGGAGGCGCCTACGCGCGCGGCGCTGGAGGAAGCGGAGCGCCGCGGCTATTCGTCATCGTTCCGCGACTGGCATCCGGCCATCCATGCCTGTGCGGTGGCTTTCCGGCCGGTGGGGGAGAAGGAGCTGCATATGCTGAGCTGCAGCGCGTCCTACGGAACCGTGGAGGAGTCTGTTTTCCACGCGACCCTGGCGCCCGCATTGAAGGCGCTGGCCGCGCGGCTGTCGGACCCGGCCGGTTGAAGCGGGGGTCCGCGGATCGTTTCAGAGGTCCGTGCGCAGCTTCCACAGTTCCGGGAACAGCACCACGTCGAGCATCTTGCGCAGGTAGCTCACGCCCTCGGTGCCGCCGGTGCCGCGCTTGAAGCCGATCACGCGCTCGACCGTGGTCACATGGCGGAAGCGCCATTGGCGGAAAGAGTCCTCCAGGTCGACAAACTTCTCGCCGAGTTCGTACAGTTCCCAGTGCGCGTTCGGATTGCGGTAGACCTCGAGCCACGCCGCCTCGATCGAAGCGTTGTAGGCAGTCGGCCGGCTCCAGTCGCGCTCGACGCAGTCGGCGTCGATGGCAAAGCCGCGGCGTGCCATCAGGCGGATCGCTTCATCGTACAGCGAAGGCGTCTTCAGCGCCGTCTCCACCAACGCCAGGTGTTCAGCGCGGTGCGCATGCGGACGCAGCATGGCCGCGTTCTTGTTGCCCAGGATGAATTCGATCTCGCGATACTGGTACGACTGGAAGCCTGACGACATGCCCAGGTAGGGCCGCATCGCCGAGTACTCCGGCGGCGTCATGGTGGCCAGCACGTTCCACGCCTGCACCAGCTGGTCCATGATGCGCGACACGCGCGTCAGCATCTTGAAGGCCGGCGGCAGCGTGTCTTCCCGCACCGAGGCACGCGCCGCGCGCAGCTCATGCAGCATCAGCTTCATCCACAGCTCGGTGGTCTGGTGCTGCACGATGAAGAGCATCTCGTTGTGGTCCGGCGAGAGCGGATGCTGCGCGCTCAGGATCTGGTCCAGGCCGAGATAGTCGCCGTAGCTCATGTCCTTGGCGAAGTCCATCTGCGCGCCATGCCATCGGTCGCCTTGCTTGTCCTGGGCGTCCCGCCCTGCGGTGCCCGACATCGGGCATCCCTTGAATTCGCTCATGGTTGGCTCCGCTTTCAGGTCACCGCGCCGCGCGCATGGAAGCGCGCATCGCGGTAGGTTTCGGTATCGAGGACGTCGCGCAGCGTTTCCACCGCGTCCCACACCTCGGTAAAGCTCGTGTACAGCGGCGTGAAGCCGAAGCGGATGATGCGCGGCTCGCGGTAGTCGCCGATCACGCCGCGCTCGATCAGCGCCTGCATCACGGCATAGCCTTCCGGATGTTCGAAGCTGACCTGGCTGCCGCGGCGTGCATGCTCGCGCGGCGTGACCAGCGTCAGCGGATGGCGGCGGCAGCGCGCTTCCACCAGTGCGATAAACAGGTCGGTCAACTGCAGCGACTTGGTGCGCAGGGCGGACATATCGGTCTGCGCGAAGATGTCCAGGCCGCATTCGACCATGGCCATCGACGTGATCGGCTGCGTGCCGCACAGGAAGCGGCGCACGCCGTCGACGGGGCGGTATTGAGGATCCATCGCGAACGGCGCGGCATGGCCCCACCAGCCCGACAGCGGCTGCCAGAAGGCATCGCGCAGCGCGGGTGCGACCCAGACGAAGGCCGGCGAGCCCGGGCCGCCGTTGAGGTACTTGTAGGTGCAGCCGATCGCGTAGTCGGCCTTCGACGCGTTCAGCGCCACCGGCACGGCGCCGGCCGAATGGCACAGGTCCCACACCGTCACCGCGCCGCGCGCATGGGCCAGCTCGGTGAAGGCCGCCATGTCGAGCATCTCGCCGGTCTTGTAGTTGACGTGCGTGAGCATCAGCACGGCGGTGTCGGCGCCGACGGCCGCTTCGATCTCGGCCGGCGAATTCACCAGGCGCAGCGAATAGCCGTCCTGCAGCAGGTCGGCCAGGCCCTGGGCGATGTACAGGTCGGTCGGGAAATTGCTCGCTTCGGACACGATCACCTTGCGCGACGGATCGCGTGCGGCCTGCACGCGCAGCGCGGCGGCCAGCACCTTGAACAGGTTGATCGAGGTGGTGTCGGTGACGACCACTTCGTTCTCGCCGGCGCCGACAAGCGGCGCCACCATATTGCCCAGCCGCTGCGGCAGCTCGAACCAGCCGGCGGTGTTCCAGCTGCGGATCAGGCCGGTGCCCCATTCCTCGCTGACGACTTCGGCGGCGCGCGCGGCGGCGGCACGCGGACGTGCGCCCAGCGAATTGCCATCGAGATAGATCACGCCATCAGGCAGCGCGAACTGGTCGCGCAGGGCGCGCAGGGGGTCTTGCTGGTCGAGCAACAGGCATTGCTCGCGGGTGAGTGCGGTCATGTCGGCGTGGGGCAAGGGATTGCGGAAAGGTGTTTAGTCAAGGCTGCGCAGCACCGCGCGCACCGGGCTGGCGTCGAGCCCGGCAAAGCGCAACGGCAGCGCGATCAGTTCGTAGTCGCCTTCGGCGACGGCATCGAGCACCAGACCTTCCAGGATGGCGAGCCCGTGGCGGCGCACGGCACGGTGCGCGTCCATGGTCTTGGATTCCTGCGGGTCCAGCGACGGCGTGTCGATGCCGATCAGCTGCACGCCGTGCGCGGCAAGTAGTGCGATGGTTTCCGGCGCGACGGCGCAGAAGCCGGCGTCCCATTGTTCAAGCGGAGCGCGCGCGTAGGTGCGCAGCAGCACGCGTGGCGGCAGGGCGTCCAGCGCGTGCTCCAAGTGGTGCGGCGCGACCACCGGCGTGGCGCCCACGCAGTGAATCACGCGGCAGCGTCCGAGGTAGGGCGTCAGCCCTACGGCCCCGATGGGCGCGCCATCCGCGGCATAGTGCAGCGGCGCATCCGCATGCGCGCCGGTGTGCGGAGACAACGTGATGCGGCCCACGTTCACGGGGCAGTGTTCATCCATCTGCCAGGCGGCTTCCTGCTGGAACGGCGTGTCGCCCGGCCAGACAGGCGTGGCGGGCGAAAGCGGTGGGCTGATGTCCCACAGCCTGCGGCTGTCGGCGGGCGGGGCGGGGCGGTTGGTCATGTCTGCACGGCTGCCGCTGCGCGGTGCCTGTGTCGTCGTCGATGACGGCATGATAGTCAAAAAAACCGGCAAGAGGCTTGCGAAATCCACGGTAGAATCCGCGTGATTTCGCATAAAATTCGATTTAATTCAGAAATAACGCTGGAATATTCGAATGAATCTCGATCCCATCGATCTGCGCATTCTCGAGTGCCTTCAGGAGCACGGCCGCATCAGCAACCAGGACCTGGCCGACCGCGTGGCGCTATCGCCGTCGGCGTGCCTGCGGCGCGTGCGCTTGCTGGAAGAATCGGGGGTGATCGGCGGCTACCGGGCCTGGTTCGATGCCGAGCGGCTGGGACTGGAACTGGAAGCGATCGTGCAGGTCTCGATGCGGCACGACGTGGAAGGCTGGCATGACACCTTCATCGCGGCCGTGCAGGCGTGGCCCGAAGTGCTGTCGGCCTACATCATCACCGGCGACAGCAATTACATCCTGCGCGTGCAGGCGCGCAACCTGAAGCACTACTCGGATTTCATCGTGAACCGGCTGTACCGCACGCCCGGTGTGATGGATATCCGCTCCAACATCGTGCTGCAACGGATCAAGACCGACAGTTCGCCGCTGGCCGTGCTGAAGTCCGCGGATACTGCGGGAACCTGAGCGGGCAGCGCCAGGGCGGCGCCGCTGCCGTCAGTCTTCGAGGGGCGAGGTGGTCGAAAAGGCGCCGTTCTGGAACACCAGCGGCGGTTCGTGGCTGCCGAGCACGCCGCAGCGCTCGACTTCGCCGACGAAGATGATGTGGTCGCCTTCGTCATAGCGGCTGCGATTGTGGCATTCGAACCACGCGAGGGCATTGCCAAGGATCGGCAGGCCATTCTCCGACAGCCGGTAATCAACGCCCGCGAAGCGGTCGCCCTTGAGCGTGGAGAAGCGTTTGCACAGGTCGAGCTGCGAGGCTGACAGCACGTTGACGATGTAGTGCGAGCCGTCGCGGAACATTGGCAGGCTGTTGGCGCGCGTGGCCATGCTCCACAGCACCAGCGGTGGATCCATCGACACGGAATTGAAGGAACTGGCCGTGATGCCGATGAACGGCGGCGCCCCGGCGGCCACGGATGCGGCGCTTGCGCGCGTCGTGATGACCGTCACGCCGGTCGCGAACTGCGACAGCGTGCGGCGGAAATGGATCGAATCGAAATCCGGCGATGCGGCCTGGCCGGTCTCCCGCGGCGGGGCTTCAGGCATGCCCATCGCAAGGGCTCCACTGGCGGTCATGATGATTCATAGTTGGGGTCGCGGCGACAGGGACAAGATCCGCCCGGCTGTGCGCTGGCGTCGGTGTGGCAGGCAACGTTGGCGGCAAGGAATTTAGGGGCTGCGCCTCGATGTCGCGCTGCGCAACGATGTGCCCTATCGTTGGCAGATTCTTGAGAATTGTAGCGGGTTTGGCCATACGCTGCGTCGCGAGGGCCGCAATACGGTTCGCCCGCTACGGAGAAGCCGCAGGCAGATTGCCTTATCTGCGCTTATGCTTAAGACCGTCAGGTCGACAAACGCATGGATCCCGGGGGGCGGCGAACATGGAACACGAACTGGAGACGGCGACGCTGGGTGGAGGGTGTTTCTGGTGCCTTGAGGCGGTGTACCAGCTAGTGAACGGCGTGCGCGCCGTGGAGTCCGGCTATACCGGCGGGCATGTCAGCCATCCGACCTATCAGCAGGTCAGCGAGGGCGATACCGGTCATGCCGAAGTCGTTCGGGTGACCTTCGACCCCGCCGTCATCAACTTCCGCGAGATCATCGAGATCTTCTTCGCGATCCACGATCCGACCACTATCAACCGGCAGGGCAACGACGTGGGGCCGCAGTACCGCTCCGTCATCTTCACGCACTCCGAGGCGCAGCGTGCCGTGGCCGAGTACGTCATGCGGGAACTGGTCGCCAACAAGACCTTCGACGCACCCATCGTGACGCAGATTGAGCCGGAACAGCCTTACTGGCGTGCCGAGGCCAGCCACCAGAATTATTTCCAGGACCATCCGAGCCAGGGGTACTGCGCCTTTGTCATCTCGCCGAAGCTGGCAAAGTTCCGCGAGCGCTTCGCGGACAAGCTGCGCCGCTAGTTCGTTTAGCGGCTGGCGGCTTCACAGGCGCTCAGCGATCGCCTCGGCCAGCCGCGCGCATGTCAGGGGCGCCGAGCCCTCCGCCTTGTTGCTGATGATGACGGTCGCGCTCTGGCCGGCACGCAGGGTCCGCACGACCAGGTCCGCGATGGCCTCGCGCGTTTCGGGGTCTTCATCCACCAGGCGATTGAACGGCGAATAGATCGATTCAGCGACTTCGTACGGGCGGCCGGCATGCAGCATCCAGCGCAGCACAAGCGGGCCGGGCGCGTCGGCATCCATCAAGGCTTGCGCCGAGGCCTGGCGATGCACGGGCGGGAGCCGGTCGCGCGCCGACAGGCAAAAACGCACGCCATGCCGGCGCAGCAGCTTGATGTAGCGCGGCGTCAGCAGGACCGGGTCGCGCATCTCCACCGCATAGCAGGCATGCGGCGTGATGGAGGGATCCAGCCGCGGCAACGCGCCAAGGAAGCTGTCGAGCCGTTCGAGGAAAGCCGCGCCGTCATTGGCCAGGCTGCCCAGCGGCGAAAGCTGGAACAACAGCGGGCCGCACCTGGCACCTAATCCGGTGGTGGCTGGCGTGATGAAATCACGGATGGCGATTTCGGCGTCCAGGAAGGCGGCATTGGCCAGCCGGCCGACACCGTCCGACCCGCGCAGCCACGCATCGCACACGCTGGCGGGCGCCTTCACCAGGAAGCGAAAGGACTCGGGAACCTGCGCGGCGTAGGACAGGTAGTCCGCCAGCGGGATCGGGCCGTAGAAGCCGCGGTCGATGCCGGCTGCGCGCAGCAGCGGATGTTTCGAGTACGCGGCCAGGCCCTTGCGCGAGAGCAGGCTGTCGCCGTACTCGCCGTCATAGACCAACCCGTTCCAGCCGTTGTAGGACCACGACGAGGTGCCGAGATAGAGATTGGAGGGGAGCTGTTTTCCGAGTGCATCGAGCGCGGGATCGGGCCGTGCCGGCAGGACGGATTTGCCGCGGGAGGGCTTGCTTGCGGTGTCCGCGTCACCGCCGTCGGCGGCGCGCGGGGGCGGCGAAACTGGCGGAAGCAGCTCGCCGAACAGGTCTTCAGTCAATCGTTCAGGCCAATCGGATGGTCATAGATATAGCGGCGCGACCACGGTATCGCGGACGAGGCCTCGCCCGCCTTGTGGCACACGACCTGGTAGATCGACATCTGGTCCGCATCGAAGGCGTGCGCGCAGCCAGCCAGGTAGACGCGCCAGATACGGTACTTTTTCTCGCCCACCATGTCGCGGATGGCGCCGGAATGGGCTTCGAAGTTCTCGGCCCAGTGCCGCAGCGTCTGCGCATAATGGCGGCGCAGCAGCTCCACGTCAAATGCTTCGAGGCCGCCTTCCTGCATGGTCTTCAGCACCAGCCCGATATGCGGCAGCTCTCCCTGCGGAAATACGTAGCGGTCCATGAACTCGGACCCGTCCATCGGCGCATCGCTGGGATCGGGCACCGTGATGCCGTGGTTCATGGCGACGCCGTGGTCGGCCAGCAACTCGCGCATGCGACCGAAATAAGCGGGCAGGTTCTTCTTGCCCACGTGCTCGAACATGCCGACGCTGGTGATGCGATCGAACGTGCCCGTGATATCCCGATAGTCCTGCAGGCGGATCTCGATCCTGTCGGACAGGCCTGCCGCCTTGACGCGCGCGGTAGCCAGGTCGAACTGGTTCTGCGACAGCGTGATGCCGACGCATTGCGCGCCGAACTTCTGCGCGGCGCGTAGCACGAGCGCACCCCAGCCGCAGCCGATATCCAGCAGCGTCTGCCCCGGTTGCAGGCGGATCTTGGTCAGGATGTGATCGATTTTCTTGCGCTGCGCCGTGGCAAGATCTTCATTGCCGTGTTCAAAGTACGCACAGGAATAGACCATGTTCGGGTCCAGCCACTGGCTGTAGAACTCGTTGGACACGTCGTAGTGGTACTGGATCGCGTTCTTGTCTTCCTGCTTGGTGTGCGTGAAATGATGCGCCACCTTGGCCAGCGCGCCGCCGGCGCGCCGCTTGGCCGCCGCCGAGAAGCGGTAGCCGACGTCGATGATGTCGGTGAGCTTGCCGTCCAGGTCGATCTTCTCCTGGACATAGGCTTCGCCCAGGTTGTCCAGGCTGGGTGTGAGCAGCAGGGGCAGGGCACCTGCCTCGCGCACCGTCAGCGTCACGTCGGGCTTGTCGTAGCGACCCAGCGGATATTCGCTGCCATTCCACAGGCGTAGCTTGACGGGCAGGTTGGCGTGCTCGCGCAGATCGGCGATCCAGCTGTCCAGTTGCTTGTCGAGTGCTTGCTTGAAGAACATGCGCGTTACCTCCTGTCGTTGCGGCACACGTTGCGGAACGAAGGCGCAGAGCGATAACAAGCAGGGTCGTCTTTGCCCGGCGCAGCCCGGTCGCGGTAACGGGCGTGTTCAAGGCCGCCGCGTGAGCATGGCGCTACGCGGTGCCTGACACACTCCCAAAGCGACGCTTATCCCACTTTAGGACAATTCGCCGAAATGTGCTGTGCACCCATCAGGGAGACAGCCGCACGATCTTCCAGCCGTCGGCAGCGTCCAGCCGGTACGCGATGCGGTCATGCAAGCGCGACGGCCGGCCCTGCCAGAATTCGAGCGCGGTTGGAACCAGGCGGTAGCCGCCCCAGTGTGCCGGGCGGGGCGGGTTCTCGCCAAACTTGGCGCGGTACTCGGATTCGCGCTGCTCCAGCACATCGCGTCCAGGCACCTCCCGGCTTTGCTCGGAGGCCCAGGCGCCAAGCCGCGAGCCCAGCGGCCGCGAGGCGTAGTACGCGTCGCTCTCGTCGTCCTCGACCTTTTCCACGCGCCCTTCCACGCGCACCTGGCGCTCAAGCTGCACCCAATGGAACAGCAGCGCGGCGCGCGGGTTGGCGGCGAGGTCAAGCCCTTTGCGGCTCTCGTAGTTGGTAAAGAAGGTAAAGCCCTTATCGTCCATGCCTTTGAGAAGCACGATGCGTGCCGAAGGCTGGCCGTCGGCGCCGACGGTGGCCAGCGTCATCGCATTGGGCTCGGGGAGCTTGGCGGTCACGGCCTCGTCGAACCAGCGTTTGAACTGGGCCATCGGGTCGGCCGCCACTTCCGATTCGTTCAGGGAGCCCAGGACATAGGTACGGCGGAGGTCAGCGAGTTGAGTCATGTCGCATTCGGTTGGAATCAGCCGGAAAGCCGGTTGATTTCAGTATAGCGAATGCGCTGCAAGCCGCATTTGTGTGCCGGCAAATCAATGCGACGGCGGCGCAAGTTTCGCTGGCGCGGGGCGTGACTGCCGCCGTGAATAGAGGCCCGCCATGCCCATGGCGCCCGCCATGGACAGGAAGATGGGCAGCATGCCCAGCGCCGTGCCGACCACGCCGAACGTGAGCGGCCATACCACCTGGCTGGTGTTGAGCACCGCCGAGCGCAATCCCAGCGCCTCGCCGGCACGGCCGCTGGGCGAGGCCGTGTGAAGGATGTTCATGACATTGGGCTGGGCACTGCCCAGGGCCAGGCCAAGGATGAAGGCCAGGCCGCACATCATCCAGAAGTGGGCGACGAACGGGTAGGCCAGGTAGGCCGATGCGCCCACCATCAGCGCGATACGGATGATCTTCCACTCCGACAGGCGGCGCGACACCATCGGCATGGCCACGCGAATCGCGAACGTGGCGATGGCGAACGCGCCCAGCACCCAGCCGATCGCCGATGGCGACAGGCCGATGCGCGAGCCCTGGATCGGAATCAGGAACGCGTGCAGGTCCCAGGCGGCCGACAGGACCGCGCTGGCGACAAAGACGGCGCGAAGTTCGGGATGCTGCAGCAGGTCCAGCGTGGAGCGGCGGCTGCCATCTTCGATGGCGATGCGACCGGCGTTGCCACCCTGCGCGGGCAGGCGTGGGCGCACCCATTGCAGTCCGGCCTGTCCGGCCAGCGCGACCGCGACCAGCACCAGGAACGCAGGCCGGAATCCCGCATGCTCGATCACGTAACCCATCACCACCGGACCGAGCGTGCCCGACACCGACATGCCGAGCGCGTGCAGCGTGTAGTTGCGCAGGCGCGTGCCATTGGTGGAAACCTGGCCGATCAGCAACTGCATCGCCACCTGGACGAGCATGAAACCCACGCCGATCAGCGCGCAGGAAACGTAGAGCGCGGCAATCTCCTGCCATACCGCCGGCAGCAGCGTGCCCGCCACGACCATCAGCGAGCCCGCCATCATCGGCTTGCGCGGACCGATCTCGTCAATGCGCTTGCCGGCACGGATCGCGAGCAGCATGGGCAGCAGCGCGTAGAGCGACATCAGCAAGCCCAGCGTCACGGTCGACGCCTTCAGGGAAATGGCAAACAGGGACACCACCACGCGGCTGGCATTGAACGCCACGTGGTTGCACACCGTCAGTGCGATCAGCCAGCTGATCGGCGGGACGGCGGCATGGGGCAGCGTCATGGGGCGGGCGGCGAATTCGGCTTTTTGTTGCCGGTTGCAGCAAGCAACAAAAAACAAGGGCGGCCATGGGCCGCACCTTCGGAAGGGCGCCGTCGCCGGCACCCGGAGTGTGCCATTTGTTTGATACATCTTGTAAATGGCCGTTTAATTATGCGCCCACTGTGGGCGTGGCACAACGCAGAATCGACCTGTACCGAAAATTCACGCCAGGATTGTTGTGAATTTGCAGCGATGAAGGCCGAGTGCGTCAACCGCCCTTGTAGAGCTCGGTGTCGTTGGCGGGGCGGTTGACCGGCGGCGCCGCAGGTTGGCGCGCCGGTGACCGGGCTCCGTCGGCGGCTTGCTGGGCCGGCGGGGTGGTAGCCGACTGCGCCTGCTCAGCCTGCTTGGCTTGCCCCTTCGCGCTGTCTGGCTGCCCCGGCTTGCGCAGTTCCGCGGCCACGGCACTGGCCGCGTTGGGCGCCTTCGGGTCGCGGTAGGTCTTGCCCGGCGGCGGTGCGCTCGGCCGATCGTGCAGTTCCGCCAGCAGGCGGCCGCATTGGTTTTCCTTCGAGGACGACAGGTCCACCAATGGCACCACGGCTGTAGCCACGGGCGCAGCGAGCGCCAGGGCCAGCGCACCGCCGGCCCGCAGCGCGAGTATGCCGATGTCCGGGCTGACGCGCGGCTTCTTCAGCGTACCGCCGACATAGAGCGGCGAGCGCAGCGAGAAGATTCGCATACCCTTCGAGTCAGGGTGGATCGTCATCGCCAGCTTTTCACTGTTCAGGTCGATTGCGCCGACGGCATTGATTTCGGCGTCCTGCGTATCGAGCGTGAACGTGCGCGCGCGCGCGATGCCGTTGGTGAAGGCGAAATCGCCGACGCCGCAGTTGATCTGCACGGGTTTGTCGCCGAACAGCTTCGAGATGATGACGCTCCCCACGTTAAGGCCCATCGCTTCCAGCAGGAACTTGCTCACCGTGCCGTTTTCCACCAGCAGCTTGGCTTCGCCGTTGGAGGATGCCAGCAGCGCACCCACCGAATTCCCGGCTGCCGACAGCTTGGCGCTGCCGTTCATTTCGCCGATGCTGGCGCGCATCGACTGCACCGTCGGGAACAGTTGCTTGAGCTTGAGATGACGCGCGCGCATGTCGATCTTCGCGCCCATCGGCTCGCGCTTGCCGTCGAGCTGGATGGTGGACACGAGGTTGCCGCCGGCCACGCCAAAGTTGAGCGGGTCGAGCAGCAGCACGGCATCCGTGAGCTTCACGTGCGTCACCAGGTCGGTAATCGGCAGACGTTCATCGCGGATGATCCGCTTGCCGGTGAAGTGCACGTCGGCATCGATGGCGTCCCAGCGCTCGGTGCGGAAGGGAGCCACCGGCAGGGCCTTGTCGGCTGGCTGCCGCACGTTGCTGTCCGGCGCCGCCTTGCCCGGCTTGGCGTTGGCACCGATCAGCGGCGCCAGGTCGGCGAAGCGCAGCTCGTTGGAGACCAGCTTGCCCTCCAGCAGCGGCCGCGGCGCGCGTTGCGTGTAGGTCAGCGTGCCGCTCAGGTCGCTGCCGCCGACACGGCCGGTAAAGCCGCGGTACGCATAGACCGAGGCACCCTTGTGGATCGTCCCCACCAGGCGGCCGCGCGTTTCGTACGGCGGCGTGGACGGGAGCACGATGCCTGTCAGCGCGTACAGCTTGGCCATGCTGTCGCCCTGCAACTGCAGGTGGACATCGAGCGCAGCGAGATGCGCTGGATCGGTCAGCGTGCCTTCGACGACAGCCCGGGTCGCGCCGACGCGCACATCGGCCAGCAGCGGGAACGGTACGTTGATATTGCGCAGGCTCAGCACGTTGCCGGCTTTTCCGCTGGCATTGATGGTGGCTTCGTTATAGCGGCCCGTAGCCTTCCAGCGCAGGCCATAGCGCTGGTTGCCGGCTACGGCATTGGCCGGTGGACCGGACGCGGAAGGGACGCTTGCGGCCGATGGTGCAGGTCTGCCGGCCGGCGCGGAGGCGCTCGGCACGACCAGATCGCCGTCGCGCGCCTTGTCGTACACCGCTTCATTGCCAATGGTGTCGACCGTCGCCTGCAGGTCGATTTTCTGCGCCTGGTCGGACAGCGCCAGGTTGCCGCGAGAGAGCACGACTTCACCGATATCCAGGTGCCAGGAAGAAGGTTTTTTCTTGGGGCCGGTATCAAAGGTCCAGTTGTTGCGGTTGTCGGCCAGCCGTTCGAGCCATACCGCCGGGCTGTCGATGACGATGGTCGGCACCGCGATCTCGTGGGACAGCAGCGGCAATGGGCGCAGCACGAAGATCAGCTCGCGTACGGTCGCGATGTTCGGCGACTGGGTCCAGTCCGGGTTCCCGACGGTGATGTCGCGCGCCGACAGCCGGGGCCACGGGACAAACGTATGCCAGCCGGTCTCGCCTTCGGCCGAGCGCCAGGTGACGGTGAGGTCGCCGTTGATCGCGAACGGGCGACCAATGGCGTCCGATACCCGCTCGTTCAGCCAGGGCTTGAAGCGATTCCAGTCGAAGGTCAGGATCAGGACGAGTAGCAGGGCAATCAGCAGGATCGGCGTCAGCGCTGCCCAGAGAATGACCTTGCGGCGCACCGGCATGGGTAGTCTCCTGTGGGAGGGCGCCCGGCAACGGCAACCTGTGCGGCGGACGGGCCACTACGTCTATTGTATAGTTGCGCGCTTCGCTTACCTGTCGGGGGATGGCTGACACGGTGGCGTGCGCGCCATGCCACGCCAGCATGCTTTTCCACCCGCGTTGCCTGACCGCCAGCATGAACGACGCTGTCTCCCCCTCCCGCCAGCCCGGATTGCCCGAGCCGCTGATCCACGAAAGCACGGCCGATGACGATTACCACCGGCGCTTCGGTGGCGTGGCCCGGCTCTACGGCGCTGCTGGTCTGGCGCGGCTGGAAGCCGCCAGTGTCTGCGTGGTGGGCATCGGCGGCGTCGGCAGCTGGGCCGCCGAAGCGCTGGCGCGCAATGCGGTCGGGCGCATCACGCTGATCGACCTGGACCATATCGCGCTGTCCAATACCAACCGGCAGATCCACGCGCTTGGCGATGCCTACGGGCGTGCCAAGGTCGAGGCCATGGCCGAACGCATCCTGGCAATCAATCCGCGCTGCCGCGTCACGCAGGTCGATGACTTCGTCACGATCGACAACGTGGCCGGGCTGCTGGGCAGCGGCCATGACTACGTGATCGACGCCATCGACGCCGTGCGCGTCAAGACCGCCATGCTGGGCTGGGCGCGCCGCGAGGGCGTGCCCGTCATCACCTGCGGCGGAGCGGGCGGACAGTTCGACCCGACGCGCGTGCGCATCGACGACCTCGCCCGCACGATCCAGGATCCGCTACTGGCCAAGGTGCGCGGGAACCTGCGCAGGGACTGGGGCTTTCCACGCGACCCGAAGAAGAAGTTCGGCATTGCCGCGGTCTATTCGGACGAGCCGCTGCAATATCCCGAACCCGAGCAGCAGGCGTGCGAGATCGACGAAGCGCCGCCGGCAACGGCCGTGGCGCCGGCCTCGGGTCCGCAGGGGCTGGCCTGCGCGGGCTTTGGCTCCTCGGTGGCCGTGACCGCGGTGTTCGGCTTCGTGGCGGCGTCGGCCGTGATCGGCGCTATCGCCAGAGGCGGCGTCTAAGCGCTCAATGCGCGCAGCAGTGCGTCCGTTTCCGCCTCGCCGGGCGCGAGGTTGTTGAAGTAGACGAGTTCGGGGTATTCCGCCGGCGCGGGCATAAAGCGGCGCGTGCGGTACGCATCCCAGTGCGCCAGCTTGTAGGCGTCATTGGGGTTGCCGCGGCGGACGATGCGGTCGTGCGCCTCGTCTTCCGGCAAGTGGACCCACACGATGTGGACGGCGGTTCCGGCCGGTACCTTGAGCCAGGCCGGATCATGAAGCTGGTGGGCTTTCACCTCGCGCGACAACGGGCCGATCACCAGCACGCTGATGCCAAGGGCCAGGTTTTCGCGCGCGGTGTCGAGCAGCCCCTGGTATTCCGGGTCGCGCAGGTTTTCCAGGTAAGCCGGGCTGTCCCGGTCATTCGGGTCGCCGGTGATGGCGGCCATGGCCGCTGCGCTGTAGCGGCCGTACAGCGTGTCCTTGTCGAGCAGGCAGAACGGCTCGCCGGTGGCCTGCATCAGCGGGCCGATCAGGCGATGCGCCAGGGTGGTCTTGCCGGTGCCGGCATGGCCGCAGAAGAAGATCAGTCGTGGCATCTGGGAAGTCTCGGCTCGGAGGGCCGCGGGGGCGGCGCAACGGGAAGCATAACCTCCCGCGCGTTCGGGGAGGATTTGCGCAACATCAGATGCCGCGGGACTGAATTCGGTATCCTTTCCGTTTCTTTTCGTGCCGCCCGCCGTGCCAGCCCCATCCATGGATACCAAAGACCAGCTTTCCACAGACGGCCTGCCCGCCCACCTCATGCTGGGCGAACCGGTCACCGATGCCACCCATGCGGAATTCGTGCAGTTGCTGGATGCCGTCGCGCGCGCGGACGACGCCGGTTTCCTGCCGGCCATGGACGAATGGATCGAGCACACGCGGCATCATTTCGCCCAGGAAGAAACCTGGATGGAGGCCATGGACTTCGGCCCGCGGCATTGCCATGCCGGCGAACACAAGCAGGTCCTGGCCGTGGCCCAGGCCGTGCGCGACAAAGTCGTCAGCGACGGGGAACTGGATCTTGGCCGCCGCCTGGTGGCCGAGCTGTCCGGCTGGTTCGACCACCACGTCAAGTCGATGGACACCATGATGGTCGAGCACATGCGCGAAAACGGCTTCACGCTGATCGAGGCACCGGCCGGCCAGCCGGCCTGAATTCATGCGGGGCGCGCCGCCTCGCGGTCGATCACGACGAAATACTTGCGCACCGGTTCGAGCACTTCGAACAGGCCGGTGAAACCGGCGGGAATCACGCAGGCATCGCCGGGGCCGAACTCGCTGGCCGCGCCGGCATCGTCGCTGATGCGAATGCGCCCGCTGATCACGTGGAAGAATTCGTCCTTGCCGGCCGGAAAGGCAATGCGCCAGGATCCCGGCTCGCACGCCCACATGCCACAATCGAAATCGCCATGCCGGGCGCTGTAGTGCGTCCAGGTGGTACGGTCGGGGTTGCCCGCGACCAGGCGGTCAGGGCGAGGGCGGTCGTGGCTCGGCGCGGGCGCGGCGGCTTGGAAATCGATCAGGCGCACGGAGGCAGTCATGGCGGGTTTGGCGGGCGCAATGCCGGAAATCAGGGCCGCCAGTTTACCGCGCCACGTCGTCCAGAGGCCGTCAGTTGAGCGAGGTGCTCAGTTGCCGGCGCCAGCGCGACACCACGTCGGGCTGGTCGGCCAGCATGTCGAATACCGAGATCATGGTCTTGCGGCCGATATCGTCCTCGAAGCCGCGGTCAGCGCGCACGATTGCCAGCAACTGCTCTAGCGCCGGTTCGTACTGCTGCCGCGCGATCAGCAGCCGTGCCAGGTCAAGGCGGCCGGAAAGGTCATGCGGGTCGGCCGCGACGCGGTTCGTCAAGGTCTGCTCGTCGGGCAGGTCGGCCACGCCCTTCATGGCGTCCACGCGCGTGCGCAGGGCGGTGTAGGCGTCGTCCTGCGAAGCTTGCGCGGACAACTTGCCGAATTCGGCTTCCGCCTCGGCAAGCGCATTGCCGTCGAGCAGGAAGCTGATATATGCGAAGCGCGCCGCATCGGAACCGGGGTCCAGCGCCAGCGCTGCCGTGAAGGCATCACCGGCAGCTTGCCGGTCGCCCGCCGCGGCCAGGTTCCGGGCCTCGTCCAGTGCCAGTAGCGCGGGGTTTGGCGTGAGGCGCGACAGGAACTCGCGCAGGCCCGATTCCGGCAGCACGCCGGTGAACTGGTCGACCGCCTGCCCGTCGGCGAAGGCCACCACGTGCGGAATGCTGCGCACGCCGAAATGCCCGGCCAACTCCTGGTTTTCGTCCACATTCACCTTGACCAGCTTCCACTGGCCGTCGGCTTCCGCTTCGAGCTTTTCCAGCATCGGGCCCAGCGTGCGGCAGGGGCCGCACCACGGCGCCCAGAAATCCACGAGAACCGGCGCGTGGCGCGAGGCCTCGATCACTTCCGGTTCAAAATTCTGCAAGGTGACGTCGCTCATGGCTGCGGGGCCTGTCGGGCAGGCGTGGAGTTCTGTAATACAGCGATTGTGAGGGCAAGGGCGCCAAATGCAACCGCGCCAGCCCGACATCAGGAGCGTGATTGGGGAAAGCCATTGATTGAAAATAGAACGATCGTTCGGTTATAGTCGATGACACCCTTACAAACAGGTCGCCAAAGACCGTCCAGGAGACTCTTCGATGCAGACCCTTGCTCGCCCGCATTTCCAGTTCTGGCCCAAGCGCGTGCCAACCGCGATCGTGCTGCCGGAGACGTCGCTCTGGTACAACCTGGAGGTTTCCGCACGCCGCTATGCGGACAAGGCGGCCATTCGCTACTTCGGCAAGACTGTCACGTTCCGCGAACTGGAGGCGCAGGCCACCGCGCTGGCGGGCTGGCTGCAGCAGAAGGCCGGCGTGAAGAAGGGCGACCGCGTGCTGCTGTACATGCAGAACTGCCCGCAGTTCCTCATCAGTTACTACGCGATCCTGCGCGCGGACGCCGTGGTGGTGCCAGTCAACCCGATGAACCGGGCCGAAGAGTTCAAGCACTACGTCACGGACGCCGGTGCGCGCGTGGCCATCTGCACTGCCGACCTGGGCGCCGGTGTCGAGCAGGCCCAGTCCGAGCTGGCGCCGGCCGACCGGCTGCAGCATTTGCTGGTGTCGCAGTATGCGGACGCCTTGCCGGCGACCCACGAGCATCCCGAAGACGCCCCGGCCGCCTGGCTGACGACGCAGCATCCGCTGCCGGCCGGCGCCACGCCGTGGGCCGAAGCGCTTGGCGCAGGCTTGCAGCCGGGTCCGCATACGGCCGGCCCCGACGACATGGCGGTGATGCCCTATACCTCCGGCACCACCGGCTTCCCGAAGGGCTGCATCCACACGCATCGTTCGGTCATGCACAACATCATCGGCGGCTCGACGTGGTCGGGGAGTGGCGCGGAATCGGTGATCCTGTCGGTGCTGCCGCTGTTCCACGTGACGGGCATGCAGTACGGCATGAACGGCCCGATCTACAGCGGCGCCACGGTCGTGATGCTGCCGCGCTGGGACCGCGAGGTGGCCGGGCGCCTGATCTCGCGCTACCAGGTCACGCACTGGACCAACATCCCGACGATGGTGATCGACTTCCTGGCCAGCCCCAACCTGCCGGAGTTCGACCTGTCCAGCCTGCGCTACATCGGCGGCGGCGGCGCTGCCATGCCGCAGGCCATTGCCGAGCGGCTGCGCGACCAGTTCGGGCTGAACTACCTGGAAGGCTATGGCCTGTCGGAGACCATGGCGCCGACGCACAGCAATCCGGCGGATCGCCCCAAGCTGCAATGCCTGGGCGTGCCGACCTTCAATACCGATGCCCGCATCGTCGATCCGGTCACGCTCGAGGAACTGCCGCCCAACGAAGTCGGCGAGATCATCGTGTCGGGCCCGCAGGTGTTCAAGGGCTACTGGGGCAAGGAAGATGCCACGCGCGACGCCTTCATCCAGTTCGACGGCAGGACCTTCTTTCGCACCGGCGACCTCGGTCGCATGGACGAAGAGGGCTACTACTTCATCACCGACCGCCTCAAGCGCATGATCAATGCCTCCGGCTTCAAGGTGTGGCCGGCCGAGGTGGAAAACCTGCTGTACAAGCATCCGGCGGTGCAGGAGGCCTGCATCATCGGCACGCGCGACGCGTATCGCGGCGAGACCGTGAAGGCGGTGGTGGTGCTGCGCGCGCAGGCCAAAGGCAAGACCACGGCCGAGGACATTGTCGAGTGGGCCAAGGAAAACATGGCGGCCTACAAGTACCCGCGCGTGGTCGAGTTCGTCGATGCCTTGCCCAAGTCCGGCACGGGCAAGGTGATGTGGCGCCAGCTGCAGGAAACCGAGAACGCGCGCACGGCCGACACGCAGACGCCGGCCGCCTGAGGCGGCGGAACAGAGCGCGCCGCGGTCAGTGACCGCGTGCGCGCATGAGGATCTTGACCATCGACTTGTAGCCGCGCTCGCGCGCATGGCGCGTGGGCGACACGCCTTCGCGGTCCGCCAGGTTGGCGTCGGCACCGGCGTCGATCAGCAACTGCACGATTTCTTCATAGCGCGCGCTGCCATCGCCGAGGATCACGGCCTCGAGCAGGGCCGTCCAGCCAAGCTGGTTGACGTGGTCCACGGCAATGCCTTTCTGCAGCAGCAGCTTCACCACCTCGACATTGCCGTGCTGGCAGGCGGCGATCAGCGCGGTGCCATCGTAGCGGTCCGTACTGGCGAGGTCCGCGCCATGCGACAGCGAGAGCCGCACCACCTCGACCTGGCCCGTGGCGGCCGCCAGCAGGAACGGGCTGTTCGATTCGGCGTCCTTGCGATTGACGTCGGCGCCGGCCAGAGTCAGCGTCCTTGCCACGTCGCCGCGCCGGTTGTAGACCGCCGCCAGCAGCGCGCTGCGACCCCGTTCGTCGACAGCCTGCGCCGAGGCGCCGGCTGCCAGCAGGCGGTTGACGAGTTCCAGATCGCCGCCGGTCGCGGCGGTGATCAGGTTGCGGTCCAGTGCGGTGATCCCTTCCGAGCGATTCGGGACGTGTGCGCCGTTGCTGTGTGGGCCGCGTGACGAGCCCGCTTCCTCCGAACTGCGGGCGGGGCGTGCCGCCAGCGTCTGGCCACCCTGGCCGGCCAGCAGGGCGCCACAGCTCAGCAGGCCCATCAGTCCCAGCATTTCGGCAAGCGCGTGGCGGCGGGTGCGGACAAAGGGGCGCGTCATGGCGTTCGCTCCTGGGTCAGACGGTCTCGTGCGGGCTTGCCGGCGCGGGCAGCGGCGCCTCTTCGCCACCAGACTGCGACGGACGGGCCGACCCGCCATGACCGCGTTGCGCATCGGCGGCATCATGGTCCTGCAGCTGGCGCCACAGCCGGCCAAGGTAGGGGTCGTCGACGCCATGGGTGGCCAGGCCCAGCAGCGTTTGCTGCAGATACTCGCGCGCCGGGCCGTAGAGGCCGACGGCGTGACGCAGCCGCTCCACCACGCTGGCGTCGGGCAGGCGCCCGGCATAACCTTCGTGGTCGCGGTTCATGACGAAGGCCAGCGCACGCTGCTCGGGACCATCGGAACCGGCGCCCGGGCCGGTGCGGATGCGCAGCCAGCGCGGATGGTAGGCGCCTGTCAGCATCTCGCGGCGCCACAACAGGCGGAATTCCTGCTCCACCACGTGGCTCGGAATACGGAACACCATGCCATGGCAGCAGCCGCCGCGGTCGAGGCCAAGCACCAGCCCCGGGTTATCCCAGGTGCCGCGGTTGATACGGGAGTAAAGATAGAAGCCGCGATGGTATCCATGCACGGTGGCGCGCTGGCGATCGGTATGCACCACCATCGGGTTCCAGATCAGCGAGCCGTAGCCGAAGACCCAGACATCGCCATGGAGGGCGCAGTCGTCGGGGCGGCTGGCCAGTGCCTCGTGCAGGGAACGCTCGAAGGCTTCCACGGGCAACAGGGCGGACGCGACCGGCGTGCTGCACAGCGAGGTGCGCAGCCGATCCGTTTCGAGGTCCTGTCGGGTGATGGCCATGTTGCCAGCATAATGCAAAGTCGGCCGACGGGCGGGGCCAGGAAGCGGCACGAGCGCCATATCGGGTCGATGGCAGGCAAGGGTGTGGGCGCCAGGCAACGCTCGATCCGCAACGGCCGCCTTGTTCTCGATCAGGCCAGCTCGTGTTGAGGCCGGTTCGGACTGGCTTAGCCTGCCGCCTAGTCTCTACAATGGCGGCATCATCCCGACCTTGGAGAACCGGCAATGGCGCGTACGCTTACGGTGGTGTTCGGCAACGGCAAGGAGTTCGAATTCTCGATCAGCCAGGCGGAGCTGGCGGCCGTCGGGGAAGAGGCGGCGTGGCGCTGGTTCGACAAGGAGTACACCGAGCTGGACTGCCAGGCGTCGAGCCCGGTCGGCAAGGTGCTCGTGATCGACAAGATCCTGAACGTGGCCAAGTTTTCAGGGGAATCGCGCTTTGCCGGCGATACCGCGTGGGCGCAGGACTATGCCCGCCACGCGGCGCGCCTGCTGGACCGCGACAAGGTCCGGGTCGATGTCGGCAATGCCGCCATCGGTTTCTGAGGCCATTCACAAGCGAAGCGGGCAGCGCCCGCTTCGCGGCCGGTGTCAGACGCCCAGCAGTTCCACTTCGAACAGCAGCGTGGCGTTGGGCGGAATCACGCCGCCGGCGCCGCGCGCGCCATAGCCAAGGTCGGCCGGGATCACCAGGCGGCGCACGCCGCCAACCTTCATGCCCTGCACGCCTTCATCCCAGCCGCGGATGACATGGCCGGCGCCCAGCGGGAACACGAACGGATCGTTGCGGTCCTTGCTCGAATCGAACTTGCGGCCGGCCTGGCCGTTTTCGTACAGCCAGCCGGTGTAGTGCACGGTCACGTGCTTGCCGGCAACGGCTTCGGCGCCGGAGCCGACGGTGGTGTCTTCGTACTGCAGGCCAGACGGGGTGGTTTGCATGGTGTGATTCCTTGCGGTTGGTGCAAAAAAAATGCGGTTGGAGCGGGGGAGCGGGCAGGCCGGTGCGCTGTGCGTCCCGGGCCTGCTCAGCTTGCGGCGCGCTGGAGCACGTCCAGCGTCAGTTGCACATTGCGGTCATCGTCGCTGACCCAGATTTCGCCGTCCTGGATCGTCACGGACAGGCGCATGGCACGTTGGGCCAGCGCGGCCAGCGCGTCGACCGCGTCAGTCGGCACATTGTAGATCGTCACATTGCGCAGCTTGCCCGCCTTGCCGGCCATGCCCTTCCACCACTCGCGCGCGCTGGCGCCGTTGTAGGCATAGACCGTGACGCGGTCAGAGCGGGCCGCCGCGCGCTTCAGGCGCGATTCGTCGGGCTGGCCGAGCTCCACCCAGTGCTCGATCTCGCCGGTCAGCTTGCGGTCCCACAGGTCGGGTTCGTCGGGTTCGTCCAGGCCGCGCGTAAAGGCGAGGGTCTCGCTCGCTTCGCAGGCAAAGGCCAGCAGGCGCACCATCATGCGCGCGTCGTTTTCGGACGGGTGCTGGGCGATGGTCAGCGTATGGCTGCCGTAGTACGGCCGGTCCATGTCGGACACCGACAGTTCGGCTTTGAAAATGGTGGATTTGAGCGCCATGGAGAAAGGGATACGGCACGCGTCGTGCGACGCGAAAGGCCGCATCATACGTGAATCGGGCGGCCGGCCATATGTCCGGGCCCGACTCCGGCGCGGGCGGGCTGGCGCCTGGCCAGCCGGCGGGTGTCAGCGTTTGCGGTAGTCGCTGAGGTAGAAGCGCAGCAGCGCCGACATCAGCACCGTGGTCAGGAAGGCCGCCGCGACCACCATGGCGTTCCCGGCAGGGCTGTCGAGCTGGCCGGCCAGCGTGAGGCGGAACAGCCAGGTTCCGACCGTCATGGCCAGGAACGGCAGCAGCAGCGCGCCGCGGCCGTAGGTGCGCACTGCCCAGAGCGGGAAGCGCCGCAGGAATTCGAGGGGGATGGCGCACAGCAGGCAGGCGCCGGACGCCGCCAGCGCGGCGGCCACGATGTCGCCCGAGTGGATATCGATCATTGTCTGTCTCGCGTCGCCGGCACGCAGGATGCGACGCGCGGCAGGCAATTGTAGGGAAGCCAACCGCCGATTCTACAAAAAAATCCCGGCGTAAAGGTGATCGGATGCCGTCACGGCGCAGCCGAATCCGCGGGCGACGCCTCGACGGAGATCTGCAGGCTTACGTTATCGCCCACTTCCGGCAGGAAGCGCGTCATGCCGAAGGTGCTGCGCACCACGGTGGCGTGGAAGTCGCCGCCGCAAACCTTGCGGCGGATGCCGAACAGCGAGATTTCGCCGCAGCTGAAGCGATCGACCTCCAGCCTGAGCGGCCGCGTCGTGCCGAGCAGGTTGAGTTCGCCTTCGACTGCTACAAGCTTGCCATTCTCGACGACGAAGCGGTCGGCCCGCAGCCGCGCCACCGGGGAATTGGCGGCATCCAGGAACTGTGGCGAACGAAGCACGCCGTCGAGGCTGCGGTTGCCGCTGTCGACCGAAGCCGTTTCCACGGTGAAGTCGATGCCCCCGGCGCCCGTGGCGGGGTCATAGACGATCCGCCCGTCGATCTTGCCGAACCGCCCGCGCACCGTGGTGCGGTCGAAGTGGTTGGCGGCGAAGTAGACGCTCGTATGCGTCGGGTCGACGGTGTAGGCGACCGGGGCAGCGACAGTCGCCCCGCTCAGGGCGGCCAACAGCCACGCAAGGCAACGCGTGCGCATGGCGGGGCGTTCCTTAGTTATGCACGAAGACGGGCAACAGGAAGATGCCGACCACCGACAGGAAGCCGATGGTCCAGCACAGCGTGCGCAGCGTGGCGCGATCGGTCAGGTAGCACACGGTGTACAGCACGCGCGCAACGATGAAGACCATCGCCAGTTCGTCGATGCGAGCCTGGGGCGCCTGCAGATGGGTGGCTACCAGCACTGCCGCGGCAAAGAAGGGGAACGCTTCGAAATGGTTGCGGTGCGCCAGGTCGGCGCGGCGCGCGCGGCCGCTCTGGCGCTCCAGCCAGCCGCGCGGGTCGTGGTTGTCAAAGGCCTTGCCGCCGGCCTTGGCAACAGCCACCGTCACGACAGGCAAAATGCCCGCCACGAGGACACACCAGAATGCGATCGGCATGGTTCCGTCCTTCCGTGAAGCTGCATTCCTGGCAGCGGCGGCGCCGCTGCCGACCGCCAGCCGTCAGGCCGCGACCACCCGGATGTCGATACCGGGCAGGCTGACAACCTGGCCGGCGCGAATCTTCGCAGTCTTGCGCGATTCGGGCTCTCCGTCCACCGACACTTCACCGGCGGCGACCAGCGCCTTGCCGGCGCCGCCGCTGTCGCACACACCCGCCAGCTTGAGCAGGTCGTTGAGCGCAATGAACTCGCGATCGAGCGGGAACGTGATGACCTGCACCTGGGATTTGCCTGCCTTTGCCATCACTTGCCCCAGCTGTCCTTCAGCCCGACGATGCGGTTGAAGACCGGCTTGCCCGGCTGCGAATCGACGCGGTCGGCGACGAAGTAGCCATGGCGCTCGAACTGGAAGCGGTCTTCCGGCGCGGCGTCGCGCAGGCTCGGCTCGAGGTAGGCGGTGATGACCTGCTTCGAGTCCGGGTTCAGCGCTTCCAGGAAGTTCTTGCCGCCGGCATCCGGGTTCGGGTCGTTGAATAGGCGGTCGTACAGGCGCACTTCGCATTCATAGGCCGCTGCGGCGCTGACCCAGTGGATCACGCCCTTGACCTTGACGCTGTCCGCGCCCGGCGTGCCGCTCTTGGTGTCGGGCAGGTAATTGGCATGCACCGCCACGACGTTGCCGTCGGCGTCCTTGTCCACGCCGGTGCACTCGATCACGTAGCCGTACTTCAGGCGCACCTTGTTGCCCGGGAACAGGCGGAAAAAGCCCTTCGGCGGGGTCTCGTTGAAGTCCTCGCGCTCGATCCACAGCTCGCGCGAGATCGGGAACACGCGCTTGCCCAGCTCCGGCTTCTTCGGATGCACGGGCGCCGAGCATTCCTCGGTCTGGCCATCGGGGTAGTTGTCCAGGATCAGCTTGAGCGGGTCGAGCACGGCCACGCCGCGCGCGGCGCGTCCGTCCAGGTCGTCGCGCACCGAGCCCTCGAGCGTGCTCATGTCAATCCAGCTATCGGCCTTGGCCACGCCGACGCGGTCGCAGAACAGCTGGATCGACTCCGGCGTATAGCCGCGGCGGCGGATGCCGACGATGGTCGGCATGCGCGGATCGTCCCAGCCCTCCACGCGCTGCTCGTCCACGAGCTGCTTGAGCTTGCGCTTGCTGGTGATGGCGTAGGTGAGGTTCAGGCGCGCGAACTCATACTGGTGCGGCAGCGGATCGCTGAACACGCCGCAATCGCGCAGGTGTTCCAGTACCCAGTCGTACAGCGGGCGGTTGTTCTCGAACTCGAGCGTGCACAGCGAATGCGAGATGTTCTCGATCGCATCGGAAATGCAGTGCGTGAAGTCGTACATCGGATAGATGCACCACTTGTCGCCGGTACGGTGGTGGTGCGCATGGCGGATGCGGTACAGCACCGGATCACGCATGACGATGTTGGGCGCGCTCATGTCGATCTTCGCGCGCAGCACATGCTCGCCGTCCTTGTACTTGCCGTCGCGCATGTCGCGGAACAGCTGCAGGTTTTCCTCGACGCTGCGGTCGCGGAACGGCGAAGGCTTGCCCAGTTCGGAGAAGTTGCCGCGGTTGGCGGCAATCTGCTCGGCGCTCTGGCTGTCGATGTAGGCCGCGCCGCGCTCGATCAGCTTCTCGGCGAACGTGTAGAGCTGGTCGAAGTAGTCGCTTGCGTAGTGCAGGTGCGGCTGGCCGCCCGGGGTCCTGTTGTCCCAGGAGAAGCCCAGCCAGTGCACCGCGTCGATGATCGAGTCGACGTATTCGGTGTCTTCCTTGACCGGGTTGGTGTCATCGAAGCGTAGGTGGCAGCGGCCGCCGTAGTCGCGCGCCAGGCCGAAGTTCAGGCAGATGCTCTTGGCGTGGCCGATATGCAGGTAGCCGTTCGGCTCCGGCGGGAAGCGGGTGATGACGGTCGGCAGCGGCTCGCCCTGGCTGTCCTGGCGGCCGGCATAGGTGCCGGCGGCGAGGTCGTGGTCGATGATGCTCCGCAGGAAGTTGGAAGCTGCGGGCGAGGCGGGCGTGCTGTCGGTAGGCTTGTTGTCGTGGCTCATGGTGGCGCCGTGTGGCGGCTGGATGGACCGCTCGGTCTTCAGTGTTGCGTGGCGGATTGCCAATTTCGTGATTTTACCGTGCCAACGGCGCCACCCGGCGCGAGCATGGCGGAATTGTGCTCGCTTTTTGTGTACGACGCTGCCCCGGGCAGTCCGCCAGGGCAGCCGAAAGTGACGTCCGGGGGTAGCATGTAGGCCGGACGTTCACCGGCCGGCTGCCCTCGCGCCAGCCGCCATCTTTCCGGGGTTTGCCGCCATGACTGCCAGTCTCGATACCGCTTCCGTTCCCGCCGCGCCCGCCAACGTCGCCGCCGGCTTGTGGCAAGACGCCGGCCTGCCCGCCGACGCGCTGGGCCATCTTGCCCTGACGGGCGTCGATCCGGTGCTCCCGTCCAGCTTTGCCGTCGGCACGGCGGCGCAGGCCAGCCTGGCAGCTTCGGCACTGGCCGCCGCGGCGCTATGGCAGCAGCGCACCGGACGCTGGCAGCAGGTGGCCGTGGACATGCGCCACGCCATCACAGAGTTCCGCAGCGAGCGCTACTTGCGCGTCGACGGCGGCGCGGCGCCCGAATTGTGGGACAAGATCGCCGGCGTCTACCGCTGCGGCGATGGCCGCTGGGTCCGCCTGCATACCAATTTCCCGCACCACCGCGACGGCGTGCTGCGCCTGCTCGGCTGCGCCCATGACAAGGCCGCCGTGCAGGCGGCGCTGGGCAAGTGGGAAGCCGAGGCATTCGAAGCCACGGCCTCCGACGCCGGCCTCGTGGTCGCCGCCATGCGCAGCTTCGATGAGTGGGACCGGCACCCCCAGGCCGAGGCGTTGCGCGGGCTGCCACCGGTCACGCTGGAGCGGATCGGCGAAGCGCCGCCGCAATCGCTGCCCGCGCCGCCGGCGGCCGAAGGGCGGCCGCTTTCCGGAGTCCGGGTCCTGGATTTCACGCGGATCATCGCGGGTCCGGTAGCCGGACGCACGCTGGCGGCACATGGCGCCGACGTGCTGCTGGTCACGGCGGCACACCTGCCGTCGATTGCGCCGCTGGTCATCGATACCGGCCGCGGCAAGCGCAACTGCGAGCTCGACCTGCGCGATCCCGACGACAAGCGCACGCTGCACAAGCTGCTGCACGGCGCCGACGTCATGATCCAGGGATACCGGCCCGGCGGGCTCGCCGACCTCGGCGTAGGCCCTGAGGCCGCGGTTCGCGCGCGGCCTGGCCTGGTCTATGCGTCGCTGAGTGCCTATGGCCATGTCGGCCCGTGGTCGGGCAAGCGGGGATTCGATTCGCTGGTGCAGACGGCCACAGGCTTCAACCATGCCGAAGCGCAGGCTGCCGGGGAGGATGCGCCACACCCGCTGCCGGCCCAGGTGCTGGACCACGCAGCCGGCTACCTGCTGGCGTTCGGCGCCATGGCGGCGCTGCACCGCCGCGCCACGGAAGGCGGCAGCTGGCACGTTCGGGTTTCGCTGGCGCAGGTCGGGCAGTGGTTACGCAGCCTTGGCCGTGTGCCGGCAGGGCTGCAGGCACCGGAGCAGAAAATCGATGATGTGGCCGATCTGCTGGAAGTTCTGCCATCAGGCTTTGGCATGCTGACCGTGGTGCGCCACGCAGCGCAGTTGTCCGAGACGCCAGCCCGTTGGACCCTGCCATCGGAGCCGCTCGGCACCCACGTGGCCGAGTGGCTGCCGCGCGCCTGACGCTGCATCAGGCGCCGGTCTGTTCCTAGTAAAGCGTAGTGCGCAACCGCTCGGGCAGTTCGCGGTCATAGGCTTTCCCGTCGATCGCGTTGCGGCTCAGCGCGGCCAGAATTTCGCCATTGCTGGGCAGCGTGCTGCGCGCACGCCGGGAACCGGCGTCCCACACCTTCGAACGCAGCAGCGCGCGGGCGCACTGGAAGAACACGGCCTGCACGTGGATGACCAGTACCGAGACGGGAGGCTTGCCATCGACCGCGCACCTGGCAAGCAGGTCCGGATCGACCGATATCCGCGCCGTCCCGTTGACACGCAGGGTCTCGTCGATGCCCGGGATCACGAACAGCAATCCCACGCGCGGGTCGGCGACGATATTGCGCAGGCTGTCGATGCGGTTGTTGCCGCGCCGGTCGGGCATCAGCAGCGTGCGTTCGTCCAGCACCTGCACGAAGCCGGGCGTGTCGCCGCGCGGCGAGCACTCGGCGGCGTCCTTGCCGACCGTCGAAAGCAGGCACAGCGGCGCTGCTTCGACAAAGGCGCGGTAATACGGATGCAGGTAATCGACTTCCTTGGCAAGCGATGGCGCAGCTGGCTGCGCATACAGCGCTTCGAGTTCGGCGAGCGTGGCGATGGTGTGCGGATCCATGGGGGCGATCATGAGAGAGCAGGCTCGCGTTACAGCGTGACGGTGCCGCGGCCGATTTCGATCACGCGGCCGCCGACACGGATTGCGCCCGCGGCGGTAACGGCCAGCCGCAGCGTACAGGGGCGGTCGACAGCGGCGCCCTGATCAATTTCGTACTCGGCCGGCAGCACGTGCGCATTGGCCAGCAGCCAGCCGCCAAGATTGGCGCATGCGGAACCGGTACCCGGATCTTCCGCCACCCCGCCACCTTGCTTGCTGAAGAAATACCGCGCGAGCACGCGGCCCGGTCGGGTCGGATCAAAGGCGAACACATAGGCGGTCTTGCGGCCCAGGCTGCTTTGCGGCCATTGCTCCAGCCGCGCGGTGTCCGGCCGCGCCCGCTGCACTGCATCCGTGCTGCGGACCGCAACCAGCAACTGGTCCGCACCGGTATCGACCCACATCGGCGCGGTCAGCAGGTCGCGCGCTTCCAGTCCCAGCAGTGCCGCCATTTCCGCATCGGTGAGGTCCACGGCGGCGGTCCTGGGCGCTCCGGCGTGCGGGGCCGTGAAAGTCCAGACATCGCCGCTTGCCTCGACGGGCACGACGCCAGCCTTGAACTCGAGCGTCAGCCGGTCGCCGCTGGCGACCAGGTCGCGCACGACATGCGCGGTGCCGAGCGTCGGATGCCCCGCAAAGCGCATTTCATAGCCGGGCGTGAAGATCCGCACCTGCGCATGCGCCTGTTCCGAAGGCAGGATGAAGGTGGTTTCCGACAGGTTGAACTGCAGCGCCAGCGCCTGCATGGTGGCGTCGTCCATGCCGCGGGCATCCTCGAAGACGCATAGCGGGTTGCCGCCGAACGTGGATTCGGCGAAGACGTTGAGCAGGCGAAACGCGTAAGTCGTCATGATGGTCTCGGCAGGGAAGTGCACCACAGTGTAGCCGCCCGATATCGTGGTGCCATGGACAGTTGCGCTGCCGGCCGGCGGGCCAGTTCGCATATGCGAAACGCGTCCAACAAAAAGGGCGCTGCCCGTATCCGGAAGCGCCCTTCGTGCTGTGGCGGGGGACGGCGGTCAGTAGCCGACGGCCTGTCCATCGCGCCGGCTGTCGCTGGCGGCGACATAGCCATGCTCGGCGTCTTCCGACAGGCGCCAGATGAACTGGCCCGAGCCAAAGTCCATGTACGGATCGTCCACCGACTTGAGCTGGTGGCCGCGTGCCTTCAGGCCTTCGACGGTGGCCGGGTCCATGGTGCTTTCCACGTCCAGCGTGAAGTCGCGGTTGACCTTCCAGCGCGGCGCGCAGCAGGCCGCTTGCGGCTGCTGCTTGTAGTCGAGCATGCGGACCACCGTCTGCAGGTGGCCTTGCGGCTGCATGTCGCCGCCCATCACGCCGAAGCTCATCACCGGCTGGCCGTCGCGAGTCAGGAATGCCGGGATGATGGTGTGGAACGGCCGCTTGCCGCCCGCGACCACGTTGGCGGACTTCGGATCCATCGAGAAGCCCACGCCACGGTTCTGCAGGCTGATGCCGGTGCCCGGCACCACCACGCCCGAGCCGAAGCCCATGTAGTTCGACTGGATGAAAGAGATCATCATGCCGTTCTCGTCGGCCGCGGTCAGGTAGATGGTGCCGCCAACCTTGGGCATGCCGAAATCGAAGTGCGTGGCGCGCTGCATGTCGATCAGCTTCGCGCGCGACTTCAGGTAGGCGTCATCGAGCATCTGCTCGGGCGTGACCTCCATGCTGCGCGGGTCGGCCACGTAGCGGTAGAGGTCGGCGAACGCCAGCTTCATCGCTTCGATCTGCAGGTGCTGCGAATCGACCGAATCCACCGGCAGGGCGCTCAGGTCGAACTGGTCGAGGATGCCCAGCGCGATCAGCGCCGCGATGCCCTGGCCGTTCGGCGGGATCTCGTGCAACTCGTAGCCGCGATAGGACTTGCTGATCGGCTTGACCCAGTCGGGCCGGTAATTGCGCAGGTCGTCCAGCGTCATCGCGCCGCCGCACTGCTTGCTGAAGGCGGCGATCTTTTCGGCGATCTCGCCTTCGTAGTACGAGCGGCCACGCGTCTCGCCGATCTTGCGCAGCGTCTCGGCGGCGGCCTTCATGGTGAACTTCTCACCGACCTGCGGCGCGCGGCCGTTGGGCATGAAGGTCTCGGCAAAGCCCGGCTGGTCCTTGAGTTCCGGCACCGCGGCGGCCCATTTGTGCGCCACCACGGGCGGCATCGCGTAGCCACGTTCAGCGATCTCGATGGCAGGTTCCATCAGGTCGGCGAACGGCAGCTTGCCGAAGCGCTCGTGCAACGCGGCCCAGCCCGCGACCACGCCGGGAACCGTGACCGAGTCCCACCCGCGGATCGGGCGGTTCGCCAGTCCGTTGGCATCGGTGCCGTACTTGCTCTTGAAATACTCTGGGTTCCAAGCGGCCGGCGCGACGCCGGACGAGTTCAGGCCGTGCAGTTCCTTGCCGTCCCACAGAATGGCGAAGGCATCGCTGCCCAGGCCGCAGGACACGGGCTCGACGATGGTGATCGCCGCCGCGGCGGCGATGGCCGCATCCACGGCATTACCGCCCTTGAGCAGCATGCGCAGGCCCGCCTGCGCAGCGAGCGGATGCGAAGTCGACACCACGTTGCGCGCGAACAGCGGAATGCGCACGGAGGGGTAGGGGTTGGTCCAGTTGAAGTTCTGCATGGTCTTGTCCGTTGTCTCGTGGCCGCCGGCCAGGCGGGGCCGGCCGCGGCATCACGTCATTCTGCCGTGATCTTGCGATCCTTGATGAGCTTGCCCCAGCGGGCGCTGTCCTTCTTCACCATCGCCGCGAACTGCGCCGGCGTGCCGCCGACGGGCTCGGCGCCGAGCTTGGCCAGGCGGTCCTTCACGTCCTGCGACTGGATGGCCTTGTTGAATTCGGCATTGAGCCGGTTGACCATGTCGGCCGGCATGCCCTTGGGGCCGTAGATGCCGAACCAGGTATCGGATTCAAAGCCGGGCAGGCCCGATTCGCTGGCCGTCGGGATCTCCGGTGCCAGCGGCGAACGCTTCAGGCTGGTCACGGCCAGCGCCTTCAGCTTGCCGTCCTTCACGTGGGGCAGGCCGGACACGATGCTGTCAAACAGCACCTGCACCTTGCCCGAGATCAGGTCCGGTACAGCCAGCGCCGTGCCACGGTAGGGGATGTGGGTGATGAAGACGCCGGCCTGGGCCTTGAACGCCTCGGCGGTCAGGTGCACGACGGTGCCGTTGCCGCTGGACGCGTAGTTCAGTTCGCCCGGGTGCTTCTTTGCGTAGTCGATCAGCTCGCGCACGTTCTTCACAGGCAAGCTGTTGGGCACCACCAGCACATTGGTGGCAATCGCGACCTGGCCGACCGGCGTGAAGTCGGATTCGGTGTTGTAGGGCAGGTGGGTGTTGATGTACGGGCCGATCGAATGCGTGCTGGTCGTGGCGATCAGCAGCGTGTAGCCGTCAGGGGACGCCTTCGCCGCCATGTCCGAGCCGATGGCACCGCCCGCGCCGGGCCGGTTGTCCACCACGATCTGCTGGCCGATGTTGGCACCAACCTTTTGCGCGATCGCGCGCGCGAGCAGGTCGGTGGCGCCGCTGGCCGGGAACGGCACGATCAGGCGGATCGGCTTGCTGGGGTAGTTGTCGGCCAGGGCCGGCGTGGCGGCCAGGCAAAGGCCAGAGGCAAGGCAGAAGCCGAGCAGGCGCAGCCAGGATTTCATTCGGTTCTCCGGAATCGGGCGAATCAGGTCGGCGGAACAACGTCAGGGCCGGCAGACCGGATGCGCGCAGCATCAGGTTGCCTGCGCATTATTATTCCGCGCCCGATATCACAAAGAAAGCTAATATTTCTTTTCCTTGACACAAGTTTTCCTTGTGATTCGCGCCTGTCCAATGGCGCTTTGCCGGTTTCCCGATGAGCACGATCCGATTCCTGCGTACCTTTGTTGCCGTGGCCGAACATGGTTCCTTCGCCGCCGCCGCCGGCCATGTCGCGCTCACGCAGGCCGCTGTAAGCCTGCAGATGAGATCGCTGGAAACCGAGCTGCGCCGCGAGCTGTTCGACCGCAGCGGTCGCGTCGCCGTCCTCAATGCCGACGGACGCGAGCTGTTGCCGCGCGCGCGGCACCTGCTCGCCCTGTATGACGAGATGCGCCTGCCGCAGACCCAGCCAGAGGCCATGGCCGGCGCGGTGGCGGTGGGGGCGGTGGTGTCGGTGATGGGTGGCCTGTCGCATGTCGTGGCGCGCATGAAGCGGGCCTATCCGGCGCTGGAAGTCAGGCTGGTCGGGGCCAAGTCCATCGAGCTCGCGGCGATGGTCGAGTCGGGCGAGCTCGATGCCGCCATCCTGGTCGAAGGCGCCGCGCGGATACCCGGCACGCTGCGCTGGACGCCGCTCTACGATGAACCGCTGGTTGCCGTTGCAGCACAGGGCAGTGCCGGGGAGGACGTGCGCGAAGCGCTGGCGGCCAATCCCTACCTGCGTTTCGACCGCAGCCAGCGCACCGGCATGCTGGTCGATCGCGCGCTGCGGCGCGCACACCTGCGGGTCAACGAATTCCTCGAACTGAATTCGATCGAGGCACTCGTCGAACTCGTGAGGCAAGAGGTGGGCGTGACCGTGGTGCCGCTGCTGCAGCGCGCACGCTGGCGCGATGATGCTGCGCTGCGGATCTTGCCGCTGCTGGTCAATGACGAGCCCGTCATGCGGACCATCGGCATGCTGGAGCGGCGCGATCATGGCCGGGGCCATGTGACCAGCGCGGTCAGGACGGCCTGCTCCGAGTTGTTTGGCGGCTGAGCGGCAAAGCGGTGGCGACGGACGTCGACGCTCAATGAAAAAAGGGGCGTCTCGCGACGCCCCTGGCATTGCACTGCATTGCCGGCCAATGGCTGGCGGTCTTCTTTCTATTCTTCCTGGAACGCTTCCTCGCGCTTGGCCTTGATCGACGGCGAGGCCACGATCAGCACCAGCACCGCGGCGGCGATCAGCAGGCCCATCGACAGCGGACGGGTCACGAACACGCTGAAGTCACCACGCGACAGCAGCAGCGAGCGGCGGAAGTTCTCTTCCATCATCGGCCCCAGCACGAAGCCGAGCAGCAGCGGCGCCGGTTCGCACTTGAGCTTGATGAACAGGTAGCCGATCACGCCGAAGGCCGCGGTCTGGAACACGTCGAAGGTGGTGTTCTGGACCGAGTACACGCCGATGCAGCAGAACGTCAGGATGGCCGGGTACAGGTAGCGGTAGGGCACCTTCAGCAGCTTCACCCAGATGCCGATCAGCGGCAGGTTCAGCACGATCAGCATGAAGTTGCCGATCCACATCGAGGCGATCAGGCCCCAGAACAGCGCCGGGTTGCTCGACATCACCTGCGGACCAGGCTGGATGTTGTGGATGGTCATCGCACCGACCATCAGCGCCATCACGGCATTGGGCGGAATGCCCAGCGTCAGCAGCGGAATGAACGAGGTTTGTGCCGCGGCGTTGTTGGCCGATTCCGGACCTGCCACGCCTTCGATGGCGCCCTTGCCGAACTCGTGCGAGTACTTCGAGGTCTTCTTCTCCAGCGAGTACGCCGCAAACGAAGCCAGCGCCGCACCGCCGCCCGGCAGGATGCCCAGCGCCGAGCCTAGCATCGTGCCGCGCAGCACGGCCGGGATCATGCGCTTGAAATCGTCCTTGTTCGGGAACAGGTTGGTGATGTGGTCCGTGAAGGTTTCGCGGTTTTCCTTCTGCTCCAGGTTCGCGATGATTTCCGCGAAGCCGAACACGCCCATGGCCACCGACACGAAGTTGAGGCCGTCGGTCAGTTCCGGCACGTCGAACGAGAAGCGCGCGGCGCCCGAGTTCACGTCGGTGCCGACCAGGCCCAGCAGCAGGCCCAGCACGATCATCGAGATCGCCTTGACCAGCGAACCCGAAGCCAGCACCACGGCGCCGATCAGGCCCAGCACCATCAGCGAGAAGTACTCGGCGGGGCCGAACTTGAACGCCAGTTCCGACAGCGGCGCGGCAAACGCGGCCAGGATCAGCGTGGCCACGCAGCCGGCGAAGAACGAGCCCAGGCCCGCTGTGGCCAGCGCGACCCCCGCTCGCCCTCGTCTGGCCATCTGGTAGCCGTCGATGGTGGTTACCACCGACGACGATTCACCGGGCAGGTTCACCAGGATGGCGGTGGTCGAACCGCCGTACTGGGCGCCGTAGTAAATACCGGCCAGCATGATCAGCGCGGCCACCGGCGGCAGGGTGTAGGTCACCGGCAGCAGCATGGCGATGGTGGCCAGCGGCCCCAGGCCCGGCAGCACGCCGATCAGCGTACCCAGCACGCAGCCCAGGAAGGCGTAGGCCAGGTTCTGGAAGGAGAGGGCGGTAGCAAAGCCCAGTCCCAGGTTAGAGAGCAGTTCCATGTTGGCGGTCTCCTTAGCTAGCCAGGAAGGCCGGCCACACCGGCATCTGCAGGTTGATGCCGTACACGAACGCGCCCAGGCTGATCACCACCAGGATGATCGAGTTGAGCACGGCGCCCTTCCAGCTGAATTCATGGCTGGCCATCGACGACACCAGCACCAGCGCCAGCACCGACAGCACCATGCCCAGCGGCTTGAGCATCAGGCCGAACAGCACGACAGCACCCAGGATCCACAACAGCGACTTGATATCCCAGCGGGCCAGGTGGTCCTCTTCCGCCTTGGCGGACAACGACCCCCACAGCACCAGCGCGCCCAGCAGGGCGAGCACGACGCCGAGCCAGAATGGGAAATATCCCGGGCCCATCTTGGCGGCGGTTCCCATGGAATAGCCGCGTGCGACCCAGGAAAAGCCGAATCCGACCAGGATGAACATCAGGCCGGAGGCAAAGTCCTTTTGGCTACGTATGCGCAAAATGATTCTCCTCGATAAGACTGCTTGAAATCTGCCGGGAGCCGGTGGTGCGGTGCAATACAGCTGGCGCACTGCCGGCCCTTCTCTCGGGCAGGGTGCAAGGTAAGGGTGCGACCTTTCAGCTACCTTTCAGATGTCTGCAATATTGGTCATGCTGAGGGTATCTCCTAATGAGATCGCGCTTAAAAGCGGCAAAGCGAGACTGGAGGCGGGCTGGCGGGTGATCGGACAAGAGTCCGCGCGCAGGCTTGCAAGGTGCTGCGCTATCATCAGACAGGCTCCGCCCGGCTCGGTCGGGTGGCTGTAACGACACTCGCTGTAAGGTACCGAAAGGTAGAAAGGCACCGCTTGGAAAGTGTTGACCACGTCATCCTGATTGGCGCCGTCGTGATGTCGCTGGGCATCGTGGTGGGTGCCTTCTCCGCACGCGCCGGCGTGCCGTTCCTGCTCGTGTTCCTGGCGGTGGGCATGCTGGCCGGGGTCGACGGCCCTGGCGGAATCCGCTTCTCCAATACCTGGCTCAGCTTCCTGGTCGGCAACCTCGCGCTGGCCGTGATCCTGCTCGACGGCGGGCTGCGTACCGGCTACGCGACCTTCCGCGTAGCCCTGCGGCCCTCGCTGGCGCTGGCTACCGTGGGCGTGCTGATGACGGCCGGGCTGGTCGGCCTGTTCGCGGCGTGGATCCTGGAAATCGACTGGAAGCTCGGCCTGCTGCTGGGCGCCATCGTCGGCTCCACCGACGCCGCCGCCGTGTTTTCGACGCTGCACAGCAGCGGCATCCGCCTGAAGGACCGCGTCGCGAGCGTGCTGGAGATCGAATCGGGCATTAACGACCCGATGGCGATCTTCCTGACGCTGACGCTGATGGAGTGGATTGCGGCGCCCAACGGACTGACGCCGGTGGCGCTGGCGATGCGGCTGGGCGTGCAGTTTGGCGTTGGCGCCGTGTTGGGGCTCGGACTTGGCTACTGCCTCGCCCATGTGCTTGAGCGCATCGAGGTCGCGGAAGGCCTGCACGCCATTCTGATCTGCTCCGGCGGCGCGATGATCTTTGCCATCACGCAGACCTTGGGCGGCAGTGGCTTCCTGGCGGTGTACCTGGCCGGCATGCTGGTCGGCAACCGCGAACGCGCCGTGACGTCCGACACCATGCGCGCGATGGACGGTATGGCCTGGCTGGCCCAGTCGGCCATGTTCCTGCTGCTCGGCTTGCTGGTGGCGCCGCACCGGATCTGGGAGATCGCGCTGCCCGCGATAGCTGTGGCGGCCTTCCTGATGCTGGTGGCCCGGCCGGCGTCCGTGTTCCTGGCCTTGCTGCCGTTCCGGCTGAACGTGGGCGAGAAGGGCTTTATCGCCTGGATGGGCCTGCGCGGCGCGGTGCCCATCGTGCTGTCGCTGTTTCCCTTGCTGCGCGGCTTGCCGGAGTCCGGCCTGATCTTCCGCGTGGCGTTTGCCGTGGTGCTGGCCAGCCTGCTGCTGCAAGGCACGACCGTGAAGCCGGCCGCACGCCTGGCCCGGGTGCTGCGTCCGGGGTTTCCGGAGCCGCTGGCGCGCTCGCGCCTGCGTGGGGTCCATGGGCCGACACTGGAGGTCATGCAGTTCCGCGTCAGCATCAACGCGCCGGTCGAGAACGTCCGGGCCGACCAGCTGGAGTTGCCGCCCAGGTGCCGGCTGTTGACGGTCGCCCGCGACGACGCGCTCGCGCCGCTCGACCAGACCGTGCTGCGCGCCGGCGACACGGTGGCGGTGATGGCGCCCGCCACGGTGCTGCCGCGGCTCGCGGCGCTGTTCCAGGCGCCTGGCCCGGCGCCGGCGTGGGAGCAGGTGACGCACGATTTCCTGCTCTCCGGCGACGCGTTCCTGCGCGATGTGGTGCGCCTTTACGGCGAACGGGAGCTGACGGCCGCCGAGTCGCCGCTGACGCTCGGCGATGCCATGCAGGCCAGCTTCGACTCGCCTCCCGTCGAGGGCGACAGCGTCGTGATCGCCGGCCTGCACCTGACAGCGGCGCGCATGGAAGGGCCGCGCATCATCCAGGTCGGCCTGCTGCTGCCCCGCACCGAAGGCGCGACGGGCATCCGGCGCTGGGGCATCCGCCGCAAGCGCCAGGCTTAACTGCTCAATCGACCTTCGCGCCCGACACGCGCACGATCTGCGCGTACTTCTTCAGCTCGCGCTGCACCAGCGCGCCGAACTGTTCCGGCGTGGTGGGCGCAGGCTGCGCGCCGATCCGGGCCAGGCGCGCCTTCATATCGTCGGTCTTCAGGATGGCGACGATGTCGTGGTTGAGGCGGTCGACAATCTCGCGCGGGGTGTTGGCCGGCGCGAACACGCCGAACCACGTGGAGATATCAAAACCTTCGAGCCCCAGGCCCTTCCCGGCTTCCGCGATGGTCGGCAGTTCCGGGAACGCCGCCGCGCGGCTGGCGGTGGTCACCGCGAACGCCCTGAGCTTGCCGGCCTTGATATTGGCCGAGGCCGAGGCCAGGTTGTCGAAGATCAGGTCGGTCTGCCCCGACAGCACCGACAGCTGCGCGGGCGATGCGCCGTTGTACGGGATATGGACCATGCTGACCTTCGCCATGCTCTTGAACAACTCGCCCGAAAGGTGGCCGGCGCTGCCGTTGCCGCCGGACGCGTAGTCCAGCTTGCCGGGGTGCTTGCGCGCGTACTCGACCAGCTCGCGCACATTGTTGATATGCAGCTCCGCGGCCTTGCCCGGATGCATCACCAGCACATTGGGCACGTCCGCCACCAGCGTGACCGGCGCGAAATCCTTCACCGGGTCATAGGGCATCTTGCTGAACAGCGTCGGGTTGATGGCGTGCGTGGCCACCGCGCCCATGACGATGGTGTAGCCGTCGGCCGGCTGCTTGGCGACGTAGTCCGCGCCAAGATTGCCGCCGGCGCCCGGCTTGTTCTCGACCACGACCGGCTGCCCGAGGCTGTCGCGCAGCTTCTCGCCGATGGCGCGCGCCACCGTGTCGAGCGGGCCGCCGGCCGGGTAGGGCACCACGAACTTGACCGGCTTGGTCGGATAGGCGGCCGGGGTGGCTGCGATGGCGGCTGCGGCCGGCAGCATGGCCGCGACGACAGTGGCGGCGAGCAGTTTCTTCAGCATGACGATTTCAGGGGACACGAAAACAGGTTTGCAGCGCCTTACCTGGCCCCGATGCCGCGCGCCATCATCACGGCGCACAGGGGCAGCAGGATCACCAGGTGGGCTTCGATCATGACCCAGCGGCGGGCCTTCTTGATCTCGGATGGCGATGGAACGAAATCGGGCAGCTTGCGGCTCTGCTTGCGCCAGCGAGCGATCGCGAACGTCGGCGGCAGCGAGCACAGCGCGATGATGACGAACACCGTCACCTTGGCGTGGAACCACGGGTTGTGCAGGTAAAAGTCGGCGCCCTTGGCGCCGTAGAACAGGCGCAACAGGCCGGTCGCCAGCACCGCAAGCGCGGACGCGAAATACACGCCATCGTAGATCGACAGCCGGCGCACCGTGGCTGGCGTGATATCGGGGCGCAGCACCACAGCCTCGGCGGCCATCAGCGTGATCAGCAGGAAGATGGCCAGGAAGTGGAAGAAGGCCAGCAGGGCATCGGTCAGCATGGAGTCTCCGGGTGGGTCCACCGACGTGAACAGTCGGGGCCCCAGACCCGCTGGGGCATCGGGCGCAGGCAGTGCCGGCCGCGCGGAACAGCTTCGGGGGACGACTGATCAACAACTGCTTGCGCCGGTTCCGGCGCAAGTGGCTCTTATACCACGCCCTTGGCGCGCAGGACCGCGATCTGTTCGGCGCTATAGCCGAGCGACTCGGTCAGCACCGTGTCGGTGTGCTCGCCGAGCAGCGGTGGATGGCGCAGCGCCTCGGGCGGCGTGACGCTCATCTTGATGGGGCTGCCCACCAGCTTGACCTCGCCGGCGCTCGGGTGGGGCAGGTCCACGCGCAGGCCGCGCGCCTTGACCTGCTCGTCCTCGAACACTTCGTCGAGCGAGTTGATCGGCCCGCATGGCACGCCGGCCGCTTCCAGGTCGCTGATCCACTGCGCGCGGGTGCGCGTGCGGACCATCTCGGCCAGGATCGGCACCAGCACGTCGCGGTTGGCCACGCGCTGCGGGTTGGTGGCAAAGCGCGGATCGTCTGCCAGTTCCGGCTGGCCGCCGTCGTTGACGAACTTGCGGAACTGCCCGTCGTTGCCGACCGCGACGATCAGCCAGCCGTCGGCCGCCTGGAAAGTCTGGTAGGGCACGATGTTCGGGTGCGCATTACCCCAGCGGCGCGGCGCCTGGCCACTGGCCAGGTAGTTGGTGTTCATGTTGGCGAGCATCGCCACCTGCACGTCGAGCAGGGCCATGTCGATGTACTGGCCTTCGCCCGTGCGCTCGCGGTGCGCCAGCGCGGCCAGCACGGCGATGGTGGCGTACTGGCCGGTCATCAGGTCGGAAATGGCCACGCCGGCCTTCTGCGGACCGCCGCCCGGCAGGTCGTCGCGCTCGCCGGTCAGGCTCATGAAACCGCCCATGCCCTGGATGATGAAGTCGTAGCCGGGCCGGGCCGCATACGGGCCGCTCTGGCCAAAGCCGGTTACCGAGCAGTAGATGATGTCCGGCTTGACCGCCTTCAGCGATTCGTAGTCCAGGCCGTATTTCTTCAGCTGTCCGACCTTGTAGTTCTCGAGCACCACATCGCTCTGGGCGGCCAGTTCGCGCACCAGCTTCTGGCCTTCGGGCGACGAGATGTCGCACGTCACGGAGCGCTTGTTGCGGTTGGCGGCCAGGTAGTAGGCGGCTTCCGCGGTGTCGCTGCCGTCCTCGGCCTTGAGCCACGGCGGTCCCCAGGTGCGGGTGTCGTCGCCGGCGCCGGGCCGCTCGATCTTGATGACGTCAGCGCCGAAATCGGCAAGGTTCTGGGCGCACCACGGCCCGGCAAGGACACGGGTCAGGTCGAGAACGCGAAGATGGCTTAAGGCTCCCATGGCAGTGAGGGCACTCCGGATGCAGGGTGTAAAGGGGGATTGCCGGACCGGCGGCATGGCCGGCGCAGGCAGCCTGCAATGTACCACCGGGGTCCGCGCGGGCGCGTTCTAGGGTGCCTTATGCGACGCTTAACTCCACCGGAAATGGGCGATAGCCGGCCGGCTCGGGGTCGCTCTGTCCTGCTCGGCGGCCATGTCCTTTTGCAGCTGGCTTGCCCGTATAATCAACGGTTTGCAAATCCAACACTGATTCGTCGCGCCCTGCACGCCGCGGGCAGCGTCCGCCATCCCATGAAAGTCTCCGACATTCGCAGCAAGTTCCTGCAGTACTTCGAATCGAAGGGCCATACCGTGGTCCGCTCGTCCAGCCTGGTGCCGGCGAACGACCCGACGCTGCTGTTCACCAATTCCGGCATGGTGCAGTTCAAGGACGTGTTCCTCGGCACCGACAAGCGCCCGTACAGCCGCGCCACCTCGGCGCAGCGTTCGGTGCGTGCCGGCGGCAAGCACAATGACCTCGAGAACGTGGGCTACACCGCCCGCCACCATACGTTCTTCGAGATGCTGGGCAACTTCTCGTTCGGCGACTACTTCAAGCGCGAAGCCATCCAGTACGCGTGGGAACTGCTGACCAAGGTCTACCAGCTGCCGGCGGAAAAGCTGTGGGTGACGGTCTACGCCGAGGATGACGAGGCCTACGACATCTGGGCCAAGGAAGTCGGCGTGCCGGCCGAGCGCATCGTGCGCATCGGTGACAACAAGGGCGCGCGCTACGCCTCGGACAACTTCTGGCAGATGGCCGACACCGGCCCGTGCGGCCCATGCTCGGAAATCTTCTTCGACCACGGCCCGGACGTGTGGGGCGGCCCGCCGGGATCGCCCGAGGAAGACGGCGACCGCTACATCGAGGTGTGGAACCTGGTGTTCATGCAGTTCAACCGCGACGAGCAGGGCACCATGACGCCGCTGCCCAAGCCGTGCGTGGACACCGGCATGGGCCTGGAGCGCATTGCCGCGGTGCTGCAGCATGTGCACAGCAACTACGAGATCGACCTGTTCCAGGCGCTCATCAAGGCCGCCGGTCGTGAAACGCATTGCGACAACCTGAACCAGAACTCGCTGAAGGTCATCGCCGACCATATCCGCGCGTGCTCGTTCCTGATCGTCGACGGCGTGATTCCCGGCAACGAAGGCCGCGGCTACGTGCTGCGCCGTATCGTGCGCCGCGCCATCCGCCACGGCTACAAGCTGGGCCAGAAGACCCCGTTCTTCCACAAGCTGGTGGCCGACCTGGTCGCGCAGATGGGCCAGGCCTATCCGGAACTGGCGGAAGCCCAGGGCCGCGTGACCGAAGTGCTGAAGGCCGAGGAAGAGCGCTTCTTCGAGACCATCGAGAACGGCATGTCGATCCTCGATGCCGCGCTGGCCGAGCTGAAGCTCAAGGGCGGCAAGACGCTCGACGGCGAACTGGCATTCAAGCTGCACGACACCTTCGGCTTCCCGCTGGACCTGACGCAGGACGTCTGCCGCGAGCAGGAAATCGCCGTGGACGAGGCCGCGTTCGACGCCGCCATGAATCGCCAGCGCGAGCAGGCTCGCGCCGCCGGCAAGTTCAAAATGGCGGCAGGCCTGGAGTACTCGGGCGACAAGACCGTGTTCCACGGCTACGAGACGCTGGAACTGCCGCAGGCCAAGGTCATCGCGCTGTATGTGGACGGCGCCGCGGTCGACGCCATGCAACCGGGCCAGACCGGCGTGGTGGTGCTCGACAACACGCCGTTCTACGCGGAATCCGGCGGTCAGGCGGGCGACCAAGGCGTGCTGAAGGCCGGCAATGCCGTGTTCGCCGTCGCTGACACGACCAAGATCCAGGCTGAAGTGTTCGGCCATCAGGGCACGCTGGAAGGCGGCGCGCTGAAGGTGGGCGACGCCGTGCAGCCGCAGGTGGATGCACTGCGCCGCGCGCGCACCGTGCGCAACCACTCGGCCACGCACCTGATGCACAAGGCGCTGCGCGAAGTGCTGGGCAGCCACGTGCAGCAGAAGGGCTCGCTGGTCGATGCCGACAAGACCCGCTTCGACTTTTCGCACAACGCGCCGATGACGGACGAGCAGATCCGCCGCGTCGAAGAGATCGTCAACGCCGAGATCCTTAGCAACCAGGACACGCATGCCGAAGTCATGCCGTTCGATGACGCGGTCAAGAGTGGCGCCATGGCGTTGTTCGGCGAGAAGTACGCCGATGACGTGCGCGTGCTGTCGATCGGTA
Organism: Cupriavidus sp. C3SS-1; assembly: GCF_057073755.1. Lineage (NCBI taxonomy): Bacteria > Pseudomonadati > Pseudomonadota > Betaproteobacteria > Burkholderiales > Burkholderiaceae > Cupriavidus > Cupriavidus sp. C3SS-1. The sequence continues at coordinate 2,383,223 of NZ_CP172699.1, read as the reverse complement.
CTTCAAAGGAACTGTGCGGCGGCACCCACGTGCACCGTACCGGCGACATCGGCCTGTTCAAGATCGTGGTGGAAGGGGGTGTGGCCGCCGGCATCCGCCGCGTGGAAGCGATCACCGGCGACAACGCGCTGCATTACCTGCAGAAGCTCGACGCCAAGCTGAACGAAGCCGCCGCCGCGCTGAAGGCCCAGCCTTCGGAACTGGTGCCGCGCATCGGCCAGGTGCAGGAACAGGTCCGCGCGCTGGAGAAGGAGCTGGAGCGCCTGAAGAGCAAGCTGGCTTCCTCGCAGGGCGATGAGCTGGCCGCGCAGGCGGTCGACGTGAAGGGCCTCAAGGTGCTGGCCGCCCAGCTCGACGGCGCTGACGTGAAGACGTTGCGCGAGACCATGGACAAGCTCAAGGACAAGCTGCAGAGCGCGGCCATTGTGCTGGCGGCGGTGGCCGATGGCAAGGTCAGCCTGATCGCTGGTGTCACGGCCGATGCCACGGGCAAGGTGAAGGCGGGCGAGCTGGTCAACTTTGTCGCGCAGCAGGTCGGCGGCAAGGGCGGTGGTCGTCCTGATATGGCGCAGGCTGGTGGTACCGATCCGGCCAATCTGCCGCAGGCGCTGTCCGGCGTGGCGGAGTGGGTGTCGGCGAAGGTTTGAGGGTTTCCCGACTTTGACAAAAGGGCGCTTCGGCGCCTTTTTGTCGCTTTTGGAACTGGCCTGCGGCACGCCTCCCGCACCACGAGCCCGGGTTTGAGCTAGCCCCGCCCCTCGGAATCCGCCGCCGTCTTGCCCATCAACGCCGACAACAAATCCATCGGCAGCGGAAACACAATGGTCGAACTCTTGTCCCCCGCAATCTGCGTCAGCGTCTGCAGATACCGCAACTGCATGGCCTGAGGCTGGCGTGACAGCATCCGGGCAGCCTCCAGCAATTTCTCCGAAGCCTGCAGCTCGCCTTCCGCATGGATCACCTTGGCGCGCCGCTCGCGCTCGGCCTCGGCCTGACGTGCAATCGCGCGGATCATGGTTTCGTTCAGGTCGACGTGCTTGATCTCGACGTTGGACACCTTGATGCCCCAGCCGTCCGTCTGCGCATCCAGCGCCTGCTGGATGTCGAGATTGAGCTTCTCTCGCTCGGCCAGCATTTCATCCAGCTCATGCTTGCCCAGCACCGAGCGCAGCGTGGTCTGCGCAAGCTGGCTGGTGGCCTCGAGGAAGTTTGCCACCTGGATGATGGCGCGCTCGGGATCCACCACGCGGAAGTAGACCACCGCGTTGACCTTCACTGAAACGTTGTCGCGCGAAATCACATCCTGCGGGGGCACGTCCATCACCACGGTGCGCAGGTCCACCCTGACCATCTGCTGCACGGCCGGAATCAGCAGTACCAGTCCCGGACCCTTGACCCGCCAGAAGCGCCCGAGCATGAACACCACGCCGCGCTCATATTCGCGCAGCACGCGGAACGCCATGATCACCAGCAATGCCAGCAGGAAGATCACACCGCCGAAGCTGAATCCGTAGGCCATGGTCAGGCTCCCTTGTCTGGCACCGGTTGGTTGGGCGGCGCAACGCGCGGCGGGGCGTTGCCAGCTGCGACCACCTCGAGCAGCAGGCCGTGCCGTGCGGTGACGAGCACCGGCGTGCCGCGCGCCAGCGGCCTCGCGCTGCGCACCCGCCAGTTCTCGCCGCGCACCTGGGCCCAACCTTCCTCATGCAGGTCGTCGAGCACTTCGCCGCGGCTGCCCACCAGGGTATCGGCGCCGCTGACCACGGGCCGCCGGCGCGCGCGCAGCAGCATGGCCGACATGCCGAGCAGGAACAGGGCCGATATGGCCGACAGCGTGGCGATCAGGGCGATCGGCACGCCGAATCCAGGAACCTCGGTGTCGATCAGCATGACGGCGCCAAAGGCAAACGCGACGATGCCGCCCACGCCCAGCGTGCCGAACGAGGGCAGGAACAACTCGGCCACCATGCAGCCGATGCCCAGCGCGATCAGCCCCAGCCCCGCATAGTTGACCGGCAGCATATGCAGGGCGAACGCCGCGACCAGCAGGCAGATGGCGCCGGCCACGCCGGGCACGACCATGCCGGGTGTCGAGAATTCGAAGATCAGGCCGTAGATGCCGATCATCATCAGGATCAGCGCCACGCTGGGGTCGGTGATCACGGCCAGGAAGCGGCTGCGCCAGTCGGGTTCAAGCGTGACGATCGTGGCGTGGCTGGTCTGCAGCGCGCGCTCGGCGCCTGCCGCTGTCACGCGCTTGCCGTTTACCTGGCGGAGCAGATCGGGCAGGTCCGTGGCCACCATGTCCGCCACGTGCTGCGCCACGGCTTCGTTCGCGGACAGGCTGACGGCTTCGCGCACCGCGCGCTCGGCCCATTCGGCATTGCGGCCGCGCAATTGCGCGAGGCCGCGGATGTAGGCCGAGGCATCGTGCATCTGCTTGCGAGTCATGGTGTCCTGTGCCGCGGGCTCGCTGGCGGGCGACGAGGCCGGCGAGGGGGTGGGGAGCGCCTCCGGCTTCTGTGGGCCGCCGATGCCGATCTGCACGGGGCTGGCCGCGCCCAGATTGGTGCCGGGCGCCATCGCCGCGATATGGCTGGCGTACAGGATGTAGGTGCCGGCGCTCGCGGCACGCGCACCACCGGGAAAGACATAGCTGGCCACCGGCACGGGCGAGGCCAGGATCGCCTGGATGATCTCGCGCATCGACAGGTCGAGCCCGCCGGGCGTGTCCATTTCCAGCACGACAAGCTGGGCGTTGCCCTGGCGCGCGCGTTCCATGCCGCGCATCACGAAGCCCGCGCTGGCCGGGCCGATGGCGCCCTTGAGCGGAATGACATACACGGGACCGGCACCTGCGCCGGCCGTGGCCGGGACAGGGCCGGGCGGCGCCGCTGCCAGCACCGCGAGCGCGAAGCCGGCCAGGAGCAATCCGATATAAAGCCATGGGTGCGCGAGGCGCGCAATGGCGAATCTCATCGCAAAGGGCGTGGCACAGGGGGTGCCATGGTGGCGCCACATTCAGTGTAGGCGACCGGGCACATCCTGCACGCCTGCGCCGGGCCCGTTGAATCAGGCCGCAGCGGGCAGGGGTGGGTTGCTGGCCGGTGCGCCAGGCACCGGCAGGGCCTGGACGAGCGCGTCGAGCGCCGCGCTGGCCATGGCCGGATGCCAGGCCAGCAACGTGCGCACGCGGCCAGCGTCGCCCAGCCCGTGCACGCTGATGGCGGGCAGGTCTCGATACAGGCCAAGCACCGAGCGCGGCACGATGGCGGCGCCGATGCCCGCCGCCGCGCAGGCGACGATGGTGTGGTAGGACCCGAGTTCCAGCACGCGAGGCGGCGCGCCGCCGCCCGCCGCGTGCCAGGCTTCGAGCCGCGCGCGGTAATTGCAGCCCGGCTCGAACCCAAGCAGCGTGGCGGTTTCCAGGTCGGCGGCGCTGCGGATCGGGCGGTGGCCGGCGCGCGCGATCACGACAAGCTCCTCCTCGAAAGCGGGCCGCGATGCCAGCGCAGGGTTGTCGAGCGGCTCGGCCACGAAGGCGCAGTCGGCGTCGAACCGCTCCAGTGCCTCGAACGCCTGGCGGGTCGTGAGCGTGACCAGCTCGAGCCGGACCTCCGGCCAGGCCTGGTGATAGGCGGCCAGTATGGCTGGCAGCCGGCTGGCGGCGGTGCTTTCCATCGACGCGATGCGCAGTCGTCCGTGCGGGCGCGACGGCAGCACCGCGTGGCGCGCCTCTTCGGCCAGGCGCAGCATGCGGCAGGCGTAGTCGAACAGCGTCTGCCCGGCCGGCGTGAGTACCATGCGCTTGCCGTCGCGCAGGAACAGCTCGACCCCGAGCGATTCCTCCAACTGGCGAATGCGCGTGGTGACGTTGGATTGCACGCGGTGCAGGCGTTCGGCGGCGCGCGTGACGCCGCCTGCCTCCACCACCGTGCGGAAGATTTCAAGCGTGGCGAGGTCCATGGCGGCTCCGATGGGGGTCTCTCCAGTCATCTCAAATGAAGATGAGCGGCATCTAAATAATTCATTTTTGAAGATGATCGTCAAGGCGTAGCATAGGTGAATCCAGGCGGGTTTGCCACCGGCCGCGACACAGGGAACGACGACATGCCCCATGCGAATATCAAGCTGAGCCCGACACCGGCGACCGGCGCCGAGGCGCACCGGGTGCGGCGCGAGCCGGGAGCCTGGGCAATTGCGCTGGCCGGGCTGGCCGCGCTGGCCGTGGTCATGGGAATCGGCCGCTTCGCCTTCACGCCGCTGCTGCCGATGATGCTGCGCGACGGCACGGTCACCCTGCATGAGGGCGGCTGGCTGGCCACGCTGAACTACATCGGCTATTTCGTGGGCGCCGCGGTCTGCCTGTTCATCCGGCCCGATCCGGCGCGCATGGTCCGGCTCGGGCTGGTGGCCACGGTCTTGCTGACACTCGGCATGGCACTGCCGGGCGGCATGCCGGCGTGGTCGCTGTGGCGCGCGGCCGCGGGCGTAGCGAGTGCGCTGGTCATGGTCTACACCGCGGGCTGGTGCATGCAGCGGCTCGCGGAACTAGGGCAGCCGGCGCTGGGCGGGCTGATCTTCTGCGGGCCGGGCCTCGGCATCGTGGTCACGGGCGTCTCGGTGTTTGCCATGGTCGGCGCCGGCTGGCATGCGGTGGCGGGGTGGATCGCCTTCACGGTGATGGCCGCCGTGCTGGTGCTGGCGGTATGGCGCATCTTCACCCCCGGCGACGGTGCGCCGCATGCTGACGCCACGCGCCCGGAAACCCATCCTGCCCATGGCGCGCGGCTCGGCGGCGAGGCCTGGGCGCTGACGCTGGCCTATGGCCTGGCCGGATTCGGCTACATCATCACCGCGACCTTCCTGCCCGTGATCGCGCGGCAGGCAATGCCCGGCTCGGTGTGGGCCGACCTGTTCTGGCCGGTCTTCGGGGCTGGTGTGTCGATCGGCGCGTTCCTGGCCACGCGCGTCGGCATGGCACACGATAACCGCCGCCTGCTTGCGTGGTCCTACGCCATGCAGGCGCTGGGCGTCGCGATCGCCGTGGTGTTCCCGACGGTTGCCGGATTTGCCGTCAGCAGCCTGCTCGCGGGCCTGCCATTCACCGCGCTGGTGTCGTTTGCGATGCGCGAGGCGCGCCGTTTGTGGGGGCCGCAGGCGCCCCGCCTGATGGGCCTGATGACCGCGTCCTACGGACTTGGGCAGATCGCCGGGCCGCCGCTGGCGACAGCGCTGGTGGCGCGATCGGGCGGCTTTGCCAGCTCGCTCGCCTGCGCCTCGGCCGCCTTGCTGGCCGGTGCCGTGGTGTTCGTCTGGATGTGCCGCGCATGGCCGATGCAGGCGCCGCGGCAGACTGCGCTACAGTAACGCCTTCGCCGCCCTTTTGCGGATTCCCAGATTCACCAAGCCGGGACCACACCGGCACCACGAACACCGGGCGGCGCTGGAGCGACCCCCCATGTCTTTTTCATTGCAGCCGGCGCGTGCCGCCGGCGCACCCAGTCCCACCACGCCAGAAGAGCAGCGCGTCCGTGTAGACCTGGCCGCCGCCTATCGGCTGTCGGCCCTGCAGGGCTGGGATGACCTGATCTACACGCACATTTCGGCCACGGTGCCCGGTGAGCCGGATCACTTCCTGATCAATCCGTTCGGCTTCGCCTTCGAGGAGATCCGCGCCTCGGACCTCGTCAAGATCAATGGCCGCGGCGAGGTGGTCGGCGAAACGTTGCATCCGGTCAACGTGACCGGCTTCGCGCTGCACGGCGCCGTTCATGTGGCGCGTGCGGACGCCATGTGCGTCATGCACCTGCACAACACCGCTGGCATTGCCGTCTCCGCGCAGGCGGAGGGGCTGCTGCCGTTGTCCCAGCATGCCATGCGCTTCCATGGCCGCATTGCGTACCACGACTACGAGGGGCTCGCGTTCTCGCCGGCGGAGGGTTCGCGGCTGACGGCATCGCTGGGCCAGCAGCAGGCCATGCTGCTGCGTAATCACGGCACACTGACCGTCGGCCGCACCGTCGCCGAAGCCTATGTGCTGATGGCGACGCTGATCAAGGCCTGCGAGATCCAGATCGGTGCACAGGCTGGCGGCCGGCTGGTGCGGCCTGCGCCTGGCGTGGCCGACAAGGCGTCCGAACAGCTCTACGACAACGGAGCCATCGAAGGCATGCTGGAGTGGCCGGCGCTGCTGCGCAAACTCGATAGAATCGATCCCTCATATCGGGACTGATCGTCCCTGTTCACCCGATCCCACTACACGCAAAGACAACACAAGGAGCCATCCATGCCGACTTTCCACGTAGAGATGTTTGAAGGCCGCACCGTCGAGCAGAAACGCAAATTCGTCGAGGCCGTGACGCGCGTCACCTGCGAGACGCTGGGCTGCACCGCTTCGGCGGTCGACATCATCATCACCGACGTCAAGCGCGAGAACTGGGCCACCGGCGGCGAGCTGTGGTCCGACAAGCCGTAATCCTCGATACGCCATAGCCCAGATGACCATGCAGCATTTCGCCTCGGACAACTACGCCGGCTTTTGCCCGGAATCCCTGAAGTATTTCCTGGAGGCCAACGGCACCGGCCATGAACAGGCCTACGGCGACGACTCCTGGACGCAAAAAGTCTGCGACCGGATCCGCGACCTGTTCCAGACCGATTGCGAAGTGTTCTTCGTCTTCAACGGCACCGCGGCCAATTCGCTGGCGTTGTCGGCGCTGTGCCAGTCGTACCATTCGGTCATCTGCCACGAGCTGGCGCATATCGAGACCGACGAGTGCGGCGGGCCGGAGTTCTTCTCCAACGGCTCGAAGCTGCTGACCGCGCCGGGCGAGAACGGCAAGCTCACGGCCGATGCGGTCGAGGCGCTGGTTACGCGGCGCTCGGACATCCACTACCCGAAGCCCAAGGTGGTGTCGCTGACGCAGTCCACCGAGGTCGGCACGGTCTATACGGTGGAAGAGGTGCGCGCGATTGCCGCCATCGCCAAGCGCCGGCAGCTTCGCGTGCATATGGACGGCGCGCGTTTCGCCAACGCTGTGGCCTCGCTCGGCGTGCATCCGTCGGAGATCACGTGGCGCGCCGGCGTCGATGTGCTGTGCTTCGGCGGCACCAAGAACGGCTTGCCGGTGGGCGAGGCGGTGGTGTTCTTCGACCGGCGCCTGGCCGAGGACTTTGCCTATCGCGTCAAGCAAGCCGGGCAGCTTGCATCGAAGATGCGTTTCATTTCGGCGCCGTGGCTCGGGCTGCTGGAAAACGATGTCTGGTTGTCGAACGCCCGCCACGCCAACGCCATGGCGCAACTGCTGCAGTCACGCATCGCCGACATTCCCGGTGTGCGCATCATGTTTCCGACCGAGTCCAATGCCGTGTTTGCCGAGCTGCCATTGCCGGCGATCGAAGCGCTGCGCGCGAAAGGCTGGCGCTTCTATACGTTCATCGGCGCGGGCGGCTGCCGCTTCATGTGCGCGTGGGACCTGCAGCCGGAGACCGTCGAGGCCCTGGCGGCCGATCTGCGCGCGGCCTGCGCCGCCTGCTGAAACGAGCCGGCAGGCGTAAGATACCGGGCGGTAGCACATAACGAGACACACCCAGGAGCCCCTGATGCAATACCGATTCTGCCCGCAATGCGGCGCGCCGCTCGAGGTGCTGCCGCTGTCGGGGCGCGAACGCCACGCCTGTGTCCAGTCGGACTGCGGCTTCGTGCACTGGAACAACCCGCTGCCGGTGCTGGCCGCGGTGGTCGAGTACGAAGGCAAGCTGCTGCTCGCGCGCAATGCGGCGTGGCCGGAACAGATGTTCGCGCTGGTCACCGGCTTCCTGGAGCGTGACGAGACCCCCGAGCTTGGCGTGGCGCGCGAGCTCAAGGAAGAAACGAATCTCGACACCGAAGCCGTGTCGCTGATCGGCGTTTACGAGTTCATGCGCAAGAACGAGCTGATCATCGCTTATCACGTGAAGGCGAGCGGCAATATCGCACTGTCCGAAGAACTGGCCGAGTACAAGCTGGTGGCGCCCGAAAAAATGCGCATCTGGTCCGCCGGCACCGGGTTCGCGGTGGCCGACTGGCTGCACGCCCGAGGGTATCCGGTACGCTTCTTCGATCGCCGCACGGGCGAAGACATCCCCGACCCGCGCCAGCCGAGTGACTTCAGCGTCCTGAGCGGTTCGCTACAATACCGGGTCTGAAGACTGATAAAAGCAAGGAAGAGAGGAATGGAGTTCCAGAAAGAAGTGGATGCGCGCGGCCTGAACTGCCCGCTGCCGATCCTGCGTACCAAGAAGGCCCTGGCCGACATGGCCAGCGGCGAGGTGCTCAAGGTGCTGGCCACCGACCCCGGCGCCACGCGCGATTTCCAGGCGTTTGCCAAGCAGACCGGCAACGAATTGCTGTCGCACCAGGAAGTCGACAAGGTGTTCGTGTTCTACATGCGCCGCCGCTGAACGCTGCGGCCAGACGGCCGGAAAGCAGAAAAGCCGCCCAAGGGCGGCTTTTTTACTGGCGCGTGCCGACCTGTTGTCAGGCCGCCGTGCCGTCGGCCAGGTACGTGCCGCGGTGTTCCAGGTAGTCGCGGAAGCCCGTGCCGACTTCGGGGTGCTTCAGCGCGTACTCGACGGTCGCCTTCAGGTAGCCGAGCTTGCTGCCGCAGTCGTAGCGGGTGCCCTGGTAGCGGTAGGCCAGTACCTGTTCCTGGCTCAGCAGCGACTGGATCGCGTCAGTCAGCTGGAACTCGCCGCCCGCGCCCGGCTTCAGTTCGCGCAGGTGGTCGAAGATGCGCGGCGTCAAAATGTAGCGGCCGACCACGCCGAGGTTCGACGGGGCCTCTTCCGGCGCCGGCTTTTCGACGATGCCCGACATCTTGATGACGCCTTCGTCCCATTCGCGGCCATCGACCACGCCATAGGAGCGGCTTTGTTCCGGGGCGATCTCTTCGACGCCAAGCACCGAGCAGTTGTAGTGGTTGTACAGGTCCACCATCTGCTTCATCACCGGCGGGGTGCCGTCGATCAGGTCGTCCGCCAGCATCACCGCGAACGGGGCTTCACCCACGAGCTTCGCGGCGCACAGCACGGCGTGGCCCAGGCCCAGCGCTTCGGGCTGGCGCACGTAGTAGCACTCCACATTGGCGGGCTTGATTGAACGCACCACATCGAGCAACGCCTGCTTGTTCTTGGCCTCAAGCTCCACTTCCAACTCGAAGGCCTTGTCGAAGTGATCTTCGATGGCGCGCTTGGAGCGGCCGGTGACGAAGATCATTTCGGTGATGCCGGCGGCCATGGCTTCTTCCACCGCGTACTGGATCAGCGGTTTGTCGACCACGGGCAGCATTTCCTTGGGGCTGGCCTTGGTGGCCGGCAGAAAACGGGTGCCCAGGCCCGCGACCGGGAAGACGGCCTTGGTAACGCGATTTTCCATGTCTGGTATTCCTTCGGTTTCGATTTATAACCGTGCCGGATCGTGCGGGGCCCGTCTGTCGGTCTCTGTCCGACGCAAGCCGGAACAGAGGCCGATGCACCCTCAAATAGTTTAGGCCGGCAGGCGCTGCAACTGGTCCTGGAGCTTGACCAGCGTCTGTTCGAAATCGGTCAGGCGCTGGGTTTCCTGTGCCACCACGGCGGGCGGCGCCTTGGCGACAAAGCTCTCGTTCGACAGCTTGCCACGGCACTTTCCGATTTCGCCGGCGATGCGCTCGATCTCCTTCGACAGGCGCACGCGCTCGGCGGCAACGTCGATCTCGATCTTCAGCAGCAGGTGGTTGCCACCGACGATGGCTACCGGCGCGCCGGCGCCTTCGGTCTGCAGGGTGGCGTCGTCTTCGAAGATGCGCACCTCGGATAGCTTCGCCAGTGCCTGGATGTGCGCGCTGGCCTCGCGCAGGAAGGCGTTGTCGCCATGCGCATAGAGCGGAATACGCTGGGCCGGCGAGATATTCATTTCGCCGCGCAGGTTGCGGCAGGCGTCCACCATGGCCTTGAGCTGCGCCACCCATTGCTCGGCGGCTTCATCGATCTTCGCCATGGCCGGCAGCGGGTAGGCCTGCTGCGCGAGGCTTTCGCTGCCATCGCCCTTGGCGCGGCCGGCCAGCGGCGCGACCTTTTGCCACAGCTCTTCCGTGATGAACGGGATGATCGGGTGCGCCAGGCGCAGCACGGTTTCCAGCACGCGCAGCAGCGTGCGGCGCGTGGCGCGCTGCTGGGCTTCCGTGCCGGTCTGGATCTGCACCTTGGCCAGTTCCAGGTACCAGTCGCAGTACTCGTCCCAGACGAACTTGTAGATGGCGTTGGCGACGTTGTCGAAACGGTACTCGGCAAAGCCCTTTTCGACCTCGGCTTCCACGCGCTGCAGCAGCGACACGATCCAGCGGTCGGCCTGCGAGAAGTGCAGGTAGCCGTCCGGGCCACAGTCGTTGTTGCACGGGCCCATGCCGCAATCATGGCCTTCGGTGTTCATCAGCACGAAGCGCGTGGCGTTCCACAGCTTGTTGCAGAAGTTGCGGTAGCCTTCGCAGCGGCCGGTGTCGAAATTGATGTTGCGGCCCAGCGTCGCCAGCGAGGCAAAGGTGAAGCGCAGCGCATCGGCGCCAAAGGCGGGGATGCCTTCGGGAAATTCCTTCTTCGTCTTCTTCTCGATCTTCGGTGCGTCCTTCGGGCGGCGCAGGCCGGTGGTGCGCTTCTTCAGCAGCGTGTCGAGGTCGATGCCATCGATCAGGTCCACCGGGTCGAGCGTGTTGCCCTCGGACTTGCTCATCTTCTTGCCTTCCGAGTCGCGCACCAGGCCGTGCACGTAGACGGTATGGAAGGGGACCTGGCCGGTGAAGTGCTTGGTCATCATGACCATGCGCGCCACCCAGAAGAAGATGATGTCGTAGCCGGTCACCAGCACCGACGACGGCAGGAAGTGCTTGAGTTCGGGCGTTTGCTCGGGCCAGCCCAGCGAGGAGAACGGCACCAGGGCCGACGAGAACCACGTGTCGAGCACGTCTTCCTCGCGGCGCAGCGCGCCGGTGCTGCCGGCGGCCTTGGCCTTGGCAAGCGCTTCTTCTTCCGTGCGCGCGACGAAGCAGTTGCCGGCGTCGTCGTACCAGGCCGGGATCTGGTGGCCCCACCACAGCTGACGCGAGATGCACCAGTCCTGGATATTGGCCAGCCACTGGTTGTAGGTGCTGTTCCAGTTCTCGGGCACCAGCTTGATCTCGCCGCTTTGCACGGCGTCGAGCGCCACTTCGGCGATCGAGCGGCCCGGGTGGAAGGTGCCTTCCGGCGCCGGCTTGCTCATGGCGACGAACCACTGGTCGGTCAGCATCGGTTCGATGGCGCTGCCGGTGCGTTCGCTGCGCGGCGTCATCAGCTTGTGCTTCTTGGTCTCGACCAGCAGGCCTTGGGCGTCGAGGTCGGCGACGATGGCCTTGCGCGCGTCGTAGCGATCCTGGCCGGCATAGTGGCCGGGCGCGTCGGCAGTGATCTTGGCGTCCAGCGTGAGGATCGAGATCTGCGGGAGATTGTGGCGCTGGCCGACGGCGTAGTCGTTGAAGTCATGCGCCGGCGTCACCTTGACCACGCCGGTGCCGAATTCGCGGTCGACGTATTCGTCGGCAATCACGGGGATGCGGCGGCCGGTCAGCGGCAGTTCCACTTCCTTGCCGATCAGGTGGGCGTAGCGCTCGTCCTCGGGATGGACCATGACGGCCACGTCGCCGAGCATGGTTTCGGGGCGGGTGGTGGCGACGGTCAGGTGCGTCAGGCCGCCCTTGGCGTCGGCCTCGACCAGCGGGTAGCGGATATGCCAGAGGAAGCCTTCTTCCTCGACGCTGTCGACTTCCAGGTCCGACACGGCGGTGCCCAGCACCGGATCCCAGTTCACCAGGCGCTTGCCGCGGTAGATCAGGCCCTGTTCATGCAGGCGCACGAAGACCTCGGTGACCGCCTTCGACATGTCGGGCGACATGGTGAAGTACTCGCGGGTCCAGTCGATCGACGCGCCCATGCGGCGCACCTGGCGGGTGATGGTCGAACCCGACTCTTCCTTCCAGGCCCAGACTTTCTCGGTGAATTTTTCGCGGCCCAGGTCGTGGCGGGATACGCCTTGCGCTTCGAGCTGGCGCTCGACCACGATCTGCGTGGCGATCCCCGCGTGGTCCGTGCCCGGCACCCAGAGCGTATTCGCGCCCAGCATGCGCGCATGGCGGGTCAGGCCGTCCATGATGGTCTGGTTGAAGGCATGGCCCATGTGCAGCGTGCCGGTCACGTTGGGCGGCGGCAGCTGGATGGCGAAATCAGGCTTGGCCGGGTCGAACGTCGGCTGGGCGATGCCGCGCTTCTCCCACTCGGGGCCCCACTTCGCCTCGATGGCGGCGGGTTCGAAGCTCTTGGCAAGGGATTGGTCTTGGGCGGTCATGCTGGGATGTCGAGGTTTTGCGTCGGGGCATGTCGCAGGCGGGGTGCGCTAGGCCTGCGGCTGGCGGGGGCATTGTGCATTGCGCCAGTAAAACCCCAAATTATACGGAACGTCGCCGGACGGGGAGGAATTCGTTCGCTTCGCGGGGTGGGGGGTCGGTATAATTTGGGGTTTGAATTTGATTGTGTGGCGGGTTTTGGGGTTGGACTGGCCTTGGCGTGCTTGGCAATAGCTGCTGTTTCGCCGGCGTAGCCGGCGAGTCACTTTTTGTCCGAGCCAAAAAACGCGTTTACCGGCGGGCACAAGCCCAAGCTCGTAGGGACCACCTCCTTCGAAATCGCTGAGCTGGGAGTGGCCCCCGGTGGATGCTCTCGGGTGAGGCAGCCTCGGCCTCTTCGAGTCTTTCCACCGAGAGTTGTCGCTGCGGCGTCGAATTGCTCCGCCCTTTCCAGTGGGGACCACTCAGAGAGTAGCGGTTTCGAAGGAGGTGGCTTTATCGGGCATGCCCGCCGGTAAACGCGCTTTTTGGTTACTTTTTGTCGCTTGGACAAAAAGTGACCCGCCCGCTACGCCGGCGGAACCGCAGCGCCTCCACGAGCCCAGACCCGTAAACAACCAACCACCCATCCGCCTAATCAGAACATCCCTGATGTCCGACCTGCTCGCCAACCTGAACGCCGAACAACTCGCCGCCGTCACGCTACCTGACGAGCCGGCCCTGATCCTGGCCGGCGCGGGCAGCGGCAAGACGCGCGTGCTGACCACGCGTATCGCCTGGCTGATCCAGAACGGACGCGTATCCCCCGCGGGCATCCTTGCAGTGACCTTCACCAACAAGGCCTCCAAGGAAATGCAAACGCGCCTGTCGTCCATGCTGCCGATCAACACGCGCGGCATGTGGATCGGCACGTTCCACGGCCTCTGCAACCGCATGCTGCGCGCGCATTTCCGCGATGCCGGCCTGCCGCAGACCTTTGCCATCCTCGACAGCCAGGACCAGCTTTCAGCCCTCAAGCGGCTGCTAAAAGCCCTCAATGTCGACGACGAGAAGTACCCCGCCAAGAACCTCCAGTACTTCATCAACAACGCCAAGGAACAAGGCCTGCGCCCGGCCGACGTAGAGGCCAACGACGACTTCAACCGCCGCTTCGTCGACCTCTACGCAGCCTACGACCAGCAGTGCCAGCGCGAAGGCGTGGTGGACTTTGCCGAGCTGCTGCTGCGCTGCTACGAACTGCTGCGCTACAACGACGCCATCCGCCAGCATTACCAGCACCGTTTCCGCCATGTGCTGGTGGACGAGTTCCAGGACACCAACGTGCTGCAGTACCAGTGGCTCAAGCTGCTGGCCGGCCACGGCACGCAAAATCCGGCCGCGGTGTTCGCCGTGGGCGACGATGACCAGAGCATCTACGCGTTCCGTGGCGCGAACGTCGGCAATATGCGCGACTTCGAACACGAGTTCCGCGTCCGCAAGATGATCAAGCTGGAGCAGAACTACCGCTCGCACGGCCATATTCTCGATTCTGCCAACCACCTGATCTCGCACAATGCCCGCCGCCTGGGCAAGAACCTGCGCACCGATGCCGGCCACGGCGAGCCGGTGCGCGTATTCCAGGCCGGCTCGGACCAGCAGGAGGCGGCGTGGATGATCGAGGAGATCCGCGACCAGATCGCGCAGGGCATGAGCCGCTCGGAAATCGCGATCCTCTACCGCAGCAACGCGCAGTCGCGCGTGATCGAGCATGCGCTGTTCTCGGCCGGTATCGCGTACCGAGTGTACGGCGGCCTGCGCTTCTTCGAGCGCGCCGAAATCAAGCACGCGCTGGCCTACCTGCAACTGCTGGAGAACCCCCGCAACGACGCTGCCTTCGGCCGCGTGGTGAACTTCCCCGCGCGCGGCATTGGCGCGCGCTCGCTCGAACAACTTCAGGACGCCGCCCGCCAGTACAACTGTTCTCTGTCAGAGGCCGTGGCCTATGTGGCCGGCGCGGCGGGCAGCAAGCTGGCAGCATTCGTCCGCCTGATCGAGCAGATGCGCGCCGAGACGCGGCGCATGACGCTGGCCGAGGTGGTCGAGTACGTGACCAACACCAGCGGCCTGATCACGCATTACCAGGGCGAGAAGGAAGGCCAGGACCGCATCGAGAATTTGCAGGAACTGGTGACCGCGGCGCAGGCGTTTGTCGTGGAGGAAGGCTACGGGCTCGACGCGCTGGCCGCGGTGATCCCGGTCGGCTTCGAATCGCGCGTGGCCCAGGCCGTGCCGCAACTCGCCGACGGCGATCAGGCGCAGCAGGTGCTCGACCCCGAAGCGCTGCCGGTGGTGATGACGCCGCTGGTGGCCTTCCTGACCCACGCTTCGCTGGAGGCCGGCGACAACCAGGCCCAGGCCGGCCAGGACGCGGTGCAGATGATGACCGTGCATGCGGCCAAGGGCCTTGAATTCAACGTGGTGTTTATCACGGGACTGGAAGAAGGCCTGTTCCCGCATGAAAACAGCGCGATGGAGCCGGACGGGCTGGAGGAAGAGCGTCGCCTGATGTACGTGGCGATCACGCGTGCGCGCGAGCGCCTGTACCTGTCCTTTGCGCAAAGCCGCGTGTTGCACGGCCAGATGCGCTACCACGTGCGCTCGCGCTTCTTCGAGGAACTGCCCGATGGCGCGCTGAAGTGGCTGACGCCGCAGCAGCAGGGCTATGGCGGCGTCAGCCGCCAGGAACGCGACACCGCGTGGGGCCGCGACTGGTTCCGCAAGCCCGAGGATGTCCCGTACTCCGGCAACAAGCCCACCGGCGGCATGGACACCGGCAACGGCTACGCCGATGCCAAGCGCGAGGCCGGCACGGGCTTCCGCGTCGGCCAGCAGGTCTTCCATACCAAGTTTGGCGAGGGCAAGATCAAGGCGCTGGAAGGGGATGGCGCGGATGCCCGCGCCCAGATCGATTTCAAGCGCCACGGCACCAAGTGGCTGGCCCTGGCGGTGGCGAAGCTGGACCCGATCAACTGAGCGGGGCCGGCTTCGTGGCGGATTCAGGGGAGGGGTGGCCGGAATTCGGCGGTCCTTTGCCGCCGCGCCGACCGTTGCCTTGGCCGCTCAGGTCGGCGTGGCTTCTTCCGCGGGGACGACATTGAAGCAGCCCCGGTACGTCGCATAGAACGAGCAGTACAGGATGGCCAGCATCAGCAGCGAATACGGCGTGACCAGGAACGACAGCACGGTCTCGGCGCCGAACGCGCTGAAGAGGAGTTCAAGGAAGAACGGAATCGCCACCAGCAGCACGGCGAACAGCACCACGTAGGTGAAGAAAGCCCCGCGGTTGCGCCAGCACGCGGTCCAGCTGAAGAACATCGCCTTGACGGGCGGCACGCCATGCCACGCTGCCAGCAGCGGCGCGAACCAGAACATCATCGCGATCGGCGTGTAGAGCAGCGCGCCAATCAGCAGCGCATAGTAGAGCTGGCGCACGGCCTCGGCCGTCAGCGTCTCTTCCTTCAGCAGGATCGGCAACAGCGCGCTCATGTCCACCAGTGCGCCGGCGATCAGGCTCAGCAGGAACACCAGCCCCGCATAGACCCCGCCGAGCACCAGCAGGTTGCGCGTGGCTTCCTTGCCGTTGGTGCGGAATCCGGCCAGTAACACCGTCGGCAGCACGCGCTTGTTCTGGATGACTTCACGGCAGGCTGTCATCACGCCCACCGACAGGCCGGGCGTCACGACCAGCAGCGCGATGATGCCGATCAGCGGTACCACGATGGCCAGTTGCGCCGCGATCAGGTAGATGAACAGCAGCATCAGGAACGCAAGCGGATTCTTGCGGAACAGCCAGATGCCCTGGCGGAACCAGACGTAGCCTTCCTTGGCGGGGACTTCCAGTAGTTGCATACCAATCAGATCCAGGCGAGCGCGGCGGCGTCCGCGGTCATGGCAAGGCGCCGGCGCAGAATGCGTTCGAAATGGGTCGGGTCATGCGGCTGAAGCATGTCGGCTTCGCGCGGGAGGTAGAAGTCCCACAGGCGCGACACCCAGAAGCGCAGCGCGCCCGCGCGCAGCATGTTGCGCCAGTGCGTGGTTTCAGTGTCGGTCAGCGGCCTGACCGCATGATAGGCCCGCACCAGTGCCTGCGCCCGGGCGTTGTCCAGCTCGCCGGTGGCCAGGTCGATGCACCAGTCGTTGACGGTCACGGCCAGGTCGAACAGCCACTTGTCGTTGCCGGCGAAATAGAAATCGAAGAAACCGCCCAGGCGGTGGTGGCCCTTGCCGTCTTCCTCGAACAGCGCGTTGTCGCGGAACAGGTCGCAGTGGCACGGCCCGCCCTGCAGCACCGCGTAGTCGGCACTGCCGAAGAACGCCGTCTGGTGCGCGATTTCCTGCTGCAGCAGCGTCCGCTGCTGCGCGTCGAGGAACGGCACGATCTCGGCTTCGGTCTGCTGCCACCAGGACAGGCTGCGCAGGTTGGGCTGCTGGCGCGGGTAGTCCTCGCCGGCCACGTGCATGCGCGCGAGCATGTCGCCGACCTGCGCGCAGTGCTCGGCGTCGGGCTTGAGCTGGGATGCGCCCGGCAGGCGCGTGACGATGGTGGCGGGCTTGCCCTTGAGCGTGCGCAGGATCTCGCCGTCGCGCGCCGGGATGGGCGCGGGCACGGTGATGTCGCGTGCGGCAAGGTGCGCCATCAGGTGCAGGTAGTAGGGCAGCTGCGCGAACGTCAGCCGCTCGAAGATAGTCAGCACGTACTCGCGCGTGCAGCCATCCTGCTCCATGGTCAGAAAGAAGTTGCTGTTCTCGATGCCGGAGGCGATGCCGCGCAATGCGCGGACTTCGCCAAGGTCGTAGTCAAGCAGCCAGCGGGCGATCTCGTCCTGCGAGACCGTGGTGAATACGGCCATACTCGTCGTGTGATGCGAAACGGAAAGCGGCGGCACGAAGGGGGCCGCCGCCGCGGCAATACTGCCGGAGGACCGGCGCGGCCCGGGCATGCCCGGGCCGTGGGTAGTCGGAATCAGAACTGCAGATTGACCGAAGGCACGCGATTGACGTCATGCTCGCGGATCTTGGGCGAGCTGTCTTCCGGCTTGCTCATCTGGTACTTGGTGCCGAACCCGGACTTTACCTGGATATCGGTGGCACGGCCCTTGTCGCGGTACTCACGCACTTGCGTGCCATCGCGCTCATTGAGCTGGAAGCTCGGCTCGCGTGGCTTGTTGATCTGCGACTTTGCGGCCGGGGCAATCGGTTGGTTGTTGATCCGGTTCAGTTCCTGCTGCGTCAGGGCGTTGCTTTCCTCGGCGGGCTGCGCAAGCGTGACGCCGGGCAGTGCCAGCGCCAACACCGCGGCGGCCAGGGCAAGGCGCGGCGTCCGTGCGGTGGCCTTCTCTGCGGACCGGAGTGAGGGGGAGTTCATCAGGGGCTCCTGTGCGGCGCAGCGGTCGGGACGGCACGCTGCGCGGCGGAATGGGGCGTTGGCTGCAACCCGGGACGCCGGGCTTTGGCAAGCGGATACCTCCCATTCTAGCAATTCCTGCCGCGAAAGGGCCGCTGCCGTGGCCTCTGGGGCACCCGGGCAACGCCGTATCGGGTGGCCCTTGCGCCGGTGACGCAGGGCTCCCTTGTCCACCACTCTTGTCTTACAGGTAGAACATTTCTTCCTTGGGCGGGATCGGCTTGTCGCCGCCGCGGCGCTCGTAGTATTCATAGACCGCTTCGAGCACTTCATGCGGCTCGTCGACGATCTTCATCAGATCGAGGTCGTGTTCCGCAATGAGTCCCATGGGCAGCAGCGTGAAGCGGAACCAGTCAAGCAGGCCCTTCCAGAAGCGGCTGCCGAACATCACCACGGGCACCGAACGCGACTTGCCGGTCTGCACCAGCGTCAGCACCTCGGCGAGTTCATCGAGCGTGCCGAAACCGCCCGGCATGACGATGAAGGCGTCGGAGTTCTTGACGAAGGTGACCTTGCGCGTAAAGAAATGGCGGAACCGCATGGCAATGTCCTGGTACGGATTGCCCTGCTGTTCGTGCGGCAGTTCGATGTTCAGGCCGACGCTGGCCGACTTGCCGGCGTGCGCGCCCTTGTTGGCCGCTTCCATGATGCCGGGGCCGCCGCCGGAGATCACGGCGAAGCCGGCGTCGGAGAACAGCCGCGCGATTTCGATGGTGCGCTGGTAGTAAGGCGAGTCTTCGCGCAGGCGCGCGCTGCCATAGATCGACACCGCTGGCCGGATCTCCGACAGGTACTCGGTGGCCTCGATGAACTCTGCCATAATCGTGAACATTTGCCACGAGGCGCGCGCCTTCTTTGCGGTGGCGCGATCTTCGTCGGCCAGCGCACGCAGGCTCGGAATCATCTTGCGCGGATTCGCGCGCGAGCCCGCCGTGCCATCGGCCGGCGCCTGCGCGGGGTGGCCCGCGGCGGCGGCGTCGGCCGCGGCGGCCACGGCCGCGGCGTGTTCAGCAGCAGCTTCCGGCGGGGGTTGGACGGTATCGCCGGAGATATCGGAAACATCCGGGTCGGCAAGGGGGGCGGTCGAGGCACCGCCAGCTGCAGCACCAGTCAATTTAGAGTCCATGGGAATGTCGGATAGTCCAAAAACACTCTTGCTCGTCGATGGATCGAGCTATTTGTATCGCGCTTATCACGCGCTGCCGGACCTGAGGAATGGTGAGGGTCTGCCCACAGGGGCAATCTACGGCATGATCAATATGCTGCGCAAGCTGCGCAACGATTACCCGGCAGAGTATAGCGCCTGCGTGTTCGACGCCAAGGGCAAGACCTTCCGCGATGACATGTATCCGGCGTACAAGGAGCATCGCCCGTCGATGCCCGAAGACCTGGCGCGCCAGATCGAGCCGATCCACGAAGCCGTGCGCGCGCTCGGCTGGCCGATCGTCGTGGTCGACGGCGTGGAGGCCGACGACGTGATTGGCACGCTCGCGCGGCAGGCGTGCGAGCAGGGCGTGCGCACGGTGGTGTCCACCGGCGACAAGGATCTTGCGCAGCTCGTCAACGACCACGTCACACTGGTCAACACCATGAGCGGCGAAGTGCTCGACCCGGCCGGCGTCAGCAACAAGTTCGGCGTGCCGCCGGAACGCATCGTCGACTACCTGTCGCTGATCGGCGATGCGGTCGACAACGTGCCCGGCGTGCCCAAGGTCGGCCCCAAGACCGCCGTGAAATGGCTGAACGAACACGGCACGCTCGACGCGATCATGGCGAACGCCGCGGGCATCAAGGGCGTGGTCGGCGAGAACCTGCGCAATACGCTGGACTGGTTGCCGAAGGCGCGCGAGCTGGTCACGGTGAAGACCGACTGCGACCTCAACGCATCGGTGGCGGATTTCCACGCGCTGCGCGAAATGGGCGAGGACAAGGAAAAGCTGATCGCGTTTTTCACGCGCTATGGCTTCAAGACGTGGCTGCGCGAGGCGACCGGCGAAAGCCTTCCTGATCCGCGCGCGCAGGCACGCGCACGCGCCGCGGCGGCACCGGCGCAAGGCGGGCTGTTCGATGCTCCGGCCGCCCCCTCGGCCGCGCCGGATGCCATGCCCGCCGAGGACGCGGCGCCGAGCGAGATCCGCTACGAGATGGTGACGAGCGAAGCCGCGTTCGAAGCGTGGATGCAGCGTATTGAAAGCGCGCCGCTGACGGCGATCGATACCGAGACCACATCGCTCGATCCGATGCTCGCGCAGCTGGTCGGCATCTCGCTGTCGGTGGAGCCTGGCGAGGCATGCTATATCCCGGTCGGCCACCGCGGCCCCGATGTCGCTGGCATGGACAACAACGGCCAGCTTTCGCGCGATGCCGTGCTCGCCCGCATGCGCGCGTGGCTGGAGGACGACAGCAAGCTGAAGCTCGGCCAGAACATCAAATACGACATCCACGTGTTCGCCAACCACGGCGTGACGCTGCGCGGCGTCGCGCAGGACACCATGCTGGAAAGCTACGTGCTGGCCTCGCACCGCAATCACGGCATGGACAGCCTGGCTGAGCGCCTGCTGAACCTGAAGACCATTACTTACGAAGAAGTCTGTGGCAAGGGCGCGAGCCAGATCGGCTTCGACCAGATCGACCTGGCGCGCGCCACCGAGTACGCGGCCGAAGACGCCGACGTCACGCTGCGACTGCATCGCAAGATGTTCCCGCAGGTACACGCTGCGCCGGGCCTGCGCCGCGTGTACGAGGAGATCGAGATCCCGGTGTCCGTGGTGCTGCAGAAAATCGAACGCAACGGCGTCCTGATCGATGCCGAACGGCTGGCCACGCAGAGCGCCGAACTGGGCCAGCGCATGCTCGCGCTGGAGCAGGCCGCGTACGATGCGGCGGGGCAACCGTTCAACCTGGGCTCGCCCAAGCAGATCGGCGAGATCCTCTTCAACCAGATGAAGCTGCCGGTGGTCAAGAAGACCGCGAGCGGCGCGCCGTCGACCGACGAAGAGGTGCTGCAGAAGCTGGCCGAGGATTACCCGCTGCCCAAGGTGCTGCTGGACTACCGCGGCCTGGCCAAGCTCAAGTCCACCTACACGGACAAGCTGCCGAAGATGGTCAACCCGAACACCGGTCGCGTGCATACCAGCTACGGTCAGGCTACGGCGGTGACGGGCCGGCTGGCATCGACGGAGCCGAACCTCCAGAACATCCCGGTGCGCACGGAAGAGGGCCGTCGCATCCGCGAAGCGTTTATCGCGCCGCCGGGCAGTGTGATCGTATCGGCCGACTACTCGCAGATCGAGCTGCGCATCATGGCCCATATCTCGGGCGACGAGAACCTGCTGCGCGCGTTCGCCAACGGCGAGGACATCCACCGCGCCACCGCCGCCGAAATCTTCGGCGTCGAGCGCGAGGCCGTCAGCAGCGAGCAGCGCCGCTATGCCAAGGTGATCAACTTCGGCCTGATCTACGGCATGAGCGCGTTCGGGCTGGCCAGCAACCTGGGCATCGAGCGCGAAGCCGCCAAGCACTATATTGACCGCTACTTCATGCGCTACCCCGGCGTGGCGCAATACATGGAAGACACGCGCCAGACCGCGCGCGAACAGGGCTATGTCGAGACCGTGTTCGGCCGCCGCCTGTGGTTGCCGGATATCAAGGGCGGCAGCGGGCCGCGCCGCCAGGCCGCGGAGCGCGCGGCCATCAACGCGCCGATGCAGGGCACGGCCGCGGACCTGATCAAGCTGTCGATGATCGCGGTGCAGGGCTGGCTGGAACGCGACGGCTTGCAGACGCGCCAGATCATGCAGGTGCACGATGAACTGGTGCTCGAAGTGCCGCAGGCCGAACTGGAGCTGGTCAGGGTCAGGTTGCCGGAGCTGATGTGTTCGGTGGCGCAGCTGCGCGTGCCACTGGTCGCGGAAGTCGGCACCGGCGCGAACTGGGAAGAAGCGCACTAAGACCACGTTGCGCACGCAATGAAGAGACGGCCGGTGAGTACCCGGCCGTATTCATTTGCATGCCCTTGAGGCCCCGAAAATACGACACCTGATGTACGGAATGAAGCGACCGCTGAATCGGTAATTGCCGTCTTGCCTGCGCTATTGCGATGCAGCAAACTGAGGGCAAGTGCCGGACGGCCAAGCGTTTCTCAGCAAAAAAAGCATCGGGTAGACCATGACCACAGGAGCAGACGGCAGGGCGCATCGCATCATCGTTGTAGGGGGCGGGGCAGGCGGACTGGAGCTGGTGACACGGCTTGGCGACAAGCTCGGCAAGAAGGGCGTCGCCGAGGTGGTGCTCGTGGACCGCTTGCCCACGCATATCTGGAAACCGCTGCTGCATGAAGTTGCCGCGGGCAGCATGGATCCCAACACGCACCAGCTCGAATACGCGGCGCAGGCGCGCTGGCATCACTTCGAGTTCCAGCAGGGCGAGCTGACCGGCATCGACCGCTCGCGCAAGACGATTTCGGTTGCCGCGTGCATGGACCCCGACGGCGCGGAACTGCTGCCGGCGCGCGAACTGCGATACGACACGCTGGTGCTGGCCATCGGCTGCGTCACGCATTTCTTCGGCGTGCCCGGCGCGGCGCAGAACGCGATTGCCCTTGATACCGTCGCGCAGGCGGAGCGTTTCCGCCGCAGGCTGATTGCGGCCTGCGTGCGCGCGCAGAACGGTCGCGGGCGTGTCGGCGAAGACGGCCGACCACGCGTGGATGTGGCCATCATCGGGGCGGGCGCGACCGGCGTGGAGTTGTCGGCGGAACTGCGCAACACCGCGCACGTGCTCAATGCTTACGGACTGCACCAGCTCGACCCGCGCCGCGATGTGCGCATCCATGTGATCGAGGCGGGCCCGCGCATCCTGCCGGCGCTGTCCGAACGCGTCTCGGCCGAGACGGCGAAGCTGTTGCGCAAGCTCGATGTCGACGTCCTTACCAGCGAGCGCGTGACCGAGGTGACGACCGAAGCGGTGCTGACCGCCAGCGGCAAGCGCATCGACGCGGACCTGACGGTGTGGGCCGCGGGCATCACGGCGCCGCCCGTACTGGCCGCGCTCGGCTTGCCGGTCAGCCGCCAGGGGCAGATCCTGGTGCGCCCGACGCTGCAGAGCGAGGGCGATCCGGATATCTTCGCGTTTGGCGATTGCGCAAGCTGCCCGTGGCCCGAAAAGCAGACCGCGGTGCCGCCGCGCGCCCAGGCCGCGCATCAGCAGGCTACCTTCCTGTTCGACGCGCTGCGCGCGCGGCTGTCCGGCAAGCCGCTGCCGGAATTCGGGTTCAAGGATTTCGGCTCGCTGGTGTCGCTCGGGCATTTCAGTGCGGTGGGCAGCCTGATGGGCGGGCTGATCGGCGGCTCGATGTTTATCGAGGGCCTGATGGCGCGCTTTATGTACACCTCGCTCTACCGCATGCACGTACTTGCGCTGCACGGCGCGGTCGGCATGGGGCTGGACACGGTGACGCACTGGCTGCGCAGCAAGACGAGCCCGCGGGTGAAGCTGCACTGAGCCGCACCCGGGTGAGGGCGGGTGCACGTGACGGCATGTTTGCTTAGAATCGGCGGTTGGCGTCCCCTCGGGCATTTTCCGGGGCGGCCGCCCAACCGCCAACGATCCTGGAGACATGCATGCTGAAACCCGAAGTGGAGAGCCTGGTACCCGGCCAGACTTTCAATCGCCGCGGCTTCGTCAAGACAGCGCTGGGCTCGGCGTTCGCCGCGGCCGCGCTGCCCGTGATGGCGCAGGCGATCAAGACTGACTTCGCGGGCCTGACCGCCGGCGAGGTGACGATTCCTTCCGGCGGATTCGGCATGCCGGCCTACCGTGCGCTGCCCGAAGGCAAGGCGAAGTTGCCGGTGGTGCTGGTGGTCAGCGAGATCTTCGGCGTGCACGAGTACATCGCCGATGTTTGCCGCCGCTTTGCCAAGCTCGGCTACCTGGCGATCGCGCCGGAGTTGTTTGCGCGCCAGGGCGACCCGCAGAGCTTCGGCACCATCCAGGAACTGCAGGCGAACCTGATCGCCAAGGTGCCCGACGCGCAGGTCATGGGCGACCTCGACGCCGCGGTGGCCTGGGCCGGTGCGAATGGCGGCGACGTATCGCGGCTGGCCATTACGGGTTTCTGCTGGGGCGGGCGCATTACGTGGCTGTATGCCGCGCACAGCGAGCGCCTGAAGGCCGCGGTGGCTTGGTATGGACAGCTGGCCGGCGAGCCTACGCCGCTGAAGCCGAAGAGTCCGCTGGACCTGGTTGGCAAGCTGGACGCGCCGGTGCTGGGCCTTTATGGCGGCAAGGACACGGGCATCACGCAGGAACAAGTGGAAAAGATGAAGGCGGCGCTGTCGGCGTCCTCCGATCCGGAAGCCAAGGCGTCCAAAGTGATCGTCTATCCCGAGTCCGGCCACGCTTTCCACGCCGACTACCGCCCCAGCTACCGCGAGGCGGATGCCAAGGATGGCTGGAACAAATGCCTGGACTGGCTACGGCAACACGGAGTCGCCTGACAGGCTGTGCCGCTGCCGCGGCGCGCGAGGATTGCAAAGTGAGCGCCGGAATACGTACAATGCGGCCTTCCAGTTGCAACATTGTTGCGTTTGCCGTCCGACCAGCGCCGGGCGGATCCGGCCCGTCGCCAACGCGGCATGGCCGCCCCGGGAGCCCATCATCCACTCGACCCTTCTGTATATCCTGCTCGCCGCCACCATTTCCGGCGTGGGCAGCATTTTTGGCGCCGCGCTGCTATCGCTGACGATGGCCGGGCGCGTGGTCGAGCGCATGGTCAGCTTTTCCGTCGGCGTGTTGCTGGCCACTGCCTTGCTCCATTCGCTGCCGGAGGCGTTTGAATCGGGCGCCGATCCGCGGGCGCTGTTCGGCACGCTGCTGGCCGGACTGCTCGGCTTCTTCCTGCTGGAAAAGATCTCGCTGCTGCGCCATTCACACCATCATGAGGGCGACGGGCACCACCATCACCACGGGCATGACCGCGAGGAGGCCGGCCGCAGCGGCCTTACCATCCTGGTCGGCGATACCTTCCACAACTTTGCCGACGGCATCGTCATCGCGGCGGCTTTCCTGGCCGATCCGCATATCGGCCTCGTCACGGCGCTGGCCATTGCCGCGCACGAAATTCCGCAGGAAGTCGGGGATTTCATCGTGCTGCTCAACGCTGGCTTCTCCAAGGCACGGGCGTTCGCCTTCAACCTGCTGTCGAGTGTCGCGGCCGTGGCCGGCGGCCTGGTCGGGTATTTCCTGCTCGACCAGATGAGCGGCTGGATCCCCTATGTGCTGGTGATCGCGTCCAGCAGCTTCCTTTACATCGCCGTGAGCGACCTGATGCCGCAGATGCAGCGCAAGCCGCGCTGGCGCGAGTCGGCCATCCAGGTGGTGCTGGTGGCCGCCGGCATCACGGCGATCGTCTTCATTACCAATGGGGTTCACGAGCGCCACGCCCACGTCGGCCATGGCCATGCGGCAGCCGTGGCTGCCGACTGAGTCTTCCGCGCAGGATCAGCCCGCGGCGCCGGTCGCGACCGGGCGAGCCGGATCGGCGCACCATTCGCTCCACGAACCCGGATACAGCGCGGCGCCTTCCAGCCCGGCGACTTCCAGCGCCAGCAGGTTGTGGCAGGCGGTAACGCCCGAGCCGCACTGCATCACGGCGTTCGTCGCCGCATGCTGGCCCAGCACGGCCGCAAACTCCGCGCGCAGTTGGGCCGCTGGCTTGAACTGGCCTTCCGAAGTCAGGTTGTCCTTGAAGAAGCGGTTGGCCGCGCCGGGGATGTGTCCGCCGACAGGATCCAGCGTCTCGTTCTCGCCGCGGAAGCGGTCCGGCGAGCGGGCGTCCACGACCAGCCGTGTCGGGCGATCGAGGTTTTCGAGCAGCGCGGCGGCGTCCACGGTGGTGACCAGCGGCTGGCCGCGCTCCAGATTGCCCGGCATCTCGGGGTCCGGCGTTGCGCCATGTTCGAGCGCTAGTCCGGCCTTGACCCAGGCGGGCTTGCCGCCATCGAGCACGCTCACGGCGGCGTGGCCGATCCAGCGCAGCAGCCACCACAGGCGGGCGGCGTACATGCCACCTTGCGCGTCATAGGCAACCACTTCGGTGCCGCTGTTCACGCCCAGCGCGCGCAGTCGGGCCGTGAACGCGTCGGGGTCTGGTAGCGGATGGCGGCCGTTGCGGCCGGTTTTCGGCCCCGATAGTTCGTTGTCGAGATGCAGGTAGAACGCGCCGGGCAAATGGCCGACCTGGTAGGCCTCTCGGCCGGCGGCCGGGTTGGCCAGGTCAAAGCCGCAATCGATGACCACAACTTGGCGCGCGGGCGCCGCCTGCAAGGCCTGCAGCGCGGCGACGGAAATCAGCGGATTTGGCATGGGGCTCCTGGAGCAATGGGTGAACCCGAAAATGCTACACCTCCGGATGCACTTCCGCCTCCGGCGATTTGACCGGCGTATCCGGCGTCGGTTTGTGTCCGGAGTCCTGGCGCGCGCGGGCGAGCGTGGTGGCGATGCCGCTGGCAATGATCAGCCCCATGCCGAGCCACGAAAGCCAGTTGAGCTTGTCCGACCAGATCAGCATGCCCCAGATGCTCGAAAACACGATGCCGGCGTACTGCAGGTTGGCCGTGAGCAGCGTATTGCCGCGCTTGTAGGCGCGCGTCATGGCGGTCTGGCCGAGCGTGGCCAGGACGCCGATGGCGAGCAGCAGGCCAATGCCGTGCCAGGTGTGAGCGGTGGGGCCGGAATACAGCATCCAGACCAGCCCGACCACCAGGCCGACGGCCGAGAAGTAGAAGACGATACGGTGCTCGGGCTCGCCAAGCTGTCCGAGTTGCCGGACCTCGACATAGGCCAGCGCGGTAAACATGCCCGAGATCAGCCCGATCAGGCCGCCGGTGAGCTGGTCCTTGCCCACCGACGGCTGCAGCAGGAACAGCACGCCCGCGAAGGACATCAGGATGGCCACGATCAGCTTCTTATCCGCGGTGCCGGCGGTGCCCGCGAGCGCGGCACCGGCGCCCAGGATCAGCGCGATCCACACGGGCGACATGTAGTTCAGCGTCATCGCCGTGGCCAGCGGCAGCAGCGTGATGGACGTGAACCACAGCAACAGGGCGGTCACACCGAACAGGCTGCGCTTGATGTGCGTCACCATGTGCGGCGTGCGCACCGACACGCCTTGCGACGCCATCAGCGCCCACATGATGGCCACGCCGATCACGCTTCGATAGAAGACGATCTCGCCCGTGGTGTAGAACTCGGATGCCAGCTTGACGCCCACCCCCATCAACGAAAACGAGAAGGCGGCAAACAACATCCAGAGCGATTGCATGGCGTGGGAGGAGGGGGCGGATCGAATGGGGGCGCGAGTGGGGCTTCATGGTGCGGGGCCGCGTCGCGAATCGGAGCGGTGAGGCGAGGGCCACGACCGAGCCGCCATTGTAGCGTGCGTTGTGATGCCGCCAACGCAAAACGGACCGCCTGGGCGGTCCGTTCCTGTCTGCCTTGTGCGGTAATCGCCCGTCGGGTCAGCCCTGATAGGCCATGGCGCGGCGGTACCACTCATGGAAGTGCTGCATGCCGTCTTCCATCGGCGACTGGTAGGGGCCAACCTCGCTGGTGCCGCGCTTCATCAGCGCCAGGCGGCCGGCATCCATGCGCTCGGCGATCTCGTCGTCCTCGATGCAGGTCTCCATGTAGGCGGCGCGCTCGGCCTCGACGAACTCGCGCTCGAACAGCGTGATTTCCTCGGGGTAGTAGAACTCGACCACGTTGCGGGTCTTGCGCGGGCCCATCGGGTGCAGCGTGGAGACCACCAGCACGTTCGGGTACCACTCCACCATGATGTTGGGGTAGTACGTCAGCCAGATCGCGCCGTGCTTGGGCAGCACGCCGTTATTGAAGCGCAGGACTTCGTCGTGCCACTTCTGGTAGGTCATGCTGCCGGGCCGCTTCAGGCCGGCGTGCAGCCCCACGGTCTGCACGCTGTGCCACTCGCCGAACTCCCACTTCAGGTCGTCGCACGAGACAAAGCTGCCCAGTCCCGGGTGGAACGGCACGACATGGTAGTCCTCCAGATAGACCTCGATAAAGGTCTTCCAGTTGTAGTTGCACTCATGGACCTCGACGTGGTCGAGCAGGTAGCCTTCGAAGTTCAGGTCCTCGGCCACGCCCAGCCTGGCCAGGTCGGCGCGTACATCGCGCTTGCCGTCGAACAGCAGGCCGTTCCAGTTCTGCAGGGGCGAACGCTTCAGGTGCAGGCAGGGCTGCTGGTCGAAATGTGGCGCGCCGAGCAGCTCGCCCTTCAGGTCGTAGGTCCAACGGTGCAGCGGGCAGACGATGTTCTTCGAATTGCCCTTGCCGTTGAGCATAATGGCCTGGCGATGACGGCAGACGTTGGACATCAGCTCCACGCCAGCCGCGTTGCGGACCAGCATGCGGCCTTCGTCCTCGGCCTTCAGCGTGTGGTAGTCGCCGACCTCCGGAACCATCAGTTCGTGTCCGACATAGCCCGGACCATTCCTGAACAGCAGTTCTAGTTCTTGTTGATGCAGCGCCTCATCGAAGTAAACATCAACGGGCAGTTGCGTATCAGCCGGCGCCAGTTGGAGCGCGGTGCTGAGATTGGACATTATCCCCACTCCCAGATAACTAGGTGAAAGCAGTGAACAACCCAACCATCGAAAAATGAATCGATTTGGGAAACTTTGTCGACCGCCTTGCGGGCCTGGCAGGGCCGGCGCGGACTGCGGCGACGAGCCGGGGATTGTACCCCGGCCAAAAAGTTAAGGGCCTGATTTTTTTGCCTTTTTAGCGAAAAAGTCGACCCGGGTCGTCTTTTGGGTGCCGTACTGGGCGCATTCGGAATGACGACCCAAGCGCACAAGTCACATTCCGCGAAATGGTGAACGCGAGGTGACGGATTCGCCTGGCGCCGGAGTGGGGCGGGAGCCAGCTTTGGCGTAAAATCCGGCTTCCCACTGATCCAGGGCCTGACATGCCAAGAACCACGACCGATCCGGTCCAGACCGAAGACACCGCCGCGGGCTCCGCGCCCCCCGCGTCGTATGAAGCGGCAATGGCCGAACTGGAAACGCTGGTCGCCAGCATGGAAAGCGGCGAGCTGCCGCTGGAAGCGTCGCTCTCGGCGTATCGCCGCGGCGCCGAGCTGGTCCGCTATTGCCAGCAGAAACTCGAACGCGTGGAGCAGCAGGTCCGGGTGCTGGAAGGCGACGTGCTGAAACCCATGGCTGCAGACGCCGGAAATGCCGGCAACGCCAACGGCCTGGAGCAGGAATGACGGATTTCGCAAGCTGGATGCGGGCGCTGGGCGCCCGGACCGAGGCCGCGCTGGACCAGGCGTTGCCAAATGCCGACACCGTGCCCCAGACACTGCACGAGGCCATGCGCTATGCTGTGCTCGGCGGCGGCAAGCGCGTGCGGCCGCTGGTGGTGCATGCCGCCGGCGATGTGACGGGTGCGCGTGCCGAGGCCTGCGATGCGGCGGCCTGCGCGGTTGAAATGATCCACGCCTATTCGCTGGTTCACGACGACATGCCCTGCATGGACGACGACGACCTGCGCCGCGGGCGACCGACCGTGCACAAGGCCTATGACGAGGCCACCGCGCTGCTGGTGGGCGACGCGCTGCAGACCCAGGCCTTCATCGTGCTGGCCCGGGTGCAGGCGGTGCAGCCCGAGGCGCGGCTGAAGCTGGTCGCCGAACTGGCCATGGCGTCGGGTTCGGTCGGCATGGCCGGCGGACAGGCCATCGACCTGCAGAACGTCGGCAAGGCCATGTCGCGCGAGGCGCTGGAAGCCATGCACCGCATGAAGACCGGCGCGCTGCTGCGCGCGAGCGTGCGCATGGGCGCGCTATGTGGTGAAATCGACGCCCAAGGCCTGGCGGCGCTGGACCGGTACGCCGCGGCCGTGGGTTTGGCGTTCCAGGTGGTGGACGATATTCTGGACGTCACCGCCGATACCGCCACGCTGGGCAAGACCGCGGGCAAGGACGCCGCGCATGACAAGCCGACCTATGTCTCGCTGATGGGACTGGAAGCGGCGCGCGCACTGGCCGCGGAACTGCGCCAGTCGGCGCATGACGCCCTGGCCGGATTCGGCGCACGGGCGACCCGCCTGGCCGATCTGGCTGACCTGATCGTGCTGCGCACACATTGAACTGACAAGCCGGACAGCAGAAACCGGCGGCCGAACGGACATCATGACCTACGCACTGCTCAAAAAGATTGACGCCCCCGCAGACCTGCGCAAGCTGGACCGGCGCGAATTGCGGACACTGGCCGATGAACTTCGCGCCTATGTGCTGGAGTCGGTCTCGCAGACTGGCGGCCACCTTTCGTCGAATCTCGGCACGGTGGAACTGACCATCGCGCTGCATTACGTTTTCCACACCCCCGACGACCGCGTCGTCTGGGACGTCGGTCACCAGAGCTACCCGCACAAGATCCTGACCGGCCGTCGCGACCGCATGAATACGCTGCGCCAGTTCGGCGGCATCTCGGGCTTCCCGCGCCGCAGCGAGAGCGAGTACGACACCTTCGGCACGGCGCATTCGTCTACCTCGATCTCGGCCGCGCTGGGCATGGCCCTGGGCGCGCGCACGCTCGGCGAGAAGCGCGTGTCGATCGCCGTGATCGGCGACGGGGCGATGACCGCGGGCATGGCCTTCGAGGCCCTGAACAATGCCGGCGTGTACAAGGACCTGCCGCTGCTGGTGGTGCTGAACGACAACGACATGTCGATCTCGCCGCCCGTCGGCGCGCTCAACAAGCATCTGGCGCGGCTGCTGAGCGGCCAGTTCTACGCAGCCACCAAGAAGGGCATCGAGAAGGTGCTGTCGGTGGCGCCGCCGGTGCTGGAATTCGCCAAGCGTTTCGAGGAACACGCCAAGGGCATGATGGTGCCGGCGACGCTGTTCGAGGAATTCGGCTTCAACTACATCGGGCCGATCGACGGCCATGATCTCGATTCGCTCGTGCCGACGCTGCAGAACATCCGCAAGCGCGCGCTCGAAGGCGCGGGCCCGATGTTCCTGCACGTGGTGACCAAGAAGGGCCAGGGCTACAAGTTGGCAGAGGCCGATCCGATCCTGTACCACGGCCCGGGCAAGTTCAACCCGGCCGAGGGCATCCGCCCGGCCGCCAAGCCGGCGCGCAAGACCTATACGCAGGTCTTCGGCGAATGGCTGTGCGACATGGCCGCCGCCGACAAGCGCCTGGTCGGCATTACGCCGGCGATGCGCGAGGGCTCGGGCATGGTCGAGTTCGAGAAGCGCTTTCCGGAGCGCTACTACGACGTCGGCATCGCCGAGCAACACGCGGTGACGTTCGCGGGCGG
Source organism: Cupriavidus sp. C3SS-1 (assembly GCF_057073755.1). Classification (NCBI taxonomy): domain Bacteria; kingdom Pseudomonadati; phylum Pseudomonadota; class Betaproteobacteria; order Burkholderiales; family Burkholderiaceae; genus Cupriavidus; species Cupriavidus sp. C3SS-1. The sequence continues at coordinate 2,352,035 of NZ_CP172699.1, read as the reverse complement.
CATGGCCTGCGAAGGCCTGAAGCCGGTCGTGGCGATCTACTCGACGTTCCTGCAGCGTGGCTATGACCAGCTGATCCACGACGTGGCGCTGCAGAACCTGCCGGTGGTGTTCGCGCTGGACCGCGCGGGCCTCGTCGGTGCCGACGGCGCCACGCACGCCGGGGCCTACGATATCCCCTACCTGCGCTGCATCCCCAACATGATGGTGATGACGCCGTCCGACGAGAACGAATGCCGCCAGTTGTTGACGACCGCGTTCCACCAGAATTGCCCGACCGCCGTGCGCTACCCGCGCGGCGCCGGCCAGGGCGTCGCCACCGAGGCCGCGCTGAAGGACTTGCCGGTCGGCAAGGGCGTGATGCGCCGCACCGGCGGCGCGCGCGCGGGCCAGCGCGTGGCGCTGATGGGCTTCGGTTCGATGGTGCACCCGGCGCTCGGCGCGGCGCAGGCGCTGGACGCATCGGTGGCCGACATGCGCTTCGTCAAGCCGCTCGATGTCGAGCTGGTCAAGCGCCTGGCCCAGGAGCACGACTACCTGGTCACGGTGGAAGAGGGCAGCATCATGGGCGGCGCCGGCAGCGCCGTGCTCGAGGCGCTGGCCGAAGCCGGCATCGATATCCCGGTGCTGGTGCTGGGCCTGCCCGACCGCTTCATCGACCATGGCGACCCGGCCCTGCTGCTGTCGCAGTGCGGGCTCGACGCCGCCGGCATCGAACGCTCGGTGCGCGAACGCTTCGGCATTGGCCAGGCGAGCGTCGCGATCGCTTCGCGCGTGGCCTGACACGGCCGGGCGCGCCGATCACCCGTACGATCTGTAAGGGTACGGAGCCGCTTCGGGCGGCTCCGTGTGAATTCCCTTAAACTCCCCTTTTTTTGTGTTCGCAGCTGCGGGTCGGCTTGAATTTGGCCGGCGCCGTGGTTTCACACTCGTTGCGCGGCATGGATGGACTGCGAAAATGCCGCGACCGTAAGGGCTTGCGCCACTCCGCTGGTGTGGTCCTGGAGGAAACCGTAGATGAATGACATCAATCCCGCCTTCGTGATGCCCGACGTCCAGTCGAGCCGTGACACCCGCCAGATCCCCATCCAGCGTGTCGGGGTCAAGGGCGTGCGCTATCCGGTCTCGCTGAAGACGCCGGCCGGCGTGGTCCCGAGCGTGGGCACCTTCAACCTCGACGTGCATTTGCCTGCCGAGGTCAAGGGCACGCATATGTCGCGCTTTGTCGCGCTGCTGGAAGAGGAGCGCGCCCCACTGGAGCTGGCGAGCTTCCGCGTGCTGCTCGACAAGATGCTGGAAAAGCTCGAAGCCGAAGCCGGCCGCATCGAGGTCACGTTCCCCTACTTCATCAGCAAGATCGCGCCCGTGTCGGGCGTGGAATCGCTGATGGACTACGAGGTCACGTTGACCGGCGAGATCCGCAACGGCGTGACGCGCGTGTTCCTGAAGGCGCTGGTGCCGGTGACCAGCCTGTGCCCGTGCTCGAAGAAGATCTCGCAGTACGGCGCGCACAACCAGCGTTCGCACATCACGATGAACGTCGAACTGGCGGGCGAATTGCCGGTGGAGGCGCTGGTGCGCATGGCCGAGGAAGAGGCCTCGTGCGAGCTGTGGGGCCTGCTCAAGCGTCCCGACGAGAAGTTCGTGACCGAGCGCGCCTACGAGAATCCCAAGTTCGTGGAAGACCTGGTGCGCGACATTGCCATGCGTCTCAATGCGGATGATCGCATCGTGGCCTACGTGCTCGAGGCCGAAAACTTCGAGTCGATCCACAACCACAGCGCCTATGCGGTGATCGAGCGCGACAAGCGGCTGGAACCGACGGCGTAAGCTGGTCTCCATCCAAACAAAAAGGCCACCTTTCGCGGTGGCCTTTTTGTTTCCTGCGCAGGCAGCCCGTTCAGGCGGCAGAAGGCAGGCGGATATCCGACAGGTCCCAGCGCGGCGTCACGCCATAGCCGTAGCTGCGCTGCGCCAGCTGCGGCGCGGCCTGCAGCCGCATGGCGCCGGCGAAGGCGATCATTGCGCCGTTGTCGGTGCAGAAGGCCAGGTCCGGGTAGTAGACGTCGATCTTGCGCTGCTTGCCAAGCTGGTCCAGGCGTTCGCGCAACTGGCGATTGGCGCCGACGCCGCCGGCTACCACCAGCCGCTTGTGCCCGGTCTGCTTGAGCGCGGTGAAGGACTTGGCGGCCAGTACATCGACGATGGCGTCGACGAAGGACCGTGCCAGGTTGGCGCGGTCCTGCTCGCAGGTATTGGCCAGCTTGCGGGTCTGCGTCAGCACGGCGGTCTTGAGGCCGGCAAACGAGAAATCGAGGTTGCCCGAATGCAGCATCGGCCGCGGCAGCTCAAACGCGCCGGGCGTGCCGAATTCGGCCAGGCGCGAGACCTCGGGTCCGCCGGGATATCCCAGGCCGAGCAGCTTGGCGGTCTTGTCGAAGGCCTCGCCGGCGGCGTCGTCGAGGGTCTCGCCGAGCAGGGCATAGTCGCCGACGCCTTTCACTTCCATCAGTTGGGTATGGCCGCCGGAAACCAGCAGCGCCACGAACGGGAACGGCGGCGGCTCGTTTGTGAGCAGCGGCGACAGCAGGTGGCCTTCGAGATGATGCACGCCGATCATCGGCACGCTCAGCGCGAAACCCAGCGCGTTGGCGACCGAGGCGCCGACCAGCAGTGCGCCGGCCAGTCCCGGGCCCTGGGTGAAGGCAATGGCATCGATATCGGCGCGGCTGCGGCCGGCGTCGTCCAGCACCTGCTGCAGCAGCGGCAGTACGCGGCGGATATGGTCGCGCGAAGCGAGTTCGGGGACCACGCCGCCGTACTCGCGGTGCATGGCGATCTGCGAATGCAGGGCGTGGGCGAGCAGGCCGGCTTCGGTGTCGTAGAGGGCGAGGCCGGTTTCGTCGCAGGAAGATTCGATGCCGAGGACAAGCATGGGAGCGGTGCGGCGATCCGGTCCGGTCGGGAACCGAGCGAAACCGCCGTCAAAACAACGAGTTGCGTGAAGCGTAGCAGGGTAGCACACCGGCGCCCGGTCCGCTTTTCGCTACAATCTGCGCTTTCCTGCGTGGCAGGGTCTGGATTTGGCGAGGGTTGGGATGAGCAGTTCGGCGGGCTTGCAGGCGGGCCGGTATGACGTGGCCGTGCTGGGCGCTGGCGCGGCCGGCATGATGTGTGCCGCAGTGGCGGGCCAGGGCGGCGCGCGCGTGGTGCTGATCGACCACGCCACGCGGCTGGCCGAGAAGATCCGCATTTCGGGTGGCGGCCGCTGCAATTTCACCAACCTGCAGGCGGGGCCCGCCAACTATCTCTCGGCCAATCCGCACTTCTGCCGATCGGCGCTGGCGCGCTACACGCCGCAGCATTTCCTGGACCTGATGCGGCGCTATCGCATCGACTGGCACGAGAAGCACCGCGGCCAGCTGTTCTGCAATGACAGCGCCGAGGACGTCATTGCCATGCTGCGCGCCGAGTGCGATGCCGGCCACGTGCGCTGGCAGACCGGCTGCAGCATCGTCGAGGTCCGCCGTGAGGGGGACGACTACCTGCTGCTGACCTCGCAGGGCGCCGTGCGCGCGGGCGCGCTCGTAGTGGCCACCGGCGGCCTGTCGATCCCCAAGATCGGCGCCACGGACATTGGCTACCGCATTGCGCGCCAGTTCGGGCTGAAGGTCGTGGAGACCCGGCCGGCGCTGGTGCCGCTGACCTTCGACGGCCAGGCCTGGCAGCCGTTTGTGCCGCTGGCCGGAGTGTCGCTGGAGGTGGATATCTCCACCGGCTCGGGCAAGGCCGCCGGCGCCTTCCGCGAAGACCTGCTGTGGACGCACCGCGGACTGTCCGGTCCGGCTGTGCTGCAGATTTCAAGCTTCTGGCAGCCGGGAACGCCCATCAAGATCGACCTTTTCGACGGCGAGGATGCCGCCGACTGGCTGCTGGAGCACAAGGCGGGCAGCCGCAAGCACCTGGCCAACCTGCTGGGGCAGCGCCTGCCGGCGCGCCTTGCGGATGCATGGTGCACGGCGGCTGGCGTGGACGGCGGCTTGCCGCTGCACGACATTGCCGACAAGGCGCTGCGGCGGCTTGGCGCAGCGCTGAACGACTGGCGCGTGGTGCCGTCCGGCACCGAAGGGTATCGCAAGGCTGAAGTGACGCTGGGCGGGGTGGATACGCGCGGCCTGTCTTCCTCCACCATGATGGCGCGGGACGTTCCGGGCCTGTATTTCATTGGCGAAGTCGTCGATGTGACCGGCTGGCTGGGCGGCTACAACTTCCAGTGGGCCTGGGCTTCGGCCGTCGCGGCCGGACAGGCGCTGGCCGAGACAGCGCATAACGGGCGCGCCATCGCCTGAGTGAGGCGTTTGGGGCGCAATTTCCGCCGCTGAGGCGTGGTGCTACAATCGACAACTCTGCATAACTGGCCCTGCGACAAGCACATTGGTAGCCAGGTGCTGCCCAACATTGCTGTACTGACGGCGCCCGCCTTTGCGCGCAGGCCCGCTGTGGCCAGGCCGCGGCGGGTTTTTGCGTTTCTGGCTTGCCGCAGCCGCCTGCCAACCCGTTTCCGGAAGATCACGATGTCCCTCAAAGCCAGAATCAGCGACGACATGAAGGCCGCCATGCGCGCCCGCGAAACCGAGCGTCTCGGCACTATCCGCCTGCTGCTGGCCGCGATCAAGCAGCGCGAAGTCGACGAGCGCATCGAGCTGGACGACACCGCCGTGCTCGCCGTTGTGGACAAGATGCTCAAGCAGCGCAAGGATTCGATCACCCAGTTCCAGCAGGCCGGCCGAGACGACCTGGTTCAGAAGGAGCAGGCCGAGGTCGATGTGCTCAAGGTCTATATGCCGGCCGCGCTGTCCGATGCCGAGATAGCCGCCGAAGTCCAGCAGGCCGTGGCCGATACCGGTGCTGCAGGTCCGCAGGACATGGGCAAGGTCATGGGCGTGCTCAAGCCCAAGCTTGCGGGCCGTGCCGACATGACCGCCGTCTCGGCGCTGGTCAAGGCGGCGCTGTCCAGGTAAGTGCGCGTTTAACCCAGTAGTTGGAAAATTGCCGGTAAATAGTTGGAAATGGCCGGCGATGCAGATAGTGCGGGCGCAATGTCGCGCCTACACTACAATCATTCCATAGCAGCCGGGAGCATTTCCGGTCACGCATCTTCAAAAAAGCGGCTGCCCGGCCACGGGACGGCCATGCCACAGGACGGTCAGTCGGGTGATTCCGCAATCCTTCATTCAGGACCTGCTCAACCGTGTCGACATTGTCGATGTGGTGGGCAAGTATGTGCAGCTGAAGAAGGGCGGCGCCAATTTCATGGGGCTGTGCCCGTTTCATAACGAGAAGTCGCCGTCGTTCACGGTATCGCCGACCAAACAGTTCTATCACTGCTTTGGATGCGGTGCGCATGGCTCGGCTATCGGTTTCCTGATGGAGTATTCCGGGCAGTCTTATCCGGAAGCGGTGCGTGAGCTTTCCCAGTCGGTCGGCATGACCGTGCCCGAGGAGCGCGACCGCCTGCCGCCAGGACAGCGTGCGGAGCAACAGGCGCGCTCGGTAGCGCTGTCCGATGCCATGACACGCGCCACCGATTTTTATCGCCGCCAGTTGCGCGGCGCGCCGCAAGCCATCCAGTACCTGAAAGGGCGCGGCCTGACGGGCGAGATCGCGGCCAGTTTCGGCCTGGGCTATGCGCCGGATGACTGGCAGGGCCTGGAAGCGGTGTTTGGCAGCTACCGCGACGACAGCATTGCGGCTCCGCTCGTGGAAGCCGGCCTGCTGATCGAGAGTAGCGAAAAGCGCGATGCGGACGGCAAGCCGCGCCGCTATGACCGCTTCCGCGACCGCATCATGTTCCCCATTCGCAACACCAAAGGCGCCGTCATTGGCTTCGGCGGGCGCGTCATGGGGCAGGGCGAACCCAAATACCTTAATTCGCCCGAGACGCCGCTGTTCAGCAAGGGCACCGAGTTGTACGGCTTGTTCGAGGCGCGGCACGCGATTCGGGAAACCGGCTACGTCCTGGTGGTCGAAGGGTATATGGACGTGGTGGCGCTGGCGCAGCTCGGGTTTGCCAATGCCGTGGCGACGCTCGGCACGGCGTGTACGCCCGTGCACGTGCAGAAGCTGTTGCGGCAGACAGATTCCGTGGTGTTTTCGTTCGACGGGGACGCGGCGGGCCGCCGTGCTGCCCGCCGTGGACTGGAAGCCTGCTTGCCGCATGTGGCGGATAACAAGTCCATTCGCTTCCTGTTCCTGCCGGCCGAGCACGACCCGGACAGCTATGTGCGCGAAGAGGGCACCGAGGCGTTCGCGGCGCAGGTGCGCGATGCCATGCCGCTGTCGCGCTTCCTGCTGCAGTCGGTGACGGAAGAACTTGACCTGCGCCAGCCGGAAGGCCGCGCCCGCGCGCAGTATGAAGCCAAGCCGCTGCTGCAGGCCATGCCGGCTGGCGGGCTGCGGCTACAGATTATCCGCGAACTTGCCGATGCTACCGGTACGACGCCCGCCGAAATCGAGGCGCTTTGCGGCCTGCGCAGCGACCCGGCCCGGGCTGGGCGCTTTGCCCAGCCGCGTCCGCGTACCCGGCGCCAGGCGCCGACGGGTCTGGAGCAGCGCGTATTGCAATTGTTGATGTGCTATCCGTCATTGTCGGCACGACTGGACGAGGACAGTCGTGCACTTCTGTTAGATTCGGAGGGCGGCGAAGCCGACGTTCTCGCGCACCTGGTCGCCGCCTGCGACGAGGTGGAGGGCCAGGTGAATTTCGCGGCATTCAGCGAGCATCTGGCGCAATCGCCCTATGCCGAGGCATACGCGGCTGCACGCACCGCGGTGCTTCGAGAAGAGATCGAAGAGGAACCGGCGACACAGGAATTCGACGCCGCCGTCACCAAACTGCTGGCCGAACCATTGAGTCGTGAGCTGGAACGGCTTCAGGCCGCCGTGATCGCGGGCACGGCCGACGAGGCAGCCAAGGAACGCATGCGCTGGCTGGTTGGCGAAGTCCATCGCCGCAGGCGGCTTGGCTAGTGCACAGATACGCACAATCGCTGGTGCATGGGGCGGTGGTGCCAACGAGGAGGTAAAGGGGAAAGCCAGCGCAGTGTTGAGCTTAACCCTTGATTTTTCAGGTGAAACCCATACCTGACAGGAAGCTGGCTATCTGTGGCGTGCTACAATAGCCGGTTTGGATTGCGAAATCTTTCTCTCCATATCTGGTGAAAGTGAGCGTGCCAATGGCAAAGGCCAAAGCAACCGAAAAGGTTTCCGTAAAGGCTTCCCAATCCGGGAGCGGCAAGGCGTCTGTGAAATCCGCGGCGGCGAAAACATCGACCGCGCCCGTCAGGACGCCAGCCCGGTCTGCGCCATCAAAGTCTGCGCGAGGCGCTGAATCGCCCGCCGAGACCACTGCCACCAGAAATCGCACATCTGAAACGACAAAGGCCTCGACTTCGGCACGCGAGAGCGGCAAGAGCGCCAGCAGCGCCAGTACCAGCGGCAAGGTCGCCGCATCTGCACCAGTGAAAGGCAAGAGTATCACCGTGGCGAAACAGCAGAATACCGAAGTCGAGAGCAAACAGCCGGCCGCCGCCGGTGCCAAGAGGGCGAGCGCCAAGGCAGGCGCTGCTGCGCCGGCGCCGAAGGCACGCGCGGCATCTCCTGCAGCCGTTGCATCCGAGCGTCCCGCAGCGCCGGCCAGCAAGCCCGAGCCGAAAAAGCGCGGCCGCAAGCCCAAGGCCGAGATGCAGCACGATGACAGCACGACGGGCGACGTGATCGAAGAGTTCGACGAGAACGAGACCCGCACAGCAACGCCTGCCGCGGCACCGAAGTCCGAAAAGCAGAAAGCCAAGGACCGCAAGGCCAAGGAAAAGGCGCTGCTCAAGGAGTTCGCCTCGACCCGGCAGGGCACCGAGGAAGAACTCGAGCTGCGCCGCCAGAAGCTCAAGGCGCTGATCAAGCTCGGCAAGTCGCGCGGCTATCTCACGTACGCCGAGATCAACGATCACCTGCCGGACGACATGGTCGATTCGGAGACGATCGACACGCTCGTCGCCACCCTGAACGACATCGGCATTGCCGTGTACGAGCAGGCGCCGGACGCCGAAACGCTGCTGCTCAACGACAACGCCCCGTCGGCCACCAGCGAGGAAGAGGCCGAGGAAGAAGCCGAAGCCGCGCTGTCGACGGTGGACTCCGAATTCGGCCGCACCACGGACCCCGTGCGCATGTACATGCGTGAAATGGGCACGGTGGAGCTGCTGACGCGCGAAGGCGAAATCGTGATCGCCAAGCGCATCGAGGCGGGCCTGAAGGACATGGTGATGGCCATTTCGGCCTGCCCGGTCACGATCTCGGAGATCCTGGCCAATGCCGAGCGCGTCGCCAGCGACGAGATCAAGATCGACGAATTCGTCGATGGCCTGATCGACCCGAACGCCGACGACGTGGCGCAAGAAGCTGCCGGCGCATCGGCGGCGGACGAGGAAGAGCTCGACTCGGATGACGAAGAGGAATCCGACGAAGAAGACGAAGACGACGACGCTGCCGGCGCCGGTGCCTCGGCTCGCCAGCTCGAAGAGCTGAAGTTGTCCGCGCTCGAAAAATTCCGCGTGATTGCCGAGCAGTTCGACAAGATGCGCCGCGCCTTCGAGAAGGAAGGCTACAAGTCCAAGCCTTACGTCAAGGCGCAGGAAGCCATCCAGTCCGAGCTGATGGGCATCCGCTTCACCGCGCGCAGCGTCGAACGGCTGTGCGACACGCTGCGCGGCCAGGTGGACGAGGTGCGCAAGCTCGAACGCGCCATCCTGAACAACGTGGTGGACAAGTGCGGCATGCCGCGCGCGGATTTCGTCGCCCGCTTCCCTGGCAACGAGACCAACCTCGAGTGGATCCACACGGTGATCGCCGACGGCAAGCCGTACAGCACCATCGTCGAGCGCAACGTGCCGGCCGTGCATGAACTGCAGCAGAAGCTGATCGACCTGCAGGCGCGCGTGGTGCTGCCGCTCAAGGAACTCAAGGGCGTCAACCGCAAGATGGCCGAGGGCGAGAAGCGCGCGCGCGAAGCCAAGCGCGAGATGACCGAGGCCAACCTGCGCCTGGTGATCTCGATCGCCAAGAAATACACCAACCGCGGCCTGCAGTTCCTCGACCTGATCCAGGAAGGCAACATCGGCCTGATGAAGGCGGTGGACAAGTTCGAATACCGCCGCGGCTACAAGTTCTCCACGTACGCGACGTGGTGGATCCGCCAGGCCATCACGCGCTCGATCGCCGACCAGGCGCGCACCATCCGCATCCCGGTGCACATGATCGAGACGATCAACAAGATGAACCGCATCTCGCGCCAGATCCTGCAGGAAACCGGCAATGAGCCGGATCCGGCAACGCTGGCCGAGAAGATGGAGATGCCGGAAGACAAGATCCGCAAGATCATGAAGATCGCCAAGGAGCCGATCTCCATGGAAACGCCGATCGGTGACGACGACGACTCCCATCTGGGCGACTTCATCGAGGACACCAACACGCTGGCTCCGGCCGAAGCGGCGCTGCACGGCTCCATGCGCGGCGTCGTCAAGGACGTGCTGGATTCGCTCACGCCGCGCGAAGCCAAGGTATTGCGCATGCGCTTCGGCATTGAGATGAGCACCGACCACACGCTCGAAGAAGTCGGCAAGCAGTTCGATGTCACGCGCGAACGGATCCGCCAGATAGAAGCCAAGGCACTAAGAAAGCTGCGCCACCCGAGCCGCTCTGATAAGCTCAAGAGTTTCCTGGAGGGCAGTTAAACGCTTCCAAGGGCCTCTAGCTCATGCCTGGTTAGAGCAGCGGACTCATAATCCGTTGGTGCCGTGTTCGACTCACGGGAGGCCCACCAATTGCCACGAGGGGTTGCGGAAATTGTCCGCAACCCCTTTGTTTTTTTTGGCTCGGCGGAACACTTCGCCAAAATCAGCGCCTCACCACCCGCGAGCCGAAACGCCCTCCACGACTACCACCAAAGAGTCCCCAAATGATTGATGCCCTGATCTCCGGAAAGCTGTACGGCCAGCCGGCCGAGCGCACCGGCAATGGCGGCCACCGCTTCGTCACCGCAAGGGTGCGCGCCGCGACCGGCGACGGTGAAGCCGTGATCGTGAACGTGATCACGTTCACGCAGAGCGTAGGCGATGCGCTTCTGGCCCTGCAGGACGGCGACAGCGTGTCGCTGTCTGGTTCGCTGACGCCGAAGGTCTGGACGGACAAGAACGGCCAGGTACGCCCCGCGCTTGACCTGGTGGCGCATGGGCTGCTGACGCCTTACCACGTAAAGCACAAGCGTGAGGCGATGGAGCAAGAGCCGGCATCGCGCCGTGCCGACTCCGGCGGGTTCGAGGATGACGACGATCGTCGATAGCCGTTAGCGCCGCGAGGGTCTCGAAGTCTCGCTTCCGTGCAGTGGGATGATTTACACCGGCGTTGGCCTACCCATGCGCTGCGCGCATGCCCGCATGCAGAGATATCGCTAACGCTCGCTGCGCCCCTTCTCCTAACATCGGCTCACCATCTGCTAGTCAGTCGAACGGTGCATCCGCCACGAACCGCGGCAGTGGTTACCGATGAGGAGACCCATGCACAACAGCGCCGCGCCCACGAGCGCCACCGCCACCTATTCGTCCGCGAGCCGCACCCAGCCCGCGCCTGTCATCGAGCCCGCCCAGCGGCGGCGCGCCATCATCGCGACGGTGATCGGCAATGGCCTGGAGTGGTTCGACTTTACCGTCTACAGCTTCTTCGCGATCATCATCGCGAAGCTGTTCTTCCCCACCGGCAATGACCTCAGCTCGCTGCTGCTGGCCGTGGCCACGTTCGGCGTGGGCTTCTTCATGCGGCCGGTCGGCGGTATTGTGCTCGGCATCTATGCCGACCGTGTCGGCCGCAAGGCCGCACTGTCGATGACCATCCTGCTGATGGCGCTTGGCACCACGCTGATCGGCCTCGCGCCGACCTACCAGCAAGTCGGGATTTTCGCGCCGCTCCTGATCGTGGTGGCGCGCCTGCTGCAGGGCTTCTCCGCCGGCGGCGAGATGGGTGGCGCCACGGCCTTCCTGACCGAATACGCGCCCGAGCGCGAGCGCGCCTACTACTCGAGCTGGATCCAGGCGAGTATCGGCGTTGCCGTGCTGCTCGGCGCAGCGGTCGGAACCTTCGTCACGCGTTCGCTGAGCCCCGAAGCGCTCAGCAGCTGGGGGTGGCGCCTGCCGTTCCTGCTCGGTATCGTGATCGGGCCCGTGGGCTACTACATCCGCCACCATCTCGACGAGACCCCGGCCTTCCGCGAAACCACGGAACGCGCCGACTCGCCGCTCAAGGAAGTGTTCCAGGCCTACCCGCGCGAAACGTTCGCCAGCTTCTCGATGGTGATCCTGTGGACGGTGTGCACCTACGTGCTGCTGTTCTACATGCCGACCTATGCCGTCAAGGTGCTGAGCGTGCCGCAGTCGGACGGCTTTATCGCCGGCATGGTGGGCGGCTGCACCATCATGCTGTTCGCGCCGCTGGTCGGCAGGCTGGCGGACCGCATCGGCCGCCGGGTGCTGCTGAGCGGCTCGGCGCTGCTGATACTGGTGCTGGCCTGGCCGATGTTCGCGTATATCAACCATGTGCCCGGCCTGCTGTCGCTGCTGGTGTTCCAGCTGGTGTTCGGCATCCTGATCGCTGCCTATACCGGCCCGATCCTGGCCGCGTTCTCCGAGCTGTTCCCCGCGCGCGTGCTGTCGACCGGCCTGTCTGTGGCCTACAACTTCGCGGTGACGATCTTCGGCGGCTTTGCGTCGTTCATCATCACCTGGCTGATCGCCACCACCGGCAGCAGCATGGCGCCGGCTATCTACGTCATGATCGCGGCCGCCATCAGCCTGGCCGGCACGCGCTTTGTCCGCGAACCCGCTTACCTGCAACAACGCTGATATGACCCAGATTCCACAGATCCTCTTTCGCGGCGGCGATGTGCTCGACCCCGGCATGGGCGAGCTGCTGCGCGGCCACGATGTCCTGGTAGAGGGCGAGCGCATCGTCGCTGTCGGCCCGGCCATCGATGCACCCAACGCCACGCGTATCGATGCACGCGGCAAGACCGTGATGCCCGGCTTGATCGACTGCCATGTGCACGTGCTGGCGTCGCTTGCGAACCTCGGCCTGAACGCGGTGCAGCCCAACGTACTGGTCGCCATCCGCGCGTTGCCGATCATGAAGGGCATGCTTGACCGCGGCTTCACCACGGTGCGCGATGCTGGCGGCGCTGATTGGGGCCTGTCGCAAGCGGTGGCCACCGGCCTCGTGCCGGGGCCGCGCATTTTCCCGTCGGGCAAGGCGTTGTCGCAGACCGGTGGCCATGGCGACTTCCGACCGCGTTCCGACGTGCTGGAGCCGTGCTCGTGCGCGTTCCGCGCCGGCGCTATTGCGCGCGTGGCCGATGGCGTGGACGCGGTGCGCCTCGCGGTGCGCGAAGAGATCCAGAAGGGCGCCACGCAGATCAAGATCATGGCGTCCGGCGGCGTGGCGTCTCCGACCGATCCGATCGGCAATACCCAGTACAGCGAAGACGAGATCCGGGCCATCGTGGCCGAGGCCGAGGCCGCGCAGACCTATGTGATGGCCCACGCGTACACCGGCCGTGCCATCACGCGCGCGGTGCGGTGCGGCGTGCGCACCATCGAGCACGGCAATCTGGTCGACCGCGCCGCCGCGGACGAAATGCGCAAGCACGGCGCCTTTGTCGTGCCGACGCTGGTGACCTATGACGCGCTGGCACGCGATGGCGCGCGCCTGGGCCTGCCCGCCGACTCGGTTGCCAAGATCGAGACCGTGCGCCAGGCGGGCCGCGACTCGCTGCGCATCTACGCCGATGCCGGCGTACAGATGGGCTACGGTTCGGACCTGCTCGGTGAAATGCACGACCATCAGGCCGAAGAATTCCGCATTCGCTCCGAACTGCTCGGCAACCTCGAGGCCATCCGTTCGGCCACCTCAATCGCCGCGGCGATCCTGCAGCGCGATGGCGAACTCGGTGCCGTGCGGGCCGGGGCGACGGCGGACCTGCTGCTCGTGGATGGCAATCCACTCGACGATATCGGCCTGATCGCCGGTCAGGGCGAACACCTCAGCGTGGTGATGCAAGCCGGGCGCATTCACCGTCGCGCGTCCTGATCCACGAAACCTAGGCCCGGTGGCCGCGCCGGGCCTGGCGTGCATTCGCTCCCGCCTTCCTCTCGCTCTCCCTCGTACTCGCGGTCTATCATGGCAGCTCCCGCGACCGGAAGCTCCCATGCGCATCTCTCCGCTACCGCCCCTGGCCAACCTGGTCGCCTTCGAAGCCGCGATGCGGCTTGGCAGCTTCACACGCGCCGCCGTGGAGCTGCATCTGACGCAAAGCGCGATCAGCCGGCAAGTCGCTCAGCTCGAAAGCTTTCTCGGACGCAAGCTGTTCATCCGCGAGCCGCGCGCGCTGCGCCTGACAGTCAGCGGCCAGCGCTATGCCGAGGTTGTGCAACGATTGCTGGTCGGCTGTGCCGAGGCCACCGAAGACGTGATGAAGGTGCGCAGTCACACGGCGCTGACCGTGGCGTGCTCCACTGGCGTGGCCGTGCTGTGGTTGACGCCGCGGCTGGCTTCGTTCCGTGCGGCACATCCCGAGATCCAGTTGCGGCTCATTGTGAATGACAGCCTGGCGTCGCTGTCCGCCGCCGAATTCGACATTGGCCTGTACTACCTGCGCGAGGGTCCGCCGCCCGGGCTGGCGGCGCGGCGACTGTACGGCGAGGATGTCTTCCCGGTGTGCGCGCCGGCCTATCTCGACGGGCGCACGCTAGCCCCGTCGGCACTGGTCAACGAGACCCTGCTGATGCTCGACGATGGCCAGCGGCAATGGATGTCGTGGCAGGCATGGTTTGCGCACCAGGGCGTGCCTGACGCGAATCCGCGTACCTTCCTGACCTCGAACCAGTATCCGATCCTGCTGCAGCTGGCGATAGAAGGGCAGGGCATCGCGCTCGGCTGGCGGCACATGATCGACGGCTGCCTGCGCGACGGCCTGCTGGTGCGTGCTTGCGAAGCGAGTGCCAGTCTTGGTGGCGGCTACTACGCGATCTGGCCGCGCGATCGCATGGAGCCCGCCGCCGCGCGTGCCTTCCGCAACTGGATGGTGCGGCAGGCGACGGCGGCGTGATACCTGGCAGCCCCGCGCGGGCTGCGGCCTGACATCAGTATCCGGCCGCCCGATCGACCAGGTTCATCAGTTCCCGGCCATCACGCATCCTGCGCACGTTCTCCACGCACTGCCGTGCCACAAGTTCATACGACGGATCGCACGCAATATGCGGAGTCGCTTCGATGCGCGGATGGTTCCAAACCGGATCGCCAGGTTCCGGCGGTTCCTTCGAAAACACATCGAGCGCCGCGCCGGCCAGGTGGCCTTCGTCGATCAGCGCGACCAGGTCGGGTTCCACCAGGTGCTCGCCGCGACCAACGTTGATGAAGAAAGCGCCGGGCGGCAATTGCGAGAGTGTCTGCCGGTTCAGCAGGCCATGCGTTTGCGGCGTGAGCGGCAGCGTGCAAACCAGGATGTCGGTCTGCGCGAGCATCGCGGACAAGCCGGCATCGCCGGTGTAGTCGATCACATCGGGAATGCCTTTGCCGCTGCGGCTCCATCCCGCCACCGGAAAGCCGATGGCCGCGAACGTGCGCGCCACGGCGCTGCCGATCTCGCCCATGCCCAGCACGCCGACGCGGCAGCGCGAGAGGTCCGGTGCCGGGTGGCGCTTCCATTCGCCACGGCGCTGTTGCGCAGCATAGTCGCCCAGGCGACGCGCATGACGCAGGGCCATGGCCAGCACGTAATGCGCGATGCCGGTCTGCTGGCCCGGATCAACCACGCGGGTGACGGGCATGCTTGGCGGCAGGTCGGGCGCGGCCAGCAGCTTGTCGACGCCCGCCGCGGCGGCGCAGACCAGGCGCAGGTTGGGGAAGGCGGGCAGCACGCCCGGCTTCAGGCCCCAGGCCATGATGGCTTCGACTTCGTCCGCGGGTGCGTTTTCGCGGCCGTTCCAGACGGCGATGTCGGGCGCGGCTTCACGCAGCGCGGCGGTGATGGGGCCCGCCATGAATGAGGGAAGATGTACGAGGATGCCCATGTCAGTTGCGGAAGTCCGGTTGGATTCGGTCCAGGCGGCGCAGCAGGCCCGGCCATGCCAGGCCCGAGCCCTTTCCCTTGGTGGCCTGGCGCGCCTGCGCGCCCACGTCGGTGCTGACGGCTTCCGGCACCAGCGTCAGCGGCGTGCCGCCGCTCTGCGCGAGTATCTGGACGCGGCATGCGGACTCCAGCGTGTACATCGTCAGGAACGCGTCGGACACCGTGCGCCCGCAGGTCAGCAGGCCGTGGTTGCGCAGGATCATCTGCTTGCTGCCGCCAAGGTCGGCCACCAGTCTCACTTTCTCGTCCTCGCGCAGCGCCACGCCTTCGTAGTCGTGGTAGGCCAGGCCCATGCGCGCGAACATGGCCTGCTGCGAGAGCGGCAGCAGACCGGCCTGCTGCGCCGACACCGCCACGCCGTGCGGGGTGTGGGTGTGCATGACGCAGCCGATCTCTGGCCGCGCCTCGTGCACGGCGCTGTGGATGATGAAGCCGGCGGGGTTGACGTCATACGGCGTGTCCAGCACGGGGTGGCCGTGATGGTCGACCTTGACCAGGCTGGACGCCGTGATCTCGTCGAACAGCATGCCGTAGGGATTGATCAGGAACTGGTCGGGCGCGTCGGGCACGCGTGCCGAGATATGGGTGAAGATCAGGTCATCCCAGCCGAAATGCGCGACCAGGCGGTAGGCCGCCGCCAGGTCGACGCGCATCTGCCATTCCGCGTCGGAAACGCGGTCCCTGACGGAATCGACCGCATCGACGAGTTGTACTTGCGCCATGTGAATGCCTCCGGGGGTGTGTTCTGTGTCGTGAGTGCGGTGGCATTCTGCGCCCGGGCCTGCGCGCAAGTCTGTTAAGTATTGGACAATCTCGCTTTGGCCAGCAGGGAGGGTGATGTGAAAGCCGTGGATTCCGGCAGGGCGCTGCCGCGAAGCGTGTTGGCAAGCGGCTGGCTGCGCAATGCGCCGGCGCGCGTGCTCGACGCCGTGCAGAAGGCCGCACGCCGGCAGCGGTTCGGCGACGGCGACATGATCTTCGCGCGCGGCGATCCGCCGACGTATTTCTGCATGGTGCTGGCGGGCCGCGTGCGCATGAGCCGCGTCAGCGCGAGCGGACGCGAGTCGGTCTATTCGGTGATCGGCCGCGGCCGCTGGTTCGGCGAGATCTCCCTGCTCGACGGCAAGCCGCGCACGCACGACGCTTTCGCCGTGGGCAGCACCGAGTTGCTGGTGCTGGGCCGGCGCGATTTCGACCGTATCCTGGCCGCCCATCCGGAAGGCATGCAACTGATCGTCCAGCAGATCTGCGCGCGCCTGCGCGTCGCCTTCGATCACGCCGAGCGCGCGCAGCAGGCACCCGTCGATGCGCGCATGGCGGCGCGCCTGCTTGAACTGGCCGACCGTACCGACCATGTGGTGCGGGTCTCGGCCGAGGACCTCGGCGATATGGTCAACCGCTCGCGCCAGACCGTCGCCAAGTACCTGCAGGCATGGGAGGACGCCGGCTGGATACGCCGCCATTACCGCCAAGTGGAGTTGCTTGAGCCAGCGGCGCTGCGGCGGCTCGCCACGGCGTGATTCGTGTGCGCCGCGTGGTACATTCGCCGCTGATGTAGATACCACGCTATACAAGTCCAGCGGATATCGCGCACAGTGCCGAGTGTGTCCGCTTCATGGGGAAAACCGTTGTCTCAAGCCTCCGCACAGCCGGGCCGGCCGGCCGCCGGGCTGTCCGACACGCTACCGGCGCCGCTCTACGCGCGCGTTAAGCAATTCATCAGCGGCAAGATCGCCGACGGCAGCTGGCCGCCGCATCATCGCGTGCCGTCCGAAACCGAACTGGTCGAGGACCTGGGCGTAAGCCGCATGACGGTGAACCGCGCGTTGCGCGAGCTGACGGCTGACGGATTGCTGGTGCGCATGCAGGGTGTCGGCACGTTCGTGGCCGAACCGAAGCGCAATTCCGCGCTCTACGCGGTCAACAATATCGCCGAGGAAATCGCCGCGCGCGGCCGCCGCCACCATGCCAGGGTGGTGAAGAGCAGCGAGGAACCGGCCGGCGCGGCCAGGGCCGCCGCACTCGATGTGGGCGAGGGCCAGCGCGTCTTCCACACGGTGATCGTGCACTACGAGGACGATGTGCCGATCCAGCTTGAGGACCGCTACGTCAACGCGACGGTGGCGCCCGACTACCTGGCGCAGGATTTCACCCGCCACACGCCGTACGAATACCTGTCGCGCGTGGCACCGCTGACCGAGGGCGAGCATGTGGTTGAAGCCGTGCTGGCCACGCCCGAGGAGTGCGCCCTGCTGCAGATCGATCGCGGCGAGCCATGCCTGCTGATCCGGCGCCGCACGTGGTCGTCCAATCGCGTGGTGACGGCGGTGCGGCTGCTTCATCCGGGCTCAATGCACCGGCTCGAAGGACGCTTCACGTCCTGAGGCGCCTGCCACAGGTCAAGATGAGCCTGATCTGACGTAGCGGCTGCAACACTCGACGCCCCGGCAAGCCGGGGCGTCGTCACATTCCCTCCCTCATCATGCCTAGCCTCGGGAATACCCCAATACCTCTATACTTGTATATACAAGACTATACATACCCAAGAGATGTTGATTCCCGGCGTGGCCGGGCCAGTGATTCCAAGGAGCTGCCGTGAGTGTGAACCCCCGTTTCCGCGATGTTGAGATCCGTGCCCCGCGTGGCAACAAGCTGACCGCCAAGAGCTGGCTGACCGAAGCGCCGTTGCGCATGCTGATGAACAACCTCGACCCGGAGGTCGCGGAGAACCCGAAGGAGCTGGTGGTCTACGGCGGTATTGGCCGTGCCGCGCGCAACTGGGAATGCTATGACCGTATCGTCGAGGTGCTGACCCGTCTGGAAGACGACGAGACCCTTCTGGTCCAGTCGGGCAAGCCGGTCGGCGTGTTTCGCACCCACCGCGACGCGCCGCGCGTGCTGATCGCCAACTCGAATCTGGTGCCGCACTGGGCCAACTGGGAACACTTCAACGAACTCGACGCCAGGGGCCTGGCCATGTACGGCCAGATGACCGCCGGTTCGTGGATCTATATCGGCAGCCAGGGCATCGTGCAGGGCACGTATGAAACCTTTGTCGAGGCGGGCCGCCAGCATTACGGCGGCAGCCTCAAGGGCCGCTGGGTGCTGACCGCCGGCCTGGGTGGAATGGGCGGCGCGCAGCCGCTGGCCGCCACGCTGGCCGGCGCGTGCTCGCTGAACATCGAATGCCAGCAGAGCCGCATCGATTTCCGCCTGAAGACGCGCTATGTCGACGAGCAGGCCACCGATCTCGACGACGCGCTGGCCCGCATTGACCGCTACACCTCGCAAGGCAAGTCGATTTCGATCGCGCTGTGCGCCAACGCCGCCGAAGTGCTGCCCGAACTGGTGCGCCGCGGCGTGCGCCCTGACATGGTCACCGACCAGACCAGCGCGCACGACCCGCTCAACGGCTACCTGCCGGCGGGCTGGAGCTGGGATGAGTACCGCGAGCGCGCCCAGCGCGAACCGGCCGTGGTGGTGAAGGCCGCCAAGGTTTCGATGGCCGCGCATGTGCGCGCCATGCTGGCCTTCCAGAAGATGGGCGTGCCGACCTTCGACTACGGCAACAACATCCGCCAGATGGCCCAGGAAGAGGGCGTCGAGAATGCGTTCGATTTCCCGGGCTTCGTGCCGGCCTATATCCGTCCGCTGTTCTGCCGCGGCATTGGCCCGTTCCGCTGGGCCGCGCTGTCGGGCGATCCGCAGGACATCTACAAGACCGATGCCAAGGTCAAGGAACTGATCCCCGACGATGCCCACCTGCACCGCTGGCTCGACATGGCGCGCGAGCGCATCAGCTTCCAGGGCCTGCCGGCGCGCATCTGCTGGGTCGGCCTTGGCCTGCGTGCCAAGCTGGGCCTGGCGTTCAACGAGATGGTGCGCAGCGGCGAGTTGTCGGCTCCCGTCGTGATCGGCCGCGACCACCTGGATTCGGGCTCGGTTGCCAGCCCGAACCGCGAGACCGAGTCCATGCAGGATGGGTCGGACGCTGTCTCCGACTGGCCGCTGCTCAACGCGCTGCTCAACACCGCGAGCGGTGCGACCTGGGTGAGCCTGCACCACGGCGGTGGCGTCGGCATGGGCTTCTCGCAGCATTCGGGCGTGGTGATCGTCTGCGACGGCACCGATGAAGCCGCCGCGCGCATTGCCCGCGTGCTGAACAACGACCCCGCCACCGGCGTCATGCGCCATGCCGACGCCGGCTACCAGATCGCCGTCGACTGCGCACGCGAGCAGGGCCTGGACCTGCCGATGCTGCGCGGCTGATCGCTTGACTAAGGCGACTGCCAACAAGAGCAGCATAAGCGGCCGGCTGCCCGCGCGCCGGCCGTTGCCATACCGTTCACGGAGACACCCATGTCCATCCAAAGCACCGCCGGCGCGGCGGTTGCGGCGCCACAGCCGCAACTGTCGCGCGCACGTGCCATTGCCGCGATCACCGTCGGCAATGGCCTGGAGTTCTACGATTTCGTCGTCTACAGCTTCTTCGCCACGCTGATCGGCCGGCTGTATTTCCCGGTTGAAAATCCGACGGGCCAGTTGCTGATGTCGTTCGCCACGTTTGGCGTCGGCTTCCTGATGCGCCCGCTCGGCGGCCTGCTGATCGGCATGTATGCCGACCGCGCCGGGCGCAAGCCGGCCGTCGCGCTGACGCTGTGGCTCATGGGCCTGAGTTCGCTGATCTTCGTGGTGGCGCCGTCGTACGCGCAGATCGGCATCCTGGCGCCGGTCATGGTGGTGGTGGCGCGGCTGGTGCAGGGTTTTGCCATCGGCGGCGAAATGGGCGCTTCGACCGCGTTGCTGCTCGAGTACGCCGATGACCGCACGCGAGGCTTCTATACCGCGTGGCAACCGTTCAGCCAGGGCCTGGCGGCGCTGCTGGGCGCGGTCACCGGCCTGGTGCTGAGCAATGTGCTGGCGCCGGCCGAGCTCGAAGCGTGGGGCTGGCGCCTTGCGTTCCTGATCGGCATTCTCGTGATTCCGGTCGGCCTGGTGATCCGCCGCCGCCTGGAGGAAACCGCCGAGCCCCTGCATCACGGCGAACACGCCGCGCAATGGCCGCTGCTGCGCCGGCATGCACGCGAGGTGCTCGCCAGCATCCTGCTGATGATCGGCCTGGCCTCGTCGACGTATATCGTCATCTACTACCTCAGCAACTACGCCGTGAGCGTGCTGAAGATGCCGCTGTCGCTGAGCATCTGGGCCGGCTGCATCGCGGCGCTGGTGCAGGTCGTGCTGTCGCCATTTGCTGGCTGGCTGGCCGACCGCGTCGGCCGCAAGACGGTGGTGCTGTGGTCGCGCGTGGCGCTGCTGGTAATGGTCTATCCGGCGTTCGTGCTGATCAACGCCGAGCCGTCGCTGGCACGTCTGCTGGTGGTCGTGGCCTGCCTGTCGGTGCCGATGTCGATGACCTCGCCGGCCTCGATGGTGCTGGTCAGCGAGGTGCTGCCGCAGCGCTTGCGCGCCACGGGCCTGTCGATCGCCTACTGCGTGGCGATTGCGATCTTCGGTGGCTTTGCGCAGTACTTCTCGACGCGCCTGATCCAGATCACGGGTGACGCCAATGCGCCGGCGCTCTATGTGATCGGCTGCGGTCTGGTGTCGCTGATCGGGCTGGCGCTGGTGCCGGAAACGCTAGGGCGCCGCCTGAAATGAAGGCAACGGCGGCCGGTGCTCAACCGGCTGCTGGCAAACGGTGCTGTGCGAACGGCCAGGTCGGCAATTGCGTACCGTTGCAGTGCGGCTGGCCGGCGGCCGCCGCGGACGGCGCTGCCGGGCCCGTCGCGCCTGGCAGGCCGAGGAACACCGTGGAAGTCATCAGGAAGCGGTCACGCGCCTGGCGAAGAAAGTCCAGATCCATGTTCAGGCTCAAGGTCAAGGTCAAAGGTTCGGTGTCCTGTCGTGTCGGGGAGTCAATCCGGCGCCGCGACAGCTGTCGTTGGCGACGGACTGGCGGCATCATCGCCGCGCTGTGTGACACGTTGTTGAAATCCTCAAAGCCCATACTGGCTTGAGAGATCAACCGGCGCGATCGGCGCGTGCGCGCAGTGCCGCCTTGCCCACCTGTTCAGTGTGGTGGCAGAGGTGCTAAAATCTAAGTCTTTGATTCGCTTAGGCAAATGCCGTTGGAGGCATTGCCGCGCCAGGATCCGCCCCGGATCCGGCCTGTAGCAAGGCGAGATGAGTTCCAGACGCGTATCCGTTTGTGCCGGGTTCGCCTCCCGCCGCACCCCGATACCATGACGACTACGACCCTACCTGAACAGAACGCCGCCGAGCAGACGTTCGAGAGCTTTGGCCTGGACGCGCGCATCCTGCGCGCCTTGTCCGAGCAAGGCTATACCAAGCCGACGCCGATCCAGGCGCAGGCCATCCCCGTGGTGCTCCTCGGCAAGGACGTGATGGGCGCTGCCCAGACCGGCACCGGCAAGACCGCCGGCTTTGCCCTGCCGATCATCCAGCGCCTGCTGCCGATGGCCAATGCGAGCGCCTCGCCGGCGCGCCACCCGGTGCGCGCGCTGATGCTGACGCCCACGCGCGAACTGGCCGACCAGGTCTATGACAACGTCGCGCGCTATGCCAAGCACACCGACCTGCGCAGCACGGTGGTGTTCGGCGGCGTGGACATGAACCCGCAGACCGATGCGCTGCGCCGTGGCGTGGAAATCCTGGTGGCCACGCCGGGCCGCCTGCTGGACCACGTGCAGCAAAAGTCGGTGAACCTGTCGCAGGTGCAGATGCTGGTGCTGGACGAAGCCGACCGCATGCTCGACATGGGCTTCCTGCCGGACCTGCAGCGCATCATCAACCTGCTGCCGGCGCAGCGCCAGACGCTGCTGTTCTCGGCCACGTTCTCGTCCGAGATCAAGCGCCTGGCCGCGAGCTACCTCAAGCAGCCGGTCACGATCGAAGTGGCGCGCAGCAACTCCACCAATGAAAACGTGCGCCAGATGGTGTACCAGGTGGAAGACGGCCACAAGCAGGCTGCCGTGGTGCACCTGCTGCGCCAGCGCGCGGCGCAAGGCCTGTCGCGCCAATGCATCGTGTTCGTCAACAGCAAGATCGGCTGCTCGCGCCTGGCGCGCCATCTGGAACGCGAGGGCATCAACGCCGCCGCCATCCATGGCGACAAGACGCAGACCGAGCGGATGCAGACGCTCGAAGGCTTCAAGAGCGGCACCATCGACGCGCTGGTCGCCACTGACGTGGCGGCACGTGGCCTCGATATTGCCGACATGCCGTGCGTGATCAATTTCGACCTGCCGTTCAGCGCCGAAGACTATGTGCACCGCATTGGCCGAACCGGCCGCGCCGGCGCCAGCGGCGACGCGCTGTCGATCTTCGTGCCGGGCGATGAGCGCCTGCTGGTCGATATCGAGAAGCTGATCAAGCGCAGCGTCCCGCGTGGCACGCTGGAAGGTTTTGATCCCACCGGCGAGAAGGCCCGCCAGGAAGAGACCGATCGCCGCCGCCAGCGCAGCGATGTGCGCCGCGCGCGCAGCAACGGTGACGGTGAGGGCGATGACCGTCGCCGCCGCCCGGACCACGGTGGCGGCCGCAACGCGTTCCGGCCTTCGGACGACCCGTTCTTCTCGCGTCCCTACGAGCCCAGCCCGAACAGTGCCCCCGCCAAGCCGGCCGAGGAGATGATCGCGGCGGCGCTGTCGCGTGGCCGCCAGGGACCCAAGCGCCCCGTCGCGGCCCTGCTGGGCGGCGCACCGCGCAAGTCCTGATCGCGTATCGCGCACAAATCGCGCACAAGCCGCGAGGCCGGCGCTGCCTGTCAGCGCCCGGCCACGGCTGGCAGCGCCGCCAGGCGCTGCAGCCAGCCCGCGGTGGCTCGTTCGAGCCAATCCTGCACATCCCTCCCTTCGTTTCTTAGCCCGAGGTGCTCGCCTGCCGTTCGCAGTGCATCGAGCGGTGCGCTCGTGTCAATCGCCTGCGCGCCGCTCTGCTTGCTCAGCTTTTCCCCGGCCGCATTGACCACCACGGGCACGTGCAGATAAGCGGGCGTCGGCAGCCCGAGCAGGTGCTGCAGGTGGATCTGGCGCGGTGTGGAATCGAGCAAATCGGCGCCGCGCACGATGTGGGTGATGCCCTGCAGGCCGTCGTCGACCACCACGGCAAGCTGATAGGCCCATAGGCCATCCGCGCGGCGCAGCACGAAGTCGCCTACCTCGGTTTCAAGGTCCTGGCATTGGCGGCCCTGCCAGCGATCATCGAAGCAAAGGGTGGCTGCCGGGCCGTCCGGCACGCGCACGCGCCACGCCCGCGGCAACTTGCCATTGAGCCCGTTGCGGCACGTACCGGGATACCCAAGCGTCTGGTGCCGTTCGCGCACATGCAGCAGCGAATCGGCGATTTCCTTGCGTGAGCAGCCGCAGGGGTAGAGCTGTCCCGCCACGTCAAGGCGATGCAGTGCGTCGGCGTACAGCGCCTCGCGCCGGCTTTGCCAGACCGGCGGCTCGTCGGGCACCAGGCCGAGCCGTTCGAGCGTTTGCAGGATGTCCGTGTCTGCGCCGCGCACGCAGCGCGGATAGTCGAGGTCTTCGATCCGCACCAGCCACTGGCCGCCGTGCGCGCGCGCATCGAGCCAGGTGGCCAGCGCAGTCACCAGCGAGCCCATGTGCAGCGGGCCGGTGGGGGAGGGGGCGAAGCGGCCGCGGTAGCCGCTGGCGGGTACTGCCATGCGCGTGCCCCTGCCTTAGCCTGCCAGTTCGGGTTGCTGCAACAGCAGTGCCTGCGCCAGCCGCGGATCTTCAAGCTTGCCTGACCACCATTGCAGCGCCTTGCCGCGGTTGCTCGTGCGCCAGGCCACCTTGAAGTTGCCGGGCGCGCGCACCTCGACGGTCTCGCGGGCCTGCAGTACGCCGCTTTCGATATGCGGCTGCGCCATCGGCGCCGGCAGCCAGCCGCAGCCAAGGCCGCGGATCTGCGCTTCGAGCTTGTCGCGCATGGTTGGCACCACCAGCACGTCCTGTCCGGCCAGCACGCCGTGCGTGCGCGCAGGCAGGTTGCGCGAGGTGTCGCCCACGGCCACGATCCGGTGCCGGGCGATCTGGATGGTCGACAGCGGCCCTTCCTCGGTCGCGAGCGGGTGGTGCGCGGCCACGGCGAAAACGAACGGCATGCTGCCCAGCGGCCGGATCTGGAAGCCCTGCGTGCTGGGGGCGTCATAAGCGCCGCCGATCACCAGGTCTGCGCGGTTGCTGACCAGCGCATCCCAGGCGCCGCCGAGCACTTCCTTGGCAAAGCGCAGCCGCGTGGCGGTGTTCTCGTTGTAGAAATCCTGGATCACGGGCAGCAGCGCGCGAAAGTTGATCAGGTCGTCCACCACGATGGTCAGTGTCGCTTCCCAGCCGGTAGCCAGCCGCTTGACCCGCCGCGCCAGGTCGTCGGCCGCGTGGAGCAGGTGGCGCCCCTCATCGAGCAAGGCGCGGCCGGCCGGCGTCAGTTCGGCCCGGTGCCGGCGGCGATCGAACAGCAGCACGTCGAGGTCTTCTTCGAGCTTGCGTACCACATAGGTCAGCGCGGAAGGCACCTTGCCCATCTCATGGGCGGCGGCGGCGAAGCTGCCCTTGCGCTCGATGGCGTCCAGGACTTCAAGGGATTCGAGGGAAAGTGGCATATTCAGAAATTCTGAATGATTACTTCTAAGTGGATGCCGTTCAATATACGCCACAGCGCCTAAACTTCCTAGCATCGAAAGCAAATGCCATATCCCACGGCACTATGCCGCAAGGGAAAGGCAAGCCAGGGCCACAAGGAGGGCCATCAAAATGATTGAAATCAGAAGGTCTGAAGAGCGCGGTTACGCCGATCATGGCTGGCTGAAGTCGTATCACTCGTTCTCCTTTGCCGACTATTACGACCCGAAGCACGTCCAGTTCGGGCCGCTTCGCGTGATCAATGAAGACCGCGTTGCCCCGGGCATGGGTTTTGGCACCCATGGCCACCGCGACATGGAAATCATCAGCTACGTGCTGGAAGGCGAGCTGGCGCACAAGGACAGCATGGGCAACGGCAGCGTGATCCGCCCGGGCGACGTGCAACGCATGAGCGCCGGTACCGGCGTGCAGCATTCGGAGTACAACCATGCCGCCCATGACACCACGCATTTCCTGCAGATCTGGATCATGCCGAACCAGACCGGCATCGAGCCCGGCTACGAGGAAAAGCGCTTCGACGCGGCGGACAAGCGCGGCCGGCTGCGCCTGGTTGCCAGTTCCGATGGCGCCGAAGGTTCGGTGCTCGTGCATCAGGACGTGCGCCTGTACGCCGGGCTGTTCGATGGCGATGAGTCTGCCACGCTGGCGCTCCGGCCCGGACGCCGCGCTTACGTGTATGTGGCGCGCGGCCGGATCGTGCTCAATGGCCTGGCGCTGGAAACCGGCGACGCGGCCACGCTGGAGTCCGTGGACGCCCTGGCGCTGACGCAGGGCGAAGGCGCTGAAGTCCTGGTCTTCGACCTGCCCTGATCCCGGGAGCCAGGCCGGTGCGGCGCATGCCGCGCCGCACCGCCATCCCTAACAGCCCGCCGGCCCGCGCCTGCGGGCTGTTTGCCTTTTACCGCGGGATCGTCGTCGGGCATGTACCGCTGTGCTATCTTCTTGCTATGTATTTGCGACCGGCCCCGCACATCGCCGGCAGGTTGCCACCCCCTAGTTTCCGGCCTGGCCGACGCCCGGCCCGTCACCCGGTACCGAGATGACCTTCGTATCCGTTCTCCTGGCGCTGATCGCAGAGCAGTTCCGCGCCCTGGGCCGCAATAACCCGATCCATGAGATCGTGCGCGCGCTCGGTGACCGCGCCGAACACGCGTTCGACACCGGCCGCCCGCGCGATGCCGCGCTGGCCTGGCTCACCGTGGTGCTGCCGCTCACGCTGGGCGTGATGGTGGTGCACTACCTGCTCGCGTCGATCAGCGTCGCGCTCACGCTGGCGTGGAATGTGCTGTTGTTGTACCTGACGCTGGGCTTTCGCCAGTTCAGCCACTACTTCACCGATATCCACGAGGCGCTGAACCGCGACGACCTGCTCGCCGCGCGCGCGTTGCTGCATGAGTGGACCGGCATCGACACCATCGAGATGCCGGTGACCGAGATCGTGCGCCACACGCTTGAAGCGGCGATCGTCGCGGTGCACCGCCATGTGTTCGGCGTGTTCTTCTGGTTCCTGGTGCCGATCGGGCCGGGCGGCGTGGTGCTGTACCGGGCCGCCGAATTCCTGGGCCGCCAGTGGAACCTGCCGTCGACCGAGCGCAGCCCGGCGCTCGGCCGCTTTGCCGCGAGCGCGTTCTACCTGCTGGACTGGGTGCCGTCGCGGCTGACGGCGATCGGGTTTGCCATCGTGGGCAACTTCGAGGATGCCGTCTACGCGTGGCGCAACCACGCCCGCAAGTGGAACGATGCGGTCAACGGCATCCTGCTCGCGAGCGGTGGCGGGGCGCTCGGCGTGCGCCTGGGCACGCCGCTGCCCGAAGACGACTCCAGCGTGGTGCTGCGTACCAGCATGGCGGCAGGCCCCGCGATCGACTACGCGCCCGGCATGGAAGAAGACAACGGCCCCGAGCCCTCGGCCCCGGAATTCGGCGCGGAGCCGGGCGTCCGTACGCTGCAGTCCGCTGTGGGGCTGGTCTGGCGCGCGGTGGTGCTGTGGATGCTGCTGTTGGCGATGCTGTCCCTGGCGCTGTGGGTCGGCTGACCGGCGCACTGACTGACCTAATCACGCGGCGCGCCGCAGCGCCAGCAGGCGCCGAACTGCGGCTCATGCCATTCGTGGCAGTGGCCGCACTGCCACGGCGGCCCCGGCGGCGGTTCGGCCGCCGTCTTCAGCGCGGCCCAGGCTTGCGCTTCCATGTGATCATCGAGAATCCAGACCTGCGGCGCGCTTTCCCGGAATGGGATTTCGCCGACCGCGCCTGACAGCCACGTGTTGCGCAATTCGGCGCGGATGCCGGCGGCGCGCAACATGTTGCGGCAATGCGCCGCGTGCACGATCGAGGTGGCGGACAGCAGCAGTTTCATTGGCAGCGCACCGGCAAGGCAGGTGCAGCCACCTTACCACGGCTACCAGGACTTCTGCTGGCTGGACTCGTGCAGCAGCTGCGTGTACAGCTGGTGACGACGCTCCGAAATGCCGCCGTTCCCGATCGCGGCCAGCACGCCGCAGCCCGGCTCGTTGATGTGGTGGCAGTTGTAGAAGCGGCACTCGGTCAGCAGCGGCCGGAATTCCGGGAACGCGCGCTCGAGCATGCCCTCGCTCAGGTGATGCAGGCCGAATTCCTGGAAGCCCGGCGAATCGAACAGGCAACCGTCGCGGCCATCGACGTTGCCCCACTCCGGCGGCAGGTGGTACAGCCGCGTGAAGGTGGTGGTGTGCTTGCCGGAATCGAGCTTGGCCGAAATCTCGCGCGTCTGCGCCTCCACGCCCGGGATCAGCAGGTTGAGCAGCGACGACTTGCCCATGCCCGACTGGCCGATCAGGATGCTGGCGAGCCCCGCCAGGCGTGGCTTCAGCGCGGCCAGCGCATTCTCGGGATCGCCGTGTACCGACAGCTCGACCGTGTCGTAGCCCAGGTCCCGGTACAGCGCGAGCCTGCGGCGGGCCTCTTCGAGGCGGTCGGGCAGGTCGGTCTTGTTGAGCAGGATCAGCGGGCGGATTTCCATGGCTTCTGCCGAGACCAGCGCGCGTCCGAGCAGATCCTCTGAAAATCCGGGCTCGGTCGCCAGCACAACCACCACCTGGTCGATATTCGCGGCAAGAAGCTTGGACTTGAACTGGTCGGAGCGGTACAGCAGGTTCTTGCGCGGGCTGACGGCGGTGATCACGCACTGGTCGACCGCGGTACGTTCCACGCTGACATGGTCGCCCACCGCGGTGTCGCTCTTCTTGCCGCGCGGAAACGCATGCATGTGCGTGCCGTCGGCCATCTCCACGACGTAGTGGCGGCCGTGCGCGGCGATGACCAGCGCGCCTTCGGCGGCGTTGCCCTTGCCGGAATTACCGCCGGCGGTACGGTGTCGGCTGGTGCGGCTCATGCGTGCGCCAGCAGCCGGTCGATCCGCTGCGCGGCGGGCGGGTGCGAATAGTAGAACGCGCTGTAGAGCGGGTCGGGTGTCAGCGTCGAGGCATTGTCCTTGTACAGCTTGACCAGTGCCGAGACCAGGTGGCTGGCGTTGGTCTGGTCGGCGGCAAAGGCATCGGCCTCGAATTCATGGCGGCGTGACGACTGGCTGGACAACGGCCCCAGCAGGAACGTGAATACCGGCAGCGTCAGGAAGAACAGCACCAGCGCCAGCGCACTGTTGGAAACGCCCAAGTTCGGCGCCACGCCCAGTCCGGTATAGAACCATGTGCGCGTCGACAGCCAGCCCAGCAGCGCCAGGAACACCAGGCTCAGCGCGAACGTCACGGCGATGCGCTTGGCCACGTGGCGGCGCTTGAAGTGGCCGAGCTCATGGGCCAGCACCGCCTCGATCTCGTCGCCCGACAGGCGCGCGAGCAGCGTGTCGAAGAAGACGATGCGCTTGGCCGCGCCAAAGCCGGTGAAGTAGGCATTGCCATGGGCGCTACGCTTGCTGCCGTCCATCACGAACAGGCCCTTGCTGGCAAAGCCGCATTTCTGCATGAGCGCCTCGATGCGCTGGCGCAGCGATTCGTCGTTGAGCGGCTCGAACTTGTTGAACAGCGGCGCGATGAAGGTCGGGAACACCACCAGCAGCAGCAGGTTGAAGGCCATCCATACCAGCCAGGTCCAGACCCACCACAGGCTGCCGGCGCGGTCCATCAGCCAGAGCACCGCCAGCAGCAGCGGCAGGCCCAGCGTGCAGGCTACCAGCAGCATCTTGACCATGTCCGCCAGCCACAGGCCGAGCGTCATCTTGTTGAAGCCGAAGCGCTCCTCGATGCCGAACTGGCCATACAACGTGAAGGGCAGGTCCACGAGCCCGCCGATCAGCGCCACGCTGGCGACCAGCGCAATGCCGTAGGCGTAGCCAGGGCCAAACATGTCGAGCCAGAACTGGTTCAGCCACTGCAGGCCGCCCAGCATGGTAAAGCCGATCAGCACGGCAGCGCCGGCGAGTACTTCAAGCATCGACAGGCGCGTGCGCGCAATGGTGTAGTCGGCGGCCTTCTGGTGCGAAGACAGCGCGATGGTGTCGGCAAAGCGGGCCGGCACGGCGTTGCGGTGCAGGCCAACATGGCGCACCTGGCGGGCCGCCAGCCATAGCTTGGTCAGCACCATGACCACCAGCGCGGCGAGGAAGATGAGGGTGAACATCGGCAAGAGCCTTGTGAGCCAGCGGCGACCGGATGTGTGGCCGACGCTGCGCAGGTTATCCGCGTGGGGTGCCGCAGGTGCGCTGCGACGGACACGGCGGACGGATATGCGAGAATTATAAGTTGTTCGCGCGCGCGGGCCTTCCGCGGCGCTTTTCCCGTTTTTCCCTATCGCCAGACACCGCAGTCCAGATGACAAGCCAAGCCGCCACCAAATCCGTCAAGAGTGAAAACAACCTGGTCTGGTTGGACATGGAAATGACCGGCCTGTCGCCGGAAAACGACCGCATCATCGAAGTCGCGGTGGTGATCACCGATTCCGAACTCAACATCCTTGCCGAGGGCCCGGTGCTCGTGATCCACCAGTCCGACGCCGTGCTCGACGGCATGGACAACTGGAACAAGGGCACCCATGGCCGCTCGGGCCTGATCGACAAGGTCAAGGCCTCGACCCTGACCGAGGAGCAGGCGGAAGCCGAGCTGCTGGCCTTCCTCAAGCGCTGGGTGCCGGCCAGCAAGTCGCCGATGTGCGGCAACTCGATCTGCCAGGACCGCCGCTTCATGGCGCGCTACATGCCCAAGCTGGAGGCGTTCTTCCACTACCGCAACCTGGACGTGTCGACGCTCAAGGAACTGTGCAAGCGCTGGGAGCCGGCGATCCACAAGGGCTTCATCAAGCGCCAGCTGCATACGGCGCTGGCTGACATCCTCGAATCCGTCGAGGAGCTACGCTATTACCGAACCCACTTCATCCGCCATACGCCTGCCGGGGCTGCAGCGCCCGCCACGCCGGATGACGGCACCGCCGCGCAATAAACAAGAATCGGCGGACCGGCCAGCGCCGGTCACGCCGCCCGCCTGCTCCTGCAGGCAGCCTTGGATCCGCTCTGCCTGTTCTCCATGTTCGCCCGCATCGTCTCCATCATCACACCGGTCATCCTGATCATCCTGGTGGGGTGGCTGTATGGACGCAAGGCGCACCCTGACATGGCGGGCATCAACCGCGCGACGCTGGACGTAATCGCGCCGCTGCTGGTGGTGTCGGCCTTCGTCAGCAAGGAATTCGTGCTGGCCGACCAGCTCGTGCTGCTGGCGTGCGCGATCGCGGTGGTGATTGGCTCGGGCGTGCTTGCGTGGATCGTGGCGCGCGCGCTGCGGGTCGATCCGCGCACCTTCGTGCCGCCGATGATGTTCAACAACTGCGGCAACATGGGGCTGCCGCTGTCGGTCTTTGCCTTCGGCCCGGCGGGCCTGGCGCCCGCGGTGGCGTTGTTCGCGGCATCGAACCTGATGCATTTCACGATCGGCATGAAGATCGTGAATCGTCATGCTTCGATTGCGCAGATCGCGCGCAATCCGATGGTGCTGGCTACCGTGGCGGGCGTGGGGCTGTCGCTGGCAAAGCCGTGGTTCGTGTTGCCGGAACCCGTCTACCAGTCGATCAAGCTGCTCGGCGATGCCACCGTCCCGCTGATGCTGTTCGCGCTCGGCGTGCGCATGAAGGACGTGAGCCTGCGCAACTGGGGCATGGGGATAGTGGGGGCCGCGGCCTGTCCGCTCACGGGCATCGCCGTGGCGCTGTTGCTGACAAACTGGGTGCCGCTGACCGAACTGCAGCGCGGTCTGCTCTTTGTCTTCGCCGCGCTGCCGCCGGCGGTGCTGAATTTCCTTGTCGCCGACCACTTCCGGCAGGAGCCGGACCAGGTCGCGTCGATCGTGATGCTCGGCAATATTGCCGCCGTGCTGTTCGTGCCCGTGGGGCTGTACCTGGGGCTGCGCTGAGCCCCCGGCACGGCTGCCACGATGCCGCTCAGGCGGCGGGCTTGCTGCGGATCGCGTTCTTGGGCCGCCAGGCCTTGACCACGTTCTCGTCGGTTTCCATGTAGGGACCGCCGATCAGGTCGATGCAATATGGCACGGCCGCAAAGATGCCCTGGACGACCGGCTTACCGGCATCGTCGCGCAGGCCTTCGAGGGTTTCGCGGATGGCGCGCGGCTGGCCCGGCAGGTTGATGATCAACGCCGCGCGGCTGGCCGTTTCACGGATCACCGCCACCTGGCGCGACAGGATTGCGGTCGGCACGAAATGCAGGCTGACCTGGCGCATCTGTTCGCCGAAGCCGGGCATCTCCTTGGTGGCAACTGCCAGCGTGGCTTCGGGCGTGACATCGCGGCGCGCCGGGCCGGTGCCGCCCGTGGTCAGGACCAGGTCGCAACCGGCTACGTCCACCAGATCGATCAGCGTGCGCGAGATCTGCGCCTGCTCGTCGGGGATCAGCCGCTCGACGCCTTGCCAGGGGGAAATCAGCGTGCGGCCCAGCCATTCGCGCAGCGCCGGGATGCCTTCGTCCTGGTAGGTGCCGGCCGACGCGCGGTCGGAGATCGAGACGAAACCCACCACCAGTTCGTCGGGATGGTTGCGGGCGATCGGTTGCGTGGTCTGCGTCATGCGTCGGGCTCCGGGGTAGGGGGGTGCTCGCTAGCCGCTGCCGCGCTGTCCTTCGCCTCCAGCGCCGTCTTGATGGCCTGGAACAGCTCGCGGAAGTAGCGCGGCGGCTTGGACTGTTCCTTTTCCCTGCGTGCGCTGCGGATAATGTTGCGCAGCGTCTGCACGTCGATGCCGGGGTGCTCGGCCAGGAAACGGGTGAGCGCGGCGTCGTCGGCCAGCAGCAGTTCGCGCCAGCGTTCGATCAGGTGCATGCGCGCGGTCTCGGCCTTGCTGGTGCCCTTGAAGCCTTCGAGGGCGGCGCGGATGGCCTGCACTTCGTCGTCTTCCAGCCCGCGCATGACCTTGCCCACGAACTGCATCTGGCGCCGCTTGCCTTCGTGGCTCGTGGTGCGCCGGGCTTCGTGGATGGCGTCGGCCAGTGCTTCAGGCATCGGCACGCGCGCCAGGCGGTCCTTGGCCAGGGCTTCGAGTTCGGCGCCGATGGCCTGCAAGGCGGTCATGTCGCGCTTCTTCTGCGACTTGCTTTTGGGCTCGTCCATCTCGGGTTCCGGCGCAAAGGCGCCGGGAAAGCGGGAGCCGGGGGAGTTACGGGAATTTCGCGTCATGGGCGGCATTTTATCTTGCTATGATTCCCGCTTGCACTTTTGATGACACCGCCCAGCATGGACACCATCGCCGAACAGACCGCGCATTTCACCTATACCCAGGCCCAGCTCAGCGAGATGGCGGCTGATGTGCTGCGTGTAGCACGCGAGCTCGGCGCGACCGATGCCGCGACCGAGATCTCCGAGGGCAGCGGCCTGTCGGTGTCGGTGCGCAAGGGGCAGGTGGAGACCATCGAGCAGAATCGCGACAAGGTGGTCGGCGTGACGGTCCTGATCGGCAAGCGCCGGGGCAATGCCAGCACGTCGGACTTCTCGCCGGCAGCGCTGCGCGCCACGGCCGAGGCGGCCTACAACATCGCCCGCTTCACTGCCGAAGACGACTGCGCCGGCCTGGCCGAGGAAGAACTGCTCGAACGCGAGCCGCGCGACCTGGACCTGTTCCACCCCTGGACCATCGACGCCGAAGGCGCCATCGACATCGCGCGCCGCTCCGAGGCCGCGGCGCTGGCGGTGTCGCCGCGCATCAAGAACAGCGATGGCGCGAGCGTATCGGCGCAGCATTCGCAGTTCGTGCTGGCCACCTCGCGCGGCTTCACGGGCGGCTATCCGTATTCGCGCCACTTCATTTCCTGCGCGCCGATCGCCGGCTCGGGCAGCGGCATGCAGCGCGACGACTGGTACTCGTCCAAGCGTTCGCCGCTGGCGCTGGCCGCGCCGGAAGACATCGGCCGCTACGCCGCCGAGCGCGCGCTGGCGCGCCTCAACGCGCGCAAGCTGTCGACGCGCCGCTGCCCCGTGCTGTTCGAGGCTCCGCTTGCCGCCGGCCTGCTCGGCGCCTTCGTGCAGGCGGTCTCGGGTGGCGCGCTGTATCGCAAGTCGACCTTCCTGCATGACACGTTGGGCAAGGCGGTATTCGCCCCGCATATCCAGATCCACGAGCGGCCGCACGTGCCGGGCGCCATGGGCAGCGCGCCGTTCGACGAAGAGGGCGTGCGCACGCGCGAGCGCGATGTCGTGCGCGACGGCGTGGTCGAGGGTTATTTCCTCTCGACCTACTCGGCGCGCAAGCTCGGCATGCAGACCACCGGCAACGCCGGCGGCTCGCATAACCTGACGCTCACCAGCAGCCTTGCCACGGCCAGCGACGATTTCCGCGGCATGCTGAAAAAGCTCGGCACCGGCCTGCTGGTGACGGAGCTGATGGGGCAGGGCGTCAATTACGTGACCGGCGACTACTCGCGCGGCGCCTCGGGCTACTGGGTCGAGAACGGCGAGATCCAGTATCCGGTCGAGGAGATCACCATCGCCGGCAACATGGCCGAGATGTTCCGCCAGATCGTGGCCATCGGCTCGGATTCGCTGGTGCGCGGCACCAAGGAGACAGGTTCGATCCTGATCGAACAGATGACGATCGCCGGCAACTGACGGCACGCAGCCCCAGAACAAAAAAGACCGCCCGAAGAACGGGCGGTCTTTTTTTGCACCCGGCGTACCGCAGCCGGGCCCTGCATGGGACGGATAGCGCGAACTGGCGCCGGCTTCTCCGATCCTTTCCTCCGCTCCGGTCGCGTGGCTCAGTGCTGCAGCGCCGCGACCACGCCCCCCACATTGTTGATCGTGTTCATGACGCTCTTCATGTCGACGTCAGTCCGGGTCGAGGCATCGACTTGCGTGACCGGCGCCACGATGGTGTTCGGGCTGGCGAACATGACGCCGCCGCCGCCGGTAATGGCATTGACGCCGCTGTTCAGGAACAGGCTGCCGCCGCGGACGGCGCCCATCCTGGCACGGTCGAGGTCTTGTTCGAGCGGGAGGTTCTGGATGGTCAGGGACATGATGGACTCCTTGGGTATGGCTGGGTGGTTGGCTGGTAGAGCACGTTTGCTGCGCTCGGGGATATATACGCACAGGGTGTGCCAGAGCCCGCCAATGCCGTTGCCAGCTATTTCAAGTCCATGAAAGGAAAGAGGAAATTGGATTTCTTGGCTTGGCTGCCGCCTCGGCCAGCCATGAGGTTGAGTTGGTGGCTCGCCAACATCTCCCCAGTCGGTGTTCGCGCATGGGCAACACATCGGCATCCACGAAAAAAAAAGCAGGTGCCTATCGCACCTGCTTTCATCCTGCCTGGCTGTGGGACTGGCTACTCTTCGCCCGAAGGCGGCCGGTCGTACGTCACAAAGGCGTAGTCGAAGTCATTCGCTTCCGAATGATGGATCTCGCGCGATGTCTCGATCCACTGCGCCCGGTCGATGGCGGGAAAGAACGCATCGCCTTCGACATCGGCATCGATCTCGGTCACTACGAGCCGGTCCGCGCTGGGCATAGCCTCGGCATACAGCTGCGCGCCACCGATCAGGAACACTTGCTCCGCACCGATGCACAGCAACTGCGCCGCTTCGAGCGAGCCCGCCACCTCCGCGCCTTCCAGTTTCAGCGCGGTATTGCGGCTCACCACGATATTGCGGCGCCCCGGCAGCGGCCGGCCGATCGAATCCCAGGTCTTGCGGCCCATGATGATCGGCGCGCCCAGGGTAGTGCGCTTGAAATGCGCCAGGTCTTCCGGCAAGCGCCACGGCAGCGTGTTGTTGCGGCCGATGGTGCCGTTGCGGGCGCGGGCGACGACAAGGGTCAGCAATGTCATACGGCCACCGGTGCCTTGATGGCGGGATGCGACTGGTAGCCGACGAGCTCGAAGTCTTCATAGCGGTAGTCGAAGATGCTGTCCGGCTTGCGCGCGATCTTCAGCGTCGGCAGCGGTAGCGGCTCGCGCGCAAGCTGCGTCTGCACCTGCTCGAAGTGGTTGCTGTAGATATGGCAGTCGCCGCCGGTCCAGATGAAGTCGCCGACTTCCAGCCCGGTCTGCTGCGCCATCATGTGCGTCAGCAGCGCGTAGCTGGCGATATTGAACGGCACGCCGAGGAAGATGTCGGCGCTGCGCTGGTAAAGCTGGCACGACAGTTGCCCGTCGGCCACATAGAACTGGAAGAACGCGTGGCACGGCGGCAGCTTCATGCGCGGGATGTCGGCCACGTTCCAGGCCGACACGATCAGCCGGCGCGAATCCGGGTTGGCGCGGATCTGGTTCAGCAGGTCGGTGATCTGGTCGATGTGGCGGCCATCGGGCGTGGGCCACGAGCGCCACTGCGAGCCGTAGACGGGGCCCAGTTCGCCGTTCTCGTCGGCCCATTCATCCCAGATCGAAACGCCGTTCTCCTGCAGCCAGCGCACGTTGGTCGAGCCCTGCAGGAACCACAGCAATTCCAGGATGATCGACTTCAGGTGCAGCTTCTTGGTGGTGACCACCGGGAAGCCTTCGCGCAGGTCGAAGCGCATCTGGTGGCCGAACACCGAGCGCGTGCCGGTGCCGGTGCGGTCGGCCTTTTCGGTGCCATGCTCGTACACATGGCGCATGAAGTCGAGATACTGTTTCATCGGCGCGGGGCGGGGAGAAGTGACGCGGGCGCGGGCCCGCAAACCATGCATTTTAAAGCAAGAAGGGCCACCCCTTCGGGCGGCCCTTCCGGCGGTGGCCAGGGCACCTGCCCTGGCTTGGCCGCAAGCCTTAGTGGCTGCTGGCCGGCTGCTGCGCCTCGTGTTGCCCGCGGCGCTTCTGCACCAGGTAGCCGGCACCCAGCACGCCGCCGATGATCAGCACGTACAGGCCCCAGTTGATGACCGGGTTGGCTTCGAAGAAGGCCTTGACCATGGGCTCGTGCACGATCATCTTCACGGCCGTGAAGGCCAGCACGCCGGCGCCGATGTAGATGATGGCCGGGAAGCGCGACATCAGCTTGAGCACCAGGCTCGAACCCCACACCACGATGGGAATGCTGATCAGCAGGCCCAGCACCACCAGCAGGAAGCTGCCGTGCGCGGCGCCGGCCACGGCCAGCACGTTGTCAACGCCCATGACGGCGTCGGCGATGATGATGGTCTTCATCGCGCCCCAGAGGGTCGAAGCGCCTGAGCCATGCTCGTCGCCATCGCCTTCGTCGGACAGCAGTTTGTAGGCGATCCACACCAGTGCGAGACCGCCGATCAGCAGCAGGCCCGGGATCTTGAGCAGCCACACCACGCCGATCGTCATGGCCGAACGCACCACCACGGCACCGACGGTACCCCAGACAATGGCCTTCTTTTGCAGATTCGGCGGCAGGTTGCGCGCCGCCAGGGCAATCACGATGGCATTGTCGCCGGCCAGCACCAGGTCAATGACGACGATGGACAGCAGCGCCGTCAGGAACTGCATCGTGAACAGATCGGTAAACCACTCCATGAACTCTCCTCAAGTACGAATCGCCGCAAACGCGCGTTTGGTTCGCCTGGAGTCATGGAGTAAGAGGGGGGACCGGGGTCACCTTTGCAAACCATGATTCCAGGTTGCAAAGGTCTTGCTCGACGCCCGGCGCGGTCTGCGCACCAGTGTCAGCACAACCGGAGACGTCAGTCTCGGAATGACGATTGTGCTAAGGGCATGGCCCCGGAGCTACTCCCCTTTGAAGGGGCGCGGACAGCGTGCATCCGCGCTCGGCGCGATTATAAACGAATTGTTGCGTCATAGCGGCATTGGGGAAGATACGGAGGCGCGTCACAGGTTCCGCCTGCCCCACACAGACAGCGCGAATATTGTGCGATGCAGCAAGCGCAATCGCCGTGCGGCACCTATGCTTGAAGATCGGTTTTCGGCCGATGCGTCCCGGACAGCACAGCGGCGCGTCCCGGACCCGGCGCGTCGCCGGAGGGCCGCGCCACGACTCGGGGAATAAGAAGTGGACCCACGACCACACAAGGAAACGTCATGCCGGCTGTCCCGACCCAGCTTAATGGTTCCCGCTCCGCCAACCCATCGGGCTTCGGCCACCGCAACGCCAACGACGCGCCAGATGCCCGTGATGCAGCCGGCACGCACGATGCCAATCCGTCGCTCCTGACCGCGGCCAACGGTCATGGGCCCATGACCGCACCGCCGCAGCCCGAGTTCATCCAGCAGTACCACGAAGACAGCAGCGCCCTGCGCGGGCAGATACTGGCCGGCTTGCAACAGTCCGAAGCGAGCATCGGTCCCAAGTTCTTCTACGACGTGCTGGGCTCGCGGCTGTTCGAGGCCATCACCGACCTGCCCGAGTACTACCCGACGCGTACCGAGGCATCGATCTTCGCCAGCGCCGCGCCCGCCATCGCCGCGCGCGCCGGCGCCGGCTGCGTGCTGATCGACCTGGGTGCCGGCAACTGCGAGAAGGCGGCGCGGCTGTTCGGCAGCCTGAGGCCGGCGCAGTATGTGGCGCTGGATATCTCGGTGGAGTTCCTGCGCGGCACGTTGTCGTGCCTGCAGCAGCAGAATCCGGCCATTCCCATGCTCGGGCTCGGGGCCGACCTGTGCGGCAGCTTCGACCTGCCACGCAATGTCCGGCGAGGCAGGCGGCTGTTCTTCTATCCGGGCTCCAGCATTGGCAATTTTTCGCCGATTGACGCGCTGGCGCTGCTGCAGCGCCTTCGTGGCGCAGCCGGGCGTGGCGATGGAGTACTGATCGGCGTGGACCTGCTGAAGGACGAAACCACGCTGGTCGCAGCCTATGACGATCCGCTGGGCGTCACCGCGGCCTTCAACCGCAACGTGCTGCGCAACGTGAACCGCATTGTCGAGACGGATTTCAACGTCGACGACTGGCGCCATGTGGCGAGTTTCGATCGCCAGGCGTCACGCATCCAGATGCACCTGCAGGCGTGCGCGCCGGTCAGGGTGCGCTGGCATGGCGGCGAGCGCAGGTTTGGCGAAGGCGAGCGCATCCATACCGAGGATTCCTACAAATACCGGCCCGGCGATTTCGCCTTGCTGCTGGAAGCCGCCGGCTTCGACGATCCGGTGTACTGGACCGATCCGCTGGGCTGGTTCGCGGTGTTCCACGCGCGAGCCTGAAGGGTCTCCCGCCTGGTGTCATAATGGCCGCTGCCATGGCGGGCGGCCGCCCGTCTGCGTCCTTCCGAACGGATGTCTACCGATGAGCGGCTTCTCCATGCTTCCCGATCTCTACTTCAGTGGCGGCCCGGCTGGCTGGTCCGATGCCCGGCGCCTGCCACGCGAAGGGCTGGCCCAGGCCCTGGTCGACGCGCGCAGCCGCACCCTGGCCTGGCTGGCCGCCTTCGGCCAGACCCGCAAGGGCTGGGACGTGCCGCGTCAGCACGATGCCAGTCCGCCGCTGTGGACCCTGGGATTTATCGCCTGGCACGCCGAATGGTGGTGCCTGCGCGGCGTGCGGCAGCTTGATCGGGGCGGTGTGCCGGTGCCCGTGGCCCGGGAGCCGTCGCGGCTCGGCGGGGCCGATGAATGGTTCGACCCCGACCGTATCGGTCCGGACGAGCGCTGGGAAATCGTCCTGCCCGATGTCGCCGTGGTCAAGCAGTACGCGTCCGATGTGCTGGACGGCCTGCTGCGCCGCCTGGCCTTGTTGCCAGACGATGGCGACCTCACGCTCTATCCTTTTCGCCGCGCGCTGTTCCTGGAAGACGGGCAGGCCGAAAATCTGGCCGCGTTGCTGCAGGCGCTCGGCCTGGCACCCGCCGCGCCGGTTGCGCCCGGACCGGGCGCGTCGGTCGCGCATGCCGGCACGCTGCATTTCCCCGGTGGCCGCTTCACGCAGGGCTGGTCGGATCCGGACGGCTACGCGCAACCCGACGAATTGCCGCCGCAGCCCACCTATGTGCCCGCCTTCGAGATCGACGCCGCGCTGGTCAGCAACGCGCAGTTCCTGGAATTCGTCGAGGACGGGGGCTATGAGAACCCGGCCTGGTGGTCGGCCGCTGGCCGGCAGTGGCTGATGATGCAGGAGCGCTCCGCACCGCGCTACTGGTCGCGGCATCCGGAATCGCGCAACTGGATGGTGGAGCGATTCGGCACGCTGCGAACGCTCAATCCCGACGAGGCCGTGCGGCACGTTTCGCTGTTTGAAGCGCAGGCCTGGTGCGGATGGGCCGGCCGCCGCCTGCCCGTGGAGGCGGAGTGGGAACTCGCGGCGTTGCAGAACCGCGGGCTGCAGTGGGGAATGTTGCGGGAGTGGACGGCTTCGCCGTACGAGCCGTATGCGGGGTTTGCGGCATCGCCGTCGGACGGCGAGATGGTGTCGCGCTTCGGGACGCATCAGGCGGTGCGGGGGACGACCTTTGTCAGTGCCTCGCGCCAGCGGCATGTGCGGGCCCGGGTGGCGCTGCTGCCGGAGGACGACTTCGCCTTCGTAGGGTTCCGGACGTGTTCGATGTAGAGCCGGTTCCGGCCCGGGGCTGAGCCGCAGGCAGACAAAAAAAGAGCACCCCGCAGGGTGCTCTTCATCACTGTGCCGGCGCCTGTGGCGCCACCAGTGTTTTACCGCTCGTAACGCGAACGGCTGTTGCGCTGCCCACCGAAACCGCCTTCGCGGTTGCCGAAGCTGCGGCCGCCATCACGGGCGCCACGGTCGCCAAAGCTGCGGTTGTCGCCGCCGGCCTTGCGATCGCCGAAGCTGCGGTCGCCGAAGGTGCGCTCGCCACCGCGGTAGCCGTTGCCTCCTTCGCGGTTGCCGAAACCACGGCTTTCGCCGCCGCCGAAGCCGCGGTTTTCGCCGCCGCCGAAGCCGCGATTTTCGCCGCCGAACTTGCGATCGCCGAAATTGCGGTCGCCAAAGCTGCGCTCGCCGCCACGGTAGCCGCCTTCACGGTTGCCGCGGTTGTCGTCGCCGCCACGATAGCCGCCGCCTTCCTGGCCGCCGCGATTGCCGAAACCACGGTTTTCACCGCCGAACTTGCGTTCGCCAAAGCTGCGCTCACCGAAGCTGCGCTCGCCGCCGCGATAGCCGCCACCGTTGCCACGGCCGCCGCCGCCCGGCTTGCCACCGCCAAAGCCAGCACGCGGCTTAGGCGAACGGCGCGGTTCCAGGCCTTCGATCACCGAGGCGTCGATGCGATGGTTGGTGAAGCGCTCGATACGGCGCCACTGGAACATGTCGCCATGGTTGACCAGGTTGATCGCGATGCCCGAGCGGCCGGCACGGCCGGTACGGCCGATACGGTGCACGTAATCCTCGGCCTGCTTGGGCAGGTCGAAGTTCACCACGTGGGTGATGTCCGGCACGTCGATGCCGCGCGCGGCCACGTCGGTTGCCACCAGCACGCGCAGGTTGCCGCGGCGCAGGGCGGTCAGGGTGCGGTTGCGCGCGCCCTGAGTCATGTCGCCGTGCAGGGCGCCGGCGGCAAAGCCGGTGTCGGACAGGCGTTCGGCCAGCGAGTCGGCGTCACGCTTGGTGGCCGTGAAGACGATGGCCTGCTTCAGCGACGAATCGCGCAGCAGGTGGTCGAGCAGGCGTTCCTTGTGCGACATGTCGTCGGTGAAGTGCAGGCGCTGTTCGATATTGCTCTGGTCGGCGCGGACCGCGGCGATCTCGATGCGCTGCGGATCCTTCAGCTGGCGCGAAGCGAGTTGCGCGATGCGGGCGTCCAGCGTGGCCGAGAACATCAGCGTCTGGCGGCTGGCCGGCGTGGCGTCGACGATAGCGTCGATGTCATCGGCGAAGCCCATGTCCAGCATGCGGTCGGCTTCGTCGAACACCAGCATGTCGAGTGCCGACAGGTCGATGCGGCCGGCCGTGATGTGGTCAAGCAGGCGGCCCGGCGTGGCGACCAGGATGTCCGGCATCTTCGACAGCATGGCGAGCTGCTTCGGGTAGGGCATGCCGCCCAGGATGCTCGCGCAGACGATGCGGCGCATGTTGCGGCCATACTTGGCAGCGGCTTCGGTCACCTGCAGGGCCAGTTCGCGCGTGGGCGTCAGCACCAGCAGCGACGGCTGTGCCGGCGACGGACGGGGACGCTTGCCCTTCATGCGCTTGGCGGGTTCGGTCGGGCGGTTCGGCGCCGGCTTTTCGCTGATGCGCTGGATGGCGGGCAGCATGAACGCCGCCGTCTTGCCCGAGCCGGTCTGGCTCGATACCAGCAGGTCGCGGCCAGCCAGGAAGGCCGGAATGGCCTGCGCCTGGACGGGCGTCGGGTTGTTGTAGTTCAGTTCGGAGAGTGCGCGCAGGATGGCCGCATCGAGGCCAAGCGCGGCGAAACCGTTCTCCACTGCATCGGCGCTGGTCGCTTGTTCCGGGCCATTGAGCATGGCATCGAGCTTGTCGAGCGGGCTTTGGGCGGCGGAAGTGATCGAAGCGTCGGTAGCGGAGGCAATAGCTTGCTCCGCACGAATGTCGTGCTGGGTCATGTCGTAATGATCAAAAATGCATGGCACCCCTGCAACGCAAATCGAAATAGGGGTGGGCGCAGTGCAAAGTCTTTAAAAAGGCTTCGGCGCCAATCGGTGAGGCCGTTACGACAGACTCAGCTGACAGTACGGCGGCAGGCAGGGGTGTAGGCAGGCGCTAGGCCAGCCGCTGTTCCCTGGCAGGCAAACAGCTCACAGGCTGTTCAACAGGATCGGAGACGAGGCTACGTCGGTGAGCGGTGCGTTCTGTCGACTACTGAATCCAGGTATAAACCAGGTTCGGCAGCAGGAAAACAGAGCTTGGGAGGGCAGCGGATGCGCCTTGGCGGGATGTGCCTGGCGGGTGGCGGAACTCACAGTTGCGAAACTCACGGCGCGGATTATAGCAGAACCGCGAAAATTTGTTGCGCTGCGAAAAGGTAACCAGATATGTCAGTCGCGCGACACATGGCGCACCTGGCGCTGGCACTCACTCACCTGCGTTGCCAGTTATGGGTTGAAAGCGGGAGGGGCCCGCCTATACTCAAGTCGCGAGCAACGAGATTGCTCGACCGGGGCGGACAATCAAGTTCCCGTATTGGCCTCCTACAGCGATACTGAATCACTGCTCGCTGTGAGCATTGCGGTCATTGTCGTCACTGCCAGAATTCCTGCGAACCTCCGGGTGGTCCGGTGGATCGTCCGCGTCATGGGCGGAGTCATGGGAAGCCTGCTCGACAAGAAATGACCGAACTGCTGATGGCGTTGACCCAGGAAGTCCGGGGCCGTCCGCAACCAGCCCGCCAGGCCATGGCGGGCTTTCTTTATCCGGGCTGCGATCCAGCCACGCGTCACTTTCGGGGCAGCTTGCCCTCGATGCGCTCCAGCGGACGGACATGAGGATTCGCCGGCCAGCCCTGCGGATACGAAACCAGGCGCGATGGCCCCCGTTGCCGCAGTCCGTGCCACCCGCGTCCGCCCGCGCCACCGCTGCGGCTGCCGCCGAGAATGGCGCTCATTGCCTCCCGGTCGAGGTCGACGTTCTCGGTCAGGTCCTTGATCACGATCACTGCCATGGCTTTCTCCTCCGGTCGTGCGGCGCCGCGTCCGCGCGGGGGCGGCGCCGGTTCAGTATAGGCTTGCGTTTTGATGCGCAGGCACGCCGCTGCACCCATCGATATTCATCTTCCCCGAAGAGCAAAAAACGCAGGAGTCGTGCCTGCC
This sequence comes from Cupriavidus sp. C3SS-1, assembly GCF_057073755.1. Taxonomy (NCBI): domain Bacteria; kingdom Pseudomonadati; phylum Pseudomonadota; class Betaproteobacteria; order Burkholderiales; family Burkholderiaceae; genus Cupriavidus; species Cupriavidus sp. C3SS-1. The sequence continues at coordinate 2,309,036 of NZ_CP172699.1, read as the reverse complement.
TGCTAGCCATTTGCGTTGGAATGCGCCCATGGCAAGCCCCGCGCGGGTTTGCAGATTGAAAGGACATCGCACCCCGCGCGAGATGCGCAGCGATCTGTCGGGGCATTGCCAACAGTTCGATGGTCCTGTTGGTTCCCCGCCGACATGGGCTTGCAGTCGATGTGACCTGCTCGCGCGCAACGTGGCGATCGCGCCGCGGCGTCGGCACGCGCGGTTTGCGGATGCCAAGAGTGCGCACTAGTATCCATCGTGGATGGGGCGTTTGCATGAGTGCGTTCCGCTTGCATCGATATCGGGGCAACGCCGGTGGCCAGTGTCAGAGACCTGATTCAGAAGTTCCAGAACGGCGGGTTGTCCGACGACGAATTCGTTGCGTCCTTCGACATGGCGCTCGCACAGGAGCGCACCACGCCGAGCCAGCTGGCGCGCGTCATCATCGAAGAGAACACCCGCTTCCCGTTTCCGCCCGGCGTGTACGCCGAAGTCATGCGGCGCATCGAGCGCAGCGGCACCACGCAGTTCGATCCGGCAGGCGATTCCACTCACATGGAAGGGCCCGTGACGGGCTCCCTCTATGCCACCTCGCCGGCGGTCGGCACGGTGCCGCCCGCGTCGCGGCCCAAGGGCGTGGGCGATACCCTGAACGGTCGCTTCGTGCTGGAAGAGTGCCTTGGCGTCGGCGGTATGGGAACGGTGTACAAGGCCCTTGACCTGCGCAAGCTGGAGGCATCGGACCGCAAGCCGTATATCGCGATCAAGGTACTCAACCTGCAGTTCAGCGGCCACCCGAAATCGCTGATCGCGCTGCAGCGCGAAGCGCGCAAGGCGCAGACGCTTGCGCACCGGAATATCGTCACCGTTTACGATTTCGACCGCGATGGCCCGGTGGTCTTCCTGACGATGGAATACCTGCCGGGCAGGCCGCTGAGCCAGGTTCTCAAGGCGCCCGGTTTCACCGGCATGCCCGTGGCCAAGGCCATGCCCATCATCGCCGGCATGGGCCACGCGCTGGCCTATGCGCACGAGCGCGGCTTCGTGCATTGCGACTTCAAGCCCGCCAACGTGTTCCTGACCGACAACAGCGAAGTGAAGGTGATCGACTTCGGTATCGCGCGCGGCTTCCTGCCGCCGGCCGATGAATCGGACAAGACCGTTTTCGATCCAGGCTCGCTCGGCGGCATGACGCCGGCCTACGCGAGCCCCGAGATGTTCGAGCACCGCGAGCCCGATCCGCGCGACGACATCTATGCGCTGGCCTGCGTGACCTACGAATTGCTGACCGGCAGGCATCCCTATGAACGCATGTCGGCGAACCAGGCGCGTGCGGCTGGGCTGAAGCCGGTGCAGCCGCGCGAGCTGTCGCGCACGCAATGGAAGACGCTGCGCGAGGCCTTGTCGCTGGACCGCGAGACGCGCACGCCCACGGTCGATCGCTTCCTGGCGGGCATGAGCACGGCGCCCGGCGTGTCGGCGCGGCAGCGCTCCGCGCTGCTGGCGGGCGCCGCCGTGGCGGCCCTGGCAGGCGTCACGGCGGTGGGCTACTTTGCATGGCGCACCAGCCGGCCGGTGCAGACGCCGCCGGCGGTGGCGCAGGCCGACGGTTCGCCCTCCACGCCCTCCGCGCCGGCAGTTCCTCCTGCACCTGCTGCACGACCACCGTCCGAGCCCTTCTCGATGCCTGCCGTGCTGCGCGTGACGGCCGCGGTGCCATGCTCGCTGCTGGCCGCGACTTCGCCAGAGAACGGCAGGGTGCGCGTGCGTGGCTACCTGGCCGAAAGCGTGGGCGTGTCGCGCCTGCGCGAGCAGCTCAACGCGCTGCCCGGCGTGAAGTCGCTCGATGTCGATACGCAGCCGCTCAGCGCCGACAAGTGCGATGTCGCGCGCATGATCGCGCCGTACTGGTCGGGCCGCCGCGAAGGGGCGGTCGCATCGTCGCTGCGCACGCGCGGCGAAAAGCTGCAGCTCACCGAAGGCACGCCGCTGGTGCTCGAACTGCGTACGCCTGCGCAGGATTCCTACGTGTACGTCGACTACTTCGCGGCGGATGGCAATGTCGCCCATCTCGTCCCGAGTGCGCGCGTGCCGAACCACCAGGCGCCCGCCAGCTATAGCGCCACCATTGGCGATGGCGGCGACTGGGTGATCTCGCGTCCGTTCGGCACGGAACTGGTGGTGCTGCTGACGACGCCGGCACCGTTGTTCGACGTGCGGCGTTCCGACGTGGAGTCGTGGCAGGACTACCTCAAGGCGCTTGAAAAGCCGCTCGGGCAGATGGCCCGCAAGTATGGGCAGGACCGCATCAGCGCGGACCTCGTGGAGATCTCCACGCGCGCGAAATAGGCATCGGCAAAATAGTCATCGGCGAAGCCGGCCGCGTCGACGGCGCTACTTCATGTCGCGCGCAACGCGGAAGCCGTTCTGCGACTGGCGCACGCTCGCGCTGTACTTGAAGCGGGTCGATGACACCATGTAGCTCGCACCTTCAAGCCATGAGCCCCCGCGGATCACGCGCGCGCCGCAACTTGCTTCTTCCCAACTGCGGCCATCGACGGGCGCGTTCTTGTAGCTGCTGTGCCAGCAATCCCGTACCCATTCCCATACGCCGCCATTGACGTCGTAGAGGCCGAACGGGTTAGCCGCGAACGAGCCCACGTTGGCGGGCGCGTCCGCGCTCCACGGCTCGCCGCAGTCCTTGCAGTTGGCCGTGCCCTTGCGCATCTGGTCGCCCCACCAGAATGCCGAGGCGGTGCCGCCGCGTGCCGCATATTCCCATTCGGCTTCGGTCGGCAGGCGGTAGGCCTTGCCGGTGGTCTTGCTGAGCCAGCCCACGTACTGCTGCGCATCATCCCAGCTGACATCGCGGATCGGCGCGGTCTTCGCGCTGTTCGCCACGGTAGCGATGCGATCGCACCCGCCGGTGTCGACGCAGGCGTTCCATTGCTCGACGGTCACCTCATAGCGACCGATCGCGAATGGCTGGCTGATCGTGACATGGTGCGGCGGCCTTTCGGCCGGATCGCTGGCATTGCTGCCCATCGTGAAGCTGCCGGCCGGCAGGCTGACCATCACGGGGCAGACCGGGCAGTCGCGGATCTCGCTGCCCTTGGCTTCGGCCGGCTTGCGCTCCCCGCCCAGGCTGACCGAGCCGGACGCTGTCGTGCCTTGCCGTGCGGATGGCGCTGCCGATGTCGCGGCGCCGGCTGCCACCGCTGCGGGCGCTGCCGCGGTGGCGGGTGGCGTGGGACGTTGCTGCACCGGTGGCGTGGGCGCGGGCTTGGCGGGCTGCGCTGCGGCGGCGGGCGGCTGGGCCGGCTTGGCGTGCTCCGGCGGCGCGCCTTTGACGGCCGGGGCGCTGGCCGCGGCGAGACGTTCAATGCGCGCTTTGGCCAGCGACGCAAAGCGGCCGTTCGGATACTGCTTGAGATAGGCCTCGTAGTCGCCGGCGTAGTTGCTGTTCTTGATCGATTCCCAGAACGTCAGTTCGTATTGTTCATCGCTGTTCTTGGGCAGGATGCCGGCCAGGAACATCGGCGCCGCATCCGGCGCCGACATGGGGCTGGCCATGGCATCCGCAACCGTGCTGGCGGCCAGCACCAATGCGACGAGAAATACAGGAGATGTGCGCCACATTTTCGGACCCTGTTGGAACTGCGGCCAGCCCGATGCGCGCGCTTGGGCGGCGCCTGGGCGCATTGTGGTGTTGCGGTGACGTCGGCTTGCTTCAAGATAGCACAGCGTTTGTGAATCCGGAGGTGCTTGCATGCGGCGCGGTGGCGCGCAGCGCATCGGTGTTGCGGCAAGCCGTGCGCCGATGTCATGGCGAGTTCGCTTTTTGCGGGGTTCCGTTCTAACCTAATACCGAATCGCCGAGCGCTGGCCAAAAGCAACCAGAAGAACATGGGCTTGCGGAACCACGTGATCGGGTTTCGGACACTCTCCGGGGAGGCGCCGCGTATGTCCAGACGATTCCTGTTCCGCCTGCTGGCGGCCATGGCAGTTGCTGTGGTGCCGTCCATCTCGATGCCGACTGCGGCGCCGCAGAATGCCGAGGTCTATATCATCTGGCCGCCCGATGGTGCCGTCATCTCCGGCGGCAAGTTCTGGATCCGCATGGGCTTGCGCAACATGGGCGTGTGCCCCAAGGGGATCGAGTCGACCAAGTGCGGCCATCATCACCTGTTGATCGACACTGACCTGCCGCCGCTGGACAAGGAAATCCCCTCCGACAAGAACCACCTGCACTTCGGCGCGGGGGAAACCGATGCGCGCATCGAACTGCCGCCGGGCAAGCACACGCTGCAGCTGCTGCTCGGCGATGCGAAGCACGTGCCGTTCGACCCGCCGCTGTACTCCAAGAAAATCACTGTCACGGTGAAATAGCGCGAGGGGATCCACCATGCTCAAGCTGCTAGCCGCCGCCTTGCTCGGCGCGAGTCTCTTGCTGCCGGCCGCGGCCATGGCTGGGGAGACGCCGGCGCCGCCCGACGCCTACTTGTACATCGGCTTCCCGAACAACGGACAGGTGCTGCCCGCGGGCAAGCCGTTCCGCGTATGGTTTGGCCTGCGCAACATGGGCGTGGCGCCGAAGGACGTCAAGTTTCCGAAGACCGGCCACCACCACCTGCTGATCGACGTGGATCTGCCGCCCATGGACAAGGAAATCCCGAACGATCGCAACCACCTGCATTTCGGTGCCGGCGAAACCGAGACCATGGTCGAGTTGCCGCCCGGCAAGCACACCCTGCAGTTGCTGATGGGCGATGACAAGCACATCCCGACCAATCCACCGGTGTATTCGAAGAAGATCACCATCTACGTGAAGTGATCCACTTCCGCGCGCCGGCGTCCATGCAGCCGCGTACCGCAGGCCGGGCTGTCACCCTGTAGCCGACAGATTGCGCGCAACTGTTGGTCGCAACCCGCCATACGGGGCGAGGTGTCGCGGTACCCGCACGCATGTCTTCCTTCGTAATGCCGCTGAAACCGGCTTGTTTTCAGGGCCCTGCGGCCGAACGCGCGCGCGCATCGCGAAGCTGGCACAGCCTGTGCGTCAGTGCTCCGGAAAGCAACACCAGCACTGCCGTCGTAACGAAGAGCCGTTGTCGCCGCTGCCATTTCAGGGTTGGTGCGCGCGCCGGCGCGAACCACAATACAGACACGCAAATGCAAGTCCGTTCACCGCGGTGGGCGGGCTGCGCGCGTGGTTGCAGGAAGACATCGTGATCAACGCCTCTGCCGATTTGCCACTGACTGTTTCGCGGCCGTGCCGTGCCACCGCATGGATCGCCGCTGCAGCCTGCGCGGGCGCGCTTGCCGGCTGCGCGGACTTCCGGCCACCGGTGTACGAACGTCCGCAAACGCCGGCCAAGACGGAGTGGACGCGACAGGGGTCGATCACCGTATCGCCGACGGAGACCGTGCAGCCCAACTGGTGGCAAGGCTTCCGCGATCCGTATCTCGACAAGCTGATCACGCAGGCGCTATCCGGCAACTACGACATCAAAGTGCTGGCCGCGCGCATCCGCGTCGCGCAGGCGCAGATCGGCGAAGCCAAGGCCGGCCAGTTGCCGGTGGTCGATCTCAACGCCGGCGGCAGCGTCACCAAGACGACCGGGCAGACGACCGTGCGCAGCTTCAACGCGGGCGCCCAGTTGAGCTGGGACATCGATATCTGGGGCAAGGTCGAAAAAGGCGTGCAGGCGCAGACCGCCGAGTTCCATGCCACCGAGGCGGACTGGCGCGCCGGCTACCTGACGCTGGCTGCCGATGTTTCGACGACTTACTTCCAGATCCTGCAGTTCGACGAACAGATCGACCAGCAGGCGCGCACAGTGCAGAAGAACGGCCAGATCCTCGGCACCTACCAGGCCATGTTCCAGAACGGGCTGGTGCCGAAGATCCGGGTGATGCAGCAACAGGCCGAAATCAACCGGCTCACCAAGGACCTGATCGAACTGCGCCGTTCGCGTGACGTGACCGAGAACGCGCTCGCCACGCTGGTCGGTGTGCCCGCAGGCAATCTCAAGGTGCCGCCGGGCAGGCTGCAGGACCGCGTGCAGCCGCCGCCGGTGCCGGCGGGATTGCCGTCGCAGTTGCTCGCGCGCCGGCCCGACATCGTGGCCGCGGAGTATCGCGTACTCGCGGCGTACGACATCGTCGGCCAGGCCCGGCTCGCGCAGCTGCCGAGCATCAGCCTGACCGCAAATGGCGGCGCGGCCAGTTTCGCGCTCAGCAGCCTGCTGAAGACCTTTACCTTCGGCATCGCGCCGGCGATCAGCCTGCCAATGCTGGACCCGAACGTTCGCGCCCGCGTCAAGACCACGGAGGCGCAAGTCAAGGTTGTGGAGAACGAATACGGCCGCACCGTGATGAACGCGTTCGAAGAGGTGGAATCCGCGCTGGTCAATGTCGACGCGCACAAGAAACAGCGCATCGAGTTGCAGCAACAGGTTGACCAGCTGCGCGTGGTGTCGGCGCAGATCGAGGCACAGCTGAGGGAAGGCGTGGTGTCGCAGCTCGAAGTCTTCGAGACCGAGCGCTCGCTGCTGACCGCGCAACTGTCCTTGTTGGCCGTCCACCAACAGATCCTTGCCGATACTGTCACGCTGTACAAGGCGCTCGGCGGCGGCTGGTCCGACGTGCAGGTGCGCAACGCCGCGTCGAACCGTACGCCCTGACGACTGCGCGCCACGCAGCGTTTGCGATACATCGTTCCCTGGCAATACAGCACACCCCGACGGTTTGCGCCGCATGGGCGACACCCTGCGCGCAACGGACGGCACCCAGCCAATTGACTAGCGAGAGGCGTCGCCTACTATGTTCATTGTCGATTCATCCTCGCGGTGCGGCAGCGGTCGAGGCTGCGCTGTTGGTTTCCTGGAAACATGGCTCCCGACGATGCACTGATCATGGAAATGCCGGTGAGGATGGGTCAGGAGTTCGACATTCTGCTGACGCCGGTCTCCCGGCCGGAGTTGGGCGAGATCCGCATCGGCGACGACCTGTTCGCCGTCGGACGGACCGAGGCTCCCTTCATTTCCTACCCCGAAGAACTGACGGCCGCGCTGTCGCGCCGGCATGCGCGCATCTTCGCGGAGCATGGCGCGGTCTATGTGGCGGATCTCGGCAGCAAGAACGGCACGCGCATCAATGGTGCCGACGTTGCCGGACATCCGCTGCGGTTGAGCGATGGCGACGAGTTGTCGTTCGGTTCGGCGCTCTCGTTCCATGTCAGGCTTTCGCCGCGCGTGCCGGCGGCGGAGCCGCCTCGCGTCGCGATCACGCTGCTGCCGGAGCGCAACGAACTGGGCCTGCAGCCGGTCGAGCTGAGCAGCTTCCCGTACCTGATCAGCAAGGCCGACGACACCTTCGCGCGCTACCGCGACCGCCATCCGCAGCAGGTCAACTACCTGTCGCGGCGCCACGCGCATATCTACCTGAAGTGCGGCGTCCCGTTCCTGGAAGACCTGGGCAGCACCAACGGGACGTTCGTCAACGGCCACCGGCTCACCGACCACGGCGTGCCGCTCAATGACGGCGACCTGATCGCGTTCGGCGGCAGCCACTTTGTCTACAAGGTCGCGGTGCTGCGTGAAGGCGATGCCGAAGCCACCGCGACGCGCACCGTGTTCGCGGGCGAACAGGTGGCGCCCGATGTGGAGCCCGTCGCCGGGCATGCCGCGGCACCGGTTCCCGATGACGCCGACAAGACCACCTTTGTCGGTGCAGCCGATTCGTTCCTCGATATCTTCTGTGTCGACTATGCGGCGCGGCAGGAAGACGAGGTCAACGCCGAAGCCGAGGCGCAAGCCGCGGCAGCCACCGATACGTCCGCACGCAAAGGAGGCCGCCCGCGCAGCCGCATGGCGATGCTGGCGGCGGAGATTGCCGGGCGCTTCGGCCTGAACGACCCGGCACGCATGAAGCGGGCAGGGCGCTGGGGCGCTGCAGTCGCGGCGCTGGCCGCGGTGGGGCTGGTCGCGCTCTACCTGCGCGGCATGCCCGAGCGCGACGTGAAGTCGCTGCTTGCCGATGGCCAGTATGCGAAAGCAGCGAAAGCTGCGGACGCCTATCTCGCGCGGCATCCCGACGATGCGCCGTTCCAGGCGATGGGGACGGAGGCGCTGCTGCGCGCCTACGTGCCGCAATGGGCCGGCAAGCTCGGGGCGCACGATTTCAGCGGCGCCGCCACGGTGCTGGCCGCGATGATCTCCGCCAGCCAGCACAACGCGGACGCGCGCCCCCTGGTGGGCGAGCTGGAATGGATTGGCAACCTCGAACGCTATTTCGCGCAGCGCGGCGGCGCTGACGCGCCAATCCGCCTCTACACGGACGAAGCGGTGATACGCAGCCTGCTGACGCACTGGAACCAGGACACCGCTGCGCACCAGCGCGCGCTGGGCCGCATCGCGGGATACGAGCCGGCATTCCGCGATGTCTATGCCAACGCACTGAGCGATGTGCGCAAGCTGCAGACGGACGAGTCGGTCTACCTGGCCGCGATCGATCGGCTCAACGCAACCATTGCCACCGAGCTTGCGCGCGACCAGCCGGAAGCCTTGCAGCCGGTGCTGGCCGACTACAAGGAGAAGTACCCGCGCCTGTCCGGCCTGGACAAGCTGCAGGACGACCTGCGCCGCTACACCGCGCTGATGCAGCCGCTGCGTTCGCGCAGCCCGGGGCCGCTGGTGGCGCGCATGGCCGACGCGAAATTCGCCACGCCGCCGTTCCAGGCGCAGTACGTACGACTGGCGCAGCGCCTGCCTGACGCGGATATGGCACGCCAGTACGCTGTGGCGGCTCAGGCCTGGCTGCGCGGCGACAGCGCCGCGGCCATTGCGGGGCTGCGCCGCATTACTGCGGGACCATGGGCCGACGATGTGGCGAAAGATGCCGCGCACAAGCAGCAGGTCGCCGCGCAATACGCGGCACTGCAAGGCACGCGCGGCGCCAGTGGCCAGGAAGACAAGCTGCTCGGCTTCTACGCCATGCTCGATCCCGACGAGGATAAGTACTACGCGAGGGCCGTGGATGCAGACGTCACGGCGATCCGCGACAGTGCGCTGCGGCGTGCGCGCGAGCAGATGAGCCGCGCCATCGCCGGCTGGAAGCAATACCGCGCCAACGGACAGATTGGCGCCGAGCAACGGCTGGAGCCCGGCATCTCACCGAAGTTCCGCGACCAGGCTCGGCGCCTGGCGCAGGCTCAGGAAGACGCACGGCAGGCGCTGCGCATCGTCGGCCAGCTCAAGGCGGGCGAGAGCGCCGACCTCGCGCAATGGAACAAGGGCGAGGAAGAGATCCGCGCCGAAGTGGACCAGCAGCGCCGCGCCCTGCAGGAACTGCGCATGGTGCTCGATCCGGCCGTGCTCAAGGCGAAGCTGGAATTGCTCGGTGGTGAAGGACCGGGTGCCGCAGCACCAGCCGCCGCGGCGCCGGACAAGGCGAAAGAGGGGCGGCCATGAACGACGCACAGGGCGGCAACCGTCTCAGGCCTCTGTCCGAAGCGCTTGAAGACCACGGCGGCGAGGGTCTCGCCATCCTCACCGCCGAACCATGGCGGCTGAGCCTGCTGACGGTCGTGACCACGTTTGCGTTGGTGGTGGTCGCGCTGATCTGGTCGTTCTTCGGCCACGCCGATGTCATCGTCACGGCCGAAGGCACGCTGGCGCCGGAGTCGGAGGTCAGGCGCTTCTATGCTCCCGTCGACGGCGAACTGGCCGACCTGTACGTCGCCGAAGGGCAGCCCGTATCCAAGGACGACGTGCTGGCGCGCCTGAACGCGCGCGGCGCGATCGAAGCGGCGGCCAACGCGTTGGAAGCACAACTGAAGCTGGAGGACTCGGAGCGCGAGTGGAAGCAGTTCCCGGAAAAGAAGGCACTGATGGAACGCCGCGCTGCCGCCCTCAAGCAGCAGATCGACGTGGCCACGCGCCAGCATGAAACGCGCATCGCCGAAGGCACTACCAAGCTCACCGAACAGCAGCGCGCGCAGGTGCAGGAGGCGCGCAGCAACGTCGAGAACTCGCGGCGCGCACGCGACTTCGCGCGCCAGGAGCAGGACCGGTATGCGCGCCTGTTCGCGCTGCCGGGGGGCGGCGGCGTGTCGCAGTCGCAGGTCGAAGCCAAGCGCGCGGCCACGCAGGAGGCGGACAACACCCTGCGCGTGGCGCAATCCCGACTGGCCGAACTGGAAGCGCGGCAAGGCCAGGAACTGACGCAGGCGAACGTTCAGCTCGAAAGCAGCGGACAGGAACTGGCCGGGCTGCGCGTGCAGTACGACGCGGCCATGCGCGACATCGCCAGCACCGAGGACAAGCTGCGCCTGCAGGTGCAGACCGCGCGCCTGGTGGCCGAGGCGGCCGCACGCATCCGCTTCGAGAATATCGACAAGGACAATTTCCTGCTGATCCTCGCGCCGGTGTCGGGCGTCATCACCGACGTTACCTCTACCCAGCGGGGCGACAAGATCCAGGCCAATACGCCGATCGGCGGCATCGCGCCCAATGACGCGCGCCCCGTGCTCAAGATCGCCATTGCCGAGCGCGACCGCGCGTTCCTGAAGGAAGGCCTGCCGGTCAAGCTCAAGTTCAACGCGTTCCCGTACCAGCGCTACGGGCTGATCGAAGGCACGCTCGAATACATCTCGCCGGCCACCAAGCCCGGGGCGGACAAGCAGCCGGTCTATGAAGGCCGCATCCGCCTGTCGCGCGACTACTACGCCGTGGGAGACAGCCGTTATCCGTTGCGCTATGGCATGACCGCCACGGCCGAGATCGTGGTGCGCGAGCGCCGGCTGATCGACCTGGGCCTGGATCCGTTCCGTCAGGTGGCGGGGTAGCGGGCGCTCACACGAACAAGGATCGCGACCGCGCGGCGCGGCCGATCAAGGAGGTAGGGCCATGACTGGCATCGTGCGTATCGACGACGAGGTACTGGGCGTCGAGGAATTCATCCGCCTGCTCAAGTTCACGGGGCAGTTCGAAGGCCTGGTCGAGCAGATGGTGCGCGACAAGCTGACGGTGCACGCGGCGAAACGGGCGGGCCTGGCGCTGGCGCAGGAAGATATCCAGGAGCGCGCCGACCAGTTCCGGCGCGTGCAGGGCCTGCACCGCGCAGCGGACATGAACCACTATCTCGACGCACTGGGCGTGAGCCTGGACGAGTTCGAGGTCTTCATCACCGACAGCCTCTACCAGGAGCGGATGATGGAGCAGGTCTGCAGCGAAGCCGCGGTGCACGAATATTTCCAGCTCAATTCGCCGCGCTTCGACAGCATCGAGGTCAGCCATATCGTGGTGGACAGCGAGGGCAAGGCCAAGGAGCTGATCTCGTACCTGCAGGATGATCCGGAGAGCTTCGCCGAGATGGCGCGCGAGCATTCGATTGCCGACACGCGCGAGCGTGGCGGCGACATCGGCAAGGTGCTGCGCGGCTCGCTCAAGACCGATATCGAGGCCAAGGTCTTCAACGCCGAGGCCGGCGACCTGCTCGGGCCGTTCGCCTCGCCGGACCGCTCGTTCTTCGAGGTCTTCCTGGTGCGCGCCAAGCACCCCGCGACGCTGGACAGCGACGTCGCGGTGGAGGTGCGCCGGCTCCTGCGTGAAGAGTGGCTGATGGCGAGGGCGCAGGAACATGTCATCGAAGCCCGCTAGCGAAGGCGGGGCGGCGGCAGAGGTGCCGCCGCCGTCGGCTACGTCCCCTGCGCCGGTGTCCACGTCGCTTGCCGATTTCCTGGCGACTGTGGAGATCCTCTCGGCCCTGACGCGCGAGGAACTGGAGCAGCTCGCCGCCGCGGCGCAGACCCAGACGTTCGGCTTTGGCGACACCGTGTGCAATGCCGGCGAGCCAGCCCCGGGCCTGTACATCGTGAAGGCGGGCTCGGTGCGCGTCTTCAACGAGGAACACGGCAAGGAAATCAGCATGGGCGTGCGCAAGACCGGCGAGGTGTTCGCCGACATTGCGCTGCTGCGCGAGTACCACCATGAGTCGTCGGTGCGCGCGTCGGGCAAGACCGAGCTGCTGATGATTCCGCGCAGCGTTGGCGAGAAGGTGGTGGCGGGCAACACCGCGGCGCTGGCGTTCATCACGAGCTATGTCGCCATCAGCTCCGCGGGCGGCTTCGTGGCGCGGTTGTTCGACCTGCGTGGCAAGCTGGACCGGCGCGAACTGGAAGACGCGGTGCGCAGCGTGGGCGTGAAGCGCGTGGCCGCGGGCAAGGAGATCCTGAAGCAGGACGGGCGCGAAGACCGGCGGCTCTACGTGGTGCGCCAAGGCACCGTGCGCATGGTGCGCACCGAGGACGGCGACGAGTTTTCGCTGGCGACGCTGGGCCAGGGCGATATCTTCGGCGAACGCGCCTGCGTGATGCGCCAGGAGCAGATCGCCTCGGCCATCGCCGAGACCGAGGTGCGCCTGCTGGTGATTCCCGAGAAGACGGTGCAGATCATCCTGGAGCGCAACCCGCGCCTGCGCGAGGTGCTCGAGGAACGCATCCGCGTGGTCGACCGCGAACTGCACCGGCAGAAGAAGCTGGCCGAGCGCCGCAAGCGGCCGGTGCTGCTGGACCTTCATTCGAAGCCCGAGCTTGGTGAACGCCTGATCCGCCGTTTCGCGCTGGTCGAGCAGGCCGAGGAGATGGATTGCGGTGCCGCGTGCCTGGCCATGATCTGCCGGCACTACGGCATCCCGATGTCGCTGGGCAAGCTGCGCGAACTGGCCAACGTGACCACACAGGGCGCCACGCTGGAAAGCCTGGCGCGCGCCGGTGAGTCGCTGGGCTTCACCACGCGCGGCGTGCAGTGCACGCGGGACTCGCTAATGGGCTTCGAGCTGCCGTTCATCGTGCACTGGGAGGGCTACCACTACGTGATCGTGTACGGCGTGTCGGGGCGCTGGGTGTGGGTGGCGGACCCGGGCATCGGCTTCCGCAAGATGAGCACGGAAGAGTTCGAGCGCGGCTGGAGCGGCACCTGCCTGCTGTTCAGCCCCGGCGAGAGCATGACGCAGCTGTCGGTGCAGCGCTCGCCGTGGCTGCGTTTCATCAGCTACCTGGCGCCGTACAAGAAGATCCTGGCGCACCTGTTCCTGGCCACGTTCGTGATCCAGATGCTTGGCGTGGTGCCGCCGCTGATCATCCAGAACATCCTGGACGGCGTGGTGGTGCACCAGAACATCGGCCTGCTGCACCTGCTGATCGTCGGGCTGATCATTGCCAACGTGTTCTCGCAGCTGATGGCGACCATCCGCGCCTACCTGGCCAACTTCATGGTGCGCAACATGGACTTCGCCATGATGTCGCACTTCTTCAAGCACACGCTGTCGTTGCCGCTGTCGTTCTTCGCCAAGCGCAAGACCGGCGACATCTTCGCGCGCTTCCAGGAGAACCAGACCATCCGCGCCTTCCTGACCGAATCCACGGTGACGACGGCGCTGAACCTGCTGATGGTGTTCATCTACTTCACCATCATGTTTCTCTACAACGTCAAGCTCACGCTGCTGCTGATCGCGTTCGTGATTCCGATCGCGGCGCTGACGGTGGTGGTGACACCCAGGGTGAAGGCTTATGCGCGCGAAGTGTTCGCGACGTCGACGGACGCCAAGGCCTATCTCATGGAGACCCTGGGCGGCGCCGAGACCGTCAAGGGCATGGGCATTGAACGGCCCGTGCGCCTGCGCTGGGAAGCCAAGTACGCCAAGTCGCTGGAAAAGCAATACCAGGCGCAGGCCTTCCATATCCTCGTCGGCATGATCAGTCAGCTGCTCAACGCGGCCACGACCATCGCGGTGCTGTGGGTGGGCGCCACGCTGGTGCTGCAGCGCGAACTGACCATTGGCCAGCTCATCGCGTTCAACGCCTTCATGGGCAGCGTGCTGGCGCCGCTGATGGGCCTCGTGGCGCTGTGGGGGCAACTAAACGACGCCGGCGTGGCGATGGAGCGTCTCGGCGACGTGCTCGACCTGGAGCCCGAGCAGAAGCCGCAGGACGTGATGTCGCGCGTGATGCTGCCGGACTTGCAGGGCGAGATCGAGCTCGACGGGCTTTACTTCCGCTATGGCGGCGAGGACACGGCCTATGTGCTCGAGAACATCAGCCTGCATATCAAGCCCGGGGAGATGGTGGCAATTGTCGGGCGCAGCGGTTCGGGCAAGACCACGCTGGCCAAGCTGCTGGTGGGGTTCTATCGGCCGACGGAAGGCTCGATGAAGGTGGACGGCTATGACATCGGCGTGATCGATACCGAGTTCTACCGCGCGCAGGTGGGCTATGTGATGCAGACCAACCTGCTGTTCTCGGGCACTATCGCCGAGAACATCGCCTGTGGCGACGAAAGCCCGGACCGCCGCCGTATCGAGGAAGTGGCCCGCATGGCCGACGCGCACCCGTTCATCACCAAGCTGCCGCTTGGCTACGAGCAGATCGTCGGCGAGCGCGGCATGGGGCTGTCAGGCGGGCAGATCCAGCGGCTGTGCATTGCGCGGGCGCTGTACCACGACCCGCGCCTGCTGGTGTTCGACGAAGCCACTTCCGCGCTCGACACCCAGTCCGAGAGCAACATCCTGGCCAATATGCAGGAGATCCTGCGCGGGCGCACGGCGGTGATCATTGCGCACCGCCTCAGCACGATCATGCAGGCCGACAAGATCCTGGTGCTGTACGAAGGCGCCATCGTCGAACAGGGCCGTCACGAGGAACTGCTCGATCGCAAGGGCATGTACTACCAGCTGGTGCACAAGCAACTGAGTTCAGCATGAAGCTCTACAACCAGGGCGCCCGGCCGCCCGCCGCCGATGCCGCCAGCACCTCCGCCGTCTCGTTCGCGGGGCTGATGGAGAAGATCGAGATTTTGCGCTCCACGCTGCGCTGGTCGTCGCGGCTGGAGCGGGTCGATATCGAGAAGCTGCTCAAGCAGGCCACCACGCTGCGCGACGAAGTCATGGGGCTGTCGCACAAGGAGCGCTTCGTGCAGGCCGCGGCCGGCGGCGAGGCGCCGGTGCCCGAGGAAGTCGAACGCATGCCGCGCGAGCGGCGCCAGGCGCTGCTTGAACGCAGCTTTATTTTTGAAGGCACCTTTGGCGACAATCCGAAGCTGCTCGAATCGCTTGAGATCGCGGAGAAGGCGGCGCCCACCGACCTGCCGGTGCTGATCGACGGCGAGAGCGGCACCGGCAAGGAGCTGATGGCGAAGGTGATCCACGCCAACGGCTCGCGCCAGGAGCGGCCATTTATCTCGGTCAACTGCGGGGCGATCCCGGACAGCCTGCTGGAGTCGGAGTTGTTCGGGCACAAGAAGGGCGCGTTTACGGGCGCGAGCAATGACAGGCGCGGCAAGTTCGAAAGCGCGCATACGGGGACCATCTTCCTCGACGAGATCGGCGAGCTGCCGCTGACGGGGCAAGTCAAGCTGCTGCGCGTGCTGGAGGCGCACGAGATCCAGCGCGTTGGGTCGGACGAAGCGATTGCCGTCGATACGCGCATCGTCGCCGCGACCAACAAGGACCTGCGGCGCATGAGCCAGGAGGGGACCTTCCGCGAAGACCTGTTCTACCGGCTCAGCGTGATCCACGTGTCGCTGCCGGCATTGCGCGAGCGGCGCGATGAAATCCCGTTGCTGGTGGCCTACTTCAGCGACGAGGCCGCCGGGCTGCTCAAGCGCCGGCCGGTCAGGCTTACGCCTCGGTTGCGGGATTTCCTGATGCACTACGAATATCCGGGGAATATCCGCGAGCTACGGAACCTGTTGTACCGGGTGTCTTGCCTGGCTGGAGATACGGCGGACCTGGTCCACCTGCCGGTCGATATACGGCCGAAGCCCGCCGCGCTGGCCGTGGTGCCGATCGGTCCTGTCGGCGCGCTTTCAGCGCTGCCCACGTCCCTGGGCGAGGCCAAGCGGGCCGCCAGCGATGAGGCGGAACGGGCGTTTCTTGAACGCGGCCTGCAAGAGGTCGGGGGGACGGTGGCAGAACTGGCGCGGCGCTGCGATATGAACCGGTCGCACTTGCAGATGCTGCTCAAGAAGCATGGGATTCATTCGAAGGATTTCCGAGGGGCCAAGGGCGGAGGGGGATAAGGGGCTTGGCAATCGCCGCTGCTATTGCATACGCGGTGGGCTGCGAAACGCAGAGCCTATGCCTCTACCTCCGGATTTACCAGGGTCCTGTCCGCATAAGGATCCTCAGCACGTACTACCACCACGGTGACATTGTCGTGGCCCCCATGATCCAGCGCCATTTTTACGAGCGTCTGGGCGGTTGCATCAAGGTCGCTACCGCTGGCCAGTGCGGTTGCAATCGCATCATCCTCGACTTCATTGCTTAATCCATCGCTGCAAAGCAGGAACACGTCGCCATCGGCGACATCGACGAACAGCTGTTCAGGCAACAGCGTGTCGGCTGCGCCCACGGCGCGCGTTATGGTGTTGTGCGCGGGATGGTGCCGCGCTTCCTCTGCCGTGATGAGCCCGCGTGCGAGCAAACGCTCCACCTGGCTGTGATCGCGCGTAAGGCGCTGCAGCCGCCCGCCGCGTAGCCGGTAGAGCCGGCTGTCGCCGGCCCAAAGAAATCCGCAACGCCGGTCACCGGTTGCCAGCACCACGACAGTGGTGCCTACGCAGCGCACCTGCAGGCGCGAGGCTTCGGCGATCAGCGTGCGATTGACGTCCTGCAGCGCGGCGCCTACGTCGGCCAGCCGTTCTTCCAGCGACGGCCGTGCCGGCAGCGACGCCAGCGCCTGCGTGACGGCCTGGCTGGCGAAGTCGCCAACGGCATGGCCGCCCATGCCGTCAGCCACGACCCACAGGCCCTGATCCGGCAGATCGAGGCACGCGTCTTCATTGCGCTCGCGCACGCGGCCCACGTCGGTGCAGGCCGCCGATGCCCAGCGGAATTGCGTCACGCCAGTCAAGATGCCCTCCAAGGGTCAAGGACCGGTTGCTTATCTGACCAGCATAGAAGTTGTTGCTGGTCTCGCAAAAGTTGATCAACGTGGTCCCGGCCGATTGGTGAGCCTGGGCCCCCGTCCTTGCCTATGCCGTCCACCAGCGTAGTGGTGGCGCCAGGCCAACAACTGGGCCGTCGATGGCGTTGGCGGCGTCCCGACAGGCGCCGAGGCGCCGGGGGGGCACATTCCCCGCTATTGCCCAGGCGGCGCCAGCCGGGGGCGCTGGCACATTTCCTGCTGAAATCTGGCACGACGCGGCAATGAGTGCCGCGACCAGACACCCGAGGCGGGCCAGCCAGTACAAGCATGGCCCAGGTCAGCCGGCTGGGGGCCTGAAACGTTTCCTGTACAGAACACGAAGGAGCCAGCCATGTCCGGACTGATCGTCAGAGCAGATTGCGCCGTGTATCGCGGTCGCCAGAGCCACCGCACAGGCCAGCCTGCCGCCGCGGCCGGAGGCCGGCATGCCGGCAGCCGGTTTGGCCGCCACGCGCCGCGCCGCGCGCGGCTGGCTTCGCAGGGACGGCCGCAGATCGCAGGCGAATGCCGGCGGCGGTGACTGTGGATGCTTGGGGAGATCTGTTGGGGATAAAGCGAGGGCTTGGTCCCGCCGACAGGAATCGAACCTGTATCTAGCGCTTAGGAGGCGCTCGTTCTATCCATTGAACTACGGCGAGGGACAGAGCTGCCAGGACCGTGGTTCCGCAGGTTGCGGTGATCCTGAAGACGGGGCGGAGTATATCAAAAACCTCCCGCCTGGAGCGTGTTCCGTGCCGTGGGGGGCTATCGCTGGTGCGCGGATTCAGGCGGCGATGAGGACTTCGGCGGGTCTGGATTCCCCAAACGCAATTCAGATCGCGCCGGGGGACGCATGGCGCGCGGTGTCAATCCATAGGGAAGTGGTCAGCCTCATAGCGTTCCACCAGCATGGAAAGGACTTCGAGATGATCGCCCTCGGGCGTGCCTGGCGCGGGATCCGCGCCGCTGCCGGGCTATCTCTTGTGATGCACCAACCGGTCCCACCAATACTGCACCGGATGTTCATGCTCCGGATAGATCGGCGACTTATGGAAGAACTCGGCCCGCACGGCAAAGATGTACAGGGCGACGATGACTGCGGCGACTAGCAGGGCGGTAAGCATGGCGGTCTCCCGTGGCAGGAACCGACTTTATTCTAGGCAGCCGCGGCGGCTAGTGGCCGCTGGTTTTGGAGAAAAGCTGGATCACCGCCACGCCGGCGATGATCAGGCCGATCCCGACGCAGGCCGCCAGGTCCGGCACCTGCCGGTACAGCGCCATGGCGACCAGCGTAACCAGCACGATGCCGGCACCGCTCCAGATGGCATAGGCGACCCCGACCGGCACGGTCTTCATGACCAGCATAAGCAAGTAGAAAGCGCAGGCGTAGCCGGCCACGACCAGGAGGCTGGGCACCAGCCGGGTGAAATTCTCGGCAGCCTTTAGGCTGCTGGTCGCGATGACCTCGGCAACAATGGCCAGCGCCAGGAGCAAATATCCGTTCATCATGGAAACGAGGGGATGCGGGCAGGCAGGGTCGCAAAGTGCGCCCGACCAGCCAGGTGTTGTACAGGCACAGCAGACAAGGACGGATCCCCACGTTGCGGTGGTTGTGCGACGCAGTATTGCAGTTTTGAATGATAGTGTGCAGCCTGCGCGGCATGACCGGCTGTCACGCATCGCAGCGGTTCCCGGCCGACCTTCAAAAAAAATCGTACGGCGGCGGGTTTTTGGTTTCCTGGGGGGAGCGGTATGACACATCAAGGCATTGACGGAGAAACCGTCTGGCCCGCCACGCGTATGGCCGCGGCCGACGCGGATGAATCGGGCGTCTGGCAGAACACCATCGCGGCGGCGGACTACGCGCTGGAGGAGGCAACCCGCATCCAGCGCGGGGTGCAGAGCAATCTCAAGCTGATGCAGGAAGTCCGGGCGCTGCGCGAGGAACTGCGCAAGGCGCACGCGGAGGCCGACCGCTACCGCGGCATGCATGCGCGCGTGGTGGTCAGCATGCGCCAGCTCGAGGAGGAGCAGGCCGCCGAGGTCGGCCGCCTGCAGTCCGAGAACGAGATGCTGCTGGTGCGCCACCGCGTCTACAAGCTGCTGTCCGAGCACTACGGCCTGGCGGCGCTGCGCTTCGACACCGCCGCCTTCTGCGAGCATCGCGACCGCGTGCTCCAGCACGTGCTGTTCCAGCGGCGCAAGGGCGTCGCACTCGAAGACATCCGGTTCCGCGATATCGCCTTCCTGCTGCTCTAGGTTTTCCGGGGCGGGCTCAGGCTGCCTTGTGGCGCAGCACCAGCAGCGCCATCATGCCGCCCGCCACGCCCCAGAAGGCCGAGCCCACGCCGGCCAGCGTCATGCCGGATGCCGTGATCATGAAGGTGAGCAGGGCGGCTTCGCGTTCGTCCGGCGTCTGCATGGCCACGGTCAGGCCATTGGCGATCGATCCGAGCAGCGCAAAGGCGGCCAGCGCCACCACCACGGCCTTCGGGAAGGCGGCGAAGAGTGCCGCAATGCTGGCGGCCAGGACGCCAGCCACCAGGTAGCCCACACCGCAGACCACGGCCGCAGTGTAGCGCCGGGCCGGGTCGGCGTCGGCCTGCGGACCGGTGCAGATGGCGGCCGTGATCGCCGCCAGGTTGATGCCGTGCGAGCCGAACGGCGCCAGCACGGCCGAGGCGAAGCCCGTCACCGTGATCAGCGGGGATGCCGGCACGTGGTAGCCGTCGGCGCGCAGCACCGCCAGCCCCGGGATATTCTGCGAGGCCAGCGCCACGATGAACAGCGGGATGGCGATGCTGACAAAGGCCTGGAGCGAGAACGCCGGCGTGGTCCAGACCGGCACCGCCACCGCCAGCCGGAACCCCTCGAAGTGCAACTGGCCCAGCGCGCCGGCCAGCGCCACCCCGACCAGCAGCACGCCCGGTACCGCGTAGCGCGGCCACCAGCGGCGGCCGGCCAGGTAGGCCGCGAACATCGCCAGCATCAGCACGGTCTGGTCCTGGGCCTGCACGAACACATCCACGCTGATCCGGAACAGGATGCCCGCCAGCAGGGCCGACGCGATGCTTGCCGGCAGCGCGCGCATCAGCTTGTCGAACCAGCCGGTGAGCCCGGCGGCCGTCATCATCAATGCGGCCATCAGGAAAGCGCCGATCGCCTCGGGGTAGGGCACGCCGGGCAGGCTGGCGATCAGCAGCGCCGCGCCCGGCGTCGACCACGCCACCACGACGGGCACGCGCATGGCCAGGGACAGGCTGATGGTGGTCACGCCCATGCCGATGGACAGCGCCCACAGCCATGACGAAATCTGCGCGCTGCTCAGGTGAGCGGCCTGGCCGGCCTGGATCATCAGCACCAGCGAGCTGGTATAGCCGGTCAGCGTGGCGATCAGGCCGGCGACGAATGCGGAAAGGGAAAGATCGGAGAGCTTGACGGAGGTGGCAGGCATGGGGCGGCAGGGCGACAGGGAGACGTAAGCGGCACGCCCCCCATCTTCGCATGACCGCCGGCCGCGCTGCCATGCCTGCAGGCCTTGCCGTGACTCAGTCCGCGACCTTGTCGCTCGGGAACTTGAACGAATCGCGCAGCAGGTAGCTCATGGGGATGTCGAGCGTGATGCCATGCGGGGGAATCGGGGCCTGGAACCACTTGCGGTACAGCTTTGGCGTCTCCTGGTCGTAGACCGCGGCGACCAGCGTCTTGTCCACCAGCTTCTTGAATTCGGCGTCGCCTTTGGGAAGCATGATGGCGTAGGGCTCGATGGTCAGCATCTCGCCCGTGACCCGGAAATCGGTGGGGCGGCTGGCGTTGGCGCGCAGGCCGTACAGCAGCACGTCGTCCATCACGAAGGCGTCGGCCTTGCCGGCTTCCACCATGGCAAAGGCCTGGGCATGGTCCTTGGCCTCGATCAGGTGCCACTGCATCACGCCGCCTTCGTCCATCTTGCGCAGCATGGCCAGCGGCGTGGTGCCCGAGGTGGAAACCACGGTCTTGCCGCGCAGGTCGGCCCACCTGGCGATGCCCGAATCGCTCTTCACGATCATGCGGCTGCCGGCGATGTAGTGCGGGATGGTGAAGGCGACCTGTTCGCGCCGCTCGCGGTTGTTGGTGGTGGAGCCGCATTCCAGGTCGGCCTTGCCCCCGGCGATCGCGGCAATCCGGTTGGCCGGCGTGACCGGCACCCATTCGACGCGCAGCCCGGGCATATGCAGCGAACTGCGCACGGCATCGGCGATCTTCAGGCACAGGTCCACCGCATAGCCGACCGGCTTGCCGTTGGCCACGAACGAGAACGGCACCGAGCTTTCGCGGTGGGCAATGCGGATCACGCCGGTTTGCTGGATGTGCTGCAGGACCGGCGGCGGGGCGGCTTGCGCTGGCCCGGCGGCCAGCAAGCCGGCACAGGCGAGGGAAGACAAGACAAAGGCGACATCGGGGCGCGAAGCCCGGCGCGACTGACCCGGATCGATCATGGAAACCCTCGTCAAAAGATAACGAAAACAAGTGGCGGCCGTTAGGTCGGTTCCGTCTGGTCCCGTGCGGCTCTGAAGTGTCGTTGTCGTGCTGTAACCCCGGACGGGCGCTCGTGCCGGTAAGCTGCCCGGGAGCGCGAGTGCTGCGCGGGCTATTGTTCCATGTGCGCCCCATGGCGGACAACATGCGCAAACACAGCCGTGCGACGCTAGCAACGGCAAGCCGCCGTCCCAGTTGACGGGGCTTTCCCTTACGGATATCTCCGAACTGGAGCGTTGTGCCGGCGATTGATATGCTTGGTTCCGTGTCCTGCGAGCAGGGCACCGAGGAGAGACTCTTGGGCCCGCGTTGCGGGCCCTTTCTTTTTGCGCCGGCTGCCTGGCGCAAGACCCGCCATAAGCCGGCGCCTGCCGGTGGTCTACAATGCGGCCTGCTCCGCGCCGATGCCGCTTGCTGCCGGCGTAACTTCTGAATCTCCCGCCTGATTTCCTCCCATGGCCCTGTTTTCCATTACCGATGCCCAGCTTGCTTTCGGGCACGTGGCCTTGCTCGACCACACCGATTTTTCGCTGGAAGCTGGCGAGCGCGTCGGCCTGATCGGCCGCAACGGCTCGGGCAAGTCCTCGCTGCTGAAGATCGTGGCGGGGCTGGCCGCGCCGGATGACGGCCTGATTGCACGCCAGTCCGGCGTGACGTCGGCCTACGTGCCGCAGGAGCCGCAATTCGAGCCCGGCATCACGGTGTTCGACGCGGTGTCGCAGGGCATGGGCCAGGCACATGACCTGCTGGTGCGCTATGAAGCCGCGGCCGAGCGACTGGCCGACAGCCATGACGAGGCCGCGCTGGCGGAACTGCACCGCCTGCAGTCGGAGCTGGATGCCGCCGGTGCCTGGCATCTGCGCACGCGCGTGGAAAGCACGCTGGCCCGGCTGGGCCTCGATCCGCATACGCGCGTCGATGCGCTCTCCGGCGGCCTGCAGAAGCGCGTGGCGCTGGCGCAGGGACTGGTTGCGGAACCCGACATCCTGCTGCTGGACGAGCCGACCAACCACCTCGACGTGGAGGCCATCCGCTGGCTCGAAGACCTGCTGCTGGTGTTCCGCGGCAGCGTGCTGCTGATCACCCACGACCGCGCATTCCTGGACCGCGTGGCGACGCGCATCGTCGAACTGGATCGGGGCCGCCTGCTGTCCTTCCCCGGCAACTTTGGCGCCTATCAGGCGCGCAAGGAAGAACTGCTGGCGGCCGAGCAGGTCGAGCAGGCCAAGTTCGACAAGCTGCTGGCGCAGGAGGAGGTGTGGATCCGCAAGGGCGTGGAGGCGCGCCGCACGCGCAGCGTGGCGCGCATCCAGCGGCTGGTCGCCATGCGCAACGAGCGCGCGGTGCGGCGCGAGGCACAGGGCAACGTCAAGCTGGAGGTCTCGCAGGCCGATCGCTCCGGCAAGATCGTGGCCGAGCTGACCGGCGTGAGCAAGGGCTATGGCGACAAGGTGGTGGTGCGCGATTTCACCGCCACCATCATGCGCGGCGACAAGGTCGGCCTGATCGGCCCCAATGGGGCCGGCAAGACTACGCTGCTGCGCCTGATCCTGGGCGAATTGCCGCCCGACAGCGGCACCGTGCGCAACGGCAGCAACCTGCAGGTGGCGTACTTCGACCAGATGCGCACGCAGCTGGACCTGGAAAAGTCCCTGGCCGACACCATCAGCCCGGGCAGCGACTGGGTCGAAGTCAACGGCCAGCGCAAGCATGTGATGAGCTATCTCGGCGACTTCCTGTTCGCGCCGGAACGTGCGCGTTCACCGGTCAAGTCGCTGTCCGGCGGCGAACGCAACCGCCTGCTGCTGGCGCGCCTGTTCGCGCGGCCGGCCAATGTGCTGGTGCTCGACGAGCCGACCAACGATCTCGACATCGACACGCTGGAGCTGCTGGAAGAACTGCTGCAGGACTACAGCGGCACGGTGTTCCTGGTCTCGCACGATCGCGCGTTCCTGGACAACGTGGTGACTTCCACGATTGCCGCGGAGGGCGACGGCCAGTGGCGCGAATCGGTTGGCGGGTATTCCGACTGGGTCGCGCAGTCCGAGCGCAGCGCCGCGCTGCAGGCGGCGCGCAAGACCGAGCAGAAAGCCGCAGAACCGGCCAAGGCGAAGGATTCGCGCGATGCGCGCGGCGCCAATCGCACGGTCAAGCTGTCTTACAAGGAGCAGCGCGAGCTTGAGGGGTTGCCGGAGCGGATTGCTTCGCTGGAAGGCGAGCAGAAGACCATCGCCGCGCAGCTTGAGGACGGCTCGCTCTATGTCAGCGACGCGGCCAAGGCTGCCACGCTGGCCACCCGTCACGACGAGATCGAGATGGAACTGCTGGAAGCGCTGGAGCGGTGGGAAGTGCTGGAGGCGAAGTCGAAGGGCGAGGCGGGCTAACCACACCACGCCAGCACCATATTCGTCAGATCCACCATAAACGACGGCCGCAGGTACCCGATAAACCCGAGCACCAGCGCCGCCGCCAGCGCCAGCAGGCCGGCGGCGCGCAGCACGTGCTGGCGGATGACGGAGGTCATGCCGCGGCGGGCTGCGGGCGCGCCAGCGCGTGCTCGCGGATCGGCAGGTTGACCAGCGCCGCCACGACGCCCAGCGCGATCGCGATCATCCACACCGTGTTGTAGCCGCCGGTCCGGTCATACAGGTAGCCGCCCAGCCATGCGCCCAGGAAGCTGCCGATCTGGTGCGAGAAGAACACCACGCCGGATAGCATCGACAGGTACTTCACGCCGAACACCTGGGCGATGATGCCGTTGGTCAGGGGAACCGTCGATAACCACAGGAAACCCATCATCGCGGCGAACACCCACGTGCTGGCGGCCGTCAGGGGCAGCAGCAGGTAGCCTGCGATCACCACCGAGCGCGTCAGGTAGATGGCCGACAGCAGATAGCGCTTGGGCATGCGCTGGCCCAGGGCGCCGGCGGAGTAGGTGCCGAACACATTGAACAGTCCGATCAGCGCGAGCGCTACCGTGGCGATCTTCGGATCGGTCAGGCCTTTGTCCTTCAGGTACGGCGCCAGATGCACGCCGATGAACACCACCTGGAAGCCGCACACGAAGTAGCCCAGCGTCAGCAGCTGGAAATTGCGGTTGCCGAAGGCCTCGCGGACGGCCTGTCCGATGGTCTGGTGATGCCCGCCATGATGCGAAGCCATGTTGGGCTCGCGCAGCGTGAACGCCAGCGGCAGCATCACGCAAGCCATCAGCGCCATCACGAACAGCGCGTTCTGCCAGCCCACCCCCGAAATCAGCGATTGCTCGACCGGAATCATCAGGAACTGCCCGAACGAGCCCGCCGCGGCGGCAATGCCCATGGCCCAGACGCGCTTCTCGGCACTGGCCACGCGGCCGATCACGCCGTACACGATGCTGTAGGTCGTGCCGGACTGCGCGATGCCGATCATGACGCCAGCACCGGTCGCGAAGGCCGTGCCGCTGGTCGACAGCGCCATCACCACCAGCCCGCCGACGTATAGCGCCACGCCGATCAGCATGATGCGCAGTGCGCCGAACTTGTCGGCGAGCGCGCCGGCGAACGGCTGGCTGGCGCCCCACATCAGGTTCTGCAGCGCCAGCGCGAAGGCGAAGGTCTCGCGGTTCCAGCCATGAGTCTGCGTGATCGGCAGGTTGAACAGGCCGAAGCCGTGCCGGATGCCCATGGAAAGGGTGACGAGCAGGCCGCCGCATAGCAGGACGGTGGTCAGGGAGAGTTGTCGGTTCTGGGTCTGCATATCGGGCTCGCTGCGGGCCGCGGGGTGCCTCGGTTGTTGTGGTTTTTGTCGTGCTGGCCGGCGCGGCGTTGGGGGTGCCCGATCCAGTTGCGCGAGTTTACCCCGGCTCGCCGGAGCGCGCCGGGCACGGTGCGCAAGTCCGGACGGGCGGCATGGTAATCCGGACGGCCGGCGACAAAGCCGGCTGGCGCCGCCGTCCTTTTGCCACGATTGACGGTGCGGGCTTCCATTACAATGCAGTGCCCGGCACCCGGCGGCGCCACATATGCGCGCCAAAAATGGCCGAAATGGCCGAAAAGGCCGAAATGGCCGGGATCTCCACTTTCGTAGCGACTCCATGGCGAGCAAAACCAGTCAGTACAGCGAATCCTCCATCCGGGTCCTGAAGGGCCTGGAGCCGGTCAAGCAGCGCCCCGGCATGTACACCCGCACCGACAACCCCCTGCATATCGTGCAGGAGGTGATCGACAACGCGTCCGACGAGGCGCTGGGCGGCTTCGGTTCCGAGATCCTGGTCACGCTGCACCGCGACGGCAGCGTCAGCGTGGAGGACGACGGCCGCGGCATCCCGGTCGGCATCCATCCGGAAGAAGGCGTGCCGGTGGTCGAGATCGTCTTCACGCGGCTGCACGCGGGCGGCAAGTTCGACAAGGGCAAGGGCGGCGCCTACGCGTTCTCCGGCGGTCTGCACGGCGTGGGCGTGTCGGTGACCAACGCGCTGTCGACGCAGCTCGACGTCTCGGTCTGGCGCGACGGCATGGCCTCGACGCTCACGTTCTCCGGCGGCGATGTGACCGTGCCGCTCGCATCGCGCAAGCTCGAGCGCGGCGAGAAGAAGAACGGTACGCGCGTGCAGGTGTGGCCGGATGCGAAGTATTTCGACTCGGCCACGATTCCGCAGGCCGAGCTGCAGCGCCTGCTGCGCAGCAAGGCCGTGCTGTTGCCCGGTGTGAAAGTCACGCTGGTCACTGAAAAGACCGGCGAGTCCCAGACCTGGCAGTACGACCAGGGCTTGAAGGGCTACCTGGTCGAAGCGCTGGCGCAGGGCAGCGGTGCCGAACTCGTGATCCCGATGTTCGAGGGCGAGCATTTCGCCGACCCGGACGCCAACCCCGGCGAAGAAGGCTTTGCCCACGGCGAAGGCGCCTCATGGGTCGTGGCCTGGACCGAAGAGGGCTCGCCGGTGCGCGAGTCCTACGTCAACCTGATTCCCACGCCGGCCGGCGGCACGCACGAGTCCGGGCTGCGCGAAGGCCTGTTCCAGGCAGTCAAGAGCTTTATCGAGATGCACGCGCTGCAGCCCAAGGGCGTCAAGCTGATGAGCGAGGACGTGTTCGCGCGCGCCTCGTTCGTGCTCTCGGCCAAGGTGCTGGACCCGCAGTTCCAGGGCCAGATCAAGGAACGCCTGAACAGCCGCGACGCCGTGCGGCTGGTATCGACCTTCAGCCGTCCGGCGCTGGAGCTGTGGCTGAACCACCACGTCGAGTACGGCAAGAAGCTGGCCGAACTGGTGATCCGCCAGGCCCAGGCGCGCACGCGCGCCGCGCAGAAGGTGGAAAAGAAAAAGGGCTCGGGCGTGGCCGTGCTGCCCGGCAAGCTGACCGACTGCGAATCGACCGACGTCACGCGCAACGAGATCTTCCTGGTCGAGGGCGACTCCGCCGGCGGCTCGGCCAAGATGGGCCGCGACAAGGAATACCAGGCCATCCTGCCGCTGCGCGGCAAGGTGCTCAACACCTGGGAGACCGAGCGCGACCGCCTGTTCGCCAACAACGAGGTGCATGACATCGCGGTGGCGATCGGCGTGGACCCGCACGGCCCGAACGACGAACCCGACCTGTCCAACCTGCGCTACGGCAAGATCTGCATCCTGTCCGACGCGGACGTCGACGGCGCGCACATCCAGGTGCTGCTGCTGACGCTGTTCTTCCGCCACTTCCCGAAGCTGATCGACGCGGGCAACGTCTGCGTGGCACGCCCGCCGCTGTTCCGCGTCGACGCGCCCGCGCGGGGCAAGAAGCCCGCGCAGAAGCTATACGCGCTCGATGAAGGTGAGCTCGAAGCCATCCAGGACAAGCTGCTCAAGGACGGCGTCAAGGACGGCAGCTGGCAGATCTCGCGCTTCAAGGGCCTGGGCGAAATGAGCGCCGAACAGCTCTGGGAGACCACCATGAACCCGGATACGCGGCGCCTGCTGCCCGTGGCGCTGGGCGAGTTCGACCTGCCGCAGACCGTCGAGATGATGAACATGCTCATGGGCAAGGGCGAGGCCGCGCAACGCCGCAGCTGGCTGGAAGAGAAGGGCAACGAAGTCGAGGCCGATATCTGACGGGCTGTCTGTGCGCGGACAGACAAAGGGGCATAATGCCCCCTTTGGCTTCCCCGCACGCAAGCCGGACCGCATGATGAGAACGAGACCGACACCGACACGCAAACCATGGCATCACGCAGCCGCGGCCGTGCTGATGGTGGCCGGTCTCGTCTGCGCGCCGGCGGCACATGCCGAGCTCTACGGCTTCATCGACGCGGATGGCATCGCCCACTTTGCCGACCGCAAGCTCGACGAGCGCTACAAGCTGTTCATGCGCAACGGCGGCAGCTTCGATAGCTCGCGCGGTGCGCGCGGCTCGGGCGACGCAGGCGCTGGCGCGATCGATCTCGAGCAGCACAAGCTGTACCGCTACATCGTCAACCACCCGAACATCGCCAAGGTCGAGCCGATGATCCGCCAGATCGCGGACAAGCAGGACGTCGACCCGGCGCTGGTCAAGGCGGTGATGGCGGTGGAGTCCGGCTTCAACCCGTCGGCCGTGTCGCCCAAGGGCGCCATCGGGCTGATGCAGGTGATTCCCGACACCGGCGCGCGCTTTGGCGTGAGCGCCGACGCGCGCCGCAGTGTCGAGCAGAAGCTGGCCGATCCGCGCATCAATATCGCGGCCGGCGTGCGTTACCTGCGCTGGCTGATGGAGCTGTTTCCCGACAACCTGGAACTGGTGCTGGCCGCGTACAACGCGGGCGAGGGCGCGGTGCAGCGCTACAACAACCGCGTTCCGCCGTACCCGGAAACGCAGCAGTACGTGAGCACCGTGCTGCAGTTCTACCGGCTCTACCAGCCTGGCGGCGGTCCGGCCGTGATGCGGACCAGCGCGGCAGCCGGCGGGCCGTCGCGCGTGAAGATGGTGATCGGCGGACGGCGCAACATGCCCTGACCGGATTCCCCAAACAACAAGCCACCCGGCGCGCCGGCATCACAGTATGGCGCGCCGTCTTCTTGCCAATCCATGGAACAACAAGACATCACGTTTCAACCCGAAGAGCCGGCGGATTCGCTGACGCTGGCGCGCTACGCCGAGCGGGCCTACCTCGACTATGCCGTCAGCGTGGTCAAGGGCCGCGCGCTGCCCGAGGTCGCGGATGGCCAGAAGCCCGTGCAGCGGCGCATCCTGTTCGCCATGCACGAGATGGGCCTGCGCGCCGACTCCAAGCCGGTCAAGTCCGCACGCGTGGTGGGCGACGTGCTGGGCAAGTTCCATCCGCACGGCGACCAGTCGGCCTATGACGCGCTGGTGCGCCTGGCGCAGGACTTCTCGCTGCGCTATCCGCTGATCGACGGCCAGGGCAACTTCGGCTCGCGCGATGGCGACGGCGCCGCGGCGATGCGATACACCGAAGCGCGCCTGACGCCGATCGCGCGCCTGCTGCTCGACGAGATCGACGAGGGCACGGTCGACTTCATCGCCAACTACGATGGCTCGATGGAAGAGCCCCGCCTGCTGCCCGCGCGCATGCCGTTCGTGCTGCTCAACGGCGCCTCGGGCATTGCCGTGGGCATGGCCACGGAAGTGCCGCCGCACAACTTGCGCGAAGTGGCCGGCGCCACCGTGGCGATGATCCGCAACCCGAACATCACGCTGGCCGAACTGCTGGCGCTGATGCCCGGCCCCGACTATCCGGGCGGCGGCCAGATCATCTCGCCCGCGGCGGATATCGCCCAGATCTATGAATCGGGCCGCGGCAGCCTGAAGGTGCGCGCGCGCTGGACTATCGAGGAAATGGCGCGCGGCCAGTGGCAGCTGGTTGTGAATGAACTCCCTCCGTCCACGTCGGCGCAGAAGGTCCTTGAAGAGATCGAGGAGCTGACCAACCCGAAGATCAAGACCGGCAAGAAGGCCCTGACCCCGGAACAGCAGCAGCTCAAGGCCACGGTGCTGGCCGTGCTGGATGCCGTGCGCGATGAATCGGGCAAGGATGCGCCGGTGCGGCTGGTGTTCGAGCCCAAGAGCAAGAATATCGGGCAGCAGGAATTCATCCAGACGCTGCTGGCGCATACCAGCCTGGAATCGGGCGCGCCGATCAACCTCGTGATGATCGGCACGGATGGCCGTCCGCGCCAGAAGGGCCTGCGCGATATCCTGCGCGAGTGGATCGACTTCCGCTTCGCCACCGTCACGCGGCGCACGCGCCATCGCCTGGCCAAGGTGGAAGACCGCATCCATATCCTCGAAGGCCGGATGCTGGTGCTGCTGAACATCGACGAGGTGATCCGCATCATCCGCGAGAGCGACGAGCCCAAGGCCGCGCTGATCGAACGGTTTGGCCTGAGCGACCGCCAGGCCGAGGACATCCTGGAAATCCGCCTGCGCCAGCTGGCCAGGCTGGAAGCGATCCGGATCGAGAAGGAACTGAAGGACTTGCGCGAAGAGCAGGCCGACCTGGACGTACTGCTGAAGTCCGACACCATGATGCGCCGTCGCATCATCAAGGAGATCGAGACCGACGCCAAGCAATACAGCCCGGAAGACAAGGACCCGCGCCGCACGCTGATCCAGGAAGAACGCCGCGCCAGCGCCGAGGTGCGCGTGGTGGACGAACCGGTCACGGTGGTGGTGTCGCAGAAGGGCTGGGTGCGCGCGCGCCAGGGCCACGGCCACGATGCGCAGCAGTTCACCTTCAAGGCGGGCGATGCGCTGTATGACACCTTCGAGTGCCGCACGGTTGACGTGCTGCTGGCGTTCGGCACCAATGGCCGCGTGTACTCGGTGCCGGTGGCCGGCCTGCCGGGCGGGCGCGGCGACGGCGTGCCGCTGACCACGCTGATCGAGCTGCAGCCGGGCAGCCAGATTGCCCATACCTTCGCCGGCAACGCCGAGCAGCGCATGCTGATCGCCACGCAGGGCGGCAATGGCTTCCTGACCAAGGTGGGCGACATGACCGGCCGCCAGAAGGGCGGCAAGTCGTTCCTGACGCTGGACGACGGCGACGCACCGCTCACGCCTGCGCCGATCGGCGACGAGGCCACGCACGTGGCCTGCCTGTCCGGCAACGGACGCCTGCTGCTGGTGGCGCTGGAAGAGGTCAAGGTGCTGTCGGCCGGCGGCCGCGGCGTGATCCTGATGGAGCTGGAGCCGAAGGAGACGCTGCTGCAGGCGGTTGGTGTGGGTGCGCCGGGATTGCTGGTTTCTGGTACGACGCCGCGTGGCGGCAAGCCTGACTCGCAGAAGCTGGCGGGGGCGAACCTGATGCCGTATGTCGGCAAGCGGGCGCGCAAGGGCAAGGCGCTGGACAGCAAGCTAAAGGGCGTGCGGATCGATCCGGTGAAGATCGTACCGCCTGCTGGCAACTAACGCCGCAGCGGATTTTTTCCCCTCTCCCGCAAGCGGGAGAGGGGAGTACCGCCGTGGCAGGTTTCACGCTATCTCCGTCGCCGGCCCTTGCCTGTAATTCTTCCCATGTCCCCCCTGGCCCCACCCCCCACGCCCCGCGCCCTGTTCCTCGAATTCGCCCGCATGGGCCTGTCCGGCTTCGGCGGTGTCCTGCCCTTCGTGCGCCGCGCCGTGGTGGAGCGCAACCGCTGGATGGATGATCGCGATTTTGTCGAACTGCTGAGCCTGGGCCAGGTCCTGCCCGGGCCCAATGTCATCAACCTGGCCTTGATGCTGGGCCTGCGCTTTGCCGGCTGGCGCGGCGCGCTGGCCGCGTTCAGCGGCCTGGTCATGGTGCCGATGGGACTCGTGCTCGGTTTGCTGCTGCTATACCAGCACTATCAGGAAGTGCCCGCCGTGCAGCGCATGCTGGCGGGCATGACGGCGGTATCGGCCGGCCTGATGCTGGCCACGGCCATCAAGCTGGCTCACAGCCTGTCGCTGACGCTGCGAGCCGTGCTGATCGGCGGCGCAGCCTTTCTGCTGATCGGTCTGCTGAGCTGGCCGCTGGTGCCGGTCATGGTTGTGCTCGTGCCGCTCGCGCTGTGGCTCGAGTGGCGCGCAAACCGCGGAGGGCAGCCATGAGCTCAGCCGGGCTGCTGGCCAGCCTGTTCGCCCATTTCAGCGCGCTGTCGCTGCTGGCTATCGGCGGGGCGAGTTCCACCTTGCCGGACATGCATCGCTACCTGGTCGAGGCCAATGGCTGGCTGACCGATGCGCAGTTTTCGGCGATGTACGCAATCTCGCAGGCGGCGCCGGGTCCCAATGTGCTGTTCGTGTCGCTGTTCGGGTGGCAGGTGGCGGGCTTTGCCGGATCGCTTGCGGCCATGTTCGGCATGTGCGGCCCGTCCAGCCTGATCGCGCTCGCGTTCGAGTATTTCTCCGGGCGTTCGCCGCATGCGACCTGGCCCGGCCTGATCCGGCGCGGGCTGGCGGCGCTGACGATCGGCCTGCTGTTCTCATCGGGCTGGGTGCTGGCGCGCAGCGTCGACCACGGCTGGGGCGCAGCGGCTATCACCGTGGTGACGGTCCTGCTGATGCTGAAGACCCGCGCGCACCCGTTGTTGCTGGTAGCCATCGGGGGAGTGGCCGGCCTGCTCGGCGTGCTCTGACGCATCCAATGAGAAGCCCCGCCGGAGCGGGGCTTCATGGGGCGGTGAAACGGTCAGGCCACGTCAGTGGATGACCATCTGCGTGAACGGATGCACGTAGGCCTGCAGCGTGACGAAGATACCCACCAGGATCGCCAGCGCAATCGAGTGGAAGAACACATAGCGCAGGATGTCGCCTTCATGCCCGTACCACTTGGTAGCGGTGGAGGCCACCACGATGGACTGCGCGTCGATCATCTTGCCCATCACGCCACCCGAGCTGTTGGCCGCGGACATCAGCACCGGCGACAGGCCAAGCTGCTCCGCCGTGGTCTTCTGCAAACCGCCGAACAGCACGTTGGACGCGGTGTCCGATCCCGTCAGCGCCACGCCGAGCCAGCCTAGCATGGTGCCGAACAAAGGGTAGAGCACGCCGGTCTGCGCGAACGCCAGGCCCAGCGTCGCATCGAGGCCCGAGTAGCGGGTCAGGTAGCCGATGCCGAACATCGCGCTGATGGTCAGCAGCGAGAACTTGGTCAGCTTGATGGTTTCCCAGTATTCCCTGGCCAGGCGCGGGATCGAGTAGCCCATCAGCAGGCCGCCAATGACGGCGGACACCAGGATGCCGGTGCCGGCCATCGACAGCACGTTGAAGGCAAAGACGGCCGGCTCGGCGATTTCCTTGGGCGTGACGGGCGGATGCTTGATGATCGCCTTGTCGAGGCCCGGGATCGGGAATTTCCATTGCCACAGCGCGTCCATGAACTTCTTGAACTCGGGGATGCCCCAGACGAACACGAAGACGGTCAGGATGATCCACGGCAGCCAGGCCTTGGCGACCGAGATGCCGGCCGAAGCGGCGCTGGCGGCGGCTTCGGCGGCCACGGCTTCGGGGTGGTCGACCTTGGAGTCGTCGTGGCGGCCGAGGATCTTGGTCGAGGTCCAGATCTCCTTGGGGTGCCAGATCTTCAGGAAGAGCGTCAGGCAGCCCATCGAGATCAGCGAGGAGATCACGTCCACCAGCCATGGGCCGTGGAAGTTCGAGACCAGGAACTGCGGCACCGCGAAGGTCACGCCCGCAACGAGAATGGCCGGCCAGATCGCGATCATGCCGCGGAACCCGGCGAAGGCCCAGATCAGCCAGAACGGCACCAGCACCGAAAAGAACGGCAGCTGCCGGCCGATCATGGCCGACAGCGTGACCTGGTCGATGCCCGTTACCGACGACAAGCCGATGATCGGCGCACCGAGCGCGCCGAAGGCCACCGGCGCGGTGTTGGCGATCAGCGCCAGGCCCGAGGCGGCCAGCGGCGAAAAGCCCAGGCCGATCAGGATGGCACCGGTCACGGCCACCGGCGTGCCAAAGCCGGCCGCGCCTTCAAAGAAGGCGCCGAAGCTGAAGGCCACCAGCAGCAACTGCAGGCGGCGGTCTTCGGTCACGCCCGAAATGGAGTTCTGCAAGACCTTGAACGACCCGTTCAGTGTGGTGAGCCGGTGCAGGAAGATGATGTTGAGGACGATCCACCCGATCGGGAACAGCCCGGAGACAATGCCCAGCCCGGCGGCCTTGCCCGCCATGGCCGCAGGCATGCCGAAGACCGCGGCAGCTACGACGACGCCAACGACCAGCGCCAGGCCGGCGGCCAGGTGCGCCTGCATATGAAAGAAGGCCAGCGCTGCAAGCAGCACGGCGACCGGGACGCCCGCGGCAATGGTGGACAGCGCCATATTGCCTAGCGGGTCATAGACTTGACTCCACACGATTGAAATCCTCCTCTGGTTTGGCTCGGGCGGCCCGGGCGATCTCCGTGCCCTTGGCTGCCGCTGTACACGCGTACCGACGTGCGGCGTCAGCCGCACACGCGAGTCGAACAAGGATTGTAAGGATGGGTTCCTGGTTCGCCGCCTTAAATCCGGTCATGACATCCATGAACCGGTTTCAGGGATCAGGGTTTGCCAGGGGGCAGCATGGCGCACGTGCTGCCTGAAGCCCAGAGTACTCTAAACGGCGCCTCTTAGAAATGTATGCCAGCCAGGAAATCAACATAATGTCGGCTTGGCAATGGCGCGCGGCGTGCGTAGCCTGTCTGGCGGATGCCGTAGAGATCCGGGATCCCGGATCCGATCAAGGAGACACCATGCCTGAGTTCCTCCCCCCATGGCCGCTGCTTGGCGCATTCGTGCTGGCGAGCCTGGCGTTGGCCGTGACCCCCGGGCCGGCCGTGGTCTATATCGTGACGCGCACGCTGGCGCAGGGCCGGCGCGCCGGGCTGGCGTCGGTTGGCGCCGTGGCCCTGGGCAACCTCGGCAATGCTGCGGGCGCCGCGCTCGGGCTGGCGGTGCTGTTCTCGATTTCGGCGCTGGCTTTCACGGTCGTGAAGTACGCCGGGGCGGCCTATCTGATCTGGCTCGGCATCCGCACCTTGCGCACCGCGCCCGCGGTGGATGCGGATACGCCGCCTCCGGCGCGCCCGCTGCGCCAGGTATTGCGCGATGGCTTCGTGGTGGCGCTGCTCAATCCCAAGACCGCTATCTTCTTTGCCGCCTTCCTGCCGCAGTTCATGAATCCGGCGGCTTCAGCACTGACGCAGAGTCTGGCGCTGGGCGTGGGTTTCGTGCTGATCGCGGCCACGACGGACGTCTGCTACGTGACGGCAGCGGCGGCCGTGATGCCGGCGCTGCGCCGTGCCGGGCGGGCACGGGCGGCCGGCCGCTACCTGACGGCAGCGGCCTTTATCGGGCTCGGGGTGTTCACGGCGGCGTCGGGTTCGCGCGCCGGCAAGTAAGGGCGGGGCCGCCGCAGCGCGCTTAGCGCAGCGGCAGTTCCAGGATGCCCTCGGCGGCCGGGCGTGCGCGCATGGCGGCGAGCCAGCGCTCGAGTTCCGGCCGCGGCTCGTGCTCGACCGGCGTGCCCATCCAGCGATGGGCGGCGCAGGCCAGCGAGATATCGGCCATGGTGAAGCGATCGCCGCCGATGAACTCGCGCCCGGTCAGGGCCTTGTCGAGCATCGCAGCCAGCGGTTTCGTGCGCGCGCATGACGCGGCCACGGCGGCATCGTCGCGCTTCTCGGGCGCAATGCGCACCATATTGAGGAAGGCGGTGACCATGGCCGGGCTGAAGGTGGTGGTCTGCCAGTCCATCCAGCGATCGGCCGAGGCGCGTGCCTTGACGTCTTCCGGCCACAGCGTGCCCTCGCCATACTGCGCGCACAGGTAGCGCACGATGGCATTGGACTCCCACAGCACGAAGGGCTCGCCGCCGACATCCGTGCCGCGGAAGTCCTCGATCACGGGAATCTGGCGGTTGGGATTGAGGCGGACATAGGCCTCGGTGTCCAGGTCGCCCTGGCTGACGCCGATGTCGACGCGCTCATGGTCCAGGTGCAGCTCGCGCGCGCACCAGACCACCTTCTGTACATTGATCGACGACAGTCGACCCCAGATCCGCAGCATGAAGATTCTCCCCTGATCTTTTGCGGTGTTTTTCAGGCCGCGCGGGCCTGCGATGCCGACGCGATGGCTTTGCGGAACACTTCGCCCAGGATCGCCACGCCCTGCTCGATGCGCTCGGGCGGCACCGTCACGAACGCCAGGCGCAGCGTGTTGCGCTGCGGGTTGCTGGCGTAGAAGGGCGCGCCCGGCACATAGGCGACATTGCGCTTCACGGCTTCTTCCAGGATCGCCATGCTGTCCAGGCCCAGCCCTTCAGGCAGCTGTACCCAGATGAACATCCCGCCTTCCGGCTCGTTCCAGCTTACGCCTTCGGGCATGTGGCGCGCCAGTGCGCCGAGCATGACCTGGCATTGCTTTCCGTACAGTTCACGGATGGTCGGGATGTGGCGGTCAAGCAACCCGTCGCGGATAGTCTCGTAGGCCACGCGCTGGGTGAACGTCGGCGTATGCAGGTCCGATGCCTGCTTGGCCTGGCACAGCTTGAAGTGGAGCTCAGGCGGGGCGATCACGAAGCCCAGGCGCAGGCCCGGCGCCAGCACCTTCGAGAACGAGCCCATGTAGATCACGCCGTCGGGGTTCATCGACAGCAGCGTCGGCAGCTGGTCGCCGGTGTAGCTCAGTTCGCCGTACGGGTCGTCTTCGACCAGCAGCACGCCGAATTCCTTCGCGCGCGCCACCAGGGCCTGGCGGCGTCCCAGCGGCAGGCGGCGGCCGGTCGGGTTCTGGAAGTTGGGCAGGGCGTACAGGAAGCGCGCGCCGGCGGTCAGTTCGGCGGTCAGCGCTTCAGGCTGCAAGCCCTTGTCGTCGGTGGGAATGGAGGTGAATTCCGGCTCGAACAGCGAAAACGCCTGGAGCGCGCCGAGATAGCTCGGTGTTTCCACCAGCACCTTGCTGCCCGGGTCGATCAGCACCTTGGCGATCAGGTCCAGCGCCTGCTGCGAGCCCGTGGTGATCAGCACGCGCTCCACGTCCACGTTGTGGCGCCTGGCGATGAACTCGCGCAGCGGCAGGTAGCCTTCGGTGGCCGCGTACTGCAAGGCCGCGGCCGGGTTGTCGGCGAATACACGGGCCGTCGCCGCCTCCATGGCCGCTACCGGGAAGGAGGCCGGCGAGGGCAGTCCGCCGGCGAAGGAAATGACTTCCGGACGCTCGGTCACCTTCAGGATTTCGCGGATGGCCGAGCTGGTCAGTTGCTGCGCCCGGCGGGAGATGGCCCATTGCATGATGTTTCTCTTTTCTCTGGGGAGAACCGCCTGGCGGGCGGCTCAGTCAACGATGAATAGTCTGGCCCCGGTCGGCGTCGACGATCGGTGCGGTTCCGCCTGGTCGGCAACCTGGTAGCTCGTGCCCGCGCGGAGCACGAACTGGCGGCCGTCTTCCAGTTCGGTATGCAGTTCGCCGTCCAGCACGAACAGGATATGGCCCTTCGAGCACCAGTGGTCCGCCAGGTAGCCGGCCGAGTACTCGACCATGCGCACCCGGATCTCCCCAAACTGGCGCGTGCGCCAAAGCGCCTCGCCCCGTTCGCCGGGGTGGCGCGTGGGTTCGACCGCGGACCAGTCGGTGGTGCCGAAGGGCAGGTTGTCGATGCGCATCGCGGCAGCGGCCGATGGTTCAGTTCACTTCGACGATCATTTCGATCTCGACGCAGGCGCCCAGCGGAATCTGCGCCACGCCGAACGCGCTGCGCGCGTGCTTGCCCTTGTCGCCGAAGATTTCGGCCAGCAGCTCCGAGGCACCATTGGTCACCAGGTGCTGCTCGGTGAAGTCTTCGGTGGAATTCACCAGGCTCATCACCTTGACGATGCGCGTGACGCGGTTCAGGTCGCCCACGTGGCGGTGCAGCGTGGCCAGCAGGTCGATCGCGATCGACCGCGCGGCGGCCTTGCCGGCTTCGGTGTCGATGTCCTTGCCGAGCTTGCCGGCCCATACCTTGCCGTCCTTGCGGGCGATATGGCCCGACAGGAACACGGTATTGCCGGTCTGCGCGGCCATGACATAGGCGGCGGCCGGGGCGCCGGCGGTGGGTAGTTCGATGCCCAGGCGTGCAAGGGTATCGTAGACGGACATGTGATCTCCTGTCAGTGAGTGCGTTTCGGAAGGATAGGGGGCGTTTCGGCGGTGGTGCCGGCGACCGTGGGCGCGGCCCGCTGCACGGCGGCGCGCCGGCCCAGCGCCACCACGGCGATCACCGCCACGGCGAAGGCGATGGTGGCCGGATCCAGCGGCTCGGCCAGCAGCAGCGCGCCGCCTGCCAGCGTCAGGAACGGCTGCAGCAATTGTATCTGCCCGACACGCGCCACGCCGCCTTTTGCCAGCCCGGCGTACCAGAACAGGAACCCGATGAACATCGAGAACACGGACACATAGGCCATACCGATCCAGGCACGCGGCGATGCGGCGGCGATCACGGCGCTGTCGCGCCAGCCGAGCCAGCCCACCACGGGCAGCAGCACCGGCAGAGACACCACGAGCGCCCAGCTGATGGTCTCCAGCCCGCCCAGCTCGCGCGACAGCTTGCCGCCTTCGGCATAGCCAAGCGCGCCGAGCACCACGGCGGCGAACAGGTACCAGTCCGGTTGCTGCAGCGCCCCTGCACCCTGCCATACGGCAAAGCCGGTCACAAGCGCGCTGCCGGCCACGGCCGACAGCCAGAATGCGGGCGAAGGCCGTTCACGCCCGAACCAGGCGGCGAACACCGCGGTGGCGAGCGGCAGCAGGCCGATCACGATGGCGCCATGGCTGGCCGGCACTTCGCGCATGGCCTGCGAGGAGAACAGCGGAAAGCCGACCACCACGCCAAGCGCGGTCACGGCCAGCCTGGCCCATTGGCCGCCACGCGGGCGTCGCTGCGCATCGAGCGCGCCGCGCATGGCCAGCAGCGCCAGTGCCAGCACGGCCGCGATCACGGCGCGGGCGAGTGCGACGAAGTTCGCGTCCAGTTCCGTCACGGCCATGCGCGTGAACGGCAGCGTCTGGCTGAAGATCGCCACGCCGGTAAAGCCCAGCAGCATGCCGCCGGAATGCGGCGGGTGCGAGGGGGAGGAACTTGCCTGCGGATCAGTCATGTTGATGCTGGTGGATCAGGGCGCCGCGGGGCGCACGCTGACGGCGATCCACACGGCGGTAAGGGCCAGCGCCAGACCCATGGTGCGGTTGAACCAGCGCACGCGGTTGCCTTGCATCAGCCATTGCCGCAGCGAGGCGCCCAGCACGCCGTACAGGCTGTTGCTGACGAAACCGAACATGCCGAACGTGGTGCAAACCAGCAGCACGCGCTGCGCGGGCGAGGGCGCGCCGGCCATGTACGACGCGGCGGTGGCCAGCGCCATCATCCACGCCTTGATGTTGGCGTACTGCAGCACGGCGGACTGCCACACATTGAGCGGGCGCAAGACCTGCTTCTCCGCCAGCACGGTGCTGCGCGCGATCCTGGCGGCCAGCCACAGCAAGTAGCCCACGCCGGCCATATGCACGATGGTGGCCAGTGCCGGACTGCGCAGGATCAGCGCGCCGACGCCG
The DNA here is from genome assembly GCF_057073755.1 of Cupriavidus sp. C3SS-1. Classification (NCBI taxonomy): domain Bacteria; kingdom Pseudomonadati; phylum Pseudomonadota; class Betaproteobacteria; order Burkholderiales; family Burkholderiaceae; genus Cupriavidus; species Cupriavidus sp. C3SS-1. Next base: position 2,270,055 of record NZ_CP172699.1, on the reverse strand, counting down.
ACCGCGCACAGCGCCAGGATGCTGGCAAAGCCGAAGGCCACGCCCACGCAATGGGGCAGCGTGGCGCGCAGGCCGAAATTGGCTCCCGTCACGGCGGCGATGGTGGTGTTGGGTCCTGGTGTGAAGGAACCCACTGCAAGCAGCGTGATGAGCGCCAGGAATTGCGCTGCCGAGAGGCCGGTCAGGAAATTTCCGGTCATGGCGCCCAGGCGAAGTTGACGACCACGCGCCGGTCGGTGCCGTGGCAAGGATCGTCGTCGAAGCGTTTGCGGGTGACGGTCATCGGTGAATCTCCGTGGTCTTGTTCTTGTTGGCGTTCGGCTAGCGCAGGGTGCGGATGCCCTGCGGGGTTTCGATTTCAGCGATCAACTGCGGCGGACCATCGCATTGTTCCAGCGATATCAGCGTCTCGCCGCCCAGCCATGCCAGGCCCTGGCGCAGCAGTTCGGCATGCGGATGCTGGCCGGTGAGACGGCGCAGCGCCAGGTCCTGCCGCGGCAGGCTGGCGCCAGGATGCGGGGAAACGTCCCACTGGATCAGGCTCGGCAGCAGGCCGTCGCCGGCGCTGGCGGCTTCACCGTGCCAGGCGGGCAGGCTGCCGTCTTCCGGCACCGTGATGCGCCAGCGCAGGTCCCCACGCTGCATCGGAATGACCGGCGCGATCCGGTCGGGATATTGCGCCTGCCAGCGCGTCAGGTCGGCGGGGCGCTCCACGCGCGCGGCCCAGTGCAGCAGGAAGGGGCCGGCCTGCAGCCGCGCGCGCACGCGGTCGCTGTCGTGCCCGAACCAGCGCGGGCGCTGCGGCGCAGGCGCGTCCGGATCGACCGCGATTACCTCCAGATACATCCCGCCAAACAAGCCGAGCACGCGGTTGTGCGTGCCCATGGCCGCATGGGCGCCGCCTCCGTGCGGAGCGATGCCAAGCGCGTCGGCGACGTATGCCGTGCCGGTGTCGAGGGTCGATGCAGCAATGACGAGGTGATCGAGGGCGAGCTTCATGTTGGCTTGATGGTAGACAAGGTAGTCGGTACAGTACCGGTACAGTTATGCGGATCGTATTCAGTACAGTTGCAGGAGCACCACATGGACGGCAGCCAGCAGCAGGATTCCTCCGCCGCGCCCGATCGCAAGGATAGCGGAAGCGGCGCGCAGGACACATCAGGGCGCGCGTTGCGGCTGGTCGTGCCACCCGGCGCGGCAGGCAGTACGGAACGCATGCCCGACCCGGTGCCGTCGGCGCAGATGACGCTGGTCGAGCAGCTCACAGAATGGGCCCGCATGCGCATCGACGAACGCGTGTTCCGCGCCGGCATGCGCATGCCGTCGATCCGCCAGCTGGCGCAGGAAAAGGGCATTTCGCGCTTTACCGTGGTGGAGGCGTACGAGCGGCTGGTGGCGCTGGGCTACCTCGAATCGCGCCGCGGCTCGGGCTTCTACGTGCGCGAACGCGTGGCGCAGGCCTCGGCCGCGCCGGTGGCGCCCGTGGCGGTGGCCGCGCGCAATATCGACGTGACCTGGCTGCTGCGCAGCATGTTCCATACCGCCGAGACCCGCAAGGCGCCCGGTCTCGGCTTTCTGCCCAACGAGTGGCTCGATGGCGAACTGATCGCCAGCGCGCTGCGCGGACTGGGCCGCCAGCCGGGCAACCATTTCCTGGCCAGCGGCACGCCGCAGGGCTTCCTGCCGCTGCGCCAGCAGCTGCGCACGCGGCTGGAGGAGCTGGAGATCGGCGCCACGGCAGAGCAGATCGTGCTGACGTCGGGCATCACGCAGGCGCTCGACCTGATCGCGCGGCTTTACCTGTGCCCCGGCGACACCGTGCTGGTCGGAGACCCGGCCTGGTTCGTGATGTTCGGCCGTTTTGCCGCGCAGGGCGCGCAGGTGATCGGCGTGCCCTACACGGCCGAAGGGCCGGACCTGGAGGCGCTGGAGCGCATCGTGCAGGCGCACCGGCCGCGGCTGTTCGTCATCAACTCGGTGCTGCACAACCCGACCGGCACCTCGCTGTCCGCCGCCAAGGCGTTCCGGCTGCTGCAGATGGCCGAGCAGTACGATTTCCTGATCGTCGAGGACGACATCTACTGCGACCTGTGCCCGCCCGGCCATGCCGCCACGCGGCTGGCCAGCCTGGACCAGCTGCGCCGCGTGATCTACCTGGGCAGCTTCTCCAAGACGCTGGCGGCGAACCTGCGCGTGGGCTTCATCGCCGCGCACCCGGACCGGGCCGCGACGCTGACCGATAGCAAGCTGCTGGCAGGCCTGGCCACGCCGGAAATCAACGAGCGCGTGCTGTACAAGGTGCTGACCGAGGGCCACTACCGCAAGCATGTGGAGCGGGTGCGCGGCCGGCTGGACCGGGCCCGCGACGACACCCGGCGCGAGCTGGAGCGCCGCGGCCTGCGGCTTTTCCCGGGCCAGCATGCGGGCATGTACCTGTGGGCCGATACCGGCCGCGATACCAATGCCATCGCCACGGCTGGGCATGACAAGGGCTACCTGTTCGCGCCGGGAAGCCTGTTTTCGCCGTCGCAGATGCCGTCCGGCTGGATGCGCTTCAACGTCGCCAGCAGCGGCGACCCGGACATGCTCGACTTCCTGTCCCGGCAGCTGGACCGGCGCTGAAGCCGCCGGCCGGTCTTGAAATTGGCCGGAGCCGGCCCTATTTCCGTGAGCACTGGCCTTGCGCCACCCTCACACCCTGATTTTCCGGATTCGAAAAGGAGAACCATGTCCGCACCGCACGAAACGATGAGCTTCCAGGCGGAAGTGAAGCAACTGCTGCACCTGATGATCCACTCGCTGTACAGCAACAAGGAAATTTTCCTCCGCGAGCTGGTCTCGAATGCTTCCGACGCCACCGACAAGCTGCGCTTCGAGGCGATCGCGAACCCCTCGCTGCTCGAAAACGACGCCGACCTGGCCATCCGCATCGAAGCTGACGCCACCGCCCGCACGCTGAAGATCACCGACAACGGCATCGGCATGAGCCGCGACGAGGCCATCCGCAACCTGGGCACCATCGCGCGCTCGGGCACCAAGGAATTCTTCCAGCAACTGTCCGGCGACCAGCAAAAGGATGCCGCGCTGATCGGCCAGTTCGGCGTGGGCTTCTACTCGGCCTTTATCGTCGCCGACAAGGTCACGGTCGAAACCCGCCGCGCGGGCCTGGCCGCCGACGAAGCGGTGCGCTGGGAAAGCGCGGGCGACGGCGAGTTCAGCGTCGACGCCATCACGCGCGCCGAACGCGGCAGCACCATCACGCTGCACCTGCGCGAAGGCGAGGACGATTTCCTCTCGGCCTGGCGCCTGAAGAGCATCATCCAGAAGTACTCGGACCATATCTCGCTGCCGATCCGCATGCCCAAGGAAGTGTGGGATGCCGAGGCCAGCACCTACAAGCGCACCGACGAGTGGGAGAGCGTCAACCAGGCCAGCGCGCTGTGGACGCGTCCGAAGTCGGACATTACCGACGAGCAGTACACCGCGTTCTACCAGCACATCGGGCACGACAACGAAGCGCCGCTGGCCTGGACCCACAACCGCGTGGAAGGGCGCAGCGAATACACGCAGCTGCTGTACATCCCGGCGCGCGCGCCGTTCGACATGTGGGACCGCAACCACAAGCACGGCCTCAAGCTCTACGTGAAGCGCGTCTTCATCATGGACGACGCCGAGCAGCTGCTGCCGTCGTACCTGCGCTGGGTCAAGGGCGTGATCGATTCAGCCGACCTGCCGCTGAACGTCTCGCGCGAACTGCTGCAGGAAAGCCGCGACGTCAAGGCGATCCGCGAAGGCAGCACCAAGCGCGTGCTGTCGATGCTGGAATCGCTGGCCGATAGCGAAGACGAAGCCGAGCGCACCAAGTACGCGACCTTCTGGCAGCAGTTCGGCCAGGCGCTGAAGGAGGGCATGGGCGAGGACCAGGCCAACCAGGAGCGCATCGCGAAGCTGCTGCGCTTCAGCTCGACGCACACCGACAACGCCGACCAGACCGTGTCGCTGGCCGCCTATGTCGGCCGCATGAAGGAAGGGCAGGACAAGGTCTACTACGTGACGGCCGATACGTGGGCCGCCGCGAAGAACAGTCCGCACCTCGAGGTCTTCCGCAAGAAGGGCATCGAAGTGCTGCTGCTGACCGACCGCGTCGACGAGTGGATGCTGTCGTTCCTGCGCGAATTCGATGGCAAGGAGCTGGTGTCGGTCGCCCGCGGCGACCTCGACCTGGGCACGCTTGCCGACGAGGCCGAAAAGGCCGAGCAGGAGAAGGCCGAGACTGAATGGAAGGATGTTGTCGCTCGCGCCAAGACCGTGCTCGAAGGCAAGGCCAAGGATGTGCGCGTGACGCTGCGGCTGACCGAGTCGGCATCGTGCCTGGTTTCGGACGAAGGCGACATGAGCGGCTACCTGCAGCGCCTGCTGAAGCAGGCCGGCCAGAAAGCGCCGGATGCCCAGCCGATCCTGGAACTCAATCCCGAGCACGCGCTGGTGAAGAAGCTGCGTGACCTGCCGGAAGGCGATGGCTTCAATGACCGTCTGCTCGTCCTCTTCGATCAGGCGCTGCTGGCTGAAGGGGGCATGCTGGATGACCCGACGGCCTATGTGCAGCGTGTGAACAAGTTGCTTGCCTGAACACGGGCGTAAGGAAAAGGGCCGGGCGACCGGCCCTTCTTGCCTGCGGACGTAAGCGATAACGACGCATGACGCTGAAGCGCTGTTTTCCCCCTGTCGTGGATGCCGAGACCCGCGTATTGATCCTCGGCAGCCTGCCCGGCGAGGCGTCTTTGGCGCAGGGCCAGTACTACGCGCACAAGCAGAATCAGTTCTGGCGGCTGGTTGGCGATACGATCGGCGTGGACCTGCGTTCTATGGAGTACGACGCGCGGCTGCAGGCGTTGCTCGCGCGCTGTATCGGCCTGTGGGACGTGGTGGCCGAGGCGCGGCGCGAAGGCAGCCTCGATAGCAGTATCCGAGACCATGCGGGCAACGACCTGACCGGCCTGGTCGAGTCCTTGCCCAGCCTCGTGGCGATTGCGTTCAATGGCGGCACGGCGGCGCGCATTGGCGCGAAAGCGCTGGCGCATCACGCGGATCGGCACCAGCTTGTGATGCTTCCCTCCAGCAGCCCGGCCTACACGCTGGCGTATGCACAGAAGCTGCACGCCTGGCAGGCATTGCAGGCATGGCTGCCTGCCAGGGCGCGGGAACGACGCTGATATTTCGACCAGTCAGCCAAGATCCGGCTGCGTAGCCGCATAGCTCGGCCGCGCGCGCATGACCGCATGACCCCGCCGGATATTCGGCCGCGTCTCCAGCATCGCCGCGCTCTCGGGGAATCGCCCCAGGTACTCGACGATCGGCGCGAAGAACAGGTCGGCCATCGACAACGCATTCCCGACCAGGAAATCTCGGCCGCCATAGGCCTGCTCCAATGCATCCAGCTGCCGCTCGATATCGGGTAGAGCCGCCTCGATGATTGCGCGATCAGGCTTGCCGTCCGGGCCCTTCGGAAACACGTAGTGCAGCACGTAGCGCCGCACCATCGCATCGTAGCCGTGGCAGTTGATCAGGCTGATCCACTGCTCGCAGCGCGCGCGGGCAGTGGGTCCGGTTTGCGGAATCAGGTTCGGGCCGCCAAAGACTTCGTTGATGTAGCCGAGGATGGCGCGCGTCTCGTAGAAGTCGATCGGACCATCGGTGAATGCCGGGATGCGGCCGAACGGGTTATGAGTCAGCAGTTCGTCGACGTGCGGCGCCACGGGCTTGAACGTGTAGCGCACGCCTTTCTCCGCGAGCGCCAGCCGCACCGTGCGCACGTAGGTGCTGCGCGCATCGCCGTAGACAGTCAGCGTGCCGGCGCTGCCTTCGGCATCCACATAGTCGCTGAGGTTGTTGAAGACCGATTGCCAGCCCATGTTGTGCGAATCGCGCGTGGCGGCGTCGGGGAAGCCGCTATGGCGCATGTGCAAGTGCGTGCCGCCATCCTTGTCGGTCAGCGTGATCTCGATCAGCGTGCGCACGCCGGCCGGTAGTTCGCTGCCTTCCCATTGCCACGTATAGGCCAGGAAGTTGGCGCGATCGATCGTCTGGTACTCGCCACCGACGATGTGTTGCTCGCCGTCCTTCGCTCCCATCACCAGCCGGTAACGGCCGCCCACTCGCGCATCGGCGCTGGCTTCCCGCACCTGCATGCCACGCGGGCAATGCCAGGCAGCCAGAGCGCTCTGGTCCGTGAATGCATCAAAGACCCGCTCGCGCGGCGCGCGGATCTGGCGGGTCATCTCCAGGTGAAACGTTGCAGCTTCAGTCATGACTTGATCCCCTTCTTTCGATCGGTGACAGCAGTCTCGGTTTGCGTCTGCTCGACAAAAGCCACCAGCCTGTCGAGATTGCCTTCCCAAAGCCGGCGATAGGTCTCCAGCCAGCCGTGCGCATCGCGCATGGCCCCGGGGCGCAAATGGCAGATGCGCCAGCGGGCGTTGATTTCGCGCTCGATCAGGCCCGCATCGGCCAGCACACGCAGGTGCCGGGAGATGGCCGGGCCAGAGATATCGAACGGGCGCGCCAGTTCGCTGACCGGGGCATCGCCCTCGGACAGCCGCGCCAGGATCGCGCGGCGCGTCGGGTCGGCCAGGGCGGCGAAGATGGTGGAGAGCGGGTCGCTGGTGTTTGGCATGTCTTCATTTAACGTGTTGGTTAAATGAAGATCAAGGGCTGTTACATCTGCCGTTTGCTCCATGCCCGCCGATACGGTGGCATCGGCTCTTCCTGTACGATGGCGGCACGCCCCACCGCCCCGGTCCCTCCGCAGACCGGGCCTGTCACTCGCAGTATTGCCGGGGAAGTGCCATGCCGCATTCAGCCTGGACCCACGAAGCGATCCACCGCATCGAGGCCGATTTCAACCGGTCCTCCGATACCCACCTGATTCCTCTGGACCTGCCGGGCTATCCGGACATCCGCTTCTACTTCAAGGACGAATCCAGCCACCCGACCGGCAGTCTCAAGCACCGGCTCGCGCGGTCGCTGTTCCTGTATGCGCTGTGCAATGGATGGCTGCATGAGGACAGCACGGTAGTGGAGGCATCGAGCGGCTCGACCGCGATCTCGGAAGCCTATTTCGCGCGCCTGCTGGGGCTGCCGTTCGTGGCGGTGATCCCGGCCGGCACCTCGCGTGCCAAGGTGGAGGCCATCGAGTTCTATGGCGGGCGCTGCCATCTCGTCGACAACCCGTCCGAGATCTACGCCGAGTCGCACCGCATCGCGCGCGAATCGGGCGGGCATTTCATGGACCAGTTCACCTACGCCGAACGCGCGACGGACTGGCGCGCCAACAACAATATCGCCGAGTCCATCTTCAAGCAGATGGCGCAGGAACTGCATCCGGTACCGGCGTGGATCGTGGCCAGCGGCGGCACGGGCGGCACGGTGGCCACGCTGGGGCGCTACGTGGCCTACCGGCGGCACCAGACGCGCATCCTTTGCGCGGATCCGGAGAACTCCGTGTTCTTCGATCATTTCCGTGGCTGCCTGGCGGGGCAACCCGATCCGGCACTGACGCTTGATACGGGCTCGCGCATCGAAGGCATCGGCCGTCCGCGCGTGGAGCGGTCTTTTCTCCCGACCTGCATCGACGCCATGCTCAAGGTGCCCGACGCCATGTCGTTCGCCGCGATGCGCTACCTGGCGCAACGGTTCGGGCGCCGCGTGGGCGGATCGACCGGCACCAACTTTGTCGGCGTGCTGTACCTCGCGCAGCGCATGCGCGCGGCCGGGCAGGGCGGCGCGATCGTCACGCTGCTGTGCGACAGCGGCGAACGCTATGCCACAACCTATTACGACGACGACTGGTACCAGGAACAGCGCATCCAGGTGGACGCGGCGGACGCACTGATCGGCCGTGCCGTGAAAGGTGAACCGGTGCTGACGCCGCTGGCAGTGGACGGCCTGGCGGCCGCGGGTGACGGGTTTCCCGGCGGCGCCGCGGAATGACCGCGCGCGTTTCTGTCACAATCGCGGCTTTCCTGCGCTGGCTGCTGGCCTGCCCGAACAAGCAAGACATGACCCTACTGAAACGCAAATCGATCGAGGCCGTGGCCTCGCGCCGCCCCGCGCGCGGCACCCGTACGCGCGGCGAACGCCCGGCCAAGGAAGAAAAGCGCATGACGCCGCGCTTTGCCCCGGTGACGTTCTCCGAAATGGACGGCGTGCGTTACCTGCACTTCGGCACCGAGTGGGTACAAGGCGCGATGCGCCTGCGCAAGCCCGATGCTATCGAACTCGAATACGCCCAGCAGATGATGGCGTGGCTGCTGTTCCTGTCGCCCTCAGCGCCGGACTTCCACGTGGTGCAGCTCGGTCTGGGCGCGGCGGCGCTGACCAAGTTCAGCCACCGGCATTTCGCGCGGGCCCGCGTGACCGCGGTGGAGCTGAACCCGGCGGTGATCATCGCCGGCCGCAGCATGTTCGGCCTGCGCGAGGACGACGCGCGCCTGAGCGTGCGCGAGCAGGATGCCTGGGATTATGTGATGGACGCCGCCAGCACGGAGTCGGTCGATGCGCTGCAGGTGGACCTGTACGATGCCACGGCGCGCGGCCCGGTGCTCGACACCACCGCCTTCTACCGCGCCTGCCGCCGTACGCTGAAGTCGCCGGGCGTGATGACCATCAACCTGTTCGGCGACCACGACAGCTTCCCGAAGAACATCGAGCGCATCTGCGATGCCTTCGACAACCGCGTGCTGGTGTTCCCGGAAGTCCACGACGGCAACGTCATCGCCCTGGCGTTCAACGGGCCGACCATCGACGTGTCGTGGGAAACGCTGGAAGCGCGTGCCGACGTGGTGGAAACGACCACCGGGCTGCCGGCGCGCGACTGGGTGAAGAAGCTGCGCGGGGCCAATGCGCGCCAGGAAGAGAAGCTGGTGATCTGATGGATAGCTGATGCGCGGGGCCCGCCGCGGCATCAGCGGGCCGTCACTCCTTGTGGAAGAACTGCGCGAGCGACCACTCGTCGGTACGCGCTTCGTACTTCAGGCCCTTCTTCATCGCCCACATCGCGAGCTGGCTGTGCGACGGAATGATGGCGTGGTCATCCAGCGCGAATTTCGCGGCGGCCTTCGCGTTCTCTTCGCGCGCCTTGTCGCTGCTGACTGTGGTGAGCGATTTTTCGATCAGCTTGTCCAGTTGCGGATTGCTGTACTTGCCCCAGTTCCATGTACCGTAGCCGGTCTTGGGATCGGGTGTGCCGACGATCGAGCGCAGCGCCACGTCGGCCGCGGCGGAGCCCCAGCCCAGCATCTCGAACGAGAAATCGCCCTGGCGCGCGCGCGTGAAGTACACCGCCACCGGCATGGTTTCAACCTTGGTCTGGATGCCCACTCGCGTCAGCATGCTCGCGGTGGCCTGCGCCACGGCGGCATCGTTCAGGTAGCGGTTGTTGGTCGCGTGCAGCGTCAGCCCGAAGCCGTTCGGATAGCCGGCGGCGGCCAGCAGCTTCTTCGCGCCTTCCGCGTCGTAGGCCTCGGGCTTGGTCCCCGGGTGCCCGAAGATCTGCGGCGACACCAGCGACGATGCCGGCACCGCCAGGCCCTCCATGATGCGGCTGACGATGGCGTCGCGGTTGATGGCCTTCGAGATCGCGGCGCGCACGCGCGCATCCTTGAACGGGTTCTTGCCCAGCGGCTTGCCCGCCTTGTCGGTGACGTACGGCGGGTTGTCGCGCGACTGGTCCATCTGCCAGAAGATCGTGCGCCATGACACCGTCTGCTCGATGCGGAACTTCGGGTTTTGCTTGAGCTTGGCCACGTCGGCCGCCGGCACGCTTTCGATGACATCGACATCGCCCGCGAGCAACGCGGCGGAGCGGGCGCCGTTGTCGGTGATGATGCGGAAGATCGCGCGGTCCCATTCGGGCTTCGGACCCCAGTAGTCGGGATTGCGCGCCATTACGATCTCCTGGCCGCGCGCGAAGCGCACGAACTTGAACGGGCCGGTGCCGATCATGGCCTTGCCCGAGTCGAAGTCGGCCTGCGTGAGCGTGGCGGCCACCTTCTTTGGCAGGATCGGCACGCTGTTCAGGTCATTGGCCAGGTTGGCGTAGTTCGGCACGTTCATGGTCAGGCGCACCGTCAGGGCGTCGGGCGTGTCGATGCGCGCGATCGGCTTGGTGTAGCTGGTGAACGAGCCGGGGCTGTTGACCAGCTTCTCGGGCCGCTCCAGCGAAGCCTTGACGTCCGCACTCGTGAACGGCGAACCGTCGTGCCATTTCACGTTGGGGCGCAGCTTGATTTCCCACGTGGTCGGGTTAAGCGGCTTCCAGGACAGCGCGAGCCCCGGGATGTAGCGCGCGTTCTTGTCCATGAACACCAGCGACTCGAACATATGCAGCGCGATGGCGTTGTTCGGGCCGGCGTTGTTCCATTGCGGGTCCATCGACGTGACATCGGCGGCCAGGCCAATGCGCAGGTCTTCGGCGCGTGCGCCGCCGATGGCCGAAAGCGTGAAGACGGCGCCACAGAGCAACGCGGCGCGAATGGCGCGGGAGGGGTTGGAAGGGCGGCGGAAAGGCATGGCGCTAGGCTCCTCATGCTGGCCCGGTCGGCCGCGGGCGAGGCGGGCGCGCGGCCATGGGCGGTTGTCGGGCAATTTGCCCGCATTGTGCCGGCAAAACGACATCCATGCAGGCTTTCCAGTCAGGCGCGGGTGCCCGGCGCCGTTAAAATGGCGGCCATGTTTGCCAATTCTCCCAACATTGTCTCGGCACAGTCCGACATACACGAACACCTCGCGGCACGCGTGACACGCCATCTTGCCGAGCCGTTTCGCAAGCCGATCGGCGATGTCAGCCGACGCGCGCTCGACCAGGCGTTGGCGCAGTGGCGGCAGGCCGGCGACGTACCGCTGATCCTCGACGCGGGCTGCGGCGTGGGCGAAAGCACGCTGCGCCTGGCCACGGCATTCCCGGACCATTTCGTGATCGGCGTGGATCAGTCGGAGAAGCGCCTCGGTGCCGGCAAGGACTGGTGGGGCGACGCGCCCATGCCCGGCAATTTCTGCTGGGCGCGCGCCGACCTCGTCGATGTGTGGCGCATGTTGCAGGAAGCCCGCGTGCCGGTGGCGCGGCACTATGTGCTCTATCCGAATCCATGGCCGAAGATCGGGCATCTCGGACGGCGCTGGCAGGGGCACGCCGTGTTTCCCGCGCTGGCAGCCTGTGGCGATTACCTGGAATGCCGCAGCAACTGGAAGATCTACATCGACGAGTTCGCGGCGGCGCTGGGCATGCTCGGCCGCTCGTCCGCCACCGAGGCCTGGCAGCCGGAGCCTGCGATGACGCCGTTCGAGCGCAAGTACGCGGCATCAGGGCATGGCCTGTGGCGCTGCGTGACGCAGCGCTAGCCGCAAAGCACAACGGCCCGCAGTGCGGGCCGTTGCGTGGAAGCGGGAGAAATCCCTGCTTCAGTGGAACAGGGGCTGCTGCGTCGGCGCGTCTTCGGGCAACTCGGCGTGAACGATCTCGCCATTGCGGTCCGCATAGAGCGGCGTGCCGCAGTCTTCGCAGTATTCCGGATCGAACAACGCGGCGTGGCGGAAGATGTCCTCGACGCCGGCATTGCGCAGCTCTTCGCAGATCTGCTCGAGCGGGTTGCCCTTCTCGTCGGCATCCACTTCGCCGGCTTCGCGGCCATAGACTGGCCAGACGATGCCGTAGATCACGTCCTTTTCGCCACGCATGGTGAAGCCGACGCGGTACTCTTCCACCACTTCCTCGCCGAACGCCGCCACCACCGCCGCGAGCTGGCCGGCCGGTACGTCCAGCGTGCCGCTCAGGTAGTTCACGGCCGCGCGCACGGTCAGCGGGCGGATGCTCTTGTCGGATTCGCGGCAGGACAGGAAGAAGGCGTCCGGCAGCAGCAGTTCGAACTCGCAGCCCGGCAGCAGCAGGGCCACGGTGGCCTGCACCTGGCTGCGCCACTGTTCGAGACAGGTCGAGCGCTCGGCGTGGTGTTCCTTGGCATCTTCCTGCCAGCGGAACAGCCCTTGTTCGTGCGGTGCCACCACCACGGCCAGCAGGTAGCGCGGATCGGCCAGGATCGGCGCGGTTTCGGGCAGGTCGCGCAGGTCCACCTTGGGCACCGTACCGCTCAGTGCGGCGGCGGCCAGCTTGTGGGTCAGCGCGAAGGTGTCGCTATGGGTGCGCGGCAGCTGGTCGATGCTGTACAGGTACGGCGACAGCGCCACTTTGGTGCCGGTGGCCAGCACGTGTGCCTGCAGGTGCACGGCCAGCGTCTGCGCCAGGTCGGGCTTCAGCGAGCCGGACGGAATGGCGTAGCGGGTATGGGCCAGGATGGGCGCGGCGACCAGCAGCGCATCATAGCGCACGCCATCGGCTTCCACCGTGGCCGATTCGGCCAGCGTCTCGGCCTGCTCGGCCAGCACGTCGGAGGCGTCCGCGTTGTGCTTGAACAGGTGTTCGAGCGCCGCGTCGAGCGCGGTCTGGCTGCCATTCTTCAGCAGCCGGCCCAGGCGTTGCGAGAGCCGCCGTTCCCAGTAAGCGTCCTCCATGCGGCTGCCCGATGCATCGAGGGCGAGCGCATCGGCCACCAGTCGCTCGGCATCGGGCGAAAGACGCGGGGAAGCCTTGGGGCGAAAACCTGCCATATAGAGAAACCGTCCGTTTTTTCGTAAAACGGTATTCTACTCGCTGCGCTGACAGGAATGACGCCTGTCCGAGCGGACTGGCGCCATGTCCGGGTGTCTGTCCTACTTTTGCTCGGCGGCAGCCGGTGCGTGGGTTTCGGTGCCGTGCTGCTCACCGCCCATCGACACATCGCCGCCGCCCTTGCTGAGCAGGTAGAAGGCGGCGCCGGCGACGACGACGAACGCAATGATGATCTTGACCATGGTGTCTCCTGGATTCGTGGATCGGAGGACTGTGGCTGGCTGGCCTCCGGGCGTTGAACGCCATTCTTGTGAGGCACAGTGTGGCAGCGCTGGCTTGCGTGGAACTTACACGCGGCTAGCCCGAAAAGTGATGAACGAATTTCCTGCGCCCCAATGAAAACCGCCCGCCCCGCCCGGCACAAGGCCGGGCAGGGCGGGCGGCGGTCGTCAGTACGCGAGCCGCTCAGGCTGCCAGCAACTGGCGCAGCACGAACGGCAGGATGCCGCCGTGGTTGTAGTAGTCGACTTCGATCGGCGTGTCGATGCGCAGCAGCACCGGTACGCGCTGCACGTCGCCGTTGGCGCGCTTGATCACGAGCACCACGTCCTGCTGTGGCTTGAGTTCGCCCTCGATGCCTTCGATGTCGAAGGTCTCGTTGCCCGTGATGCCCAGCGTCTGCGCGCTGTCGCTGCCCTTGAACTGCAGCGGCAGCACGCCCATGCCGACCAGGTTGGAGCGGTGGATGCGCTCGAAGCTGCGGGCGATCACCGCCTTCACGCCAAGCAGCTGCGTGCCCTTGGCCGCCCAGTCGCGCGATGAGCCGGTGCCGTATTCCTCGCCGCCGAATACCACCGTGGGGGTGCCTTCGGCGATGTACTTCATCGCGGCGTCGTAGATCGACATCTCGTCGCCGGTCGGATGGTGGATGGTCAGGCCGCCTTCCACGCGCGAACCGTCGGCCTTCGGCGGGATCATCAGGTTCTTGATGCGCACGTTGGCGAAGGTGCCGCGCATCATCACCTCATGGTTGCCGCGGCGCGAACCGTAGCTGTTGAAGTCCGCCTTCAGCACGCCATGCGACAGCAGGTACTTGCCGGCGGGCGAGGTGTCCTTGATCGAGCCGGCCGGGGAGATGTGGTCGGTCGTCACGGAATCGCCAAAGACGCCCAGTGCCCGGGCGCCGCGCACGCTGGGGCTGACGCCGGACGGCTCCAGCGTGAAGTCATCGAAGAAGGGCGGTTCGGCGATATACGTCGACTCCGGCCAGTCGTAGACCTGGCCCTTGGTGCCCTTGATCGCGCCCCACAGCTTGCTCGGCTTCTTGACCTGCTCGTAGTTGCCCTTGAAGGTCTTGGCATCCATCGCAAACTTCATCAGCGCATGGATTTCGTCCGAGCTCGGCCAGATGTCGCCGAGCCAGATGTCCTTGCCGCCCTTGCCCTTGCCGACCGGCTCGGTCATCAGGTCGCGCGTCACGTTGCCGGCGATGGCATAGGCCACCACCAGCGGCGGCGACGCCAGGAAGTTGGCGCGGATATTCGGGTGGATGCGGGCTTCGAAATTGCGGTTGCCCGACAGCACGGCGGCTGCGACCAGGTCGTTGCTGACGATGGCCTCGTTCAGTTCGGGCGTCAGGTCCCCGGCGTTGCCGATGCACGTGGTGCAGCCGTAGGCGGTCACGCCGAAACCGAGTTTTTCCAGGTAGGGCAGCAGGCCGGCGGCCTTCAGGTACTCGGTGACCACGCGGCTTCCGGGGGCCAGCGAGGTCTTGATGTGCGGCGCCACCGTCAGCCCCGCTTCCACGGCTTTCTTCGCCAGCAGGCCGGCGCCGAGCAGTACGCTGGGGTTCGAAGTATTGGTGCAGGAGGTGATGGCCGCGATCAGCACGTCGCCGTTCTTCACGTCGATGCCATCGGCGGTCTGGTAAGTGCGGTCCAGCTCGGCCGGCTCCTTGTTGAAGCCGTTTTCGGCCACGGGCTTGCTGAACAGCGAGCTGAAGGTGCTCTTGACGTTGCCGATCTCGATGCGGTCCTGCGGACGCTTGGGGCCCGCCAGCGACGGGGCCACGGTGCCAAGGTCCAGCGAGACCACCTTGCTGTAGTCAATATCGCCAGCCTTGGGGATGCCGAACATCTGCTGCGCACGGAAATAGCCCTCGAAGGCGGCGATTTCCTCGTCCGAGCGGCCGGTGCCCTGGAAGTAGTCGATGGTCTTCTCGTCCACCGGGAAGAAGCCCATGGTGGCGCCATACTCGGGCGCCATGTTGCCGATGGTGGCGCGGTCCGGCAGCGCCAGGCTGGCGGTGCCTTCGCCGAAGAATTCGACGAACTTGCCGACCACCTTTTCCTTGCGCAGCATCTCGGTGATGGTCAGCACCAGGTCGGTCGCGGTCACGCCTTCACGCAGGCGGCCAGTCAGCTCCACGCCCACCACATCCGGCGTAAGGAAGTACACCGGCTGGCCGAGCATGCCGGCTTCCGCCTCGATGCCGCCCACGCCCCAGCCCACCACGCCGATGCCGTTGATCATGGTGGTGTGGCTGTCGGTGCCGACCAGGGTGTCGGGGTAATACACGCCGTCCTTCTTGTGGACGCCGCGTGCCAGGTATTCCAGGTTGACCTGGTGCACGATGCCGAAGCCCGGCTGCACCACGCCAAAGGTGTCAAAGGCCTGCATGCCCCACTTCATGAACTGGTAGCGCTCGTTGTTGCGCTGGAATTCCAGTTGCATGTTCAGGTCCAGCGCCTTTTTCTCGCGGAAATGGTCGACCTGAACCGAGTGGTCGACCACCAGGTCCACGGGAACCAGCGGTTCGATCTGCTTGGGATTCCGGCCCATTTTCTCGGCCACGTTGCGCATGGCGGCCAGGTCGGCCAGCAACGGCACGCCGGTGAAATCCTGCAGGACGACGCGGGCCACCACAAACGGAATCTCGTCG
The DNA here is from genome assembly GCF_057073755.1 of Cupriavidus sp. C3SS-1. Lineage (NCBI taxonomy): Bacteria > Pseudomonadati > Pseudomonadota > Betaproteobacteria > Burkholderiales > Burkholderiaceae > Cupriavidus > Cupriavidus sp. C3SS-1. Next base: position 2,254,453 of record NZ_CP172699.1, on the reverse strand, counting down.
ACACGGTCCGCGTTCGGCTGCCAGCCGGCAAGCTGGCGGACATGTTCCTCGGTCACCTTCTTGCCGTCGCAGTTGCGCAGCACGGACTCGAGCACCACGCGAATCGACACGGGCAGGCGTTCGATCGCCACGTTCAGTTCCTCGCCCAGCCGGGGCAGGGAATAAAACTGGCCCTTGCCTGAAGAGCCGATCTTGAATTCTTGTAGGGTCTGCGTCTTATTGAGGTTGTGGGGCATTGCCATACTCCAGTCGAGGAATGTTGCGGTGGCGTTGAGTCGGACCTGACCCCGGCGGCGCTGTCATGGCGTTCACCGCGGTCCGATGTCGTTGCGACTGATACTCTAACCGCCGCGCACGCCGCCCGCCAGCGCGTGCCGGCGAACGCTGCGTTCGCGCAATGACTGCCATGCCGGCAACCATCCCGAGCCGGCATGGCGCCCGATGGCCCGGCCCTGAGAGGGCCGGCCCGGGAACCGCCGGATTTACTGCTTCGGCACAGCCGACTGCTGGGTCGCGTCGGGCAGTTGCTGTTGTTGTTGCTGCGGCGGCGCGGCCAGCAGCGGCGAGGTCACCGGCGCGCGCAGGCCACCAGCCTGGGTCGGCGCGGCACCGCCGGCCTGCATCTCGGCGTTCTGGCATTCATCGGCCAGGCGCTGGCCGAGGTTCTTGTTGAACAGCATGGCCTTGCTCGGGATCACCACCAGGTCCAGGCCGCTACGGGCGTCGAAGTAGCGGTCGGCACCGGTCACGGTGGACTGGCGCGGCAGCTTGTATTCGCGGCCCTGCCAGTTCACGGTCAGGACTTCATCGCGCAGCATGTTGCCCGAGATGTACAAGGCGTTGCCCAGTTCGCACTGCCATTTTTCGCCGGTCGGCGTCACGGCGGCCGCTGCAGCCGGGGCGGCCTTGCTGCTCTTCTTGGCCGGCGCCTTCTTGGTGGTCTTGTGGGCCGGTTCCTGGGCCATCACGGTGCCGGCGGTGCCGAGGGTGAACGCGCCGAGGCACGCTGCGAGGACGAGCTTTTTCATAGAAATAACCTTTCGGGGTCTGTGTCTTTATGGTCTGGCACGCCTGGGAGGATTCCCGGGCGTGGGCAAGATTCCGCCGATATTCTCTACGATTTGCGGAACAGGGCAAGTAGCCTGCCCTTTCGTTACATAATCGGGCGCAAGTCGGGGGAATGTGGCGGACGCGAGCCTCACATGCGCTTTACTTCCGCGCTTTACTTCCGTTTCGCGATCGGGACGAACTTCAGATTTTCGGGGCCAGTGTAGTTGGCGCTCGGGCGGATGATCTTGTTGTCGATGCGCTGCTCGATGATGTGCGCAGCCCAGCCCGACGTACGCGCGATCACGAACAGCGGCGTGAACATCGCGGTCGGCACGCCCATCATGTGATAGCTCACGGCGCTGAACCAGTCCAGGTTCGGGAACATCTTCTTGATATCCCACATCACCGTTTCCAGGCGCTCGGCGATGTCGAACATCTTCATCGAGCCGGCTTCCTTCGACAGTTCGCGCGCGGTGGCCTTGATGACCTGGTTGCGCGGGTCGGCAATGGTGTACACCGGATGGCCGAAGCCGATCACGACTTCCTTGTTCTCCACGCGGCGGCGGATATCCGCCTCGGCTTCGTCGGCGTTGTCGTAGCGTTTCTGGATCTCGAAGGCCACTTCATTGGCGCCGCCGTGCTTGGGGCCGCGCAGCGCGCCGATCGCGCCGCAGATGGCCGAATACATGTCCGAGCCCGTGCCGGCGATGACGCGGCCGGTGAAGGTCGATGCGTTGAACTCGTGCTCCGCGTACAGGATCATCGAGGTGTGCATCGCGCGTTCCCACTGGGCCGACGGCTTCTTGCCGTGCAGCAGGTGCAGGAAGTGGGCGCCGATGGAGTCATCGTCGGTTTCGACTTCGATGCGGCGGCCGTTGTGGCTGAAGTGGTACCAGTACAGCAGCATCGAGCCCAGGCTGGCCATCAGCTGGTCGGCGATGTCGCGCGCGCCCGGGGTGTTGTGGTCGTCCTTCTCCGGCAGCACGGTGCCCAGCACCGACACGCCGGTGCGCATCACGTCCATCGGGTGGGCCGAGGCCGGCACGCATTCCAGCGCGGCCTTGACGTTGGCGGGCAGGCCGCGCAGCGACTTCAGCCTGGTCTTGTACGCGGCCAGTTCGGCCTTGTTCGGCAGCTTGCCGTGGACCAGCAGGTGGGCGATTTCCTCGAACTCGCAGGCATCGGCCACGTCCAGGATGTCATAGCCGCGGTAGTGCAGGTCGTTGCCGGTACGGCCAACGGTGCACAGGGCGGTGTTACCGGCGGTCACGCCCGACAGGGCAACGGACTTCTTGGGCTTCGGCCCCGTCGGCTGCGGGGCTTCAGCGCGCGCCTCGTTCTTGGTTGCGGACATCCTGTTCTCCTTGAATTTTGGTATTTGCCGGATGTTGTGCGGACGCGGGCCCCGGCCTAGTCGAAGAACAGCTCGGCCACGTTGTCCGGCAGTGGCGTGCCCGTGGCGTGGGCGCGCTGCAGCAGCGACCAGTAGTAGCGGTAGCTGGCGCGGTCGTGCAACTGCCCGTCGTGCCGGATCGGGGCCCAGTTGTTCTCGTGGGCGGCCAGCAGGATCTGGCTGGCGGCGCCGATTTCCTCGATGCCAGGCCGGAACGCGGCGACGATCGGCTCGATCTGGCCCGGATGGATGCTCCACTTGCGCAGGTAGCCGAACTCGGAGCGCGCGCGCAGCGCGTCATCGCCCGCGCGCTGCGGGGCCTGCACGTCGGTGCTGACATTGTGCGAAGGGACCTTGCCGTATCGATGGCAGGCGGCCGAAATCTCCAGCATGGCACGGCGGATCAGCGGGTGCTCGAACTGCTGGGGTGAACGCATGGCATCGCCGGGAATGGCGCCGTGGTGGGCCGACACGAAGTCCATCAGGCCGAAGCTCAGGCATTCGACCTGCACCAGCGAGGCGATTTCGAAAGCCTGTTCGAGCGCGGCGTGCGTTTCGATCAGTACATGGATCGGAATGTGACGCGCAATGCCTGCCGTGCGTGCGGCCTGGTTGACGTGGTCGGTCACGCGCGCCACTTCGACAACGTCGGTCACCTTGGGCACGACCACATACGCCAGCCGTGCGCCGGCGGCACGCACGAGCACATCGACATCCTGCTTCCAGCTTGAATGGGCAGGATCATGGATGCGCACACCCACGCGATTGTGCCGATTGAGCGGGCTGTTCACGAGCCCGGCGCACAGTTCGGCGTGCTCGCGCTCCAGCCCCACGGCGGCACCGTCTTCGCAGTCAAAGGTGATATCGAAGACGGGACCAAGCTCTTGCTGCAGGGCCAGCGATTTGAGCATCAGCCTTTCGCTGCCCGCGTAGTGATCGCACACCGGCAACTGGGTGGGGATGGCTTCGCCCTGGAACAAGACCTCGGAAGGGTGCACTTGGATTCTGGTCAAAAATGATCTGGGGCCGCCGGGAAAGGTCGCGGCCCAACAAAAAACCGGAGCCCGCGCCGATTCTTGAATCGTTGCGGTGCTCCGGTTTCCCTGGCGGAATGGATCCGAAGATCAGCCGAGCAGGTGCTGCACGCCGGCCTTTTCTTCTTCCAGTTCGTTCAGGGTGATGTTGATCTTTTCACGGCTGTAGTCGTCGATCTCCAGGCCCTTGACGATTTCGTACTTGCCGTTGGCGCAGGTCACGGGGTAGCCGAACATGGTGTCGGCCGGGATGCCGTATTCGCCGTTCGACGGGATGCCCATGGTGACGACCTTGCCGTTGGTGCCCAGCACCCAGTCATGCACGTGGTCGATGGCGGCATTGGCAGCCGAAGCGGCCGACGACAGGCCACGGGCTTCGATGATGGCGGCGCCGCGCTTGCCGACGGTCGGCAGGAACACGTCGTTGTTCCACACCGGGTCGTTGATCATGTCCTTGACGCTCTTGCCGTCGACGGTTGCGTAGCGGTAGTCGGCGTACATGGTCGGGCTGTGGTTGCCCCACACGAACATCTTCTCGATCGATGCCACCGGCTTGCCGGTCTTGGCGGCGATTTGCGACAGGGCACGGTTGTGGTCCAGGCGCAGCATGGCGGTGAAGTTCTCGCGCGGCAGGCTCGGGGCCGACTTCATGGCGATGTAGGCATTGGTGTTGGCCGGGTTGCCGACCACCAGCACCTTGACATTGCGGCTGGCGACTTCGTCCAGTGCCTTGCCCTGCACCGTGAAGATCTGGGCGTTGGCTTCGAGCAGGTCCTTGCGCTCCATGCCCTTGCTGCGGGGACGGGCGCCCACCAGCAGGGCGACGTCGGCGTCCTTGAAGGCGACCTTCGGATCATCGGTGATCACCACGCCAGCCAGCAGCGGGAAGGCGCAGTCTTCCAGTTCCATCACCACGCCCTTGACGGCCGCCTGGGCCTGGGGCAGGTCGAGCAGTTGGAGGATGACCGGCTGGTCTTTGCCCAGCATGTCGCCATTGGCGATGCGGAACAGCAGGGAGTAGCCGATCTGGCCAGCGGCGCCGGTCACTGCGACGCGCATTGGGGCTTTAGCCATGAGTAAATCTCCAAACGAAAAGATGGGGGAAACCGGTGGGTGGCGCGCCGCGTAGGGGGAGGCACGTCACCAGGTGCTGGTTGTCGCCATAGCGGGGAGCAGCCGTCCGCCGGAACCAGGTGGCAGGGCCACGGGGCGGAGCCGGTGAGGGAGAGCCACAACGGGTCATGGTAAGGCAACGAAGCGTAAGTCTACTGCGAAGCGGGGCGCGTTAGCCAGATCGGACGGTTGTCTTGTTTCTGTCACGCGTGCCGCCGGCGTGGACCAGCGCGAGTGTAGGCCCGGCCATCCGCGATGTCAATTCATATGTCTTATATAAGACATAAGACATTTAACGTCGGGCTGGACGGGCTTTGCCCTTTTGTGGTGAAATCCCCCCTATGTCCTCCCTGCCTACGTCCCTGACCGGCGCCTCCGCACCCGGAGCGCAGGATTCTGGCGCCGCCAATTCCAGTTCCGGCGCCGGGGCGCAGTCGTCACCATCGCCCTCCCACCCGCCGGCCGCGCTTGCCGCGGCCCACGCCGTGCCGTCGCCTACATTCAGTCCGCTCTACCAGCAGATCAAGGCCCTGATCACGCGCAGCCTGCAATCGGGCGAGTGGAAGCCGGGCGAGATGATTCCCAGCGAAATGGAGCTGGCATCGCGCTACAAGGTCAGCCAGGGCACCGTGCGCAAGGCCATCGACGAGCTCGCCGCCGACAACCTGGTGGCGCGCCGGCAGGGCAAGGGTACCTTCGTCACCACCCACCACGAAGACGTGGTCAAGTTCCGCTTCCTGCGGCTGGTGCCGGACGAAGGGGAGCCGCATTATGGCGCCAGCCAGGTGCTCGAGTGCAAGCGGCTGCGCGCGCCCGCGGAGATTGCCCGGCTGCTCGATATCCGTACCGGCGACAGCGTCGTGCAGATTCGCCGTGTGCTGACATTTTCGGGCGAGTCGACCGTGCTGGACGAGATCTGGCTGCTCGGCGCCAACTTCAAGGGGCTCACGGCAGAGAAGCTGACCGAGTGGAAGGGCCCCATGTACGCATTGTTCGAGGCCGAGTTCGGTACCCGCATGATTCGGGCCTCCGAGAAAATCCGTGCGGTAGCCGCCGACGAGACGGCGGCTACCTTGCTGTCTGTCCCGGTCGGGTCGCCGCTGCTGTCGGTCGAGCGCGTGTCGTATACCTACGGCGACCGTCCGGTCGAGGTGAGGCGCGGGCTGTACGTGACCACGCGCCACTATTACCAGAATGACCTGAGTTGAATATCGGAATATCGCGGCTGCCGGCGGGCCGGGCGCCATGATTATTGCGATATTCGTCATGATGGTTGCGGCTATTGCGGGGCGCGGGTGGTTTTTGCACTTCCCGCATTGCTGTGTGCGATTGTCGGGCGCCGCCTGTCCGGGCCTGATAGCTGAAAATTATTGGTGCGGCGCGCAACAAAGGCGCTAAAATCTCATGGATTTGCCCCAATGCATTCTTTTGCATGCAGGGCAATGGCAGTTTCGTTTTTTGTTTACCGCAAATTGGGGTCTCGCATGGCTGAAGCCGTCAAACAAGCCAGGCCGGAGTTCCGGAATATCGGTGTCTCGCAGATCGCGAAATACCGGTTGCCCTGGGCCGGCAAGGTATCCATCCTGCATCGCGTGAGCGGTGCCTTGATGTTCCTCCTTCTTCCCTTTGTTCTGTACCTGTTTGAGCAGAGCATTACCTCCGAACTGAGCTTCGCAAAGTTCTCGGCGCTGTTGTCCGGTGGCTTCGTCAAGCTGGTTGTGCTGGCCCTGATCTGGGGTTATCTGCATCACTTCTGCGCTGGTATCCGCTTCCTGCTGCTGGACGTGCACGTTGGCGTCTCCAAGCCCGCTTCGGCCAAGTCTGCCATCGGCGTGCTGGTTGTCAGCCTGCTGCTTACCCTGATTTTCGGCCTGAAGCTGTTCGGCCTGTTCTGAGGAGAATCAAGGTGGCAAACAATAATATCGGTCCCAAGCGTCTTGTCGTCGGTGCGCACTACGGCCTGAAAGACTGGCTCGCGCAACGCGTCACGGCCGTGATCATGGTGGTCTTCACCATCGTCCTGGCTATTGCCTTCCTGCTGTCGAACGGCGCTTCGTACGAAGCGTGGGCAGGGCTCTTCTCCAATCAATGGATGAAGATCATCACGTTCCTGACCATCCTGTCGCTGCTGTATCACGCCTGGTTCGGCGTGCGCGACATCTGGATGGACTATGTGAAGCCGATGGCGCTGCGCCTCGTGCTGCAAGTTCTTACGATTCTGTGGCTCGTCGGTTGTGCGGGCTACGCTGCTCAGATTCTCTGGAGGGTGTAATAAATGGTCGCAGTCAAGACTGGATTGCCGCGTCGCCGCTTTGACGTGGTCATCGTCGGTGCTGGCGGCGCCGGGATGCGCGCATCCCTCCAGCTCGCGGAAGCCGGCCTGAACGTCGCCGTGCTGTCCAAGGTGTTCCCGACCCGTTCGCACACCGTGGCGGCGCAGGGCGGCATCGGTGCTTCGCTGGGCAACATGAGCGAGGACAACTGGCACTATCACTTCTACGACACCATCAAGGGCTCCGACTGGCTGGGCGACCAGGACGCCATCGAGTTCATGTGCCGTGAAGCCCCGAAGGTCGTGTACGAGCTCGAGCACTTCGGCATGCCGTTCGACCGCAATGCGGACGGCACGATCTACCAGCGTCCGTTCGGCGGCCACACCGCCAACTACGGCGAGAAGCCTGTGCAGCGCGCCTGCGCCGCGGCGGACCGTACCGGCCACGCACTGCTGCACACGCTGTACCAGCGCAACGTGCGCGCCAAGACCCACTTCTTCGTCGAGTGGATGGCGCTGGACCTGATCCGCGACCAGGACGGCGACGTGCTGGGCGTGACCGCGCTGGAAATGGAAACCGGCGAGGTCTACATCCTCGAAGCCAAGACCACGCTGTTTGCGACCGGCGGTGCCGGACGTATCTACGCGGCTTCCACCAACGCCTTCATCAACACCGGTGACGGCCTGGGCATGGCGGCGCGCGCAGGCGTGCCCCTGGAAGACATGGAGTTCTGGCAGTTCCACCCGACCGGCGTGGCCGGCGCGGGCGTGCTGATCACCGAAGGCGTGCGCGGCGAAGGCGGTATCCTGCGCAACAAGGACGGCGAGCGCTTCATGGAGCGCTATGCCCCGACGCTGAAGGATCTGGCGCCGCGCGACTTCGTGTCGCGCTCGATGGACCAGGAAATCAAGGAAGGCCGCGGCTGTGGCCCGAACGGCGACTACGTGCTGCTCGACCTGACCCACGTCGGTGCCGAGACCATCATGAAGCGCCTGCCGTCGATCCGCGAGATCGGCATGAAGTTCGCCAACGTCGACGCGATCAAGGAACCGATCCCCGTCGTCCCGACCATCCACTACCAGATGGGCGGCATTCCGACGAACTACCATGGCCAGGTCGTGGTGCCGAAGAACGGCAACCCGAACGAAGTGCTCAACGGTTTCTACGCGATCGGCGAATGCTCGTGCGTGTCGGTGCACGGCGCCAACCGCCTGGGCACCAACTCGCTGCTCGACCTCGTGGTGTTCGGCCGTGCGGCTGGCAACCACATCATCGCGCAGAACCTGAAGCAGAAGGAACACAAGCCGCTGCCGGCCGACGCCGCCGACCTCGCGATGTCGCGCCTGGCCAAGCTGCAGGGCACGTCGTCGGGCGAGTACACGCAGGACGTCGCCAACGACATCCGCAAGAACATGCAGTCGCATGCCGGCGTGTTCCGTACGCAGAAGCTGATGGACGAAGGCGTGGAGCGCATCCTGGAAGTGTCGGAGCGCGCCAACAACATCCACCTCAAGGACAAGTCCAAGGTCTTCAACACCGCACTGGTGGAAGCCCTGGAAGTGGCCAACCTGGTGGAAGTGGCCAAGGCCACCATGATCTCGGCGGCTGCCCGCAAGGAGTCGCGCGGTGCACACGCACACAGCGACTTCCCGAACCGCGACGACCAGAACTGGCTCAAGCACACGCTGTTCTACAGCGAAGGCAACCGCCTCGACTACAAGCCGGTGAAGATGAAGCCGCTGACGGTGGAAAGCGTTCCGCCGAAGGCCCGTACCTTCTGAGCACCGCATCGTAGAGAAAACAGGACCCACAGAAATGAAGCGTATTTTCGAAGTCTACCGCTACGATCCGGACAAGGACGCGGCACCTCGCATGCAGACCTACGAGGTCGAGCTCGATGGTCACGAGCGCATGCTGCTGGACGCGCTGGTCAAGCTGAAGAAGCTGGACGAGACCATCTCGTTCCGCCGCTCGTGCCGTGAAGGCGTGTGCGGTTCGGACGCGATGAACATCAACGGCAAGAACGGCCTGGCGTGCCTGACCAATATGCGCGAGCTGCCTGACCGCATCGTGCTGCGTCCGCTGCCTGGCCTGCCGGTCGTGCGCGACCTGATCGTCGACATGACGCAGTTCTTCAAGCAGTACAACTCGATCAAGCCGTTCCTGATCAACGACGAGCCGCCGCCCGAGAAAGAGCGCCTGCAGTCGCCGGAGCAGCGCGACGAGCTGGACGGCCTGTACGAGTGCATTCTGTGCGCGAGCTGCTCGACGTCGTGCCCGTCGTTCTGGTGGAATCCGGACAAGTTCGTCGGCCCGGCCGGCCTGCTGCAGGCTTACCGCTTCATCGCGGATAGCCGCGACCAGGCCACCGGCGAGCGTCTGGACAACCTGAACGACCCGTACCGCCTGTTCCGCTGCCACAGCATCATGAACTGCGTCGACGTGTGCCCGAAGGGTCTGAACCCGACCAAGGCCATCGGCAAGATCAAAGAGCTGATGGTCCGCCGCGCGGTCTGATCCGGCGGAGTTCGCAGTAGAAAGCAGTTGTTGTAAGCGGCGCGTCGGCCTGAGCGGCAATATCAGGCAGGCGCGCCGGAAAGCAGGATGCCATGACCGAGAGTCCCGCCACCATCTTCTCCCACCAGGCCGATCCACACAAACGCGCGCGTCTGCGCTGGCGTGCGCGCCGCGGCCTTCTGGAGAACGACATCATCGTCGAGCGATTTTTCAACCGTTACGAGGAGAGCCTGTCCGACGAGGATGTGGCTTCGCTGAGCACGCTGTTCGAGCTCAGCGACAACGAGTTGATGGACCTGCTCCTTGCCCGCAAGGAGCTCGACGGTGAACTCGACACGCCCCCGATGCAGCGCATTATTGGCCTGCTGCGTTCGGTCTGAGTTTTTGGTCAATACTATTATTCACAGCATTTGAAGGATCCGACATGACGCCGTCCGATGTGAAAGCCACGCTATCGTTCTCCGATGGTTCCCCCAGCGTTGAGCTGCCGATTTACCAGGGCACCGTGGGCCCGGACGTGATCGACATTCGCAAGCTGTACGGCCAGACCGGCAAGTTCACCTACGACCCCGGTTTCATGTCGACGGCTTCGTGTAATTCGAAGATCACCTACATCGACGGCGACAAGGGCGAGCTGCTGTACCGCGGCTACCCGATCGAGCAGCTGGCGCAGAAGTGCGACCACCTCGAAACCTGCTACCTGCTGCTGAAGGGCGAGCTGCCCAACGCCAAGCAGAAGGAAGAATTCGTTGGCCACGTCATGAACCACACCATGGTTCACGAGCAGCTGCAGTTCTTCATGCGCGGTTTCCGCCGCGATGCCCACCCGATGGCCGTGCTGACGGGCCTGGTGGGTGCCATGAGCGCGTTCTACCACGACGCGATGGACATCGACGATCCGCACCAGCGCGAGATCTCGGCCATCCGCCTGATCGCCAAGATGCCGACCATGGTCGCCATGGCGTACAAGTACAACATCGGCCAGCCGTACATCTATCCGCAGAATGACCTGTCCTACTCGGGCAACTTCCTGCGCATGCTGTTCGGCACGCCGTGCGCCCCGTACACCGTGAACCCGGTGCTCGAGCGCGCGCTGGACCGCATCTTCATCCTGCACGCCGACCACGAGCAGAATGCTTCGACCTCGACCGTGCGCCTGGCTGGCTCGTCGGGTACGAACCCGTTTGCCGCCATCGCCGCCGGCGTGGCCTGCCTGTGGGGTCCGGCCCACGGCGGCGCCAACGAAGCCGCACTGAAGATGCTGGAAGAAATCGGCAGCGTCGACAACATCGGCGAGTTCATCAAGCAGGTCAAGGACAAGAACTCGGGCGTGCGCCTGATGGGCTTTGGCCACCGCGTGTACAAGAACTACGATCCGCGCGCCAAGCTGATGCGCGAAACCTGCCATGAAGTGCTGAACGAACTGGGCCTGCACAACGACCCGCTGTTCAAGCTCGCCATGGAGCTGGAAAAGATCGCGCTGGAAGACGAGTACTTCGTCAGCCGCAAGCTGTACCCGAACGTCGACTTCTACTCGGGCATCGTCCAGCGCGCGCTGGGCATCCCGACGTCGCTGTTCACCTGCATCTTCGCGCTGGCTCGTACCCCGGGCTGGATCTCGCAGTGGGAAGAAATGATCACCGATCCGGAATACAAGATCGGCCGTCCGCGCCAGCTGTTCAACGGCGCCGCCACGCGCAACGTGCCGGACGTGGACAAGCGCTAAGCCTTCCACTGCCTGCTGCTGCGCAATGCAGCAAATCGCAAACGCCCCGGCCCGCCGGGGCGTTCGTCTTTCTGGCTCCAGCGCCTTGTGCGATGACGTGAGAGCAGGAAATTGCACGCCAAGTGGTCAGAAGCGCAATTTGTGGAGAATTGTGTCGCAATCTGTCAACTAGGTTCCGCATTTGTTGTGCGATTTTCGCTTCCGGCGGGGAATTTGACCCTATAATGCGGGCTGCTCTGCCGATGGCAGCCGGGCTACCCTCCGGCACGCCGTGCGGCAAGCGGGGCAGGCGACAGCGCTTGCGCAATAGAGAACGCATCAAACGTTGTCTTTCCGAACCATGCTCCCCTGATCCTTCCGGGGGCTGACACATGCCGGGCCCCGCATCTGCTGTCTTCTTGCCGGACCCGTCTGCCGCGTCTCGGACCTGGTTTCCCCTGTCGTCCGCGGTGTGTAGTTCGATTGCGCAGGTCATGCTGTCTCTGCCCGTATGACCACAAAACCAATCGAGGAGCACCCGATGACGCTTTCCCGCCTTACGTCCATTTCGCTGGCCGCCGTGCTGGCTACCCTTGGCGCTGCCGCCAACGCCGAAACCGTGAAGATCGCCATTGCCGGCCCGATGAGCGGTTCGGTTGCCCAGTATGGCGACATGGTCAAGGCCGGTGCGCTGACCGCCATCGAACAGATCAACGCAGCTGGCGGCGCCGGCGGCAACAAGTTCGAAGCGGTGCTGATGGACGACGCCTGCGAGCCGAAACAGGCCGTGGCCGTGGCCAACAAGATTGTCAGCCAGGGCATCAAGTACGTGATCGGCCACGTCTGCTCGGGTTCGACCATTCCGGCTTCGGACATCTACGAGAACGAAGGCATCGTGATGGTCACGCCGTCGGCCACCGCGCCGCAGCTGACCGAGGCCAAGAAGCGCAAGTTCATCTTCCGCACCATCGGCCGCGACGACCAGCAGGGTCCGGCTGCCGCCCAGTACATCATCACCAAGGTCAAGCCGAAGAAGGTCGCGGTACTGCACGACAAGCAGTCGTACGGCCAGGGCATCGCCACTTCGGTGAAGAAGGACCTGGACGCCGCCAAGATCCCCGTGGTCGTGTTTGAAGGCATCAACGCCGGCGATTCGGACTACTCGGCCGTCATCACCAAGCTGAAGTCGCAAGGCGTGGACTTCGTGTACTTCGGCGGCTACCACCCGGAAATGGGCCTGCTGATGCGCCAGGCGCGCGAGCAGGGCGTGAAGGCCACCTTCATGGGTCCCGAAGGCGTGGGCAACAAGGACGTGACCGCGATTGCCGGTCCGGCCTCCGAAGGCATGCTGGTGACGCTGCCGGCCGACTTCTCGGCCGATCCGGCCAATGCCGGCCTGGTGAAGGCTTTCGCCGACAAGAAGCGTGACGCCAACGGTCCGTTCCAGATGCCGGCCTACGCCGCCGTCAAGATCGTTGGCGACGCCATCGCCGGCGCCAAGAGCACCGATCCGGCCAAGGTCGCGGCGTACATGCACAAGAACGCCTTCCAGACCCCGATCGGCAAGGTCGAGTACGACGACAAGGGCGACCTGAAGTCCTTCAAGTTCGTGGTCTACACCTGGCACAAGGACGCCAGCAAGACCGCCGCCAACTAATCCGGGCATTTCCTTCGCCGGCATCCCGCGCCCCCACAAGGGGCGGCGGGATGTTCCGCTATCGGGCTTCGATTTCCTGAGGCTTCCCCCATGAACGAATTTCTTCCACAGTTCACCCAGCAGCTGGTCAACGGCCTGACGCTGGGTGCGATCTATGCGCTGATCGCCATCGGCTACACGATGGTCTACGGCATCATCGGCATGATCAACTTTGCCCACGGCGAGATCTACATGATCGGCGCCTACGTGGGCCTGGTCACACTGACCGCTATCGGCGTGCAGGCCGGTTATCCCTTGCCGCTCGTGCTGGGTGCCGCGCTGCTGGTATCCGTCCTGGTCACCGGCTGCTATGGCTTCGCGGTCGAGCGCGTGGCGTATCGCCCCTTGCGCGGCGGGCCGCGGCTGGTGCCGCTGATCTCGGCCATCGGCATGTCGATCTTCCTGCAGAACTATGTGCAGATCGGGCAGGGCGCACGCGACGTGTCCGTGCCGATCCTGATCTCGGGCGCCATCGAGTTCCAGATGGGCGGCGACTTCGTCGTCACCGTACCGTACTCGCGCCTGCTGATCGTCGGCGTGACGCTGGTGCTGATGATCGCGCTGACCCTCTTCATCGGGCATTCGCGCATGGGCCGCGCCTGCCGCGCCTGCGCCGAAGACATGCGCATGGCCAACCTGCTCGGCATCGACACCAACCGCGTGATCTCGTTCACGTTCGTGCTCGGCGCGATGCTGGCCGCGGTCGGCGGCGTGCTGATCGGGCTGACCATCGGCAAGCTCAATCCGTTTATCGGCTTTATCGCCGGCATCAAGGCGTTCACGGCCGCGGTGCTCGGCGGCATCGGCAGCATCCCGGGCGCGATGCTTGGCGGCGTGCTGCTGGGGCTGGCCGAGACTTTCGCCTCCGGCTACATGCCGGCCGAATACAAGGACGTGGTGGCATTCAGCCTGCTGGTGCTGGTGCTGCTGTTCCGCCCGACCGGCCTGCTCGGCAAGCCGGACGTGGAAAAGGTCTGAGGGGGAACGCGACATGACAAACCGGACTTCTGCAATGCCCGCCGGGCAATCCCTGAAGAATGCGGTGATGGCCGCCGTGATGACGGCCATCCTGACCATTCCCGTCCTTGGCCTGCAGCTCAAGCTGGAAGGCTACAAGGTCGTGCTGGAGCCGCACTGGCGGCCGGTGTGGATCGCCGTGGCGGCGGTCTTCCTGTTCCAGCTGTTCAAGCCGCTGCTGACGCGCGCGGGCAATGCCGTGCGCCTGCCGGCCATGCCGCAGCTCGGCGTGGGGCAGCAGCGCGCAGCGGTGTGGGTGCTGCTGGCCGTCGGCCTGGTGTGGCCGTTCTTCGGCTCGCGCGGCGCGGTGGACGTGGCCACGCTGGCGCTGATCTACGTGATCCTGGGGCTGGGCCTGAACATCGTGGTCGGCTTTGCCGGCCTGCTGGACCTGGGCTACGTGGGCTTCTACGCCGTCGGTGGCTACACCTACGCGATGCTGAACCAGTACTTCGGGCTCAGCTTCTGGGAATGCCTGCCGATCGCGGCGGGGATGTCGGCCACCTTCGGTTTCCTGCTCGGGTTCCCGGTGCTGCGCCTGCGCGGCGACTACCTGGCTATCGTGACGCTGGGCTTTGGCGAGATCACCCGCCTGCTCGCGCGCAACCTGACCGAGTACACCGGCGGCCCGGACGGCATCTCCGGCATTCCGAAACCGACCGTGTTCGGCTTCGAGATGGCGCGCAGCGCCAGCGTGGAGGGCGCACGCACGTTCCACGAGCTGATCGGCCTGGACTACCAGGGCGAGCACATGGTGATCTTCCTGTACCTGATCGCGCTGCTGCTGGTGGGCTTTACGCTGTTCGTCACCAGTCGCCTGATCCGCATGCCGATGGGCCGTGCCTGGGAAGCGCTGCGCGAAGACGAGATCGCGTGCCGTTCGCTGGGCCTCAACCCGACCCGCATCAAGCTGTCGGCGTTCACGCTGGGCGCGGCCTTTGCCGGCATCGGCGGCGCGTTCTTTGCGGCGCGCCAGGGGCTGGTCAACCCGGAATCGTTCACTTTCATCGAATCGGCGCTGGTGCTGGCCGTGGTGGTGCTGGGCGGCATGGGCTCGCAGCTGGGCGTGATCCTGGCGGCGATCCTGCTGACCGTGCTGCCCGAAGTGGCGCGCGGCTTTGCCGAGTACCGGATGCTGATTTTCGGCCTGGTGATGGTCCTGATGATGATGTGGCGTCCGCAGGGCCTGCTGCCCGCGAGCCGTCCGCACGTGGAGTTGCCGCGATGAGTGCCAATGCAGAATTGCTGAAGGTCTCCGGCCTGCAGATGCGCTTCGGCGGCCTGCTGGCGGTGGATGGAATCGAATTCGACGTGAAGCGCGACGAGGTCTTCGCGATCATCGGCCCGAACGGCGCCGGCAAGACCACGGTGTTCAACTGCGTCGGCGGCTTCTACAAGCCGACGGCGGGCGAGGTCACCATGGACGGCCACGCCATCGCCGGCCTGCCGAGCCATATGGTGGCGCGCCACGGCCTGGTGCGCACGTTCCAGAACATCCGCCTGTTCAAGAACCTGACGGTGGTGGAGAACCTTCTCGTCGCGCAGCACCTCCAGGTGCAGGCCGGCCTCCTGCGCGGGCTGTTCGCCACGCCGGCCTACCGCCGCGCCGAGCGCGAGGCGCTGCAGCGTGCCGCTGACTGGCTGGAGCGCATGGGCCTGACCAAGGTCGCCAACCGCGAGGCCGGCACGCTGTCATACGGCCACCAGCGCCGGCTGGAGATCGCGCGCTGCATGATCACCAAGCCGCGCCTGCTGATGCTCGACGAGCCCGCCGCGGGCCTGAACCCGCAGGAGAAGATCGAGCTGTCGCAGCTCATCGACCAGCTGCGCAAGGAGTTTGGCATCGCCGTGCTGCTGATCGAGCACGACATGAGCCTGGTGATGGGCGTGTCGGACCGCATCCTGGTGATGGAGCACGGCAAGCCGATCGTGATCGGCAAGCCCGACGAAGTGCGCAACGACCCGCGCGTGATCAAGGCCTACCTGGGAGAGGACTGATGCTGAAGCTGGAACAGGTCCATACCCACTACGGCGCCGTGGAGGCGCTGTCGGGCGTATCGATCGAAGTCAACAAGGGGGAGATCGTCACCCTGATCGGCAGCAATGGCGCCGGCAAGACGACGCTGATGATGACCGTGTGCGGCTCGCCGCGCGCCTCGAGCGGCCGCGTGCTGTTCGAGGGGCAGGAGATCACCGGCCGCTCCACGCACGAAATCATGCGCATGGGCATGGCCATCTCGCCCGAAGGGCGGCGCGTGTTTCCGAGCCTGACGGTGCTCGAAAACCTGAAGATGGGGGCGTTCTTCGCCAAGCGCGATGAAATCGAGGCGGGCATCGAGCATGTGTTCAAGCTGTTCCCGCGGCTGAACCAGCGCTCGGGCCAGCGTGCCGGCACCATGTCGGGCGGCGAGCAGCAGATGCTGGCGATCGGCCGCGCGCTGATGAGCCGGCCGCGCCTGCTGTTGCTGGACGAGCCCACGCTTGGCCTGGCGCCGCTGGTCATCGCGCAGATCTTCGACATCATCCGCACCATCCGGCAGGAGGGCGTCACGGTGTTCCTGGTCGAGCAGAATGCCAACAAGGCGCTGCAGGTGGCCGACCGCGGCTACGTGCTGGAAACCGGCAAGGTCGTGCTGGCCGATACCGGCGCCAACCTGCTGGCCAACGACCGGATCAAGGCGGCCTACCTGGGCGGCTGATCCTGCTCCCCTCGTTCCCATGCGGGAGCGAGGGGGCAAAAGTGCTTTCGCCATCCGCGAAGGCCCCCTTTCGCCAATCGCGGCGCAGCGCAACGCTGTGCCGGGGCCGGCTGGCGCTGGTCCCGTGGCATAATCGCTTGAGAAGTCAAGCATCGCAAAAGCGCTCGCTTCGGGCGGCTTCCGGCGTCATTATCGCGGTTGTCGTCACGGTGTCCTGCCCTCCGGCAACGAGGCGGGCGGACAAGAAAAGATCCCTGCAAACCACTACGCGGCACCGCGCCATTTCCACCGGAACTGGACGCTGGCCGCCCCCTGCATCATGGCCAAGACGCTCTACGACAAACTCTGGGATGACCACACCGTCCACGTCGAGGAAGACGGCACCACGCTGCTCTACATCGACCGCCACCTGCTGCATGAAGTCACGAGCCCGCAGGCGTTCGAAGGCCTGAAGATGGCGGAGCGCCCGGTATGGCGCATCAGCGCCAACCTGGCGGTGTCGGACCACAACGTGCCGACGACCGATCGCACCCAGGGCATCGCCGATCCGGTGTCGAAGCTGCAGGTCGATACGCTGGACGCCAATTGCGACAGCTTCGGCATTACCCAGTTCAAGATGAACGATCATCGCCAGGGCATCGTGCACGTGATCGGGCCGGAGCAGGGCGCGACGCTGCCGGGCATGACGGTGGTGTGCGGCGATTCGCATACGTCCACGCACGGCGCCTTCGGCGCGCTCGCGCACGGTATCGGCACGTCGGAAGTCGAGCACGTGCTGGCCACCCAGACGCTGCTGGGCAAGAAGGCCAAGAACATGCTGGTCAGCGTGGAAGGCAAGCTGCCGCGCGGCTGCACCGCCAAGGATATCGTGCTGGCGATCATCGGCAAGATCGGCACGGCCGGCGGCACGGGCTACACCATCGAGTTCGCCGGCTCGGCGATCCGCGACCTGACCATGGAAGGCCGCATGACGGTCTGCAACATGGCCATCGAAGCCGGTGCGCGCGCGGGCCTGGTGGCGGTGGACAACGTCACGCTCGAATACGTGAAGGGCCGCCCGTACGCCCCGCAAGGCGTGGAGTGGGAGCAGGCCGTGGGCTACTGGCGTACGCTGCACTCGGACGCCGGCGCCAAGTTCGACCAGGTGGTCGAGCTGCGTGCCGAAGAAATCCGCCCGCAGGTGACCTGGGGCACTTCGCCCGAGATGGTGGTCAGCATCGAAGACCGCGTGCCGGACCCCGAGAAGGAAAAGGACCCGACCAAGCGCAACGCCATGGAGCGCGCGCTCGAGTACATGAACCTCCAACCCAACGTGCCGATCGAGAGCATCAACGTTGACAAGGTGTTCATCGGCTCCTGCACCAACAGCCGCATCGAAGACATGCGCGCCGCCGCGTGGGTCGTGCAGAAGCTGGGCCGCAAGGTGGCGTCCAACGTCAAGCTGGCGATGGTGGTGCCCGGTTCGGGCCTGGTCAAGGAGCAGGCCGAGCGCGAAGGGCTGGACAAGGTGTTCAAGGCCGCGGGCTTCGAATGGCGCGAGCCCGGCTGCTCGATGTGCCTCGCCATGAATGCCGACCGACTCGATCCGGGCGAGCGCTGCGCATCCACGTCGAACCGCAACTTCGAAGGCCGCCAGGGCGCGGGTGGACGTACGCACCTGGTGAGCCCTGCGATGGCGGCTGCCGCCGCCATCGAAGGCCATTTCGTCGATATCCGCAAGCTGGGTTGAGGACGCGATGAAACGGATCCTGATCGCAGTGCTGGCATGCCTGGGCATGCTGCAGCTGGCCGGCTGCAATACCATGGCCGGCCTGGGCAAGGACACGCAGGCCGCCGGCAGCTCGCTTGAGCGCGCGGCCAAGAAGTAAGGAAAGAGACATGGACAAGTTCACCGTACACAGCGGCCTCGTGGCTCCGCTCGACCGCGAAAACGTCGATACCGACGCTATCATCCCGAAGCAGTTCCTGAAGTCGATCCAGCGTACCGGCTTCGGCCCGAACCTGTTCGACGAGTGGCGCTACAAGGACGTCGGCGAGCCTGGCATGGACAACAGCAAGCGTCCCCTGAACCCGGACTTCGTGCTGAACCAGCCGCGCTACCAGGGCGCGTCGATCCTGCTCGCGCGCCGCAACTTCGGCTGCGGCAGCTCGCGTGAACACGCACCGTGGGCGCTGACGCAATACGGCTTCCGCGCCGTGATCGCGCCGAGCTTTGCCGATATCTTCTTCAACAATTGCTACAAGAACGGCCTGCTGCCGGTGGTGCTGAGCGAGTTGCAGGTCGACCACCTGATCAACGAGACCAACGCCTTCAACGGCTACAAACTGACCATCGACCTGGACAAGCAGGCCGTGATCACGCCGGGCGGCGATGCCTACAGCTTCGACATCGCCCCGTTCCGCAAGTACTGCATGCTGAACGGCTTCGACGACATCGGCCTGACGCTGCGTCATGCCGAGAAGATCAAGGCGTATGAAGCCGAGCGCGTGGCAAGGATGCCGTGGCTGAACAACCGCCTGGTCGGCTGAGCGCGGCAGCAAAAATCAAACGAGGAAAACAGCATGAAGATCGCAGTCCTGCCGGGTGACGGCATCGGTCCGGAAATCGTTGCCGAGGCCGTCAAGGTCCTGAACGCCCTCGACGAGAAGTTCGAGATGGAAACTGCCCCGGTGGGCGGCGCCGGCTACGAGGCCGAAGGCCATCCGCTGCCGGAAAACACGCTGAAGCTCGCCCAGGAAGCCGACGCCATCCTGTTCGGCGCCGTGGGCGACTGGAAGTACGACAGCCTGGAGCGCGCGCTGCGCCCGGAGCAGGCCATCCTGGGCCTGCGCAAGCACCTGCAGCTGTTCGCCAACTTCCGCCCGGCCATCTGCTACCCCGAACTGACGGGCGCATCGAGCCTGAAGCCGGAACTGGTGGCGGGCCTCGACATCCTGATCGTTCGCGAACTGAACGGCGACATCTATTTCGGCCAGCCGCGCGGTGTTCGCGAGGCGCCGGACGGCCTGTTCAAGGGCGCGCGCGAAGGCTTCGACACCATGCGCTACAGCGAGCCGGAAATCCGCCGCATCGCGCACGTCGCGTTCCAGGCCGCGGCCAAGCGCGGCAAGAAGCTCTGCAGCGTGGACAAGGCCAACGTGCTCGAGACCTTCCAGTTCTGGAAGGACATCGTGATCGACGTCAGCAAGGAATATCCGGACGTCGAGCTGTCGCACATGTATGTCGACAACGCCGCCATGCAGCTGATCAAGGCGCCCAAGAGCTTCGACGTGATCGTGACCGGCAACATGTTCGGCGACATCCTGTCGGACGAGGCTGCCATGCTGACCGGTTCGATCGGCATGCTGCCGTCGGCATCGCTCGATGCGAACAACAAGGGCCTGTACGAGCCGTCGCACGGCTCGGCGCCGGACATCGCCGGCAAGGGCGTGGCCAATCCGCTGGCCACCATCCTGTCGGCCGCGATGATGCTGCGCTACTCGCTGAACAAGGCCGAGCAGGCCGATCGCATCGAGAACGCCGTCAAGAAGGTGCTGGCGCAGGGCTATCGCACCGGCGACATCCTGACGCCGGGCTGCAAGCAGGTCGGCACGCGTGAAATGGGCGAAGCCGTACTGGCCGCTCTGTAAGTCACAATCCGGGAAAGGCGCTGCATTGCAGCGCCTTTTCTTTTATTTGTCCTGATTTCCCACGCTGCGGCAGCGCCGCAAAATCGTGTAGACTCTGTGGATGGCCCGATTTTCCCAGTCCACCCTGACTGCTGTTGCTGCCCTGACCGCTACCCGCGGCCCGGTCGGCACGATTTCGCTCGGCCAGACCGCAACGACGATTAAAACTATTATTAAAACCGCGATCGCCTAGATCCGTTCGTCGTGCCTGCCCGTCTTCCCCGCGCAGCCACGCCGGGCGAGGAAAATGGCGGGGAAGTAAAAATCACATCCGAGGTAAATCATGATTGTAGGTCTCGTCGGTTGGCGGGGAATGGTCGGCAGCGTCCTGATGCAGCGCATGCAGGAAGAGCGTGATTTCGACCATATCGAGCCCGTCTTCTTCAGCACGTCCAATGCCGGCGGCAAGGCGCCCGCCATGGCCAAGAACGAAACCACGCTCAAGGATGCCAACGACATCGAGGCACTGAAGAAGTGCGACGTGGTGCTGACCGCCCAGGGCGGCGACTACACCAATGAAGTCTTCCCGAAGCTGCGCGCGGCTGGGTGGAAGGGCTACTGGATCGACGCGGCTTCGTCGCTGCGCATGAAGGACGATGCCATCATCGTGCTGGATCCGGTGAACCAGGGTGTGATCAAGGATGCGCTGTCCAAGGGCGTGAAGAATTTCATCGGCGGCAACTGCACGGTCAGTTGCATGCTGATCGGCCTGGGTGGCCTGTTCCAGGCCGACATGGTCGAATGGATGACGTCGATGACCTACCAGGCAGCCTCGGGCGGCGGCGCGCAGCATATGCGCGAGCTGCTGACGCAGTTCGGCACGCTCAACGCTTCGGTCAGGCCGCTGCTGGACAATCCGGCGTCGGCCATCCTGGAAATCGACCGCCAGATCCTGGCGACGCAGCACGGCCTGTCCGCCGAGGAAACCAAGCAGTTCGGCGTGCCGCTGGCCGGCAACCTGATTCCCTGGATCGACAAGGACCTGGGCAACGGCCAGTCGAAGGAAGAATGGAAGGGCGGCGCCGAGACCAACAAGATTCTGGGCCGCGGCGAAGGGTTCCTGGGCGCGACCGGCGCTACGCCGATCGCCGTGGACGGGCTGTGCGTGCGCATCGGCGCCATGCGCTGCCATTCGCAGGCGCTGACCATCAAGCTGCGCAAGGATGTGCCGCTGGACGAGATCGAAAGCATGCTCGCCGAGGCCAACCAGTGGGCCAAGGTGGTGCCGAACACGCGTGAAGCCAGCATGACGGACCTGACCCCCGCTGCCGTGACCGGCACGCTGACCATTCCGGTCGGCCGCCTGCGCAAGATGCAGATGGGTGGTGAGTACCTGTCCGCCTTCACCGTGGGCGACCAGCTGCTGTGGGGCGCGGCCGAACCGCTGCGCCGTATGCTGCGCATTTTGATCGAGTCCTGATCCTCCGGAACCGACCTTTCGGGACCTGGCGGCTATCGTTGCGGCCAGGCAACAGAAACCCCGGATCAGCCTGTGACGCCGCGCCCCTGCGCGGCGTTGTTACATCTGAACGCCTATTTCCCCGGGGGATGGGTCACAATACGTCGGCATGCGCCTGCGTGCCGGCCTTCGTGTCGGCACTGCGCGCAATCTGGCGACGGGCGCACAAGAATGCCCGCTAGCCGGAGCGAATGCTTTGGGGTCGGGTTTCTATCGCTACTAAAACCATAACGGAGCACAAGGTGAGTGTGAGCCAACATCGCCGGAAAGATGCGCCAACCGTCCGTCAGCGCTGGTCAACGCTGGCCGTTACGGCTATCGGCCTGCTGCTTGCGCAGCCGGCTGCCTATGCCGCGGGGTTCGGGCAATTGCGGGTTCAGTCGAATCTGGGTCAGCCGCTGCAGGCCGAGATCGACATCAGCGGGGTGAGTGCAGAAGAGGCAGCAGGGCTCAGCATCAAGCTGGCCCCTCCGGCGGCATATGCCCGCGCGGGGCTGACCTATGTGCCGGCAGTGAGCAGCCTGCGGCTTGACATCGAGCGCCGCGCCAATGGCAGCTACGTGGCCAAGGTCCGGTCCAGCCAGCCGATCAGCGAGCCATTCGTCGACATCCTGGTCGACATGAGCTGGTCCAGCGGCAAGGTGTCGCGGGCCTATACATTCCTGCTTGACCCCGCCGGGGCCAAGCCTTCCAACCAGAGTTTCTCGCCCGCGACGGTCGTGCAGGCCGCCACGCCGGACGCGTCGCCGGCCGCCGCACCGGTGTCGGCACCGCCGCAGCCCGCCGTCGCGCAGGGCACGCAGCCGGCTGCTCCGGCTCCGGTCCCGGTGGCCAAGCCCGCGAGGCAAGCTGCCACGCACCGCGCCCAGCCAGCACAGGCTGGCGCCGACGCAGCGGCAGGCGGTGCGTACACGGTCAAGCGCGGCGACACGCTGTCGTCGATCGCCGGCGATGCCCTGATGGATCAGGAGGGCGTGTCGCTGGACCAGATGCTGGTCGCGCTCTACCGAAACAATCCGAATGCCTTTATCGGCGGCAACATCAACCGCCTGAAATCCGGCACCGTGCTGCAGGTGCCTTCGCGCCAGCAGGCACAGTCGGTGGCGCCCAAGGCTGCCCGCCGCGAGGTGGTTGCGCGCACGCAAGGCTTTGACGCCTACCGGAGCCGCCTGGCGGGTGCCGCCGCGGCCAAGTCGGTCGAGCCGGACAGCGGTCGCCAGCAGTCTGGCAACGTCACCGCACGCGTGCAGGACCAGGCCGTGCCGGCCGCGGGCCCGCAGAACGAACTCAAGCTGAGCAAGGCCGAGCGCTCGGGCGCGGCCAGTGCCGCGGCGCAGGCCGAAGCCAGCGTCGCGCGCGAGCGGCAGTTGAAGGAAGCCGAGAGCCGTCTGGCACAGCTCGAAAAGAACGTCGGCGACATGCAGAAGCTGATCGAGCTGAAGAACAGCGAGATCGCCAAGCTGACACAGGCCAACCAGGCAGCATTGGCCGACAAGGACAAGGCCGAGAAGGCGGCGGACAAGGCCGCGAAGACGGAAGCCAAGGCGCCGAACGTGGTCGCAGCCGAGCCGCCGAAGGCGGATGCGCCGGCCGAAGCCACGCCAGCCACGCCGGCCGCAACCGCGGCACAGGCGACCGCCAGTGCGGCGGCAGCTCCGGCCGCGGCGGCGGCCACTGCAACGGCGGCCGCCTCGGCGCCGGCCGCGGCGGCCAGCGCTGCGCAGGCCGCTGCCCCGGCGTCGGCCCCGGCCGTCAGGCGTCCGCCGGTCGTGGTGCAGGCACAGCCCGCTCCGGAGCCGTCGTTCCTCGACGGCCTGCTGGCCAACCCGATGCTGTTGCCGGGCGGCGGCCTGCTGGTCGCGCTGCTGGGCGGCTATGCAATCTATCGCCGCCGCCAGCAGCAGAAGACGGCCGATAGCGGCGCCTTCGGTGACAGCATCCTGTCGCAGGAAAGCACCGTGATGGCCGGCGCCAATTCGCTGTTTGGCGCCGCCGGTGGCCAGAGCGTGGACACCTCGCAGCACAGCGTGTTCGGTGCCGATTTCCGTATCGGCAACAACATGCCGGAGGCCAGCGAGGTCGACCCGATCGCCGAGGCGGAAGTCTATATCGCCTACGGGCGCGATGTGCAGGCAGAAGAGATCCTGCGCGAAGCGCTCGAGAAGGATCCGGAGCAGCAGCCGATCAGGCTCAAGCTCCTGGAGATTTACAGTAATCGTCAGGATGTGGAAGGTTTCCGCGTGATTGCAGAAGAGATGTTCGCCCAGACCGGTGGACAAGGCGCGGAATGGCTCAAGGCCGCGGAAATGGGGCGCGCACTCGATGCGGGCAATGCGTTGTTCCTGTCGGTGACGCCGGATACCAGTGGTGGTCCAGAAACGGCCACCGCGCCGGGCGATCAGTGGCGCACGCAGGATCCGTCGCAGAACCCTGCCGCGGCGCCGCGCGAAGCCTCGCTGGCGGACTTGGCCCTGCCGCTCGATGCCTTCCCGGCACCGGCGGCCGGCGACCCGATCGTGGCGCCGGAATCGGCCGCACTGGTGTTTGGCGATACCGCCATTCACGCGGACGAGTCGCTTGAACCGGCTGGGAAATTCGACGATGGCCTGGACCTGACGCTGCCGGTTACCGGTGACGACGCCCTGGCGGACGTGCCGCGCCTGGACACGCCGACGCGCTCGCGCGGATTGGATTTCGACATGTCGGGCATCTCGCTCGACCTTAGTGCCGGATCCACGGCCGAAGCGCGCAGCGACGCCGAGGCCGCTACGCCGCTGCCGTCCCCGACCATGATCCGTGACGGCAAGCTGCCCGAGCCGATCGATCTGGCCGCCATTGGCATGAGCGACAGCGGCGCGGACACCACGCCGGGCGTCTCGCCGAGCACGCTGTCGACGGACGGCATTGATGGCGGGCGCGATATGCAGATCAAGCTCGACCTGGCCCGCGCCTACATCGAAATCGGCGACAAGGAAGGCGCGCGCGAACTGCTGCAGGAAGTCGTGGAGCAGTCGCAGGACGACCTGCAAGCCGAGGCGCGCTCGCTGCTGCTCGAGGTCGCCTGAGTTATCATCGACGGTCCGGGCAGGCGGCATGCTTGCCGCGGCCCGAAGCGATGCGCCGGAAGCGTCCCTTCCGGCGCATTTGTTTTTGTCGGCCCCCTCGATTGGCGGGCCAGTCTTCCGCGCCATGAACCGCATCGCCATCGGCCTCCACTACGACGGTGCAGCCTTTTCCGGCTGGCAGTCGCAGCCCCATCGCAATACCGTGCAGGACCACCTCGAGGACGCCATCGAGCGCTTCGCCGGCGTGCGCCTGCTGACCACCGTGGCGGGCCGCACCGATGCCGGCGTGCATGCGCTGGGCCAGGTGATCCACCTCGATACCACGCTGAACCGTGAAAGGTTCTCGTGGGTGCGTGGCGTCAATGCCTTCCTGCCGCCTTCGATTGCGCTGCAGTGGGCGCTTCCGGTCAGTGAGGACTTTCACGCTCGCTTTCTCGCATTCGAGCGCATGTACTACTACGCGCTCTACACCGGGCCGCACCGCGTGCCGCTCGCGCATGGGCGCGCCGGGTATCTGATGCTGCCGCCGGGCCAGCGGCTGGATGTGGATGCCATGCGCGAGGCTTCCCGGTGCCTGCTGGGCGAGCATGATTTTTCGTCGTTCCGCGCCGCCGAGTGCCAGGCCAAATCGCCGGTCAAGACCATGTACGACGTGACGCTGAAGGCGGACGGCAACTGGACCTTCGTGCGGTTTCGCGCCAGTGCCTTCCTGCACCACATGGTGCGCAACCTGATGGGTTGCCTGGTGGCGGTGGGGCGGGGGCGTTACCCGGCGCACTGGCTGGGCGAGGTGCTGAACGGGCGCGATCGCAAGCTTGCCGCACCGACGTTCATGCCCGACGGCTTGTACCTCGCGGACGTGAAGTATCCTGAGGCTTTCCAGATTCCGGCGGCCGACTCGTCCGCCAGCCTGTTCCACGGAGTGTTTCCCCATGACGCAGCCTGAGCGCACCCGCATCAAGATCTGCGGCCTGACGCGCGAGGAAGACGTGCGGGCCGCGGTCGATGCCGGCGCCGATGCCATCGGGCTGGTGTTCTATCCGCCCAGCCCGCGCTACGTCGACCTGGCGCGCGCCGCCCAGCTCGCCGAAGCCGCCGGGCCGTTCGTCTCGGTGGTGGGCCTGTTTGTCAATGCCGACATGGAAGAAGTGGCCCACGTGGCCGAGCGTGTGCCGCTGACGCTGCTTCAGTTCCACGGTGACGAGAGCCCGCAGGACTGCTCGCAGATTGCGCAGCGCTGCCGCCTGCCTTTTCTGCGCGCGGCGCGTGTGCGGCCCGGTCTCGATTTGATAGAATTCGCCGATCAATACCGTGATGCCGCTGGCCTGCTGCTGGATGCCTTCGTCGAGGGCTATGGCGGCGGCGGCCACGTCTTCGACTGGACCCTGATTCCTCCGGCATGGCTCGCTTCCAACCATCCGTCCCATCCGTCCACCCGCAACCCGAACGCAAGCGGCGCTCCTCGCATCGTTTTGAGTGGTGGGTTGAACGCGCAAAACGTCGCTGGCGCGATTGAACGCGTGCGGCCCTACGCTGTGGATGTCAGCAGCGGCGTCGAGGCCGCCAAGGGCGTGAAAGACCACGCCCGCATTGCCGCGTTCGTGCGCGCTGTCCGCAGTGCCGAGGCCGGATGAGGCGAGTCGCAAGATCGCCGCTTTGCCCGGCGTCCGCTGGCCGCGCCACCCGCATCACCGTCAAATTTGCGCCCCTTGCCCCGAGGCAAGGCCGCTGACCTGAAGAGTCCAGACATGTACGACCTGCCCGATTCCCGTGGCCATTTCGGCCCTTATGGCGGCACCTTCGTCTCCGAGACGCTGGTCCACGCGCTCGATGAACTGCGCGAGGCCTATGCCCACTACCAGAAAGATCCGGAGTTCGATGCCGAATTCCGTCGTGAACTGAAGCACTTTGTCGGCCGCCCGTCGCCGATCTACCACGCGCAGCGCTGGAGCGAGCTGCTCGGCGGCGCCCAGGTCTATCTCAAGCGCGAAGACCTGAACCACACCGGCGCCCACAAGATCAACAACGTGATCGGCCAGGCGCTGCTTGCGAAGCGCATGGGCAAGAAGCGCGTGATCGCCGAGACCGGCGCCGGCCAGCACGGCGTGGCCACGGCCACCATTGCCGCGCGTTTCGGCATGGAATGCGTGGTCTATATGGGCTCGGAGGACGTCAAGCGCCAGGCCGCCAACGTCTATCGCATGAAGCTGCTGGGCGCCACCGTGGTGCCGGTGGAAAGCGGCTCGCGCACGCTCAAGGACGCGCTCAACGAAGCCATGCGCGACTGGGTGACCAACGTCGAGAGCACCTTCTACATCATCGGCACTGTCGCCGGCCCGCACCCCTACCCGATGATGGTGCGCGATTTCCAGTGCGTGATCGGCGAGGAAGCCAAGGTGCAGATGCCCGAAATGACCGGCCGCCAGCCGGATGCCGTGATCGCCTGCGTGGGCGGCGGCTCCAATGCGATGGGCATCTTCTACCCGTATATCGAGCACAAGGACGTGCAGCTGATCGGCGTGGAAGCAGCAGGCGATGGCCTGGATACCGGCCGACATGCGGCCTCGCTGACCGGCGGCACGCCCGGCGTGCTGCACGGCAATCGCACCTACCTGCTGCAGGACGAGAACGGCCAGATCATCGAGACGCATTCGGTGTCGGCTGGCCTCGACTATCCGGGCGTCGGACCCGAGCATGCCTGGCTCAAGGACATCGGCCGCGCGCAGTACGTGCCGATCACCGATGAAGAGGCCCTCAAGGCTTTCCACGACTGCTGCCGCATCGAGGGCATCATCCCGGCGCTGGAATCGAGCCACGCCATTGCCTATGCATGCAAGCTGGCGCCAACGCTGCCCAAGGACAAGTTGTTGCTGGTGAACCTGTCCGGCCGCGGCGACAAGGACATGCATACCGTGGCCGAACGTTCGGGGCTCAAGCTCTGATGCGCGCGCTGCCACCTTCCGCACCTTCGGAACTGGCCCTGGGCGGGGCTTCGGACCTGCCCGGCGCGGCGGACGCGCCCGCGCTGCAGCTGTTCCAGGAAGACATGTTCGAGGGCATTGCGCGCCTGCCGGATGGTTCGGTCGACCTCATCGTCGCCGATCCGCCCTACGGGCTGGGCAAGGACTACGGCAATGACTCCGACCTGCTCTCCGGCCAGGCCTACCTGGAGTGGTCCGAGCGCTGGATGGATGCCGTCTGCCCCAAGCTGTCGCCCAAGGGCACGCTGTACCTGTTCTGCACCTGGCAGTACTCGCCCGAGTTGTTTGTCATGCTCAAGCGCCGCCTGACCATGATCAACGAGATCATCTGGGACCGCCGTGTGCCGAGCATGGGCGGCACCACGCGCAAGTACTCGTCGGTGCACGACAACATTGGCTTTTTCGCCAAGGCGCGCGACTACTACTTCGACCTGGACCCGGTGCGCATCCCGTATGACCCGGAGACCAAGAAGGCGCGCAGCCGCCCGCGTTTCGAAGGCAAGAAGTGGCTCGAGATGGGCTACAACCCCAAGGACCTGTGG
This sequence comes from Cupriavidus sp. C3SS-1, assembly GCF_057073755.1. Taxonomy (NCBI): domain Bacteria; kingdom Pseudomonadati; phylum Pseudomonadota; class Betaproteobacteria; order Burkholderiales; family Burkholderiaceae; genus Cupriavidus; species Cupriavidus sp. C3SS-1. The sequence continues at coordinate 2,226,240 of NZ_CP172699.1, read as the reverse complement.
AGCATCTCGCGCATCCACCGGCAAGACCCGGAACGCGCCAACCATCCCACGCAGAAGCCGCTGGAGATTGTCGAGCGCATGGTGCTGTCGAGCTGTCCGCCGGGCGGCCTGGTGCTGGATCCGTTCGCCGGCAGCGGCACGACCGCCGTGGCGTGCCTGCGCCACGGGCGGCGCTTCGCGGGCTTCGAGATCAATCCCGAGTATGTCGAGGTGGCTCGCGGACGCGTGGCAGCGGCCGTGCAACTGGCCAGGTCCGAGGCGGACCGCAACCCAACATCGGCGGCTGCCAATGACGAGGATTCGTCGGCGCAGCGGCCTCACCTGATTCCCTGATATGTCCCGCATCCAGAAGACATTCGCGGCGCTGGCCGCGCAGAACAAGAAGGGCCTGATTCCGTTCATCACCGCTGGCGACCCGGAACCGGGCCTGACCGTGGCCCTGATGCACGCGCTCGTTGCCGGCGGCGCCGACGTGATCGAGCTCGGCGTGCCGTTTTCCGATCCGATGGCCGATGGCCCGGTGATCCAGCGTGCTTCCGAGCGCGCACTGGCCAGTGGCGTGTCGCTCACGCAGGTGCTGCAGTGGGTGCGTGAATTCCGCCAGACCAATGCCGACACGCCGGTCGTGCTGATGGGCTATGCCAATCCGATCGAGCGCATGGGCGAAGCCGCCTTTGCCGGTGCCGCGCGCGACGCGGGCGTGGATGGCGTGCTGGTGGTCGACTACCCGCCCGAGGAGTGCGAGTCCTTCGCCGCGCTGATGCGCGACAACGGCATCGACCCGATCTTCCTGCTCGCACCGACCTCCACCGACGACCGCATCGCGGCCGTGGGCAAGGTGGCGAGCGGCTATGTCTACTATGTCTCGCTCAAGGGCGTGACCGGCTCTGCAACGCTCGACCTGGACAGCGTGGCGGCGCGCATGCCGCTGATCAAGAAGCACGTCAACCTGCCGGTCGGCGTGGGTTTCGGCATCCGCGATGCGGAAACCGCGCGCGCCATCAGCGGCGTGTCCGACGCCGTGGTGATCGGCAGCCGGCTTGTGCAGCTGCTCGAAGACGCACCGCGAGCCCAGGCGGTCGAGTCGCTGCGCTCGTTCATTGCCGGGATTCGCCAGGCCATGGACGCCTGAAGTGATCCATTGCCGGCTTAAGGACTGCTAAAAAGTGCCGAAGCGTGCGCCTGATGCGCGTTCTGCTTCGGCTGATCCTTGTCGGCATGGTAAATTCCCGGGTTGATTCCCTGTCGTTGCCCTGGCTATCGCCGGGCCGATGCGTAATGTTCGTCATGCAATCGTCATGCCGTCGCGCACGGTGAACGGCAGTCATCCGAAAGGAGCTTTCATGAGCTGGTTGGATAAACTCCTGCCCCCAAAGATTCAACAGACCGACCCCCGTACCCGCAAGGGCATTCCCGAGGGGCTGTGGGTCAAGTGCCCGTCGTGCGAGTCCACCCTGTACCGGACCGACGTCGAGGCCAACCTGCACGTCTGCCCGAAGTGCGACCATCATATGCGGATCAGCGCGCGTGCGCGCCTGGATGCGCTGCTCGATGCCGAAGGCCGTTATGAGATCGGCCAGGAAATCGTGCCGGTGGATGCCCTCAAGTTCAAGGACAGCAAGAAGTACCCCGACCGCATCAAGGCGGCCATGGATGACACCGGCGAGACCGATGCCATGGTCGTGATGGGCGGTGCCATCCACACCATTCCGGTGGTGGCAAGCTGCTTCGAGTTCGAATTCATGGGCGGCTCGATGGGCTCCGTGGTCGGCGAGCGCTTCGTGCGCGGTGCCCAGGCGGCGCTGGAGCAGAAGGTGCCGTTCATCTGCTTTACCGCCACGGGCGGTGCGCGCATGCAGGAAAGCCTGCTGTCGCTGCTGCAGATGGCCAAGACCACGGCCATGCTGAACCAGCTGTCCGCGTCGAAGCTGCCGTTCATCAGCGTGCTCACCGACCCGACCATGGGCGGCGTGTCCGCGAGCTTCGCGTTCCTGGGCGACGTGGTGATCGCCGAGCCCAAGGCGCTGATCGGCTTTGCCGGCCCGCGCGTGATCGAGCAGACCGTGCGCGAAAAGCTGCCGGAAGGCTTCCAGCGTTCGGAGTTCCTGGTGCAGAAGGGCGCCATCGACATGATCGTCGACCGCCGCAAGATGCGCGCCGAGCTGGCGCAACTGCTTGCGCTGCTGCAGAAGCAGCCCGCGGACGCGGTCGCGTAAAAGCGCATCGGTGGACCAGGCAAGGGCGCGGGCGGTTGACGCGCCTTTTGCTTTTGCTGGCGCCACCGCGCAACAGCGAACTTGACTTTCAGGCCGGCTGGCCAAATCTAGTAGCAAAGCCTCTTCACCCCCCTCATGCCTGTCTTCCACACCCTTCCCGAATGGCTCGCCCATCTCGAAACTGCCCATCCCGTGGGCATCGACATGGGCCTGACCCGCATCACGCGCGTCAAGGAAGCGCTGGGCCTGCGCATCGATGCCGTGGTGTTCACGGTTGGCGGCACCAACGGCAAGGGCTCAACCTGCGCCATGCTGGAGCGCATCCTGCTGGAGGCGGGCTACAAGGTGGGCTGCCATACGTCGCCGCACCTGGTGTCGTTCAATGAGCGCGCCCGCATCAATGGCGAGTTCGCCACGGACGCGCAACTGCTGCCGCACTTCGAAGCGGTGGAACGCGCCCGCACGAGCTTTGCCGATCCGGTGAGCCTGACGTACTTCGAGTTCACCACGCTCGCCATCATCCATATGTTTGCGGCGGCCGGGCTCGATGCCATGGTGCTGGAAGTGGGGCTGGGGGGCCGGCTCGACGCCGTCAACGTGATCGACACGGACTGCGCGGTCATCACCAGCGTCGATATCGATCACACGCAATACCTCGGCGACACGCGCGAGAAGATCGGCTTCGAGAAGGCCGGCATCTTCCGTCCTGGCGTGCCGGCGATCTGCGGCGACCCGGTGCCGCCGCAATCGCTGGTGGACCACGCCGAGGCGATCGGCGCCGACCTGTGGCTGGTCGGGCGCGATTTCCGGCACCAGGCCGCCAAGGGCCAGGAACGCCAGCAGTGGGACTGGAGCGGGCGCGAGCGCAAGCTCAACGGCCTCGGCTATCCCGCGCTGCGCGGCGCCAACCAGCTGCTGAATGCGTCGGCGGCGCTGGCTGCGCTGCAGGCCATGCGTCCGCAGCTGCCCGTCAGCGCGCAGGAAGTCCGCAATGGCCTGGCCTTCGTCGAACTGCCGGGGCGCTTCCAGGTCCTGCCCGGGCGGCCGGCAGTGATCCTCGACGTGGCGCATAACCCGCATGCGGCGGCCACGCTGGGGCAGAACATGGAGAACATGGGCTTCTTCCGCTATACCTACGCGGTGTTCGGCGCCATGCAGGACAAGGATCTCGCGGGGGTGCTGAGCCAGGTTGCCGACAAGGTCGACCACTGGTGCCTGTGCGACCTGCCGACCGAGCGTGCCGCTACCGCCGCCGATTTGCTGCTGAAGCTTGAAGAGGGCGGTTTCCAGGCGGGGCCGGACGCCACGGCGGCCTGCTTTTCCAGCCCCGAGGCGGCTTACAGGGATGCCATCGAGAGAGCGACCGAGAATGATAGAATTCTGGTCTTCGGATCGTTCTATACCGTTGCCGGCGTGATGGCTTACCGCGCCACGCAGGCAAACTAGCGGTACCGCCGCCGGTACGATCGTTGCAGCGCAACGGTCGTGCGGCAATCGAGCGACAAACCAGCGGTCGACACCGACTCAACACGGACGGCCGCCGCACCGAACCAATCTATGGGCCTGCTTTCGCTGTTTTCTTCCCGCAAGGGCAACGACCCGGCACCCGAGCGTGCGCGTCGCCAGCGCACCGATCCTGGTGCAGGCATCGCCTCGTCGCGCCGGCTGGCGGAGGAATATGCCGATGACACGCTGGATCCCGAGTTCCCGCAGAAGCAGCGCGCACGCCGCCGTCTGATCGGCGCCGTGGTGCTGGTGGTGGCCGCCGTCATCGTGCTGCCCATCATCTTCGAAACCAAGCCGCGCCCGGTCTCCGACGATGTGTCGGTAAAGGTCTCGGGCGGCCAGGCCGCGCAGAAGCCGAAGGTCGAAGCCCGCAAGGCCGAGCCGCTGCCGCCGGCCCCGCAATCCCAGCAGGCCCGCGGCGAAGGCGCCGAAGCGCTCGATGCCGGCGAGGAGCTCGTAAGCACGCCTGCAAAGCCTGCCGCGGCGGCGGAAAAGCCTGCTGCCCGTGCGGACGCCAAGCCCGCCGAAGCCAAGACCGCCGAGGCCAAGCCGCAAGGCAGCGGCAAGTACCTGATCCTGATTGGCGCCTTCTCTTCGGAAGAGCGGGCGAAGAACTGGCTGGCCAAGCTCAAGGCGAGCAAGGTGCCGGCGTATGTGGAAAAGAAAGTGCTGGCCGATGGCGAGCGAATCCTGCTGCGCGCGGGCCCCTTCAATGACCGGGATGCCGCCGATGCCGCCGACAAGCGCGTGCGCGCGGTCGGCCTGACGTCGAAGGTGGTGGAACAGTAAGCCCGTGTGGCCGCGCGTGGCGCGGCCGCCAGCAACGATGCAGCCGACTTTCTTCGACTACGCAGTCGTCTTCACCCTGCTTGCTTCCGGCCTGATCGGCGTGCTGCGCGGACTGGTCCGCGAGGTGCTGTCGCTGATCGGCTGGGTCGTGGCATTCTGGGTGGCCTATCGCTTTGGCGGCGTGGCCGCGGGCTGGATGCCCGAGTCGCTGCCCGGCGGCGAAATCGCGCGCCATGCGCTCGGCTTTATCACCTTGCTGATCGGCACCGTGATCGGCGCGGCGCTGGCGGGCACGGTGATCGGCCAGTTGCTGGAGAGCACCGGGCTGAAGCCGGCGGATCGCGGGCTCGGGCTGGTGTTCGGGCTGCTGCGCGGCGCGCTGCTGGTGATGCTGCTGGTCACGCTGGCCGGCCTGACGAAATTGCCGGAAGAGGAATTCTGGCGCGACGCGGTGAGCCGCCCTTATGTGATGCAGGCCATGGAATCGCTGAAGCCATGGCTGCCACCGGAGCTGGCGAAGTACGTCAAGACATGACATTAGGCCTGGCACCCATGCCTGGCCGGTACGAAACGCAAGCCGTGTCCTAAGGACAAGGCTGCGCCCCTGAATCAAAGCCTTTCCCTGGGAGCTTGGCATGTGCGGTATCGTCGGCGTGGTCTCCACCTCGCCTGTCAACCAATTGATTTACGACAGCCTGCTGTTGTTGCAACACCGCGGACAGGATGCTGCCGGCATCGCCACCGCCAACGGCAGTACCTTCCACATGCACAAGGCCAACGGCCTCGTGCGCGACGTGTTCCGCACGCGCAATATGCGCGGCTTGCCCGGCACGGCTGGTATCGGCCAGGTCCGCTACCCGACCGCGGGCTCGGCATCGAGCGAAGAAGAGGCGCAGCCCTTCTACGTCAACGCGCCGTACGGCATCATCCTGTCGCACAACGGCAACCTGACCAACTGGCAGCAGCTGCGCGAAGAGATGTTCCGCCGCGATCGCCGCCACATCAACACGCACTCGGACACCGAGGTGCTGCTGAACGTGCTGGCCGACGAGCTGCAACGTGCCAGCCATGGCATGGCGCTGGAACCCGAGACCATCTTCACAGCCGTTGCCGGTATGCACCGCCGTGTGAAGGGCTCGTACGCCATTGCCGCGCAGATCGCGGGCTACGGCATGCTGGCCGTGCGCGACCCATTCGGCATCCGCCCGCTGTGCCTGGGCAGCGTGGACACGCCGAGCGGCAAGGAGTGGATGGTGGCGTCCGAGTCGGTGGCGCTGGAAGGCATCGGCTACCGCCTGGAGCGCGATGTGGCGCCCGGTGAAGCCATCTTCATCGACCTCGACGGCAAGCTGCACAGCAAGCAGTGCGCGGACAATCCCGTGCTGACGCCGTGTATCTTCGAATACGTCTACCTGGCGCGCCCGGATTCCTGCATCGACGGCGTTCCCGTCTATGACGCACGCCTGCGCATGGGCGATTACCTGGCCGAGAAGATCCGCCAGGAAGTCTCGGCCGGCGACATCGACGTGGTCATGCCGATTCCCGATTCCAGCCGCCCGGCCGCCATGCAGGTGGCCAACCGGCTGGGCGTCGGCTACCGCGAAGGCTTTTTCAAGAACCGCTACGTGGGCCGCACGTTCATCATGCCGGGCCAGGCGGTGCGCAAGAAGTCGGTGCGCCAGAAGCTCAACGCCATGGGCGTGGAGTTCAAGGGCAAGAACGTGCTGATCGTCGATGACTCGATCGTGCGCGGTACCACTTCGTTCGAAATCGTGCAGATGGCGCGCGACGCGGGCGCCAACAAGGTGATCTTTGCCTCGGCCGCGCCGCCGGTGAAGTACCCGAACGTGTACGGCATCGACATGCCGACGCGCAGCGAGCTGGTGGCCCATGGCCGCACGCACGAAGAGATCGCGAAGATCATCGGCGCCGACAAGCTCGTGTACCAGGACGTGGAGGCGATGAAGCAGGCCGTACGCGACATCAACCCTGCGCTCAAGGACTTCGACGCTTCGTGCTTCGACGGCCGCTATATCACCGGCGACATCGACGAAGCCTACCTGGAACGCCTGGAAACCGCGCGCAGCCAGGCCGACCGCGAAGGCACCGGCGACATGGAGCGCTCGCAACTGCACCTGCAGCGTTCGGGCGGCAACGAGTAAGCCGCGCCGGCCCCGCGTGCGTTGACGAATGCGAGGCCCGGCCGTAACATGGCCGGGCGTCGATTTGAAGGTCAGCTTGCGGACGCGGGTCCTGCCCGAAACAGCTAAAGAGATAGCCGTCAGAGGATTGCCGTCAGAAGGGAAACAAGCGGCTGTAGCCGCGCAATCCCGAGTCAATCCCAAGGTATCCGCAGAACACGCAAGCCCGTCGATCCGACCACCCGATCGCACGGGCTTTTTTCATGGCCGGCTGCTTTGCCGCCGGTTTGTTGGAACCACTGCATTCACGCGGGTACGACCGCGCCATCAGCATGAACGAACCGCTCAATCCTGAATCGCTTGGCATCGATACCCTCGGCGTGCGCGCCGGCACGCTGCGCAGCGAATACATGGAGCACTCCGAGGCGATGTACCTGACCTCGAGCTTCTGCTTCAACAGCGCCGCCGAAGCCGCGGAACGCTTCGCCAACTCGGAAGAGGGCTTCACCTATTCGCGCTTCACCAACCCGACGGTGTCGATGTTCCAGTCGCGCCTGGCGGCGCTGGAGGGCGCGGAGTCCTGCATGGCGACTGCCTCGGGCATGAGCGCTATCCTCTCGGTGGTGATGTCGCTGATGCAGGCGGGCGATCACCTGGTGAGCTCGCGCGCGATCTTCGGCTCGACCATGACGATGTTCGGGAATATCTTCGCGAAGTTCGGCATCGAGACCACCTTCGTCGATCCGGCGGATCTGAACGCATGGCGCGCGGCGGTGCGGCCGACCACGAAGATGTTCTTCCTGGAAACCCCGTCGAATCCGCTCACCGAAGTGGCCGACATCGCCGCCGTGGCCGAGATCGCCCACGATGCCGGCGCGCAGCTCGTCGTCGACAACTGCTTCTGTTCGCCGGCGCTGCAGCAGCCGATCAAGTTCGGCGCGGATATCGTGGTGCATTCGGCCACCAAGCATATCGACGGACAAGGCCGCGTGCTGGGCGGCGCGGTGGTCGGCACGCGCGACTTCATCATGGGCAAGGTATTCCCGTTCGTGCGCACCGCCGGCCCGACGCTGTCCGCTTTCAACGCCTGGGTGCTGCTCAAAGGCATGGAAACGCTGGCCATCCGAATGGAGCGGCATTCCCTCAACGCGCTCGCGCTGGCAGAGTTCCTGGAATCGCATCCTGCCGTGGCGCGCGTGTTCCACCCCGCGCTCAAGTCGCATCCGCAGCACGAGATCGCCATGCGCCAGCAGAGCGGCGGTGGCGCTATCGTGTCGTTCGAACTGAAAGGCGCCACGCCCGAGCAGCAGCGCGCGAATGCCTGGCGCGTGATCGACAACACGCGGCTGTGCTCGATCACCGGCAACCTCGGCGACACGCGTACCACGATCACGCATCCGTACACGACCACGCATGCGCGCGTCACGCCCGAAGCCAAGGCGGCTGCGGGCGTCGGCGAAGGGCTGATTCGACTGGCGGTGGGGCTGGAGTCGGTGGCCGACCTGAAGGCCGACCTGCTGCGCGGACTGGGCGAGTAAGAGGACTGCGTGGTGCCGGCTCAGGGCACCTGGGCCGGTGTCTCGCTATCGCTGCCGGCCACGGCCTTGACGCCGGCTTTGGTCACGTCATAGGTTGCTCCGACCGCCGTCGAAGCAACGCTGACGGCGGCAGAGCCTACGGTCGCCACGGTCGATACGGCTGCGCTGCCAACGGCCACGGTTGCCCCAACGACGCTGCATCCCGCAAGCGTGACGCCAGCCAATACGGCGCCGGTGACGCAGACGGCCAGATGTAAAGGGCGGGGAGAACCGGAAAACGAAAACGGCATGCAGGGCGGCCCGGCGGGCATATGGATAAGCGCCGGGTCATCGGGCCCGGGCAACCGGCCGCTGGCGCATCTCAGCGCAGCAAGCGGCGCCGCAACAGTACCAGCGAAAGCACCAGCGCGACAATGGCGTAAGCGGCCAGCACCGCGATATGCAGTCCGGCGTTGTCGACCGGACGTGCGAGCATCAGCGGCCGGATCAGCGCCACCGCATGCGCGAGGGGCAGGACATTGGTGGCCGCGCGTGCGCCCTCCGGCAACTGTTCAAGCGGAAAGAAGACACCCGAGAGCAGCAGCATCGGGGTGATGACCAGCGTCTGGTAGAACATGAAGAAGTCATAGCCGGGGGCCAGCGCCGTCACGATCATCGCCAGGCTGGCGAACGTGATGCCCGCCAGCACGATCACCGGCAGCGCGAGCAGCGCTCCCGGCATGTGCGCATATCCCAACGCTCCCGCCACCAGCATGATGGCGAGCCCCGACAGAACGGCCTTGCTGGCTGCCCACAGGATCTCTCCGAGCACCACGTCGCCGAGGGTCAGCGGCGCATGCATGATCGCTTCCCACGTGCGCTGCACGTGCATGCGCGAGAAAGCCGAATACATGGACTCGAAGCTGGCCGACATCATCACGCTCGATGCCGTGGTGCCAGCCGCGAGAAAGGCAATATACGGAACCCCATGCACCTGCCCGACCAGCAGGCCAAGCCCGATCCCCAGGCCGAACAGGTAGATCATCGGGTCGGCCAGGTTGCCGATCATCGATGGCAGTGCCAGCTTCTTCCACACCATGTAGTTGCGGTACCAGACCATCATCCAGTTGCGCAGGTTGCGGGGCAGCACCGGCTGCCGATAGTGCTGCCGCGGTTCGGTGCCCTGGCGGGCGTGGCCGACCTCTGCGGTGGCCGCTTCCTGGCGCGGATCCTGTTCGCTCATGTCAGTCCCTCATCTCGCGGCCGGTCAGCTTGAGGAACACGTCCTCGAGGTTGGCCGGCCGGTGCAGGTAGCGTACGCCGCTCTGGCCGTGCAGGGCGGCCAGCAGCGGGGCGGGCTCGCGCACGTAGCAGAAGAGCGTCTCGCCGCTCATTTCGGTGCGCTCGGCCAGCGGTGTCAGGCTGCCGCGCAGCGTGTCGAGCTCATCGCCATAGACTTCGACCACGTCGCACCCGATCTGGCTGTCGATCAACTCGTGCGGCTTGCCTTCGGCAATCTTGCGGCCGCCGTCGATCACGCACAGGTAGTTGCACAGGCGCTCGGCCTCTTCCATGAAGTGCGTGGTCAGCAGGATGGTCTTGCCGCTGGCCATCAGCGATTTCAGCCGCTCCCAGATCAGGTGCCGGGCCTGCGGGTCGAGCCCCGTGGTGGGCTCGTCCATGATCAGCAGGTCGGGGTCGTTGATCAGCGCGCGGGCCACCGTCAGGCGCCGGCGCATGCCGCCGGACAGGTCGCGCACCTGGGCATTGGCACGGTTCTCCAGTCGCGCGAATTCGAGCAGGGCAGGTACGCGCTGCGCGATCACGGCCGAGGGCAGGCCAAAGTAACGGCCGAAAATGCGCAGGTTCTCGATGACCGAGAAATCCGGGTCGAGGTTGTCGAACTGCGGCACCACGCCCACGCGCATGCGCGCCTGCGGTGCGCGCTCGGGAATCGGTTCGCCGCAGAGCGTCAGCGAGCCGCCTGCCGGTGTGGTCAGGCCCAGCAGCAGCCGTAGCGTCGTGGTCTTGCCGGCACCGTTGGGCCCGAGCAGCCCGAAGCACTGGCCGCGATGCACCTGCAGGTCCAAGTCGTTGACGACGACCGTATCGCCGTATTGCTTGCGCACCTTGCGCAACTCCAGGATGGCAGTCAAGGCAGGAAGACGGTTGGCGCGCCGGCGGGCGCAATATCCGCCATTATGCCGGTCATCGCCACGCATGACCGGTGCTGCGCTGCACTATGCCCCGGGGGTGCTTCAGCGTGGTGGCGTGAAACGTGCGTACATAAAAAAACCGCCAGCATGCTGGCGGTTTTTTTATGGTGCGAACCGAATCAGTACATCTTCTTCGGCAGCATCTGCATGCGCAGGCGCTTGCGCAGGCGCGCTTCGGCAGCCTTTTTCTTACGCTTGCGCTCGGTCGTGGGCTTTTCGTAGGCGGTGCGGCTCTTCAGCTCGACGATCAGGCCAGTCTGCAGAATGGAGCGGCGGAAGCGACGCATTGCAACTTCAACCGGCTCACCGGGTTTCAAGACGATCTTGGTCAATTCAGTCCTTTAGGGGATGGCTGCCGCGCAAGCGGCTGGTTCAAACGAGGGGAAACTGCGGCCGCCGGGGCGGCTGGTATTGCACACGGGGCAGACACTGCCCTGTATGCACCCCCGCGAACCTGAAAGATGTGGACCGGTGAGTCCGTGCAACCAGTGTCAGGGGTGATAGCGCCGGGTTCCTTATGCATCGGGAGCCTGGCAGTACCGGTTTCCGTAAAAAGCTATACGCCCGTAACTATGGCACGTATACGACGCAAATGTCAAGAACGTGCCGTGATTCGGAGGCATCGCGCGCTACGCGTTACCAGTAATGTGGCCCGTGAATCGCCCCCGGAGCCGTGATGCCGACTTCAGGGCGGTGCCAGCCAAGGCCGTGAATTTACACCAGGTTATGCCGCGGCGGGAATTCTCGGCCGTCCTGCGTCTTTATAGGTTCTTTATATCGGCTTCCGGTCTTTCTACCCCGTTTTTAGGTGCCGATCCATAAGCTTCCCGGTGTCAGTCACTCCTGGATCGATTGTCATGGACGGGTTCTTCCTCATCGCCTTGATCGTATTGGCTGCCGCCAGCGCGGCATTGCTATGGCTGTGCGCCGCCTTGGGCGCCAATGAGGCGAAAGCCGCCGCCGGGCATGATGGACTGCACAACGATGCCGCGCCCGGCAACCAAAGCGCTGCCGGCAGGGGGCTGTGATGGATTGGGCCGATCTGTTGAGCGGCGCAGTGGCCGCGCTGATTTTCATCTACCTCCTGATCGCGCTGTTCCGCCCGGAGAAATTCTGATGTCAACCGAATTCCTGGGCCTGCTGGCCCTGTACCTGGCAATCCTGTTCGCCTTCGCGCCATTCCTCGGCCGCTATATGCGGCGCGCGATGGAGGACGGCGCGTATAGGCTGACCGCCTGGGGGCGTCCGCTCGAACGCTTGCTTTACAGGCTCGCCGGCGTCCGCGCCGATGCCGGGATGGGCTGGAAGCAGTACGCGATTGCCGTGCTTGCGTTCAACCTGCTCGGGGTGGTCGCGGTCTACGCGCTGCAACGGCTGCAGGGCTACCTGCCGCTCAATCCGCAAGGCTTCGGCGCCGTGTCGCCCGACTCGGCGTTCAATACCGCCATCAGCTTTGTCGCCAACACCAACTGGCAGGGCTACGCGGGCGAGTCGACGATGAGCTACCTGACGCAGATGCTGGCGCTCACGGTGCAGAACTTCGTCTCCGCTGCGACCGGCATCGCGGTGGTGTTCGCGCTGATCCGCGGCTTTGCGCGCCAGCGCAGCGCGACCATCGGCAACTTCTGGGTCGATATGACGCGCAGCACGCTGTACGTGCTGCTGCCGATCGCGACCGTGATTGCGCTGGCGCTGGTCAGCCAGGGTGTGATCCAGAACTTCGACGGCTACAAGGAAGTCAGCCTGGTGACGCCGGTCGAGTACAGCCAGCCCAAGGTCGATGCAGCCGGGCAGCCGGTGCTCGACACACAGGGCAAGCCGCTCACGGAAGACCTGAAGACGGACAAACAGATTCTGGCCATGGGCCCGGTAGCCTCACAGGAAGCCATCAAGATGCTGGGCACCAACGGTGGCGGCTTCTTCAACGCGAACTCGGCGCACCCGTACGAGAACCCGAACGCACTCGCCAACCTGATCGAGATGCTGGCCATCTTCCTGATCCCGGCAGCGCTGTGTTTCACCTTTGGCGAGATGGTGAAGGACCGGCGCCAGGGCGTGGCGGTGCTCGCTTCGATGACGGTGATCTTCGTGGCCATGGCATGTGTGGCCTCGATGTCCGAGTTGCACCTGAACGCTGCCCTCGCCGGACTACCGATCGATCACGCGGCTTCCGCACTGCAGGCCGGCGGCAACATGGAAGGCAAGGAAACGCGCTTCGGCATGGCGGCGTCGGCGCTGTTCGCCACCATCACCACTGCCGCTTCGTGCGGCGCGGTCAATGCGATGCATGACTCCTTCACCGCCATCGGCGGCCTGGTACCGATGCTGCTGATGCAGCTCGGCGAAGTCGTGTTCGGCGGCGTCGGCTCGGGCCTCTACGGCATGCTCGTGTACGCGGTGCTGGCGGTGTTCATCGCCGGCCTGATGATCGGGCGCACGCCGGAATACCTGGGCAAGAAGATCGAGGCGTACGAGATGAAGATGGCCGCCGTGGCGATCCTGGTCACGCCACTGCTGGTGCTGCTTGGCACGTCGATCGCAGTGATGACCGAGACGGGCAGGGCGGGCGTGTTCAACCCCGGCACGCACGGCTTCAGCGAGATCCTCTATGCACTGTCTTCTGCGGCCAACAACAACGGCAGCGCCTTTGCCGGCCTGTCCGCCAACACGCCGTTCTACAACACCCTGCTTGCCGCGGCGATGTGGTTCGGCCGCTTCTGGATCATCATCCCCGTCCTCGCGCTGGCCGGCTCGCTGGCGGCGAAGAAGCGGCTGCCGGTCACGCCCGGCACCATGCCTACACATGGCGCGCTGTTCGTGGTGCTGCTGGTCGGCTCGGTGCTGATGGTAGGCGCGCTGACCTATGTCCCGGCCCTGGCACTGGGGCCCGTTGCCGAGCAGCTGCAGGGCGCAGTGACGGCGATTGCCAAGTAAGCGTATTGCGGAGAAACGCATGCAACAAGAATCCATGGCGACGCAGAGCAAGGCTGGCGGCGCCGCATCCAGCGCCCATGCATCGGCGGCAACGTCCATGACGCCTGCGAGCGTTGCCATCCAGGCGCCCGGCCAGCATCATCGTCCTCCACGGCGCGGCATGTTCGCGCCCGAGCTGGTCAGACCGGCTCTGGTGGCCGCACTGAAGAAGCTGTCGCCGCGCGAGCAACTGCGCAACCCGGTGATGTTCGTGGTGTACGTGGCCAGCATCCTGACAACCATCCTGTTCCTCAAGTCGCTGGCCGCGCCTGCCGCGGCGGGTGGGGAAAGTGCCGGCTTTATCCTTGCCATCTCGGTCTGGCTCTGGTTCACGGTGCTGTTCGCCAACTTTGCCGAAGCGCTGGCGGAAGGCCGCAGCAAGCAGCAGGCCGAATCGCTGCGCGGACTGAAGACCACCGCCGTGGCGCGCGTGCTGGTGGACGGCAAGCGGGGCGGCGCGACGCAAACGCGCGCGGCCACCACCTTGCGGCGCGGCGATATCGTGCTGGCCCAGGCCGGAGACATGATCCCCGGCGATGGCGAAGTCATCGAGGGCGTGGCGTCGGTGGACGAGAGCGCCATTACCGGCGAATCCGCGCCGGTGATCCGCGAATCGGGTGGCGATTTTTCGTCGGTGACCGGCGGCACGCGCGTGCTGTCGGACTGGATCGTGATACGCATCACCACCAATCCGGGCGAAAGCTTCATCGACCGCATGATCGGCATGGTCGAGGGCGCCAAGCGGCAGAAGACGCCCAATGAACTGGCATTGACGATCCTGCTGGTGGGCCTGACCATCGTGCTGCTGCTGGCCACCGCCACGCTGCTGCCGTTCTCGCTCTACAGCGTGCTGGTTACCAGGGCCGGCCTTCCGGTGACGATCACCGTGCTGGTCGCATTGCTGGTGTGCCTGATCCCGACGACGATCGGCGGGCTGCTATCGGCCATCGGCGTCGCCGGCATGAGCCGCATGATGGAGGCGAACGTCATTGCCACCTCGGGCCGCGCGGTGGAAGCCGCGGGCGACGTGGATGTGCTGCTGCTCGACAAGACCGGCACCATTACCCACGGCAATCGCCAGGCCTCGCGCTTCTTGCCCGCACCGGGCATCGCGGCTGAGCCGCTGGCACAGGCGGCATGGCTGTCTTCGCTTGCCGACGAGACGCCGGAAGGGCGCAGCATCGTGACGCTCGCGCGCCAGCAGCAGGGTGTTGCCGCACCCGACATGGCAGTGCTACGGCCGGTGTTCATCCCGTTCGCGGCGCAGACGCGCATGAGCGGCGTGGACCTGCGCAATGGCGACGGCGAGCGCATCGTGCGCAAGGGCGCTGCTGATGCTGTGCGCCGTTTCGTGACCGAGCGCGCCGGCAAGTTTCCCGAGGCTGTGATGCAGGCAGTAGACGATGTGGCCCGCGCGGGCAGCACGCCTCTGGTGGTGGCAGAGGCAGCCGACGGCAACGTACGTGTGCTGGGCGTGGTGGAACTCAAGGACATCGTCAAGACCGGTATCCGCGAGCGCTTCGCCGAGCTGCGCAAGATGGGCATCAAGACCGTGATGATCACCGGCGACAACCGGCTGACCGCGGCGACCATCGCAGCCGAAGCCGGTGTCGATGACTTCCTTGCCGAAGCGACGCCAGAGGCCAAGCTCAAGCTGATTCGCCAGTACCAGGGCGAGGGCCGCCTCGTGGCGATGACCGGTGACGGCACCAATGATGCGCCGGCGCTGGCCCAGGCCGATGTCGCGGTGGCGATGAACAGCGGCACGCAGGCGGCGAAAGAGGCCGGCAATATGGTCGACCTCGACAGCAACCCGACCAAGCTGATCGAGATCGTCGAGATCGGCAAGCAGATGCTGATGACGCGCGGATCGCTCACGACGTTCAGCGTGGCCAACGACGTGGCCAAGTACTTCGCCATCATCCCGGCCGCGTTTGTCACCACCTACCCGCAGCTGAACCTGCTGAACGTGATGGGACTGACCACGCCGTCGTCGGCCATCATGTCGGCCGTGATCTTCAACGCGCTGATCATCGTGGCGCTGATACCGCTGGCGCTCCGGGGCGTGGCCTACCGGCCGCTCGGCGCGGCGGTGCTGCTGCGTCGCAACCTTCTGGTCTATGGTCTCGGCGGCATCCTGGTGCCCTTTGCCGGGATCAAGCTGATCGACATGGTGCTGGCCCTGCTGGGCTGGGTCTGAGCATACCTTTGCATAGAGAAGGCATTCATGAATACGCACATGCAATCCACGCAGCCAGCCCCAGTCGAGCCGCAGCAAGGAGGGCTGCTGCGGCCGGCGCTGGTCGTCTTCATCGCGCTGTCGCTGCTGACGGGTTTGCTGTACCCCAGCGTGATCACCGCAATATCGCAAGTGGTGTTCCAGAAGCAGGCAGGCGGCTCGCTGATCGTCAAGGACGGCAAAGCCGTCGGCTCGGCGCTGATCGGCCAACCTTTTTCGGACCCGAAGTATTTCTGGGGCCGCCTGTCGGCGACGGCGCCCATGCCCTATAACGCGGCGGCATCCGCCGGTTCCAATTTCGGGCCGACCAACCCCGCCCTGACCTATGCCGCGCGCGCACGCATCGATGCCCTGCGCGCGGCGGACCCGGACAACAAGGCGGCGGTACCGGCCGATCTTGTCACGGCCTCCGGCAGCGGACTGGATCCGCACATCAGCCTGGCGGCAGCCGATTACCAGGTATCGCGCGTGGCGCGCCTGCGCGGATTGGCGCCGGAGGCGGTGCGGGAATTGATCCGTGCGAACACGGAGTCGCCGTTGCTGGCCGTGCTGGGTGACCCCGGCGTCAATGTGCTCGAGCTGAACCTGGCGCTGGATGCGGCCTCCGGAAAATAGGCCGGCAATGCGGGCGCGCTTTCGCGCGCGTGGCACAATCCGACCGTGCCCGGCCCTGCGTCGGGAAGTGCGCTAACCATGCCCGAATTGCCATCTCCCGCTGAACGTCCGGACCCGGACAGCCTGCTGCAGCGCATGCAGGACGAGGGCGCGCGCGCCGCGCGGGGCAAGCTGCGCGTCTACTTCGGTGCCTCTGCCGGGGTAGGCAAGACCTTCGCGATGCTGAGCGCAGCACGGTCGCTGAGAGAGCAGGGCGCAGATGTGGTCATCGGCGTGGTCGAGACGCATGGCCGCGCCGAGACCGAGGCGCTGATCGACGGCATCGAGCGCCTGCCGATGCGGGACGTGCCGTACCGGGACCGCGTGCTCTCGGAGTTCGACCTGGACGGTGCGCTGGCGCGTCGACCGGCGCTGGTGCTGGTCGATGAGCTGGCCCATTCGAACGCGGCCGGCAGCCGGCATCCGAAGCGCTGGCAGGACATCCAGGAATTGCAGTCGTCAGGCATCGACGTCTGGACGACGGTCAATGTCCAGCACCTCGACAGCCTCAATGAAGCCGTCGGTGGCATTACTGGTATCCGCGTCTGGGAAACCGTGCCCGACGCCGTCTTCGACAGTGCCGACGAAGTGATCCTGGTCGACCTGCCCGCCGATGAACTGCTGCGGCGCCTGCGCGAAGGCAAGGTCTACCTGCCCGAGCAGGCCCGCCACGCAGTACGCAATTTCTTCCGCAAGGGCAACCTGATCGCGCTGCGTGAACTGGCCCTGCGGCGCACGGCCGATCGTGTCGACGACGATGTGCGTGCCTATCGCCGCGCCGAGTCGATCCAGTCGGTCTGGCGCACGCGCGAGGCGGTGCTGGCCTGCATCGGATCCGGCAGCGATGCCGAACAGGTTGTCAGGAGCGCGCGCCGCCTGGCCGGCCAGCTCGATTGCGACTGCCATGTGATCACCGTGGCCGCGCCGCGGCTCGCGCCCGCGTCGGACGCGGAGCGCATGCGGCTGCAGTCGGCGATGCGCCTGGCCGAAGAACTGGGCGCGCGCACCGAGACGCTGGCCGGCAGCGATATGGTGCAGGCGGTCGCCGGCTACGTCAGGCGCCACAATCTGACCAAGGTGGTGCTTGGCCGCACCCCGACCCGATGGCGGCGCGAGGACGAGTCGCTGCTAATGCAAGGGCGCTCGCTGCTGGCCTGGGCGCTGTCGCCGTTCCTGGGCGCGCGTGCCTGGCTGTTCGGCCGCAAGAGCTTTGCCGACGCCTTGTCAGTCGCCTGCCCAGAGATCGACGTGATACGCGTGGCTGCGGACACCACGCGCATGGACGTCAAGCCCGTGAGCGCTCCCGCCCCGGCCGAGGAAAGCGAGGCCGCGCAGGTACAGGAGCGCCGCGTCCGCATGCAGTCCTACCTGTGGGCCGTGGCCTGGTGCGCCGGTGCAACGGCGGTGTCGATGCTGGCCCGGCCCTGGTTCGACCTGGTCAATATCGCCATGCTGTTCCTGGTGGCGGTGGTCGGCGTGGCATTGCGGCATGGCCGCGCTGCGGCGGCGCTGGCTTCGGTGATCGCCGTGGGGGCTTTCGATTTCTTCTTCGTGCCGCCCCGGCTTTCGTTCGCCGTCAGCGATGTGCAGTACCTGCTGACCTTCCTGGTGCTGCTGTCGGTGGGGCTGGTGATCGGCCAGCTCACTGCAGGCCTGCGCGAGCAGGCCGAGGTGGCGGTGCAGCGCGAGACCGACGCGCGCACGCTCTACGAGCTCGCGCGCGAGCTGTCGTCGTCATTGATGACAGAGCAGATCGTCTCGATCGGCAGCCGCTTTCTGCACGCGGCCTTCGATGCGCGTTCGGCATTCTTCCTGGTAGGGCCGGATGGCCGCCTGCAGGCGCCCGTGGTCGAGCCGGGGCAAGCCGATGCGCACAGCGACGCGATCGACCGCGTGCTCGCGCAATGGGTGTTCGATCATGGCCAGCCGGCCGGCACGGGCACGCACACGCTGCCGGCCGGCACGGTGCTGTACCTGCCGCTCAAGGCGCCGATGCAGACGCGCGGCGTGCTGGCGGTGGAACCGCGAGCGTGGCGCGCGTTTGCCCAGCCGGCATTGCGGCGGCAGGTCGACGTGTTCGCGACGCTGATCGCCATCACCATCGAGCGGCTGCACTATGTGGACGTCGCGCAGCAGGCGCTGCTGTCGATGGAGTCGGAGCGGCTGCGCAGCTCGCTGCTGGCCGCGGTATCGCACGACCTGCGCACGCCGCTGACCAGCCTGATCGGCATGGCCGAGACCCTGCAGCGTGGCGATCCGCCGCTCGCGCCACGCGTCGCCGAGACGGTGGCCGCAATGCGAGAACAGGCCAGGCGCATGAGTACCATGGTGGTCAACCTGCTCGACATGGCGAGGTTGCAGGGACGCGACGTACGCATGCGGAAGGAATGGCAGTCATTCGAAGAGCTGGTCGGCGCGGCACTTGGCGCGTTGCGCGACGCGCTTGCACTGCATCGCGTCGTGGTGGCGGACTTGTCCACGATGCCGCTGGTCGAGTGCGATGCCGTGCTGATTGACCGCGTGCTGTGCAACCTGCTGGAGAATGCCGCGAAGTACACACCGGCCGCAACCGAGATCCGTATTCGCGCCGAATCCACTGATGAAGAGATACGTTTGATCGTGGAAGACGATGGCCCTGGCGTTCCGGCCGGCAGCGAACGGCAGATTTTCGAGAAATTCACGCGCGGCGAACGTGAATCGGTGACCGCTGGCGTGGGCCTCGGGCTCGCAGTCTGCGACGCCATCGTGCAGGCCCATGGCGGACGCATTTGGGTCGAGCCGGTGCGCGAAGCGGCCATGGCGGGTGTCGGCATCGGCGCGCGCTT
The DNA here is from genome assembly GCF_057073755.1 of Cupriavidus sp. C3SS-1. Taxonomy (NCBI): domain Bacteria; kingdom Pseudomonadati; phylum Pseudomonadota; class Betaproteobacteria; order Burkholderiales; family Burkholderiaceae; genus Cupriavidus; species Cupriavidus sp. C3SS-1. The sequence continues at coordinate 2,207,164 of NZ_CP172699.1, read as the reverse complement.
CGTGGTGGCCCTGCCGCGCGGCAATCCGCCGGTGATCGAGCCCGAGGCGGCGGATATCCCCGCGTAATCGCATTCAGACGGAGAGCAACAGATGCCTTTCGAGTTTTCGCCGACGGTGCTGCTGGTCGAGGACGAACCCCATATCCGCCGCTTCGTGCGCACGGCCCTGCAGGCTGAAGGCTGCACCGTGCACGAGGCAGAGAACCTCAAGCGCGGCCTGATCGAGGCGGGCACGCGCCAGCCGGATCTGGTGGTGCTTGACCTTGGTTTGCCCGATGGCGACGGCGTCGACCTGATCCGCGAAGTGCGCACCTGGACCGAGGTGCCGATCCTGGTGCTGTCCGCGCGCAGTGGCGAAGAAGACAAGATCGGCGCGCTCGATGCCGGTGCCGATGATTACCTGACCAAGCCATTCGGCGTGGGCGAACTGGTGGCGCGCCTGCGCGTGCTGCTGCGCCGGCATGCGCGATCGAATCCGCATGGTTCGACGCAGATCGCCTTTGGCGAGGTGCAGGTCGACCTGGCGAGCCGGATGGTCATGCGCGCGGGGCAGGCGGTGCACCTGACGCCGATCGAATACCGACTGTTGTCGGTGCTGATCGCGCATCGCGGCAAGGTGATGACGCATCGCGAATTGCTGCGCGAGGTCTGGGGGCCTTCGCATTCCGAGAGCAGCCAGTATCTGCGGGTCTATATGGGCCACTTGCGGCACAAGCTCGAAGCGGATCCGGCGCAGCCGGTGCATTTGCTCACGGAGGTCGGGCTCGGCTACCGGTTTGCGGGGTAGGGTAGGGGTGCAGTGCGACGGCCGGGCATTGCTGCTGACCTGCGTGGACGCCGCCGCGCCAAGAACGAACCGAATCGACAAAAAGAAAAAGGCCGATGCTTGCGCATCGGCCTTCGTCTTGTATCGGATGGCTCCCCGACCTGGGCTCGAACCAGGGACCTACGGATTAACAGTCCGGCGCTCTACCGACTGAGCTATCGGGGAACAGCAGAGAAAGAGATTATAGCCAGTGCCTCTTTTCTTCGTCAACACCTTTTGGCGTATTTTTCTTGCCGGCTGGTCTGGCGAGCTGCCTGGCTGCTGCGGTCTGCGCTGCAGGCGCGCCTGATTGGTGGCGCTCCGTTGCTTCGCATCGACAGCGAGGCCGAATGATAGGCGAGCCCCCGGTCGGCGCCCACAAGAAAAAAGCCGCCATTCAGGCGGCTTTTCGTTTGATCGCTGATGTCCGGACCGTGATCAGTCGAACACCGGCGATTCCACGCCGAGCACCTTGTGCAGCTTCGGCGAGGTGGTGGTGTACTGCATGTGGATCTTCTTCTCGGGGAAGATATATGGTGCAGCACCGAACGCGGCCAGTGCGGCCTCGTGGAAGCCCGACAGGATCAGCTTCTTCTTGCCGGGGTAGGTGTTGATGTCGCCCACCGCGAAGATGCCGGGAATATTGGTCTGGAACTTCTCGGTGTCCACCTTGATCTGCTTGCGCTCCAGGTCCAGGCCCCACTCGGCGATCGGGCCGAGCTTGGGCGACAGGCCAAAGAACACCAGCAGGTCGTCCAGCGGCAGGCGGCGGGTGACGCCGTCGGCACCAGTCACCTTCACCTCGGTGAGCACGCCATCCTTCTCTTCATAGCCGCCGATCTGGCCGACCAGGAACTGCATTTCCATCTGTTCGCACAGATCCTTCATCTTCGCGACCGAAGCCGGAGCCGCGCGGAAGCCGTCGCGGCGGTGGATCATTACCACCGACTCGGCCTTGCCGACGAGGTCCAGCGCCCAGTCCAGCGCAGAGTCGCCACCCCCGACGATCACCAGGTTGCGGCCGTGGAAGCGGCTCGGATCCTTGACGCGGTAGAACAGCTGCTTGCCGTCGAATTTGTCGATGCCGTCGACCTTCAGCGTGCGCGGCTGGAACGAGCCCACGCCCGCGGCGATGAAAATGGTCTTGGTGATGAAGCGGGTTCCGAGCGAGGTCTCGACGAAGAAGCGGCCATCTTCACGGCGCTCGACCACGGAGACTTCCTGGCCCAGGTGGAAGGTGGGCTCGAACGGTTCGATCTGCTTGAGCAGGTTGTCGGTCAGTTCCTGGCCGGTGCAGCTGGGCACGGCCGGGATGTCGTAGATCGGCTTGTCCGGATACAGCTCCACGCACTGGCCGCCCACCACCTTGAGGGAGTCGATGACGTGTGCCTTGATTTCGAGCAGGCCCAGCTCGAACACCTGGAACAGGCCCACGGGGCCTGCACCGACGATCAGCGCGTCGATTTCCAGCGGCTGACCGCCGGCGGTGTTGCTGGCGGCGGCTTTCGTCGTGTCGGCAACGGGATTGGGAATGCTCAAGTCCATAATCGTCCTGATACGTTGTGGGCATCGCGTGCCCGGCATTGCGGAAAGCGCGTGGGGACGGCTTTCTAGTCAGTTCAGCGCTGCAGGTATTGCAGCTTGTCGGTGGCGTCCTTCCACTCTTCGGCCTCGGCCAGCGGAGCCTTGGTCTTGGTGATGGACGGCCAGTTGCGCGCCAGCTCGACGTTCAGTTGAATGAACTGCTGCTGGTCGCCCGGAACGTCTTCCTCGGCGTAAATGGCATTCACCGGGCATTCGGCCACGCACACCGCGCAGTCGATACACTCGTCCGGGTCGATGGCCAGAAAATTCGGGCCTTCACGGAAACAATCCACCGGACATACGTCAACGCAGTCTGTGTAGCGGCAACGGATGCAGGATTCGGTGACAACGTGAGTCATTTCGGTTCCAGGAAAACGGGTCGGCTTTTGATGGGAAACTGGTTTCGGCCGCTTGTTTGCCGGCGCTGCAACGAGCATTGCCGCCAATTGGCGATCTGCACGGGGCGAGCGCGGGCCGTGGCCTTTCAGAAACCGATATTGTATCCGAGCCTCCGGGCAAGGATAGCGGGTCTATATAGCTGGATCAGATAGTTTTCTTATTTCTTTATGTATATTTGATTGCGAACAGGTCTGTGCCAGATAGTGCGGGAATGGCACGATGCGATGGTCCCGGAAGCACTTCAGAGCGCCGCATCCTCCGTCACGCCCGGTCACCAGGAGATCACCATGCCTTGCCAGCAGCGCTTTGGTCCGTGGGAGCGCCTCAGAGGCGCGCGTTACCGGGCGTTGTTCGGGTGGCTGGGGCTTATCGGACTGCACTTGCTGGCGGCGACTCTGCCGGCCGGCGCGAACGCGCAGACGTTGTCCGAGCCCGCCATGGCTGACAGCGTGGTGTCCCGCCTGGTGGCATGGCGCACGCGCTCGGACCAGCCGGTGACGCTCGCGGCACTGACGAGCTTCGACTGGGAGAGCTTCAGCGTCACCCGGGCCCCGGCCGGGGATGCCATGGCCAACTGCGGGCGGGCCGGGTTGTTGCCATGTGGCCCCGAACTGCAACCTGATTCCCGCCAGTTGGTGCAGGTACTGAGCTTCCAGCGCGCGGGGGTCCAGGTCTATGCCGAGCGCATCATGGCGGAGAACGGCGCGTTCGCCGAGCCATTACCGGTGCGGGTGCCGCGCGCGGCCGCAACGCTGGTGTCTTGCCGCGGCAGCGATGACCGTCCCTTGTGGTGTGTGCAGGGCGCCGCGGCCCCACGGCGCCCGCAACCTTTTCTCGACGGCGGCTGACCGGGCGTTCGAACACCCGTCCGCCCGCCAGGGCGGACATCGGTTAGCATGTGTGCCTGACCCGGCATCGCCGTCTGGCCCGTTATGATCATTCCATCCCTGCTCGACACCGACCTGTACAAGTTCACGATGATGCAGGTCGTGCTGCACCATTTCCCGCAGGCGCACGTCGAGTACCGCTTCAAGTGCCGGAACGCGGGCGTCGACCTGACCCCGTACCTCGACGAAATCCGTGCGGAGGTGGCGCACCTGTGCAGCCTGCGTTTCTCGGACGAGGAGCTCGACTTCCTGCGGGGCATGCGTTTCATCAAGAGCGATTTCGTCGATTTCCTCGCGCTGTTCCACCTGAACCAGAAGTACGTGTCGATCGAACCCGCGCCGCAGGGCAATGGCGAGATCGAGATTGCGATCCGTGGCCCGTGGCTGCATACCATCCTGTTCGAGGTGCCGCTGCTGGCCATCGTCAACGAGGTGTACTTCCGCCGTACCCGGCCCGAGCCCGACCTTGCCGAAGGCCGACGCCGGCTGGATGAGAAACTGACGTTGCTGCAGGCACCGAACTACCGCGATTGCGTGATCGCGGACTATGGCACGCGCCGCCGCTTCTCGCGCGGCTGGCAGGAAGAGGTCCTGCTGGCGATGCGTGGCATGCTGGGGCCGCAACTGGCAGGCACAAGCAACGTGCATTTCGCGCGCCTGCACAATATGGTGCCGCTGGGTACCATGGCCCACGAGTATCTGCAGGCGTGCCAGGCGCTGGGCCCACGCCTGCGCGATTCGCAGGTCTTCGCGCTGGAAAGCTGGGCGCGCGAATACCGCGGTGACCTTGGCATTGCGCTGTCGGATACCTACGGCTTCGATGCGTTCCTGCGCGACTTCGACCTGTATTTCTGCAAGCTGTTCGACGGCGTGCGCCACGATTCAGGCGACCCGTTCCAGTGGGGCGAGCGGATGCTGGAGCACTACGTGGCCAACCGCGTCGACCCGCTCGGCAAGACGCTGATCTTCAGCGACAGCCTCGATATCCCGCGTGTCATCGAGCTGTACGAGCGCTTTCATGGCCGCTGCCGGCTGGCGTTCGGCGTGGGGACCAACCTGACCAACGACCTTGGTTATACGCCGCTGCAGATCGTCATCAAGATGGTCCGCTGCAACGGGCAGCCCGTGGCCAAGCTGTCGGATACGCCGGAAAAGACCATGTGCGACGATCCCGGCTACCTGGCCTACCTGCGCCAGGTGTTCGAGGTCCAGGCGCCTGCTTAGCAATTTTCAACAGATTCGGGGCGAGGGCGGGTCAGGGCGCGCCACTATAATGGCGTGCATTGCCACGCATGTTCATGACGCCAGGCCCTATGGAAACCAACAACGCCCGTGACCGCATCTTTGCCCGTATCCGCGCCGCGCAGGGGCGTTCGCCCAAGGTAACCAGCGGCGAGCGCGAAGCCGTGGCCGACTACCTCGCGCGTCATCCGCAGGGGCCTCGTCCGGAGGTGCACCCGGACCGTACCGAAGCCTTCATGGCACAGGCGCAGCGCATGGCGTCCACGGTCGATCGTGTCGCGACGCTCGCCGATGTGCCGGCGGCGACGGCGCGCTTCCTGGACAGCCTGAACCTGGTGCATCGTGCCGTCGCGTGGGACGCGTTTGGCGCGCTGCCATGGCAGGACAGCGGCTTGACCGTGGAGTGCCGGCCTCCTGAGCGCGATCCGCAGGCCGACCACGACCATGGCGATCTGGTCGGCATCACGGGCTGTTTCTGCGCCATCGCCGAGACGGGCTCGTTGATGCTGCTGTCGGGTCCGGAAACGTTCGCGTCGGCAGCGCTGCTGCCGGAGACACATATCGCGGTGGTGCCCGTGTCGCGCATCGTCGACAGTCTCGAAGATGCGTTCGCGCTGGTGCGCAGCGAACGCGGCGAGCTGCCGCGCGCGACCAATATCATCAGCGGCCCCTCGCGTACCGGCGATATCGAGCAGACCATCGTGCTGGGCGCGCATGGGCCGTATCGCGTCCACGTCATCCTGGTCGACCAGACCTGATCGCGCGCTTCGGAAGGGCAGGCGCGGCGCCGCTGCAGGTCTCATACCTGCGCGGCGGTTTTGCCCGGCCGCTCCTGCGCACACTGTCCAAGGAGAGTTCATCTGATGCAACGTGCCCGCATGCTGTGGCCGGTGCCGGCCATGCTGGCCTTTTTGCCGTCGCAGTCACACGCCGCCGACATCAATGGCGCAACGCTGTCCGCATGGTGGGGACTACCGTTCGCGGGGGTGCTGCTGTCGATTGCGCTGTTGCCGCTGCTGGCACCGCGTTTCTGGCATCACCACTACGGCAAGATCGCCGCGGGCTGGGGCCTCCTGTTCCTGCTGCCGTTCGCTGCGGTGTTCGGCGTGCATACGGCGTTGGCAGGCGCGGTGCACGCGCTGCTGGCCGAGTACATTCCATTCATCGCGCTGATCGCAGCACTCTATATCGTCGCGGGCGGTATCTGTGTGCGCGGCAACCTGCACGGAACGCCAGGGCTCAATACCGGCATCCTGACACTCGGCACGGTGCTTGCCAGCGTCATGGGGACGACGGGCGCGGCCATGCTGCTGATCCGGCCGCTGCTGCGCGCCAACGACAACCGCCGCCATGTGTCGCACGTGGTGGTCTTCTTCATCTTCCTGGTGGCCAATGCGGGCGGCGCGCTTACGCCGCTCGGCGATCCGCCGCTGTTCCTTGGCTTCCTGCAGGGCGTGGACTTCTTCTGGACGCTGCGCAATATCCTGCCGGAGACGTTGTTCATCTGCGTGGCGCTGCTGGCGATCTTCTACGTGCTCGACCGGCACTACTACCACAACAAGGAAGAGGCGCTGCCAGCCAGCAGCGACCCCACGCCGGACACACGCGGGCTTCGCATCGAAGGCAAGGTCAACTTCGCGCTGTTGCTCGCGGTGGTGGGTCTGGTCCTGATGAGCGGTTTGTGGAAGCCGGGCCTCTCGTTCGACGTGCTGGGCACGGAGGTGCCGCTGCAGGCGGCCGTGCGCGACGTGATGCTGGTGGTCGTGGCCATTGTCTCGCTGCTGGTGACGCCGCACTCGGCACGCAACGGCAACGAGTTCAGCTGGGAGCCGATCCTGGAGGTCGGCAAGCTTTTTGCCGGCATCTTCCTGACCATCATCCCGGTGATTGCCATGCTCAAGGCCGGTACCGACGGCGCGTTCGGGGTCGTGGTGCGGACGGTCAGCGATGCAAACGGGCAGCCGGTCGACAGCATGTACTTCTGGGCGACGGGACTGCTGTCGTCCTTCCTGGACAATGCGCCGACCTATCTGGTGTTCTTCAACACCGCAGGCGGAGATGCCGCCACGCTGATGACGCGCGACGCTTCCACGCTCGCGGCCATCTCCGCCGGTGCGGTGTTCATGGGCGCCAATACCTATATCGGCAATGCGCCGAACCTGATGGTGAAAGCCATCGCTGAAAACCGCGGCTTGCGCATGCCCAGTTTCTTCGGCTACATGCTATGGTCTGGCTCCATCCTGCTGCCGCTGTTCCTGGTGATGACGTTCCTCTTTTTCAAAGTGTGATGCCATGAAGCCGTCTGTCCTTGTCACCCGCGCCATTTTTCCCGATGTCATCGACCATCTCGCGCGGCATTTCGATGTCGATGACAACCAGCAGGACGCCGTGCTCGACGCCGACGCGCTCAAGGCGCGCCTGGCCGGCAAGGCCGGCGTGCTGACCAATACCGCAGACCGCGTCGATGCCGGCCTGATTGCCGCGCTGCCCAGCCTGCGTGCCGTCTGCAACATGGCGGTGGGCTACAACAACCTCGACATTCCGGCATTGACGGCAGCGGGCATTGTCGCCACGAACACGCCTGACGTGCTGACCGAGACCACGGCCGATTTCGGCTGGGCGCTGCTGATGGCGACCGCGCGCCGCGTCACCGAGTCCGAACACTACCTGCGCGATGGCAGGTGGCAGCGATGGAGCTATGACATGCTGGTTGGCATGGACGTGTACGGCAGCACGCTGGGCATCCTCGGCATGGGCCGCATCGGCCAGGCGCTGGCTCGGCGCGCGGCCGGGTTTGGCATGACGGTGCTGTACCACAACCGCAGCCAACTGCCGGCGTCCACGGAGCAGGCGCTCAATGCGCGTTATGTGAGCAAGGCCGAGCTGCTGCAACAGTCCGACCACCTGGTGCTGGTCCTGCCGTATGGCCCGGACAGCCACCACGCGATCGGCGCTGCCGAACTGAACCAGATGAAGCCGACTGCGACGCTGGTCAACCTTGCGCGCGGTGGCATCGTCGATGACGAGGCGCTCGCGCACGCGCTCAAGGCGCGTCGCATCTTCGCTGCGGGCCTTGACGTGTTCGAAGGCGAACCGGATGTTCACCCGGACCTGCTGGTCGTGCCCAACGTCGTGCTGACACCGCATATCGCCAGCGCATCGGAGAAGACGCGCCGTGCCATGGCCATGCTGGCCGCCGACAACCTGATCGCGGCGCTCGATGCCGGGCCTGATGCCGGGCATCCCAAGTCCGTCATCAATCCCACGGTGATGGGGCATCGCCGCTGAAACGTTACCTATGACCTGGATTCCCCTGCTTACGCTGGGCGTGGCGCTGCTGGCGCTGGTTCTGCTTGTCGTCCTGGTGCTGCGCCAGCAGGCAACGCCCGCCGACGGCGACCTGCATCGCCAGCTTGCCGATTCCCGCAATGAAGGCCTGCGCGGGATGGAGCGGCTCGAACGCGAACTGCGCAATGAAGTGGCCGAGGCCGCGCGCGGCAGCCGGTCGGAGTCGGCCCAGCAGATGCTGCGCTTCCAGCAGACGCTGTCGTCACAGCTCACGAGCATCGCCACGCTGCAGAACAACCAGATCGACACCTTTGCCCAGCAGCTGGCCAAGCTGACCGAATCGAACAACCAGCAACTCGAACACGTCAGGCAGAACCTGCTGTTGCAGGGTCAGCAGGCACGCGACGAGCAGGCCATGTCGTTGCGCCGCTTTGGCGACGGCCTGCAGCAGCAGCTTGCGCAGATGTCGGAGGCCAATGAGCGCCGGCTGGCCGAGGTGCGCGCCACGCTGGAGCAGAAGCTGCGCGACATCGAGGCGAACAACGCCACCAAGCTCGACGAGATGCGCCGCACCGTCGACGAGAAGCTGCACGCCACGCTGGAGCAACGGCTCGGCGAGTCGTTCCGGCTGGTCTCGGACCGGCTCGAGCAGGTGCATCGCGGTCTTGGCGAAATGCAGATGCTGGCGCAGGGCGTCGGCGACCTGAAGAAAGTACTCACCAACGTGAAGTCGCGCGGCACCTGGGGTGAAGTGCAACTTGAGATGTTGCTCGAGCAGATGCTGACGCACGACCAGTACGCCAAGAACGTGGAAACCGTGCGCAACTCGGGCGCGCGCGTGGAATTTGCCATCCGCCTGCCGGGCAAGGATGCCGCGCAGGGCGCGGTCTGGCTGCCGATTGATGCCAAGTTCCCGAAGGAGCAGTACGAGCGCTTGCTCGATGCCCAGGAGCGTGGCGACGTCGACGGCGTGGCCGCGTTTGGGCGTGAGCTGGAAGTGGCATTGCGGCGCGAGGCGCAGACCATCTCGGAGAAATACCTGTCGCCGCCCGCCACCACGGATTTCGCCATTCTCTTCCTGCCCACGGAAGGGCTATACGCAGAGGTCTTGCGCAGGCCCGGCCTGACCGATGTGATGCAGCGGAACTACCGCGTCACGGTGGCGGGGCCGACCACGCTGACGGCAGTGCTGAACAGCCTGCAGATGGGTTTCCGCACGTTGGCACTGGAAAAGCGCTCCAGCGAAGTGTGGGAAGTGCTGGGAGCGGTGAAGACGGAGTTCGGGAAATTCGGGGACGTGCTTGCCAAGACCCGCGATACGCTGGAGCGTGCGGCACGCAATATCGAACAGGCCGAGGTTCGCACGCGCCAGATGGCGCGCAAGTTGCGGACAGTCGAGGCCTTGCCTGGCGAGGCGGCACAGCAGTTGTTGGGCACCGGCGTGCCCGAGGTGCTGGGAGTGCCCGAAGTGTCGGAAGACGCGGGCGGCTGAAGCTGGCGGCGCGACACGCGCCGGCTCCGCAATTTGGTCAGTTCTGCTCTTCGGGCGCCAGTTCCCGCACGTGGACTTCGATGCCGCCAAAGCGTGCGGCAACCCAGTTGTAGGCCTTGCAGGCCAGCCACAGCAGACCGAATCCGATCAGTGCGTTCAGGATCAGGGCCGTGAACACGGTGATGCCGGGCAGATCGCCATAGCGGATGAAGGCAACAAATAGCCCCAGCGAGACGATCGGTACCGAAAAGCACAGGTAGACCAGCACCAGTGCGCGGGCGGTCTTGACCGGGTGGAGGTAGGCAATCTCCTGATTCATGACGGGGGAGAGATATGTTTCAAAATCGTGCGGCAAGTGTAGCGATTGCCCGTTGCCACGCATAGCCCGGCAATGGCGTGGCGTCCATTTCACCCGCTACCGCCAACAGTGAGCGTCAATATGCGGCGCAAAAACGACACATTGGCGTCGCCCGGGCCCGCGGTTCTAAGCTCAGACCAGCCCGTCGAACAGCAGAACATCGACCAGATCGCCGGCCCGGACGGAATCCTGCTCGTGCGCCAGTACGATGAAGCAATTGGCTTCGCTCATCGAGCGCAGCACGCCGGAGCCTTGTTGTCCGGTCACTCGCACCTCCCAGTCCTGCTCGCCGCGCGCCAGGATGCCGCGCTGGTACTCGGTGCGGCCGGGCTTCTTGCGGATCGGCTGGGCGCTGCGCACGCGCATCAGCGGCAGCGGCGGCACGCTGGCACCCATTTGACGGTGCAGTGCGGCGCGCACGAAATGGTAGAAGGTGACCATGACGGCCACCGGATTGCCGGGCAGGCCGAACAGTAGCGCGTCGCGTCCGCCCGAGGCGATGCGCCCGAATGCCATCGGGCGCCCGGGTCGCATGGCGATTTTCCAGAAGGTGACGTCGCCCAGGCTGGCCATGATCTGCTTGGTGTAGTCGGCTTCGCCGACCGAGACGCCGCCAGAGGTGATGACAGCGTCCGCATTCTCGCAGGCCGAGCGGAACGCGGCTTCCAGTGCAGCGGGATCGTCGCGCACCACACCCATGTCGATCAGCTCGACGTTCAGGCGTCGCAGCATGCCGTGCAAGGTATAGCGGTTCGAGTCGTAGACACAGCCCGGATCGAGCGGCTCGCCGATCGAGCGCAACTCGTCGCCCGTCGAGAAGAAAGCCACGCGCAGGCGCCGGCGCACCCGTACCTCGGCAAATCCCAGCGAGGCCAGCAGGCCCAGGTCCGCCGGCTGGATGATGCGCCCAGCCGGCAACGCAGCCTGGTCGCGCGCCAGGTCTTCGCCGCGCAGGCGCCGGTTGTCGCCAGCGCGCACCGTGTCGGCGGCGAAGCGGATGCGGCTGCCATCGGCCGATGGTTCCACAAACTCCTGCGGCACCACGGTGTCGCAGCCTGCTGGCATGACCGCGCCGGTCATGATGCGCACGGCCTGGCCTGCGCCCGGCGGGGTGCCGGCGCCACCACCAGCGAATGCGGTCTCACGCGCGACTTCCAGTTCCACGTGCCCTGCGGCGGACTGTAGCGCGCTGCTGGCAAAGGCATAGCCATCCATCGCCGAGTTGTCGTGCGCGGGTACGTCGATCGGCGAGATGATGTCTTCGGCCAGAACGCGATCCAGTGCGCTGCGGATGGGCACCTGCTCGATGCCGCGCACCGGCTCCACCACCTCGCCGATGATGCGGTTGGCATGCGCCACGGGCAGGGCGGTGGGGTCGTAGTCGGACAGGCAGGAAATGACGGATTGCAGGGATGGCATGGTGGGAACGGGCCTTCAGCCGGCGTCGTGCGTGCGCAGCTCGTCGAGGGTGTTGATATTGGCAAAGGCGCCGGCGTCATCGAACAGGACTTCCGCGAGCCGGTGCGAGGCCGCCCAGGTTTCGATCTTGCGTCCGCCGCCGTTCAGGTAGGCGAGCAGGTCGTCCAGCATGCCTACCGGCATCAGGCAAAAGACCGGCTGCAACTGGCGGCGGCCGTCCGCATCGACCGTGACCGGGATCGCCAGATCGGCGCCTTCGGCTTCGATGGCGTCGGCGAGCCGTTGCACCAGATCGGCAGGCAGGAACGGTGAATCGCAGGGCGCGGTGACCATCCAGCCCGTGGGGCATTGCTCGAGCCCGGCCAGCATGCCGGCCAGCGGTCCGGCAAAGTCGGGCACCGAGTCGGTCACCACCGGCACGCCGAACGATTCATAGGCCGACAGGTTGCGGTTCGCGTTGATCATCAGCGCCCCGGTCTGCGGCGTCAGCCGCATCAGCGTGTGCATGGCCATGGGCGTGCCGTGCAAGGGCTGGAGGCCTTTGTCGGTGCCGCCCATGCGGCTGCCCCTGCCGCCTGCCAGGATCAGGCCGGTAATGTCGTCGCGTGCAATCATCGGAGAGATTGGGTCCGGCGGCGGGTTATCCGCCGATGTATGACATTTCGATCTTGCGTTCGGCGCGGGCCTGACGCACCGCAGGGTTGCTGCGCTGCTCGGAGTAGTTGTCGGTGCGGCCCTGCCAGACCTGCGCGATGGCGTTCGACACCTGCAGATCGCTGTAACCGCCGCGCAGCAGGGCGCGCAGGTCATAGCCCTCGGTCGCGAACAGGCACAGGTAGAGGCGGCCTTCGGTCGACAGCCGGATGCGGCTGCAGTCGCCGCAGAACGCGTGGCTCACGCTGGAGATCACGCCGATCTCGCCGCCGCCGTCGCGGTAGCGCCAGCGCTCGGCGGTTTCGCCGGCGTAGTTGGCTTGCACCGGCTCCAGCGGGAAGGCTTCGTCGATGCGGCGGACCACTTCGGCGGACGGCAGCACTTCGTCCATCTGCCAGTGGTTGCTGGCGCCGACATCCATGAACTCGATAAAGCGCACGATGATGCCGCTGCCACGGAAGTGGCGGGCAAGCGGCACGATCTCGGCGTCGTTGGTACCGCGCTTGACCACCATATTGACCTTGATCGGCGCCAGCCCCACCGCCTGCGCGGTCTCGATGCCGTGCAGCACGTCGGCCACGGCAAAGTCCACGTCGTTCATGCGGCGGAAGGTGGCATCGTCGATGGCGTCGAGGCTCACGCTCACGCGGCTCAGTCCGGCATCGCGCAGCGACCGCGCCTTGCGCGCAAGCAGCGATGCATTGGTAGTCAGCGTCAGGTCCAGCGGCTTGCCAGAGGCGGTCTCGATGCGCGCCAGCATCTCGACGAGCTTCTCGATGTTCTTGCGCAGCAGCGGCTCGCCGCCAGTCAGGCGAATTTTTTCGACGCCCAGGCTGGCGAAGAGTCGTGCCGTACGCTCGATTTCCTCGAAGCTGAGCAGTTCGGAGTGCGGCAGGAAGGTGTAGTCCTTGTCGAAGACTTCCTTCGGCATGCAATACACGCAGCGGAAATTGCAGCGGTCCGTCACCGAGATACGCAGGTCGTGCAGCGGGCGCGCCCGGGTATCGGCGACCAGCCCGGAAGGCTCTGCCAGCGTTTCAGGGATGCTGGGCGTCATCGAGCGGTAGCGATGATCGCGCAGGTCGAAGATCGGAATGACGGTTTCGGTCATGGCCTGTGGGTGGGCGATGCGTCCGGGGAGCCAGGCTCGGGGGATCGGATGCATTCTGGTGCCATTCTAGCCGAGGCCGGCTGCCGGGATCCGGATTGCCCCTGCATGAAAAAGGGGACGGCCATGCCGTCCCCTTCGATTTCCCGTGGACAGGAAATGTGGCGCTTACTGCTGCGCGTTCGATTCGACCTCGCGGCCGCCGGTCTCGACCAGGATCATCGGGCCTTGCGGCAACGGCGGCAGCGGCTTGCGCTCACGCGGCACGCGCGGCGCGGGCACGATGCGTGCGGCGGCCTCCTGTGCTGCGCGCAGCTTTTCGCTGTCCGTGCCGACCCACTCCAGGCCGGCCGTGGCCAGCATCGGCTGCAGGCCTTCCATCGGCAGCGGCGACACGGTGGCCGGTGCGGCAGCCGTGGAGGCCACGGGTGCTGCCGGCGCTTCCACCACGGCGGGTGCGACGGCGGGCTGCACGATGGCGGCGGCCGGCTCGGCCTGCATGGGCGCTACAGGCTCGCTAGCCACGGCTACCGGCTCGACGACGACTGGCGCCGGTGCGACTTCGGCGGCCGGGGCTTGGGCAATCACCGGAGCAGGTGCCTGCGTCACAACCGGTTCGGCCCTGACTTCGGCCACCGGGGCGGCAACTGCCTCGACAGCCTGAACCGGCGCTTCCGCGATGATTGCGACGGCTTCGACTGCACGGACTTCCCGGACTTCGGCTACCGCAGCGGCCGGAGCCGGTGCGGCGGCTTCGGCGGCCACGGCGACGGTCGCTTCGGCCACGATCTCCGCAGGCGTATCGCCTTCGGCATCGTCCTGCGAACCCTGCACCGAATCGTCGCGTTCGCGGCGATAGCGGTTGCGGCCACGGCGGTTGCGGCGGCGACGTTCTTCGCCCTCGCCACCTTCGGTCGCGGCTTCAGCGCCTTCTGGCAGGTCGGCGCGCGGTGCCTCGGCTTGCGTATCCTCGAACGCTGCCTGCGGCAGGCTGGCAGCGGCCTGGATGGCAGCTACGGCTTCCACCGGTGCGGCTTCGCCGGCTTCTGCTTCGCGCGCATCGCCACGGTCACGCTGGCGCTCGCGCTGCCGTTCGCGGCGATCCTGATTGCGGTCGCGGCGGCCTTCCTGGCGCCCTTCGGCACGTTCACCCTGTGCGGCATCGGCCTGACGGGCCAGTGCGGGCGTGGCTTGGGCGTCGCCCTGGCGCGGCTGGCGGCCCTGACGCTCGCCGCGCGGCTCGCGCGGTTCGCGTTGTTCAGTCCGCTCGCCACCCTGGCGCTCGGTACGCTCGCCGCGCGGACCGCGTTCGCCGCGCTGGCGCTCTCCGCGCTCGGCGCGTTCACCACGCTCGGTGCGCTCACCGCGTTCGCCACGCTCGCCGCGTTCCCCACGCTGGCCCTGGCCGCGGCCTTCGCCACGCTGGCCGCGCTCGCGGCGCCCTTCGGGGTTGCGCGCTTCGCTGGCGACCGGCTTGGCCGGCTCGACCACCACCGGCGCCGCCGGGCGGACACCAAACAGGCCCTTCAGCCAGGCGATGAAACCGCCGCCTTCGACCGGCTTCGTCGCCGGCACCGGCGGGGCGGCCGGAGCGGCCTCCGGGCGCGGAGCGCGCTCGGCGCGAGGCACCGAGACAGGCGCCGGCTGTTCCGGCGTGATGCCCTTGACCGCTGCTTCCTGGCGCGGCTTGGCGTCTTCCTTCTTACGGCTGCTGTAGCTGGTATCGGCTTCCAGTTCCTTGGCGGCGGCTTCGGCCATGCGGTAGCTGGCCGTGCCTTCCTCCAGGCGCGGATCGTCGTGGCGCAGGCGCTCAAGCTTGTAGTGCGGCGTCTCCAGGTGCTTGTTCGGAATCAGCAGCACATTGACCTTGAAGCGCAGCTCGATCAGGTTGATTTCCTGGCGCTTTTCGTTCAGCAGGAAGGCGGCGACCTCCACCGGCACCTGGCAGTGGATGGCGGCGGTGTTCTCCTTCATCGCCTCTTCCTGGATGATGCGCAGCACCTGCAGGGCGGACGATTCGGTATCGCGGATGTGGCCCGTGCCGTTGCAACGCGGGCAAGTGATGTGCGAGCCCTCCGACAGCGACGGGCGCAGGCGCTGGCGCGACAGCTCCATCAGGCCAAAGCGGCTGATCTTACCCATCTGCACACGCGCACGATCGTGGCGCAGGGCGTCCTTCAGGCGGGTTTCGACATCCTTCTGGGCCTTGCCCGACTCCATGTCGATGAAGTCGATCACGATCAGGCCGCCCAGGTCGCGCAGGCGCAGCTGGCGCGCGATCTCGTCGGCCGCCTCCAGGTTGGTGCGCAACGCGGTTTCCTCGATGTCGGCGCCCTTGGTGGCGCGGGCCGAGTTGACGTCGACCGAGACCAGGGCCTCGGTGTGGTCGATCACGATGGCGCCGCCGGACGGCAGCATCACCATGCGGGAATAGGCCGACTCGATCTGGTGCTCGATCTGGAAACGCGAGAAGAGGGGCACGTCGTCCCGGTACTTCTTCACGCGGTTCATGTTGTCAGGCATCACCACGCTCATGAAGGCGCGGGCCTGTTCGTAGATCTCGTCGGTATCGATCAGGATCTCGCCGATATCCGGCTGGAAGTAATCGCGGATCGCGCGGATGACGAGGCTCGATTCCAGGTAGATCAGCAGAGGGGCCTTGTTGTCGCCGGCGGCGCCGTCGATGGCCTTCCACAGTTGCAGCAGGTAGTTCAGGTCCCACTGCAGTTCCTCGGCCGAGCGGCCGATGCCGGCGGTACGGGCGATGATGCTCATGCCGTCCGGTACGGCCAGCTGCGCCATGGTTTCGCGCAGTTCCTGGCGGTCTTCGCCTTCGATGCGGCGCGACACGCCGCCGCCGCGCGGGTTGTTCGGCATCAGCACCAGGTAGCGGCCGGCCAGCGAGATGAACGTGGTCAGGGCCGCGCCCTTGTTGCCGCGCTCTTCCTTCTCGACCTGGACGATCAGTTCCTGGCCTTCATGGAGGGCGTCCTGGATGCGCGCGTTGCGCACGTCGATGCCTTCCTTGAAGAAGGCGCGGGCGACTTCCTTGAAGGGCAGGAAACCGTGGCGTTCTTCGCCGTAATTGACGAAGCAGGCTTCCAGCGAGGGTTCGATGCGGGTGATGACACCCTTGTAGATATTGCCCTTGCGCTGTTCGCGCCCGGCGGTTTCGATGTCGATATCGATCAGCTTCTGACCGTCGACGATGGCGACGCGCAACTCCTCCTGTTGCGTCGCGTTAAACAGCATGCGTTTCATCGCAATAACTCCAGTGTCGCGGATGGCACCGTCAAGCAGTGTCCGCGGCGAATCGATGAAGCACGCAAGGGAGCGAAGCGAGGCGCGAGAATTGCCGAAAAGCGCCAAATTGCGTCAAGACGCAACCGGCTGGGCGCGGGTGAAAGAAAGGCGACGACGTCTGGGAGAACGTCCGCGTGGCGGGAAAGAACACCGGCTGCTGCTCTTGTCGCAGAAATCCGGCGTATTCCCGGATGCCGGCGGCGATGCGGGGCCGGCGCAAACGGCGCCGGCGACATCGCGGCCGGCCACGGAAGGCCTAGACGCGTCAAAGAGCAAGTTTTTCGGACGCGGCACGGCGACCATTTGCTACCTGACATCTCCTGGCGGGCGCACCTACTACTTCTTGGAGTTCTGCGACCGGGCGCCGGTATTTCTAGTCAGGTGGCAGGCACGCCTGCCGGCCGGCACCGTTTCCCGGTGCGGCGGGACTTTCTCTCACCGAAGCGGATGCCACCGGGCATCCGCCTTGAATTCTGTTTTACCTGAACACTTTGTTCCCACGAAATTGCCGGCCTTGCCGAAGCCACCTCTGGGCGACTTCCTGCGCGCCGGCAATTGCGCGCGTGCTGCTTTGCCGTCATTTGCCCGTCTGGCGCCTGCGGGTTACGCGAATAAGCGGGAGACGGAAGGGCTGACGGCAACCCCAAGTGTAAAATGCGATAAATCGCTTACACAGGCCTTGTGCTGCCGGTCATTGGCCGGAACAGCGAGGAAATTATATTGAAAATGAATGAGTTACGCCATCAAATTGAAACAGGGGCAAAGTCCGCGCCGGCTGCTCCCCAGGTGGCGTATGTCACGATTGACGAAGGCGCCGAAGGGCAGCGCATCGACAACTTCCTGCTGAAGATATCGAAGGGGGTGCCGAAGAGCCATATCTACCGGGTGCTGCGGTCGGGAGAGGTGCGTGTCAACAAGGGTCGCATCGACGCCACCTATCGTCTTCAGATCGGCGACGTGGTTCGTATTCCGCCCATGCGGGTGGCGGAATCTTCACAAGCCGGCGGCCGACAACCCGTGCCGGCGGCCGATTTTCCGGTCCTGTTCGAGGACGCGCACCTGCTCATCATCAATAAGCCGGCAGGCGTGGCCGTGCATGGCGGCTCGGGCGTGGCCTTCGGTGTGATCGAGCAGCTGCGCAAGGCGCGGCCGCAGGCCAAATTCCTGGAGCTGGTCCACCGCCTGGACCGGGAGACGTCCGGCATCCTGGTCCTGGCCAAGAAGCGGTCGGCGCTGGTTGACCTGCACGAACAGATCCGTGGCAATAGCATGGACAAGCGCTACTTCGCCTGCGTGGCCGGGGAGTTCGCGAACAGCCGCCAGCATATCCGCCTGCCTCTGTATAAATACAGCACGCCGGACGGCGAGCGCCGGGTCCGCGTTCAGGAGGACGGCCTGGCCTCGCACACGGTGTTCAGCCGGATCGAGGCCTTCCCGGGCTTCACGCTGCTGGAAGCGGAATTGAAGACCGGACGCACGCACCAGATTCGCGTGCACCTGTCGCACTCCGGCTTTCCCATTGTCGGCGACGAGAAGTACGGCGACTTTGCGCTGAACAAGCAGCTGGCCCGGGCGAGCGCGCGGCCGGGCATCAAGCGCATGTTCCTGCACGCGCACAAGCTGACGTTTGTCCATCCGGGGACCGGCGAACCGCTCGTGGTGTCGGCACCCCTGCCGGACGAATGCACCGGATTCCTGCAACAATTGCGTAGCCAGAAAAACCAGGGCGCCCCGGAGTCGGGCGCCGCTCACGCCAACAAGGAAAGTAATGGCCAGGCAACAATTTGACCTGATCGTGTTCGACTGGGACGGAACCCTGATGGATTCCACCCCGACCATCGCCAAATGTATCCAGCTGGCCAGCCGGGACCTCGGGCTGCCGGTTCCCGACGACAGTGCCGCCAGCCATGTCATCGGGCTCGGCCTGAAAGACGCGCTGTCGTATGCCGTTCCGACCCTGGACCCGGCCGACTATCCCCGTCTGGCTGAACGGTATCGCTACCATTTCCTGACACGTGATGCCGACCTGGTGCTGTTCGACGGCGTGCGCGAAATGCTCGAGGCGCTGCACGGCGAGCACTATTTCCTTGGCGTGGCGACGGGCAAGACACGTGTCGGCCTGCAACGCGCACTGGCTGCGAGCGGCCTGACGCGGCTGTTCGATGCCACGCGTTGCGCAGACGAGACGTTTTCGAAGCCACATCCGGCGATGTTGCAGGAACTGACCCGTGAACTGGGCCAGGACCTGGGCCGCACGGTGATGATCGGCGATACGACACACGACCTGCAGATGGCCCTCAATGCGGGTGCCCATGGCATCGGCGTTTCATATGGCGCGCATCCCGGGGATTCGCTGCGCGCCATGGCGCCTGTCCACTGCGCGAGCTCCATCGGTGACCTGACGGAATGGCTGCTGGCCAATGCCTGAGGCCAGTGTCGACGGCGTGGCCGCGCAGTTCCTGTGTCCAGCCGACACGCTGATCGACGGCGGAGCGGGCGTGCGTTTCACCGTGGAATTCCAGTCGCGCCGGCTGGCGGCCTTCGCTGTGCGCTTCGATGGTGCGGTGCATGGTTACCTGAACCAGTGCGCCCACGTGCCCATGGAGCTGGACTGGCAGGAAGGGCAGTTTTTCGAGTCCTCGGGCCTATACTTGATCTGTTCGACACATGGGGCCATGTACGAGCCCGACAGCGGGTTGTGTGTCGGCGGTCCTTGCCGGGGAGCTTCCCTGGCTAAATTGCGTATCGAAGAGCGCGACGGCAAGGTATTCTGGGTGCCTGAAGCGCCATACCGACCAGCGGAGTTGCCGGCGAGCACTGCGTAACCCAGAGCCCTTCCACGAGCCACTTGCATGACAGAACAGCAAAAACCGCCTTCGGGCGAATCGGGTCAGCCGGATGAATACGCCGGTACAAGCCCCGCCGCGGCGCCGGGTCCGGCGAGCGGTGCGACCGAGGCGGAGCGTCTGGAGACGGCGCACAAGGCGGACTATCCGCTCGAGCGCGAGTTGCGTGCCTCCGATGACGCCGCACGGCGTGAGGCTGGCGAGCGCAAGACGCGCATAGAGGGTGGCAAGGGCGGCGGGCCGGTCGGCGGTGGTGCCGGCTGGGAGCGCGACGTGCTTGAAAAAGTGCTGATGGCGACGCTGCGCGAGCAACGTGCCGCTCGCCGCTGGCGCATTTTTTTCCGTTTCGCCGGCCTGGCTGTCTTGCTGGGCATCTTTTTCGCCGTGTTCGACTTCAAGGGCGACAGTGCCATCGGCACGGGCAAACATACTGCCATGGTGTCGCTGGACGGCGAGATTGCAGCGGGGACCCCGGCCAGCGCGGAATCGATCAACGCCTCGCTGCAGGCGGCGTTTGCCGACAGCAATGCCGCCGGGGTGATCCTGAAGATCAACTCGCCCGGCGGCTCGCCGGTGCAGGCGGGCATCATCAACGACGAGATCCACCGCCTGCGCGGGCTGTACCCGTCCAAGCCGTTCTACGTGGTCGTCGAAGAGATCTGCGCATCCGGAGGCTATTACGTGGCGGCCGCCGCGGACAAGATCTATGTCGACAAGGCCAGTATCGTCGGCTCGATCGGCGTGCTGATGGACGGTTTCGGCTTTACGGGTTTGATGGACAAGCTGGGCGTGGAGCGCCGCCTGTACACGTCGGGCGCCAACAAGGGCATGCTGGATCCGTTCTCGCCGCAGGTGCCCCGGCAGAAGGCCTACGCGGAAGCCATGCTCAAGGAAATCCACCAGCAGTTCATCGACGTGGTGAAGGAGGGGCGCGGCGATCGCCTCAAGGACGATCCTGAGCTGTTTTCGGGCCTGTTCTGGTCGGGTGAGCGCAGTGTCGAACTGGGGCTGGCGGACGGCCTGGGCGGCGCCGACTACGTGGCGCGCGACTTGTTCAAGGCCGAGGACATCGTCGACTACACCGTCAAGGAGAACATCGCCGAACGCGTGGCCAAGCGCTTTGGCGCCGCGATGGGCGCGGCTGCGATGAAGACGATGCTCTGGAGCACCGGGCTGAAAGGCATGCGCTAGGCGCGGGCTTCCCGGCGGATTCCGTCCGCCGGGAGACTTCCCCTCATTTGCGCCGATTCAGTCGGCGAGCAAGGAAAAGATGGCGGGGCGCTTGTGCAGGTCGAGCCGGTCCGGCCGCCACTGCGCGAGCGGCAGCGTGACGATGGTCTCGGTTGGCAGCGTCAGGTCCACCGCTACCGACAGCAGCGTGGTGCCGGCACAGTGCTGGCGTAGTGCATCGAGCAGGGCGCCGTTGCGGTAGGGCGTTTCAATCCACACCTGGGTCTGGCGGAATTTGCGCGAGTGCTGTTCCAGTTCGCGCAGCCGCTTCGCGCGCTCGTCGGCGTCCACCGGCAGGTAGCCGTTGAAAGCAAAGCTCTGGCCGTTCAGCCCCGAGCCCATCACCGCGAGCAGGATCGAACTGGGCCCGACCAGCGGGCGAACACGGATGCCGCGCGCATGGGCCAGTCGCACCAGTTCGGCGCCGGGGTCCGCCACGGCGGGCACGCCGGCTTCCGACAGCAACCCGCCGTCACGGCCCTCGGCCAGCGGCGCGAGCAGTTCAGCCAGTGCATCGGCGCGGGTGTTGACATTCAGTTCTCGAATTTCGATCTGCTGGATCGGTCGTGCCAGCGGGCACGTCTCCCCCAGCTTCTTGAGGAAAGCGCGCGCGGTCTTGGCGTTCTCCGCGACCAGGTAGTCCAGTTGCGCGGCAACTTGCTGGACGCCCGCAGGGATGACGTCCGGCAGCGGGTCCGCTTCGTCGCGCTTGCCCAGGGTGTTGGGGATCAGGTAAAGGGTGCCGCTCATCGTATGGGGGCGCCGCTCATGCGGCAAAGAATGGGTAACCGGCCTGGCGCAGCATCGTCGTCAGCGTGATCAGCGGCAGGCCGACCAGCGCGGTGGGATCATCCGATTCCACGCGTGACAGCAACGCGATGCCCAGGCCTTCGGACTTGGCGCTGCCGGCGACATCGTACGGCTTTTCGAGGTTTAGGTAGGCATCGATCTCGGCGTCGCTGAGGTCGCGCAGGGTGACGCGCGTCTGCACGTCGGCAAGCTGCGACTGGCCGCTGCGTCCATCGAGCAGGCAGAGCGCGGAATGGAAGGTCGCGGTACGTCCACGCATCAGGCGCAGTTGCTCCCGCGCCTTGTCGTGGGTGCCGGGCTTGCCCATCTGCCGGCCGTCGAGCGTCAGCACCTGGTCCGAGCCGATGATCAGGGTGCCGGGGTGGCGCAGGGCGATGGCCTCAGCCTTGTTCAGCGACAGGCGCAGCGCGGTGGCCTCAGGCGTTTCCTCGTCCAGCGGGGTTTCGTCGATATCGGGCACCGCCACCTCGAAAGGCAGGCGCAGCCGCTCAAGCAACTCGCGCCGATACGGCGAACTGGAGCCCAGGATCAATCTGGGAAGTGGTTGTAAATGCATAAGTGATTGAAGCGGAACAGAAATTCAAAGGTTAAAGCGTTCAAGACCTTTGACCGGGCAGCAGGTTTCGTCTTATAATCCCGCGTTTCGCCGCATCCGAGCATGGTTTGCCGTGCCGCCTGAAAGGCCTGATGGCCCAGGATGTAGCGAACCATGCATGAGCAGCCATATGACCGAGTCGATCGACCTGCGCGAGCTGGATCTCTTTGCTTTCTGCCGCAAAGGCGTTAGCACAGCCGGCCAGGTGGCGGTGCGGGATTTGCCGCGCATCTTAGCCGAGACGGCCGCGCAAGCGCCAGCTTCGGCGGCAGACGAGGTGTTCGCCTATGCGGCCACCGGGTTCGCGCGCGAAGAGGCGTCGGCGCCCGGCGCGCCCGTGGTGCAGCGCCTGTTCCTGGATCTTTCCGTGAACGGTCACGTCTGGCTGAGCTGCCAGCGTTGCCTTGGGGTCTACGCGGAGCCCGTTGCCACGTCCATGCGCTTTGAGGTGTTCGCCAGCGATGAGGCGGCCGACAGCGCGCCGATGGACGATGACGAGCTCGACGCGATTGCCGGCTCCAAGCGATTTTCGTTGCTTGAACTGATTGAAGACGAGGTGTTGCTGGCGCTGCCTGCGGCACCCAAGCATGCTGTCTGCCCGGCAGTGCACGAGAGTCTCGTGACCGGCGCCGATGGCGAGGTGGAGCCCGAGGCTGCACCGGAGGAAGAGGAAAAGCGACCATCGCCCTTCGCGGCGCTGGCCGGCCTGAAGACCAAGCATTGATGCCGCAGGGCGGCGCGCGCAAGGTCTTGCAGGTGGTGGTTGATGCATCCGGCCGGGCCCCGGCTACGCCTAGTGCGGGATGCGTGTGTTAATATTGAAAAATTCTCGAAGGAGTCATCATGGCTGTTCAACAGAACAAGAAGTCGCCGTCCAAGCGCGGCATGCATCGCTCGCACGACCACCTGTCGGTCGCTCCGCTGGCCGTCGAGCCGACCACCGGCGAAACCCACCTGCGCCACCACGTGAGCCCGAACGGCTACTACCGTGGTCGCAAGGTCATCAAGACCAAGAACGACTGATCGCTTCGTTCGGCGTGACGTTGCGTCTCGCTCGCGCATGCCTGTAGGTCAGAGACAAAAAAGCGGCAAGATCGTTGCCGCTTTTTTGTTGGGCGCTCGCGATGCGAACCGGCTTTCCGCCGGCGCCGATGCGTAATCCGTATCCGGAACAATGACGATCAAAATCGCTATCGACTGCATGGGCGGCGACCACGGCGTTTCCGTGACTGTCCCGGCGGCGATCAGTTTTCTTTCCAGTCATGACGATGCCGAGGTGGTGCTGGTCGGCCTGCCCGACGCCATCCAGGCGCAGCTGAAAAAGCTGCACGCGCAGAACCATGCGCGCGTCACCATCGTGCCGGCGACCGAGGTCATCACCATGGATGACCCGGTGGAAGTGGCGCTTCGCAAGAAGAAGGATTCCTCGATGCGGGTCGCCGTGACCCAGGTCAAGGAAGGCCTGGCTGGCGCCTGCATTTCCGCTGGCAATACCGGCGCGCTGATGGCGGTGTCTCGCTACGTGCTGAAGACGCTTGAAGGCATCGAGCGCCCGGCCATCGCCACCACCATTCCCAACGAGAAGGGCTGGGGCACCACCGTGCTCGATCTTGGCGCCAACGCCGATTGCGAACCGGAGCACCTGCTGCAGTTCGCGCGCATGGCCGAGGCCATGGTGGCCGTGGTGGACCACAAGGAACACCCGACGGTAGGCCTGCTCAATATCGGCGAGGAAGTGATCAAGGGCAACGAGGTGGTCAAGCGCGCGGGCGAACTGCTGCGTGCGTCGGAGTTGAATTTCCACGGCAACGTGGAAGGCAACGACATTTTCAAGGGCACGACCGACATCGTCGTCTGCGATGGCTTCGTCGGCAACGTGGCGCTCAAGAGCACCGAAGGCCTGGCGAAGATGATCGGCGGCATGATCAAGGAAGAGTTCACCCGTTCCTGGTTTACCAAGCTGCTCGCGGGCATTGCCATGCCCGTGCTGTCTCGCCTGGCCAAGCGGCTGGATCCGGCGCGCTACAACGGCGCTTCGCTGCTCGGTCTGCGCGGACTGGTGATCAAGAGTCACGGGTCGGCCGATGCCCATTCCTTTGAGTGGGCGATCAAACGCGGGTATGATGCCGCCAAGAATGGCGTCATCGAACGCATAGCAAGGGCATTCGCCGACAAGACCAGCGCTGCGGGCGCTGCGCCGGGCGGCCCGGAGACAGCACCGACCCCGCACCCCAGCACCCGCGCCGCCTGATGCATCGGGCCGGCGCCTGGGCTGCCATACGGACAAATCGATCCGACACTACATGACCAAGTACGCAAAAATCATCGGTACCGGGAGCTACCTGCCCCCGCAGCGCGTGACCAACCATGATCTGGCGGCGCAGCTGGCCGAAAAGGGCATCGAGACCAGCGACGAGTGGATTTTCTCGCGCAGCGGCATCTCGGCCCGGCATTGGGCCGAGCCTGACGTGGCAAGCAGCGATCTGGCCGTCAAGGCTGCCGAAAAGGCGATCGAGGCGGCTGGCATTGACCGCCAGAGCATCGACCTGATTATCGTCGCGACGTCTACGCCGGACTTCGTGTTCCCGAGCACGGCGTGCATCGTCCAGAACAAGCTTGGCATCAACAACCAGTGCGCGGCATTCGACCTGCAGGCCGTGTGTTCGGGCTTCGTGTATGCGCTGGCCACCGCTGACAAGTTCATCCGCAGCGGTTCGCATCGCAATGTGCTGGTAATCGGTGCGGAAGTGTTCTCGCGGATTCTCGACTTCAACGACCGCACCACTTGCGTGCTGTTCGGCGATGGTGCGGGCGCGGTCGTGCTGACGGCCTCCGACGAGCCGGGCATCCTGTCGACGGCCATGCACTCGGACGGCAGCCATGTGGATATCCTGTGCGTGCCAGGCAACGTCGCGGGCGGCGCGATCATCGGCAATCCCTTGCTCCATATGGACGGCCAGGCGGTGTTCAAGCTTGCCGTGACGGTGCTGGACAAAGTGGCGCGCGAGGCGATGGCCGCGGCGGAGATCCAACCCGAGCAGGTCGACTGGCTGATTCCCCACCAGGCCAATATCCGCATCATGCAGGGCACCGCGCGCAAGCTTGGCCTGCCTGCCGACCGCATGGTGGCCGTCGTGCACGAGCACGGCAATACCTCGGCCGCTTCGATTCCGCTGGCGCTCGACGCCGCTGTGCTCGACGGCCGTATCCGCCCGGGGCATACCGTGCTGCTGGAAGGCGTGGGTGGCGGCTTCACCTGGGGCGCTGCGCTGCTGCGCATGTAATGACAGCCGGCGCGGCAGGCAAGGTCGGCCGCGCGGCTACAGGTATTCAATTTCTGGGATAGCACTCCGATGAAATTTGCTTTCGTATTTCCCGGCCAGGGTTCGCAATCGGTTGGCATGCTCAATGCGTTCGCCGACAACGCCGCGGTGCGCGCGACCCTGGAGGAAGCGTCGACGGCGCTGGGCCAGGATATCGGCCGCATGATCGCCGAAGGCCCGGCTGAAGAACTGAACCTGACCACGAACACGCAGCCGGTCATGCTGACCGCGGCCGTGGCGATCTACCGCGCGTGGCTCGACGCCGGCGGCCCGGTGCCTGCCTTGGTTGCTGGTCACAGCCTGGGCGAGTACTCGGCGCTGGTGGCAGCGGGCGTGATTCCGTTTGCCGACGCCGTGCCGCTGGTGCGCTTCCGCGCGCAAGCCATGCAAGAGGCCGTGCCGGTGGGCGCGGGTGGCATGGCCGCGATCCTGGGGCTGTCGGATGATGACGTGCGCGCGGTTTGCGCCGAAGCATCGGCCGCCGGGGTGGTGGAGGCGGTGAATTTCAACGCGCCGTTGCAAGTCGTGATCGCCGGCAGCAAGGCCGGCGTCGAGAAGGCGTGCGAAGTGGCCAAGGCCAAGGGCGCCAAGCGCGCGCTGCCGTTGCCCGTGTCGGCGCCGTTCCATTCGTCGCTGCTCAAGCCGGCGTCGGACCGCCTGCGCGAACGCATGGCCGGACTGACGTTCTCGGCGCCGGCGATTCCGCTGGTCAACAATGTCGATGTCGCCATCGTCAACGATCCGGATGCGATCAAGGACGCGCTGGTGCGCCAGGCGGCTGCGCCGGTGCGCTGGGTGGAATGCGTGCAGAAGATGGCCGCGGAAGGCGTTACGCACGTGATCGAATGCGGCCCCGGCAAGGTGCTGGCTGGCATGACCAAGCGCATCGACGGCAACCTGGTGGGCGGCGCGATCTTCGATCCCGCCTCGCTGCAGGACACCCTGGCGCTGCTGAAGTAAGCGCCTGCAAGAAAGGACAAATCGAATGACCAAACTCCTCGATAACCAGGTCGCGCTGGTCACTGGCGCTTCGCGTGGCATTGGCCGCGCCATTGCGCTGGAACTGGCCCGCCAGGGCGCCACCGTGATTGGTACCGCCACCAGCGAATCGGGCGCTGCCGGCATCACCGAATACCTCGGCGCGCAAGGGCTGAAGGGCAAGGGTGCCGTGCTGAACGTGAACGACGCTGCCGCCTGCGACGCACTGATCGACGAGATCGTGAAGGGCCACGGTGGTATCGGCGTGCTGGTCAACAATGCCGGCATCACGCAGGACCAGCTCGCCATGCGCATGAAGGACGAGGACTGGCTGGCGGTCATCCAGACCAACCTGACCTCGGTTTTCCGCCTGTCTCGTGCGGTGCTGCGCCCGATGATGAAAGCCCGCCAGGGCCGCATCATCAACATCACGTCGGTGGTCGGCTCGGTGGGCAATCCGGGCCAGATGAACTACTCGGCTGCCAAGGCGGGCGTGGCGGGGATGACCCGCTCGCTGGCGGCCGAAATCGGCAGCCGCAACGTGACCGTCAATTGCGTCGCGCCGGGCTTTATCGACACCGATATGACCAAGGCGCTGTCCGAAGAGCAGCATGCTTCGCTCAAGCAGCAGATTCCGCTTGGACGTCTGGGTCAGCCGGAAGATATTGCCAATGCGGTGGCCTTCCTGGCCGGTCCGCAGGCTGCCTACATCACCGGCACGACGTTGCATGTGAACGGCGGCATGTACATGAATTAAAAGGTTTTTGGGCGGCTCTTTCGGAGAAGAAGCCGGAAGAAGCTGCCTGAAGTAGTAGTTTTCCGAACCAATCGGGTGCGATTCTTGCAAAGCTTGGCAGGCGGCATTTCTGACGCCCCAAACCTGCTAAAATGCGCCCACTTTTTGTCGAACTTCCCTGGAGGGTTACATGGACAATATCGAACAACGCGTCAAGAAAATCGTGGCAGAACAGCTTGGCGTGGCCGAGGCAGACATCAAGAACGAATCCTCGTTCGTGAACGATCTCGGTGCGGACTCGCTGGACACGGTTGAACTCGTGATGGCGTTGGAAGATGAATTCGGCATGGAAATTCCTGATGAGGAAGCCGAGAAGATCACGACCGTGCAGCAGGCAATCGACTACGCCACCGCGCACGTCAAGGCCTAAGCCAGTCGTATCTGAATTCCGAGCCACAGAAGGCGGGTGGGCGCACCGTTGCGGTAGCGCCTTGCTGTTTTCTGTGGCTTTCGTCTGTTCGAAGACGCAGAATCAAGGCTCATGCCGCGCGGACCTGACTGGCCGGGTAACACTGCCAGTCGCCGGAACGCGGTGATGTGTCCCGATCCTGCATCACGCACCCGTAGGAAATCATAGTGAGCCGTCGTCGCGTCGTTGTCACTGGGCTTGGCCTTGTGTCTCCGGTCGGAAACACGGTTGCCGAAGGCTGGGCCACCCTGGTTGCCGGCAAGTCTGGCATCGCCACCGTCACCAAATTCGATCATTCCGCGCTTTCCGTGCACTTTGCCGGGGAAGTGAAGGGCTTCAATGCCGAGGATTACATCCCCGCCAAGGAAGCCCGCAATATGGATACCTTCATCCACTTTGGCATCGCGGCCGGCGCCCAGGCGCTGAAGGACAGCGGGCTCGAAGTGACCGATGCCAATGCCGAGCGCATCGGCGTGCTGGTGGGTTCGGGCATTGGCGGCTTGCCGATGATCGAGGACACGCATGCCACGCTGACCGAACGTGGTCCGCGCCGTATCTCGCCGTTCTTCGTGCCGGGCTCGATCATCAACATGATCTCGGGTCACCTGTCGATCATGCACGGCCTGAAGGGTCCGAACCTTGCTGCCGTGACGGCGTGCACCACCGGCCTGCACAGCATCGGCCTGGCCGCCCGCCTGATTCAGGCTGGCGACGCCGATGCGATGCTGGCCGGCGGCGCTGAATCGACCGTGTCGCCGCTGGGCATTGGCGGCTTCGCTGCCGCGCGTGCCCTGTCGACGCGCAATGATGATCCGGCGGCGGCTTCGCGCCCTTGGGACAAGGACCGCGACGGCTTCGTGCTGGGCGAGGGCGCGGGCGTCATGATGCTGGAAGAGTACGAATCGGCGAAGGCACGCGGTGCGCGCATCTATGCCGAACTCGTGGGCTTCGGCATGAGCGGCGACGCATTCCACATGACCGCGCCGAACATGGACGGTCCGCGCCGCTGCATGGTCAATGCGCTGCGCGATGCCGGCATCAATGCCGACCAGGTGCAGTACCTGAACGCACACGGCACGTCTACGCCGTTGGGCGACAAGAACGAGTCCGACGCCGTCAAGGCAGCCTTCGGCGACCATGCCTACAAGATGGTGGTGAATTCGACCAAGTCGATGACCGGCCATTTGCTGGGCGGCGCCGGTGGCCTGGAATCGGTCTTCACCGTGCTGGCGTTGCATCACCAGGTGTCGCCGCCGACCATCAACATCGATAACCAGGATCCGGAATGCGACCTGGATTACGTGGCCAACACGGCGCGTGACATGAAGATCGATGTGGCCGTGAAGAACAACTTCGGCTTCGGCGGTACCAACGGCACGCTGGTTTTCCGTCGCGCCTGATTCGGTGTCACGGAAGCGCCTCGCCGGCCCTCGTCTCGGCGGGCTCACTCCTTTGCAGTGGGCCCTGCTGGCGTTGTGGTCCGGCGAGGTCGCTGCCCTCGGCCTGCTGGCCCGGATGTGCGTGGGTGCGGCAATGACCCACGGCGCGGTCGGCAACGTCTTTCCTTTCCTGATTTGTGTCGCATGGCTTGGCATGGCCGTCATGCTGGTTCGAAGCTCCCGCGCCGGGTGGTCATGGGCCAGCCAGACCTGCTCCGCAGTGCTGTCGCCGCCGCAACGCTATGGCCTGCCTCGCCTGGTGCTCCGGCGTCCCGGTACCGGTAGCGAAACAGCGGTGGTATCGGGGGGCTGGAACGTCGGCGGCATTCTCTTCCTGAACCTGACGCAAGGCCCCGGCAAGCGCCGCGGGCTACTGGTGTTCCCGTTCCAGGCGGCCTCCCCGCGAGTCGTGCGCGCGGCAAGGGTGGCAATGGCGGTTGCACG
Source organism: Cupriavidus sp. C3SS-1 (assembly GCF_057073755.1). Classification (NCBI taxonomy): domain Bacteria; kingdom Pseudomonadati; phylum Pseudomonadota; class Betaproteobacteria; order Burkholderiales; family Burkholderiaceae; genus Cupriavidus; species Cupriavidus sp. C3SS-1. The sequence goes on along the minus strand of NZ_CP172699.1, from coordinate 2,177,755 downwards.
AGAGGTGCAACCAGCGCAATGTGATGGGGAACGTTATTGTTAGGCAGCGGTCACAGCATGCACTTTGAAGCACCGGAACATCCGTGGTTCGTAGGTTAAATACAACGTTCGTCGTGACGACCAAACCAAGAGATACACTGCAGGTGAGCCATACGTGAGCGAACGCGAAGCCGATCAGCTCCTAGTTGAACGCGTCCAGCAGGGCGACAAGCGGGCCTTTGAGCTGCTGGTGGCGAAGTACCACCGGAAGATCATCCGTCTGATTTCGCGCCTGGTGAGAGATCCCGCCGACGTCGAGGACGTGGCGCAGGATGCCTTTATCAAGGCATACCGTGCCTTGCCCCAGTTCCGCGGGGAATCCGCCTTCTACACATGGCTGTACCGGATCGCCGTCAACACGGCCAAAAACTACCTGGCCACACAGAGCCGGCGGCCCGAGGCGTCCAGCGACATCGATGCAGAAGAGGCTGAAACTTTTGCGGATGGTGAGCAACTAAGGGATATCAATACGCCGGAGTCGATGCTGCACACGCGCCAGGTTGCCGAAACGGTCAACCGTGCGATGGAGGCACTGCCGGAAGAATTGCGTACCGCCATCACCTTGCGCGAGATCGAAGGCCTCAGCTATGAGGAAATCGCCGAGGCGATGGGTTGCCCGATCGGGACGGTGCGGTCGCGCATTTTCCGTGCGCGCGAGGCGATTGCCGAGAGATTGCGCCCGCTGCTGGGAACGGCGGAGGGCAAGCGATGGTAGTGATAAGAATGTCGTGCGGCCAGCGTTGCAGCCAGTTCCTGCATCGATAAGCGACAGAAAGTGACGGGATTATCGGTGTTCAATGGAATTGGAATGTCTTGGGGTGGGAAATGGGTCAGGCTCATAAGCAGTCGGTTCATGTAGTGGAAGCGGCGGAGCAGATCTCCGTCTTGATGGATGGCGAACTGTCGCCGCATGAGGTCGATGCCGTGGTGGCGCTCGCCAAGAGCGAAGCCGGCATGGCGAACTGGTCGATGTTCCAGATGATCGGCGATACGCTGCGCTCGGAAGAACTGAGCCACGCGGGCCCGACCGGCGATTTTCTCGCCCGCTTCTCCTCGCGCCTCGAGGACGAGCCCCATGTGCTGGTGCCGGCTGTGGCCCAGGCCGCGGGCATGCGTCAGCGCTTGCTGGTTCGTCCGTCCTGGGTGCGACGGGTCATGCCCGGCACGGCCATCGCCGCGGCGGTGGCGGCCGTGAGTTGGGTCGTGGTGCCGCAAATGCGCGGGCCGGCCGACCTGGGCACGCCTGACGCCGTGGTCGCGCGAGCGGACCAGCCGGCGGCGGCCAAGCCCGGCAACCTCGTTACCGTCGCAGCCGATAGCGCCCAGATGATCCGCGATCCGCGGCTGGACGAGTACCTGCGCGCTCATCGCAGCTCGGTCGCAACGGAGGCGTTCGTGCCCACCATGCGCGCGGTCGCCAACGGCGCTAATTTCTCTCAGGACAATTCGCAGGAATAATGCCGGACATGCATAAAGGATGGTCGCCCGCCGGCGTAGCGGGCGCACCGAGAACGAGGGCCCTGCGCAGGTCCTTTTTTCTCGCCTTGTGTCTGAGCGCGGCGGCGGCAACGGCCCAGCCCTCGGACAATTCGCTGAACCGGCGTGATGCCTCCGCCTGGCTCAGCAAGATCCATCGCGCAGCACAGCGCGAAAACTATGTCGGCACGCTGATCTACCAGCGCGGCAGCGTGATGCATGCCTCGAAGATCCAGCACTACAGCGACCTCGTGCACAATGAGTATGAGCGCCTGGAAACGCTGGACGGCAAGCCGCGCGAAGTGCTGCGGCAGAATGATGTCGTCCACAGCCTGATTCCCGAAGCCAAGCTCGTGGTGGTCGAGAAGCAGGAAGCCAAGGACCGCTTCCCGGCGCTGCTGGCCACCAACAAGAGCGATGTGCTCGATCTGTACGACATGCGCAAGCTGCCCGGCGAGCGTGTGGCCGGGGTGGAATGCGAGGTGTTTTCGCTGGAGCCGCACGATGCGGCGCGCTATGCCGTACGCCTCTGGGCCGAAAAGAACTCCGGCTTGCTGATGCGGGCTCAGACCATTGGCGATGGCGGCAAGGTGCTGGAGCAGGTGGCCTTTTCGCAGGTCGACATCGGCGTGCCCTCGGACAAGCAACGCATCCTCGGGGCGATCAAGAACTCCAGTTCCTGGAACCACTACGAGGTCACCTATCAGCCGACCAACGTTGCGGATGAAGGCTGGAACATCGCCGTGCCGCTGAAGGGATTCCAGAAGATTCGTGAAGTGCGCCGCCCGCTGGGCGAGCTGCGCGCGCCTGCTCAGGGCCGCGGGCAGGTGTTCGAGGTGCTTCAGGTGGTGTACAGCGACGGGCTGACCGGGCTGTCGGTGTTCATCGAACCCGTGTCCGAGCAGCGTGTGCGCCGTGAAGGCGTCGCTTCGCTCGGCGCCACGCAGGTTGTCGTGCGCCGCATCGCCGACTACTGGATTACAGTGGTCGGCGAAGTTCCCGCCAGCACGGTGCGGCAGTTCGCGTCGGCCGTGGAATATCGCCCTCCCAAGGCGTTACACTGAGCGCGTACAAGTGGCGAATGCGGGGTCTGCCCGGCCCCGTGTCCGCGTGTCCCCGCGGGCGGCATCCCGCATCTTGTCCCAGCCGGTACCTCATCATTTGCTGAATCCCGGGAGTTGTCGATGACGTTCAGATCCCCAGCCTTGGCACGTGCCATGGTCATGGCTGCCATGTTGATTCTCGGTCCGGCGATTGCCGAAGTGGGTCACGCCCAGGCCGCGGCTTCCAACTACAACCTGCCCGACTTCACCGACTTGGTGGAGAAAGCCAGTCCCGCCGTCGTCAATATCCGGACCACGGAGCGCGTGCGCTCGCGCGGCGGCCCGGGCAGTGAAGACGACGACATGGCCGAGTTTTTCCGGCGCTTTTTCGGTGTGCCGATGCCGGGCGCGCCGACGCCCGGCGCCCCGGCGCCAGGCGCGCCGCGGCGCGGCCAGCCGCCACAGGGCCAGCCGCCGCAGGGCGAGGAACAGAGCCGCGGCGTCGGTTCAGGCTTCATCATCAGCCAGGATGGCTACGTGATGACCAATGCCCACGTGGTGGCCGATGCGGAAACCATCTACGTCACGCTGCCCGACAAGCGCGAGTTCAAGGCCAAGCTGATCGGCGCGGACAAACGCACGGACGTGGCGCTCCTCAAGATCGAGGCAACGGGGCTGCCGCGACTGACACTGGGCGATTCCGACAAGGTTCGCGCGGGCGAATGGGTTCTGGCGATTGGTTCGCCGTTCGGGCTCGACAACAGCGTGACGGCTGGCATTGTCTCCGCCAAGGGACGTGATACCGGTGACTACCTGCCGTTCATCCAGACCGACGTGGCCGTGAATCCCGGCAACTCTGGCGGCCCGCTGATCAATTTGCGCGGCGAGGTCATCGGCATCAACTCGCAGATCTACAGCCGCAGCGGTGGCTACATGGGCATTTCGTTCGCGATTCCGATCGACGAAGCGATGCGCGTCACCGAGCAGTTGAAGACCTCTGGGCGCGTGACACGCGGCCGTATTGCCGTGGCGATCGGCGATGTGACCAAGGAAGTGGCGGATTCGCTCGGCCTGGGCCGTGCGCGCGGCGCGCTGGTTGGCAGCGTCGAGCCGGGTGGTCCGGCCGAGAAGGCCGGGATCGAGCCGGGCGACATCATCCTGAAGTTCAACGGCCGGGAGATCGAAAAAGCGTCCGACCTGCCGCGCATGGTCGGCGATACCAAGCCCGGCACGAAGGTACCGATGCAGTTGTGGCGCAAGGGCGCAACGCGCGACGTATCGATTACCGTGACGGAGTTGGAGCCCGAAACGCGAGCGAAGGCTCGCGGCACACCGCCGGCCAAAGACGAGGCCACTGCGCAGGCGGCCAAGCCCAATGCACTTGGGCTGATCGTCAACGACATTCCGGATGCCCGCCTGAAAGAGCTGAAGGTGAAGTCGGGCGTGGAGGTCGAAGTCGCGGACGGTCCCGCCATGCGTGCCGGCATTCGTCCTGGCGACATCATTCTGCGGCTAGGCGACACCGATGTGACCGGGGCTCGCCAGTTCAACGATCTGGTCAAGGGGCTGGACAAGAACCGCATTGCCGCTGTGTTCGTGCGGCGTGGTGATGCGACCCAGGTCCTGACGCTGCGCCCCGGGGCCACTGCCGCCCGCTGAACGTACGACATGCGCCAGCTCACGTTGTACGGCAGGGCCTATTGCCATCTGTGCACGGATATGCGGGACGCGCTGGAGCCGTTCCGGCGCGAAGTTCCGTTCATCCTCCACGAGGTGGACGTGGATGACGATCCGGACCTGGAGTCCCGTTTTGGCGAGCGCGTGCCCGTGCTGGTCGCAACAGGACCAGAAGGACCTCGCGAGCTTTGCCACTACTTCCTCGACGCCGCTGCCGTCCGCACCTGGCTCGGGGCCGCGGTATAGGCTGCAATCAGCACATCCGGGCGTGCACAACAGCCTGGCGATCCGCCCATTCGTGGCCCGGAAGTCATTGAAAATCCGGTAAAATTCTAGTTTGGCGCGAAATCAGCGCCCCAAGACCCGCGGCTCCTGACGCGGGCGTTCCCAAGGGGGCGCCCGCGCTTGGCCGTTCACGAATCCGCTGCCGCCGGGGCGAAGACGCCGGCGCTTGCCTGAAGATTAGATGGACCATATTCGCAATTTCTCGATCATCGCCCATATCGACCATGGGAAATCCACCCTGGCCGACCGGATCATTCAGCTGTGTGGGGGGCTGTCCGATCGCGAAATGGAGGCCCAGGTCCTCGACTCGATGGATATCGAGAAGGAACGCGGCATCACCATCAAGGCGCAGACGGCCGCGCTGGCTTACAAGGCGCGTGACGGCAAGGTCTACAACCTGAACCTGATCGACACCCCGGGGCACGTCGACTTCAGCTACGAAGTGAGCCGTTCGCTGTCGGCCTGCGAAGGCGCGCTGCTGGTGGTCGACGCTTCGCAGGGTGTCGAGGCGCAAACCGTGGCCAACTGCTACACCGCGATCGAGCTCGGCGTGGAAGTGGTGCCGGTGCTGAACAAGATCGACCTGCCACAGGCCGATCCGGCCAACGCCATCCAGGAAATCGAAGACGTCATCGGCATCGACGCGCAGGACGCCACGCCGTGCTCGGCCAAGACCGGCCAGGGCGTGCAAGACGTGATCGAGGCGCTGATCGCCAAGGTGCCGCCGCCCGAAGGCGATGCCAGCGCGCCGTTGCAAGCGCTGATCATCGACTCGTGGTTCGACAACTACGTGGGCGTGGTCATGCTGGTGCGCGTCGTCAATGGCACGTTGCGCCCGAAAGACAAGGTGCTGCTGATGGCCACCGGGGCCCAGCATCTCGTCGAGCAGGTTGGCGTGTTCTCGCCGAAGTCCGTGCAGCGTGAAGCCCTGACTGCGGGCGAAGTGGGCTTCGTCATTGCCGGCATCAAGGAGCTGAAGGCCGCCAAGGTCGGCGACACCATCACGACCGTGGCGCGCAAGGCCGCGGCGCCGCTGCCGGGCTTCAAGGAAGTCAAGCCGCAGGTGTTCGCCGGCCTGTATCCGGTCGAGGCCAACCAGTATGAGGCGCTGCGCGAATCGCTCGAGAAGCTGCGCCTGAACGACGCCTCGCTGATGTTCGAGCCGGAAGTGTCGCAGGCGCTGGGCTTCGGTTTCCGCTGCGGCTTCCTTGGCCTGCTGCACATGGAAATCGTGCAGGAGCGCCTCGAACGCGAATTTGACATGGACCTGATTACCACGGCGCCGACCGTGGTGTACCAGGTGCAGATGCGCGACGGCACCACGGTGACGGTGGAGAACCCGGCCAAGATGCCCGACCCGAGCCGGATCGAGGCGATCCTGGAGCCGATCGTCACGGTCAACCTTTATATGCCGCAGGAGTATGTCGGCTCCGTGATCACGCTGTGCACGCAGAAGCGGGGCACGCAGATCAATATGAGCTACCACGGCAAGCAGGTGCAGCTGACCTACGAGATCCCGATGGCGGAAATCGTGATGGACTTCTTCGACCGCCTGAAGTCGGTATCGCGCGGCTACGCCTCGATGGATTACGAGTTCAAGGAATATCGCCCGTCCGACGTGGTCAAGGTCGATATCCTGATCAATAGCGACAAGGTCGATGCGCTGTCGGTGATCGTGCACCGCTCGAATTCGCAATACCGTGGCCGCGAAGTGGCCGCGAAAATGCGCGAGATCATTCCGCGCCAGATGTACGACGTGGCGATCCAGGCCGCGATCGGCTCGAACATCATTGCGCGCGAAAACGTCAAGGCGCTGCGCAAGAACGTGCTGGCCAAGTGCTATGGCGGCGATATCTCGCGCAAGAAGAAGCTGCTCGAAAAGCAGAAGGCCGGCAAGAAGCGCATGAAGCAGGTTGGCACCGTCGAGATTCCGCAGGAGGCGTTCCTGGCCATCCTGCAGGTTGACGACAAGTAAGCGGCTGCGCACGCAGGAACGGGACCGCGGCGCAGAGGGCGCGGCGGCATAAGAAGAAGCTGTAGCAGGACATCCAAGAACCAGAAGCCGTCATGAATTTTGCACTGATCCTTTTTGTGCTGGTGGTGATCACGGGTATCGCGTGGATCGCGGACAAGCTTGTGTTTGAGCGGCAGCGGCGCGCATCGGCGCGCCTGGCGCTGGCCGAGTTCGATTCGCGCCAGTCCGACCTGCAGAGCCGCTTCGGTTCCGGCGAAGTCGACTCCACGCGCAAGCGCCTAGCCGAGGAAAAGCTGCGCCAGCCGTGGTGGCTCGAGTATTCGGCCAGCTTCTTCCCGGTCATCCTGGCGGTATTCGTGCTGCGTTCCTTCGTGGTCGAGCCGTTCAAGATTCCGTCCGGCTCGATGATTCCCACGCTGCTGATCGGTGACTTCATCCTGGTCAACAAGTACGACTATGGCATTCGCCTGCCGGTGGTGAACAAGAAGATCATGGAAATTGGCGAGCCGCAGCGCGGCGATGTCATGGTGTTCCGCTATCCGAAGGACCCGTCGCTCGATTACATCAAGCGCGTGATCGGTCTGCCGGGGGATGAGGTTCAATATTCGAACAAGCACCTGACCATCAATGGCAAGCCGGCCGACTACACGGCGCTGCCCGATTATCTGGATGAGGAGCGTTTGTCCTATTCCAAGCATTTCACGGAAAAGCTGCCTGGTGGCGTGGAGCACGGCATCCTGAACGATGCGGACCGGCCCGCGTTTGTTGCCGGCGCGGATCCGGATTTCCCGTTCCGGGAAAACTGCACTTACAATCAGCAGGGTGTGACCTGCAAGGTGCCTGCAGGTCACTATTTCGTCATGGGCGACAACCGCGACAACAGCCTGGATTCCCGCTATTGGGGCTTTGTGCCGGACGAGAATATCGTTGGCAAGGCGTTTGTGATCTGGATGAATCTCGGTAATTTCGGACGCGTCGGGGCCTTCAAATAACACACCCGCGCGGCGCAAGAACGCTCAACCAGAAGAGGGAAGCGCAAATGGGTCAGATGGGGAAAAGAGGTCGGGCCGGCAATGTTGGCCGGGAGCGGGCCAGCCTAGGCCGACGGCGGACCGAGGGGTTTTCCCTCTGGACACTGCTGGTCGTGATCTTTTTCGTGATCGGCGTCGCGTTGCCGGCACTCCGCGCGATACCGAGCCTGACGGAGTATTTCTCCGTCAAGCGGGCCGCCAGTTACGCGAAGCAGAAGGCCACCAACAAGCGGGAAGTGGTCGAGTATTTTGATAAGCAGGCAACCATCGACCGGATTGCCGCGGTGCGGGGGGAGGACCTCCAGATCCGCGAAGACGAGAACGGAACGATCCAGTCGGTCGAATTTGCCTACCGGACCGAAGTTCCCGTCTACGGTCCACTGAGTCTATTGATTAGCTATTCGGGAACGCAGCACTGATATGAACCTCGACGCCTTGCAGCAACGTCTCGGCTACCGATTCAGCAAGCCTGAGTTGCTGCAGCAGGCGCTGACGCACCGCAGCCACAGCGCCCAGCACAACGAACGCCTGGAATTCCTGGGGGATTCGGTGCTGAACTGCGCCGTGGCGGACATGCTGTTCGGCATGTTCAGCAAGCTGGATGAGGGCGACCTGTCGCGCGTGCGCGCCAACCTGGTCAAGCAGCAGGCGCTGTACGAGATCGCCCAGATGCTGCAGCTCTCCGACGCGCTGCGCCTGGGCGAGGGCGAGTTGAAGAGCGGTGGTTTCCGGCGTCCGTCGATCCTGGCCGATGCGCTCGAAGCCATCGTCGGCGCGGTGTTCCTCGACGCCGGCTTCGAGGCCGCGCGCGCGCTGATCCGCAAGCTGTATATCCCCATCCTGGAGCAGGTGGACCCTCGCACGCTAGGCAAGGACGCCAAGACTCTGCTCCAGGAATACCTGCAAGGCCACAAGATCGCCTTGCCGCAATATAACGTAATCGCCACGCATGGCGCCGCGCACAGCCAGCAGTTTGAAGTCGAGTGCATGGTGCCTAAACTGGAAGTCCGGGTGTTCGGCACCGGCGCCTCGCGCCGGGCGGCGGAGCAGGCGGCGGCCAAGCTGGCGCTCGATGAAGTCCAGAAGCTGGTGCCGCAGCTGCTCAAGCGCAGCCGGGCCGAGCGCACGGGCAAGACGCGCAAGCAGCCGGTGCCACCGGACCCACAGTTGTCTCTCAGGTTGAAGGAATGACCGAATCGAACCATCCGCAGCAGCCCGCTGCGGATACCCCAGCCAAGGCGTTCCGCTGCGGCACCGTGGCCATTGTCGGCCGCCCCAATGTCGGCAAGTCCACGCTGATGAATGCGCTGGTCGGCCAGAAGATCAGCATCACGTCGCGCAAGGCGCAGACCACTCGCCACCGGCTCGTCGGCATCCAGACCACCGACGACGCGCAGTATGTCTTCGTTGACACGCCCGGATTCCAGACCCGCCACGCCAGCGCGCTGAACCGCTCGCTCAATCGCGCGGTCACTTCCACGTTGTCCTCGGTGGATCTGGTGCTGTTCGTGGTCGAAGCCGGTTACTACGGCGCGGATGACGAAAAGGTGCTGGCCTTGCTGCCGAAGAACACGCCGGTGCTGCTGGTGACGAACAAGCTCGACCGCGTCACCGACGACCGCGCCGGGGTGATGATGCCCTTCCTGGAAAAGATGGGGCAGCTCTTTCCGTTCCGCGAAGTGGTGCCGATGTCGGCCAAGACGCATGACCATATCACGCGCCTGTTCGAGATCCTGCGGCCTTACCTGCCGGAAGGCGAGCCGATGTACGACGCCGACGCGATGACCGATCGCAGCGAGCGCTTCCTGGCCTCGGAGATCATCCGCGAGAAGGTGTTCCGCTGGACCGGCGACGAACTGCCGTACACGAGCACTGTCATCATCGATAAGTTCGAGACGGAAGGGCGCCTGCGCCGCGTCTTTGCCACCATCCTGGTCGAGCGCGACGCGCACAAGGCCATGATCATCGGCAACAAGGGCAGCAAGCTCAAGCAGATTTCCACCGAGGCGCGCCTCGACATGGAAAAGCTCTTCGATGGCAAGGTCTACCTGGAAATGTGGATCAAGGTGAAGAGCGGCTGGGCCGATAACGAAGCCGGACTGCGCGCCTACGGCTACGAGTGAGCAAGATGCCTGACTTCGCGCGCGGGCCCGGCAAGGTCCGCCGCGCCGATCCGGTCGTGGATGAAGCCGCCGAACTGCTGGACAACCGGGCGCTGCCCGGCATGTCCGGCGCCGCCGGCCGCGCGATGATGGATCGGGCGATGCGCATCGTTCCGGCGCGCAGCGAATCGCGCGTGTCGGAGCAGCCGGGCTTTGTCCTGCATGCGTGGCCGTATCGCGAAACCAGCCTGATCCTCGATGTATTCACCCGCGACCACGGCCGGCTGTCGATGGTTGCCAAGGGCGCCAAGCGGCCGCATTCGTCGCTGCGTCCGGTGCTGCAGCACTTTCATCCGATCTCGCTGTCGTGGAGTGGACGTGGCGAGGTCAAGACGCTGACGCGCGCGGAATGGGTCGGCGGCATGCCGCCGCTGTCCGGCGACGCGCTGCTGTCCGCGTTCTACCTCAATGAACTGCTGATGCGGTTCTGTCCGCGCGAGGACGGACATCCGGCCTTGTTCCGCCACTACATGGCTACGCTCACGCGCCTGGCGCATGGCGAGTCCGCGGGCCTGGTGCTGCGCAGCTTCGAGCGCGTGCTGCTGCAGGAAACGGGTTTCGCGGTGGCCTTCGACCAGTGCCTGAGCACCGGCGAACGCGTGCAGCCCGGACTCGACTATGTCTACCAGCCCGAGCGCGGCGTGCGCAGGGCCCAGCCAAGCGACCCGTCGTCGTGGCCCGTGGTGTCGGGCCAGACCTTGCTCGACATGTCGGAGGATGATTACGGGCGCGCGCAAACGGCACTGCAAAGCCGCGCGCTGATGCGCTTCCTTCTGCATTATTATTTGCAGGGTGCGCCGCTCAAGACGCGGCAGATCCTGATCGACCTGCACTACCTTTGACCCGCCGGGCTACCGGCCCACTGCTGATTCCGCAAGCATGATCTTCCACGCAAATCCGGGCGTCATCGACCTTGGCGTCAATATCGACCACGTTGCCACGCTGCGCAATGCGCGCGGCACGGTGTATCCCGATCCGATCCAGGCCGCGCTGCAGGCCGAGGAGGCCGGCGCGGACCTGATCACGCTGCACCTGCGCGAAGACCGTCGCCATATCCGCGACGCCGATGTGCGCGCGCTGCGCCCGCTGCTGACCACGCGCATGAACCTGGAATGCGCGATCACGCAGGAGATGCTCGATATCGCCTGCGAGATCCGTCCGCAGGATGTGTGCCTCGTGCCCGAACGGCGCGAAGAGGTGACCACCGAAGGCGGCCTCGATGTGGCGGGGCGTTTTGAACAGGTTAGCGCGGCATGCAAGCAACTCGCCTCGGCGGGTATCCGCGTGTCGCTGTTCATCGACGCCGATGCCGACCAGATTGCCGCCGCCGCCGCCTGTGGCGCGCCCGTGATCGAACTCCATACCGGCCGCTACGCCGACGCGCACACGCCTGACGAGCAGGCTATCGAATTGCGCCGCGTTGCCGATGGCGTCGATGCCGGCATCCGTCATGGCCTGGTGGTCAATGCGGGCCATGGCCTGCACTACACCAACGTGCAGCCTATCGCCGCGCTGCCGGGTATCAAGGAGCTGAACATCGGCCACGCGATCGTCGCGCACGCCGTGTTCGCCGGCTGGCAGAACGCCGTGCGCGAGATCAAGGCCATCATGGTGGCCGCGCGCCTTGGTACCCGCTATCCCGTTGCGGGCAGCCCGGCGTGATCTACGGCGTCGGCACTGACATCATCGAGATCGCGCGTGTGCAAGGCGTGATGGAGCGCACGCGCGGCCGTTTCGCGGAGAAGGTGCTGGGCCCGGATGAACTGGTCAAGTACCACGCGCGCAAGGCGCGCTCCGAGCGGCGCGGCCTGGCCTTCCTGGCAACGCGCTTCGCCGCCAAGGAAGCCTTCTCCAAGGCGATCGGGCTCGGCATGCGCTGGCCGATGACCTGGCGCGCGATGGAACTGATGAACCTGCCGTCGGGCGAGCCGACACCGGTATGCCATGGCGAGCTCGCCCAATGGATCCGGGAACGCGGCCTGACGATACGTGTCAGTGTCAGTGATGAACACGCCTATGCGGTTGCTTTTGCAATCGCCGAGCGGGGCGGCCATGCGGCCACTCCGGAAACTCCAGCCTAGCCTCGAACCCTATCCATGACCAAGAAGCTCTCCGGCAAACGGCCGGGACCGGTGGTGCTTGATGTTGTCGGCAAGCAGCTCGACGCCGAAGACGCGCGCCGCATTGCACATCCGCTGACCGGTGGCGTGATCCTGTTCGCGCGCAATTTCGAATCGCGCGCGCAACTGCTGGCGCTGACGCGCGCCATTCGTGCTCTTCGCGACGACGTGCTGATCTGCATCGACCATGAAGGCGGCCGCGTGCAGCGCTGCAAGACCGACGGCTTCACGCACCTGCCCGCCATGGGCAAGCTGGGCGAGCTGTGGGACCGCGACGTTCTGGCCGCTACCAAGGCCGCGGTGGCTTGCGGCTACGTGCTGGCCGCTGAACTGCGCGCCTGCGATGTCGACCTGAGCTTTACGCCGGTGCTGGACCTCGACTACGGCCGCAGCGCCGTGATCGGCGACCGCGCCTTCCACGCCGATCCGCGCGTGGTCACCATGCTGGCGGGGCACCTGAACCACGGCTTGTTGCTGGCGGGCATGAGCAACTGCGGCAAGCATTTTCCCGGCCACGGTTACGTGGAAGCGGACTCGCATGTCGCGATTCCCGTGGACGAGCGGCCGCTGGAAGAGATCCTCGGGCAGGATGCGCGCCCGTACGACTGGATGGGCCTGTCGCTGTCGTCGGTCATGCCGGCACACGTGATCTACCCGAAGGTCGATCCCAATCCGGCGGGCTTCTCGCCGTTCTGGCTGCAGGACATCCTGCGCGCGCAACTGGGCTTCGAGGGCGTCATCTTCAGCGACGATCTGAGCATGGAAGGGGCCAGCGTGGCCGGCAACGTCACGCAGGCCGCGCGGGCTGCACTGGCTGCGGGCTGTGACATGGTGCTGATCTGCAACCACCCCGAGCGTGCCGACCAGTTGCTGGCGGAACTCGATAGCGGCATCGACAAGACTTCACAGCGCCGCATCCGCAAGCTGTTCGCACGCCGCAAGCCGCTCGACTGGAACAAGCTGCAGCAGGAGGGCGAATATCGCGCCGCGCTGCGTTTGCTGAAGGACCACGAACTGATCGCCTGAACGGGTAGCCGCGTCGTTTGCGGCAGGCAACAAAAAAGGCAGCGAGGCTGCCTTTTTCGTTTCCGGCCCCGCTTGGTCGGCGGGGCGAGCCGTGCGCTCAGTTGGCGCGGCTGCGGTATTCGCCGGTACGGGTATCGATTTCGATCTTGTCGCCGATGTTGCAGAACAGCGGCACTTGCAGTTCGAAGCCCGTGTTGATCTTGGCGCCCTTCAGCACCTTGCCCGACGAGGTGTCGCCCTTGACGGCCGGCTCGGTGTAGACGATTTCGCGCACCAGCGTGGTCGGCATGTCGACCGAGATGGCCTTCTCGTTGTAGAACACCACTTCTACGGCCATGCCGTCTTCGAGGTAGTTCAGCGCGTCGCCCATGCTGTCGCCCTCGACTTCGAACTGGTTGTAGTCGGCGTCCATGAACACGTACATCGGATCGGCGAAGTACGAGTAGGTGCATTCGCGGCGCTCGAGCATCACGACTTCGAACTTGTCGTCGGCCTTGAACACCGACTCGCCCGGGGCTTCGGTGAGCAGGTTCTTGTACTTCATCTTGACCACGGCAGCGTTGCGGCCCGACTTGTTGTACTCGGCCTTCTGCACAACCATCGGGACGCCGTTCATCATGAACACGTTGCCGACGCGGAGTTCCTGTGCGGTTTTCATCTGAACTGTTTTCCTGAAAAAGAAAGTCTCGGAAATTGGTATGGCGAGGTGTGGCGCAGGCGCGGCCAGCAGGAAGCCCTGTCGCCTTGCCGCTTCTGGCGCCTGCTGGGCCCGTGCCCACGTGCGCTTGACCCCGTGCTCAGTGTTCGCTCAGGTCCCCGCGCCGCGGCGCGCGCGTGGCAGCGCTGCCCTCTGGTATGGGAGCCTTGGTTACCAGGCCCGGTCGCCATCAAATCAACCCGCTATTTTACCCGATTTTCACAGAACGCCACGAGATTTGCCGCCAGGTCACCCAAGCCAAGCAGGCGCGCCTGCCATTGGCGGGCGGCTTGTGCCAGCACGGGCAGCTTGCGGCGCAAGTCGGTCCAGTCGGGTGCGTTGCCGTACGCATTCCAGGCGTGCCAGAAATCCGCCAGGGCCGTGGCCGCGGCGGCGTCCACGCCGCTGCGGCGGAACAGCGCGAGCCAGGCGTCGAGCTTGTCGCGGTGCGCGTCCTCATCCTGCGGGTAGATGTGCCAGACCAGCGGCCGCGCCGCCCACTGCGCGCGCACGAACGAGTCTTCTCCGCGCACAAAATTGAGGTCGCAGGACCACAGCATTTCGTCGTAGAGCTCCTGCCGCACGAAGGGCACGATGTTGACCTGCAGGTTGCCCCGTACCAGCGCCTTGCCCGGCGCTGCGCTTTCCCCTGACCACGCTGCAAGCTGCTCGGCCGCCATGCCTTGCGGAATCAGGCACTGGATCGGTTCCGAGCCATCGCGCCATTGCTCAAGCAACGCGGGTAGCGCAGTGTTCTGGTACGAAAACAGGCTGACCTTGAGCGCGCTTGCATCGCGGGTCGCGCGCAGCCGGTGCCACAGGGCGGCCTGGGCGGCCGGACCGGCCAGGAAGGTGTCCCGCTGTGCGCCCAGCATCGATTCGCGCAGCAAGCCGCCGGTCCCGTGCTCGAAACCGGGGAAGAAGAAGTGCTTCGTCAGCGGCAGCCGCGGATGCGGTGAAGGCATGCCGTGGTGCTCGCGCACCCAGGACTCCGCGCTCAGGTATTCAAGGTTGATCCATGCCGGGGCGCGCTCGCGTGCCACCATGCGGGCAAGGAAAACCTCCGGCAGGTCGCAGGCAAAGGCTTCGATGACGGCGTCGTGCACGGTAAGGTTGCCAAAGCGGGCGCGGTCATCGGCATCGCCACCGGGGCGCCAGGTGCGGATTTCCACGCCGGACAGGCGCTGCTGCCGCGCTGCCGTGTCCAGCGCGGGCGCCAGCCGGGAAAAGCTCTGCAGGTCATCGACCCACAGGCGCACCGCATGGCCGTGTTCCTGCGCGAGCTGGCGTGCCAGCCGCCAGCAGACGCCGATATCGCCGAAATTGTCGATGACGGTGCAGAAGATGTCCCAGGAACGGATTGGCATGTCGGAGGTGGCAGGCAAGGCAGGGCGGGCGGGCAAAGCGAGGGAGGGCAGTGAATTGCTCTAAACTTCGGATTTTAGAGCCGTTGCCGCGAATCGCGAGCCGGCCACATCGAATTGGTCATCGTCCCCCATGTCCGACCCGCTTCCTGACGCTTCGGCCCTGCCGCCCGAAGCGGCACCGGCAGAACCCTTCGACCCCAAGCCCGTCATCGCCCGCCTGCCGGGCTTGCCCGGCGTGTATCGTTATATCGACAGCGCCGGCAACGTGCTCTATGTCGGCAAGGCGCGCGACCTCAAGAAGCGGGTATCGAGCTACTTCAACAAGACCCAGCTGTCGCCACGCATCGCCATGATGGTGGCCAGGATCGCGCGCATCGATACCACCGTGGTGCGCACCGAGGCCGAGGCCCTGCTGCTCGAGAACAACCTGATCAAGGCGCTGGCGCCGCGGTACAACATCCTGTTCCGCGACGACAAGTCCTATCCCTTCCTCAAGCTGACCGGCCATCGTTTTCCGCGCATGGCCTACTACCGTGGCGCCACGGACCGCAAGCACCAGTACTTCGGTCCGTTCCCGAGCGCCTACGCAGTGCGCGAGAGCATGCAGATCCTGCAGAAGGTGTTCCAGCTGCGCACCTGCGAGGATACGGTCTTCAACAACCGGACCCGGCCCTGCCTGCTGCACCAGATCCACCGCTGCACGGGCCCATGCGTGGGCGCGATCAACGAGGCGGACTACGCGCGCGACGTCGGCAATGCGGCGCGCTTCCTGCAAGGCCGCGAAACCGAGGTGCTTGAGGGGCTGCAGTCGAAGATGGAAGAGCATTCCACCCGGCTGGAGTTCGAGCAGGCCGCTGCGGTGCGCGACCAGATCGCGGCGCTGTCGACCGTGCTCAAGCGGCAGGCGGTGGAGGAGGTCGGCCAGGCGCGGGACATCGACGTGCTGGCGGCGGTCGTGGAAGGCGGACGCGCGTGCGTCAACCTGGCCATGGTGCGCGGCGGTCGCCACCTTGGCGACAAGGCCTATTTCCCCGCGCATGCCGACGAGGCGGCGATGATCGTCGAGGACGGCGACGAGGGGGCAGAGGGCACGGAAGGCGCGGAAGGCGAACCGGCACCGGCCGGGCCGCCGGGCGTCGAGCGCATTGCAGCGCGCGTGTTGTCGGCGTTCATGGCGCAGCATTACCTGGATCAGGCGGCGCCCCCGATCATCGTCGTCAGCCACGTTCCCGACGATGCCGCATTGCTGGATGCCCTGGCGCTCCACGCCGGGCGCAAGATCGCGCTGGTGCGGCAGCCGCAGGGCCAGCGCAAGGCCTGGCTGGAGATGGCGCAGCAGGGTGCGGCACTGGCGCTGGCGCGGCGGCTCGCGGAACAGGGCAGCCAGGAGGCGCGCACGCGTGCGCTCGCGGAGACGATCGGCATCGACCTGGAAGACCTGGCATTGCTGCGTGTGGAGTGCTTCGACATCAGCCACACCGCTGGCGAGGCCACCCAGGCGTCCTGCGTCGTGTTTCACCATCACGACATGCAGAACGGCGAATACCGCCGCTACAACATTCAGGACATCACGCCGGGCGACGACTACGCGGCCATGCGCCAGGTGCTGACGCGCCGGTACCAGAAGCTGGTCGAGCAGATGCAGGAGGAGGGCGGCCAGGATGCCGCCGGCGAGGCCTCGTCGCCGCTGCCGCACGTGGTGCTCATCGACGGCGGCAAGGGGCAGGTCGAGGTGGCGCGCCAGGTGTTCGAGGAGCTGGGGCTTGATATCGGGCTGCTGGTGGGCGTCGCCAAGGGCGAGGGCCGCAAGGTCGGCCTCGAAACCCTGGTATTCGCGGATGGGCGGCCATCGCTCGAACTCGGGCAGGGCAGTGCGGCGCTGATGCTGGTCGCGCAGATCCGCGACGAGGCGCACCGCTTTGCCATCACGGGCATGCGCGCGCGCCGGGCCAAGGCACGCACGACCTCGCGGCTGGAAGAGATCGAGGGCGTGGGTGCGCGCCGGCGGCAGAAGCTTCTGACCCGTTTTGGCGGCCTGCGCGGCGTCATGGCAGCCAGCATTGACGAGCTGGCCAGCGTCGACGGCATCTCCCGCGGCCTAGCCGAGGAAATCTACCGTCAGCTTCATTGATGTCCCAGGCCGGCGATTTACCCCGCCGGGCGTGCATTGGCGCCGAAATCGGCGACAATCGCGGAATTCGTCATTGCCCCGTCGGTCTCCGAGCCCCATGCCCTTCAATATCCCGATCCTGCTGACCTGGTTGCGCGTTGCCATGATTCCCCTCGTGGTGGGCGTGTACTACCTGCCGGAAGCATGGCTGCCGATGCACACGAAGAACGTCACGGCGGCGTCCTTCTTCATCGTCGCGGCGGTCACGGACTGGCTGGACGGCTTCCTGGCGCGGCGCTGGAACCAGACCTCGGCCTTCGGCGCGTTCCTGGATCCCGTGGCCGACAAGCTGATGGTCACCGCGGCACTGCTGTCGCTGCTGGCCCTGGGCCGGGTGGCGGACCTGGTGGCCCTGGTCATCATCGGCCGCGAGATCACGATCTCGGCCTTGCGGGAATGGATGGCGCAGATCGGCGCTTCCAAGAGCGTGGCGGTGAACTTCCTCGGCAAGCTGAAGACCACGGTGCAGATGATCGCGATCCCGATGCTGCTCTTCAGTGACCGGCTGTTCGGCATCGACGCGCAGGTGGTGGGCACCTGGATGATCTACGTGGCCGCGGTCCTGACGCTGTGGTCGATGTTCTATTACATGAAGCTGGCCTGGCCGCAGATCCGCGAGCGCGCCGGCGTTCTTGGTGAGGCGCGCACACAAAAATGATGCCGCGCGCAAAAAAGTGTTGACGAGCAGATCTGTCCTTTGCAATAATCTTGTTCTCGCTGCTGACGACGCAAACGAAAGCGGCGAGATAAGCTGGTTTAGCGCAAGAAGCTGTTGTTTGCAGTCAATTGCGTGCTCGCCTCGATGGTGAGCGTAAAACGGCGCAATGCGGGAGTAGCTCAGTTGGTAGAGCGCAACCTTGCCAAGGTTGAGGTCGAGAGTTCGAGACTCTTCTCCCGCTCCAGGTTAATTCGGGTGCGGTAACAAGCGATGGCTTGTCGTTGGACTCGTAGCAGTAAAAGTTTTACGCGGGAGTAGCTCAGTTGGTAGAGCGCAACCTTGCCAAGGTTGAGGTCGAGAGTTCGAGACTCTTCTCCCGCTCCATCCCCAAAGGGAAGCAGCGCTTCCCTTTTTGTTTGGGTTGGTAGCCGCAAGCAGCATCGGTTGATGCGGGTACAATTCAGCAGCACGTCACCTGGCGGGGTGGCAGAGTGGTTATGCAGCGGCCTGCAAAGCCGTGTACGCCGGTTCGATTCCGACCTCCGCCTCCAGTTGAAAAAGATGCAGCGCCCCATGGGCGCTGTTTTCGTTTGCGCCTCGTCTGCATCGATCTACGCTTGCGCACCGACTTGTTGGGCCGTGATCCGAAGATACTCGGTAAAGGCCAGCAGCCCCCGTGTCGGAAACTTGTCCTGGTGCACCACTAATTGCAGCGGACGGACAATGCGGGGCAAGCCTTGCCGCACCGCTACCAGCGTGCCGCGCTCCAGTTCATCGCGGACCACGTGCAGCGACAGGCAACTCACGCCGAAACCACTCATCACCGCACGCTTGATCGCCTCGGCATTGCCCAGTTCGAGCGCGAAGCGTAGCTCGCCCAGCAGGGGCATCAGTCTTTCTTCAATGATCTCCCGGGTACCGGAGCCCGGCTCGCGCACGATCCATTCGGCATCGCGCAGGCCATCAAGGGGCGCGTTCGGCGCGGCAAGTGGATGGGACGGGCCAACCACTACGACCATCTCGTCATCGCACCACGGCATGCTGCGCAGCTCGCGTTCATGGCTGGCGCCTTCGACGAGCCCGATGTCGGCCTCGAACTGCATCACCGAGCGCAAGACGTCGCGGGTATTACCGATGCGCAGATCCAGCTGGCACGGGCCGCCCTGCGAAGCGCGAAAGCCAGCCATCAGCGCCGGCAGGATATAGCTGCCGATCGTATTGCTGGCGGCAATGCGCAGCTGCACCCCGGTCTGTGTCGTGAACCGCTCAAGCTCCTGCGCCTGATCGAGCAAAGACAAGGCGCGCGGAAAGAACTGCCGCCCGGTCTCGTTGATGCTGAGGCGCCTTGCCACCCGGTCGAACAGTGGGCCGTCGAGCGCACGCTCCAGTTCCGCCAGGGAGGCGCTGACGGCCGACTGGGACATGGAGAGGGCTTCCGAGGCCGCCACCGTGCTGCCGTGCTGAGCCACGGAGACGAAGACCTGGAGTTGGCGCAACGTCAGGCGAAGGGGGCGCTGGTCCATATCGACATTTCAGGTAATTCATACCGATATTACCCGTTTTGCAGATTGAGAGGGGGAAGGTACGCTCCATATACCTAATCAAACACCTGCCGCCATGTCATCCGTGTCCGCTACCAATTCCCCCCAGGCTGTTGCGCCAGCCGCCGTGCTGCCGTGGCATCAGCGTCTGCTGCCTTTGCTGCCCCTTGGGGGCGTGGCATGGCTCGCCATGGTTCTGGCCGACCATCCCGCCGTCTCGCGCTATGGCCTGAGCGCCCTGACGCTGGCCATGTTTGCCGGCATGATCGCCGCCAATACCATGCCCAAGCACTGGCTGCAACCGCTGGCGCCTGGCATGCAGATCGCGCGTCAGCACCTGCTGCGCCTGGGCGTGGCCCTGTATGGACTGCGACTGACCTTTGCCTCGATTGCCGCGCTCGGCTTGTCCGGCATCGTGGTGCCGCTCGCCATGCTGCTTGGCACGCTGCTTTTTGGCACCTTGATCGGTACGAAAGTATTCGGCCTGAGCCGCCGCGAGGCCATCCTGGTCAGCTCGGGCAGCGCCATCTGCGGCGCCGCCGCGGCAATCGCCGTGTCGTCCGTCGTGCGTACCGACGACAAGCAGACGGCGGTCGCGGTGGCCACGGTGGTGCTGTTTGGTACTGTCGGCATGCTGCTCTATCCGTACCTGTTCGAGCTGGTGACGGGCACCTACCACTGGAATATCAGCGAACGCATGTTCGGCATCTTCACCGGCGCGACGCTGCACGAAGTCGCACAGGTGATTGCGGCGGGCAAGATGATTGGCGATACGACCGCGGACGCCGCCGTCGTGACCAAGATGGTGCGCGTGCTGGCACTCGGCCCGGTGCTGCTGGTGATGGCCTTGTGGCCGAACAAGGATGCCAAGGCCCAAGGCGGTGGCCCGCGCCTGAGCGGCCTGCTGAAGTCGGTGCCGTGGTTCGCGGTTGGCTTCGTCGCCGTGATGGCGGTGAATTCGGCGGGCGTCGTTCCGCAGGAATGGAAGGCCGGCCTGACCGCGCTGGACAACTGGATGCTTGCCTGCGCCATGCTGGCCATCGGCCTGCACACGCGGATCGGCGACCTGCTGCGCGCCGGGCGCAAGCCGCTTGCCCTGGCTGGCGTGATCTTTGTCTTCCTGATGGCCGGCGGCGCAGCGCTCTGCTACCTGATGGCCTGAACGGAAGGGCGGGATGAGACGGCGGCCGCAGCCAGCTTGGTGCGGCCGACGGGACTCGAACCCGTAAGCCCGTAAGGGCGGCAGATTTTAAGTCTGCTGAGTCTACCAATTTCTCCACGGCCGCGCGGAAAGGCCAACATTGTGGTGGTTGCGCATCCGGGATGCAAGTGCGGGCTGCGAGCGCTCCTTCTCAAAGCCGGTTCTCCAGCAAAGTGATCCGTCTGTTACGGCTCGTAACAATGTCGTGAGCGCCGTTGCACCTGGAAATTTCCGAACCACTAAAATAGAGCCATCAGGAATCCGGGACAGAGGGGCGGGAAATGAAACGTTGGTGGCTCGCAGCATTCGGTATCGTCGCTGGCCTTGCGTCGGGTGCGGCAATGGCCCATGTGAGCGTCGGCGTTGCGATCGGTGTGCCTGGCGTGGTTGTCGGCGCCCCAGCTTATTATCCTCCGGCCCCGGTGTACTATCCGCCAGCTCCGCCGGTCGTGGTGGCGCCCGCTCCGGTGTACTACGCCCCGGCGCCGGTGTATTACGGCCCGCGGTACTACGGTCCCGGTCCGCGTTATTACGGCCCGCGCTACTATGGCCCGCGCCCGTACTACGGACCCCGTGGGTACCACGGTCATGGCCATTGGCGCTGATAGCCAGCCCTCCAAGGTTTTTGAAAGAAAGAGCCCCGATTCGGGGCTCTTTTATTTTGTCCGCTTCGCGCGATACAAGTGAAGGGCCGCTCCCGGCAAGTTCCCTAACGGTTGGTGTCATCAAATTTCCTGAATAGATCGCTCAAAGGCCTAGGGATACCACTATTAGGGTTTCCCCTAAACTGCATCTGTGACGCCGCAATGTCACACGAAAAGATCGTGGTCCTCGCGGCGCCTGTCTGTCAGAGAAAAAGGGGAATCTCATGAATATCAAGCGTAGTTTGGCGACTGTCGCCGCCCTGTCGGCGCTTTCCGCTGTGTCGCTGCCGTCGTTTGCCGGTACGGGCAAGGTCGATCCGTTCCTGGATGGTGCCAAGGTCGGGAAGGTGGATGCGTTCACCGACGGCGCGCGTGTCGGCAAGACCGATCCCTATACCGACGGCGCCCGGATCAGCAAGCCGGATCCGTTCACCGACGGTGCCCGCACCAGCAAGCCGGACCCATTTACCGACGGCGCCTGACGCATGACGGTTGCCGGCGTCTCGCGACGTCGGCGGATCGACAACATGACCCGCCTGATGTGCGGGTCATGTTGTTTTGGGCAATTGTGTTTTGTCCCTCGCAGGCACACCTCGCGCGGTGACCGGGACATTTGCGCGGCGCTATACTTCCGCCTCACACCGTATGAACATCAGGAGAGTGGTATGCAGCAAAAGACCGTGCTGACGGCAGAAGACGTGAAGAAGATCATGGCCGCAGCAGAGGCCGAGGCAAAGGCGCACCAGTGGGCCGTCTCGATCGTCGTGGTGGACGATGGTGGCCACATGCTTGCCATGCAGCGCCTGGACGGCACGGCGCCGATCTCGGCCTATATCGCGACGGAGAAGGCCCGCACTTCGGCCCTGGGTCGCCGCGAGTCGAAGGTCTACGAAGACATGATCAACAACGGTCGCTATTCCTTCATGACTGCCCCGACGCTGCAGGGCATGCTGGAAGGCGGCGTGCCCATCGTCTGCAACGAGCAGGTCGTAGGAGCGGTAGGTGTTTCGGGTGTCAAGTCGACGGAAGACGCCCAGATCGCCCGTGCTGGTATCGCGGTGCTGGGTCTCTGATCCCCTGATCCCATTCGCCGGAAGCCCCACCTGGCTGCGGGGCTGGCAAGCGCGTCGCCTTGCCATCGGCAGGCAGGCCATTCGGCCTGCCGCCTCTCACTTTCTGTGACGGCCGGCACTGCAGTGCCAGCGCCGTGTCATTCCCTTACTTTGTCAAGATCAGCTTGCCGTAGCGCGTGACGCGCAGCGTGTAGATGTCGCCGTTATGGCGGATCGGCAGCGTCGTGGCCCCACGCATGATGGTTTCGAGCGCGACAGGCTCGGCCACGGGCGAATTCGGCAAGCTGTCGCGCACCAGGGCTTCCAGGCGGGCCGGAATGGCCGCCACAGCGGATTTCACGGATTCCAGCGCGGATGCCGCTGGCGTATCGCGTCGGCCCTGCGGGGCAACTTCCACGCGCCGCAGCGACAGGCGGCGGCGGGTAACTTCACGGGGTTGCGACAGCGGCAGGGAAAGGGTGCTCATCATCTGGCTCCGTTCGGCAATGAGGGATTGGCTTGCACGCCGGGCGCATGGCGTCACCGGAGGTCCGTGCTTGCGATGGAAGAAGCATAAATGAGAACCGTTATCATTTCAATAGTGCCGATCGATGGTTACACATTTGGCGTATCGGCCCAGTCAAAGAAAAAGGGCATCCCGTGGGATGCCCTTCATTCCGCATAGCCAGGCCAGGCCGTGCCTACTGTTTCGGTTCGGTGATGAAGCCGATCTTGCCGAGTCCGCCATGCTGCGCGGCGGCCATGACTTCGGCCACGCGTTCATAGCGCACCTCGCGGTCCGCGCGCAGGTGCAGTTCGGGCTGCGGCTCCTGCTGGGCGGCCAGGGCGATTTTGTTCGCCAGCGTGGTCTCGTCGACTTCAGTCTGGTTCCAGTAGACCTTGCCCTGGGCATCGATCGAGACATTGATGCTCTGCGGCTTGGAATCGTTCGGCGTATTGCTTGCGCGCGGCAGGTCGATCTTTACCGCGTGATTGATGACCGGGATCGTGATGATGAAGATGATCAGCAGGACCAGCATGACGTCGACCAGCGGCGTCATGTTGATTTCGCTCATCACCTCGTCATCGTCGCCGTCGAGGGTGCCAAATGCCATGATGACTTCCTTGATGCGAGGATGTTACTGCCGTGCCGCGGCGAGCCGCACGGCGTTGTCTTCGGCGCGGGTGCCGGTCGGGCGAACGCGCGCGCCGGTCACGAAGTAGGCGTGCAGGTCGTGGGCAAAGCGGTTCAGCTTGGAGATGACCGCCTTGTTGCCGCGCGTCAGCGCGTTGTAGCCGAGCACCGCGGGAATGGCCACGGCCAGGCCGAAGGCCGTCATGATCAGGGCTTCACCGACCGGGCCGGCGACCTTGTCGATCGTGGGCACGCCCGAGGCGCCAATGCCGATCAGCGCATGATAGATGCCCCACACCGTGCCGAACAGGCCCACGAACGGCGCGGTGGAACCCACCGAAGCCAGTACCGCCAGGCCGGACTGCATGCGCGCAACGGCTTCGTCGATGGAGCTCTTGAGCGAGCGCGTCAGCCAGTCCGAAATGTCCATCACGTCATGCAGCTGCGGCTGGCTGGCGCGGTGGTGCTGGGCGGCGTCCTTGCCGGCGATGGCCAGCGTGCGGAACGGGTTGGCGTCGTTGGCGCCCAGCGTTTCCAGGGCGTGGTCGAAGTCGTCGGAGTGCCAGAAGCGCTTTTCCGCGCCGTGCGCCATCTTCTTCAGGCGAACCAGATCCCACGCCTTCGTAAGGATCACGATCCACGACAAGAGCGACATGATCAGCAGAATGATGGCCGTCGCACGCATGACGAAATCGCCTTGCGACCAGAGGTGGGAAAGTCCGAGGTCCTGCATGTTGGTTCCTGGTGAGTACGTTGTAGGTTGAGATCAGTTCAGTTCGAATCCAATCGGCTGCTGCGCGGTCACGGCAATGGCGCGGCCGTTATCCATGTACGGCTTGCAGCGCATGCGCTGGACGGCGTCGACGGCAGCCTGGTCCAGGCGTGACGATCCGCTGGAGGATACTACCGACGTCTTGACCACCTTGCCGGTTTCATCCGTTGTCAGGCGCACCACGGTCTTGCCGGTCTCGCCCATGCGGCGTGACTGGGCCGGATAGCTTGGCTGCGGCGGCGAGCACTGGATCTCGCCGATTCCCACGGCACGCGGCGCGGACGACACGGGCGCAGGTTCGGGCGCGGGCGCTGCGGGAGCCGGCGAGGCAGGCGGCGTCGGTGGCGCTTCGATCGCGGTAGGCGACGGCGGCAGGGCGGCGGCCGGTTGCGGAACCGGCTTGGGCTGCGGCGGCGTCGGCCGCGGCGTAGTCACCTTGACCTGCTTGGGCGGCGTTTCCGTCTTGGGCTTGGGCGGCTCCGGCGCGGGCGGCTTGGGCTGCTCGAGCGGAATGATGCGCGCAATGATTTCCGGGGCAATCACCGCCTCGGTCATCTTGCGGCCCAGGCCGCTCTGGATCAGGTAAAGCAGGCCGGCGTGGAACAGCAGGACGGCGAGCGTAATCTTGAGGAAGCGTTGATCGAACATGAGGTGAACAACAGTGTCTGCCGGCCGGCACAGAGTCACTTGCGATAGAACAGGATCAGCGAGATACCACATCCGACCAGCAAGCTAACAAGCAATTCCATGATAAACGCTCCTGCAATACGGTTGCCGGGGAGCGCCACTCTCGGGCGGCGTGTCAGTGGAGCAGTATAAACGATAATGATTCTTATTTGTTGTGATTTGTGCGCCGCAGCTGGAAATTTGTCCAAAGGGCAGTTATACCGCCAAATCCAGGCAGCGTTTCGAGGGGGCGGGCGCACAACAATGGCGGGCATGGCGAGGCGTTCGGAATGCGCCGCAAGCCGCAAAGCGCGCTAGCATAGGGAAAATAGTGCGAGCGGGGTGGTACCCCTGTTGCGGCGTCGCAATCGGGGGCACGGGGATGAGGCCATGGACTTCACACGTTTTGCTGAAGAGGACCGCTCCAAGATACTGCGCCCCGGGCCGGGCCTGTCGGCCAGTTCGGCGCTGGACTGGATGTGCGCCCAGTTTGCCCTGCGGGTCGTGTGCGCGCTGGGGCCGCGATTCAATCTGCGCAGCAATATCAATGACGTGCTGACGGTCAGCGCGCAGGAAATGGTGTGGCCGTATGGTGTCGTGCTGCGCGTGCAGCGCTTTCTGTCGGCCCGCTGCGCCGACATGCCGGCGTGGAAAGGGGCGGGACGCCTGACGCCCGAGGAGTTCCTGGAGCGACATGGCCAATGGAACAGCGCTTTCGACGAAAGCGCGCTGTTTTACTACCTCGACGAGTACGTCAAGCACCACGCCAAGGACATGTTCGCGGTGTTCGATGCCTCGGCTTCGGCCATCGCATCGCGGCTCGATGGCGAACGCGTGCTGCTGGTGCGCAATATCGACATGCTCAGTCATGTGCTGGACCTGCCCGAGCACGAGCGCAAGCTGTTGCTCTTCGCGGCGCTTGCCAAGTACAAGCGCGACCTGCGCGCCGTGATGGTGGACTGCAAGGTGGCGCACAGCCAGGAGGCGTTCCAGATACTGTCCGGGCTGACCGGGGCGAGCCCGGCGGACGTGGCCGCGTCGCTGCGGCCAGGTTCGCGGCTGGAGACGCTGAACCTGATCGAGCAGCCCTTGCCCGAGAACAGCGTGACCGACCTGGGCGACCTGATGCGCCTGTCCGACCGCCTGCTGCATGTGCTGCTCGGCAACTATGCCAACGAGGCCGAGATGATGGCGGTGTTCACGCGCCCGGCCGCGCCGCCCACGCTGACCGTTGCCGATTATCCGCATGTCGACACCGACGCGCGCTATCTTTCCGCGCTGCTTTCCAATGCCACGCGCCAGCATGCGGCGGGCGTCAACGTGCTGATCTACGGCCCGCCCGGCACTGGCAAGACCGAATTCGCACGGCTGCTGGCGGGGGAGGCCGGCTGCGAGCTGTATGAGGTCGATTGCCTGGACCGCGACGGCAACAGCCTCTCGGGCAAGGACCGCTATCGCTCGCTGCAGGTGTCGCAGGCCTTCCTGCGCGGGCGGCCGCGCACCGCGCTGCTGTTCGACGAAGTCGAGGACGTGTTCCCCGGCAGTTCGCGCGAGCTGATGAGCCTGTTCGGCCAGGAGGATGCGCGTGCTTCGGTGAACGGCAAGGCCTGGGTCAACCAGACGCTGGAGCAGAATCCGGTCCCCGTGATCTGGATCTCGAATTCGATCCGGCAGATCGATCCCGCCTATCTGCGCCGTTTCCAGTTCCACCTGGAACTGAAGATCCCGCCGCCGCTGGTGCGCGAGAACATCATTCGCAAGCACCTGGGCGGGCTGGATGTCAGCGATCCGTTCATCACCGCGCTGGCCGGGCGCAAGACGCTCACGCCGGCCCAGGTGCAGTCCGCCGCACGCTTCGTGCAACTGGCCCGGCCCGACGTAGAGGAGCCGGTCGAGGCGCTGATCCTGCGCCAGCTCGAGCACGCCGACCGCGCCATGGGGCTGCGGCCGGAGGCCGAGGTCAGGCCCGTGGTGACCCACTATCGGCTGGACAACCTGCACCTGGAAACACGCTACGACGTGGCAAAGATCATTGAAGCGCTACGCGTGCGGCAACGCGGCACGCTGTGCTTTTATGGGCCGCCTGGCACGGGCAAGACCGCGCTGGCGGAACACATTGCCGCGGCGCTGGACACACCCTTGATGATCCGGCGCGCCTCGGACCTGATGAGCAAGTACGTCGGCGAGACCGAGCAGCAGATTGCCGCCATGTTCGCCCGCGCCGAGGAAGACGGCGCGGTGCTGCTCCTCGATGAAGCCGACAGCTTCATGCAAAGCCGCCAGCAGGCCGTGCGCAACTATGAGGTGTCGGAAGTCAACGAGATGCTACAAGGCATGGAGCGCTTCAACGGTATCTTTGTCTGCACGACGAACCTGTTCGACCGCATCGACGAGGCTGCGTTGCGCAGGTTCTCGTTCAAGATCCGCTTCCTGCCGCTGAAGGCCGGCCAGCGCGCCACGATGTTCGTCCATGAAGCGCTGGATGGTGACGAGGCCCGGCTGACGGATGCCATGCGGCAAGAGCTCGATGCGATGGACTGCCTGACGCCCGGCGACTTCGCCACGGTCAAGCGCCAGTGCGTGCTGCTCGGCGATTCGCTGACGCCGGAAGAATTTCTCGCGCAGTTGCGGCACGAGCACGCGGTCAAGCCGGACGTGCGGGCGCACCGTCCGCTCGGCTTTTTGCGCTAGTCGTCAGAAAGCGGGGGCGGGTTCGATGGTCACTGTCTCCGCCTGCGCTTCGATATGCAGCAGCGCGGCCACCATCTGCCTCAGGTGGGCGGCATCCTTGGTCGAGGCGAAGCGGTCCAGCGGCATGGCATCGGGTGCGCTTGCCAGGGCATGTTCCGTCAGCTTGCGCGCCAACTGACGCGCAATGGCGCTGCCGGTATCGACCAATGCCAACTGGTCGCCCACCATGCCGCGGATGGTGTCCGAGAGGAACGGGTAGTGGGTGCAGCCAAGTACCAGCGTGTCGGCGCCAGCCTCAAGCATCGGCGTGAGGTAATTGTTCAGCCGGCCGCGTATGTCAGGCCCGTCGATGTCGCCTTGCTCGATCAGTGGCACCAGGCCGAGCCCTGCTTCGCAGATAAACTGGCTTTCCCCATCTAGCGACTGCAGCAGTCGTGCAAACTTTGCGCTCTTGAGCGTATTGGCTGTGGCCAGCACACCTACCACCTTGCTCCGGCTGGCCGCCGCCGCCGGCTTGAGGCCAGGTTCAACGCCAATAATCGGCACCGGCAGTGTCTGGCGCAGCAGTTCCACGGCGTGACCGGTCGCGGTGTTGCAGGCGATGACAAGCGCCTTGCAGCCTTGCGCCAGCAGCCATTCGCACGCCTGCAGCGTGCGTGCCTGCACGAATGACTCAGGTTTCTCGCCATAGGGCGCGTACTTGGAGTCAGCCAGGTAAAGCAGGGACTCTTGCGGCAGCAATGCGCGGATCTCGCGCAGCACCGACAGGCCGCCGAGGCCGGAATCGAAGACGCCGATGGGAGCGGGGTTCACGTTGGGCAAGCGGAAGGGCGGGGGTGGAAAAAAAGCCGGGGAGAACCCGGCTTTTTCATGCAAGCGCGCAATCTTACAGCGCCGCGACCGGAATCTTGCCGATCTTGGCCTGCCATTCGGCGGGGCCGGTCTTGTGCACCGAGGTACCCTGGCTGTCCACGGCGACCGTCACGGGCATGTCCTTGACGTCGAACTCGTAGATGGCTTCCATGCCGAGGTCTTCGAAGCCGACCACCTTGGCTTCCCGGATCGCCTTGGCTACCAGGTAAGCGGCGCCGCCCACGGCCATCAGGTAGGCCGACTTGTGCTTCTTGATCGCCTCGATGGCGACCGGTCCGCGCTCGGCCTTGCCGATCATCGAGATCAGGCCGGTCTCGGCCAACATCATCTCGGTGAACTTGTCCATGCGCGTGGCGGTGGTGGGGCCGGCCGGGCCGACGGCTTCGTCGCGCACAGGATCGACCGGGCCGACGTAGTAGATCACGCGGTTCTTGAAGTCCACCGGCAGCTTCTCGCCCTTGGCCAGCATGTCGGCTATGCGCTTGTGCGCGGCGTCGCGGCCGGTCAGCATCTTGCCGTTGAGCAGCAGGGTCTGGCCCGGCTTCCACGACGCGACTTCTTCCGGCGTCAGCGTGTTCAGGTCGACGCGCTTCGAGGTTTCGGTGTTCGGCGCCCATTCGACCTTCGGCCATTGCGACAGGTCCGGCGCTTCGAGCTTGGCCGGGCCGCTGCCGTCCAGCGTGAAGTGCGCGTGGCGGGTCGCGGCACAGTTCGGGATCATCGCGACCGGCTTGGACGCGGCGTGCGTCGGGCTGGCCATGATCTTGACGTCGAGCACGGTGGCCAGGCCGCCCAGGCCCTGCGCGCCGATGCCCAGCGCGTTGACCTTCTCGTACAGCTCGACGCGCAGTTCCTCGATCCAGTCCTTCGGACCGCGGGCGATGATGTCCTGGATGTCGATCGACTCCATCAGCGATTCTTTCGCCATCACCATCGCCTTCTCGGCGGTGCCGCCGATGCCGATGCCGAGCATGCCCGGCGGGCACCAGCCGGCGCCCATGGTCGGCACGGTCTTCAGGACCCAGTCGACGATCGAGTCGGACGGGTTCAGCATCACGAACTTGGACTTGTTCTCCGAGCCGCCGCCCTTGGCCGCGACCTGGATGTCCACGGTGTTGCCCGGCACGATCTCGTAGTGGATCACGGCCGGGGTGTTGTCCTTGGTGTTCTTGCGGGCGCCTTCGGGCGGGCTGACGATCGAGGCGCGCAGCACGTTGTCCGGATGGGTGTAGCCGCGGCGCACGCCCTCGTTGATCATGTCCGTCAGGCTCATGGTGGCGCCATCCCAGCGCACGTCCATGCCGACCTTGACGAACACCGTGACGATGCCGGTGTCCTGGCAAATCGGGCGCTTGCCTTCGGCGCACATGCGGCTGTTGGTCAGGATCTGCGCGATCGCATCCTTGGCGGCCGGACTCTGCTCCAGCTCGTAGGCGCGGCCCAGGCTGGTGATGTAGTCCATCGGATGGTAGTAGCTGATGTACTGCAGGGAGTCGGCGACGCTCTGGATGAGGTCTTCTTGCTTGATGACGGTCATTTTATGGGGGGGTGGCAGCGGTGAAACACAGCCCGAAATCATACACCTAGCCGGGGCGCTCTGCCCGTTTGCATACAGGCGTCTACAGTGCGCGGGGCGCCTTTTCCGCCGCTTGGAGGCGCTGCGAGGCGCAAACAAAAACCGCGGCGCAGGGCCGCGGTCCGAAGTGAAGCCAACAGGGCATGCGGCTTCAGTGCGACTGAGACTTGGCATGGGTGCCGGCGGGGTGGGAAACCATCCGGTCCACCCAGGCCATCGCCACGGCCGAGAGCAGGAATGCCAGGTGGATGGCCACCTGCCACATGATGGTGTGGGTCGTGCGCTGTTCGGCGTCGATGAAGGTCTTGAGCAGGTGGATCGACGAGATGCCGATCAGCGCCATCGACAGCTTCACCTTGAGCACGCCGGCGTTGACGTGGTCGAGCCACTCCGGTTCATCGGGATGGTTGTCGATTCCCAGGCGCGAGACGAATGTTTCGTAGCCGCCCACGATCACCATGATCAGCAGGTTGGAGATCATCACCACGTCGATCAGGCCGAGCACCACCAGCATGATCTTGTTCTCGTCGTACTCGGTCACGTGCGACAGCAGGTGCCACACCTCGGCCATGAAGTGATAGACGTAGACGCCCTGCGCGACGATCAGGCCGAGGTACAGCGGCAACTGGAGCCAGCGGGAGGCAAAGATAAGGCGGGGGATCGGGCGCATCGAGGATTCGGCCATGGGCAATCAGCTAGGTCTTTGTTACAAGACATTCGAAATGGGTCTGGATTGTACCGCGCCCATGTGGCGTGCCGCGTGACTGTCGCGCCCTGAAACGATTCAGGCCCTATCCTGCAACACCCGGCGCGCCATCGGCCCGGGCCAGCTTGCCAGCAGGATGCCGCCGAGCACGCAGCCCAGCGCGATGGCGTGCGGCCAGCCCGGTGTCTCGCCCAGAAAGACAATGCCGTAGGCGGCTGCCGCCACTGGCAGTACCGACGTAAAGACGCCCGCGAGTTGGGCCGGTACATGACGGATGCCCTTCATCCACAGCCAGAACGAGAACACGCTCGCGGACAGTGCGTACCACAGCAGCATCAGCCAGGTCTGCGTGGGCACGGTGGTCGGGTCGAAATCCAGCAGCGGAATGAAACCGAGCGGCAGCATCAGCAGGCCGCCAATCAGGTGGGTGTAGGCGCAGATCTCGATGGCGGCCAGCGTCTGCGTCAGCCGACGCGACAGGATCACGTAGATCGATTCGCAGACCACGGCACCCAGGATCATCAGGTTGCCGAGCAGGGCCTGGCTGCCGCCGCTGCCTGCGCCATGCGAACCGCCGCGGGCTACGTTGAGCACCGCCACGCCGGCCACGGCCAGCAGCACCGACGCCACGGTCCGGCGCGACAGCCGTTCACGCAGCCACAGCCAGGACAGGATGGCCACCGTCGCCGGGATCGTGCTCGTAATCACGCCCGCGGCCATGGCGCTGGTCAGGCGCACGCCATTGAGCATCAGCAGCGTGAACAGGAAGGTGCCGAAGAACGCCTGCAGAAAAAGGTTGCGCCACTCCGCGCGCGACACCTGGCGCATGCGCGATGGCCGGTACCACGGTGACAGGCAGACGATGGCGACGACAAAGCGCAGCAGCGCGAACAGCAGCACCGGCACATGGGCGATGATGGACTTTCCCAGGCCGACGTTGCTGCCGACGAGTGCCATCGAGGCGATCAGGAAGAACGGGTAGACGGACACGGATGCTGCCTCGGGGAGTGAGCACAAAGCCCCTTGTGCGGGCCGGGTGCGGGCAGACTGCGGTGGTTCAGCAGGTGCCGGAACAGGGCGCGTTGTGGACGCTGAGGCGCCCGAATATCGGGCCCGGGGCATTATAGCTGTGCTAGCCTAATGAAGAAGGCTGCACATTCCTTGTGATGGCGATTGGCGCACAGGCTTGTTGCTTTGCAGCAAGGTACTGGGCCCGGACGCAGCGCGTGAGAGCGTCAGGTTTAAGTAAGCCGCCGGGCGTAGTTTTGCAGCCAAGCCGTTCAGTCAAAAATCAGGAGACCCGCCTTATGTCCGCTATCGAATCGGTGATGCAGGAGCATCGCGTTTTCAATCCGCCCGAGTCCTTCGTCCGGCAAGCCACGATCTCCGGCATGGATGCCTACCGCGCGCTCTGCGCCGAAGCCGAGCGCGACTACGAAGGCTTCTGGGCCAGCCGCGCGCGCGACCTGCTGCACTGGAACAAGCCGTTCACCAAGGTGCTCGACGAGAGCAATGCCCCGTTCTACAAGTGGTTCGAGGACGGCGAACTCAACGCCTCGTACAACTGCCTGGACCGGAACCTGCAGAACGGCAACGCCGAGAAAACGGCGATCGTGTTCGAAGCCGACGACGGCTCCGTGACCCGCGTGTCTTACCGCGACCTGCATGCCAGGGTCTGCCGTTTTGCCAATGGGTTGAAGAAACTCGGCATCAAGAAGGGCGACCGCGTGGTGATCTACATGCCGATGTCGGTCGAAGGCGTGGTGGCGATGCAGGCCTGCGCGCGCCTGGGTGCCACGCATTCGGTCGTGTTCGGCGGCTTCTCGGCCAAGTCGCTGCAGGAGCGGCTGGTGGACGTGGGCGCCGTGGCGCTGATCACCGCCGACGAGCAGATGCGCGGCGGCAAGGCGCTGCCGCTGAAGGCCATTGCCGATGACGCGCTCGCGCTCGGTGGCTGCGAGGCGGTGAAGGACGTGATCGTCTATCGCCGCACCGGCGGCAAGGTCAACTGGGTGGAAGGCCGCGACCGCTCGATGGAGGATGTCTCCGCCGGCCAGCCCGACACTTGCGAGGCCGTGCCCGTGAGCGCCGAGCATCCGCTGTTCGTGCTCTACACCTCGGGTTCGACCGGCAAGCCCAAGGGCGTGCAGCACAGCACCGGCGGCTACCTGCTGTGGGCGCTGATGACGATGCAGTGGACCTTCGATATCAAGCCCGACGATCTCTTCTGGTGTACCGCCGACATCGGCTGGGTCACCGGCCACACCTACATCGCCTATGGCCCGCTGGCGGCGGGCGCGACCCAGATCATCTTCGAAGGCGTGCCGACCTATCCGAACGCCGGCCGCTTCTGGGACATGATCGCGCGCCACAAGGTCAGCATCTTCTACACCGCGCCCACGGCGATCCGCTCGCTGATCAAGGCCGCCGAGGCCGACGAGAAGATCCACCCGAAGCAATACGACCTGTCCAGCCTGCGCCTGCTCGGCACGGTCGGCGAGCCGATCAATCCCGAAGCGTGGATGTGGTACTACAAGAACATCGGCAACGAGCGCTGCCCGATCGTCGATACCTTCTGGCAGACCGAGACCGGCGGCCACATGATCACGCCGCTGCCGGGCGCGACGCCGCTGGTGCCGGGTTCGTGCACGCTGCCGCTGCCGGGCATCATGGCGGCCATCGTCGACGAGACCGGACAGGATGTGCCGAATGGCGCCGGCGGCATCCTGGTGGTCAAGCGCCCGTGGCCGGCGATGATCCGCACCATCTGGGGAGATCCGGAGCGTTTCAAGAAGAGCTACTTCCCCGAGGAACTTGGCGGCACGCTGTACCTGGCGGGCGATGGCTCGATCCGCGACAAGGACACCGGCTACTTCACCATCATGGGTCGCATCGATGATGTGCTGAACGTGTCGGGCCACCGCATGGGCACGATGGAAATCGAGTCGGCGCTGGTGGCCAACCCGATCGTCGCCGAAGCCGCAGTGGTGGGCCGCCCGGACGACACCACGGGTGAGGCCATCTGCGCGTTCGTAGTGCTCAAGCGTTCGCGTCCGAGCGATGCCGAGGCGCAGCAGATTGCCACGGAGCTGCGCAACTGGGTGGCCAAGGAAATTGGCCCGATCGCCAAGCCGAAGGACATCCGCTTTGGCGATAACTTGCCGAAGACGCGTTCGGGCAAGATCATGCGGCGCCTGCTGCGTTCGCTGGCCAAGGGGGAGGAGATCACGCAGGATACCTCCACGCTGGAGAACCCCGCGATTCTTGATCAACTGAAGCAGGCGCAGTAACCGGATCAACCGGTAACCGCCAGCCGGACAGGACCCGCCGCCGTGCTCAGCGCGCCGGCGGGTTCTTCACTGTAAATCCCCCTTCACCGTCCGACCGCCGCCTATGCCCGACGCCCAGTCGCGTTTCCGCCGCCGGCTGATGCTGTACTACGGCCTGTTCACGCTGGGTTTGTTCGGCTTCGTCGGCATGATGGGGCTGCTCGAAAAATCCAATGCCGATGCGCTCTGGCTCGGCTACGTCTTTCTCTTTATCACGATCGCGATCTACGCCTGCATCGGCCTGATCTGCCGCACATCCGACCTCAACGAATACTACGTAGCCGCGCGGCGGGTGCCCGCCATGTTCAACGGCATGGCGATCGCGGCCGACTGGATGAGCGCGGCATCGTTCATCGGCCTGGCTGGTATCCTGTTCGCGTCCGGCTATGAAGGGTTGGCCTACGTGATGGGGTGGACGGGCGGCTATTGCCTGGTCGCATTCCTGCTCGCACCGTACTTGCGCAAGTACGGTGGCTACACGATTCCCGATTTCCTGGCAGCGCGGTACGGCAATGGCAAGCCGGGCGGCAACCTGCCCGTGCGCGCCATTGCCGTGCTGGCGGCATCGCTGTGCTCGTTCGTCTATCTTGTCGCGCAGATCCAGGGCGTCGGCCTGGTAGTCACGCGCTTTATCGGCGTCGATTTCGCGGTCGGCATTTTCTTCGGGCTGGCCGGCATCCTGGTCTGCTCGTTCCTGGGCGGCATGCGCGCCGTGACGTGGACCCAGGTGGCCCAGTACATCATGATGATCGTGGCCTTCCTGGTCACGGTCTCCATGATCGCGTGGAAGCATCATCAGGAAATGGTGCCGCAGCTCAGCTATGGTCCGATGCTGACCAGGCTTGACCAGCGCGAACGACAGATCGAACGGGAGCCGGCCGAGCAGGCGGTGCGAGAGTACTACCGGCAGCAGGCCATTCAGATGCAGGACCGTATTGCGCGCCTGCCGGAATCGTTCGGCGAGGAGCGCGCGGCGCTCGATGCGCGGCTCCTGGACCTGCGCGCGCGCAATGCGCCACTGCGGGAGATCAAGGCACTGGAACGCGAACGCATCGATTTCCCTGCCGATGCGGCCGCCGCGAAGCAGCAATGGAACCAGATGCGTGAAGACGCGCTGTCGCGCAGCAAGCCTTCCACGCCGTCGACGGAGCCCTATCCCTCGGCGTCCGAGCAGGAGCGCGGGAACAAGCGGCTGAATTTCGTGCTGCTGGTATTCTGCCTGATGGTGGGGACGGCCAGCCTGCCCCATATCCTCACGCGGCTGTACACCACGCCGTCGGTGAAGGAGACGCGCAACTCGGTGGCGTGGGCCATATTCTGCATCGCCTTGCTATACGTATCGGCCCCCGCGCTGGCGGCGCTGGTCAAATACGAGTTCTTCCAGCATGTGGTCGGCACGCCTTATGCCGAACTGCCGCAGTGGGTCGTGCAGTGGCGCAAGGTCGATCCCCCCGTCTTCGCGCTGCGCGACGTTAACGGCGACGGTATCGTGCAGTGGGCGGAAATCCTGCTACAGCCAGACATGATCGTGCTGGCGGCGCCCGAGATTGCAGGGCTGCCGTATGTGATATCGGGGCTGATCGCCGCCGGGGCGCTGGCTGCAGCGCTCTCCACCGCGGACGGCTTGTTGCTGACGATCGCCAATGCGCTGTCGCATGACGTCTTCTATCACATGGTGGACCGCCAGGCGAGCCACCAGCGGCGCGTCACCACAGCCAAGATCGTTCTGCTCGGCGTGGCGCTGTTCGCTTCGTACGTCACATCGCTGCGTCCCGGCAACATCCTGTTCCTGGTCGGCGCCGCCTTCTCGCTGGCCGCGTCGAGCTTCTTCCCGGTGCTGGTGCTGGGCATCTTCTGGCGCCGCACCACCGCCGCCGGCGCGGTGGCAGGCATGGCCGCGGGCCTTGGCATCTCGGTCTACTACATCTTCGTCAACTATCCGTTCTTCACCCGTATGACGGGGATTTTCGGCGATCGATGGTTCGGCGTGGACCCGATCGCGTCCGGTGCGTTTGGCGTCCCGGCGGGCTTTGCGGCGGCCATCCTTGTCAGCCTGGTGACGCCCAGGAACGCGCCTGTGATCGATCGCCTGGTGACTTACCTGCGAAAGGGGTAGACGCTAGATCAGGAATCGCTGGACTCGTCGGCGACCTCTGCTATAATCGCGGACTTCCCGGAGAGATGGATGAGTGGTTTAAGTCGCACGCCTGGAAAGCGTGTATAGGTTAATAGCCTATCGGGGGTTCGAATCCCCCTCTCTCCGCCAGATATTCTGCAAGGCTTTGCCGGTTAGCAGTCGCTAACGACAAAGTCCCGAACAAGGGCCTGGGTCATTGACCCCGGCCCTTTTTGTTTGCCTGGAGCTGGGCCATCGCAATCGGCTCCTCGTCGTCTTCCGACAGCGTCGCCGCAAATTCTGCCATGGCGGCCTCGAGGGCCGGTTGCGTGGCCTGCCGGAAGCGCCATTCGGCGTGCAGGAGTCGCATCGCGAACGGGGTCAGCATCGAGCCATTGCCGCGCGCGCCGACGATGAGTGGCTGCCCCAGCGCCTTTTCCCAACTGCGTATCAGCGTCCAGCCATGCCGTTGGGATAATCCGTTGGCGACGGCGGCCTTGCCCATGGACCGGGTGTCCCGAATGGACGCGAGCAAGCGCAGGACCTTTGCGCCGGTGCGCGGGTTGTCGTCCGTGGTCAGAACCGGAAACAGCTCGAAGTTGAATTCCATCGGGCAGGCCAGCAGATGTCTTCCAGTGCCGGCGCGGCTCCGTTGGGACGACGCCTCTGCACGTGTATTAAATGAGAATCATAACTGATTGCATTCGTGGTTTGTGATGATCGGGGTAGACCGGTGGTAAGTTCTTAAGAATCCGGGGGCGTATGCTCCCCTGGCCTCATGCGGAATTCAGCTTGCCTGGCGGCCGACCGGCCTGACGATCGGCATGCCGTCGATGTTTTCGATGCGAGGCAGTTCGCCCACGGCAATGCGCTGCCTGACGGTGTCCATCAGCTCAGCTGTGTCCCACTGGCCGTCGCCTATCAGGGATGACGCCTCGCCGGTGACGGAAAAGCGGCCGCCGCAACGGGCGCAGCGGTACATCCGATCGCCCTGCAGGGGACCGCGACGGTCATACCAACGCCGTGCCAGATGGCCGCACAACAGGCACGGTACGGCTGTGATGGAGCTCACGATTCGACTCCGGGGCACGGGCGGTGATCGTTCGGAATGGCCTTGTCCTTCAGCGCGGGCCCGATCGGCGCATCCGTGCCTGTGCTTCGCAGGCGGACGGTCCCGTCCTCCCGGCAAATCTCCAGCTCGACCTGCTCTTTTCGCGCGTAGTACCACCCCGCGGCAATGGCAGCTTCGAGCGTGGCGAAATGAAGCGGTGCGGGCAGGCCATCTGCCTGCATCGACCAACCCAAAACAGCCGGCAATACGCGAACCATTCGCGAAGTCATGCCAATCTCCTCGATCCGGGTAGCGAAATACTGTATAGGAAGATGACTGCATATTCGGATGTCCTGAAAGCGACCATTTTGGCGCCACGCACCGCGTGCCGTTTGGGGTGACTTGTGTCTATCCTCAAGTGGAAACCGAATTGCGGGAGAGAGACATGCTTGACCTTGAAACCAAGCTTCTGGATCTCGACCGCAGCACCCGCTATATCCGCGAAGGCCGTGAGCGGATCCGGCACCAGATTGCGCTCGTCAAGGCACTGCGCGCCGAAGGTTATGACGCCACGCCGGCATGCGAACTTCTGGCCGCCTTGCGCTGCGCGATGGCCGCGGAGCGCCAGCACCGGGCGTTGATCGTCGTGCTCAGCGCTTGTCCCGACCCGCAAGCCGATCGCCGGCGCGCTTTCGCGCGCACTGCGACACCGCTTACAGCGAAGGGCTGAGAAAAAAGGCGCGACAAACGCTTACGCTATGTGCGCGAGGCGGACCTCATCACGCGTTGATGAGGGTCAATGCAGTGTTTGCGCGGGTCATCCACGGTAGCAGGCAGTCGGGCGCACCTGCGCGATTCATACGCCTTTCCGCCAGCCTTCGCCCTGTGGTCGAATCCCTTTCGAATGAAAGGCAAACAGGCGGTCATCGTGATGGCACTGAAGCACCTGTACCTCGTTGAACTGACGTACCCGCATCCCGCCGAAAAGTTCTGGAGGCATCTGCAATCGCACCAGGACTACTTGAACAGGATGTTCGAGCAGGACCGCTTCCTGGCCTACGGACCAACGGCCTCCGGGAAGGGCAGCGTGATTCTGGCGCGGGGAGACTTGTCGCGCGATGAGCTCCAGACGCTGCTCGCGGCGGATCCGTTTCATCAGTTCGGTGTGGCAGTGTATCGGGTGACCGAATTCTCGCCATTCGAGTGCCACCCGAGGCTGGCGTCGCTATTTTGACGGCCGGAGATGGCTGTCTTATGCGGTAATTGCATAAGCTGACTCCGCTCCATGTGGAAGAATCGGATTTCCTCTCCAAGCCATCGCGCCATGTCCGACTCCACCGTCTATCTCAACGGCGAACTGACCCCCTTGTCCGAAGCCCGCATTCCGGTCCTGGACCGCGGCTTTATCTTCGGCGATGGGATCTATGAAGTCATTCCCATCTACAACGGCAAGCCGTTCCGCGGTGCCCAGCACCTGGCGCGCCTGGCGCGCAGCCTG
Source organism: Cupriavidus sp. C3SS-1 (assembly GCF_057073755.1). Taxonomy (NCBI): domain Bacteria; kingdom Pseudomonadati; phylum Pseudomonadota; class Betaproteobacteria; order Burkholderiales; family Burkholderiaceae; genus Cupriavidus; species Cupriavidus sp. C3SS-1. The sequence goes on along the minus strand of NZ_CP172699.1, from coordinate 2,139,178 downwards.
GCATCCATCGGCATCCCGGATCCGCACAGCGAGTCCGAATGGCTGGCGCTGATCGCCCGTGTGGTCGAGGCGAACGGCTTGTCCGACCAGATGGTGTACATCCAGGTCACGCGTGGCGTGGCGCGGCGCATGCATGCGTTCCCTGCTGAAGTTACACCGACGGTGCTGATCATGACCAATCCGATGTCGCTGCCGTCGGCGTCGGCCGTGGCCAAGGGCGTGCCGTGCGTGACGATGGAGGATCGCCGCTGGCTCAATTGCCAGATCAAGTCGACCTCGTTGCTGGGCAACGTGCTGGCCGCACAGCATGCCGCGGAACACGGTGTCACCGAGGCGATCCAGTTCCGCGATGGCTGGCTCACCGAGGCGTCTTCATCCAATGTCTGGGTGGTCAGCAAAGGGAGGGTGTCGGCCCCGCCCAAGGACAACCTCATCCTGGAAGGCATTCGCTATGGCCTGATGGAGGAGCTGTGCGCGGCGCTGGATATTTCGCTGGAGGCGCGACGCATCTCGCGTGACGAAGTGTTCGGTGCCGACGAGGTATTGCTGTCGTCGGCAAGCAAGGAGCTTCTGCCCGTGGTTTCCCTTGATGGCCAGGCGATTGGGTCGGGCACGCCCGGACCGGTCTTCCGCAAGCTCTACGACGCCTACCAGGCCGCGAAATCCGCGCTTTGAGCACACGGGTTTGCCCGTGCTAGCATGACTGCCCAACCGCTTCCGGGAGACAGCGATGGCCAAGCGCGAGCGCGGCCGGCGCGCCTTGCAGGACGAGGTGAGCCGGCGAGTCCAGCAGATCGATGAAATCCGAGAGGACGGTGCGAAGATCCGCGTACCGATGCCCGAGCCTCACCCGCGCGATGCGCGCGGACGGAACTGGGATATGAAGGGGTTCGGCAGGGGCACCGGCTATGAGGCCGGCATCCGCGCCGCGGTCGACAAGGTGCGCGACGAGTTCGACTTGTCGGACGCCGTGGAGAATCGAGCGCCCAACCCGTTCGGCGACTGAGGACAGGCCGGCGTCATCGCTGGTCCTGGCAGGCCTCCAGGCGTGGCTCGGCACTCTGCCAGTTGCCGCCAGATTGGCGCTTGGCACCGTACATGGCCGCGTCGGCCGCATGCAGCAGCCCCTGGCTGGCCTGCGCATGCACCGGGAACACGGCCATGCCAATGCTGAGCGAAGCCGTGATGCGGCTGCCATCGGGCAACAGGACGGGCTCGGGAACCCGTTGCAGGATCTGCTCCGCAATCTGGATCGCGTCTGCCGGGGCGCGCAAGGAAGTGGTCAGCACCGCGAACTCGTCGCCGCCCAGCCGGGCGACGACATCGCCTTCGCGCACGCTGGCGCGGATGCGTTGCGCCAGGGCCACCAGTACGGCGTCGCCGGCAGCGTGGCCAAAGCGGTCGTTGATACCCTTGAAGTCATCGCTGTCGAGGTAGAGCACGGCCGCATGGCCGGCGCTCGCCGCTGCCGCGCGCACGGCGAGTTCCAGCAGTTCTTCGAACGCGGAACGGTTGAGCAGGCCCGTCAGCGAGTCATGGCTGGCACGATGGGCGAGCGACCGGTTCTCGTGCTGCATCTGGTTTTGCCACGTTTGCAGTTCGTCGAGCAGGCCGTTGAAGTCATCGCCCAGCGCATTGAGTTCCTCGATGCGGGCAGGCGGCGTGCGCTGGGCAAAATCGCGCTCCGAACGTACGGCGTGGGCCACGCGCATCAGGTTGCGCAGTGGCTCGATGATTTGCACCAGCATGCGGCTCGACAGGTAGTGCGCGCTTACCGCCGTCAGCAGCAGGCAGGCGAGGAGGCCGAGCGCGCCCTGCAGCAGGAAGTGCAGCAGGTTGGACGGATCGCCGGTCATGCGCAGCGTGCCGACCGGCTTGGCGTCATGCAGGATTCGCTGCTCGATCACGCCGGTGCCGAGCAATTCCCCGATCGCGTGGCGCAAGCCGTCACGGCGTTCGTGGCCCGCACGCTGCCAGTCCGCCAGGACGCGGTGGTCCGGATCGAGCACGGTGGCGCGGGATACGTCTTCGGATGCTGCGATCAGGGCCAGGGTCTCGCCGGTGGCAGCCTTGTCGTGGAAAACCACGGGTGCTTCGAGCGTATAGGCAATCGAACGCGCCACCAGCCGCAGGTTGTGGTCGGCATAGACCCGCAGTGCGGTCAGGCCCAGTGCCGTCAGCGAGAGCCCGGCTGTGCAGACCGCCAGCAGCGCCACCCCAAGATGGATGCGGCGCAGCGCGCCGTAGAGGGTAGGGCGTTGCCGGCCATCGGCAGGGCGCGATCCGGGCGTCATGACGATGCGCCCCTGCGCCGGCCCAGTTGCAGCACGGCGGGATGGACATGGACACCGCTGCGGCCGAGCGCATCGAGATTCACGCGGAACGACACCTGGCTCTCGCGGATACTCAGGCAGAACATGCTGCCGGTCTCGCACTCGAAGTCCTCTTCACTGATCACCAGCACCGGGCGGTCCGTCAGTTCCGCGGCGAGGCGCTGGCGCCGGACGTCAGTCATGGCGCCAAGATAGAGCGCGTCGCACTGGCTCGCGAGCGGGTCCGCCATGACGTCGACCTCGCGCGGGCGCACCTGCCTGCCGTTGCTCAGGGTAGCGCCTTCAAGCAAGCGCGCCGGATACCGGCTGGCGTTGTCCACGCACAGGCGGATCGACTCTCGCTCCGCCGGCCAGCGCGCATAGCCGAGCAGGCTGAAGACCACGCGCGCCACCATGTCGACGCGTTGCGGAGCCGGCTGCGCGGTGACGCCCGGGGGCAGCACGGCGGGGGCGATGGCAAGCACGGCGACCATAAGCGGCCGCAGGCAATAACGAAGGAAGATTGGGTTCCGCCTGGAGCGGATGGCTGGGGCGCGAGCCATGTGATGGGCGAGTGTGCGTATGGCCTGATCGGGTTGTTGGGACGGCTCCCGTCTTCTGGTCTTGATCGGTCCGGGATGGAGGAGGGGGCGGTTCCCGGATTGCCAGAGGCAGTTATCGGCACGATCGCGCCAATCCTGAATCGCTATCAAGTCTCGCGGCATCCTGTGCGCACAAATGCGCGTGGCGCATAGAATGCAGGCTTCGGCGCGTAGCGCCCGTTCCCGCACAGCCATGATGACCTTCCTGCCGATTCTCCTGTTCCTGCATGTGATGGCCGCCGTCGTCTGGGTGGGCGGCATGTTCTTCGCCTACCTGTGCCTGCGCCCGGTTGCCGGCCAGGTGCTGGAACCGCCGTCGCGCTTGCGTCTCTGGCACGGCGTTTTTGACCGCTTCTTCCGCTGGGTATGGCTGGCATTGGTGCTGATACTGCTCAGCGGCGGTGCCATGATGGCCAACGTCGGCATGGCCTCGGCACCGCCGAACTGGCATCTGATGGCTGGCATTGGCGTGGTCATGGCGGCGATCTTCGTCTTCGTCTTCTTCGGCCCCTATCCGGTCTTGCGGCGTGCCGTGGAAGCTGGCGAATGGCCCGTTGCCGGCGCCGCGCTCAACCGGATCCGGCAGGCGGTCGGCATCAACCTGGTGCTGGGCCTGATCAATGTCGCGGTAGCCACGCTGGGGCGATTTGCCGGCTGATGGCTTGGGGCGCCACGGGCTGGGGGAACTGTCGGCCTGCTGTGCTAGTCTTCCCAGACACGCATTGCGAGGAGGTGGATCATGACGAGCGAGTCCCGTTCCGGCCTGAAGGCTTTCGTGCAGACCGCGCCCCAGGCGGGCCGCTATGTCTGGATCATTTCACTGGTCGATTTCAATGCCCAGCAGATCCGGCGCACCATTGTTTCCGACGATACGTTCACCACTTCGGACGCGGCGCGCGTCGCGGGCGATGCCGAACTGAAGGCCATGGCGGCGGACCACTAGTCCACCACGCCGTCGTGCCGCGCCACGACGGCCGGCCGGTGCCCGGATACCCTTTCTTACAACGGGTGGACGCCCGTGGGCGTTAGACTTGAGTCACATCCACAAAAAGAAAGGGTTTCCATGACGAATCGTTTTCGCGTCCTGCCGCCCGCGGTCCTGCTTTCGGCCTTCATTTGCGGCGGACTGGCCGCTGGTTCCTCCGCGCAGGCCCAGGTCTCGGTCAACATTGCCATTGGCGTGCCGCCACCGGCACCGCTCTATGAGGTCGTGCCCGCACCGCGTCCCGGCTATGTCTGGGCGCCGGGCTACTGGGACTGGGACGACCACCACCACAAGCATGCATGGAAGCAGGGGCGCTGGGAACGTGAACGCGCTGGCTATGTCTACGAGTCTCCGCGCTGGATCCAGTCGCGCGACGGCTGGGTGCTGGTGCCCGGCCGCTGGGATGATTACCGCGGCAAGGGCAAGAAGGATAAGGGGTATCACTGCCCGCCGGGCCACGCCAAGAAGGGCGAGTGCTGACCTGATGGCGGATGCGGGGCCTGGGCCACTGCCTTAACGAGGAGAGCCGTGGGGATGCCATGCTACGATCCCCGCAACGGTAGTTCGACGCGACTGGGGCCGTCAGGCCCGCCTGCAGCCGACACGGAGAAACGGACCATGGCAAAGCATGTTTTCACGCGTGCCCAGTATCTCGACATCCTCAATGACAGCTTGCGCAACCATCCGGGCTGGCGGCCCGGGATGGCCTTTGTATTCCTGCCGCCAGGCGCCGATGCCAGCCAGGCAACGGCCGTCGGATGCACGGGCCCGCTCGAGGCCATCCCGGTGTATGCGGAAATCCAGCGGGTGGCGGCGGATCTCATCGAGGTGAGGGAAGGTCGCTAGCGCGGCGCGGCCCGCAGTCCTGACCGCGCTGCGCGCGGGCCTTACTCTTCGTCGTCCTCGTCTTCCTCGTCGCCGAGGAATTCGCGGCGCAACATCCAGTTGGCGATTGCCTCGTCGCAGATCTTCTTGAACTTCTGGCGGTCCGGCATCTTGTCGAACATCGAGAAGTTGACCAGCGCCATGCCCGCATCGGTGATGTAGAACATGCGCCGCGGATCGTCGGGGTGGACGATGCGTCCGTCGATGCCGCCTTCGTCACTGTCGGCCGGCATGTCTTCGAGTTCGACGACGCGGCACGTGAAGCGCGGGGTGCGCGTATGGGTCAGGTACTCGAACTCGTCATGCAGGACCTCTCCGCCGCGTCCGGCGGCGATCGCGAAGCCCCAGATGAAGCGTGGCATGGGCAGGTCGGACAGTTCTTCAAGTTCGTCCATGGTGTTCTCCGTATTGCAATGGCCCGCATTATCGCCCGGATTGCCGCTGCCTCAAATGGCGGCGATGACAGACCGCGCTATCGCATGGCGCGGCAGCCGCCCAGCATGGGCGGATTGGCGTCCGTCTGCATCAGGTCGCGCAATGTGCCCTCGTCACCCTTGGTCCACCATTCATAGCGTCCGCCCACATAGCGCGCGCCGGAACCGCTGACCACGCTCACGGCCAGCACGGGCTTGCCCTCCAGCCGCAGGATGGCCGCCTGGTTGTCGGTGCTGTTGAAGTAGCGCACGGTCAGCGGCTTGTCACCGTCGCACTGGTAGCGCACGGTGCGGACCTCGGGAAAGCGCACGCTGTCGATGCCCGGGGCGCCGGCAGCGTAGACGCCCGCGCTGGCGCATGCGGCCAGCAGAAGGGCGGGGAGGGCAAGTCGTGCCGGGCGGTGAGTCATCGGTGGTCCTGTCAAAAATGGAGCATTGGGTCAGCGGCCGCTGGCTCAGGCGAGCATGTAACCGGCGGCGAGCTTGCGGAAGTTCGCCACTTCGCCGGCCTGCCAGGCGTCGTCGTGGCCCAGCTCTTCCGCCAGGATCGCCGCCACGCGCGGCGCGGCGTCCACGGCCGCGCGGGCATCCAGGAAGAGCGCCCGGTTGCGCCGGGCCAGCACATCCTCGACACGCCGCGCCAGTTCATGGCGCGCGGCAAAGCGCACGTGGGCTTCTGTGAGCCCTGCAGTGGGCGCCAAAGAATTTTCATAACCGGGCAGGGCCCGCAATGCCGGCAACTCGTTGCCATAGTAACGGTCCGGCGAGACCGAGTTGGGCGCCGGCAGGTCCGCGGGCAGGCCGCTGGCGCCATGCAGGGCAAGCTCGCCCGTCACGCAAGGCGCGGCACGCAGCATCTGGCGCTGGATGGCGGTCTCGATGACATCTTCGGCCATCTTGCGGTAGGTGGTCCATTTCCCGCCGGTGACCGTGATCAGCCCGGCGCGCGATACCACGATGGTGTGCTCGCGCGACAGCGAAGCGGTCGAGGCCTCTCCGGTCGCCTTGACCAGCGGCCGCAGTCCGGCCCAGACACTGGTGACATCGGCCCGGCCCGGGTCCCTCGCCAGATAGCGCGAGGCGGTATCCAGGATGAAGTCGACATCGTCGGCGCTGGCATCGGGCTCCAGCGGCAGGTCCTTGCGCGGCGTGTCGGTGGTGCCGACGATCGTGTGCCCGTTCCACGGCACCACGAACAGCACGCGGCCATCATCGGTCTTGGGGATCAGCACGGCGCGGTCGCCGGGCAGGAAGGCACGCGGCAGCGTCAGGTGCACGCCCTGGCTGGGCGCGACCATGGTGCGCGCGTGGCCGTCTTCCATCTGGCGGATGGCGTCAACCCAGACGCCCGTGGCGTTGATCACGCAGTCGGCGCGCAGGCGGAAGGTGGCGTCGCCGAGCGCATCGCGCACGGTCACGCCGTTGACGACGCCGCCTTGCTGCGACAGGCCGGTCACCGGCAGGTAGTTGATGGCGGTGCCGCCCACGTCGAACAGCGTGCGCATCAGCGCAATGGCCAGGCGGGCGTCGTCGAACTGGCCGTCGAAGTACAGGTTGCCGCCGCGCAGCGGGCGCCCGCCCACGTGCTCGGCCAGCGCCGGCACGGCGTCCAGCACCTCGCGGTGGCTCAGCCAGCGGCTGCCGTCCAGGTTCAGGCTGCCGGCCAGCATGTCATAGAGCTTCAGGCCGATGCCGTAGAACGGCTGGTCGAACAACTGGTAGGCCGGCACGACAAAGCCCAGCGGCCAGACCAGGTGCGGCGCGTTGCGGGCCAGCAGCCCGCGCTCATGCAGCGCTTCGCGCACCAGGCTGATATTGCCCTGCGCCAGGTAGCGCACGCCGCCGTGCACGAGCTTGGTGGCCTTGCTCGACGTGCCCTTGGCGAAGTCGGCGGCTTCCACCAGCAGTGTGCGATACCCGCGCGACGCCGCGTCGACGGCCGTGCCGAGGCCGGTTGCGCCGCCGCCGATGACGATCACATCCCAGCGCGGCTCCCGTTCCAGGCGCGCAAGCAGGGCGGCGCGGGACGGTGGCTGGATCGGGGTCGGGACTTTCTGCATGACGCGTTCGTGTTGTGGTTGGGGGGCTGGCGTGGCAATCAGGATGTCGCGGCGCCCGCCGCTTCGTCGTCTTCGCGCGCCCAGTCGCGGGCGCGTTCCACGGCGCGGTGCCAGCGGGCCAGCCGGTGCGCGCGCGCATCACCGGACAGGTTCGGCTCGAACCGTTGCTGCACCTGCCATTGCGTCGCGATTTCCCCGGCATCGCTCCAGTATCCGGTGGCCAGCCCGGCCAGGTAGGCCGCGCCGAGTGCCGTGGTTTCCGTGACGCGCGGACGCACCACGGTCGTGCCGAGCAGGTCGGCCTGCATCTGCATCAGCAGGTCGCTGCGCGAGGCGCCGCCGTCCACGCGCAGTTCGGCCAGCGAGAGTCCGGCATCCTTCTGCATGGCGTCGAGCACGTCCACGCTTTGCAGCGCGATCGATTCCAGCGCGGCGCGTGCAATCTGCGCGCGGCCGGTGCCGCGTGTCATGCCGACCAGAGTGCCGCGCGCGAACGCATCCCAGTGCGGCGCGCCCAGGCCGGCAAAGGCCGGCACCAGCACCACGCCGCCGGTGTCATCGCATTGCCGCGCCAGCGGCTCGACCTCGGGCGCGCTCTCGATGATCTTCAGGCCGTCGCGCAGCCACTGGATGGTGGCGCCGCCCATGAAGACGCCGCCCTCCAGGCAGTACTGGGTCTGGTCGCCGATCTGCCATCCGATCGTCGTCAGCAGCCGGTTGCGCGACACCACGGGCTGGTCGCCGGTGTTCATCAGCAGGAAGCAGCCCGTGCCATAGGTGTTCTTGGCCATGCCCGGCGACAAGCAGGCCTGGCCGAAGGTGGCCGCCTGCTGGTCGCCCGCGATGCCGGCAATGGGCACCTCCAGGCCGAACAGGCGCGGCACCGTGCGGGCCACTTCGCCGCTGGACGGCACCACTTCGGGAAGTACCCCGTGCGGGATGTCGAGCAGTGCCAGCAGCGCGTCGTCCCATTGGAAGGTATGGATGTTGAACAGCATCGTGCGCGATGCGTTGGACACGTCGGTCACGTGGCGCGCGCCGTCGGTGAGCTGCCAGATCAGCCAGCTGTCCACGGTGCCGAAGGCCAGCTCGCCGCGCTGCGCGCGTTCCCGTACGCCTGGAATGTTGTCGAGCATCCAGCGCAGCTTGGTGCCCGAGAAGTAGGCGTCGACGACCAGCCCGGTCTTCTCGCGGATCATCCGTTCATGGCCGGCGTCCAGCAGCGCCTCGCACATCTGGGCGGTGCGGCGATCTTGCCAGACCAGCGCGCGGCCCACGGGTTCGCCGGTCTTGCGGTCCCAGAGCACCGTGGTCTCGCGCTGGTTGGTGATGCCGACCGCGCGCAACTGCGAAGCCGAGATACCCGAGCCGTTCAGGACCTCATGCGCGACCGCGAGCTGCGACTGCCAGATTTCATACGGGTCGTGCTCGACGTGGCCGGGATGTGGGTAATATTGGCGGAACTCGCGCTGGGCCAGCCGTACCACGCTGCCGGTGTGGTCGAACAGGATGGCGCGAGAACTGCTGGTGCCCTGGTCGAGCGCCAGTACGAACTGCCGCCCGGCCTGCGTGGTCTGCTGGTTCATGCCTTTCGTCCCTGAAATACCTCAACTTGCGTCTGCCGATGCCTACCGACACCCTTGCCGCCATCGACGCGTCCATTGCCGCGCGCAGCCCGTTCGACCGCACGACCAAGCTGCGCCTGATGGTGTCGGGTCAGCAGGTCGGCTGGTTGCCGCGCGCGCATGCCGACATCCTGCGCGGCATGGGCTGCGTGCTGGGGCCGGAGGAGGACACGCCCATCGGTTGCGCCGTCGACCTGTTGCCGGGCCGTGGCAACTTCACGGTACGCAGCGCCGCGCTCGAGGCCCTGGCCCGGCAGCTGGCCGATGCCGGCCATGTGCGGGGCTGGCGCAACGAGCTGTTCGCCGTGACACCGGCGCTCGAGGCCCCGGCGCTGGCCGTGATCGAGCGCGCGGCGGCGCGCTTCCTTGGCCTGCTCACGTTCGCCTCGCACATGAACGGCGTAATCCGGGGCGAGCCGACTTTCTGGATATCGCGCCGCAGCCAGGCCAAGGCGGTCGACCCCGGCATGTGGGACAACCTGGTGGCCGGCGGCATGCCGCACGGCAGCGACCCCCTGGCCACGCTGGTGCGCGAATGCGAGGAAGAATCGGGCATCCCGGCAGCGCTGGCCCGTGGCGTGCAGGCCCACGGCCACATCGAAGTGCTGCGCGAGATTCCCGAAGGCGTGCAGTGGGAACACGTCTATGCCTATGACCTGGAACTGCCCGCCGACTTCATCCCGCGCAACCAGGACGGCGAGGTGGCCGAACACCGCCGCATCGATCCCGCCGCATTGCTTGCTATCATGTCGGCCGGCACCATGACGGTCGATGCGACACTGGTGACGCTGGATGCCCTCCGCCGGCGCGGCTGGCTGGCATCCGCGGGCGATTCCGCCTGACGCCGGGCCCGCGGCCCCGCCTGCGCCCTCGCGGCCCCGTGCCGCACGCACCCGACAGAACAATTCAAGATGAGCAACACCGGATTCATTCTTACTCTTTCGTGCCCGGACCAGCCGGGCATCGTCCATGCCGTATCGGGCCTGCTGTTCCAGAACGGCTGCAATATCGTCGATTCCGACCAGTACGGCGATGAATTTACCGGCCGCTTCTTCATGCGCGTGCATTTCACCCCGCCGGCCGGCGGCCCGGGGCTGGACACGCTGAAGGCCGCGTTCGCGCCGGTAGGCGAGCAGTTCGGCATGCAGTGGGAGCTGCACGACGCCGCGGCCAAGCCGCGCGTGATGATCATGGTGTCGAAGATCGGCCACTGCCTGAACGACCTGCTGTTCCGCGCCAAGGTGGGCGGCTTGCCGGTCGAGATCGCGGCCATCGTGTCGAATCACCGCGACTTCTATCAGCTGGCGGCGTCCTACGACGTGCCGTTCTTCCACCTGCCGCTGATGAACGCATCGGCCGAGCAGAAGGCCGCGCAGGAAGGCCGCGTGTTCGAAGTCGTGCGCGACCAGAATATCGACCTGGTGGTGCTGGCGCGCTACATGCAGGTGCTGTCCGACGACCTGTGCCGCAAGCTGGCCGGCCGTGCCATCAATATCCACCACTCGTTCCTGCCGAGCTTCAAGGGCGCCAAGCCGTATTACCAGGCCCATGACCGCGGCGTGAAGCTGATCGGCGCGACCGCGCACTACGTGACGGCCGACCTCGACGAAGGCCCGATCATCGAGCAGGAAATCGCGCGCGTGGACCATAGCATGGACCCGGAGCAGCTGACGTCGGTCGGCCGCGACGTGGAATGCGTGGCGCTCGCGCGCGCGGTCAAGTGGCATGCCGAACACCGCATCCTGTTGAACGGCCACAAGACCGTCGTCTTCAAGTAATTCCGGCAGCTTGCCGCCGGCGCGCATCGTGCCGGCCGGTGGGCGGACACGGTCGCGCGCCGCCATGGCGGCTGCTTCAGTCCTGGTCCGCCACCACACAGTTCACTCCGCTGTCCGCGACGATCTGCCCGAACGGGACCGCCAGCGGCTGGTCGGTGAACAGCCTGTCCACCTGCGACAGATGCGCCAGTTCCACCATGGCCTGGCGATGGAACTTGCTGGCGTCCGCCGCCAGCCACACTTCGCGCGCGTGCTCCATGATGGTCCGCGCCACCTTGACCTCGCGGAAATCGTAGTCGCGCAAGGTGCCGTCGGCCTCGATCCCCGAGATGCCGATCAGCCCGATATCTACCTTGAACTGGCGGATGAATTCCACCGTCGCTTCGCCCACGATGCCGCGGTCGCGTGAACGCAGCACGCCACCGGCCACGATGACTTCGCAGTCCGGGTTGTCGGCCAGGATGCCGGCCACGTTAAGGTTGTTGGTAATCACGCGCAGGCCGCGGTGATGCATCAGCGCGCGGGCAATCTCTTCGACCGTCGTGCCGATGTTCAGGATCAGCGAGCAGCCTTCGGGCACCGCCTTGGCCACCGCGCGCGCGATTCGTATCTTGCCTTCGGCGTTGAGTACCTGCCGCTGTCGGTAGCCGATATTCTCGGTGGTCGATCCCTCGACCCGCACCCCACCGTGGAAGCGGGCCAGCATGCCGCTTTCCGCCAGCAGGTTGACGTCGCGCCGTACGGTTTGCAGCGTTACGCCGAACTTGCGCGCAAGCGCTTCGATCGAGGCAAAGCCCTGGTTGCGGACTTCATCGAGCAGGGCGGTCTGGCGCGGATTGAGGGTCATGTCCGGAATTCTAGTTCAATCACAAACGAAAACAAATGATGCGCTGCACTATTGTTTTATGTTCGTTATTTTACTAAAACGAGCATAAAGCCAAGTGCCGTGCGCGTGGGGTGCGCGAATTCTTGTGATGCAAAGGGCATTTCAAACATGGAGCTCGGATGCAGCTGAGTCTCGAGGGCATTGCGCAGCAAGCGGGCTCGGAAGCCTGCCTGTATCCGATGTCGCTGGCGCCCGCCGCGGGTGCGGTGACGGTGCTGCTCGGCGCTACGCAGGCCGGCAAGACCTCGCTGATGCGCGTCATGGCCGGCCTGGACCGGCCCAGCGCGGGCCGCGTACTGGTGGATGGCGCCGACATGACCGGCGTGCCCGTGCGCGCGCGCAACGTCTCGATGGTGTACCAGCAGTTCATCAACTATCCGTCGATGCGGGTGTTCGACAACATCGCGTCGCCGTTGCGGCTGCGGCGGCAGGCGGATCGCCATGACATCGCCGCGCGCGTGCGGTCGCTGGCTGCCCGGCTCCATATCGACCATCTGCTGGACCGCTACCCTTCCGAACTGTCGGGTGGCCAGCAGCAGCGCGTGGCGCTGGCGCGCGCGCTGGCCAAGGGCGCGCCGCTGATGCTGCTGGACGAGCCGCTCGTCAACCTGGACTACAAGCTGCGCGAGGAACTGCGCGAAGAGCTGACCCACCTGTTCGCACAGGGCGATGCCACCGTGGTCTACGCCACCACCGAGCCGGCCGAGGCACTGCTGCTCGGCGGTTACACCGCAGTGCTGGATGCCGGCGAACTGCTGCAGTACGGCCCGACGCCCGACGTCTTCCACTACCCCGATTCACTGCGTGTGGCGCGCGCCTTCAGCGACCCGCCCATGAACCTGGTCGAAGGCACGCTGCAGGGCGGCTGGGTCACGCTCTCGGACGACATCTCGGTGCCCGTGCCCGAAGCCGGCCGTTACGGCGGCCCCGTTACCGTCGGCGTGCGCGCGGCGGCGCTGCGCCTGGAAGGTTTGCCGGGATCGGTGCCGGTGCCGGGCCGCGTGGCGCTGGCGGAGCTGTCCGGCTCCGATACGTTCGTGCACGCCGACACGCCCGTGGGCAACCTGGTCGCGCAGTTCGCCGGCGTGTTCGACCTGCGGCTGGGCGCGCCGCTGATGCTGCATCTCGTCCCGGAGCAGCTCTACGTGTTCGATGAGGAAGGCCAGCGCCTCTGTGCGCCCAGGCGGCCTGCGGGCCTGGCGGCCGATGTCCTGCCACGCCGCGCGGCAGCAAGGGGCTGACATGGCGCGTATCGACCTGGACCTGGCCCATGCCTACGTCGCCAACCCGCAAGCGGACGAGGACTACGCGCTGCTGCCGCTGCGGTTCAGCTTCGAGGACGGCGGGGCCTATGCGCTGCTGGGGCCGTCCGGCTGCGGCAAGACGACCTTGCTGAACTGCATATCCGGTCTGCTGCGCCCGTCGCAGGGCCGCATCCTGTTCGACGGCCGCGACGTGACCGCCGACTCGCCACAGGCGCGCAATATCGCGCAGGTGTTCCAGTTCCCGGTGATCTACGACACCATGACCGTCGGCGAGAACCTGGCCTTCCCATTGCGCAACCGCGGCGTGCCGCCGGCACAGGTGCGCGAACGGGTAGGGCGCGTGGCGGAGATGCTGGACCTGTCGGGCGCGCTGGACCGGCGCGCGAGCGGGCTGGCGGCCGACGCCAAGCAGAAGATCTCGCTGGGCCGCGGACTGGTGCGGCAGGACGTGTCGGCGATCCTGTTCGACGAGCCGCTGACGGTGATCGATCCGCAGCTCAAATGGCAGTTGCGGCGCAAGCTCAAGGAGATCCATCACGAGTTCCGGCTGACGCTGATCTACGTGACCCATGACCAGACCGAGGCGCTGACCTTTGCCGACCAGGTGGTGGTGATGTCGCGCGGCAAGGCCGTGCAGGTCGGGCCCGCCGACGCGCTGTTCGAGCGGCCCGCGCATACCTTTGTCGGGCACTTCATCGGTTCGCCCGGCATGAACTTCCTGCCGGCGAACTGGCGCGACGGTGCTGTTGACATGGGGGGGCGCCGCTATATGCCGGCGTTGCCCGAGGCGGTGGCCGGCGCGTTGCAGGACGCCGGCAGTTTCCGCGTCGGCGTGCGGCCCGAGTACCTGCGACTGGCCGGCAACACCGATACGCAGGCGGTGCCGGTGCGCGTGGAACGCGCGCAGGACATCGGCACCTACTGGCTGGTGACCGGCTCCGTGCAGGAGGCCGGCGGGCAGGTTGGCACGCTGCGCGCGCGCCTCGGGCCGGAAGCCGCGGCGCTACGGCCTGGCGATACGGCGTGGCTGTCCGTGTTCAACCGCCATACCTGCTACTACGTGAATGAAGTGCTGGTGCCATGGAGCCAGCCATGAAGCCGATCAACCAGAAAGCGTGGCTGCTGGTGTTGCCGGTGGTGCTGTGCGTGGCGTTCTCGGCCATCCTGCCGCTGATGACGATCGTCAACTACTCGGTGCAGGACATCATCTCGCCCGAGCGGCGCGTGTTCGTCGGCACGGAGTGGTTCCGCACCGTGCTGCGCGATGGCGAGTTGCATGACGCGCTGCTGCGCCAGCTTGGCTTCTCGCTGGCGGTGCTGGCGGTGGAGATCCCGCTGGGCATCCTGCTCGCGCTGTCGATGCCCGCGAAGGGATGGAAAGCATCGGCCGTGCTGGTCATCATCGCGCTGTCGCTGCTGATCCCGTGGAATGTGGTGGGCACGATCTGGCAGATCTTCGGGCGCACCGATATCGGCCTGCTCGGCGCCGCGCTCGACGGCATGGGGTTTGACTACAACTACACCGGCAGTGCCTTTGATGCGTGGATGACGGTGCTGGTCATGGATGTCTGGCACTGGACGCCGTTGGTGGCGCTGCTCTGCTACGCGGGGTTGCGCGCCATCCCGGACGCTTACTACCAGGCCGCGCAGATCGACGGCGCGAGCCGCTTCGCGGTGTTCCGCTACATCCAGTTGCCGAAGCTGCGCGGCGTGCTGATGATCGCGGTGCTGCTGCGCTTCATGGACAGCTTCATGATCTACACCGAGCCGTTCGTGCTGACCGGCGGCGGCCCGGGCAACGCCACCACGTTCCTGTCGCAGTACCTGACGCAGAAGGCGGTCGGCCAGTTCGACCTGGGCCCGGCCGCGGCCTTCTCGATCGTCTATTTCCTGATCATCCTGCTCATGTGCTTCATCCTCTATAACTGGATGCAGCGCGCGGGCACCGCCGGCAGCGAGGACATGCCCCATGGCTGATACCCGCCACCGCGCCACCGCGTGGCGCACCACGTTCCTGCTGCTCTACCTGCTGTTCGCCATCCTGCCGATCTACTGGATGGTTAACATGTCGTTCAAGACCAACGAGGAGATCCTCTCCACGCTGTCGCTGTGGCCCGCGCAATTCACGCTGGAGCACTACCGGACCATCTTCACCGATGCCTCGTGGTACTCGGGCTATATCAATTCGCTGGTCTACGTCGCCATGAACACCGTGATCGCAATCGCGGTCGCGCTGCCCGCGGCGTACGCTTTTTCGCGCTACCAGTTCATCGGCGACAAGCATGTCTTTTTCTGGCTGCTGACCAACCGCATGACGCCGCCGGCGGTGTTCCTGCTGCCGTTCTTCCAGCTCTACAGCACCATCGGGCTGATGGACACGCACCTGGGCGTGGCGCTCGCGCACCTGGTCTTCAACGTGCCGCTGGCGGTGTGGATCCTGGAGGGCTTCATGTCCGGCGTGCCGCGCGAGATCGACGAGACCGCCTACGTGGACGGCTATTCATTCCCGCGCTTTTTCCTGACCATTTTCCTGCCGCTGATCAAGGCCGGCGTGGGCGTGGCCGCGTTCTTCTGCTTCATGTTCAGCTGGGTGGAACTGCTGCTGGCGCGCACGCTGACCTCGGTCAACGCCAAGCCGATCGTGGCCACCATGACGCGCACGGTATCGGCGTCGGGCATGGACTGGGGCGTGCTGGCCGCGGCCGGCGTGCTGACCATCGTGCCGGGCGGCATCGTGATCTGGTTCGTGCGCCACTACATCGCGAAGGGTTTCGCGATGGGCCGCGTCTAGCCACCGATCCATGAGGAGATCGCCATGCTGAACTGGATGGTCTGGACCACGCCGGTGGCCGTGTTCTTTGCCTGCATCGTCGTCATGCTGGTGGCCATGACGGCATGGGAGGTCCGCTCGCCAGCGGTGCTGCGCAAGGGCTTCCTGCCGATTGCCACCACGCGCGGCGACCGCCTGTTTATCGGCCTCATGTGCGCCGCATGGATCAACCTGGCGTGGGTGGGACTTGGCGAAAGCATGATGCTGTGGTTTTCGCTGGCCGAGGAACCCTCCATCTGGATCAGCTTCGGCCTTTCGATGCTGGTGCTGCTGCTGGTCATGCGCAAGGGCTGAGGGCCGGCCCGCATCACGATTCGCGGGACATGCGGCTTGACCCTTCCCCGGGGCCGCGCGCGGACAGCAAACGGGGAGGGGACTATCGAGGAGACACCGATGAACGTGCACGTGAAGTCAGGAATGACGGTCCTCGCCTGCGCGGCCGCGCTGGCATGCGGCCATGCCTGGGCTGGCGAGGCCGAGGCGAAGAAGTGGATCGACAACGAGTTCCAGCCGTCGTCGCTGTCCAAGGACAAGCAGCAGGCCGAGATGAAATGGTTCATCGATGCGGCCGCCAAGCTCAAGGCCAAGGGGGTCACGCAGATCAACGTGGTGTCGGAGACCATCACCACGCACGAGTACGAGTCCAAGACGCTGGCCAAGGCCTTCGAGGAGATCACCGGCATCAAGGTGAACCACGACATCATCCAGGAAGGCGATGTGGTGGAGAAGCTGCAGACCTCGATGCAGTCGGGCAAGTCGATCTATGACGGGTGGATTTCCGATTCCGACCTGATCGGCACCCACTACCGCTACGGTGCAATCCTGCCGCTGTCGGACTATATGGCCGGCGCCGGCAAGGAATGGACCAATCCCGGCCTGGATGTGAAGGACTTCATCGGCACCAAGTTCACCACCGCGCCGGACGGCAAGCTGTACCAGTTGCCCGACCAGCAATTCGCCAACCTGTACTGGTTCCGCGCTGACTGGTTCGCGCGCAAGGACCTGCAGGACAAGTTCAAGGCCAAGTACGGCTATGACCTGGGCGTGCCGACCAACTGGTCCGCGTACGAGGACATTGCCAATTTCTTCACCAACGACGTGAAGGAACTGGACGGCAAGAAGGTGTACGGGCACATGGACTACGGCAAGAAGGACCCCTCGCTCGGCTGGCGCTTTACCGACGCGTGGCTGTCCATGGCGGGCACGGCCGACAAGGGCCTGCCGAACGGCATGCCGGTCGACGAGTGGGGCATCCGCGTGGCCGAGGATAAGTGCACGCCGGTGGGCGCGTCGGTGTCGCGCGGTGGCGCGACCAACAGCCCGGCGGCGGTCTATGCGCTGACCAAGTACATCGACTGGATGAAAAAGTTCGCCCCGCCACAGGCCATGGGCATGACGTTCTCGGAAGCCGGGCCCGTTCCCGCGCAGGGCCAGGTCGCGCAGCAGGTGTTCTGGTACACGGCCTTTACCGCCGACATGACCAAGAAAGGCCTGCCCGTGGTGAATGCCGACGGCTCGCCGAAATGGCGCATGGCGCCGTCGCCGTATGGTCCGTACTGGAAGCAGGGCATGCAGAACGGCTACCAGGACGTGGGTTCGTGGACCTTCTTCAAGAACACCGATCCCAACCGGCTGGCCGCGGCATGGCTCTATGCGCAATTCGTGACGGCCAAGACGGTGTCGCTGAAGAAGTCGCTGGTCGGCCTGACGTTCATCCGCGACAGTGACATCCATCACGAGTACCTGACCCAGAACGCGGCCAGGTACGGCGGGCTGGTCGAGTTCTACCGCAGCCCGGCGCGCGTAGCGTGGACGCCGACCGGGACCAACGTGCCTGACTATCCGAAGCTCGCGCAGCTCTGGTGGAAGAACGTGGCCACGGCGGTGACCGGCGAGAAGACGCCGCAAGCCGCCATGGACAACCTGGCCGAAGAGATGGACCAGGTCATGGGCCGGCTGCAGCGCGCGGGCATGAGCCATTGCGCGCCCAAGCTCAACACCAAGAGCGAGCCGTCGAAGTGGCTCTCCGGCGAGCACGCGCCGTGGAAGAAGCTCGACAACGAGAAGCCGAAGGGCGAGACCATCGCCTACGACAAGCTGCTGCAAGCGTGGAAGGAAGGGCGCGTGCGCTGATGGCTTGTGGCGGGGCCTGCCGGCACCTGGCAGGCCCCGGCTGACCTTCGCTACGCGGGCGTGTCCGCCAGCGGGGCCGCATAGCGCGCCTTGCCGTGGCGCTTGGCTTCATAAAGCGCCATGTCCGCCCGCATGAACAGTTCGCTGACGGACATGCCTTGTCCGGGCCGGTGAATGGCCGAGCCGACGCTGACGGTGGCGGCATGCGCCTGCCCATCGATGACGAGCGGTGCCAGCGCCGTCTGCACGATGGCGTTGGCGATACGCTCGACCGCGCGGATATCGTTGACGTTCTCCAGGATCACCGCGAATTCGTCACCGCCAATGCGGGCGACGGCGTCTTCCTTGCGCACGCTGCGGGTCAGGCTCTGGGCGAAGGCAATCAGGAGGCGGTCGCCGATGGCGTGCCCGTAGCCGTCGTTGACGGCCTTGAAGTCGTCCAGGTCGACAAGCAGCAGCGCTGCCGCCCGCCCGCCGGTGTCGGCGCGTGCCAGCGCTTCGGCAAAACGCCGGTCGAAGCCCTTGCGGTTGAGCAGGCCGGTCAGGTGGTCGGACATGGTCTGCGCTTCCAGGCTGCGCAGCTTCTGGCGCTCGCTCGTGACATTGCGCGCGAACAGGTGCAGTCCGTGGATGGTGTCTTGCGCATCGTTCCAGGCCGGCTGGCAGGTGATCTGCACGCATTCCGATCCGTCCGGACTTTCGCGCGTGAACTTCACCGCGTTGCCGGCAAAGGCCTGCTCCAGGTACGGGCGCGAGGCCAGGTAGGCCTGGGTGCCCCACAGTTCGCGCAGCGACAGGCCGATGATCTGCTGCGCCGGCAGCCCGAAGTGGCGCGCATAGGCCTGGTTGACGAAGACAAAGCGCTCGTTCATGTCGACGAACGAGACAAAGTCCGGCACGTGGTTGGCAATCGCCTCGATGCGCTTCTCGCTCTCGGCGGCGTGGTCTTTGGCAGCCTTTAGTGCCGCTTCACGCTCGGAAAGCTGGTGCATGACATCGGCGAAGGTCGCTGACAGTTCGCCGATCTCGTCGTCGCGGCCGACCGGCAGTTCCGAGGCGGCGGCGGGATTGGCGGCGACGCGGCGCACCGCGCGGTGCAGCCGCTGCAGCGGCGCGAGCAGCCACACCATCACCAGCCACATCGACGCGGCTGCGACCGCGAGCGACGCCGCGGCAATGGCAAGCACGCGGCGGCGCGCCTCGATCAGCGGGGCGTAGGCTTCGGCGGCCGGCAGCACTGACACCAGTTCCCAGCCATTGGATTCCAGCAGATAGCGCGCAATAACCGGCTGGCGCGGGCGGATGGGCTCCCAGAACGTTTCGGGCTGCTCGGCCCCGCAGTTCTCGCCGACGGCCCTGGCCGGGGTCAGCAGTTTCGCGGCATCCCGATGCATGGCGTAGCGCGGATTGGGACCGGCGGAAACCAGGCAAAAGGTGCCGGTGATACCAACCGGGCTGCGTGCCAGTTCCTGCAGGAAATTGTTCAGCGACAGGTTGATGACGCCGCCGACCACCGCACGCAATTCGCCGTCAGGCCCGCGCAGCGGAACGGCAAGTACCACGCCGGGCGCCTTGGTCAGTTTGCCCTGCAGCAGGTCGGACACCGCAAGCGGGGCGCCATTGGCGATCGCGCGGAAATAGTCGCGCTCGCCCACGTTGATGTGTACGCCGTCCGGCACCGCTGTACTGAAAATCAAATCGCCGGTCGGGCCCGCCAGGAACACGGCGTTGAACATGACTGACAGGTCAGGCATCTGCCTGGCGATGCGCTTGAGTTCGGCCGGGCGATTGCCCAGCGCAGGCGCGAACTGGTGGGCCATCTGGCGCAGGATGGTGGCCCGGTTCTCGAACTTCTCGTCGAGCTCCTCCGCGACCAGCCTGACCATGGTGTCCTGATGGCTCTGCTGCAGCGCCTTCAGGCCGTCGTAAGCGTAGTACTGCGAAGCGAAGGCCCGCAGCACGATGATCAACGTAACCACCATGGCGGTTGCCACCGCCATTCGCAGTTTTATTGAGTGACGCATGATGTGTTTGTTCTTCTGCGCACTGACCCGTTTCCGGTCCCAGGGATATGGATTGACGACCCCGCCCTTCTTGTACGGAACCAGGCGCCAGCGTAGCAGATGTCGTCATCATCGCGATGGGCGCCGACGGTTGTGGTCGGGCATTGTGGGGCTTGCTGCACTCTGACGGCGCAATGGTGGCAACTGCGCGACGGTATTCTCGGCGATCAGCGCGCGCCGACGGGCCACTGGCGGATGCGCAGGATGACCCGGTCGCCGAGCCGGACCAACAGCTCCAGCAGCGCGGGCTCACGCCGGCGCGTGATGCCGGCGGTATAGCGCACGGTGGCTTCGTTGCCGCTCTCCGGCGCATCACGGCAGCCGCATCGGATCGCGAGCCGCAGGATATGCAAAGGCACGAAGCGCTCGGCTTGCTGCATATCCGCCAAGGCCTCCACGGAGAAATGCAGCGGCAGGCGGGACAGCCGGATGAAACGCTCGCGCAGCTTGCCGCATGTGCGCGCATCGAGCGCGGCGCCTTCGGCGTGGAAGCCGGCGCGCGTCATGCCCTGGGCCGCTGGCTGCCAGAGGGCGCCCACGGCGAGGTGGGGCAGGGCGGGCCGGTCGGGACTGGCTTCCAATGATTCATCGATCGCCACGAAGCTGCCCAGCAAGTCATAGGTCAAGGCCGTGCGGCCAAAGGCGCGGTGGTAGCCGGTGATGCAGTCGAGGTCTTCGTCATAGACAGGCCTGGCGTCGCGAGGCACGCGTACCGGGCGGACTTCGAACCAGCCGGGTGACACGGGGGAATGTCCAGACCAGGTAAATGCCGCTTGCATGGCGGGCGCCTGCGAAAGGGCGTGAGGCGAAACGTGTGGCATGAGCCGGCTCCAGATGGTTGTTGGAGCTGACTACCGTATCGGCGCGGCGATCATGCCGGAATGAGACGGCGCCGTTTAGTCGGAACGGGGGTGTTGCGGGAGAACGGGGAGGGTGGGGGGGAATGAAAAAAGCCAGCACAAGGCTGGCTTTCCTGAATCTGGTGGGTGGTACAGGGATTGAACCTGTGACCCCTGCCGTGTGAAGGCAGTGCTCTACCGCTGAGCTAACCACCCCAGGCTGCGTCGCTACCGCGTTGACTTTCGTCGTGCAGCTGAGAAACGAGATTATGCAGACCTTCTTGTATCTTGTAAAGCCCTTGCGCCAGATTTTTTCAGGGGCGGGTGCCGGGCCACCTTACGCCGTAGCGGCTTCCTGCCAGACGGTCTTGCCGCCGCTCGCCTTGTCCAGCTGCTTGAGCACGCCGATATGCGCAGTCGTTTCTTCTTCGCTGGCGCGCAATACGGTCAGGTTGAGGTGCGAGAGGTCCGAATCCGCGACGGAGCCATCCGCGGATTCAGTGCCGTCCAGCATGTCGATGACCAGGGAGTTCTGGCCGCGCGTCATGGCCAGGTAGACCTCGGCCAGCAGCTCGGCATCGAGCAAGGCGCCGTGGAGCGTGCGGTGCGCGTTGCTCACGCCAAGCCGGTCGCACAGGGCATCGAGCGAATTGCGCTTGCCGGGGAACATCTGGCGTGCTTCGAGCAGGGTATCGATCACGCTGGCGGCATGGCCCCGGAACGGCGGCAGCCCCAGCAGGCGGAATTCCATGTCCAGGAAGCCCAGGTCGAACTGCGCGTTGTGGATGATGAGCTCGGCGCCCCGCACGAAGTCGCGGACGTCGTTGACGATCTCCGCGAACTTCGGCTTGTCGGCCAGGAAGTCGATGGTGATGCCGTGGACAGCCACGGCGCCCTCGTCGATATCGCGCTCGGGATTGACGTAGAAGTGCAGGTGACGGCCCGTGAGCCGCCGGTTGACCAGTTCGACACACCCGATTTCAATCAGGCGGTCGCCGCTGGCGGCATTCAGGCCGGTGGTTTCGGTGTCGAGAACGATTTGTCGCATGGCGGGCATTCTAGCGGAGCGGCGGACCGGCTCAGGCGTTGAGCGATTCGACGCCGCGGTTGGCGAGCGCGTCGGCCCGCTCGTTGCCCGGGTGGCCATTGTGGCCGCGTACCCAGTGCCAGCTGATCTGGTGCGGCTGCACCAGATCATCGAGGACTTGCCACAGGTCGGCGTTCTTCACGGGCTTCTTGTCGGCAGTTTTCCAGCCGCGGGCCTTCCAGCCTGGCAGCCATTCGCTGATGCCCTTCTGCACGTACTGCGAGTCGGTGTACACGCGCACGATGCAAGGGCGCTTGAGCGCGCGCAGCGCTTCGATGACCGCGGTCATCTCCATGCGGTTGTTGGTGGTGTTGGCCTCGCCGCCAAACAGCTCTTTTTCGCTGGTGCCGGCCACCAGCACGGCGCCCCAGCCGCCACGGCCGGGATTGCCCTTGCAGGCGCCATCGGAATAAATCGTAACTTCTTGCATGTGTCGTTCGTCAGGGCAGCCCGTCCAGGGCTGCCGCAGGGTTGATGTGCGCGCCGGGATCAGCAGTCGTCGCCGGGCGTCTTGCCGTGTGTGCCGGTCGGGGTCGCCACCGGAGAGGCCACCGGCGTCAGGGCGGCCTTGGCGGTCTTCCAGGCCGGGCCGACCAGGCGGATATTGCGCACGCGCTTGACCGCGGAAATCATGTACACCGCGCCAAAGATCGGCCACCAGCGGTCGCCGGCCTTTTCCATGAAATTGGCGCGCTGCAGCCAGCGGTCGGTGCGGTAGGGCGGGCAGTAGCAGCCGAAGCGGCCGCGAATGATGTCAAAGCCCAGCAGCTTGAGCCAGTCCTTGATGCGTACGAAGCCGATCGATTGCGCATCGGTGGGCAGGAACGGCATGGCGCCAAGCCGGTTCAGGCCCTGGCGCGCACCCCAAAGGCTCATCGGGTTGAAGCAGGTCACCACGACACGGCCTTCGGGCATCAGCACGCGCGAGACCTCGCGCAGCACTTCGTGCGGGTCCTCGGCGAACTCGAGTACATGGGGGAGGGTGGCAAGGTCTATGCTCTGCGTATCGAATGGCAGTTCGTCGAACCGGCACAGCAACTGGCGCGCATCAGGATGCGCCGCGCGCGGCCCGTGGGGGCCGCTGGCCGGATCGAGCGCGAGCGCCGAAAACGGCATCCGGTTTTCGCGCAGGGTGTCGATCACGGGCAGGCCCATCTGGACCGCGTGATAGCCGAAGATATCCGTCACGATCCGGTCGTATTGCTGAGCCTCCCACCGGAGCATGTATTGCCCGGGAGGCGAAGCCAGCCAGTCTTCCCAGCTTACAATCGGACGGTCAGCCATAGGAGTACACGCATGTTGAAGGTGGAGCCGATCCCGGCATTTCAGGATAACTATATCTGGGCCATCCACGACGGCCGCACTGCCGCCGTGGTCGATCCCGGCGAGGCGGCGCCGGTGGAGCGGTTCCTCGTGGACAAAGGCCTGGCTCTGGGCGCTATTGTAATCACCCATCACCATGGCGATCACCAGGGTGGCGTGGCGGCGTTGCTCGCCTCGCACCCGGCTGGCCCCGACGGCGAGCCGATGCCCGTGATCGGGCCGGCAGGCGAGCGTATCGGCGCGCGCACGCAGGCTGTGCGCGAAGGCGATACGGTGACGTTGCAGGCGCCCGCGCTGCAACTGCGCGTGCTCGATGTGCCGGGCCATACCGCAGGCCACGTCGCCTATGTCGGCGAGTTGACCGGCGCCGGGCCAGTCGTGTTCTGCGGCGATACCCTGTTCGCCACCGGCTGCGGCCGCCTGTTCGAAGGCACGCCGGCACAGATGCTGTCGTCGCTGGACAAGCTGGCTTCGCTGCCGGGCGAAACGCGTGTCTACTGCGCGCACGAATACACGCGCAGCAATGTGCGCTTTGCGCGCGCGGTCGAGCCCGGCAATGCGGCGCTGGCGGCCTGGGATGCGCGCGTCGAGGCCTTGCGCGCGCAAGGCCAGCCGACCGTGCCCTCCACCATTGCGCTGGAGCGCGAGGTCAATCCGTTCCTGCGTTCGCGCGAGCCCGCGGTGCGTTCGGCCGTGCAGGCGCAGGGAGGCAGCGTAGCCGGCGATGCGGAGGCTTTTGGCGCCTTGCGGGGCTGGAAAGACAATTTCCGATGAACAGCATCACGACAGGGCTCGAGGCGGTTCGCCGGATTCATAGCCTTGCCACTGGAAAATCTCATTGACGCGAAAGCCTGTTTTTTTTAGCATCACGCAACCTTTTAGCGTCACAATTCGAGAATTTAATGAAATTTGGTCGATTACTGGCGGTGTTTGCAAGCGTGGCGCTGCTGGCTGCCTGCGCCAGCACGCCCACACCGCCCGGCGCCGATGCGTCCGGCGTCCCGACCGCCCTGACTTCCTCGCGCAGCGGCAAGGATCCGCTGAACTCGCTCAGCGCCGACAAGACCGTCGCGCCTGGCGCCGTGAAGATCAACGCTGATCAGCCCGGCCTGGACTGGCTGCGCGGCCCGTCCGCCGATATCTGGGACCGCATCCGCCGGGGCTTCGCCATGCAGGACCTGGAAGGCACGCTGGTGGATGACCGCACGCAGTGGTACGCGCAACGCCCGGAATACATGGAGCGCATGGTAGCCCGGTCCAGCCGCTACCTGTATCACATCGTCGAGGAACTGGAGCGGCGCAATATGCCGACCGAGCTGGCGTTGCTGCCGTTCGTCGAAAGCGCGTTCAATCCGCAGGCGCAGTCGAGCGCCAAGGCCGCGGGCATGTGGCAGTTCATTCCGAGCACCGGCAAGTCCTACAACCTGAAGCAGAACATGTTCCGGGACGAACGCCGCGATGTGCTGGCCTCGACCGACGCGGCGCTCGATTATCTCCAGCGCCTCTATGACATGTTCGGCGACTGGCACCTGGCGCTGGCGGCGTACAACTGGGGTGAAGGGGCGGTGTCGCGCGCGATCGCGCGCAACCAGGCGCGTGGCCTGCCGACGGACTATGCCAGCCTGACGATGCCCAACGAGACGCGCTACTACGTGCCCAAGCTGCAGGCGGTCAAGAATATCATCGCCAACCCGGCGGCCTACGGCGTGCGGTTGCCCGAGATCCCGGACCATCCGTACTTCGTCACGGTCACCACGAGCCGCGATATCGACGTCAAGCTCGCGGCCAAGCTGGCCAATATGTCGCTGGAAGAATTCAAGGCGCTGAACCCGTCGTTCAACCAGCCGGTCATCCTGGGCGCTTCGAATCCGCAGATCCTGCTGCCGTTCGATAACGCCGAACGCTTCCAGTACAACCTGAACACCTATCGTGGCGGTTTGTCGAGCTGGACCGCGGTGACGGTGGACAACCGCGAGCGCGTGGAAGCGCTGGCGGCGCGCCTGAACATTGACCCGGACACGCTGCGCGAGATCAACAGCATTCCGCGCGGCATGCGGCTGAAGGCTGGCTCGACGGTGATGATCCCGCGCTCGGGCCCCCACGACCAGGACATCAGCGCGACGCTGGCCGACAGCGCCATGCTGGCGATGGAGCCCGACCTGCCCGATGCCCGCCGCGTAGTGGTGCGCGCCGGCCGCCGCGATACCGTCACCTCGGTGGCACACCGCTACGGCGTGTCGACTGGTCAGGTGCAATCGTGGAACAAGCTGTCCGGCACCAAGCTGGTGGCGGGACAAAGTCTTGTGCTGATGGTGCCGGTCCGCGCCCGCGGGGCGGTCAGGGCCGCGCGTGCAGAGCCGGCTGCCGACAGGCCCGAAGTGGTGCGGGTGTCGTCGCCTGCACGGGGCAAGGCCACAGCGCGCAAGCGCATGACGGTGGAAGCCGCGCCACGGCAGGCAGCCGGCAAGAGTTCGGGAGCGCCGCGTGCTTCGGCGGCCAAGGCTGCACCGACGGTGAAGGCGTCGTCCAAGGGCAGTTCCAAGGCCGCCAAGACCCGCTAAGGTGCGGCATGAACGGTAAAACGGGGCGTTGCCGGCGGCACGCCCCTTTTTTTGTTGCCCGGGCGTCGCTGTGCGATGTGGCGCATGCCCGTCTGCCAGGGGCGCACAGGACGCCGTGCCGGTGGCAAACTAGCAGGGATGATAACTACCCGCACGACGCGGAGGAGACCTGCCATGACGGCAAGCCATGCCGTGCACGCCCGTTCGCTGGCCGACCCCGAGGGGTTCTGGGCCGAACAGGCACAGCGCATCGATTGGGAAACCCCGTTCGGACAAGTGCTGGACAACAGCCGCGCGCCCTTTACGCGCTGGTTTGTCGGCGGGCGCACGAACCTGTGCCACAACGCCGTGGACCGGCACCTGGCCACGCGCGCGCAACAGCCGGCGCTGGTCTGGGTGTCGACCGAGACCGAGCAGGAGCGCACCTTTACCTACGCCCAGCTGCACGACGAGGTCAGCCGCATGGCAGCGACCTTGCAAGGGCTGGGCGTTCGCAAGGGCGACCGCGTGCTGGTCTACATGCCGATGATTCCGGAGGCGGCGTTCGCCATGCTGGCGTGCGCTCGCATCGGCGCGATCCATTCGGTGGTGTTCGGCGGTTTTGCCTCGGTCAGCCTGGCGGCCCGCATTGACGACGCGCAGCCGCGTGTGATCGTCAGCGCCGACGCCGGCTCGCGGGCCGGCAAGGTGGTACCGTACAAGCCACTGCTCGACGAGGCCATCCGGCTATCCGGGCACAAGCCCGAGAAGGTGCTGCTGGTCGACCGCCAACTCGCCGACATGCCGCGCGTCGCGGGCCGCGACGAAGACTACGCGGCCTGGCGTGAACGCGTGGCCGATACCGAAGTGCCATGCGTCTGGCTGGAATCGTCCGAGCCGTCCTACGTGCTCTACACGTCAGGGACTACCGGCAAGCCCAAGGGCGTGCAGCGCGACACCGGCGGCTACGCGGTGGCGCTGGCGACCTCGATGGAGTACATCTTCTGCGGCAAGGCCGGTGACACCATGTTTACAGCGTCGGACATCGGCTGGGTTGTCGGGCACAGCTACATTGTCTATGGCCCGCTTCTGGCCGGCATGACCACGCTGATGTACGAGGGCACGCCGATCCGCCCCGACGGCGGCATCCTCTGGCGACTGGTCGAGAAGTACAAGGTCAACCTGATGTTCAGCGCGCCCACGGCGATCCGCGTACTGAAGAAGCAGGACCCCGCCTTCCTGACGAAATACGATCTATCGAGCCTGCGGCTGCTGTTCCTGGCCGGCGAGCCGCTCGACGAGCCGACCGCGCGCTGGATCCAGGAGGGCATCGGCAAACCGGTGGTCGACAACTACTGGCAGACGGAATCGGGCTGGCCGATCATCGCCATCCAGCGCGGCATTGCGGTGCTGCCGCCCAAGCTGGGCTCTCCGGGCGTGCCGGCCTATGGCTATGACCTGCGCATCGTGGACGAGAATACGGGCGAAGAATGCGCACCCGGGCAGAAGGGCGTGGTGGCCATCGACGGCCCGTTGCCGCCTGGCTGCATGAGCACCGTGTGGGGCGACGACGACCGATTCGTGCGGACTTACTGGTCTGCGGTGCCGAACCGGCAGTGCTATTCGACGTTCGACTGGGGCGTGCGCGACAAGGATGGCTACGTGTTCATCCTCGGCCGTACCGACGACGTCATCAACGTAGCCGGGCACCGGCTGGGCACGCGCGAGATCGAGGAAAGCCTGTCATCGCACGCAGGCGTGGCCGAAGTGGCCGTTGTGGGCGTGCAGGACGCGCTCAAGGGGCAAGTGGCGATGGGCTTTTGCATTGCCCGTGACGCCGCGCGCACCGCGACGCCCGAGGCGCGGCTGGCGTTCGAGGGCGAACTGATGAAGACGGTGGAGCAACAGCTTGGCGCGGTGGCGCGCCCCGCGCGCGTCTTCTTCGTCAACGTCCTGCCCAAGACGCGCTCGGGCAAATTGCTGCGGCGCGCCATCCAGGCCGTGGCGGAAGGGCGCGATCCGGGCGATCTCACCACGATCGAGGATCCCGCCGCGCTGGAACAGTTGCTATCCGCCCTGAAGAGTTGAGCGCAGCCTCCGAGGCTGCGCCACGGAGACCGACGAAACTTGCGGTGTGCGCCCGTCAGGACACATCGCAAATTCGGCTTGCACGCGCCGCGCATGCGGACTAATATTTGAAGTATAAAATATTTAGACCTGATTTAGATGTGTGCTTCCGCCTGCGGCGGGCGGCACGGCGGAGACGACAGATGCGAGTGCTTTGTATTGGCGGCGGCCCGGCTGGCTTGTACTTCGGCCTGTTGATGAAGTTGCAGGACCCTGACAACGAAGTCGTGGTGGTGGAGCGCAACCGCCCCTACGACACCTTCGGCTGGGGCGTGGTGTTCTCCGACGCCACCATGGACAACCTGAAGCAGGCCGACCCGGTCAGCGCCGTCGAGATCAACGAGGCCTTCAACCACTGGGACGACATCGACATCCACATTGGCGGGCGCACCATCCGCTCGGGCGGCCATGGCTTTATCGGCATCGGCCGCAAGCGGTTGCTCAATATCCTGCAGGCGCGCTGCGAAGCGCTCGGCGTGAAGCTGGTATTCGAGACCGATGTCAGCGACGACCAGGCGCTGGCCATGCAGTACCGGGCCGACCTCGTCATTGCCTCGGACGGCCTGAACAGCCGCATCCGCACGCGCTACGCCGAAACCTTCCAGCCCGATATCGACACGCGCCAGTGCCGCTTTGTCTGGCTGGGCACGCACAAGCTGTTCGACGCCTTCACCTTTGCGTTCGAGAAGACCGAGCACGGCTGGTTCCAGGCCCATGCCTACCGCTTCGACGACAACACCTCCACCTTCATCGTGGAGACGCCGGAAGAGGTCTGGCGCGCTGCAGGCATCGAGCAGATGAGCCAGGAGGAGGGCGTGGCGTACTGCGAGAAGCTCTTCGCCAGATATCTTGATGGCAACAAGCTGATCAGCAATGCCACCCACCTGCGCGGCTCGGCGAACTGGATCCGCTTCCCGCGCGTGATCTGCAAGCACTGGGTGCACTGGAACACGCTGCCCGACGGCCGCCGCGTGCCGGTGGTGCTGATGGGCGATGCCGCGCATACGGCGCACTTCTCGATCGGCTCCGGCACCAAGCTGGCGCTGGAAGATTCGATCGACCTGGCCATGGAGATCGCCAGCGCCGGCCCTTCCGCGCAAGATGCCTTGCCGGCGGCGCTGGAGCGCTACGAGGCCACCCGCGGCGTCGAGGTGCTGAAGATCCAGAACGCCGCGCGCAATTCCACCGAGTGGTTCGAGAACGTCGAGCGCTATGCGGCGCTGGAACCCGAGCAGTTCGCCTATTCGCTGCTGACGCGTTCGCAGCGCATCTCGCACGAGAACCTGCGTGCGCGCGATGCTGGCTATGTTCAGAAGTTCGAGCACTGGCTGGCAGCCCGGGCCGGCGTGTCGCCCGAGACGCTGCGCCTGCGTGAAGACAAGCCGGTGCCGCCCATGTTCACGCCGTTCCAGATACGGGGCGTGACGCTGAAGAATCGCGTGGTGGTGTCCCCGATGGCGATGTATTCGGCCGTGGACGGCGTGCCGGGAGATTTTCACCTCGTCCATCTTGGCTCGCGCGCACTCGGCGGCGCCGGCATGGTGGTGGCCGAGATGACCTGCGTGTCGCCCGATGCGCGCATTACGCCGGCTTGCCCGGGTTTGTGGAACGATGCGCAGCGCGATGCCTGGAAGCGCATCGTCGATTTCGTTCATGCCAACAGCGATGCGCGCATCGCCATGCAGCTCGGCCATGCCGGCCGCAAGGGCTCGACACAGCTCGGCTGGGAGGCCATGGACCATCCGCTGCCGCAGGGCAACTGGCCGCTGCTGTCGGCGTCGCCGATCCCCTACCTGCCCGGTGAATCGCAGGTGCCGCGCGAGATGACGCGCGACGACATGGACCGCGTGCGCGATGACTTCGTCGCAGCCGCGCGCCGCGCCGCGCAGGCCGGCTTCGACTGGCTCGAACTGCATTGCGCGCACGGCTACCTGCTGTCGACATTCATCTCGCCGCTATCCAACCAGCGCACCGACGAGTATGGCGGCACGCTGGCCAACCGCCTGCGCTATCCGCTCGAAGTGTTCGCGGCGGTGCGCGCGGTGTGGCCGCAGGACAAGCCGATTTCGGTGCGCATCTCCGCGCACGACTGGGTCGAAGGCGGCATCACGCCGGACGATGCCGTGGAGATCGCACGGGCCTTCAAGGCGGCCGGCGCCGACATGATCGATTGCTCGTCCGGTCAGGTCAGTCCCGACCAGGCGCCGGTGTATGGCCGCATGTACCAGACCCCTTTCGCCGACCGCATCCGCAACGAGGCGGATATCCCGACCATTGCGGTGGGCGCGATCTTCGAGGCCGACCATGTCGACAGCATCATCGCGGCCGGCCGTGCCGATCTGTGTGCCGTGGCGCGCCCCCACCTGGCCGATCCGGCCTGGACGCTGCATGAAGCGGCCAAGCTTGGCTATCGCGACGTGAGCTGGCCGCGCCAGTATGAAGCCGGCAAGCGCCAGCTCGAAACCAACCTGGATCGCGCCGCAGCCATGGTCCGCGGCGTGGTGGAGCATTGATGATGGCGGTCGATTCCCTGCAAGGCCGGCACGCGCTGGTGACCGGCGGCGGCCGCGGTATTGGCGCGGCCATTGCGCGCCGGCTGTTGGTTGAAGGCGCCAGCGTCACGCTGGTGGGCCGCGATGTGCAGGTGCTGGAGCGTGCTGCGGACGAGCTGCGTGCGCTGCTCGCCGATGGCGCCGTATTGACAGCGGTCCCGGCGGATATCAGCGATGCGGACAGCGTCGCCGCCGCGTTCTCCGTTGCGCAGTCCAAGGCGGGTCCGGTCAGCGTGCTCGTGAACAACGCCGGCCAGGCGCACAGCGCGCCGTTCGGCAAGACCAGCCTGGCGCTGTGGCAGCGCATGCTGGACGTCAACCTGACGGGCACCTTCCTGTGCACGCAGGCCGCGCTGCCCGCCATGACGGCGGCAGGGTGGGGGCGCATCGTCAACGTGGCAAGCACTGCCGGACTGGTCGGCTACGGCTACGTCAGCGCCTATTGCGCGGCCAAGCACGGCGTGATCGGCCTGACGCGCGCGCTGGCGCTGGAGACCGCGCGCAGCGGAATTACCGTCAACGCGGTGTGCCCCGGCTATACGGAGACCGACATCGTGCGCGACGCCGTGGCCAATATCGTCGACAAGACCGGTCGCACCGAAGCCGAAGCACGCGCCGAGCTGGCCGCGCGCAATCCGCAGCGCCGCCTGGTGCGGCCCGACGAAGTGGCGGACGCCGTGGCATGGCTGTGCCGCCCGTCGGCCAGCGCGATCACAGGACAGGCGATCGCCGTGGCGGGCGGGGAAGTAATGACAGGATAAGCGCGGCAGCGCCAGCGAACAGGCAGCGGATCGCGTTGCCCACCGAACTGACAGAGAGAGAACATGACCGATATCGCACTCGATATGCGCCACCACAAGCGCAGCTTCGCGGACTACAAGCCGAAACACTTCCTGTGGTCCGTCTCGGACGACGGCAAGGTGGGCACCATCACGCTGAATCGCCCGGAGCGCAAGAACCCGCTGACGTTCGACTCCTACGCCGAACTGCGCGACCTGTTCCGCGCGCTGTGCTATGCCAGCGATATCAAGACCGTGGTGGTCACGGGCGCCGGCGGCAATTTCTGCTCCGGCGGCGACGTGCACGAGATCATCGGACCGCTCACGAAGATGAGCATGCCCGAACTGCTCGATTTCACGCGCATGACCGGCGATCTGGTCAAGGCCATGCGTGCCTGCCCGCAGCCTGTCATCAGTGCGATCGACGGCATCTGCGCAGGCGCTGGTGCGATGATGGCGCTGGCCTCCGATATGCGCGTGGGGACGGCACAGGCCAAAACCGCATTCCTGTTCGTGCGCGTGGGCCTGGCCGGCGCCGATATGGGCGCATGCTCGCTGCTGCCGCGCGTGATCGGGCAGGGTCGCGCCAGCGAACTGCTCTACACCGGTCGCGTGATGACGGCCGAGGAGGGTTTGCAGTGGGGCTTCTTCAACGCGCTGCATGCGCCGGACAAGGTCCTGGCCGAGGCGCACGCGCTCGCCGCGCAACTTGCCGCGGGCCCGACCTTCGCGCACGGCGTGACCAAGAAGCTGCTGCACCAGGAGTGGAATATGGGTCTCGATGAAGCGATCGAGGCGGAAGCCGAAGCGCAGGCCATCTGCATGCAGACGCGTGACTTCCGACGTGCCTACGAGGCCTTTGTCGCCAAGGGCAAGCCTGTGTTCGAAGGCGACTGACAGCGACTGAAGCGCGAACCAAAGGGATTCCCGATGTCCGACAAGACCTATCTAGACCTGCCGCTGCTCGACGACTCGCACCGTTTGCTGGAGCGCGAGCTGGACGCGTGGTGCGCGGCCAGCCTGAAGGTGGATCACAGCGATACCGACGCCGCCTGCCGCGCACTGGTGCGCAAGCTGGGTGAAGCCGGCTGGCTGCGCTACTGCGTGCCGGCCGAGCATGGCGGAGCCTTGCCGAAGCTCGATTCGCGCGCGCTGTGCCTGCTGCGCGAAACGCTGGCGCGCCATGATGGCCTGGCCGATTTTGCCTTCGCCATGCAGGGCCTTGGCTCCGGCGCAATTTCGCTCGCCGGCAGCGCCGGGATCCGCGAACGCTACCTGCCGCGCGTGGCGCGCGGCGAGGCCATTGCAGCCTTTGCCTTGTCCGAGCCGGACGCCGGCTCCGACGTGGCGGCGATGCAATGCAGCGCGCGGCTCGATGCCGATGGCAGCCACTATGTGATCGATGGCGCCAAGACCTGGATCTCCAATGGCGGCATTGCCGATTTCTACTGCGTGTTCGTGCGCACCGGCGAGGCGCCGGGTGCGCGCGGCATTTCAGCCTTCGTGGTGGATGCCGACACGCCGGGCCTGAGCGTTGCCGAACGGATCGACGTGATGGCGCCGCACCCGCTTGCAACGCTGCGCTTCGATAATTGCCGCGTGCCGGTGGCTAACCGCCTCGGCGAGCCCGGGCAGGGCTTCAAGGTGGCGATGATGACGCTGGACATCTTCCGTGCCTCGGTGGCGGCGGCCGCGCTCGGTTTTGGCCGGGCCGCGCTTGATGAAGCGCTGGCCCGTGCCCGCGCACGGCCGATGTTCGGTGGCGTGCTGGCCGACCTGCAACTCACGCAAGCCGCCATCGGCGACATGGCGACTGCCATCGATGCGGCGGCGCTGCTGACCTATCGCGCGGCCTGGCTGCGCGATGTGAAGGGCGTGCGCACCACGCGCGAGGCGGCCATGGCGAAGATGGTGGCCACGGAAAACGCACAGCAGGTGATCGACCGCGCGGTGCAGATGTTCGGCGGCCTCGGCGTCAAGGTCGGCACGCGCGTGGAAGGGCTCTATCGGGAGATCCGCTCGCTGCGCATCTACGAAGGCGCCACCGAAGTGCAGAAGCTGATCATCGCGCGCGAAACGCTCGCGGCGGCAGGCTGAGCCGGCACGGCACCCGTCAAGTCAGCGACGCAGCAGACAGGAGACAAGTCATGGCGACCACCGCCCATCTCGATACCTTCGCCCGCGACCGGCTGCCCCCGCCGCAGGCGTGGCCGGAATTCCGTTTCAACGCGGATACCGATTACCCCGAGCGCCTGAACTGCGCCGTGGAACTGGTTGACCGGCATGTGCGCGAAGGCCGCGGCGAGCGCGTGGCGGTTCGCCAGCGGCGCGACGGCGGCATGGAGACCATCACCTATGCTCAGCTTGCGGCGCTGAGCAACCGCATCGCCCATGTGCTGACCGAGGACATGGGCCTGGTGCCGGGCAACCGCGTGCTGCTGCGCGGACCGAACAACGTCATGATGGCGGCGAGCTGGCTGGCGACCATCAAGGCGGGGCTGATCGCCGTGCCGACCATGCCGCTGCTGCGCGCGAAGGAGCTCAAGCAAATCATCGACAAGGCACAGGTCACCGCGGCGCTGTGCGATGTGCGGCTGCACGAGGACCTGGAGGCGAACCGGCAAGCCGGTGGCGAGTTTCACTGCCCGAGCCTGACCCAGGCGCTGTACTTCAACGGCGCAGGCGAGGGTTCGCTGGAAGCCGCGATGGCCGGCAAGCCGGACACGTTCAATTCCTGCGACACGGCGGCCGACGACGTATGCCTGATCGCCTTCACGAGCGGCACGACCGGCCAGCCCAAGGGCACGGTTCACTTCCACCGCGACGTGCTGGCGATGTGCGACCTGTTCCCGCGCCACGTACTGCGGCCTGAGCCGGATGACATTTTCTGCGGCACGCCGCCGATCGCCTTCACGTTCGGGCTGGGCGGCATCCTGTGCTTTCCGTGGCGCATCGGCGCCAGCACCGTGCTGGCCGAAAAGCTCACGCCGGATACGCTGCTGGAACTGATTGCGGACTTCCGCGCGACCATCGTGTGCACGGCGCCGACGTTCTATCGCCAGATGGCCGCGCTGGCGTCGCGCTACGACCTGCGCAGCCTGAAGAAAAGCGTGTCGGCCGGCGAGGCGCTGCCCGATGCAACGCGCCAGGCGTGGAAGACCGCCACGGGCATCGAAATGACCGATGGCATCGGCGGCACGGAGATGATGCATATCTTCATTTCGAGCGCGGGCGCCGAGGTGAGGCCGGGCGCTATCGGCAAGGTTGTGCCGGGCTACATCGCGCAGATCGTCGACGAGGACATGCAGCCGGTGCCGCCGGGCACAGTGGGCAAACTGGCGGTGCGCGGCCCGACGGGCTGTCGCTACCTGGACGACCCGCGCCAGGCCAACTACGTGAAGGCCGGGTGGAACCTGCCCGGCGACACGTTCTACATGGATGAGGACGGCTACTACTTCTACCAGGCCCGTTCCGACGACATGATCATCTCCGCCGGCTATAACATCGCCGGCCCCGAGGTGGAAGGCACGCTGATGCAGCACAAGGACGTGGCGGAGTGCGGCGTGGTCGGCGCGCCGGACGCGGAGCGCGGCCAGGTGGTGACGGCCTACGTCGTGCTGCGCGAAGGCGTGGAGGCCAGCGACGCTACGCGCGCTGCGCTGCAGGACTACGTGAAGCGCCAGATCGCGCCATACAAATATCCGCGGCGCATCGTCTTCGTGCCGGCGCTGCCGCGCACGGAAACCGGCAAGCTGCAGCGCTTCCGGCTGCGCCAGCTGGCGCAGCAGGGCAATGGCGGCGGGACCGGGGCCGCCAAGCCATGAACGAGGTGTTCCGCAACGCCGTGCTGGTGCGCTTCGGGCATTGCGATGCCGCCGGCATCGTGTTCTATCCGCGCTACTTCGAGATGCTCAACGACTTCATCGAAGACTGGTTTGCCCAGGCGCTGGACTGGCCTTTCAGTGCTATGCACGGTACGGGGCATGCCGGCGTACCGACCGCCGATCTGCACTGCCGCTTCGTCGCGCCCAGCCGTCTGGGTGAATCGCTCACGCGTGAACTGCGCGTGCTGAAGCTGGGGCAATCGAGCTTCACGGTGCAGGTGCGGTTCATTGGCCCCGACGGCGGCTTGCGACTGGAAGTGACGCAGCGGCTCGTCTGCGTCGACACGGGCGAGATCGCGCCAAGACCGTTGCCAGACCCGGTGCGGCACGCCATGACGCAGTACCTGGATGCCAGCCTGCCCGCACCGGCCGGCCGGGGCATTTGAAGAAGACTATTCGAGTAACCAAGACCTCAGGACGCAATCATGAAGATTCTGCAGCCGCCCGACTGGGCCGCACCGCGCGGCTATTCCAACGGCATCATGACAGAGATGCAGGCCGGCAGCCGGCTCATCTTTGTCGGAGGCCAGATCGGCTGGAACGGCCAGTGCGAGTTCGAGACCGACGACTTCGGCCTGCAAGTGGCCCAGACCTTGCGCAATATCGTCGCAGTGCTCGCGGCGGGCGGCGCAAAGCCGGAGCACATCACGCGCATGACGTGGTATGTGAAGGACAAGGCGGAATACGTGGCGGCTTACCCGGTTATCGGCCAGCATTACCGGGACAGCATCGGCCGGCATTTCCCGGCGATGACGGCCGTGGAGGTCGCGGACCTGGTGGAGCCGCGTGCCAAGGTAGAGATCGAGGTCACGGCGGTGGTGCCGCCGGCTGCCTAACGCGGATGCTGGGGTGGCAGGGAGCGGACGGGGCGGCGCAGGCATGGCCCGTGCCGCACGCAAGTCCTTGAAAACTTGAGAAATTGCCCGGTGCGGGATATAATCCGAAAGTTTCGCTTTCAGAACCCTTCACCCTAGCGCCAACCGCTTTCCACCTTCCGCCGCCCCCGTCCGCGCAGTGTTGCCAGCATTGAAATATGTGATGCAAAGAGCGCGCTGCGACCGAGTCGCGCCGCAATGGCAGCCTTGCCAGTGCGGCCGTACCGGATCTCTTCCAGGGGCACGAGGCGTTGATCAGGTCGGGCACGGGGTGAGTCCAGCAGGAGCCTACCCGTGTTACCGTCTTTTCCGTCCGCCATTCTCGCGCTTGCAGACGGCACGGTCTTTCGTGGCTATTCCATTGGCGCATCCGGCCATACCATCGGCGAAGTGGTGTTCAACACCGCCATCACCGGTTACCAGGAAATCCTCACCGACCCGAGCTATTCCCGGCAGATCGTCACGCTGACGTATCCGCACATCGGGAATTACGGCGTCAACCGTGAGGATATTGAAGCCACGAAAGTCCATGCCGCCGGCCTGATCATCAAGGATCTGCCGATCCTGGCATCGAATTTCCGCAAGGAGCACACGCTCGGCCATTACCTGAAGCAGGAAAAGGTCGTGGCGATCGCGGGCATCGATACCCGCAAGCTGACCCGAATCCTGCGCGAGAAGGGTGCCCAGAACGGCTGCATCCTGGCTGGCGAGGACAATGTGCAGAAGGCCATCGACCTGGCCCGCTCGTTCCCCGGCCTGGCCGGCATGGACCTGGCCAAGGTAGTGTCGGTCAAGGAACCGTACGAGTGGACCCAGTCGGAATGGGCGCTCGGCGCGGGCTACGGCAAGCAGGACAAGCCGCAGTTCCACGTGGTCGCCTATGACTACGGCGTGAAGTTCAACATCCTGCGCATGCTGGCCGAGCGCGGCTGCAAGGTGACGGTGCTGCCGGCCCAGGCCAGCGCGGCCGACGCCCTGGCGCTGAATCCGGACGGCGTGTTCCTGTCCAACGGCCCCGGCGACCCGGAGCCGTGCGACTACGCCATCAAGGCCACGCGCGAATTCATCGAGCGCGGCATCCCGACCTTTGGCATCTGCCTGGGCCACCAGATCATGGCTCTCGCCATCGGTGCCAAGACGCTGAAGATGAAGGCCGGCCACCACGGCGCCAACCATCCGGTCAAGGACCTGGATGACGGCCGTGTGATGATCACGTCGCAAAACCACGGTTTCGCGGTCGATGCGGAAACCCTGCCGGCCAACGCGCGCGTGACGCACGTGTCGCTGTTCGACGGCACGCTGCAGGGCTTCGCGCTGACCGACAAGCCGGCCTTCTGCTTCCAGGGCCACCCGGAAGCGTCGCCGGGCCCGAACGACGTGGCTTACCTGTTCGACCGCTTCACGAAGATGATGGCGGACGCGCGCAAGTAAGCGCGGCGCCATTCGAGAAACAGGGACGAGCAGGGAACAAGGACACGCCATGAACGCCTTCATGCATACCGCTTTCGGCATCACCGATTTCTGGACTTATGTGCTGGGCACGATCTTTATCGTGCTGCTGCCGGGGCCGAATTCGATGTACGTGCTGTCCGTGGCGGCGCAGCGCGGCGTGCGCACGGGCTACAAGGGTGCCTGCGGCGTGTTCCTTGGCGATGCGGTGCTGATGGTGCTGTCGGCGGCAGGCGTCGCCTCGCTGCTCCAGGCCAGCCCGGCGCTGTTCTACGTCGTGAAGTACATCGGCGCGGCGTACCTGGGCTGGATCGGGTTCAACATGCTGCGCGGGGCGGTACGCAACGGGTCCAAGGCAGGTCAGGCGGGGCAGGCAATCAATGCCGCCGCGGCCATGCCCGTCGACCAGTCGAACCCGTTCCGCAAGGCGCTCATCATCAGCCTGATGAACCCCAAGGCCATCCTGTTCTTTATCTCGTTCTTCATCCAGTTCGTCGACCCGGGCTTCGGCTATCCGGCGCTGGCGTTCCTCGCACTGGGCGTGGTCGTGCAGATCTTCAGCTTTCTGTACCTGACGACGCTGATCTTCGTTGGCGTGAAACTGGCCGCCGCCTTTCGCCGCCGCCGCCGCTTGTCGGCGGGCGTGTCGAGCGGCGTGGGCGC
Source organism: Cupriavidus sp. C3SS-1 (assembly GCF_057073755.1). Classification (NCBI taxonomy): domain Bacteria; kingdom Pseudomonadati; phylum Pseudomonadota; class Betaproteobacteria; order Burkholderiales; family Burkholderiaceae; genus Cupriavidus; species Cupriavidus sp. C3SS-1. The sequence continues at coordinate 2,101,202 of NZ_CP172699.1, read as the reverse complement.
CATGTTCATCGGCTTCGGCGCGAAGCTGGCCACGGCCACCCTGAGCTGATTTTCCGAATCCCGCGGGATTCCTGATATTCCGGCGCGGCCGTCCCGAACGGGCGGCCGGCCAAAAAAGAGATAGTGCAATGCCAAAACGCACAGACATCAAGAGCATCCTGATTATCGGCGCCGGCCCCATCATCATCGGCCAGGCGTGCGAGTTCGACTATTCCGGCGCGCAGGCCTGCAAGGCGCTGCGCGAGGAAGGCTTCAAGGTCATCCTGGTCAATTCGAACCCGGCGACCATCATGACCGACCCGGCCACGGCCGACGTGACCTATATCGAGCCGATCACGTGGGAAGTGGTCGAGCGCATCATCGAGAAAGAGCGTCCGGACGCGATCCTGCCGACCATGGGCGGCCAGACCGCGCTGAACTGCGCGCTGGACCTGCATCGCCACGGCGTGCTGGACAAGTACAAGGTCGAACTGATCGGCGCGTCGCCGGAAGCCATCGACAAGGCCGAAGACCGCCAGAAGTTCAAGAATGCGATGACCAAGATCGGACTGGGCTCGGCCAAGTCCGGCATCGCGCATTCCATGGACGAAGCCATGGGCGTGCAGTCGCAAATCGCCACGGAAACCGGCACCAGCGGCTACCCGATCGTCATCCGTCCCTCGTTCACGCTGGGCGGCACCGGCGGCGGCATTGCCTACAACCGCGAAGAATTCGAAGAGATCTGCAAGCGCGGCCTGGACCTGTCGCCGACGCGCGAACTGCTGATCGAAGAATCGCTGCTGGGCTGGAAGGAATACGAGATGGAAGTGGTCCGCGACAAGGCGGACAACTGCATCATCATCTGCTCGATCGAGAACCTCGACCCGATGGGCATCCACACCGGTGACTCGATCACCGTGGCCCCGGCCCAGACGCTGACCGACAAGGAATACCAGATCCTGCGCAATGCCTCGCTGGCCGTGCTGCGCGAGATCGGCGTCGATACCGGCGGCTCGAACGTGCAGTTCTCGATCAATCCGAAGGATGGCCGGATGATCGTGATCGAGATGAACCCGCGCGTGTCGCGTTCGTCGGCGCTGGCCTCGAAGGCCACCGGCTTCCCGATCGCCAAGGTCGCGGCCAAGCTGGCCGTCGGCTACACGCTGGACGAGCTGAAGAACGAGATCACCGGCGGCGCGACCCCGGCTTCGTTCGAGCCGTCGATCGACTACGTGGTCACCAAGGTGCCGCGTTTCGCCTTCGAGAAATTCCCGCAGGCCGACAGCCACCTGACCACCCAGATGAAGTCGGTGGGCGAGGTGATGGCCATGGGCCGCACCTTCCAGGAATCGTTCCAGAAGGCCCTGCGCGGCCTCGAAGTCGGCGTGGACGGCCTGGACGAGAAGTCCACCGACCGCGACGAGATCGTCGAGGAAATCGGCGAGGCCGGTCCGGACCGCATCTGGTACGTGGGAGATGCATTCCGCCTGGGCATGTCTCTCGAAGAGGTATATGCCGAGACCGCGATCGACCCGTGGTTCCTGGCCCAGATCGAGGACATCGTCAAGACCGAAGGGCAGATCAAGGCGCGCACGCTGGCAAGCCTGTCGACGGCCGAGCTGCGCTACGTGAAGCAGAAGGGCTTCTCCGACCGCCGCCTCGCCAAGCTGCTGAAAACCGACGCCAAGGCTGTGCGCGAGGCGCGCATCGCCCAGAACGTGCGTCCGGTGTACAAGCGCGTCGACACCTGCGCGGCCGAGTTCGGCACCAACACCGCCTACATGTACTCGACCTACGAGGCCGAGCATGGCGAGTGCGAGGCCAGCCCGACCGACAAGAAGAAGATCATGGTGCTGGGCGGCGGCCCGAACCGGATCGGCCAGGGCATCGAGTTCGACTATTGCTGCGTGCACGCCGCGCTGGCGCTGCGCGAAGACGGGTACGAGACCATCATGGTCAACTGCAACCCGGAAACCGTGTCGACCGACTATGACACCTCGGACCGCCTGTACTTCGAGCCGGTGACGCTGGAAGACGTGCTCGAGATCGTCGCGATCGAGAAGCCGGTCGGCGTGATCGTGCAGTACGGCGGCCAGACGCCGCTGAAGCTCGCGCTCGACCTGGAGCGCAACGGCGTGCCTATCATCGGCACGACGCCGGACATGATCGACGCCGCGGAAGACCGCGAGCGCTTCCAGAAGCTGCTGCAGGAGCTTGGCCTGCGCCAGCCGCCCAACCGCACCGCACGTGCCGAGGACGAAGCGCTGCGCCTGGCCGAGGAAATCGGCTACCCGCTGGTGGTGCGTCCGTCGTACGTGCTGGGTGGCCGCGCGATGGAAATCGTGCACGAGCCGCGCGACCTCGAGCGCTACATGCGCGAGGCCGTCAAGGTGTCGAACGATTCCCCGGTGCTGCTGGACCGCTTCCTGAACGATGCGATCGAATGCGACGTCGACGCGCTGTCGGATGGCAAGCGCGTGTTCATCGGCGGCGTGATGGAGCACATCGAGCAGGCTGGCGTGCACTCGGGCGACTCGGCTTGCTCGCTGCCGCCGTACTCGCTGTCGGCGGAAACCGTGGCCGAACTGAAGCGCCAGACCGCTGCCATGGCCAAGGCCCTGAACGTGGTCGGCCTGATGAACGTGCAGTTCGCGATCCAGCAGAGCAACGGTGTCGACACCGTCTACGTGCTGGAAGTGAACCCGCGTGCCTCGCGTACCGTGCCGTACGTGTCGAAGGCGACCGGCATGCAGCTCGCCAAGATCGCCGCGCGCTGCATGGCCGGCCAGTCGCTGGACTCGCAGGGCGTTATCGACGAGGTGGTGCCGCCGTACTACAGCGTCAAGGAAGCGGTGTTCCCGTTCAACAAGTTCCCGGGCGTCGATCCGGTCCTCGGACCTGAAATGCGTTCCACCGGTGAAGTGATGGGCGTGGGCAAGTCGTTCGGCGAGGCGCTCTTCAAGAGCCAGCTGGCCGCGGGGTCGCGTCTGCCGGAAAAGGGCACCGTGCTGATCACCGTGAAGGACAGCGACAAGGTACGCGCCGTTGCCGTGGCCCGCATGCTGCACGACATGGGCTACCCGATCGTCGCCACGCGCGGCACGGCCTCGGCCATCGAAGCCGCCGGCATCCCGGTCCGGGTGGTCAACAAGGTCAAGGATGGCCGTCCGCATATCGTGGACATGATCAAGAACGGCGAACTGGCGCTGGTGTTCACCACGGTGGACGAGACCCGCGGTGCGATTGCCGATTCGCGTTCCATCCGTATCTCGGCGCTGGCTAACCGCGTGCCTTACTACACCACCATCGCCGGCGCGAGCGCTGCGGTGGAGGGCCTCAAGCACATGCAGAGCCTGGAGGTCTATGACCTGCAGGGCCTGCATGCGACGCTGGGGTAACAATATGACCTGGCGGGGCGATTGCGCTCCGTCAAGGGCTGGCGGCCCGCCGGTGTTGCTGCCTGCGGGCATCTTGTCCTAAACTACGTCGAATTCATCGATCGGCGCCCGGTATCCCCGGGCGCCTTCCCCATCCGAAGCCGCGGTTGAGCGGAAGTGCCCTGGATTATGTGCCGGGCATGGTTCCAGCTCCGCTGCGGCTCATTTTTTTGTTGATCGAAGACATGAGCACCATTCCGATTACCAAGCGTGGCGCCGAACTGCTGAAGGAAGAACTGCAACGCCTGAAGGCTGTCGAGCGTCCGGCAGTGATCAATGCCATCTCCGAAGCCCGTGCGCAGGGCGACCTGTCCGAAAATGCCGAGTACGATGCTGCCAAGGAAAAGCAGGCATTCATCGAAGGCCGCATTCTGGAAGTCGAATCCAAGCTGTCCACAGCGCAGGTCATTGACCCGACCCAACTGGATACGGATGGCCGCATCGTGTTCGGTGCCACGGTAGACCTGGAAGACCTCGAATCCGGCAGCCCGGTGAGCTACCAGATTGTCGGCGATGACGAGGCTGACCTGGAGAGCGGCAAGATTTCCGTCAGCTCGCCAATCGCGCGTGCGCTGATCGGCAAGTTCGAGGGCGACGTTGCGACCGTCCTGGCGCCCAGCGGTGACCGCGAGTACGAAGTCATCACCGTCCGCTACATCTGAAGTCGGTACCCGACCGACTGGACCAAGCGGATCGTGTTCTCTACTTCCTACTCAAGCCTGCCGCCGCTGCCCCACCGCATCTTCCTGCTCCTGACGGTTGTCTGGGCCGGCAGCCTGTGGACGGTGGGTTACATGGTGGCGCCGACGTTGTTCTCGGTCCTGCCGAGCCGCGAAATGGCGGGCATGATCGCCGGCCATCTGTTCCAGACCGAGGCTATCCTTGGCGTGACCATCGGCGTCTTGCAGCTTGTGCTATGCAACGTGCTGATCCGGCGCGGTGCCAACCGATATCGGGCTCTGCGCTGGCTGGTACTGGCCATGCTGTGTTGCGTGCTGGTGGGCTATTTCGGCACCCAGCCGTTCATGGGCAGCCTCAAGGAGAAGGCGACGGCGCTCGGTGTCGGCGTGTCGGAGTCGCCGTTCCGCGCGCAGTTCGGCATGCTGCACGGCGTTTCCAGCGCCTTCTACCTGGTGCAGAGCCTTCTGGCGCTGGCGCTGGTGTGGCGCGCTTCGGCGCCGCGTTCCGCCGGCGAATAGCCGGCGAATGTATGAAAAAAGGCGGCCCGCTCGGGCCGCCTTCGTTCAGGCCAGCGCCTTTTTCTTCGGGCTGGCGGGCCGGGCACGCGAGCGCTTGACGTTGCCGCCGGCGGTGACGCGTTCATTGCCCAGCACCGTGACGTCCTTGCGGGTCGGACGGCGGTTGGGTGCGCCGCTGGGCTTCTTCACCGTCACGGTACGGGGCGCGGCGCCACCACGGCGGACCGGCGTGTGGCGACCGAGATCCTGAGGCTGGTTTTCCTTGAGGCGGGCGTCGCCCGGCCGCCAGATAACCAGCAGTTTGCCGATATGCTGGATCGGTGCGGCGCTCAGTTCATCGCAAATGGATTCGTAGATGGCGATACGCGCTTCGCGGTCGTCGCCGAACACGCGAATCTTGATCAGGTCGTGCGACGCCAGGCTGCGGTCGATTTCGGCCAGCACCGCGCGCGTGAGGCCTTCCGCGCCGATCATCACGACCGGATTGAGGCCGTGGGCACGGGAGCGGAGTTCGGAGCGCTGGGCTGGAATAAGTTGAAGTGCGGACATAAATAGGCGCTGACGGCGCAGGAATAAGTGCTGCCAACGGCCCGAACGGGCAATGGCGGCCCGAATTGGCCACCGCTGGCATGCGATTGGCGCGTATTATCCGCCAAATCAACGCAGGTTGGCGGCAAGAAACGGCAAAACAGGCAAGAAATTGCGGCGCGCTCGCTTCGCGGGGGAGCCGGCAAACAGGAAACAGGCGTAATCAGAATGGCCAAAGGCAAGTCGAAGAACAAGTTCAATCAGTCGTGGCTCCACGACCATATCAACGACCCGTATGTGAAGATGGCCCAGCGCGAGGGGTATCGCGCGCGCGCGGCCTACAAGCTCAAGGAAATCGACGAGCAGGACAACCTGATCCGTCCAGGCCAGGTCATTGTCGACCTGGGCGCCGCGCCCGGCAGTTGGAGCCAGTATGCGCGCAACAAGCTGGCGGCCTCTGCGCGGGCGGTCGATGGCAAGCCGGATGGCGCGGTAGTGGCCATCGATATCCTGCCCATGGAGGCGGTCGCGGACGTCACGTTTATCCAGGGTGATTTTCGCGAGGAAGAAGTGTTCCGCCAGCTTGAGGAAGTGGTCCTGGCAGCTTCCGGCGGTGCAAAGATCGACCTTGTATTGTCTGACATGGCCCCCAACTTGTCCGGTGTGGCCTTTGCTGACGCCGCCCGCATCGAGTATCTGTGCGAGCTGGCATTGGATTTTGCCCAGGCCCATCTCAAGGCGGACGGGGCATTACTGGTAAAGTGCTTCCACGGTAGTGGTTACAGCCAGATCGTCGAGAAGTTCAAACGGCAGTTCAAGGTGGTCGCGGCACGCAAGCCCAAGGCGTCGCGTGACAAATCCTCTGAAACATTTATCCTTGGGCGTTACCTCAAAGTCATGAATTGACGGATCCGGCGGAAGCCGGGCTGTCTGGTCCCGGGGGGCTATCGGCTCCATAGTTTTCGGTGTTACCCCTTCGGGGCGGGTGCTGCATTACAATGCAGCTATCCGTTGGCAAGGCAATTGCAAAGGAGTTCGGCCTTGAATAACAACCTGTTTCAAAAGGCGGCAATCTGGCTCGTGATCGCGCTGGTGTTGTTTACCGTCTTCAAGCAGTTCGACAAGCCCCGTGCACAGGACGGCGTCACCTATTCGCAGTTCATGGATGACGCCAAGAACGGCAAGGTGTCGCGTGTCGACGTGCAGGGCCGCAACCTCGTGGTGTCGCCGAAAGAGGGCGCCAAGTACACCATCATCTCGCCGGGCGACATCTGGATGGTCGGCGACCTGATGAAGTACGGCGTTCAGGTGACCGGCAAGGCGGACGATGAACCCAATGTGCTGGTCCAGGCGCTGTACTACCTCGGACCGACCCTGCTGATCATCGTGTTCTGGTTCTACATGATGCGGCAGATGCAGGGCGGCGGGAAAGGCGGAGCCTTCTCGTTTGGCAAGTCGCGCGCACGCCTGATTGATGAAAACCAGAATGCCGTCACGTTCCAGGACGTCGCCGGCTGCGACGAGTCCAAGGAAGAAGTCGTCGAACTGGTCGACTTCCTGAAGGACCCGCAAAAGTTCCAGAAGCTGGGCGGCCGCATTCCGCGCGGCGTGCTGCTGGTCGGCCCTCCGGGTACCGGCAAGACGCTGCTGGCGCGCGCCATCGCCGGCGAAGCCAAGGTGCCGTTCTTCAGCATTTCGGGTTCCGACTTCGTTGAAATGTTCGTTGGCGTGGGCGCTGCCCGCGTGCGCGACATGTTCGAGAACGCCAAGAAGCAGGCGCCGTGCATCGTGTTCATCGATGAAATCGACGCGGTCGGCCGCCATCGTGGCGCCGGCATGGGCGGCGGTAACGACGAGCGCGAACAGACCCTCAACCAGATGCTGGTCGAGATGGACGGCTTCGAGGCCAATTCGGGTGTGATCGTGATTGCCGCGACCAACCGCTCCGACGTGCTCGACAAGGCGCTGCTGCGTCCGGGCCGCTTCGACCGCCAGGTCTATGTGGGGCTGCCGGACATCCGCGGCCGCGAGCAGATCCTGAAGGTCCATATGCGCAAGGTACCCATCGGCAACGATGTGGATGCTTCGATCATCGCGCGCGGTACGCCGGGCTTCTCGGGCGCAGACCTGGCCAACCTGGTCAACGAGGCCGCGCTGTTCGCCGCCCGCCGCAGCAAGCGCGTGGTAGACATGCAGGACTTCGAGGACGCCAAGGACAAGATCTACATGGGTCCGGAGCGCAAGTCGACGGTCATGCGCGAAGAAGAGCGCAAGGCCACGGCTTACCACGAGTCCGGCCATGCGGTGGTGGCAAAGCTGCTGCCGAAGGCCGATCCGGTCCACAAGGTCACGATCATGCCGCGTGGCTGGGCGCTGGGCGTGACCTGGCAGCTGCCGGAGCATGACAAGTACTCGAAGTACAAGGACAACATGCTCGAAGAGATTGCGATTCTCTTCGGTGGCCGTGCGGCGGAAGAGGTCTTCCTCAATGCCATGAGCACTGGCGCGTCCAACGACTTCGAGCGCGCGACCAAGATCGCGCGCGACATGGTGACCCGCTTCGGCATGAGCGACGAACTCGGTGCCATGGTCTACGTCGATACCGAGCAGGATGGCATGTTCGGCAAGCTGTCGTCGAAGACCGTGTCGGAAGCCACGCAGCAGAAGGTTGACTACGAGATCCGCCGCATCATCGACGATCAGTACGCGCTGGCCAAGCGCCTGCTCGAAGAGAACCGCGACAAGGTCGAGGCCATGACTGCCGCGCTGATGGAGTGGGAAACGATCGACGCCGATCAGGTCAACGACATCATGGCTGGCAAGCCGCCGCGTCCGCCGCGCGGTGTGTCAGGTCCGAACGGCGGCGGCAATGCCCCGTCCGGTGGTTCGCCGGTGGCGCCTTCGAACGCGCCCGCCGCGGCCTGACGGCTCGGATCGCTGTTCACAGGACTTTGATCGCCTGGTAGTTCCGACAAGCCGGTGCCTCTGCACCGGCTTTCTTGTTTCTGCGCGGCACGCGCGTAGAACCACCCTTTTCCCATTGCGCCTTCCTACCTTGCAGCAGACCTCGCCATCCCCGTATTTCCAGTGCGGCCGTTATTGCTTTGCACTGGATCGTCGCCCGCTCGTCATGGGCATTCTCAATGTCACGCCCGATTCCTTCTCGGATGGCGGCAAGCACGCCACGCGGGACGCAGCGCTGCGGCATGCCGAACAACTGATTGCGCAAGGCGCGAACATCCTCGATATCGGGGGCGAGTCGAGCCGCCCGGGTTCGGCTGCCTTGCCGCTGGACCAGGAACTGGCCCGCGTGATTCCGATCGTCGAGGCATTGCGCGACTGCGGCAGGCCGCTGTCGATCGACACTTACAAGCCGGAGGTGATGCGCGCATCGCTGGCGGCCGGTGCCGATCTGATCAACGATATCTGGGGCTTCCGCATGCCCGGTGCCATCGAGGCGGTTGCCAAAGGGCAGGCCGGCCTGTGCGTGATGCATATGCAGCGGGATCCGCAGACCATGCAGGAGGATCCGCACTACGCCGACGTGGTGGCCGAGGTGGGTGACTTCCTCGGAGAACGCGTGGCTGAATTGCGCAAGGCCGGCGTCGACCCCGCGCGCATCACGCTGGACCCGGGATTTGGCTTCGGCAAGACTCCGGATCATAATCTGCGCCTGCTCGGGCAGTTGCCCGCACTGGAAAGGTTTGGGCTGCCGCTGCTGGTGGGCTTGTCGCGCAAGTCGACACTCGGCGCGATCCTGGGCGGCCGGCCGCCGACGCAGCGTGTGGCAGCGAGCATTGCCGCGGCGGTCTGTGCGGCAGAGCGGGGCGCTTTTATCGTGCGCGTGCATGATGTACAGGATACGGTGGATGCCCTCCAGACCTGGTGGGCCGTACGGAATGAGGCTGTGACGACTGTCGACCAGCCATCGCAGGTATCGCAGCAATAGTTGCCAGACAGAGCAAGAAAGAAAGGACGAATCGAATGACGCGCAAGTATTTCGGGACAGATGGCGTACGGGGCAAGGTCGGCGAGCTGCCGATCACCCCGGATTTCGTGATGCGGCTGGGACACGCCGCCGGCAAGGTGCTCGCCCATGGCGCCCGCACTGCGCAGGGGCGGCCGACCGTGCTGATCGGCAAGGACACGCGGATCTCCGGTTACATGCTGGAGGCAGCGCTGGAGGCCGGCTTTACCTCGGCCGGCGTGCATGTGTTGCTGACCGGGCCGCTCCCGACCCCCGGCATCGCCTACCTGACGCGCGCGCTGCGGCTGTCGGCGGGCGTGGTCATTTCGGCAAGCCACAATCCGTATTACGACAATGGCATCAAGTTCTTCTCGGCCGACGGAGACAAGCTTCCCGACGAGGTCGAGGCGCAGATCGAGTCCGCCATGGATGATCCGATGGTCTGCGCGCCATCCGACGACCTCGGGCGTGCACGGCGCATCAACGATGCCCCGGGACGCTACATCGAATTCTGCAAGAGCACCTTCCCGAACAGCCAGGACCTGCACGGCCTCAAGCTGGTCGTGGACTGCGCGCACGGTGCCGCCTACCACATCGCTCCGCATGTCTTCCACGAGCTTGGCGCGGATGTCGTGGCGATCGGCAACCAGCCTGACGGCCGCAATATCAATGACGGATACGGGGCCACCGCACCGGGAAAGCTGGTGGAGGCAGTGCGTGAACACGGTGCCGACCTGGGGCTGGCATTCGATGGGGATGCGGACCGGCTGCAGGTTGTGGACAGCGAAGGCCGCCTCTACAACGGCGACGAATTGCTGTACCTGATCGTACGCGACCGCATGGCGGAAGGTCAGGCCGTGGAAGGCGCCGTCGGTACGCTGATGACCAATATGGCGGTGGAACTTGCGCTCAAGCGTATTGGCGTGGACTTTGTGCGGGCGAAGGTCGGTGACCGCTATGTGCTCGAAGAGTTGAACAAGCGCAACTGGATCCTTGGCGGCGAGGGGTCGGGCCACTTGCTGTGCCTGGACCGGCACAGCACCGGCGACGGCATCGTCTCCGCGCTGCAGGTGCTGGCAGCGCTGCGCCGCAGCGGCAAGACACTGGCGGGCCTGCTCGAGGGTGTCACCCTGTTTCCGCAGAAGCTTATCAACGTCCGTGTCGAGAAGGGGTTTGACTGGCAGTCACATGCCGGCCTGAAGGCGGCGCAAGCGTTGGTGGAGCCAGAACTGGCAGGCCGCGGCCGCGTGCTGATCCGTGCGTCGGGCACCGAACCCGTGGTCCGCGTGATGGTCGAGGCCGAGAAGGCCGAAACCGCTGAGCGCGCCGCGCAGACACTGGCAGAGGCCTTGCGTGCCTGAACCACGCTAACCCCCGCCGATAGCGATGCGCCGGACATGTTCCGGCGTTTTTTTTTTTTGCCCGATAACGCAATTAACAGATGACATCTCCTGACATGGCCTGGGCAGGGCGGCTGTGAGAGACCCGCATCACCATTGGCTTTCAAGAAGATTTGAAGATGTCATGGAATTGTCATATACGCGGCTTAGAGTTCGTCTTGTCAAAAATTTGTCATTCCCAACCAATGTTCTCTGGAGGACATATGAAGCTGGTCAAGACTGCCGTGGCAGGCATCGTTTCGATGGTCGTAGCGGGTACTGCGTTCGCGGCGGAAATTACCGGTGCAGGCGCTTCCTTCCCGGCGCCCGTGTATTCCAAGTGGGCCGATGCATACCAAAAAGCAACGGGTAACAAGGTCAACTATCAATCCATCGGTTCGTCGGGCGGCATCAAGCAGATTGGCGCCAAGACGGTCGATTTCGGCGCCTCCGACGCGCCGCTGAAGGACGAGGACCTGAGCAAGCAGGGCCTGGTCCAGTTTCCGACGGTGATCGGCGGCGTGGTGCCGGTGATCAACCTGCAAGGCGTGAAGCCGGGCGAACTCACCATCACCGGCGAAGTGCTGGCCAACATCTACCTGGGCAAGATCAAGAAGTGGGACGATCCGGCCATCAAGGCGCTGAACCCGCACGCCAAGCTGCCGAGCCAGGACATCCTGCCGGTGCGTCGCGCTGACGGCTCGGGCACGACCTTCATCTTCACCAACTACCTGTCGAAGGTGAGCCCTGACTGGCAGAAGTCGGTGGGCGAGGGCACCACGGTCAACTGGCCGGGCGGCGGTACCGGCGGCAAGGGCAACGAAGGCGTGGCCGCGTTCGTGCAGCGTCTGAATGGCGCAATTGGCTATGTCGAATACGCCTACGCCAAGCAGAACAAGATGACCTACCTGAACATGAAGAACGCGTCGGGTGCCGTGGTCCAGCCGGGTGACGATGCCTTCAAGGCCGCCGCCGCCGGCGCGGACTGGAGCAAGAGCTACTACCAGATCCTAACCAACCAGCCGGGCAAGACGGCATGGCCGATCGCCGGTGCCACCTTCATCCTGGTTCACAAGAACCAGGAAAAGTCGGCGCAGGGTGCTGAAGTGCTGAAGTTCTTCGACTGGGCCTACAAGAGCGGCGGCAACATGGCTGCCGACCTGGATTACGTGCCGCTGCCCGAGGCGGTCGTGAACCAGATTCGCACCACCTGGAAGACCAGCGTCAAGGACGCTTCGGGCAAGGCACTGTACTAAGCCGCAGTCCGACTGCATGGCAGCCGGCCGCAGCGTGTGCCGCGGCCGGTTGAGTGGCCCGGCGGCTTGCCGCCGGCGCCTGCCAAATCATCGACAGTATTTTCTGCACCATGGCGACTTCGTCCGATCTCTCAGCCGTACGGCCGCCCAGCCGCATTGGCGACATCCTGTTCGGCGGCCTGACGCGCGGGGCCGCCATCGTGACGCTGCTCTTGCTGGGTGGCATCATCGTGTCGCTGGCGATCAGCGCCTGGCCTTCGATCCAGACATTCGGCGCTCGCTTCCTCTGGACTGCGGAGTGGGATCCCCCCGCGGACGTCTATGGCGCGCTCGTGCCGATCTACGGCACGCTCGTCACTTCGCTGATCGCACTGATCATTGCCGTGCCGGTCAGCTTCGGCATCGCGCTGTTCCTCACCGAGCTTTCGCCGGCCTGGCTGCGCCGCCCGCTGGGCACCGCGATCGAACTGCTGGCCGCCGTGCCGTCGATCGTCTACGGCATGTGGGGCCTGCTGGTGTTCGCGCCGCTCTTCGGCGAGTACTTCCAGAAGCCGCTCGCCGCCACGGTCGGCCAGCTTCCGGTGATCGGCAAGCTGTTCCAGGGCGCCCCGCTGGGCATCGGCCTGCTGTGCGCGGGCGTCATCCTCGCGATCATGATCATTCCGTACATCGCCTCGGTGATGCGCGACGTGTTTGAAGTCACCCCGGTGCTGCTCAAGGAATCCGCCTACGGCGTGGGCTGCACCACCTGGGAAGTGATGTGGAACGTGGTCCTGCCCTATACCCGCGCCGGCGTGATCGGCGGCGTCATGCTCGGCCTTGGCCGGGCGCTGGGCGAAACCATGGCTGTCACCTTCGTGATCGGCAATACCAACCTGCTCGACAACGCATCGCTGTTTTCGCCGGGCAACAGCATCACGTCCGCACTGGCCAACGAATTCGCGGAAGCCGGCGCAGGCCTGCACACGGCGGCGCTGATGGAACTGGGGCTGATCCTGTTCTTCATCACGTTCGTGGTGCTGGCGCTGTCCAAGCTGCTGCTGCTGCGACTGGCAAAGAATGAGGGTGGAAAATGAACCAGGCCAGCCACACCGTGTCTTCCGCATCGATCCCGGCCGTGCGGCCCGACGCCGATGCCGTGCGCACGCGCCTGCAAGCGCGCCGTCGCCGCATGAACCTGATCGCATTGACGGCCTCGCTGGGCGCAATGATCTTCGGTCTGTTCTGGCTGGCGTGGATCCTGTTCACCACTGTCACGCTGGGCGTCGGCGGCCTGTCCCTGGACTTGTTCACGCAGATGACGCCGGCGCCGAATACCGCCGGTGGCGGCCTGGCGAACGCGATCTACGGCAGCTTCGTGATGGTGGCGCTGGCCACGCTGCTCGGCACGCCGCTGGGCATCCTGGCAGGCATCTACCTGGCCGAGTATGGCAAGTCGTCGCCGCTGGCCAGCCTGATCCGCTTTATCAACGACATCCTGCTGTCGGCGCCGTCGATCGTGATCGGCCTGTTCGTCTACGCGCTGGTGGTGACCCGCATGGGCCATTTCTCGGGCTGGGCAGGCGTGTGCGCGCTGGCGCTGCTGCAGATTCCGATCGTGGTGCGCACGACCGAGAACATGCTGAACCTGGTGCCGAATGCACTGCGTGAAGCGGCCTTCGCGCTCGGTACGCCGAAGTGGAAGATGGTGCTGTCGATCACGGTCAAGTCCTCGTATGCCGGCATCGTGACCGGCGTGCTGCTGGCCGTGGCGCGTATCGCCGGTGAAACCGCGCCGCTGCTGTTCACCGCGCTGTCCAACCAGTTCTGGACCAGCGATCTGAACAAGCCGATGGCGAACCTGCCCGTCACCATTTTCCGCTTTGCCATGAGCCCGTTCACGGAGTGGCAGCAACTGGCCTGGGCAGGCGTGTTCCTGATTACGGTCGGCGTGCTCGCGCTCAATATCCTGGCGCGCATCCTGTTCAAGAAATAATGACCGGCGCGCGATTCCAGAGCCGGAATCGGACCGGAACCTGAATTCAAGCGAGAACCAGCATGACTTCGACTGTCATCGATATTCCCGACGCCGTGCGCTCCAAGATCGACGTGCGCAACCTGAACTTCTTCTATGGCCAGTTCCATGCCCTGAAGAACATCAACATGTCGATTCCTGACCGCAAGGTGACGGCCTTTATCGGCCCGTCGGGCTGCGGCAAGTCCACGCTGCTGCGCACCTTCAACAAGATGTACGGCCTCTACCCGGAGCAGCGTGCCGAGGGCGAGATCAACATGGACGGCGAGAACCTGCTGACCAGCCGCCAGGACATCGCGCTGCTGCGCGCCAAGGTCGGCATGGTGTTCCAGAAGCCGACGCCGTTCCCGATGTCGATCTACGACAATATCGCCTTTGGCGTGCGCCTGTTCGAGAAGCTGTCGCGTTCCGAAATGGATGACCGCGTGGAGTGGGCACTGTCCAAGGCCGCGCTGTGGAACGAGGCCAAGGACAAGCTGCACCAGTCCGGCTACGGCCTGTCGGGCGGCCAGCAACAGCGCCTGTGCATCGCGCGCGGCATTGCCATTCGCCCCGAAGTCTTGCTGCTCGACGAGCCGTGCTCGGCGCTGGACCCGATTTCCACGGGCCGCATCGAGGAACTGATCGCCGAGCTGAAAGACGAATATACGGTGGTGATCGTGACCCACAATATGCAGCAGGCCGCGCGTTGCTCGGACTACACCGCCTACATGTACCTGGGCGAACTGATCGAATTCGGCGAGACCGAGAAGATCTTCATCAAGCCGCACCGCAAGGAAACGGAAGACTACATTACCGGACGGTTCGGCTGATGCCGGCCGACGTGCCACGCCAACTCCCCGGAAACCCATAGCGGTCTGGAGATACCCATGCCTGAAAAGCACCTGTCAACGCAGTTCGACGCCGACCTCAATGCCATCAACACCAAGCTGCTGCAGATGGGTGGCCTGGTCGAGTCGCAGATCCAGCTCGCCATGCGCGCGCTGGCCGACTTCGATGCCTCGCTGGCCGACCAGGTCATCGCGCGCGAGCAGCAGCTCAATGCGCTGGAAGTCGAGATCGACGCCGACTGCGGCAACATCATCGCGCGTCGCCAGCCGACCGCGCGCGACCTGCGCCTGGTGATGGCGATTTCCAAGACCATCACGAACCTCGAGCGCGCGGGGGACGAGGCCGAGAAGATCGCCAAGCGCACCAAGCACATCATGGAAGACGCGGCGGCGCATAATATCAATTACGCCGAAGTGAAGCTGTCGGGCGAGATGGCCATCTCGCTGCTGCGCCAGGCCCTGGACGCCTTTGCTCGCCTGGACACCGTGGCGGCCGCGAGCATCGTCAAGGACGACAAGGCCATCGACGAGGAATTCCGCGGCTTTGTGCGCAAGCTGATTACCTACATGATGGAAGACGCGCGAACGATCTCGGTCGCCCTGGACTTCCTGTTCGTGGCCAAGGCGGTCGAGCGCATCGGCGACCACGCCAAGAACATTGCCGAGTTCATCATCTATATCGTCAAGGGGACCGATGTCCGCCACGTATCGCGTGAGGACATGGAGCGCGAAGCCCTGAGCTGAGCCGCACCTCCGGAGAAACAGACACATGCCAAGCAGTATTCTCGTTGTCGAAGACGAACCGGCGATCGCCGAGCTGATCGCCGTCAACCTGCAGCACGCGGGGCACTATCCGATCCGTGCCTATAACGCCGAGCAGGCGCTGTCGCTGATGAGCGACGTGCTGCCCGACCTGGTGTTGCTGGACTGGATGCTGCCGGGCAAGTCAGGCGCAACCTTCGCCAAGGAACTGCGTGCCAATGAACGCACCAAGCAGATTCCCATCATCATGCTCACCGCACGCAGCGAGGAACAGGACAAGGTGATGGGCCTTGAGGCCGGTGCGGACGACTACGTCACCAAGCCGTTCTCGCCCAAGGAACTCCTTGCGCGCATCAAGGCCGTGCTGCGCCGTCGTGCGCCGCAGCTTACCGATGATGTGGTGGCGATCAACGGCCTGCGGCTGGATCCGGCCACGCACCGTGTGACCGGAGAAGACAACGCTGGCCAGATCAAGCTCGATCTCGGTCCTACCGAGTTTCGCCTGCTGCACTTCCTGATGACCCATCCGGAACGCGTGCATAGCCGCTCGCAACTGCTCGACCACGTCTGGGGCGACCATGTCTTCGTCGAAGAGCGTACCGTCGACGTGCATATCAAGCGCCTGCGCGCGGCGCTGACGCCCGGTGGCTATAGCAATATGATCGAAACGGTGCGGGGAAGCGGCTATCGGCTGGCCCGTACGCCAGGCAACTGAATGCGGGCATGGCCAGGGCTGCATGGCCCGTCGTCACGAATTCGTGGCAAACTCTGCCGCAAAACGGCGGCTCTGCTGCCATCTGCCCGGACTCCGGGCCTCTGAGTTTCCTTTGCGCGCATGAATGTCATCTGGGCCCGCTCCGCGGCCATCCTGATCAGCCTTGTGGTGGTTGCCGTCGGAACCTATTTCGTGGCGGGCGCGGTACCTGCGCTGGCCGTGATGAGTGCTTCACTGGTATGCCTGGTGGCATTCCATCTCTACCAGATCAACCGGCTGTGGAAGGTCCTGGACGCGCCGGCGTATGGCGAGATTCCCAGCGCGCCCGGTCTCTGGGGCGAGGTCTACTATCGCCTGCACAGGCTGGTCAAGCGCTGGCGCCTGCAGGTCCTGCAGGTCGAGCAGCAGCACACGCGCTTCATCCAGGCCATCCAGGCCTCGCCAAACGGCGTGCTGATGCTCGATGATGCCGACCAGATCGAGTGGTGCAATGACGTGGCCGAACAACATTTCGGCCTGAACGCGCGGCGCGATGTGCGCCAGCGCATCACGCACCTGATCCGCCGTCCCGAGTTCGTCCACTACCTGACGCGCCAGCGCTTCGACGAGCCGCTGTCGATGCGCGACATGGGCGAGCACAAGCAGGGCGTGATCTCGGTGCAGGTGCTGCCCTATGGCGACAACCGCAAGCTGGTCATCACGCAGGACATCACCAAGCTGGAGAACACCGAGGCCATGCGGCGCGACTTCGTGGCCAACGTATCGCACGAGCTGAAGACGCCGCTGACCGTGTTGACCGGCTTTCTCGAGACCGTGCGGGACTTGCCGGTGTCCGAGGAGGACCGGCGGCGCTATGTCGACATGATGCTGGTGCAGTCCATGCGCATGCAAAGCATCGTGGAGGACCTGCTGGCCCTGGCCAAGCTTGAAAGCGACGGGAATGCGCCCGGGCAGGATCTGGTGCCGGTCCGGGAACTGGCGAGCCATCTGGTGCACGACGCGGAAGCGTTGTCGCAGGAGCGCCACGAGATCGTTTCCGAGATCGACCCTACGGTCGGGCTGCGCGGCACCGAGATGGAACTGATGTCGGCGCTGGGCAACCTGGTTTCGAATGCCGTGCGCTACACGCCGGCCGGCGGGCGCATCACGATCCGGCTCGGCTGGGATGACGGACATGCCGTGTTCTCGGTGGCCGATACCGGTCTCGGCATCGCACCCGAGCATATTCCCCGCCTGACCGAGCGCTTCTATCGTGTCGATCGCAGCCGTTCGCGCGATACCGGCGGCACCGGCCTTGGCCTGGCCATCGTCAAGCATGTGGTCTCGCGCCACCATGCCGAACTGCGCGTGAGCAGCGAAGTGGGACGGGGCAGTGTGTTCCGCGTCATCTTCCCGCTGGAGCGCAGCGTGCGCCTGGAAGCAGCCGATCCTTCGCGTCGCGCCGCCTGAAGTCACACCGGCATATCGCTGGAGGAATCTGATGTAAGAAGAAGGGCCCGCTCTGAAGCGGGCCCTTCTTCGTTGTGCCTGTGCAAGCGCTCAGGCGCTGCCGAACATGGCCAGCAGATCGTTCTGGCTCACGTGCGGGTGCTTGGAGCGCGTCTGCTTGCGCACGTAGTTGCCATCCGGCTGCATGATCCACGCCGAGGCATTGTCGCGAAGGTGCACCTGCAGGCTTTCCTTGATGACGCGTGCTTTCAGCGCCTTGTCCAGCACGGGGAACGCTACCTCGACACGGCGGAACAAGTTGCGGTCCATCCAGTCGGCGCTCGAAAGGTAGAGTACGTCTTCGCCGCCCGCCAGGAAGTAATAGACGCGGTGGTGCTCCAGGAAACGCCCGACGATCGAGCGCACCGAGATGTTCTCGGACATGCCCGGCACGCCCGGCATCAGCGCGCAGACGCCGCGTACGATCAGGTCGATCTTCACGCCCGCGCGCGACGCCTTGTACAGCTCGTCGATGATGGACGGCTCCAGCAGCGCGTTCATCTTCGCGATGATGCGGGCCGGCTTGCCGGCACGCGCATTGCGGGCCTCGGCGCGGATATGCTCGACCAGGTTGCTATGCATGCTGAAGGGCGACTGCCACAGATGGTTCAGCCGGATCGTGCCGGCGGTCCCCGTCAGCAGCTGGAAGACGTGGTGAACGTCCTCGCAGATGGCCTCGTTGGCGGTCAGCAGGCCGAAATCCGTGTACAGGCGTGCAGTGCGCGGATGGTAGTTGCCCGTGCCGAGGTGGGCGTAGCGGCGCAGCTTGACCTGCTTGGCCTTGGCGCCGGCGGCTTCGCGCCGCACGATCAGCAGCATCTTGGCATGGCACTTGTGTCCGACCACGCCGTAGATGACATGGGCGCCGGCCGATTCCAGGCGCTCGGCCCAGTTGATGTTGGTTTCCTCGTCGAAGCGCGCCAGGAGTTCCACGACGACGGTGACTTCCTTGCCGTTGCGCGCGGCGGTCATCAGCGCTTCCATGACCAGCGATTCATTGCCGGTGCGGTAGACCGTTTGCTTGATCGCCACCACGTGCGGGTCGGTCGCGGCCTGCTGCAGCAGGTCGAGCACGGAGTTGAAGCTCTCGAACGGATGGTGCAGCAGCACATCCTGCTGGCGGATGACATCGAAAATCGGTGCGCCGGTCGTGAATGGCTTGACCGGTGCCGGCACGTGTGGCGGAAACTTCAGCGCCGGACGATCCACCATGTCCGGAATCTGCATCAACCGCACCAGGTTCACGGGCCCCGAGACGCGATACAGGTCCTGCTGGCCGAGGCCCGATTCCAGCAACAGCCGACGCGAAAGCGCCGGCGGGGTGTCCGACGACACTTCCAGCCGCACGGTGTCGCCGAAGTGGCGCGCCGGCAGTTCGCCCTGCAGCGCTTCGCGCAGGTCGGTGATCTCGTCTTCGGAAACAAAGAGGTCGGAATTGCGCGTCACGCGGAACTGGTAGCAGCCCAGGACGTCGATCGACGGAAACAGTTCATGCACGAATGCCTGCATGAACGAGGACAGCATCACGAAGCCGAACGGGTAGCCGGACAGCTTTTCAGGCATCTTCACCACGCGTGGCAGCGCGCGGGGCGCCTGCACGATGGCCAGGTCCGCATCGCGGCCGAAGGCGTCCTTGCCTGACAGCTCGACCACGAAGTTCAGGCTCTTGTTCAGGACACGGGGGAACGGGTGTGCCGGGTCCAGGGCGATTGGCGTAAGGACCGGGCCGAGTTCGCGCACAAAGAAATCCCTGGCCCACTCGCGCTGCGTATCGGTCCAGGTCGTCGTCAGGTGAAAAAAGATGCCTTCCTTCTCAAGAAGGGGAAAAATGACGTTCTGCAGCATGTCATACTGCGAAGCCACCAACTGCTGGGTGCGCGCCGTGACAAGCTGATAGGTCTGCTGGAAGGAGAGGCCGTCGGGCGTGAGGCCGGAAGCGTTGTCGCGCATCTGTTCTTTCAACCCTGCCATGCGGATTTCAAAGAACTCGTCCAGATTGCTGGACACGATGCAGATGAATTTCAGCCGTTCCAGCAGCGGAACCTTGGGGTCGGCAGCCTGTGCCAGGACGCGCGCGTTGAATTCCAGAATGCCTAGCTCGCGGTTGAGCAGCGTGCTGGACGGTGTCGTCGACATGGGCATGACCTTCTTTTGGTAATGTGGCGACTTTTCCATAAATTCATGTCACTTTTATGACACTTTGATTTTGTCATGATGTTGACATGGCGAGGACATAATTTTCTGGTGTATCACCATGCCGGCCAAGCGACCACGCGTCCCTTGCTGCGCGGTAACCTGTACGCCATGCGTTCCAGTTTTCCAGACATCGAATGAACAACTCTCCACGCTTGCTGGCTGCCGTCGACATGGGCTCGAACAGCTTTCGCCTCATGATCGGGCGAGTGGACGAAACCCCTACCGCCAATGGCCCGGCCAGCCAGATCTTTCAGGTCGACGCGCTGCGCGAGCCGGTGCGGCTGGCGGCGGGACTGACGCCGGATAAATATCTCGATCAGCCTGCGCGTCGGCGCGGCATCGATGCCTTGCGCCGCTTTGGCGACCGGCTGCGCGATTTCCCGCCTGACCAGGTGCGCGCCGTGGCGACAAACACGCTGCGCGTGGCCAAGAACGCCTCGGAGTTCCTGATCGAGGCCGAGGCCGCGCTCGGCTTCCCGATCGAAGTCATTGCCGGCCGCGAAGAAGCACGCCTGATCTACCTGGGTGCATCGCACGACGCGCCGGTCTGCCAGGGCAACCGGCTGGTGGTCGACATCGGCGGCGGGTCTACCGAGTTCATCATCGGCAGCGGTTACCAGTCGAAGCTGATGGAAAGCCTCTACATCGGCTGCGTATCGCACAGCCGCCAGTTCTTTCCGAGCGGCAACGTCGACGAGTACGCGATGAAGCAGGCCGAACTGGCCGCACGGCGCGAGATCCAGGTGCTGGTGCGCCAGTATCGCGCGGCCGGTTGGCAGCAGGCGGTCGGATCATCGGGCACGGCGCGCGCGCTGGCCGAGCTGATCGAACTCAACGGCATGAACGACAGCACGGCCGAGCATGGCATTACACGTGAAGGGCTGGAGAGGCTCAAGCGCGCACTGGTCAAGGCCGAGAATACCAATCGCGTCAAGCTGGCGGGGCTGAAGGCGGACCGCATTCCGGTGTTGCCGGGTGGGCTCTCGATCATGCTTGGTGTGTTCGCCGAACTCGACATCGACCGCATGGATGTGACCGATGGCGCGTTGCGCCTCGGCGTGCTCTACGACCTCCTCGGGCGCAGCCACCACGAGGACATGCGAACCGTGACCGTGGACCAGTTCATGCGCCGCTACGGCGTGGACCGCGCCCAGGCGACCCGCGTGCGCCGCGCCGCGACCACGTTGTTGTCGCAGTTTCCCGAGCCGGCTGATGAACGCCGCGAGGACAATCTCGGTTTGCTTGGTTGGGCCGCCAGCCTGCATGAGGTGGGGATGTCGATTTCCCACAGCGGCTACCACAAGCATTCGGCCTATATCGCGACGCACGCGGACATGCCGGGCTTCTCCAGGACCGACCAGGCGCGCCTGGCGGCCTTGCTGCTCGGTCACGCCGGCAAGCTCGGCAAGCTTTCAGGCAGCGGCAAGTTCCTCGACTGGCGCATGCTGTTCAGCTTGCGGCTGGCATTCGTGCTGTGCCGCCGGCGTTCGGATGCACCGCTGCCCGATATCCGTGTGTCGCAGCGCTCGGATGCGTTGGACGAGGGCTTCGAGGTTCGAGTGCCCAAGAGCTGGATCGAAGCCAATCCACTGGTCGAATACAGCCTGACGCAGGAGGCCGACGAATGGCAGCGCGTCGGCAAGCGGTACAAGGTGGTGTACGCCTGAGTGGTTCCCCGGCGCCGCCGGGGCGCCAAACAGAAGCGGCGGCCCCTGGCCGCCGTTTTTCATTGCGCCAGAGCGATTCAGGCCGGGCGGTTCAGGCCCAGGAAGTGGCGCGCATAGCGCGGGTTCATGTCGTTCACGCGCAGCAGCGTCAGGAAGTCGGCCACGTTGAAGTCAGGATCCCATGCGGGCAGGCCGCAGATGCGGGCGCCCAGGCGCAGGTAACCCTTGATCAGCGCCGGCGGCTCGACTTCAAGTTGCTGGTTGAGGTCTTCGACGGGTAGCGGCAGGCGCGGGAAGGCGTGGTACTCGATCGGTGCCAGCGAGCGCTCGCTGAACAGCCGGTACAGGCTGGCCGCATAGTGCCCGCCATCGCTCATCGGCACGCTGGCGCAGCCGAGCATGGACTCGATGCCCCAGCGCTGCAGATACTCGCCCAGGCCGCCCCACAGGGCCATGATGACGCTGCCAGAGCGATAGTCGCGATGCACGCAGGAGCGCCCAAGCTCGAGCATCTTGGGGCGCAGGTGCGACAGGCGAACGAGGTCGAATTCCGATTCGGCATACAGGCAGCCGATGCGCTTGGCCTGGTGCGGCGGCAGCACCCGGTAAGTGCCCACCACCTTCAGCGTGGCCATGTCCCGTACGATCAGGTGGTCGCAGTAGTCATCGAACATGTCGACGTCCAGCTCGGGCACCTTCGATGCCAGGCGCGCGCCCATCTCTTCGGCGAACACCTTGTAGCGCAGGCGCTGGGCTTCGACTACTTCGTCCTGGTGGCGCGCCCACGCCACGTTGAGAACAGGCGATTCATTTGCCGGTGTATCCGACGGGCGATGAAGACGCCTCCGCGCCGACTGGCCGACAAGGCCATTGGGCAGGGAGTCGAAAAGCGGCTGGGTCGGCGTCGGGAGGTCTCGCATCAGAGTGTCCTTTTGGTGACGAAACTGTTGCGAAGCAATGTAGTGAGCCGCGGTGACAGTGCCGTGACCCGGCGATGACGCTTCCATGACGCATGCCGGCGCAGCATGGCTACCGGGGGCCACCGACGGCGGTGTGGGGTGGGCCGGGCGGTTGGGGCGGGTAAGCGGGGTGGGGCTGCGGGACATGCCTGTTTCTCCGGGTCAGCGGCGCCGGACGCGCCGGCGAACCCCGCGACTCTATTGAGTGGAGAAACAACGAACTATCGTTCTTTGCTGAATTTTCTCTGGGCGCCGGGCCGATGAGCGACAACTGGCGTGTCCACGCGGCGCCTGAGCGAAGATTGAGAAATGCCTTGCCGGCGAATCTCAAAGAAATTCAGGATTGATGACCGCGCGCAGCACCGTTTGCGCTTCGCTTTCGCGGGTACGGCTGGCCAGCCACCAGATGCCGCTCTTGCGCACGCTCCAGTTCATTTCGGTGCCGGCCAGCAGCAGGCTCGCCAGCCTGCCGATCCAGGGCTGGTGACCCACCACCACGACGTTCTCGTCGCCCTGCGGCCAGCCAATTGCGCTGAGGACCGCGCTGACGTCCGCACCGGGCACCAGGTTCTCCACAATTTCAGGATGGCCGCTGTACGCCGCTGCGGTTTCGCGCGCGCGCAGCGCAGGGCTGCACAATACCCGGGTCTTGGCCGGCAACTGAGCCCGCAGCCACGCCGCGGAGTCGTCCGCCTGCTTGCGCCCGCGGCGCGTGAGCGGTCGCTGCAGGTCCGCGTTCCGGCTCAGGCTGAGCGGATCGGGGAGTTCTTCGGCTTCGGCGTGACGCCACAGGATCAGGTTCATGTCGGAGCAGGCCAGGGAGTGAGCTTCGAGTATGGTGAAGCCGTCCGACAGGCGCAAGCAGCGCGCGCCGTGGTGGCGGCGCGCACAAACAATACGGGCTGCCTGTCAGGCAGCCCGCAAGTGTCTCCGAGCGTAGTGTCAGGCACGTGACACACGCCGGCGCGCAATCATTGCGCTGAGGCCGGGGCCGGAAAATCGCTTCCGAACCCGGCGCTGGCAAAGACTCAGGACTTGTGGCGGAAGTTGATGCGGCCCTTGGTCAGGTCGTACGGCGACATTTCCAGGGTAACGCGATCGCCTGCCAGAATGCGGATGCGGTGCTTTTGCATCTTGCCCGATGCATAGGCCCAGATCTCGACGCCATTCTCGAGCAGGACTCGGTAACGATTGTCGGGCAGGGCTTCCGACACCACACCGCCAAATTCAATGAGTTCTTCCTTAGCCAATCTATCTTCCTTTTCTGCAACCCGCAGGGTGCAATGGTTTCGTTTTACATTCGATGTGACGCGACGCGCGGGCATGCTGGTCCGGCGCATGTGCACAGACTTGCCGCATGGCGGCGGGGGCGCACCTTGAGTTGTCCCAGGCAAGCTGACACGGTCCAGAAGGCGCTGCAAACCGCGTGCCAACTGGTCCAGCTAGGAAATCGTCCAGGGGGCGCTGTCTGCCCGGCCGATCTGTCTTGCCGATACGGCCGCAGAACCTCGGCCGTGCGAGTCGCGGGTGCGCGGGCAACGTGTTACCGGTCGCTCGCCATGTTTGTAACGCTGCGGAAGGATCTGAAGGGCCGGCCTTCACGCTGGAGAGAACGCCCGGTGACAGGGATGCGCGGAACATCCCGGGCTAACGGCATATTGTACCACGGGCATGGGTTTTC
Organism: Cupriavidus sp. C3SS-1; assembly: GCF_057073755.1. NCBI lineage: Bacteria > Pseudomonadati > Pseudomonadota > Betaproteobacteria > Burkholderiales > Burkholderiaceae > Cupriavidus > Cupriavidus sp. C3SS-1. Next base: position 2,077,145 of record NZ_CP172699.1, on the reverse strand, counting down.
AATGAAAGGTACGTAAGCGCGGGAGCGGGGCTTCCTGCGTTGGCCCGGCAGGCGATAGCCATGGGTGAATAAGTGATTCATGGTTATCAGTAGCGCGGCTATGGCCCTTGGTATTTGACCGATATGCACTAGAACTAACTCCACAGGCCTTGTCAGAAGGTCTAGCAAACGGAGGTAGTCATGGAACTCCACCTGCAATCGCACCACTATGCACGCTGCCGCCCTGACTGGCGCATGGCCGTCGTCGCCGGCCTGATTGCCGGCACGGTGTACATGGTGCTGGAACTGCTGACCGCACGCTTCCTGTTCTACCTCGGCGCCTGGGACACGGTGAAGATGGTGGCGGCCATCATCCTAGGGCGCGAGGCGCTGGCTTCGCCGGACACCTTCAACTGGACTATCGTCCTTGCCGCGGGTACGGTTCACTATGCGCTGTCGATCATCCTCGCGTCGGCGCTGGCATTCATCCTGGGCTCTTTTCGACTGGATTCGAGCATGGGCCTGGCATCCGTCGTCGGGATCGTCTTCGGCGTCATGGTGTACCTGGTGAACTTCTACGCGCTGGGGCGCTATTTCAACTGGTTTGATGAGGCGCGAGGCTGGGAAAGCCTGTTTGCGCATGCCCTCTTCGGGTTGGTCGCCGCCGATGCCTACTGCCATTTCGAGCGGCGCAATGCGGCGGCGGGCGAGGCGCAACCGTCTTCGCCTCCGTGAATCAGCTCATTGTCGGCAGCTCAGACGGTGCCGGAACCATGCAAGTTACTTTGTCGGTGCGCTATATCCGTACGGGCACTGTAGGGTCGGCGGTGGCAAACGGCTACGGGACCTTCACCGATGATCTATCCGTGGAGCAGAAAAAGCCCGCGCGAGGCGGACCAGAACTGCTGTCACGAGCGGTACTGGCGACCTATTATCGGGAAAGAAAAGAAAAACGGCTTAGACATCACTGTCTAAGCCGTTGATCTGTAAAGCAAAAAACTGGTCGGAGCGATAGGATTCGAACCTACGACCCTCTGATCCCAAATCAGATGCGCTACCAGGCTGCGCTACGCTCCGAAGCCGACTATTGTAGCGGGCTCTGCGTGGCGCGGTCAATCCATCTTAAAAAGTGTTGTCCACAACGCCCCGGAGGTGCCGCCGCGTACGCATCCCGCTTTGGGCGGGTCAACTGCAGCTTGACTTGGATTCGGGCCCGGCGATAATCGCCACACCGCCGTAGTCCGCCCGTCGCCGCTGGGTATCGATGGGGGGTACACCTCTTGGGCGGACTGTCCAGATCATCATGAAGAAGTGCGCTGCCGTGCGCGGAAAGCGTGCCCGCCGTACCAATCCGTTTGCCGCCTTGGCTGCCGGATGTCCGGAGCGGTCTGGCGGCAACTTGAAAACGACGGTCCCAAAGCAGGATCGATACAAAAAGGGACGGTGGCGTCGTGCGGGTCGCTGCCTGTCGCTGGACGGGAATGAAGATGTTTCAGTCGCACATGATTGTGCTCATTGCGGGCCTGCTGGCCCTGCAAATGGCAGTGGTTTGCGCCGTGCTGCGCCGCTCGCAGGGAATGGGGCTGAGCGGCCTCATGTCGTGGGCACTCGGCGACCTTGTGGCCGCTTCAGCGGCCGCCATGCCGGCCGTGGCCGAGTTCACTGGGTACTGGCTGGCTGCCGATGCCGTCGACATGGTCCTGTTCGCCGGCATTTCGCTGATGGTGGTGGGCACGCGGCATTTCGCCGGCAGGCCTGGCCGCGCGTCCTTGCTGGCCGTCCTGAATCTGATTTTGGGTGCCGCGATTGCCGGTGGCACGTGGTTGCCGCATGCCGACTGGCTACAGGCGCTGCGCCCATGGGTGCCGATAGCGCTTGGCATCGGACAGACCTTGCTGCTGCTGGATATCGTTCGCAGCGTTGCGCCGTTGCTCCGGCAGAAGCGGGGCACGGGCAGGTTCGCTGCGCTGTCGCTGGTCCTGATTGCTGCCGGCTGTGCCGGGCTGAATGCCTGGAATCTCTCTGGTTCCATCGCGCAGCCCGGTGTACCGGGTCTGCTGGCGCAGGACGGCTCGATGATCGTACTGAACATGTTCGCCGTGGTGGGGCTGTCGGTCAGCTTTGCCCTGATGGCCCACGACCGCCTTCGCCGGATGCTGGAGAGCAGGGCCAGCCATGACGACCTGACGGGGCTGCTGGCGCGCGGCGCATTCTGGCAGCAGCTGGAGGACGCGAGTGCGCTGGCGGACCGGAATGGCAAGCCCCTCACCGTCGCGTTCGTTGACCTGGATCATTTCAAAGCCATCAACGATGTCTACGGGCACCTGGCCGGCGATAGCGTGCTGAGGCATTTCGCGGGTTTGCTGCGCAAGACGGTGGGTCCCCAAGACATCATTGGCCGGCTCGGTGGCGAAGAGTTCGCCGTGGTCATGCAGGAGACCACGCTCGAGCGGGGACGCGTGACAAGCCTGCGCCTGAGCTCGGCCGTGAGAAGCACGCCGTGTCCTTCCGAGCCGGACGCGATTGCCTATACCGTCAGCATCGGCATGGCCCAGCGCGAGCCGACCGAGACTGTTGACAATCTGATGCGCCGCGCTGACCAGGCGCTCTACGATGCAAAGCACGCAGGCCGCAATTGCGTATCGCTTCACCGTGACAGTAAGGCAGGGCATCGCACGGGCGCAGTCGAATCCGCACCCTGGCAGCGGCGCGTCACTTCCTGATCCGCCATGCGGCACCGCGCTGCGGTAGAATGCTGCCCTTCGCGTCCTTAGCTCAGCTGGATAGAGCACTCGCCTTCTAAGCGAGCGGTCAGAGGTTCGAGTCCTCTAGGACGCGCCAGTCTTCTTGCGGGTGTGCGGTCAATTCTCGACAAGGCCCGATCCGCTGTATAGGTCCCGGTAACAATCTGCGGACAACGGCTTTCTTGTGGCCATGTGGCAACAAGGGGGCAGAGCGGGCTTCCCCGACTGTCTAGCCCCCCGAATGGTAGTTATCTTCTTCCTTTTTGGTCGCTTCGGATTCGCGGTGAAGAGCGGTGCCCTGGTTTTTGTCGCACGCTGCAGGCGCAGTTCCAACGCTTTCAGTTTGAATGTCAGTCCGTCAGTCCGTCAGTCCTGCACAAGTTCCGCGGCGCCCGAGGCCATTTGGAGATGCATTCGACATGACAGCCATCAGCGATTCGCAGTCACATGACAGCCCGCCCGTCAGCTTGTGGATGCAATGCCGCACAACAGTGCTGCTTACCATCGTCGGGGGCGCCATTGACACAATAGGCTTTATCGCTTTGCTGGGCTTTTTCACTGCCCATGTGACAGGCAACCTGGTGCTGGCCGGCGCTGCCTTCGTGAAGGGCGGAGCGGGACTGTGGATCAAGCTGGGCGCCATCCCGTTATTCATCGCCACGGTCATGCTTGTCAAAATCTGGATAGACCATTGCGGCCAGTCCCACAAGACCCTGGGCTGGCTGTTCGTGGCAGAGGCGGCATTCCTGTCGGCCTTTATGCTGGCGGGCTTGTGCTTCGATCCACTTCGCGATCCGGACGCCGGCGTCCTGGCCTTGACCGGCGGCCTGGGCCTGGTGGCGCTGGCGATCCGCAATACGGCGAGCAAGACGTTGATCAAGCACATCAGCCCCAGCACCATGATGACGGGCAATACCACTCAGCTTGGCATCGATCTGTCCAACTTCGTGCGCACGCTCAGCCGCGAGCATGGTACGGCCTTGCTGAAAAGCGCAAGCATCGTGGCAGGTTTCGTCCTGGGTGCATTTCTTGGCGCCGTGCTCTACGTGCGTATCGGGTTCTGGAGCGTGCTGCCCTTCATGCTGATCATTCTGTATCTGGCCAGTCTTTCATTCCGCAAACAGTTCATTTGAGGGAGTCCATCATCATCAACAAGAGCCGACTCGAGTCCTTCAGTGATGGTGTCATTGCCGTGAGCCTGACGCTGATGCTCTATCAGATTCAACTGCCGGCAGAATTCAACTGGAACGGCGTGCTGGCGGAGGCCCGGCAGTTCCTTGGCTATGTGCTCAGTTTTATTTACGTCGGCATTTACTGGAATAACCATCATCACTTGTTCCAGGTGGTGCGCGGAATAAACGGAAGAATCATGTGGGTCAATCTCAACCTGCTGTTCTGGTTGACGATGATTCCCATCGCGACCACCTGGATGGGGAAATCCGGCTTCCTGGCAATTCCGACTGCGCTATATGCTTTTGTGCTGTTCATGTGTGCCGTATCCTTTTGGGCGCTGCAGCGTGCCATCATTGCGGCGGAGGGAAAGGATTCCCCGCTCGCGGATACGATCGGCAAGGATCGGAAAGGGAAGTCCTCGCTTGTGGTGTATGCGCTGGCCATTGCGGCAAGCTTTTACAGCAGCGTTGGAGCAACGATTATTCTCGTTGCGATGGCCGCGCTTTGGTTTCTTCCTGATTCGCGCATCGAACGGCACCTCCTGAAGCAGGATGGCCGAAAGCCGTAGCCGCGTTGATCGGGATTCGTGGCATAGGGAAATGGGCGGAGGATTTCCGGCACAAGCGTAATTCCGTCCGCTTACCGGGCGCGCATCGCTTGCTGTGGATCAGCAGGAAGAACGCGACAACGCCGCGATAGCGGCAACGCCGGCCAACGCGAACCTCGGTTCCATATGTTCGATGCGATCTTGCCAATGACCTGCGCATCACGGTCCAACGTCAACGACTTCCGCGCGATCGTGATCGACTGATTGATTTCTGACGCCCAGGTAGGAGAACGCCGGCTACGCCACCCGCATGCTCGCGCCTATGCTGTTCACATGGCGCACGATTCGCTCGCCCGTTACCGCGACAAACGTGATTTTCGAATCACGGAAGAGCCGGCTGCGCGCACGCGCACCCGACGCTCCGCGACGAAGCCGCTGCGCTTCGTGATCCAGAAGCACTGGGCGCGGCGCCTGCATTACGACTTCCGTCTTGAACTCGATGGAGTGCTGCTGAGCTGGGCGGTGCCCAAGGGGCCCAGCTTTGACCCGTCCGACAAGCGCATCGCGATCCACGTCGAGGATCATCCGATCGACTATGCCGGCTTCGAGGGAACCATTCCGCCCAGGCAATACGGCGCCGGCTCCGTCATCGTCTGGGACAACGGCACGTGGGAACCGGTCGGTGATGCCCGGGCTGGCATGGCGAAAGGCAAGCTCGAATTCGCACTGCATGGACAAAAGCTGGCGGGCCGCTGGGAACTGGTGAAGATTTCGAAAGCCGGGGAGGCACACGACCAGTGGATGCTTTTCAAGAAGCGCGATCAGTGGGCACGGTCTCATGCGGAGTTCGATGTCATCACGGCTCTGCCCGACAGCGTGGTCGCGCATCCGCTGGGGCCGGTCGAGCAGCGCGAGAACAGCCGCGGCGTGAAGGAGCCGGACGAACCCGACCTGTCGGCCGCCGTGAACGCGCCATTGCCGGCGCGCCTCGCACCGCAGCTTGCCACGCCGACGGCCAGCCTGCCATCGGGCGGTGGGTGGATCATCGAGACGAAGTTCGATGGCTACCGGCTGCTCGCACGGATCGTCGACGCCAAGGTGCACCTGATCACACGCAACGGCCATGACTGGACCCGCAGGCTCGCCAGCCTTGCGAAGGAGGTCGAGAAGCTCGATATTTCCGAGGGCTGGCTTGACGGTGAAATCGTGGTGCTGCGCGACGGCTTGCCGGACTTCAATGCGTTGCAGAACGCGATCGACGGGCACCAGAACGACGCGATCGTCTACTTCGTGTTCGATGTTCCGTACTGGGAGGGGCGAGATCTTCGCCACGTGCCCTTGCGCGAGCGCCGTGCGCATCTGGCCCGACTGATCGACGAGCACTCGGACCGCGTTCGTTTCAGCGAGAGCTTTGACGCGCCCGCGGCACAGGTCTTCCAGGCCGCGGCCGAGCTCGGCCTGGAGGGCGTCATGCTGAAGCGCGCCGATTCCGTCTATAGCTCATCGCGCAATGCCGACTGGCTCAAGGTCAAATGCCGCTTGCGACAGGAATTTGTCATCTGCGGTTTTTCGGAGCGGGAGGGTGCCCCGAGCGAAATCGGCAGCTTGCTGCTTGGCGTGAACGAGGACGGCCAACTGCGCTATGCCGGCAACGTCGGCACGGGGTGGGACAGCAAGACTGCCGCGACCCTGCGGCACAAGCTTTCAAGGCTCGCGACCGAAGCGGCCCCGTTTCCGCCGGCCACCATTCGGCGCAGCCGGTGGGGGACGGCGCGGACCGGTGCGCCGCAGTGGGTGAAGCCATCGCTCGTGGCCGAGGTCGAGTTTGCCGAATGGACGTCATCGGGACAAGTGCGCCAGGCATCGTTCAAGGCGCTGCGCAGCGAAACGCCGGCGAGCGACGTCCGGCGCGAAGCCGTACGGGTCGATCCCACGCCATCGCGCACTAACGTGAAGGTCACCAACCCCGAGCGCGTGATCGATGCCTCGACCGGCATCACCAAGCTCGACCTGGTGCGCTACTACGAGAGCGTGGCGGAGTGGATGCTTCCGCATCTCGCACTGCGCCCCGTGGCCTTGCTGCGCGCACCGGACGGCATCGGCGGCGAGGTCTTCTTCCAGAAGCACGCCGAGACCACGAGTTTGCCGGGCCTGACCGAACAACCTGAGGCACTGTGGCCGGGACACGGCCGCCTGCTGACGGTCGAGTCGGCCGACGGGCTTGTCGCCGCCGCGCAGCTTAACGTGGTCGAATTCCACACCTGGAATTCGACGACCGAAGATCTGCCCCAGCCGGATCGCGTCATCTTCGACCTGGACCCCGGGGAAGGCGTGCCGTGGCAGCACGTGCAGGAGGCCGCCTTGCTCGTGCAGACCCTGTTGGGCGAACTGGGCCTGCAGGCGTGGCTGAAGACGAGCGGCGGAAAGGGATTGCACGTCGTCGTGCCACTCGCTCCGGCGCTTGACTACGATACCGTGAAGGCCTTCTCGCGCGCGGCCGTCATGCACCTGGCGCGGGCCATTCCGCAGCGGTTCGTGGCGAGGTCCGGCCCCAGCAATCGCAAGGGCCGGGTCTTTGTCGACTACCTGCGCAACGGCACCGGGCAGACCACGGCCGCGGCATTTTCGGCGCGCGCCCGGCCGGGCATGGGGGTGTCGATGCCAGTATCATGGGACCAGTTGCTCCAGCTCAAAAGCGCGGATCAATGGAACGTCGGGAACGCCCGGGAATACCTCAGCTTCCGCACCGGCGACCCGTGGCGTGGCTTCTGGTCATCCCCCCAGAGCCTGAAAGGCGCGATCGAGCACCTGGCGTGAGTGCGCATGGTTTTTCGTTTGTGACGTGGAGAATGCATTATGGCTGCGCGATCACTGGCATCCCTGTCCCTGTCGTTCGGCCTCGTGTCGATTCCGGTCAAGCTGTACACGGCGACAGATTCCGAAAGCGCGGTGCGCTTCAACCTGCTCAGCAAGGAAGGCTCGCGGCTCAAGCAGCAGTATGTGTCGGAGCAGACGCGGGAAGTAGTGCCGCGCGACCAGATGGTCAAGGGCTACGAATTCGAGAAGGACCAGTTCGTGATCTTCAGCCCCGATGAGCTGAAGGCGCTCGAAGAAGGCGCGAGCCACCTCGTGGAGATCGTCGCGTTCGTGCCGGAGAAGGGCGTCGACCCGATCTATTACGACAAGACCTACTACATCGCGCCGGACAAGCGTGGCGGCAAGCCGTACAGCCTGCTGCGGGCCGCCATGGCCAAGACCGGGCGGTGCGCCATCGCCAAGTGGGCCGCGAAAGGCAAGTCGCACATGGTGCAGATCCGGCCGATCGAGGGCGGGCTGGTCTTCCAGCAGTTGCTGTTTGCGGATGAAGTCCGGTCGATTGTCGACCTGCATGTCGAGGAAGTCGCGGTGTCCGACGCGGAACTGAAGCTGGCGATCCAGCTGATCGAGCAGGCCTCGGAGGATCACTACGACGCCAGCCAGTATCGCGACGAGGAAAAGCAGCGCGTCCTGGCTGCCATCGATGCAAAGATCGCCGGCAAGCAGATCGTCTCGCCCGAACCGGTCGAGGTCTCTCCGTCCGGCCAGGTCATTGACCTGGTGGAGGCGCTGAAGAAGAGTCTGTCGGCAGGCAAGAGAACCGCGCCGGCTGCCAAGACCGCCGCCGTCAAGGCGGCGGCGGGGGAATCGCCGGCACCGCGCAAGAGTGCCAAGCGAACCGCATCGACCGTGGCGGCCGTTCCCAAACGTGCGGCGAAGAAGGCCTGAGCATGCAGTCTTACACATTGAGCGACGTGCTGGCTTTGGTCGGCATTTCGCGTTCCGTGGTCAATGCCATGCTGACAGCGGGGGTGGTGACGCCCGATCGCGGCCGCGGCAACGCGTACCGCTTTTCGTTTCAGGACCTGCTGCTGTTCCGTACCGCCCAGTCCTTGCGTGCGGCCAACGTGCCGACGCGACGTGTCGTCCGGTCACTCAAGAAACTCGAGAGCCTGGAAGCCGGCCGGGCCCTGACCGGTGTCCGCATTACGGCGCATGGCGGCACCGTTGCCGCCCGGGACGCCCACGGTCAGTGGCTAGTCGAGACCGGCCAGCGGATCATCGATTTCGACGCGCGCGAGCGTTCTGCCCGCGTGGTGACGATCGGGGGGGCTCCGACGACGCGGACACCGGCGGCAGCGATGGATGGCTATACGCTGTTCGAGATGGCCCAGGAGCTTGAGCGCGCAGGATCCGCCGAGGCCGCTGCGGTCTACCGGCAGGCCATCGCCGCGGAGCCGGGGCTGGTCGATGCCTACGTGAATCTCGGGTACTTGATGTGCGAGCGCGCCGCGTTCGACGAAGCCATCGCGCTGTATCGAACCGCACTCGAACAAGGCACGGATGCGCCGCTGATCCGCTTCAACCTGGCGGTGGCGCTGGAAGACAGCGGCGATGCCGTGGGGGCGCTGGCTGAATACCATGCCTGCATCGCGCTGGCTCCCGATTTTGCCGACGCGCACTACAACGCGGCAAGACTGCATGAAGCGCTGGGGGACAGCCAGCGGGCCATCCGCCACTATCAACAGTACCGGCGGCTGGAGCCCGGCCGCTGACGCGGCGGCTTGGGACGGCACGGCGTGCCACGAATTCAGGCGCCCCGGATTGTCCAGAATAGTGCGGTTGCTGACACGCCCGAAGAGTAGATTTCGTTGACAGGTCATGGGAAAGTAGGTCCCGGAAGTCCCTGGCGTGGACATCCGATACCACTCCAGCCCTCGTCCTCCCCGGCCGAGGGCTTCTTTTTTTAAGCCACCCGATCGCCGGCGGGGATTCCAGTTGCCTGACGGCGTGGCTCAAGTGCAATTCGCCCGGTACGTCTCCTGCAATTCCTTGCGGCTCTTGTCCCGTTCGATCTTCGGGATCGGGCGACCCTGCGCGTTATGCGTGGCGGTACCCGACGACTGGTAATTCCGCTGTTTCGAGGTCCCGTTGAATTCCTCCTTCAGCGCTTCGCACTTGGCGCGCCTGGCCTCCTCGGGATCGGTGCTCCCACCCGAGGGCGGGCGATAGGGGTTGGTGCCGCCCTGGACCGCCTCGGAGATCGCGTTGGCCGCGCCCTGGCCCTGGCCCGGCGCGGTCTGCGCCCGGGCCGTGGAGGCAAGGCCCAGCACCATCAGGCCGGTCAGAAACAACGGAAGGGGCTTTCGCATGGGGTCTCCGGAGGAAGGGAATGCCGCTGGCCTGTCCAGCGGGCTAGACTAAGGGTAGCGATGCCGGGCTCGGTATGTCAAAGCGGCACGCCCTGGACGGGGAATTCGAGAGGGGGGCCTCCATGCGTTTGAACCATCCCCGCCATGCGCGGGCTGCCGTGCTGGTGCTCGTCATGGCGACGTCTCCGGTCCACGCGTATTTCGATCATTTCCTGAAAAACACCGTCATCGGAACCCTTCAGAAAGACGAGGTCCCGCAATACATCCAGCTCTACAAGGACGCGCTCGCCAACCTGCCGGATGGCGGCACGGCACCCGTGCACTTCCCCGCCGTCAACCGGCGTCCGGCCATCGACGGCACGCTCACGGTCGAGCGTAGCCGGACGGAGCAGGGTAAAAAATGCCGCCGCGTGCGTTCCGATCTGACGCAATCCGGCCGCAAGGAACACTGGGCGGGATGGTTCTGCCAGACGCCGGACGGGGACTGGAAGCGGCAAACCTCGAAGCGCTGAGCCGGCTTTTGCACACCAAATGCCTTGTACTTCACCAAAGATGAGCTAGAACATACAGGGATGCGGCCACATTTGTGGCGACGAACGGGGGACTGATCATGGCCGTGTTGTTTCTGGGGAACGTCGACGCCGGGACCACCGACGAGGAAGTCCGGGATTTTCTGACTAAATACGGTTTTCCTGCCTGCGACGAGATCGAGCCTGTGCAAGGCGACGGCACGCATCCGGGCGTGACGGTGATCTTCAACGAACTCGACCCCGAAGCGTTGCGCAAGCTGCAGCCGCGCATCCATGGCATGTTCTGGAAGGGCCACAAGATCAACGCGATGGTGATGGCCGAACGTTACCGGTGACATAAGCGGCTCACCGGCAAGCGCCGCCATGGGCTTTCTGCGGTGGATCCAGCGGCAGGGCCGTAAGCCGCAGCGCCGCGACGACAAGGAACTCGTCGCGATGACTGCGCGCGTGACGGCGCTGAACCCGCGCCTGCGCCTGGTTTCGCACTACGAGAAGCGGCTGGCGCCGGGGCTGCGCACGGCGCTGGAAGCAGTCCGCGCGACCGTGGCGGGACTGCCCGCGCCGCGCGAAGCCAGCGAGGCCGCCTGGGACAGCGATCCCCATATCCACGCGTACTTCGGCACCGCGGCGGACGTCGTTCGCGCCTTCAGCCGTTCACCGGACCTGCGCGAGTTCTTCGACCGTACGCCGTTCGCGGAACACGCCTATGCAGTGCTCGGCATGGCCATGAACGAGCGCCGCACGCTGGGCGTGGCGATGGAAGGCGATGTCATGCACACGGACGTGCCCCAGACGCTGGTGTCGTTCAGCGACTACCAGCTGAGGATTTGCGCGGAATCCGACGCCGCGCTGCGCGCGGAGATCCTGCTGCGCATGCTGGACCAGTTCGCCATCGAGGCCATGGCGCAGTTCGCGGCGGGCAAGGGCCGCCGCGACACGCTCGAGCGCGAGCAGGCCCTGCTCAAGGCGCAACTCAAGCTCTATGAACGGCAAGGCATTGGCCTGCGCTCGATGGTGGGCGGAGAGACACCCGACGGGGCGGCGGTCCAGTCGGTCAAGGACGAGATCGCGCAGAACGAGAGCGAACTGGCAGCGCTGGGCCACGGCGGCGACACGCTCGAGCGGCAGCTCGAATGCCTGGGAGAAGTCCTGGGCGACGCCGCCAACCGCATGCATGTCCAGCGGCGCCAGATCCGCCTGAGCCAGGTGAACGTGGTGCTGGGGGCGGACAGCACCGTGCCCGGTGTCGACCTCGAACTGCTTTGTGCGCACGTGCCCGGCGATCCGCCGCTCGTGCGGTGGTTTTCGATCGTGCGGTTCGCGCGGGCCGACATGCTGTCGCAGGCCACGCTGCTGGACGAGGCGGCACGCATGTTGTAGCCCGAGGGCGGAATCCACCGCCCGAATTTTCCAACCTGGCGCAAGGAGCCAAGCATGAATCCCAGCAAGATACTGGTCGCCGCCGCCGTGGCCGCGGCATCCCACCTGGCCATGGCCCAGCCGGAGACCCGCGTCGAAGCGGCTTCCGGCGTCGGCGCGGCCATGGTGACCGGCACGGTCAAGTCCACGGCGACGATCACGGCGATCGATCCCGCCACGCGCACGGTCTCGCTGAAGAACAAGCAGGGCAAGGTCACCGACGTGCAGGTCGGTGACGAGGTGCGCAATTTCGATCAGCTCCGCGTCGGCGACACGGTCACGGCGGAATACAAGGAAGCCCTTTCGGTCAACCTGACCAAGCAGACCGGCATGCGCTCGAGTACCGAGCGTGCGATGGAAGACCGGGCCGCGCCCGGCGCCAAGCCCGGCGGCATGGTCGGGCGCGAGGTGACCGTGACCGCCGATGTCGTCGCCGTGAACAGCAAGACCGGCAAGGTGACCCTGAAGGGGCCGAAGGGCAGGACGGTGGACCTGCATGTCGAAGACCCGCAGCAGCTGAAGGGCATCCGCAAGGGCGACCAGGTCCAGGCCGTGTACACGGAGGCCTTCGCGGTCTCGGTGACGCCCAAGGGCGGTCACTAGGCGCGCGAGGCCGCCGGACGTAGCCCCGGAGCCCGGAGCCCGGAGCCCGAAGCACGCGCGCGACGACGCGGGCCCGGCGCCCGGGTTTACGCCATCGGCACTCGACGTTCGGAGCCAGGGCCGCGGCTCGGCACGGAGCGGATGTTCTTCAGCCGAGCAGGCTGTGGCAAGCTTTGCCGAGCGCCGCAAGTCCGTGCAGGAATGAGCGTCAGCCCGGTGGCCCGGGATGGACGGGGACCGGCTGTGGCGCGCGCGAGCCATGCCGGCGCCGCCAGGTCACAGGCGCCTCGCCGAACTGGCTGGAGAACCAGCGCGTGAATGAACTCGCCGAGCCGTACCCCAGCAATTCGGCCACGCGCAGCAGCGAGTATTGCGGATTCTCCACATAGCGCCGCGCCAGTTCGCGGCGCACCTCGTTCAGGATGTCCGTGAAGGTTTCGCCGGCTTCATCGAGCTGGCGCTGCATGGTGCGCAGGCTCATGCCCAGGCCCTGCGCCACGCCTTCGCACGTGGCGCGGCCCATTGGCAGCATCAGGTACACGGCGCTGCGCACGTCGCGTCCGATAGACGGGGCATTGACGCGCGGCAGCGTATCGACAAAGCGCTGCGCATAGCGCGCCATGCCCGGGTCCGCGTTCGGGATGGCGGCGTCGAGGTCGGCCGCCAGGCAGGTGATGCCATTGAACTCGCTGCCGAACTCCAGCGGGCAGCCGAACAGGCGGCGGTGGACCTGGAGGTCTGCCGGGGCCGCATGGGTGAAATTGACATTGAGCGGATGCCAGTGCGGTCCGAGCAACGCGCGGCACAGGCGGAACACCACGCCAAGCGCCAGTTCGGTGCCCTGCCGGGAAGGCGTATCGAGTACGACCTCCTGCCGGATGATGACTACCTTTCCGGCATCTTCGAGCAGGATGGCGAGAGATTCGTTGACCAGGTGCCGATAGCGGATGATCGTGGCCAGCGCATCGCGCAAGGTGGGCTGCTGGCTGATGAGCAGGCTCATCACGCCGAAGTCCGACAACTGGCGCGACTCGGCCATGCGCAGGCCGAAGGTCTCGCATTGCGCGGCCTGGGCCGCGAGTTCCAGCAGCCTGGCGCAGGCGTTGACGGAAACGCGCTGGTCCGGGTCGCTCAGCAGCGCACGCGACAGGCGCGCTTCCCGCAGAAGCGGCTGGGGATTGAGGCCGAGATCCCGGGCCACTTCAAAGAAGTTGGTTACTGCGCCGGCGCGTATCAGCGTGTCCAAGGCTTGTCTCCGAATTCTCGTTATGTGTGCGGCGCACGCTTTGGGGCGTGCGCCTTGCTGCATTGCCTTCGCAGCGCATGATAGGCGGCCGTGGCATGAAATGCAAAGTCAGCGGAGGCCAATGCAAAGCGGCGCGCGCCGGCAGGTCCTAAATTTCAGGGCATGAGCGGCGCCCCCTGCGCCGATGCAAATACCAGGAGACGAGCAAATGGCAAAAGTCGTGCGCATGTATGAGGCCGGTGGCCCTGAAGTGCTTCGCGTGGAAGAGATGGAAGTCGGCGACCCGGGGCCGGGCCAGGTACGCATCCGCCACGTGGCGGTGGGCCTGAACTATGCCGACACGTATTTCCGCAACGGCACCTATCCGGTGCCGCTGCCGGCCGGCATGGGCGTGGAAGCCGCTGGCGTCGTGCAGGCGGTCGGTCCCGGTGTCACCAACGTTGCCGTGGGCGATCGCGTGACCTATACCGGCTTCATCAACACGCTGGGCGCGTACAGCACCGAGCGCCTGGTGCCGGCCGCGCCGCTGATCAAGCTGCCCGAAACCATCGGCTTCGAGACGGCTGCCGCCATGACCATGCGTGGGTTGACCTCGGCATACCTGATGCGTCGCATCTACAACTTCAAGGAAGGCGACACCATCCTGCTGCACGCGGCAGCGGGCGGCGTCGGCCTGATCGTGTCGCAATGGGCGAAGCTGCTGGGCCTGACCGTGATCGGCACGGTATCGAGCGAAGCCAAGGCCGAAGTGGCGCGCGCCCATGGCTGCGACCACATCATCAACTACAGCCATGAGGACGTGGCCAAGCGCGTGCGTGAACTGACCGACGGCGTCGGCGTGTCGGTGGTGTTCGACAGCGTGGGCAAGAACACCTTCATGTCGTCGCTCGATTCGCTCAAGCGCCGCGGCACGATGGTGTGTGTCGGTACCGCTTCGGGCCCGATCCCGCCGTTCGATCCGGTGCTGCTGGCGATGAAGGGCTCGCTGTTCCTGACGCGTCCGGCCCTGGCCGACTACATTGCCGACCCGGCCGAGAAGGCCGAGCTGGCCGGCGAAATCTTCGGTCATGTCGGTGCGGGCCGGATCCAGATCGAGATCAACCAGCGCTATGCGCTCGAAGACGCGGTGCAGGCGCATCGGGACCTGGAGTCGCGCAAGACCACGGGTTCGTCAATCTTCGTGATCTAAGGGAGCCGGACCATGCAAGTCAAGCCACTCACCTGCTCGCTGGGCGCGGAACTGGTCGGCGTGAATCTCGGCGATGCCGTGCGCGATGACGCCCTGTTTGCGGAGATCCGCGCGCAGTTGCTGAAGCACCGCGTGCTGTTCCTGCGCAACCAGGACATCAGCCGCGCTGACCACGTCGCGTTCGCGCGCCGCTTCGGCGAACTGGAAGATCACCCCGTTGCCGGCAGCGATCCGGAGCATCCGGGCCTGGTGCGCATCTACAAGACGCCGGATCAGCCCAACGACCGCTACGAGAACGCCTGGCATTCGGACACCACGTGGCGCGAAGCGCCGCAATTCGGCGCCGTGCTGCGCTGCGTGGAATGCCCGCCGGTTGGCGGCGACACCATGTGGGCGAACATGGCGCTGGCCTATGAGCGCCTGCCCGAACATATCAAGGCGCAGATCGCCGACCTGCGCGCGCGCCACAGCATCGAGGCGAGCTTCGGTGCGGCCATGCCGATCGAGAAGCGCCTGGCACTCAAGGCGCAGTTTCCCGACGCCGAGCACCCGGTGGTGCGTACGCACCCGGACACCGGCGAGAAGATCCTGTACGTGAACGCGTTCGCCACGCACTTCACCAACTTCCATACGCCGGAACGCGTGCGTTTCGGCATGGACGCGAATCCGGGCGCGCCCGACCTGCTGCGTTATCTGATCAGCCAGGCATATGTGCCCGAGTACCAGGTGCGCTGGCGCTGGGAACCCAACAGTGTCGCGATCTGGGACAACACGGCCACGCAGCACTATGCCGTGATGGATTACCCGCCTTGCCACCGCAAGATGGAACGCGCCGGCATCATCGGCACCAAGCCGTACTAAGATCGGCCCGAGGAAGACAGTATGCAGAACAATTTGATCGTATCCACGCCGTCGGCGTATTCCTTTCCGTTGCTGGTCAAGCAGTTGCTGACCCATTCGCTGAGCCTTTATGGCGACCAGGAGATCAGCTATCGCGGCGAGATGCGCTACACGTACCGCGATTTCCGCCGCCGCGTGGGCCAACTGGCTTCGACGCTGGCCTCGCTGGGCGCGAAGCACGGTTCCACCGTGGCGGTGATGGACTGGGACAGCCACCGCTACCTGGAGTGCTATTTCGGCGTGCCGATGATGGGCGCGACGCTGTTCACCGTGAACGTGCGCCTGTCGCCGCAGCAGATCCTCTACACGCTCAACGACGCCGACGCGGACATCGTGCTGGTCCATCCCGACTTCGTGCCGGTGCTGGACCAGATCCGCGGCGAGCTGACGTGCAAGCCGCGCTTCGTGCTGATGGCCGATGGCCAGGCCGCGCCGCAGACCGAACTGCCGTTGGCGGGCGAGTACGAGGCCTTGCTGGCAGACGCGTCGCCGGACTTCGAGTTTCCCGAGTTCGACGAGAACACCAAGGCGGCCACGTTCTACACCACCGGCACCACCGGCGATCCGAAGGGCGTGTGCTACAGCCATCGCGACATCGTGCTGCACACGCTGACGACCTCGGCCAGCCTGTGCTCGCCGCGCGAGGGTCAGCGCATGCACCGTGAAGACGTGTACATGCCGATCACGCCGATGTTCCACGTGCTGGCGTGGGGCATTCCTTACGTCGCGGTCATGCTTGGCCTGCGCACCGTGCTGCCGGGCCGCTATGCGCCGGACATGCTGCTGAAGCTGCGCCAGCAGGAGAAGGTCACGTTCTCGCATTGCGTGCCGACCATCCTGCAGATGCTGTTGCAGTCGTCGCAGGACAGCGCGCAGGACCTGTCGGGCTGGAAGATCATCATCGGCGGGTCGGCCTTGCCGCCGGCACTGTGCGATGCTGCGCTCTCGCGCGGCATCGATATCTTTGCGGGCTATGGCATGTCGGAAACCGGGCCGATCGTCTCGCTGGCGCAGTTGCCGCCGCGCGTCGCGCCGAAGGACCGCGCGGACGAAGTGCGCATGCGTTGCTCCACGGGGCGTCCGGTGGTGATGGTGGATTTCCGCATCGTCAGCGAAGACATGCAGGACCTGCCGCGCGACGGTACGAGCCGTGGCGAGATCGTGCTGCGTGCGCCGTACCTGACGCAGTCGTACTTCAAGAAGCCGGCGGCTTCCGAAGACCTGTGGGCGGGTGGCTACCTGCATACCCAGGACGTCGCGGTCATGGGGCAGGACGGCTTCGTGCAGATCGTCGATCGCATCAAGGACGTCATCAAGACCGGGGGTGAATGGGTGTCGTCGATCGAAGTCGAAAACCTCATCACCGAAGTGCCGGGCGTGCAGGAGTGCGCGGTAATCGGGGTGCCCGATGCCAAGTGGGGAGAGCGCCCGATGGCGTTTGTCGTCCGCAAGGCCGGGGCCGAGGTGGGTGCGGATTCCATCCGCCAGCAATTGCTCGGACACGTCGATACGCAACGCCTCAGCAAATTCGCTGTGCCCGAGGCGGAACGGATTGCGTTTGTGGCTGAGATTCCCAAGACCAGTGTGGGGAAGATCAATAAGAAGCAACTGCGTGAGAAGGCAGTCTGAAGGGTAGGAAAGGGAGAAGGTTTGGACGCTGGCTCTTGAAGGGGGGTCAGCGTTTTTTTTTGGTTGGCTGGGATGATGAGGTTATCGTTCTTGGCAGGCGCTGCTGTTTCGCCGGCGTAGCCGGCGAGTCACTTTTGTCTCGCGACAAAAGTAACCAAAAACGCGTTTTCGTGGTCGACGAACGGCCCGTGGTGGTGAAGACGGTACAGGGCATAGCCAGACTGCCTGCCGCGTAGATGATCAGGATAGACACGTCAGATGAGCGAACCCGGATTACTTGGTGGCTCCTCCTAACCCCGCCATCGGTAGGACGCCTACGGCTGCGCTGCGCGCACTCTGTGAAAACCGAGGGAAGAGAAGGGAAGGGAAGAGAAGAGAAGAGACAGAAGCACCAGCCTCTGCACCGTTGATGTCGTCCGGCCTGCCGACTACTGAGCCGCGCAGCAGCCGAAGGCGATGATGCGATAACGGTGGCAGTGTCGGGCCACGGACAGTTTCGGGGCTCGTTCAATCATTGCCGGAGAGCCTGCATACGGACGCGCTCCACGCGGCAGGCAGCCGGGCAGACTCTGAAGCTCATACCCGTACGAAATTCTTGGCACACTACGATCAATATTCGTCCGCTAGGACAAGCGACGCGTTTTTTGGTTACTTTTTGTCGCTCGGACAAAAAGTGACTCGCCGGCTACGCCGGCGAAACAGCCGCGCGTGTCAAGAACGCTAAAAAAAAATCGCCCTCCAGAACGGAAGGCGATTATTAATAAAAAAAAATCAAAAATTCAAGGCTGAATATTAAACGCCTTAACAATCTTCCCATTCCTTTCATATTCAGCCTGCAGCGACTGGCTAAGCTGCGGCAGCGTCTGCGCCGCCATCGGCTCATAGCCAAGCGTTTCCATCCGCTCATGAACCTTGGGCGTTGCTGCGGCCTTGTAAGCTGCAGTCTGGATTTTCTGCGCCAGTTCAACCGGCACCTTGGCGGAGGCAATCACCCCGATCCAGTTGCTGAATTCAACATCCCCATATCCCAGCTCCGCAAACGTCGGCACCTGCGGCAGCAGCGGCGAGCGGCTCTTCGAAGCCACCGCGAACGCCTGCACCTTGCCCGCCTTGATCATCGGCAGCGAGGTCACCATGCCGTCGTACATGACTGCAATCTGTCCCCCCATGACCTGGGTCAGCGCTGGCCCTGAACCGGCGAACGGCACATGCTGCAGATCCATCCCGGCCTTCTGGTTCATGATCATGCCGGCGTAGTGCGACGCGGTGCCCGAACTGTAGGAAGCGAAGCTGAGCTTGCCGGGATTGGCCTTGACATAGCTGACCAGGGACGGCAAGTCCTTGGCCGGCAGCGTCGGCGCACCGATCATCACCAGGCGCGACCGCGCCACGGCCGCCAGCGGACGGATGTCCTTCATGGTGTCGAACGACTGCTTCAGAACATGCGGCACTTCGGTCAGCACATTGGTGGCCGTCACCATGATGGTCTGTCCATCCGCCGGCGCCGCCAGCAGCGTGTTGATGGCAATGCCGCCACCGGCTCCCGGCTTGTTGTCCACCACCACCGGCTGCCCGAGATCGACGGAGAGCTGGTCGGCCAGCAGCCGCGCCATGACATCCATGGTGCCGCCAGCCGGCGCCGGCACCAGCATGCGGACCGGCTTGTTGGTCCATGCCATTGCGGCGGGCATGGAAACGATCATGACGGCGGCCAGCGCGGCGCGGCGCAGGCGAAGCAGGGCGGTGCGGTTCTTCATTTTTTTGTTGTCTCCGTTATGAACTTGATTTTAGGCGTGCAAAGGCACCCGTGCCCCGCCGTTCAACGGCACAGGCACGAGTATTGGGAATACGTTCGATACGGACGTGATTCGCTCCCGTTGAGGAAGAACCGCCTTCAGGCGGCAGCACGCGTGGCGATCTGCTTTGCCCGCGCCAAAGAGCGCAGCATGGCTTCCAGCAGCGCTTCCGGCGGGCGCGAGCCCGACACGCTGTGTGTGCCGTTGAAGACGAAATGCGGCACGCCAAGTCCTGCTCGCGGCGGCGAATCTTCGGGGCCATTCAACGCCGGCAGCCATTCCAGGTCATGCCGCACAGGCGTGCCTGCGTTGCCCGGCACCTCGATGCCGCACTCGATCAGCGCGTCGCCGAGCACTTGCCCGTCACCGATGTTCTGGGCGCGCAGGAAATAGCGCGTGAACAGGTTGTCGACCAGCGCCGTCGCGGCCTGTGCACCGTCCTGCTGGCGCACGAAGCGCACCAGCCGATGCGCCAGCAGCGTGTTGGGAAAGGTTTCGATGCGTTCGAGCGCCAACTCCAGGCCGGCTTCGCGCGCGGCACTCTTTACTTGTGCCTGGCGCACGGCGACGGCCTGCGGGCTGCCCAGCCGCGCGACGTAGAAGTCGCGATACGGAATGCCATCGGGCGGCGTGGCGGGAATCAGCGGATACGAGCGCCATTCGACTTGCACGGTAACGTCCGGGCGCTCGCGCGCTAGCAGGTCGATGGCGGTTTCAAGATGCCGTTTGCCGATCAGGCACCACGGACAGATCAGGTCGAAGTACGCTTCGACCGACAGAGTGTTGGTTGGGGTCATGTCTGGGGAGGGCGCGGAGGGTGGGCGCGTAGCGGTCAGGCGCTCGGCGCCGCCGTGCTGCGATTCGGGCGTCGTGTCGGCAGCGCGGCCATGACTTCGGCGCGCTGCACATCGGTCATCTGTTCCCAGCGGCCGATTTCCACGAGGGTCCTGCCACAACCCTGGCAATACTTGCCAGCCAGGTCCATGCGGCAGATGTTGATGCAGGGATTGACGACGGAATTGGACGCGTTCACGGTTCCTTCACTTGCGGTGGCGAGTTTGGGTGACCGAAGTATCGGTGAACGGCGCATGGAAATTTGACGATCCGGGACGGTCGATTTACATTTCGGGACAGTCAGGGAAAACGCGATGTCCTACTACCTTCGCAGTGCCAGCCTTACCAACTATGTGGAAGTGGCCCGCTCCGTGGGCCTGGATCCGCATCAGCAGTTGCGCGCCGCGAAGATCAGCCGCGATGCGCTGCTCGACCCGGATATCCGCATCCCGGCGGAGAAGGTCGGCCGCCTGCTGGATGATTCCGCGCGCGCCGCGCACGTGGACGATTTTGGCGTGCGCATGGCGGAACTGCGCCAGGTTTCGAATCTTGGTCCGCTTGCCTTCGTCGTGCGCGAGCAGCCGACGTTGCGGCGCGCGCTGGAGTCGATGGTGCGTTACATGGGCGTACAGAACGAAGCGCTTGCAATGCGCATGGAAGAGTCGGAGGGCCTTCTGATGATCCGTCTGCATGTCCTCAGCGACGTGCCAGGTACGTTACGGCAGGCCACGGATCTCGCGGTCGGCGTGATCTACCGCTTGCTGAGCGTATGCCTGGGACCGTCCTGGCGGCCGCGCAGCATCTGCTTCACGCACGCGCCACCCGCGAGCCAGGCCACGTTCCAGCGCGTGTTCGGCATGCCAAGCCTGTTCAACCAGGACTTCGACGGCATTGTCTGCGTCGCCGCCGACCTGGAAGGACCGTTGCCGTCGTATGACCCCGTCATGGCGCACCAGGTCAAGCGCTACCTCGGCACCTTGCTGGCCCAGGCAAACACCACGTTGCCCGACAAGGTGCGCGAACTCGTCCACGTGCTGCTGCCATCCGGCATGTGCTCGGTCGACCGCGTGGCGCAGCATCTCGGCGTGGACCGCCGTACGGTCCACCGGCGCCTGGCGCAGGAAAACACCAGCTACTCGGATATCGTCGACGAGGCCCGCGCCAGCCTGGTCGTGCGTTATATCGACAACCGCGAGCGGCCGCTGTCCGAGGTCGCCACGTTGCTGGGCTTCTCGTCGCTGAGCGCATTTTCGCGCTGGTTCGGCGGCCAGTTCGGCTGCAGTGTGTCGAAATGGCGCCTGCAGCAGGACGAAGCCCGGAACAACATGTAGCCGTCGGGTTCTCACCGCGTGGCGGCTGTGACAGAATGCGCCAGCCGCCACCTTTTCATCGCACGCATTGCCAAGGCCTCGCGTGAACGACGTGAACGACTTCTCCGCCACTGTCCCCATCTCCGTCGTCAACGGCTTCCTGTCCGGCGCCGACCCCGCCGCGATGGCACGGCTGGCCGAGTGCTCCGGCATTGCCTCCGAGCTGCTGGCCGAGCCGGCTGCCCGCGTCACGCAGGAACAGTTCGCGACGCTGTACCGGCTGCTGGCGAAGGAGCTGGACGATGAAATGCCCGGCATCTTCAGCCGGCCATTGCGCAACGGCACGCTCAAGTACCTCTGCCTGAGCCTGCTCGATGCGCCACGGCTCGAAGTCGCGCTGCGTCGCTTCGGGCAGTTCTTCCACCTGATCCTCGACGACTTCCGCATGGAATCCCGGCGCGAGGGTTCGGCTGGCATCGTCGAACTGGCAGACAGCACCTGCGCCCCCCCCGCGAGCATGCTGGGGCGCGAGCTGATGCTCAAGCTTGTGCATGGCGTGGCGTCCTGGCTGATTCGCCAGCGCATACCGTTGCTGGCGGTCGAGCTGCCCGATGCCCGGCCGCAATTCGCGAGCGACCATCTTTACCTGTTTCCGGGGCCCGTGCATTTCGACCGGCAGCACACGCGGCTGGTGTTCGACGCGGCCCTTCTGGACCTGCCTGTGCGGCAACGCAAGCCCGATCTCGAGAAGTTCCTGGCACGCGCGCCGGAAGACTGGATCTTCGTCTCGTTCGCAGAGGAGATGACCTGCCACCGGGTGCGCCAGCACGTGGCCGACTGCCTGCCGGCATCGCCCACCATCGATGAGGTGGCGCAGGCGCTGCACCATTCGGTGCGCACGCTGTGCCGTCGGCTCTCGGCCGAAGGCACTACGTTCCAGGCCATCAAGGACGAGGTGCGGCGCGATATCGCCATCCGCCGCCTGACGCGTTCCGAAGATGCCATCGCGGCCATCGCCTTCGACGTTGGCTTCGACAACCCTACCGCCTTTCATCGCGCCTTCCGCCACTGGACGGGCAGCACGCCGAACGCCTACCGGCGCGCGCCGTAGGCGTGCAGCGGCTGGCAAGGCTGGCCGTCGACTGACAAATCATGCCACTTCACGCGTCTCTGGCGTCGCACCGCGCGTGCGCCAGCCTTCGCATGCTGCAATGCGGCACGATTTGTCATTCAAAGGGCGGGTTTAGGTAATCGCTTTCGCGGGGATGGCCCTTACGATCAGGGCCATCAATGATGTCGCAGCACCGCAGGGCTTTGTCCCGGAGCCGGCGCTGCATCGCCGCGAAAGGAATGAGATGAGCTATACCGCGCCCACCAAGGACATGCTGTTCGCCATGCGCGAACTGGCCGGACTGACAAAGATTGCCACGCTGCCGGGCTATGAAGATGCCACGCCGGAAACGGTCGAGGCAGTGCTGGAGGAAGCCGCCAAGTTCCACGGCGAAGTGCTGGCCCCGCTGAACGCCGCGGGCGACCGCCAGCCGAGCAGCTGGAACGACGGCCAGGTCACGACCACCGAAGGCTTCCGCGACGCGTTCCGCCAGTTCGGCGAAGGCGGCTGGCAGGGCGTCGTGCATCCGGCGGAGTTCGGCGGCCAGGGCCTGCCCAAGCTGCTGGCCGCGCCGTGCATCGAGATGATGAACGCGGCCAACATGTCGTTCGCGCTGTGCCCGCTGCTGACCGACGGCGCGATCGAGGCACTGCTCACGGCCGGCTCGGACGAACTGAAGCAACGCTACCTGCCGCGCCTGATCGCCGGCGAGTGGACCGGCACCATGAACCTGACCGAGCCGCAGGCCGGGTCGGACCTGGCCCTGGTGCGCACGCGCGCCGACCGGCAGGCGGATGGTACCTACAAGGTGTCCGGCACCAAGATCTTCATCACCTACGGCGAGCACGACATGGCCGGGAACATCGTGCACCTGGTGCTGGCCCGCACGCCGGACGCGCCCGAAGGCGTGAAGGGCATCTCGCTGTTCCTGGTACCGAAGTTCCTGGTCAATGACGACGGTTCGCTGGGCGCGCGCAACGACGTGGAGTGCGTGTCGATCGAGCACAAGCTCGGCATCAAGGCCAGCCCGACCGCCGTGCTGCAGTTCGGCGACAACGGCGGCGCCATCGGCTACCTGATCGGCGAGGAGAACCGCGGCCTGGAGTACATGTTCGTGATGATGAACGCTGCGCGCTTCGGCGTGGGCGTGCAGGGCATCGCCATCTCCGATCGTGCCTACCAGCAGGCCGTGGCCTATGCGAAGGACCGCGTGCAGAGCCGCCCGGTCGATGGCTCGGCGAAAGAGGCCGTGTCGATCATCCACCATCCCGACGTGCGCCGCATGCTGACCGAAATGCGCGCGCTGACCGAAGGCGCGCGTGCGCTGGCACTGGTGGCCGCAGGCTATTCCGACTTTGCGCACCGGTCGCCGGACGCCGCGGCGCGGGAACAATTCGGCGCGGCCTACGAATACCTGGTGCCCGTCATCAAGGGCTGGAGCACGGAGATGTCGCTGGAAGTGACCAGTCTTGGCGTGCAGGTGCACGGCGGCATGGGCTTTATCGAAGAGACCGGCGCGGCGCAACACTACCGCGACGCGCGCATCCTGCCGATCTACGAAGGCACCACGGCGATCCAGGCCAACGACCTGATCGGCCGCAAGACCGTGCGCGATGGCGGCGCGGCGGCGCGCGGCATCCTGGCCGAAATCGACAAGACCCTGGAAGCCCTGAAGGAATACGCCGACGGCTGCCGCAATGGTGCATGCAGCGCCATGCTGATGCGCCTTGGCGTGGCGCGCCTGGCCCTGGGCAATGCGGTGGACCACGTGGTGGAGAACACCCGCAAGGACCCGAATGCCGTGTTCGGCGCAAGCGTCGCTTATCTGAAGCTGACGGGCATCGTGCTGACGGGCTGGCAGATGGCGCGGGCGCTGATCGTCGCGACGCAGAAGCGTGCCGAGGACGAAGCCTTCTACGGCGCCAAGATCGCGACCGCCGAGTACTTCGCCAATCACATCCTGCCGCGCGCCTCCGCGTTCGAGGCAGCCGTCATCAGCACGACGGGCCGGGACGGTTTCCTGGCGCTAGACGAATCCTGCTTCTGACGCGGCGGACCCGAATACAAGACAACGAAGGAAAGAAGATGGCAATCGAAGGCTACAGCATGGCCACGCTCGACGCGTTCGTCGGCAAGGAACTCGGCGTGTCCGAGTGGGTGGAGATCGACCAGGCGCGCATCGACGCGTTCGCGCATTGCACCGGCGACCACCAGTGGATCCACGTGGACGTGGATCGCGCGCAGCGCGAAAGCCCGTTCGGCGGCACCATTGCCCACGGCTACCTGACGCTCTCGCTCGTGGCGAGCCAGATGATCGAGCTGGGCGCAGTGCCGCACGACGCGAGCGCCGCGGTGAACTACGGCCTGGAGAAGGCCCGCTTCCTGACCCCGGTGAAGGCGGGTGCGCGCGTGCGCAACCGTCTGAGCCTGATTGCCGCCGACCGCAAGGGCGACGGTCGCGTGCTGGTGCGGATGGAGAACGCGGTAGAGATCGAAGGCGAGGGCAAGCCCGCACTGGTGGCAGAGTCGCTCGCGCTGCTGGTCGCCTGAAGCACAAACCAAACACGAATAAACAAAGCAGGACGAGGTGGCAGCATGACAACAGCCGTGAGTACGAGAACGCCGGCAAAGAAGGCAAAGAAGACGACAGCCAGGGCAGCCGCTCCGGCGGAGATCCTGGACAACACGCCGGCCGTGACGGGGCCGAATCCGTTCGTGGGCATGCGGCCGCAGGACCTGGTCAGCACCGCGCAGCAGATCGGCGCGCAGTGCGTGCAGGAACCGACGCTGCTGCTGGAGCAGCAGTCCCGGCTCGCGCAGGACCTGATGGCTGTCGCGAACGGCACGGCGCCCGCGCCCACCACGCGCGACCGCCGCTTTGGCGATCCTGCCTGGCAGGACAACCCGGTCTACCGCATGGCCCTGCAGGGATACCAGGCGTGGCGTGATGCGGTGACCGGTTTCGTCACCCGCTCGGTAATGGACGGCCGCAGCAAGGACCGCGCGCAGTATTTCACCGACCTGCTGATGGATGCGGTGGCGCCGACCAACACGCTGCTGGGTAATCCCGCCGCGCTGCGCAAGACGTTCGAAACCGGTGGCCTGAACCTGGTCAGCGGCCTGGTCAACCTGCTGACCGATACCCTGACCAACCAGGGCATGCCGTCGCAGGTGGACAAGGGCGCGTTCCGCGTCGGCAAGAACCTTGCCGCCACGCCCGGCGCGGTGGTGTTTCGCAATGATGTGCTCGAACTGATCCAGTACACGCCGACCACCGCGAACGTCCATGCCCGGCCGCAGCTGATCGTGCCGCCGCAGGTGAACAAGTTCTATGTGTTCGACCTTGCGCCGGGCAAGAGCATGGTTGAACACCTGCTGCGCAACGAGCTGCAGGTGTTCATGGTGAGCTGGCGCAATCCGACCTCGGCCCACCGCAACTGGAACCTCGACACCTACGTCGGTTCGCTGGTGGAAGCCATCCATGCGATCCGCGAGATCACGGGCAGCCCCGACGTGAACCTGCATGGCGCATGCTCCGGCGCGATGACGATGTCGGCGCTGATGGGCTACTGCGCCGCGCGTGGCGAGAAGCTCGTGCATTCGGCCACGCTGATGGTGTCCGTGTTCGGCCTTGACGCGCAGTCCCAGCTGGGCCTGTTCGCGACGCCGGAAGCCATCGATGCCGCGCGGCAGGGCAGCCAGGCCCGCGGCGTGCTCGACGGCGAGGAACTCGGCCGTGTATTCGCATGGATGCGGCCGAACGACCTGGTGTGGAACTACTGGGTCAACAACTACCTGCTCGGCAAGGCCCCGCCGGCCTTCGACATCCTGTTCTGGAACAACGACACCACGCGCCTGCCGGCAGGCCTGCATGGCCAGCTGCTCGACATGCTGACGCTGAACCAGCTGGCGACGCCGGGCGCGCTGCGCATCCTTGGCGAGCCGATCGACCTGGCCGCAGTGGATTGCGACAAGTACGTGCTGGCCGGCATGACCGACCACATCACGCCGTGGAAGGGCGTGTACAGCTCGGTGCGCGCCTTTGGCGGCAAGACCGAGTTCGTGCTCAGCTCCAGTGGCCACGTGCAGAGCCTGATCAACCCGCCCGGCAATGCCAAGGCGAAGTACTTCCTGAACGACGCGCAAGGGGCGGATCCCGAGGCGTGGCTCGAAGGCGCCACGACGACCCAGGCGTCCTGGTGGGAGCACTGGGGCGAATGGCTGAAGACGCGCTCGGGCGACATGCACGCCGCGCCGTCGGAACTGGGCAGCGCGCGCCATGTGCCCTTGTGCGAAGCGCCCGGACGCTATGTGACCGAGGCCTGATCTCCGGATCTCGGCCCGTCGATTTTGTGACGTAACCTGTAAGGAGAGTTGAAGATGGAAGCCACCAATACCGCCGCCTACAAAAAGGTGTTTGATTTCGTCAAGCAGAACCGCCTGGACCCGGCGGCGATCCTCGAATCGCGCCGCAAGGACATCGAGGCGATCGCCAGCGTGAACGTCACGCTGCTGGCCGGCCTGCAATCGCTGGTGCGTCAGCAGGCCGAGTTCCTGACGGACACCGCCGCCGAGCTGCAGTCGCTCGCGCGCCGTGGCCAGGGCGCCGACGGCGAGTCCGCGGCCAAGGTCTCGGAAGTGCTGCCGCGCTCGCTGCAGAAGGCCGTGGCCGGCCTGCGCGGCCTGACCGATACGGTGTACAAGGCCCAGGCCGACAGCGTTGCCACGGTGGGCAAGCGCCTGGCGGAAAACGTCGAAGAGGTGAAGGGCATCCTGCGTCCCAAGCAGTAAGCGCAAGGGAAGCATGGCCGCCCCCGGCCATGCTTCGCCGCCATTCTCTCCGGGACACTTGATGACGACAAACAACACCAGCCTCGACGCTGGACAAATCATGCAGACCCGAACGGTAGACCTGGACGGGCAGGAACTCAGGGTCGGCATCCGGCCCGGCAGCCGCGCGCATCCGCCGCTGCTCATCTTCAACGGCATTGGCGCCAACCTCGAACTCGTCGAGCCGTTCGTCGATGCGCTGGAGGACGTCGAAGTCATCATCTTCGACATCCCCGGTGCAGGGCACTCTCCGGCGCCATTGTTTCCCTATCGCTTTTCCAACCTGTGCGTGATGGCCGACAAGCTGCTGTCGCGCCTTGGCTATGCGGGACCCGTCGATACGCTCGGCGTTTCATGGGGCGGGGCGCTCGCGCAGGAGTTCGCGCGGCTGTATCCGCGGCGCTGCCGCCGGCTGGTGCTGGCCGCGACGTCGCCCGGTGTCCTGATGGTGCCGGGCAGTCCGTCCGTGCTCACGAAGATGATCGGCGTGCGGCGGTATTCCGATCCGCAGTACCTGCAGCGCGTGGGCGCGGAGCTTTACGGCGGGGCTTTCCGTGACGACCCGTCACTGCTCGACGAGCATGGCCGTCATATGCATCCGCCGCGCGGACGCGGCTACCTTTACCAGCTGATGGCCGCATGGGGCTGGAGCAGCCTGCCATGGCTCGGGGCGCTGAAGCAGCACACGCTGGTGTTGCATGGCAGCGATGATCCGATCGTGCCGCTGGTGAATGCGAGGATCCTGGCAAAGTGCATTCCGCACGCCACGCTCCGAGTTTTCGACGATGACGGCCACCTTTTCCTGCTGACCGCCGCCGGTGAAACGGCGCGCGTGGTGGCGGAGTTCCTGCACGGGAACAGCCACTGAGGATAGCGTGCGGGAGTTTCAGGAACTCGGTACGCCGGGCGCCTGCTCCTGCACGAAGCGGTTACGGCCGGTGCGCTTGGCCTGGTACATGGCGCTGTCGGCGCGGCTCAGGAGGGTGTCGATCGCCGGCATCTCCGGAATCGCGCAGACCGCGCCCAGGCTGATCGTGACCACCGGCTGGGTCGGCGAGCCGTCGTGCGGGATATCCAGGCGGCGCACCGCCGCGACCAGCCGCTGCGCCAGCGCGTGCGTGTCCTGCGGGCTGGCTTCGGGCAACACCACCGCAAATTCCTCACCGCCCAGGCGCGCGCAGAACTGGCCAGGCTCCAGTTCGCTGACCAGGGCGCCTGCCACCTGCCGCAGGCACGCGTCGCCGACCGGATGGCCGTAGAGATCGTTGAACTGCTTGAAGCGATCGATATCGAGGATCATCAATCCCAGCAAGCTGCCGCGTGCAAACGCGCGCTCGGCGGCGGCGTGCGCTTCGCGCTGGAAATATCGGCGGTTGGGAATGCCGGTCAGCGCGTCGATGTCCAGGTCGGCCTGGATGCGCGACAGCTGCGCCTGGGTCTGGCCCAAGCGCTGGGTCAGCGCCAGTTCGCGCTCGCGATAGCGGGTGATATCACGCAGGAAGACCAGCGTGCCGATGCGCTTGCCGTCCATGCGACGGACCGCCTCGGCGCACAGTTCGAACGGCATGCCGGGCGGCACGATCGGCACCGCATTGCCGGCCGTCTCGGACAGCACGCTTTCCAGCGCCGCGGGCGCCGGCCGGTTCCGGGCAATCTCCGGCAGCAGCCGCGCGCAAGCCGGGTTGAAATCCACCACCATGCCCTCGGGGCTCACGATCACGCAGCCTTCGCCGAGGGCATCGAAGACGCGCAGCCGCGCGTAATGGCCAATGTCGCCAAGATGCGTGCGCAGGGCGCAGAACCACACCAGCACCGCCATCAGCGAGAACGTGGCAGGCGTCAGGTCGCCGCCCAGCGGGCCGGTCCAGCGCACAAGGTAGGCCGCGTGCGCGCTCAGCGGAAGCAGCAGGGCGCCGGCGAGGATATTGCGGCCCCGTCGCGACAGCGCTTCGTTCGGCACTTCGGCGGTCAGCAGGAAGTACAGGCTCAGGGCCAGCAGCCCGTAGGTCCACGCGGCGGCCAGGGCATAGCCGGGGCCGTGCTCGAACACCGCTCCCGGCGCAACGCCAGGCGGCGAGAGCGTGATGCGGGTCCAGATCCAGTGGTGGTATTCGTTGGTAAAGACCAGCGCGACCGTCACGGCCGCCGCCAGCCATGGCAGAGACAGGATCGACCACGGCACCACGTAGCGCGGCCGGCTCAGGTGCGCCATGGCTACAAGCCAGCCGATCGGAACGGCGACGATGCCGAAATACTGGATCTTCGCCCAGAGGATGCGCCAGTAAAGGTCTGGCGAACTGACCTCCAGCAGCCGCCCGCCACTCCAGATCGCCACGCCGACCGCCAGCGTCAGGAATGCCCTGACGGTCGGATCATCGCGCCGCGGCAGGGCGGTGAAGATCATGCCAACGGCACCGACTACGGCAATCGTCAGGCAAAGGACTAGAGGGTAGAAAGGCATGGGTCGCGGCTGGCCCGGAGGGCATCGCAGGTCGTCTGCCTTGCCTGCCCTGAATGGTGGCGCCCATTATAGATCGGGCTCCGGCCGACTCCACGCCACGGTATCGGGCTGGCTGTCGGCGGGTTGCCGGAAAGCCAGCGACGCTGGTTCTTGGTGGGGGCAGGCAAAGAAAAAAAACGGCTGCGCGGGGATCTCTCCCCGACACAGCCGCAACGAGCATGCTTTTCTTAAGTCGGCTTAGAACTTGTGGCGAATACCCAGGGCCACGCCAAGCATGGAGTTCTGGCCATTGGCCAGCGCGTAGCTGTTGCCCGTGGCAAGGCTGGTGGCGAAGACGTTGGCGACCGAATCCATGGACAGGCCGGCGTGCTTGGAGTAGGCCGTGCTCAGGTACACATCGGTACGCTTGGAGAATGCGTAGTTCGCAATGAACGCGACCTGCCAGGGATTGGCGAGACCGGTGTTGCCGAACTGGCTCTTGAGGTTGTCGTAGTCGTACTCGAGCGACAGGGCAACGGACGGCGTCACCTGGTAGGCGGCGCCGATCCAGTAGAAGTCATCGCGCTGGATCAGGACGTCCGCCGCATTCTTGTTCTGGCCCCAGCGGTAGCCGCCCATGACCTTGGCCGGCCCGTAGGTGTAGCTGGCAGCGACCACGGCCTTCTTGAAGGTGCCGTTGCCGGTGCCGATGGTCGGATTCCACTGGTCGTAGCCGGCGGTAACGCCGAACGGGCCCGCCGAGTAGGCCAGGGCCGTACCGTAGGCGCTGTCGCGCCGGAACTGGCCCGGGACTTCGCCGTTGCCGCCGATCGGCGTGGCCGCGCCGATAAAGGCCGGCAGGGCCAGCCCGGTACCGAACGACCAGTGGGCCAGGGCCGTGACCGGGCCGAACTGGCCCGTGTACTTCACCGTGTTGTCTTCACGGAAGTTCGGGCCGGTCAGGAAGGCAGCCGGCTCGTACTGCGTGGCATAGGCACCCGGCACGAAGTTGGCGAGCGCTTCGAAGATCGAGGTGTACTGGCGACCGAGGGTGACCTGGCCGAAAGTGGCGCTCTGCACGCCGACATACGCCTGGCGGCCGAACAGGCGGCTGCTCTGCTGCAGGGTGCCGCTATCCAGGCTGAAGCCGTTCTCGAGCACGAACAGCGCCTTCAGGCCATTGCCGAGATCTTCGGTGCCGCGCAGGCCCCAGCGGGAGCCCGACACACCACCGGAGTCCATGCGGTAGACGTTGTGGGACGGACCCGAATTGAACTGGTTGGCCGCCTGCGGAATGGCGCCAACATGGTTTGCATATTCGATGTTGATGTCGGCGACGCCGTACAGCGTGACGTTGGATTGCGCAAATGCGCTTCCCGAACAGGCAAGCAATGTGGCCAGGGCCATGCTCCTGAGTTTCATGGGGCAATTCTCCGTTTCTTTCTTTGGTGGTGGTGCGGGTGTTCCCGTCGAAATGAGGTGCTGCTGGGTACTGCTTTGGGGGCGCGCGCCGACGCGGCCCGTGCCGACCTTGCGGTCTGCGGGTCTGCTGCCGGCGTTTGTCGTATTCGTCAGCAGAGGCGGAGTAACTGGTCGATCAGTTCCGTAGCGCGCGGCCAAGGTCCGTAGCCGGCGGCCGGGTTGAGGTGGCCGACCTCGCCGAGGTCGACCAGCTGGCTGCCCCAGTCGCTCGCCATCCGGGTGGCGCGTTCGTACGTTGCCAGCGGATCATTGCGGCTCGCGGCCAGGATGCTCGGGAAGGGCAGCGGCTTGCGTGGCACGGGCAGCCAGCCATGCTCGGCCAGGGCTTCCTTTTGCGGATAGCCGGCCGGCATCGGCGTTTCGAGGTCGGCCGGCGTCACCAGCAGGGCGCCGCGGATCTTGCGGTGATGCTTAGCGGCCCAGTGCACGCTGATCATCACGCCGGCGCTGTGGGCGACCAGCACCACGGGACCGTTGATCTTCGCCAGCGCAGCGTCCAGCGCGGCCACGCGTGCGTCGCGGCTCAGCTTGTCGTGCTCCAGCGGCGCCACGGAACGAGCGTTCGGCAGTTGCGCCTCGAGCAGGGTTTGCCAGTGCTCGGCCACGTGGTCGCGCAGACCGGGAACCAGCAGGACGGTGGTGTCGGGAGTCAGGCTCATCGGGATTCCAGTTAGTCGGGGTGGAGGTCAGTGGGCGGCTTGCCGGGCGTCGCACTGGCGTTCCAGGCGCTGCAGGTCATCGGCGTAGTAGCGGCGGCCGACGATGAAGCACACCGCGGCGAGCAGGCCGGTCAGCGGAATCCACTGCAGGGCGCCGAGCAGGCCGATGCGGTCGGCGAGCACGCCGGTGACGAACGGTCCGGGCGCCAGGCCCATCAGGTTGTTGGCCAGCGTGAGCGTGGCGAATGCCGTGGCGTGGATGGCGGGATTCGTCAGGTTGGCGACCACCGCACTGGCGGGGCCGGCCGTACCGCCCACCAGCAGCATGCCGGCACCGATCAGGGCCAGTTGCGCTGCACCGGCCGGCATCCGGAAGGCCACGGCCAGCAGCGCGCAGCAGACCAGGCTATAGGCGATCGCCATCAGCCATTTGCGGGCCGGGCAACGACGGGCGACCCAGTCGGTCAGCGCGCCGCACGCCACCATGCCGACGCCCGCAGCCAGTACGAAGGCGGCAGCGGTGATGCCTGCGCGATCGGTCGCCATGCCGTAGTAGCGCGACAGGTAGCTGGGCATCCAGGCCAGCAGCGCCCCCATGACGAGCAGTTGCAGCGCGCTGCCAACGTAGGCGCAGAGGATCGAACGGGCCGAGAACAGTGCGGACAGCAGCGGGCGCAGGGCCAGGCTCTCGCGCTTGGTTTCGTCGGGTGCGTCCTCCCCAAGCGCGAGGCGTTGAGCCTTCAGGCGCGGTTCCGTGATGAGAGCGCGATAGATGACTACCAGCACCAGGCCGAAGATCGCCATGCCGGCGAATGCCCAGCGCCAGCCGAACTGGGCCGACAGCGTGCCGCCGGCGGCCATGCCCAGCACCGAACCGAAGGCGCCGCCGGCGATGAAGGCCGAGCTCAGGCTGGCGCGCAGGTGGCGCGGGAATACCGACAGCACCACGGCGATGCCGACGCTGCCGTAAGCGGCTTCGCCGATGCCGACACACAGTCGGGCGATGAACATTTCACCAAAATTGTTGGCCAGTGCGCAGCCCAGCGTGGCCAGGCTCCAGAGCGCGGCCATCAGCGTCAGGCTTTTGACGCGGCCCCAGCGGTCGGCAAGGATCGACAGCGGAAACGTAAGCAGGCCGACCATCAGGGCGACGATGCCGCCCAGGGCGCCCAGCTCGGTATCGGTCAGCGCCCATTCCGCCTTCAGCAGCGGGAACACGGCGTTGAGCACCTGGCGCGACATGTAGTCGGACAGCAGCAGGCCGAAGCTCAGGGCGAACACCAGCCACGGGTACAGGCGCGAAGCGGTCGCGGCCGGCTTGCCGGTCAGCATGGTGGGGTGGGTGGATTGTTGTCCAAGCATGGATGCCTCTCTTCTGTAAGACTCGATCGCTTGCGGCTGCGGCCGCCGGGCGTCGCCGCTTCTGCCCGGGCACTTGAACGGCTCCGGTCGCGACTGGCGAAGTATCGGGGATTGTCAGGTCGCGGTTTGACTATCCGGGACAACTTGTTTGCATCTCGGGACAGTCGGGGAAAACGCGTAGGAGGTGCCCGGCGGGCCGCACCGCGCGTGTCGGACAGTGCAATTCGGCAGCGGTGATGGGCCTGCTTCACCCATCTTAGGCAGGCATCCGATGCGTCGCCGGATCGGTTGTGTGTCCGCGGATTGATGACCCCGATACGCTCCATCACACGCCGACGCACTCGTGAATGAAAGCGCTGTGCAGGCCTGGCCCAAGTGATCTGAATTAATTCGCGAGAAATTGCAAATGTGCCCGCGACGCACTATCGTCGTAGCGTGACCGTCACTCGCAGTGCCCGGACGGTTCGCGCGCGCACGGGCAACCGTGCCGCTTTTCCGCTGACTTCAGCCGGGGAGAGTCGTCATGAGTGTTTGTGGAAGGAGCCTGGTCCGGGTGGCCTGCGGCGTGCTCGTGACCAGCCTGATGTCAGGCGCTGGCACTGTCATTGCGCAACAACAGGCGCCCGCTCCGGGACAGCCGCAGCCGCAGGCGTCTACGCAGCCACAGGCGCCCACGTTCAAGCCCGAGGAACTGGAGGCGCTGGTAGCGCCCATTGCGCTTTACCCGGATTCGGTGTTGTCGCAGGTGCTGATGGCCTCAACCTACCCGCTTGAAATCGTGCAGGCGGCGCGCTGGGTCAAGGCCAATCCCAAGCTCAAGGGCGACGATGCCGTCAAGGCGGTGGCCAACCAGTCGTGGGATGTCAGCGTCAAGTCGCTGGTCGCCTTCCCGCAGGCGCTGGAGCCGATGAACGACAAGCTCGACTGGACCCAGAAGCTCGGCGATGCGTTCCTGGCGCAGGAAGCGGACGTGCTGGCCGCGGTGCAGCGCCTGCGCGCAAAGGCGCAGCAGGCCGGCAACCTGAAGTCGAACGAGCAGCAGCAGGTGAGCGTAGAGCAGGGCATGGTATCGGGGCAGCCGGGACAAACCATCGTCAAGATCGAGCCGGCCAACCCGGAAGTCATCTACGTGCCGTCCTATAACCCGACCGTGGTGTACGGGTCATGGGGATATCCTTCCTATCCGCCGTATTACTGGCCGCCGTATCCGGCCTACTATCCTGGCGCCGCGCTGGCGACGGGCTTCGCCTGGGGCGTCGGCCTGGCGGCGGCGGGCGCGATCTTCGGTGGCTGCAACTGGGGCGGTGGCGACGTCAACGTCAACGTCAACCGGGCCACCAATATCGACCGCAACTTCAACGCCTCCAAGGTGCAGAACGGCAAGTGGCAGCACGACGCCGGCCACCGCAAGGGCGTGGCCTACCGGGACAATGCCTCGCGCGAGAAATTCGGCCGCAATGTGCCCGGAGGCGATCGGCGCAACGAGTTCCGTGGCCGCGAAGGTGCCGGAGACAGGGGCGGTCTCGGTGATCGCGGGGGCGTGGGTGACCGGGGGGGCGTTGGCGATCGCGGCGGCGTGGGCGACCGGGGCGGCGTGGGCGACCGCGGTGGTGTCGGTGACCGTGGTGGTGTAGGCGATCGCGGTGGCGTAGGCGATCGCGGTGGCGTCGGCGATCGCGGCGGTGCATCGAACCGGGCTGGTGTTTCGGACCGGGCTGGCACCGGGAATCGTGGCGGCGCGGCGGGTGCGGGGAACCGCGCACAGACCGCGAATCGTAGCGGAGCCCGCGATAGTGCCTTCCAGGGCGTTGGCGGCGGCGGCGCGTCGCAGCGTGATTTCGATCGCGGCCGCAGCAGCCTGCAATCGTCGCCGGCCAATCGCGGTGGCGGCGGGTTCAGTGGCGGAGGCGGCGGTGGCCGCGGAGGCGGTGGATTTGGCGGTGGCGGTCGCGGCGGCGGTGGCGGCGGTCGTGGCGGTGGTGGCAGGCGCTGAACGGGGAGAACGGCCATGATGAAGCCACTTGTCTTTTCCGGTATGCCATTTGCGGCCCGGTGCCGCCAGGTCGCCGTCGCGCTGGCGCTGGTCGCCGGCACCGCAGGGTTCGCGCACGCGCAGCAGAACTTCCCGACGGCCAATGACGCGATGGCCGCCTTTGGGTCTGCGGTCGAAAGCAGCGACGACGCGGCCATGAAGAAAATCTTCGGTGAAGGGTTCGCGAAGCTGATTCCACCCGTCGGCGCCGACATCCGTACCCGGTTCCTGACCGCCTGGGGTGCGTCCCACGCGGTGCAGGCAGTCGATGACCAGCATGCGCGCATTGCCGTCGGCTCGGATGGATGGACACTGCCCGTGCCGCTGGTCAAGACCGCGCAAGGCTGGCACTTCGATACGGCCGCGGGCCTTCAGGAAATGCGCGTGCGCCAGATCGGGCGCAACGAACTGGCCGTCATGCAGACCTTGCTGGCCATTCACGATGCGCAGGCCGAGTATGCGCAGGTCGATCACGACGGCAGCGGCGTGCTCGCCTATGCCTCGAAGCTGGCCAGCTCGCCCGGCAAGCAGGACGGCCTGTACTGGCCCACCAAGCCGGGAGAAAAGCCGAGCCCGCTGGGCGAGGCGTTCCTGACCGCCGGCAAGCGCGGCGCGGGCGCGGAAGGCTACTACGGCTACCACTACAAGCTGCTCACGAAGCAGGGCGCGAGCGCGCCCGGCGGCGCATTCGATTACCAGGTGCGCGGCAAGCTGTTCGGGGGATTCGCCGTGATCGCCTGGCCGGTCCGCTATGGCCAGACCGGTGTGAAGACCTTCATGGTCAGCCATTCGGGTGAGGTCTTCGAGCGCGACCTCGGCACCGAGACCGCGACCAAGGCGGCAGCGACGACCTCATTCGATCCGGGATCGGGCTGGACCAGGGTGACGCCATGACACGCATCTTCCTCGCGGGGCTGGCTGCGGTGCTGATGACCTTCCAGGGTGGATGCACCTACTATGGCGCGCCGGCGATGGTGCCGGCGAATTTCGATCGCTCGTTCGACGCCGCGGCGGGCGCCATGCGCGATGAGGGTGTGGCTGTCAGTGTGCAGGATCGCGCCAGCGGGTCCATTGCCGGCAATGTCGGCAATACGATGATCCGGGCCAGCGTAGTGCGGCAGGCCGACGGCTCGGTGCGCGTACAGTTCGATTCGAGCGATTCACGCGATCCGGGCCTGCTCGGACGTATCTCCAGCCGTTACGACCAGCGCATGGGCCGGTGAGGCCTGCGCGCGTGCACTGAACCGCCGCCCATGAAAAAGGCGCCAGCAAAGCTGGCGCCCCTTCAGGGCCGGCAGGCGGACGGCGGCTTACGCGTCGGCCGGCATCGCGCCGACGACATTGAAGCCGGCATCGACATACGTGATTTCGCCGGTCACGCCGCTGGCCAGGTCCGACAGCAGGAACGCCGCGACATTGCCCACTTCCTCGATGGTCACGTTGCGACGCAGCGGGGCCGTGTTCTCGAAGGCGTTGAGCAGCTTGCCGAAGTCCTTGATGCCGGACGCCGCCAGCGTCTTGATCGGGCCGGCCGAAATGCCGTTGGCACGGATGCCGCGCGGACCGACCGAGGCCGCCAGGTAGCGCACGCTGGCTTCCAGCGCGGCCTTGGCCAGGCCCATGGTGTTGTAGTTGGGCACCACGCGCTCGGCACCGAGGTAGGTCATGGTCAGCAGCGAGGCATTGTCCGCCAGCATCGGCAGCGCGGCCTTGGCCAGTGCCGGGAAGCTGTAGGCCGAGATGTCGTGCGCGACGCGGAAGCCTTCGCGCGACAGGCCTTCCAGGAAGTCGCCGGCAATGGCTTCACGCGGGGCGAAACCGATCGAGTGCACCAGGCCGTCGAGCTTTTCCCAGCGCTGGCCCAGGCCGGCGAAGGTCGCGGCGATCTGCTCGTCGCTGCCGACGTCGCAGTCGAAGATGAGGTCGGTGCCGAATTCCTTGGCAAAGTCGCTGATCCGGTCCTTGAACCGTTCACCGACGTAGGTGAAGGCGAGTTCGGCGCCTTCGCGTTTGCAGGCCGAGGCGATGCCATAGGCAATCGAACGGTTCGAGAGCAAGCCGGTGATGAGGATCCGCTTTCCTGCCAGAAATCCCATGAATTCTCCTAGGTGGTCAAGGTGGTGTTTGGGGCACGCTTTCTGCGTCGGCCCTGCGGCCGGGGGCATGCCCCCGGTGTCAGACGGCCATTTTATTGCGCCGCGTAGAGGGAATGTCCGGATGGCTGGAGCCCACCCGAACGCATGTAAAATTGTCTCACAACTTGGCCCGGCCGCAGAACGCCGGACCCCAGAGGTCATATTGGAGGAATCCAGCGGGATGCCTATTCAAGCACGTTGGCCGCTTCAGGCGGCATGGCAGTGCTTCCGTCGGGATGCGGTACTGCGGGTTGGGCTGGCGCTGGCGCTGGCGGCGGGGGTTCCCGCTACGGCGAATGCGGAGCATGGTTTTGCCTTGCACGGCGATCTCAAATACCCCGCCGATTTCAAGCATTTCGATTATGTCAATCCGGACGCCCCGATCGGCGGTACGCTGACACTCGCCAATCCGGACCGCCGCACGAGCTTCGACAAGTTCAACCCGTTCACGCTGAAGGGAACTGCCGCGCCGGGCCTCAATGCCCTGATGTTCGAGTCGCTGCTGATCAGCAGCGCCGATGAAACCGCCAGCTCGTATGGCCTGCTGGCCGATGACGTCA
Organism: Cupriavidus sp. C3SS-1; assembly: GCF_057073755.1. Classification (NCBI taxonomy): domain Bacteria; kingdom Pseudomonadati; phylum Pseudomonadota; class Betaproteobacteria; order Burkholderiales; family Burkholderiaceae; genus Cupriavidus; species Cupriavidus sp. C3SS-1. Next base: position 2,039,446 of record NZ_CP172699.1, on the reverse strand, counting down.
CGGTGGCGCCGGACGAGCTGTCGGTGGTCTTCCATATCCGTCCCGAGGCACGCTTCTCCAATGGGGATCCGGTCCTCGCTTCGGACGTGAAGTATTCCTACGACATGCTGATGAGCAAGGCGTCCAGCCCCGGCTACCGCAGCATGTGCACGGACGTGAAATCGGTGGTGGTCACGGGCGAGCGTAGCGTGCGCTTCGATTTCAAGCAGCGCAACCGCGAATTGCCGCTGATTGTCGGCTCGCTGCCCGTGTTCTCAAAGAAGTGGACCCAGAAGGTGTCGTTCGAGAAGCTGACCTTCGAGGAGCCGGTGACCAGCGGCCCGTACATCATCGACCGCTATGACGCGGGCCGCGGCATCATCTTCAAGCGCGACCCGAACTACTGGGGCAAGAACCTCGCGGTGCGGCGCGGCACCTTCAACTTCGAGCGCGTGGTGTACCGGCTCTACAAGGACGAAACCGCCAAGCTCGAAGCCTTCAAGGCCGGCGAATTCGACGCCATCGTCGAATACCGTGCCAAGAACTGGGCCAAGAGCTACCAGGGCACGCGCTTCAGCAAGGGCGAGCTGATCAAGACCGAGTTCCCGCACCGCAACGGCGCCGGCATGCAGGGCTTCGTCATGAATATGCGCAAGCCGATCTTCAAGGACGTGCGGGTCAGGCAGGCGCTGATCCTCGCGCTGGATTTCGAATGGCTCAACCGCCAGCTCTTCTATGGCGCATACAAGCGGCTGAACAGCTGGTTCTCCAACAGCGAACTGGCGGCAAGCGCCACCTTTGACGGCAGGCCGGGGCCGGGGGAGCTGAAGCTGCTCGAGCCGATGCAGGCCAAACTGCCGTCCGAGGTCTTTGGCCCCGATGTCGTGCAGCCGAGCACCAATCCGCCGCGCTCGCTGCGGGACAACCTGCGCGAGGCGCGCCGCCTGCTGGCGCAGGCCGGCTGGACCTACACCGATGATGCGCTGCGCAACGCCAAGGGCGAGCCGATGGTGTTCGAGTTTCTTGACGACGGCGGCGCCATGAGCCGGGTGATCACGACCTACGTCCGCAATCTCGAGAAGCTCGGCATCCAGGTCAACCAGCGCACCACCGACTACGCGCTGTACCAGAAGCGGCTCGAGGACTTCGACTTCGACATGGTGTCGATCCGCTTCCCCGATTCGCAGAGCCCGGGCAACGAACTGCGCGACCGGTTCTCGAGCGAGGCGGCCGATACGCCGGGCTCGGACAACCTGTTCGGGTTGAAGTCGCCGCAGGTCGACCGGCTCGTGGACGATGTCCTGCACGCCAATACGCGTGAGGAACTCGTCACTGCGGGCCGGGCGCTGGACCGGGTGCTGATGCATGGCTATTACATCGTGCCGAACTGGTACAGTGCTTCGCATCGGGTGGCTTACCGCAAGGAACTGAGCTATCCGAAGGACCGGCTGCCTTACTACTACACGGCCGAAGGCTGGATTCTGAGCAACTGGTGGCGCACCGATACGGTCGCGTCATCCGCGGCTCGCTGAAGAAAGGGGGCAGCCGATGCTTGCCTATCTGTTCAAGCGCATCCTGCTGATGATTCCGACGCTGATCGGGGTCATCACGCTGACCTTCGCCGTGATCCAGTTCGTGCCGGGCGGCCCCGTCGAGCAGATGATGCTCGAACTCAAGGGGCGCGGCGGCGGTGGCGGCGAAGCCAGCGGCGGCGGTGCCGAGTACCGTGGCCGCCGCGGCGTGGATCCAGAGAAGATCAAGGAAATCCAGGCCCTGTATGGCTTCGACAAGCCGCCGCTCGAGCGCTACTTCCTGATGCTCAAGCGCTTTGCCAGGTTTGACCTTGGCCAGAGCTATTTCCAGCACCGCAGCGTGTGGGAGCTGGTCAAGTCCAAGCTGCCGGTCTCGGTGAGCCTCGGGCTGTGGACCTTCTTCCTGACCTACCTGATATCGGTGCCGCTCGGGATTTCCAAGGCCATCCGCGCCGGCAGCCGGTTCGACGTGGTGACCAGCATGATCGTGCTGGTCGGCTACGCCATCCCGGGCTTCGTGCTGGGGGTGCTGCTGCTGGTGCTGTTCGGTGGCGGTACCTTCGTCCAGTGGTTTCCGCTGCGCGGCCTGACCTCCGACAACTGGGACCAGCTGTCGCTGATGGGCAAGGTCATGGACTACCTGTGGCACCTGGTGCTGCCGATTACCGCGTCGGTGGTGGGCAGCTTTGCCGTGGTGACCATGCTGACCAAGAACGCCTTCCTGGACGAGATCCGCCGCCAGTACGTGCTGACCGCGCGGGCCAAGGGTTTGTCGGAGCGCCGCGTGCTCTGGAAGCACGTGTTCCGCAACGCCTTGATCCCGCTGGTCACCGGGTTCCCGGCCGCGTTCATCGGCGCGTTCTTCACCGGGTCGCTGCTGATCGAAACGCTGTTCTCGCTCGACGGCCTTGGCCTGCTGTCGTATGAGGCCGTGCTTCGGCGCGACTATCCGGTGGTGCTGGGCACGCTTTACCTGTTCACCCTGATCGGCCTGGTTACCCGGCTGATTTCCGACGTCTGCTACGTGCTGGTCGATCCGCGCATCCATTTCGAGGCCTTGCACCGATGAAATCACTTTCGCAAGCGACGGGCTTGCCGCACTCGCTGTCGCCGCGCCAGCGGGCGTGGCAGCGATTCCGGCGCAATCGCCTGGGCTACTGGAGCCTGATCCTGTTCGTGGCGATCTTTGCGCTGAGCCTGTGTGCGGAAGTGCTGTCGAGCGACCGCCCGCTGGTGGTGCGCTACAAGGGCGAGTGGTATTTCCCGATCGTCAAGGTCTATCCTGAAACCACCTTCGATGGGGATTTCGCCACGCCGGCGGACTACCTCGATCCCTATATCCGCGACCGCATCACCTCGAATGGCAATTTCGCGGTGTTCCCGCTGAACCGCTATTCGTACGACTCGCTCAACTACTTCGCCAAGGAGCCCAACCCCGCACCGCCGTCGGCTGAAAACTGGCTCGGCACCGATGACCGTGGCCGCGACATCCTGGCGCGGCTGCTCTATGGCTTCCGCGTGTCGGTGCTGTTCGGCATGGCGCTGACGGTGCTTGGCGTGCTGATCGGAACACTGACCGGCGCGCTGATGGGCTTCTTTGGCGGGCGCTTCGATTTGTTCTCGCAGCGGGCCATCGAAATCTGGAGTTCCATGCCGGAGCTGTACCTGCTGATCATCTTCGCGTCGATCTTCGAGCCCAGCCTGGCGCTGCTGATCATCCTGCTGTCGCTGTTCGGCTGGATGGGGCTTTCGGATTACGTGCGCGCGGAGTTCTACCGCAATCGCTCGCTCGACTACGTCAAGGCCGCGCGCGCGCTGGGCCTGTCCAACGTGCAGATCATGTGGCGCCATATCCTGCCCAACAGCCTGACGCCGGTGATCACGTTCCTGCCGTTCCGCATGAGCGCGGCGATCCTGGCGCTCACCAGCCTGGATTTCCTGGGCCTGGGCGTGCCGCCCACCACGCCCAGCCTGGGCGAGTTGCTGGCGCAGGGCAAGGGGAACCTCGATGCCTGGTGGATCTCGCTGTCGACCTTCGCCGTGCTGGTGGTGACCTTGCTGCTGCTGACGTTCATGGGCGATGCGCTGCGCGATGCCTTCGACACGCGCCTGGGCCTGGCCGCGCTACGCGGCCGCGTGGCGCCCAAGGTGCCGGCTGGTGCGCCTGCGGGAGCAACGCCATGAACGTGGTGCCCAAGCTCCGCGAAGCGGAGGCCATGCTGGCCGATCCGTCGCCACCGCCGTCGGCAGGTGGCACGCTGATCTGCGTGGACAAGCTTTCGGTCACGTTCGGCCATGGCGACGATGCCACGCGCGCCGTGCGCGAAGTCAGCTTCGACCTGCGCGCCGGCGAGCGCTACGCGCTGGTCGGGGAGTCAGGCTCCGGCAAGACGGTGACCGCGCTGGCGATGCTGCGCCTCGTGGAAGACGCCCACTACGATGGGGCGATCCGTTTCCAGGACCGGAACCTGCTCGACGTCTCGGATCGGGAGATGCGTGCCATCCGCGGCGCGGAGATCGCCATGATCTTCCAGGAGCCGATGACCGCGCTGAATCCGCTTTACACGATCGGCAACCAGATCGTCGAGACGCTGGCGCTGCATGAAGGGCTGGACCGGCGCGCGGCGCGCGAGCGCGCCATTGCCTTGCTGGAGCGCACCGGCATCAGCGATGCCGCGCATCGCTTCGACAGTTTCCCGCACCAGCTGTCAGGCGGGCAGCGCCAGCGCGCCATGATTGCCATGGCCCTGGCATGCCGCCCGAAGCTGCTGCTGGCCGACGAGCCGACCACGGCGCTGGACGTCACCATCCGTGCGCAGATCATGGACCTGCTGCGCGACTTGCAGACCGAGTTCGGCATGGCGGTGATGCTGATCACCCACGACCTGAACCTAGTGCGCTCGTTTGCCCAGCGGGTCGGTGTCATGGAGAAGGGCGTGATGGTCGAGACGGGCGACACTGCCCAGGTGTTCGCCTCGCCCCAGCATCCCTATACGCGCAAGCTCATCGACAGCCGCCCGCGCCGCGAGGTGCTGCCGCTGGTGCCGCTGGCGCCTACGCTGCTGGAAGCGCGCGGACTTTGCGTGAACTACTCGCGCAAGCGCAAGGGGATGGCGGGGTGGTTCGGCAAGGACCAGTTCGCGGCCGTCAAGGATGTCGATTTCCAGCTGCGCGAGGGCGAGACCATCGGCATCGTCGGGGAATCGGGCTCGGGCAAGACCACGCTGGCCCATGCGGTGCTGGCCCTGCAGCGCAAGAGCGCCGGCACTATCCATTTCCTCGGGAGCAGTTTCGACGGCGCCACGCGCAAGGACCGTTGCGAAATGCGTTCGCGCATGCAGGTCGTGTTCCAGGATCCGTTCGGGTCGCTGTCGCCACGCATGACGATCGAGCAGATTGTCGGCGAGGGGCTGGGGCTGCACCAGAAGGGTTTGTCGCGCGACGCCATGCGTCAGCAGGTCATCGAGGCGCTGCGCGAAGTCGGGCTCGACCGCACGGCGCTGGGACGCTACCCGCATGAGTTCTCGGGTGGCCAGCGCCAGCGCATCGCCATCGCCAGGGTGCTGATCCTCAAGCCGCAGGTGCTGGTGCTCGACGAGCCCACTTCGGCGCTCGATGTCTCGATCCAGCAGCAGGTGCTGGGGCTTCTTTCCCAGTTGCAGCACAAGTACAACCTCAGCTACCTGTTTATCAGCCACGACCTCGCCGTGATACGCGCCATGGCGCACCGGGTCATCGTGATGAAGGCGGGCGAGGTGGTCGAGGCGGGGCAAACCGAGTCGGTTCTCGGCGCGCCGCAACATCCGTATACGCGCAAGCTGATGGCGGCTGCCCAGGTTGGTGCAGCCTGACATCATTGCTGTGCAGCATGCACACTGCCTGCGGGCGGTGTCACGCCACTGGCATGCGGAAAGCAACATTCCAGATGCGGAAACCGAAGTAGGTCGTTGATTGGAAAGCTATTTCTGTCAAATTTGTAACGAACTTTGACAGAGTGGCGACGAGCCGATACCATCCCGCGAGGACTATTTTTGGGGTGGTCGCTCGTCCGCTTTGGGACGTGCCCTGCACGGCTTGTATGCCTTTGTGACCGGCGCGGTTCTTGCGTACGGTCATCCCCGCAATGATTCAGGCATCACCATATTCGCTGGCGTTATTCGTCGGGCGTGATGGCGATGATTCGAACGATTCATCAGGAGAACCAATGCAGCGATCGGTACTTCATTCCCTGGCACGCGTGGCCGTCGGGATTGCCATTGCCTGCGGTGCGACTGTGTCGAATGGAGTGCTGGCGGATACGGTTTTCAAGGACCCCGATGCCCGCATCGATGCTTCGGCCCAACTGGGCGCGGACACGCATGCGGAAGGCAAGCGCGGCTTGCTGTCGTCGGTCGTGAATTCCACCAGCCACGTCGCCAGCAAGGCGGGCGACCTGGTCATGAATGCGCTTGGCCTGATTGGGGTGCGTTACCGCTTTGGCGGCAACAGCCCGGAATCCGGCCTGGACTGCAGCGGCTTTGTCCGCTACGTGTTCAATGACACCTTCGGCTTCATGCTGCCGCGCCGTTCCGTCGAGATCAGCCAGGTTGGCACCAATGTGGCTGTCAATGAACTACGCCCGGGCGACCTGGTGTTCTTCAACACCATGCGCCAGACCTTCTCGCACGTTGGCATCTATATCGGCGACAACAAGTTCGTGCATGCCCCCTCCACGGGCAGCAAGATCCGCGTCGACGACATGCGCGCCGCCTATTGGGTGACGCGCTACAACGGCGCACGCCGTATCGACGACGGCCAGTCATCGAACCGCGGCGACGGCCTTGGCAACATGGTCGAGACGCTCAAGCGATTCGACCCGAACGCCACCTCGCGTACGCTGTACGGCGGTTGAAGCCGGACCGGCTGCAACAAAAAAAGGACTGCTTCGGCAGTCCTTTTTTGTTGGTGGGAAGCGTCCGGCTATTGCGCCGCCACGGTGCCGGCCGGCTGCAAGCGGGCCCGCTCCAGCCGCTGGCGCAACGTGGACATCATGGCGGCCGTGGCCTGTTCGCCGGCCAGAACCGCGCGGTTGCGCGCATTGAAGTCGCTGCCGCCCATGTCGGGCAGTTCGGGGCGGATCACCACGTCGGCGCGCGCCAGCGCCATCTTGTTGATCGACTGGCCCATGATCGTCGTCGTCTGCAGCAGCACGCCGCTCTGGCCGTCATTCTTCTGGCTGGACGGGTCCGCCGAGATATTGACGGCAATGACGAAGTCCGCGCCCATGCTGCGTGCCGAATCCACGGGAACCGGCTCGACGAGACCGCCATCCACATAGTCCCGCCCCTGGACCGAGACCGGCTGGAACACGCCCGGCACGCTGCTGGACGCGCGTACGGCCTGTCCCGTATTGCCGCGCCGGAACAGGACGCGCTCGCCGGTCTTGAGGTCGGTCGCCACGATGCCCAGCGGCAGCTTCATGGCCTCGATCGGACGATTCGAAACCAGGCGGTTCACGTACTTTTGCAGCGCCTCGCCCTTGAGCCAGCCGCCAAAACGGCTGCCGAAGGGCAGGGCCCAGTCGGCAATGGCGGCCTCGTCCATGGTCAGCGCCAGCTTGTTGAGTTCGAAGCCGCTCATGCCGGTGGCGTAGAGCGCGGCGACCACCGCTCCGGCGCTGGTGCCCGTGACCAGGTCAGGGTGGATGCCTTGGGCTTCGAGTGCCTTGATCACGCCGATATGGGCGAAACCACGTGCGGCGCCGCCGCCCAGCGCCAGGCCGATCTTGATGGGGCGCGGTGCCGGCTGGGTCGCCACCGGGTTGGCCGTCGTCGGCGTGCCGCGGCGCGGGCCGAACGAACAGGCGGAAAGCAGGGCGGCTGCCGAGGCGCCAAGGAAATGACGTCGTTGCATGAATCGAGGGTGCCGGTGGATGGGCAGAGGCGGGCGGAAATTCAAATGTGACTGGATCGGCGTGAGGATAGGGCGTTTCGTACCGGCCGTTCCTGTGACTCCGCGAAGCATAAATGATTCCGTTGGAGACGGTGGCGATGCCGGCCGTGCTCAATCCGTGGGTCGGCAGGGCGGCCAGGCTTCGCATTGCTATAATGCAGGATCGACATATATATCCAGCCTGCGCGCGTCCGCGCGGGCTTTTTTGTTTGTTCCCGACCACCATGACCCAACGCGTCCGCACCCGCTTTGCGCCGAGCCCGACCGGCTTCATCCATCTCGGCAATATCCGATCCGCGCTTTATCCGTGGGCGTTTGCCCGGCGCATGAAGGGCGATTTCGTGCTGCGCATCGAAGATACCGATGTCGAGCGCTCCTCGCAGGAAGCCGTCGACGTGATCCTCGAAGGCATGGAATGGCTCGGCCTGGATATCGACGAGGGCCCGTTCTACCAGATGCAGCGCATGGACCGCTACCGCGAGGTGCTGGCCCAGATGGTCGACAGCGGGCTGGCCTACCCGTGCTACATGAGCACGGAAGAACTGGACGCATTGCGTGAAGCCCAGCGCGAGCGCGGCGAAAAGCCGCGCTACAACGGCTTCTGGCGCCCGGAGCCGGGCAAGGTCCTGCCGCAGCCGCCGGCCGGGGTGAAGCCGGTGCTGCGCTTCCGCAATCCGCTCGACGGCAGTGTGGTGTGGGATGACGCGGTGAAGGGCCGCATCGAGATCTCGAACGAAGAACTCGATGACCTCGTCATCGCACGCCCGGATGGCACGCCGACCTACAACTTCTGCGTCGTGGTGGACGATCTCGACATGAAGATCACGCACGTGATCCGTGGCGATGATCATGTCAATAACACGCCGCGCCAGATCAACATCATCCGCGCGCTCGGCGGCGCCACGCCGGTCTACGCGCACCTGCCGACCGTGCTCAATGAGAGCGGCGAGAAGATGAGCAAGCGTCACGGGGCCATGAGCGTGACCGGCTATCGCGACGAAGGCTATCTGCCCGAGGCCGTGGTGAACTACCTGGCCCGCCTGGGCTGGGCGCACGGTGACGCGGAAATCTTCAGCCGCGAGCAGTTCGTCGAATGGTTCGACCTCGAGCACCTGGGCAAGTCGCCGGCGCAATACAACGCCGAAAAGCTTGCCTGGCTGAACAACCACTATATCAAGGTGGGCGACAACGCGCGTCTGGCTGAGCTGACGCGTCCGTTTATCGAGTCGCTCGGCGGCAAGGTGGAGGGCGCGGACCTGGTCGGGGTGATCGCCCTGGTCAAGGACCGTGCCAATACGCTGAAGGAAGTTGCCCAGACGGCACTGCTTTTCTATCGTGGCGAGCCGCAGGCCGATGCGGCCCTGAAGGCGGAACACCTGACGCCGGAAATCCAGCCGGCGCTGAAGGCGCTGGCGACCCAGCTCGGTGCGCTGCCCGAATGGAAGCGGGAAGCGATCAGCGCCACCTTCAAGGCGGTGCTGGCAGAGTTCGGGCTCAAGATGCCCAAGCTCGCCATGCCGGTACGCCTGCTGGTTGCTGGTCAACTCCAGACACCGGCTATCGACGCGGTGCTGGAGCTGTTCGGCCGCGATATCGTGCTGCGCCGCCTTGCGGCTGGCTTGATCGGTTAAAAAAGTTGCGAAAAGTCCTGGTGGGGGCTTGCGCTCCGCCCGGGACTTAGCCATAATCTCGTTCTCCCTGCAGCGCGGTCAGAAACAAGATCAGCGGGCGATCTGAAAAGAATCTCGTGGCCGTCAGGTCAGAATCTGCGAAAGCGGATTGAGAGGAAAAACAGATCGGGGGGCTTGCAAAAAATCGAGGTTGATATATAATCTCGGCTTCGCTTGAAACGGTAATTTTTCCGATAGGGCGAATAAGCAGGTTGCAGTAGATGGAAGTACCATGGGGCTATAGCTCAGCTGGGAGAGCGCTTGCATGGCATGCAAGAGGTCAGCGGTTCGATCCCGCTTAGCTCCACCAAGACATCGGGATTATCTGCGGTTCGGGATGATTCCAGACGGAACGCGTTGAAAGACAAGTTTCTGTCCCCTTCGTCTAGAGGCCTAGGACATCACCCTTTCACGGTGAGTACAGGGGTTCGAATCCCCTAGGGGACGCCATAACATCAGGCGTAATCATATGTCTGGATTGTCGCACCGAGCGAAGCTCGGTGTGACGATGGAATATGGAGTGGTAGTTCAGTTGGTTAGAATACCGGCCTGTCACGCCGGGGGTCGCGGGTTCGAGTCCCGTCCACTCCGCCAAAACTAAACCCACATGGTTAATGCCATGTGGGTTTTTTCTTATAAGTGAGAGGATTATCTGATAATCACCGCGGCGGTAAATAAGTGTTGCGGTTTATATCAAGGCAGTATAGAATCCTTTTATTCGCCCATGCATTTTCGTTAATGCTGAAGCGGTGAATAAGCAGTGCCGTAGTAAATGCTGTAATAAGGGGCTATAGCTCAGCTGGGAGAGCGCTTGCATGGCATGCAAGAGGTCAGCGGTTCGATCCCGCTTAGCTCCACCAGAATTCAGGATGCATCGCAGTAAAAAGATGCTTCCAAAGCGAAGAAAAGTTTGTTAGAATGACGGACTGCTCAACGCGAGACGGAACGTGTTGAAAGACAAGTTTCTGTCCCCTTCGTCTAGAGGCCTAGGACATCACCCTTTCACGGTGAGTACAGGGGTTCGAATCCCCTAGGGGACGCCATAACATCGGGCGTAATCATATGCCTGGATTGCTGCAGCGAGCAAAGCTCGGGTGGCGATGGAATATGGAGTGGTAGTTCAGTTGGTTAGAATACCGGCCTGTCACGCCGGGGGTCGCGGGTTCGAGTCCCGTCCACTCCGCCAAAACTAAACCCACATGGTTAATGCCATGTGGGTTTTTTCTTTTGTACTCTGCATGTCAAGCCAATGGCGCTGCGTCGCACCGTCCGTTCCGCCTGGAGCCGGCCAGGTGCGCGCAATCAATGCCGTTGCGCAGCACTGATGCGCATGAAGTAGCGCACCAGCAGGCAGCCGGCAATGGCCAGGCTCAAGCTGTTGGCGATCCAGAAGCCTGAGGCACCGCGCGTAAAGGCCGGCAGTGTCTCGATCAGGCCGAAACCCAGCACGTAGCCCCCGCCAATGCCAATGCCCCAAAGCGAAGCGGCGTAGATCAGCGTCGGGATCAGCGCGATCTTGTAGGCGCGCAGGATAAAGGCGGTCATGACCTGCACGGCATCAAAGGCCTGGTAGAAGGCGATGAACAGTACCAGCGGCAACGCGGCGGCCACCACGGCAGCATCCTTGGTATAGGCATGCAGCACGGGCTCCCTGAGCAGCCACAGCAGGCAACCTGTTATCAAGGCGAGGGAGGCGGCCAGGCAGATGCCGCGCCATGCGAGCCGGCTGGCGCCCGCCATGTCGCGTGCGCCGATCGACTGTGCCACCAGCGTCGACGTGGCGATGGCCAGCGATAACGGCAGCATGTAGGCCACGGCTCCGAGATTGGCAATGATCTGGTGCCCGGCAAGGGTGACTGTTCCCATGCGCGTGATGAAGATCGACATCAGCGTGAAGGATGTGATCTCGATCAGGTACGTAAGTCCCATCGGCACGCCCAGGCGCAGCAGTGCCATCAGCTGTGCCGGCGCCGGCCAGCTCCAGGCGGAGAAGATCTCCAGGGACAGATAGACGGCGCTATGGCGAAGGATCAGCAGGCCGGTAACGCACCAGCCCCAGCTGATCAGCGTCGACGCCAGTGCGCAGCCCGGACCGCCCATGGCCGGAATGCCAAATCCCCCGTTGATAAACCACGCGTTGAGTGGCACCTTCAGGCCCAGGCCGACGATTTGCAGCACCGTCACCATGACCGGACGCGAAAGCGCGTTATTGAGTGCGGAATAGATGCGGAAACCCAGTGCTGCGGGCAAGCCGAACGCGCCAATGTGAAGATACTGGCTGGCCTTGTCGACCAGTTCTGGCGGGGCCTTGGCAAAGGCGAGCAGTGGCTCCGGGAACATCAGCAGCAGCACGCCGGGAACAGACAGTGCCAGGCCCAGCCATGCGGCTTGCCTGACTTCGCTGCCGATCTTTTCGCTGCGGCCGGCACCGTAAAGCTGGCCCGCGATCGGTGCGAGTGCCTGCAGCACGCCCATCAGGCTGATATAGACCGTCACGTAGATCGAACCGCCGAGGCCGACCGCGGCGAGGTCATTCGCCGAGGCCCGGCCGGCCATGATGGTATCCATGACGCCGAATGCGATCACAGCGAGCTGGCCGACCAGTACCGGCGCGGCAAGATGGGCGATACGACGCAGATCGTGAAGCAGGTTCATGCCGGTTCCGCGCAGGCGCTTTCACGCGCCCGAGAGCCGGCCGGCAGCGGCGGCGGCGGCGCGGCCGCCAGCCATGCCGCCGGCAGGAGGGTTGGGAATTACTGGGGCAGGCGGTGGCGCGGCAGTTCCGGTCGTGCGTGCGTCGCGCGCGAAGTATCGACCAGGCGATACATGCGGAAACGCTCGTCACGGTCAGCGGGCCGGCGACCTTCCCAGATCAGCCGCCATTCGAAATGCGAGATCTTGCTCGGTTCGCCGTAGTCGGCGCTATCGTGCCGCAGCAGGATGTCGCAACCGTCTTCGGGGCCGCCGAAGCGGAAATGGCCAAAGTAGGCGAATGACGCTAGCTGGGCATTGCCCATGCGGATCGGCTGCACGCACTGGTACGTAGACGGCAGCGCCATGGCGGCAGCCTCGACCACGTCGCGGTAGGTCTTGCCGTAGTTGATCGACGGCAGCCAAAGCGTCATGGCCATGACCCACATCAGCGTGGTGCCGGCGGCGGAAATCACCACCGGACGCCAGATCTGTTTGGGCGCGCGCGACAGCCGCCAGCGTACCACCAGCACCCAGGCCACCGTCACCAGCAAGGCAAAGATGACTGAGGAAAGCTTGAAGTGATGCTGGTAGCCGGGCAACTGCCGGAACACGTTGCCCGCGATGCGCGGTGGCCAGCCCGTGGTCTTGGCGAGCCACAGGAACCACACCGTGCCACCGAAAATGGTGAAGAACAGCAGGGCGAACCAGTCGATCGCGTTGATCACGCCGCGCGCCAGCGTGGGCAGCGCAAACGCACCGAGGATCGCCATCGGCGGCAGCAGCAGGATGAACTGGACATCGCTGGCATTGGTCTGCAGGAACAGCAGCGCCAGTGTCGGCAGCAGCAGCGCCAGCGGCAGCGCCACATGTGGGGCGCGGCGCATGCCGGCCCACGCCACCCAGGCCCAGGCCGCGATCGGCCAGACCGGCCACGCGTACAGGAACAGGTTGCGCATATTGAAGCCGAACGACTGCATGTTCGGCGCGCCGTAGCTGCGCCGGTCATAGCGGGCCCATTCGCGGATGAAGGTCACCGCGTCGTGCCGGTCCGCCGCGCTAAAGTAAGCGGCGGCCAGCCAGGCGGCGACAATCAGCAACGCCAGCGGCACGCCGATGGCCGCCAGCCGTCGACCGGGCATCGGGGCGCAGACGGCGGCGCAGATCGTGGCGGCAACCAGCAGGGCCAGCGGCAGGATCGGCCCGCTGGCCAGGGTCAGCGCGCCCAGGCCGAGTCCGAACACAAGGCTGCCCTGCACGGGCTTGTCGAGGCTGCGCACCAGCCCGTACAGGATCATGGCGATCAGCGCGACCTGGCCGACCTGCGCGGTGGTTTCATGTCCCCGGACCGCCAGCCCCACGCAGGCCAGGAACACGAGCAGGGCGCCGTCGGCCAGCGTGCGGCCATAGTCGCGCGCGCTGGGCTGGCCGCCGAAGGCGTAGGCAAACGGCTGCACTTCGTCCCGGCGGCCGAGCAGGTAGGTGGTGTACCAGATGAAAGCGCAGGTGCCGAAGAAGCACAGTGCCGTGGCCAGGCGCGACGCATCCGGGGCGCCGAGCCAGCCGCCGAACAGGCGGATCATGGCCGCGCCGATCCAGAAGACCAGTGGCCCGTCCTCGGTGAACGGACGTCCCGCGATGTTGGGCATCAGCCAATCATGCGCGCCGCCCGTGGCCAGTTGCCACATCACGCCGAAACCGGCGGCATCCTCGTTCTTCCACGGGTCGCGGTGGAACAGGCCGGTCAGCCCATAGATGATGCAGATCGCCAGCAGCAGGGCGCGCGGCAACGCGCCCGTTGCGGCGGCGGTCAACTGAACGGGGGAAGTCTTGGCTTCACGCATCGGCGGATCGGGTCAGCAGCGCGGTACCGGCCGGGCTGCCGCAAGCGAGTGGCGGCGCCCAGGGCCGGACGGTAAGGAGGGCACAAATGCAAAGAGGCAGCCGCTGCTGCCTCTTTGCGGGTCTGCGGGGCGCCGGAACATCTGTCCGCTGGCGCCGCGCAAACGGGTGTTCGCAAGAGCGATTACTTCGCAGCCTTGCCCAGCTTGCTGCCGAACTTCTGGCGGAACTTCTCGACGCGGCCGGCGGTGTCCATGATCTTCTGGGTGCCGGTGTAGAACGGGTGCGATTCCGACGAGACTTCGATCTTGGCCAGCGGGTATTCCTTGCCGTCCCTCACGATCGTGTCGCGCGTCTGGATGGTCGAACGCGTGATGAAGCTGAAGTCGCTCGACATGTCCTGGAACACGACTTCGCGGTAATTCGGGTGGATGCCTTCTTTCATGGTGATTCCTTTCTGGTTGGGTAGCCAGTCCGTTGCGCGCTGCCGGCCCATTGCCGCGGCGCGAGACGAACCACTTGCCGATTACGGGCAAACCAGGATTATGGCAGAAAAACAATGGCTCGGGGAAGCGTAACGGCAATTCCCGTCGGGCCGGCGAGCCGCGGATTGGACAGCTTACGCCGATGTGCCGGCCGGGTCCTGCCGGAAGAACGTTGCAAGGCATTGGTACACCACGGGCCAGTGACGTTTCAGGCCCGTTGGTTCAACAAAAAATGCTTCGGCCGTCACGGCGAAGAATTCGCTCGGTGCTTCGCAGCCGTAAGGGTCGATCAGGCGCAAGGCAGGCGGCAGCCGTTCAGGGTGCTCCCAGGCTGTCGCAGGATGCTGGTCCCAGGTTTCGGCGAAACGGTCGTACTCGCTCAGGAAGGTCTCCGCCCAGGCTTCGGCATCGACGCCGGGGTGCAAGACCCGGGAGAAGGGTGGAACGCCGTCGGGTTCGCCGTCGAGCATGTCCAGCTTATGGGCGAATTCATGGACCACCACGTTGTAGGTGTCGGCCGGAACATCGTGTTCGGTATCGAGGCCGCCGCCCGGCATCTCGACATCGGGCCAGGACAGGATGACCGGGCCGTGTTCCCACGCTTCACCGCTGGCCTCCTCGACGACGCCATGCACCAGCCCGATTTCGTCCTGCACCGTGCGCCGGATGACGAACTCGCCCGGATACAGCACGATGCCGTGCCAGCCGCGATACCACTCGATCCCGAGCCGCAGGATGGGCACGCAGGCCTGCACCGCGACGCTGACCACCATTTCGTCGGTCAGCGGCAGCTCGTGCGCGGTGGAGTATTCCTTTTCGGCGATGAATAGCGTGGCCAGTTCGCGCAGCGCGCGCCGGTCGTCCTCGGCGTAGCGCCGCACGAACGGCAGCGCCGACACGGTGCGTTCCCACAGCGCATCGGGAATGGCGTAGTGCTCGAGCTTGCGGGCTTTCGAGCGGGTACGCAGGAATTGGGTCAGTTTGCCGAGCATGGTGCGTTGAGGGCTAAAAGCCGGGGCCAGCCCTGGCAATGCGACAAAACAAAAAGGCGTGCCGCGGCACGCCTTTTTCTGTTCGGACGAAGATGCCGGAGGCTTAGCCGCCTCTGCGCATCATATCGAAAAACTCCACGTTGTTCTTCGTCGCCTTCATCTTGTCCATGATGAATTCCATGGCCTGCACTTCGTCCATGTCGGAGATGAACTTGCGCAGGATCCAGATCTTCTGGAGGATGTCCGGCTTGATCAGCAGTTCTTCGCGGCGCGTACCGGACTTGTTCAGGTTGATCGATGGATAGACGCGTTTTTCCGCAAGGCGGCGTTCCAGGTGCACTTCCATGTTGCCGGTGCCCTTGAACTCTTCGTAGATCACGTCGTCCATGCGGCTGCCCGTCTCGATCAGCGCGGTGGCGATGATGGTCAGCGAACCACCTTCCTCCAGGTTACGCGCGGCACCGAAGAAGCGCTTCGGACGTTGCAGCGCGTTGGCGTCGACACCTCCGGTCAGCACCTTGCCCGAGGCCGGCACCACCGTGTTGTAGGCACGCGCCAGACGTGTGATCGAGTCCAGCAGGATGACCACGTCGCGCTTCAGTTCGACCAGGCGCTTGGCTTTTTCGATGACCATTTCGGCGACCTGCACGTGGCGGATGGCCGGTTCGTCGAAGGTCGACGCCACCACTTCGCCGCGCACCGAGCGCTGCATTTCGGTCACTTCTTCCGGGCGCTCGTCGATCAGCAGCACGAACAGGTCCGCTTCCGGATGATTGTTGGCGATCGCGTGTGCAATGTGCTGCAGCATCACGGTCTTGCCGGACTTCGGCGATGCCACCAGCAGCGCGCGCTGGCCGCGGCCGATCGGCGCGATCATGTCGATGATGCGGCCGGTGATGTTCTCTTCGGCCTTGATGTCGCGTTCGAGCTGGAGCGGCCGGTTCGGATGCAGCGGCGTCAGGTTCTCGAACATGATGCGGTTCTTCACCGCCTCGGGCGCTTGCCCGTTGACCTTGTCGACCTTTACCAGGGCAAAGTAGCGCTCGCCGTCCTTGGGCGTGCGCACTTCGCCTTCGATCGAATCACCGGTATGCAGGTTGAAGCGGCGGATCTGCGACGGGCTGATGTAGATGTCATCCGTGCTGGCCAGGTACGAGGTTTCCGGCGAGCGCAGGAAACCGAAGCCGTCCGGCAGAACTTCCAGGGTTCCGTCGCCGTAGATGGTTTCGCCCATCTTGGCGCGCTTCTTCAGGATCGCAAACATCAGTTCCTGTTTGCGCATCCGCTGTGCGTTGTCGATCTCGAGCGTTGCCGCCATTTCGAGAAGCGCAGACACGTGAAGCGATTTGAGTTCTGTCAGGTGCATAGACAAGGGGTACAGAAGCCCGGACGGGCGAGACCTAGAGGGAAGGGGGAAAGAAATGAGCGAACGCTCGGGGAAGTTGTTGGTGGCATCTTAGCACAATCCGACCGGCGCGCCAGGGGGTGGCGCACGCACATCGGATTGTGGGAAACCCGGAGCCCATGCCAGGGCTCCGGCATGCAAGCGCTTACAGGTTGCCGTCGAGGAACGCCGTGAGTTGCGACTTGGACAGCGCGCCGACCTTCTGGGCCGCGACCGCACCATTCTTGAACAGGATCAGCGTCGGGATGCCGCGGATGCCGAACTTGGCCGGCACTTGCTGGTTCTCATCGACGTTGATCTTGGCGACCTGCAGCTTGTCGCCGTAGTCCTTGGCCACTTCGTCCAGGATCGGGGCGATCATCTTGCAGGGGCCGCACCATTCCGCCCAGAAGTCGAGCAGGACCGGCTTGTCGGACTGGAGGACGTCGGCGTCGAACGAGGCGTCGCTCACATACTTGATTTGTTCACTCATGGCGGAAAACCTCTGGTTTCGCTCTGTTTATGTCAATGGCTGGGAATGGCCGAACTGCTACCTTACACGAGAATCCCGGGATTCGCCTGACGGTACAGTCGGGGATTCTCCGCGGCGGCGGCGGTTGCGCGCCGGTTTCGTCGATATGTTACCAGTTTGCGGATTTTCAAGATGGCACCCAAAAGAGCCCATTGGCAGTCCGGATAATCGACGGCGGTGCATATATTCTGCCTTGGATTTGCGAGGCGCATGAATGGTTGTTTCAATCGCGGCGAGAGATTTCCGCAATCGAGGATGTGGGCTATGCCGCACGTTGTCGATGGCTCTGATTTGCCCCGCACGTGTGCCGGATGCGCCCGCCGGACGCGTAGAATAGAAGGACAGCACTTCCTGCGCGCCATGCGCCATTGACAAGGCCATCGACATGACTCCTGATTCCCGCAAGCCCACGCAGCCGGACGCCGAGCCGGCGTCTCCGGATGTGGAACACCTGAGCGACGCGCTGGACCACATCAGCAGCGCGGTCGAGACTGAAAGCATTGCCAGCGGCGCGGCCAAGGGGCTGGTTTACAGCATCATCGAAACCCTGGGCACGCTGGTCGGCGACCCGGACCTGCCCGAGCACGCGCGCTCGGGCTATGAAGGCCTGCTCGAAACCGCGCGCGAGATCCGGGCGCGTCTGGAGGGCGGTTCGGACTGAATCCGGTGCGGGGCAGCCCGCGCGATTTGCAGATCGCCCCGCGCGCTGACATTTCAGTGCGCGGGAAGCGGCCTTCGTTGTTCCCGCAATAGCCGTTCCCGCAATAGCCGTTGTTTCCTTCCCTTGTTTTCACCCTTTGCCTCCCGCAGTCCGCCTGACCCGCGGCACGCGCGCCCATGACACCACTGCGCTTTCGTCCCGGCCCGGATTTCCTCGACCAGGCGGCTGCGGCTGCCTGGCATTTTCTTGACCACTGCGGTGTGCCGGAAGCCGCCGCGCATGTGGTCGTGCCGACCGCGGCGCAGATTCCAGGCGTGCGCATGGCGCTCGATGCCGTGGCGCGCGCGGCCGGCCGGCCGCGGTTGCTGCCGCGCGTCGTGACGCTCGGCCACTGGCTGCTAGACCTGCCGCCCGATGGCACGCCGGTGCGCAGCCCCGCCGCGCGCCTGCTGGCCGTGCAGCAGGCGGTGCGCGCGCAGGACTGGCTGAGGCGCTCGTTCGGCGCGCAAACGGAGTCCGCGGCGTGGGGCCTGGCGCAGACGCTGCTGTCGGTCTGCGACGAACTCAATACGCGCTGGCTCGAGGACGTCGCGGTGAGCGATGGCGAAGCCATGGACGGCGCCGATCGCGCATCGCTGCTGCAGGGCGCGCTGGAACGGACCTATGCGCATCTGACCGAGCGGATGCTCGGCGAGGAGGCGCGCATCGTGCTGGCGTTCTGGCAGGCGCTGTCCGGTCCCGACGATCCCATGCCATCGCGCCGGCGCGCGTTGCGGCAGCTTGCCCAGCAACTGCGCGGGCCGGTCGTGTGGATCGCCCCGACGCCGCCGACGCCGATCGAGTCCGCGTTCCTGAACGATGCCGCCGAGCTGGTGCCGGTGCTCGCGGTTGGCTACGACTGGTCCGGGGCCACCGAAGCCGGACACAAGGACGATGCCGCCGGTTGGTATGAGACGCTGGTTGCCCTGTGGCCCGAGGCACGTATTGCCACTGACGACGATGCGCCGCCATTCACGCATGCCCTGCCCGTGTTGCCGGAAGCGCGGCCATCGATCCGCGTCATCGGCGCTGCCCGCTTCGAAGACGAAGCGGCCGCCGCGGCCGATCAGCTCGTGCAATGGCTCAACGCAGGCCGGCGCAACATTGCGTTGGTCGCGCACGATCGCGTCGTGGCAAGGCGCGTGCGGGCGTTGCTGGCCCGCGCGGGCGCACCCGTGCGTGATGAAACCGGCTGGAAGCTCTCAACCACGCGCGCGGCCGCGGCGCTGATGCGTTGGTTCGACTTGCTGGTGCGCGATGGCGACACTGCCGCGCTGCTCGATTTGCTGAAGAGCCCCTTCTGCCTGCCCGAATTTCCGGATCGCGGCGCCGCTATCGCGTTGATCGAGCGTCAGGTCCGGCGTGACGGTATCAGCGGCGGATGGGACCGGCTGCGCCACCTGTCCGGCGCGTCGCCATCCGTGTCGGCAGACGCCGACGATGCGGAAGTCCAGCGTGCGGAAGCGGCGCGCCGCAGCGCGGGTGACCTGCTTCTCGTGCTCGCCGATGAGGCGGCCCGTTGGCCGCGCGGCATTGCTCAGCATCCGTTGTCGATGTGGCTCCGTTGCCTAGAGGGTACGCTCGACGCGCTCGGCATGCGCGCCGCCCTCGCCGCGGAGGAAGCTGGCCGCCAGCTGCTTGACGCGCTGGCGCGGCTGCAGGAGCTGCCGTCCGACGAAACCAGTGCGCACGCCACGCTGTCCCAGGCGGAATTCCGCTCGATGCTGTCTGCGTTGCTGGAGTCGGTGGCCTACAAGGAGCCACCGGCCAGCGGCGCGGCGCGGATCACGATCCTGCCGCTGAACGGCGCGCGCATGCGGCGCTTCGACGGGGTCGTGGTGGTGGGCTGCGACGACGCCCAGCTGCCGTCGAGCGCCGCGGAGCTGATGTTCTTCTCCAACCAGATGCGCCGCGAGCTGGAACTGGAGGACCGCGAAGCGCGTTTTGCGCAGCAGGCCCGCGACCTGGCGGAAGTCCTGCTGAACAATGACGACGTGGTGCTGACCTGGCAGCGCCTGGGCGGGCGTGGCGAGCCCAAGCACGTGTCCGGCTGGATCGAGCGCCTGTTCGCATGCTGCGCGCGTGCGGGCGTGAAGATCGATGCGAGCATGGCGCCGCTCTTCCACCAGACGTTCGCCGATACGCGTGGCATGCCCGCGCCGGCGGCACCGGAGCTGGTGCCGGCCCGCTGGAGCGCGCAGGCCTACAACATGCTGCGTCGCTGTCCCTACCAGTTTTTCGCCGGCCGCATGCTGGGGCTGGCCGGGCTCGAGATCGTCAGCGACGACCTGGAAAAGCGCGATATCGGCGACCTGCTGCACCGCGTGCTGTTGCGCTACCACCGCGAACTGCTGGCGCGCCGCGAGCGCGGCGAGGCGGTGCCGGAAGCGGCGCGGCTCGAGCGGTTGCGCGAAATCTCGGACGACGTCTTCGGCGCGCTGATGGCCGAGGACGGCAATGCGATCGGCTACTACCGACGCTGGTGCGAAGTGCTGCCTTCCTATGTGTCCTGGCAGACCGCGCGCGAAGCGCAGGGATGGTACTGGCGCGGCGGCGAGGTCGACGCGGGCGTGGACCTGCCCATGCCGGACGGCAAGCCGATCCGGCTGAACGGCCGCATCGACCGGCTCGACCAGGGGCCCGATGGCACGCATGCCGTGCTCGACTACAAGACGCAGAGCGCCACGCGCCTCAAGCGCAAGGCGAGCGAGGTCGAGGAGGATTGCCAGTTGCCGTTCTATGGCCTGCTGCGTGCCGATGCCGTGGGCGGAAGCTGGGTGGCGCTGGAGGGCGCGCGCGAAGGCGCCGCCGCGCCGCAGCGCGAAGTCGACCTGCCGGATTTCGACGCCGCCGTGGCGTGGCTGGAGCGGCAGATGCGCGACGACGTCATGCGCCTGCGCCAGGGCGCGCGGCTGCCGGCGTTCGGCGACGCGTCGGCCTGTACCTATTGCAGTGCCCGTGGCCTGTGCCGCAAGGGCTTCTGGGAATCCACCGCCGTGCCGGTGCTGACATCATGACAGTCCACGCCTACCTGCGCGACGGCCAGCCCGTCAGCGAGCCCGATTTCACCCGCGCGGCCTGCGATCCCGCCAGCTCCGTGGTGGTGGAAGCCTGCGCCGGCAGCGGCAAGACCTGGCTGCTGGTGGCGCGCCTGGTGCGCCTGCTGCTGGCGGGTGCCGCGCCACACGAAGTGCTTGCCATCACGTTCACCCGCAAGGCGGCCGAAGAGATGCGCGAGCGCTTGCTGGAAGTGCTCGCGCAGATGGCGCGCGACAGCGACGACGCGGTGGTCGAGGCGCTGGTCATGCGCGGCATGACGACGCAGGCCGCGCATGAAGCGCTGCCGCGTGCGCGGCGCCTGCATGCACAGGTGCTGGCGGCGCCCGGACGCATGGCCATCGACACCTTTCACGGCTGGTTCGGCACGCTGCTCCGGGGCGCACCGCTTGCCTCCGGGGTCGTGCCGGGCGCGTCCCTGCGCGAGGACTCGCTGCGCATGAAGCGCGAAGCATGGGCCCCGGTCTGGCGCTCGCTCGCGGCGCCGCGCTATGCCGAGCTGCGGCAGGCCTATGAGACGCTGGTGGATGCAGTCGGCGAGTTCCAGGCCCGTGGCCTGCTCGACGCCATGTTCCATGCACGCAGCGAATGGTGGGCCATGCGCGAAGGCGGCGACCCCGCCCAGGCGCTGGCCGATTGCCTTGGCGAAGATGCGCAGGGCGACGTTCTGGTGCCGGTGCTCAGCGACGAAGCCTGGCTTGAAATGTGTCAAGCGCTCGCATCGCGGCTCGGTGCCGGCGGCAAGACCGAACAAGCCCACGCGGGCCGGATCCAGGACGCGCTGATCGCCATCGGCAACTGGCGCGAGGACGGAGCGGCCGCTGGCAAGCCGGCCGAACACGCGTTCGCGCTGCTGCGCACCGCATTCTTCACCGCGGCGGGCAGTCCGCGTTCGCTGCGCCGAACCAGCGCGCTGGTCAAGGCGGCCGGCGGGGATTCGCAGGCCGATGCGCTGGTGGCGCAGCACGGCGAGTTGTGCGCGATGCTCGACGAGATCAGCGCGCGCCGCTGCGAGGCCGCGGTGCTTGCCGTCAACCTGGCGCTCTATCGCTTTGGCGACGCACTGCTGGACCGCTACCAGCAGTACAAGAGCGAGCAGCGCGCGATGGATTTCGCCGACCTCGAGTGGCAGGCCGCCTGCCTGATGGCCGAGGAAGAAACCGCCACCTATCTGCAGGTGCGCCTCGACGCGCGTTACCGCCACCTGCTGCTGGACGAATTCCAGGACACCAACCCGCTGCAGTGGCGCATCCTGCAGGGATGGCTGGCTGGCTATGCGGGCCTGGGCGAGCGCCCGACGGTGTTCCTGGTCGGCGATCCCAAGCAGTCGATCTACCGCTTCCGTCGCGCCGACGCGCGCCTGTTCGGTGCCGCAAGCGCGATGCTTCAGGCGGAGTTCGGGGCCACGGTGCTACGCACCAACCGCACCCGCCGCAACCGCACCGAAGTGCTGGCGTGGGTCAACGCCGTGTTCGATGCCGCCCGAGGCGAGGGCCGCTATCCGCTCTACGAGACCCAGACCACCGCGTTGCCGGAAGGCGGCGGCCCGGTCTGGCTGCTGCCGCTGGTGGAGCCTGAGGACGGCGGATCGGCCGCTGCGGCGGCCGAGGAAGATGGCACACCTTCGGATGTGCAAACCGAAGCCGGCCATCGCGACACGCTGCTGCAGCCGCGGCAGCACGAGGGCGACTCGTTGCGCCTGGAAGAGGGGCGGCGCGTCGCGGCATGGTTGCGGCATATCCACGATACGGTCCCGGTTCATGAGGGCAGCGAGCGAAGGCCGGCGCGCTGGAGCGATATGCACCTGCTGGTGCGGCGCAAGACCCATCTGGCCGACTACGAGCGCGCCCTGCGCGAGGCCGGCATCCCGTGCCTGAGCCCGCGCCGTGGCGGCCTGCTGGCCACGCTGGAGGCGCTGGACCTGTCTGCGTTGCTGGCGTTCCTGATGACGCCGGAATCCGACCTGGACTTGGCCCACGTGCTCAAGAGCCCGCTGGTCGGAGCCACCGACGATGACCTGATAGCGCTGTCGCAACAGGAAGGCGAGGGCGGCTGGTGGGCGCGCATCGAGTCAGGCGGCGTGCCGGAAGCCTGTTCCGATGCCGTCCGCGAAGGCGTGGCGCGGCTGCGGCGCTGGTTGCGGCTGGCGCCGCACCAGCCGGTGCATGACCTGATCGACCAGATTTTCCACGGCGGCGAAGTGCGGCGGCGTTACGCCGAAGCGGCGCCGCCGGATATCCGCGAGCAGGTGCTGGCCAACCTCGATGCGTTCCTGAAGCTGTCGCTCGACCTGGATGGCGGCCGCTATCCCAGCCTGCCGAAGTTCATCGACGAGCTGCAGGAAATCCGGCGTGGCGACGAGCAGGAAAGCCCTGACGAGGGCGGCATGGCGGACGACGCCGAACCCGCCGACGAGGACCCCACGCAGGCGGGCCTGGATGCCGTGCATATCCTGACCGTCCACGCCGCCAAGGGGCTGGAGGCGCCGTTCGTCGTGCTGCTCGATGCGAATCACAGCGACCCGGCGCCCGATCGTGGCGGGATCCTCATCGACTGGTCGCCGGAGTCGCGCGTGCCGCGGCATTTCTCCGCCTACGGCAAGCGCAGCGAGCGCGGGCTGGCCCGCGCGCCGCTGTTCGAGGCCGAAGCCGCGCTGGGCGAGCGCGAGAACTGGAATCTGCTGTACGTCGCGATGACGCGTGCGCAGCAGGGTTTGCTGGTCAGCGGCGTCAGGGGACGGGCGAGCCGCAACGCTGAATCCGAAGCGGGCAGCGAGATCGCGGGCAGCTGGTATGTGCGACTGCAGGCCGCCGGCGTGGCAGACGCCGTGGCGGAGCGTCCGCCCACCGTGGCGGACAACCTGCCCGCAGCTTCGCGCCTGAGTGAGCCCGTGCGTTTCACGGATTTCCGGCTGCGTTATCACGATGCGGCGGACGTAGTGGCCTTTGATGATGATGATGCCGACGGCATGGGGGAGCTACGCATGGGGGAGCTACTGCTCGAAGCGTCGGCCGATGAATCCGAAGGCATCGTCTTCAATGCCGCCGCGGCCCGCCATGGCGAACTGATCCACGCACTGCTGGAGCGGATCACGCGCTATCCAGATGCGTTCGATGCCGTGCCGGACGTGCCGACCGTGCTGCGCTGGTTCCCGCTGGCGGGGGCCGGCTCCCCAGGCGCGCGGCAGGCATGGCAGGGGCAGGTGGAAGAGGCCGTCGGCGCGGTGCAGGCAATGCTCGCGGCACCGGCGCTGTCGCGGCTGCTGCAGCCGTTTGATGCGATGTCCGCGCGCAATGAGGTCGAACTCTATGATGCAAGGGGCAGGCTGCTGCGTATCGACCGCCTGGTCGAATTCGAAGACAGGGTCGTCATCATCGATTACAAGCTGCGTCTGTTGCCCCAGGAACATGCCGCCTATCGTGCCCAGCTCATGCGCTACGTGGCCGCAGTGGCGCCGATGTTCGCCGGCAAGCCGGTGGAGGCTGGCGTGGCCACGTCGAATGGCGAGTGGATTCCGGTCGAAGCGCTGTCCGCGCCGGCTGCGGAGCCGGTGCAAGGCTCCTTGTTCTGAATGCCTGACGGGCCGCGTCCTGCTGTCTCGCCCGAATCGGCGCAGAATGCGGGAGGCGGCGCCCGGAATCCCGCTGTACTAAAGTGACGGAATGCCCGGTGTGGCCGGCTGTGGGGATGCGTAGGGAATTCTTGCGGGACGGCCCGTGTTCCGATCGGATGACGGGAAGCGGGCGGCAAAGCGAGAGGCAAAGCGGGAAGGAATGAGGTGGACGAGCCTGGCCCTCGGCACTGGTGGAAAACGGCTATGGCTGCTTCGTTCCCGACCTGACCAGGTTGACCGCGCCACCATGCGAGGAGGCCCGTCCGACCGCTATTGTAACCCAGAGTGGCGCACTGCGTTGAAATTGCATCAAGCTTGATTTGGGACAGGCGATATTCGCTGTCATGGCACGAGCATACCGGCTGCCCAATCCGGACACGAATGGTGAGCCAAGACATGAACGCAAACGACCAGATCCTCCGCGGCGCGCTGGCGCCGCAGGAAATCTCGACCGAAGTCCTGCTGGAGAAATATGCCAAGGGCGAAGAGCAGAGCGTCACGGACGTGCGTGAGCGCGTGGCGCGCGCGCTGGCGCAGGTGGAGGCCGAAGACCAGCGCGAAGCCTGGGCGGCGCGTTTCCTGTGGGCGCAGGAGAACGGCTTCGTGCCGGCCGGGCGGATCAATTCCGCCGCGGGTACCGGTATCCAGGCCACGCTGATCAATTGCTTCGTGCAGCCCGTCGGGGACTCAGTGTCGGAGCCGCGCGAGGGCCGGCCCAGCATCTACACGGCGGTGGCGCAGGCTGCCGAAACCATGCGGCGCGGCGGCGGCGTCGGCTATGACTTCTCGGCCATCCGCCCGGCCGGCGCGCTGGTGCGCGCCACGCACTCGCGCGCATCGGGGCCGGTGTCCTTCATGAAGGTGTTCGACGCATCGTGCGCGACGGTCGAGTCGGCCGGCGCGCGGCGCGGCGCGCAGATGGGCGTGCTGCGCTGCGACCATCCGGATATCGAGAGCTTCATCCACGCCAAGGACAAGGGCGAACTGAGCAACTTCAATATCTCGATCGGGGTCACCGACGCGTTCATGCGCGCGGTGGAGGGCGACGACGAGGTGGAACTGATCCACGAGGCCGAGCCCGGCGCCGACCTGATCGCCAGTGGCGCGTACCGTCGCGACGACGGCCAATGGGTCTACCGCCGCATGCCCGCGCGCCTGCTGTGGGACCAGGTCATGCACGCGACCTACGATCACGCGGAGCCCGGCATCCTGTTCCTGTCGCGCATCAACGCCGACAACAACCTCTATTATTGCGAGACCATCGAGGCGACCAATCCCTGTGCCGAGCAGCCGCTGCCGTCGTATGGCTGCTGCTGCCTGGGGTCGATCAACCTGACCGGCTTCGTGCGCAAGCCGTTCATGGCGGACAGCGAATTCGACTTCGATGCGTTCGCGGAGGTCGTCCGCGTGGCCACGCGCATGCTGGACAACGTGCTCGACGCGACGTTCTGGCCCTTGCCCGAACAGAGGGCCGAGGCGCAGGCCAAGCGCCGCGTGGGCCTGGGGTTCCTCGGCCTTGGCAGCGCGCTGGTGATGCTCGGCCTGCGCTATGACAGCGAGCCGGCACGCGAAATTGCCGCCCGCATCTCCGAGCGCATGCGCGACGAGGCCTACCTGGCATCGACCGGACTGGCCGCCGAGAAGGGCGCGTTTCCGCTGTTCGATACCGAGGCCTACCTGCAGAGCGGCTTCGCCAGCCGGCTGCCCGAGCCCGTGCGCGAGGCGATCGGGCGCAACGGGCTGCGCAACTCGCACCTGCTGTCGATCGCGCCGACGGGGACGATCACGCTGGCGTTTGCCGACAACGCGTCGAACGGCATCGAGCCGGCGTTCTCGTGGACGTACAACCGCCGCAAGCGCATGCCGGACAACAGCTACCGCGCCTACGAGGTGGCCGACCACGCATGGCGGCTCTACCGTCACACGGGTGCCGACATGGAGCAGTTGCCGGACGCGTTCGTGACGGCGCTGCAGATGTCGGCGCTGGACCATATGCGGATGCTGCAGGCCGTGCAGCCCTATATCGACACGAGCATCAGCAAGACCGTCAACGTGCCGGAGGACTATCCGTACGAGGCGTTCCGCAACCTGTATTTCGAGGCCTGGAAGGCGGGGCTGAAGGGTCTGGCGACGTACCGGCCGAACAGCGTGCTCGGTGCCGTGCTGTCCGTCAGCGCGCCGGCGGCGGCACCCGTCGCGGCGCCCGCGGCGGACGATCCGCTGGTTCGCCCGTTCGGCAGCCGCCCGGTCGGCGACCTGGAAGGTGTGACCTCCAAGCTCGACTACATGACCTACGAGGGCCACAAGACCGTCTACCTGACCGTGAATTTCCTGCGGGTCAGCGGCATGCTCGATGGCAAGCCGGTCGAGATCGAGCGGCCGATCGAGTTCTTCATGCCGGCCGGGCAGCGCAGCGAGGGGCAGCAGTGGATCACATCGACCATGCGCCTGCTGTCCATGGTGGCGCGCTCGGGCGGGTCGGTGGCCAAGTCGCTCGCCGACATGCGCAATGTCGTGTGGGACAAAGGCACGGTGCGCTACGGCACGCTGGCCCGGCAGGACGGCACGGAGGTGCCGCGCTTCCATGATTCGGAGGTGGCGGCGATCGGGTATGCGCTGCAGCGCATCCTGATCAAGCGCGGCTTCCTGGACGCCGAAGGCGGCCAGGTGCCGGTGGCCGGGCTGGCGGCGCGCCTGGCCAGGCGCGAGGGCGGCGCCGTCGCGGCGGAGAACGGCGAGGGCGCCACTGCCGCTGCCCCGGTCAATCCGGCCCTCGGCACGGGAAAACCTTGCCCGGAGTGCGGCGCGCACGCCCTGCACAAAGTGGACGGCTGTGCCAAGTGCGCCAACTGCGGATACGTGGGGGAATGCGGCTGACCGGGCCTGGCGCGAGCCCAGGCGGCGCCACGCCTGGCGGGCGGGCGGGTTGCCGCGGCGGCCGCCGTCGGCGCGCCGCCTTTTGCTACAATCGCCGCCATGAGTTATCAAGTTCTAGCGCGCAAATGGCGCCCCAGGGATTTCACCACGCTGGTCGGCCAGGAGCACGTGGTCCGCGCGCTCACGCACGCGCTGGAACAGCAACGGCTGCACCACGCCTACCTGTTCACCGGCACGCGCGGGGTCGGCAAGACCACGCTGTCCCGGATCCTGGCCAAGGCCCTGAACTGTACCGGCCCTGACGGCAACGGCGGCATCACCGCGCAGCCGTGCGGCCAGTGCAAGGCCTGCACGGAAATCGACAGCGGCCGCTTCGTCGACTATATCGAGATGGACGCGGCCTCCAACCGCGGCGTCGACGAAATGGCGCAGCTGCTGGACAAGGCGGTGTACGCGCCGACGGCGGGGCGCTTCAAGGTCTACATGATCGACGAAGTGCACATGCTGACCAACCACGCCTTCAACGCCATGCTGAAGACGCTGGAGGAGCCGCCCGGCCACGTCAAGTTCATCCTGGCCACCACCGACCCGCAGAAGATCCCGGTCACGGTGCTGTCGCGCTGCCTGCAGTTCAACCTCAAGCAGATGCCGCCGGCGCAGATCGTGTCCCACCTGGACAACGTCCTGGCGCAGGAAGGCATCGGCCACGACGGCAACGCGCTGCGGCTGCTGGCCCAGGCGGCCCACGGCTCGATGCGCGACGCGCTGTCGCTGACCGACCAGGCCATTGCCTATAGCGCCGGCCAGGTCTCCGAGGAAGCCGTGCGCGGCATGCTGGGGGCAATCGACCAGGGTTACCTGGTGCAGCTGCTCGATGCGCTGGCTGCCGAGGACGGCGCCGCGCTGATCGGTATCGCCGATGCCATGGCCGACCGCAGCCTGTCGTTCGCGGGGGCCCTGCAGGATCTCGGTTCCCTGCTGCACAAGATCGCACTGGCGCAGGCCGTGCCGGCATCGGTGCAGGAAGAGTGGCCGGAAGCCGGCGACGTGCGCCGGCTGGCTGGCGTGTTCGATGCCCAGGAAGTCCAGCTGTTCTACCAGATTGCCAATCTCGGCCGCAACGAACTGGCGCTGGCCCCCGACGAGTACGCGGGCTTCACCATGACGCTGCTGCGCATGCTGGCCTTCCGCCCGTCGTCCAGTCCGGAGCCCCTGCCCGCCACGGCAGCGGGGCAGGGCGGTGGTGCCACGCCACGCGCGCGGTCTGCGGCTGCCGCGCAGGTTGCGGCGCCAGTTGCCGCCGCCGAACCGGTAGCCCGCCCTGTGGCGGTCGCCGCGCCGCCGGCAGCCGCGCCCGTGGCGCAGGCTCCGGTCGCTGCAGCGCCGGCCATGCCGGATGCCCGTAGCGACGCGCCGATGTCGCCGGCCCGGGCGGCCCTGGCGGCGGCACGTCAGGCGTCCGCTGCTCGCGGCGGTGGCGGCCGTACGCCGGTCGCAGCGCCCATGCCGTCGCCGACAGGTGGCGCCGCGCGCCAGCCGGCTCAGCCGCTGCGCGCGCCCGCGCCCACTACGGTGTCACGTCCCGCTCCCGCTCCCGCGCCCGCTGCGAGGCCTGCACCGGCTCGCAAGCCCGAGCCGGAAACGGAAAGCGTGCCACCGTGGGAAGCCGCCGGTGGCAGCGACATCCCGCCGTGGGAAGACCTGCCGCCCGACCTGCCAGCCTTTGGACCTTATGACAGCGAGCCCGCGAGCTTGCCGCCGAAGGCGACGACTCCCGCGCGCCAGTCAAAACCCGAGGCCCCCGCGCCGGAGGCCCCGCGCGCGCGGCCCGTCGCTGCAGCGGTCGCGCCACGGCCGCCCGTCGCGGCGGAAGACGGCACGCCGCCCGTGTTCACCGGCGCGTGGCCTGCACTGGCTGCCAGCCTGTCGATCAAGGGCCTGGCGCAACAGCTGGCGTACCAGAGCGAACTGACCCAGGTGGTGGGACGCACCTTCCACCTGCGCATCCCGGTCGCGGCCATCGGCGAGAATGGCGTCGCGGAACGCCTGCAGCAGGTGCTGTCGGACCATTTCGGCGTCGAAGTGCGTGTCCAGTGCGAAATCGGCGCGGTTTCGGAAACGGCCGCCGCGGCCGATGCCCAGGCCCGCGCCGAGCGCCAGGCCGAGGCCGAGGCCAATATCGAGGCCGATCCATTTGTGCAAGGCCTGCTGCGCGATTTTGGCGGGCAGATCGTGCCCGGTTCGATCCAGCCGCGCGTAGCCTGATTTTCCGGGCCGCGCGGGGCGCGGCCTTCCATCCGTTTACCATCGAATCCAGGAGCATTCCATCATGATGAAAGGTCAACTGGCGGGGCTGATGAAGCAAGCCCAGCAAATGCAGGAAAACATGAAGAAGATGCAGGAGCAACTGGCCCTGATCGAAGTCGAGGGCCAGTCCGGCGCCGGCCTCGTCAAGGTGGTCATGACCTGCAAGAACGACGTCAAGCGCGTCACCATCGATCCGAGCCTGCTGGCCGACGACAAGGACCTGCTGGAAGACCTGGTGGCCGCCGCGTTCAACGACGCCGTGCGCAAGGCCGAGGCGACCACGCAGGAAAAGATGGGCTCGATGACTTCGGGCCTGCCGCTGCCGCCGGGCTTCAAGCTGCCGTTCTGATCGATACTGCCGGCACGATGATGCGCGCAATGTCCATGTCGACGACGGGAGAGCGGCCGTGAAGGCATCGCCGCCGACCTCGCTGCAGGCGCTGATCGAGGCGCTGAGGGTGCTGCCCGGCGTGGGGCCGAAGTCCGCCCAGCGCATGGCCTACCACCTGCTGCAGCACGACCGCGAAGGCGCGCGCAAGCTGGGCGACGCCCTGCGCGGCGCGGCTGACCATATCCGCCATTGCGCGCGCTGCAATACCTTCACCGAGCAGGAAATCTGCGAGACCTGCCTGGACGACCGGCGCGACGCCTCGGTCCTGTGCGTGGTGGAGACGCCCGCCGACCAGGTCATGATCGAGCAGACCCTGACCTATCGCGGCAAGTATTTCGTGCTGATGGGCCGGCTCTCGCCGCTCGACGGCATCGGTCCCAAGGAAATCCATCTCGATCGCCTGCTGGCACGTGCCACCGATCCGGAAATGGGCGGTCCGGTGGGCGAAGTCATCGTCGCCACCAACTTCACCAGCGAAGGCGAAGCGACCGCGCACTACATCGGCGAAATGCTCAAGGCGCGCGGACTCAAGGTATCGCGGCTGGCGCGCGGCGTGCCGGTGGGCGGTGAACTCGAGTACGTAGATGCCGGCACCATTGCCCGTGCGGTGATGGACCGGCGCAATCTCTGAGCCCCGGACTTCCGTCCGCCAACCCACTCCGGCAACGCCTGCAATGAACCTGGCCCGCTTCGATCTTGTCACGCTCGGCTTGTTCGTGGCCGTGGTCCGGCAGGGCAGCATTTCGGCGGGCGCCAGGCAGTCTCACCTGGCGGTGGCGGCCGCCAGCAAGCGGATCTCGGACCTGGAAGCGGCCGTTGGCGCGCCGCTGTTCTTCCGTCACGCCGCCGGTGTGCAGCTCACCGAGGCCGGGCAGGCCTGCTTCCACCACGCGCTGACCATCCTGCAGGACGTCGAACGCATGGCCGGCGTGATGTCGGATTATGCGAGCGGCGTGCGCGGACAGGTGCGCGTCTGCTCCAACACCTCGGCCATCACGCAGTTCCTGCCGGATGACCTCGCGACGTTCATGCGGCTGCACCCGACCATCCGCATCGAACTGGAAGAGCAGAACAGCAGCGATATCGTCGCGGCGCTGGTCGAGAACCGCGCCGACGTCGGCATCTTTGCCGACCGCACGCCGAGCGCGGGCCTGGTGACCGTGGAGTACCGCCAGGACGAGCTGGTCATGGTCACGCCGCCGGGCCACCCGCTTTCGGAGCGCGGGCCGGTGCGCTACGCCGATACGCTCGAATACGACTTCGTCAGCCTGCCGCAGGTGACCTCGCTGGCTGCGCGCCTGCTCGAGGAAAGCAGCCGGCTGGACCGTCCGTTCCGGCTGCGCATCCAGGTGCGCAGCTTCGACGCCATGTGCCGCATGGTGATGGCCGGGCTGGGCGTAGGCGTGCTGCCGCGCATCGCCGCCGAGCCGCATGTGAAGTCGATGGGCCTGTCGCTCGTGACGCTGCAGGATGCCTGGGCCAAGCGCTCGCTGCTGATCGGCATGCGCGATCCGGCCGGCCTGACCGTCTCGGCCCGGTTGCTGATTACGCACCTTTGCGGCGATCGCGCGCCGTTCTAGCCACCTCACGCAAGGCCGCGGCCTTTCGCATTCCGAGAAAGCCCGCTTCACCGATTGCCGATTCCGGCCAGCAGGCCGCTGAGGCACACTCCGTCAAAACGCAATTGCGGCCCTCGTAAGGACAGGCCGCAACGGAACGGAGACAAGCATGGCGCAACAGATTCTCGAGGGCATCCGCGTCCTCGAACTTGGGCAACTGATTGCCGGCCCTTTCGCTGCCAAGACCCTGGCCGACTTCGGCGCCCACGTGGTGAAGGTCGAACCGCCCGGGCAGGGCGACCCGCTGCGCAAATGGCGCATGCTGCATGAAGGCACCTCGGTGTGGTGGGAAGCGCAATCGCGCAACAAGGAGTCGATCTGCATCGACCTGCGCCAGCCGGAAGGGCAGGCGCTGGTGCGCAAGCTGGCCGCCGAGGCCGACGTCCTGATCGAGAATTTCCGCCCCGGCACCATGGAGAAGTGGGGCCTTGGCTGGGACGTGCTGCACGCCGACAATCCGCGCCTGATCATGCTGCGCGTGTCGGGCTATGGCCAGACCGGCCCGAAGAAGGACGAACCCGGGTTTGCGGCCGTGGCCGAAGCCATGGCCGGCCTGCGGCACCTGACCGGCGAGCCGGGCCGTGCGCCGGTGCGCGCGGGCCTGTCGCTCGGCGATACGATCGCAGGGCTGCACGGCGCAATGGGCGTGCTGCTCGCCCTCTACCAGCGCGATGCGCGTGGCGGCGAGGGGCAGGTCATCGACGTGGCGCTGTATGAGTCGCTGTTCAACCTGAGCGAAAGCCTGCTGCCGGAGTACTCGGCATTCGGCGCAGTGCGCCAGCCTGCGGGCGGCGCGCTGCCCGGCATTGCGCCGTCGAACGCCTATCCGTGCCAGAGCGGGGAATATGTCCTGGTCGCGGCCAATGGCGACGCCATCTTCAAGCGACTGATGCACGCGATCGGCCGCGCCGACCTGGCGGAAGACCCGGCGCTCGCGCATAACGACGGCCGCGTGAAGCGCGTCGAGGAAATCGACGCCGCCATTACGGCCTGGACCCGCACGCAAGGCGTGGAACCGGTGCTGGCCGTGCTGCGCGAGGCCGAGGTGCCGTCGGGGCGCATCTACACCGTGAAGGACATTGCCGAAGACCCGCACTACCGCGCGCGCGGCGTGATCGAATCGGTCACGTCGGCCGGCGGCCTGACCGTGGAAGTGCCCGGCGTCGTGCCGAAGCTCTCGGGCAGTCCCGGCGGCATCCATGACCGCGCGCCGACGCTGGGCGAGCATACCGATGCCGTGCTGGCCCAGGCGGGGTTCGATGCCGCGGCCATCGCAGACCTTCGTGCCCGCAAGGTGATCGCATGAGCGCCGCAGCAAGCTCAGCCCTGCGCGGCCCGGCCCGCATCGAGATCAACGAGGTGTCGCCGCGCGACGGCCTGCAGATTGAGCCGGTGGTGGTGCCGACCGATGCCAAGGTGGCTTTTCTCGATGCGCTGTCCGCTTGCGGCTTCGCCCGGATCGAAGCAACGTCGTTCACATCCGCCAAAGCCATCCTCGCGCTGGCCGATGCCGAGGCGCTGATGCACCGCATGCACCGCCAGCCCGGCGTGCGCTACACCGCGCTGGTGCCGAACCTGCGCGGCCTGGAGCGCGCGCTGTCGTGCCAGCCGGACGAGGTCAACCTGGTGATGTCGGTCAGCGAAACCCACAACCGCGCCAACCTGCGCATGACACGCAAGCAGTCGCAGGCGCAGTTGCTGGCGATGATCGCCGAGGCGCGCGCCGGGGGCGTGCCGGTCAACGTGTCGTTGTCGACAGTGTTCGGCTGCCCGTTCGAGGGCGAGGTGGACAGCGATGCGGTAATGGCGCTTGCGGAGAACTTTGCGCAAGCCGGCGCGCAAGGCATCACGCTGTGCGACACCACCGGCATGGCTTATCCGAATCAGGTGGCGCAGCTGTGCGAGCAGTTTCAGCAGCGCCTGCCGGACGCGGGGCTGACCATCCATCTGCACAACACGCGCGGCATGGGGCTGGCCAATGCCGTGGCGGCATGGGAAACCGGCGTCACGCGCTTCGATGCCGCCGCCGGCGGACTGGGCGGCTGCCCTTATGCGCCGGGCGCCAGCGGCAACGTCGGCACCGAGGAACTCGTGCACATGTTTGCCTGCATGGGCGTGCAGACCGGTGTCGACCTCCCGGCGCTGCTCGACGTCGTGGCCGGCATTCCGGCGCTGGTGGACCGCGAAATCGGCAGCCAGCTGCTGCGCGCCGGCCCGCGCCTGCGCACGCATCAGCCGCCGGCCTGGCTGGCTGAACACTTCGCCGGCCAGGACTAGCTTCCTGCGGCAAGCGCGCCGCCGCAAGGCAGGCGTCACCATAAAAAATCAGTCAATACCGATACCGGAGACATTTCATGAAGAAAGCCTTCTCTTTCCTGCCCGCGCGCCGCAAGCAGATGGCCGCAGCCGTGCTCGCCCTTGGGGGCGCCATCGCGGCGACGACCCCACGTGCCTTTGCCCAGGACGGCAGCTACCCGAGCCGCCCCATCACCCTGGTGGTTTCCGCCGCGGCCGGCGGCACCACGGACCTCGCGGCCCGCATGATTTCCGAGCCGCTGGCCAAGGCCCTGGGGCAGGCCGTTGTCGTGGACAACCGCCCGGGCGGCAACGGCAGCATCGCCGCGCAGGTCGTGGCACGGGCCAAGCCCGATGGCTACACGTTGCTGGTGCAGTACTCGGGCTTCCATGTCATCACGCCGCTGCTGGTGAAGAACCTGCCGTGGGACCCGGTCAAGGATTTCGCGCCGGTGGCCAACCTGCTGTCGGCGCCGCAGGTGCTGGTGGTGCGCCAGGCGCTGCCGGTCAAGTCGCTCAAGGAGCTGGTGGCCTATGCCAAGAGCCATCCGGACAAGCTGAACTACGCGTCGTCGGGCAACGGCTCGCTGCAGCATGTCTCGACCGAGTTGCTGAACCAGATGGCGGGGATCCACATCACCCACGTGCCGTACAAGGGCACCGGTCCGGCGATGACCGACCTGCTTGGCGGCAACGTGGACATGACCATGACCACGCCGCCGCCGCTGATGGGCCATATCGCCGCGGGCAAGCTGCGCCCGCTCGTGGTGACCAGCAAGACCCGGCTGCCCAGCCTGAAGGACGTGCCGTCGGCGCCGGAAGCGGGCTACCCCGACCTGGAGGTGTCGTCGTGGTTCGCCATGTACGCACCGGCGGGCACGCCCAAGCCCGTGATCGACAAGCTGGCCGGCGAGATCGAAAAGATCATGCGCACGGACGCGTTCCGCAAGAAGGCCGAGGAACTCGGCGCGCAAGCCGATTTCATGGGGCCGCAACAGCTGGCGCAGTACCAGAAGGCAGAGCTGGCGCGCTGGGCCAAGGTCATCAAGTCCGCCGATATCCACGCCGAATAAGCCCGGGCGGCAAGCCGATCGAAAGCAAAGGCGCGTAAGCTGGGGCCGGCTGCCATTTGGCCGGCTTTAGGTGTTCGCCCCGATGCGGGTCCGTGAAGGGTCCGCTAGCATCGCACTGAGCCGCCGCGCGGCACGCCGTTTGCAGACCCCAACGGGCAGGAGAATCAAATGGATAACAAGAAATTCTGGAAACAGTTGCTGATCGCGCTGGCGTTGTTCCTGGCAGGGTGGCTCACCTTCGGCCAGGCGCAGGCACAGGGCAAGCCGGAAAAGACCAAGGTCACGATTGCCGTCGGCGGCAAGAACCTGTTCTATTACCTGCCGCTGACCATCGCCGAGCGGCTTGGGTACTTCAAGGAAGAAGGGCTGGACGTCGATATCGTCGACTTCGCCGGCGGCGCCAAGGCGCTGCAGGCTGTGGTGGGCGGCAGCGCGGACGTGGTGTCCGGCGCGTACGAACACACCATCGGCCTGCAGGCCAAGGGCCAGCGCTACCAGGAGTTCGTGCTCCAGGGCCGCGCGCCGCAGATCGTGCTGGTGGTGTCGAACAAGACCATGCCGGGCTTCAAGTCGGTCGCCGACCTGAAGGGCAAGAAGATCGGCGTGACCGCGCCGGGCTCGTCGACCAACATGATGGCGAACTTCGTGCTGGCCAAGGCCGGTCTCAAGCCGTCGGACGTGTCGTTCATCGGCGTCGGCGCCAGCGCCGGCGCGGTGGCGGCGATGCGCTCGGGCCAGATCGATGCCATGGCCAACCTGGATCCGGTGATCTCGATGCTGACGCAAAAGAACGAAGTCCGCATCGCATCGGATACCCGCACGCTCAAGGACACGCAAGCGGTGTTCGGCGGCAATATGCCGTCGGGCTGCCTGTATGCGTCGTCGGCGTTCATCCAGCAGAACCCGAACACCACGCAGGCGCTGACCAATGCCATGGTCCGCGCGCTGAAGTGGCTGCAGAAGGCCGGTCCGTCCGACATCGTCAAGACCGTGCCGGAGAGCTACCTGCTGGGCGACCGCGCGCTGTACCTGGCAGCCTGGGACAAGGTCAAGGAAGCGATCTCGCCGGACGGCATGATGCCGGCTGACGGTCCGCGCACCGCGCAGAACATGCTGCAGCAGTTCGATGCCGAACTGAAGGGCAAGTCCATCAAGCTGGAAGATACGTACACCAACGCGTTTGTGCAGAAGGCCAACGCCAAGTACAAGTAAGCCCAGTTCACCCACACAGCCTCCGTTGCCGGCCCGCTGTGCGCAGCGGGCCTTTGCTTTGGGCGGCGGTGGCCATTCACTCACTCGATCCGAGCCGGCGCAAGCCGCGGCGGCAAGGTTGACGAGACGGTTTCCCATGAGCACTCCCGCACTTTCCCTCGACAAGGTCACCTGCACCTTTGTCTCGCGCGAAGACCGCAACCAGCGCTATACGGCGGTCAAGGACGTTACCCTGGCGATCCAGCCGGGCGAGTTCGTATCGGTGGTCGGCCCGACGGGCTGCGGCAAATCCACGCTGCTCAATGTCGGCGCCGGCCTGCTGGAGCCGTCCACCGGCAAGGTCACGGTGTTCGGCGAGCCGCTGCGCGGCATCAACCAGCGCGCCGGCTACATGTTCCAGGCCGAGGCGCTGATGCCGTGGCGCAGCGCGCTCGACAACGTGGTGGCGGGACTGGAGTTCCGCGGCGTGCCGCGTGCCGAGGCGGTGAAGCAGGGCGAGGAATGGCTGCGCCGCGTTGGCCTGGGCGGTTTCGGCGACCGCTATCCGCACCAGCTCTCCGGCGGCATGCGCAAGCGCGTCAGCCTGGCGCAAACGCTGGTGCTGGACCCCGACATCATCCTGATGGACGAGCCGTTCTCCGCGCTCGATATCCAGACGCGCCAGCTGATGGAGAACGAGGTGCTGGACCTGTGGGCGGCCAGGCGCAAGGCGGTGCTGTTCATCACGCACGACCTCGACGAGGCGATTGCCATGAGCGACCGCGTGGTGGTGCTGTCCGCCGGACCGGGCACGCACCCGATCGGCGAGTTCGCGATCGACCTGCCGCGCCCGCGCGACGTGGCGGAGATCCGCAACCATCCGCGCTTTGTCGAGCTGCACGCCGCAATCTGGGACGTGCTGCGCGAAGAAGTTCTCAAGGGCTATGCGCAGCAGCGCAACGCGGCCTGAACCCGACGGCCAATCTGATACCGAAACCGAATTCCCATGGCATTCCGTCCTGACTCAAAGGGCATGCTGCGCGTCTGGCAGCTGCTGGTCCTGGTGGTGATCCTCGGCGTGTGGCACTTCGCCACGCGCTCGCAAGAGATCGCCTTCTTCTTTGGCGAGCCGCTGATGGTGGCGCAACGCATCTGGAACTGGTTTATCGTCGAGCGCGATATCTACCTGCACCTCGGCGTGACGCTGATCGAAACGGTGCTGGCATTCGGCATCGGCACCGTGGCCGGCCTGGGCGTGGGCCTGTGGCTGGCGCTGAGCCCGATGACCGCCGCCATCCTCGATCCCTACGTGAAGGCGATGAACTCGATGCCGCGCGTGATCCTGGCGCCGATCTTCGCGGTGTGGTTCGGGCTGGGGATCTGGTCCAAGGTGGCGCTGGCCGTGACGCTGGTATTCTTCATCGTGTTCTTCAACGTCTACCAGGGCGTGAAGGAAGTCAGCCCGGTGGTGCTGGCCAATGCGCGCATGCTGGGTGCCAACCAGCAGCAGTTGCTGCGCCACGTGTACCTGCCGAGCGCGACGAGCTGGGTGTTTTCGTCGTTGCACACCTCGGTGGGCCTGGCCTTCGTCGGCGCGGTGGTGGGCGAATATCTCGGCTCCGCGCGCGGCGTGGGCTACCTGATCCTGCAGGCCGAGGGCACCTTCGACATCAACACCGTGTTCGCGGGCATCGTGGTCCTGACGGCCTTCGCGCTTGTGCTGGACTGGATGGTCGGCATCGGCGAAAAGCGGCTGATGAAGTGGCAGCCGAAGACCGGCGAGACCGAAAAACTCTGAACGGGCGCTAGGGCAGCGACTGTCCGCCCGGCGCGGGGAAGCGCACCGTGACGGTCAGGCCTCCGCCGGGAGTTTCATCCAGCGTGGTAGCGGCCTGGTGCAGCCTGGCGATCTCCCTGACGATCGGCAGGCCAAGCCCGGAGCCTTCGACGCCCTGGCCGCTCTCGCCGCGGTAAAAGCGCCGGAACACGTCTTCGCGCTCGGCCGGCGCAATGCCGGGGCCATTGTCGATCACCTGCAGCACGGCGGCCCCGTCCGCTTCTTGCGCGACCCTGACCGTGACAGCGGCGCCAGCGCCCGCATAGCGGATGGCATTGTCGATGAGATTGGCGGTCAGCTCCTGCAGCAGTTCCGTTTGCCCGAGCACGGTCGCCGGCTTATCTCCCTCGAAACCCAGATCGACGCCCTGGCGGCGCGCGACCAGCGCCCATTCCAGCGCCACCGCGCGCGCCGCGGCGTCGAGCGGAAGATCGCGTAGCGTGGGCGCGTAGCCGCTTTCTGAGTCGAGCCGCGACAGCGACAGCAGTTGCTGCACACCCTTTGCGGCATGGCGCACGGTGCCGTGCAGCACACGCATGTGTTCGCGCACGCGCTCGCCATCGGGCTCGCGCAGCGCCAGTTCGGATTCGGCCTGGATCACGGCCAGCGGCGTCTTGAGCTGGTGCGCGGCATCGGCGAAGAAGCGCTTGCGCGCCTGCAGCATGCGGTGCAGGCGGTCGACGTACTGGTTGAGCGCGCGCACCAGCGGCTTCATCTCCGACGGCAGGTCGCGGTGCTCGATCGGATCGAGCTGGCTGGCGCTGCGCGCCGCCACGGTATCGGACAGGCGGTGCAGGGGCCGCAGGCCGCGGCGCACGCCGAGCCAGACGATGCCCAGCGCCAGCGCCACCAGCACGAGTTCCTGCAGCAGTGAACCGACCAGGATCTCCCGCGCCAGTGCCTGGCGCGGCTCGATGGTTTCGCCGATGACGATCCATACCAGCTGGCTGCGCGCGGAGCCCACGTCGTGGACCGGCAGTGCCTGCGCCGCCATGCGCAGCGGCTGCTCGCGGAAGACGGTGTCGTAGAACACGGTCCGGTACAGCGGCGGGCGCGCGCCGGGCGGCCCCGGCAGGTCGTTGTAGCCGGTGACCGTGTCGCCATGGTCGTCGCGCACCTGGTAGAAGACATGCGGGCCGGCCTTGTCGTCGAACAGCTCCAGGGCGAGGTTCGGCACGTCGATGTCCAGCCGGCCATCGCGCAGCGCAATGCCCTCGCGCATCGCGCGCAGCGAGGCTTCTAGCGTGCGGTCGAAGGCCGTGTGCGCCGCCGACATGGCGCGCTCGTACGTGAGCCAGGCATCGAGTGCCAGCAATCCCAGCAGCGGCAGCAGCAGCCACAGCGACAGTTGCAGGCGCAGGCTCGGCGTCCTGCCGAGGCGGCTCATGGCGCGGGATCTGCGCGCGCTTCGAGCAGGTAGCCGAGGCCCCGCAGGGTGACGATGCCCACGCCGCTACCGTCCAGCTTCTTGCGCAGGCGGTGGATATAGATCTCGATCGCATCGGGGTTGACCGACTCGTCGATGCCGAAGATCTTCTCGGACAGGGCCGCTTTGTTCACGGCCTTGCCATCGCGCAGCATCAGCACTTCCAGCACCGAGCGCTCGCGCTTCGTGAGCTGCAGCAGTTCGCCGTCGATCGTGAAAGCGTGGCTGATCGTGTCGTAATGCAGCGGGCCGCAATCGAGCTGCGTGGATTCGTGCCCGTGGCTGCGGCGGATCAGCGCCCGTGCTCGTGCCTCCAGTTCCGAGAGATCGAAGGGCTTGGCCAGGTAGTCGTCCGCGCCCAGGTCCAGGCCGCGCACGCGGTCTTCGACCGAGCCATGGGCGGTGAGGATCAGCACGGGCATCCGGTTGCGGCGCTGGCGCAGCCGGCGCAGCACCTCAAGACCGTCGAGACGCGGCAGGCCAAGATCCAGGATCAGCAGCGCATAGTCCTGCGTGGCCAGCAGGTGGTCGGCGCTGCGGCCGTCGTGCATGCAGTCGACCGCGAAGCCGGCCTGGGTCATGGCCTGCGTCAGGGAGTTGGCCAGCATCACGTTGTCTTCGGCAAGCAGGATACGCATCAGGTAATTCAAGGCAGCAGGGCAGGCGGCGCGGCGGCATGGGCCGGGCGGCGCTCGCTGCACAAGCGGGATGTGCCCGTCCGTGACCCGTCACGGCGCACAGCCCTGGGCAATTCAAATGAATGGAATGGCCCAGACTGATACAGCGAAGTGCGCAATCTTTAAAGCTAGGGAAACTCCCAACCCCGAGTTGGCCCAACACGCGCCAAAGCGCGTTCGCCCGAAAGCGAACTGAAAGTGCCGCTCCCCTACGATGCCGCCATTCCAGCGTTCCACCGCTTGCCGGATGGAACGCCATAACGACCAGGGGACAGTTGCGAGGGACGTGCCGGCAGACGGCTGCCGGCACCGGGGCCGACGCGGGGCGGCCACGACTCCAACGCAATGCGCTGCCGGCTTGCCCGGCGGACAAGATCCTCCGGCGCAAGCGACTGGCATTACCACAACAAGCAAAGCAAGGAGAGAAAGCATGAAACGTACGGCACTGGCCCTGGCCTGCATCGGTCTGACGGGTACCGGTTCGGCCTTCGCGCAGTCGAGCGTGACGATGTATGGCCTGGTGGATGCAGGCGTCGAGTATGTCAACCATGCCGGGCCCAATGGCTCCGTGGTCAAGCTGACGTCGGGCGGCCGCAATACCTCGCGCTGGGGCCTGCGCGGTACCGAGGACCTGGGTGGTGGCCTGAAGGCGCTCTTCAACCTGGAAAGCGGCATTGCCATCGACACCGGCAACCTCGATACCAGCGGCACGCTGTTCGATCGCCGTGCGACGGTGGGCCTGAGCAGCAGCTATGGCCAGGTGGTGATGGGACGCACGTTCACCACGACCTACGATTTCATGCTGCCTTTCGATCCGATGGGCTACGCGCCGAACTATTCGTGGGCGACGTCTTCGACCGCCACCGGCGGCCGCAAGGACGGGCTGTTCTCGCGCGCGTCGAATGCCATCCGCTATGACGGCGCCTTCGGTGGCTTCAAGCTGGGCGCGACCGCGGCCATGGGTGAAGTGGCGGGTGATTTCAAGACTTCGTCGAAGTATGCCCTCGGCGTTGGCTACAACGCGGGCAAGTTCGCCGCCGCGGCGACCTGGGACCGCCAGAACGGCGCCGGCAGCAGCACCACGCCAGCCGATGCCACCGACTACATCCAGGGCATCCACGCTGGTGCCAGCTATGACTTCGGCAGCCTGTCGCTGTTCGCCGGCTACCGCAACTACAAGCGCACGCTGACCACGGGCGCGGCTTCGGAGCGCAGCGACATGTACTGGGGCGGCGCCAGCTACGACTTCACGCCGGCGTTCACGCTGTATGGCGCGGTCTACAAGCAGAACATCAAGGGCGGCAACGACGCCGACCCGATCCTGTTCTCGCTGCGCGCGCAATACTCGTTCTCGAAGCGCACGCTGGCCTATCTGTCGGCCGGCTACGCCAAGGCCCGCAATGGCCAGAACGTCAGCCTGTCGCGCGATTTCATCGGCTATGCCAACAGCCAGACCGGCGTGATGGCCGGTCTGCAGCACCGCTTCTGACGAGGTCCATGTCGATGCAGCAATCCACCGATTGCTGATTTGGGAACTGTCTTCCGCTGCCAGTAGGGGTGTGCATTCAGGCGGAAGACGGCTTGGGGCGAATTGCCCCATCGGAGGGCGCAGGGCGTTGCCGCACGCACTGCGCCCTTATTTTTATGACCGTTTCCGCTTCAGGGAACGATCACGACCTTGCCGGTCACCTTGCGCGCTTCCATGTCCTTGAGCGCTTGCGGAGCCTGCTCCAGCGAGTAGCGCGCGGAAATGTGCGGACGCAGCTTGCCTTCCCTTATCCAGCCCAGCATCTGCGCCATATTGGCCGCGTTGGCTCGCGGTTCGCGCCGCACGAAGTCGCCCCAGAACACGCCCACCAGCGATGCGCCCTTCAGCAGCGCCAGGTTCAGCGGAATCTTCGGGATCTCGCCATTGGCGAAGCCCACCACCAGATAGCGGCCGCGCCATCCGATCGAGCGGAAGGCCGGCTCGGCATAGACGCCGCCGACGGGGTCGTAGATGACGTCCGGGCCGTTGCCGTCGGTCAGCGCCTTGACGCGTTCGCGCAGGTCTTCGGTGCTGTAGTTGATCAGCGCGTCGGCGCCGTGCTCCTTGCAGACCGCGAGTTTTTCATCGGTCGATGCCGCCGCGATGACCCGCGCGCCGATTGCCTTGCCGATTTCGATCGCGGCGAGCCCGACGCCACCAGCGGCGCCCAGCACCAGCATGGTCTGGCCAGCCTTGAGTTCGCCGCGGTCCACCACCGCGTGGTGGGAGGTGCCGTAGGTGAGGGTGAACGCTGCCGCGGTTTCAAAATCGATGCCCGGCGGCATCGGCATGACCTTGTTGGCGGGCGCTTTCACGTGCGAAGCGAAGGCGCCATTACCGAGATAGGCAATCACGTGGTCGCCCGGCTTGACGTGGCTCACTCCCGCGCCGACCGCGGTGACGATGCCTGCCAGTTCCGAACCCGGCGTGAACGGCAGTTCGGGCTTGGCCTGGTATTTGTTCTGGATGATGAGCACGTCCGGAAAGTTCACGCCGGCGGCCTTCACCTCGATCAGCACTTCGCCCTGGTCCGGGACCGGATCCGGCAGGGTTTCGACGGTCAGGGAATCGGGCGGCCCCCAGGCTTTGCACAGAACGGCTTTCATCTTGTCTCCGGTGATAGGTATGGTTGATTAATGCTGGCGCCTGTCCGCTTGCCGCAGCCAGACGGCAAAGCCAAGTGTAGCGCAAATAGCACGATCGTTTTTTTTCTCGATTTCACCGGTTTGCGTCCCGCATGGCGGCGCGGGACGGCAGCTTTCGCGGCGCCTGCGGGGGCCGCTTGTGCAGGCGCCGTCAGGTACAATCGCGGGATGCACATCCTTCTAGCCAACGACGACGGTTATCTCGCGCCGGGACTCGCCGTCTTGCACGCCGCGCTCGCTCCGCTGGCGCGTATCACGGTGATTGCACCCGAGCAAAACCACAGCGGGGCTTCGAACTCGCTGACGCTGCAGCGGCCGCTGTCGATCTACGAGGCGCGTGAAGGCGTGCAGAAGGGATTCCGCTTCGTCAACGGCACGCCGACCGACTGCGTGCATATCGCGCTGACCGGCCTGCTCGACGAAAAACCCGACCTGGTGGTGTCCGGCATCAACCAGGGGCAGAACATGGGCGAGGACGTGCTGTATTCCGGCACGGTCGCGGCCGCCATCGAGGGCTACCTGCTCGGCATTCCCTCGATCGCGTTCTCGCAGGTGCACAAGGGCTGGGAGCATCTCGACGCTGCTGCGCGTGTGGCGCGTGCCGTGGTCGAGCGCGCGATTGCGACGCCGCCCACCGAGCCGTTCCTGCTGAACGTCAATATCCCGAACCTGCCTTTCGAACATATCAAGGGCTACCGCGCGACGCGGCTTGGCAAGCGGCATCCGTCGCAGCCGGTGATCACGCAGGTCAACCCCCGCGGCGATACCAACTACTGGATCGGCCCGGCGGGCGACGCGCGCGATGCGAGCGAGGGCACCGATTTCCACGCGACGGGCGAGGGCTATGTGTCGCTCACGCCGTTGCAGCTCGACCTGACGCATCGCGGCCAGCTCGACGCGCTTGCCAAGTGGCTGAACTAGCCATTCCCGCCGTAGCGTCTCACCCCCGATGAGCCCAACGCCCCCTCGCAGCAAGCCCCCTGCCGCTGGACGCCGTCGTGCAGCGCAAGCCGGAACCGGCGCGCACGGCCGGCATGCCGGCAGTCGGCGCGCCAC
Source organism: Cupriavidus sp. C3SS-1 (assembly GCF_057073755.1). NCBI lineage: Bacteria > Pseudomonadati > Pseudomonadota > Betaproteobacteria > Burkholderiales > Burkholderiaceae > Cupriavidus > Cupriavidus sp. C3SS-1. The sequence continues at coordinate 1,995,616 of NZ_CP172699.1, read as the reverse complement.
GCCCGGCAGGGGCGCCGGCCAAGCTCCGCGACAAGCAGCCCTGCACGCCCACGCCCGCGGCGAGTGCCGTGGAGGCACGCGCTTCGGCCGCGACGGCGGGCGGCGGCGGCATGGCATCGGACCGCGCGCGTGGCGCGCTGGCGGCGCGGCTGCGTGCCGGGGGCATCCGCGACGAACGCGTGCTGGCCGCCATCGGCACCGTGCCGCGTCATCTGTTCGTCGAGCCAGGGCTGGCATCGCAGGCCTATGAGGATGCCGCGCTGCCCATTGGCCATCAGCAAACCATCTCGAAGCCGTCGGTGGTCGCGCGCATGATCGAACTCCTGCGTGAGGGACTGCCGGCGGCCACCCCCCTGGAGCGCGTGCTGGAGATCGGCACCGGCTGCGGCTACCAGGCCGCGGTGCTGAGCCTGGTCGCGCGTGAAGTCTTTTCCATCGAGCGCATCCGTCCGCTGCATGAGCAGGCGAAGGCGAACCTGCGGCCGCTGCGCGTGCCAAACCTGCGGCTGCATTATGGCGATGGCATGCTCGGCCTGCCGCAGGCGGCGCCGTTCTCGGCCATCATCCTTGCCGCGGCCGGCATGGACGTGCCACAGGCCCTGCTCGAGCAGCTTGCCATTGGCGGCCGGCTGATCGCGCCAGTGGCGCTGATGCCGCCACCCGGAGCAACGGGCCAGACGGTCACGCAGCAGCTGCTGCTGATCGAGCGGCTCAATCGGCATCGCTTTCACCGGACCGCGCTTGAAGCCGTTTTCTTTGTGCCCTTAAAATCGGGCACCATCTGAGTCGAACTATGCACAAGATCGTGAATTCGCATCACTTTGCACGCGCTGGCCAGCTTGTGGCGGCTTCCACGCTGGCGACGCTGTTGGCCGCCTGCGCCAATTCGCCGATGCCGGCGCCCGTGGTGGACCGCACCTCGACCGCCAGCACGGCGGCTGCGCCGCTGGAACCCGCACCTCCTGGATACTATCGGGTCAAGCGAGGCGATACCCTTTACCGCATCGCGCTCGAGAACGGCCAGTCGTACCGCGATGTCGCGGGCTGGAACAATATCAGCAACGCCAACCAGATCGAGGTGGGCCAGTTGTTGCGTGTCGTCCCGCCTGGCGCGGACGTCAATGCCGGCCAGGGCGTGACCACCACGCCGGTGGCGCCGGGTTCGATCCAGGGGCAGCCGCTCGACCAGGCGCGTCCGGCTGGCACGCCGGTGCCGCCTGCCCCGGCCGCCGCCGCGGCGGCGGCAGGTGCCGCAGCGTCCGCCAGCACGTCCGCGCCGGTCGCCGACGGGGCGATGAAACTGGCGTGGCCGGCAACCGGCCAACTGATCGGTAGATTTGATGACAAGAGCAATAAAGGCATCGATATTGCGGGCAAGAAAGGCGATGCCGTGCTGGCTGCCGACGACGGTCGGGTGATTCACGTTGGCCCCTTGCGCGGCTACGGGAATCTTGTCATCATCAAACACAATGAGACATTTCTTACTGCCTACGGTCACAACGACAAGGTGCTGGTGGCAGAGCAATCAACGGTCCGAAAGGGACAGAAGATTGCGGAGATGGGCAACAGTGATACCGACCGGGTAAAGCTTCACTTCGAAGTTCGCAAGAACGGAAAACCGGTTGATCCGATGCGGTATCTGCCGCCACAGTGAGGGTTCATGCCACGCCAGAAAACTGTCTCCTCCGGAACCGCCAGCAGGGCCCGCCGTCCCAAGCAGCCGGAAGTGAAGGCTGGTGTGGCCCATGCCGACGATCGCGTTGATCTGGACGACGTCGGCGCTGACCTGCTCCCCGTCACCGATGAACCGATCGCGACGACGGCGGCCGTCGGCCTTCGCGAGGCCGACCTGCTCAGCGACGACAATGATCGCCAGCTGCGCGATGATGACGACGATGAGGCAGAAGAGGAAGAAGAGAGCGAGGGCGAGAATGGCACTGAACCCGCCGCGGCGGAGCACGATGACTTCCGCACGGTCCTGCACACGGAACTGGCTGCCGATACGGTCCAGCACTACCTGAACCGCATCAGCATCAAGCCGCTGCTGTCGGCGCCCGAGGAGCTGCATTTCTCGACGTTGGCCAAGGACGGCGACTTCTCCGCGCGGCAGGTCATGATCGAGCGTAACTTGCGCCTGGTCGTGAGTATCGCCAAGGGCTACCTCAACCGCGGCGTGCCGCTGCTGGACCTGATCGAGGAAGGCAACCTCGGCCTGATGCACGCGATCGAGAAATTCGATCCCTCGCGCGGCTTTCGTTTTTCCACTTATGCGACCTGGTGGATCCGCCAGAGCATCGAGCGCGCCATCATGAACCAGGCGCGCACGGTACGCTTGCCGGTCCACGTGATCCGTGAACTCAACCAGGTGCTGCGTGCAAAGCGGCACCTGGAAAAAGGCGGCACCGACGGCCGCGACGCCAGCCTCGAAGATATTGCCCACCTGCTGGGCAAGACGCCTGACGAAGTGCAGGACGTGCTGGCGCTTAACGAACATACCACCTCGCTCGATACGCCGTTTGACCTGGACCCGGGCTCCAGCCTGCTGGACTTCCTTTCCGACGAGCACAACGCCGCGCCGGACCAGGAGGTCGCGCACCGCGAGCTCGAAGGGCTGATGAAGCTGTGGCTGGCCCGCTTGTCGGAAAAGCACCGCTATGTGGTGGAGCGCCGCTTCGGCCTGAACCACATCGAACCGGCCACGCTGGAAGAGCTGGCCGAGGAAATGGGCCTGACGCGCGAGCGCGTGCGCCAGATCCAGCAGGAAGCCCTGGTCAAGCTCAAGCGGCATTTCGCATCGCAAGGTGTCAGGAAGGACGCCGTTCTATGACTCCTGTGCTGGTATTCGACATCGAGACCATTCCCGATGTCGACGGCCTGCGCCGTTTGCATGACCATCCCGCATCGATGAGCGACGACGAAGTCGCCGAGCATGCGTTCTCAGCCCGCCGCGAAAAGACCGGAAGCGATTTCCTGCCGCACTACCTGCAGCGCGTGGCAGCGATTTCCTGCGTGTTGCGCCGTACGCAGCGCGACGGATCGGCCGTCTTCCATGTCGGCTCGCTGGGAACCCTGGAGGATGGCGAAGCGACGCTGATCCAGAAATTCTATGAACTGATTGCGCGCTACAGCCCGCAGCTGGTGTCGTGGAATGGCGGCGGTTTCGACTTGCCCGTGCTGCACTACCGTGGCCTGGTCCACGGCGTGGCCGCGCCGCGCTACTGGGAAATGGGCGAGGGCCGCGAGGACGACAGCCGCGACTTCAAGTGGAACAACTACATCAGCCGCTACCACATGCGGCACCTGGACCTGATGGACCTGCTTGCCATGTACCAGCCGCGCGCGAGCGCACCGCTGGATGACCTGGCCAAGCTGTGCGGCTTCCCAGGCAAGATGGGCATGGACGGCAGCAAGGTATGGCGCGCGTTCCAGGATGGCCAGCTCGAATCCATCCGTGCGTACTGCGAGACCGACGTCGTCAATACGTATCTGATGTACTGCCGCTTCCAGCTGATGCGGGGCGGCGTGACGCCGCGAGAGTTCGATCAGGAGGTGGAGCTCGTGCAGGAGTCGCTGGCCGAACTGCCGGGCGAGCAATGGATGGAATACCTCCAGGCGTTCCGCCTGAAGCGCCTGACGCCGGAAGACGAAGAGCTGGACTGAGTCACCGGCGGGGCCCGCCGGTGGCGCGGGCTTTCTTCAGATGTCCAGTGACAGCACGATGGGCTGGTGGTCCGAGTCCTTCGTCGCGGCATTGACCTCGCACCGGGTGACCTGGCCGGCAAGATTCTCCGTCACGAAGACGAAATCGCAGGCGAAGGGCGGTTCGGGCCATTGCTCCTTGTCGTACATGGCGCAGGTGGGCGCGTGCGGCTGGCCCGGATGCCCGAGCAGCCATGCGTCGCGCCATGGCGTGGTGCCATCGTCGAAAGGCTCCAGCACCCTCCGGTAAGCAATGTCGGAGGGTTTGCTGTTGAAGTCGCCGCACAGGACGGCTTCGGATGGCCGGGCTTCCGGTGTGAATGGTCCAGGGGTCGGTTCGCTGCGGCCGGGACGGCGTGCGTGGCCGCAGGCCTCGGCGTGCCAGTTGCGCAAGGCGTCGGCCTGGGCCGCACGCTGGGTCGCCGAATAGTATTCCAGGTGCGTACAGACGACGCGCAGGCGCTTGCTTCCCGATTGAACAGTAGCTTCCAGTGCCACGCGGGGCATCGATGCCACATCGGGATCGGGAGGCCAGGGCAGGGCGTGGCGGAATAACTCTCGCACCGTTAGCCGCGTGGCGATCACATTGCCGAACTGGCGCGGACCGCCGTTGCTGCCGAAGCGGTCGACGCCCGGGGCGAACATCACGCGATAGCCCGGCAGCAGCGCCGCCAGCTCCGCCACCTGATCGGCACCGGGGGCTCCGCGCAGGTCGCCAAAGCCGCGGGTGACTTCCTGCAGGCAGATGACGTCGGCGTCTGCCATCGCGCGCATGGTGGCCACGCTGCGCGACAGGTCGACTTGTCCGTCGGCGCCCCGGCCCCACTGGATATTCCACGAAATCAGTTCCATGGCATGACTCCTTTCGCGGTGCGCCACCGTTCGACCGGCTTCGCACTGCGTGTCTGGACTACAATCGCGCTTTCGCAAAACAATACGTCAGGTTTCGTCTGGTGTCCCAAGTCGTGTCCTCTCCGCAAGAAATGCCGGCAACGCCGCGTGCTGTATCTGCCAACCCCCCCGCGGCCCCCGCTGCCGCCGCGCCCACGGCTGATCCCGTGGTCGCCATTGACAGCCTCGACATGGAGGCCCGCGGTGTCGGCCGCCTGGTCAATGAGGACGGTACACCCGGCAAGGTGATCTTCGTCGAGGGCGCACTGCCCGGCGAGACCGTGACCTACAAGAGCTATCGCCGCAAGCCGAGCTACGAGCAGGCTCACCTGCTTGAAATCCGGCAAGAGTCCGTCATGCGGGTCAAGCCGGGCTGCCAGTATTTCGGCATTTGCGGCGGGTGCTCGATGCAGCATCTTGACTCGCGCGCGCAGCTCGCCATCAAGCAGCGCGTGCTGGAAGACAATCTCTGGCATCTCTCGAAAGTCCGGCCGGAAGTGATGTTCCGGCCCATTGCCGGCCCGGACTGGGGCTACCGCTATCGGGCGCGCCTGACCGTACGGCACGTCGCCAAGAAGGGCGGGGTACTGGTCGGCTTCCACGAACGCAAGAGCAGCTATGTCGCGGATATGAAGAGCTGCGAGATTCTTCCGCCACATGTCTCCGCGATGCTGGTGCCGTTGCGCGAACTGGTGGGGAGTCTCTCGATCCTCGACCGCTTGCCGCAAATCGAACTGGCGGTCGGCCACGAAGTCACGGCGCTGGTGCTGCGTATTCTTGAGCCGCTGACCGAAGCGGACAAGGACTTGCTGCGCGCTTTCGCCGACCAGCACAACGTCCAGTTCTGGCTGCAGCCCAAGGGGCCGGACACCGTGGCGCCGTTCTATCCGCTCGACCGGGAGCTGGCCTATACGCTGCCGGAGTTCGGCATCCGCATGCCGTTCAAGCCGACGGATTTCACGCAGGTCAACCACCAGATCAACCGTGTGCTGATCGGCCGTGCTTTGCGTCTGCTGGACGCCAGGCCGGATGACCGCCTGCTCGACCTGTTCTGCGGCATCGGCAACTTCACGCTGCCGCTGGCTACGCAGGGCCGCTCGGTCATGGGTATCGAAGGCAGCGAAGCGCTGACGACCCGCGCGCTGGCCAATGCCGGTCACAACGGGCTGGCGCACAAGACGGAATTCGCCTGCCGCAATCTGTTTGAAGTCACTGCCGAGGATATCGCCGCGCTGGGCCGCTTTGACCGCTGGTTGGTAGATCCGCCGCGCGAGGGCGCGCTGGCGGTGTGCAAGGCGCTTGGCGAACTGGCGCAGCAGGGCAGCGACGTGCTCCCGAGCCGGATCGTCTACGTTTCATGCAGCCCGTCGACGCTGGCCCGCGATGCTGGCCTGCTGGTGCACGAGGCTGGCTACCGGCTGGTGGGCGCGGGCGTCGTGAACATGTTCCCGCATACCTCGCACGTCGAGTCGATCGCCGTGTTCGAGCGCGGTTGAGCGGCAGGGCAGCGATAGCCGCCCAATGAAAAACGCCGGCCATGTGGCCGGCGTTTTTCTCATCTTCGCCGAAAGCGGTGTCAGTCCCGGCTGCCGCCGAAAATGCCCAGCAGGGCCAGCAGGTTCGTGAACACGTTGTAGACGTCGAGGTAGATCGCCAGGGTCGCGGTGATGTAGTTGGTTTCGCCGCCATTCACCACGCGCTGCACATCGAACAGGATGTAGGCCGAGAAAATACCGATGGCGATGACCGACACCGTGATCATCAGCGACGGCAGTTGCAGCCAGATGTTGGCCACGCTGGCCAGGATCAGCAGGATCACGCCGACGAACAGGAACTTGCTCAGCCCGGAGAAATCACGCTTGCTGACCGTGGCGATGGTGGCCATGGCGCCGAATACGGCCGCGGTGCCGCCAAAGGCATACATGATCAGTGCCGGCCCGTTCGAGAACTGCAGCACCGCGCCAATCAGGCGCGACAGCATCAGCCCCATGAAGAACGTGAAGGCCAGCAACAGGACCACGCCCATGCTGCTGTTCTTGGTCTTCTCGATGCCGTAGAAGAACGCGAACGCGATGCCCAGGAAGAGGATCAGCGACAGGCCGGGGCTACCCGCCATGAAGCTGAAGCCGCTCGCCACGCCGATCCACGCGCCGAGCACGGTCGGGATCATCGAGATGGCCAGCAGCCAGTAAGTGTTGCGCAAGACCCGGTTGCGCACGACGACGTCACTGACCGTCGACGCATTGCCGAATCCATATGTGTTCAGCTTGTTATCCATGGTGACTCCTGTTTCTTAACGGTGAGGCGCCGGGGCAACCCGGTGCCGACGCATCGCCAATGTGGCATCGCCTCTGCGGAATTGCAAGGGGATTAAAGTGTTACATCGGTCACTTATATGCAGTTGTGGTCGGGTTTGTGGCTCATGTTTGACGGTTTTGCATGTATTGCGTTCCGTGCATGGGGCCGGCGCGGGATATGAAGAATGTGTCGCATCGCATGTTGCAGTGCCGCATCCGGCTTCCCTTGGGCCAGCATAGGGCGGGCGCGCTCGAAACCGTCATCGTCTCATGCTAGAATTCTCGTTTAATCCATTTGTAACCCCTTCATTTTTCGGAGTTTTTCATGGCGATTGAGCGCACCCTGTCGATTATCAAGCCGGATGCCGTGGCCAAGAACGTTATCGGCCAGATCTACGCCCGTTTCGAAGCTGCTGGCCTGAAGGTCATCGCTGCCAAGATGGTGCACCTGTCGCGCGGCGAAGCCGAGCAGTTCTACGCTGTCCACAAGGAGCGCCCGTTCTTCAAGGACCTGGTCGACTTCATGGTTTCGGGCCCGGTCATGATCCAGGCTCTGGAAGGCGAGAACGCCATTGCCAAGAACCGTGAGCTGATGGGCGCCACCGACCCGAAGAAGGCCGACAAGGGCACCATCCGCGCCGACTTCGCCGACAGCATCGATGCCAACGCCGTGCACGGTTCGGACGCTGCTGAAACCGCCGCTGTGGAAGTTGCCTTCTTCTTCCCTGGCATGAACGTTTACAGCCGTTGATTGTCTGGTCTTCCACAAGCCTGGACTAAAACGGAAGTTGAGTTTGCCGTCATGAACGATCTCGTCAACCTGCTCGACCTGGATGCGGACGCGCTCACCGCCTATTGCGGAGAGCTCGGCGAGAAGCCGTTTCGTGCGCGGCAGCTGCAACGCTGGATCCACCAGTTCGGTGCCAGCCGTTTCGACGCCATGTCGGATCTCGCCAAGTCGCTGCGCGAAAAGCTCGCGACGCGCGCCGAGATCCGCTCGCCGGCCGTCATCACCGACCATTTGTCGGGTGACGGCACGCGCAAGTGGCTGCTCGATGTCGGCAACGGCAACGCAGTGGAGACGGTGTACATCCCCGAGGAAACGCGCGGCACGCTGTGCGTCTCCTCGCAGGCCGGATGCGCCGTCAACTGCCGGTTCTGCTCGACCGGCAAGCAGGGGTTTTCGCGCAACCTGACCACGGGCGAGATCATCGGCCAGCTCTGGATGGCGGAATTCGCCATGCGCGAGCAACTGGGCCGTGGTCCCAAAGATGACCGCGTCATCTCCAACGTGGTGATGATGGGCATGGGCGAGCCGCTGCTGAACTACGACCAGGTCGTCCCGGCCATGCGGCTGATGCTGGACGACAACGCGTATGGCCTGTCGCGCCGGCGCGTGACGCTGTCCACCTCTGGCGTGGTGCCGATGATGGACCGGTTGTCGAAAGACCTGCCGGTGGCCCTGGCGGTGTCGCTGCACGCGTCCAATGACGCCCTGCGCGACATGCTCGTGCCGCTGAACAAGAAGTATCCGCTGGCCGAGCTGATGGCGGCATGCCGCCGCTACCTCGAGTTCGCGCCGCGCGACTTCGTTACCTTCGAATACTGCATGCTGGATGGCGTCAATGACGGCGTCGAGCATGCGCGGGAGCTGTTGAAGCTGGTGGCCGACGTGCCTTGCAAGTTCAACCTGATCCCGTTCAATCCCTTCCCCGAATCGGGCCTGAAGCGCTCCAACAACGAACAGATCCGGCGCTTTGCGCAGGTGTTGATGGATGCCGGCATCGTGACCACGATCCGCAAGACGCGTGGCGACGATATCGACGCGGCGTGCGGCCAGCTGGCCGGGGAAGTCAAGGATCGCACCCGGCTTGCCGAGCGCGGCAAGTTCGGCAAGATCACGCCTTTGGTGCCGGTCGCCGCGACTGGCCAAGCTGGGGAGGCTCGCCCTGCATGATCCGTCTGATCGCTGCAGTCCTGCTGGGGCTGCTGATGTTGTCCGCCTGCCAGTTGCCGTCAGCGCCCACGCAGGATCTCCAGACCACTTCCGACCAGACCGATGCACGGCGCCGCGCCAGCATCCGGCTGCAACTGGCCACGAATTACCTTGAAGCCGGCCAGAACAGCGTTGCACTCGACGAGGTGAAGCAGGCGATTGCCGCTGATCCGACCATGGCCGATGCCTACCATGTGCGGGCGCTGACCTACATGGCCATGAACGAGAAGGCGCTGGCCGACGACAGCTTCCGCACGGCGGTTTCGATGCGCGGCAACGATGGCGACCTGCTCAATAACTATGGCTGGTTCCTGTGCCAGGAAGGGCGTTATAGCGAGGCAGTCCCGGTGCTGGAGCGTGCGGTGTCCGCTCCCTCGGCGGGCGGGCCGGCCAAGCCGCTGATCAGCCTCGGCGCTTGTCAGATTCGCAATGGCGCGGGCGCTGACGCCGAAAAGAACCTCAAGGCGGCGCTTGGCTATGACCGGAACAACCCGGTCGCCAGCACCAACCTTGCGCTGGTCTACTACCGGCGCGGCGATCTGAAGCAGGCTCAGCAGTATGTCGAGCGTGTCAACAACGGTAAATTCGCAAGCGCGCAATCCCTCTGGCTGGGTGCGCGCATTGCGCGTCGTCAGGGCGACACGGCAGCGCAGGGTGCCCTGGTGGCACAGCTACGCCAACGTTTTCCCGACTCGCGCGAACTGAGCGCCTACGAACAAGGAGCATGGGATGAGTGAGCAAGAGCGCGCCGCAGGCCAGGCCGCTTCGACGGGACACGTCGGCGGTGGCGCGACAGATTCGGAACGTGAAGCCGTAGCGCGCGAAATCGGCGCGCTGCTGGCGCAGGCACGGGAATCGCAACGGCTGTCCGTCGAGGACGTGAGCGCCCGGCTGAAAGTCGCCGCGCCAAAGCTGGCAGCGGTCGAGGCCGGTGACCTGGCCGCGTTGCCGGACGTCACCTTTGCCAAGGGCGTGATGCGTGCCTATGCGCGTATCCTGCACGTCGACGTTGACGCCTCGCTCGCGCGCTTGCAGCCGCGACCGGTGCAGGTGACCGAGATGGCGCGCCAGCGCGAAGGCGGTATCAACCAGACGTTCGACGATCGCAGGCGCTTCGGCAGGCGCAGCGGCGCCGGCGCTGGCGGACGCTGGGTCTGGCTGGCGTTGGTCGTCGCAGGCGTGGCGGCGGGCGGCTGGTTCGGGCTCGATCATATGAAGCAATGGCTGGAAGCGCGCAACAGCGCGGCGCCAGCCGCGCACGTCGAAGCGCAGGAGCAGCCGGCTCAGACGTCCGAGTCCGGCACCGTGACGGCCGCTCTGCCGCCGGTCATGGCTGGCGCCGACTCTCCGGCTCCGTCCGAGGCGTTGCCTGCCAGCGCGCCGGCCGCAGCCGCCAGCAACGCTGCCGTGCCCGTAGCGGTTGCGGCGGTGGCCCCAGCCGCGACCGTGGAGCCGGCCGCGCCGGCCGCCGCGACGGCGCCCGCGACGGCTGGCTCGGCACAGGGTGAACTGCAGATCAAGTTCGCGTCCGACACGTGGTACGAGATCCGCGACCGCAACGGCAAGGTCGTGCTGGGCGGCACCGCCAAGGCCGGCCAGGAGGTCTCCGGCGGGGGCGCGGCACCGTACAAGGTGGTCATCGGCAACGTGAAGGGCGTGGAGTCGATGAGCCGCAACGGCACGCCGGTCGACCTGAAGGCGGCCAACCGCAACAACGTCGCGCGGCTGACCCTGCCCTGACGCCAGCCCGGCACCGCATCATTGCGAGGTGGTAACGCTATGAACGAACAGCTTTGTCTTCCGGTACTGCCCGGCCCGCTGCCGCGCCGCGAAACGCGCCAGGCGCGTATCGCATGGCGCGATAACATCGTCACGATCGGTGGCGGGGCGCCGGTGCGCGTGCAGTCGATGACGAATACGGACACCGTCGATGCCATCGGTACGGCCATCCAGGTCAAGGAGTTGGCGCGCGCGGGGTCGGAGATCGTGCGCATCACCGTCAATACGCCCGAGGCCGCCGCGGCCGTGCCGCACATTCGCGAGCAGCTCGACCGCATGGGCGTCGACGTGCCGCTGGTGGGTGACTTCCACTACAACGGCCACAAGCTGTTGCAGGACTATCCGGCTTGTGCCGAGGCGCTGTCGAAGTACCGCATCAATCCCGGTAATGTCGGGCAAGGTGCCAAGCGCGACACGCAGTTCGGCCAGATGATCGAGATGGCTTGCCGGTTCAACAAGCCGGTGCGCATCGGCGTCAACTGGGGCAGCCTGGACCAGGACCTGCTGGCGCGCATCATGGACGAGAACGCCGGCCGCGCCGAGCCCTGGCCCGCGCAAAGCGTGATGGTCGAGGCGCTGATCACCTCGGCGATCGACTCGGCGAAGAAGGCCGAGGAAATCGGCTTGCCGGGCAACCAGATCATCCTGTCGTGCAAGGTGTCGCAGGTGCAGGAGCTGATCGCGGTGTACCGCGAGCTGGCGCGCCGCTGCGACTATGCGCTGCATCTCGGGCTGACCGAGGCGGGCATGGGCAGCAAGGGCATCGTGGCCTCGACGGCGGCGCTGTCGGTGCTGCTCCAGGAAGGCATCGGCGATACCATCCGCATCTCGCTGACGCCGGAACCGGGCGCACCGCGCGAGAAGGAAGTCTATGTCGGGCAGGAAATCCTGCAGACCATGGGCATGCGCAACTTCACGCCGATGGTCATTGCGTGCCCGGGCTGCGGCCGTACGACCAGCACCGTGTTCCAGGAACTGGCGGCAAGCATCCAGGCCTACCTGCGCGAGCAGATGCCCCACTGGAAGACGGCCTATCCAGGTGTCGAAGAGATGGACGTGGCCGTGATGGGCTGCATCGTCAACGGTCCGGGCGAGAGCAAGCACGCGAATATCGGCATCTCGCTGCCGGGATCGGGCGAATCGCCGGCGGCGCCGGTGTTCGTGGATGGCGTCAAGGTCAAGACGCTGCGCGGCGAGCGTATCTCGGAAGAATTCCAGGCGATCGTCGACGAGTACGTTCGCACGCATTACGGCCCGGGCGCGGCGCGGGCAGAGAAGCAAGCGGTGGCCTGAGCCGGTTTGGACCGGCTCGACCCCCACCCCAGCACGATAACTACAGAATGACGCAAAACGAGAATCCGTCCGCGCAAAGCGGCGCCAAGACAGAAGAGAAAGCACGCCCCGCCAAGGCATTGCAGGGCGTGAAGGGCATGAACGACATGCTGCCGGCCGATGCCCCGTTGTGGGAGCATTTCGAGAACGCCGCGCGCGCGATGCTGCGTGCCTACGGCTACCAGCAGGTTCGCACGCCCATCGTCGAGCATACCCAGCTTTTCGTGCGTGGCATCGGCGAGGTGACGGACATTGTCGAGAAGGAAATGTATTCCTTCACCGATTCGCTGAACGGTGAGCAACTGACGCTGCGTCCGGAAGGCACCGCTGCCGCCGTGCGCGCCACCATCGAGCACAACCTGCTGTACGACGGCCCCAAGCGCCTGTGGTACACCGGCCCGATGTTCCGCCACGAGCGTCCGCAGCGCGGCCGCTATCGCCAGTTCCACCAGCTCGGCGCCGAGGCGCTGGGTTTCGCCGGGCCGGACGTGGATGCCGAGATCATCCTGATGTGCCAGCGCCTGTGGGATGACCTGGGCCTGGTGGGCGTGCGCCTGGAGATCAATTCGCTGGGGCAGGCCAACGAGCGTGCCGCGCATCGCGAAGAGCTGATCAAGTACCTGGAAGGGTTCAAGGAGATCCTGGACGAAGATGGCAAGCGCCGCCTGTACACCAATCCGCTGCGCGTGCTGGATACCAAGAATCCCGCGCTGCAGGAGATGGCGGCCAACGCGCCGAAGCTGATCGACTTTCTCGGCGAGGAATCGCTGGCTCACTTCGAAGGCGTGCAGCGCCTGCTCAAGGCCAACAACATTCCGTACAAGATTAACCCCCGCCTGGTGCGTGGGCTGGACTACTACAACCTGACGGTGTTCGAGTGGATCACCGACAAGCTCGGCGCGCAGGGCACCATTGCCGGTGGTGGCCGCTACGATCCGCTGATCGCGCAGATGGGCGGCAAGCCGGCGCCTGCCTGCGGCTGGGCCATGGGCATCGAGCGCATCATCGAGCTGATCCGTGAAGAAGGCGTGGTGCCGGATGCGGTGGGCTGCGATGTCTACCTCGTGCACCAGGGCGAGGCCGCGTCCCAGCAGGCCATGGTCGCCGCCGAGCGCCTGCGCGACGCCGGGCTGGACGTGGTCGTGCATGCCACGACCGACGGCAAGAGCGGCAGCTTCAAGTCGCAGATGAAACGTGCTGACGCGAGCGGCGCGGCGTATGCCGTGATCATCGGCGACGATGAAGTCGCTGCCGGCGTGGTGCAGGTGAAGGAACTTCGCCAGGCCGCGCAGGCCGAAGGCGGTGGCCAGCAGGCGCAGGTGCCGGCTGAAGGCCTGGTCGATTACCTGATCGACGCAATGGTCGGCGCGAGCGAATAACGTAGCGAGCCGCGGCCCGCGATATCTGTCCAGCAGGAAACGGAGGCCGCCCGGGCGGCCTTTGACCCCAACCCAAACGCAAGAGATTGCCTCGACATGGCATACGATCTGGAAGAGCAGGAACAGCTTGAAAACCTGAAGGCCTGGTGGCGTCAGTACGGCAATGCCCTGACGTGGCTCCTGATTGCCGCCCTGCTGGCGTTCGCCGCCTGGAACGGCTGGAAGTACTGGGAGCGCAAGCAGGCCTCCGAGGCGGCCGTGTTGTACGACCAGGTGGTCAAGGCCGCCGAAGGCCGCGATGCCGAGCGCGTCAAGCGCGCCGCCGGCGACCTCGAAGACAAGTTCGGCAAGACCGCGTATGGTCCGATGAGCGCGTTGGTGGCCGCCAAGGTGCTGTACGATGCGGGCGACCTCGCGGCTGCCAAGACGCAGCTGCAGTGGGCCATTGATCATGGCGACGGCGAGTACGCGCTGATCGCCCGCGTGCGCCTTGCCGGCGTGCTGCTCGACGAAAAGGCCTACGACAAGGGCCTGGCGCTGCTCAAGGACGAGCCGCCGGCACCGTTCGTCGCGCTGTATGCGGACCGCAAGGGCGATCTGTTGGCCGCGCAGGACAAGCGCGACGACGCGCGCGCGGCCTACCGCAAGGCGCTGGACAAGCTGGGCGCCGACGATCAGTCGATGCGCCAGATCATCCAGTTCAAGCTCGACGCGCTTGGCGCGGCCTGACCGAGTGCCGCTCTACGTGAAGGACATCCGCCACCAACCAATGCAGGATCCTAACCTTATGACGTCAATGCTCTCCGCTGCCGAACAACAAGGCGACTCGCGCCGCAAGATTGCCCGTGCGTTCGTCGCCGGCGCCTGCCTTGTGGCGCTGGGCGGTTGCTCGCTGTTCAGCAAGGAGAACAAGCATCCGCCGGCCGAACTGAAGCCGGTGTCGGCGACGCTGTCCGTGCGTCAGGCCTGGAAGGCGGATGTCGGCAAGAGCGGCCCGTATGCGCTGCAGCCGGCCGCGGCCGGCAACAACGTGTACGTGTCGGCCAACAATGGCAACATCATGGCGCTGGACGGGGCCACCGGCCGTACGCTGTGGAAGGCCAAGACCGATGTCGACATCACCACCGGTCCGGGCAGTGACGGGTCCGTGACGGCGGTGGCAGGCGAGAAGGGCGCGGTCTACGCCTTCGACACCAGCGGCAAGCAGATCTGGAAAAAGCAGGTCAACGGCGAAGTCCTGTCGGCGCCGCTGGTCGGCAACGGCGTGGTGGTGGTGCGCACTACCGATACGCGGGTGCTCGCGCTGGACGCCCAGACTGGTGAACGGCGCTGGATCTACCAGCGTTCGCAGACGCCGCTGAACCTGCGCGCCGCCATGGGCATGGTGTTCGCCGGTGACGGCATAGTCATGGGCTTCCCCGGGGGCAAGCTGGGCGTCCTGACGCCGGGCAATGGCGTGCTTCGCTGGGAGAGCGCGGTATCGTATCCGAAGGGTGTTTCGGAGATCGAGCGCCTGAACGATGTCACCGGCCAGCCCATGGTCAGCGGCCGCCAGGTTTGCGCCACGACCTTCCAGGGCCGTATCGCCTGCCTGGAACTGGCCAGCGGCCAGCCGCAATGGGGCAAGGATTTCTCGTCGCCGACCGGCCTCGCCCAGGATGACAATGCCATCTATGCCAGCGACGAACAGTCCGTGGTATTTGCATTCGATCGCCAGAACGGCAACGAGCGCTGGAAGAACAACGAACTGCGCTATCGCCGCCTCGGCGCGCCCTTGGTGCTGGGCCGCTCGGTGGTGATGGGCGACTTCGAAGGCTATGTGCACTTCCTCTCGCGAGACGATGGCACCGAAGTGGCGCGCATGAAGACCGATGGCAGCGCCATCAGCGCCGCGCCGGTGGTGGCAGGACAGACGCTGGTCGTCCAGACCCGCGACGGCGACGTCTACGGCTACGTGCCGGACTGAGCCATCGATGGCAGCGCAGGCCGTACACCTGTCGGTACGGGCTGCGCCAATTCCGGTAGCATGATCCCTGGTCGTGCGGCGAAATACGGAGCGGGCCCTGGGGCTACGTTCCACCCGACAGGAGAAGCGGCTGGCCATGCATTTTTTGCATGAGGCGCCGTCGGATCAACTGACTCCGGAGTTCCAGGGGGGCGGCAGGTGCCGGCCCCCGTTTCCGTTTATTGCATGAAACCAGTTATTGCACTTGTCGGCCGCCCGAACGTCGGGAAGTCGACGCTATTCAACCGCATGACCCGGTCGCGCGACGCGCTTGTCGCCGACCTGCCGGGCCTGACGCGCGACCGCCACTACGGCGAAGGGCGTATTGGCGAACGTCCCTTCATTGCGATCGATACCGGCGGTTTCGAGCCGGTGGTCAAGGAAGGCATCGTCGCCGAGATGGCCAAGCAGACCAAGCAGGCCGTGGTCGAGGCGGACGTGGTCATCTTCATTGTCGACGGCAGGCTGGGCCTGGCGCCGCAAGATCGCGCCATCGCGGACTACCTGCGCAAGACCGGCCGGCGCGTGATGCTGGCCGTCAACAAGGCCGAGGGCATGAAGTACACCTCGGTTGCCGCCGATTTCTACGAACTCGGCATGGGCGATCCCTATGCGATCTCGGCGGCGCACGGCGACGGCGTTCGCGAGCTCGTGGACGAAGCGCTGCAACTGGCGATTCAGGAGCGTCCGGAGCTGGCCGAGGAAGAGGACGACAGCGGCAAGGGCGTGAAGATCGCCATCGTCGGCCGTCCGAACGTCGGCAAGTCGACGCTCGTGAATACGCTGATCGGCGAGGAGCGCGTGATTGCGTTCGACATGCCCGGCACCACGCGCGACGCCATCTACGTGGAGTTCGAGCGTGGCGGCAAGCCGTACACGTTGATCGACACGGCGGGCCTGCGGCGGCGCGGCAAGGTGTTCGAAGCGATCGAGAAGTTCTCGGTGGTCAAGACGCTGCAGTCGATCGCCGACGCCAACGTCGTGATCCTGCTGCTCGACGCGCAACAGGATATTTCCGACCAGGATGCCCATATCGCCGGCTTTATCGTCGAGTCCGGCCGAGCGCTGGTAGTGGGCGTCAACAAGTGGGATGGTCTCGATGGGCATACCCGCGATCGCATCAAGCATGACCTCGAGCGCAAGCTGCAATTCCTGAGCTTCGCCAATTTCCACTTCGTGTCTGCGCGGGAACGCACAGGCATTGGCGCCCTGATGCGTTCGGTCGACGACGCCTATGCCGCGGCCATGGTCAAACTGCCCACGCCGCAGCTCACGCGCGTGTTGCAGGAAGCGGTGGAGTTCCAGCAGCCCAAGCGCGCCGGCGTATCGCGGCCGAAGCTGCGCTACGCGCACCAGGGCGGGTCCAACCCGCCGATCATCGTGATCCACGGCAACGCCTTGTCGAGCGTTTCCGAGACCTACCGGCGCTACCTGGAAAACCGCTACCGCGCGGCGTTCAAGTTGAAGGGCACCCCTCTTCGCATTGAATTTCGCACGAACAAAAACCCGTATGCGGACTCGAAAGACTGAGTTCCGGGCGAGTGCATGGCGAGGCAAGTTTTCGTTTGCGTTCGTTTGGAACTGCGGCTAAATTTGCGTAAGCAGGGGGTTCTCTGCGCGCTGATGCCGCTTTGGTACTGTTTTTGATCTTTTTTCTGGCGCGAGCTTGCGCCGCATGACTTGAACCGGGGACTTTCGTCCCCATTAATCACCACTAAACCTATAAATTTGGAGTGTGCCATGAGCAACAAAGGGCAACTGCTACAAGACCCGTTCCTGAACGCGCTGCGCAAAGAGCACGTGCCGGTTTCCATCTATCTCGTCAATGGCATCAAGCTGCAAGGCAACATCGAATCGTTCGACCAGTATGTCGTGCTGCTGCGTAACACCGTGACGCAGATGGTCTACAAGCATGCAATTTCCACCGTCGTCCCGGCTCGCGCGGTCAATTTCCGCGTGGATGATTCGACCGAAGGCTGATCTTCCCGGGGGCCGCAAGTCGTTGCGGCCCTCGACAGCCGGCATCGCGCACACGCCACCCGACGTTGCGGCGGTGCCGGCCTCCGGTTCGCGCATGCGGCCGGCTCGCGGTGAACCGGACTGGCTGCCTGCCATGCCGGCGCCTCAATCGCGCAAGGGAGCGCGTGCCTGTACCGGCCCGCTCCCGTCTCAGAATCCGGCCAGTTCCGGCCATCCTCCCAAAACCGTCTTTCTTCGCGCGTAGCGCCGCCCGCTTGGATCCCAGAGCTACCTCCAACACCGAACCGTCACGTGCCATTCTCGTTGGCGTGGATTTCGGCAAGCACGACTTTCAGGAAAGCCTGAGCGAACTTGCCCTGTTGACCACCACCGCAGGCTCCATGCCGGTGCATACGCTGACCGGCAAGCGCTCGCGGCCGGACCCTGCGCTGTTCATTGGCTCGGGCAAGGCCGAGGAGCTGAAGGAGGCCGCCGATGCGCTGGATGCCGACATCGTGGTGTTCAACCATGCCCTGAGCCCGGCGCAGCAACGTAACCTGGAGCGCTTTCTCCAGCGCCATGTGATCGACCGTACCGGCCTGATCCTGGATATCTTTGCCCAGCGCGCCCAGAGCCATGTGGGCAAGGTGCAGGTGGAGCTGGCGCAGGTCCAGTACCAGGCATCGCGCCTGGTTCGTGCGTGGAGCCACCTGGAGCGGCAGAAGGGCGGTATCGGCATGCGCGGCGGACCTGGCGAGCGCCAGCTCGAACTGGACCGCCGCATGCTCGATACCCGGGCCAAGCGGCTGAAGACCGACCTTGCCCGGCTGCAGCGGCAGCACAGCACGCAGCGGCGTGCCCGTGCGCGCAACGAGACCTTGAGCATCTCGCTGGTCGGCTATACCAACGCGGGCAAGTCGACGCTGTTCAATGCCTTGACCAAGGCCGGCGCCTATGCGGCCAACCAGCTCTTCGCGACGCTCGATACCACGTCGCGCCGGATGTTCCTGGACGGGCTCGGCAACGTGGTGCTGTCCGATACGGTCGGCTTTATCCGCGACCTGCCTACCCAGCTTGTCGAGGCGTTCCGCGCGACACTCGACGAAACCGTGCACGCCGATCTCCTGCTGCATGTCGTGGACGCCTCGAGTACGGTGCGTCACGAGCAGATCGAGCAGGTGAACCGGGTGCTGGCGGAAATCGACGCCTCCGGAATTCCGCAGATCGTCGTGATGAACAAGATCGATGCGGCGCCGGAATTGCAGGAGCAGGGCGCGCGTATCGAGCGCGACGAAAACGGCGTGCCGACGCGCGTGTTTCTGAGCGCCCGCGAGGGCGTGGGCCTGGACGCGTTGCGGCAGTCCATCGTCGAAGTCGCGCAGTGGCTGGCAAACCAGCCGCCTGAACCGGCGCCGTTCGATCCGCGGCTATCGGAGCAGGGCCCGCGCGTGGAAGATGACGAATTTGACAGGGACGAGGGGCGCGATCCCGATGATCGCGTCCAGTCCTGAGCCATTTCGGCGAGATTCGGGCCGGTTTGCGCGATTTGGCCAAAAGTGGCGCAGATGACTGCTAGAATCCCCCAGTTACAAACTTCCCCGGACCCGTGCACTTCATGCCCCAGTTTTCCCGGAATCCTGAATCGAGCCAGCCCCCGGGCGGCCGCTTTCCGCTGCATGCGGGATGGCAGCGCCTGCGCGCAATCTTCTCGCTGAACGATCCTCGCTGGGGACGCGACGGCCAGGATGAGGATGACAAGGACAGCCGCGGGAACGACCGTGATGCGAACCGTCAGCACCAGCGGCCGCAGGATGGTCCGCCCGATCTCGACGAGCTCTGGCGCGACTTCAACCGGCGCCTGAACGGGCTGCTCGGACGCAAGGAGAACGGCGGTGGCGGCAACCAGGGCTTCGGCGGCCCGCGCGTGCCGGGCAAGGGCTCGGGCGTCGGTGTTGGCGTAGTGGTGGCCGCCGTGGTGGGTATCTGGCTGGCCAGCGGTTTCTTCATGGTGCAGGAAGGCCAGACCGCGGTGATCCTGCAGTTCGGCAAGTTCAAGTATTCGACGGGTCCCGGTATCAACTGGCGCCTGCCCTGGCCGATTCAATCGGCCGAAGTCGTCAACCTGTCGGCCGTGCGTTCGGTGGAGGTGGGCCGCTCCACGTCCATCAAGGACAGCAACCTGAAAGACTCGTCGATGCTGACGCAGGATGAGAACATCATCGACGTCCGCTTCACGGTCCAGTACTCCATCCAGGACGCCAGCGAGTTCCTGTTCTTCAACAAGACCGATCGTGGCGGCGACGAGGAACTCGTGACGCAGGCCGCCGAAACCTCGGTGCGCGAGATCGTCGGCCGCAACAAGATGGATGCGGTGCTGTACGAGAATCGCGAGCAGATCGCGCAGGGGCTGGCCAAATCGATCCAGTCGATCCTGACCGCGTACAAGACGGGTATCCGTGTCATCTCGGTCAACGTGCAGAGCGTGCAGCCGCCCGAGCAGGTGCAGGCCGCGTTCGATGACGTGAACAAGGCCAGCCAGGACCGCGAGCGCGCGATCAGCGAAGGCCAGGCCTATGCGAACGACGTGATTCCGCGCGCCAAGGGTACGGCCGCGCGGCTGAAGGAAGAATCCGAAGCCTACCGCGCCCGCGTGGTGGCGCAGGCCGAGGGTGATGCTTCTCGGTTCCGCTCGGTGCAGGGCGAATACGCCAAGGCACCGCAGGTGACGCGCGACCGCATCTATATCGAGACCATGCAGCAGATCTACGCCAATTCGACCAAGGTGCTCGTGGATGCGCGCCAGGGCAGCAACCTCCTGTATCTCCCGCTCGACAAGCTGATGGCGCAAGCCCAGGCAGATAACCGCGGCACGGCGTCGCCATCCCAGCCGGCCAGCAGTGCCGGCACGCAGGCTCCGGCGCAGGATTCGGCTGCCGATATCCGGTCGCGTGAATCCCTGCGCAACCGTGACCGCGATTCGCGTTGAGGAGACCGTCATGAACCGACTGATTTCCTTCGCGATTGGCGCTTTCATCCTGCTGGCCGTGGCATCTTCGATGATGTTCGTGGTGGACCAGCGCCAGTACGCCGTGGTGTTCGCCTTTGGCGAGATCAAGCAGGTCGTGCGCGAGCCGGGCCTGCACTTCAAGCTGCCGCCGCCGCTGCAAAACGTGGTATTCATGGACCGCCGCCTGCAGACCATCGACGTTGCGGCCAGCGAGCGTTTCCTGACCGCCGAGAAGAAGAGCATGGTGGTGGACTGGTTCGTCAAATGGCGCATTACGGAGCCGCGCAAGTTCTACGTCGCCTTTGGCGGTAATGTGCGCGGTGCCCAGGACCGCATGACCCAGCGTATCGACGCCGTGGCACGCGAGGAGTTCGGCAAGCGCACCGTGGCCGACGTGGTCGCAGGCGAGCGCGAGAAGGTCATGCAGAACATTCGCGCCGGCATGGCCGAGTACGCGCAGTCGGTCGGCGTGGAAATCCTCGACGTGCGCCTGAAGCGCGTGGATCTGCTGCCGGCCATCAGCGAATCGGTGTACCGCCGCATGGAAGCCGAGCGCAAGCGCGTGGCCAACGAGCTGCGTTCGACCGGCGCGGCCGAGGGCGAGAAGATTCGCGCCGATGCCGACCGCCAGCGCGAGGTGGTACTGGCCGAAGCCTATCGCGATGCGCAGGTGATCAAGGGTGAAGGCGATGCCAAGTCGTCGCAGATCTATGCGGATGCCTTTGGCAAGGATCCCCAGTTCGCCCAGTTCTGGCGCAGCATGGAAGCCTATCGCAATACCTTCCGCGACAAGCGCGACATCATGGTGCTGGAGCCGAATTCGGACTTCTTCCGCTATATGCGCTCGAGCGGCGGCGCCGCGGCGCCGGCGGCTAGCGGTGCGTCCGGAGGGCGGCGCTAGCGAGACCGCTGAAATTGTGGCGAGTTGACAAAACCCCGGCTTGCCGGGGTTTTGTCCGGCTGGAGGTCCGTGTCTGAAGTGACGGCGCGGACGCGCGCGGCCGTATCCGATTCGCCGGGTGTGCAGGCTGGGGCCTGCTCGCAAACGTGTCATACAGAGAAGAGATTCATCATGTCCAACCATTGGCTGCTGCCAGAAAACATTGCCGACGTCCTGCCGTCGGAGGCCCGCAAGATCGAGGAATTGCGCCGCCGCATGCTGGACCTGTTCCGCACCTACGGCTATGAACTGGTCATGCCGCCGATGCTGGAGTACCTGGAGTCGCTGCTGACCGGAACCGGGCATGACCTGGACCTGCGCACGCTCAAGCTGGTGGACCAGCTGTCCGGCCGCACGATGGGCCTGCGCGCCGATATCACGCCGCAGGTCGCCCGCATCGACGCGCACCTGCTGAACCGGCCCGGCGTGACGCGCCTGTGCTATGCGGGCAACGTCCTGCATGCGCGCCCGGCTGGGTTCCATGCCACCCGCGAGCCGATTCAGGTCGGCACGGAAATCTATGGCCACGCGGGCCTGGAGGCCGATGTCGAGATCCAGGAGCTGATGCTGGCTGCGCTGCAGGCGGCGGGGCTGTCGGATATCCGCATCGACCTGTGCCATGCTGGCATCCTGGAGGCGCTGCTGGAAGGCCTGCCTTCGATCCGAAAGATCGAAGATGCCCTGTTCGCGGCGCTGGAAACCAAGGACAGTTCGGCCCTGCGCGAAATCACGCAAGGCATGCCCCAGACCGAGCGCGACGCTCTGCTGGCGCTGCCGACGCTGTACGGTGGCGTCGAAGTCCTCGACCGCGCGCGCGCCACGCTGCCCGCCAGCCCGGCGATCGGGCGCGCACTGGATGAGCTCGCGGCATTGGCGACGCAGGTGCGCGGCGCCAGCGTCAACGTCGACCTGTCCGATCTGCGCGGCTACCACTATCACAGCGGTGTGATGTTTACGGCGTATGTGGCGGGGCTTCCAAACTATGTGGCGCGGGGCGGCCGCTATGACAAGGTTGGCGAGGCCTTTGGCCGCGCGCGTCCGGCCACCGGCTTTTCGCTGGACCTGCGCGAGGTGGCTGCACTGTCACCCATTGAAGTGCGTGCCCAGGCAGTTTTCGCACCTTGGGATGCGGATCCGGCGCTTCGTGCCGCGATCGTCGCGCTGCGGGCCGCCGGGGAGATCGTGATCCAGTCGCTGCCCGGGCATACCAATGAACTCGACGAGTTCAATTGCGACCGTCAACTCGTGCGCCAGGACGCTGGCTGGGTTGTTGTGCCGCGCTGAGCCTTGATACCGGTCATTTGCCCAAAAAGCGAGAATCGACCGGCAACGAGAGTAGAATACGTTTTTAACCTATTGACCAAAGCAATATGTCCGCATCCGCAGTAGGCCAGGGACGCAACGTCGTCGTGATCGGCACCCAGTGGGGTGACGAAGGCAAAGGAAAAATCGTCGATTGGCTTACCGACCATGCAAAGGGCGTGGTGCGGTTCCAGGGCGGCCACAACGCTGGTCACACCCTGATCATCGGCGGCAAGAAGACCATCCTGCGATTGATCCCGTCGGGGATCATGCGCGAAGGCACGGTCTGCTACATCGGCAACGGTGTGGTGCTGTCGCCCGAAGCCCTGTTCCACGAAATCGAAGAACTCGAATCCGCTGGCCTGGAAGTGCAGAAGCGTCTGCGCATCTCGGAAGCGGCGACGCTGATCCTGCCGTACCACGTGGCCATCGACAAGGCGCGCGAAGCGCGCCGCGGCGCCGCCAAGATCGGCACGACTGGCCGTGGCATCGGTCCCGCCTATGAAGACAAGGTGGCTCGCCGCGCGCTGCGCGTGCAGGACCTGTTCGATCCGAAGCAATTCGCCGAGCGCCTGCGCGAAAACCTGGACTTCCACAACTTCATGCTGACGCAGTACCTCGGTGCGGAAGCCGTGGACTACCAGCAGACGCTCGACGCTGCGCTAGCCTTCGCGCCGCGCCTGGCGCCGATGGTCGCGGACGTGTCGGCCGAGCTCTACGCGGTCAATGCCGCCGGTGGCAACCTGATGTTCGAGGGCGCGCAAGGCACGCTGCTCGACGTGGACCATGGCACGTACCCGTACGTCACCTCCAGCAACTGCGTGGCTGGTGCGGCTGCCGCAGGGGCCGGCGTGGGACCGGGTCGCCTGAACTACATCCTGGGCATCACCAAGGCGTACTGCACGCGCGTTGGTGCGGGTCCGTTCCCGAGCGAGCTGTACGACAACGACAATCCCGCTCGCCAGGATCCCGTCGGCGTGCGGCTTGCCAACGTCGGCAAGGAATTCGGCTCGGTGACTGGCCGTCCGCGCCGCACCGGCTGGCTGGATGCCGCCGCGCTCAAGCGCTCGGTGCAGATCAACGGTGTCTCGGGCCTGTGCCTGACCAAGCTCGACGTGCTCGATGGCCTGGAAAGCATCGGCCTGTGCGTGGGCTACAAGCTCGATGGCAAGACCGTGGACATCCTGCCGCGCGGTTCGGATGCCGTGGCGCGCTGCGAACCGGTCTACGAAGAGTTCCCTGGCTGGAACGAGTCGACCTTCGGCGTGAAGTCGTGGGACGCGCTGCCGGAAGCCGCACGCAACTACCTGAAGCGCGTGGAGGAAGTGGTCGGCATTCCGATCGACATGATTTCGACCGGCCCGGATCGCGACGAGACGATCCTGCTGCGTCATCCGTACCTGGCCTGACCCGGCGTACACAGGTGCCAAGGCCGCGCGCCAAAAGCGCAGCGGCTCAGCAATAACAAATCGGCCCGCGCAAGCGGGCCGAGCCATATCGGTCAACCGACCAGAAGAACAAGCGAGTCAATCATGAATCAGCCAACAAACGACGATGAGAACCTGTGGGTATCCTGGGATGAATACCATCGCCTGATCGCACGTCTGTCGCTGAACGTGCACGAGTCGGGCTGGAAGTTCGATAAGATCCTGTGCCTGGCGCGCGGTGGCCTGCGCGTGGGCGACCAGATGTCGCGCATCTTCGATGTGCCGCTGGCCATCCTGGCAACCAGCAGCTACCGCGAGGCCGCGGGCACCCTGCAAGGCGATCTCGATATCGCGCAGTACATCACCATGACGCGCGGCGAGCTCGCCGGCAAGATCCTGCTGGTGGACGATCTGGTCGATTCAGGGGTGACTCTGGAGCGCGTGGGGCGGCATCTGAAAGAGCGCTATCCCGCCGTGACGGAAGTCCGTTCCGCGGTGCTCTGGTACAAGGACTGCTCCAAGGTCAAGCCTGACTACCACGTGACCTTCCTGCCGTCGAACCCCTGGATTCACCAGCCGTTCGAGGAATACGACACGCTGCGCCCGCATAACCTTGCGGCCTGGCTCAAGCGCGGCAAGCGCGCGCCGGAAGACGGCACGCAAGGCTGACGCCGTCGTGAAACAGGCGGCCCCGCCCAAGGGCCGCTCCGATCAGACTTCAGTAGCCGACCGTGAAACGCTGGCGCGGATGCGCTGGCTTCTCGATCTCGTCGAGCATGGCGATCGCGTAGTCTTCCATCGTGATCCAGCTCTTGCCGGCAGCATCCGCCAGCAACGCATCCTGGCCCACACGGTATTTGCCGGTGCGCTCGCCCGGCTCGAACAAGGCCGACGGCGACAGGAAGGTCCAGTCAAGATCCGATTTTCCGCGCAAGGCATCGAGGAAGTCGCGGCCTGCCTGCGCCTCGCCTTTGTATGCCGCCGGGAATCCCGGTGTATCCACGAGTTGCGTGCCAGGCGCGACGAACAGGCTGCCGGCGCCGCCAACCACGAGCAGGCGCGAGACGCCCGCTGCCTTGACGGGGCCGATGACCTGCGGTGCCTTCAGTTGCTCGAACCGTGCTGTGCTGATGGCCACATCGTGGCCAGCCAGGGCGGCCGCCAAAGCGTGGCTGTCCGTTGCGTCGACATCGCGTGTGATCAGGCCTTTGCGAACAGGCAAGTGGCTGGCCGTGCGGGCCAGGGCGGTGACGCGATGGCCACGGCGCAGGGCTTCGTCGATCAGGCGGGTTCCCACGCGGCCGGTGGCGCCGATGATGGCAATGTTCATGTTTGCTCCTTCTTTGTCAGGGTAAGGGTCGGTCAGGTAAATGCCGCGTCGTGCGTGGCGGCTCCGATATGAAACTGATGTGGTTACACATCAGGGCAAAAAAATCAGCGCTTGCGGCGCCGGGCGGCATGCTCGACATCGGCGAGCATGCCGGCAATGGTGATCTCCGCCAAGGCATTGTCCATGGCGGACTGGGCCCGGTCCGCGACCAGTCGAAGGGCGCCGGTGATCTCCCTGCCTACCATGCATGCCGGATTCGGGGCGCTCTGGTGCAGGGCGATCAGTGCAGTGGTTTCGACTGCCCGGAACACGTCCAGCAAGGTAATGCGTTCAGCCGGGCGCGCCAGCGCCGAGCCACCGGTGCTGCCCATGGTGCTGGTGACAAGTCCGGCTTCGGCCAGTTGTCCGATCAGCCGCCGGATCAGCGCCGGATTGGTTCCGACGCTGCCGGCGATCAGCGATGACGGCAGCGGCTCGCTGGCGCTTGCCAGCAAGGTAAGGATATGGACGGCGACGGCGAACCGGCTGCTTGTGCTCATGGTCGGAATGGTAATGTGAAACCATGATAGTTACAGATTCGGTGGTCTGTCAATCCGTCGGGCGTGTCGCATGTGTTAGTGTGCGGCGACATGACGGTCGTTGCGATTTGTGTCGGAAGGGTGGCAGGAGAATGCCGGAATCGCCACTGAAACTGATACACTCGCCTGCAGTGCAGTCATTTGGCTGCCACAGATCAACAAAGGGCATGCGGTCTGACCAGACTGCGAATCGAGGAGTGCAAGTTGCCGGATCAGATGTGCGAGGCGAGAGCGGAAAACAAAAAACCCGCAGGCTTTAAAAGCGCTGCGGGTTTCTCGCTGATCTGGTGCCCAGGAGAGGACTCGAACCTCCACAGTGTTGCCACCGCTAGGACCTGAACCTAGTGCGTCTACCAATTCCGCCACCTGGGCAGGTGTCGAAACAACCGAAGCGCTCATTATAGAGAGTGCGGAAATTTTGTCAAATAGTTTTCACAAAAAATTGAATCAAAACAACTATCCGATCCCTAGCCGGGAAGAAATCCTTGGCGTACTGAGAACATCGGGGTCGCCCCAGTCGGCCGGCGATATTGCCAAGGCTCTGTCCGTCACGCGCAAGGAGCATGACGGATTCCAGAAACGCCTGGCCGCGATGGAACGCGACGGGCAGATCGAGCTGAATCGCAAGGGCCGCTATGAACTGGCCCATCAACCGAACTTCGTCACCGGCCGCGTGCAGGGGCACCGAGACGGTTTTGGCTTCCTGATTCGCGACGACGGCGAAGACGACATCTTCCTGCCGGAACGCGAGCTGCAGAAGGCCATGCACAACGACCGCGCGCAGGTGCGCGTGGTTGGCTACGACCGCCGCGGCCGCCCGGAAGGGCAGATCGTGGAGATCATCGAGCGCGCCAACCGCTACGTGATCGGTCGCCTGCTCAGCGAGGGCGGCGTGCTGGTGGTGGCGCCCGAGGACAAGCGCATCAGCCAGGACATCCTGATTCCGCCGAAGGCGCAGGGCAAGGCGCGCGTGGGGCAGGTGGTCAGTGTCGAGCTGATCGAATATCCGGATCGCTATGTGCAGCCGGTCGGCCGCGTGGTGGAAGTGCTGGGCGAAATCGATGATCCGGGCATGGAGATCGAGATCGCGGTGCGCAAGTACGGTGTGCCGCATGCGTTCTCGGATGCGGCGGCCAAGGAAGCCTCGGCGCTGCCCGACGAGGTGCGGCAAGCCGACCTCGATCACCGCATCGACCTGCGCGACGTGGCGCTCGTCACGATCGATGGCGAAGATGCGCGCGACTTTGACGATGCCGTTTACTGCGAGCCGGTGAAGATCGGCCGCACCAAGGGCTGGCGCCTGATCGTTGCCATTGCCGACGTATCGCACTACGTGCGGCCCGGTACGCCACTGGATGCCGATGCGCTCGACCGCGCCACCTCGGTGTATTTCCCACGCCGGGTGATCCCGATGCTGCCGGAGAAGCTGTCCAACGGCCTGTGCTCGCTCAACCCGCAGGTCGACCGCCTGTGCATGGTGTGCGATGCGGTGATTACCGCCAAGGGGGAACTGAAGGGCTATCAGTTCTATCCTGCCGTGATGCATTCGAAGGCACGGCTGACCTACAACGAGGTCTGGTCGATCCTGTCGAACACCAAGGGCCCGGAGGCGCACAAGCGCGCCGACCTCGTGCCTTACCTGCAGAACCTGTACGAGTTGTTCCAGGTCCTGCTCAAGGCGCGGCGTGCGCGCGGCGCGATCGATTTCGATACCACCGAGACGTATATCGTCTGCAACGCGCAGGGCAAGATCGAACAGATCCTGCCGCGCACGCGCAACGACGCGCACCGGCTGATCGAGGAGTGCATGCTGACGGCCAACGTCTGCGCGGCCGATTTCCTCGAGCGCTTCAAGCACCCGGCGCTGTATCGGATCCACGCGGGCCCGAGCGAGGAAAAGCTGAAGAACCTGCGCGAGTTCCTGAGAACCTCCGGCCTGTCGCTCGGTGGCGGCGACAAGCCGCAGGCGTCCGATTACGCCGAGGTGATGGACAAGATCAAGTCGCGGCCCGACGCGCCGATGCTGCAGACCATGCTGCTGCGCTCGATGCAGCAGGCGGTCTACAGCCCGGACAATATCGGCCACTTCGGCCTGGCCTACGAGGCCTACGCGCACTTCACCAGCCCGATCCGCCGCTATCCCGACCTGCTGGTGCACCGTGCCATCAAGGCGATCCTGGCCCACACCAAGTACCAGCCGGCTTTCGCGCACGGCACCGAGTTCAATACCGCGGTGTCGCCCAAGGCACGGCGCCTGCAGGCCAAGGACGCCGAGCAGAAGGCAGAGCTGACCGCGGCGCGTGCGCGGCGCAATGAAGCCATCTGGGACGAACTCGGGTTGCATTGCTCGGCCAACGAGCGCCGCGCCGACGAGGCGTCGCGCGATGTCGAAGCCTGGCTCAAGTGCTACTTCATGCGCGACAAGCTGGGCAGCGACTTTGCCGGCACCGTCAGCGCCGTGACGTCGTTCGGCATCTTCGTGCAGCTCGACGAGCTGTACGTGGAGGGCCTGGTGCACGTCACCGAACTCGGCAGCGACTACTTCCAGTACGACGAAGCGCGCAACGAACTGCGTGGCGAGCGTACCGGCATCCGTTATCGCCTGACCGACCGCGTGCGCGTGCAGGTGTCGCGCGTGGACCTGGATGCGCGCAAGATCGACTTCCGCCTGGTGCAGGAGCCGTCGGTCAAGACCCTGCGCGCTCGCGCCGGCGTGTCCGAGCCGCCGCGCGTGCCGGCCGCGCATGCGGTGCCGGCACGCAAGAAGGGGCGGCAACTGGCGGCCCTGCTGGGCGGGACTTCCAAGCCGGAGGAGTCGTTCGACGAGACGCTCGATCGCGTGATCGAAGAGCAGCCGGTGTTCGAGGCGGTGATCACGCCGCTGCCGCCGCACGTCAAGACCGGCGGCAAGCCGGCCAAGCGTGCCGCCAAGCCCAAGCCGGGCCATCTGGAGAAGCCGCGCAAGCCGGGTTCGAAGACGCACGCCGCAAAGGCCGCGGGCAAGACTTCGCGCCCGCCTCGCAAGCGTTGATCGGGGCTGTCCGGGGCGCGCGGTAATAGCGTTCCCGGACAGCGCGCAGCAAGCGTGCTGGCGAGCCGGGCAGGGCGAGTACAATCGCGCCATGGCTAAACAAAAACTTCTGATCGGCTTTCACGCCGTGACCGCGCGCTTGCGCCAGGACGCCAAGGGCGTTACCGATGTCTATGTCGAGGCTTCGCGCCGCGACCGTCGCATGCAGGACTTCATCCGCCTGGCCGAAGGCCTGGGCGTTCGTCTGCACCCCGTCGATGCCGAACGCCTGCGCGGCATGGCCGGCACCGATCGTCACCAGGGCGTGGTGGCGCGCGCCGAAGACGTGTCGCTGGCACTGAATCTCGACGAACTGCTGGATGGCATTGAAGGCACCCCGCTGCTGCTGGTGCTCGATGGCGTGACCGATCCTCATAACCTCGGCGCTTGCCTGCGCGTGGCGGACGGCGCCGGTGCGCACGCCGTGATCGCGCCCAAGGACCGCAGCGTCGGGCTGAACACCACGGTGGCGAAGGTGGCCAGCGGTGCGGCCGAGACCGTGCCCTATATCACCGTGACCAATCTGGCCCGCACGCTGCGCGAACTGCAGGAACGCGGCATCTGGGTGGTCGGCACGGCCGACGGCACCGACAAGACGCTTTACGACGTGGACCTGAAGGGGCCAATGGCCATCGTCATGGGTGCCGAAGGCGAGGGCATGCGCCGCCTCACGCGCGAGACCTGCGACGAGCTGGTCGGCATTCCGATGCTTGGCGGCGTCGAAAGCCTCAATGTGTCGGTGGCCAGCGGGGTCTGCCTGTACGAGGCCGTGCGCCAGCGGCGCCTGAAGTAAGTGTCTTCAAAACCTACGCGCCGCGATAACGCGGCGCGTGCCAGGCTGGCAGGTGGCGTCGATTCTGACGCCCGCCACTATTCTGCAAACAGGTCCGGTCCAAACACCTCGTAGTGGATACGCGTCTCCCGGACCCCCAGATCCTTCAGTGGCGCGCAGCGCTGACCGCATGACCTTTGATCCTCTGATCCCCACCTCGTCTCCATGGCCCGGCCTGGAAGAAGCTCGGGACCTGATCGCCCAGGCGCGCAGCGTGTTCGTGCTGACCGGTGCGGGCATTTCCGCCGAATCGGGCGTGCCGACATTTCGCGATGCGCTGACTGGGCTTTGGGCCCGCTTCGATCCGGAAGAACTGGCAAGCGAGGAAGCCTACCGCCGCCAGCCCGCGCTTGTGTGGGAGTGGTACCAGCACCGGCGCGAGCTGGTCGCGGCCGCCCGTCCGAATCCGGCGCACTATGCGCTGGCTGCGCTGGCCGCACAGAAGCCGGTGACGCTGGTGACGCAGAATGTCGACGGCCTGCACCAGCGCGCAGGCAGCGAGCATGTGATCGAGTTGCACGGCAACCTGTTCGCCAACCAATGGCTGAACGGATGCGGACGCTGTGACGAGGCCACCGCCATTCCCGGCGACCCGCCACGCTGCAGCCTGTGCGGCGCGCTGATGCGGCCCGGTGTGGTGTGGTTCGGCGAGGACTTGCCGCGCGTGGCGCGCTTCCGCGCCGAGCATGCTGCCGAGACTGCCGACCTGTGCCTGGTGGTGGGGACGTCGGGGCTGGTGTATCCGGCGGCCGGGTTGCCCGGCCGGGCCAAAGATCACGGCGCGCGGGTCGTCGTGGTGAATCCGCAGCCGTCGGTGCTGGACCAGACCGCCGACGTCGTGCTGCCAGCGGCGGCAGGGGCATGCCTGCCGCTGCTCTGGCCGCCATCCGGCCCCGAGGCGGAGCCGGATTAAGCGACGGGCTTCAGGCTTTTAGCCAGCGATTTCCGCGACCAGCTTTTCCAGCTTGATCGCGTCCGCTGCAAACTGGCGGATGCCTTCGGCGAGCTTCTCGGTGGCCATGGCATCTTCATTCAGCTGCCAACGGAACGCGGGCTCGTCCGCCGGAATGCGCGCAACGTTGCCGGCCTGCGCCAGGTCGACCGACAGCTTGCGTTCCACCGTGCCTTCGGTACTGGCTAATTGCTCGAGCAGATCGGGACTGATGGTGAGCAGGTCGCTGCCGGCCAGGGCCAGGATCTGCGCGGGGCTGCGGAAGCTCGCGCCCATCACTTCGGTCGAGTAACCGAACTTCTTGTAGTAGTCGTAGATCTGGCGCACCGAGCGCACGCCTGGATCGTTGTCGCCGGCATTGGCGGCAGCGTCCCACTGATCGCCTGCTTGCTTCTTGTACCAGTCGAGAATCCGGCCCACAAACGGCGAGATCAGCTGTGCGCCGGCCTCGGCGCAGGCGACGGCCTGCACCAGCGAGAACAGCAGCGTCATGTTGCAGCGGATGCCTTCGCGCTGCAGGATCTCCGCCGCGCGGATGCCTTCCCAGGTCGATGCAATCTTGATCAACACGCGCTCTCGGGCCACGCCGCGCTGCTCGTACAGGCGGATCAGGTGCCGGGCTTTCTCGACCGTTGCACCGGTGTCGAACGACAAGCGGGCATCGACTTCGGTCGACACGCGCCCCGGCACGATGGCGAGGATCTCGCAGCCAAAAGCAATCAGCACGCCGTCCATCACGGCATCGACGCCGCCTTCGTCGTGGTAATCGCGTACGGCCTGTTCGAGCAGCCCGCGGTACTCGGGCTTCTGCACGGCCTTGAGGATCAGCGACGGATTGGTGGTGGCGTCCTGGGGGGTGTACTGCTTCATCAACTGGAAGTCGCCGGTATCGGCCACGACCGTGGTGAACTGCTTGAGTTGTTCGAGCTGGTTCATGATCGGTATGTCGTTGCAGTCGTCATGTTGAGGCGGAGAGGGCGGCGGTACGTCAGGGCCGTGCGTGCCTTCCGGGCCATTGTACCGTCGCGCGCAAGCCGGGCCGCCGCAATCCGCTACACTACGCGTTTTCTTCCCCAAGCCATCTGGCTGTTGTCATGACTCAGGATGAACTCAAGGCGCTGGTGGCGCAAGCCGCGGCCGACTACGTGAAGCAGGAAGTCCCGGCGGGCGCGGTGCTCGGCGTCGGTACCGGTTCCACTGCCAATCTTTTCATTGACGCCGTGGCGGCGTTCAAGGAACGCTTCGCGGGTGCGGTATCCAGCTCGGAGGCATCCACGCGCCGGCTGCAGCAGCATGGTTTCAAGGTGCTGGACCTGAACGAAGTCGACGATATCCCGGTTTATGTCGACGGCGCTGACGAAGTCGACGCCAGCGGCGCGATGATCAAGGGCGGCGGCGGCGCGCTGACGCGCGAGAAGATCGTGGCCTCGGTCGCGGGCCGTTTCGTGTGCATCGCGGATGGCAGCAAGCTGGTGCAGACCATGGGCGCGTTCCCGCTGCCCGTCGAAGTGATTCCGATGGCACGTGCTGCCGTGGCACGCCAGCTGGCCGCGCTAGGTGGCCAGCCGCGCCTGCGCATGAACAAGGACGGCGGAATCTACAAGACCGACAACGGCAATGTGATTCTGGACGTGGCCGGGCTGAAAATTACGGATCCGCGCGGGCTGGAGCAGTCCGTCAACCAGATCCCGGGCGTGGTGACGGTCGGCCTGTTCGCGCTGCGTGGCGCGAACGTGCTGCTGCTGGGCACGGGGGACGGCGTCCAGCGCACCGACTTCTGATCCAACGGCGCTGACGCGCCGATGGCAAAAAGGGGTGCCGCCGGCACCCCTTTTTCATTTGGCTGGTCCGGATACTCAGGCCGACGGCGGCACGTAGCCCTGAGCCTGGTCCGCGCCTTCGCCGAAGAAGTACTTCTCGGTCTGCTTGAGCAGGTACTGGCGCGCACGGGCGTCAGCCATGTTCAGGCGGTTCTCGTTGATGAGCATGGTCTGGTGCTTGAGCCAGCCGGCCCAGGCTTCCTTCGAGACGCTTTGCCAGATCTTCTTGCCGAGTTCGCCGGGCAGCGGCGGGAGATCGAGCCCTTCGGCTTCCTTGTTCAGCTTGATGCAGTGGACCATGCGGGCCATGGGAACTCCTTCTTGTAGGTTGGCGTGAGCGGGGCGGCACGGCGGGTTCATGCCAGGTGCCGCGCGCTCGCGATTCTGTATTTCAGTCGACGACCGGTGCGCTATTGTAGCCAAGCAAGGCAGAGGCACCGCCGCCTGGCGGCATTGCCCCTACGGTTCTACAGTTTTTTCATGAGCACCATCGACTTGCGCTGCCAGTTGTAGAGCTTGCGCTTGTCTTCCGGCAGGTCATCCACCGTGGCGTGGACGAAGCCGCGCTTGAGGAACCAGTGTTCGGTCCGCGTGGTGAGCACGAACAGGCGCTCCAGCCCGAGCGAGCGCGCGCGCCGTTCGATGCGCTTGAGCAGGCGTTCGCCATCGCCAGTGCCTTGTGCTTCGGACGACACCGTCAGGCAGGCCATCTCGCCCATGTTCTCGCGCGGGTAGTCGTACAGCGCGGCGCAACCGAACAGCACGCCGTCGTGCTCGATCACCGAGAAGTTGGCGATGTCGCGCTCGATCAGGTGCCGGCCGCGCGGGACCAGCGTGCCGTCCTGCTCGAGCGGAGCGATCAGCTGCAGGATGCCGCCGACATCGTCCAGCGTGGCTTCACGCAGGCTTTCCAGGTCCGTGTCGGAGATCATGGTGCCGACGCCATCGTGCAGGAACAGCTCCAGCAGCACCGAGCCGTCCAGCGAATAGGGGATCAGGTGCGCGCGGGGCACGCCGCCCTTGAGCGCCTTGACCAGGTGCTCCAGGTAGAAGCCGACGTCGGGCGTCAGGTGGTTGTTCTGCAGGCGCTCAACGGCGGTGCGCAGCGACATTTCCTTCATCAGCTTGCCGACCGGATCGAGCACGCCCGGCACTTCGGTGATGAAGATAAGCTTGTCGGCCTTCAGCGTGGTGGCCGTGGCGCTGGCCACGTCTTCCATGGACAGGTTGAAGGCCTGCCCCGTGGGCGAGAAACCCAGCGGCGAGAACAGCACGATCTTGCCATGCGACAGCGACATGCGCACCGATTCGCCATCGATCTTGCGCACCAGGCCGGTGTGCTGGTAGTCCACGCCGTTGACGATGCCCACCGGCCGGGCCGTGACGAAGTTGCCCGAGATCACCGACAGCTGGGCGCCCGCCATCGGCGTGTTGGGCAGCCCCTGGCTGAAGGCGGCCTCGATATCCAGGCGCAGTTCGCCGGAGGCCTCCTTGGCGCATTCGAGCGCGGCGTTGTCGGTGATGCGCACGCCATCGGCAAACTGGGACTCGACATGGCGCAGCGCCAGCTGTTCTTCCACCTGCGGGCGCGAGCCATGCACCAGCACGATCTGCATGCCCATGGCATGCAGCAGTGCCACGTCGTTGACCAGTGCGTTGAGTACGCCGGCCTTGACCAGTTCGCCGTCGAAGGCGATCACGAAGGTCTTGCCGCGGAACGCGTGAATGTAGGGCGCGACGGTACGCAGCCAGTCGACGAACTGCTGGTGGTCGGGCGCGCCGCGCTCGCCGACTTCAGTCTGGGGCGCACCCGTGGCGGGCTGCGATTCGGTGGCAGGCTGGGGCTCGGCCGGCTCGGAAGGAGCCGGTGCCTGCGGTGGCGTGTCGGTTCTGGCGTTCATGCCGCGGATTATAATCCCGGCCAATGTCAGAACAACGTCCCGCCAATCCTTCTTCGCCACGCCAGCCAGCCGCCGGCGCACGGCCCGCCCCCCGACACGACGGCCGCGCCGAGCAGCGCCCGCCATCCCGCCCCGGACCTCGGCCCGAACGCGCGCCCGAACGCGCGCCCGGCGGGGAGGCGCAGTCCGGGCGCCGGCGCGCGCCACGCCCGCCGCGACAGGCCAATCCGCTGCCGCCGATCACGTTTCCCGAAGCGCTGCCAGTCTCGGCCCGCCGCGACGAGATCGCGGCCGCGCTGCAGGCCAACCAGGTCGTCATCGTGTCCGGCGAGACCGGTTCGGGCAAAACCACGCAGCTGCCCAAGATCTGCCTGTCGATCGGGCGCGGCCCCGGGCGCGAAGGCGGCGGCCTGATCGGCCACACCCAGCCGCGACGCATTGCCGCTACGTCGACCGCCAAGCGCATCGCGCAGGAACTCGGCTCGCCGGTGGGCGAGCACGTGGGCTACCAGGTGCGCTTCAATGACGCGCTGTCGGCGGGCGCCTCGGTCAAGCTGATGACCGATGGCATCCTGCTGGCCGAAACGCAGAATGATCCGCTGCTGCGCGCGTACGACACCATCATCATCGACGAGGCGCACGAACGCAGCCTGAACATCGACTTCCTGATCGGCTATCTGAGGCAGATCCTGCCCAAGCGGCCCGATCTCAAGGTGATCATCACGTCGGCGACGATCGATGCGCAGCGCTTTGCCGCCCATTTCTCGGTGGATGGCAAGCCGGCTCCAGTCATCGAGGTCAGCGGGCGGCTGTATCCGGTGGAGATCCGCTACCGGCCGATCCGGCAGGATGCGCCCGCAGACAGCCCGCCAAAGAGCGCCCAGGCCCGCGAGCGTGACCTGTACGACGGCATCGTCGATGCCGTGGACGAGCTATCGCGCCTGGGCCCCGGCGACGTGCTGGTGTTCCTGCCGGGCGAACGCGAGATCCGCGAGGCCGCCGAGGCGCTGCGCAAGCATCATCCGCCGCACACGGAAATCCTGCCGCTGTTCGCGCGCCTGTCGGTGCAGGAGCAGGAGCGCGTGTTCAAGCCGTCCAATGCACGCCGCATCGTGCTGGCAACTAACGTCGCCGAGACCTCGCTGACGGTGCCGGGCATCCGCTACGTGGTCGATACGGGGCTCGCTCGCGTCAAGCGCTATTCCTACCGCAACAAGGTTGAACAGCTGCAGATCGAGTCGATTTCGCAGGCGGCTGCCAACCAGCGCGCCGGCCGCTGCGGACGCGTGGCCGATGGGGTTTGTATCCGGCTCTATGAGGAATCGGATTTCGTCGGCCGCGTGCGCTTTACGGATCCTGAGATCCTGCGTTCCTCGCTGGCCGCGGTGATCCTGCGCATGAAGGCGCTGCGGCTGACGGATATCGAAGCGTTCCCGTTCATCGAGCCGCCGCTGGGCCGGGCCGTCGCCGACGGCTACCAGCTGCTGCAGGAACTTGGCGCGGTGGACGACGCCAACCAGCTCACGGGCACCGGCCGCCAGCTCGCCAAATTACCGCTGGACCCGCGCGTGGCGCGCATGATCCTGGCCGCGCGCGAGCAGCATTGCCTGCGCGAGGTGCTGGTCATTGCCAGCGCGCTGTCGGTGCAGGATCCGCGCGAGCGTCCGCAGGAAGCGCAGGAGGCGGCCGACCAGGCGCATCGCAAGTTCATGGACGAGAAGTCCGAGTTCCTGGGCTGGGTCAAGCTCTGGAAATGGTTCGAAGAGGCCATTGCGCACAAGAAATCCAACCGGCAACTGCAGGACCTCTGTCGCGCGAGCTTCCTGTCCCATGTGCGGCTGCGCGAGTGGCGCGACGTACATTCGCAGTTGCTGACCACGGTAACGGAGCAGGGCTGGCGCCTGAACGACAGCGAACCGACTTTCGAGCAACTGCACAAGGCCTTGCTGACCGGTCTCCTGGGCAACATCGGCTGCCGCATCGAGGACAGCGACGGCAAGGGGCGCGAATACCTTGGCGCGCGCGGCATCAAGTTCCACCTGTGGCCGGGCTCGCTGATTGCGCGCAAGGTGGGCCGCTGGGTCATGGCGTCCGAACTGGTCGAGACCAGCCGACTGTTTGCGCGCACGCTCGCGCGCATCGAGCCGGAGTGGCTGGAACAGGTCGGGCGCCATTTGCTCAAGGTGAGCTGGAGCGACCCGCACTGGGAAAAGAAGGCCGGGCAGGTGCTGGCACTGGAACGCGCCACGCTGTACGGGCTGGTGGTGTACCAGCACCGCCGGGTCCACTACGGCCCGATGAACCCGACCGAAGCGCGCGAGATATTTATCCGCCGCGCTCTGGTCGAGGGCGAGTTCGAAACGCGCCTGCCGTTCTATGCGCACAACCAGCGGCTCGTGCGCGAGATCGAGAACCTCGAGCACAAGTCGCGCCGCCAGGACGTACTGGTCGACGATGAGCTGATCTACGCGTTCTACGATCGCGCGATTCCGGCCGATATCTGCCAGCAGACTACGTTCGAGCAGTGGTACCAGGCCGAAAGCGCCAGGGACCGCAAGCTGCTCTACCTCAACCGCGATGAGCTGATGCGGCACGAGGCGGCCGGCATCACCACGGACCTGTTCCCCAAGACCCTGTCGGTGGCTGGCGTCGACATGGGCCTGACTTACCATTTCGAACCCGGCAGCCACCGCGACGGCGTCACGCTGGCCGTGCCGCTCTACGCGCTCAACCAGGTGCGCCCGGAGCGGGCGGAGTGGCTGGTGCCGGGCATGATCAAGGAAAAGGTCCACCTGCTGCTCAAGTCGCTGCCGCAGAAGCTGCGCCGCCACTGCGTGCCGCTGCCGGACTACGCCGCCAGTTTCGTGGCGCGGCGCCCGTTCGGCGAAGGCGAGCTGGTCGATGTCCTGATAGCTGACATTCGCGAGCAGACCGGCACGATGGTGAAACGTGCCGATTTCAAGCCGGAAACGCTGTCCGCGCACCACTTCATGAATTTCAAGGTGGTCGACGAACACGGCCGCCAGCTCGACATGGGGCGCAACCTGGCGCAGTTGCGCGCGGAATTGGGCGGCCAGGCGCAGCAGTCGTTCCAGAACATTGCCGCGCGCGACGTGCCGGCCGCCGAGGCCGGCCAGTACGAAGGTTTGACGTCCTGGTCGTTCGGCGAGCTGCCCGACCTGCTGGAAATCCGCAAGGGCAACCAGACGCTGTTTGGCTACCCGGCACTGGTCGACAGGGGCACGCATTGCGACGTGGAAGTTTTCGATGATCCGCAGGAAGCCGAGCGCATCCACCATGCGGGCCTGCGCCGGCTGTTCGCGCTGCAGTTGCGCGAGCCGGTCAAGTTCATCGAGAAGAACATCCCCGGCATGCAGCAGATGGCCATGCAGTACATGACGCTGGGCACGCAGGAGATGCTGCGCGACCAGATCGTGTTGCTGGCGCTGGAACGCGCCTGCCTGCAGGCGCCGCTGCCGCGCAACGACGCCGAGTTCAGCGCCCGCAAGGACGAGGGGCGGGCCAGGCTGTCGCTCCTGGCGCAGGAGATCGCGCGGCTGGCCGGCACCATCCTGGCCGAATACGCGGGGCTGCCGCGCAAGTTGCTGCAGGCGAAGCCTTTCGGTACGGCCTATACCGATATGGAGGGCCAACTCGGCCGTCTGGTGGGCAAGCAATTCCTGATCGAAACGCCGTACACGCAGCTCGTGCATTTCCCGCGCTACCTGAAGGGCATCGCCATGCGCGTGGACAAGCTCAAGGGCGACCCGGCGCGCGACACGCAGCGCATGCAGGAGATGATGCCGTTGCTGCAGCAGTGGCAGCGCGCCGAGAAGCAACTGCGGTCGCAAGGCAAGGGTGCCGCGGATGCCAGGCTGGATGAGTTCAGGTGGATGCTGGAAGAACTGCGCATTGCACTGTTTGCCCAGGAACTGCGTACGCCGGTCCCGATGTCCGTCAAGCGCTTGCAGAAGGTCTGGGAGGCTATGCAGCGATAAGCTGCGTGGCCTTGCCGGGCGAATTGGCACGAACGGCGTAGAGATATGTAACCAATTGTGAAAGTCTTGTCCGTGGTCAGTTCGCCGGTCATCTGGGCGCCCCTGCGAAACGTTAGAATGTGCGATTCCGCCCTTGGATTGACTGGACTTATGCTCGTGTTGCGTCGTGTTGTTGCTGGTGTGTTGACGGTCGGCTCCCTGGCCTTGGGGCTGATGGCTTCGCCGGCTTCGGCGGAAGTCGTGGTGGTGCTCAATTCAGGTGATGCAACCGTCACGCTGATCGACAAGGACACGCAGAAGGTGCTTGAAACCTTCCCGGTCGGCAAGGAGCCTCATCACCTGATCGCCACCCCGGATGAAAAGTCCCTGATCGTGGCGAATGCCGTGGGCAATGATTTGGTCTTCCTGGATCCGGTCACCGGCAAGGTTCAGCAGCGGGTGCCCGGCATCGACGATCCCTACCAGATCGGTTTTTCGCCGGACCAGAAGTGGTTCATCACCACGGGAAACCGGCTCGACCGCGTCGATCTCTACCGCTGGGACGGCAAGGCGCTGAAGATGGCCAAGCAGTTCCCGCTGGCCAAGACGCCGAGCCATATCGCCTACACCGCCGACAGCCGTATTGCATTCATTACGCTGCAGGACTCGAACGAGGTCGTCGCCATCGACCTGGCCACGCAGAACGTGATGTGGCGCATGGACGCGGGCTCGGCGCCGGCGGGTATCTGGGTCACGCCTGACCAGCGCTACCTGCTGGTCGGCATGACGGGCGCGGATTATGTGGCCGTGATCGACTGGCGCACCCGTACCATCGTGAAGCAGATCCAGACCGGCAAGGGCGCGCACAACTTCCGTGCGGTGGGTGACAAGCGCCACCTGTTCCTGAGCAACCGCGTGACCGGGAGCATCAGCATCATCGATCAGCAGACCCTGACCAAGGTGGGCGACATTACCGGCCTGCCGCCCGGTCCGGACGACATGGAACTGACTGCCGACGGCAAGACGCTGTGGGTGACGTTCCGCTGGGCACGCGCGGTGGGCCTGATCGACGTGGCGAATCGCAAGCTGGTCAAGACCATTCGCGTGGGACGTTCTCCCCACGGGATCTATTTCCGCACCCGGGCGCCGCTCTACTGAAGCCGACAGGGCAGGGGAAGCAACATGCGCAAATCCGTCGCGCCTCGCTTGAAAACGCTGCTGGTTGCCCTGGCGACTACAGTCGCGCCGGTGACGGGACTGCAGGCGGCTGATGCGGCGGCGCCGGCCGCAAAAGCCTGCCCGGCGGGAACGCTGTATCTCACGTTCGACACGGGCAGCATGAGCCAGGCCCAGCTGATCGCCGATACGCTGCGCCGCCACCATATCAAGGCCACGTTCTTCCTGGCCAACGAGCCGACCATCAACAAGGACAGCTCGCTCGAGCCCGGTTGGGCACCCTACTGGAAATCACTCGCCGCAGACGGCCATGCCTTCGGCACGCATACCTACGACCACGTCTACCTGCGCAGCGTGCGTGACGGCAAGGTGATCATGCGTCCGCAGTTCGGGGCGCAGGCCGGCAAGGATGTGAGCATGGACGCCGATGGTTTTTGCCGCGAGCTGCAACGCAGCGCGCAGGCGCTGCGTGGCATGACCGGCGTCGACCTGGTGCCGCTGTGGCGCGCGCCGGGCGGCCGCACCGCGCCGCAAACGCTGCAGTGGGCGGAGCAGTGCGGCTTCCGGCATGTAGGCTGGGCGCCGGCCGGGTTCCTGGGCGACGAGCTGTCATCGGAGCGCTACCCGAACCAGGCGCTGCTGGCACGCGCGCTGCGCGACCTGCGCGATGGCGACATCGCCATGGCACACCTCGGCATCTGGTCGCGCAAGGATCCGTGGGCCCCGGGCGTGCTCGAGCCGCTGATTTCCGGCCTGGAGCGCAAGGGCTTCTGCTTTGCCACGCTGCGCGAGCATCCCGCTTACCGGGACTGGATCGCCGCGGCCGGGCAACGCAAGGAGGGCAAGCGCTGATGCTGGACACGCTCAATGGCTGGATTGCCCAACTGGAAGGCTCGCTGTTCCAGGACGTGGTCCTGCCGGTGGTCTACAACCTGGGCTTCGGCGGCTATGCGGAGGATGCATTCACCGGCACCGAGTGGCTGCTGGTAGGCCTGGTGCAGATTGCCGTGATGGTGCTGATCCTGGGGCCGCTGGAAAAGCTGCGTCCGGTCGAGGCCGTGACCGACCGTGCCGGCATTCGCACGGATATCGTCTATACGCTGATCCATCGGCTGGGACTGTTCCGGCTGGCGATGTTCTTCATGCTGGCGCCGCTGTCCGATCTGCTGGAAGGACACCTGCGGCTCGTCGGCTGGCAACGCCTGAACGTGGAGGACTTGTGGCCGGGCGTGACGTCGATCCCGCTGGTCAGCTTCTTCGCCTACCTGTTGTTGTTCGACCTGCTCGACTACTGGTACCACCGCCTGTCGCACACCTACCGCTGGTGGTGGAGCCTGCACGCGGTGCACCACAGCCAGCGCCAGATGACGCTGTGGAGCGACAATCGCAATCACCTGCTCGACGACATGCTGCGCGACCTGGTGTTCGCCGTGGTTGCCATCGCCGTAGGGGTGGAGCCGTCGCAGTACGTGTTGCTGGTAGCGCTGTCACAGCTACTGCAAAGCCTGCAGCACGCCAACCTGCGGCTGCATTTCGGCGCGATCGGCGAGCGCCTGCTGATCTCGCCGCGATTCCACCGCACGCACCACGCCGTGGGAATCGGGCATGAGGCGGCCGGCGTGCCGGCACGCCTCGGTGGCTGCAACTATGGCGTGATCTTCCCGTGGTGGGACATGCTGTTCTGCACGGCGGTCTTCACGCCGGCCTATCATCCGACCGGCATCCGCGACCAGATGCCGCCGCCGACAGGCAAGGGCCGAGACTATGGCGCCGGGCTGCTGGCCCAGCAGTGGTACGGCATCAAGCGTCTGCTGCGCCTCGGCTGAACCGACACGCCGCGTTCCGGGCGGCGTATGCTAGTGTCTCGGTGCGCGTGCATTTTCCGGCGCATTGCACTGTTCCATTCCGACATCCCGCATGAACGACATTTTTCGCTCGTTTGGCCGAGCGCTCGTGAGCCAGTTGCATCCGCGCATGCTGATGCTGACGGTCCTGCCCTTCGTCCTTGCCACGGCCCTCTGGGGCGGCCTGTTCTGGTGGGGCTGGGATCCGATCATGGGCGCGACGCGTTCTTTCCTGGAAGCTTCGGTCCTGACCAGCTGGATCTACAGTGCGCTGGACTGGTTCGGCCTGCAGTCGATGCGAGCCGTGGTCGCGCCGCTATTCGTGGCCGCGCTGGCAGTGCCGCTGGTCATTGCCTCGATGCTGCTGTTCATCAGCCTGTTTTCGGTGCCTGCAGTCGTGCGCCATCTGGAGCGCAGTTATCCGGACCTGGCCAAGGAGCGCGGTGGCAGCATCTTGGGCAGCGTGTTGCAGTCGCTGGGCAGCACGGTGGTGTTCCTGGTGTTGGTGCTGGTGACATTGCCGCTGTGGCTGTTGCCGTTGTTCTTTGCGCTGATCCCGCCCGTGCTGTGGGGTTGGCTGACCTACCGCGTGATGACTTACGACGCGCTGGCTGACCACGCGTCCGCCGAGGAGCGCAAGACCCTGATGCGGCGCCATCGTGTCCCGCTGCTGACGATGGGTGTCGTGGTGGGACTGCTCGGTTCGGCGCCGACGCTGCTGTGGGTGTCATCGGCCGCGGTCATTTTCCTGTTTCCATTTGTGCTGGCGGGCATGCTGTGGCTGTATGTGCTTATCTTCATTTTTTCGGCACTGTGGTTCGGCCACTTCTGCCTGCGCGCGCTGGCGCAACTGCGTGCCGAGCGCGGCGCGGCCGCGCCGCCATCGGCGTCGGCTGGCGACGTGATTGATCTGGCGCCGTCGGACGTGCGCCGCATTGAACATTCCTGAAGCGGGGGCATCATGGGTTTCGGCCTGATCGTCATTGGCGACGAAATACTTTCCGGGCGGCGCGAGGACAAGCACCTGCGCCGCGCCATCGAGTTGCTGGGCGCGCGTGGGCTGAAGCTGGACTGGGCGCAGTATGTCGGCGACGACCGCGACAGCATCACGGCAACGCTGCGCCGCACGCTCGCGGGGCCGGACATCGTGTTCTGCACGGGCGGCATCGGCGCGACCCCGGACGACCATACGCGCCAGTGCGTGGCCGCCGCGCTCGGCGTGCCGCTACAGCTGCATCCCGAGGCGCGCGAGCTGATCGCGCTGCGGATTGCGGAAACCGCGCAAGGGGATCCGGTCAAGGGCGACCTCAACCTGCCCGAAAACCAGCATCGCTTCAAGATGGGCGAGTTTCCGCAAGGCGCGCGCATCATCCCGAACAGCTACAACCGGATTCCCGGGTTCTCGGTGGCTGACCATCATTTCATGCCTGGTTTTCCGGTCATGGCGTGGCCGATGATGGAATGGGTGTTGGATCACGGCTATGCCCACCTGTTCAACCAGGCCGGTCAGCAGGAGCGGGCGTTCTACGTGTTCGAGGCGCCCGAGTCGACGTTGACACCGCTGATGGAGCGGGTCGAGGCTGCTTTCCCCGGCATTCGGGTGTTCAGCCTGCCATCCGTGGGAGACGCCCAGCGCGGCGACCAACTGGCGCGGCGCCATATCGACCTGGGCGTGAAGGGATCTGCGGAGCAGGTCGGCCCGGCGTATGCGATGCTGCTCGAAGGCGTGCGAGGCATGGGCTTTGAAACGGTAGAGCAGACGGTGGCGGACGCTGGCAACTGAAGCCGATCGAGAAAAACGAAACAGGGGCCGGTCAGCCCCTGTTTCGTTTTGCGTGTCGCCGTGTCAGGCGCCGTGCCAGGGAAGGCCGCGCACACACCAGCCCTCCACGGTCTTGCGGTGGTGGTTGTCGTCGCGGTTCCCTTCGAAGCCTTCCAGCACGTCCATGGCGAACCGATAGCCGGCTTCGGTGGCCACGCGGGCGGCGTGCTTGGAGCGCGCAGCGCTGCGGCACAGGAACAGCACCGGTGCATCGGCCGGCACGCGCGCCTTCAGTTCTTCGATGAAGCGCGAGTTCTGCGCGCCGCCCGGGTAGGACATCCATTCGACGTGGGCGAACTGGGCATCGGGCAGATCGACGCAGCCTACCCAGTCGAGCTCGGCCTGCGTGCGTACGTCCACCAGCACGGCCGACGGATCGCCCTGCAGCAGCGCGAAGGCTTCCACGGGCGACAGGGCGCCGAAATAGGGAAGCTGGTTCTGTTGCTGGCGCAGTTGCGCAGCCTTGAGGAGTTCGTCTCGCGTAGTCATCTGGGTGACAAGATTGATAGATGGAATGGCGGATGCCAGTCCGCTATTCTATAGCGCGCCCGCGATTCGCCGCCGCCCCGGAGTAATTTGGAAGATGGCGGTGCAGAGATAACCTGTTTGGTGCATAAGCACTAATAAGGTGCCAAAACTTGATGCGTGCACCGATATGGTGTTTTATGGATGCGGTGTCCATGAATCACCTTGTTGCGCTGACATCACGTGCGCATGGCGTCGTGCGCAACCGGCCGAGGGATGAACCCCGGTATGGTGCGCCGGCCGTGGGTGGACGGCTTTTTGGCAACTGCGGGATGGGAGAGGAAGTTTACTTGGCATGCTTTCTGCTAACATTCCTCGTCCCTTTTTAGGGCAAGGAATCGCGCGGGCGCAGTGGCTCGGAACCACAGCACTTCGCACCGGCGCGATGACCGGCCCACGAATGACTTTCTAGACTTCAGCCGAATTTCCAGGAGATTGGCATGGCCCAAAGCGTTGCAGATGTGATGAAGCTTGTGAAAGAAAACGACGTCAAGTTCGTCGATTTCCGCTTCACGGATACCAAAGGCAAGGAGCAACACGTTTCGGTTCCGACGTCGCACTTCGACGATGACAAGTTCGAAAGTGGCCACGCCTTCGACGGCTCGTCCATCGCTGGCTGGAAGGGTATCGAGGCTTCGGACATGCTGCTGATGCCGGATCCGAACACCGCCATCATCGACCCGTTCTACGAAGAGCCGACGCTGGTCCTGAC
Source organism: Cupriavidus sp. C3SS-1 (assembly GCF_057073755.1). Lineage (NCBI taxonomy): Bacteria > Pseudomonadati > Pseudomonadota > Betaproteobacteria > Burkholderiales > Burkholderiaceae > Cupriavidus > Cupriavidus sp. C3SS-1. The sequence continues at coordinate 1,951,064 of NZ_CP172699.1, read as the reverse complement.
CTGCGACGTGGTGGAACCGTCGGACGGCAAGGGCTACGACCGCGATCCGCGTTCGATCGCCAAGCGCGCGGAAGCCTACCTGAAGAGCACCGGCCTGGGCGACACCGCCTTCTTCGGTCCGGAACCCGAATTCTTCATCTTCGACGGCGTGACCTGGAACGTCGACATGCAAGGCTGCTTCGTGAAGGTGCATTCCGAAGAAGCCCCGTGGTCGTCGGGCAAGGAATTCGAGCACGGCAACTCGGGCCACCGTCCGGGCAAGAAGGGCGGCTACTTCCCGGTCGCCCCGATCGACACGTTCCAGGACATGCGTTCGGAAATGTGCCTGATCCTGGAATCGCTGGGCATCCCTGTTGAAGTCCACCACCACGAAGTGGCTGGCCAGGGCCAGAACGAAATCGGCACCCGCTTCAGCACGCTGGTGCAGCGCGCCGACTGGACCCAGCTGCAGAAGTACGTGATCCAGAACGTCGCCCACACCTACGGCAAGACCGCCACGTTTATGCCGAAGCCCATCGTTGGCGACAACGGCTCGGGCATGCACGTGCACCAGTCGATCTGGAAGGACGGCCAGAACCTGTTCGCGGGCAACGGCTACGCCGGCCTGTCGGAATTCGCCCTGTACTACATCGGCGGCATCATCAAGCACGCGCGGGCGCTGAACGCCATCACCAACCCGGGCACGAACTCGTACAAGCGCCTGGTGCCGGGCTTCGAAGCCCCGGTGAAGCTGGCCTACTCGGCCCGCAACCGTTCGGCCTCGATCCGTATTCCTTACGTCGCCAACCCGAAGGGCCGCCGTATCGAAACCCGCTTCCCGGATCCGCTGATGAACCCGTACCTGGGCTTCTCGGCGCTGATGATGGCTGGCCTGGACGGCGTGATGAACAAGATCCACCCGGGCGAAGCTGCCGACAAGAACCTGTACGACCTGCCGCCGGAAGAAGATGCAAAGATCCCGACCGTCTGCAACAGCCTTGACCAGGCGCTGGAATACCTCGACAACGACCGTGAGTTCCTGACCCGCGGCGGCGTGTTCTCCAACTCCATGCTCGACGCCTACATCGAGCTGAAGATGGAAGAAGTCACCCGCTTCCGCATGACCACTCACCCGGTCGAGTTCGAAATGTATTACTCGCTGTAAGCGAGTTGTTGCCCGGCAATGACGACAGGTTGTGGTCGGGCAACAGTTGCACCAGCAAGGGGCGGCTCAGGCTGTCCCTTTTTCTTTTGATGGCTAGAATGGGGCTTTCCGTTCCACCCTACCGCTGATGTTCATGAACGCGTTCCCGCCCACGGCCACACCGGCCAAGCCGTTGCACCAGACTCGTGTGCGACTCCCCATGCTGGTGTCTGCCGCATTGCTGGTGGCGTCCGCGTGGAGTCAGGTTGCCCTGGCGCAGTCCTCTGACGTCTATGTTTGCGTCGGACCCAATGGGGTGCCGGAGTATCGCAACGGCAGCGCGGGTAAGGGGTGCAAGCGGCTGAACCTGCCCGATGTGGTCACCGTCCCGGGAGGACGTACGGCCGGCGCGGCAAAGGCCGCGTCGACGTCAGGCGGAGCAGGCGGCGGGACGGCGGCCACGAGCGGTTTTCCGCGCGTGGACAGCGCCACGCAGAGAAGCCGCGACAGCGAGCGGCGCACCGTGCTGGAGCAGGAGCTGCAGGCCGAGGACGCCAAGCTGGCGGCGCTGCGCGCCGAATACAACAACGGCCAGCCGGAGCGGCAGGGCAATGAACGGAATTATCAGAAGTATCTCGATCGGACGGCAGGTCTGCGCGATGACATCGGCCGCAGCGAGGCCAACGCGGCGTCGCTGCGCCGTGAACTCTCCAACCTGAAGGACTAGTCTTATGCGTCGCCTGATTCGCAGTGTGCCGCGCAAGGGCGGCGGCGCTGACGGCGGCCGCGGCGACACGGCTGGTCTGGCTTCACCGGTCGCGGGCCAGTGTGGCGGTCAGGTGTCGCCGCTGCAGGCGGGCCTCGATGTCGTGGCCAATCCCGTCCTGCTGGTCAGGCAGCCGGGTCTGCGCGTAGCCTATGCGAATCCGGCGGCCGAATCGACCTTCGCGGTATCGCGCAAGGCCATGCTGGAACTGTCCCTGCCGGACCTGTTCGGACCGTCTGAAGAGCTGCAGGGCATGATCGATACGGTGATCACGCGACAGTTCGACGTACGCCGGCAGGACCTGGTGTTGCGCCCGCCCTTGCAGGAGCCGATCCACGCGCATGTGGTGATCGGCGCGCTGGAAGCCTTCGGCGATACCGTGCTGGTCGAAGTCCTGCTTAATGAGCAGAAAGTCCGCAGCGACCGCGAGGAGCGTATCCTCGACCTGACTTCCGCCAATAAAGAACTCATCCGCAATCTGGCGCACGAGATCAAGAATCCGCTGGGCGGCATCCGCGGCGCGGCGCAATTGCTGGAATTCGAACTACCAGAGCGCTCGCTGCGCGAGTACACGCAGGTCATCATCAAGGAATCGGACCGCTTGCAGACGCTGGTGGACCGGCTGCTGGAGCCGCACCGCCATCCGCATATCGTGTCGAGCCTGAATATCCACGAGGTGCTGGAGCGCGTGCGCTCGGTCGTGCTGGCCGAGTTTCCCAATGGCCTGGACATCGTGCGCGACTACGATGCGAGCCTGCCGGAGTTGCACGGCGATATGGAGCAGCTGATCCAGGCCGTGCTGAACATCGTCCATAACGCCGCGCAGGCGCTGGCCGAACGCATCGCGCGCGGCGATGCGCAGATCGTCTTGCGCACCCGGGTCGCGCGCCAGGTCACGATCGCCAAGCGTCTTTTCAAGCTGGCATTGGACTTGCATGTGATCGACAACGGCCCGGGAATTCCCGATGACATCCGCGAACGCATCTTCTATCCGCTGGTTTCGGGCAGGGATGGCGGCAGCGGTCTCGGTCTCACACTCGCTCAAACCTTCGTGCAGCAGCACGAGGGCTTGATCGAATGCGAGAGCAGGCCGGGCTGTACCGACTTCCGCATCCTGCTGCCGCTGCACTAGCTGTCCCGCCGGCATCCGCGATCGAACGTTGCACTGTCGCCAGGCGGGCATGCGGAAGACCAAATGACACCGAGCAGACAAGCGACGCACATGAAGCCGATCTGGATAGTCGACGACGACCAATCAATCCGCTGGGTACTTGAAAAGGCCCTGGCCCGTGAAAGCCTGCTCTCCCGCAGCTTTACCAATGTCCGCGACGTGCTAGCGGCATTGGAAGACGATGTTCCGCAAGTCCTGATATCGGATATCCGCATGCCCGGAGGATCGGGCCTGGACTTGCTGCAGACCATCAAGGCCAAGCACCCAGGCCTGCCCGTCATCATCATGACGGCCTATTCGGACCTCGACAGCGCTGTGGCGGCGTTCCAGGGCGGGGCCTTCGAATACCTGGCCAAGCCATTCGATGTCGACAAGGCGGTCGAACTAATCCGCCGCGCGCTGGAGGAAAGCCTGCGCGAGGCCGAGATGGACGACCGGCTCGTCGATGCGCCTGAAATCCTCGGCCAGGCGCCCGCCATGCAGGATGTCTTCCGCGCCATCGGCAGGTTGTCGCAGTCGAACGTGACCGTGATGATCACTGGCGAATCAGGCACCGGCAAGGAGCTGGTCGCGCGCGCGCTGCACAAGCACAGCCCGCGCGCCAACGGCCCGTTCATCGCCCTGAATACGGCCGCCATTCCGAAGGACCTGCTTGAATCGGAGCTGTTCGGGCACGAACGCGGTGCGTTCACGGGCGCGCAAACCATGCGCCGCGGGCGTTTCGAGCAAGCCGAGGGCGGCACGCTGTTCCTCGATGAAATCGGCGACATGCCGTTCGACCTGCAGACCCGGTTGCTGCGCGTGCTGTCCGACGGCAATTTCTATCGTGTTGGCGGCCACAATCCGCTGCGCGCCAATGTCCGGGTCATTGCAGCCACGCACCAGAACCTGGAGGTGCGCGTCAAGGAAGGCCTGTTCCGGGAGGACTTGTTCCATCGCCTGAACGTGATCCGGTTGCGGCTGCCTCCGCTGCGCGAGCGGCCGGAAGACATCACGCTGCTGGCCCGGCATTTCCTGCAGAAGAGCGCGAAGGAGCTGGGCGTGGAGCCCAAGCGCATGTCCGACGAGGCGCTGACCTATGTCAGCACCTTGCCGTTCCCGGGCAATGTGCGGCAGCTAGAAAACCTCTGCAACTGGCTGACCGTGATGGCGCCGGCCCAGACCATCGAGGTCAAGGACCTGCCGCGCGAAATGATCGGGACGGGCAGTGTCGTAGGCGTGCCGGCGGTGCATCGAGCCGTCGAGCCGCGCTTGCCTTCAACGGAGTCCGCTGGCGGCCACGACCTGTCTGACTATGGCGGCCTGGCCATGCCGGTTGCCGAGTCGGACACCATGACGGCGGTGCGACCCGTCACCGCATCGGCAGCTTCCGCGTTGGCATCGTCGACGGGCGGATGGGAAGGGTTGCTCGCCGGCGAGGCACGCGCGATGCTCGAATCCGGGTTGCCCGAAGTGATGGATGTGCTGACGCGGCGCTTTGAAAAGGCCGTCCTGGAGGCGGCGCTGGGCGTCACGCGCGGCCGCCGCGTGGAAGCCGCCACGCGCCTGGGCATTGGGCGCAATACCATTACGCGCAAGCTGCAGGAGCTGGGATTCGACTAGGCCGAAAAAGGCGCCCATTGATGTGTAAAAAGGCCGGGTTTTTTGTCCCGGCCTTTTTCATTGCCCGCTGCGCGCCGCTAGCAGCTGTCCTGCCATTTCAGCAAATCCTTCGCCGCCGCTGGCCTCGGTCACATAGGCGGGCGGGACCGGCAGTTGCGGCAGGATTTCGCGCACATTGGCCACCCCGACCGACAGCGGGAAATGCCGGAACATGCTGGCATCGTTGGCGGAGTCGCCAATGAACAGCCATTCGTCGCGTTGCGCATCGAGGTCATCGCCCAGGAGCTCGGCCACGCACAGCCGGCTCATGCTGAGCTTGTCATGCTGGCCGAACCAGCCGTTGACGTGAATGGAGCTGACGGTGGCGGTCATGCCGGCGTCCTGCATGAGCCGGACGATCCGGGTCACGGCATCTTCCGGCAGTGGCGCGACGTCTTCCGCATGGTCGATGGCGAGGTCGGCCGCATGCCAGGCCTGGTCTGAAGCGAGCGCGCTGCCGGGCACCTCGCGCCGGATGCGTTCGCCCAGTGCATGGATACGCTCAAGGTTGCGTGCCCGGGTCGGGGCATCATCGAGAAAGCGGGTCAGCAGCCGGCCATTGCGCAGATGGGAATAGAACGCGCCGTTCTCGCCGATGATGGCATTCACGGGCCAGAGCCGGACCAGGATCTCGGCCCATGCGATGCAGCGCCCGGTGACAGGAATGACATGCAGGCCGGACTGGCTCAATTGTTCAAGGGCCTGGGCCGCTCGCGCCGGCAGCCTGCCGCCGGTAGTCAGGGTGCCGTCGATATCCGTCAGGATGCCGCGCACGCGGCGCAGGGCGGAGGCGGGGAGATTTCGCAGGGGATGCATGGGTCGGCATTTTACTGCCGTCCGTCGCGAGCTTGCGGCATTGCACTGCAGCATGTCGCCTACTGGTGGTTTTGCTGAATTGCCCCGCGGGGTGCGACAGGCGTAACATGCCGCTGTCACAAAAAGCACATAAATTCGCTTGATTGACGATCACGATGCAGCGAAGACCCTGACCAGGAGAGACTGACCCATGTCCTTTTCCCGTAGTGTGCTGAAGATCGCCGTGCTGGCCGCCCTGACCGGGGCAGGCAGTGCCCAGGCAGCGGTCGAAATCCAGTGGTGGCATTCGATGGAAGGCGCCTTGAACGACAAGGTGAATGCCATAGCCAACCAGTTCAATGCCAGCCAGTCCGACTACAAGATCGTGCCGGTCTACAAGGGCCAGTATGACGAGTCGCTGGCGGCCGGTATCGCGGCGTTCCGTTCAGGCAACGCGCCCGCTATCCTGCAGGTCTTCGAAGTGGGCACGGCGACCATGATGAACGCCAAGGGCGCCATCAAGCCGGTGGCCACGGTCATGAAGGAAGCCGGCGAGAAATTCGACCCCAAGGCGTACATTCCCGCTGTCGCTGGCTATTACACGTCGAACAAGGGCGAGATGATGTCGTTCCCGTTCAACAGTTCGACCACGATCATGTACTACAACAAGGACGCCTTCAAGAAGGCCGGCCTTGACCCCAACAAGCCACCCGCGACGTGGCAGGAGGTGGCGACCGACTCGGCCAAGCTGAAGGCTGCCGGTGTTTCATGCGGCTATACCACTGACTGGCAGTCGTGGGTGCAACTGGAGAGTTTCTCAGCCTGGCACAACGTACTCTTCGCCACCGAAAACAATGGCTTCGGCGGCCCAGGTGCGCGCCTCGTGTTCAACTCGCCATTGCATGTGAAGCATATCGCCAATCTGCTCGACATGGCGCAGAAGGGCTACTTTGTCTATGGCGGCCGCAAGGACGAGCCGAAGGCCAAGTTCATTGCCGGGCAATGCGCGATGCTGACGGGTTCGTCGGCGGCGCTGGCCAATATTCGCAAGAACGCCAAGTTCGACTTCACGGCCGCGCCGTTGCCGTACGAGCAGGGCGTGCCGGGCGCGCCGCAGAACACGATCATCGGCGGTGCCTCGCTGTGGGTGATGGGCGGCCGCAAGCCCGAGGAATACAAGGGCGTGGCCAAGTTCTTCTCGTACCTGTCGCGCCCGGATGTCCAGGCCGACTGGCACCAGTCGACGGGCTACCTGCCGGTGACGGTGGCCGCCTATGAACTGACCAAGAAGTCCGGCTACTACGACAAGAACCCCGGTGCGGACGTGGCGGTCAAGCAGATGATCGTCAAGACTACCGACAAGTCGCGCGGTATCCGCCTGGGCAACTTTCCGCAGATCCGCAGCGTGATCGACGAAGAGCTCGAGGCTGTCTGGTCGGGCAAGAAGCAACCCAAGGAGGCGCTTGATGCCGCCGTGGCGCGCGGCAACGAACTGCTGGAGCGTTTCCAGAAGACGGTGCGCGAGTAAGCGTCGCGAGTTCGTGTAGCGGGGCAAGGCGAAGGCAGCCGCAACGGCGGCGCCCGGCCCTTGCCCGTTGTCCATGCGAGGCGGCGCCGTAACCGCCGCGGCACGAGATGCTTTATGGAAAAACGCGTTGTCTTCCGTTCATCCTGGCTGCCTTATCTGCTGGTGTTGCCGCAGATGGCGGTCACGCTGATTTTTTTCTTCCTGCCTGCCGGACAAGCGCTGTACCAGTCTGTGTTCCAGCAGGACGCCTTTGGCATCGAATTGCAGTACGTCGGGCTGGACAATTTCCGGACACTGCTGAATGACGGCGAATACCTGCACTCATTGCAAGTCACCGCGGTGTTCGCGGTGGGTGTGACGCTGCTGGGTTTGTCCGTCTCGCTGCTGCTGGCTTACTTTGCCGACCGCGTCGTGCGCGGCGCGACGGGGTACAAGACGCTCCTGATCTGGCCCTATGCCGTGGCGCCCGCCGTGGCGGGCGTGCTGTGGATGTTCCTCTTCAATCCTACGCTGGGCGTCGTTTCCTACGCGCTGCATGCGGCCGGCGTGGACTGGAATTTCCTGCTCAACGCCAACCAGGCCATGCTGCTGGTCGTCATCGTCGCCGCGTGGAAGCAGATCAGCTACAACTTCCTGTTCTTCCTCGCTGGCTTGCAGAGCATTCCGAAATCGCTGATCGAGGCGGCGGCGATCGATGGCGCCGGACCGTGGCGGCGCTTCTGGTCGATCGTATTTCCGCTGTTGTCGCCGACCACTTTCTTCCTGATGGTGGTCAATGTGGTCTACGCCTTTTTCGACACCTTTGCGATCATCGATGCCGTGACGCATGGGGGGCCGGTCAATGCCACCAATACGCTGGTGTACAAGGTCTATCACGACGGCTTCCGCGGACTCGATATCGGCGGCTCGGCGGCGCAGTCAGTCGTGCTGATGGGGATCGTGATCGCGTTGACGGTCGTGCAGTTCCAGTACGTGGAACGCAAGGTGCAATACTAAAAGGCGGACTGCAAGATGGTGGAACGACGACCTTTGCTCGATGTACTTTCGCATTTGATGCTGCTGCTTGGCGTGGGCATCGTGGCGTTTCCGGTCTATGTGACCTTTGTCGCCTCGACGCTAACCGCGGACCAGGTCTTGCAGGCGCCCATGACGTTGGTGCCCGGCAGCCACTTGCTGGAAAACTACAGGACGGTCCTGGTGGATGGCGTCGGCAATGCCGCATCGCCCGTCTCCACCATGATGAAGAACAGCCTCATCATGGCGCTGGGCATCGCGCTGGGGAAGATCGCGATCTCGATCATTTCCGCGTTTGCCATCGTCTATTTCCGCTTCCCGCTGCGCAAAACGTTCTTCTGGCTGATCTTCATCACGCTGATGCTGCCGGTGGAGGTCCGCATCCTGCCCACCTACAAGGTGGTGTCGGACCTCGGCATGCTGGACAGTTACTTCGGCCTGACGATTCCCATCATCGCCTCTGCCACGGCCACGTTCCTGTTCCGGCAGTTCTTCCTGACCATTCCCGATGAGCTGGCCGAAGCCGCGCGCATCGACGGGGCGGGGCCGTTGCGCTTCTTCTGGGACGTGGTGCTGCCGCTGTCGCGCACCAGCATCGCGGCGCTTTTTGTGATCCAGTTCATCTATGGCTGGAACCAGTACCTGTGGCCACTGCTGATCACCACGCAGAAGTCGATGACGCCGGTGGTCGTGGGCGTGACGCAGATGATCTCGCGCTCCGGCGATGCCGCGACGGACTGGAACCTGGTGATGGCGACAGTGATGCTGGCCATGATCCCGCCGGCCGTGGTGGTGGTGCTGATGCAGAAGTGGTTCGTCAAGGGACTGGTCGAAACCGAGAAGTAAGCGTGACCGGGGCGCGTGACCGGGTCACGCAGGCTGCACAGGAATATAACAATGGCAAAACTGTCGCTTCGCAATGTTCAGAAGACCTATGCCGGCAATGTCAGGGTCGTGCACGGTATCGACATGGAGATCGCCGATGGCGAGTTCATCGTCATCGTAGGGCCGTCCGGTTGTGGCAAGTCGACGCTGCTGCGCATGGTGGCGGGGCTGGAGACCATAACCGGCGGCGACGTCCATATTGGCGACAGGATCGTCAACCAGCTGGAGCCGGCGGAGCGGGATATCGCCATGGTGTTCCAGAACTACGCGCTGTACCCGCATATGACCGTGTACGACAACATGGCATACGGGCTGAAGATACGCGGCATGGCGAAGGCCGAGATCGAGCAGCGCGTCAGGCACGCGGCGGGTATCCTGGAGCTGGCGCCGCTGCTGGAGCGCAGGCCCCGGCAGTTGTCCGGCGGACAGCGTCAGCGCGTGGCGATGGGGCGTGCCATCGTGCGCGAGCCGTCGGTGTTCCTGTTCGACGAGCCGTTGTCGAACCTCGATGCCAAGCTGCGCGTGCAGATGCGGCTGGAGCTCAAGGAGTTGCATCGGCGCCTGGGAACCACCAGCCTGTACGTGACGCATGACCAGGTCGAGGCCATGACGCTGGCGGACCGCATGATGGTGCTCAATGGCGGGCGGGTGGAGCAGATCGGCACGCCGCTGGAGGTCTATGCCCGCCCGGCGAGTACGTTCGTCGCTGGCTTCATCGGTTCGCCGCCGATGAATCTCGTCCCCGTCGCGCGCAACGGCGACGCGGGCGGGGCGCAGATGCGGGTCGTCGGCAAGGAGGGGAATGCCAACGGCGCAACGCTGGGCCACCTGCCCATGGGGTTGCATCTGCCCGCGGAGGCGCTGCTGGGCCTGCGGCCCGAACATATCGAGCCCTGCGCCGCGCATGAGGCGATTGCCGAGGTGGATGTGCGCGTGGTCGAGGCGCTGGGCGCCGACTCCTTTGCTTATGGATCGCTGGGTGGCCAGCCCATCGTCGTGCGGCTGGACAGCCATGCGCGGGTGCAAGCGGGAGACAGGCTGCCGGTCACATCATCGGCCGATCACCTGCATTTTTTTGACGCCCAGTCGGGCAAGCGCATCGAGGCCTGAGCATGGGCACAAGCAATTCTCCGGTCGTCACGGCGGCCAACTGGCCATACCCGCGCTACATCGCTCATCGTGGCGCCGGCAAGCTGGCGCCGGAAAACACGCTGGCGGCATTTCGCCTCGGGGCGTCGCTCGGCTACCGCATGTTCGAGTTCGACGTGAAGCTCAGTGCGGACGGCAAGCCGATCCTGATGCACGACGCGACGCTGGACCGGACGACTTCCGGTTCGGGCCGCGTCGATGGGCTGACCCTGGGCGAGCTGGCGCAGCTCGACGCCGGTGCCTGGCACAGCCCGGCCTATGCTGGCGAGCCGGTTGCGACTCTGGCTGCCGTAGCCTGCTATACGCAAGCCAACGGGCTGCACAGCAATATCGAGATCAAGCCGGTGCCGGGGCGCGAAGCGCAGACCGGCGCTGCGGTGGCGCTGGATGCCCAGGGTTTGTGGCGCGACGCCGCGGTGCCGCCGCTGCTGTCGTCATTCTCGGAAGAGGCCCTGTCTGCGGCGCGCCAGGCCGTTCCAGAGCTGCCGCGTGCGCTGTTGGTTGACACCTTGCCCCGTGACTGGCTTGAGCGTGCCAGGGCCCTCGGTTGCGTGGCGCTGGACGCCAATCACAAGGTGCTGGAGGCGCAGCTTATCGCCGCGGCGCACGCCGCAGGATTGAAAGTCCTGAGCTTTACGGTCAATGATCCCGAACGGGCCAGGGAACTGCTCGCCCGGGGGCTGGACGGGCTGATCACGGATGCGGTCGATGTCATCGCGCCGGCCTGATCATTATTGCGAAAGCGTTGTTTCCAAACCGAATTGATGCGTTACGCAGTTCCGCATCGCGAAAAGTCCACATTGCGCATAAGCAAACGTGCTATTCTTACCGCCGTGAAGACTTAGGTCCTTCCCCGCACAACTTGCCCTTTCGGGCCTTGTGACGGCACTTTCACTTCGGCGCCCTTGTGGTGCCGTTTGTCCAAGGGCCGTCCGTTGGGCTCCCAAGAGTTGTTTGCAATCCGCTAACCGGTCAAGCCGTGTCGCGGAAGGTTGAATAACCCGCTGAACTCCGGCATTCCCGGAGAAAAGTGAGCGTCCCATGATGCAGCAGTATCAGAGCAATTCGTATCTCTTCGGCGGCAACGCCCCGTACGTTGAAGAGCTGTACGAAGCCTACCTCCAGAACCCGACTTCGGTTCCCGACAACTGGCGCGCGTATTTCGACGCGATGCAGAACGTCCCCGCCGTCGACGGTTCCAATTCGCGTGACGTCCCGCACGCTCCCATCGTCGCCTCGTTCGCCGAGCGCGCCAAAGCCGGCCCCATCAAGACCATCGTTGCCTCGGCCGATTCCGACATGGGCCGCAAGCGCGTCGCTGCCACCCAGCTGATCGCCGCTTACCGCAACATTGGTACGCACTGGGCCGACCTGGACCCGCTCAAGCGCCAGGAGCGTCCGCCCCTGCCCGATCTGGACCCGGCTTTCTACGGTTTCTCCGAAGCTGATCTCGACATCGTCTTCAATGCCAGCAACACGTACTTTGGCAAGGAGTCGATGAGCCTGCGCGAGTTGCTCAACAACCTGCGCGAAACGTACTGCGGCACCATCGGCGCCGAATTCATGTATGTGAGCGACCAGGCGCAAAAGCGCTGGTGGCAGGAGCGCCTGGAATCCACGCGTTCCAAGCCGGTCTTCACGCTGGAAAAGAAGAAGCACATCCTGGACCGCCTGACCGCGGCCGAAGGCCTGGAGCGCTTCCTCCACACCAAGTACGTCGGCCAGAAGCGCTTCTCGCTGGAAGGCGGCGAAAGCTTCATCGCAGCGATGGACGAGCTGATCCAGGAAGCGGGCAGCAAGGGCGTGCAGGAAATCGTGATCGGCATGGCCCACCGCGGTCGCCTGAACGTGCTGGTCAATACGCTGGGCAAGATGCCGGCCGACCTGTTCGCCGAGTTCGAGGGCAAGCACGTCGATGACCTGCCGGCCGGTGACGTCAAGTACCACAAGGGCTTCTCGAGCGATGTCTCGACCCAGGGTGGCCCGGTTCACCTGTCGCTCGCTTTCAACCCGTCGCACCTGGAAATCGTCAACCCGGTGGTCGAAGGCTCGGCCAAGGCCCGCCAGGAGCGCCGCGGCGAAGTCGGCCACAAGGAAGTGCTGCCGGTGCAGGTGCACGGCGACGCGGCCTTCGCCGGCCAGGGCGTGGTCATGGAAACGCTGAACCTCGCGCAGACCCGCGGCTATGGCACGGGCGGCTCGATGCACATCGTCATCAACAACCAGATCGGCTTCACCACCTCCGATCCGCGCGATGCCCGTTCGACGCTGTACTGCACGGACGTGGTCAAGATGATCGAGGCCCCGGTGCTGCACGTGAACGGCGACGATCCCGAAGCCGTCGTGTACGCCATGCAGCTGGCCGTGGACTTCCGCATGGAGTTCAACAAGGATGTCGTGGTCGACATCATCTGCTTCCGCAAGCTGGGTCACAACGAGCAGGACACCCCGGCCGTCACGCAGCCGCTGATGTACAAGAAAATCAGCCAGCATCCGGGCACGCGCAAGCTGTACGCGGACAAGCTGGTCGCCCAGGGCCTGGTGCCGGCCGACTTCGGCGACGAAAAGGTCAAGGAATACCGCGCTGCAATGGACGCCGGCAAGCACACTGCCGACCCCGTCCTGTCGAACTTCAAGAACAAGTTCGCCGTGGACTGGATGCCGTTCCTGAACCGCAAGTGGACCGATGCTGCCGACACCGCCGTGCCGGTGACCGAGCTCAAGCGCCTGGCCGAACGCATCACCACCACGCCTGACACGCTGAAGCTGCACCCGCTGGTGGAGAAGGTCGTCAAGGACCGCGCCAACATGGGCCGCGGCGACCAGCCGCTGGACTGGGGCATGGGTGAACACCTGGCCTTCGCTTCGCTGGTGTCGTCGGGCTACCCGGTGCGCATCACCGGCCAGGATGCAGGCCGTGGCACCTTCACCCACCGTCACGCCGTACTGCACGACCAGGCCCGCGAACGCTGGGATGCCGGCTCGTATGTGCCGCTGCAGAACGTGTCGGAAAACCAGGCACCGTTCACGGTAATCGACTCGGTGCTGTCGGAAGAAGCCGTGCTCGGCTTCGAATACGGCTACTCGGCCGCCGAGCCGAACGCGATGGTGATCTGGGAAGCCCAGTTCGGCGACTTCGTCAACGGTGCCCAGGTGGTGATCGACCAGTTCATCTCGTCGGGCGAAGTGAAGTGGGGCCGTGCCTCGGGCCTGACGCTGATGCTGCCGCACGGCTACGAAGGCCAGGGTCCGGAACACAGCTCGGCCCGTATCGAGCGTTTCCTGCAGCTTTGCGCGGACCACAACATGCAGGTCTGCCAGCCGACCACGCCGGCACAGATCTTCCACCTGCTGCGCCGCCAGATGATCCGCCTGTTCCGCAAGCCGCTGGTGATCATGACGCCGAAGTCGCTGCTGCGTAACAAGGAAGCCGTCTCGCCGCTGTCCGACCTGGCCAAGGGCCACTTCGAAACGGTCATCCCCGACCACGAAGAGCTGAACGCCAGCAAGGTCAAGCGCGTGATCATGTGCTCGGGCAAGGTCTACTACGACCTGGTCAACTCGCGCAAGGAGCGCGAGGCGAACGACGCAGCGATCATCCGCCTGGAGCAGCTGTATCCGTTCCCGCACAAGGCGCTTGCCGCAGAGCTCAAGAAGTACCCGAACGCCACCGAAATCGTGTGGTGCCAGGACGAGCCGCAGAACCAGGGTGCCTGGTTCTTCGTGCAGCACTACATCATGGAAAACATGACGGAAGGCCAGAAGCTCGGTTATGCCGGTCGTCCCGCTTCGGCTTCGCCGGCAGTGGGCTACTACGCAAAGCACAACGAGCAACAGAAGGCGCTGCTGGATGCAGCGTTCGCCAAGCTCAAGGGCTTTGTCCTGACCAAGTAATTGTGGCAGCACGGCGGCGCTCGCAGATGACCGCCGTGTTCTTTTCTGCCTGAAGAACAAAACGCATACACGAGGAATTCACAACCATGGCTATCGTTGACGTCAAGGTTCCGCAACTGTCCGAATCGGTCGCCGAAGCGACCATGCTGAACTGGAAGAAGAAGCCCGGCGAAGCTGTCGCCCAGGACGAAATCCTGATCGAGATCGAGACCGACAAGGTCGTGCTCGAAGTGCCGGCCCCGTCCGCCGGCGTGCTGTCGCAGATCATCAAGAACGACGGCGACACCGTCGTGGCCGATGAGCTCATCGCCCAGATCGACACCGAAGCCACCGCTGGCGCCGCTGCCCCAGCAGCGGCCGCCCCGGCACCGGCCGCTGCTGCACCGGCGCCCGCCGCCGCAGCGCCCGCCGCCGGCGCAGTTGCCATGCCTTCGGCGGCCAAGCTGATGGCCGAAGCCGGCCTGTCGGCTGGCCAGGTTGCCGGCACCGGCAAGGATGGCCGCATCACCAAGGGCGACGTGCTCGGCGCCTCGGCGGCCCCGGCTCCCGCCGCCAAGGCTGCTCCGGCTCCCGCCGCTGCCAAGCCGGCGCTGCAGCAAGTCGCCGCCAACCTGGATCTCGCCGCGCTGAGCGACCGTCCGGAAGAGCGCGTGCCGATGAGCCGCCTGCGCGCCCGTATCGCCGAGCGCCTGGTGCAGTCGCAATCGACCAACGCCATCCTCACCACCTTCAATGAAGTGAACATGAAGCCGGTGATGGATTTGCGCAACAAGTACAAGGACCGCTTCGAGAAGGAACACGGCGTGAAGCTCGGCTTCATGTCGTTCTTCGTGAAGGCCGCTGTCCACGCGCTGAAGAAGTACCCGGTCATCAACGCTTCGGTGGACGGCAACGACATCGTCTATCACGGCTACTTCGACATCGGTATCGCCGTGGGTTCGCCGCGTGGCCTGGTGGTGCCGATCCTGCGCAATGCCGACCAGATGAGCCTGGCCGACATCGAGAAGAAGATTGCCGAGTACGGTGCCAAGGCCCGCGACGGCAAGCTGTCGCTGGAAGAGCTGACCGGCGGTACGTTCTCGATCTCGAACGGCGGCACCTTCGGTTCGATGCTGTCGACCCCGATCATCAACCCGCCGCAATCGGCCATCCTGGGCGTTCACGCCACCAAGGATCGCGCCGTGGTGGAAGATGGCCAGATCGTCATCCGTCCGATGAACTACCTGGCCATGTCGTATGACCACCGCATCATCGATGGCCGCGAAGCCGTTCTTGGCCTGGTGGCGATGAAGGAAGCGCTGGAAGATCCGGCCCGCCTGCTGCTGGATCTGTAAGAACCGGTCCCCCCGCGCATGGCCACCCTGGCCGCGCGGGCGCGTTCCCAGTGTTGACGGTGCGCCGGCGCGAGCTGCCGGCGTCCAGAAAGGAATCTCCATGAGCAAACAATTCGACGTGCTGGTGATCGGCGCCGGCCCCGGCGGCTATATCGCCGCCATCCGCGCAGGCCAGCTTGGCCTGAACGTGGCCTGCTGCGAAGGCAACGCCTACGACGATCCCAAGAACGAACCGCGCCTGGGCGGCACCTGCCTGAACGTGGGTTGCATTCCCTCGAAGGCGCTGCTGGCTTCCTCGGAAGAATTCGAGAACGTCCAGCACCACCTCGGCGACCACGGCATCACCGTGGGCGACGTCAAGGTTGACGTTGCCAAGATGCTCAAGCGCAAGGACGACATCGTCGGCAAGATGACCAAGGGCATCGAGTTCCTGTTCCGCAAGAACAAGGTCACGCTGCTCAAGGGCTACGGCAAGTTCGTCGGCAAGACGGCCGAGGGCTTCCAGGTCGAGATCGCAGGTGAAGTCGTGACCGCCAAGCAGGTCATCATCGCCACCGGTTCGAAGGCTCGCCACCTGCCGGGCATCGCGGTCGACAACGACCTGGTCAGCGATAACGAAGGCGCGCTCAAGTTCCCGTCCGTGCCCAAGAAGCTGGGCGTGATCGGCGCCGGCGTGATCGGCCTGGAGCTGGGCTCGGTGTGGCGCCGCCTCGGTGCCGACGTGACCGTGCTGGAAGCGCTGCCCGCGTTCCTGGGTGCCGCCGACGAAGGCGTGGCCAAGGAAGCCCAGAAGCAGCTGACCAAGCAGGGCCTGAAGTTCAGCCTCGGCGTGAAGGTGGACGAAGTGACGACCGGCAAGGCCGGCGTGACGGTCAAGTACACCGACAAGGACGGCGCTGCCCAGACCCTGGAAGTGGACCGCCTGATCGTGTCGGTCGGCCGCGTGCCGAACACCGACAACCTGGGCCTGGAGGCTATCGGCCTGGCTGCAGACCAGCGCGGCTTCATCGAGGTGGACGAGCACTGCGCCACCAAGGTGCCGGGCCTGTGGGCGATTGGTGACGTGGTGCGTGGCCCGATGCTCGCGCACAAGGCCGAGGACGAAGGCGTGGCCGTGGCCGAGCGTATCGCCGGCCAGAAGCCGCATATCGACTACAACTGCATTCCGTGGGTGATCTACACCTTCCCGGAAATCGCATGGGTCGGCAAGACCGAGGCCCAGCTCAAGGCCGAAGGCCGCGAGTTCAAGGCTGGCCAGTTCCCGTTCATGGCCAACGGCCGTGCGCTGGGCATGGGTCATCCGGAAGGCTTCGTCAAGATGCTGGCCGACGCCAAGACCGACGAGATCCTTGGCGTGCACATCGTTGCCGCCAACGCATCAGACCTGATCGCCGAAGCTGTGGTGGCGATGGAGTTCAAGGCCGCGAGTGAAGATATCGGCCGCGTCTGCCATCCGCACCCGTCGATGTCGGAAGTCATGCGCGAAGCTGCGCTGGCCGTCGACAAGCGTCAGCTCAATATGTAAGGCATCTGTCCGCATTTGCCTGAGCACCGGCGCGCCGCAACAGCGGCGCGCCGTTTTCACTTGCAAACCATGCCGGATCGAAACGACTCCGGGCATGGCCGGGGAAGGTGCGGCCGCACTTTCCGCGCGCAGTCCAGAACGAAACAGCCAGCATGAACGTCAGCGAGTATTACGAGAAGGAACTGAAGCAGCGCGGCTACCATTCCGACGAAGCGCAACTGCGCGCCGTGGCTCGCCTGCAGCAATGCTACGACGAGTGGGTGGCCTACAAGAGCCGCCGCAGCAATGCCATCCGCAAGCTGCTGGTGCACCCGGAAGTGCCCAAGGGCGTGTACATGTGGGGCGGGGTGGGGCGCGGGAAGTCCTTCCTGATGGACAGCTTCTATACGTGCGTCCCGGTGGTGCGCAAGACGCGCCTGCACTTCCACGAGTTCATGCGCGAAGTTCACCGCCAGCTGGAAGAGCTGCGCGGACGCCCCGATCCACTGGACGAACTGGCCAAGCGGATTGCCCGGCGCTACCGCCTGATCTGCTTCGATGAATTCCACGTCAATGACGTCGCCGATGCCATGATGCTGCACCGGTTGCTGCAACAGCTGTTCGAGAACGGCGTGCAGTTCGTCATGACTTCCAACTACCGGCCCGACCTGCTTTACCCGGACGGGTTGCACCGTGACCGTGTGCTGCCGGCCATCGCGTTGCTCCAGCAGAAGTTGGACGTGCTCAACGTCGATGCCGGGATCGACTATCGCAAGCGCGCGCTGGAGCAGGTGGAGGCGTATCACACGCCGCTCGATGCCAGGGCCAATTCGGCGCTCCGCGACGCCTTTACCGCCATCGCCGGCGTAGCGGACGAGTCGCCGCTCCTGCATATCGAGCATCGCGAATTGCGCGCCCTGCGCAAGGCCAATGGCGTGGTCTGGTTCGACTTTGCCACGTTGTGCGGCGGCCCGCGCTCGCAGAATGACTACCTGGAACTGGCCTCTCAGTTCCATACGGTCATTTTGTCCGATGTTCCGCGCATGACGCCGAGGATGTCGTCGGAAGCTCGCCGCTTCACATGGCTGATCGATGTGTTCTACGACCACAAGGTCAAGCTCCTGATGTCGGCCGAAGTCCCGGCGGATGAACTCTACGTCGAGGGCCAGATGGCGAATGAATTCCATCGCACGGTGTCGCGCATCATCGAGATGCAGTCCCGGGAGTACCTGGAAGCCGAGCGCAGGACCGCAGACACCTCGCTTACCTGAGCGCTGCGTTCCGGCTTTGGGAAACAAGACCGGCCGCTATTGACATATATCAAGGCCGATTTGGAGATCGGCATATACCCTCCAACGGGTAAAAAAAGATCTCCATGTCCGCCCCCAACGCCAGTCTCCTTGCCGACGCCCCGACGTCCGCTTTCCCGCCAGTTCCTGCCGGTCGCTCCGCGCCCGTGACGGCGCAGCATGCCGCCCAGCCGGCATGCTTTCATTGTGGCCAGATCGTGCCCGGTGGCCGGGAACTGTCCGAGGAGCTGGACGGCCAGCGACGCGTCTTTTGCTGCGGCGGTTGCCAGACGCTGGCACGCACGTTGCACTCGGCAGGCTTTGCGCACCTCTACGGAGACGAGGCGCGTTTTGCCAGGCCGATCGATGACGCCGCAAGGCGGGAATCTGAGCCGGTATGGGCGGCCTACGATACCCCTGAGTTGCGCAGCCAGTTCGTCCGTCCGCTTGACGGCGGTCGCGCCGAGATCACGCTGGCGCCCGAGAACATCCGCTGTGCGGCGTGTGCGTGGCTGATCGAGCAGCACCTGGGGCGCCTGCCGGGCGTGGAATCCACGATCGCCAATGTGGCGACGCGCCGCCTGGTGGTGCGCTGGCGCGAGGCCGACCAGACAGTTTCCGGCCTGCTCGCCGCGCTGGCCGATATTGGTTACGTTGCGTGGCCGTTTGAAGTCTCCCGCAGCGACCAAGCCGACCGCCGTGCCCGCCGCAGCCTGCTGATGCGCATGGCCGTGGCCATGCTTGGCATGATGCAGGTGATGATGTACGCGTGGCCCATCTATACCCACGAGGCCACCATCGATCCCGGCCAGCTGCAGTTGATGCGCTGGGCCAGCCTGGCCCTCACGCTGCCGGTCGTTTTCTATTCCGCTTCGCCGATTTTTTCCGGTGCCTGGCGCAGCCTGCGCCATTGGCACATGGGCATGGATGTGCCGGTGGCGCTTGGCGTTTCGGCAGGGTTTGTTGCCAGCACGGTAGCGACCGTCCGCGGAGTCGGGGAGGTCTACTTCGATTCGGTGACGATGTTCGTCGCCTTCCTGCTGGCTGCCCGCTATCTCGAATTGCGTGTGCGGCAGGCTTCGCGCAGCGGTGCGGAGATGCTGGCGCGGCAGTTGCCGGCTACATGTGAACGGCTTGGCGCAGGCGATCTGGTCGCGGAGCGCATACCGGTGGCGCGCCTGCGGCAGGGCGACCGTATCCGTGTCAGGGCCGGCGAAATCATTCCGGCGGACGGCACCATCGTCGCGGGCGCCAGTGAACTTGACGAATCGATGCTGACCGGCGAAAGCCGCCCGGTGCACCGCACCGTGGGCGAGGTAGCGCTGGCCGGCTGCTACAACACCGCCAGCCCGCTCGAGATCGCCGTGGACCGCGTTGGCGCGGGCACGCGCCTGGCTGAAATCGTCGCCGTGCTGGACCGTGCACTGGCGGAAAAGCCGCGGTTGGCGGCGCTTGCCGACCGAGTTGCCGGATGGTTCGTGGCCACGCTGCTGGCGCTGGCGGCGTTGACCGGGACGGTGTGGGCACTCTGGATCGATCCTTCCCGGGCCTTGCTGGTCACGGTTGCAGTGCTTGTTGTCAGCTGCCCGTGTGCGCTTTCCCTTGCGACCCCGGCGGCGCTGGCCGCCGCGGGCGCGGCGCTGTCGCGGCGCGGCTTGCTGTTGACCCGTTCGCATGCACTGGAGACGCTGGCGCGCGTGACAGACGTCGTGCTGGACAAAACGGGCACACTGACCGAAGGCTGTTTTGTCCTGACGGGACAGCAGACGCTCGGCGCCATGCCAGCCGCCCAATGTCTTGCACTGGCAGCGGTGCTGGAAGCGGGTAGCGAGCATCCGATCGGCAGGGCGCTGGTCGGCGCGGCCGGTAGGGCGGATATCGGTGGAGACAGCCCGTCAGTTACCGCCGTGCTAAATGTGCCGGGGCAGGGCGTGCAGGCCGACATTGACGGCAAGCGATTCCGGCTGGGCCGCGTCACCTTTGTCGCCGAAATCGCCAAGTCATGCGCCACGGCATCGGTACCGGACGCGGACCGCGCTCGAATTCCCGGCGCCACGCAAGTTTGGCTGGGCGCCGAAGACGGCATGCTGGCTTTATTCGAGCTGTCCGACCAGGCCCGTGAATCGACGCCGGAACTGCTTGAAGCGCTGCGCCGACAGGGTGCGCGCTGCCACCTGGTCAGCGGCGACAGCATCGAAACCGTGCAGTGGTGGGCGTCGCACTTCGGCATGGAGCGAGCCCGCGGCGCCGTATCCCCCGAAGGCAAGCGTGAATATGTCGCACGGCTCCAGCGTGAAGGGGCCGTGGTGCTGGCCGTCGGGGATGGCATCAATGACGCGCCGGTGCTGGCGCAGGCGCAGGTATCCGTTGCCATCGGCAGCGGCGCCCCGCTTGCGCAGGCGGGGGCCGACGCTGTGCTGACGCACGGAAACGTCGCGGAAATCGCTCGGGCGATCGCGCTGGCGCGGCAGACGCGCCGCGTAGTGCGGCAGAACCTTGGCTGGGCCTTCTTCTACAACGTGGTGGCCATCCCGCTGGCGGCGACGGGTTTTGTCACGGCATGGATGGCCGGCATCGGCATGTCGGTGTCCTCGCTGCTCGTGGTGGCGAACGCCTGGCGCCTGCTGCGTGCGGGCAGAAACGGAGTCTAGGAATGGAAACGCTGTACCTGCTGGTGCCCATGAGCCTGGTTCTTGTCATTGTCATCGCTGGTGCGCTCTGGTGGGCCCTGCATGCCGGCCAGTACGACGATCTCGACCGGCCCGGGGAGGCCATTTTGCTGGACAACGACAAGCCCTGAAGGGTGCCGTCGACTTGCAGTGCGGAGATAGGTTCATGGGCTCCCTGTGCAACTTGATAAAGATCAACGCGGTAAGAGCGCTCGTTCCATAAAGTCACAACGTCAATCGGTTTATCTTTCTAATGTGGGGGTCTGAATGGATGTCTCAGCCGCGTCTTCACGCGTCGACACCTTCAATTACGGCGTCGTAAGGCAGTTCGCTGTCATGACGGTAGTCTGGGGGATCGTCGGCATGGCCGTCGGCGTGCTGCTCGCAGCACAGCTGATCTGGCCGGATCTCAACTTCAACACGCCATGGCTGTCGTTCGGCCGACTGAGGCCGCTGCATACCAATGCGGTGATCTTCGCTTTCGGCGGCAGCGCGCTGTTTGCGACTTCGTACTACGTCGTGCAGCGTACCTGCCAGGCGCGCCTGTTCTGCGGTCCGCTTGCTGCCTTTACGTTCTGGGGCTGGCAACTCGTGATCGTCGCGGCGGCTATCACGCTGCCGCTGGGTATCACCAGCTCGAAGGAATACGCCGAACTGGAATGGCCGATCGACTTGCTGATCACGGCCGTCTGGGTGGCCTACGCCGTGGTCTTTTTCGGCACCATCGTCAAGCGCAAGACCCGGCATATCTACGTTGCCAACTGGTTCTTCGGCGCGTACATCCTGACGATCGCCATCCTGCACATCGTCAACAACATTGAAATGCCGGTGTCGATGTGGAAGTCCTATTCCGCCTATGCCGGCGTGCAGGACGCCATGATCCAGTGGTGGTATGGCCATAACGCCGTAGGCTTTTTCCTGACCACCAGCTTCCTGGGCATGATGTACTACTTCATCCCGAAGCAGGCGGAACGGCCAATCTATTCGTATCGCCTGTCGATCGTCCACTTCTGGGCGCTGAACTTCACGTACATGTGGGCCGGGCCCCACCACCTGCAGTACACCGCGCTGCCTGACTGGGCACAGTCGCTGGGCATGGTGTTCTCGCTGATTCTGCTGGCACCGTCCTGGGGCGGCATGATCAACGGCATCATGACGCTGTCGGGCGCCTGGCACAAGCTGCGCACCGACCCGATCCTGAAGTTCCTGGTAGTGGCGCTGTCGTTCTATGGCATGGCCACGTTCGAAGGCTCGATGATGTCGATCAAGACCGTCAACGCGCTTTCGCACTACACGGACTGGACGATTGGCCACGTGCATTCGGGCGCGCTGGGCTGGGTGGCGATGATTTCCATCGGCTCGCTTTATTACCTCATTCCTCGCCTGTTCGGCGAGAAGCAGATGTACAGCGTTCGTCTGATCGAGTGGCACTTCTGGATCGCCACCATCGGCGTGGTGCTCTATATCGCCTCGATGTGGATCGCCGGTGTGATGGAAGGTCTGATGTGGCGCGCCACGCAGCCCGACGGCACGCTGACCTACGCGTTCGTTGAAGCGGTCAAGGCCAAGTACCCGTTCTACCTGATCCGTCTGCTGGGCGGCATCTGCTTCCTGTCCGGCATGCTGCTGATGGCCTATAACGTCGCGAAAACCATCATCGGCAAGCGTGCGGTGGATGCGCCGATCCCGGCCAGCATTCCTGCCTCTGCCCACTGATCCATCAGGATAGAAACGATGTCCGAAAAACAAAGCTTCTTTTCCCACGAAACGCTGGAGAAGAACATCGGCTGGCTGATCATCTGCACGATCCTGGTGGTCAGCATTGCCGGCCTGGTGCAGATCGTGCCGCTGTTCTTCCAGCATTCCACCACCAAGCCCGATGTCGGGATCAAGCCGTATTCGCCGCTTCGGCTGATGGGCCGTGATATCTACATCCGCGAAGGCTGTGTCGGCTGCCATTCGCAGCAGGTCCGTACGCTGCAGGCCGAGACCGAGCGCTATGGCCATTTCTCGACGGCGGGTGAATCGGTCTACGACCATCCGTTCCTGTGGGGCTCCAAGCGCACCGGGCCCGACCTCGCGCGCGTCGGTGGCCGCTACTCCGATGACTGGCAACGCATTCACCTGCGCAATCCGCGCGATGTCGTGCCGGAATCGGTGATGCCGTCCTATCCGTGGCTCGAGAAGGCTCAACTGCCGACCGATGATATCCAGGCCCGCATGCGCGCACTGGTGCGACTGGGCGTGCCGTACACCGAGGCGGAAATCGCCAAGGCCCCTGAAGAGCTCAAGAACAAGAGCGAAGAGGATGCGCTGGTCGCCTACCTGCAAGGATTGGGCACCAACCGTCGCAATGTGCGCGTGGACGCAGCCGCAGCCGCGCCTGCGAAGGAGTAAGTCATGGCGATGCTGACCGCTTTTGCCACGATCGTGTCGATGGTCGTATTCCTGGGAATTTGCTGGTGGGCCTGGTCGAATGGCCGGCAAGCCGCCAACCAGGAGTCCGCCATGCTGCCGTTCGCACTGCCTGACGAGACCCACACAACATCGAGCCGGAATACCTAGTCATGAGCGATTTCTTTTCCGATTTCTGGAGCTACTACATCGCTGCCATCGCGCTCGTCGGCATCGTCTGGTGCGTGTGGCTGCTTTTTTCTCAACGCAAGGTCACAAAGGTTGCCAACGCCGGTGATGACACCGGCCATGTCTGGGACGGCGATCTGCGCGAGCTGAACAACCCGTTGCCACGCTGGTGGATGTGGATGTTCCTGCTGGCCTGCATCTTCGGCCTGGTCTACCTGGTCCTCTATCCTGGACTCGGCTCGTATGCGGGCGTGCTGAAGACTTCGACGCAAGGCGAACTGGCCGCGCATCAGCAGGCACAGGAGAAGTTGCAGCACGATGTCTACGCCAAGTACCTGAATATGGACGTCAAGCAGGTGGCGGCAGACCCGCAGGCCCGCGAGATTGGCCAGCGCCTGTTCCTGAACTACTGCGCGCAATGCCATGGCTCGGACGCACGCGGCAGCCGCGGCTTTCCGAACCTGACGGACCACGACTGGCTCTATGGCGGTGAACCCGAGACGATCCAGCAGACCATCACGAAGGGCCGCAATGGCGTGATGCCGTCGTTTGCCTCGACCATCGACGGCAAGCTCGCAGCGGATGTGGCGCAGTATGTGCGATCGCTGTCGGGCCTGTCGTTCGACCCGATCCGGGCATCGCGCGGCGAGAGCACGTTCAAGTCCACCTGTGCTGCGTGCCATGGTGCGACCGGCAAGGGCAATCAGGCACTCGGCGCGCCCAACCTGTCCGATAACGTGTGGCTGTATGGCAGTTCGGAAGGCAGTATTGTCGAGGCCATCCTGAAGGGTCACAACAACCACATGCCCGCGCACGAAGAGATCCTGACTCCCGAGCGTATCCGCATGCTGACGGCCTATGTCTGGGGGCTTTCCAATACCGGAGGCTCAGGGCAATGATCACCGACTCAGGCACGGGGTGCGCCATGGCGTCTGAAGGAGCGCGCGCATGAACGCCCCCGGGACAGAACCTCTGGCCCGCACGGCCGGCCCGCAAGGGCCGGCGTCGTCGCCTGTCGAAACCTCCGACGAAACGCTCTACGAGGTTCGACGCAAGATCTACCCGCGCTCGGTGACGGGCGCGTTCTCCAACTGGCGGGTCTGGATGGTACTCCTGACCCAGCTCATCTACTACGGCACGCCCTGGCTGCAATGGAATGGCAGACAGGCCGTGCTGTTCGACCTTGGCGCCCGCAAGTTCTATATCTTCGGACTGGTGCTTTGGCCGCAGGATGTCATCTATCTTGCCGTCCTGCTGGTGATCTCCGCGCTGGCGCTGTTCCTGTTCACGGCCATTGCGGGGCGGCTCTTCTGTGGCTACGCGTGTCCACAGACGGTCTACACCGAAATATTCATGTGGATCGAACGGCATGTCGAAGGTGACCGCTTCGCGCGGATCCGTCTGGACGGCGATCCGTGGAGTTTGCGCAAATTTCGCCTGAAGGCGACCAAGCACTCGCTGTGGCTACTGGTCGCGCTATGGACGGGCTTCACGTTCATTGGCTACTTCGCGCCGATACGCGAGCTTGGCGGTCAGGTCCTGAGCTTCTCGCTGGGGCCGTGGCAGGCGTTCTGGATGCTCTTTTACGCCTTCGCGACATGGGGCAATGCGGGCTTCATGCGCGAGCAGGTGTGCAAGTATATGTGCCCGTATGCGCGATTCCAGAGCGTGATGGTTGACCGCGACACCTACGTGGTCACCTACGACGTCGGGCGCGGCGAGCCGCGCGGGAGCCGGTCGCGCAAGGTGGATCATCATCAGGCAGGGCTTGGCGACTGCGTCAACTGCAGCATTTGCGTGCAGGTGTGTCCGACAGGCATTGATATCCGTGACGGGCTGCAGTACGAGTGCATTGGTTGCGGCGCCTGCATCGATGCCTGCAATCAGGTCATGGACAAGATGGACTACCCGCGTGGGCTGATCCGGTACACGTCCGAGAACGCCATGCGCAAGGCGCTGTCAGCCGCGGTGGCGCGCAAGCGGCTCGTGCGGCCGCGGACCATCATCTACTCGGTCATCTGGATGGTGATGGTAGCGGGTTTCGTGGTGTCGCTAGCGCTGCGCACGCCGTTGAAGGTCGACATCATCCGCGATCGCGGGGCGTTGGGGCGTGAGGTGGATGGACGCTGGATTGAGAACGTCTATCGACTGCAGCTGATCAACACCACCGAGGCACCCATGCGCATCAGCGTGCAGGCCGAAAGCGACGATCTGAAGAACCTGACGGTCGAGTACGATCCCGACGCGAAGGCCCTGGCGCCGACGTCGAACAAGCTGGTGCCGATCCGGATTCGCGTGCCGATCGACGATGCCGCGCAGGGTACGCACAAGATCAGCGTGACGGTGACAAGCGAAGGTTCGGGGCAAGGTAGTGCGCAAATCAGGCAATCTACCAGTTTCATCGTGCCGCGCAATTTGTGATGCTAAGGGCGGTGCAGCGCATCGGCGCTGCGCCGTACCAACCGCGAGCGCCTCGGTGAGGCGCCGACGAAGGAGGCAAGACGATGCAAGAAAGCAATCCGTGGTGGAAGGAGCCGTGGCCGTGGCTTCTGATGAGCGGCCCGTTGCTGGCCATAGTGGCTTGCGGCGTAACCATCTGGCTGGCTTCCACCCATCCTGACCGGCCGGTAGTCGAAGGTGTGTCCCGGCACGGCCTGGTCGTCGAGAAAGCAGAAGGGGTCCCGGGCAGTGCCAAGGCACCGCAAGCGAGGCGGCCATGAGGCTGCGCTGGCTGATGTGGGTACTGTGGCCGGCGTTCCTGATGGCCGGGGTGGCCACGGCAACCGTGTTTTCGGTGGTGGATCCCGGAGATCTGAATTTCTTCGGCCACCCGATCGAGGCCTCGCGCGAGGCCATTTATACGATCGGGTTCTTGCTGGCCTGGGTATTCTGCGCGTTGTCCAGCGGATTGACGCTCTATACCATGCCGACGAAGCTCAGCGAAACGGACGAGCTGGAGTGATTGGGCTGAAGCGGACCGTCTTGCCAGGCAAGGCGGTCAGACGGCCTCAGCAGGAGCGGCTGTAGACTTGCTTGATGCCTTCCATGTCGACGAGCTTGACGTGGCGTTGACGGATCTGGATCAGGCCCGCCTCGGCGAATCGTGAGAACAGGCGGCTGACCGTTTCGAGCTTCAATCCGAGATAGCTGCCGATTTCTTCCCGGCTCATGCGCATGACGAACTCGGTCGACGAATACCCGCGTGCGGACAGACGTTCTGACAGGTTGATCAGGAACGCGGCAAGTCGCTCTTCGGCACGCATGGACCCCAGCGTGACGAGCATGAGCTGATCATGCGATATTTCCTTCCCCATCAGTCGCAGGAACTGCTGCTGCAGCGATGGCAGATCCATGGACAGCGTCTGAAGATCGGCCATGCGTACGACGCATACTTCCGTGTCTTCAAGCGCGGTGGCATCCGAGGCGTGCTGCATTTCACCCAGGCCGTCGAGGCCGACCACTTCGCCAGGCAAATGGAAGCCGGTGATTTGCGAGCGGCCGTCTTCCGTGGTGACATGCGTCTTCAGGGTGCCGAAGCGAATGGCAAAAACCGCAGTCAGCGGATCGCCCATGCGGTACAGGGTTTCGCCCTTGTGGACACGGACGCGCTCTTGCACCAGGGTATCCATCTTTTGCAGATCCTGCTGGCTCATGCCCACCGGCAGGCACAGTTGCCCCATGCCGCAAGTGGAGCAACGGGGCGACATCTCGGTGACGGGGATGGATGTTAGCAATTGGAACCTGCAAGGAATGAGCGGCGAGGGCGCAATGCATGCATTTTAACGCGCGATGTGATGCGGTAGGGAGTTGCAATTGACTTTTGGTGTGCTTCTCAGTGTTTTCATGCTTGCCTTGCTGGGGGGCTTTCATTGCGCTGCCATGTGCGGTGGCGTTGCCCTCGCAGTCGAGCAGCGCGCCGCGGACGTGCCGATTGCCGTGGTGCGGCGCCCCCAAGACTGGCTCCTGGAGTTGCTGGTGATGCATGTGGGCAGGATTTCCACCTACATGCTGCTCGGTGCGATCCTTGGAGCGGTGGGGGCGACGGCCTGGCGCCAGGATTACCTGCCGGTTCAGCGCTGGCTATTTGGCGCCGGGAGTGCCTTGCTGCTGGTATCTGGCTGGCGCCTGCTACGCGGCGAAGCGTTTTCCATCGTGTGGCTGGAACGGTTCGGCGCGCGCGCGGGGACCGCCGTTGCCGGAAGCTTCGGCCGGCTTCGCCGCAAAACTCCGGCCACGGCGGCGAGAGGCGGTGGTCTGGTGCGCCGCTACGGCATGGGCTTGGCGTGGGGGCTCGTGCCCTGTGGCATGGTCTATGGTGCGCTTGCCCTCGCGTTACTGGCCGGTAATGCGCCCTCGGGTGCACTGGTAATGGGCGCCTTCGGGCTTGGCACGTTACCGAATTTGCTGGCGCTATCCAGCTTTTCGGGGCTGCTGCGCGCTTGGGCTCGCCGCCGTTGCGTCAGGATGGGAGCTGGATTGGCGGTCATGGTCTTCGGCGGCCTGGGAATCGGTCGAGCGGTGCTATTGCCACATTCGCTGGCCGAGCATGGTTTTTGCCTGGTGTTTTGACGCCACCGTGAAGGCGCGGGAGTGCGCGGTGGTTGCAGGCGGATGCGGGAATGCCATACAATCGCCTGCATTGCGGTATCGCGCGGCGTGTTTCCGAGCGGCGCCTGGCAGCCCTTCCAAAAAAAGGGCGTCCGGAGTTTCGGGCAAGCCGACATTTCGGCGCCGAACCCTTCCGCAGTCCATCCGGTTCATAATATCTGTTCAAAAGTCCGGCTGGCTCTGCGACCGTGGTGCGGTCATTGCTGGCCCTGATCCCGATATTCGTTTTTCTTGCGGCCCAGGCGGACGTTCGCCGGAAGCCATGTCCGCCCATGTGGGCGCGTGCAAGAGGTTCGTGCACTGGTACTTGCCGGTGACCGGGCAATCTCCTGCCGGAACACACCCGGCAAATCGAAGCAAAAGAAGGTGCACGGTCTCGAAGCGAAACGCTTTCGGGTTTGCTGCGCGATGAGATGGCGGTGGCAATCGCACCGTTAAATCCACAATGTCCAGGGCTCCGGATTCGTCCCTGAGCAGGTGCAAAGACAGGCTGCACACCCAACATGAATACCCAAGAGGCGAAGATCGTCCTCGAGACTGCGCTGATCTGTGCGCAGGAGCCCTTGCGCGTGAGCGACCTGCGCCGTCTGTTTGCAGACGATGTCGGCGCGGACACTGTTCGGGTCCTGCTTGATGAGTTGCGCCAGGACTGGCGCCAGCGTGGGGTCGAGTTGGTGGCACTGGCCAGCGGCTGGCGTTTCCAGAGCCGGCCTGAGATGCGGGAATACCTCGATCGCCTCAATCCCGAGAAGCCCCCCAAGTATTCGCGGGCCGTCATGGAAACGTTGGCGATCATTGCTTATCGTCAGCCGGTAACGCGTGGTGACATAGAGGAAATCCGTGGCGTGACGGTTAGCACGGAGGTGGTCAAGAAACTGGAAGACCGCAGCTGGATCGAGGTCATCGGCCACCGCGATGTACCGGGGCGACCGGCACTCTATGCGACCACCAAGGCATTCCTGGACGATCTGGGTTTGCGTACGCTGGACGAACTGCCTCCGCTCGAAGACGCCCAGGCGCAATCGCAGGCGGCGCTACTGGATCAGCAGGCGATCGATTTTGAAGAGATGGCAACGGCGCTGCCGGTGGCTGGCGACGAAGAGGCCTTCCCTGAGCCGGAGCCGGTTACGCCGGCCGGTGAGTCGTCCGATGCCGCCAAGCCGGCTGCTGGCGACGAACCTCCTGACGAGGCTGGGGCCGTCGCGCAGGCCAGCGCCGACGCCATGCAGGTGGCAGATCTCGCGTCGGCTGTGACCGAGGCAAATGGCTTCCATGCCGAAAGCGCGCCGGGCAACCAGGACGGCGGCAATTCATCCGGCGACGATACTGCGCCGCCGCACGCGAGCGAGCATGATGATGAGCGCGTGCCCAACTGAACAATATGCAACATCCGATAGTGAATACTTTGTCTGATTCCGTTGAACAAGACACCCGGTCAGCCGGGTCACCGGCTGCCGACGGCGCAGCAGAATCCGGGTCAGGCACCGATACGGCGCCGCGCCGGAAGGGGCTGAGACGCGGCTTGCGCAACCTGGTGGCTTCGCGCCGGCAGGGCGGGCAGGATCGAGACGGCAATCGCGCCGAAGGAGCCGAATCTGGCGCCCAGGCTGATGCTGGCGAGAGCAGGCCTGCCGGCGAACCCGGCGGGCGTGCGGCCCCGCGTGGCCGCGGCAAGCGCAAGCCGATCAGGGCGGAAAATGCGCCGGCCCGGGAAGGCGGTCAAGCTGGGCAGGAGCGCGGCGACAAGGGCGAGCAGGCGGGCCGCAAGCGCAAGCCGCAGGGCCAGCGCACTGCCCGGGCCACGCCGGAAGGCGATGTCCAGTCGGCGGGTCGGCAGCAGGGCCCGCGCAAGGGTGGTCAGTCGCAACGGAAGGGGCCGGCCGGTCCCGAGAAGGCGGGCGCGAGCAGCGAAGACCTGTTCCGCTTCGTTATCTCGGATCAGTACGACCAGGAAGACACCGTCATCCCACGCACCAAGGCTAAGCCGGTGCGCGAACTGTCCGCGGACGACGATGCGCCTAAGCTGCACAAGGTCCTGGCTGAAGGCGGCCTGGGCTCGCGCCGCGAAATGGAGGAGCTGATCCTGCAGGGCCGCGTTTCCGTCAACGGATTGCCCGCGCATATCGGCCAGCGGATCCTGCCGGCCGATCAGGTCCGGGTGAACGGCAAGCTGATTCATCGCAAGATTTCTTCCAAGCCTCCGCGCGTGCTGCTGTACCACAAGCCGGCCGGCGAGATCGTGAGCCAGTCGGATCCCGAGGGCCGCCCGACCGTGTTCGACAGCCTGCCGCGCATGAAAACCGGCAAGTGGGTCGCGGTGGGCCGCCTGGATTTCAATACCGAAGGCCTGCTGATCTTTACGACGTCGGGCGACATTGCCAATCGCTTCATGCATCCCCGCTATGGCGTGGAGCGCGAGTACGCGGTGCGTACGCTGGGTGAGCTGGCGGAAGCAGATCGCCAGCGCCTGCTCCATGGCATCAAACTCGATGACGGCGAGGCCAATTTCCTGCGCATTGCGGATGGTGGTGGCGAGGGCGTGAACCAGTGGTATCACGTGGCGCTGACCGAGGGGCGTAACCGTGAAGTGCGCCGCATGTTTGAAGCGGTGGGCCTGACGGTGTCGCGCCTGATTCGCACGCGTTACGGGCAGTTCCTGCTTCCGCGCGGCCTGAAGCGCGGGCGTTGGCAAGAGCTGGAGGCGACGGAAGTCAGGACGATGATGGATGCCATCGGCCTGAAGGTACCGGGCAGGGGTGAGCAGCAGGGTGGCAAGGGCATGACCAAGGTCGGTGGGCGCAAGCAGCGCACCGAGGCGGCAATTGCCGGCATGCCCATGCATACCGGTATGGACGGCCTGCCGCGGGTCGACAAGGGCGGTGCGGGCCGTGGCCAACCCGATCCTATGCGGACGTCGATGGGCTATATCAGCCATGGTCCCACCGTGCTGACGTCGCACGCCGCTAATCTGGGTGGCGGGCGCGGACAGGGTGGCGGACGCGCTGGCGGCGGGCGCGGCGGTGCGGGTGGCGCGGGCCTTGGTGGCCAGGGCCGGCCTCAGCGCCGCGGCGGCGATGTCAACGGCAATGTGATGCCGAAGGCTGCAAAGGGCGGCGGCAATCGCTCGGGCCGCGGCAAGGGCGGTGGCGCCGGCGGTGCTGGCGGCGGCAACCGGGGCGGTAACCGAGGTAACCGCTAAGCGGCAGCCCCGGCGGCCATTCACTGCCGGGGCCTGATCAGGCGCCGATACATGCCCTTTTGCCTTTTGGACATAATCTGCGTATAATTAAAGTCTATTCAAAAAGTCATCCTCCCAGAGGATGGGCGAATGATGGGCATTGTGCCCATTTTTTTTTGGTTCGCCCGTTTGACGCATGTGCGCCGGAGGCTGACTGGCAGGTGGCTTTGCCCATGTCGTCCCAGGCGGGGCAGGCAAGCCAGCCTGCCCTGGAAGTTGATGGCCATTACTTGGGAATACAGTGCATCTGGCAGATTTGATCGAAACCACCCTTAACGGCATGGGATACGAGCTGGTTGAGCTCGAACGTGCTCCGGCCGGACTGTTGCGTGTCTATATCGATCAGCCTGAAACCGGCATCGTCATCGAGGATTGCGAGAAGGTGAGCCGGCAGTTGACGCACGTGTTGACCGTCGAGAACGTCGATTACGAACGGCTTGAAGTCTCCTCGCCGGGGTTGGACCGGCCGCTGAAGAAACTGGCCGACTATGCCCGCTTCGCCGGGGCAGAAGCGCGCGTGACGCTACGCCTGCCTGTCAATGGGCAAAAGAACTTCACGGGCATTCTGCGCGAGCCGACGGGTGAGGCTGGCGCCGAGAAGGTTGGCCTGGAGTTCCAGGGCAAGGACGGTCCGGCGCTGCTGGAGTTCACGGTATCTGATGTCGATAAGGCGCGCCTGGTGCCGGTGATCGACTTCAAAGGAAATCAAAGAAAAGGGAACAAGCAATGAGCCGCGAAGTTCTGTTGCTCGTCGATGCGCTTGCGCGTGAAAAGAACGTCGACAAGGATGTGGTATTTGGCGCGCTGGAGGCTGCACTGGCCTCCGCGACCAAGAAGCGTTTCGAGGAAGACGTGGATATCCGTGTCGCGATCGACCGCGAATCGGGCGAGCATGAGACGTTCCGCCGCTGGCTTGTCGTCCCTGACGATCAGGGCCTGCAGGAGCCGGACAAGGAAATCCTGCTGTTCGAGGCACGCGACGACAACCCGAGCATCGAGCTGAACGACTATGTCGAGCAGCAGATAGAGTCCGTCGAATTCGGGCGTATCGGCGCCCAGGCCGCGAAGCAGGTGATCCTGCAGCGCATCCGCGACGCCGAGCGCGAGCAGATCCTGAACGACTACCTCGATCGCGGCGAGAAGATCATGACCGGTACGGTCAAGCGCGCCGACAAGAAGGGCCTGATCGTCGAATCCGGTCGCGTGGAAGCGCTGCTGGCACGCGACCAGATCATCCCGAAGGAAAATCTGCGCACCGGCGACCGTGTCCGTGCGTATATCCTGAACGTGGATCGCGCGGCCCGCGGCCCGCAGATCGAACTGTCGCGCACCGCGCCCGAGTTCCTGATCAAGCTCTTCGAGAACGAAGTGCCCGAGATGGAAGAAGGCCTGCTGGAGATCAAGGCGGCAGCCCGCGACCCGGGCGTGCGCGCCAAGATCGCCGTGGTGGCGCATGACAAGCGTATCGATCCGATCGGTACCTGCGTGGGTGTGCGTGGTACGCGCGTGACGGCCGTTCGCAACGAGATCGGCGGCGAAGCCGTGGACATCGTGCTGTGGTCGGAAGATCCGGCGCAGTTCGTGATCGGCGCGCTGGCGCCGGCGCAGGTGCAGTCGATCGTCGTGGATGAGGAAAAGCACAGCATGGATGTGGTCGTCGACGAGGAGAATCTCGCCGTGGCCATCGGTCGCAGCGGGCAGAACGTGCGCCTTGCGTCCGAACTGACCGGCTGGCAGATCAACATCATGACGCAGGAAGAGTCGGCGGCGAAGCAGGCCGAGGAAAGCGATGTCGTGCGCAAGTTGTTCATGGCCAAGCTGGACGTCGACGAAGAAGTGGCCGATATCCTGATCGACGAAGGATTCTCCACGCTGGAAGAAGTGGCCTACGTTCCCATCAGTGAAATGATGGAAATCGAGGCGTTTGATGAAGACACCGTCAACGAGCTGCGCAACCGCGCACGTGATGCGCTCCTGACGATGGAACTGGCCCGGGAAGAAAAGGTTGAAGAGGTGTCGCAAGACCTGCGCTCGCTCGACGGCCTCAACCCGGAACTGATCGGCAAACTGGCCGAAGGCGATATCCATACGCGTGACGACCTGGCAGAACTGGCCGTCGACGAACTGGTCGAGATGACAGGCGTCAGCGAGGAAGAAGCCAAGGCGCTGATCATGAAGGCACGGGAACATTGGTTCAACTGAGGGACACGTCCGGGCATGTGACAACATTACCGGACGCGCTTTCCACATACGATTTGTCCCGACGAAGAAACCAAGCATTGAAAGGGTTTGAATGGCAAGCACAACAGTTGCCCAACTGGCCGCAGAACTGAGTCGCAGCGCAGCTGCCCTGCTGGAACAATTGCAGGCGGCTGGGGTGGGCAAGGCGACGCCAGAAGATATCGTCACGGAATCGGATAAGACCAGCTTGCTGGACTATCTGAAGCGTTCGCACGGCCAGGCCGATGACAGCGCACGCAAGAAGATCACGCTGACCAAGCGTGAAACTTCCGAAATCCGTCAGGCCGACTCCACCGGCAAGACGCGCACCGTTCAGGTCGAGGTGCGCAAGAAGCGCGTGTTGATGAAGCGCGACGAAGCGACGTCCGACCATCACGCCGAGTCGGAGCCGCATACCGTGGACGCCGACGCCGCCGACCAGGCGCGCCGTGAAGAAGAGGAGCGCAACCAGGCGGAACTGCTGGCACGCCAGGAAGCCGAAGCGAAGGCGCGCCGCGAGGCCGCCGAGCGAGAGGAAGCCGAGCGCCGTGCGCAGCAGGAAGCCCTGGAAGCCGAACAGCAGCGCCAGAACGCTCTTCTCGCCAAGAAGGCCGAAGAGGAAGCTGCTGCCGCGCGTGCCGTGAACGAGGCCGCCGAAGAAGCTTCGCGCAAGAAGGCCGAGGACGAGCAGGCGCGCGTAGCCGCCGAGCGCGCGGTCGCGCAGAAGGCTGCCGACGATGCTAAGGCAGCTGCCGACAAGGCGCGTGTCGAGCAGCAGGACGCCGCACGCAAGCGCCGCGAGGCTGCCGAAGCCGAAGCCCGTGCCATCCAGCAGATGCTGAATGCGCCGGCACGCGTGCTCAAGGCACCGTCCGAGCGCAAGGCGGAAGAAAAGAAGGCCGAGCAGACCGGTACGCTGCACAAGCCGGTCAAGCCGGCCGGCGCCACGGCCGAGGCCAAGAAGGATGAGAAGAAGCCGGCCACCACTGCCGCACCCAGCACGACGGTCGACAAGAAGACCGGCAAGCCTGGTGCCCCGGGGTGGAAGGATGACGCCTCGCGCGGCAAGAAGGGCGGCCTGAAGACACGCGGCGATTCGTCGGGTGGCGTGGGCGGCTGGCGCGGTGGTCCGCGTGGCCGCGGTGGTCGTCACCAGCGTGACGACGACGGCCGCAGCAATTTCCAGGCGCCGACCGAACCCGTGGTGCGTGAAGTGCACGTGCCGGAAACCGTTTCGGTGGCGGATCTTGCACACAAGATGGCCGTGAAGGCATCCGAGGTCATCAAGCAGATGATGAAGCTCGGCCAGATGGTGACGATCAACCAGGTGCTGGACCAGGAAACCGCCATGATCGTGGTGGAAGAAATGGGCCACAAGGCGTTTGCCGCCAAGCTGGATGATCCGGAAGCGCTGCTGGTGGTGGACGGCGAAGAGCACACCGATGCCGAGCAGCTGCCGCGTCCGCCAGTGGTGACCGTCATGGGTCACGTCGACCACGGCAAGACCTCGCTGCTGGACTACATCCGCCGCACCAAGGTTGCAGCGGGCGAAGCCGGCGGGATTACGCAGCACATCGGTGCCTACCATGTGGAAACCGACCGCGGCGTGATTACGTTCCTGGACACCCCGGGTCACGAGGCCTTCACGGCCATGCGTGCCCGCGGTGCCAAGGCTACCGACATCGTGATCCTGGTGGTCGCGGCCGACGACGGCGTGATGCCGCAGACCAAGGAAGCCATTGCGCATGCCAAGGCTGCCGGGGTGCCGATCGTCGTGGCGATCAACAAGATGGACAAGCCGGATGCCAACCCCGACCGCGTCAAGCAGGAGCTGGTGGCCGAGCAGGTGTTGCCGGAAGAGTACGGTGGTGATTCGCCGTTCGTGCCGGTGTCGGCCAAGACCGGTGCCGGCATCGAGGATCTGCTCGAGCAGGTGTCGCTGCAGGCCGAAGTCCTGGAACTGAAGGCACCGGTCGACGCGCCGGCCAAGGGTCTGGTGGTGGAAGCCCAGCTCGACAAGGGCAAGGGCCCGATCGCGACGATCCTGGTCAGCAGCGGCACGCTCAAGCGTGGCGATGTAGTGTTGGCTGGTAGCGCCTATGGCCGCGTGCGTGCCATGCTGGACGAAAACGGCAAGCCGACCAAGGAAGCCGGTCCGTCGATCCCGGTGGAAATCCAGGGTCTGTCGGAAGTGCCGGCTGCCGGTGAAGAAGTACTGGTGCTGCCGGACGAGCGTAAGGCACGCGAAATCGCGCTGTTCCGCCAGGGCAAGTTCCGCGATGTGAAGCTGGCCCGACAGCAGGCTGCGAAGCTGGAAACGATGCTGGAGCAGATGAGCGAAGGCGACGTCCAGACGCTGCCGCTGATCGTGAAGGCAGACGTGCAGGGGTCGCAGGAAGCGCTGGTGCAGTCGCTGCTCAAGCTGTCGACCGCCGAAGTGCGCGTGCAGATGGTTCACGCCGCGGTGGGTGGCATCACCGAATCGGACGTCAACCTGGCGACCGCTTCGAAGGCTGTCATCATCGGCTTCAACGTGCGTGCCGACGCCGGTGCGCGCAAGCTGGCCGAGAACCATGGCATCGACATCCGCTACTACAACATCATTTACGATGCGGTAGACGAGATCAAGGCGGCCATGTCGGGCATGCTGGCGCCGGAGAAGCGCGAGACCAATATCGGTCAGGTCGAGGTGCGCCAGGTTTTCCGCGTGCCGAAGATTGGCGCGGTGGCTGGCTGTATGGTTACCGACGGTCTGGTCAAGCGCACCTCGCTGGTGCGCGTGCTGCGCAACAACGTGGTCATCCACACCGGCGAACTCGACTCGCTCAAGCGTTTCAAGGACGACGTCAAGGAAGTCAAGCAAGGCTTCGAGTGCGGTCTGTCGATCAAGAACTTCAACGATGTTCAAGAAGGCGACCAGCTCGAAGTGTACGAAATCACCGAGGTGGCGCGCACGCTGTAAGGCGGCGCAACAACGGCGGGCTTCGGCCCGCCGTTGTCGTCTCGACAAGATGGTATTGAATGGCCAAGAAAGGCAGTATTTCCTCCCGTAACCTGCGTATCTCCGACCAGATCCAGAAGGACCTGGCCGAGATGATCCAGCGCGAGCTGCGCGATCCGCGCCTCGGACTGATCACGCTGCAGTCCGTCACGCTCACGCCGGACTATGCGCACGCCAAGGTCTACTTCACGGTGCTTGGCGCCGATGCCGTGGAAGCGGCAGCAATCCTGAACGAAAAGGCGGGTTACCTGCACTCGTTGTTGTACAAGCGCCTGCATATCCATACCGTGCCGACGCTGCGGTTCTTCCACGACACATCGGTCGAACACGCGATCGAGATGTCCAAGCTGATCAACGAAGCGAACGCCACGCGTTCCAGCGACGACTGATCCGATTCCGGCCGCGCCGGAATGCACAGTCCCGGCGCGGGCAACACGCCCGCCGCCCCCGCATTGTTCCCATGACCGATTCCGCCAATAACCGTCCGCCCCGGCTGCCGCGCCGAGAGGTGCATGGCGTGCTGCTGCTCGACAAGCCGCTCGGGTTGTCCTCAAACGATGCGCTGGTGCGCGCCAAGCGGCTGCTGCGCGCGCTCAAGGCTGGCCACACCGGAACGCTCGACCCGCTCGCCACCGGTCTGCTTCCGCTTTGCTTCGGCGAGGCGACCAAGTTTTCGCAGGACCTGCTCGAGGCCGACAAGACCTACGAGGCGATCGTGCGGCTTGGGCAGAAGACGACGACGGGCGACGCCGAAGGCGAGGTGCTGGCGGAGCGTCCGGTCGCTTGCGATCGCGCTGCGCTCGATGCGGCGATTGCGCGCTTCATGGGCGAGATCGACCAGATTCCCCCGATGCATTCGGCGCTGAAGAAGGACGGCCGTCCGCTGTACGAATACGCGCGCGCCGGACAGACGGTTGATCGCCCGCCCCGGCGCGTCAAGATTCATGAAATCAATATCCTCGACTGCGCGTTGCCGCAGGCGCCGGCGTTCACGATGCGCGTGAAATGCAGCAAGGGTACGTATATCCGTACGCTGGCCGAGGATATCGGCGAGGCACTTGGTTGCGGCGCGCACCTGACTGGCCTGCGCCGCATTGCGGTCGGTGACCTGACCCTGGACGCCGCCGTGACCCTGGAGCAGATCACCGCACAGCCGGACGATGCGCGTCCGGCCCTGCTCGCGCCGGTGGATGCGCTGCTGCAGCGTTGCCCGCCCGTCACGCTGGACGCCGAAGCGAGCGCCCGGTTCCTGCAGGGCCAGCGCATTGCGCAGAGGGATCTGCCGGCAGGCAGCGTGCCGCAAGAGGACACGCTGGCCCGCGTCTATGGCGGCGCGCCGGCGCGTCTGCTCGGTGTAGCGCGCATGCGCGAAGGCGCGTTGCGGCCGGAGCGACTGGTGCGCCTCTGAGGGCGTTGCCGCAACCTTCTTCGAGGCACGCGCTGGTCGCTCGCCT
Source organism: Cupriavidus sp. C3SS-1 (assembly GCF_057073755.1). Taxonomy (NCBI): domain Bacteria; kingdom Pseudomonadati; phylum Pseudomonadota; class Betaproteobacteria; order Burkholderiales; family Burkholderiaceae; genus Cupriavidus; species Cupriavidus sp. C3SS-1. The sequence goes on along the minus strand of NZ_CP172699.1, from coordinate 1,913,198 downwards.
ACAATGCAAGAGCCGTATGAAGGCCAGAGGTAACAGGAGGTAGCATGAGCGAACAGATCAGCCAGTTCCGGCCCCTGGATCCGGGCCGCATCAACCTGATGGACCCGTTCGAGGTGCAGTACTGGTGCCGCGAGCTGGGGTGTACCGAGCGTGCCCTGGAGGATGCCGTGGACGTTGCGGGCGAGCATATCGCCGCGGTGCGGGCCCGACTGGAGGCCGCCGGAGGGCAGGCCGGCGCAAGTTAGCAACGGTGAACCGGGCCGCTCTAGAACAGGCTGGCCCTAAGGGAAAAGGCCACGTGCTATCCAGCGCGTGGCCTTTTTTCCATGAGAGCTTCCGTTAATGTGCGCCGGCGGCCGCGTCCGCCCCGGCACCGCCCTTGGCCGGCTTGGTCAGCCATACAAAGCCGATCAGCACGAAAAACAGGACGCCGGAAATCCAGAAGATGTCATTGGCGCCAAGCATCGCCGCCTGCTGGCTGATGTTGCGTTCCATCAGGCCTACCGCCTGGGCCTGGCTCATGCCCATCTGCATCAGGTGATGAAGCTGGTCCGAGTAGGCCGGATTGTAGGGATTGATCTTCTCCACCAGCTGGGCGTGGTGCAGGGCGGTCCGGTTTTCCCACACGGTGGTGGAAATCGACGCGCCGATGCCGCCGAACGTGATCCGCACGAAATTCGACAAGCCCGATGCGGCCGGGATCTTGTCGGGCGGCTGGCCCGACAGGATGATCGACGTCAGCGGGATGAAGAACATCGCCATGGCCGCGCCCTGGATCAGGGTGGGGATCATCAGCGTGCGCGTGTCTACCTGCGTGGTGAAGCCCGCGCGCATCAGGCTGACAATGCCGAACGTGACGAATGCGGCCGTGGCGACCCAGCGGGCATCCATTTTCGGCAGGTTCCTTCCGATCACCGGCGACAGCAGGATCGCGAAGATGCCCACCGGCGCCATCACGATGCCCGCATCCGTGGCCGTGTAACCCACGATGGTCTGCAGCCACAGCGGCAGGATCACCAGGTTGCCGAAGAACAATCCATACGCCACCGAGATCGCCACCACGCCTGAGCTGAAGTTCCGGCCCTTGAACAGCGTGATGTCGACGATCGGATGCTTCTCGTAAGTCTCCCACACCAGGAAGAACAGGAAGCCCAGCACCGCCACCAGCGTGAGCACCACGATCTCGGTCGAATGGAACCAGTCGAGCTCCTTGCCCTTGTCGAGCATCAGCTGCATCGAGCCTACCCAGATCACAAGCAGCGACAGCCCGATGCGGTCGATCGGCAGCACCTTGGTCGGCGTTTCGCGGTCCTTGTAGATCGTCCACGTGGCGTAGGCGGTCAGCAAGCCCACCGGCACGTTGATGTAGAAGATCCACGGCCAGGTCATGTTGTCCGAGATCCAGCCACCGAGCAGCGGGCCCATGATGGGCGCCACCAGCGTCGTCATGCCCCACAGCGCGAGCGCCATGGTGCTCTTTTGCGGAGGGTAGCTCGATAGCAGCAGCGACTGCGACAGCGGGATCATCGGCCCGGCCACCGCCCCCTGCAGCACACGCGCGGCCAGCAGCGTTTCCAGGTTGGGCGCCACGCCGCACAGCCAGGACGACAGCACGAACAGCAGGATCGACGTGATGAACAGGCGCACCGCCCCGAAGCGCGTGGTGAGCCAGCCCGTCAGCGGCACGGAAATGGCATTGGCCACCGCAAACGACGTGATGACCCATGTGCCCTGGTTCGGCGCCACGCCGAGGTCGCCGGAGATGGCCGGAATCGATACGTTGGCGATCGACGAATCGAGCACGTTCATGAACGTGGCCAGCGACAGCGCGATGGTGCCGACCACCAGCTTGCCGCCGCTAAGCGGCTGCGTATGCGTCGGCCGTGCCGGCGGCTTTGGCGCGGCGCCGGCACGTTCGCCCACGGTCAGTGCGTCCGCCATGATCAGCCGCGGTTCGAGGGCCGCGCCACGGCGGCGCTGGCCGCTGCGTCGTCGGCCGGGAGGTTGCGCACCGGTGCGCCCTTGGCCGGTACGGCATCGGCAGGGGCGGGTGCACGGCCGCCGTTGTTCACGGCGATGATGCGCGCGATCAGCTGGTCGGCATCCTGCGCGACCTTGTCATAGACGTCGGTCTGCATCGGCTTGGCCGCGGTGGTGCTGACCATCGCGGCGCCTTCTTCCTTGCGCACATCGACCGTCACGTTCATCGACAGGCCGACGCGCAGCGGGTGGTCCTTCAGTTGCTGCGGGTCAAGCGCAATGCGCACCGGCAGGCGCTGCACCACCTTGATCCAGTTGCCGGTGGCGTTCTGCGCCGGCAGCAGCGAGAAGGCGGAGCCGGTGCCGGCCGAGAATCCTTCCACCTTGCCGCTGTACTTGACCTTCGAGCCATAGACGTCGGCTTCAAGCGTCACGGGCTGGCCGATGCGCATATGCGTGATCTGCACTTCCTTGAAGTTGGCGTCGACCCAGACCTGGTCCAGCGGCACGATGGCCATCAGCGGTGCACCGGCGGCCACGCGCTGGCCAACTTGCACCGAGCGCTTGGCCACATAACCGGTCACAGGAGCGGGCAACGCCGAGCGTGCGTACGACAGGTATGCCGAGCGCACATTGGCCGCGGCGCGCTGCACGCTCGGGTGCTTGTCGACGGTGGTCTGGTCGGTCAGCACCTTGTTCGAGGCGAGTTGCTCGCGTGCCGCAAGCAGGGACGACTGCGCGCCTTGCAACGCGGCCTGCGCGTGGGAGATTTCTTCGCTCGACACCGCGCCCGAGCCCGCGATGGCCTGGCGGCGGCGCAGGTCATCGCGCGCCTTGGCGACGTCGGCTTCGCGCAGCGCCACATTGGCGGCCAGCGAACCGTTGTTGACGTAGAGCGTGCGCACCTCGCGCACTGCCTGGGCCAACTGGGCCTCGGCCTGTTCCAGCGCCACCTGCGTATCGGCGCGGTCGAGCTGGATCAGCGGCTGGCCGGCCGTGACGAGCTGCGTGTCATCGGCGGCGATCGATACCACCGTGCCGCCCACGAGCGGCGTCACCTGCACGACGTTGCCCGCGACGTAGGCATCGTCGGTGCTTTCAAAGTGCCGCGCATAGAGGCCCCAGTACACGCCATAGCCGACGCCTGCGACCACGATGGCCGCGGTCAGGGAAAGCAGCAGGCGCTTGCGCTTGCCATTGTTGTTGACGGATGCCGCCGGAGTATTGGAGTGGCCGGCTTGCTGGTTGTCGCTCATGTTGGTCTCTCGTGAATCTGTTCTGCAATGACGGGCGCGCGGATCAGCCGCGGGCGCCGGTCTGGCTGGTTGTCTGGTTCGTTGCTGCAGCGGCGGGGGCATGGCCTTCGCCGCCTTCCTGCGGTTCTTCGTAGCCACCGCCGAGGGCTTTCATGAGGGCCATCTGCAGGTCCAGCCGGCGGGCCTGCAGGTCGGTCGCCAGGCGGCGCTGCTGCAGCACATTACTCTCGGCGTTGAGCACGGTCAGTTGCGTGCCGAGGCCGGCCTTGTAGCGCATCGTGGCGAGCGAGTAGGCGTGTTCGGCCAGGTCCAGCGCTTCGCGCTGCGTCCTGATCTGGTTGTCCACGCTGCGGATGCTCGTCATCGTGTCGGCGGTTTCCTTGAGCGCGTCGACGAGGGTCTGGTTGTAACTCGCGACGGCAATGTCGTAGCGCGCGTACTTCCCCTTCAGGTTGGCGCGCAGCTTGCCGCCCTCGAAGATCGGCAGGTGCAGCGCGGGGCCGAAGCCCATGGTGCGGCTGATGCCCATGAACAGGTCTTCCGGGCGCAGCGACGCCAGGCCGGCAAAGCCGGTCAGCGTGATATTGGGCAGGAACTCCGCCTTGGCGACCTTGATCTCCTTGCCGCTGGCTTCCACGCGCCAGCGCGCGGCCACCAGGTCAGGGCGGCGGCCCAGTAGCCCGATGGTCAGGGCGTCCGGCACCTTTGGCGTGGCCTGCGCGAGCAGGACCGGCTTCTGGATCGACAGCCCGCGGTCCGGGCCCTTGCCCAGCAGCGCGGCGATCTGGTTGCGCGACAGCGCGATATCTTCGTCGATGCGCTGCAGGTCGGTGCGGGCGGCGGCCACCGTGCCGCGTGCCTGGGTGGTTTCCACCTGTGTGTCGAGGCCCGCGGCCAAGCGCTGCTGCGACAGCGAAGTGAGGTCCTGCCGTTGCGTGATGGCACGCTCGGCCACGTCGCGTTGCGCATAGAGCGCGGCCAGGCGGGCGTAAGCCCTGGCGACCGACGTGGTCAGGATCAAACGGGAGGCCTGGCTTTCGGCCTCCATGGCGTGATCGTCCGAGAGCGCGGCTTCGAGTGCCGAGCGGTTCTTGCCCCAGAAATCGAATTCATACGACAGGTTGGCCTGCAGGTGGGACTGGTTCCACCAGCGGCCCGCCAGCGGCGTGCCGGCGAACAGGTCGGTCTCGGAAAAGATCTGGCGTGTGATGTCGGCGCCGAAGCCGACCGTCGGGTAGAGCGCGCTGCGGGTCACGTCGGCCATGGCGCGCGACGCTTCCACGCGCGCAAAGGCGACCTGCAGGTTCGGGTTGTCCTTGACGGCTTCATCGACGAGCGAACGCAATTGCGGGTCCTGGAACTGATCGATCCAGTCGATGCCCGGCCATTGGCCATGTTCGGCCGGCAGGGTCTGATCGGTAGCCAGGGCGCTGGCTTCCGTCATGGTCTGCGTACTGTGGGAATTGCCAAAGGCGGCGCACCCGGCTAGCACGGCCGCGGCCACGACCGTCAAGGCCAGCGTGCCTGCGCGGCGGCCCAGGGCGCGTGCGTGCGACGGGCTATAAAGAAAGTTTGAGAGCGCTTGGTTCATGGTTGATGCACCGGGCTGCAAAGGCCGGGCTGGAAATCTGGATCGATATCGGTTCGATATGGGTGGCGCAAGCGGAAAACGTGCCGGCGCGCTAGCCGGAGTTGTTGCAGATCACCCGGCGCAGCATGCTGCGCAGCGCTTCGACTTCTTCCGTCGAAAAACCGCGGAAATGGCTGGCCATGACCTTGCAAAAGATGGCGGGAAGTTGTGCGGCGAGAGCATGGCCCGCCGGCGTCAGCGTCAAGTCGATCACACGGCGATCGTCGTCGCGGCGCGTGCGCTCGATCAGCCCGCGCTTTTCCATGCGACTCAGCAGGCGCGTAATCGAACCCATGTCGGTGCTAAGTTCACGGCCCAGATCAGTGACCGTGCTGGCGCGCCCGGAAGAAATCATGGTCAGGCAACTCGCCTGCGCATGCGTGATGTCCAGATTGCCCACCTCTTGCTCGATGCTGTGGGCGAGCGTGTTCCTGGCGCGGGATATCAGATACCCCACGCTTTCGCCCATGACGTAGCGCTCCGGGTCAAACAAATCATTGGAAGAAGTGGCGGACGGGTCCGGTGACATCATTTGCCTCTGCAATCTTTGCTCTGACAAATATATGTGTGTGTTTAACTATCCGCAAGGATGGAAATTCGTCATTTCTGTTTTGGAAATAATTAACGCACAGTTTGGGCAGGTTTGAAGCAAGGCGTGCCGCGCTGCAGCATGCTATAATGTTGGGTTACTTCAGATTTCTGCACAGCGAGCTGCAATGACCCGCGCCATCCGTAATATCGCCATCATCGCCCACGTCGATCATGGCAAGACCACTCTGGTCGACCAACTCCTGCGCCAGGCAGGCACCTTCCGTGACAACCAGCAGGTTGCAGAGCGGGTGATGGACTCGAACGACCTGGAAAAGGAACGCGGGATCACGATTCTCGCGAAAAACTGTGCTGTCGAGTACAACGGCACCCACATCAACATCGTCGATACCCCGGGGCACGCCGACTTCGGTGGCGAAGTGGAGCGCGTGCTGTCGATGGTTGACGGCGTGCTGCTGCTGGTGGACGCCGTCGAAGGTCCGATGCCGCAGACCCGCTTCGTGACCCGCAAGGCGCTGGCGCTGGGCCTGAAGCCGATCGTGGTGGTCAACAAGATCGACCGCCCGGGCGCACGCCCGGACTGGGTGATCAACCAGACCTTCGATCTGTTCGACAAGCTGGGCGCCACCGACGAGCAACTCGACTTCCCGGTGATCTACGCCTCGGGCCTGAACGGCTTTGCCGGCCTGACCGAAGATGTTCGCGACGGCGACATGAAGCCGCTGTTCGAAACCGTGCTGGACAAGGTGCCGGTGCGTGACGACGATCGCGACGGCCCGCTGCAGCTGCAGATCATCTCCCTGGACTACTCCAGCTACGTCGGCAAGATCGGCGTGGGCCGCATCTCGCGTGGCCGCGCTCGCCCGCTGCAGGACGTGGTGGTCAAGTTTGGCCCCGAAGGCAACCCGATCAAGGGCCGCATCAACCAGGTGCTGAAGTTCCAGGGCCTGGAGCGCGAGATCGTGCCAGAAGCCGAAGCCGGCGACATCGTGCTGATCAACGGTATCGAAGAACTGGGTATCGGCTGCACCGTGTGCGCGCCGGACGCCCAGGACGCGCTGCCGATGCTGAAGGTCGACGAGCCGACGCTGACCATGAACTTCTGCGTCAACACCTCGCCGCTGGCCGGCCGTGAAGGCAAGTTCGTGACCAGCCGCCAGCTGCGCGAGCGCCTGGATCGCGAACTGAAGTCGAACGTGGCGCTGCGCGTGGCCGATACCGGCGACGACACCATCTTCGAAGTGTCGGGCCGTGGTGAACTGCACCTGACCATCCTGCTGGAAAACATGCGCCGCGAAGGCTACGAGCTGGCCGTGTCGCGTCCGCGCGTGGTGTTCAAGGAAATCGACGGCGTCAAGAACGAGCCGTACGAACTGCTGACCGTGGACGTCGAAGACAGCCACCAGGGCGGCGTGATGGAAGAGCTGGGCCGCCGCAAGGGCGAACTGCTCGACATGGCCTCGGACGGCAAGGGCCGTACCCGCCTCGAATACCGCATTCCGGCCCGTGGCCTGATCGGCTTCCAGGGCGAGTTCCTGACGCTGACGCGAGGCACCGGCCTGATCAGCCACATCTTCGACGACTATGCGCCGGTGCGTGAAGGCGGCCTGGGCGAGCGCCACAACGGCGTGCTGATCTCGCAGGACGACGGCGATGCCGTGGCCTACGCGCTGTGGAAGCTGCAGGATCGCGGCCGCATGTTCGTCAAGCCGGGCGATGCGCTGTACGAAGGCATGATCATCGGCATCCACAGCCGCGACAACGACCTGGTCGTGAACCCGATCAAGGGCAAGCAGCTGACCAACGTGCGTGCATCGGGTACCGATGAAGCCGTGCGCCTGGTGCCGCCGATCCAGATGTCGCTCGAGTATGCGGTGGAATTCATTGCCGACGACGAACTGGTCGAGCTGACGCCGAAGAGCATCCGCCTGCGCAAGCGCCACCTGAAGGAGCACGAGCGCAAGCGTGCTTCCCGCGAAGGCGCATAAGCGCTGCCGTGCTGAAAAAAACCGCGCTTCAGGGCGCGGTTTTTTTTTGATGGACTCTCTAGACGCGACCATGTGTGCTGGCCTCGCGGGGTTGCGCGGGAGGGTTTCTCCAGGTAGGGAATCACGTGGGCCGAATGACGACAGGAAAGTCAGTTCTGTGTGTCATCGCGCAAGGGTCAAGGAACGATTTGCCGTGCCGTAGACCAGCAGGACGGCCGGCTGGGCCGTCCTTTTACTCCGGAGAGCCCATGTTTCGCAACACTACTATCGGAGCCAGATTGTGGTTTCTGGTTGTCGTCACAAATATCCTGCTGCTCATCGTTGGCGCAGTGGGCATGATCGGCATGTCGCGCAGCAATGACGCCACGCGCGAGATCTACGAGCATCAGTTGATCGCGGCCATGCACCTGGCCGATGCCCGTTCCAATCAGCTGCTCGTGCGCGTACTGCTGGACCAGGCAACCCTTGCCAAGGATCCCGCCGACGCGCGAGCGCGCGCCGAGACCGCGCAGGGCTTTGCGAAGAGTTCGGAGGCTGCGTGGAAGGCCTACCTCGCATTGCCGCGCGCGCCAGAGGAAGCGAGCCTGACGCAGGACGTGACGGCCAAGCGCGACGCGCTGTTTTCGCAGGGGGTCGCGCCGATGATTGCGGCGTTGAACGCCGGCGATCGCGAGGCGATGATGACCGCAGTGCTCGAAACCATCCCGAAGCTCGACATTGCCTTCACCGCAGCGAGTGCCGATCTCAATCGTGCGCAAGTCGCCGGTGCGCGTCGGGTCTATGAGGCATCGCAGCAGCGCTACAGCATGCTTTTGGCCGGGGCGGCGGTGGTGCTCGTTGCGGGGCTGGCGTTCAGCACGGTGGTGGCATGGCGCCTGCGCCGGTCCATCGTCAGGCCGCTGGATTTTGCCATTGCGCGCTTCGAGCGCATGGCAGGCGGCGACCTGAGCGGGAGGGCGGGCGACGGCGGCGTGATGGCCGATGAGCGGGCGCGCAGCGAGACCAGCCGGATGCTGGGCATGCTGGCGCGCATGCAGTCGAGCCTCGTCGCCATGGTTGGCCAGGTGAGCGGCGGTGCGGATTCGATTGCCGCGGCGAGCCGACAGATCGCCGGTGGCAATGCGGACTTGTCGCAGCGCACCGAGCAGCAGGCCGCGTCACTGGAGCAAACCGCGTCGAGCATGGAAGAACTGACCGGTACGGTGCGCCAGAACGCCGACAGCGCGCGCGAAGCCGCTACGCTGGCCAACGAAGCCACCACGCTTGCCGAACGTGGCAGCGAAGCGGTGGCGCGGGTCGTGCATACGATGCAGTCCATCGACGCGAGTTCGGGCAAGATCGTCGACATCATCGACGTGATCGAGAAGATCGCTTTCCAGACCAATATCCTTGCGCTGAACGCCGCAGTGGAAGCCGCGCGTGCCGGAGAGCATGGGCGCGGCTTCGCCGTGGTGGCCGGCGACGTGCGCGACCTCGCGCAGCGCTGCGCGGGCGCATCGAAGGAGATCCGCGGGCTGATCGGCAAGTCGGTGGCCAACGTGCGCGAGGGTACTGGGATGGTGGATGACGCAGGCCGCGCCATGCAGGACATCGTCGATGCGGTGCGGCGGGTCGGTGCGCTCATCCGCGACATCAGCGCGGCATCTGACGAACAGTCCAATGGCATCGAGCAGGTGAACCTGGCGGTCTCGCACATGGATGGCATGACGCAGCAGAACGCAGCGCTGGTGGAGCAGGCCGCGGCGGCTGCTGCGTCGCTGCAGGATCAGGCGCAACGACTGATGGCACTGATGTCGACGTTCAGGCTTGCATGATGGCGGCATGAAGGCGTGTGCGGATGCCGCACACGCAGGCGTTGCCGCGAGAATGATCGGCGTAGAATCGCGGCTTGCATTCGCGTAGGAGAGCAACATGACTGACTTCGTCACGACGGAAGTCCAGGGTGGCATTGGCTACCTGACGCTGAACCGGCCGCAGGCGCTCAACGCGCTCTCGCTGGACATGATTCGTGCCATGACCCAGGCACTGCGTGCATGGGCCGATGCACCGGAGGTCGTAGCCGTGGTGGTGGCAGGGGCCGGCGGCAAGGCTTTCTGCGCAGGCGGCGACATCCGCTATTTCCACAAGGCCTCGCATGAGGGCGATCCGCTGCTCGACCAGTTCTTTGTCGAGGAATATGCCCTCAACTTCCTGATTCACCGTTACGCCAAGCCGTATATCGCGCTGATGGATGGCGTGGTCATGGGCGGCGGCATGGGCATTTCGCAAGGTGCGCGCCTGCGCCTCGTCACCGACCGCACCAAGATGGCCATGCCCGAAACCAATATCGGGCTGTTCCCGGACGTGGGCGGCGGCTGGTTCCTCGCGCGCACGCCGGGCAGCATCGGCGAATACCTGGGCTTGACCGGCACCGTGATCCACGCGGCCGATGCCCTGTATGCCGGACTGGCTGATGCCTATCTGCCGGGCAATGTGCTGGCTGAAGTGGCGAACGACCTGCGTGCGCGAACGTTCGGCAACGGCCAGGCCGTGCTTGACCACATCGCCACGTTCACGCAGCAGCATCGTGAAGCCTGCGTGCCGGCGCAAAGCCAGCTCGCCGGCCTGTCGGCGCAGATTGACCACCTCTTTAGCGGCGCAACGATGGTCGACATCCTGGCCGCGATCAGCGATGCGCCGGGCGACTGGGCCGCTCACACGGCCGCGATGCTGCGCAGCCGCTCGCCGTTGATGCTTCATGTGTCGCTGGAGCAGATCCGGCGCGCGCGCACGATGTCACTGGATGACGAGCTTCGCATGGAACTCGACATGATGCACTACGTGTTCCGCAACGGCGACGGCGTGGAAGGCATTCGTGCGCTGGCCATCGACAAGGATCACCAGCCGCGTTGGCAGGATGCGCGCATCGACGAGGTAAGGCGCGAGAAGGTGCTGTCGTTCTTCGACAGCCCATGGCGCACGGAAGATCATCCGCTGGCGAGCCTCGCCTAGTAAAGTGGGTGCGCCGCGCGGCTCTGCGGACTCGGGTAGAGTGAAGGCTGGATCGGCGCCAGGCAGGCCATGTGATCCATGGGGCCAAGGCTGTTCCGCTTCATTCGAACCACACAGTTGAAGGAGTCGTGATGAGCAATCCTCGAGATGTCGCTGTATTGGTGGGAAGCCTGCGCAAGGAGTCGTTCAACCGCAAGCTGGCCAAGGTGCTGATTGGTCTGGCGCCGCAGTCGCTGAAGCTGGAGATCGTCGAGATCGGCAACCTGCAGATGTACAACCAGGACCTCGACGCCAGCCCGCCACCCGAGTGGACCGCTTTTCGTGACCGTATCCGCCGTGCCGATGCAGTGCTGTTCATTACGCCCGAGTACAACCGATCGGTGCCCGCGCCGCTGAAAAATGCCATTGACGTCGGATCGCGCCCCTATGGCAGCAGTGCATGGGATGGCAAGCCTGGCGGTGTCATCAGCGTTTCGCCCGGCGCAATTGGCGGCTTTGGCGCCAATCATCACCTGCGGCAGTCGTTGGTGTTCCTGAACGTGCCCGTGCTGCAGCAGCCGGAAGCGTATATCGGCGGGGCGGACAAGCTGTTCAGCGAGCAGGGCGGACTCGCGAACGACTCGACGCGCGGATTCCTCGAAAAATACCTCGCGGCCTACGCCGCCTGGATCGAGCGCAACGCAGCGCCTCGTTGAGGCGGCAATCGCCTGCGGGCGCGGGTCGCAGCGCAAACGCGCGCTGTGGCCTATACTCTTGACCTTTCCCGCGTAGACCCGATGCCGGTGCCCGCAGAACTGCCTGGGCCGGCACATGAGCGCGTATCGCGGCCGCTTTGCCGGCCACCTCCGCTCAGCAACAAGTCATTCATCCATGAAGCCAAGCCCACGCCGCATCTCGGTTGCACCGATGATGGACTGGACCGATCGCAATTGCCGAATGTTCCATCGCCAACTCAGCCGCCACACCTGGCTGTATACGGAAATGGTGACGACCGGCGCGCTGCTGCATGGCGACGTGCCGCGGCATCTGGACTTTGATGCCGCGGAGCATCCTGTGGCCTTGCAGTTGGGCGGTAGCGAGCCGGCCGACCTTGCCGTGGCGGCGCGCCTTGGTCAGCAGTGGGGATACGCGGAAGTAAACCTCAATTGCGGCTGCCCGTCCGAGCGCGTGCAACGGGGCGCGTTCGGTGCCTGCCTCATGGCAGAGCCGCAACTCGTGGCCGACTGCGTGAAGGCGATGCGCGACGCCGTGTCGATCCCGGTGACCGTCAAGCACCGCATTGGCATCGACAAGGTCGAGCACTACGAATTTGTCCGTGATTTTGTCGGCACGGTGGCGCAGGCCGGCTGCGAGACCTTCATCGTGCATGCGCGCAATGCGATCCTGAAAGGCCTGAGCCCGAAGGAAAACCGCGAAATTCCGCCGCTGAGGTACGAAGTGGCTTACCGCTTGAAAAGGGATTTCCCGCAACTGGAAATCCTGATCAACGGCGGCATCGTCAGCTACGACGACATGGCGGCCCACCTGGAGCATGTCGACGGCGTAATGATCGGACGCGAAGCCTATCACCAGCCTTATGTGCTCGCCGAAATGGATGGCCGTTTCTACGGCGATGCCGATGCGCCGGTGCCGTCGCGGCTGGAGGTGGAGCTTGCCATGCAGCGCTATATCGGCGAGCTGGTGGAACGTGGCGGATACATGGGGGCGGTGACTCGCCACATGCTGGGTCTGTACCGCGGCATCGCGGGTGGCCGTGGCTGGCGGCGCGTGCTGTCCGACGCCAAGCGGATGTCCGCAGCCCGCGCGCGGAGCGACGTAGATGCAATCTTCGCAGAGGCGCGTTCGCATCTGCATTCCACCGAGCACGCGGAGGCAAACCAACGCGTCGCCGCATAGGCGATTACTGCAAACAGTGCCAGGAAACTTGTGGAGTAAAAACTCTAATTCCGAACGGCGAACCTATGCATAGGGCGCTTCGGGTAGCGCGTGCGGCACATGTGCCCAGCCACTGCCCGGAAAGCCGCGCCAGGAAAGGGATTCCCCTAATTAGCCGAGGGCAGGCGCTTTCATACACTGTGCCTGCCCTCGAATACAGGGCTTTCTTCAACTGATTATTCAGCCCGCATTGCGGGCTGTTTTTTTAGTTGCCCGGCTGCGACGTTCGGTTAACCCGAATGGTGCCGGGCGAGGCTGCCAGCTACAGTGCAACGGCCTTCAGGGCATTTGAGATCGCAAAAGTTGAGAGTCCGCGCTGCGGGCTCTTTTTTTTTGACTCGTACCGAGCAGGCTGTTGGATGCAACTGTGACGGCAGAGTTCCTCCGGCGGCAACTATTTGCTTGTGTGGCTGACGCCGACATCAACCGTACCATAGGTGGTGATACTTGAGCCGCCACCCTCTGCCCCGCCGCCAGCGCATGCGGCCAGCATGATCGCCAGCAACGCTGTCATCGCCATCCCGGATATCTGTTTCACTACCACCTCCACAAAGCTAATACACGGCAGTGTTTGGCAAATGACTGGGCTCCTGGGTTCCGCGCCAGCAAGCTGTTCAATCCAAAAAAAAGCAGGCGGCTCTCCGAGAGGCCGCCCGGTGGGAAGGTCGAGGGGGGTCAATGTCCCTCGCGTAAAAGTATCCTTGCGCCGGAGCAGCCGTTGAACCCTGCATCAGTAGGGGCTGCGTAGAGCATATCTACGCTCGAATCGGATGTCCGGTGCGAGTGGCAAGGCCGCGTCTCATTGTGCGGGTGACCGTGATACGATCGGCGGCGACATGGAAGCGAAGCCGTGTTTTTGTCAATTCAATCGCTGGAATGAGGTGGCTGTGGTGGATGACCAGACGTCGTTCGGGGTCGTGTTCGAGGACTTCCGGTTGGTTTGGGTGGCCGAGCAATTGCAGGATGGCAAATGGACGGCCCGCTATTGCTGGCGCCTGGGCACGACCGAGGCAGCGGGCAGGGCGCTCCAGGAAGACGCGCTCAATGGAAAATCGCGCCGGCTCCTGGGGCAGTACAATACCGAGGCCGAAACCATCGAAGCGATCAAGCAGGCGGTGCTGCTGGAGGCAAAATGGTCGCCTCGCCGTTGACGATGCTGGGCCTCGAAAAAATTTTGTGCGGGATACTAGCCATAACGAAAAGTAGTTTGTATAATCTTGTTTTTCGTCGATCAGCGCTTCGCTGATGACCTCTACGGTGGCTGTAGCTCAGTTGGTAGAGTCCAGGATTGTGATTCCTGTCGTCGTGGGTTCGAGTCCCATCAGCCACCCCAAAATTCCTTTTTCGCATCAGTGCTTTGCGGGTTTTCTAACCCTTTAGTGATGCGAATTCCTTACGGCGCCATCGGCGCCGTTTCTGTTTCTGCTCCCCTTATTCTGTCGCCTGGGCCTCATCGACGAGGAGATAGTAATCCGCCGGGTGCCAAGGAATCACGAGGGTGCTTGACCCGGATTCGATGGGCGTTGCAGTGATCATCACCCCGTCCTTTCCGATCTCGCAGCGTTCAAAGACAGCGGCAAAGCCCTCTCGGGCCACCACGATTCTCCTGCCGGGGAAATGCTGCCGTAGTTGTGAAACTTTGTCAGTCAGTGCACTCAAGGCATCGCGGTCCTTCATTTTGACTCTCATTGTGAGCTAGTGGGTGCTGCCGACCGCGAGGCAACTCAGCCCGGTTGAACGGGTGCGTCGGAAGCAGGCTGCTGCGGCGCACAAATGAAAACTCAGTTTAGAGGGATGATTCTAATTTCGTCCCTAGGGGATTTCCCCCCCGAACCAGAGAAGGGGAGCGCGATGGGTGCCTATTAGGGCATGCATGACATATTCGCTGCTGCATTGGCGGACACCGTTCGGTGCCATATGAACAGAAGACACAGCAATCTCCAGTCTTTGGTCTGAGCATCGTGTGGCAGTACTCGCACATATAACGCCACATGCAGGCGTCCAGCGGCATGGTTTCTTCTTTGGCATGCCCGCAGTTAGGACAGGTGATGACTGACTGCAGCTTGAGGTTGCTCATCTTGGCCCCTTCCCCGAAGTGCACTGCGAATTGCAAACTGCCCTTTCCCAATGTGAGGTTTATGCCTAGCCTAGTTCCGTACCAAGGTACGGAGTCAAGCCATGGAGCACATGCTAACCATCGGCAAGCTGGCCAAGGCGGCGGGCGTCGGGGTGGAAACGGTGCGCTACTACCAGAGGTGCGGGTTGCTGTCGGTGCCAGAACGTGCCTTTGGGACCGTTCGCCGGTATTCGCAACAGAGCCTGCAGCGCCTTTATTTCATCCGCCGGGCCCAGTCTCTCGGTTTCACCCTGGATGAAATCCAGGTACTGCTGCGACAGAGCAATGGTGGCTCGTGCAAGACCGCCCGCACACTGGCCGAACAAAAGCTCGATCTTGTCGAGAAGCGATTGCAGGATTTGCGACGGTTGCAAGCCGAGTTGGAGCGTCTTGTCCGGCAATGCCACACCCATGGCGATGAGGCTTCGTGCCCATTGATCGATGCCTTGTCCGGGATTGAATGACAAGGCCCGGACATCAAACGCGTCCAGTCGCCGCGCGCGCCCGCCCGCTCATGTCGCTAGCCTCGAACCGGCGGCGTGGAGCGATGCAGCAGATTGAGGAGATCGGACTGCCTTGTCGTACCGGTCTTCGAAAAGATGTGCTGAAGATGGGTGCGAACAGTCGGCTCGCTGATGCCTAGCATCTCCGCCGATTCCATGCCTCCAAGCCCTTGTGAAAGCGCCAGTAATACGCGTAGTTCGCCACCGGTCAATCCGTGCAGCCGCGCAAAGGCTTCGCCGGGCATGAGCGGGACCTGGATGGGGTCTTGCATGAACACGGCGACCGATGCGGCGAACGGTGCCAGGATGCCGCTGCGCTCGCCGTTCTCTATTGGCAGCAGGGTGGCGACGTAGCCGCGGCCTGTTCCGGCGCCATCGGGAATCGCCACCGAATGCTCGTTCCACGATGAAGCGTTGTCGGCGCGCGTCGCGGCATCGATGTGCTTGGCAAGTGCCGCGCGAGCCGTGGGTTCGACCGCCGACAGCCGGTTGTGAGCTATGCAGATCGAATGGCCGGCCTTCACCTGTCGCTCGGCTGCGGCATTCATATAAACCACGTGCCCATCGCGCGCCGTAAGGAATACGCCTGCTGAAAGCCCGTCGAGCGTCTTTTCGAGCATCTCGGATCGAAGTGCCCGGATGTCGAGTGCGTCGGAGATCGCCATTGCCCGGCAGACATGAGGAGACAGCAGCCTGAACAGCTGCGCCTCGGGCTGCTGGTAGTGCGGCTTCTTGTTGCTGCGGGAAGCGTGCAGCGAGGCCACGCGTCCGCCCGTGCGAAGGGCCGGAAACCAGATGATGTCGGTCAGTCCGTACGGCTCCAGGACTTCGCGGTAGAAGCGGCTTTCAAGCAGTTGCCGGGGCTCCCTGGCCAGCGAATTGACGTCCCCGACATTCGAGACGATGTCCGCCGCGGCCATCGGGCTTTGCGCGAACTCACTGCCCAACTTCTCCAGGAATTCGGGCTGGTAGCCGAACACGAACAACTGGTCGTTGCGCACTTGCTTGAGGTCATGCACGCAGATGCCGCCGCCCGTGCTTGCGCACAAGTCCGCCACCGACCGGCACGCGCCGGGCCAGCGCGCGGGCTCTAGCGCGCAGTCGTAGATGGCGCCGATCACGTCGGAGAGTTGCTGGGCTGTCACGCCCTCCAGGCCGTCCATGGCGAACTCCCTTTTTTGTTATGGGTGTTGTCCGTCATCGCTTCCGATGACGCGGCGTTGCGAAGGAGTTTATACGCTTACGAGCAGCATGAATCCCTGTAACGAGAAGGTTGCCAAGATGCTCCACCGTGTCAATCGAGTTCTAGCCACGCCCGCCCGGCGAACATCCGCTGGCTATATGATCGCGCTGATCTACTGCATCCTTGCAGCGTTGATCTGGAGCGCGCCGGTCGGGCATGTCGGGACGACCATGTCTTCCCGGCCAACCGAGTCAACGATCGCTTGGCTCTACTTCATGACAAACGCGGCGCGCATCTTCACCTATGTGCCGCAATTGATGGCGGTGTGGCGCAGTACCGACGGCGCGCGCGACATTTCGCTGTTGACGTGGGGATCGTGGGTCGTGGCCAATGCCACCGCTGTGGCCTACGGTGTCATCGTCGTCCACGACCTGTTTTTCACGCTGATCGCGTTGCTCAACCTGGTGTGCTGTGCGGCGGTGACCGTGGTGTGCATGCACCGTCGCAGGGGGCCGCGGTAACGACCGGGCGCATGCTGACACTCCCATTTGGGGGGCTTCCATGATCGCGGTTGCGCCGTTGTAGGAAAGCACCCGGCAGTCACAGAACCCCTGTCCTACATCCTCCCGAAGGTCCGCTGCATATGCTGGAAAGGACGAGGATAGGACAGGAGAGTCTTATGAAAATCACTCTTGTGCTGCTTACCGCTTTCACAGCGTTGCTCAGCGGTTGCGTCGTGGCCCCCGATCGCGATGAGCACCGGGACGGTGGCTACTACAGCGATGGTCGATACCACAATCATGATCGCGATCGCGGCGACCGGGATGACCATCGGGACTACGGGGACAGGGATCGGTGGCAGAACGGGCCGAGATACTGACGCTGCAGCGTGGCGATTGACAATCGGACGGCCTAGCGACCGCGGGCGGGCAGCGCCTTGATGGTCATCGTGCCGTCCTTCTGGACATCCGCGCGGGCAAGTGCATCGAGCGAAATCGTCTTGGTCGGCTTTCTGGGCACGACGATCACCGCATCCCCGCGGAGATTTTTCACCCAGCAACCGGTGTCCCACGCGCCGTGGTAGGCCGCATAAAAGCGCATTTGATCGGCGCCGGCCAAGGGCAGGTCGCACTTCTTGTGCAGGTACAGCACCGTGGGGAACGGCGTTCGAACCGTTTCCCCGACCCTCATGTCGTCAAACGGATAGACATAGGCGTCTTCGGCGCGCGCGGCTGTGGCTGTGGCGGCGGCCAGTGCCGCGATCATCCATACCAGCTTCATCATGGCGATCACCAGGGGCTGACGAAGGCGGGTTTGCGAGCCCGCGCCCAGCCAGAGAGCTATCTGGCAAAAATTGTACGTCGCCTTGCAGCGAAAAACCCGGCGACACGCGCCGGGTTATGTTCGCCAGCCGCTATATCGAGCGTTGTCCTGGGTGTCCGGTTTCGCGAGCCGGCCCAGCCATCACTCTTTGATGTCGGGCGTCTCCTGGCCAAACGAATTCCTTTCATGGATCTGTCCATCCCGGCCGTGAATCAGCAGCTCGACCTTCGTCCGTCTCGCCTTCTCCGTGCCGGTGGCGATGGCGTGTTGCTGGCAGGTGAAACGCTGCTCATTTCCGGACCCGCCTTCGAGCTGTACGGCCCAGCCATTGTAGGTCGGCACGACGTGGATATTCTTGTTGGCCATGGCTGTCTCCTGGAGTCTGTGCAGATAGTGTCGGCCTGGGAACACCGCGCCGGTATCAGTCGCTGTCCGACAAGGCGATCGCAGGCGGATGGGGTTTATACCGACTGTCCCGATTCGCCAAGCGGATGTCACCTGGAGTCAAATGGATTTGCACCGGTTTTCCATACTGGCGTGGTAACGAACTCGTTCTCCACATCATCATGCTTGCCCTGGCTATCTGGCTGCTTTGTTCTTTCGGGATTGGTCTGCTGGCCCACATTCTGGGCCGCTCCGTTGCGGTCTGGCTGACCTTTTCGATGATCTTCACGCCATCCCTCGGGCTGATCGCAATGGCTATCCTGGGTAAGAAGGCAACGACACAGCAGCTGCGGGTCTGAAGAGTGCGGCCGTCGGCTCGGCACGACCCTGTTCCGCCCCCGCCGAGCGGGAAGCAACTGGCTTCGGATGGTCAGGACCTTCATGCTACGATGCCCCGGACACCGGGAGGCTGCCATGGAATATCGATACAAGAGCCGGGAAATCTCGATTCAGTCAATCAAGGCGCCCGACGGTCAATGGGACTGGTCGTTTGTCATCCGTGGACACGGACATCGACATAACGCCGGCGCGCTCGCGGCAACGGAAGACAGTGCCATCGAGGCGGCCTACGCGGCTGCGAGGCATGAGATCGACCATATCTCCGGCGACGCCAACGACTAGCCGCCGTCAGGGCGGCATTACCGCTGCATTTCACTCCGGCCGGCCCCGCCCATCGGCAAGCCTCAGGCCAGGAGCTTGGTCGGCTCGGCCAGTTCCAGCATCCGGCAGATCGCCGCCATGCTGCCAACCATGGTACGGCGCTGCGCGCCCTGATAGATGCGAACCCCCTTCGATTGCCGGAACGGCACGGGCTTGACCGGCTGGCGTGCGGCGATGTGGTTGGTTTGCGGCATGGCTACACCTCTCGATTGGCAAAAGCGGGGTCAACACCCGTCAGGCGGGCGGCGTCGGCACTGCAAGGAGGAGGGCGGCGGCTAGCGCGCGGCTGGCCGCGCTGGTCAGAAGCCCGAGGAGCGGATCAGCCCGACGGCAATGCCTTCGAGCGAGAACTCTTCGCGTCCGGGCCCGACCATGATGTTCGGGAAGTCCGGGTTTTCCGCGATCAGCTCGATGGCGCCGTCACGGCGCTGCAGGCGCTTGACGGTGACGTCGTCGCCCAGGCGCGCCACGACGATCTTGCCGTTGGGCGCCTCGCTGGCCTTGCGCACGGCCAGCAGGTCGCCGTCGAGGATGCCGGCGTCGCGCATGCTCAGGCCGCGCACGCGCAGCAGGTAGTCGGGGCGTTCGTCGAAGACCGAGGCATCGACCTGGTACTGCCGGTCGATATGCTCGGCGGCCAGGATCGGGCTGCCGGCGGCCACGCGGCCCACCAGCGGCAGCGTCAGCTGCATGACCCCGGACATCGGCAGGGAAAACTGGTCGGGGGTTTCCGAATCGCTGCGCGCCACCTTCAGGCGGATGCCGCGCGACGCGCCCGGCGTCAGTTCGATCACGCCCTTGCGCGCCAGCGCTCGCAGATGTTCTTCCGCGGCATTGGGCGATGAGAAGCCAAACTCCGCGGCGATCTCGGCGCGCGTGGGCGGGAAACCCGTGCCGCGGATCGTATTGCGGATCAGGTCGAAAATTTGCTGCTGCCGGGGTGTCAGGGTCGCCATGGAAGCGTTCCGATAAGTGCCCCGGTGCTATTTGTCCGCCAGCCGGGTGAGCACTGTATGTTTAAACAGTATGCTGTGATTTTATACAGTATCGGCGCAAGCGCAAGCAGAATTTCAGAAGCGTCTGCTCGACATCCGGTTTGCCCGCATGCCGCAGGTACAATCGCCGGACTTCAGCTCCCTGTATCCCCCACCATGTCCCAGCTTCCCCGCATCGTGGTTCTGGCCACTGGCGGCACCATTGCCGGCGCCTCGACCAATCCGGCCAGCAGCGCGCGCTACCAGGCCGCGACGGTGCCCGTGTCGACGTTGCTGGCGGCTGTGCCGGCGTTGCAGTCTATGGCGCGGATTGAAGCCGAGCAGGTGGCGCAGATCGATAGCAAGGACATGGTGTTCTCGCTTTGGCCGACGCTGGCCGCGCGTATTCAGCATTGGTCGGCCGAGCCGGACGTGGCCGGCATCGTCATTACACATGGCACGGACACGCTCGAAGAGACGGCGATGTTCCTGCACTTGACCCAGGCCTGTCCGGTGCCCGTGGTACTGACCGCCGCAATGCGGCCGTCGACGTCGTTGTCGGCGGACGGTCCGCTCAATCTGCTAGATGCGGTGCGCGTCGCCGGCCATCCGGCTGCGCGCGGCAAGGGGGTCCTGGTGGTGCTGAACCAGCAGATCCATGCGGCGCGCGACGTGACCAAGGCGCATACCTCGGCGGTGGATGCCTTTGCGTCGCCGCAGGGCGGTCCGCTGGGTTTCGTGCAGGACGAGCTGGTGCGGCTGCCGCGCACGCCCACGCAGTCCGTTGCGGCGGTCTTTCCCGTGCCGGCCCGGTGGCCCGAGGTCGAGATCGTCGCGAGCTATACGCAGCCGGGGCGCATCGCGGTGGACGCAATGGTGGCTGCCGGCGTACGCGGCCTGGTCGTTGCGGCGGCGGGCAACGGTTCGGTGCATGAGACGCTGATCGCGGCGCTCAGGGACGCCGCCGCGGCCGGTGTTGCCGTGGTGCGGAGTTCGCGGACCGGGGCCGGTCATGTGTCGATTCCGCCAGTTACGGACCCCGATGCCGGCCTGTTTGTCTCCGCCGCGGACCTGAACCCCTATAAGGCAAGGGTGCTGTTGCTGGTGGCGCTTGCGCAAGAACCGGGGCTGGCGGCGGCGCCGGACCGGCTCCAGGCGCTGTTCGCCTCGGCGTGATTGCGGTTGCGTGATTGTCAATAGCCGGGCTATACTTTAAGGCTATTCAACCTTGCCGCACCGGACGTGACGCCCGGGTGGCTTATCCAAAAGGAGCGTCAATGCGTCATTACGAAATCGTATTCATCGTCCACCCGGACCAGAGCGAGCAAGTGCCGGCCATGATCGAGCGTTACAAGTCGCTCGTGACGTCGCAAGGCGGCCAGATTCACCGCGTGGAAGACTGGGGCCGTCGCCAGATGGCTTACATGATCCAGAAGCTGGCAAAGGCTCACTACGTTTGCGTCAACATCGAGTGCGGCAAGGATACCCTGGTCGAGCTGGAACACGCCTTCAAGTTCAATGACGCCGTGCTGCGCCATCTGATCGTGCAGACCAAGAAGGCCGAAACCGCTCCTTCGCCGATGATGAAGGAAGTGCAGCGCGAAGAAGCCCGCAAGGCCGCGCAAACGACCACCGAAGGCCAGGCTGCCTGAATGCGGATTGCGGTGCCTGTCGTGGCTGGCAAGCCTGATCACGACAGCGTGGGCAACACACTGCAAGGGGCGACGCGTTGAATCAGCTTCGGCTAGCCGCCACCCTGGCGGAACGCGATGCCCTCAGGTACACCCCGGCCGGCGTGCCCGTCGTGAACTGCATCTTGCAGTACAGCGGCGCGGCAATCGAGGCGGAAACGCCGAGGCAGGTCGAGTTTGCCATTGCAGCGATGGGGATCGGGCCAGTTGGCCAGCGTTTGGAGCGGTTGCCGCTCGGCACGCTGCTCGATTGCGAAGGATTCCTGACCCGCAAGCACCGCAACAGCAAGGCCCTCGTCTTTCACATCACTGGATGTAAAGCATTCGTAAAGGATTGAATCGTGGCATTCATCAAACGTAACGACAAGAACAAGAAGCGCTTCCAGCAACAGAACCCGCTGTTCAAGCGCAAGCGCTTCTGCCGCTTCACCGTGGCTGGCGTGGAACAGATCGACTACAAGGATCTGGACACCCTGAAGGACTTCATCGGCGACAACGGCAAGATCACGCCGGCTCGCCTGACCGGCACCAAGGCTCACTATCAGCGTCAGCTGGATACGGCCATCAAGCGCGCGCGTTTCCTGGCGCTGATGCCGTACACCGACCTGCACAAGAACTGATAGTCCAGGCCATAGGTCCGTAAAGGAGAGAACACGATGCAAATTATTCTGCTGGAAAAAGTGATCAACCTGGGCAACCTGGGTGACATCGTCAAGGTGAAGGATGGTTACGCCCGTAACTTCCTGATCCCGAGCAAGAAGGCCCGTCGCGCCACGCAAACCGCGATCCAGGAATTCGAAGTGAAGCGCGCCGAGCTGGAAAAGGCCGCCGCCGAGAAGCTGGCCGCCGCGCAAGCCGAAGGTGAGAAGCTGAACGGCCAGACCGTTCAGATCTCGCAGAAGTCGGGTGTGGATGGCCGTCTGTTTGGTTCCGTGACCAACGCCGACATCGCTGTGGCCCTGGGCAACCAAGGCTTCAAGCTGGAAAAGGCTCAGGTTCGTCTGCCGAACGGCCCGCTGAAGACGGTGGGCGACCACCCGGTCAGCGTTGCCCTGCACACCGACGTGGTGGTCGACGTGACCGTCGCCGTCGTGGGCGAGCAAGTCTAAGCACGACCTTGCCGTGCCGGTCCATCCGGCACATGCAAGCGAAAAGGCAGGAGCATGGCTCCTGCCTTTTTCTTTGTCTGCAGTACCGGCTGCATGGCCGCCCGTTTTGCTGCACACCCGGCGCTGTCAAGGCCTGATGTCAAATTGTTGCCGCTCAAATGTCAGTCGGGCAGCGTCCACCCGCCGGTATAATCTCACCCCATGAACGCGCCCGTCGCCGACCCCCAACTTGAAAGTCTCAAGGTACCGCCGCATTCGATCGAGGCCGAGCAATCGGTGCTTGGTGGCTTGTTGCTGGACAATTCCGCCTGGGACCGCATTGCCGATTTCATCTCCGAAGCGGACTTCTACCGCTTCGACCACCGGCTGATCTTCCAGAACATTGCGAAGCTGATCTCGGCGACCAAGCCCGCCGACGTCATCACCGTCTTCGAAATGCTGCAGGTGGCTGGAAAGGCCGAGGAGGTAGGCGGCCTGGCCTACCTGAACTCGCTCGCGCAGAACACGCCCAGCGCTGCCAACATCCGCCGCTACGCGGAGATCGTGCGCGAACGCTCGGTGCTGCGCAAGCTGGTTACCGTGGCGGACGATATCGCGTCGTCGGCGTTCGCTCCGCAGGGGCGTGAAGTCCGCGAATTGCTGGATGCGGCCGAATCGAAGGTCTTCGCTATTGCCGAAGAAGGTTCGCGCGGGCAGAAGGGCTTCCAGGAAATCCAGCCACTGCTGACGCAGGTGGTGGAACGTATCGACGAGCTGTACCACCGCGATTCGACCACCGACGTGACCGGCGTGCCGACCGGCTTCATCGACCTCGACAAGATGACCAGTGGCATGCAGGCCGGTGACCTGATCATCGTGGCGGGTCGTCCGTCGATGGGTAAGACGGCATTCTCGCTGAACATCGGCGAACACGTGGCCGTGGAGCAGGGGCTGCCGGTCGCGGTGTTCTCTATGGAAATGGCGGGCACCCAGCTGGCCATGCGTATGCTGGGTTCGGTCGGCCGCCTGGACCAGCACCGGCTGCGTACCGGCCGGCTGCTCGACGAAGACTGGCCGCGCCTGACCCATGCGATCCAGCGCATGAACGACGCGCAGCTCTTCATTGACGAGACGCCGGCGCTCAACCCGATGGAGCTGCGTGCACGCTCGCGCCGGCTGGCGCGCCAATGCGGGCAGCTCGGCCTGATCATCATCGACTACCTGCAGCTGATGTCCGGCTCCGGCGGCGGCGAAAACCGGGCGACCGAAATTTCGGAAATCTCCCGTTCGCTCAAGGGTCTGGCGAAGGAACTGAACTGCCCGGTCATCGCGTTGTCGCAGCTGAACCGAAGCCTGGAACAGCGTCCGAACAAGCGCCCGGTGATGTCCGACCTGCGTGAATCGGGCGCTATCGAACAGGATGCCGACGTGATCCTGTTCATTTACCGCGACGAAGTCTACAACCAGGACTCCCAGGACAAGGGTACGGCCGAAATCATCATCGGCAAGCAGCGTAACGGCCCGATCGGCACGGTGCGCCTGACCTTCCTGGGGCAGTTCACGAAGTTCGATAACTTCAGCGGCGGCCCGGCCTTCTTCGACAACGACAACTGAAGTCAAGCCTGCCGGCAACCGAGCGTCTCGTTTGCGACATATCGGCAGGCATTGCTGCAACAACCCTGTAAAATATTGCGCTTTGATGACAGTGGCCGGAAATGCCGCTGTCGCGCGATGCATTGCGCAACCTCCAGCAACAAACCAAGCGGCGTACTGCGCTGCGACAAGGAACATTCCATGTTCGGCCGATTCATGCCCACAGAGGGCAAGTTCTTCGAATACTTCAACCAGCATGCCGACTGCGCGGTGACCGCCGCCCACGAACTGCAGACCCTGGTCAATGACTTGCCCAATGCCGAGGCGCATGCCCGCCGGGTCCAGGCGACCGAAAAGAAGGCCGACCGGATCACGCACGACACCATCGACCTGCTGCACAAGACCTTCATCACGCCGCTGGACCGCGACGAGATCCACAAGCTCATCACGACCATGGACGACATCCTGGACCTGATGGAAGACGTGGCCGAGACCATCTCGCTGTACGACGTGACCAGCCTTACCGACGAGGCGCTGCGCCTGGCGGCCATCTGCGTGCAGTGCTGCGACCAGGTCAAGATCGCGGTGGGCCTGCTCGAGGACATGGGCAATGCCAGCACCATCCTGAAGACGGCCCAGCAGATCGACCAGCTCGAATCGGAAGCCGACCGCGTGATGCGCTCGGCCATGTCCAAGCTGTTCCGCGACGAGACCGACGTCAAGCGCCTGATCAAGCTGAAGGCCATCTACGAGCAGCTCGAAACGATTACCGACAAGTGCGAGGACGTGGCCAACATCATTGAAGGCATCGTCCTGGAAAACGCCTGAGCGGAATCGGCATGCATACCATTCAAATGAGCCTGTGGGTGATCGGCCTGCTGGTGGCGCTCGCGCTGCTGTTCGACTTCATGAACGGCTTCCACGACGCGGCGAACTCGATCGCCACAGTGGTCTCCACGGGCGTGCTCAAGCCTCACCACGCGGTGGCGATGGCAGCGATGTGCAACGTCGTCGCGATCTTCATCTTCCACCTGAAGGTGGCAGCCACCGTGGGTACCGGCACCGTAGACGTCAATATCGTTGACCACTACGTGATATTCGGTGCGCTGGTCGGGGCCATCGCCTGGAATGCGATCACGTGGTACTACGGCATTCCGTCGTCGTCCTCGCATGCACTCATCGGCGGCCTGGTCGGCGCAGCGGTGGCCAAGGCGGGCACCGGCGCGCTGGTGGGCAACGGCTTGCTGAAAACGGTGGTGTTCATCGTGGTCTCGCCGCTGCTGGGCCTGATCCTGGGTTCGCTGATGATGGTGATCGTGGGCTGGACGTTCTTTCGCACGCCGCCGTCGCGCGTGGACCGCTGGTTCCGCCGGCTGCAGCTGGCATCGGCCTCGCTCTACAGCCTGGGCCACGGTGGTAATGATGCGCAGAAGACCATCGGCATCATCTGGATGCTGCTGATCGCGAGCGGCCATGTCGCCGCTGGCGGCGAGCCTCCGATCTGGGTGATCGTAAGCTGCTATGTGGCCATCGGCATGGGTACGCTGTTCGGCGGTTGGCGCATTGTGCGCACCATGGGCCAGAAGATCACCAAGCTGAAGCCGGTCGGCGGCTTCTGTGCCGAGACCGGCGGCGCCATTACGCTGTTCATCGCATCGGCGCTGGGCGTGCCGGTGTCGACCACGCACACCATCACCGGTGCCATCGTCGGTGTGGGCTCCGCGCGGAAGATGTCGGCGGTGCGCTGGGGCGTGGCCGGCAATATCGTCTGGGCGTGGGTGCTGACGATTCCCGCTTCCGCGTTCATGTCCGCGATTGCGTGGTGGATCGGCCGCCATATTCTGTAAGATGCGGCGGTTCCTCCGGTCGTGACAAAGAGCCAGGCAAGTTCCTGGCTTTTTGTCATTCATGGCGCCCTATTTGTTGGCGAAGGCGGCGATCGGGTCGTCGTCGACCGGCGGCGCGGATTCGGGCGGCATTGCCGGCGTCGGTACGGGAGCCGGTACCGGGCTCGCTGCCGGGGCCGGCAGCGGCTGGTTGACCGCCGCCACCACGCGTCGCGCGCCGTTGTACCGGGATGCCCAGTAAGACTTGCCCATGTCCTCAAGGCGCACGGTGCCGCCGGTGGATGGCGCGTGCACGAAGCGGTTCTGGCCGACGTAGATGCCGACATGGGAGTTGGCGCGGCCCGTGGTGTTGAAGAAGACCAGGTCACCCGATGCGACCTCGCTGCGGTCCAGAGCGGAGCCACGCGTACCCATGGCTTCGGTGGTGCGCGGCAGGTTGACGTTGGCGGCGCGCGCAACCACGTATCGCACCAGGCCACTGCAATCGAAGCCGCTGTCAGGCGTGTTGCCGCCGTAGCGGTAAGGCGTGCCGACCAGTGACATGGCCTGGATGGAGATTTCTTCGAGCCCGGCGCTCGGGTCGATCATCGGCTTGCCCGGCGCACGGGGCAGATTGGCATGGCGGGACGGGGTGCCGGCGCAGGCCGCCAGCAGCAGGGCGGCGGCACAAACCAGCGGCAGCCGTGCCGCGATGGGAACCGCGGGCAGGCGCAGCCGGATGGCGCGAAGGGCAAGGGATCGGCGCGAAGGCATCCTGTCTGGCTCGGTCGCCAGCCCCGACCCCGGATTTTCGCTACCAGCGCAACTGAGCGTCGCGGCTTCCGGTGCCGATCCTGATGGTCTTGGTCTGGCCCTTGTAACTGGCCTCGATATTGTAGCTGCCTTCGGGCGCACGTATGAGGCAGCGTGGGCCGGCGGCACGGAAGGCCGCGACCTCCTGCTCGTCGCGCAACAGCCGCACGGCGACGTCCGAGAGGAACTCCCCATTGTTGCCCTGTGTGAACAGGATACCCATGTTGAAGTTCTTTTCCAGGCCGGCCAGCGCCGCGCGTTCGTCGTCGGCAACGCCGCCGCAGACATAGCTCACCGGGCCCATGGTGCGGATCACCATGGGGTCGGCCGCCCGCGCTGGCCGCCAGGCGGTGGCCAGAGCCATGGCCGCCGCGGTCAGTGCGACGAGCGCCAGCATGCGCTTGCGGTCCCATCGGGGACACACGGCGCGCGTGCATAGCGCGGTGGGGCGATGCTGGCCCGGCGATTGCTGATGACTCATCGATGCCTCCTGTCGAGCGATCTCATCGCGAACAAAAAAAAAGCGCCCGCGGCACGGGCCGGGGCGCGGATTCTGGCCGCCGGCCTCGCTGCGGGGGCAGCCCGGCGGCACGCCTTACAGCACGTCGCCGGCGTGGTCGGCCAGCCGCGAGCGCTCGCCGCGCGCAAGGGTGATATGGCCGCTATGGCTCCAGCCCTTGAAACGATCGACCACGTAGGTCAGGCCCGACGAACCTTCGGTCAGGTACGGCGTATCGATCTGCGCGATATTGCCCAGGCAGATGATCTTGGTACCCGGGCCCGCGCGCGTGACCAGCGTCTTCATCTGCTTCGGCGTCAGGTTCTGCGCTTCATCGATGATGACGAACTTGTTGACGAAGGTGCGGCCGCGCATGAAGTTCATGCTCTTGACCTTGATGCGCGAGCGGATCAGCTCCTGCGTTGCCGCGCGGCCCCATTCGCCCGCGCTGTCATCGCTTTTCTGCAGGACTTCGAGGTTGTCGTCGAACGCGCCCATCCACGGCTGCATCTTCTCTTCCTCGGTGCCGGGCAGGAAACCGATGTCCTCGCCGACCGGCACGGTGGCGCGGGTGACGATGATCTCGTTGTACAGCTTCTGGTCCAGCACCTGCTCCAGGCCCGCCGCCAGCGCTAGCAGCGTCTTGCCGGTACCGGCCTGGCCGAGCAGCGTGACGAAGTCGATGTCCGGGTTCATCAGCAGGTTGAGCGCGAAATTCTGCTCGCGGTTGCGGGCGGTCACGCTCCACACGTTGTTCTTGTGGTGCGTGTAGTCCTTGAGCGTCTGCAGCAGCGCGGTCTTGCCGTTGATCTCCTTTACCTGCGCATAGAGCGGCAGGCTGCCATCCACGGGTTCGAGATAGACGAACTGGTTGACCAGGAAGGAGGGCACCAGCGGACCGGTCAGGCGATAGAACATCGCGCCGGTCTTCGGATCCTGCCAGCTCTCGACGCCCTTGCCGTGCTTGGCCCAGAAGTCGCCGGGCAGTTGCATCACGCCGGCGTAGAGCAGGTCCTTGTCTTCCAGGACCTGGTCGTTGTAATAGTCCTCGGCCGGCAGTCCCAGCGCACGCGCCTTGATGCGCATGTTGATGTCTTTCGACACCAGCACGACCTGGCGCTCCGGGTACTGCTGCTGCAGCGCGCTGACCACGCCCAGGATCTGGTTGTCGGCCTTGCCCTGCGGCAGGCCTTCGGGCAGCTTGATGTCGTTGAGCCGGGTCTGGAAGAACAGCTTGCCCTGCGCGTCGCGGTTGCCGAGCTTGGCCAGCGGCAGGCCCTCGTCGAGCACGCCGCCGGTGTCGCTTACCAGCGAATCGAGCGTGCGGCTGACCGTGCGCGCGTTGCGCGCGACTTCGCTCATGCCCTTCTTGTGGTTGTCCAGTTCCTCGAGCGTCATCATGGGCAGATAGACGTCGTGCTCTTCGAAGCGGAACAGGGAACTCGGGTCGTGCATCAGCACGTTGGTGTCGAGCACGAACAGCTTGCTCGGGCCTTCCGACTTGCGTGCGCGGCGCGTCGGGCCGGCCGCGGGTTTGACCAGGCTGACCGGGGCCGTGGCGACCGGCGTTTCCGGCAAGGTTGGCGCGGGGGTCGAGCGGGCGCGGGTACCGGCGGCGGCGCGCGCCTTGACGGCGGGCGCGCCGGTTTCACCGGTTTCCAGCAATGCCACGCGCTCGAGTGCCGACACAGGTTTCTTCTGCTGTGCGACGGCTTTGGCCTTGGGCACCGCGGAGACCGGAGCAAACTCGCTCGGATCCAGCAATTGGGCAGGCTTGGCGGGCATGGTGGGCAGCGGCATGCTTGGCTTTCCTTTCAGGGGGACAAGATGGGGGCGGAACTATCCGTGCGGCATTTCGCAAGGAAAATGCCAACAGCCACCGGAGCATGCACGCGCGAGGCACCCGGGGCATCGGATAAACAAAAAAGCCGCCATTCCTGCGATACAGGTTTGGCGGCTTGCATGCGGACCTGCGACACGGCAGATCCGCCACCGGCCTGCGGCGCGAACCGCCTGGGCCAGGAAGTCGAATCAGCGTGGCATCCGGAATCTGAACTCATTACGAGCCAATGTATCCGAAGGTTTTGGGTTTGGCAATTGCCACTCACGCGGAGAAAGTGCGGTGTCGCGGCGATGCCAAACGGGCCCGTCTCGCCACCTCGTTGGATAGTGGCCATGCGCATGCGTGTCAGAGGCCGCGAACGATCTCCAGCACCTCGTCCACGTGGTTGGGCACCTTGATGCCGCGCAGCTCGTGGCGCAGGATGCCCTTGCCGTCGACGATGAAAGTACTGCGCTCGACGCCGCGGTGCTCCTTGCCATAAAGCTTTTTCATTTTCATGACATCGAAAAGATTGCAGACCGCCTCGTCCGGGTCCGAAATCAGTTCGAACGGCAACTCGAGCTTCGCCTTGAAATTCTCATGCGAGCGCAGGCTGTCGCGCGAGATGCCGAACACGGCTACGCCGGCCTTGACGAAGTCGTCGTGCTGGTCGCGGAAGTTCATGGCCTCGGTGGTGCAGCCGGGGGTGTTGTCCTTCGGGTAGAAGTACAGCACCACGGTCTTGCCGCGCTGCTCGGACAAGCGGAAGGTGCCGCCGTCGCCGGTGACCGGCGCGCTGAAGTCTGGTACGGCCTTGTTGAGACTGACTGTCATTGTTGTGGCTCCAGGGGAGGGGCAGTATCGGAGAGGCTGCGAGGGTCCGCACGAAGGCCGCGCGGGTAGCGCGCCTGCGTCACGAGGGGAGCAGATTGGGGCGCGCGCGCGGACTTCAAGCGTGGCGCCTTCTCAACTTTTCCAGTCCGGCCAATGACGGCTCAGCGGCCTGCGGCTTCGGGTTCCAGCAGCAGCACGGCGGCCACCTTGCGGCCTTCGGCCATCAGGATATTGTAGGTGCGGCATGCGGCCTGCATGTCCATGGCATCCACCCCGACATGCTTGCGGGCCAGGGAGGCCGTCAGCCGCGGGTGCGGAAAGCGCAGGCGAGAACCCGTTCCCAGCAGCACGACCTCGGGCGCCAGTGCCGCCAGCGCCTCGAAGTGAGCGGGTTCGAGGTCTTCGAAGCGGTCCACCGGCCACGGACGGATCTCGCCCTCAGGAAGCACCAGGATGGAATGCGTGTGACGTATCAGGTTGATTTCAATGTAGTCCGGCCCATAGGCGGTGACGGTATTGAGCGCCTGCGGCTGGTCGGCGTGAAGTTTCAATTGGGGGCCCCGAAGGCTGTCTGGCCGGCGCCGTGGCGTTCCGCCCGGGGCGGATGGCCGGCAGCGCGGGCAGGCAGCGGGTTGGCGGCAGTGATGCAGGCGCCGGCGGCGGCGGGTTTCGCCGGGGGCCGGGGCACGCTGCAATGCAAGAATTGCTGCCGAAGTCTGTCATAATCCGATAAATTATAGCTTTTGCCTCCGTGTCTGCCACGTTCACGGCACGACAGCATTGCACCGCAACGGACGGCGCACCCAAACTCCATCCGGATCCCCATGTTCGCTGCCGCCGACGCGGCAGTTTTCGCCTCCGCCGACATCGCCGTGAAACCCATCCAGAAATCCAACAAACTCAATAACGTTTGCTATGACATCCGCGGCCCGGTGCTGGAAAAGGCCAAGCAGATGGAGGAAGAGGGGCACAAGATCATCAAGCTGAATATCGGCAACCTGGCCGTATTCGGTTTCGATGCGCCGGAGGAAATCCAGCAGGACATGATGCGCAACCTGCCGAATTCGGCGGGATACTCGGATTCGAAGGGCATTTTCGCCGCGCGCAAGGCGATCATGCACTACACCCAGCAGAAGAATATCCAGGGCGTCGGCCTGGAAGACATCTACGTGGGCAACGGCGCCTCCGAACTGATCGTGATGGCGGTCAACGCGCTGCTCAACAGCGGCGACGAAGTCCTGGTGCCGGCGCCGGACTACCCGCTGTGGACCGCCGCGGTGAGCCTGTCGGGCGGCACGCCGGTCCACTATATCTGCGACGAGTCCAACGAGTGGATGCCTGACCCGGACGATATCCGCGCCCGCATCACGCCCCACACCAAGGGCATCGTCATCATCAACCCGAACAACCCGACCGGCGCGCTGTATTCGGACGAACTGCTGCTGGAGATCGTCGCGATCGCGCGCGAGCATGGGCTCATCATCTTCGCCGACGAGATCTACGACAAGGTCCTGTACGACGGCAACGTCCATACCTCGATCGCCTCGCTGTCGACCGACGTGCTGACGGTCACGTTCAACGGCCTGTCCAAGAACTACCGCTCGTGCGGCTACCGGGCTGGCTGGATGGTGGTGTCGGGCGACAAGCGCCCGGCGCTGGACTATATCGAGGGCCTTAACATGCTGTCCTCGATGCGCCTGTGCGCCAACGTGCCGGGGCAGTGGGCCATCCAGACCGCGCTGGGCGGCTACCAGAGCATCAACGACCTAGTGGCAGAAGGCGGCCGCCTGCGCCGCCAGCGCGACCTGGCGTACGAGCTGATCACGGCGATTCCGGGCGTCACCTGCGTCAAGCCCAAGGCCGCGCTGTACCTGTTCCCGAAGCTGGACCTGTCGATGTACCCGGTGCAGGACGACCAGGAGTTCATCTATGAACTGCTGCAGGAGTCCAAGGTGCTGCTGGTGCAGGGCTCCGGCTTCAACTGGGACAAGCCGGACCATTTCCGGATCGTATTCCTGCCGCACGAGGAAGACCTGCGCGAGGCGATCAACCGCATCGCGCGCTTCCTGGAGGCGTACCGAAAACGCCACGGCAAGGTGGCTGCCTGATCGGGCGGCCGCTGCATCTCATCCTTAGCAACCTAGAGTCAGATTGTCCATGAACCCCATCAAAGTTGGCCTGCTCGGCATCGGTACCGTCGGTAGCGGCACGTTCAACGTGCTCAAGCGCAACCAGGAAGAAATTCGCCGCCGCGCCGGCCGCGGCATCGAGATCGCCCTGGTGGCAGATCTCAACACCGAGCGCGCACGCGAGCTGACCAACGGCGAAGTCGAGATCGTCAACGACGCCAACGTGGTGGTGACCCGCCCGGACATCGACATCGTGGTCGAGCTGATCGGCGGCTATGGCATCGCGCGCGAGCTGGTGCTCAAGGCCATCGAGAACGGCAAGCACGTGGTCACCGCCAACAAGGCGCTGCTGGCCGTGCACGGCAACGAGATCTTCGAAGCCGCGCGCCGCAAGGGTGTGATCGTCGCGTTCGAAGCGGCCGTGGCCGGCGGCATCCCCATCATCAAGGCGCTGCGCGAAGGCCTGACCGCCAACCGCATCCAGTGGATCGCCGGCATCATCAACGGCACCACCAACTTCATCCTGTCCGAAATGCGCGACAAGGGCCTGGATTTCGACACGGTCCTGAAGGAAGCGCAGCAGCTCGGCTATGCCGAGGCTGACCCGACCTTCGACATCGAAGGCGTCGATGCCGCGCACAAGGTCACGCTGATGAGCGCGATCGCCTTTGGCATGCCGGTGCAGTTCGACAAGGCCCACGTGGAAGGCATCACCAAGCTGGCCGCGACCGACATCAAGTACGCCGAGGAACTGGGCTACCGCATCAAGCTGCTGGGCATCACGCGCCGCCGCGACGACGGCGTGGAACTGCGCGTGCATCCGACGCTGGTGCCGGCCTCGCGGTTGATCGCCAACGTGGAAGGCGCGATGAACGCCGTGCTGGTGCAGGGCGACGCCGTGGGTGCCACGCTGTACTACGGCAAGGGCGCCGGCGCCGAGCCGACCGCTTCGGCCGTGATTGCCGACCTGGTCGACGTGACCCGCCTGCACACTGCCGATCCGGGCCACCGCGTGCCGCACCTGGCGTTCCAGCCGGACGAGCTGTCGAATGTGCCGGTGCTGCCGATCGAGGAAATCAACAGCGCCTACTACCTGCGCATGCGCGTGGCGGACGAGACCGGCGTGCTGGCCGAGATCACGCGCATCCTGGCCGAGGCGGGCATCTCCATCGACGCCATGCTGCAGAAGGAATCGCGCGAGGGGGAGCCGCAGACCGACATCATCATCCTGACGCACGTGACCCGCGAGAAGCAGGTCAATACCGCCATGGCGAAGATCGAGTCGCTGCCGACCGTGCTGTCGGCGGTCACGCGCCTGCGCATGGAAGAACTGAACTGAGCGGCAGGATATTCCGGACCCATGAAATACCAGTCGACCCGCGGCCATGAAGTGCCGCAAACGTTCTCCGAAATCCTGCTGGGCGGCCTGGCGCCGGACGGCGGCCTGTACCTGCCCGTGCAGTATCCGCAGGTCACCGCCGACGAGCTGGAAGCCTGGCGCAAGCTCTCGTATGCCGATCTTGCGTTCGAGATCCTGAGCAAGTTCTGCGATGACATCCCGGCCGAGGACCTGCGCGCGCTGACGCGCAAGACCTACACCGCCGAGGTGTACCGCAACGCGCGCGCCGGTGACAACACTGCCGACATAACGCCCCTGCGCACGCTTGGCGAAGAAGGCGGCACCAAGCTCCAATTGCTGGGCTTGTCCAACGGCCCGACGCTGGCCTTCAAGGACATGGCCATGCAGCTGCTGGGCAATATGTTCGAGTACGCGCTGGGCCGCGCCGGGCTGGAGCTGAACATCCTCGGCGCCACCTCGGGAGATACCGGCAGCGCTGCCGAATACGCGATGCGCGGCAAGCGCGGGATCCGCGTGTTCATGCTCAGCCCGCACCGCAAGATGAGCGCGTTCCAGACCGCGCAGATGTTCAGCCTGCAGGACCCGAACATCTTCAACCTGGCGGTGGACGGCGTGTTCGACGACTGCCAGGACATCGTCAAGGCGGTTTCGAACGATCTGGACTACAAGGCCCGCCAGCGCATCGGCACGGTCAACTCGATCAACTGGGCGCGTGTAGTGGCCCAGGTGGTGTACTACTTCAAGGGCTGGCTGCTCGCGACCTCGGGCCCGGGCCAGAAGGTGTCGTTCTGCGTGCCGTCGGGCAACTTCGGCAACGTCTGCGCCGGCCATATCGCGCGCATGATGGGCCTGCCGATCGACAAGCTGGTGGTGGCCACCAACGAGAACGACGTGCTCGACGAGTTTTTCCGCACCGGCGCGTACCGCGTGCGCAAGTCGGCCGAGACCTACCATACGTCCAGCCCGAGCATGGATATCTCGAAGGCGTCGAACTTCGAGCGCTTCATCTTCGACCTGCTCGGCCAGGACGCCGGCAAGCTGTCGGCGCTGTTCCGCGACGTGGAAGAGAAGGGCGGCTTCGACTTGTCCGGCACCCCGGAATTCGAGCGCATCCGCGGCGAATTCGGCTTTTTCTCGGGCCGCAGCACGCACGACGATCGCGTGGCGACCATCCGTGACATGTCGGCCCGCTACGGCATCACCATCGATACCCACACCGCCGACGGCATCAAGGTGGCGCGCGAGCATCTCAGCGCCGGCGTGCCGATGGTAGTGCTGGAAACCGCGCTGCCGGCCAAGTTCGCGGACACCATCCGCGAGGCCCTGGGCCACGAGCCCGAGCGTCCGGCTGCGTTCGAAGGCATCGAGAAGCTGCCGCAGCGCTTCGAGGTCATGGCCAACGACGTCGGCCAGATCAAGGCCTTTATCGCCGGTCACACCGGCCTGTAAGCGCGGGCGCCTCCGGGTGGCTGCGGCGCCGCCGCATGCCTTGGCGGCGTCAACTCGCTACAATCAGGCTAGCCGTGGCCCAGACCCGGCCCCCGCATTGCCCGCACCCGTCGATAGACGCTGTGCGACGCAATGCGCGGGCCGTTTTTCATGGGCGCTCCGAACCCACACATCCCATCATGACCCAAGCTGCAGCGTCTTCCCGCCCCCCGATGCTGACCATGGCCCAGGCGCTCGACGCCCTGCTGGCCGCCGCCCGTCCGCTGGCCCAGGTTGAACACGTCGACACCCTGGCCGCCAACGGCCGCGTGCTGGCTGCTCCGGTCACCAGTTCCCTGCAGGTACCTCCCGCCGACAACACCTCGATGGACGGCTACGCGATGCGCGCCGCCGAAGTGCCTGCCGCGGGAACGCGCCTGCCGGTGTCGCAGCGCATTCCGGCCGGCCATGTCGGCACCGACCTGGCGCCCGGCACCGCCGCGCGCATCTTCACCGGCGGGTTGATCCCGCCCGGGGCCGATGCCGTGGTGATGCAGGAGCAATGCGTGGCGGATGGCAACGACGTGATCGTCAACCACGTGCCGCAATCGGGCGAATGGATCCGCAGGGCCGGCGAGGATATCGAGGCCGGCAGCGTCATCCTGCCTGCCGGCACGCGGCTTACGCCGCAGGCGCTGGGACTGGCCGCCTCGGTGGGCCAGGCACGCCTGGACGTGGTGCGGCGCGTGCGCGTCGCGGTGTTCTTCACGGGCGACGAACTGGCCATGCCGGGCGAACCGCTCAAGCCCGGGGCGATCTACAACTCGAACCGCTTCACGCTGCGTGGCCTGCTGGAAAACCTGGGCTGCGAAGTCAGCGACCTGGGCATCGTGCCGGACACGCTGGCCGCCACGCGGGAGACGCTGCGCAAGGCCGCACAGGGCCATGACCTGATCATTACGTCGGGCGGCGTCTCGGTCGGCGACGAAGACCACATCAAGCCCGCAGTGGAAGCCGAAGGGCGCCTCGACATGTGGCAGATCGCCATCAAGCCGGGCAAGCCGCTGGCGTTCGGGCAGGTCGGCAACGACGGCAGCGATCCGGCGTTTTTCCTCGGCCTGCCGGGCAACCCGGTATCGAGCTTCGTCACCTTCCTGCTATTTGTGCGGCCCTTCATCCTGCGCCTGCAGGGCGTGGCCGACGTGACGCCGCGGCGCCTGCCGCTGCGCGCGGACTTCGAGTTGAAGAAGGGCGATCGCCGCAACGAGTTCCTGCGCGCGCGCATCAATGCCAATGGCGGCCTGGACCTGTTCCCGAATCAAAGCTCGGGCGTGCTGACCTCCACGGTGTGGGGCGACGGCCTGATCGACAACCCGCCCGACCGGGCAATCGCGCACGGCGATACCGTGCAGTTCATTCCGTTCGACGGCCTGCTGGCATAGCGGGCGGTGCGGACGGTGCTAGAAGTCGTGATGAACATCGAACTACGTTTTTTTGCCAGCGTGCGTGAACAGGTCGGCGTTGCCGCTGAGCGCGCGGAAATCCCCGCCGATGTGCGCACGGTGGGCGAGGTCCGCCAGTGGCTGCGCACGCGCGGCGGAGCCTGGGCCGAGGCCCTGGCAGAAGGCCGCGCACTGCGCATGGCCGTCGACCACGCCGTGGCCCGAGCCGATACGGCCATTGCCGATGGCTGCGAAGTGGCCTTTTTCCCGCCGGTAACCGGAGGCTGATATGACCGTCAGGGTACAGCGCGAAGATTTTGACCTCGGCGCAGAAGTCGCCGCGCTGCGGGCCGGCCGGCCCGGCGTTGGGGCGGTGGCAAGCTTCATCGGCACCGTGCGCGATGTGAGCGAGGGCAGCGCGGTCAGCGCGATGGAGCTTGAGCACTATCCGGGCATGACCGAGAAGGCGTTGGCGCAGATCGAGGCCGCTGCCTGCACGCGTTGGGAACTGTTGGGCGTGACCATCATCCACCGCGTCGGGCCGCTGCTGCCGCTCGACCAGATCGTGATGGTGGCCGTGGCGTCCGCGCACCGCGGCAACGCATTCGCGGCATGCGAATTCATCATGGACTACCTCAAGTCCGAAGCACCGTTCTGGAAAAAGGAAGAAACGCCGGAAGGCGCGCGCTGGGTCGATGCCCGCGTGACCGACGAGGCGGCCCTGAAGCGTTGGGGGATCCCGTCCATCAACGCCAGCGGCGCCGAGGCCGGCAGCGACGGCGGCAACTGATGGGCCCGCTGGGGTTCGTGGCGGTCGGCATTGGCGCGGCGATCGGCGCATGGCTGCGCTGGGGGTTCTCGGTCATCTGGAACGCCCTCAATCCCGCCTTGCCCTACGGCACCCTGGCCGCGAACCTGCTCGGCGGCTACCTGATCGGCGTGGCCGTCGGTTTCTTCGACTCCCATCCGGGGCTGCCGGCCGAATGGCGCCTGCTGGTCATTACGGGCTTCCTTGGCGGCCTGACCACGTTTTCCACGTTTTCCAGCGAGGCGCTGGCCAACCTCATGTCGGGCGACTACGGCTGGGCGCTGCTGCATGTGGCCAGCCATCTGGGTGGCTCGCTGCTGCTGGCCGGGCTGGGTTTGTGGACTTACCGCTTTTTGGCCTGACCGCAGGCGGGCGCGGCGCGGGTGCCGCATGGTACGGGAAAGCCATGCATTGACATCGGCCGCCGGCGGTCTATACGATGAAACGTGAATCAGCCCTCACGTTTCGCGGTGCCGCACCGGGCAGAGGAGGCCGGACGGCGGGGCAGGTCGCGGGACGCTGGTAACGCACACAGAGGGCGCCCGAGCGCCACAGTGGAGACACGATGTCCCAGACCGAATCGGGCAGGACTGACTCCGGCATCTGCCCGCCCAAGACAGCGCGCGGGCAGAAGACCCGCGAATCGCTGCTGCGTGCCGCCGAAAAGGTGTTCGGCGAGAAAGGCTACTACGTCGCATCGATTTCCGAGATCACGCAGGAAGCCAAGGTCGCCATGGGCACCTTCTACCTGTACTTCAAGGACAAGGAAGACATCTTCCGCGCGCTGGTCCACCACATGCTGGAGTTGTTGCGCGCCCACCTGCGCAACCACCTGGCATCGGCCACCAGCCAGCTGGACGCCGAACGGCTCGGACTGAAGGCTTTCCTGTCTTTTGTTTCCCGACACAAGAATCTCTACCGGATCGTGCTCGACTCGTATTCGGTGGACGAGACCATCTATAGCGGCTACTTCCAGGTCTTTGCGGACCTGTACAGCCGGCGCCTGAGCCGCGCGGCCGAGCAGGGCGAAGTGTGCCCGGGCGACGCCGAGGTGCGCGCCTGGTGCCTGATCGGCATCAGCAATTTCCTTGGCATGCGCTACGCACTGTGGAAGCGGCCGGCCTCGATGGACAAAGTGGTCGATGCCGCCTTCGACATGATCACGCGCGGCTTGCAGGCGCGGTGAGGGCGTTCTTACCGTGGTCTTCCGCACAGTCTGCACAGTGCCGTCGGCCATATTCGCTACCATGACCGGTGTGTTGCCGGCAGCGGCTGCTGTGGCTCGGGTTGCAGTCGCGCCCTGAACCGCGCCATGCACGCCGACCGGCAAGGTCGAACAACACATGCTGCGCGCACGCTTCCCGGGCCCGGGAAGGCGGCGGGTGGCCCGGCAGTTTGCAGTTCGGAAGTCTTCTCGGCATGAGCGGATAGTCAGCAAACCAGGAGGGTCCCATGCAGCATGACAACTTTCATCGCCGCGGCAAGATGGCTTTTGCTGCGGCCGCGGCATTGCTGTCCGCGGCCTGTGGCGGCAGCGACAGCGGCGACGGCAACACCAACCCCAATATCAAGCCGGCCAATATCGGCACGGTGACGATCAAGGCCTATGACGGCATCACGGACGACTTGCTGACCGCCGGCCTTGGCAAGGATGGGTTGGCAAGCGCCACGGCGCCGGTGCCCGCCAGCCCCAACGCGCCAACCGCGGCCGAGCTGCGCCGCTACGCGATCTACACAAACTACCGCGCGATCGTGGACACCACCGCCGGCGGGGGCTTCGGTACGTTCTACGGGCCCAATGTCGATGCGCAGGGCAATGTCACGACCGGGCAGGGCAGGATCGCCGGCGTCGAATACCTGGCCTTCTCCGACGACGGCAGCGGGCAGGAGAACGTGACGATGCTGGTGCAGATCCCGAACACGTTCAATCTCAGCAAGCCTTGCATGATTACCGCGACTTCGTCGGGTTCGCGTGGCGTGTATGGCGCGATTTCCGTGGGCGAGTGGGGCCTGAAGCGCGGCTGCGCCGTGGCTTATACCGACAAGGGCACTGGCGCCGCACCGCACGACCTCGATACGGACACCGTGCCGCTGATCGACGGCACGCGCGCGACGCGCAGCGCCGCCGGCAGCAACGCACAGTTCGCGGCCAGGCCGGGCATCCTGTCGCTGGCCGATTTCACGACGCAGGCACCGCATCGCCTGGCCTTCAAGCATGCCCATTCGCAGCGCAACCCGGAGAAGGACTGGGGCAAGTTCACGTTGCAGGCCATCGATTTCGGCATTTGGGCGATCAATGACCGCTTTGGCCTGGTCGCCGGAAATGGCGTGCGCCAGCGGACCCTGGGCAAGAACGCGATCCTGGTGATCGCCTCCAGTGTCTCCAACGGTGGCGGGGCGGCGATCGCGGCGGCCGAGCAGGACGCCACCGGCATGATTGACGGCGTGGCCGTGGCCGAGCCTAACCTGAACCTGCCGCCGAATGCCAACATCCTGGTCAAGCGTGGCGGCAGGCAGGTCAATGCATCGGGGCGCCTGCTGTATGACTACATCACCACGGCCAACCTGCTGCAGCTATGCGCGTCGCAGGCGACCTCGCTGGTCAATGCGCCGGCGTTTGCGACCAACCAGTTCTACATCGCCCGGTGCCAATCACTGGTCGACAACAACTTGATCTCCGGCACCACGGTCAGCGACCAGGCGGCAAGCGCGCTGCAAACGCTGCACGATTCTGGCTGGGAGCCGGAATCGGATGCGCTGCATCCGTCGCTGGCCCTCTTCGACACGGCGGCCTCGATTGCCGTGACCTATGCCAATTCCTACGCCCGGGCCAGCGTGACCGACCGGCTGTGCGGCTACAGCTTCGCCGCCACGCTGACCGACTTCAAGCCGGCGGCGATCGCGCCCGCGGCGCTGGCATCGATGTTCTCGACCGGCAACGGCGTACCGCCGACCAGTACGGTGCAACTGATCAATGACCGCGACCTGCAGCATGGCCCGTTCCTGAATGGCCAGTCGGTGTCCGCCTCCAGCAACCGGCCCGATGCCAACTTCGACGGAGCCAGATGCCTGCGGGACTTGCTGACTGGCACCGGTTCCCAGGCGTTGGCGCTGCAGTCGGGCCTGTCCGAAATACAGCGTTCGGGCAACCTGCGTGGCAAGCCTGCGCTGATCGTGCACGGCCGCAGCGATGGCCTGTTGCCGGTCAATCACACCTCGCGGCCATATCTCGGCTTCAACCGGCAGCAGGAAGGCGCAGCCAGCAAGCTGTCGTATATCGAGGTCGAGAACGCGCAGCATTTCGATGCCTTCATCGGCGCCGTGTCGGGTTACAGCAACCGCTACGTGCCGCTGCACCTGTACCTGATCCGGGCGCTGGATGCGGTCTATGACAACCTCACGACCGGCAAGGCGCTGCCGCCGTCGCAGGTGGTGCGGACGATCCCCCGCGGCGGCGCCACCAATACCACCACCGCGCCGACGCTGCTGCCGGCCAACGTGCCGCCGATCTCGGCAAGTCCGGACAACGGCAACCAGATCACCGCGAGTACCGGGTCTGTACAGGTACCGGATTAATCCGTGTTCCGGATGGGCTCGCCGATGGGTCGGCGAGCCGCGCCCCGGTGGCGTATTCGCCGCTTGGACCACTGACCTGCCTGCTCGCGCCATAGACCGATTTCTGCACTTTTTATCGTGCGAGGATCGCGTCGGCGTGGTCTTGAAATGTCAAGCCGAAGCCTTATCTTTCGGTAAGACATACAGTGTCCGGCCGGGCGAGCTCCCTAGCATCAGGACACTCACCGAGAGAGGGAATCCTATGCGTCTTGACAAACTGACTACCCGGTTCCAGGAAGCGCTCGCCGATGCGCAAAGCCTGGCACTGGCCAATGACAACCAATACATCGAACCGCAGCACCTGCTGCGCGCGCTGATCGCGCAGAACGACGGCGCCGCCAAGGCGCTGCTGCAGCGTGCCGGCGTGAATGTGAACGGGCTGCAGACTGCGCTGGACGCGGCCATCAAGCGCCTGCCGCAAGTGCAGGGCACGAGCGAGGTCCAGGTGGGCCGCGACCTCGTCAACCTGCTCAACGCCGCCGAGAAGGAAGCCATCAAGCGCGGCGACCAGTTCATCGCCAGCGAACTGTTCCTGCTGGCCGTGTCGGAAGACAAGGGCGACGCGGGCCGCATTGCGCGCGAGAACGGGCTCAACCGCAAGCCGCTGGAAGCGGCCATCCAGGCCGTGCGTGGCGGGGATACCGTCAACAGCGCCGACGCCGAAACGCAGCGCGAGGCACTCAAGAAGTACACCATCGACCTCACCGAGCGCGCCCGCATGGGCAAGCTCGACCCGGTGATCGGCCGTGACGACGAAATCCGCCGCGCGATCCAGATCCTGCAGCGCCGCACCAAGAACAATCCTGTGCTGATCGGCGAGCCGGGCGTGGGCAAGACCGCGATCGTCGAAGGCCTGGCGCAGCGCATCGTCAACGGCGAGGTGCCCGAGACCCTGAAGAACAAGCGCGTGCTCGTGCTCGACATGGCCGGCCTGCTGGCAGGCGCCAAGTACCGCGGCGAGTTCGAGGAACGCCTGAAGGCGGTGCTGAACGACGTCGCCAAGGATGAGGGCCAGACCATCGTCTTCATCGACGAGATCCACACCATGGTCGGCGCGGGCAAGGCCGAAGGCGCGATCGACGCGGGCAATATGCTCAAGCCGGCGCTGGCGCGCGGCGAGCTGCACTGCATCGGCGCGACCACGCTGGACGAATACCGCAAGTACATCGAGAAGGATGCCGCGCTCGAGCGCCGCTTCCAGAAGGTGCTGGTGGACGAGCCGTCGGTGGAAGCGACCATCGCCATCCTGCGCGGGCTGCAGGAAAAGTATGAGCTGCACCACGGCGTGGAGATCACCGACCCGGCCATCGTCGCCGCGGCGGAACTGTCGCACCGCTATATCACCGACCGCTTCCTGCCCGACAAGGCGATCGACCTGATCGACGAAGCCGGTGCGCGCATCAAGATGGAAATCGACTCCAAGCCGGAGTCGATGGACAAGCTTGAGCGCCGCACCATCCAGCTCAAGATCGAGCGCGAAGCGGTCAAGAAAGAGACCGACGAAGCCTCGCTCAAGCGCCTGGACCTGATCGAGCAGGAGATCACGCGCCTGGAGAAGGAGTACGCGGACCTCGACGAGATCTGGAAGGCCGAGAAGGGCGCCGCGCAGGGCACGGCCGCGCTGAAGGAAGAGATCGAGAAGGTCAAGCTGGACATCGCCAAGCTGCAGCGCGAAGGCAAGCTCGACAAGGTGGCCGAGCTGCAGTACGGCAAGCTGCCGGGCCTGGAAGGCAAGCTCAAGGCTGCGACCGACGCCGAGGCCAGCGAGCAGAAGCAGCCCAACAAGCTGCTGCGCACGCAGGTCGGCGCCGAGGAAATCGCCGAAGTGGTGAGCCGCGCGACCGGTATTCCGGTGTCGAAGATGATGCAGGGCGAGCGCGAGAAGCTGCTGAAGATGGAAGACCGCCTGCACAACCGCGTGGTGGGCCAGGACGAAGCCGTGCGGCTGGTGTCCGATGCCATCCGCCGTTCGCGAGCGGGTCTGGCGGACGAGAACAAGCCCTATGGCTCGTTCCTGTTCCTGGGACCGACCGGCGTCGGCAAGACCGAACTGTGCAAGGCACTGGCCGAATTCCTGTTCGACTCGGAAGAGCACCTGATCCGCATCGACATGAGCGAGTTCATGGAGAAGCACAGCGTGAGCCGCCTGATCGGCGCGCCGCCCGGATATGTCGGCTACGAGGAAGGCGGCTACCTGACCGAGGCCGTACGCCGCAAGCCGTACAGCGTGGTGCTGCTCGATGAAGTCGAGAAGGCCCACCCGGACGTCTTCAACGTGCTGCTGCAGGTACTGGACGACGGCCGCCTGACCGACGGCCAGGGACGCACGGTGGACTTCAAGAACACGGTGATCGTGATGACGTCCAACCTCGGTTCGCAGATCATCCAGTCGATGGTGGGCGAGCCGCAGGAAGCGGTGAAGGGCGCCGTCTGGCAGGAAGTGCGCACGCATTTCCGTCCGGAGTTCCTGAACCGGATCGACGAGGTCGTGGTGTTCCACGCGCTCGACCAGAAAAATATCGAGTCGATCGCGCGCATCCAGCTGCAACGCCTGCAGGCCCGCCTGGCCCGCATGGACATGACGCTGGAGGTCAGCGAGCTGGCGCTGGAGAAGATCGCGAGCGCGGGTTATGACCCGGTGTTCGGGGCGCGTCCGCTCAAGCGGGCGATCCAGCAGCAGATCGAGAACCCGGTGGCGCGCGCCATCCTGGAAGGCAAGTTCGCCGCCAAGGACGTGGTGCCGGTGGACTACGAGGACGGCGAGTTCACGTTTGGGCGCAACCTCGACTAAATCGACCGGACGGTGTGCATCCAATAAGGACCTCTGAGGAGGTCCTTATTTTTTGTCCGCAATCGTGGGGCGGTTGATCTTCATCAACTGGCCAATGGGAACGGCCCGCTAATATCTGAACCGTCATGGAGATGCGGGGGCGCTCTTCATGACTTGTCTACCCGTTTCCAAATGGAAACTTGGCCCGCACCGCTAACACGGTGCGGGCGTTTTCTTTTGGGCATCCGGTTTTCGGCTCGGGCCGCCGTGCTACAGCTGGCGCATGTCCATTGCGCCATGCGCGCCCGACAGAATCACTCTGCAATGTCCTTGCATCTGGCGCTGGCACGGCCCGGATCGGTGCCGTGCGCAGGCATGTGCATATTTCCGACCGATCTTATGCGGAAAACACGCAAGGTTCGGCGAAAGCATTCGTTCCGTTCAGATAGGCCGCTCGGTAGTCTTGCTCCTGACAGAAGCCCAGCCGCCACGGCGGGCAGCCAATGAGGCGCTCCAGCGCCATTCACGACACCTGACGGGAGCAACTAGATGATTCGCAAGCTGGCCATCGGCCTGGCCGCAGTGGCCGCCCTTGGCGCCGCGCAGACAGCGACGGCAACCACACTGCTCAATGTTTCCTACGATCCGACGCGCGAGCTGTATGTGGACGTGAACGCCGCATTCGCCAAGGCATGGAAGGCGCAGGGCGGCGATGCGGTGACGGTGCGCCAGTCGCACGGCGGCTCGGGCAAGCAGGCCCGTTCGGTGATCGACGGGCTGGATGCCGACGTGGTCACGCTGGCGCTCGGCTACGACATCGACGCCATTGCCGAGAAGGGCCTGCTCAAGTCCGACTGGCAAAAGCGCCTGCCGCACAACGCTTCGCCCTACACGTCGACCATCGTGT
The DNA here is from genome assembly GCF_057073755.1 of Cupriavidus sp. C3SS-1. Classification (NCBI taxonomy): domain Bacteria; kingdom Pseudomonadati; phylum Pseudomonadota; class Betaproteobacteria; order Burkholderiales; family Burkholderiaceae; genus Cupriavidus; species Cupriavidus sp. C3SS-1. Next base: position 1,869,041 of record NZ_CP172699.1, on the reverse strand, counting down.
TCCTGGTGCGCAAGGGCAACCCCAAGGGCATCAAGGACTGGAACGATCTGGTCAAGCCGGGCGTGCAGGTTATCACGCCGAACCCCAAGACCTCCGGCGGTGCGCGCTGGAACTACCTGGCGGCATGGGGTTATGCGCTGCGCCAGCCGGGCGGCAATGACGCCAAGGCGCGCGATTTCGTCGGCGAGCTGCTCAAACACGTGCCGGTGCTCGATTCGGGCGCGCGCGGCGCCACCACCACGTTCGTGGAGCGCGGCCTGGGCGACGTGCTGATCGCCTGGGAGAACGAAGCGATCCTGGCGATCAAGGAGCTGGGACCGGACAAGTTCGACATCGTCGCGCCGTCGGTGTCCATCCTGGCCGAGCCGCCGGTTGCCGTGGTCGACAAGGTGGTGGACAAGAAGGGCACCCGCAAGGCGGCCGAGGCCTACCTGCAGTTCCTGTACACCGACGAAGGCCAGGAGATCGCGGCCAAGAACTATTACCGGCCGATCTCCCCGAAAATCGCCGCCAAGTACGCGGCGAACTTCCCGAAGGTCAAGCTGTTCACGATCGATGAAGTGTTCGGCGGCTGGCAGACGGCGCAGAAGACCCACTTTGCCGATGGCGGTTCGTTCGACCAGATCTACCTGCCCGGCAAGAAGTAATCCACCGAGACGGACGGGCCGGGGCCGGTGTCCCGGGCATCCGGCACCGTCCCGCCAACCCGAAGAAGGAAGCCCCGATGTCCATCCTCACCCTGTCCGGCAGTCCCTCGGCGCAATCGCGCTCCGCTCACCTGCTGGCCCACCTGCGCGGCGAGCTGGAAGCGGTTGGCGAAGGCACCCGCCACATCGACCTGCGCGGACTGCCCGCCGGCCCTCTGCTGGCCGCGCGCGCCGATGATCCCGCCATTGCCGCCGCCGCGCGCGCCGTCGCCGAGGCGCAAGTGGTGGTGCTGGCCACGCCGGTCTACAAGGCGGCGTACAGCGGCTTGCTGAAAGCCTTCCTCGATTTATTGCCGCAGACCGGCCTGCGCGACAAGGTCGTGCTGCCGATCGCCACCGGCGGCAGCCTGGCGCATGCGCTGGCGATCGACTATGCCCTGCGTCCGGTCCTGTCGGCACTCGGTTCGCGCCATATCCTGCCCGGCATTTTTGCCGTGGACCAGCAGATCGAGATCGACGGAAGCGAGCCCGCGCGCTTTGACGCCGCGCTGGCTCTGCGCCTGGAAGAGGGCGTGCTACGCGTGCGCGAGGCACTGGCCCGTGCGCGCATCGACGTCCCGCTTCAATTCGTGCCGGTCCCGCCGGCCCGGTGCGCCGCGCAAGCCGCGGTGGCGCAGCGATGTCCTGCCTGAGCTGATCCGTAGCCCGGCCGGCCACTAGCGCGTCAGCGCTGGCCGGCCTCACCGGCAATCCTGTTGTCATGCCGCCTGTGCACCAGGCCGGCAGGGCGGGTTGTTGCCCGGGGTGCTGCACACATCGGCCGACGATCCGGCCAAGACCATCCATCCATCCATGCAGGCAGATTGCCGGACGCGTGCCGGCTCAGGAAAGAATCCATGACATCGTCGACCTTGTCGCCGCTTGCCGGCGAATCCGCAACCACTTCGCGCCACCCGCAGATCGCGAACCAGCGTCGGCGCCGCGCCCTGATTGCTGCACTCGTGATCGCCACCGGCGTGGCCTATGGCCTGGTGCCGGGCCGTGCCGAAGCCCAGTCGAAGACCGTCGATGCCAAGGTGCTGCGCATCGGCTACCAGAAGTACGGCACGCTGACGCTGCTGAAGGCGCGCGGCACGCTGGAGAAGCGCCTTGCGCCGCAGGGAATCACCGTCAAGTGGACCGAGTTCCCGGCCGGCCCGCAACTGCTGGAAGGCCTCAATGTCGGCGCGATCGATTTCGGCACCGTTGGCGAGGCGCCGCCGATCTTTGCGCAGGCCGCCGGTGCACAGCTCGCGTATATCGGCAACGAGCCGCCGGCGCCGACTGCCGAAGCCATCGTCGTGCCCAAAGGCTCCGCCATCAAGAGCGTGGCGGATCTGCGCGGCAAACGCGTGGCGCTGAACAAGGGCTCGAACGTCCATTACCTGCTGGTGCGCCAGCTCGAGAAGGCTGGCATTCCTTACAACGAGATCCAGCCGGTCTATTTGCCGCCGGCTGACGCGCGCGCTGCCTTCGAACGCGGCGCGGTCGACGCATGGGTGATCTGGGACCCGTTCCTGGCTGCCGCCGAAAAGCAGCTCGGCGCGCGCGTGCTGGCCGATGGCCGCGGCGCGGATGGCAAGAACGTGGTCAGCAACCATCAGTTCTATCTGGCGTCGCGCCCGTATGCGGAGGCAAAGCCGGAGATCGTAAGGCTGTTGCTCGATGAACTGGCATCGCTGGGTGCGTGGGCCGAGAAGAACCCGAAGGACGCGTCAGCAGTTCTGATCGGGGAGGTCGGCCTGGAGCCTGCCGTGCTGGAACTGGCCGTATCGCGGTTCTCGTATGGCGCGCGGCCGGTGAACGCCGAGGTGCTCGCCGAGCAGCAGCGCATTGCCGATGTCTTTCATTCGCTCAAGCTGATCCCGAAGCCGATCAAGGTCTCGGACGCAAGCTGGCAGCAGGCGCAGCGCTGAGGCGCGCGGCCACAACGATAACGAGGTTCCGACATGCAAGTTTTCTGGTTTATCCCGACCCACGGCGACAGCCGCTACCTGGGCACATCCGAAGGTGCGCGTGAGGTCGGCATCGACTATCTGAAGCAGGTAGCCGTCGCCGCCGATACGCTTGGCTATGAAGGCGTGCTGATTCCTACCGGCCGCTCTTGCGAAGATCCGTGGGTAGTGGCTTCTGCGCTGGCTGCCGTGACACAGCGCCTGCGTTTTCTCGTGGCCGTGCGCCCGGGATTGATGACGCCGACGCTGGCCGCGCGCATGGCCGCCACGTTCGACCGCATCTCGAATGGCCGTCTGCTGGTGAATCTGGTGACGGGCGGTGACGTGGCCGAGCTGGAGGGCGACGGTTTGTTCCTCGATCACGCTGCGCGCTATGAGGCCTCGGCCGAATTCATCCGCATCTGGCGTGACGTGCTGGCGGCAAGCCACGACAGTGGCGAGATCAGCTTTGAAGGAAGTCATCTCAAGGTGAAGGGCGCGCGCGTGCTGTACCCGCCGTTGCAACGGCCGCATCCTCCGGTGTACTTCGGTGGTTCTTCCGCAGCCGCGCACGAACTCGCGGGTGAACAAGTCGATACCTACCTGACCTGGGGCGAGCCGCCGGCGGAGGTCGCGCAGAAACTCGCCGATGTGCGCAGGCACGCGGCACGCCACGGCCGCACGGTGAAGTTCGGCATCCGCCTGCACGTGATCGTGCGCGAGACCGAAGCCGCCGCCTGGGCCGCGGCCGACGATCTGATTAGCCGCCTCGACGACGACACCGTGGCGCGCGCGCAGGCGGTGTTCGCAAAGATGGATTCGGAGGGCCAGCGCCGCATGGCCGCCTTGCATGCCGGCGGCGGCAAGCGCACGCGCGAGGCACTGGAAATCGGTCCGAACCTGTGGGCCGGCGTGGGCCTGGTGCGTGGTGGCGCGGGCACGGCGCTCGTCGGCGATCCGCAACAGGTAGCGGAGCGCATGGGCGAATACGCGGAACTGGGCATCGACACCTTCGTGCTGTCCGGCTATCCGCATCTGGAAGAGGCCTACCGTTTCGCGGAACTGGTGTTCCCGCTGCTGCCGCGTTCGGTGCGTAGCAAGTTGCCGGGCCAGGTGCTGTCGGGGCCGTTCGGTGAAGTCATGGCGACCGGCATCGTGCCGCGCGCTTCGCAAAGCTGAGGAGATCGCCATGTCTGCTTCCTTGATCGCATCGCGCCGCGAATGGCGCACCGTGGCGCGCACGCTGGCGCCATGGGTAGTGCCGGCGCTGCTGTTCGTCGCCTGGCAGGCCGCATCGGAGTTCGGCTGGTTGTCCACACGCGTGCTGCCCGCGCCATTGGCCGTGGTGCGTGCTGCGTGGGAGCTGGCCCGTTCCGGTGATCTGTGGACTCATGTCTGGGTCAGCACGTGGCGCGCCGCTGTGGGCCTTGCCGTGGGCGGTGGCCTGGGTTTGCTGCTCGGACTGCTGACCGGCACGTTCCGCAGCGCTGCCACGCTGCTCGACAGCACGCTGCAGATGATCCGCAACATCCCGACGCTGGCGCTGATCCCGCTGGTGATCCTCTGGTTCGGCATCGACGAGACCGCCAAGCTGTTCCTGGTTGCGCTGGGTGTGTTCTTTCCGGTGTACCTGAATACGTTCCACGGCATCCGCTCCGTCGATCCGGGGCTGGTCGAAATGGCGCGCAGCTATGGGCTGTCGGGCTGGTCGCTTTATCGCGAGGTGATCCTGCCCGGCGCGCTGCCCAGCATCCTGGTTGGCGTGCGATTCTCGCTGGGCCTGATGTGGGTGATCCTGATCGTGGCCGAGACTATCTCCGCGCAGTCGGGCATCGGCTACATGACCATGAACGCGCGCGAGTTCCTGCAGACCGATGTGGTGCTGGTCGGCATCCTGCTCTATGCGCTGCTCGGCAAGCTGGCCGATGTGATGTCGCGCGGGCTGGAGCGCTTCTGGCTGCGCTGGCATCCGGGTTATCAAGCCGCCTGAAGCAAGGGAGAACTGACATGCAAAGCAATCCGGTAGAACAGGCCGCGCTCGCGTATGCCGATGCAAACCTGAAGGAAGTGCGCCGGGCGCGCCAGTCTGATGCGCCCGCCGGCGGTGTGGCGCTGCACGTGCATCAGGTGATCAAGCGCTATGACGGGCGCGCGGTGCTGCACCGTATCGCGCTGAGCGCGGCACCGGGGGAGTTCGTCGCCATCGTCGGGCGCAGCGGCTGCGGCAAGAGCACCTTGCTGCGGCTCGTTGCCGGGCTGGAAGCCACGGACGAAGGCGCCATCACGCTCGATGCGCAACCGGCCCGCGCGCGGCAGCAGGACATCCGCGTGATGTTCCAGGACGCTCGCCTGCTGCCGTGGAAGCGCGTGCTGGGAAACGTCGCGCTGGGCCTGCCGCGCGAGCGTCGCGAAGAGGCAGCGGCGGTGCTGGCGCAGGTCGGCCTGGCGGATCGCGCGGAAGCATGGCCGGCACGGCTTTCCGGCGGCCAGCGCCAGCGTGTTGCCCTGGCGCGCGCGCTCGTGCATCACCCGCGGTTGCTGCTGCTTGACGAGCCGCTCGGCGCGCTGGATGCGCTCACGCGCATCGAGATGCAGGGGCTGATCGAATCGCTGTGGGGCCGGCTCGGCTTTACCGCGCTGCTGGTGACGCACGATGTGTCCGAGGCCGTGGCACTGGCGGACCGCATCGTGCTGATCGAGGACGGCCACATTGCGATGGATGAACCCGTCGCGCTTGCCAGGCCACGGCAGCACGGTTCGGCAGCGTTCGCGCAATTGGAAGAGCGTGTGCTGCGTCGGGTCATGCAGCACACCCCGTCCGTCGGCTCGCCACCGCAGGTGGAGCAGGAACCCACTGCGGACTGGTCGCTGGTACGCACGGTGGAGTCGGTGCGCTTCGCGGTGTAACGCATCCGAAACCCGCACATCGTCATTACACAATCTTCATACGCCTTCACCAAAGGAGCTTCTATCATGAGCATTCAGGCCATCAACGTACGCAACCAGTTTCGCGGCAAGGTCGCCGCCATCATCGAAGGTCCGGTGGTTTCCGAAGTGGATGTGGAAACGCCGGCCGGCATCGTTACCTCGGTCATTACCACGCGCTCGATTCGCGACCTCGGCCTGACGCTGGGCAGTGAAGTCGTTGCGTTGGTCAAGGCGACCGAGGTATCCATTGCCAAGCTGTAAGTTGCCGCGGGCCATGTGCGCACGGCCCGCAGCGTGAACATCAAACGAAATCCCCGTGCCGGGAGGCGCGAAAGGAAACAGAAGCATGGCCATCGCAGGCGCGAATGCACCCGAAGCCAGGTCCAGCGCTCTCGAGCGCTACCTTGACACGCTGCCGCGGCAGCCGCTGGCCGACCGCCAGCTGTGGCGCGATGCGCGCGGCCAGGTGCAGGGCCAGTTCTTCAACTGTTCGCTGACCAGCGCGTTCGAGCCGCTGGTGACGCTGGCCGACCGCGAGGTCGTGGCACACGAAGGCGCGGTCCATACCTATGCGGAGGATGGCATGGGCCTGGCCGCGTGGAAGCTGTTTGCCATGGCGGCCGATGACACGACGCTGGTGTCGCTGGACCGGCTGTCGCGCCTGCTGCATGCGATCAATTACTTTGCGGCCGAAGGTTCGCACAAGCTCGTGCTCAATGTGCACAACCGCTTGCTGGCCGCGGTGGCGGATGACCACGGCGCCGCGTTCCGGCGCGCGCTGCAGTCGCTCGGACTGCCGCTGGAGCGATTCGTGATCCAGGTGCCGGCCAGTGCCAATGATGACCTGCCGCTGCTGCTTCACGTGGTGGGAAATTATCGCCGCAATGGCTTTGCCGTGAGCCTGCAGGCCTCCGACCCGGCCGAGGCCGGCGCGCTGATGGCGCATGCGGTGCCGGACTGGCTCAAGCTCGACATGCGCCGCACCTGGACCGATCGCCAACTCGCCGGACTGCGCGCGAGCGCGGCCAGTTCCGGCGTGACGTTGATCGGCCGGCGGCTGCAGGACGCGCGGAGCGTGGAGCGCCTGCAGGCGGCCGGCATCGGACTGGGGCAGGGGGTATTTGCCGGTGGACTGGTAACGCCCGCAAACCTGCGTGACGCGCGGACATTGAGCGAGGAGGTGGTATGACGGATCGCAGTAAGCCGGTTCCCCGGCTGGACATCCCCCGGCATCTGCAGGTGCTGACCGTGCCGGGCCTGCATGGCAGCGGCCCCGGCCACTGGCAGAGCCGCTGGGAGCAGCGCTTTCCCGACTGGCAGCGCGTGGAACAGCATGACTGGTCGCGTCCCAGCCTGCCGCTGTGGGCCGAACGCGTGTCGGAGGGCGTGATGCGCGCGCAGCGCGTGGCGGCACGCGGCGCCGTCCTGGTCGCACACAGCTTCGGCTGTCTGGCGACGCTGCGGCAGGCGGCGCTGGATCCGGCCTGGATTGCGGGCGCGCTGCTGGTGGCGCCGGCCGACCCGGACAAGTTCGGCGTCGCCCACCTGCTGCCTACCTACCGGCTGCCGTTCCCGACGATCCTGGTGGCGAGCCGCAATGATCCATGGATGCCACAACGCACGGCCTTCAGCTGGGGCACGCTGTGGGGCAGCGAGCTGATCGATGCGGGCAGCCTGGGTCACATCAATGCCGATTCCGGCTTGGGCGAGTGGGGCGAAGGGCTGGCCCTGCTCGGCACGTTGGTGCAGCGCATTGGATTCGAAGGTAGCGCCGAAGCCACGGGAGATCAGGCCGGCCCGTGGGAAGCGGGTGTAGAAGTGGCTTCCGCAGTTCCTTATATCTAATTCGTCTAAGAAAATTCGTAAAGATTCGTTCTGTTTATAAGGACGCATCTGCAGAATTTGTCTCGTAGGCCGGCGCTTTATGCGCCGGTTTCATAAGTGAGGCCCGTCTGGCGAGGGGCCCACCACAGACGAGACCACATGCCACCCTCCATTTCCCTGGCGGACACGCCATCCCCGGCCGCGCCAGAATCGGGCGCCACCCGCAATGCGCCGAGACGCAACGGCCGCCAGCGCTTCACCGTGCTGCCCGGCTTTGGCCTGTCGCTGGGCTTCACGATCTTCTATCTGACGCTGATCGTCCTGATTCCGCTGTCGGCGGTATTCCTGAAGACGTTCACGATGACGTGGGATGGCTTCTGGACCACGGTGACGGCGCCGCGCGTGGTGGCTTCCTACCAGCTGAGCTTTGGCGCGTCGCTGATCGCGGCAATCATCAATACGGTCTTCGGGCTGGCGGTGGCGTGGGTGCTGGTGCGCTACCGCTTTCCCGGCAAGCGCCTGATCGATGCGCTGGTGGACCTGCCGTTCGCACTGCCTACCGCGGTGGCGGGTATCGCGCTAACGGCACTGTTCGCGGGTAATGGCTGGATCGGCCGCTACCTGGAGCCGCTCGGCATCAAGGTCGCCTTCAGCCCACTGGGCGTGGTGGTCGCGCTGACGTTCATCGGCCTGCCGTTCGTCGTGCGCACGGTGCAGCCGGTGCTGGAAGACGTCGAACAGGAACTGGAAGAGGCCGCTGCCAGCCTCGGGGCCACGCGCCTGCAGACCTTCGGGCGCGTGATTCTGCCTGCCATCCTGCCGGCGCTGTTGACGGGCTTTGCGCTGTCGTTCGCGCGGGCCACTGGCGAGTACGGCTCGGTGGTGTTCATCTCCGGCAACATGCCGATGGTCTCGGAAATCGCGCCGCTGATGATCTATTCCAAGCTCGAGCAATACGACTACGCGGGCGCTACCGCGGTGGCCGTGGTGATGTTGGTGATTTCCTTCGCGCTGCTGCTGCTGATCAACCTGCTGCAGGCCTGGACCCGCCGCCACCAGTCTGGCGCGCGCGACGGCCTGGCACTCGAAGCGCCCGCCACGGGCAAGGAACACTGACATGGCCGGCGCAGTTTCGGGCCGCCTCGGGCGGCAGGGCACGGCCCACCATAAATTTGACGCGACCAACGAAGCGCCGTGGGTGCGTTACACGCTGATCACCGTGGCGGTGCTGTTCCTCGCGCTGTTCCTGTTCGTGCCGCTCGCTTCGGTCTTCTACGAGGCGCTGCGCAAGGGCGTGCAGACCTACTGGGAAGCGCTGGTCGAGCCGGATGCCTTGTCCGCGATCCAGCTCACGCTGACGGTGGCCGCGATCGCCGTGCCGCTGAACCTGGTGTTCGGCGTGGCGGCGGCGTGGGCCATCGCCAAGTTCGAGTTTCCCGGGAAGAACCTGCTGATCACGCTGATCGACCTGCCGTTCTCGGTGTCGCCGGTGATTTCGGGCCTGGTCTATGTGCTGCTGTTCGGCGCGCAAGGCTGGTTCGGGCCGTGGCTCGAGACGCATGACATCAAGATCATGTTTGCGGTGCCGGGCATCGTGCTGGCCACCATCTTCGTGACCTTCCCGTTCGTGGCGCGCGAGCTGATTCCACTGATGCAGGCGCAGGGCAGCGAAGAGGAAGAAGCGGCCATCGTGCTGGGCGCATCGGGCTGGCAGACGTTCAGGCATATCACGCTGCCCAATATCCGCTGGGGCCTGCTGTACGGCGTGATCCTGTGCAATGCGCGGGCGATGGGGGAGTTCGGCGCGGTGTCGGTGGTGTCGGGCCATATCCGCGGGCTGACCAATACCATGCCGCTGCATGTCGAGATCCTCTACAACGAGTACAACTTCGCGGCGGCATTCGCGGTGGCATCGCTGCTGACGCTGCTGGCCCTGGTCACGCTGGGCATCAAGACGCTGGTGGAACTTCGCGCCCGCAAGGAAAACGAAGACGCTGCCGCGGAAGTCCCATTGGCCGCTTTGCAAGGACAGGCATCATGAGCATTAAGGTCAAGAACGTAGAGAAGCGCTTTGGGGATTTTGTCGCGCTGGACAACGTCTCGCTGGACTTCGAAGAGGGCGAGCTGACTGCGCTCCTCGGGCCATCAGGCTGCGGCAAGACCACGCTGCTGCGCATCATCGCGGGCCTGGAGCGTGCCGACGCGGGCCAGATCGTACTGGCCGGGCGAGATGCCTCGCAGCAGCATGTGCGCCAGCGTCAGGTGGGCTTCGTGTTCCAGCACTATGCCTTGTTCAAGCATATGAGCGTGTTCGAGAACGTGGCCTTCGGCCTGCGCGTGAAGCCGCGCGCCGAACGCCCGAGCGAGGCGCAGATCCGCGAGAAGGTGAAGTCGCTGCTGGAACTGGTGCAGCTCGACTGGCTGGCCGACCGCTATCCCGCGCAGCTGTCTGGCGGCCAGCGCCAGCGTATCGCACTGGCCCGCGCGCTGGCGGTGGAGCCGCGCGTGCTCTTGCTCGATGAGCCATTCGGCGCGCTCGACGCCAAGGTGCGCAAGGAACTGCGCCGCTGGCTGCGGCGCTTGCATGACGATCTGCACGTTACCAGTGTGTTCGTCACGCACGACCAGGAAGAAGCGCTGGAAGTGGCCGACCAGGTGGTGCTGATGAACCGTGGCCATGTCGAACAGTTTGGCTCGCCTGAAGCGGTCTACAACCATCCGGCCACGCCGTTCGTGTTCGGCTTCCTCGGCAACGTCAACCTGTTCCACGGCCGCCTGGAAGTGGGCGAGAGCGGCGGCCTGCTGCACACCGGCGAAGCGGTGCTGCCGGTGGTGGGCAGCGGCCACGAGACCGCCGGCGATGCGGTGGCCTATGTGCGCCCGCACGACCTGGATCTCGAGCGCTATGCGCCGGGCACCGACGGCATCGCCGTCACGCTGCGCCGCGCGCTGACGCTGGGCCCGGTCGCCCAGCTCGAACTCGAGCGCGAGGACAACCAGGACGTGATCGAGGTGGCCCTGCCGCTGGAGCGCTACCGCCACGCGGGCTTCCGCGAAGGCGAGCTGCTTGCGGTACGGCCGCGCCAGCTGCGCGTCTTCAACCAGCCGACACCATAACAATCGAACGCGCGCGGCAACGGCGCGGCAACAAGCCGACAAGGGGCAGGGCAATGAATTTCCAGCAACTCCGATCCATCCGCGAGGCGGTGCGCCGCCAGTTCAACCTGACCGAGGTCGCCAACGCGCTCTACACCTCGCAGCCGGGGGTATCGCGCCAGATCCGCGAACTGGAGGAAGAACTCGGTGTGGAGATTTTCGAGCGCTACGGCAAGCGCCTGACCGGGCTGACCGAACCGGGCCGCGAGATCGTGCGCATTGTCGAGCGCCTGCTGCTCGAGGCGGAGAACCTGCGCCAGGCTGGCGACGAATTTGCTGGCCGCCATACCGGTCGCCTGACGGTCGCCACGACCCACACGCAGGCGCGCTACGCCTTGCCCCGCGTGGTGCAGTCGTTCCGCCGCGCCTATCCGCACGTCACGCTGGCGCTGCAGGAAGCGTCGCCCACGCATATCGTCGAACTGCTGCTGACCGGGCAAGCCGACATCGGCATTGCGACCGAGGCGCTGGCCACCGAGTCCGGACTGACCTCGTTCGACGCCTACACCTGGCAGCACGTGCTGGTGGTGTCGCCGGATCATCCGCTGACACGCCTGCCCGAACCGACGCTGGAGGACGTGGCAGGCTTCCCGCTCATCACGTACGACGCTGGCTTTACCGGACGGCGCAAGATCGACGGCGCCTTTGCCGAGGCTGGCCTGCAGCCAGAGATTGTGCTGACCGCGCTGGACGCCGACGTGATCAAGACCTATGCGGAGCTGGAACTGGGCGTGGGCATTATCGCGTCGATGGCCTATGACGAGCGCAAGGACACCGGCCTGGTGCGGATTTCCGCGGACCACCTGTTCGCCTCCAATACCACCAGCGTGGCGTTGCGCCGAGGCGCCTACCTGCGCGGCTACGCGCACGCCTTCATCAATATGTTCGCGCCGCACCTGTCGCGCGACACCGTCAGCAGCGCACTGGGCGAAGCCGACACGCAGCAGGCGCTGGCAGCCTGAGACCCGCGCCAGGCTGCACCAATCGCCACACGGGCCACGGCGCTGGCCCGCTGCTGTGCGGGCTGCTGCGCACGCCGCAGTCCATCCGGCCACCGCGCGGTTCGCGCCGCGCGCCCGCCATTCGTCGCAAGACGCTTTCCTTCTGGCCCACAAGCGTCGTAAAGTGCCTGCACATGCCGGGGAAGCCGTCTCTCCGGTCCATGCCGCAGCGCAACAGATATTGCGCGCGATCCCATCGACGAAGGAGAGAGACCATGAAAGCTGGCCGCAACGGCCGGGGCGTGTTTGTCCCGTTGATCCTGATCCTGGCTGGGGGCGTACTCCTGCTGCAATACCGCGGCATGCTGCCCGCGCAGTTCGCCCACGACTGGTGGCCCGTGCTGCTGATGGTGGCGGGCGTGGTCCTGCTGGCACGCCGACTTGCGCTGCGGTGCTGATCCCGTCGACTGCCCGACGACCGCGATGCGCGTTGACCGCCGGCATCCGGACCCTCCCGCATTGCACCCGGCACAGGCCGCGCTAACATGAATGCCATGGACCGCTGTCTTTCCTCCGCCCATCCTTCGCGGCTGACCATGCTTGGACGCGACCTGCTGTTCGTGCTATGCATGAACACGGTGATCGCCGTCAGCCTGAACTATGGCTTCCAGACCGGCGGCACGTTGTGGCACAACTTCGTCTATAGCCACCTGATTGGCTTGTCGATCTGGCTGCTGATCGATATCCCGCGCGTGCTGATCTGGTGGAATGAACGCCCGCGGCGCTGGCCATTCCTGATCCTGGCCGCCGCCGCCGTGCCCATGGGCGTGGTCCTGGGCAGCTGGGCCACGCGCGAGGTGCTGGACTTGCCGCCAAAGCTCTCCGCCGAAACCGGGGACATGCTGCGCATGTGCCTGGTGGTGGGCATGCTGGCGTCGGCGAGCATGATCTACTTCTACTGGTCGCGCGAAAAGCTCGCTTACCTGGAGCGCCAGGCCGCTCTGGACGCCCTGCAGCGCGAGGAGGCAGAGAAGCAGCTCGTACGCGCGCAGCTGATGGCGCTGCAGGCGCAGATCGAGCCGCATTTCCTGTTCAATTCGCTGGCCAACCTCGACGGGCTGATCGCTACCGACCCGCGCACAGCGCGCAAGCTGCTGCAGCGGCTGATCGGGTTTCTGCGCACCTCGCTGCTGCATACGCGCGCGGAACAGTGCACGCTGCGCCAGGAGTTCGAGCTGCTGCGCAGCTACCTGGATATCCAGGGCATGCGCTTCGGCACGCGGCTGGGCTATGACATCGACCTGCCGCCCGCGCTGGACGGCGTGGAGATCCCGCCCATGCTGATCCAGCCGCTGGTGGAGAACGCGGTGACGCATGGCATCGAGCCCTGCATGCGCGGCGGCCATATCACGCTGTCGGCGCGCGCGGCCGGGGACGATGCGGTGCAAGTCATCATTGCCGATACCGGCGTCGGGTTTGGCCATGGCTCGGGCAAGGGCTCGGGACTGGGCCTGACCCATGTGCGCGAACGGCTGGCGCGTATTTTCGGTGCGGCGGCCAGCATGCAGATGGAAGAAAACACGCCGCGCGGCGTGGTGGTGCGGCTGACGCTGCCGCTGACCAGGCACACCGAGTTGCCGGTGCCGCCGCCGGTGCACGCCGCGGTGCCGGCCACGCCTGCCGGCGTAACGCCGGCCATGCCGCGCCCTTGATCATTCGAGTCGGGCACCGTCCAATGCCCGCTCATTCTGCCTACTGACGCTGGTCACGCCCCCTGATCTCCGCCATGACCCCAACCCTGCTGATTGCCGATGACGAACCTTTGCTGGCCCGCGTGCTGGAATCCGAGCTGGCGGTGCTGTGGCCCGAAGCCAGGATCGCCGGCGTAGTCCATGACGGCGTGTCGGCGCTCGATGCGGCGCGCCAGTACCAGCCCACCGTGGTGTTCCTCGACATCCGCATGCCCGGCATGAGCGGCATGGATGTGGCGCGCGAGCTGGTCGACTTCGATGTGCCGCCGCTGGTGGTATTCGTGACCGCCTACGACCAGTTCGCGCTGGAGGCATTCGAGCGTGCCGCCGTCGACTACGTGCTCAAGCCCGTGCAGCACGAGCGGCTGGAGGCGACCGTCGCGCGCCTGAAGGCGCGCCTGGCGGCGGCCCTTGCCGATGCCGAGCCAAGCACGGCCCCGATCGACAACGGCCAGCTCGCGCAACTGCTCCATCGCCTCGAGGCGCTGGAACACCCGGCCCTGGGCGCGCGCGGCGCGCCGGAGCCGCAGGGCAACTACCTGCGCTTTATCCGCGCGCTGGTCGGGCAGGAGGTGCGCATCATCCCGGTCGACGAGGTGATCTACCTGGAAGCCACCGACAAGTATGTCAACGTGGTCTCCGCCGGCGGTGAAGCGCTGATCCGCACCAGCCTGCGCGAACTGACGCAGCAGCTCGATCCCGAGCGCTTCTGGCAGATCCACCGCGGCACGGTGGTCAATATCGCATGCGTGGCCAGCGCGGTCACGCAGTCGCTGGGGCGCGTGTCGCTGCGCTTGCGCGACCGGCCGGAATCGCTGCCCGTGGCCAGGCAATACGCGTACCTGTTCAAGCAGATGTAGCGGCCGCGGACATTGCGGCGCGCGCTGCACCGGTATGCAGCCGGTTGCGGTTTTCCTCTATGATGCGAGCTTCGGTACGCGCTGTTGCCTGCCCTCGCGGACAGGCGTGCGGCGCGTCTGCCCGCCCAGCTGGCTCCATCCCGCGAATCCGCCGCCATGACTACCGCCGCCCTCGATCCCAGCCGCAATCCGCTTCGCCATGATGCCCAGGTGATCGGCCTGGTCGGGCTGGCGCATGGCGTCTCCCACTTCTATCACCTGCTGCTGGCACCGCTGTTTCCGTGGATCAAGGCGGAGTTCGGCCTGAGCTATGCCGAGCTTGGCCTGCTGATGACGGTCTTCTTCGCGGTGTCGGCGGTGGTGCAGACGGCTTCGGGTTTCGTGGTCGACCGCGTCGGGGCGCGGCCGGTCTTGTTTGCCGGGCTGGCGTTCCTGGGCTCGGCCGCCTTGCTGCTGTCGGCCAGTTCCGGGTATGCCGCGCTGCTGCTCGGGGCCGGCGTGGCGGGGCTGGGCAACGGCGTATTCCATCCGGCCGATTTCACGCTGCTGAACAAGCACGTGTCGCAGCCCCGGCTGGGCCACGCGTTCTCGGTGCACGGCATCTCCGGCAACCTCGGCTGGGCGGCCGCACCGGTGTTCCTCGTGACCATTGCCAACCTGGCCACGTGGCGCGTGGCACTGGCTGCCGCGTCGATCGTGGCGTTCGGCGTGCTGGCGGTGCTGCTGGTCCTGCGCCACGTGCTCGACCCGCGCGAGCTTGGCAGTGCGGTGGGCCGTCCCAGGGCCGCGCAGGCCGGCGCCGGTGGCAGCCTGCTTGGCTTCCTGAAGTTGCCGCAGGTGTGGGTGTGCTGGGCCTTCTTCCTGCTGACCACGTTCTCGGCGGCCGGCATCCAGAGCTTCGCACCGACCGCGCTCACGCAGCTCTACGGCATTCCGTTCACGCTGGCCACCGCGTCCTACACCATCTACATGCTATGCAGCGCCGGCGGCATGCTGGTCGGCGGGTTTGCCGCCAGCCGCACCAGCAACCATGACCGCCTGATCGCGCTGAGCTTCACCGTGTCGGGGCTGATGGCCATCCTGGTGGGCCTGAACGTCGCGCCGGGCCTGCTGGTGCCGGCGCTGCTCGGCGTGATCGGCTTCGGGGCGGGTACGGCCGGCCCTTCGCGGGACCTGCTTGTGCGTGCGGCGGCCCCTGCCGGTGCCACGGGGCGCGTGTACGGCGTGGTCTATTCGGGCCTGGACATCGGCCTGGCCAGCGGGCCGCTGTTCTTCGGCGCGCTGATGGACGCACACTTGCCCAACTGGGTGTTCTTCATGATCGGCGGCTTCCAGCTGCTGTCGATCTTCACCGCGGTGACGGTCGGCAACGGCAACCGTTCACGCCGCGGCGCCGAGGCACAGGCGCCTGCCGTCTAGGCCGGGCTGCCGCGGCGTCGCATTCCCGCGCGCCGGCCACGCCGGCGCTCCCGCGTTTCTCCGAGGACCCTTCATGTCATCCAAGCCTGTTTCCGCCGGCACCGCGCAGCCTGAACCAATGTGCGGCGGCCATATCCTGGTCGACGCGCTGCTGGCGCACGGTGCCGAACTGGCCTTCGGCGTGCCCGGCGAGAGCTACCTGGCGGTGCTCGACGGCTTTCACCGCCGGCGCGACCAGATGCGCTTTGTCATCTGCCGCCAGGAAGGCGGCGCGGCGGTCATGGCCGAAGCCTATGGCAAGCTCACGGGCCGCCCGGGGCTGGCCTTCTGCACGCGCGGACCGGGCGCGACCAATGCCAGCATCGGCGTGCACACTGCCTTCCAGGATTCGACGCCGATGATCCTGTTCATCGGCCAGGTCGGCCAGGACTTCGCGGACCGCGAGGCCTTCCAGGAGATCGACTACCGCCGCATGTTCGGCCAGATGGCCAAGTGGGTCGCGCAGATCGACCGCGTTGAACGGATTCCCGAGTACATCGCGCGCGCCTACCAGACCGCCACCTCGGGCCGGCCGGGCCCGGTGGTTCTGGCCTTGCCCGAAGACATGCTGACGCAGGAGGCGGTCGTGCCGCAGCTCGCGGCCTACCAGCGCGTACTGAGCTGGCCAGGCGATGACGATATGCAGCGCCTGTCGGACAGGCTCGCGGCGGCGGAGCGCCCGTTCCTGCTGCTTGGAGGCAGTGGCTGGACGCCCGAAGCGTGCGTGCAGATCCAGCGGTTCGCCGAACGCTTTTCACTGCCGGTGGGTTGTGCGTTCCGCGGCCAGGACCTGTTCGACAACCGGCACCCGAACTATGCCGGCGATGTCGGCATCGGCATCAACCCGGCCCTGGCCGAACGCGTCCGCAATGCGGACCTCGTGCTGGCAATCGGGCCGCGCCTTGGCGAGATGACCACGGGCGGCTATGCGCTGATCCGCGCGCCACGGCCGGCGCAGCAACTGGTCCATGTCCACGCCGGGGCGGAGGAACTGGGCAGCGTCTACCAGGCGGACCTGATGATCCACGCCTCGATGCCGGCGATTGCCGCGCGCTTCGCGGCATTGCCGTCGCCGGCGGCGCCGCCGCGCTGGCAGGGCTGGGCACGCGACGCGCATGCCGACTACGAACGTTACCTGGCCCCGGCCGCCTATACGGGGCAGGGCGTCGACATGGCCGACGTGATCCGCACCCTCGACCGCCTGCTGCCTGCGGATGCCGTCGTGACCAACGGCGCGGGCAATTACGCCAGCTGGCTGCACCGCTATTTCCACTATCGTCCGTTCGCGGGGGGCGGCCGCGGCCAGCTTGCGCCGACCAGTGGCGCCATGGGCTACGGCGTGCCGGCTGCCGTGGGCGCAAAGATTGCGTTCCCGCAGCGCACGGTCGTGGCGCTGGCGGGCGATGGCTGTTTCCTGATGAACGGGCAGGAACTGGCCACCGCCATGCAATACAACGCGCCGGTGATCATCATCGTCGTCAATAACGGCATGTATGGGACCATCCGCATGCACCAGGAGCGTGAGTACCCGGCCCACGAATCGGGCACGGCGCTGCAGAACCCGGACTTTGCCGCGCTGGCCCGTGCCTATGGCGCGCGCGGCGCGACGGTGACGACGACCGGGGCGTTTGAACTCGCGCTGCGCGAAGCGCTGGCCGCACCGGTGTCCACGCTGATCGAGATCCAGGTGGATCCGGATGTGATCACGCCGCGCACCACGCTCAGCGCGATACGCGCGCAGGCGCTGGCCAGCGGCAAGCCGTAAGGCCCGACTGTCCGACTTCCGTCGGTACCGATTTTCTTCCTTGCAGGAGTTTTCGATGAAACATGCCACCACCGATCTGTGCGATGCCAACGAACTGCGCCTGGCCGACGGCACGCTGCGCGTCATGGCGCCGGGTTTCCGTGCGCTCGGCAAGCAACTGGCCTTTGCCGGCCAGGCCGCCACGCTGAAGGTCTTTGAAGACAATTCGCTCGTGCGCGAGGCACTGGAATCGCCGGGGCAGGGCCGCGTGCTGGTGGTCGATGGCGGCGGCTCGATGCGCTGCGCGCTGGTAGGGGGCAACCTCGGGTTGCTGGCCGAGAAGAACGGCTGGGTCGGCATCATCGTCAACGGCTGCGTGCGCGATACGGCCGAGCTGGAGGTCTGCGACATCGGCATCCGCGCGCTGGCCACGCATCCGCAGAAGAGCCAGAAGCGCGGCGCCGGCGAGCGTGACATCGCGGTGCAGATGCCGGGCGCCGTGGTGCGCCCGGGCAACTGGATCTACGTCGATGCGGACGGCGTGCTGGTGTCCGAAGAACAGCTCGGTGCCTGACATGACCAGGGTCTTTGTCTACGGCACCCTGCGCGCCGGCGAGGTCAACGACCTGAACGCCGCGGCGCGCCAGCACGGCATTGTCGGGCCCACGCTGCTCGGCACGGCGACCATTGCAGGCCGGCTCTATGACTTCGGTACCTATCCGGGCCTGGTGCTCGATCCCCAGGCCGGCCCGGTGGTCGGTGATCTCTATGAGGTGCCCGACGCGCTCGTGCCGGTGCTCGACGAGATCGAGGAGATCTATCCCGGCCAGTCCTCGCTGTTCGTCAGCGCACAGCACGCCGTGCTGCACGATGACCAGCTGGTGGCCTGCCTGCTGTATCCCGTGGCCGATGCTGCGGTCTCGGGCCTGCCGCGGATTGAAGGCGGCGACTGGGTGGCTTACCGCAAGTCGCGCGATACCGCTGCGGTCTGATGCCCCTTCGTAACTGAGTCGAAACGGCGCCCATCTGTGGCGCCTTTTTTATTTTGTGGCGAGCGGTCCGCGCGCGGGTGTGCCGCCCCAGCGTCCATGCGGAAGTTCCTTTTTCTGCGCAAATTTCATAATGCGGAAATATGTTTTGAACGGCAAAATTGCGTAGTTTGCAGAGCACAACGTCATTTCTCATGATGAAAAATCATGTTTCGTATTATGAAATAAATTATGTAATTATTTGATTTAATTGAATAAAAAAGCAGTATGCAAGCTGCATTCAAGGCTGTTGCGTCGCGGGATGCTTCTCTAAACTCTTATATAAGACACAGCATGCACGGCGGCAAAAACGCTTCCCTCGGCCAGAAGAACGGAACAGGGGGCGCACGTCACCAGTTTTCTTTGCCATTCCCCAATTTGTCGCTAGGAGAGTGATATGAACCGCGAACAACAGATCCAGGCACTGCAGAAGGATTGGGACACCAACCCCCGCTGGAAAGGCGTCCGGCGCAATTTCACTGCTGAAGACGTGGTACGCCTGCGCGGCTCCGTCCAGGTCGAGCACACGCTGGCCCGGCGCGGTTCAGAAAAGCTGTGGAACCTGTTGCAGACCGAGCCGTTCGTCAACTCGCTCGGCGCGTTGACCGGCAACCAGGCCATGCAGCAGGTGAAGGCGGGCCTGAAGGCGATCTACCTGTCGGGCTGGCAAGTCGCCGGCGACGCCAACCTGGCCGGCGAAATGTACCCAGACCAATCGCTGTACCCGGCCAATTCCGTGCCGCAGGTGGTCAAGCGCATCAACAATACGTTCCAGCGCGCTGACCAGATCCAATGGAGCGAAGGCAGCGGCGACACCGATTTCTTTGCCCCGATCGTGGCCGACGCCGAGGCCGGTTTCGGCGGCGTGCTGAACGCGTTCGAATTGATGAAGTCGATGATCGAAGCGGGCGCCGCCGGCGTTCACTTCGAAGACCAGCTGGCCTCGGTGAAGAAGTGCGGGCATATGGGCGGCAAGGTGCTGGTCCCGACCCGCGAAGCCGTTGCCAAGCTGACCGCGGCCCGTCTGGCTGCCGATGTTTCCGGCGTGCCGACCCTGGTGATCGCCCGTACCGACGCAGAAGCTGCTGACCTGCTGACCTCGGACGTGGACGAAAATGACAAGCCGTTCTGCACCGGCGAACGGACCGTGGAGGGCTTCTACCGCGTCCGCAACGGCCTGGAGCAGTCGATTTCGCGCGCCCTGGCCTACGCGGAAGTGGCGGACCTGGTGTGGTGTGAAACCGGTAAGCCGGACCTCGAGTTCGCCAAGAAATTTGCCGACGCCGTGCACGCCAGGTTCCCGGGCAAGATGCTGGCCTACAACTGCTCGCCATCGTTCAACTGGAAGAAGAATCTCGACGATGCCACCATCGCCAAGTTCCAGAGGGAACTGGGCGCCATGGGCTACAAGTTCCAGTTCATCACGCTGGCCGGCTTCCACTCCCTGAACTACTCGATGTTCAACCTGGCCTACGGCTACGCCCGCAACCAGATGAGCGCGTTCGTGGAACTGCAGGAAGCCGAGTTCAAGGCGGCCGAGAAGGGGTTCACCGCCGTCAAGCACCAGCGCGAAGTCGGGACCGGCTACTTCGACGCCGTGACCCAGACCATCGAAGGCGGCCAGTCGTCGACGACCGCCCTGAAGGGATCGACCGAAGACGAGCAGTTCTTCGAAGACAAGAAAGTGGCCTGACTCTCCTGGCCACCGTTTGCTGAAACATAGATCGGGGGGAACCGAGTAGTCTCTTGGTTCAGCAGACCACAGGAAGCGCGTGCGACCATCACGCGCTTCTTTTTCAGGCACCGCGCCGTTTCTCTCAGGAGGCGGCGCGGTTTTTTTTTAAAAAGGGGGCTGCAGCACAGAACAAGTCAAATGTAATCAATTGTCATAATTGGTGGTTATCGCGTATCAGCTCGTCCGCTCTGCCGCAAAAGTGGAATAAAGTCCCCGTGGCCTTGAATGAATGACACATTCAATGCACATCCAAAACACATTCCATTTGCACGCCTGACGTGCGTTGATTCCGCGACAACATGAAAGCACCTCTCTACATTGCCCTGGCAGCGGCGGCTGCCGCGTCCCTGGCCGGCTGTGGCGGCACCAACCTTGACGGCATGATGGCTGCCGGTTCGAGCCTGGCCAAGGCGGCTACGCTCAGCGACGCCGACGTCAGGAGCTTGTCGGACCAGGCTTGCACCGAATCGGACAAGACCAACAAGATCGCAGCGGCCAACAGCACCTATGGCCGGCGTCTGGCGAAGGTTATGGCCGGGCTGAAGAACTCCGACGTGCCGAACGTCAACGCCAAGGTCTACATGACGAAGGACGTCAACGCCTGGGCCATGGCCAACGGCTGCGTGCGCGTGTATAGCGGCCTGATGGACATGATGACCGATGAGGAGGTGCGCGGCGTGCTGGGCCACGAGCTTGGCCACGTGGCGCTGGGCCACACCAAGAAGGCGATGCAGGTGGCCTACACCGCGACCGCCGCACGCGGCGCGGCGGCAGCAGCCGGCAACGGTGCGGTGGCCGCGCTGTCGTCGTCGCAACTGGGCGAGCTTGGCGAGAAGCTGATCAACGCGCAGTTCTCGCAATCGCAGGAATCGGCGGCCGACGATTACTCGTTCGACCTGCTGACGAAGAACAAGGCCGGCACCAGCGGCCTGGTAACCGCGTTCCAGAAACTGGCCAAGCTCGATGGCGGCAAGTCCAGCATGTTCTCCTCGCATCCGGGTTCGGAAGCACGCGCTCAGCATATCCAGGAGCGCATCAGCAAGGGTTCCTGAGCCCGCTGCGTAAGCCAGCGTCCAATGAAGAAGGGCCGGGAAATTTCCCCGGCCCGGTCAGAGATCAGCGGCCCACGGCCGACGATCTGAGGTCAGCGATATACGATCACCGGAATGTCGGTGTGGGTCAGCACCTTCTGGGTTTCGGAGCCCAGCAGCAGGCCGGACAAGCCGCGCCGGCCGTGCGAAGCCATGAAGATCACGTCGCAGCCGTGGCGCTCCGCGGCGTCGATGATGCCCAGATAGGGCACCGCGAACGTCGACATGTCGGAGTCGAAGGTCACGCCCGCAGCCGCGGCGAGACCCTCCACCTCCTTGAGGTACAGCTTGGCCTGGTTTTCGATACGGTCCTTGAAGGCCTGCGGCGCCTCGACCACGATTTCGCTGAACGGGGTGTACGGATACTCCTCAAGGCAGACATAGGCGGTGATGCGCGCGCCAATGGCCTTGGCCAGCTCCAATCCGCCGTTGATTGCCTTCTTGGAGAGTTCGGAACCGTCGGTGGGAAGCAGAATGTGTTGGAACATGCAGGACTCCTTTCATGCGGGGGATGAGGGGAGGGGCAGGCCCGGTTGCCACCTTTACACGACCGTGGCTTGCGACCGGAAAAGCGCCTGTCTGAACTGCATTGTAGTCAGTGTGCCGAGTAGGGCATTGCGCTATATCAATTGCAACAAAGTGCGACAGCGCACGCTCGCACGCGCGTGCCCTGTTTTAGCTGGCCATGGCGGCCATTGCCGGGTGCGCCGGTGCGGGTTCGGTCCGGCGCCAGTAGGCCGGGTTGCCATAGGTGTTCTTCAGATGGTCGATGAACAGCCGTACCCGCAGTGGCAGGTGCTTGCGCTGCGGAAACACCGCGTGGATGCCGATCGGGGGCGCCTGGAACTCGTCGAGCACCGTCACCAGCCGGCCGCTTGCAATTTCGTTGCCGACCTCCCACCACGACCGCCATGCCAGCCCGTGGCCTTGCAGGCACCATTCGTGCAATACGGCGCCGTCGGTGCATTCCATCGTGCCGCCGACCTTGACCGTAACCGCTCGGCCTTCCTGCTGGAAGACCCAGCCGCGCTGGACGTTGGCGCTGGCGCCGAAAGCCAGGCAGTTGTGACGCTGCAGGTCCTCAGGCAATGCTGGCGTGCCCGCGCGCGACAGATAGTCGGGTGATGCCACCACCACGCGCCGGGTTTCCGCCAGGCGGATGGAAACGAGGCTGGAATCGGGCAGGTCCCCCAGGCGGATCGCGCAATCGAAGCCTTCATTGACCAGGTCCACCACGCGGTCGGATAGATCCAGCGTAATCGTCACATCCGGGTGCGATTCAATGAACAGCGGCACCAGCGGCGCCACATGCTTGCGTCCATAGCCCGCTGGCGCCGTGACGCGCAGGTGGCCGCTGGCCTTCACGCCACCCGCGGAAACGCTGGCCTCGGCGTTGTGCAGGTCGTTCAGGATGCGCTGGCAGTCTTCCAGAAAGGCGGACCCCTCGAAGGTCAGGCTGATCTTGCGGGTCGTGCGGATCAGCAGCTTGACGCCCAGCCGTTCTTCCAGCGCGTCGATGCGCCGTCCGATGATGGCCGGCGCGACGCCTTCCGCCGCAGCCGCAGCGGACAGACTGCCGCGCGAGGCCACGGACACAAAAGTCTCCAGTTGTTTGAAATGGTCCACGAATGATTATTTGCGATGCCTGCGCGATCACCCGGGCGTGCCCGCGGACGGCGATCTTGCGCGAATGAGAGGGAATTGGTGTTTATTGTCGAACAAGTCAGCCAAGATTAGATGCCGAAAAGTAAAAGATCAAGTGACCCGGGCCGACTTTGCCGCACTGCAGCGTCTGCCTACAATTCGATGCATTCAATGGTGTACAGCCCCACGCAACAGCCTACGGCAAGACCTGAACCAGGAAACCAGAGCGCCCCATGAACAAGATCCGCGCAGTCGTCTTCGACGCCTACGGCACGCTGTTCGACGTGTATTCCGTCACGGCGCGCGCGGAGCAACTGTTCCCGGGCAAGGGCGAGGCCCTAGCGCTGCTGTGGCGCGAACGGCAGATCGACTACACCCGTGTCCGCACCATGGCGAGCCCCGATGGCAAGTACTACAAGCCATTCTGGGCCCTGACCGTGGATTCGCTGCGCTATGCCGCGGAACGGTTGAAGGTGAAGCTGGACGACGCGACCGAGGCGCAGCTGCTCAAGGAATATGCATGCCTGTCGGCCTTTCCCGAGAACCTGGGCGCGCTGAAACGGCTGCGCCGCGCCGGACTGCCGCTGGGCATCCTGTCCAACGGCAATGCCGAGATGCTCGATATCTCGGTCAAGAGCGCGGGCATGCATGGCCTGTTCGACCATGTGCTGTCGGTCGACGCCGTACGTCAGTACAAGACCGCCCCGGAGGCCTATGCGCTCGGGCCGAAGGCATTCGAGCTGCCAGCCGAAGAGATCCTTTTCGTCTCATCGAACGGCTGGGATGCCTGCGGCGCCACCTGGTTCGGCTACACCACGTTCTGGATCAATCGTGCCGGCCATCCGGCGGAGCGGCTCGACGTAGCGCCCTCCGGCACCGGGCACGACATGAATGACCTGCTCGATTTTGTCCGCGCCAGGGGCGTGGACGTCTGAACGACAACGAGGGGTCGACTCTCTAACCAGCTATCGACTAACAGGAGAAGACTGATGGCTATCACGTTGCCCGCGGGCATGAAGATTACCGGCGAGATCCTGCCGGCCTACGAAGATATCCTCACGCCGGAAGCCCTGGCGCTGGTAGACAAACTCCACCGCGCCTTTGAACCGCGCCGCCAGGAACTGCTGGCCGCCCGCGTCGAGCGCGCCAAGCGCCTGGACGCCGGTGAAGTCCCCGACTTCCTGCCCGAAACCAAGCACATCCGCGAAGGCGACTGGAAAGTCGCGCCGATCCCCAAGGCCCTGGAATGCCGCCGCGTGGAAATCACCGGCCCGGTCGAAGCCAAGATGGTCATCAACGCCTTCAACTCGGGCGCTGACAGCTACATGACCGACTTCGAGGATTCCAACACCCCGAACTGGCACAACCAGATGCAGGGGCAGGTGAACCTGAAGGCCGCCGTGCGCCGCACGCTGACCCTGGAATCGAAGGGCAAGCAGTACAAGCTGAACGACAAGATCGCTACGCTGCAGGTGCGTCCGCGCGGCTGGCACCTCGACGAAAAGCACGTCACCATCGACGGCAAGCGCGTCTCGGGCGGCATCTTCGACTTCGCGCTGTTCCTGTTCCATAACGCCAAGGAGCAGATCGCCCGCGGCGACGGCCCGTTCTTCTACCTGCCGAAGATGGAAAGCCATCTGGAAGCACGCCTGTGGAACGACATCTTCGTGATGGCACAGAACGAAATCGGCCTGCCGCAAGGCACCATCAAGGCCACCGTGCTGATCGAGACCATCCTCGCCGCGTTCGAGATGGACGAAATCCTGTACGAACTGCGCGAGCACAGCGCTGGCCTGAACGCCGGCCGCTGGGACTACATCTTCTCGTGCATCAAGAAGTTCAAGAACGACAAGAACTTCTGCCTGGCCGACCGCGCCAAGGTCACCATGACCGCGCCGTTCATGCGCGCCTACGCGCTGCTGCTGCTGAAGACCTGCCACTACCGCGGCGCGCCCGCCATGGGCGGCATGAGCGCACTGATTCCGATCAAGAACGATCCGGAGAAGAACGCCGTCGCCATGCAGGGCATCATCAGCGACAAGCGGCGCGATGCCACCGACGGCTACGACGGCGGCTGGGTGGCCCACCCGGGCCTGGTCGAGCCCGCCATGAAGGAATTCGTGGACGTGCTGGGCGACAAGCCCAACCAGTTCGAGAAGCAGCGTCCGGACGTGAACGTGAAGGGTTCGGACCTGCTGGACTTCCAGCCGGAAACCCCGATTACCGAAGCCGGCCTGCGCATGAACATCAACGTCGGCATCCACTACCTGGGCGCCTGGCTGGCCGGCAACGGCTGCGTGCCGATCCACAACCTGATGGAAGATGCGGCCACCGCCGAAATCTCGCGTTCGCAGGTGTGGCAGTGGATCCGCTCGCCCAAGGGCAAGCTGGAAGACGGCACCAAGGTCACCGCCGAACTGGTGCGCACGCTGATCCCGGAAGAGCTGGCCAAGGTGAAGGCCGAGGTCGGCGGCGAGACGAAGACGTATGACCGCGCTGCCGAGATCTTCGAGCAGATGTCGACGTCGGAAGATTTCGCCGAGTTCCTGACGCTACCGCTGTACGAAGAAGTCTGAGACAGACAAGGCTCGATGAAGTGAAAAACCCGCGGTGTTCGCCGCGGGTTTTTTGTTCCTGGAAACGCGCGGCGCTTTCACCGGGTCGTGTGCGAATCCGGCACGATGGTCCTCAGCATTGCCTTTCGGTAGGTGCGTTGCACGGCAAGCGTTCGGCACAGCAAGCGCAGAACCCTCATCGAATGATGCGTGGGGTGGCCTTTCGATTTCAGCACCCGCAAATGATGCAGGCGCACGCGGATTTCTTTCCGCAAGGTTGCAATGCGCTGATCCAGCGGCAATATGTCCCGCTCCATCAGCAGGAGCCGCCGAAGCTCCTGCAGCTCCTGCCGGCTATAGCGCATGCCTTTCATTTCGCCCCTCCTCCTAATCGTGAGAGGGGTTCCGCATCTTTCGTTCCCGACACCATCGCGTGGAGAGCGGCGTGGCCTGACATTGTTATGGCGCGGACCGAAAGTACCGCGCGAAGGCCATATTGAAGTGGCGCGGCTTGCCGACTGTCGGTAATGAAGCGGTCACGAACCGCTATGCCTTCCGACGTAGGGCTTGCGCTGCTCCATCGCGTTTCGCCTTTGTACCTGCCAGCAATAGAAATAAGTACACTGCAGTGCAATTTCTACATTGCGCGCATGCCGCAGCGCACGAAGGCTTTCCCGCAAAAGGCGGAGCAGGCGATACGCGAAGTGCGTATCCTGGCCTTCCTGTCGCGCTGCCCGTATCAGCTGGATGTGTGCGCGAAGTCTCAGGCGCGTCTGCTGAATCGCGCTGTCAAGTTCCGTGATGCGGTCTCGGGCGATTTCCGTCTGGGCGACCATGGCAGGATCCTCGAGTGGAATGTCTTGAAGCAGTGCGCTTCGGCGGGCATCACGCAATTCTCTTGCCTGAGTAGGCTGCCATCGCCGAACCGGCCGAACCGGCCGACCCGGCCGACCCGGCTTCTGCAAGTCCTGGCGATTCGCGTTACCCTGATCGGCTACCGGTATAGATGGGCGATTTGCGCCAAAGACACCATGACCCAACCGCTTCGCATCGACTTCGTTTCCGATATCTCATGCCCATGGTGCGCCATCGGCCTGTCCTCGCTGCGGCTGGCGCTGTCGCGCCTTGGCGATGCAGTGGACGCCGAGATCGCCGTGCATCCGTTCGAACTGAATCCGGACATGGCGCCCGGTGGCGAAGCCATTGTCGAATACCTGGGGAAGAAGTACGGGCGCACGCCGGAACAGATTGCGCAAACGCAGGACATGATCCGCGAGCGCGGTGCGTCGGTCGGCTTCACGTTCGGGCCGCGCACACGGGTCTACAACACCTTCGATGCGCATCGCCTGCTGCATTGGGCCGGGCTCAAGGGCCGTCAGTTGCCGCTCAAGCTGGCGCTGCTCCAGGCCTATCATGGCCGGGGCAGGGATCCGAGCAACCATGACGTCCTGGTCGAGATCGCGGAATCGGTGGGGCTGGACGCCAAGCGCGCGCGCCAGGTGCTGCAGGGCGGCGACTATGCCGATGACGTGCGCGAGGCCGAGCGGGAGAACCAGTCCATGGGCCTGACTTCGGTGCCGGCGATCATCTTCAATCGACGCTATCTGGTGAGCGGCGGCCAACCGGCCGAGGCCTTCGAGCAGGTGATCCGCGACATTCTTGCCGAGGCGTCGACGGCTTGACCGGCGTGTCCTGATCCTGCTGCACTGCTCTCCCTGATGCAACGAGGGGGCGGCCCCTTGCGGAGCCGCCCCCTTGCCATTGGGACAGGACTACCGGACTGCGATTGCTGCGCCGGGAACGCCTTCGTCAACGCATTGACTGCGGTGGCAGTCGCCCGGTGTCCGCGCCGGCATTCACGCCGACAAAAGGGACTGTTCGCGAAATCGAACTTTACGCGACGGGGCAAAACGCCTGAAGGTACGGCTTTGCCATTGCGCCCTTTTTGAAATGAACGATCAAGCCCCCCAGACCGCCAGCGCCGCGGATGTTGCCATCAGTGAAGGGCGCGGCGGTTTCTGCCTTGACAATCCCGCTTTGGAAAGCACGGGTGTCAGGATCACGCAGTGGCGCCGCGATTACGTGGAACTGGAGCTGGACGTTGCGTCCCATATGCTCAACCGCAGCCGTGTGATCCACGGCGGCACCCTTTGCACGTTGCTGGATGCCGCGACCGGTTATTCCGGCCTTTACACGCCCGCTGGCGAGGCGCCGCTGCATGCCGTCACGCTTTCGCTGACCTCGAACTTCCTGAGCAACGGGACCGGCAAGCTGCTGACCGCGAAAGGGACGGTCGACCGGCGTGGGCGCTCGATTTTCTTTTCCCGGGCGGAAGTCTGGCTGGATGAGGAGTTGCTGGTCGCAACGGGCGTTGCGACGATGAAGTACCTGAAGTAGGCGCGGTGCTTTCCGGGCTGGCGGCCGTTACGTCGAACTGATGGTGCTCGCGCCTTCCGTCTCGGGCACTACGGCGCCCGACGGGACCTTGTAGCGGTTGTATCCCCACAGATACTGCTCGGGGAAGCGCCGGACCATGTCCTCCACCTCGGCATTGATCCACGCGGCCTGCGCTTCAGTGGACTGCGGCATGGGTCCGGTCAGGCGTTTTACGTGCATCTTCCAGCCTCGCCCGCCGGGCAGGCGTTCGCCAGCCGCAATGATGAGCGGCGCGCCGGTTTGCGAGGCCAGCTTGCACGGCAACGTGATCGTATAGGCCTTGCGGCCAAAGAACGGTGCCCAGACCCCATCGCCCTTGGGCGCCTGATCAGGCAATAAGCCAACGGCCTCGCCTTGCCGCAAGGCGCGCACGAAAGCGCGCACGCCTTGCGCGGTAGCGGGGAACGCCTTCAGTTTCGAAGCGCCGCGCACGGTATCGAGCAGGTCCCGGAACAGCGCCTTGCGGTGGGGCCGGAACATGATGGTCAGCGGGATCCGTTCCGCGGCGTAGCGTGCCGCCAACTCGAAGCATCCCAGGTGCGGCGTCAGCATGACGAGTCCGCGGCCTTCCGCCAGGGTGTTCTCGATCACGTCCCAGTCTTCGCAAATCACCTTGTCGAGGCAGTCGTCGAGGCGAAACCAGACATGGGCCAGCTCGGTCATCATGGCGCCGGTCTCACCCGCGGCCTTGCGTGCGAAAGATGGCGCGGCGAAGCCGGCCTGGATGGCGTTCTGCTGCAGGTGCCGGCGGTATCCGCCGGGCAGGGCATAGACGAGCCGCCCCAGCATGCGCCCGGCCGCATGCGCAACGGGCAACGGCAGGGCGGCAACAAGCCGGACCACCGCGGAGAGCATGCTACTTGTAAAAGGCAGACGTTGAGGCATGGTCACGATTGAAGGGTGAAAGACTGGCGCGGTTCCGACGGCCCTTGGTAGTCGGCACAGCGGCGACGGAATGGCGGGACTGGCGGGCCAGTTCGTTCCACGGCGCTTGCCGGCGGATTCACAACTGCCGGATCAAATCAGGGGACGTGGGGCCGATCGCTTGGGCGTGCCGGCTCACGCGGGGTCTCCACGATGCACCGCTTGTGACGGGCAGGGGGCCTGTCAGGTGTCTGCGTGGAATCATTGGCGCGGCGCGGCATGCGGAGTTCTAGCGTCGAAGGACGCTCACTTTAGCATGCATCGATGGGCGCGCCGCCGGTTTCCCCGCCAAAGCGGGGTCGGTATGGGTGCCAGCCCCGATTGCAGGGCTGGCCAATGCGGGACTGGTCCCGCATCCCGGTCCATCGATCAGAACGACGGAACCATCGCGCCCTTGAACTGGCTCTTCATGAACTGCTTCACTTCCTCGGACTGATAAGCCGCCACCAGCTTCTTTACCCACGGCTTGTCCTTGTCCTGGGTGCGGACCACGATGATGTTGGCGTACGGGCTGTGGATGTCTTCGAGGCCAATTGCGTCCTTGGTCGGCTGCAGGCCGGCCGCGAGCGCGTAGTTGGTATTGATGACCGCGGCGCCGACGTCCGGCAGGGCGCGGGCCAGCTGCGCGGCGTCGAGTTCGACGATCTTCAGCTTCTTGGGATTCTCCGCCACGTCCAGCGGGGTCGCGTTGGTGCCGCTGGTGCCCGCGCCCGCCTTGAGCTTGATCACGCCCTGGGACTGCAGCAGCAGCAGCGCGCGGTTCTCGTTCGAAGGATCGTTGGGCACGGCCACCTTGGCGCCCTGCGGCAGGTCCTTCGGCGACTTCAGGTTCTTCGAATAGATGCCCAGCGGCGAGATATAGGTGTAGCCCACGCTCACCATCTTGTAGCCGCGCTGCTTGATCTGGCTGTCCAGGTAGGGTTGATGCTGGAAGCTGTTGGCGTCCAGGTCGCCGGCGTCCAGCGCGGCGTTCGGCTGGACGTAGTCGTTGAATTCCACAACTTTCACGTTCAGGCCGTTCTTCTTGGCCACTTTCTGCACGACTTGCCAGACTTCGGAGTCCGGACCGCTGACGGTACCCACGCGGATGGTCTGTTCCTGGGCCGACACGCTGCCCGCCGAGGCGATGAGGCCAAAGGCGGACACCGCAACCGCCAGACGCTTGAAAAGGGAGATGCTGCGCATAGGAGAGTTTGGATGTTATTGGAAGCTTGTGGCTTGAAAGGCGCTTCGCCCCGGCTGGATATGACCGGGCGGGTGCGGTCCAAGATTAACGCAATTGCGTCCAAACGGGGCCGCGCAGGGAATTTTGGCGTCTATTTCTTTTTCATATGCTTATGAAGCTGGCGAGGGCAAAAAAGCTGGCATTTAATGCCAGGGCGCGACGCCGGGCGGCGCTAGTCAGCGAAGATCTCGCGCAGTGTCTTCAGCGCTGCAAGCAGGGCGTCGTCGACAACCGTACCGGCCTTTTTGACAAGCCTGCCTTGATCGACGGTGCGGACCTGGTCAAGCAACATGAGACCTGCTTTTCCCTGGAACGTGACCGGGGTCCTAAAGGGCGCCGGGCGGCTGCCCGTCGTCATGGGCGCCACAATGACCGTGCGCAGATGGTCATGGAGTTCAGGCGGCGAAATCACGACGCAAGGACGCGTCTTGCGGATTTCGCTGCCAACAGTCGGGTCGAGTGCAACCAGCCAGACGTCCCCACGACTTACCATTGCAGGTCCTCATCGTCAGCGTTGGGAAAGTCGCCAAGGACCAGGGCGTCGTCCCCGGCTGCCGCGATGGCCTTGCTGGCTTCCACCCAGCCATGGCGCGGCTTGTTCTTCGGGCGCCGGATGACGAGCGCATCGTTTTCAATTTCCATGTCAACCTCATCTTCCAGACCAAGTTGGGCGAGGATCGGTTTCGGAATCAGCACGCCTTGCGAGTTACCCATCTTGCGAATCACTGCCTTCATTGCGCCACCTCGGGTTTGCTTGCCAGCCAGGATAAGTGCGGCAGCACAATGTTATAACAGACGGCCTTGCGTCGTGTTACCTTGCGAACCTTGTCGCGTGGTTGCATCACTGTGCAGGGTGGTCCAGGCGGAACCAGCAGAATCCTCTGAATAAGCCCCATCCCTTTCTGCGGGTCCTTTCCTCCATGGCTAGTGCCGAACCAACCCATACCCTTCACCCCGCCACTCGATAAAACAAAGCCCATGCCCAAACGGATCCGACAGCGTGGCTTGCCGGCCCCAGTCGAACTCCTGCGGCCAGTCCTCGAGTTCCGCGCCTGCCTCCAGCGCGCGTTCGATCGCGCTTTCGAGGTTGTCGACGACAAAATCGAGATGCACTGGCGTCCAGTGCCGGCGGTAGTCGCGCCGGGGGCTGCCGCGCGTGGTCGGGCGAGAGCCGGGCGGTTTGGCAAGCAAATAGATGGGGGTGGCGCCGCCCGTCATCTCGGCCACGGTATCGTCGAACAGCTTGCGGCTCAGGCGCAGGCCCAGTCCTTCCTGATAGAAGCCGATGCCGCGCGGCAGGTCATCGACATCGATATTGATCAGCAACTCCATCACGGTCTCCTGACAGCTTCGGGGAAATGCCCGCGCATTGTGCGCCGGCGCTCCTGACAACTCCTGTCAGGAGGGTTGTCACCGGGCGAGGCGTTCGCGTACCACGGGCCGCAGTGCGTCGCCGAGCGCAAGGTGCGCCTCGGCATCGAGATGGACACCGTCGACGGCGCTGCTCTCGATCACCGTGCCGGCATCGAACAGCAGGCATCCGAGCGCGTCGCATACCTCGCGCACCGCGTCCGGCAAGCCAGTCCACTTGTGCTCGCCGCCGGCGAACTTGGGCGCGAGCGGGCCGCGTGGCGTGCGGATCGGCGGCGGCACCACGACCAGCACCGGTGGGACCGGCATCCCGGGCTCGATCGGCGCCGTGCGAATGACGTTGACCAGCGCGCCGA
This sequence comes from Cupriavidus sp. C3SS-1, assembly GCF_057073755.1. Lineage (NCBI taxonomy): Bacteria > Pseudomonadati > Pseudomonadota > Betaproteobacteria > Burkholderiales > Burkholderiaceae > Cupriavidus > Cupriavidus sp. C3SS-1. Next base: position 1,837,394 of record NZ_CP172699.1, on the reverse strand, counting down.
TGCCCTGCGCGGCGTGCCAGGCGTTGTGCGGGTGCATCGACTGGAAATCATTGTTGCCGAGCATCAGGATCACGAGCGCGAGCGGGGAATCGATCTCGACGCGCTGCGCCAGACCTTGCAGGCCGTTGCGTCCGGGCTTGAACGGGTCGTCCCAGACCGTGCGGCGGCCGTTCAGGCAGTCTTCGATGATGCGGACCGGGGCGCCCCCGTCGGCGTTCAGCCCGAGTTCCAGTCGCCCCGGCCAGCGTACGGGGAACGGCAGGCGCCGGCGCGTGCCGGGCACGATGCCCCATGAGAGGGAATCGGCATACACCAGGACTTGCAGGGGATCGACTTCAGGGCGCGTGGCGAGGGACATGCGGCGGCTCCGGACGGGCGTGGCGCAGATGCTGCGCTGCGCAGTGAAATGGTGCTGACGAACAGTCAAGACACTTCATAATATCGATTACATCAGAACACGGAGAATAAAGTTGCGTTTCGAGCACTTGGTAGAGATCAACGATCCAGGCAATCCTCAACTGGATCCGCTTACGCCTGACCAGCTCTGGCAAGGGCTGGTCCTGCGCGCCGAGTCGCCCGAACTGTTCGTCCTGGGCCTCGACCGTGCTGAAGTCGTTGGCCGTGGCGACGGCTGGATCGACCGCGTGCTGCATTTCGGCGCGGCGACCATCGATGACCGCGTGGTATTCGAACCGCGCCGCCAGGTCCGCTACCAGACCGCCGCGACGGCCGACCATGCCGGCGGCACTTTGACGATGGTGATCGAAACGCCAGCGCCGGGCGCGTTGCTGCTGCGCTTCATCTACGACACCACCATGCCGGCGGTGGATGCCAGCGGCGACGACCGCTACGCCGAGATCGTCAAGTCCGCCTACCACGAAGCCGACCTCGACACCGTCCGCAAGATTCGAGAGATCGCCGCTACGGGGCGCCTGGGGTGAGCCGGGTCCCGCACGCGCCGGAGGCATCCGGCGGCGGGTCGGGCGGGCCGACCCGGGCGGCGCTGCGCACGCGCTATGGCGACCGGCTGCGCTGGCTGGTACTGGTCACGCTGATGCTGGGAACGATGTCGTCCATTGTCTCGTCCACCATCATCAACGTTGCCATTCCTGACCTGAGCCGCCATTTCGTGCTCGGCCAGGAACGCGCCCAATGGGTGGCGGCCAGCTTCATGATCGCGATGACGCTGGCAATGCTGCTCACGCCATGGCTGCTCAATCGCTACGGCCTGCGGCGCACGTTCCTGGGCGCGCTCGCGCTGCTGGGCGTGGGTGGCGCGGTGGGCGGGCTGTCGCCGACCTACGGCGTGATGATTGCCATGCGCGTGGCAGAGGGCATCGCGGCGGGCATCATGCAGCCGCTGCCCAGCATCCTGGTGCTGCGCGTATTCGACGAGCGCGAGCAGGGCAGGGCCATGAGCCTGTTCGGCTTCGGCGTGGTGCTGGCGCCGGCGCTGGGCCCTAGCCTCGGCGGTTTCCTGGTGGAGGCCTTTGGCTGGCGTTCGATCTTCTTTGTCGTGGTGCCGCTGACCCTGCTCGGCGCAGCCATGGCGCGGCGCTTCATGGCCGTCGATTCGATCATGATGGGCGAGCGCAAGCCGCTGGACTGGCGCGGCCTGGCGCTGGCCGGGGTCGCGACGGTCTGCCTGCTGAACGGGCTGGTCGAACTGCGCGAAAGCGTGGCCGCCGGCATGATGCTGGCGGGGCTGGGCGTGGTGCTGGTGGTGGCGTTCGTCATGTGGCAGCTGCGCGCGGCCGATCCGCTCATGGACATGCGGCTGTACAGCTACCGGCAATTCTCGGCAGGCGCGGTGGTGGCCTTGATCTATGGCGCGGGCCTGTTCGGCTCGACCTACCTGCTGCCCGTGTACATGCAGATGGCGCTGAACTACACGCCGTCGCGCGCGGGCCTGGTGCTGCTGCCGGCCGGCGTCGCGCTGGCGCTGACGATTGCGCTGGCGGGGCGCCTGACGCAGCGGGTCTCGCCGCATTACCAGGTGTCATTCGGGCTGGCGTTGCTGTCGCTGTCGTTCCTTCTGATGGCGACGGGCTCGCCATCCACGCCGTACCTGCTGCTGGTGGCGCTGGCAGTGCTCGGACGCATTGGCCTCGGTTGCATCCTGCCGTCGCTGACGCTCGGGTCGATGCGTGGCGTGGATTTCTCCCTGATCGCACAGGGATCGAGCTGCATCAATTTCGTGCGCCAGCTTGGCGGGGCGATTGGTGTCAGCCTGGCGGGCGTCGGCCTGCAATGGCGGCTGAACCAGCACGGCGCGGTGCTGGGGCAGGGTGGCGATGTGCTGGCGCAGGCGGCGCGCATCCGCGCCTTCGATGAAACCTTCCTGGCTGTTGGCGTGGTGATCGCCACGGCCATCCTGGCTTCCTGGCGCATCCGGCCGAAGCCGGTGCCGCTCAACTGAGGCGGGGACGCCGGCGAAGCTCAGCTCGCGGCGCCGCTGCGCAGTTCTTCCACCAGGGCGATGTAGCTTTCCATCGCGGCGTCGCGGGTGGTGCCCTTGAGGGCTTCCCACGCTTCGAACTTGTAGCGGCCGACGAAATCGGTCATGCCCGGCTTGTCGCCGTGGGCGTCGCCTTCGCTGCCTTGCTTGAACAGCGCGTACAGGCGCAGCAGCGTCATGTTGCTGGGCCGCTCGCTCAGTTGCTTGACGTCGGTCTGGGCCTGTTCGAAGCGGGCTTGCAGGTCACTCATGGGGTCTCCTGGAGAGGGCGGGGAAAAGAATGGCCCGATGATAGTCCCCAATCCGGCACGCAGGCCTGCCAAAAAACCGAGGAAGGACTCGATTTGGGGCGCCACCGGCTACAATCGCGCCATGTCTTGGATTCTTGCTGTCGAAACTTCCACCGAGTGGTGTTCTGTTGCACTGGGCCGTGCCACGGCCGATGGCGCGGTCGAGTCATGGTCTCGCCATGACCATACCGGCGCGCGGTCTTCCGCACGCGTGCTGCCCGCGGCCGGTGAACTCCTGGCCGAAGCCGGCATTGCGCTGGCCGACTGTGCAGCCATTGCATTTGGCGCTGGCCCGGGCTCGTTCACTGGCCTGCGTACCGCCTGCGGCGTGGCCCAGGGACTGGCCTTCGGCGCCGGGTTGCCGGTCATTCCGGTCAATACGCTGATGGCATGCGCGGAAAGCGCCCGCGGCGCCACGCCTGCACTGCCGGCTGAGGTGTCCGTGCTGGTCGCGCTGGATGCGCGCATGGATGAAGCCTATTCCGCCGCCTTCCGCTGGGACGCCGCCGCGCGCGAATGGGCAACAGAGACGCGGATGCAGGTGGGTCCCCCGGAAACCGTGCCCTTGCCCGCCGGCGAATTCTGGGTGGCCGGCAACGCCGGCACGGTCTTTGGCGAACGGTTGGCCGGGCTGGCGCGTGCCACGCGTGTGCTGCCCGAGGCCATGCCCCACGCGCAGCCGCTGGTGGCCATCGCGCTGCGGGCCCTGGCGCGCGGCGAGGCGATCGATGCCGCGCTGGCCATGCCGATCTACCTGCGCGACAAGGTCGCCCAGACCATCGAGGAGCGCGAAGCGGCTGCTGCTGCCAAGGCCGCCGCGCAGGCGGCCGGCGGGAGCCAGTCGTGAGCGTGACCTACAGCCCGGATACAGCCGTGTCGTCGGCGTGGCCCGATATTCCGGTCATGCCTGTGCTGGCCGACGGCTGGGCGCTTGCCCGCATGTCCGCGCTGGACCTGCGGGCGGTGGCGGAGATCGAATCCCGCGCCTACAGCCATCCCTGGACGCGCGGCAATTTCGAGAACTCCATCAAGGCGGGCCATATGGGCCTGACCCTGCGCGATCCGTCCGGCACGCTCGTGGCGTATGCCGTGCTGATGCCCGTGGTCGACGAGATGCATCTGCTCAACATCACCGTGGATCCGCACCGGCAGCGGCAGGGGCTCGGTCGCCTGATGCTGGCGGTGACGCTGGCGACATCGCAGACGCACCACCTGCATACGATGCTGCTGGAAGTGCGGCCTTCCAATACCGGAGCGCTGGCGCTTTACCTCGAGGCAGGCTTCGTCGAGATCGGCCGGCGCAAAGGTTACTATCCCGCGTCCGGCAACGTGCGTGAAGACGCGCTGGTGCTGCGCCGGACCTGGCCCGGCAACGAGGACGCAGCATGAGCCGCCGCGCACAGTTCCTGGAGGTCCTTGGCATTCCCACGGAGTGGGTGCCGCGCAAGCCGGTGGGCGCGCCGCAGGAGGCCGCTGCGCAACCTGACCGCTCAGCCACCCTGCAGGCCGGACCCGAGGCGCAAGCCGAACCCCTGCAGGCGCCTGAGCCCGGGGAAGTCAGTTCGGCCGTGGTCATGGAGTCGGTGCCGGACTTTGAAGAGGCCGCTCTCGCTTTCGTAGCCGAGCCCGCGCGCACCGCTGCCGTTCCCGACCGCGAGCTTGAGATCGCAGCCATGGCGTGGCCCGTGCTCGATGCCGCCGTGGCGGCGTGCACGGCTTGCGGCCTGTGCGAGACGCGCACCCGTACCGTGTTCGGCGTTGGCGATCGCCAGGCGGAGTGGATGCTGATCGGCGAGGCGCCCGGCGAGAACGAAGACCTTCAGGGCGAGCCGTTCGTCGGCCAGGCCGGCAAGCTGCTGGACAATATGCTGGGGTCGCTGGGCCTCGCGCGCGGTCGCAATGTCTTCATCGCCAACGTGCTCAAGTGCCGTCCGCCGGGCAACCGCAACCCGGAAGCGGCCGAGGTCGTGCAGTGCGAGCCGTTCCTGAAGCGGCAGATTGCGCTGGTGCGGCCCAAGGTCATTGTCGTACTGGGCCGCTTTGCGGCGCAGTCGCTGCTGCGCACCACCACGCCGATCGGCAAGCTGCGCGGCACGGTCCACAGCTACGAGGGGATTCCCGTGGTGGTGACCTACCATCCCGCCTACCTGCTGCGCACGCTGACCGACAAGGCGCGCGCGTGGGAGGACCTGTGCCTGGCCCGCGAGATACACGACCGTGCGGGAGCTCAGGCCTGACCTTTCGCTGAGCCACGGCGGCAACGGCGTGCATGCGCCGCCGGCGCCGTTGTGGCAACAGGCGCTGTCGCAACGCACGCGCGACCTGGCCTGGTGCAGCTTGTCGCCGACCTTGCTACAAGGCCTGCCCGCCGCCGGTGACAGCGGCGCGCGACTGGCGCGCTGGCCCGCTGGCACCCAGGCTGCCTGGGAGCACTGGCTGGGCCAGGCAGACCCCGCTGGCCTTCCCGCCACCATTGCCGAACTTGCCAACGGCATTACCGATGCCTTGCCCGAAGAGCCCGGCCGCGCCCGCAGCCTGCGCCTTGGGCGTCATGCCGAACGCCTGCTGCAGTTCGCGCTGCGCCATGCGCAGGGGCTGGAATTGCTGGCGGCAAACGTACCGGTCAGGCGCGCGCATGGGCACGGCATCCAGACCCTTGGCGAACTCGACTTCGTCTGGCGGGACCAGGGCAGCGGCGAGGTGGTGCATTGGGAAATGGCCGCCAAGTTCTACCTGATGGCCGATGCCGATGACACGCAAGCGTTGGGGCTGCGCGGGTTTGTCGGGCCGAACCTCGTCGACAGGCTCGGCGACAAGCTCGACCATATCGTCCACCGGCAACTGCCACTGGCCAGGACCGCGGAGGCGCGCGGGTTGCTGGGCAGGGCGGTCGACCGCAGCGAGGTCTATCTGCTGGGGTGGCTGTTCTATCGCGACGGCCTGGTGCCCGAGGGGCTGGACCGCCTGGGCATTGCGGGCAACCACCTGCACGGCTGGTGGTCCACGCTCGACGACTGGTATGCGCGCGCCGGCCAGGCGGCTGGCACGCGCTGGTGCCGGTTGTCGCGCTCGGGCTGGTTGTCCGGCGCGCTGCTGGAAGAGGGCGAGACCGAAGCGGCGGACGCCCTGCGCGAGGCGCTGGCCGAGCGCTTTGCCGATCCGCATCCCGACCACGGCTGGCGCCGCGAGTCACCGATCATGCTGTGCGAGATGGAACCGGCCGGCGCGCAGGCGCCGGGCTGCTGGCGCGAGCGCTCGCGCGGGTTCGTGGTGCCGGATGGATGGCCGCAGCGGGCCCGCGCCCGTGCGGCCATTGCCGCGACTGCCGGGTAGATCCCGGCCGGCGCCGCCTTTGGCGCCGGCGAGGCAATCAGTGGTGCTTGTCCTCGCCGATCATGGCGAGCGAGTTGAAGGTGCGTACGTTGTACTTGTGCACCCGCATGACCAGCGCCATGGTGATGCAGATGAACAGGCCCAGCGCGACGATCACCAGCCCGATTGGCGCGTTCACCTTGATCAGCAGCGCGTACAGGCAGAGCATCAGTAGCACGGAGACGTTCTCATTGAAGTTCTGCACGGCGATGGAGTGACCGGCCGAGAGCAGCACGTGGCCGCGGTGCTGCAGCAGCGCGTTCATCGGCACCACGAAGTAGCCCGACATGGCGCCGACCACCATCAGGAACACGTAGGCGATGGCCATGTACAGCGGCATATGCAGCCCCAGCACGTCCACCGTGATCTGCGGCATGGCGTCCTTGGTGTAGAACGCCATCAGCATCACGGTGGCGCCCATGGCCACGCCAAAGGGCAGCACCGACAGCGACTTGCGCAACGGAATGCGCGCTGCCGCCATGATGGCGCCGACAGCCACGCCCACGGCGACCACGGCCTGCAGCAGGGCGCCCTGCGACAGGTTCAGGCCCAGCGATTTTTCCGCCCACTTCAGCACGATGAACTGCAGGGTGGCGCCCACGCCCCAGAACAGCGTGGTCACGGCCAGCGAGATCTGGCCGAGCTTGTCGCGCCACAGCGCGACGAAGCAGTCGCCGAACTCCGCGATCAGCTTGATCGGGTTCTTTTCCTGTTGCGGGTAGCGTGCGCCGGTATCGGGAATGAACAGGTTGAAGATGGCGGCGATCACGTAAAACAGCATGATCACGACCATCGCCGCTTCGGCCGGCGTGTTGATGCCCGTGTCGATGTAAGGGATATCAAAGCGCAGCAGGAGCTGCGAAATGTGCACCGAAATCAGCGCGCCGCCCACCACGGTGCCCAGGATGATCGAGCCCACGGTCAGTCCTTCGATCCAGCCGTTGGCCATCACCAGCTTTTCGGGGGGCAGCAGCTCGGTCAGGATGCCGTACTTGGCCGGCGAGTACGCGGCCGCGCCGAAGCCCACGATGCCGTAGGCGAGCAGGGGGTGCAGGCCGAACATCATGATGGCGCAGCCCGCTATCTTGATGGCGTTGGTGATGAGCATCACCCGGCCCTTGGGCATGGAGTCGGCGAAGGCGCCGACGAACGCGGCCAGGATGACGTAGGAGAGAACGAAGAACAGCTTGAGCAGCGGAGTCATCCACTGCGGGGAATGCAACTCGGTGAGAAGGGCAATGGCGGCGATCAGCAGCGCGTTATCGGCCAGCGACGAAAAAAACTGCGCGGCCATGATGGTGTAAAAACCCTTCTTCATGCTTTCGACTTTGTCTCCAGCGCGTCCGTCGTGCGCTCTGGGAAGGGCTACGCCCACCGGCGTTGCCATGGTTGGTTGCAGGGGACCCTGGGCTGCGGCCGCGTCGAATTGTGTCTCATACGCCGCGCGTGAGCGCTGCGCCGCTTGCCTGACCGTCATTGACATATTGCTTCGCGTTTAGAACATGGCCTGAGCGTCCGGCTTTATATCACGAAAACACGACAATCCTGAATCCGCAAAGGCGCCAGTTTGACAGCGCAGACGCTCCGCGATTCCCCGGGAATTGCGGGTGGGCGCTCGCGAGTGTGTTCAAATAACGGATACGCATCGCTAGCCGAATACCGGGTCTTCCCTGATCTGGTGCATGACCATGCCGGACATGACGCCCGACTCACACTGCGCGTCTGGAAGGATGCTTCCAGCGGCAGCGATGCATGCCTTGCGAGATGTCACTTCATGCCAAGACCGATTCACGCCGTCATCCACCAACCCGCCATTGCCAACAACCTGGAAATCGCGCGCCGTCACGCGCCGAACTCGCGCGTCTGGGCCGTGGTCAAGGCCAACGCCTACGGCCATGGACTGCGCCGCGTCTTTGCCGGCCTGCGCGCGGCCGATGGTTTCGGGCTGCTGGACCTGAATGAGGCCGTGCAACTGCGCGACCTCGGGTGGCAGGGCCCGATCCTGCTGCTGGAGGGCTTTTTCCAGCCCCAGGATGTGCCGCTGCTGGAACAATACCGGCTTACCACCGCGATCCATTGCGAGGATCAGCTCCGGATGCTGGAGAGCGCGCGGCCGAAGGGCCCGCTTGCGATCCAGCTCAAGCTCAACACCGGCATGAACCGCCTGGGCTTCCAGCCCGCGCAGTACCGCGCCGCGTGGGAACGCGCCCGTGCGATGCCGTGCGTGGGCAGCATCGTCCATATGACACATTTCTCGGATGCCGACAGCGCGCGCGGCATCGCCCACCAAGTCGCGGCCTTCGATGCCGCCACCGCGAACCTGCCGGGCGAGGCCAGCCTGTCGAACTCGGCCGCGGTGCTGTGGCATCCGGAGGTCCACCGTGCGTGGGTTCGGCCCGGAATCATCCTGTATGGGGCCTCGCCCACCGGCCGCGAGGCCGACATTGCCGGGGTTGGCCTGCAGCCGGCCATGTCGCTGCACAGCGAATTGATTGCCGTGCAGGACCTGCAACCCGGCGATACGGTCGGCTACGGCTCCATGTTCACCGCCGACCGGCCGATGCGCATCGGCGTGGTGGCCTGCGGCTACGCGGACGGGTACCCGCGCCACGCCGTTGGCTGGGGCGAGAACCGCGCGCCGGTGCTGGTCGATGGCGTGCGCACCGAACTGATCGGCCGCGTTTCCATGGATATGATCTGTGTGGACCTGGGGCCGTGCCCGAAAGCCAGGATCGGCAGCCCGGTCACGCTGTGGGGCCAGGGCCTGCCGATCGACGATGTCGCCGGGGCCAGCGGCACGGTCGGCTACGAGCTGATGTGCGCGCTGGCGCCGCGCGTGCCGGCCACCGTGGCGACCATCACCGCGTCGGACAGCGCGTCGCCCCTCCTGGCCTGATCCCGGCAAGGATCGACCTGTCCTGACGGCCGGCCGCCCACGGATGGCCGGCCGTGGCGTTTCCGGCACTCACCCTCAAGGATCTTCCGTTGGCCAAGACCAAGACCGTCTACACCTGTACCGAATGCGGCGGCACCGTGCCGCGCTGGGCCGGCCAGTGCCCGCACTGCAACCAATGGAACACGCTGGTCGAGACCGTGTCGGAGGGCAGCACGGCGGGCAAGCGCTTCCAGCCACTGGCGGCATCGGCCACGGTGCTCAAGCTTTCCGAGATCGATGCCGCGGACGTGCCGCGCTTTTCGAGCGGGATCGACGAATTCGACCGCGTGCTCGGTGGCGGGCTCGTCGCGGGCGGGGTGGTGCTGATCGGCGGCGATCCGGGCATCGGCAAGTCGACGCTGCTGCTGCAGGCGCTTGCGAACCTGGCTGCACAGCGGCGCGTGCTCTATGTGAGCGGCGAAGAGTCCGGCGCACAGATCGCGCTGCGCGCGCAGCGCCTGGGGGTGGAGAGTCCGACGCTGGGCTTGCTCGCCGAAATCCAGCTCGAGAAGATCCAGGCCACGCTGGAGGCGGAAAAGCCCGATGTGGCCGTGATCGACTCGATCCAGACGCTTTATTCCGAAGCCCTGACCTCGGCGCCGGGCTCGGTCGCGCAGGTGCGCGAATGCGCGGCGCAACTGACGCGCATTGCCAAGAGCAGCGGCACCACCATCATCCTGGTCGGCCACGTGACCAAGGAGGGCAACCTCGCCGGTCCGCGCGTGCTCGAGCACATCGTCGATACGGTGTTGTATTTCGAGGGCGATACGCATTCCTCGCACCGGTTGATCCGCGCATTCAAGAATCGTTTCGGCGCCGTCAACGAACTTGGCGTGTTCGCCATGACGGAGCGCGGCCTGCGCGGCATCAGCAACCCGTCGGCGCTGTTCCTGTCGCAGCATGAAGAGACCGTGCCGGGCTCCTGCGTGCTGGTGACGCAGGAGGGCACGCGCCCGCTGCTGGTGGAGGTGCAGGCGCTGGTCGATACCGCCAACGTGCCCAACCCGCGCCGCCTGGCCGTGGGCCTGGAGCAGAACCGGCTGGCGATGCTGCTGGCCGTGCTGCACCGGCACGCGGGCATTGCGTGCTTTGACCAGGACGTGTTCCTGAATGCGGTGGGCGGCGTGAAGATCACCGAGCCCGCGGCGGACCTGGCCGTGCTGCTGTCGATCCATTCGTCGATGCGCAACAAGCCGCTTCCGCGTGGCCTGGTGGTATTCGGCGAAGTGGGCCTGGCCGGCGAAATCCGTCCCAGCCCGCGCGGGCAGGAGCGGCTGAAGGAAGCCGCGAAGCTCGGCTTCACGCTGGCGGTGATTCCCAAGGCCAACGCGCCCAAGCAGAAGATCGACGGGCTTGACGTGATCGCCGTTGAACGCATCGAGCAGGCGATCGATCGCGTGCGCCATCTCGACTGACCGATGGCCGATCTGATCGAAATCGAAACCGCGCGCCTGTGCCTGCGCCAATGGCGCGACGCCGACTATGCGCCGTTTGCTGCGTTGAACGCCGATGCCGAGGTGATGCGCTACTTTCCCGCGCTGCTGACCCGCGCGGAGAGCGACGGGCTGGCGGCGCGCTGCCGCGAGAAGATCGACTCGTTGGGCTGGGGCTTCTGGGCTTGCGAGCGCAAGGCGGACGGCGCCTTCATCGGCTTTGTCGGGCTCAACGTCCCCGCGGCGACCTTGCCATTTTCGCCCTGCGTGGAGATTGGCTGGCGCCTGGCGCGCGACGCATGGGGGCAGGGCTTCGCCACCGAGGGCGCGCGTGCGGCGCTGGCGGTGGGGTTTGAACAGATTGGCCAGGAAGAGATCGTTTCATTCACGGCGTTGGCCAACCAGCGCTCGCGCGCGGTCATGGAACGTCTGGGCATGCATGAGGAAGCGATCCCGTTCGAACACCCTGCGCTGCCTGAGGGGCATCCGCTACGGCTCCATCGCCTTTTCCGCCTGTCGCGTGACAAGTGGGAAGCCGGGGTGCAGCGTTCCAGCTGAGGCCATGGGCATCCCTGCGGCAATCCGCCACATGGCACGAGCCGGCGATTCGCGCGTCCGCCAAAGAGGACATTTCGCAAAATCGGTAATAATGCCGACCAACAGCCGGAGCGGCCCCGCGCCGGCAACCTGGCCACAGAGATCCCGATCCATCCACCGTTTATGCAAGCCAATTCCCGCGCCTATTTCCTGCTGATTGCCATCATCTCGTTCGGGATGGTTGGCTTTGCGCTCTACCTGCAGTTCGAGAAGGGGTACCAGCCTTGCCCGCTGTGCATCATGCAGCGGTTCGCCTTTATCGGCATCGGCCTGTTCTCGCTGCTCGCGGCCATTGCGCAGAACACGCGTTCGCTGTGGCAGGGGCTGGGCATGCTGTCCGGCGTCGGCGGCATTGCCGTGGCCGTGTACCACGTGTCGCTGCTGCTGAACCCCAAGGCGAGCTGCGGCATCGACCCGCTCGAAAACTGGGTCAATGCCTTGCCGACCGCCAAGGTGCTGCCGCAGGTGTTTTATTCCGATGGCCTGTGCACTGCGCCGCTGCCGCCGGTGCTGGGCCTGTCGGTGCCGGCCTGGTCACTGATCTGGCTGTTCATCCTGACGCTGACGCTGGCGGTCGGGTTGATCCGGCGCGAGAAAAATTTCCGCTGAGGGAAAACAAAAAAACCGGCGCATCAGGCGCCGGTTTTTCTTTCTACCCACGACCTTCGATAAGGTCGTGGCAAGGGAGGGGACTAAAACCCTTCACACAATCTGCTCGATCTGCTCCTGCAGTTCCAGCCATTTCTCTTCCAGTGTTTCCAGCTCGCCATTGACTTCGCCCTGGCGCTTGAGCATTTCCATCAGCCTGGACTTGTTGGCCTCGGCATAGCTGGTCTCGTCGGCCATGAACTGGTCGATCTCTGCCTTGGCGGTCTGCAGCACCGCCATGCGCTTCTCCACCTTTTCCAGTTCCTTGGTGAGAGGCTTGCGCAGTTGCGCGAGGCGTTGTCGTTCGTCGGCTTCGGCACGGCGCTGGTCCTTGCGGTTGACCCCCGCTGACGCACCGCCCGATTCCGCCTGGTGAGCGGCCACGGCGGCATTGCGTTTGGCTGCGGCTTGCTGGAGCAGCCAGTCGCGGTAGTCGTCCAAATCGCCGTCGAACGGCTTGATGGTGCCGTCGGCGACCAGCATGAACTGGTCGGCGGTGGCGCGCAGCAGGTGCCGGTCGTGCGAGACCAGGATCAGCGTGCCTTCGAACTGCGCCAGCGCCATGGTCAGCGCTTCACGCGTGTCGAGGTCCAGGTGGTTGGTCGGCTCGTCGAGCAGCAGCAGGTTGGGCTTCTGCCAGACGATCAGCGAGAGCGCCAGCCGGGCCTTCTCGCCGCCCGAGAACGGCTCGATCGGCGCGGTCGCCATGTCGCCACGGAAGTTGAAGCTGCCGAGGAAGTCGCGCAGCTCTTGCTCGCGCGTGTCCGGCGCCAGCCGGGCCAGGTGCTGCAGCGGCGAGTCGTGATCGCGCAGCGTTTCGAGTTGATGCTGGGCGAAGTAGCCGATCTGAAGCCCTTTGCCAAGGCGCAGATTGCCAGTCAGCGGATCCTGGGTGCCCGCCAGGGTCTTGACCAGTGTCGACTTGCCCTGGCCGTTGGCGCCGAGCAGGCCGATGCGCTGGCCGTTCTGGATCGACAGCGCCAATTTGTGCAGGATGGTCACCGGCGGATCGGCCTCGGCATAGCCGCAGTCGACGCCATCCAGCACCATCATAGGATTCGGGGCCGCATCGGGTTCGCGGAACTCGAACGCGAAGCCGGCCGCGACGTGGACCGGCGCCAGCCGCTCCATCTTTTCAAGCGCCTTCACGCGGCTTTGCGCCTGGCGCGCCTTGGTGGCCTTGGCCTTGAAGCGCGTGATGAACGATTCGAGGTGCGCGATTTCCTTCTGCTGGCGCACATAGGCCGATTGCTGCTGCGCCATCTGCTGCAGGCGCAGGGTCTCGAACAGCGTGTAGTTGCCGCCGTAGCGGCGCAGCTGCTGGTTCTCGATATGGACCGTGACATTGCAGATCGCGTCCAGGAATTCGCGGTCGTGCGAAATCATGACCAGGGTGCCCGGGTAGCGCGCCAGCCAGTCTTCGAGCCAGACGATGGCGTCCAGATCCAGGTGGTTGGTTGGTTCGTCGAGCAGCAGCAGGTCGGACGGGCACATCAGCGCCTGCGCCAGGTTCAGGCGCATGCGCCAGCCGCCCGAGAACGATGACACCGGCTGCGACACCTGCGCCAGCGTGAAACCCAGGCCCAGCAGCAGCGCTTCGGCACGGGCCGGCGCGGTGTAGCCGTCGGCATCGGCAAAGCCGGCATGGGCCTCGGCCTCCGCGCTGCCGTCGCCGACCGCTTGCGCTTCGGCGATGGCCGCTTCGATCTCGCGCAGGCGTGTGTCGCCGTCGATCACATAGTCCACCGCGCTGCGGGCCACAGCCGGCGTTTCCTGCGCCACGTGGGCAATGCGCCACTGCGCCGGGACGGACAGGTCGCCGCCATCCGGATGCAGCTCGCCGCGCAGCATCGCGAACAGGGTGGACTTGCCGCTGCCATTGGCGCCGACAAGGCCCACACGCTCGCCCGGATTGAGCGTCACGCTGGTGTGGTCGAACAGCACCTTGGTGCCGCGCTGGAGGACAAGCTGGTCGATTCGGATCACGAGGAAGGCAGGAACGTCGGTAACGGGGCAAACGGCGGAAAGCGGCGCGAAAGCGCGAGGCAGCCCGGCATAGGCGCTGGCCGGCATTGTAGCGTTTCCAGCAGGCACCCCCCGTGCGGATAGCGGCGAAGCCTAGGGATTACCCTCGAACAATGAAATCTCTATTTTCTTGTTTTGCGTCTGCGTGTAAATTAATTTTCATTGCAGACTTGTGACTGATGCCTGATTTTCCACATCGGCCTATGCCCGACACCATGCCGGATGGCACCTCGATCTCCGAACGTATTGCACGCAGCCTGCCTGCGCTGACGCCCGCACATCAACGCATGGCCGAGTACGTGCTCGCCAATCCGTTCCGCGCGGCGACCATGCGCATCGACGAGTTTGCGGCCGCGGTACAGGTGTCGGTCGCCACGGCCAACCGCTTTGCGCGTGCGCTGGGGTTTGACGGCTATCCGCAGTTCCGCGCGGAACTGGTGCGCGGATTCGAGGCGACGCTGGCACCTGTGGAGCGCCTGCGCTCGGAACTGGAGCGGCCGTCCACGGCTGCGGAAGCCTTCGCCGCATCGCTGGACGATGCCGCGGCCAACCTCGAGGCCACGCGCCGGGCATTGGACGCGGATGCCTGCGAACGCGCGGTTTCCGCGATTCTTGCCGCGGATCGTGTCTATATCGCCGGCTTCGGTGCCAGCGGTTATCTGTCAGGCCTGCTGCAGCACGGGCTGGAAATGCATTGCCGCGTGGTGACTTCCGTTGCGGGTGCGGGCGGCGCATCGCACGCGGCGCGCCAGCTGTTCAAGCTGAGCCCGGCCGATCTCGTGATTGCCATTGCCTTTCCGCGCTATGTGTCCGACACGGTAGTACTGGCCCAGCGCGCCAAGGCACGCGGGGCGCAACTGCTCGCGCTGACCGACGGCCCGACGTCGCCGCTGGCGCCGATCGCCGATATCGCGCTCTACGCGCAGGCCGCCAACCGGCTGTCCGCCAATTCCGACGCCACCGTGCTGGCCCTGATCGAAGCGCTGTGCGGCGCCGTGGCGCACCGGGCCGAGCGCCCGGTCAAGGCCGCTGCCGAAATGACCGAATTCCTCCTGCCCTGGCTGTACGGCGCCCATGCCGGCAATACCGGTAGCGCGGCCAGCACGCCGGCAGCGCAGCCCTTGTCGCAAGCCGGCGGCGAAGGCGAGCCCGGTGCCGTGCGCCGCAACTCTTCCAAGCATCTCAAAGCGTAGCCTCCCATGAACCAAGCAGTCATTGCCATCCACGGCGGCGCCGGCACCATCACGCGCAACGCCATGGACCCCGCCCGCGAACGCGAATACACCGAGGCACTCGAACACGTGCTGCTGGCCGGCCAGCGCGTGCTGGCCAGCGGCGGCACCGCCGTCGATGCGGTGACCGAAGCCGTGCGGCTGCTGGAAGAGTGCCCGCTGTTCAACGCCGGCAAGGGCGCGGTGCTGACGCATGCCGGCACCTACGAACTCGATGCCGCCATCATGGATGGCGCGACGCTCGACGCCGGCGGGGTCGCGTGCGTGACACGTCTGCGCAACCCGGTGCTGGCCGCGCGCGCGGTGATGGACCACAGCGAGCATGTGCTGTTCGCGGGAGAGGGCGCCGAAGCCTTCGCCCGGGCACATGGGCTGGAACTGGTATCGCGCGACTACTACTACACGCAAGCCCGCTACGAGCAATGGGAGCGTGCCCGCGCGGTGGAGGGCATGGCGCTGCTAGATCACGATGCCGCCACGCTGGCCGCGCGTGCGCTCTCCGGCAAGGCTGATCCGATCGATCCGGACAGCAAGTTCGGCACGGTGGGCGCCGTGGCCTGCGACAGCTTCGGCAACCTGGCCGCGGCAACGTCAACGGGCGGTGTCACCAACAAGCAGGTGGGCCGCGTCGGCGATACGCCGCTGATCGGCGCGGGCTGCTATGCCGATGACGTGGCAGCCGTTTCGGCCACGGGCACCGGTGAAATGTTCATCCGCACCGTGGCCGCGCACGATGTCGCGGCGCAAATGCGCTATGCCGGCCTGTCGCTGGAAGAATCCGCGCGCCGCGTGGTCATGGAGAAGCTGCCCGCCATTGGCGGCCGCGGCGGCCTGATCGCGGTGGACCGCGCCGGCAACGTCACGCTGCCGTTCAACACCGAAGGCATGTACCGCGGTTTTGCCCGCGCGAGTGGCCCGGTGAGCGTGTCGATCTACGGCTGACGCCCGACGCGCGCCGTTCCCTTTCAGCAATTCCCGCAGCAATCCAAGGGGTGCCAGTGGCTGAACTCTCTTCCCAAGCAAACATTGAGCTGCCGCCGCAGCGCGTGGTGTCGGTGGACGGCCTGACCGTCCGCTTTGCCACCTCGGAGCGTACCGTCGAAGCCGTGCGCAACCTGTCCTTCCACGTCGACCGTGGCGAGACGCTGGCCGTGGTCGGGGAATCCGGCTCCGGCAAGTCGGTGACCTCGCTGGCGCTGATGCGGCTGGTCGAACATGGCGGCGGCAAGATCGTGTCGGGCAGCATGGCGTTGCGCCGGCGCAGTGGCGAGATCATTGACCTGGCGCGCGCTGGGAATGCCACGCTGCGCAGCGTGCGCGGCGCGGACGTGGCGATGATCTTCCAGGAGCCGATGACTTCGCTGAACCCGGTGTTCCCGGTGGGCGAGCAGATCGCGGAATCGATCCGCCTGCACCAGGGCAAGAGCCGCTCCGCCGCGCGCGCCGAGGCGCTGCGCATGCTGGAACTCGTGCGCATTCCGGAAGCGAAGCGCGTGCTGGACCGCTTCCCGCACCAGTTGTCCGGTGGCATGCGACAGCGCGTGATGATCGCCATGGCACTGTCGTGCAAGCCCGCATTGCTGATTGCCGATGAGCCGACCACCGCGCTGGACGTGACCATCCAGGCCGAGATCCTGCAATTGATCCGCGGCCTGCAGGCGGAGATGCACATGGGCGTGGTGTTCATCACGCACGACATGGGCGTGGTGGCCGAAGTGGCCGACCGCGTGCTGGTGATGTACCGCGGCGAAAAAGTGGAAGAGGGTAGTTCGGATGAGGTGTTCCGCGCCCCGGCACATCCCTACACGCGCGCGCTGCTCTCCGCCGTGCCGCGACTTGGCGCCATGCAGGGCACCGACCTGCCGGCCAAGTTCCAGTTGCTGCAGGTTGGCGATGCCATACCTGTGCCAGCGGCGCCGCAGGACACCGTGTCTCCGCAAGCCACGCCGATCCTGCGCGTGCGCGAGCTGGTGACACGGTTCGACGTGCCGGGCGGCCTGTTCGGCCGTGTTGCGCGGCGCGTCCATGCGGTCGAGAAGGTTAGCTTCGATCTCTATCCGGGCGAGACACTGGCGCTGGTCGGCGAGTCTGGCTGCGGCAAGTCGACCACCGGTCGTTCGCTGCTGCGGCTGGTGGAAAGCCAGAGCGGCACGGTCGAGTTCGGCGGCCAGGATATCAGCCGCATGGAAGGCGCCGCCTTGCAGCACCTGCGGCGCAATATCCAGTTCATCTTCCAGGATCCGTTTGCCTCGCTCGATCCGCGCGTGCCAGTCGGCTATTCGATCATGGAGCCGCTGCTGGTGCACAAGGTCGCAAGCGGCAAGGAAGCCGAGCAACGCGTCGCCTGGCTGCTGGAGAAGGTCGGGCTCGATGCTTCGCATGCGGCGCGCTATCCGCACGAGTTCTCGGGCGGGCAGCGCCAGCGCGTTTGCATCGCACGCGCACTGGCGCTCAACCCGAAGGTGGTGGTGGCCGACGAGTCGGTGTCCGCGCTGGACGTGTCGATCCAGGCCCAGATCGTCAACCTGATGCTGGACCTGCAGCGCGAGCTGGGCATTGCCTTCCTGTTCATCTCGCACGACATGGCGGTGGTGGAGCGCGTGAGCCATCGCGTGGCGGTGATGTACCTCGGGCAGATCGTCGAGATCGGCCCGCGCCGCGCGATCTTCGAGAACCCGGAGCACCCGTACACGAAAAAGCTGATGGCGGCCGTGCCGATCGCCGATCCGTCGCGCCGGCATCTGCGGCGCGAACCGCTGTCCGATGAAATCCCGAGCCCGATCCGTGCGGTCGGCGACGAACCGGTGGTGCACCCACTGGTGCCGGTCGCCGGCAGCGCAGGAACCGGCCACTTTGTTGCCCGGCACGCCGTTGGCGGTGCCTACTGAAACGCAAGTCAATCCAAGGAGAATCGAGATGTCTGCACGGATGGTTTCGCCCAGGCTGGTAGCCGGGCTGCTGATGGCCGGCGCGATGGGCGCGCTGGCGCCGGTGTCCGCCTTTGCCGCCAAGGATGCGGTGATGGCCGTCGCTTCCACGTTCACCACGCTGGATCCGTACGATTCCAACGACACGCTGTCGCAAGCCGTGTCCAAGAGCTTCTACCAGGGCCTGTTCGGCCTGGACAAGGACATGAAGCTGGTCAACGTGCTGGCCGAAAGCTATGACGTCAGCAAGGACGGCCTGGCCTATACCATCAAGCTCAAGAAGGGCATCAAGTTCCACGACGGCACCACCTTCGACGCCGCCGCTGTGAAGGCCAACCTCGACCGCGTGACCAACCCGGCCAACAAGCTCAAGCGCTATACGCTGTTCAACCGCGTTGCCAGGACTGATGTGGTGGACAGCAGCACGGTCAAGGTCACGCTGAAGGAGCCGTTCTCGCCGTTCATCAATGTGCTGGCACACCCGTCGTCCGTGATGATCTCGCCCGCGGCGCTGCAAAAGTACGGCAAGGAGATTGCCTTCCATCCGGTCGGCACCGGCCCGTTCGAGTTCGTCGAATGGAAGCAGCCCGATCACCTGAAGGGCAAGAAGTTCGCCGGCTACTGGAAGACCGGTTATCCGAAGATCGACACCATTAACTGGAGGCCCGTGGTCGACAACAACACGCGCGCGGCCATCATGCAGACCGGCGAGGCGGACTTCGCCTTCAGCATTCCGTTCGAGCAGGCCGCGGTGCTGAAGAACAGCCCCAAGGTGGACCTGGTCGCCGCGCCGTCGATCATCCAGCGCTACCTGAGCCTGAACACGACGGTCAAGCCATTCAATGATCCGAAGGTGCGCCAGGCGATCAACTACGCGATCAACAAGGACGCGCTGGCCAAGGTGGCTTTTGCCGGCTACGCCGTGCCCGCCGATGGCGTGGTGCCGGCGGGCGTGGACTACGCCGAGAAGCTCGGTCCGTGGCCGTATGACCCGGCCAAGGCGCGCGCGCTGCTCAAGGAGGCCGGCTATCCGAACGGCTTCGAGACCACGCTGTGGTCGGCCTACAACCACACCACCGCGCAGAAGGTGATCCAGTTCGTGCAGCAGCAGTTGCAGCAGGTCGGCATCAAGGCCAGCGTGCAGGCGCTGGAAGCCGGCCAGCGCGTGGAGAAGGTCGAAAGTGTGCAGAAGCCGGAAGACGCCGGCGTGCGCATGTACTACGTGGGCTGGTCGTCGTCGACCGGTGAGTCCGACTGGGCACTGCGTCCGCTGCTGGCCTCGGAATCGATGCCGCCGAAGCTGCTGAACACCGCGTACTACAAGAACGACCAGGTCGACGCCGACATCGCCGGCGCGCTGCGCACGACCGATCGCGGTGAGAAGGCCAAGCTGTACAAGGACGCGCAGGAACGCATCTGGAAGGACGCGCCATGGGCTTTCCTGGTGACCGAGAAGGTGCTGTTCGCGCGCAGCAAGCGACTGACGGGCGCGTATGTCATGCCGGACGGCTCGTTCAATTTCGACGAGATCGATATCAAGCAGTAAGCAGTAAGCCGAGTGTGGCCGCCGGCCCGCGTCGCGGGGGCATGGGCGGGCGGCCCGCGGCCTTTCCATCTAAAGCGTCATGCTGAACTATTTCCTCAAACGATGCCTGGGCGTGATCCCCACACTGCTGATCGTCGCGGTGCTGGTGTTCCTGTTCGTCCACCTTCTGCCCGGTGATCCGGCGCGCCTGGCGGCAGGCCCGGAGGCGGACCAGGCCACGGTCGAACTGGTGCGCAAGGACCTGGGACTGGACAAGCCCATGCCCCAGCAGTTCGTGCACTTCTTCTCGAACGCGGTCCGAGGTGAGTTCGGGCATTCGCTGCGCACCAAGCGCCCGGTCAGCGAAGAGATCGGCGACCGCTTCATGCCGACGCTGTGGCTGACCATTGCATCGATGGTCTGGGCCGTCGTGTTCGGCATGGTGATCGGCATCTGCTCGGCGGTGTGGCGCAACCGCTGGCCTGATCGCCTGGGCATGACGCTTGCCGTGTCCGGCATCTCGTTCCCGGCCTTTGCACTGGGCATGCTGCTGATGGAAGTGTTCTCCGTCCAGCTCGGCTGGCTGCCGTCGATCGGCGCCGAAAGCTGGAAGCACTACATCCTGCCGTCGCTGACGCTCGGTGCCGCGGTGGCGGCGGTGATGGCGCGCTTCACCCGCGCCTCGTTCGTCGAGGTGCTGCAGGAAGATTTCGTGCGCACCGCCCGTGCCAAGGGCGTGCGCGAGACCGTGGTCGTCGCCAAGCACACGCTGCGCAACGCCATGATCCCGGTCGTGACCATGATGGGCCTGCAGTTCGGCTTCCTGCTGGGCGGCTCGATCGTGGTGGAGAAGGTCTTCAACTGGCCGGGCCTCGGGCGCCTGCTGGTCGATGCCGTGGAGATGCGCGACTACCCGGTGATCCAGGCCGAGGTGTTGCTGTTCTCGCTCGAATTTATCCTGATCAACCTGGTGGTGGATTTGCTCTACACGGTGATCAATCCAACCATCCGCTACAAGTAAGAGAGGGAGGCCGGCATGACAGAGATTTCCACGCCCGCCGCCAGCCCGGCAACCGCGGCAGCCGCGGCGCCGCAAGCCGTGCGTACGCCCTGGACCGAGTTCTGGCGCAAATTCCGCAAGCAGCACCTGGCGCTCGGCGCCGGCGCGTTCGTGCTGCTGCTGATCGTGGTGGCGATCCTGGCGCCGCACCTGGTGCCATACGACCCCGAGAACTTCTTCGACTACGACGCGCTCAACGCAGGCCCGTCCGCGGCCCACTGGATGGGCGTTGACTCGCTCGGCCGCGACATCTTCAGCCGCATCCTGGCCGGCACGCGCATCTCGCTGGCGGCGGGCTTCCTGTCCGTCATCATCGGGGCGCTGATCGGTACGGCGCTGGGTTTGCTGGCCGGCTACTATGAAGGCTGGTGGGACCGCATCGTCATGCGGATTTCCGACGTGCTGTTCGCGTTCCCGGGCATCCTGCTTGCGATCGGCATCGTGGCGATTCTCGGCAATGGCATGGTCAACGTGATCTTCGCCGTGGCCATCTTCAGCATTCCGGCCTTTGCGCGCCTCGTGCGCGGCAATACGCTGATGCTCAAGCAGCTGACCTATGTGGAGGCCGCGCGCAGCATCGGCGCATCGGACTGGACCATCCTGATGCGGCATATCCTGCCGGGCACGGTGTCGTCGATTGTGGTGTATTTCTCGATGCGCATCGGCACATCGATCATCACGGCGGCAAGTCTCTCGTTCCTCGGGCTCGGTGCGCAGCCGCCGACGCCGGAGTGGGGCGCCATGCTCAACGAGGCGCGCGCCGACATGGTGACGGCGCCGCACGTCGCGATCTTCCCGAGCCTGGCAATCTTCCTGACGGTGCTGGCCTTCAACCTGCTGGGCGATGGCCTGCGCGACGCGCTCGATCCCAAGATCGACCGGCGCTGACGACATGCAGAGGAAACAGGTAATGGCGCCGTTCATCGGCACGCTGCCCGCAGGCGCGCGCAACAGCATCACGGACGTGGCCGGTGTGACGGTCGGCCATTGCACGCTCGATGCCGGCGACCTGCAGACCGGCGTGACGGTGGTGCGGCCGCATAACGGCAATCCCTACTTGCAAAAGGTGCCCGCCGCCTGCGCCGTGATCAACGGCTTCGGCAAGAGCGTAGGCCTCGTGCAGGTGGAGGAACTGGGCGTGCTGGAGACGCCGGTTGCACTGACCAACACGTTCGCTGTCGGCGCGGTGGCGCAAGCGCAGATCCGCGAGGCGATCGCGGCCAATCCGGAGATCGGCCGGGCGCTGCCGACGGTCAACCCGCTGGTGTTCGAGTGCAATGACGGTTACCTGAACGATATCCAGGCCTTGGCGGTCAACGGTGGCCACTATGAGGCGGCCTGTACTGCTGCCAGCGCGGACGTTGAGGCCGGCTCGGTCGGGGCCGGGCGCGGCATGTCGGCGTTTGGCGTCAAGGGCGGCATCGGCACGGCTTCGCGGCTCGCCGGCGGCTACTGCGTCGGCGCGCTGGTGCTGGCGAACTTCGGGACGCCGGAATCTCTCGTCGTGGCAGGCCGGCATGTCGGTGGTGCGCTGGCCGCACGGCTCGCGGCACGGACGCCGGAGCCCGAGAAGGGTTCGATCATCATGATCGTGGCCACCGACGCGCCGCTCGATGCGCGCCAACTGCGCCGGCTGGCCCTGCGCGCAGGCGCGGGCCTGGCGCGCACGGGGTCGGTGTACGGGCATGGATCGGGCGATATCGTGCTGGCGTTTTCCAGCGCGTACACCGTGCCGCACCATGCCGCAGATCCGATGCCTTCCGTGGCGCTGCTGCACGAAAGCCGCCTGGATCCGCTGTTCCGCGCGGCCTCCGACAGCGTTGAGCAGGCCATCCTCCACGCGCTCTGGCGCGCCTTGCCTGTGCAGGGCCGCGATGGCCACGTGCGGCAGGCCTTGCTGGACGTCATGCCCGAACTGCGCAATCCGACATGAAGCTGCTGATCTCTACCGACATCGAAGGCATTGCCGGTGTCTTTCACGCCGAGCAGACCCGCGCCGGAAACGGCGAGTACGAGCGCGCGCGCGCGTGGATGACTGGCGAAGCCAACGCCGCGGTGCAGGGCGCCTTTGAAGCCGGCGCCACCGAGGTCCTGGTCAATGACTCGCACGGCGGTTTTCGCAACCTGTTGCCCGACCAGATCGATTCGCGTGCGCAGCTCGTGCTGGGCAAGCCGCGCTACCTCGGCATGATGGCCGGCGTGGAAACGGGCTGCGACGGCGTGTTCATGATCGGCTATCACGGCCGTGCGCAAAGCCGGGGCGTGCTGGCGCATACGATCAACAGCGGCGCGTTCGCGCGGGTGTTGCTGAACGGGCAAGAGCTGGGCGAGGCCGGGCTTTACGCTGCGTTGGCTGGCGAGTTCGGCGTGCCGGTGCTGATGGCGAGCGGCGATAACGTGTTTATCGGCGAGACCCGGCCCCTGATGCCGTGGGTGCGCTATGTGCAGACCAAGTCGGCGGACGGCTTCGGCAGCGGCAGCACGCTTGCGCCGGAGGCGGCGCGCGATGCTATCCGCGACGCGGCTGCGGTGGCGGTGCGCGAACGGGCCACGGCCCGCGCGTTCCGAATCGATGCGCCGGTGAATTGCCGGCTCCAGACCCAGACCCCCGCGCACGCGGATCTGTTTTGCCAGTGGCCGACGCTGGAGCGCGTGGACGGTGTCACGCTGACCTTCGCGGCGGACTCGGTGCAGTCGGCGGTGCGCATGCTGAACTGCCTGTCGGCGATGTCGTTCATGCTGAAATAGCGGAACCTGGCCGGTCGCGGCACGATCGGCGACAATAACCGGTTCGGCTGAGTGGTCAATCAGTAGATGGGGCCAGCCGCTTTTACCCGCTATACCGCACACATGACCCAGGCACAACACGGGGGCTGGATTCCCGTACGCAAGGACTTCGTCGACCTCGACACGCGCTGCCACGCGCGCGGCACGACCGGGCGCCACCATGGCTTTCCCGATGGCCGGGCCTACATCCTGCGCGACGCGCAGGGCCACGAGTACCCGTTCGGTGAAGCCTGCGCCCAGGCCGCTTTGGTCCATCCGGCGCTGCTCGTGCAAGTGCCTGACTATACCGAGCGCGACGTAGTGCGCCAGTCGGAGGCGCTGGATGCGTCCCTCGCTGCTGCCAGGACGCCGCGCCGCCGGCCCACCGCTGCGCAGCGCGATGCCGAGCAGCGCCTGGCGGCCATCCGCTACCTCGTGCTGCGCATGGAAAAGGTCGCGGCCGTGCCGCGCGTCCAGCCCACGGTGCGTTTTGCGCCACTGCAGGATGTCTACGAGCAATTCCAGCGTACCGGCGATATGAGCCGGGCACAGGTGGCCCGCATTCTTGCCATCGAGAAGAGTCCCACGACGCCGCCGCGGCTCAAGGCCACCAATCTGCTCGATGTCTACACCGCCCATGTCAAGCTGGAACGGCTGATCGCGGCCTCCAACCGGCTTGATAACATCCGCTTCCTGCGCAGCCTGCATGACTGGCTGGCGCGCCAGCTCGTCCTGTCGGCCGCGCAGATCGCCGCGGCGGGCATTGAAATGCATCCGCAGGCCTTCAGTGCTCCAGGCATCTGGGGACCCGACGATGCCCGGCCGGGCGCGAGCGGCGAGCTGTTCTGACGCACTGCACGTTGGCAAGGCCTGACGATTTGGCGTCTAATGCGAGCATCTCCGTTCGTGTGGGGCAGTCGCCATGGGCCAGGTTTCGGGTTGCTTTGCCACCAGTTATGCCGAGGCGCGGCAGAAGTTCCTGGCCGCCGCGCGTGCCGCCGGCGCAACACTAGCCGAATTCCCCCATCCGACCCGGCGCGGCAGTGCTGGCGAGGACCTGGCCATGGATATCGCGTGGGTCGGCCCTGCCGATGCGCGTCGCGTGCTGATGGTGAGTTCCGGGGTCCATGGCGTGGAAGGCTTCTGCGGCTCTGGCGCGCAAGTTGCCCTGCTGACCGATGCGGTGCTGCTGGCCGACTGCGCCGAGGCGCGGCTGGGCCTGTTGCTCGTGCATGCCGTCAATCCCTATGGTTTTTCCCATCTGCGCCGGGTCAACGAAGACAACGTTGACCTGAACCGCAATTTCATGGATTTTGCGCAGCCGCTGCCGGATAACGTTCCCTACGCGGAGATCGCACCGATGCTGGTGCCGGCGCACTGGCCGCCGTCCGGCGCGGAGCAGGCGCAGTTCATGAAGGCGGTGGCGGAAAAAGGCATGGACTGGTACCAGACCGCGGTCAGCGGCGGCCAGTACCAGGATCCGCGCGGCCTGTTTTATGGCGGCAACAAGGAAACGTGGAGCAATTACACGCTGCGTCGCGTGCTGGCGCGCTTCGGCAGCGGCCGCAGCAGCTTGCGCTGGATCGACATCCACACCGGACTGGGGCCGTGGGGCTATGGCGAGCCGATCTGCATGGGGCCCGACGACGACGCGCAACTCGGGCGGACCCGCGCCATCTGGGGCAACGAGGTGACGTCGATCTATGACGGTTCGTCCACATCCTCCCGGCTATCCGGCCTGGCCTGGCAAGCGGTGCCGGGCACGTTGCCCGATATCGACTATGCGGGGATCGCGCTGGAGTTCGGCACGCTGCCCGTTGCGGAAGTCCTGGATGCCCTGCGCGCCGACCATTGGCTCTATCTGCATCCGGAAGCTGACGAAAACCAGCGCACCCTGGTCAGGCAGGCCATGCGGCAGGCCTTCTATGGCGATGCCGACGACTGGCGTGCAGACGTGGTCGAGCAGGTGACGGCAGCTGTCCGGAAGGCTATGCGCGGGCGGTAGGGCGGTGGTGTGTTTCAGTCTATGTCTTGCGAAGCCTTCGGCAGCTTGAGCCGCGTCTGGCCATCTGGCGTGAAGTGTGTGCCAAATCTCACCAGCCCGGCCTGATGCAGATGACAGGTCATAAGCATGCCGGGCTCGGTCTCTCCGATCGTCAGGTCGATCGCCTTCAGCCTCGGCTCATGGCGCAGCAGCGTGGCATCTATCTCGCGCTTGAGGGTGTGCGAAGTTGGCGGTCAAGGATGTGGTGCTCCGGCGAGGCGCTGCGGTGAGCATCAGCGAACCCATGAAGAATGACACCGAATATGTCGGTGTGGTCGCGTTGTTTCGGGAAGCCGGAAAGGATGCCGTGTGGAAACTTGCGATCCCGAAAGCGCAGTGGAAGAAGACAGACCCGATGAAGATTGAAGTCCGGGACAACATGCTCGAAGTGGGCGGGTCGGAGTCCATCAAGCGAACGGCTCCCCAGCAGAGCTGAGTCAAAGTCACTGAAGAACTCAAATATCCGCCCGCTCGCACCACGCCACCACCGCATCCCGAAAATCCTGGCATATCGGCGACAAATAGCCCTCTGCACGCCAGAAGATCTCCAGTTCGTGCTGCCACGCCATGCCGGGGCCTTCGATGGCCTCAAGCCCTTGCCCTTCTGCCTGCTTGAGGATGCGTGGCGGCATGATGCCGAGCAGGTCCGAATGGCGCAGCAGTTCGCCGAACGCAACCGGCGATGCCGTGCTTTCCACGGCCACACGCGGTGGCGGCAAACCGACGGCGGTGAAGCGCTCCTCCAGCCATTGCCGCAGGTAGAGCGAACTCGCAGGCACGGCCCAGCGCTCTTCGGTCAGGTCCGCCAGCGTATGAAACCGCGCGCGGCGCGGGTGCTCGCTGCGCGCCACAATCTGCATCGTCAGCGGGCCTAGCGGCAATCCACATACATCCTCGGGAACGACGGTGGGACGCGCGGCCAGGATCAGGTCGACGTCGCCGTTCTGCAGCACCGCCACCAAGCGGGCGCTCAGGTGGGTTTCGATCGAAAACACGGCAAGCGGCCGGCTCACGAAGAACTGCGCCAGCAATGGCGAGAGCAACGAAGGTACCAGGTACGGGATGGCGCCGATTCGCACCGTGCCGGATTTGGCCACGCGCTGTTCGGCCAGTTCCTGCTGCATATCGCTGGCGGCCAGCGAGATCCGCCGCGCATGCGCATGAAGGGTCTTGCCCACGCTGGTCAGGATGAGGCCCCGCGGAGTGCGCTCGAACAGCGGCATGCCGGCCTGCGCTTCCAGTCTCGCCAGTGTCTTGGACAAGCCCGACTGCGTCACGCCCAGCGCGGTGGCGGCGCGGTGCAGGTTGGCGTGCTGGGTCACTACCAGGAAGGCTTCCAGGTCCTCGAATCGCATCGCGTCGGCTGGGGGAGGGCGCAAAAGTGGGGTCGAGGCATTGTATAGCAGCCATTGGCAGGCCATTCCCGCCGGGAATCGCGGCGGGAATGGATGGAATCACGCTGGCCCGGCGACTGCCATAGACTGCGGCCTGGGCGCTGACATCCGACGCATAAAAATCAGGCGCCATACAAAGGAGACAAGCCAATGCACAACCAATCCGCCGCTTGGGGCGCGCGCCTGCGTGCCGCCTTGCTGGGCATCATGCTGAGCGCCGTGACCGCGGCCGCCGCCACGGCGGCAGACACCGAGCCCTATCCGTCGCGGCCGCTGACCATCGTGGTGCCGTCCGTGGCCGGCAATGTCAACGACGCCGTGGCAAGACTGATCGGGCAGGAACTCACCAGGACCTGGAACCAGCCCGTGATCGTCGAGAACAAGCCCGGTGCCGGCACCACCACGGGCACCAAGTACGTCGCCCGCGCGGACAAGGACGGCTATACCGTGCTGCTGACGTTTACCGCGCACGTACAGAACCCGTCGCTGTACCAGCGCATCGGCTATGACCCGATCGCGGATTTTGCGCCGGTCAGCGAGGTGGCCGTTTCCTACACCGTGCTGGCGGTGTCGTCGGACTTCCCGGCGCGCACGCTGAAGGATGTGGTGGCACTGCTCAAGGCCAATCCAGGCAAGTATCCATATGGCTCCTATGGAGCCGGCACCACGGGCCATATCCTTGGCGAGCTGTTCAAGCGCGAGGCCGGGCTGGACATGACCCACGTGGCATACAAAGGTGGCGCACCGCTGGTCACGGACCTGGCCGCGGGCCATGTGAAGATCGGGCTCGTGCCGGTCGGCACGGCCATGTCGCTGCTGCAGAGCGGCAAGATCATCCCGGTCGCGCTGGCCGGTGCCGAGCGTTCGGCGCTGCTGCCCAATGTGCCGACGTTCCGCGAGGCCGGCTACAAGGGCTTCGAGCCCGATGCGTGGATGGGCCTGATGTTCCCGGCGGGCGTGCCCAGGGCGCGTGTCGATGCGCTGTCGCGCGAGGTCGCGCGCATCGTGCGGATGCCGGAGGTGTCGAAGCGCATGAAGGACCTGAACCTGGTGCCAGTCGGCAATTCGCCGGAAGCGTTTGCCGCGGTCATGAAGAGCGACCAGGATAAATGGAGCCGCATCATCCGCGAAGTCGGCATCACGATGGAATGAGGGAGGCTTGAGCACGGTATGAGCGATTACCTTGGACTGGTGTGCTCGCGCTGGTGTCACTGGAGCGAACTGGAACTGCAGCGTATCGAGCGGCGTCCGCTGGCGCCGGGCCAGGTGCGCATCCGCGTGCGGCATGCGGGCGTGGGCTTTGCGCTGAGCCTGTTCGTGTCGGGCAAGTACCAGCGCAAGCCGCCGCTGCCATTCACGCCTGGCACGGAGGCCGCGGGCGAGATCATCGAAGTGGCGCCCGACGTGACCCGTCTGCGGCCCGGCCAGCGCGTGGCCGCCGCGCTGGACTGGGGCGGGTTCGCGCAGGAAGTGGTGACCACTGCCGATACCGTCTATCCCGTGCCCGATGGACTGGATCTGGCCAGCGCCGCGGCATTGCCCGTCACCTACGGCACCGTCTGGGCCGCGCTCGCGTGGCGCGCCGCGCTGCAGCCCGGCGAGACCATGCTCGTGCATGGCGCGAGCGGCTCGCTGGGGACGGCGGCCGTGCAGGTGGGCCGCCTGATGGGAGCGCGCGTGATCGCCACGGCCAGCACCGGGGCCAAGCGCGAAGCCGCGGTGCGCAATGGCGCCGCGCATGCGCTGCCGTCCGATCCGCAGGCGCTGGCAGCCGAAGTCAAGGCGCTGTGCCCGCCTGGCGGCGTGGATGTCGTGTTCGATCCGGTCGGCGGCGATCTCTTCGATGCCTCGTTGCGCTGCGCGGCGCCGGGCGCGCGCCTGCTGTCCATCGGCTATGCGAGCGGGCGTATTCCGGAGGTCCCTGCCAACCTGCTGCTCGTCAAGAACCTGTCGATGATCGGCTTCAACTACGGCTACTACATCGGCTGGGGCCTGACGGACGAGCGCAGCCGCTTCGCGCCGCAGGTGCAGGACGTGGTGGGCAAGATCATGCAGGCCGTGGCGCACGGCGAGATGCCGAAGCCGGTGCTGCAGCATTTTGGCCTGCACCAGTGGCTCGAAGCCGTCGACACCACCATGTCACGCCGCGCGATCGGCAAGGTCATGCTCGACATGCCGTGATGCGGCGGCGCAACCAGCGAAAAGACAAACGGGAGACAGACATGAACAAGACCCCCGCGGCAGCCTCCGCGCCCGATGACGAACCGATGCTCGCCGGCCTGACGGTGCTGGACCTGAGCCAGGGCATTGCCGGCCCGTACTGCGGCCTGATCCTGCGCCAGCAGGGCGCGCGCGTGATCAAGGTCGAGCCGCCCGCCGGAGACTGGGGCCGCCAGATGGGCCGCGCGCGCGATGGGATGACGGCGATCGCCATTGCGTACAACGCCGGCAAGGAAAGCGTGGTGCTCGATACGCGCACCGATGCCGGCCGGGCGGCGCTGCGCAAGCTGGCCGACCAGGCCGACGTGGTCATCCAGAACTATCGCCCCGGCGTGGCCGAGCGCATGGGCGTGGGCTATGAGGCGTTGGCCGCGCACAACCCGGCGCTGGTCTATGTCTCGATCAGTGGCTACGGGCAGGACGGTCCGCTGGCCGCGTTGCCGGCCGTCGATACCACCATCCAGGCCTTCAGCGGCCTGATGCATGTGAATCGGGACGCGACCGGCCAGCCGCGCCGCATTGGCTTTTTCCTGGTGGACCTCAGCACGGGCCTGTACGCGGCGCAGCATGCGTCGGCGGCGCTGTTCCGCGCGGCGCGCGGCGGCAAGGGGCGACACGTAAAGATGTCGCTGCTGGAAGCGAGCGCGGCATTGCAGTCCTACCTGATGCTCGACGATGCCATGTTCCCGGACGCCGAGATGGCCGCCGCCAACGCGCCCACGGGCTTGTTCCAGGCCGCGGATGGTGCGCTCTATGTGAGCATGCTCAACGACGCCATGTTCGTGAGGCTGGCTACTGTGCTCGGTTTCGACGACTGGCTCGCCGATGCAAGCCTGCGCACCAGCGCGGGCCGCCTGCCGCGCGCGGCCGAACTGTGCCAGCGCCTGGGCGTCGCGCTGGTGCAGCAGCCGCTGTCGCACTGGGAGGCGGTCTTTACCGAGAACGATGTCTTGTTCGGACGCGTCGGGCATCCGCGCGAGATGCTCGGGAGCGAACATTGCGCGCAGGCGGGCGTGTTCGGCAGCGTGGCGCAGGCAGGGCTTGGCCAGTTGCCGTGGGCGAACCTGCCTGGCCTGGCGCGCACCGCGCGGCCGCACGGCCCGGCTCCGCTGCTGGGGGAGCACACGGTCTCTGTGCTTGCCGAGTTCGGACTTGTTGCCTGACGGGCAAGGGCTGGCCGGCTGTCGTCAGCACTGGGACAGCGTATCGGCCAGCCATTCGATCACCGGCCGGAAGCGCGACGCGCCGCGGAACTCGGTCGGGTAGGCCAGCCAGATCTCGCGCATGACCTCGGGTACTTCGCGCAGGAGTCGCAGCCCCGCATCGTCGTGCGCGACATAGTGCGGCAGCAACGCGGTTCCGAGGCCCGCGCGCACCGCTTCACGAACCGCCAGCAGGTTGTTGGAGTGAAAGGCGATGCGGCGCTTCGCACCATGCGGCCAGGTGGCCTCGGGAATGCCATAGCCTTCGTCGAGCAGCGCGCATAGCGGCGTGCTGTCGTCCATCTGAATGGTGGCCGAACCATAGAGTCCGAACCGCACGGTGCCGACGCGCTGCGCGACGATATCGTCTTCCTGCGGTCGTGCAAGCCGCACGGCGAGATGCGCGTGCCGCCGCGCCAGGCTGGCACGGCGGTCATCGAGTTCAAGACGGACAACGATGTCGGGATTGGCCGCGTACAGCCCCGGCAGGCGCGGAATCAGGAAGTGGCTGCCCAGCGCGGCCGTCGCGGCCACGCGCACCACGCCGGACGTGCCGCTGCCCGTGCCCTCAAGCTCGCGCATCAGGCGGTCTGCCGATTGCTCCATCTGTCGCGCCGCCGTCAGCGCGTTGCGGCCTGCCGAGGTCAGTTCGAAGGCGCCTTCGGCGCGCGTGGCAACGGGCTTGCCCAACGCGGTCTCCAGTCGTCGGATGCGCCGGATGGCCGTGGCATGCGTGATATCGAGCTCGCGTGCGCAGGCCGAGTAGCTACCGGCGCGAATGAGCGTGGACAGGGTCAGCAGGTCGTCCCACGAAACTGTACGTTTTTGCACAGCGGCTGTGTGTGAGTGGGTAATTGGCGCACAGCATAGCGTGGTCTACGATGCCTGCACAACCTACTCGACCGGAGAATCCGCGATGTCTGCTACGACCCCCGTTACGCTGCTCGACGCCGTCGGCGCCAGCCGCAAGCCATCTGCCTGGGAGGACGCCGCGCTGATCCTCGTGGATCACCAGCGCGAATACACAGACGGCGTGCTGCCACTGGTCGGGATGCCGGAGGCCGTGGCCGCTTGCGCCGACCTGCTGGCGCTGGCGCGGCAGCGGGGTACGCCGGTGATCCACGTCATGCATCACGGCAAGGGCAAGGGTGCCTTCGATCCGGCGGGGCCTTATGTGTCGTTCATCGAAGGACTGACGCCGCAGGCCGATGAGCAGACCGTGGTCAAACACCTGCCCAACAGCTTTGCCGGTACGGACTTGGCCGCGCGGCTTGCGCAGCTGGGCCGCAAGGAACTGATCGTGGCCGGATTCCAGACGCACATGTGCATCAGTGCGACGGTGCGCTCGGCGCTCGATCATGGCTATCGCGTCACGCTGGTGGCCAATGCCTGTGCCACGCGCGACCTGCCTGATCCGCTCGGCGGCGAGCCGCTGCGCGCGGCGCAATTGCACCGTGCCACGCTGGCGGCCTTGCATGACCGCTTTGCGACGGTGGTGCCGGATGCATCGGCCTGGAAAGCTTGATTCCGGAAAGGCGCGCCGCAAAAACAAAAACGGACGGTGCCGAAGTGGCGACCGTCCGTGTTTGCGTTGTGCGTTGGTAGGCTCGATTGGACTCGAACCAACGACCCCCACCATGTCAAGGTGGTGCTCTAACCAGCTGAGCTACGAGCCTAGCGAAGCCGCAGATTATAGAGATGCCTTCGCGGCGGCGCAAGTATTTCGGAAATGTTTTTGTTCAGGCGGTGATGCGGTCCCGCAGCTCGCGCTTTAGCACCTTGCCGATGGCGCTGCGGGGCAGGCTGTCGACGACGTGCAGCGCGCTCAGCCGCTGGGTCTTGCCAAGGCGTTCGTTGGCCCAGTCGAGCACCGCCTGCGCCGTGGCGCCGTGCCCATCGCGCAGCGCGATAAAGCCGACCGGCGTCTCGCCCCAGCGCTCCGACGGCACGCCGACCACGGATACATCGAGCACAGCCTCATGCGTTCGTACCACGGCTTCAATATCGCTCGGGTAGATATTGAAGCCGCCCGAGATGATCACGTCTTTCATGCGGTCCATCAGCACCAGGAAGCCGTCTTCGTCGAAGCGGCCGATATCGCCCGTGCGGATAAAGCGATTGCCCTCGGCGTCATGCCATTCCACCTCGGCCGACTTGGCCGGCAGGTTGTGGTAGCCGTTCATCATGGCGCCGGAGCGGCCGACGACTTCACCAGTGCTGCCGGGCGGCAGTTCCTTGCCGTCTTCGTCGATGATGCGCACGTCCGCGCCCGTTGCGGGACGTCCGACCGTGTGCAGCTTGTCGGGGAACTCGTCGGCGGCCAGCATGCAGCCGCCACCGCCTTCGGTCATGCCATACAGCTCCGTCAGCTTGCCGGGCCAGCGGCGCAGCACTTCGGCCTTGAGCGCAGCGCTGAACGGCGCGCTCGTGCAGAACTTGCGCCGGAAGCTCGACAGGTCGTACTTGTCGAAGTCCGGATGGGCCATCAGGCGCTGGTATTGCACCGGCACCAGCATGGTATGCGTGACGCGATGGCGCTGGGCCAGTTCCAGGTACTTGCCGGCGTCGAACTTCGGCATCAGCACGGCCGTGCCGCCCAGCCCGATGGTCGGGAAGAAGCTTGCAAGCGTGGTGTTCGAGTAGAGCGGGGTGGAGAGCAGCGTGATGGCGTCGGTGCCGTACCCGGTCATCGCGCCGCGCGACACGTGCGCCCAGCGCATGCCGTGCGATTGCACGATGCCCTTGGGCATGCCCGTCGTACCGGACGAATAGATGATATTGAGCGGCAGTTCCGGCCGCACTTCCGGCTCCGTGAATGGTGTCCCCGCCGGTGCCAGCCAGGCCTGGAAAGGCTGGCCCGCGGCGCTGTTGTCCAGCGTCACGATACGCGTGGCGCCAAGCTGCGGCAGCACGGGCTGCAGGGCGGCGGCTACCGCGGCATCGACGAACAGGATGCCTGCCCCTGCATCGGCCACCATGTCGGCCAGGCTTTGCGCGGTGGAGGAGGGCGCGAGCGGTGCGACGACCACGCCGGCGCGGATGGCGCCGAGATACACGGCGGCATATTCGATGGAAGAGGTCGCACAGATCGAGATCGCGCCGCCGGGCTGCACGCCGTCGCGCTGCAGTGCTGCGCCGATGCGGGTCATGATGGCATCGAGTTCGCCATAAGACATCGATTGCTCGCCCTGCACAAGGGCGGCATGCGCGGGATGGCTCGCAGCGTGGCCGCGCACAAGGACGGACATGCTGGTGAAGGGGCGTTGCATCGGGGAGGTGTCGGTCATGGCATACAGGCCGGCGGAAGTTGTCCTTGCGCCGGCGATCAGGGATTCAGTTCGGGGAAGCTTATTGCACCTGGGCGCCGGAGTCTTTAACAACCTTGCTCCAGCGCGTGATCTCGGCGTCGATGTGCGTGCGCAGCGCGTCAGGCGTGGAGCCCACCGGTTCATAGCCATTGGAGGCGAGATTGGCCTTCAGCTCGGGCTCCTTCAATACCGTCGCAATCTCGCGGCTGAGGCGGTCGACCACCGGAGCCGGCGTGCCGGCCGGTGCCAGCACGGCATACCAGCCGGTGATGTTGATGCCCGGCACGCCAGCCTCGGCCAGCGTCGGGACATCGGGCGCGATGGCCGCGCGCTTCGTGCCGGTCACGGCGAGTGCGCGCACCTTGCCGGCGCGCACATGCGGCAGCGTGGTCGAGATGCTGTCGAAGGTAAGCTGGACCTCGCCCGACAGCATCGCCGTCACCACCTGCGCGCTGCCCTTGTACGGTACGTGTGTCATCTTGATGCCTGTCACCGAATCGAACAGCTCGCCCGCGAGGTGGCCGGTGTTGCCGTTGCCAGCCGAGGCGAACGTGAGCTTGCCCGGCGACGCCTTGGCTTCGGCAATCAGCTCCGGCACCGTGTTGGCACGCAGCGAACTGCTGCCGGCCAGAATCATCGGCAGGTTGGCCACCAGCGAGACCGGTGCGAAGTCCTTGCGCGTGTCATACGGCAGTTTGGGATACAGGCTGGCGTTGATCGCATGCGCGGCCAGCACCATGATCAGGGTGTTGCCGTCGGGTTTGGCGCGCGCCAGCATCTGCGTGGCGATGGTGCCGCCGGCGCCGGGACGGTAGTCGAGCACCACGGGCTGGCCCAGCCGTTCCTGTAGCCTTGCGGCCACCGGGCGCGCGAGCAGGTCGGCGCTGCCGCCGGGCGGGTACGGAATCAGCAGCTGGATCGGACGGGAAGGCCAGGTCTCTGCCCCGGCCAGGCCGGCGTGGCCAAGCGTGGCTGCAGCGGCAAATGCCAGGCCGGTTGCCAGCAGCCAGGCGCGGCGCTGTGTTCCAGTGCTCGAATGCGTGTTCATCGATGTCTCCTTCGGTTTCTTATACCGGTTGTGCCGCAGCGTCCTCTCGCGTGGCGGCTGGGACACTTATGTGGGAAACCTTAAATCGCGCGCGCAAGCAGGGGAATTCCGAAATGGCAAAGGTTGGCTTCTGCAACACGTTGCTTGGCCGGAATCTTGGTGTTTGGGGAGATTTTGGCGTTTGGTTCCTTCGATCAAGCAAAATCTCTGTGATCAGGGAGATTTCTTGCTTCTGCTAGCGTGGCAACCTAAAATCCTTGCGATCAGGGAGATTTTTTATGCAACTCCAGCTTGGCGATGCCGCCGACATCGGTGCCATCGTACGTGCATCCCGGAAGGCACACGGCATGCGACAGGACGACGCCGCTGGCGCGATCGGCGTTAGCGAGAACTTTATGGTCCGCGTCGAAAACGGCGCCGAGGGGATCCAGTGGGGCAAGTTGTTCCAGGTACTGAACGGATTGGGCATCCGCATCGTGGTGGACGTGCCGGAGGCCGCTTTCCCGCTGGTCGATTCCGAGCGCGACAAGCTCCGGCATCGCCAGGCCCGCAGCCGCCGGCGCCGGGCTTCGGCGGGAACGGAGCCTGCAGCAAAGGATGGGCATGGCTGATCGTGTCCTGCTGGCGAGCATCAACGGCGCACTGGTGGGCACGCTGCGCGACGAGCACGACGTCTGGTCATTCGAATACACGCCCGCCTGGCTGGCGGATTCGCAAGGCTTTGCGCTGAGCCCGGCGCTGCCATTGCAGGCCGGCCGGCAAATCGACGGCAGCAGCGTGCGTCCGGTCCAGTGGTACTTTGACAATCTGCTGCCCGAAGAGGGCCAGCGCGTCTTGCTGGCCCGTGACGCAGGCATCCGCAACGAAGCCGACGCCTTCGCCTTGCTGGCGTGGTATGGCGCGGAATCGGCCGGATCGCTGACGTTGCTGCCGCCGGGCAAGTCCTTGCAGCAGGCGCCGGCGATGCGCCCGTTGCCGGACGCCGAACTCGATGCGCGCATCCGCAATCTGCCGCGCGTTCCGCTGACGCACGATGCGCTCAAGCGCATGTCGCTGGCGGGCGCCCAGCACAAGCTGGCAGTGGTGCTGCAAGACGGCCAGTTGTACGAGCCCGGCGCGGATACCCCATCGACGCATATCCTCAAGCCGACGCACCAGGAAAACGCGTTCTATCCGCACTCGGTCGCGAACGAGTGGTTCGTGATGTCGCTGGCCGCAAGGCTGAAGCTCGACGTGCCGGGGGTGCACCGGCGTTATGTGCCGTCTCCCGTCTACCTGGTCGATCGCTTCGACCGTCGCCATCTTCCGCAGGGCTGGCGGCGCCTGCACGCCATCGACGCGTGCCAGTTGCTGAACCTCTCGCGCGCGTTCAAGTACGACCAGGGCAGCGTCGAAAGGCTGGGGGAGCTGGCGGATCTATGCCGTGCGCCGGCACTGGTGCGGGCGAGGCTGTTCGACTGGCTGGTGTTCAATATCCTGACAGGCAATTCCGACGCGCATTTGAAGAACCTGAGTTTTCTGGTTTCCGGCGAGGGCATTGCGCTGGCGCCGTTCTATGACCTGCTGAGCGAAGCGGCATACGGCACGCGCACTTACGACAAGACCAACTGGCCGGACGGACACCGCTTTGCGTGGCCGGTGCTGGGCGTCGAATTCTATGGCGACTTTTCGCGTGCGCTGGTGCTAGAGGCCGGGCGCTTGATGGGGCTGGCGGCACCGACCGCGGAGCGTCGCCTCGATGTCATGCTGAAGGCCATCGGGCCCGCCGTCGAAGGCCTCTATGCGCAGGCGGAACAGGAAAACACCGCCATGGCAGCGAAGGATCCGGCACTGCGCAGCGGGCTGGCTGGTGAACTGTCCTGCTTGCGCGTGATTCGCTTCACGGTGATTGGCGACATGTTGAGAGTGCTGTCGCGGTGAAGGTTGCGGCATAAGATTGTTGGGAGCTCTTCACAAGGTGCCGAACATGACGATTGACTACTTTGCAGAAAACAATCCCGCAACACGAATGCTACCGCGCTCGCTGGCGACAAAGGCCGGTGACTTTGTCTATGTATCCGGGCAAGTGGCAAGGGCGGAAGACGGTACTCTTGTCGTCGGCGGGATTGAAGTACAAACGCGCCAGACCTTGCACAACGTTGCCAGTGTTCTGGCACTGGCAGGTTGCACACTCAACGACGTCGTCAAGACAACGGTGTGGCTCGAAGACCCGAGCGACTTCGAGGGATTCAATCGCATCTACGGCGAGTTCTTTCCCGGAGGCAAGCCGGCACGTTCGACATTGCAGGGCAGGAATATGGCAGGCACCAAGATAGAAGTTGAGGCTATTGCCTTTAACCCTGTGTCTTCGTGAGCGGGATCGAGGTCATGGAAGAAGCCGCAGATGGCACCGAGCGCCAGCGGAACCCGGTTCAGTCGGCGGAGCAGGCCTGGGATGAGAGACCTGCTCAAGCCGGGATCTTCACAGGCCGAGTGCCATGCCGTCACTGCGTGGATCATGTGCCCCGGTCATGCGCCCGTCCGGATCGAGGCGGATTGCTCCGGGATGGCCGGCAAGCTGGCTCTGGGCCGGCAGCGGGCTGAGTTCGTGTCCACGCCTGGCCAGCTCCGCAAACACTGGCTTGCCGGCGTCCTGCTCCAGCTTGAGACTGTCCCGGCTGTCGGAGAACGTCTTGCCCAGCAGGAAGCGCGGGCGGCGCAGCGCGGTGAGCGGGTCCATGCCGTAGTCGATCAGCCGTGTCAGGACCGCAGCCAGCGTCTGTGGCTGGCCATCGGCCCCCTGCGTGCCGTAGAGCAGGTGCGGCTGCCCTTTCTTCAGGTACATGCCGGGGTTCAGGGTGTGGAACGGACGCTTGCCGCCCCGCAAGACGTTCGGGCTCGCCGGGTCGAGGCTGAAGGCCGCGCCGCGGTTGTGCCAGAGGATGCCGGTATCCCCCGCGACAACACCACTGCCCCAGTCGAAATAGACCGTCTGGAGCATGCTGACGCAGTTGCCGTGGCTGTCGGCCGCACCGATATAGACGGTGTCGCCAGGTTTGAACACCTGTGGCCAGGGCATCGCCTTGTCCAGGTGTATGCGCCTGGCGTGGGCGTCCAGGTTCTGTTTGGACAGCAAGTGGTCCACCGGTACGTCGGCGAAATCGGGATCCGCGACATACTGGTTCCGGTCGAGGAAGGCCAGCTTCACGGCTTCCACGAGCAGGTGATAGTAATCGGCGCTGCCTTCCGGGATCGACGCAAGGTCGAAACGATTGAGGATGCCCATGATCTCCAGCGTGGTCACGCCCTGGGTGGGAGGCCGCAGGCCCAGCAGTTCGCCATCCCGATACGCCACCCGCAGCGGTACTTCGTCCCGCGCGCGGCAGCGGGCCAGGTCCGCGGCGGTCAGCGGCGATCCGGCCCGCTTCAGGCCTGCGGCGATGCGGCCGGCGAGGTCGCCCTCGTAGAATTCGCGGCCGCCATACGTTGCCAGCCGGTCCAGCGTGCGGGCAAGTTCCGGTTGCCTGAAGGGTTCTCCGGCGGCCGGAATCCTGCCTTGCGGCATGAAGACGCGGCCGAAGCCCGGCCAGTCGGCCAGGTCCGCGGCGCGAAATTCCTGCCAGAAGCGCTGCGACGGCGTCACCGCGAAGCCGTTGACCGCATATTCGGTGGCTCTGGAGAACAGGGAGGACCATGCCTGCTTGCCGCCCCATTCCTTGCGGCTGAGCTCGAATGCCTGCTCCCAGGTGGCCACCGTCGCCGCGGCGGTCAAGGTAGCGCCGGGGCCCCGTGTCGGAATGGCGCTACCGTATGCAGGCGGACGCATGGCCGCCTGACCGATGCCGGAGAGCGTGCGGACATTGCCATGCCGGTCGCTGATGACCAGGAATGCGTCGCCGCCCAGCCCCGTAAAGTGCGGGTACGTGACGCTCAGCACGGCGCCAATGGCGATGGCCGCCTCGATTGCATTGCCTCCGGCCTGCAGCACTTCCAGCCCGGCCCGGCTGGCGAGTTCGTGCGGGCTGGTTACCATGCCATGTGTCGAGCGCGCCGGCCTGCGCTGATCCGGCAGCGTGTCCGCCTGCCCGTTGCACGGCAGCACGGCCGCGCCTGCCACGGCGGCAGAGCCGGCCAGAAACTCCCGGCGCGTGGTGCCCGCGCTGACCGGAAAGCCGTCGTCAAGAATTCCCATGAACGTTCCCCAAAATCTGCTTCGTCTGCCGGATTGATTGCCGGACCTGACAGTTGCCACACAAGACTGCCGGGCAGCGGGCATGCAGCGCGAGTCAGCCGCATGCCCCCTACGCAGACTCAAGCCTCCTGTTGCCATCCATTCCACGACTTCTTGCCGCTGCCCTCGGGGGCCGAATAACGCTCCTTGAGCCATGCGTATGCCGGCCCGAGCGCGTTCATCGCCACTACGGCGCCCAGGGCGGCAACGGGATCGTGCGGCACCGGTCCGAAACCTCCGAACAGGGTGGCAAAGTACGATGCGAAGCCGAAGAACATCCCCGCGATAAAGCCGAGTAACGGGAAGACGCGGGCCAGGAACATCATGCTGGCGTTTAGCGTGAACAGGATCACCATCTGTGCAACGATGAACGACGCGCCCGTGAACTGCGTCGAGGCCTGACGGAAGCACAGTACGATCAGGAACGCGAACAGCGATCCGACCGGCAAGGTCGGCCAGATCTTCTTCAGGTTCTCTGCCGTCGGCCCGCCCATGGCGAACGTGGCGGCCCAGCTGATGAAGATCGCCCAGGGCGGCAGGTGATAGGGCGGCAAGGCGATCAGGACCGTGGTGACGGCGAGCAACGACGCTACGATCTCTGCAGGCAGCTTCTTCATGGTGGTCTCCTCCTGGTCAGGACAATTCAGTGCGCACAGCACTGGTGGCGGTGGATTTCACAGCGATGCTGGGTCACGACGGTGATCCTTCCGCGCTTGACGACCCAGAGCCGAGGCGGAATATCCAGCAATGCGTCGGCCACCTTGTAGGCGTCGAGGACGATCAGGTCGGCGTCCTTGCCGACGGCAAGGCCATATCGCCCGTCCAGTCCGATGGCGCGAGCCGCGTTGTAGGTCCCCATGTCGAGCACTGCAAGCTGGTGCTCGGGCACGCCGAACTGCGCGACATGCGCGAGCATGTTGCCGATCTGCAGCATGTCGGCCGTGCCAAACGGGGTGAAGGCATTGCGGACGTTGTTCGACGAATAGGCAACATTGACGCCGGCACTGTGCAGCGCTTTCACCGGGGTCAGTCCGCGTCGCTGGCAAACTCGATCCTTGCGGCCGCCCAGGTAGAGATCGGTGGCCGGCAGGGTCACGATGCTGATGCCGGCTTCGCGCACCAGCTCGATCAGCGGTGCGAGTTCGTCGGGATCGAGCGCGCCCAGGCTGGTGACGTGGCCGAGCGCTACCTTGCCCTGGTACCCGGTCTCGATGGTCTTCTGCGCGATGTACGAGATGGCGGCGAAGCGCTGGTCGCTGGCATCGTCCGCGAAGTCGGCATGGAGATCGACGGGCGCGCCATAGTGCTGGGCCAGTTCGAACACCATGTCGATATGGCGCCGGGTGTCGGCCCACGTCAGTTCGTTGTATGGGCAGCCGCCGACCACGTCGGCGCCCATCTGCATGGCCTCGTGCATCAGCGCGTAGGTGCCGTTGGATTTCAGGATGCCTTCCTGCGGGAAGGCGACGATCTGGAGGTCGAGCAGGTCGTTGTATTCCTGCTTCAGCTCCAGCAGCGTCTCCACGCCAATGAGGCCCTGGATCAGGTCCACGTCCGGATGCGCGCGAACCGCAACGGTGCCATTCCTGACGGCCATGTCGAGTACCTGCCGCGAGCGATCGAGCACGTCTGCGCGTTCCTGCTTGCCCTTCAGGATGCCGGTGACGCGGATGGCCTCGTCGAGGGTGCCGAACCGGGCTGGCAGGCGACGGT
Organism: Cupriavidus sp. C3SS-1; assembly: GCF_057073755.1. NCBI lineage: Bacteria > Pseudomonadati > Pseudomonadota > Betaproteobacteria > Burkholderiales > Burkholderiaceae > Cupriavidus > Cupriavidus sp. C3SS-1. The sequence goes on along the minus strand of NZ_CP172699.1, from coordinate 1,796,987 downwards.
GCAGCAGCGCCTTGTCGAGGTGCAGGTGTGCCTCGATCAACCCGGGAATGACGGCGCGGCCACCGGCGTCGATGATCTCGTCCGCATGGACGTCGATGCCAGGCTCGATCGCTGCGATCCTGCCGTTGGCGATGGCGATATCGGTCAGCGGTGCGTCATCGCGGACGCAGGCGTTCCGAATCAGCAGATCTGTCTGCATGGGTGTCTCCTCGCATGAGGTTTTGATTGGATTGCCTGCTGGTTTCACAGGCGGCGCGGCGTCCATGTCGGTGGTGTCTCATGCATCCGCCGCGAGATCCGGCGGATGGGGAAACAGGCAGGAGGCGGAATGACAGGCGCTGCGTTGACTCAAGCGTAGATGCGCGGGCCGGTGCCTTGCATCAGGATCGGCTGGTTTTGGTCTAAGGATTTTCTTAGACCGACGCGAGCATGCCGTGGCCTGGCGATGCGTGCAATACGTGCAATGCGTGGCTCAGGACCAGCTCTCGGGCGCCTCGCCAATCAGGCCGTGATGGATGGCGTAGTGCACCAGACCCGCCGTCGACGCGATGTCCATCTTGTGATGGACATTGGCCTTGTGTGTGCTGACGGTCTTGTTGCTCAGCGACAGCGCTTGCGCGATGTCGTTGATGCTCCTGCCCTCTGCCAGCATCTGGAAGATCTGGAACTCGCGCGCGGTCAGGCCGGCATGCGGCAGTGCGGCCTCTGGCCGCTGCACCTGGCGAATCAGTTTCTCGGCAATCTGAGGGGATACGACGGTTCCGCCTTGCGCGATCCTGCGAATGGCGCCGACCAGCTGGTCGGTTTCCGTGTTCTTGGTCAGGTAGCCGGCCGCGCCGGCGCGGATGGCCTGTACGGCGTACTGCGATTCCCTGTACATGCTCAGGACCAGGATGGGCAGGGCAGCGCGGCAGGCGCGAATCTGCTGGATCAGCGCGATCCCGTTTTTTCCGGGCATCGACATGTCGAGCAGCAGGATATCGGCGGTGGTCTTGCGCAGCCTGGCGAGCACATCGGTCCCGTCGACGGCTTCGTCCACGACGCACATCTCGGGCACGGTCGAGATGATCTGTTTCAGACCGTCGCGAATGATGGCGTGGTCGTCGGCAATCATGATCCGTATCATGACGTCAGCTGCCCCCCTGGCGGCGTGTAGGCGACAGGGATCTCGGCCTCGACGCGGGTTCCCCCCGCTTCCTGATTGCAGACTGTCAGCCGCCCTCCGAGCATCAATGCGCGTTCGCGCATGCCGAGCAGGCCAAGACTGCCGCGCGGCGTGGCCTGGGACGCATCGATGCCGCAGCCGTTGTCGGCAACGACGACGTGCAGCATCCCGGCCCGTTCATCGAGCGATACCGATACCGCTGTCGCATTGCCATGGCGGCGGGCATTGGTGAGCGCTTCCTGCACGATGCGGAAGACGCCTGTGCTGATCTCCGGCCCGAAGTCGCGCTCGCGCTGCGCTAGTTGCAGTGCGCAGCGCAAGCCGGTTCGCTCGGCAAAGGATTCGGCAAGCCATTCGATGGCCGAGCCCAGCCCCAGTTCATCCAGCACGGGAGGGCGCAGGTCGGCGGCGATGCGCTGCACCGATTCCACCGTAGAGTCCGCGATCTCCTTGAGCCTGCGCACGTGCTGCCGCCACGCGGTGTCCTCGGCGGCCGGCCGCTGTGTTTCAAGGAAGTTCAGGCCCAGCCGCAGCGCGGTCAGCGACTGCCCCAGTTCATCATGCAGTTCGCGCGAGATACGGGTTCGCTCGGCCTCCCGCACCGTTTGCAGGTGGGCGGACAGCTCGCGCAAGCGGGAACGGGATTCCAGCAACTCCTCCCGCGCCTGCCGGCCGCGGGCCGCCTCGGCGATATAGTCCAGCGAGAACGAGAGATCGCGCGACAAGGCCGCGGCGAGCCGGGCGATATCGGGGCTGAAGAAATCGGCATCCCGTGCGAACAGCAGGCAGTAGCCGACGGGCTTTCCGGACTGGGTCAGGGGCAGCGCGACAAAGCTGCCCATCCCCAGGGAGCGGGCCACGCGCGCCTGGGAGCCGAAGCGGCGTGGTCGCGCGATATCCCGGCACACATATGCGCGCGGCTCGGCGGGAAAAAGCCCGCCGAGCCCGTACCAGCCGGCCTCGGCGCCAGCCATGAACTGCTCTTGCAGCGCCTGCGTGCTGGCGTGGCAGGCTACCCCTGAAGTGGCATCCTCGGGCAGGCAGATCCATGCCAGCTGCAGTCCGCCGGCCTCGACCGCGATCCGGCAGACCCTCGAAAGCAACGCATCGGGCCGCCCGATCTGTGTGATGGCCTTGTTGATCCCGCTGCGCAGCGCATAGAGGCGGTTCAGCCGCGCCATATCGCGCTCGAAGCGCTTGCGGTCGCTAATGTCCCGCGAGATGCCGACGGTGCCGATGACGGCGCCGTCGGCGTCGCGGATGGGCGTCTTGATGGTGTCGAACCACCTTGGCACGCCATCCGCGGAGATGCGGCTTTCCTCGTAGCGGCTGCGTCGGCCGCTCGACACGACGGCCCGATCGGTGCGCATATACACCTGTGCCCACTCCGTTGACCAGACCTTGTCCGGCGTACGGCCCAGGATCTCGTGCTCCGGGTGGCCACATGCCGCCACGAAGGCCTCGTTGACGAGGATGTAGCGGGAGTTCTTGTCCTTCAGCCAGGCCTGATCGGGAATGTTGTTGAGTATGGTGCGCTGCAATTCCCCGTAGATGTCCACCATTTCTCCCGATCATGCGTCTTTGCGCGTCATGCAGGCGCGTTGCCCGCCAGGATGTCGCCGGGCAGTCTGAGCGACGCACTTGGTCAACCAAGTCTAGCCAATTTGGTCAACCATCGTTGTTGGTGATTTCCCCAAGAATGGATGACCATATCCGGTATCCCCTACAATCGAGCCGCCCGCCACTTCAGAGCCGCCACATGTCGACGTCGAGTGCTTCCCCCATCGCGAGCGGTCCGCAACGCGGGGTAACGCCTGGGCCGCTTGCCGCAGCGGGTGTGGAAGATCGCATCTACGCGGCCATCAGCGCCGCGTTGCTCGGCGGCAAGCTGCGCCCCGGCATGCCGCTGCGCGAGCGCAGCCTGGCGGAGGCCTTCCACTGCACACGTGGCGCGGTGCGCAAAGTGCTGGCGCGCCTGGGCGCCGAAGGCAAGCTCGAGCTGGAGCCCAATCGCGGCGCCTACGTGCCGCGTCCATCGGTGGAGGACATCCGGCAGGTCTATTGCGCCCGCCGCGCTGTCGAGGCAGGTATCGTGGCGACGTTATGCGGCCGTCTCGACGACGCGCAGCTTGCCCGGTTGCTGCAACACGTAGAGGCGGAGGAGGCGGCGCTGCATGCGCATCGCCGCGAAGAATCGATCCGCCTTGCCGGTGGCTTCCATGCACTGCTCACCGAAATGGTTGGCAGCGCCGACCTGCTGGCGTTCGTGGGGCGGCTGCTCACCAGGACCGAACTCTACAAGGCGCTCTATGATCCTGCGGAGTTCATCGAATGCGCGCCGACCGAGCATCGGGAGCTGGTCGAGGCGCTGCGAACCGGGGATGTGCAGGTCACCATCGACATGATGAGCGCGCATCTCGACGACATCGAAAGGCGCGTGGTGGAGCAGGCGCAGCGCGCAGAGGAAGTTCCCGACGTGAAGACGATCTTCGCCGGCGGCTAGGTGAATGTCTCTGCCAGGTTCTCGATGGCGCAGCAGAGCTCGGTGCAGAGACGCCGCCGTCGACCTGATTCGTTCATCGGTCATGCAGCGGTGGACGGATGCGTGGCCTGAACGATCCTAAACCTGCTTGCGGGATGCCATGCTCGCAAGCAGTGGGGGCCACATCTTCAGCCGACCGCCCGCAAGGCATAGCCTCGTAACGGTCGAAGCAAGCAGTCGTCCGCCGTGGCGAAGCCATGCTTGCTGCGGCGCCGCGCCAGACTGGCAAGGCTGCGGGATTTCAGTATCGGCCGCCGAATCGGGTCTTGAAGCGGGCTGTGCCAACACTGCGTGTCCGCTGTACTGGGCCAGCAGTTCATCGTGATCGACCTCTTGCACGCCGCCGCCCCAACCTGGCAAGGCGACGATCAGCCGTCCGTCATCGCAGCGCCGCAGCAGCACGCACGGCCTGTTTCCGTCGAGCAAGAGGATGGCGGGCAGCGTGGTGTCGGATATCTCTTCGAGACTGCAATCCACCAGCCGCGTCGACAAGCCGAAATGTGCCGCTGCGACGCCCAGCAGCGGTAACGTCAGCTGCATGCCGTCCCCAGCGCCCATTTCCGCCAGGGCTGCGGACGACACCGGCCGTCGCAGGGCACGGTTCAACAATAGCAAGCAGCCCAGCAGCGGATCGTCTGACCCCGATCGCCGACCCGCCGCGCACGACATCCGATCACCCATGATTCCCCCGGTTTCACTGGTGTGATTCTTTGCTTCGAGCGTAGTGCAACGCGGCACGTGCGCCTATCGTGAAAACGGGCGATAGCAACCGCCCAAGGCTGAGTCACGATTGAAACGCCTGTCTGGATGGTCGACTTCATCTGCCGCTTGCTCGGCCCTGAAGAAATCGACCAGCAGTTTCGCCGCTGAGCCGCCTGCGCAGCCGCCTCAATACGCCGTAAAGCGCCACGATTTGTTGATCGCCACGCCATTTCGCGCACCGGCAAAGCTCGCGGTATAAGTGCCGGCAGCGATGGGCTGCGTCGGCAGCAGGAACACCACGCCGCGATACAGGCTCGCGTCCGCGATAGCCGAAGCCACCGAGCCAGCCTTCGATTCGGCAGGCACCAGGATGCGAGCGGGCACGGCATCACCGCGTGGGCCCGTTAGCGTGAAACTGGAAACCGTCAGCACGTCAGCCGGTTTTTCCACGTTCACCCGGAACATGATCGGCGTACCCGCGGTGGCCAGGTCGGGCGCCGGATTCGGGGTCTCGTCCGCGGGAATGAACAGGCCGTGCACGCTGGCATTGTTGGCGGGGTAGTGCGCGGCAGCGCCAGCAGGCAATTGCTGGCCGCCCCATTGCGCGAGGCCATAGCCACCTGTACCCGCCGCGGTCACCACGCCAAAGTTCGCCACGCAGTAGTTGTCACGCATGGCGAGGCCGATGGTCTCCTGATTGCTGGTGATCCCCTGCAAGTGATAAACCGAGTTCGCCAGCGCGGCAAGACAGCGGCCGATATCGCCGTTGTAGGCATTCTGCCCGACCCATTGCTGTTGCGCGCCGCCCACGGCAAGCACCTGGTGGTACGGATCGGGGCTGGTGAAGCCGGGATTCCCGGGGATCTCCGTATGGCTCATCACCGCGTTGAGTTTCATATACTCGAGATGGTTCTCGGCCGCGGCGTCGAGGGCCGGATCCTGGCGCAATGCCCCGACCCCCATTGCGACCCGCAGGGCGTTGAGCGCGTTGAAGAATTCGAAGCGCGGATCGGTTCGGAAGTACGTGGATCTATGCGCGATTCCGGCCGGAGCAGACGAAGTCATTTCCTTGCTGGCGGTCGGTTTGCGCGACAGGTTTGCGACGATGGTGGGAGGGGTGGCGCCAGCGCTGTCAATGCTGGCGCAAACCGCGACGACGACAGACGTCGCGGCGCATGCGAGGAGGCTCTTTCTCACGTTTTCCGGGTTGTTTTTGTCTGACCAAGCGGGAGCTCATGGTCCGCGTAGGACGTCTGCTGATCCGCTTCCGGAGGCTTAACGTGAAAGGATGAAGATTCGTGTACAGGAGCCCGCATGCCCGCGGGCGGAACGGCTGCGTTCGGGCTTTTTCGTGCCCGAAACTAATGATTGCCCTGCGCCGGACTGAAGAAATAGGGCACCAGCGCTGCAGCCACCAGCACGGCCGCCGACAGGAAGATCGCGGCATACGTCGCGGGCTCGCCCCAACGCTGCAGATGGCCCATATTGGCGATGAGCCCATAGCCCCACGACGTCAGCGCGGAGCCCAGAAACACGAAGGTATTGAGCAATCCCAGCCCGCGCCCGCGTTTGGACGGCGGGATCAGGCTGCGGCCCTGCGCCATCACGAGCGGATGCAGCATGCCGATGGTCGAGAGCAGGGCCATCATCGCCACGCCGCTCACGACGCCGGAGGCGGGCCACAGCGTCAGCAGCACGCCACCGGACATCGACAGGACGGACCACGCGAGGATGGCGGTCTTGAGCGTGCTGCGCCGTACCAGGACGGGCAGCAGGAAAGCGGTGAGGAATCCGGCCACGCTCAGCAGCGTGAGCGCCACGCCGCGGGACCCCGAACTGAGCCCGTAGACATCGGCCAGATAAGGCCCGCTCCATGCATTGCGGAAGGCCGTGCCAGCGGACATGGCCACGCACAGCGGGATCAGCGTCCACAGCGGCACCAGCCCCAGCAGCCGGGCGCTTTGCGTGAGCATGGACGGCCACGAGGCGCTGCGCGCCTCTGCGTGGCCGGTGTCGCGCACGAAGCGCCAGACGCCCCACGCGGCGACGACCATGCCCAGTGCCGATACCGCCATCGACGGGCGCCAGCCCACCAGTTCGGTCGCCCACCCCAGCGGCGCGGTCGCGCACAAGGCCCCGATCATCCCCATGGCGTTCGACTTGCTGACCACTTGCGTGTAGTCGCGCTCGGACAGCTGCTCCGAGGCGAAATGCAGCAGCCCCATGAATACCGGCGCGCACGCCAGCCCCAGCCCCACCTGCGCCAGCGTGGCCACTGCACCGTTGGGCGCCAGGACGAAGAGGATCGACGATACCGCGCCGATCGCCAGCATTCCGGCAGTGGGCCGGCCTACGCCATAGCGGTCGAAGGCGATGCCAACCGGGATCTGGGCCACGGCAAAGGCCAGGAAAAACGAAGAGGACAAAGCACCGTATCCGGCCGGGGACAGACCGAAATCGTGCTGCAGTTCCGGCGCCATGACCGCCAGGCAGGAACGGAAGAACTGGCTGAGCGCGAAGGCGAAGGTCAGGACGGCGATGCCGCGCAAAGCGTGCGTCGTGGCGGCAGCGGCGGGCAGGGCGGGGGATCCGGGAGGCGATCCGGGAAGCGGAGTGGGACTTGGGGTCACGGCGTCAGTGGCGCTATCTCTGCCGCGAGTGTAGAGCCTGCGCGTGTTGCGGGATCAACGCGTGGCCGATGTTCGCCCAGATTGCGTGGGCGCAGCCTGTGCCGGCGGGAGACTCCTTCTCCCGCGGCACAGGGTTGCCATCATGTCGAACGGGAATTATCCCGGCAGAGCGTCGTAGGTCAGCAGGAAGACCTGCTCGTCGCCCGCGCTGACGGGCAGCCAGACGATCTCCAGGTCCGGGAACGCCGCCTCGACATTGGTGTGCTCGTTGCCGATTTCCACCACCAGCACGCCGCCCGGGTTGAGGCGGGCCTTGGCGCCGGCAATGATGCGGCGCACGATGTCCATGCCATCGTCGCCGCCAGCCAGTGCAATGCGCGGCTCCGCCTGATACTCGGGCGGCAGCGCCTGCATCGAGGCTTCGTTGACGTACGGAGGATTGGTCAGGATCACGTCGTACGTGGCGCCCGGCGGCAGCGGTGCGTACAGGTCGCCCTCGAACAGGTGGATGCGGTCCTGCATCTTGTAGTCGGCCACGTTGCGGCGCGCCACGGCGAGCGCATCGGGCGAGATGTCGACGGTATCGATCTGCGCGTTGGGCCAGACGTGGGCGGCAATGATCGGCAGGCAGCCCGAACCCGCGCACAGTTCCAGCACGGGGCCGATCTTGGCGGTGTCGCCGATCCACGGCTCCAGTCCGTCCTGCAGCAGTTCGCCGATAAAGCTGCGCGGCACGATCACGCGCGAATCGACGTAGAAGCGCAGGCCGTGCATAAAGGCTTCATGCGTGATGTAGGCGGCCGGCACGCGTTCGGTGACGCGGCGGTCGATGACTTGCATGACCGCGTCGATTTCCTCGGGCAGCAGGCGCGCGTCGAGGAACGGGTCGAGCGTGTCGAGCGGCAGGTTCAGCGTGTGAAGCACCAGGTAGGCGGCTTCGTCATAGGCGTTGGCGCTGCCGTGGCCGAACGAAAGACGCGCGGCCGTGAAGCGCGACACCGCCAGGCGCAGCAGGTCGCGCACGGTGCGCAGCGGGGAGGGAGTTGCCATGGTCGTGGATGCTGTGTCGAGAAGGGTGCGATCGGCAGGCGATCAGGCAATGAGCCGTTCCAGCACGCCACGGTAGACGTTCTTGAGCGGCTCGATAAAGCGGACTTCGACGTTCTCGTCGATCTTGTGGATGGTCGCGTTGGGCGGGCCGAACTCGATCACCTGCGGGCAGATCTTGGCGATGAAGCGGCCATCGGAGGTGCCGCCCGTGGTCGACAGTTCGGTCTTGACGCCGGTCTCGGCCTCGATGGCGGCCGAGAGCGCGTCGGACAGCTCGCCGCGCGGCGTCAGGAAGGGCTCGCCGCCGAGCGTCCAGTCCAGCGAATACTCGAGCTTGTGCTGGTCCAGGATCGCATGCACGCGCGACTTCAGGCCTTCCGGCGTGCTCGCGGTCGAGAAGCGGAAGTTGAAGTCGATCGTGACATGGCCCGGAATCACGTTGGTCGCGCCGGTGCCGCCGTGGATGTTCGACATCTGCCAGCTCGTCGGCGGAAAGTATTCATTGCCCTGGTCCCATACTTGCGCGGCCAGTTCGGCGAGCGCGGGGGCGGCTTCGTGGATCGGGTTGCGGCCCAGGTGCGGGTAGGCGATATGGCACTGCACGCCCCTGACGACCAGCTTGCCCGACAGCGAGCCGCGGCGGCCGTTCTTGACCATGTCGCCCAGCGTGTCGACCGATGTCGGTTCGCCGATCACGCAGTAGTCCAGTCGTTCGCCGCGTGCCTTCAGGGCCTCGACCACCTTGATGGTGCCGTCATGCGCCGGCCCTTCTTCATCGCTGGTGATCAGGAAGGCGATGGTGCCGGCATGGTCCGGATGCGCCTTGACGAATTCCTCGACCGCCACGACAAAGCCGGCGATCGATGTCTTCATGTCGGCGGCACCGCGGCCGAACAGGCGGCCGTCACGGTGCGTCGGCTCGAACGGGTCGGAGTTCCACTGTTCGAGCGGACCGGTCGGCACGACGTCGGTATGGCCGGCGAAGGCCAGCAGCTTGCCGTCCTTGCCTTGCGTGCCGCGCTTGACGGCCCACAGGTTGGTCACGCGGAAATCGTCGGGACCGCTGACGAGCGCTTCGCAGGCGAAGCCGAGCGCCTTCAGGCGGGTTTCCAGCACGGCCTGGCAGCCTTCGTCGGCGGGCGTGACGGAGCGGCGGCGGATCAGGTCTTCGGTGAGGGCAAGGGTGGCGGTCATGGCAGGGCGAAGAAATTCAGAACTGGCTGGCGTACTGGTCGGCGGAAAAACCCACGCTGACCTTGCCGTCGTGCGCAAGCACCGGGCGCTTGATCAGCGACGGGCTTTGCTGCATCAGCGCGATGGCGCCGGCTTCATCTTCGGCGCGGACCTTGTCGGCGTCCGATAGCGCGCGCCAGGTCGTGCCCTTGCGATTGAGCAGGGTCGACAGCGGCACATGTTTCAGCCAGCCGCGCAGCATGGCTTCATCGACGCCTTGCTTCTTGAAATCGTGGAAGGTGTAGGCAACGCCGTTGGCGTCCAGCCAGGTGCGGGCCTTCTTGACGGTGTCGCAATTCGGGATGCCGTAGAGCAGGACGGTCATGGCGGGTGAGAATTCGTGCTGATGTTCAGCGGAAAAGCAGGTTCAGGGCAATCACCAGGCCGCCAAGGCCAAGCGCCACGCCGGCCATCGCCACCGTCGTCATCAGGCGCAGTCGGCGGTCCAGCCGCGCGGCTTCCTTGCGCAAGGCGTCGATGGTGATGGCGTGCTGCTCGGCGAGCAGCTTGACTGCCTCGGCCTGCTGCACGGCGGCGGCCTCCAGTTCCGCGATGCGTGCGGCCGGGTCGCGTGTTTCCGGCGCGGCGCCATCGGTGCCGTCATCCTTGCGCCGGCCCTTCTTGATCTTGTCGATGGTCTTGTTGGCCTGTTCGAGGATCGTGGGCAGGAGGGAGAGCACGGTGCTGACGGTGGTGGGATCCAGGGCCATGAGTCGCTTGCGGAGGGAGGGCACGTCGCGGGCGGTGTGGCGGGGTGATGCGGGGAGGGCCCGGCCAGCCGCCGCGCGCATGGCGCAGCGCCGGGCCGGGCCAGCCGCGGGCGATCAGTCGCCGCGCAGCAGGTCGTTCAGGCTGGTCTTGGCGCGGGTCTGCGCGTCCACCTTCTTGACGATCACGGCGCAGTACAGGCTGTACTTGCCGTCCTTGGACGGCAGGTTGCCCGCCACCACGACCGAGCCGGCCGGCACGCGGCCATAGTGGATCTCGCCGGTTTCGCGGTCATAGATCTTGGTCGACTGGCCCAGGTACACGCCCATCGAGATGACCGAGTTCTCTTCGACAATCACGCCTTCCACGACTTCCGAGCGGGCGCCGATAAAGCAGTTGTCTTCGATGATGACCGGGTTGGCCTGCAGCGGCTCCAGCACGCCACCGATGCCCACTCCGCCCGACAGGTGGACGTTCTTGCCGATCTGCGCGCACGAACCGACGGTGGCCCAGGTGTCGACCATGGTGCCTTCATCGACATAGGCGCCGATGTTCACGTACGACGGCATCAGCACGGCGTTCTTGGCGATGAACGAGCCGCGGCGCGCCACGGCGGGCGGCACCACGCGGAAGCCGGCCTTGGCGAAGTCGTCGCCGCTCCAGTTGGCGAACTTGGTCGGGACCTTGTCGTAGAACTGGGCAAAGCCGCCGGCGCTCATCGGCGCGTTGTCTTCCAGGCGGAACGACAGCAGCACGGCCTTCTTGACCCACTGGTTGACGATCCAGTCCTTGCCTTGCTTCTCGGCCACGCGCAGGGTGCCGGCGTCGAGCTGGCCGATCACATTGGCGACGGCCTCGCGGATATCGGCGGGGGCGGACTTCGGCGACAGGCTGGTGCGGTCTTCCCAGGCCTGGTCGATCAGGGCTTGCAGAGCTTGCGTCATTTGGGTTTCTTCAGTGGTTGTTTGGAAAAGGCGCGGCGGTCGGGCCGCGCCACGGTATGCGTTGGATCCCGACGGATCAGCCCAGCGACTTGCAGAATTCCACAATCCGCCGCGCGCCTTCCAGGCATTCCTCGGGCGTGGCCACCAACGCCATGCGCACGCGGTTCGCGCCGGGGTTGATGCCATCGGCTGCGCGCGCCAGGTAGCTGCCTGGCAGCACGGTGACGTTTTGCGCCGCCAGCAGTTGCGCGGCGAACTCGACATCGTTCAGTCCGGTGCGCGACACATCGGCCCACAGGTAGAAGCCGGCATCGGGAAGCGCCACGTCCAGCACCTCGGCCAGCATCGGCGTGACCTCGCTGAACTTGCGCACATAGGCGGCGCGGTTCTCGCGCACGTGGGCCTCGTCGTTCCAGGCGGCAATGCTGGCGGTCTGAACGGCCGGGTTCATCGCCCCGCCGTGGTAGGTACGGTATAGCAGGAATTTCTTCAGCAGGGCGGCGTCGCCGGCGACGAAGCCGGAGCGCAGGCCCGGCACATTCGAGCGCTTGGACAGGCTCGAGAACATCACCAGCCGATCAAAACCGCGGCCAAGCTTGTGCGCGGCCTCCAGCGCACCGAGCGGTGCGCGGCTCTCGTCGAAGTAGATTTCCGAGTAGCACTCGTCCGACGCAATCACGAAGCCGTACTTGTCCGACAGCGCGAACAGCTGCTTCCAGTCTTCGAGCGACAGCACCGCGCCGGTCGGGTTGCCGGGCGAGCAGACGAACAGCAATTGCACCTTCTGCCAGACTTCGTCGGCAATGCGGTCGAACGCCGGGGCAAAGTTGCGTGCCGGGTCGCTGTTCGCGAACACCGGCGTGGCGCCGGCCAGCAGCGCAGCGCCTTCGTAGATCTGGTAGAACGGGTTCGGGCACAGCACCAGCGCGCCGGGGCGCGTGCCGTCGACCACGGTTTGTGCGAACGCGAACAGCGCTTCGCGGGAGCCGGTCACGGGCAGCACCTCGGTCGAGGCGTTGACCTTCGGCAGCCCATAGCGGCGTTCCAGCCAGCTGGCGATGCACTGTCGTAGTGCATCGGAACCAGCCGTTGTGGGATAATTCGCCAGCCCGGCCAGCGACTCGGCCAGCGCCTGCTTGATGAATTCGGGCGTCGGGTGCTTGGGCTCGCCAATGCCGAAGCTGATCGCCGGCTTGTCGGCCGGCTTCACTTCCGCGAAGAGCACCCGCAGTTTCTCGAAGGGGTAGGGCTGGAGCAGGTCGAGGCGCGGATTCACGTTCTGGATGGGGCCGGTTGAAACGCAGCATTATAAGGGAACGGCGCCCTTTCCCGTGCGATGGCGCGGCCCGCGCCGCGCATGCGGTGTGCGGATGCCGGGCATCACCGGCATGTGATGCCGGCGGCGGATGTACCGCGTTTCCCCGGCAAGCCGGCCCCTAGCCATTTCCAAATGACCAACAAGAATATTGCGGCGCAACATGGGGCCGCCGACCGCCATGCGGTCAAGTCCTCGCTGTCCATCCTGATCGGTGCCTCGGTTTGGGGCATTGCCTGGTTCCCGTATCGCCTGCTGGCGAGCTGGGGCCTGGGTGGCATGAGCGCCGCGGCGCTGGTGAGCTGTGCGGCCGCGCTCCTGTCGCTGCTGGCCTTTCGCAGGCAGCTGCGCGGCATGCGCGCATCGTGGCTGTTCGTGGCGATCGGCCTGGCCGCGGGCGTGACCAATGCGGGCTTTGTCTGGGGCAGCGTGAACGGGCACGTCATGCGCGTGCTGCTGCTGTTCTACCTGACTCCGGTCTGGACGGCGTTGTTCGCGCGCATGTTCCTGGGCGAACGGCTCTCGGCCGGCGGCCTGGCGCTGATTGCGCTGGCGCTGTCGGGCGCCGGCCTGATGCTGTGGACGCCCGAGGTCGGCGTGCCGCTGCCGGGCAGTGCCGCCGAATGGTCCGGGCTGGTCGGCGGCATGGGCTTCGCCGTCAACAACGTGCTGTCGCGGCGCGCCGGGCAGCGCTTTCCCGATATGGACGCGCGCCTGCGCACGGTGGTGGTCTACCTGGGCTGTACCGCCGTCGGCGTGCCGTGCGCGCTGCTGCTCGATGGCCCCTCCGCGATCATCGTCCCGGGAGCAGGCGGCGCCGTGCTGGCCCTGGTGGCGGCGCTGGCCGCGGTGCTGGTGCTCAGCAATTCGGTGGTCCAGTACGGCCTGCAGCGCCTGCCGGCCAATCGCGTATCGCTGCTGATGCTGTTCGAGATCGTGGTGGCGGCCGTGTCGTCGTGGTGGCTGGCGACCGAGACGCTGAGCTGGAAGGAGTCCGCGGGCGGCCTTTGCATCGTGGCGGCCGGGGCGCTGTCGGGGCTGGTGCATCGGAGCCGGCGCGCAACCGAAGCCGTGGCGTCCGGGGCCGAAGCGGCCGCCTGAGCGGCGCAAACGGCGTTCCGGGTCAGTGCAGCATGACCCGGCTCACGACTGCGACGAGCGGCTTGCGCACCGCGCGCTCCAGCGTGCTGTGCAGATGCAGCGGCCGCAGCAGCATCTTCACGGTCATTTCGACGGGCAGGTGGCGCCGGACCACGGCACTGACGCGCGAGTTGAGTGCTTTCACCTCATGTTCCGGGATGTCTTCCTGTCCGCGCTCCATGCGCAGGACATTGCGCAGCGCGATGGCCGCATCCTCGTTCTTGATTTCCAGCAGCCGGCGCGCCAGGGCGCCCAGCACCCTGGCGCGGCCCAGCCCTTCGGACTCGGCAAAGTGGTTGAAAAAGCGATAGAAGTGCTTGTAATGCCGCACCTCGTCATCGGCAATGCGCCGCGTCAGGGCGCGTAGCACCGGTTCGTCGCTGGCCTGTTCCAGGGCGCGGTAGTAGGCTGCCGTGCCGGTCTCCACGACGCAGCGGGCCGCCATTTCCAGCGCCTCGGTCGGCTCGAACTGGTCGATCGAGCAAGTCTGGCTGTACTCCGCGAAAAAGCGCCGGTAGCCGCGTTCCCAGTCGAATTCCGGCCAGACATGCTCGACATAGCGGCGCAGCGCCAGGCCGTGCTGCAGTTCCTCGGCTTCCCAGTGGTGGGACAGCCAGCCGGCCGCTTCAGGCGCTCCGGCGTAGTAGACCGCGAGGTTGCCGGCGTAGGTGTCGGACCCGCTCTCGATGAACGACGCCGATACCAGCAGGTAGAACAGGTCGCGGTTCCCGCGCACGCGTTCGGACTCGATGGCCCGGTAATCAATCTCGCTGACAGACCACGGCAGGGTTGCCGCTGACGGCTGGGTCATGCTGGATCCTCCGCAAATGGCCGGTGCCGCCCTGATTGTCACCCGGAGGGCATCCGGCGTCACGCTGGCATATCAGAGAGACTGGCATTTACCCTAGTTAGTTTCCCGGTTATTGCCTAACTATTCCGACACGCGAGGCGCCGGCCCCTCCCAAAAGTGCTTGCAAAAACGCCTGTAAATGGCTGTGAGCAAAGGGAAACCGGGCGCCAAAAATGCCGTGGAACCCACTGCCGGAGCGGCCGGAACGCCGGGTTGCGATGGTATGATTACCGCCAATTCTCGGGCACGGGGGGCGAGAAGGGACGCTGGCGGCACGCCGCGCGTCCGCCCGTCCGCGTGCGCCGCTCATTCCTGAACGCTCTAATGCTGCGCGCGCTGCCATCAGCGCCGATACCACACGACAACCGTGCGACTATCTTCGATCAAGCTGGCGGGCTTCAAATCATTCGTCGATCCGACCAATTTCCAGGTGCCCGGCCAGCTGGTCGGGATCGTAGGTCCCAACGGCTGCGGCAAATCCAACATCATCGACGCGGTCCGCTGGGTGCTGGGCGAATCACGCGCGTCCGAGCTGCGTGGCGAATCCATGCAGGACGTCATCTTCAACGGTTCCACGGCCCGCAAGCAGGCGGGGCGGGCCAGCGTCGAACTGGTCTTCGACAATGCCGAGGGCCGCGCCGCCGGCCAGTGGAGCCAATACGCCGAAGTGGCGGTCAAGCGCGTGCTGACGCGCGATGGCACCTCGTCCTATTACATCAACAACCAGCCGGTACGCCGCCGCGATATCCAGGACATCTTCCTGGGCACGGGCCTTGGGCCGCGCGCCTACGCGATCATCGGCCAGGGCATGATCTCGCGCATCATCGAGGCCAAGCCCGATGACATGCGGATCTTCCTCGAAGAGGCCGCGGGCGTATCCAAGTACAAGGAACGCCGCCGCGAAACCGAGAACCGCCTGTCCGACACGCGCGAGAACCTGACGCGCGTCGAAGACATCCTGCGCGAGCTCGGAACCAACCTCGAGAAGCTTGAAGGACAGGCCGAAGTCGCGCAGCGTTTCAAGACGCTGCAGGCCGACGGCGAAGAAAAGCAGCAGCTGCTGTGGCTGCTGCGCAAGCGCGAGGCGCAGGTCGAGCAGGAACGCCACCAGCGCGCCATCGAACAGGCCCAGATCGACCTCGAAGCCCAGACCGCGCAACTGCGCCACGTCGAAGCCGACCTCGAGACCATGCGGGTCGCGCACTACGCGGCCTCCGACGGCATGCACGCAGCGCAGGGCGCGCTGTACGAGGCCAATGCCGAAGTCAGCAAGCTGGAAGCCGAGATCCGCTACGTGGTGGAATCGCGCAACCGCGTGCAGGCCCAGATCGCGGCACTGACCACGCAGCGCGAGCAATGGCAGGGCAAGTCGGAGCAGGCCAGCGACGAACTCGCGCAGGCCGAGGAAAACCTCGCCGTGGCCGAAGGCCGCACCGTCGAAGCGCAGGAAGCGGTGGCCCAGAAGACCGATGAGCTGCCGACGCTGGAAGCGCAGTGGCGCGACGCGCAGCAACTGCTCAACGAGCAGCGCTCCGGCATCATGCAGGCCGAACAGGCGCTCAAGCTCGAAGCCGCGCAGCAGCGCAGCGCCGACCAGATGCTGCAGCAGCTCGAACAACGCCGCGAACGCTTGTCGGGCGAGGAAAAGGGACTCGATCGTCCGGACGAGGCGCGGCTGGAAGAGGCACGTGCCGAACTGGCCGAACAGGAAGCCGTGCTGGAGGAAGCGCAGGCTATCCTGGCCGATGCCGAGGACAGCGTACCGCGCCTCGACGGTGAGCGCCGTGCCGCGCAGGAGCGCGTGCAGAGCGAAGCCGCGGCGATCGCCGCGCTGGAGGCGCGCCTGTCCGCGCTGAAGCAGCTGCAGGAAAACGTGCAGACCGACGGCAAGGTGCAGCCGTGGCTGGCCAGGCATGGCCTGGCTGAATTGCCGCGCCTGTGGAAAAAAGTCCATATCGAGCCGGGTTGGGAAAGCGCGCTGGAATCGGTGCTGCGCGAAAAGCTCGCCGCGCTCGAGGTATCGAACCTGGACTGGGTCAAGGCCTTCCTGTCGGATGCGCCGCCCGCCAAGCTGGCGTTCTATTCGCCGCCGCCGGCTGCCCGTCCGATCGAAACGCCAGCAGGCCTGCGTCCCCTGATGTCGCTGGTGCAGATCACCGAGCCCGGCATCCGCGCGGTGATGCAGGACTGGCTGGCCGATATCTACACGGCCACGGACATGGCGCAGGCGCTGGCCGCGCGCAACACGCTGCCCGACGGCGCGTCGTTCGTGGTGGCCGAAGGACACCTGATTGGCCGCAACGCCATCCAGATCTATGCAGCCGATTCCGAGCAGGCCGGCATGCTGGCCCGCGAGCAGGAAATCGAGAACTTGCAGAAGCAGGCCCGCGCCCAGGTGCTGCTCTCGGACGAGGCCAAGAGCCAGGCCGTGCGTGCCGAAGCGGCCTATACGCAGGCCAGCCAGGCCCTGGCCGAGGCGCGCTCGCGCGGCGAGCAGGCCACGCGTCGCGCGCACGCGCTGCAGATGGACGTGCTCAAGCTGTCGCAGGCAATGGAGCGCTACGCCGCGCGCAGTGGCCAGATCCGCGAGGAACTGGCCGAGATCGGCGCGCAGATCGACGAGCAGCGCGCCATCCGGGCTGAGTCCGAAGCAAGCTTCGAGCAGCACGATGCCGCGCTGGCCGAGATGCAGGCCACGCATGAAGACCAGCAGATGGCGTTCGAAGCGCTGGACAGCAAGCTGTCGTCGGCGCGCCACCAGCTGCGCGACCTCGAGCGCGCGGCGCAAGAGGCGGTCTTTGGCGAGCGCAACCTGGCCAGCCGCATCGAAGAGCTGCACCGCAATATCCAGGTGGCCAGCGACCAGGCCGAGCGCATCGCCGAATCGCTCGAGAACGCACGCGCGGAACTCGAAACGATCAACGAGCAGACCGCCCACACCGGCCTGCAGGACGCGCTGGAACGCCGCGCCGAGAAGGAAGAAAAGCTCGGCGCCGCCCGCATCGAGCTGGATGCGCTGACCGCGCAGTTGCGCCAGCACGACGAACAGCGCCTGGCCGCCGAGCGCAGCCTGCAGCCGCTGCGCGACCGCATCACCGAATCCCAGCTCAAGGAGCAGGCCGCGCGCCTGAACCAGGAGCAGTACAGCGAGCAACTGGCCGGGGCCCAGGTCGACGAGGTGGCGCTGGCCGACAAGCTGACCACGGACCTCAAGCCGTCCTATCTGCAGGGCGAAGTCACGCGCATCAACAATGCCATCAACGCGCTGGGCCCGGTCAACATGGCCGCGCTCGACGAACTGTCCGCGGCGCGCGAACGCAAGACCTTCCTCGACGCGCAGTCGGCCGACCTGAACGATGCGATCACCACGCTGGAAGACGCCATCGCCAAGATCGACCAGGAAACCCGCGCGCTGCTGCAAGGCACCTTCGACCAGGTCAACCACCATTTCGGCGAGCTGTTCCCGTCGCTGTTCGGTGGCGGCCAGGCACGCCTGATCATGACCGGCGAGGAAATCCTCGATGCCGGCGTGCAGGTGATGGCGCAGCCGCCGGGCAAGAAGAACTCAACCATTCATTTGTTGTCGGGCGGCGAAAAGGCGCTGACCGCGATTGCGCTGGTGTTTGCCATGTTCCAGCTCAATCCGGCCCCGTTCTGCCTGCTGGACGAGGTGGACGCCCCGCTCGATGACGCCAATACGGAGCGCTACGCCAATATGGTGGCCCGCATGTCGGACAAGACGCAGTTCGTCTTCATTTCGCACAACAAGATCGCCATGGAAATGGCGCACCAGCTGATCGGCGTGACCATGCAGGAGCAGGGCGTGTCGCGCATCGTGGCGGTGGATATGGATGCGGCGGTGTCTATGGCGGAGGCAGCATGAGCATCAACATGGATTTGCAGACCTCGCTGATCGTCGCCGGTCTTGTTTTCCTGGCGCTGCTGTTTGGCTACAACCAGTGGCAGATCCGCAAGGCGCGCCGCCCGCGCGAGCTGCGCCCCGAGGATGACCTGCCGCCGATGCGCGAGCCTGTGGTGGGCGAGTCCACCGCGCCGGAGGTGGCTGCCAAGCTGCATGAGGCCCCTGCACCGGAGCATGTCGAGCGGCGCGAGCCGACGCTGACGCCGGCCGCGCGCCCGGCGCCGCATGAGGTGGCGGCGGTGGCCGCTGCCGCCGCGGCTGGTTCGGCGGACGCCGATGAAGCCGTAGCCGACGAGGTGGCACTGGCAGCCGCGCCGGCCGCCTCTGTCGCCGCCGAAGCCGAACCTGAAGAGAAAGCCGAGAACCAGGCGCAAGCAAAGGCAGAGCCGCCGCCCAGGGTGGCTGAGCCCGTAGTGTCCGACGGCCAGCCGCAGCCGGCCACGATCGATCCGCTGATTGACTGCATCGTGCCGCTGCACCTGGAGCGCAAGGCTTCGGGCGACCGCATCCTGCCGCTGACCGGCCGGCTGCGCCGCGCCGGGACCAAGCAGATCCATATCGAGGGCCTGCGCGAGGAAGCCAATGCCTGGGAGCCGGTGACCGCCGGCCACCAGTATGAGGACCTGCAGGTGGCCGTTCAGCTGGCCAGCCGCAGCGGCCCGCTCAATGCGCTGGAGTTCTCCGAATTCGTGAACGCGGTCGAAGCACTGGCCGAATCGCTGGATGCCTCGGCCGACCTGCCCGACATGGGCGAGACCGTCGCCAACGCGCGCGAACTTGACGGGTTCGCCGCAAGTTGCGACGTGCAGCTTGGCGTCAACGTGATCTCGGACGGCGCGCCGTGGTCGGCTGCCTACGTGCAGAGCGTGGCGACACAGGACGGCCTGGTGCTGTCGCGCGACGGTACGCGCTTCATCCGCTACGTGGCCAATGCCGAAGGCGTGCAGCGCACGCTGTTCGCGCTCCAGTTCGGCGACACGAACTTCCTGCGCGATGACCTGACCGTCAAGGGCGGTGGCCAGATCACGCTGCTGCTCGACGTACCGCAAGCGGACCAGGGCGGCAAGCCGTTCAAGACGGTCTGCGAATACGGCTACTCGCTGGCCCAGCGCATGGGCGCGCAACTGGTCGACGACAATATGCGGCCGCTGACCGAAGCCTCGTTCGTCGCGATCTTCAACCAGCTCGAGGCCCTCTACCAGAAGCTGGAGGCACGCGGCATGCCCGCCGGTTCGCCGGTCGCGGTACGGTTGTTCAGCGTCTAGCCGGAGCCTGCCATGAACGCAACCCATCG
Organism: Cupriavidus sp. C3SS-1; assembly: GCF_057073755.1. NCBI lineage: Bacteria > Pseudomonadati > Pseudomonadota > Betaproteobacteria > Burkholderiales > Burkholderiaceae > Cupriavidus > Cupriavidus sp. C3SS-1. The sequence goes on along the minus strand of NZ_CP172699.1, from coordinate 1,777,492 downwards.
CGGCGCGCAGGCAGATGCCTCCGCGCCGGCCGGCGGCTTGTCGCCCGCAGCCGCCGCTGAACGCGTGCAATGGCTGCGCGAGGAACTGGATCGCCACAACTACCAGTATTACGTACTGGATGCCCCGACCATCCCGGATGCCGCGTACGACGCGCTGTTTTCCGAACTGCAGGCGCTTGAAGCCGAGCACCCCGAACTGCTGACGCCGGACTCGCCGACGCAGCGCGTGGGCGGCGCACCGCTATCGGCCTTCGATACGGTGCGCCACCGCGTGCCGATGCTGTCGCTCAACAACGGTTTTTCCGAAGAAGACGTGATCGGCTTTGACCGTCGCTGCGCACAGGGGCTTGGACGCAGCGCGGCGGGCGGCGCGCAGGATCTGTTCAGCGCCGCGGAAGCCGTCGAGTACGCGAGCGAGCTGAAGTTCGACGGCCTGGCGATGTCGCTGCGCTACGAGGACGGCCGGCTGGTACAGGCGGCAACGCGCGGCGACGGCGAGAGCGGCGAAGACGTGACGGTGAACGTGCGTACCATCAAGGCGATTCCGCTGAAGCTGCGTGGCGCGGCGCCGCCGGTGCTTGAAGTGCGCGGCGAGGTCTTCATGTACCGGCGCGATTTCGACAAGCTCAATGCACGCCAGGCCGAGGCCGGCGAGAAGACCTTCGTGAATCCGCGCAATGCCGCCGCTGGCAGCCTGCGCCAGCTGGATCCGCGTATTACCGCCAGGCGTCCGCTGTCGTTCTTCGCCTATGGGCTTGGAGAATTGCAGGGCATGGAACGTCCTGCCACGCACAGCGCCATGCTCGACGGCTTTGCCGCCATGGGGCTGCCGGTCTGCAAGGAGCGCGCGGTGGTGAGGGGCGCGCAGGGCCTGCTGGATTTCTACCGCAAGGTGGGCGAGAAGCGCGACCAGCTTCCGTACGACATCGATGGCGTGGTCTACAAGGTCAACGCGCTGGCCGAGCAGGAGCAGCTCGGCTTCGTGTCGCGTGCGCCGCGCTTTGCGCTGGCGCACAAGTTCCCGGCGCAGGAGATGACCACGGTTGTCGAGGACATCGAAGTGCAGGTCGGCCGTACCGGTGCCATTACGCCGGTAGCGCGCCTGCAACCGGTGTTCGTCGGCGGCGTGACGGTGACCAATGCCACGCTGCACAACGAGGACGAGGTGCGGCGCAAGGACGTGCATATCGGCGATACCGTGATCGTGCGCCGTGCCGGCGACGTGATTCCCGAAGTGGTCGCCGTGGTGCTGGAACGGCGCCCCGACGACGCACGCGCCTTCGTCATGCCGACTACCTGCCCGGTATGTGGTTCGCATATCGAGCGCCTGGAGGACGAGGCCATCGCACGCTGCACGGGCGGCCTGATCTGCGCCGCGCAGCGCAAGCAGGCGCTGCTGCATTTCGCGCAACGCCGCGCCATGGATATCGAAGGGCTGGGCGACAAGGTGGTGGAGCAGGTGGTGGACCAGGGCATCGTCCACACGCCGGCGGATCTGTACAAGCTAGGCGTGGCCAAGCTGGCAGCGCTGGACCGCATGGCCGACAAATCGGCCGGCAACCTGGTGGCGGCCATTGACGCGTCGCGCAGCACGACGTTCAACCGGTTTATCTTTGCGCTGGGTATCCGGCATGTTGGCGAGGCCACGGCCAAGGACCTGGCGCGCCATTTCGGCAAGCTGGACGCGCTCATGGCGGCTGACGAGGCCGCGCTGCTCGAGGTCAATGACGTGGGGCCCGTGGTGGCGCAGTCGATCGTCAACTTCTTCGGCGAGCCGCACAACGTGGAGGTCATCGAGCAGTTGCGCGCGGCGGGCGTACACTGGGCCGAAAGCGAGCCTGCCGCCAGGGCGCCGGCGCCGCTGGCCGGCAAGACTTTCGTGCTGACCGGCACCTTGCCGACGCTTTCGCGCGAGGCCGCAAAGGAAATGCTGGAAGCCGCCGGGGCCAAGGTGGCCGGGTCGGTATCGAAAAAGACTGACTACGTGGTCGCAGGCGCCGAGGCTGGCAGCAAGCTCGACAAGGCCGAAGCCCTCGGCGTGCCGGTGCTCGATGAGGCCGGCATGCTGGCGCTACTGGAATCGGTCGGGGCAGGGCAACCGGGGGAACAGGCATGATCCGAGAGATTCTCAAGATGGGCGACGCGCGCCTGCTGCAGGTGGCGCGGCCGGTGGAGCGCTTCAATACGCCGGAACTGCGCGCGCTGATCGAAGACATGTTCGACACCATGGACCATGCCAATGGCGCGGGCCTGGCGGCGCCGCAGATCGGCGTGGACCTGCAGGTGGTGATCTTCGGCTTCGACCGCAATCCGCGCTATCCCGACGCGCCTCAGGTGCCCAAGACCGTGCTGATCAACCCGGTGCTCGAGATGCTGTCCGACGAAATGGAAGACGGCTGGGAAGGGTGCCTGTCGGTGCCGGGGCTGCGCGGCGTGGTGCCGCGCCACACGCGGCTGAAGTACTGCGGCTATGACCTGCGGGGTGAGCGTATCGAACGCGTCGCCGAGGACTTTCACGCGCGCGTGGTGCAGCATGAATGCGACCACCTGCAAGGCATCCTGTACCCAATGCGCGTCCGCGATTTCACGCGTTTCGGTTTTACCGAGGTGCTGTTTCCCAACTTGCCGCCGAACAGCGACGATTGACGGGGTGTGACACCAATGCAAACGGGGCGCCATCTGGCGCCCCGTTTGCATTGGTGCCTGCCGGCGATGCGAGCGCGCCGGCAGTGATGCCATACCTCAGAATTTCTCGAACGGCCCGAGGAAGCGCCATTGCCCCGGCGGCAGGTCGCCCAGCACGATGCGGCCCATGCGCACGCGCTTGAGGCCCACCACCTCCAGCCCCACCTGTTCGCACATGCGGCGAATCTGGCGTTTGCGGCCTTCACGCAGCACGAAGCGCAATTGCTCTTCGTTCTGCCAGCTCACCTTCGCCGGCTTGAGGATCACGCCGTCGAGCGACAGGCCGTGGCGCAGCAGTTCGAGCTGGTCTTCCGGGAAGACTTCGCTGACCTTGCGGTCGACCACGCCTTCGGGCGAGTGCCATTGCACGCGCACCAGGTATTCCTTCTCGACGTTCGAGTCCTCGCCGATCAGGGCGCGGGCCACGCGGCCATCCTGCGTCAGGACCAGCAGGCCGGTCGAGTCGATATCGAGGCGGCCGGCCGGCGCCAGGCTCTTGCGTTGCCACGGCGCAAAGCGCTTGCGCGTTGGGTCTTCCGACCACTGGTTCTCTTCGGTGAAGAGCACGGCGGCGGGCTCGTAGCCATCTTCGGCCTGGCCGGAGACAAAGCCCATCGGCTTGTGTAGCAGCACCGTGACGCGTTCGCCTTGCTCGGAGCGGGCGGACTGATGGATCTCGATGCTGGCATCAGCCCGCACGCGCGAGCCGAGTTCGGTCACGGGCTTGCCGTCGACCAGCACCCAGCCGCGCGGGATCCATTCGTCGGCTTCGCGACGCGAGCACAGGCCCAGTTCGGACATGCGCTTGGACAGGCGCACCAGGCCGTCATCGTGGCTGGACTCATGCGCGTCGGCGTCGGCGTGGGACGGCTTGTCGGCGCGAGGCGGCCGCGCGCGGTCGGCGGTGTCGCTGAAGCGGCGCGCCGGCGCATCGCTCTCGCGGCGCGGGCGTGGCGGCCGGTTGTCATCGCTGAAACGGCGCGGGCGTGCGTCGTCATTGCCGAAACGGCGCGGGGCTTCACCGCCTTCGCGGCGCGGCGGGCGGTTGTCGTCGCTGAAACGGCGCGGGCGTGCGTCGTCATTGCCGAAACGGCGCGGGGCTTCACCGCCTTCGCGACGCGGCGGCCGGTTGTCATCGCTGAAACGACGCGGGCGTGGGTCGTCATTGCCAAAGCGGCGGGGCGCGTCACCACCCTCGCGGCGCGGTGGGCGGTTGTCGTCGCTGAACCGGCGCGGCCGTACATCGTCATTGCCAAAGCGGCGCGGTGCATCACCGCCTTCGCGGCGCGGCGGGCGGTTGTCATCGATGAACCGGCGCGGGCGCGAATCGTCATTGCCGAAGCGGCGCGGTGCGTCACCACCCTCGCGGCGCGGCGGGCGGTTGTCGTCGCTGAACCGGCGCGGGCGAGCGTCGTCATTGCCGAAGCGGCGGGGCGCATCACCACCCTCGCGACGCGGCGAGCGGTTGTCATCGCTGAACCGGCGCGGGCGAGCGTCGTCATTGCCGAAGCGACGCGGGGCTTCACTGCCTTCGCGGCGCGGCGGGCGGTTGTCATCGCTGAACCGGCGCGGGCGAGCGTCGTCATTGCCGAAGCGGCGGGGCGCATCACCACCCTCGCGACGCGGCGGGCGGTTGTCGTCGCTGAAACGGCGCGGGCGGGCGTCGTCATTGCCGAAGCGACGCGGGGCTTCACCGCCCTCGCGGCGCGGCGGGCGGTTGTCATCGCTGAAACGGCGCGGGGGTGCCTGCCGCTCGCCATCGGCCGGACGGCCCTGGCGCGGGGCGCGGCCAGTGGCAGGTTCGCCCGGTGACTTTGTCCCCTTGGCGGGCTTCGCGCCGCCTTGTGCGCGCCGGATGCCATCCGCCACGGCCTGCACGCGCTTGCGGTTCAGGTCCGAGACGCGCACGGGCCGGTTGCCGGCCGGCTTGCGGACGGCGTTGTCTTCGGGCGGCTTGATGCCGAGCGTCTTGCGCTTCGGCGAATTGCTGTCGGTCATATCTTCAATGCTGCGCGGCCGGGTCAGATTTCCAGCGCGGCGAGCAGGTCCTGTTCAAGCTGAATCTGCAATCGGTTGTCGGCGGCAAGACGGCTGCCGTCGACAAGGAACACGTCTTCGACGCGTTCGCCAAGGGTATTGATGCGTGCCGTATGCACGGACACGCGATGCTTCGCCAGTACGCGCGCGATCGCGTAGAGCAGGCCGGTGCGATCATTGGCCGACAGCGACAGCAGGTAGTACTGGCCGCGCTCGTCGGGCCGCAGGTCCACGCGCGGCTTGATCGGGAAGCTGCGCGACTGGCGCGACAGCCGGCCCTGGCTGGGTTCCGGCAGCGCGGCCTGTTGCTGCAGGCGGTCGCACAGCTCGTGCTCCACCAGCGCGAGGATGTCGCGGTAGTTGCCGCCTTCGCCAACCATGCCAGGGTCGGTCACCTGGAACGTGTCGAGCGCGTAGCCGTGGCGGGTGGTGTGGATCTTGGCGTCCTGGATCGAGAACGCCTTGCGCTCGAAGTAGCCGCAGATGCGCGCGAAGAGGTCGGGCTGGTCCTTGACATAGACCGCTACCTGCAGGCCTTCGCCTGCCGGCGAGATCCGGGCCTTCACCACCGGCACCGGACTGTCCACCTTGTTGAACAGGTGGCGCGTCAGCCAGGCGATATCGCGGGAATCGTGCCGCAGGAAGAAGGCCACGTCGAGCTGGGCCCACAACGGCTTGCCCAGTTCGGGATCGAATGCGTTCAGGCGCAGTTGCGAGACTGTTTCTTCCTTGCGCTGCGCCCAGATGGAATGCCGGTCGACCTTGGCGCCGCCCAGCACGCGCAGCGTGATGCGGTACAGGTCTTCGATCAGCTTGCCCTTCCAGGCATTCCACACCTTGGGGCTGGTGCCGCGGATATCGGCGACGGTCAGCAGGTACAGTGCGGTGAGATAGCGTTCGTCCCCCACCACGCGCGCGAAGGCGTGGACCACTTCGGGGTCGGTGAGGTCCTGCTTCTGGGCCACCTGGCTCATCGTCAGGTGGTGCTCCACGAGCCAGCAGATCAGGTCGGCGTCTTCGCGCGCAATGCCGTGCCGCTTGCAGAAGCGGCGTGCATCGACGGTGCCGAGCTTCGAGTGGTCGCCGCCGCGGCCCTTGGCGATATCGTGGAACAGTGCCGCCACCGAGAGCACCCACGGCTTGTCGAAGCTCGCCATGAGCTGGCTGCAGAACGGGAATTCGTGCGTGTGCTCGACAATCGCGAAGCGGCGCATATTGCGCACCACCATCAGGATGTGCTGGTCCACGGTGTAGACGTGGAACAGGTCATGCTGCATCTGTCCGACGATGCGCCGGAAATTGATCAGGTAGCGGCCCAGCACGCTGGTCTGGTTCATCAGGCGCAGCGCATGGGTGATGCCTTGCGGCTCCTGCAGGATGGCGAGGAACAGGCGGCGGTTTTCCGGGTCGTTGCGCCAGCGCGCATCCATCACGGTGCGCGCGTTATACAGGCCGCGCAGCGTGCGCGGCGACAATCCCTTGATTCCCGGCGTGCGTTCGTACAGCAGGAAGGTTTCCAGGATCGCGTGCGGATCGTCTTCGTAGAGGCTGTCGCTGGTGATTTCCAGCATGCCCTGGCGCTCGACGAAGCGCTCGTTGATGACGCGCGTCACCTGCGATTCGCTGGGGAACAGCAAGGCCTCGATGTTGAGCAGCAGTACGCTGTTGAGCTGGGTCACCGCCTTGGCCGCCCAGTAGTAGCGGCGCATGAGCTGCTCGCTGGCGCGCTTGTTGTCGTTCTGGCGGTAGCCGAACGATTCGGCCAGGGCGGTCTGCAGGTCGAAGACCAGCACATCCTGGCGGCGTCCCGCAATCAGGTGCAGCCGGGCGCGGATGGTCTTCAGCAGGCGTTCGTTGCGGGCCAGTTCCTGCGCTTCGCGCTGCGTCAGCAGGCCTTTCTCGAACAGCTCCTTCCAGCTGTCGCCCAGGCCGGCGGCCTTGGTCATCCACAGGATCACCTGCAGGTCGCGCAGGCCGCCCGGGCTTTCCTTGCAGTTCGGTTCGAGCGAGTAGGGCGTGTCCTGGTACTTGGCGTGGCGCTGGCGCATTTCCAGCAGCTTGGCCTGGAAGAAGTCGGCCGGATCGAGGTCGGCCTTGTGCTGCACGCGCATCGCGTTGAACAGCTTGCGCTCGCCCGTCAGCAGGCGCGCCTCCAGCAGCGAAGTCTGGATGGTGATGTCCGCGCGGGCTTCACGGATGCAGTCTTCCACGGTGCGGACCGAGGAGCCGATCTCCAGCCCAAGGTCCCAGCAGATGCCGATAAAGCGCTCCAGCCGGCTCGCGGTGGTGGCGTCGGGTTCGGACGACAGCAACAGCAGCACATCCACATCGGAATACGGGGACAGTTCCCCGCGGCCGTAGCCACCGACGGCGACCAGCGCCGCGTCCGCGGGCATGTCGAGTCCGCGCCAGGCTTCGACCAGCGCGGCGTCAACGGCACGGCGCAGGCGCGTGATCAGTGTGCCGACGTGCGCCGTCAGGGCGAAGTCGGCAAACAGGGCCTGCTTGTCGGCTTTCAGCTGATCGCGAACGCGTGCGGCGAGCAGGAGTTCCGGCGTGGTGTCCATGGGCTGTGCAGGAAGATTCGTGGGCATGGCTGGAAAAAGAAAGGCGCCCGTCAGGCGCCCCCAACCATGTTGCGGCTCAGGCCGCGACCGACTCCGTGATAAAGGCCGGTGGTGCCGGCGTGGCGGCGGACACCGTCAGCACCTCGTAGCCGGTTTCCGTCACCAGCACGGTATGTTCCCATTGCGCGGAGAGGCTGCGGTCGCGTGTCTTGACCGTCCACTGGTCGGGCATGGTGCGGATATCGCGCTTGCCGGCATTGATCATCGGCTCGACGGTGAAGATCATGCCTGCCTTGATCTCGGCGCCGGTGCCGGCACGGCCGTAGTGCAGGATCTGCGGATCTTCATGGAAGTTCTTGCCGATGCCGTGGCCGCAATACTCACGCACCACGCTGTAGCCGGCCGCTTCCGCATGGACCTGGATGGCATGGCCGATGTCGCCCAGGCGCGCGCCGCCGCGTACCTGCGCGATGCCTTTCCACATGCATTCGTAGGTCACCTGCGCGAGCCGCTTGGCCAGGATCGAGGCCTCGCCGACCAGGAACATGCGGCTGGTATCGCCGTAGTAGCCTTCCTTGGTGATGACGGTGATATCGAGGTTGACCGCGTCGCCGCTCTTGAGCACGCGGTCGCCGGGGATGCCGTGGCAGATCACATCATTGACCGAGGTGCAGATCGCGCCAGGGAAGGGCGGGTAACCCGGGGGCGCATAATTCAGAGGCGCCGGCACGGTGCCTTGCACGTCACGCATATAGGCATGGCACAGGCGGTCGAGTTCGCCGGTCGTCACGCCGGGCTTGACGAACGGCGTGATGTAATCGAGGACTTCCGAGGCAAGGCGGCAAGCCACGCGCATTTGGGCGATGTCTTCGGCGGTGTTCAGGTGGATGCTCATGCTGCTTCGCCAGAAAAAGTGAAGGCGAGGCCACGGGCCGCGCCAGAATCGAATAGGGAATGTGGGATTATCGCACCATCGGGGCTCCATCGCAGCGGTTCGCCCGGCAATCGGGGTCAGATGAGAGGGGCCTGGCCGTTTTTCCGCGTCCCGTCGGCAGCGTTCGGCTCCGCTTGAGTGGTGCGGGCATTTATTGCTAGAATAGCCGGCTGGCCTGATTGCGGTGCAACATTTGCCGCTGCGGTCGTTTTTGAAATCGTGAAATCGCTGGTCCGCCCATCCGGGGTGTTCCTTTTCAGGAATGTCGGGGCGGACTTCAGACCTAACCCTATTGGAGAATCACATGTCCGTTACCATGCGCGAAATGCTGGAAGCCGGTTGCCACTTCGGCCACCAGACCCGCTTCTGGAACCCGAAGATGGCCCCCTACATCTTCGGTCACCGCAACAAGATCCACATCATCAACCTCGAAAAGACGTTGCCGATGTTCCAGGACGCAATGAAGTATGTGCGTCAACTGGCTGCCAATCGCGGCACCGTCATGTTCGTGGGTACCAAGCGCCAGTCGCGTGAAATCCTGGCTGAAGAAGCTGGCCGCGCCGGCATGCCCTACGTCGACGCCCGCTGGCTCGGCGGCATGCTGACCAACTTCAAGACGGTCAAGACCTCGATCAAGCGCCTGAAGGACATGGAAGCCGCCAAGGAAGCCGGCGCGCTGGAAACCATGAGCAAGAAGGAAGCGCTGATGTTCGAGCGCGAAATGATCAAGCTCGAAAAGTCGATCGGCGGCATCAAGGAAATGGGCGGCGTGCCTGACGCCATCTTCGTGGTGGACGTCGGCTACCACAAGATTGCCGTGACCGAAGCCAAGAAGCTGGGCATCCCCGTGATCGGCGTGGTCGATACCAACCACTCGCCGGAAGGCATCGACTACGTGATCCCGGGCAACGACGACTCGTCCAAGGCCGTGGCCCTGTACGTGCGCGGCGTGGCTGACGCGATCCTGGAAGGCCGTGCCAACGCCGTTCAGGAAGTTGTCGAAGCCGCTCGCGGCGGTGACGACTTCGTCGAAGTGCAGGAAGGCTGATAGCCGGCTGCCGAGAGGACCCCGATCACGCGCATCGCCACGGAACGATCTCAATGCATCGGCCACCGGACCTGGCAAAAGGTACGGGGCGTTGCGCGGAGCCGGTGAATACCGGCCTTGGCACGGCGACAAGAAGAAAAGGGGGCACATCCGGCGCCCCCTTTTTTTAAATTTGCAGTATCTGGATTGTTGTCATCCGCCGCAGGCAAGCTCTGCCGCGGGTGAGGCTGTACACCCCGGCCGGTTGCCAGACAGGAAACTGGGGCACCCGGCGCGAACCATTCAAGGAGTGACAAATGGCGGCAATTACCGCAAGCATGGTGGCTGAACTGCGCGCGAAGACCGACGCGCCGATGATGGAATGCAAGAAGGCCCTGACCGAGGCCGACGGCGACCTGAACAAGGCTGAAGAGCTGCTGCGCGTCAAGCTGGGCAACAAGGCCAGCAAGGCCGCATCGCGCGTGACCGCCGAAGGCGTGGTCGCCTCGTTCATCGACGGCACCACCGGCGTGCTGGTCGAATTGAACTGCGAGACCGATTTCGTCTCCAAGAACGACGACTTCCTGGCTTTCTCGGCCAAGGTCGCCGAGCTGATCGCCAAGCAGAACCCGGCCGACGTGGCCGCGCTGTCGGCGCTGGAAATCGATGGCGTGAGCGTCGAAGCCACCCGTACCGCCCTGATCGGCAAGATCGGCGAGAACCTGACGATCCGCCGCTTCGTGCGCTACGCCAACGGCGGCAAGCTGGTTTCGTACCTGCACGGCACCCGTATCGGCGTGATGGTCGAGTTCGACGGCGACGAAGCTGCCGCCAAGGACGTCGCCATGCACGTGGCCGCCATGAAGCCGGTGTCGCTGTCGGCTGAGCAGGTTCCTGCCGAGCTGATCGCCAAGGAGCGCAGCATTGCCGAGCAGAAGGCTGCCGAGTCGGGCAAGCCGGCCGAAATCGCCGCCAAGATGGTGGAAGGTTCGGTCCAGAAGTACCTGAAGGAAGTGTCGCTGTTCAACCAGCCGTTCGTGAAGAACGACAAGCAGACCGTCGAGCAGATGCTCAAGGCTGTCAACACGACCGTGAAGGGCTTCACCCTGTACGTGGTGGGCGAAGGCATCGAGAAGAAGCAGGACGACTTCGCTGCCGAAGTGGCCGCCCAGGTGGCCGCTGCACAGAAGGGCTGATGTCCGGGGCGGGGTGCCACCCTTCCGGGTTGGCCCGCCGCCTATAATGCCGAAGGGGCGCCGCGAGGTGCCCCTCTGTGTAAGTAGGATCGAAGCAGCAGCACGCGGTCTCCTTGTGTGCACCGCAACAGCCAGTTTCCGGGGTCATCCGCCCGTCGCGGGTGACCTCGAAAACCGGTTCAATCCGGCATTCGCGCGGCCTGCCGCACGGGTGTATCAAAACTATACGTCTCAAATCGAGCGACTTGCTCCTGTCCGAGGGTGAACATGCCAGCCTACAAGCGCGTCCTACTGAAACTCTCCGGTGAAGCCCTCATGGGCGACGATGCCTTCGGCATCAACCGCGCCACCATCGAAGGGATGGTCAATGACATTGCCGAGATCGTGAAGCTCGGCGTCCAGGTCGCGGTCGTGATCGGCGGTGGCAATATCTTCCGCGGCGTCGCCGGTGGTGCGGCCGGCATGGATCGCGCCACCGCGGACTACATGGGCATGCTGGCCACCATGATGAACGCGCTGGCCCTGCAGGACGCCATGCGCCACGCCAATATCGAAGGGCGCGTCCAGTCCGCGCTGCGCATGGACCAGGTGGTCGAGCCTTACATCCGTCCGCGCGCCATCCGCCAGCTCGAAGAGGGCAAGGTGGTGATCTTCGCCGCAGGCACCGGCAACCCGTTCTTCACCACCGACACCGCTTCGGCGCTGCGCGGGGCGGAGATCGGCGCCGAGATCGTACTCAAGGCCACCAAGGTGGACGGTGTGTACACGGCGGACCCCAAGAAGGACCCGAGCGCCACGCGCTACACCACGATTACGTTCGACGAGGCTATCTCGCGCAACCTGCAGGTCATGGACGCCACGGCTTTCGCGCTGTGCCGCGACCAGAAGCTGCCGATCAAGGTGTTCTCGATCGTCAAGCCGGGCGCGCTCAAGCGCGTGATCCTGGGCGAGGACGAAGGTACGCTGGTCCACGTCTGAAGGCGGTCCGGGCGCGAAATCTGGTGCGCGGCCCGGCAAAGAGTAGAATGATTCATTTTCGATCCCGGGATGCCGGGATTCTGGTAGCTGATTCCGGAGGTAATGATGAGCGTCGCCGAAACCAAGAAGAGCGTCGAGCAGAAGATGCAGAAGTCGATCGAGGCCTTCAAGGCCGATCTGGCTAAAGTCCGCACCGGCCGTGCCCACACCGGCCTGCTCGACCACGTACAGGTGGACTACTACGGTTCGATGGTACCGATCAGCCAGGTCGCGAACGTCGGCCTGGGCGATGCCCGCACCATTACCGTCCAGCCCTGGGAAAAGAAGATGGTTGGCGCGATCGAGAAGGCCATCCGCGACTGCGACCTGGGCCTGAACCCGGCCACCATGGGCGAGGTCATCCGCGTGCCGATGCCGGCCCTGACCGAAGAGCGCCGCAAGGAGCTGACGAAGGTCGTCAAGGGTGAGGCCGAGGGCGCCAAGGTAGCGGTGCGCAACCTGCGCCGTGACGCCAACGAGCAGTTCAAGAAGCTGGTGAAGGACAAGACCATCTCCGAGGACGACGAGCGCCGCGGCCAGGACGATGTGCAGAAGCTGACCGACAAGTTCGTTGCCGAAATCGACAAGCTGGTCGCCGAAAAAGAGAAGGAGATCATGACGGTCTGAGGACTGCCCCGCGCCTTGTCGCCGGAGTCTTCAGTGTCGTTTGCCACCATGCAGCACATCAGTTCTACGCTCGCCGTCCCTGACACCACTTATGTGCCCCGCCACGTTGCCATCATCATGGATGGCAACGGCCGCTGGGCGACGCAACGCCATCTGCCGCGCGTGGCCGGTCACAGTCGCGGACTCGACGCCGTGCGCGCCGTGGTGGAAGCCAGCGCCGCTCGCGGCGTGAAATTCCTGACCTTGTTTGCGTTCAGCTCGGAGAACTGGCGCCGCCCTGCGGACGAGGTCTCGTTCCTGATGCGCCTGTTCATGACGGCTCTGCGCCGCGAAGTGGTCAAGATGCACGCGAACAATATCCGCGTGCGTGTGGTCGGGGATCTGAGCCGCTTCAGTCCGCGCATCCAGCAGTTGATCCGGGATGCCGAGGCGCGCACGGCGGACAACAGCGGCCTGACCGTGACCATCGCCGCCAACTACGGCGGTCGCTGGGACCTGCTGCAGGCCATGCGCAAGATGCTGGCCCGCTCGCCCATGCTCGATCCCGAGTCGATCGACGAGTCGGTGCTGGCGCCGCACCTGGTGATGTCCTACGCGCCGGAGCCGGACCTGTTTATCCGGACCGGGGGCGAGCAGCGCATCAGTAATTTCCTGTTGTGGCAGCTGGCCTATTCCGAGCTGTATTTCACCGACGTCTACTGGCCGGACTTCGACGCCGCCGAGCTCGACAAGGCCTTCGCCTCGTACCGCCAGCGTGAACGCCGCTTTGGCCGCACCAGCGCGCAGCTGGTTGCGCCGGGGCTGTCCGGCACTGCCTGAGCGGCAGGCCGATCCACCTTTCCACGGGACTAGCAGCGCATGCTTCTCACCCGCGTCATCACCGCCCTGTGCCTGTTGCTGCTGATTCTGCCGATCCTGTTCCTGGCGCCGCCTTCGGCGCTGGCCGGCCTGGTCGCGGTGATCGTGCTGCTCGGGGGCTGGGAGTTCGGGCGGCTTATCGGCCTGCGCGGCGCCTGGCCTTACGTCTATGCGGTGGCCTGCCTGCTGGCCCTGATCGCCTGGCATGATGTCCCGTCCCGCCAGGGCCTGGTCTGGCTGCTGCAGGCAGCCGTGGTCTGCTGGGGCGTTGCGCTGGTGCTTCTCGCGCGCGGCGTACGCTCGGCAACAGCCAGCTTCACCCTTCTGGGCGCCATTCTCGGCCTGATCATGCTGCCCGCCTTCGGGCACGCAACGATGATCCTGCGTGGCGCCGGCATCGGCGTGCTGCTGACGGCGGCGGTGCTGGTGTGGGCCGCCGACATTGGCGCCTATTTCGTCGGCAAGGCCATCGGCCGGCGCAAGCTGGCGCCATCCATCAGCCCGGGCAAGTCCTGGGAAGGCGCCATCGGCGGCTGGCTGCTGGCGATGCTGATCGGCCTGAGCCTGGCGGCGACGCATGCGTTTGCCCCGACCTGGTTCTCTGTCATGGCCGACCATGGCGGGCTGGTGCTGGTGGCGCTCTTGACCACGCTCCTGGTTGCGGCCAGTATCATCGGCGACTTGTTCGAATCGCTGCTCAAGCGGCAGGTCGGCATGAAGGACAGCAGCCGGCTGTTGCCGGGCCATGGCGGCGTGCTGGATCGCATTGATGCCCTGGTGCCGGTGTTTCCGCTGGCGGCCCTGATGGTGACCTATTTCTGAAGCCGTTCTGTCCTGATATGCATCGAATTACCATCCTCGGCGCAACCGGCTCGATCGGCGAAAGCACGCTCGACGTGGTGCGGCGCCACGCCGGCCGGTATGCAGTACATGCCCTGACCGCGCACCGGCAGGTGCAGAAGCTGGCGGCGAGCTGCATCGAGTTCAGGCCCGCCCGCGCCGTCGTGGGCACGCCGGAAGCCGCTCGGGAGCTGGAAGCGCTGCTGCGCGCCGCCGGGGTCACGACCGAAGTCAGCCACGGCGAGGCCGCGCTGGAGTCGGTCGCGAGCGATGCGCAGACCGACTCGGTCATGGCCGCGATCGTCGGCGCGGCGGGGCTGCGCCCCACGCTGGCGGCTGCGCGCGCCGGCAAACGCGTACTGCTGGCCAACAAGGAAGCGCTGGTCATGTCCGGGCGCATCTTCATGGATGCGGTGCGCGAGCACGGCGCCACGCTGCTGCCGATCGACAGCGAACACAACGCCATCTTCCAGTGCCTGCCGGCGAACGATCAGCGCTATCGCGCCGGTGTGGCAAAGGTCGTGCTGACGGCGTCCGGCGGTCCGTTCCGTACGCGCGACCCCTCCACGCTGCATGACATCACGCCGGACCAGGCCTGCGCCCACCCCAACTGGGTCATGGGACGCAAGATATCGGTAGATTCGGCCACCATGATGAACAAGGGGCTGGAGGTCATCGAAGCCCACTGGCTGTTCGCGGCGCCGGCCGAGCATATTGAAGTGCTGATTCACCCGCAGAGCATCGTGCATTCGATGGTCGCCTATCGCGACGGTTCGGTGCTGGCGCAGTTGGGGAATCCGGATATGCGCACGCCGATCGCCTATGGCCTGGCCTATCCCGAGCGGATCGATGCGGGGGTTTCCGCGCTGGACCTGACTCTGGCCGGCGCGCTCAATTTCGAAAGGCCGGACCTGGCGCGGTTTCCCTGCCTGGCACTGGCCTTCGACGCGCTGCGCGCGGGCGGTGTGGCGCCGGCGGTGCTGAATGCGGCCAACGAAGTGGCTGTGGACGCATTCCTGCAGGGTAGCGTCCGCTTTACCGACATCGCACGGATCGTCGGCAACGTGCTGGAAAGTACACCCAACCACGCCGCCGATTCGCTTGAATGCGTGCTCGATGCCGACCAGAAGGCGCGGCACGCTGCACGTGCCTGTCTACAGGAGCTAACAATCAGCGCGCCGCGCTGACAGCGTGGCCAGTGGCATCTGCGACAATGGCAATGCTGCGATGGCGCGCGCTCCTGACAGGTGCGACCGTCATGCGGCCTGGCCATCGCCAGCCCGGCCAACTTTCCTGACGACCCTGCCATGCAAACCGTAATCGCCTTTGTCGTCGCCCTCTGCGTGCTGATCTTCGTGCACGAGATGGGCCACTACCTTGCCGCGCGCGCTTGCGGAGTCAAGGTGCTGCGGTTCTCGATCGGCTTCGGCCGGCCGCTGCTGCGCTGGACCTCCAAGGGAAGGGACCGCACGGAATGGACCGTCGCGGCGATCCCGCTGGGCGGCTACGTCAAGATGCTGGACGAGCGCGAACGGGACCCCGAGCACGATGCGGCCATCGACCCGGCCGAGCTGCCACGCGCCTTCAACCGGCAGCCGGTGGGCAAGCGCTTTGTCATTGTCGCGGCGGGACCGCTGGCCAATTTCGTGCTGGCGATCGTACTGTACTTCGCACTCTTTACAGGCGGGATGCGCGAGCCGGCACCCATCCTCACAGCTCCAGCGAGCGGCACGGTGGCGGCCCTGGCCGGCGTGCGCGAAGGCGACCGGGTGCTGTCATTGGAGGCCAACGGGAGTAAAGAAGCCATCCGTTCGTGGAACGAGCTGCGCATGGCGGTATTTGCCGAAGGCTTCGGTGACGCGCGCGCCGTGCTGCGCGTGCGCGGCGCCGACGGCGGCGAGCGCGACCTGACGCTGGCCCGGCTGCCGAGCACCGGCAGCAATCCTGATCAGGATCCGCTTGCCATGATGGGCCTGGCGCTGAAGGGTGGCCCCGTGACGATCACGGAAGTCCTGCCCGGTTCCGCGGCGGAACGGGCAGGGCTGAAACCGGGCGATCGGGTCGTGGCATGGCAGGGCACACCTCTCACGCAGGCCGCTGAACTGATCAAGGCAGTGCGCGCGCAGCCGGGCCAGCGCGTGGCGCTGGGCATCGAACGCGGCGGCCGGCGCCTCGATGTTCCGGTAACGCTAGACAGCACGCCACCCCGCGAAGGCGACGCCCAGGGGGCAGCCCCGTCGGGCAAGCTGGGCGCGGCGCTTACCCAGGCGGTGCAGATGGAAACCGTGCGCTATGGGCCGGTACTGGCGCTGTCCCGCGCCACCGGCCAGGTCTGGAGCACCAGCGTCCTGTCGCTCAAGCTGCTCGGCAAGATGCTGATCGGGCAGGCCTCGCTGCAGAACCTGAGCGGCCCGCTGACCGTGGCGGACTACGCCGGACGTGCCGCTCACCTCGGCGTACAGGCCTTTGTCAGCTTCCTGGCGCTGGTCAGCGTCAGCCTCGGCGTGCTGAATTTGTTACCTATTCCGGTTCTGGATGGGGGGCATTTGCTGTATTATTGCGTGGAATTTTTGACTGGCAGGCCCGTCCCAGACCACTGGCAGGCAATGCTGCAGAAGGTAGGCATCGCCTGCATCTTGCTCCTGACTTCGCTCGCTTTGTTCAATGACGTCAGCCGGATGTTCCTGGCCAATGGCTAGAAACAGGTCACGGCAAGCAGGGCGGTCGTGTTGCCGACACCATCGCCCGGGACGCTTTGACAGGCGCAGTCCCACGAAGCATCGGAGCGCAATCCTGGATGGAATCAAAGAGGGGATCAAGATTGATCAGACATAAGCGCATCTCGCTGGGCTTGCTAGCGAGTGCCATTATTGCAGCCTGGAGCCCGGCAGGCTGGGCCGCCGATCCGTTTGTCGTGAAGGACATCCGCGTTGAGGGTCTGCAACGCGTGGAACCCGGTACGGTCTTTGGCTACCTTCCCGTCCGCGTCGGTGAGACGTTCACCGACGACAAGGGCGCCGACGCCATCCGCGCCCTGTATAACACGGGCTTCTTCAAGGACGTGCAGATCCGCGCCGAAGACGGCGTGCTGGTCGTGCAGGTGGAAGAGCGCCCGGCTATTTCGCAGCTCGAATTCGTCGGCATCAAGGAATTCGACAAGGACACGCTGCGCCGCTCGCTGCGCGCCGTGGGTGTCGCCGAAGCGCGTTACTACGACAAGGCCCTGATCGACAAGGCCGAGCAGGAACTGAAGCGCCAGTACGTGGCCCGCGGCTATTACGCGGCCGACGTGCAGACCACGATTACGCCGGTGGACCGCAACCGCGTGTCGGTCGTGTTCAACGTGGAAGAAGGCCCGGTCGCCAAGATCAAGCAGATCAATATCGTCGGCAACAAGGCCTTCAAGGAAGGCACGCTGCGTGACGAGATGCAGCTGTCCACGCCGAACTGGCTGTCCTGGTACACCAAGAACGACCTCTACTCCAAGCAGAAGCTCACGGCTGACCTGGAAGCACTGCGTTCGTACTACCTGAACCGCGGTTACCTGGAGTTCGCCATCGAGTCGACCCAGGTGTCGATCACGCCGGACAAGAAAGACATCTACCTGACGCTGAACATCAAGGAAGGCGAGCAGTACAAGGTGTCCGATATCCGCCTGGCCGGCGAACTGCTCGGCAAGCAGGAGGAAATGGAAAAGCTGCTGCAGCTGAAGAAGGGCGATATTTTCTCTTCCGAAAAGCTGACGGCCAGCACCAAGTCCATTACGGACCTGCTCGGCACCTATGGCTACGCGTTCACGACGATCAACCCGCAGCCGCAGATCGATCAGGAAAAGCGTGAAGTCGCGCTGACGCTGATGGTCGATCCGGGCCGCCGCGTGTACGTGCGCCGCGTGAATGTGGTCGGCAACAGCAAGACCCGCGACGAAGTGGTGCGCCGTGAAATGCGCCAGATGGAAAGCTCGTGGTTCGACAGCGAGAAGCTCCAGCAGTCGCAGGCGCGTATCAACCGCACCGGCTACTTCACCGACACGAACATCACCACCGAGGACGTGGCGGGCGCGCCTGACCAAGTCGATGTGAACGTCAATGTGACTGAAAAGCCGACCGGCCAGATCAGCCTGGGCGTGGGCTTCTCGTCCACGGACAAGCTGGTGCTGCAGGCCGGCCTGCGGCAGGACAACGTGTTCGGCTCCGGTACCAGCCTGGGCCTGGACGTGAACACCGCCAAGTCGTTCCGTACCATTGCGCTGACGCAGTACGACCCGTACTTCACGGTGGATGGCATCAGCCGCTCGACCGATATCTACTACCGTACGTCGCGTCCGCTGTACTACACCGGCGACCAGGACTACAAGATCGAAACGGCGGGTGGCGGCTTCAAGTTCGGCGTGCCGTTCTCGGAAGTCGATACCGTGTTCTTCGGCATCGGCTACGAATGGACCCGTATCTCGGTCTCGCCGAATACGCCGGCCCAATATGTCAAGTTCCTGCACGACATCGGCAAGCTTCCGGCCGGCCAGACCGTGGGTACCGCGTCGCCGATCAACAACTTCCCGTTCACGATCGGCTGGGCGCGTGACCGCCGTGACTCGGCGCTGGTGCCGACCAAGGGCCCTTACACCCAGGCCAACCTGGAAGTCGGGATTCCGGGCGGCGACGTGCAGTACTACCGTGCCAGCGTGCAGCAGCAGTATTTCTATCCGCTTTCGAAGGCCTTTACGCTCGCGCTTAACGGTGAAGTTGCTTATGGCCACGGCTATGGCAACACCCCGTTCCCGGTGTACAAGTACTTCTACGCCGGTGGTATCGGCTCGGTGCGTGGCTACCAGACCAGCACGCTGGGCCCGAAGGACCAGAACGGCAACCCGGTGGGTGGTGCGTCCAAGATGATCGGTAACGTGGAATTCATCTTCCCGCTGCCGGGTTCGGGCGTGGACCGCACGCTGCGCCTGTTCACCTTCTTCGACTTCGGTAACGTGTACCAGGAAGGCGCGCCACTGTCGTTCAGCGAACTGAAGTACTCGACCGGTTTCGGCATGTCGTGGCTGTCGCCGATCGGCCCGCTGAAGATCAGCATGGGCTTCCCGCTGAAGAAGGACGAGACCGACAAGGTTCAACGCTTCCAGTTCCAGATCGGCACTGCGTTCTGATTCTGTAAAAGGATCTGTTTCATGAATACAAAATCCAAATTGGTCAAGACCCTGAGCGCCGCCGCGGTGGCTGCTGCGGCGCTGTGCGCCGCAGCGCCGGCGATGGCCCAGGAAGCCCGCATTGCTGCCGTGAATTCCGAGCGCATCCTGCGCGATTCGCAGCCGGCCAAGGCCGCGCAAGTCAAGCTGGAGCAGGAGTTCTCCAAGCGCGACCGCGAGCTGCAGGACATGGCCCAGAAGATCAAGGGCATGGCTGACAAGCTGGACAAGGACACGGCCGTGCTGGCCGACTCCGATCGTCAGCGCCGCCAGCGTGAAGTCGCGGACCTGGACCGCGAGTTCCAGCGCAAGCAGCGCGAATTCCGCGAGGACCTGAACCAGCGCCGCAATGAGGAACTGGCACAGGTGCTCGAGCGCGCCAACCGCGTGATCCGTTCGCTTGCCGAGCAGCGCAAGTACGACCTGATCGTGCAGGAAGCCGTGTACGTGAACCCGCGCATCGACATCACCGACGATGTGATGAAGGCGCTGAACGCCGGCGGCAAGTAAGCCACTGGCCGTTTTTTTCAGGAAGTACCGCCATGCAGACACCCACACTGGGGCAGCTCGCCACCGAGAACGGCGCGCAGGTTGTGGGTGATCCCGACCTCGCGATCATTGGCCTGGCTCCGCTGGACCAGGCCGGTCCCGGCGAGCTCTCGTTTCTCTCCAATCCGCTCTACCTGTCGCAGGCGCTGGCTTCCAACGCCAGTGCCGTGATCGTGTCGGCGCCGGATCTGGAGCGCATCCGTGCGCAAGGGGCGGCCGATGGCCGCAACTGGCTGGTGGCGCGCAATCCGTACGCCTGCTTCGCCTGGATTGCGCAGCGCTTCGACCGGGCCAACCGCGACACGCGCACGGGCATCGACCCGCGCGCCAGCGTTGCCCCGGGGGTTGCCGTTCCGGCTTCGTGCTTCATCGGGCCGAACGTGGTGATTGAATCGGGCGCGCGCATCGGCGAGCGCGTGCGTATCCTGGCCAACTGCTTCGTCGGCGCCAATGCGGAGATCGGCGACGATTCGCTGATCTACGCCAATGTGTCCGTCTACCACGATTGCGTGGTGGGCGCGCGCGCGATCCTGCACAGCGGGGTCGTGATCGGTGCCGACGGTTTCGGCTTTGCGCCGGACATTGGTCCCACCGGCGTCGAGTACGTGAAGATTCCGCAGACGGGCCGGGCAATACTCGGCAACGATATCGAAGTTGGCGCGAATACCGCCATCGACCGTGGCGCGATGGCCGATACCGTGATCGAAGACGGCTGCAAGATCGACAACCAGGTCCAGATCGCGCACAACGTGCGGGTTGGCGCCCATACGGTGATTGCGGGCTGCGCGGCGGTGTCGGGCAGCACGCGCATCGGACGGTTCTGCGTGATCGGCGGTGCCGCGAATTTCTCGGGGCACCTGACCATCGCCGAACGCACCACGGTGTCGGGCGGGACCTCGATCACCAAATCCATTACCAAGCCCGGCGGCCACTTTACCAGCGTGTTTCCGTTCCTGCCGCATGGCGAATGGGAGCGCAACGCCGCGATCGTGCGCGGCCTGACCAAGCTGCGCGAACGCGTCATGCAGCTGGAGCGCCGCCTGCGCGGCCAGTCCGCCGGGACCCAAACCTCACAAGACTAAGACAAGAGAAAGATCATGACCGCCGCCGAAATCGACATTCGCAAGATCCTCAAGCTGCTGCCCCATCGCTACCCGATGCTGCTGGTGGACCGCGTGCTCGAGTTCGAACCGCAGAAGCGTATCAAGACGCTGAAGAACGTCACCATCAACGAGCCGTTTTTCCAGGGACATTTCCCCGGCCAGCCGGTCATGCCGGGCGTGATGATCCTGGAAGCGCTGGCCCAATCGGCCGGCCTGCTGACCTTCGGCGCCGACATGGAGCGCAAGGAAGGCGCGCTGTACTACTTCGTCGGCATCGACGGCGCGCGCTTCAAGCAGGTCGTCTACCCGGGCGACCAGCTGCATATGAATGTGACCGTGGAGCGCTATATCCGCGGCATCTGGAAGTTCAAGGCATTTGCCACGGTGGACGAAAAGGTAGCGTGCGAGGCGGAGCTGATGTGCACCGTCAAGCAGGCTGACGCCTGAGTCCACATGCCCGCGGCAGCGCCGCGGGCACGGCGGCTACCTGCCGCCACGCCTGGGCCGGGGCGGCCCAGCCACGCCCCCAGACACCAGACCAACAGGACAGGACGTATGACGCAAATCCATCCCACCGCACTGGTCGACCCGAAAGCAGAACTTGCGGCCGACGTGACCGTTGGCCCGTTTTCCATTGTCGGGCCGAATGTGCGGATCGGCAGCGGCACCCAGATCGGCGCGCACTCGACGGTCGAAGGCCATACCACGATCGGCGAAGGCAACAAGATTGGCCCGTACGCTTCGGTGGGCGGTGTGCCGCAGGACATGAAGTATCGCAACGAGCCGACCCGGCTCGATATCGGCGATCGCAACACCATCCGCGAATTCACCACGATCCACACCGGCACGGTGCAGGATCGCGGCGTGACCACGATCGGCAGCGACAACTGGATCATGGCCTACGTGCACATCGCGCATGACTGCTCGGTGGGCAACCACACGGTATTCTCCAGCAACGCACAGATCGCCGGCCACGTGGAAGTGGGCGACTGGGCAATCCTCGGCGGCATGAGCGGCGTGCACCAGTTCGTGCGCATCGGCGCCCATGCCATGCTGGGCGGTGCTTCCGCCCTGGTGCAGGACGTGCCGCCGTTCGTGATCGCGGCCAGCGACAAGAGCGGCAACAAGGCCACGCCGCACGGCGTCAACGTGGAAGGCCTGCGCCGCCGCGGCTTTGATGCTGGGCAGATCGCCGCGCTGCGCCAGGCTTACAAGCTGCTCTACAAGTCGGATCTCAGCTTCGACGACGCCCGCAATGAAATTGGCGCCCTGCTGGCGCAAGCCGATGCGAGCACCGCAGAGCCCCTGCGCGCGTTCCTGGACTTCATTGCCGCTACCCAGCGCGGCATCGTACGCTGAGACTGGCCGGACATGGTCGACGTCGCGATTCGGGGCAGCTCGCCTGACGGTACTGCAAGCAACGCAAGCCAGCGCGGCACCATTGCCATGGTGGCCGGCGAAGCCTCCGGCGACCTGCTGGCATCGTTGATGCTGGGCGGGCTCAAGGCCCGGCTGGGCGATACGGTCAGCTATGCCGGCATCGGCGGCAAGCGCATGATGGCGGAGGGATTTGTTTCACATTGGCCGATGGAGACACTGTCGGTCAATGGCTACGTCGAGGTCCTGGGTTCGCTGCGCGAGATCCTGGCCACGCGCCGCGCCATCCGTGATTCGCTGCTGGCCAATCCGCCGGTCTGCTTTATTGGCGTCGATGCGCCGGACTTCAATTTCGGGCTCGAGGTGCCGCTGCGGCGCGCGGGGATTCCGGTGGTCCATTTCGTCAGCCCATCGATCTGGGCCTGGCGGGGCGGGCGCATCCGCACCATCGCGCGCGCGGTCGACCACATCCTCTGCCTGTTTCCGTTCGAGCCCGAGATCTATGCCAAGGCCGGCATTCCGGCCACCTATGTAGGCCATCCGCTGGCCGACGTCATTCCGATGGTGCCCGATGTCGCGGGCGCGCGCGCGGCGCTGGGCCTGCCCGCGGGCCATCGCGTGGTGGCGGTGCTGCCGGGCAGCCGGCAGTCCGAGGTACGCAATCTCGGCGCCACGTTCTTTGCCGCCATGGCGCAGATGCAGCGCATGGACCCGAACCTGGCGTTCGTGCTTCCGGCCGCGAGCGCGCCGTTGCGCGCCATCGTGGAGAGCCTGCACCTGCAGTATCCGGAGCTGCGCCTGACGATTGTCGATGGCAATTCGCACCTGGCCATGGAATCCGCGGATGTGGTGCTGCTGGCCAGCGGCACCGCGACGCTGGAAGCGGCGCTGTACAAGAAGCCGATGGTGATCTCGTACAAGGTGCCCTGGCTGACCGCGCAGATTATGAAGCGGCAGGGCTACCTGCCCTACGTCGGCCTGCCGAATATCCTGTCAGGTCGCTTTGTCGTGCCCGAGTTGCTGCAGGACGATGCCACGCCCGAAGCGCTGGCGCGCGAGACGCTGCTGCAGCTCAACGACCAGGGCAATATCGCCTTCCTGTACGAACACTTCACGCGCATGCACGAAACGCTCAAATGCAATACCGCGCAGATTGCCGCTGACGTGGTCGTTGACCTCGTGCGCGCGCGAGGGCTGGCTTGATGGCGCGCCGCGATTCGCCGTCTCCGCAAATGGGACTCGACCTGGCACCGGTCGCGGCGAGCGTCCGGTTCCTGTGCGGTGTCGATGAGGCAGGTCGGGGCCCGCTCGCCGGGCCGGTGTACGCCGCGGCCGTGGTGTTCGATCCGGCCAGGCCGATGCTTCGCGGGCTCGCGGATTCGAAGATTCTCACCGCGAAAAAGCGCGAGGAGCTTTACGACAAGATCTGCGAACGCGCGCTGGGCTGGCATATCGCCTTCGCCACCGTGGAAGAGATCGATACCATCAACATCCTGCATGCATCCATGCTCGCCATGCAGCGTGCAGTGCAGGGACTGGCTGAGAAGGGCATTACGCCGGACCTGGTCCAGGTAGATGGGAACCGCTGCCCGCAGGTACCGTTTCCGGTCGAGGCGATCGTCAAGGGCGATGCCTTGGTCAAGGCTATCTCGGCGGCGTCCATCCTGGCGAAGGTTGCAAGGGACCGGGAGCTGCTGGTCTTGCATGACGCTTATCCGCAGTACGGCTTCGACGCCCACTCGGGCTACCCGACGCCGCAGCATCTGGCGGCCCTTGCGCAATTCGGCGCTTCGCCGCACCATCGGCGGTCGTTCGCACCCGTGCGCGAGGCATTGGCCCGCGGCCCGGCAGCCTTTTGAGCGCAGCGCGCGCATCGAGAATCAACCTGTGAAGCACGTCACTTCGCGCGACAACGCGCTGTTCAAACATCTCAAGGCGCTCGCCACATCGACGCACCAGCGCCGCAAGGCCGGGCAGTCGCTGCTCGATGGCGTGCACCTTGCCCAGGCCTATGTCGGGGCGCTGGGGCAACCGGTAAGCTGCGTGGTGTCGGAGCGCCACTACGATCATGCGGAAGTGGCACCCTTGCTGTCACAGATCGATAGCCAGCGCGTCGTCGTACTGGCCGACGCGCTGTTCGTGCAGGTCAGCGGCGTAGCCAATGGCATCGACCTGATGCTGGTGATCGAAACCCCGCCGGGACATTTGCCGGCGCGGATCGAGGAAGACTGCATTATCCTCGATGGCTTGCAGGATGCCGGCAATGTCGGGTCGATATTGCGTAGCGCGGCCGCGGCGGGTATCCGTCACGCGTTCCTGGGCACCGGCTGCGCGTTCGCGTGGTCAATCAAGACGCTGCGCGCCGGCATGGGCGCCAACTTCCACCTGAACATCGTCGAGCACTGCACCATCGACATGCTGGCGCCGCGGCTGGCCGTGCCACTGCTGGCGACGTCATCGCATGCCGACGCGGCGGTGTTTGATACCGACTTGCGCCAGCCGGTCGCATGGATCGTGGGCAACGAAGGCGCAGGCGTCAGCGCGGCATGGATGGAGCGCGTGGCGCGCACCGTCGGCATTCCGCAGCCTGGCGGCCTGGAATCGCTGAACGTGGGGGCCGCGACCGCGATCTGCCTGTTCGAGGCAGTGCGGCAGCGGCGCACGGCGCCATAGGCGCCGCGACGTTCAGTAGTTGTCGCGATCGACCTTGATTTCCTGCAGGATGGTCGTGGCAATTTCCTCGATCGACTTGTGCGTCGATGATAGCCACTTGATGCCCTCGCGGCGCATCATCGCCTCGGCCTCGTTCACCTCGTAGCGGCAGTTTTCCACGGCGGCGTACTTGCTGCCGGGACGGCGCTCGTTGCGGATTTCCGTGAGACGCTGCGGGTCGATGGAAAGGCCGAAGATCTTGCTCTTGTAGTCGTACAGGGCCTTGGGCAGCTTGCCGCGCTCGAAGTCGTCGGGAATCAGCGGATAGTTCGCAGCCTTCAGGCCGTACTGCATGGCCAGGTAAAGGCTGGTCGGCGTCTTGCCGCTGCGCGAAACGCCGACGAGGATGACGTCGGCCTCCTGCAAGTTCTTGTGTGACTGGCCGTCATCATGGGCGAGCGAGAAATTGATGGCCTCGATGCGGTTCTTGTAGGCCTCGGTATCCGCGTTCTGGTGAAAGCGGCCGATCGCGTGCGTCGACTTGAGCCCGAGTTCCTTTTCCAGCGGTTCGATGAAGGTCTGGAACATGTCCAGGATCATCGCCTTGGCGCGTCGCAGTGCCTTGTTCGCTTCCTGATTGACGAGCGTGGTGAAGACGATCGGCGGAGCACCTTCAGCGTAGAACGCTTCGTTGATTTTCCCGACGGCAATATGTGCCTTTTCCGGAGTATCGACGAACGGCATGCGCACCTTGCGGAAGCGCATCTCGAACTGTGCCAGGATCGAGTGGCTGAACGTTTCGGCAGTAATGCCGGTGCCGTCCGAGACGATGAATACCGTGCGGGTGGCGGGGCGGTCGCTCGCGACGGGTTGGGGAGACTGCGGCGTGGCACCGGCATTCGCCGGCTGGGCGCCGTCCGGCGCGACAGGCTCAGACATGGGCAAGCAGAATAAATAGATTGGATGTTCCGCAGAAAAGTGCGGCGCAGCACGGTAGAATAGCGGCGATCTTTTCGCTAAGCAATTCCGTTGGGCCTTTGCCGGTGCGGCCTTCCCGGCTGGAATTGTTGACAATGTGCGCTGCGAGACGAGAGCCACAAAACACAATTCCCCTGATGTGTGCGGGGTTGTTTAGCCAAGCGATCTGTTTATGAACAGAGCTCCGGGAACAGAACAACAAGAACATACCGGACAGTCGCGCCAGATTTCTTACTTTGTTTTGAGGCTTTCATGACTAACCAGGCAAATAACGGCGCCTACGTGCAGCCGTTCGAGCAGTTGCGCATGTCGGATGTGGAAACGGTTGGCGGCAAGAATTCGTCGCTGGGCGAGATGATCTCCCAGCTGGCCGAAGCCGGCGTCCGTGTCCCCGGTGGTTTTGCCACCACCGCGCTGGCGTTTCGCGACTTCCTCGCTCACAACAACCTGACCCAGCGCATTTCCGATCGCCTGAAGACCCTGAACGTCGATGACGTCAAGGCCCTGGCCGAAGCCGGCGCCGAGATCCGCAACTGGGTCGTCGAGGCACCGTTCCAGCCGCGCCTGGAGCAGGAAGTCCGCGAGTTCTACGCCCGTGCCGCCGAGCGCGAAGGTGCCGAGGCATCGTTCGCCGTGCGTTCTTCCGCTACGGCCGAAGACCTGCCGGACGCTTCCTTCGCCGGCCAGCAGGAGTCCTACCTGAACGTCAGCGGCATCGACGACGTGCTGGACAAGATCAAGCACGTGTTTGCGTCGCTGTACAACGACCGTGCCATTTCGTACCGCGTGCACAAGGGCTTTGCGCATGACGTGGTCGCACTGTCGGCAGGCGTGCAGCGCATGGTCCGTTCGGACCTGGCTTCGTCGGGCGTGATGTTCACCATCGACACCGAATCGGGCTTCCCCGACGTGGTCTTCATCACCTCCAGCTATGGCCTGGGCGAAACGGTGGTGCAGGGCGCCGTGAACCCGGACGAGTTCTACGTCTTCAAGCCGACGCTGCAGGCTGGCAAGTACCCGATCATCCGCCGCTCGATCGGCTCCAAGCTGATCAAGATGGAATTCACCAAGCCGGGCGAAGCCGGCCGCGTGAAGACCGTTGACGTTCCCGCCGAACTGCGCAACCGCTACTCGATCACCGACGCCGACGTGTCGGAGCTGGCCAAGTACGCCGTGATCATCGAGAAGCACTATGGCCGCCCGATGGATATCGAGTGGGGCAAGGACGGCAAGGACGGCAAGATCTACATCCTGCAGGCCCGCCCGGAAACCGTGAAGAGCCAGTCGGCCGGCAAGGCCGAGCAGCGCTTCAAGCTGAAGGGCACCGCCCCGATCCTGACCAGCGGCCGCGCCATTGGCCAGAAGATCGGTACCGGCCCGGTGCGCGTCATCAACGACCCGGCCGAGATGGAGCGCGTGCAGCCCGGCGACGTGCTGGTGGCCGACATGACCGACCCGAACTGGGAGCCGGTGATGAAGCGCGCCTCGGCGATCGTCACCAACCGTGGCGGCCGTACCTGCCACGCGGCCATCATCGCCCGTGAACTGGGCGTGCCGGCCGTGGTCGGCTGCGGCGACGCCACCGACGTGCTGAAGGACGGCACGCTGGTCACCGTGTCGTGCGCGGAGGGCGACGAAGGCCGCATCTACGACGGCCTGCTCGAAACCGAAGTCACGGAAGTGCAGCGCGGTGAAATGCCGGAGATCGCCGTCAAGCTGACGATGAACGTGGGCAACCCGCAACTGGCCTTCGACTTCGCGCAGATCCCGAATTCCGGTGTGGGCCTGGCTCGCCTCGAGTTCATCATCAACAACAACATCGGCGTGCACCCGAAGGCCATCCTCGACTACCCGCAAGTCGATGCCGACCTGAAGAAGGCAGTGGAAAGCGTGGCCCGCGGCCATGCCAGCCCGCGCGCGTTCTACGTCGACAAGCTGGCAGAAGGTATCGCGACGATCGGTGCCGCGTTCTATCCCAAGCCGGTCATCGTGCGCCTGTCGGACTTCAAGTCCAACGAGTACAAGAAGCTGATCGGTGGCTCGCGCTACGAGCCGGACGAAGAAAACCCGATGCTGGGCTTCCGTGGTGCGTCGCGCTACATCGCCGAAGACTTCGCCGAAGCCTTCGAGATGGAATGCAAGGCCATGAAGCGCGTGCGCGACGAAATGGGCCTGACCAACGTCGAGATCATGGTGCCGTTCGTCCGTACGCTGGGCCAGGCCGAGAAGGTCATCGGCCTGCTGGCCAAGCATGGCTTGAAGCGTGGCGAGAATGGTCTGCGCGTCATCATGATGTGCGAAGTGCCGTCTAACGCCATCCTGGCCGAGCAGTTCCTGGAGCATTTCGATGGTTTCTCGATCGGTTCGAACGATCTGACCCAGCTGACCCTGGGCCTGGACCGCGACTCCGGCATGGAGCTGCTGGCGAAGGACTTCGACGAACGCGACCCTGCTGTGCGCTTCATGCTTTCGCGTGCGATTCAGGCCTGCCTCAGCCAGAACAAGTATGTCGGCATCTGCGGCCAGGGTCCTTCGGACCACCCGGATTTTGCCGCCTGGTTGGTCAAGGAAGGCATCAAGTCGATCTCGCTGAACCCGGATTCGGTCGTCGACACGTGGCAACAACTGGCGTCCTGATGTATTTGGCGTCACAATAACGACAACTGCCGGCGCTACGATGCGCCGGTTGGCACCGGCCCTGCGGCAGGTGTGAAAAGAACCCCCGCAGACGCCGATGGCGTTGCGGGGGTTTTTCTTTGCCCGACGCATTGGATGACGGTGGAAAGGGGAAGCCCGGCCTCGCCGGGGGAAAGGGGACACATGGCAATGCACTACCTGTGGTTCGTCGCCGCGGCCGTGCTCGTGATCGCCGAGCTGGCTACTGGTACGTTCTATCTGCTGATGGTTGCGCTCGGCCTCGCCGCGGGCGGCTTAGCGGCACTGTCAGGCCTGGAGCCACCGACGCAGACAGTGGTGGCGGCAGTGGTGGCCATCATCGGCATCGTCCTGCTGCGCCGCACGCGGTTTGGCCGTC
This sequence comes from Cupriavidus sp. C3SS-1, assembly GCF_057073755.1. NCBI lineage: Bacteria > Pseudomonadati > Pseudomonadota > Betaproteobacteria > Burkholderiales > Burkholderiaceae > Cupriavidus > Cupriavidus sp. C3SS-1. Next base: position 1,748,820 of record NZ_CP172699.1, on the reverse strand, counting down.
TGCGCAGGAGCAATGCGGCGTCCGATCCAGGCGTCAACCTCGACATCGGCCAGGAACTCGAAGTGCCGGCGTGGGATACCTACCGCCGTGCGCGTGTGCCGTACCGTGGAGCGGACTGGACCGTCGAACTGGCGCCTGGCCCCGATGCGGCGCCGGGGCGTTATCGCATTGTCGAAGTCCGCGGTTCGACGCTGATCGTCCTGCCGCGCTGAGTCCCGTTGTTGCCGCGCCCTGGCGGCGCGGCATTGCTGTCAACTGTCCGGAGGGTCTTACATGGAAGTCTTTCAGCTTGGCTTGTTGCCGCTGATTATCCTAATCGGTGCCATCGTGCTGATTGCGAGAGGCGTCAAGATCGTGCCCCAGCAGCATGCCTGGGTGCTCGAGCGCCTGGGGCGGTATCACGCAACGCTGACGCCGGGGCTGACGATCGTGGTGCCGTTCGTCGACCGCGTCGCCTACAAGCATATCCTGAAGGAAATCCCGCTCGACGTCCCGAGCCAGGTCTGTATCACGAAGGACAACACCCAGCTTCAGGTCGACGGCGTGCTGTACTTCCAGGTCACGGACGCGATGAAGGCCTCTTACGGATCCAGCAATTTCGTGGTGGCGATCACGCAGCTGTCGCAGACCACGCTGCGCTCTGTCATCGGCAAGCTGGAACTCGACAAGACCTTCGAGGAACGCGAGTTCATCAATCACAGCGTGGTGAATGCGCTGGACGAGGCGGCTTCGAACTGGGGCGTGAAGGTGTTGCGCTACGAGATCAAGGACCTCACGCCGCCGAAGGAGATCCTGCACGCCATGCAGGCGCAGATCACGGCCGAGCGGGAGAAGCGCGCGCTCATTGCCGCGTCCGAAGGCAAGCGCCAGGAGCAGATCAACCTGGCGTCAGGCGCGCGCGAAGCCGCGATCCAGAAGTCCGAAGGCGAAAAGCAGGCCGCCATCAACAAGGCGCAGGGCGAGGCGGCAGCCATCCTTGCGGTGGCGGAGGCCAACGCGCAGGCCATCCAGAAAATCGGTCAGGCTATCCGCGTGGACGGCGGCATGGAGGCCGTGAACCTCAAGGTGGCCGAGGAGTACGTCACGGCCTTCGGCAACCTGGCCAAGCAGGGCAATACGTTGATCGTGCCGGGCAACCTGGGCGAGATGAGCAGCATGATTGCCTCTGCCTTGCAGATCGTGAAAGGGCAGAAGGCCGTCTGATTGAAGCAGGGCCGGCGGCTTATTCCTTGCTGCCGCCCTTCATGATGCGCGACTTCTCGCGCTGCCAGTCGCGTTGCTTCTCGGTTTCTCGCTTGTCGAAAAGCTTCTTGCCCTTGCCCAGGCCGATCTCGCATTTCACGCGGCCGCGCGTGTAGTGGAGGTTCAGCGGCACCAGCGTATAGCCGCGCTGTTCGACCTTGCCGATCAGCCTCTTGATCTCGTCGGCCTTGAGCAGCAGCTTGCGCGTGCGCACCGGGTCCGGATTGATGTGGGTCGACGCGCTCTGCAGCGGGCTGATGTGGGCGCCGATCAGGAACATCTCGGCATCGCGCACCACGACGTAGCCTTCCTTGATCTGTACGCGGCCCGCGCGGATCGCCTTGACTTCCCAGCCTTCCAGCACGATGCCGGCCTCGTATCGCTCTTCGATGAAGTAGTCGAAAAAGGCCTTCTTGTTATCTGCAATGGTCATGCGTGCTGGGCAGGGGTGCGTGAGTGAAAAATCTCGCCGGACGGGGCGGGCCTGGTGGCCCATTCTGCGGCGGGGATGCCGCGGGCGCCTGTGTCGGCTAAAATCCGGATTTTAGCAAACCAGCCCCGGTACCGGTCCATGTCCGCGGCGCGCCAGGTCCGATTGGCGCGATATTGCAGTGCGGGATGACCGGATACCCGATTTTTCCATTCATGGCAGACGTCCATAAATCCGTGCTGCTCGGCTATTCGGCCGGGCAGATGTACGACCTGGTCACGCGCGTGGAGGACTATCCAAAGTTCCTCCCGTGGTGTGGCGGCGTCGAGGTGTTCGAACAGACCGAGACCACGCTCGATGCCAAGATCCATATCCAGTTCAAGGGTATCCAGCAGTTTTTCCATACGCGCAATACGCAAGAGCGGCCCACGCGCATCGACATGACGTTTGCCGACGGGCCATTCAAGACGTTCAACGGCTCCTGGCGCTTTACCCCGCTGCGCGAGGATGCCTGCAAGATCGAATTCCACCTGCATTACGAGTTCTCCAGCTTGCTGCTGGAAAAGATTATCGGCCCGGTATTCAGCGTCATCGCGAATACCTTCGTGGATGCCTTCGTCAAGCGTGCCGAGGTGGTTTATGGCGCCAACTGATGCCGCGCCGGGCACGGTGCGCATCTCGGTGTGCTACGCCAGGCCGGATTCGGTTTTCCTGGAGGAAATCGATGTGCCGGAGGGCACCACGATTGCCGCGGCCATCGTCGGCTCGGGGCTGCAGCAGGCCTGCCCCGAGGTGGATCCGTCGACCATGCGCGTCGGTATCTACGGCAAGCTCAAGACACCCGATACCGTGGTGCGGGCTGGGGATCGTCTCGAAATCTATCGGCCCCTGACCGCGGATCCGAAACTGGCCCGGCGCCGGCGCGTGCAGAAGACGCGTGCGAGTGGCACGCGCGAAGGGCAGAAGTGGTTGCGCGGGGGCGGTTGAGGGCCGGGGACGCCAGCGTTGGTGTTCGGTACTGGCCTTAGCCGCAGTCCTTCTCGATATTGGCGTTGGTTTTCACGATCTCGGCCTGGCGTTGTTCGCCGCCGAGAAACTGCACGCCGCCGTCTGCGGTCATCACGCCGGTACGCGCGCCCTGTTGCAGGCCCTGCGCGTAGTTGCGCAGCTGGGCGCAACGCGTGGCGCGCTCGTTGGCTTCCGCCTCTTTCTGCGCATCCTTGGCAGCCGCCTCGAGCCGCTCCGCGCGGCGCTTCTGGAACGCTTCCTCGGCCGTTGGTGCGGGTGCCGCGGCGGCCTTTGCGGCGGCCGGCCGGGCCGGAGCGGCTTCGGCAGTGCCGGGTGTGACGGATGTGGCGGGCGTGGCCTCGACGGGCTTGTATTCGCCGGAAAGTTTCCCTGGCCCCTTCACGATGCGCGTGACGTCGGGAGGCGGGGGCACGTCGCTATACACCATCCGACCACTGGCGTCGCGCCATTGCCACTGGGCGGATGCCGATGCCGGCACAGCGGCGAGGGCGGCGGCAAGCAGCGAAAGCGACAGCGCGGACGAGCGGATCATGGCTGGGTACGGGTAGTGTCTGGACAGATGTTCCGAGGCCGGCGTTGGCTTGCCGGGCCGGCCGGGCATCCTGGATGTGACCCCGGCGACATCGAGTGCAAGTCTACGCAGACTTGTCGCTGGCGTGCAAGCGAACAGACCAGGCGACGCCGACCATGAGCAGTGCGATGGCGGCGATTTCCAGCGGCCGCGGCCAGCGGTGATCGAACACAAACCCGTATGCCAGCGCGAAAAGCGTCTCGAACACGATCATCTGGCCCGACAGCGTCAGCGGCAGCCGGCGGCTGGCGATGTTCCAGAGGTTGTTGCCAATCAGCGACGCTCCCAGTGCCATGGCGGAGTTGACCATCCAGAACCATTGCCAGTCGCGCCCGGAGCCAGGGGCGCTCAGCGCGTCGCCGGCCAGCAGCCAGCCGCCCAGGGCGAGCACGGCGGAGACCGCGCCGGTCGACAGTCCGTACAGCGCCGACCACTCATTGCCGCTGTAGTGCGGATTGCGCTGCAGGTAGCGCGCGTTATCCACGGCATACAGGGTCCAGCAGACCAGCGCGCCGGCCGCGCAGGCTACGCCCGCGAGCTTCTGCCAGACTGGCCGGGCGATGGCGCCGGCTGCGGCGGCATGCGCGCTCTGGCCGCCGCCGAACAAGTCGATGTTGATGCAGGCAATGCCGGCCGCGACCACCAGCAGCGGCCATACCAGCCGGGACAGCGGCACCGCGCCATGGTCGCGCCGGCCCATGATGGTCACGGAAATCGGCAGGATGCCGATGATCAGCGAGGTCGGACCTACCCCGGCGAGCTGCACGCCGAAGGCCAGCAGTACGTAGTACAGCAGGTTGCCCGTGAAGGCCTGGCGCAGCAATGCCACGCAATCGGCACGCGTAAGCTTGCGTGCAATGCGCTTCATCAGCGGCAGGGCGGCGACTAGTGCGACCAGCCCGTAGGCAAGGTAACGCCCGATGGCCAGCTCCCACGGCGAAAACGCCGGCAGCAGCTTGGGCGCGATGAAGACCATGCCCCAGAACGCGCCCGCCAGCAGTCCGCACAGTACGCCAATCCCCATTCCCGCCACACTTCGAAGAAAAAAGATTTCGAGCATAGCAGAGGCCGTCGTGCGCGGGCGTCTGCGCCGCGTCAAGATGCGCGCCTTCCTGTATAATTCGGTTTTGCGCCTAGAGGAATTGCTATGCGTCTTGTCCAGAAAGCACTCACGTTCGATGATGTGCTGCTCGTGCCGGCCTATTCGGCCGTCCTGCCCCGGGATGTCTCCCTTCGTACCCGCCTGACCCGTTCGATCGACCTGAACATTCCGCTGGTGTCCGCCGCCATGGATACCGTGACGGAGGCTCGCCTGGCTATTGCCATGGCGCAGGCGGGCGGCATCGGAATCGTTCACAAGAATCTGAAGCCGGCCGACCAGGCCCGGGAAGTGGCTCGCGTCAAGCGCTACGAATCGGGTGTGCTGCGTGATCCGATCACCATTTCCCCCGACATGAAGGTGCGGGAAGTGATCGCGCTGTCGCAGCAGCATGGCATTTCGGGCTTCCCGGTGCTGGAGGGCAAGACCGTCGTCGGCATCATCACCAACCGCGACCTGCGCTTCGAGGAAGAGCTGGACGCGCCGGTGCGCGCCAAGATGACCCCGCGCGAAAAGCTGGTGACCGTCAACGAAGGCGCCACGCTGGAGGAAGCCAAGCGCCTGATGAACCGTCACCGCCTGGAGCGCGTGCTGGTGGTCAACCAGGCCTTCGAGCTGCGCGGCCTGATCACCGTGAAGGACATCCAGAAGGCCGTGGACAATCCGCTGGCCAGCAAGGACGACCATGGCCAGCTGCGCGTCGGCGCGGCGGTCGGCGTGGGTCCGGACAACGACGAGCGTGTCGAACTGCTGGTCAAGGCCGGCGTGGACGTGATCGTGGTCGATACCGCCCATGGCCACAGCCAGGGCGTGCTGGACCGCGTGCGCTGGGTCAAGCAAAACTACCCGCAAGTGCAGGTTGTCGGCGGCAACATCGCCACTGGCGACGCCGCGCGTGCGCTGGTCGAGCATGGCGCGGACGGCGTCAAGGTCGGTATCGGCCCGGGCTCGATCTGCACCACGCGTATCGTTGCTGGTGTCGGCGTGCCGCAGATCACCGCCGTGTCGAACGTGGCCGAAGCCCTGAAGGGCACCGGCGTGCCGCTGATCGCCGATGGCGGCGTGCGCTACTCCGGTGACGTGGCCAAGGCGCTGGCGGCCGGCGCCCACACCGTGATGATGGGCGGCATGTTCTCGGGTACCGAGGAAGCGCCGGGCGAGGTGTTCCTGTTCCAGGGCCGCTCGTTCAAGAGCTACCGCGGCATGGGTTCGGTGGGCGCCATGAAGGACGGCGCGGCTGACCGCTACTTCCAGGAAGACAACACCGCCAACGTCGACAAGCTGGTTCCGGAAGGCATCGAAGGCCGCGTGGCCTACAAGGGCTCGGTCATGGCCATCATCCACCAGCTCACCGGCGGCGTGCGCGCCTCGATGGGCTACTGCGGCAGCAAGTCGATCGCCGACTGGCATGAGAGCTCGCAGTTCGTGCAGATCACCGCGGCCGGCATGCGCGAGTCGCACGTGCACGACGTGCAGATCACCAAGGAAGCGCCGAACTACCACATCGACTGACCCGCGCGGCGGGCCTGCCGAGCCAGGTGCCAGGCATCCCGGCAGGCAAGCCTGCCGGGCCTGCTGAGGACCGCTCATGAAGGTGCTGCTGCGAGCCGTACTGTTCTTCGACGCCTTGCTCGACCTGATGCTCGGCGTGCTGCTGCTGATGTCGCCGTTCACGACGTTGTATGCGGCCCTGCAACTGCCCCAGCCGCAACCGGCGCTGTTCGGACAGTTGCTGGGTGTCGCGCTGATCGGCTTGTCCTGGCTGCTGTGGCATGCCACCGTCAACGGACAGATGACGGTGACCGTGGCTCGGACCGTTGGCTACGTGAACCTGGCCAGCGCGCTGCTGATCCTCTCCTGGCTGGTGTTCCTGGAACTGCCGCTGGAAGGCGCCGGCAAGGTCTGGGTGCCCATCCTGGTGGCCATGCTTGGCTTTTTCGCGCTGGTGCAGATACCGGCGGCCAAGCGCGTCCGCAACCGCGAGCGGCAGGCGAAGGCAGAGCGCGAGCTGCAGCAGGCCAGCGAAGCCCATGATCCACGCCCGCAACCCGGCCCCGCGCGCCGCGCGCAAACATCGACATTCCCCGACAACCGGCGCGAGCCGGTCATCACGCCGCCGCCCGGCTATGGCCCGGGCACGGAAGTGACAACCGAACCCGAACCGGAAGATACGCCACCCGCCCATCATGCACGACAAAATCCTTATTCTTGATTTCGGCTCGCAGGTCACGCAGCTGATTGCCCGCCGCGTTCGCGAGGCCCACGTCTACTGCGAGATCCATCCGAACGATGTGAGCGACGAATTCGTCCGCGAATTCGCGCCCAAGGGCATCATCCTGTCGGGCAGCCACGCCAGCACCTACGAAGACCACCAGCTGCGCGCGCCGCAGGCGGTGTGGGACCTGGGCGTGCCGGTGCTCGGCATCTGCTACGGCATGCAGACCATGGCCGTGCAGCTCGGAGGCAAGGTCGAGTGGAGCGATCACCGCGAATTCGGCTACGCCGAAGTCCGCGCGCATGGCCATACCGCGCTGCTCAAGGACATCGAGGATTTCACCACGGCCGAAGGCCATGGCATGCTCAAGGTCTGGATGAGCCACGGCGACAAGGTTGCCGCGCTGCCGCCTGGCTTCAAGCTGATGGCCTCCACCCCGAGCTGCCCGATCGCCGGCATGGCCGACGAGGCGCGCGGCTACTACGCGGTCCAGTTCCACCCGGAAGTCACGCACACGTCGAAGGGCCGCGAGATGCTGGAGCGCTTCGTGCTGGGCGTCTGCGGCGCCGGCGCGGACTGGGTGATGAAGGACCACATCGAGGAAGCGGTATCCCTGATCCGCAAGCAGGTCGGCGACGAGGAGGTGATCCTGGGCCTGTCCGGCGGCGTGGATTCGTCGGTGGCTGCCGCGCTGATCCATCGCGCGATCGGTGACCAGCTCACCTGCGTGTTCGTCGACCATGGCCTGCTGCGCCTGGACGAGGGCAAGATGGTGATGGAGATGTTTGCCGGCCGCCTGCATGCCAAGGTCGTGCATATCGATGCGTCGGAGCAATTCCTCGGCCATCTGGCCGGCGTGACCGACCCCGAACAGAAACGCAAAATCATCGGCCGCGAGTTTGTTGAGGTCTTCCAGGCGGAAGCCAAGAAACTCACCAACGCGAAGTGGCTGGCCCAGGGCACGATCTACCCCGACGTGGTCGAGTCGGGCGGCACCAAGACCAAGAAGGCCACCACCATCAAGAGCCACCACAACGTGGGTGGGCTGCCCGAGACGCTTGGCCTGAAGCTGCTGGAGCCGCTGCGCGACCTGTTCAAGGACGAAGTCCGCGAACTGGGCGTGGCGCTGGGCCTGCCGCCGGAGATGGTGTACCGCCATCCGTTCCCGGGTCCGGGCCTGGGCGTGCGCATCCTCGGCGAAGTCAAGCGCGACTACGCGGACCTGCTGCGCCGTGCGGATGCCATCTTTATCGAGGAACTGCGCAAGACCATCGCGACGGAGCAAGACGCCGCCGCCGGCTTGTGCGAGCCGCAGCAGGTGGGCAAGAGCTGGTACGACCTGACCAGCCAGGCTTTTGCGGTGTTCCTGCCGGTGAAGTCTGTGGGTGTGATGGGCGATGGCCGGACCTATGACTACGTCGTGGCGCTGCGCGCCGTGCAGACCACCGACTTCATGACCGCGCACTGGGCGCACCTGCCGTACTCGCTGCTGGGCCGTTGCTCGAACCGGATCATCAATGAAGTCCGGGGCCTGAACCGGGTCGTGTATGACGTGTCGGGCAAGCCGCCTGCGACGATCGAGTGGGAATGATGCGGCGCGAGCCGATCGCTATCCCAGGCGGTTGAGCCAGTACCGAGTCTGTCACCGAAGCCCGCGCTGTTGCGCGGGCTTCGTGTTTTTTGGCGATCACGAGATCGCTATCCGTGTGGGAATACGCCGACAACGGAACGGGATGTCACCGGCTGACGACGGCAAACGCGTCACCTACGCTTCACGGTAGCGGGTGGTGGCTGGCAGCGGGATCCGCTCGGGTTTTCGACTGCCGGGTTCCATCTGGCAATGGGCCACCTGAACGGCCGGTCGGGGGAAGCATGGCAACAAAGCGGCGTGACGTCACGCCACCTTCGCCCCCGGTAGCGCGCAAGCTGCCGGAATTGTTTGCCGCGCGCCACTGGCAGCCGTTCGACTTCCAGCGCGCGGTATGGGACGCCATCGGACGAGGGCAAAGCGGCTTGCTGCACGCCACCACAGGCACCGGCAAAACCTATGCCGCATGGCTGGGCGCCTTGCTCGCCTTTGCCAGCCCGCCAACCCGCCCCGGAGCGCCGTCACCTTCGTTGACCGTGCTCTGGCTGACGCCGATGCGCGCGCTTGCGGCGGACACCACCCGGGCGCTGCTCGCACCGCTTGCCGAACTCGGCCTCGACTGGAGTGTGGGGTTGCGCACCGGCGATACCAGCAGCAGCGAGCGCGCGGCACAGGCACGCCGGCTGCCGACCGCGCTGGTCACCACACCGGAAAGCCTGTCGCTGCTGCTGACGCGCGCCGATGCGCGCGAGGCGCTCCAGAGCGTGCGGCTAGTCGTGGTTGACGAGTGGCACGAACTGATCGGCAGCAAGCGCGGGGTGCAAGTGCAACTGGCGCTGGCCCGGCTGCATCAATGGCAGCCGGACCTTTGCGTGTGGGGCTTGTCCGCGACGCTTGGCAACCTGAATCATGCGCGCGATGTGCTGCTCGCCGGTGTTGCGCCGGAACGGCGCGTGCTGGTCCACGGCCATACGCCCAAGACACTCATCATCGACACGCTGCTACCGGACGCCGCCAGCCGTTTCCCATGGGCGGGACACCTTGGCCTGTCGATGTTGCCGCACGTGGTGCGCGAACTGGAAGCGAGCACCACCACGCTTGTGTTCCTGAATACTCGATCGCAGGCGGAGCTCTGGTACCAGGCATTGCTGGAGGCTCGACCGGACTGGGCCGGCCAGATTGCGCTGCATCACGGATCGCTGGACCGCGCCGTGCGCGAATGGGTCGAGCAGCACCTCAAGAACGGCGAGTTGCGCGCCGTGGTGTGTACCTCCAGCCTGGACCTTGGCGTGGACTTCCTGCCGGTGGAACGCGTGCTGCAGATCGGCTCGCCCAAGGGCGTGGCGCGGCTGCTGCAGCGCGCCGGGCGATCGGGGCACGCCCCGGGCAGGGCATCGCGCGTGACCGTGGTGCCCACGCACAGCCTGGAACTTGTGGAGTCGGTCGCAGCGAGAGAGGCTGCGCTGGCCGGGCGGATCGAGGCGCGCGATTCGCCGGACAAGCCGCTCGACGTGCTGGTGCAGCATCTGGTCACGGTGGCACTGGGCGGCGGATTCCGGGCGGACGACCTGCTGGCCGAAGCGCGGACCACGTGGGCCTACCGCGCGCTGACCGGGGAGGAATGGCGATGGTGCCTCGACTTCGTGCGAAATGGCGGCGGTACGTTGTCTGCCTATCCCGACTATCACCGAGCGATGCCCGACGATGACGGCGTCTGGCGCGTGCCGGATGCCCGGCTGGCGCGCCGGCACCGGATGAGCGTGGGTACGATCGTCAGCGATGCGACGATGCAGGTGCGCTACTGGACTCGCGCAGGCAGCGGCGGTGCATCCCTGGGGACAGTCGAGGAAGGCTTTATCGCTCGCCTGGCGCCCGGTGACTGTTTCCTGTTCGGCGGCCGCCTGCTGGAACTGGTGCGCACGCAGGAGATGACCGCCTACGTGCGCCGCGCCACGGGCAAGCGGCCGGCCGTGCCGCGCTGGAACGGCGGCAAGATGCCGCTTTCCACGGAGCTCGCCGACGCCGTCGTCGCCACACTTGATGCCGTGCGCGCGGGTCGGCTGGATCTGGCCACGACGCCCGAACTGCCGTTGATCGAGCCGCTCGTGGCCTTGCAGATGCGCTGGTCGTCAGTGCCTGCGCCGGACACGCTGCTGGCGGAGACGCTGCATTCGCGCGAAGGCTGGCACCTGTTTCTCTACCCCTTCGCCGGGCGTTCCGTGCATCTCGGCCTCGGCAGCTTGCTGGCATGGCGGCTGGGGCAGAAAGTACCGGCTACGTTCTCGGTGGCAGTCAACGACTATGGATTGGAGTTGCTGGCGTCCGCGCCGCTGGATTGGGGGCAGTGGCTGCCACAGGTGCTGGCCGAAGAGCGCCATCGCGATCTGGCCGCCGACGTGATGGGCAGCCTGAACGCCGGCGAGCTGTCGCTGCGCCGCTTCCGCGAGATCGCTCGCGTGGCGGGGCTGGTGTTCCAGGGCTATCCCGGCGCCGCCAGGAGCGCGCGGCAGCTGCAGGCCTCGTCGAGCCTGTTCTATGAAGTCTTTCGCAAGCACGACCCCGGCAATCTGCTGCTCGGGCAGGCCGAACGCGAGGTGCTGATGCAGGAGCTGGATGCGCACCGCCTGACCACCACGCTGGCGCGGCTGGCGTCAATGCGGCTGGACTTGCGCGTGCTGGAACGGCCGTCGCCGCTGGCGTTCCCGCTGATCGTGGAATTCCTGCGCGAGAAACTCAGCACCGAGAAGCTTGCGGACCGCATCGCCCGCATGCTCTCCGACCTGGAACGCGCCGCGGGTCCGGCGCCGGACTACACGGGGCCGATGCATGACATGCCGCCCGGCGTTGATGCAGCGCGCGTGGCAGAGCAAGCGCGCTTCGGCATGTCCGACCACGCAGGACCGGCGGGCCCGCGCAAGCCTCGACGGACGCGCAAGCCGTCCCGGCCACTACCGCTGCTATGACCGGCATGAGCGATATCCACCTGGTTGCGTCGGGGGCCCATGCCGTGCGTGTGGCCGGCGAGACGCTGTGGCTGCTGCCGGAGCATGCGGTGTGGTGGCCGGCGGGCAGCATGCTGCTCGTGGCGGATGTCCATATCGGCAAGGGCGCGGCCTTCCGCGCATTGGGCCAGCCGGTGCCGAGCGGGACCACTGCCGACAACCTGGCGCGGCTACATGCGCTGGTGCGTCGCTATCCGGCGAACGAACTGGTGTTTCTCGGGGACTTTCTGCACGCCCGCGCCGCGCGCACGGGCGCCGTATTGATGGCGCTGCGCGACTGGCGGCGCTGCCTGCCGGCGCATCTGCGCTGCACGCTGGTACGCGGCAACCACGACACTCACGCCGGTGATCCGCCGCCCGACCTGGAGATCGCAGTCGTCACCGAGCCGCTTTCGGCCGGACCCTTTGCTTTGTGCCACATGCCGGGGACTTCGCCTCAAGGCTTCGTGCTGGCGGGCCATCTGCACCCTGCCTGCGTGCTGCGCGGCACCGGCGGCGACGTGTTGCGGCTGCCGTGTTTTGTGTTCGGCGCAGAGGGCGCCATCCTGCCAGCGTTTGGCGCGTTCACGGGACACGCTACGATCCGGGCGCAACCTGGCGAGCAGTGCTACGTGGTTGGCGACGGCCGGGTGTGGCCCGTGCCGGTCAGGTAAGGCAGGGGCGCAACTCAGGCCCCGCCCAGCAGATCCTGCTCATCCAGCAGCGCATAGGCAATCTCGGGCGTGGTCTCCATCGCCCGGCGTATCGCCGCGGGAATCGCCTGCTTCGTCTTCCGGCATAGTCCCGGCTTATCTTCGAGCTGGATGTTGATCCCCCGCAGCGTGCGCACGCCATTCGCGCTCGGCGTGATGGTCAGGACGATGCCAAGTTGTGCCTGCAAGCGGCCGCCCAGATGCCGCAGGTCGGCGAGGCTCGTCACGCTTTCCAGCCGCGCCACCAGCCGTTTTTCCTCCTCGCGGGTCAGGCGCAGGACGCTGAGATCGGCGGCCGGATCGGCCAGCAGTTCTTCCCGGCGGCAAGTGCAGGCGCCGGGGGGGCATTCCGTGCGGATCGGGAAGGGCGCGTTCATCGGGGGCGGCCGGGCTGGCCCCATGCGGGGGCGGTAACTGGATATCTTAATGCACGGCGCGGTGGGCCGGCGCATGGACCGTCTGCAAGAGGCGCCAATTCGATTTATGCTGCCGCTGGCGACGCAGCACAGCCGCATACCCATAACCGGATATGACCATGCCAGGAGACCACATGGCCCTCTCGATGTATGAAGTATCGATTCCCGCGTTTATCCGCGCCTTGAACAACCTGTCGGCCATTTTGGAAAAAGGCGCGGCGCATGCGCAGGCGCAGGGCATGGACCCCGCCGACCTGATCCAGACGCGACTGATCGCCGACATGGATACGCTGGCGAACCAGGTGCAACGCGCCAGCGATGCCGCGAAGGGCTGCGCGGCGCGGCTCGCGGGGATCGATGTGCCATCGTTTGCCGATACGGAAGCGACGTTTCCCGAACTGCAGGAGCGCATCGCGAAGACCGTGGACTTCCTGAAGTCGGTCCGTCCCGAGCAGCTCGAAGGCAGCGAAGCAAGAAGCATCGAACTGAAGCTCAGGCAGGGTGCCATCACCTTCGACGGGAAAAGCTATCTGCTGGGCTTTGCCCTGCCGAACTTCTACTTTCACATCACCACTGCCTACGACATCCTGCGCCACAAGGGCGTGCAGATCGGCAAGATGGATTACCTCGGCACGCGCTGAGCCGCCGGCCTTGCCCCGGGTGGGGCAAGGGGCCGGAGTTCAGTGCATAGCGGCGCCGGCAGGCAGTGGGCCGCGTGCATCGAAACCGGCGGCGCGGTCCAGCCGGCCGCTCAGTTCCGTCAGGCCAAGCGCCACCAGCACAACCAGCGCGCCGATCCACGGCGTATGCATCAGGCCCAGGTGCGTGACGATCAGGCCACCGGCCCAGGCCGCCCCGGCAATGCCAAGGTTGAAGGCCGCGATGTTCAGCCCGGAGGCCACGTCGACGGCATTGGGCGTATGGCGCTCCGCCTGCTTGACTACGTAGACCTGCAGGCCGGGCACATTGCCGAAGGCCACGGCACCCCAGGCCAGCACGGTGGCGACCACCAGCCAACGGTGCGGCGCGGTGAACGTCAGCACGAACAGCACCACGGCGAGCAACAGGAAGACCAGCCGCAGGGCGGGAATGGGGCCATGGCGATCGGCCAGGCGGCCGCCCCAGATATTGCCCACCGCCACGGATACGCCGTACACGAGCATCACCAGCCCGACGGCGCTGGCGCTGAAGCCCGATACATCCTGCAGGATCGACGCCAGGAAGGTGAACGGAATGAACGAGCCGCCATAGCCGATCGCCGTCTTCGCATACACCAGCAACAAGCGTGGCTCCGCCAGCACGCGGGCCTGCTGCAGCAGCGAGGCAGGCGGCGAATGCGGGATCGACGACGGCACGAACAGCAGGCTGCCGACAAAGGCGATCATGCCGAGTGCCGAGACGGCCAGGAAGGTCTCGCGCCAGCCGAAATGCTGGCCGATGAAGGTGCCCAGCGGAACGCCGGTCACCAGTGCGACCGTCAGGCCGGTGAACATGATGGCAATGGCACTGGCCGCCTTGTCCTTCGGCACCAGGCCGGTAGCGATGGTGGAGCCGATCGAGAAGAACACGCCGTGGGCCAGGCCGGTCAGGATGCGCGCGACGACCAGCGATTCATAGCTCGGCGCTTTCCAGGCAAGCAGGTTGCCAAGCGTGAAGAGCGCCATCAGCGAAAGCAACAGTGCCTTGCGCGGCAGCCGGCCGGTCAGTGCGGTAAGCACCGGAGCGCCGACCGCTACCCCAAGGGCATACAGGCTGACCAGCATGCCGGCCGACGGCACGCTGATGTGCAGGTCGGTGGCGATGGTCGGGATCAGTCCGACGATCACGAATTCCGTCGTGCCGATGGCGAACGCGCTGAGTGTCAGCGCTAACAGGGCAATGGGCATGGTCTGCCTCCAGGAGAAGATGGGATGGCGGCAGTGTGCCTGTCTTACCTTTGCGGATTAAGGTGGTGATCGACAGAAGATATTTGAAATGAACGCAACAATGGTTCGTGCGTCCTGACGAGGCTGTCCGGTGCCCGGGCGAGAGGCGAGGTGATGGAGGCGACCCTTGCGCCACGTGCGGTGCGGTGGCCATCTCAGCGAAAACCCTGACTCGTCTGGTATACTTCCGCGTTGTCTGGCCGCTGCCGGATACAGCCTGCGAGAGGCCATGCGGAGCCCCGCCCCGATGCACTGCCGGAGGCCGCCTTGCCTCAAGCCATCTCTGATCCGGAGTCCTGGCCTCGCTCTCCCGACCCATGAAAGACTGGCCGCCATTGGCCGCTGAAACCATTGCGTTCCTGACCGGAGCGCGCCGCAAAGCATGACTTACGCCGTCAAGGAAATCTTCTATACGCTGCAGGGCGAAGGCGCCAACGCCGGCCGAGCCGCGGTGTTCTGCCGCTTTGCCGGCTGCAACCTGTGGAGCGGGCGCGAAGAGGACCGGTCCACTGCGGTTTGCCAGTTCTGCGACACGGATTTCGTCGGCACCGACGGCACGCGCGGCGGCAAGTACCGCACGGCCGGGGAACTGGCCGCGACGGTCGCTTCCGAATGGCCGCAAGGCGCCGGCGGCAAGCCGCTGGTGGTGTGCACCGGCGGCGAGCCGCTGCTGCAGCTCGATGGTCCGCTGATCGACGCGCTGCACGCGCAGGGCTTCGAGATCGCGATTGAAACCAACGGCACGATCGAGGTGCCGCCGGGAATCGACTGGGTTTGCGTGAGCCCCAAGATGGGCTCCGAACTCGTGGTCAGGAAGGGCGACGAGCTGAAGGTGGTGATGCCGCAGGCCGGGCAAGACTTCGCCGCATACGAGCAGCTGGATTTCCGGTATTTCCTGGTGCAAGCCATGGACGGCCCGCTGGCCCGCGAAAATACCGCCGCCGCCGTGGCGTTCTGCCAGCGACACCCGCGCTGGCGCCTGTCGCTGCAGACCCACAAGCTGCTGGGCATCCGCTGATTCAGGCGGATTCCTGTCCCGTGGCCGCAGCGTGGGCCACAATAGAGCCTGCGGACTCCGGCATGAAGTCCACCCAATGCAGGCCGCCTTGCAAGCGCCCGTACCCATGAGCAAACAAGTTTCCATTACCCGCCGGCTCGAATTCGATTCCGGCCATCGCATCCCGAACCACTGCGGCCAGTGCCGCAATATCCATGGCCATCGCTATCGCCTGGACCTGACGCTGTCGGGCGAGGTGCTGCATCGCGAGGGTGCGTCGGATGACGGCATGATCCTCGATTTCGGCGATATAAAGTCGCTGGCCCAGGACCACCTGGTGTCCAAATGGGACCATGCGTTCCTGATTTATCGCGGCGACACCGCGCTGCTGAACTTCCTGCAGTCGATGGAAGGGCACAAGACCGTGGTGCTGGACGCCATCCCGACGGTCGAGAACCTGGCGCAGATCGCCTTCGACATGCTGGCCCCGGTGTTCAAGGACTGCTTCGGCCACCATTTGCAACTGACCCGCCTGGTCCTGTTCGAAACGCCCAACTGCTGGGCCGAAGTCACCGCCACGGCGGAGCTGCCGGCACAGGACTGAGTCGCCCATGTCGGAAACCCGCACGGCGCAGGACATCGCGCGCGACGAGCGCTATATGCGCGCTGCCATGGACGAGGCGCGCCTGGCCGAAGCCGCGGGCGAGGTGCCGGTCGGCGCGGTGGTGGTGTGGAACGATGCCATCATCGCGCGCGGGCACAACCTGCCGATCACGTCGATGGATCCGTCGGCCCATGCCGAGATGCAGGCCCTGCGCGCGGCCGCGCAAGTGCTGGGCAACTACCGCATGCCCGAGTGCGAGCTGTACGTGACGCTGGAACCGTGCGCGATGTGCAGCGGCGCCATCCTCCATGCGCGCCTGCGCCATGTGGTGTTCGGCGCGACGGACCCGAAGACGGGTGCGGCCGGCAGCGTGGTGAACCTGTTCGAGCAGGCGCAGCTCAACCACCAGACCACCATGACGAGCGGCGTGCTGGCAGCCGAATGCGGGCAGATGCTGAAGGACTTCTTCGGCGCCCGGCGCCGCGCGCAGAAGGCCGCGCAACTCGCTGCACGAAGCTTGTCCGATCCCGAACAACCCTGATCAAGCCAACCCGTATGAGCACACCGAGCATCCAGCCGCATACCGAAGTCCGTCTGATCGCATCGTCCGGGTATCCGCACGATGTCGCCATCGCGGCACGCGGCTGTGCCTGGCTCAAGGCGCACGGGTACCACACGACCAACCCCGACGTGCTGGCGCGGCGCTACCTGCGCTTTGGCGGCACCGATGCCGAACGGCTCGCGGACCTGCATGCGATCGGCACCGGTACTCCGCACGAGCTCACGCTGGCCGTGCGTGGTGGCTACGGCATCGCACGACTGCTGGAGCGGCTCGATTTCGCGCAGATCGCCGAGCAAGCGCGCGCCAGCGGCACGCCCATCGTCGGCCACAGCGATTTCACGGCGTTCCAGCTGGCCTATCTGGCGGCAACCGGCGGCGTGACGTTTGCCGGGCCGATGCTGCTGGCGGATTTCGGCGCGGACATGGTCGACCCGTTCATGTGGGAGCACTTCGAAGGCATCCTGCGCGATCCGGCCTACACGGTGACGGTGCTGGCCCCGCAGGACGGCGGGCAGCCGTTCTCGGGCACGGTGGCGGGCACGCTGTGGGGCGGCAACCTGGCCATGCTGTGCAGCCTGCTGGGCACTCGCTTCATGCCGAAGGTGGAAGGCGGCATCCTGTTCCTGGAGGACATCAACGAGCCGCCGTATCGCGTGGAACGCATGCTGGTCCAGTTGCACCAGGCCGGCGTGCTCGGTGCGCAGCGCGCCGTCGTCCTTGGTGATTTTTCGAACTACCGCGTGACGGACTACGACAACGGCTACGACATGGACGCCGTCGTCGCCTACCTGCGCGACGAGTTGAAGGTGCCGGTGGTGACCGGCCTGCCGTTCGGCCACTGTGCGCGCAAGCTGACGCTGCCGGTTGGCGCGCAGGCGCAGCTCAGCGCAAGTGCGGAGGGGTTCACGCTGGGCCTTTCGGATTATCCGGTGCTGCCGGCCCTGGCCTGACGCGCTTTCGACCCGCACCCTCCGGTCGCCGGAAAGGCGTGCGGATGGTAAAATAATCGGTTATTCCCCCACTTCCTCCGGGGTTCTCCCATGAACCGGGGCGCATCGCATTCGGCGGCGCCGCCCCGTTCCGGCAAGCCTGGCGCATTGGCGCCATACCCGTTTCCAGACAAGGTTCCAGACGTGCTTTCTACCGCAAACATCACCATGCAGTTCGGCCCCAAGCCGTTGTTCGAGAATATCTCGGTCAAGTTCGGCGAGGGCAACCGCTACGGCCTGATCGGCGCGAACGGCTGCGGCAAGTCCACCTTCATGAAGATCCTCGGTGGCGACCTGGAGCCGTCGTCGGGCAACGTCATGCTGGAGCCGGGCATTCGACTGGGCAAGCTGCGCCAGGACCAGTTCGCCTATGAAGACATGCGCGTGCTGGACGTCGTGATGATGGGCCACACCGAGATGTGGGCCGCCGCGCAGGAGCGCGACGCCATCTACGCCAACCCCGAAGCGACCGACGAAGACTACATGAAGGCCGCCGAACTGGAGGCCAAGTATGCCGAGTACGACGGCTACACCGCCGAGGCCCGTGCCGGCGAACTGCTGCTGGGCGTAGGCATTCCCACCACCCAGCACCAGGGCCCGATGAGCGACGTCGCGCCGGGCTGGAAGCTGCGCGTGCTGCTGGCGCAGGCACTGTTCTCGAACCCGGACGTGCTGCTGCTCGACGAGCCGACCAACAACCTGGACATCAACACGATCCGCTGGCTGGAGACTGTGCTCAACGAGCGCAACTCCACCATGATCATCATCTCGCACGATCGCCACTTCCTGAACTCCGTGTGCACGCACATGGCCGACATGGACTACGGCACGCTCAAGGTCTACCCGGGCAACTACGACGACTACATGGAAGCGTCGATGCAGGCCCGCGAGCGACAGATGGCCGCCAATGCGCGCGCCAAGGAGCGCATCAGCGAACTGCAGGACTTCGTGCGCCGCTTCTCGGCCAACAAGTCCAAGGCCCGCCAGGCGACCTCGCGCGCCAAGCAGATCGAGAAGATCAAGGTCGAGGACATCAAGCCCTCGTCGCGCCAGAACCCGTTCATCCGCTTCGAGTTCGAGAAGAAGCTGCACAACCTGGCGGTCGAGGTGGAAGGCATCACCAAGACCTACGACCGCAAGATCATCAACAACCTGTCGCTGGCGATCCAGGCCGGGGAGCGCGTGGCGATCATCGGCGAAAACGGCGCGGGCAAGACCACGCTGCTGCGCAGCCTGCTGAACGGCGCGGTGCAGACCGGCGTGCAGCGCGGTGTCGAGGTCGACCGCGGCCTGGTCAAGTGGGCCGAGAACGCCAACGTCGGCTACATGCCGCAGGACACCTACGAGGAATTCCCGACCGACCGCGACGTCATGGACTGGATGAGCCAGTGGACGCAGGCCGGCGATGACGAGACCTCGCTGCGCGGCACGCTGGGCCGCCTGCTGTTCTCGGCGGACGACATCAAGAAGAACGTCAAGGTGCTGTCCGGTGGCGAAAAGGGCCGCATGATCTGGGGCAAGCTGATGCTGGGCCGCCACAACGTGCTGGCGCTGGACGAGCCGACCAACCACATGGACATGGAGTCGATCGAGTCGATGCAGATCGCGCTGGACAAGTTCCAGGGAACGCTGATCTTCGTCTCGCACGACCGCGAGTTCGTAAGCGGCCTGGCCACGCGCGTGATCGAAGTGCGTACCGATGGCACGCTGACGGATTACCTCGGCACGTATGACGAGTACCTGCAGTCGCAGGGCATCGACGGCTAAGCGCCCGAACCCGTGTCAACGCAAAGGCCGCCTCCGGGCGGCCTTTGTGCTTCTCGTTCGCTGTTTGCGACGGCTCGAGTTCAGCCGCCTGCGTCCATCCCCATCATCCTGACGAGCTCGTCGAGCTGCCCGGTGATGGCTTGCGCGGTGATCTCGCCCTTGGCCTTGAGCAGTGCGCCGTTGAGCGGGTCACGCAGGGCGATCAACGCCGGGAGATCGGTGGCTTTTTCGACCTTGACCTGCATGACGTAACCGCGCAGGCCAAGGTGCTGGCTGATGACGTCCGTGTAGAAGTGGTACAGGCGCTGGTAGGCCCGGATATCCGCCTCTGAGTGGGGCGCCGTAGCCGGCGCCTGGGCGGACTCCTGCGCTTCGACGCGGCGCATGGCATACATCGAGAAGAGATTGCTGTCCTCGCTGGCGGGTGCGGCCTTCACCGGGGCGGGCCGCTGCTGCGGGGCGGCTTCCGGCACGGTCTCGACCAGGGCCATTTGCACCAGCTGTTTGAGCGACTCCGACCCTATTCCCATGCCGTCAAGCTGCGACAGCAGTTCCTGCTCGCGCCGTTCGCCATTGACGATCAGCAGCAGGGCGCGCAGCTTGTGATCCAGCTTGCGCGCGCGCGTCTTGATCTCGTCAAGGCCGGCTTCGGTCTTGCGGTAAATCGGGTTAACCACGTCTCGCTCCCTGTTATGTATCCGCCGCGCTGGCGAGATCCCAGGGGCGCGGCCGATTATCGCCATCTGTTGCCTCGCGGATGGCGCAGCCTGAAAAACCGCCTGCTCCAATCCGCTCTACAATGTGGTGCACCATAAAAGTAACAAAATAATTGCAACCGCTGATTGACCAAACTGACAACTGTGGCCATGCAACAACGAGACAAACTCTTTATCAACGGCAAATGGGTCAGCCCGCACGGCACGGGGCTGATCGACGTCATCCATTCCACCACCGAAGCGGTCATGGGGCGTATCCCCGAGGGAAGCCCGCGCGACGCGGAAGACGCGATCCAGGCTGCCCGGGCCGCGTTTGATGGCTGGGCCAGCACGCCGCCGGCGGTGCGCGCCGACTATATCCGCAAGATCGCCGAGGGCCTGAAGGCGCGGACCGAAGAACTGGCCCAGCTGATTGCGGGCGAGGTCGGCATGCCGATCAAGCTGGCACGCGCGATCCAGGTCAGCGGCCCGGTCTACAACTGGGGCCAGGCCGCGAAGCTGGTGGAAAGCTTCGAATTCGAGGAAGAGGTCGGCAATTCGCTGGTCGTGCGCGAGCCGGTCGGCGTGGTGGCCGCGATCACGCCATGGAACTACCCGCTCAACCAGATCACGCTGAAGGTGGCGCCCGCGCTGGCCGCCGGCTGCACGGTGGTGCTCAAGCCGTCGGAAGTGGCGCCGCTCAATGCCTTCGTGCTGGCCGAGGTGATCGAAGCGGCAGGCCTGCCGCCGGGCGTGTTCAACCTGGTGACCGGGTATGGTCCGGTGGTAGGCGAGGTGCTGGCCAGCCATCCCGAGGTCGACATGGTGTCGTTCACGGGCTCGACCCGGGCCGGCAAGCGTGTGTCGGAACTGGCATCGCAGACCGTCAAGCGCGTGGCGCTGGAACTGGGCGGCAAGTCCGCCTCGGTGGTGCTGGACGATGCCGACCTGCCGGCGGCGGTGAAGGGCACCATCAATGCGTGCTTCCTGAATTCCGGCCAGACCTGCTCGGCGCATACGCGCATGCTGGTACCGCGCGGCCGCTATGACGAAGTGAAGGCGCTGGCCGCGAAGGTGGCCGAAGGCTTTACGGTGGGCGACCCGCTGCAGGAAACCACCCGGCTCGGGCCGCTGATTTCCGCGGTGCAGAAGGACCGCGTGACAGGTTATATCCGCCGTGGGCTGGAAGAGGGTGCCGAACTGGTCGCGGGCGGCCCCGACGCGCCGGCGGGCCTGGAGAAGGGCTTCTTCGTCAAGCCGACCGTGCTGGGCAATGTGGACCCGCGCGCCACGGTGGCGCAGGAGGAGATCTTCGGGCCGGTCCTGTCGATCATCTGCTACGACACCGAGGAAGACGCGGTGCGTATCGCCAACGACAGCGTCTATGGCCTGGGTGGCGGTGTCTGGGCCGGTGACGAAGCGCGCGCGATCCGCGTGGCGCGACGCATCCGTACCGGCCAGGTGGACATCAACGGCGGCCCGTTCAACATGCAGGCGCCGTTCGGCGGCTACAAGCAGTCCGGCAACGGGCGCGAGGCCGGCAAGTACGGGCTCGAGGAATTCCTCGAGTACAAGGCCCTGCAACTCAAGAAGCCGGCCTGATAGCCGATAATCCGTCCGGGTATCTGGGTCCAAGGCCCCGCATGGCAGCATGCGGGGCTTCTTGTTTGTGCGCGTTGGTGGCGATAATTGCCGCCAAACAAAAATTCTCTCGGGGAGATGACCGATGCGCTGGTTCCGACGGCTGGCCTGGCTGGTAGCGGTGCTGTTGCTGGTGTCCGCGGCGGCGCTGGCGGGCGGCTATATCTGGTATCGGCAGGCGTCGCAGCCGCAGTCCGCGGGCACGCTGGCGCTGCCCGGGCTGCACGGACGCGTCACCATCGTGCGCGATCGCAACGCCGTGCCGCATATCCAGGCTGCTTCGCGGCTGGATGCGTATTACGCGCTGGGCTTCGTGCATGCGCAGGACCGCCTATGGCAGATGCAGATGAACAAGCGCATCGTCGCGGGCCGGCTCGCCGAGATCCTCGGGCCCAAGGCGCTCGATACCGACCGCTTCCTTCGCACGCTGGGCGTGCGCCGCAATGCCGAGGCAATCTTCGCGCAGCTCGAACCGGACTCGCGTGCCGCATTGCAGGCTTATGCGGCCGGCGTGAACGCCTATATCGACCAGCGCAAGGAACCGCTGCCGCCCGAGTTCGTGATCCTGCGGACGCGTCCGGAGCACTGGGAGCCCGCCGACACGCTCGGCTGGCAGACCATGATGGCATGGGACCTGGGCGGCAACTGGACCCAGGAAACCCTGCGCATGGCGCTGTCGCAGGTATTGCCGACCGCGCGCATCAGCGAGCTGCTGGCACCGTATCCGGGCGAGCGGCCGGTCCGCACGCTGGACTACGGCAACCTGTACCGCCACCTGGCCCCGCTGGCCTCGGCGCTGGCCCGCGCCGGCGACATGGCGCCGCCCGGCTACGTGGAAGGAATGGGATCGAACAACTGGGTGGTGTCCGGCGCGCATACGCGGTCGGGCAAGCCCATGCTGGCGAATGACCCGCACCTCGGCCTGCAGGCGCCAGCGCTCTGGTACCTGGCTAGACTGCAGGCGCCGGGGCTGGACGTGGCCGGCGCCACGCTGCCTGGGTCGCCGCTGGTCGTGCTGGGCCATAACGCGCGCATTGCCTGGGGTTTCACCAATACTGCGCCGGACGTCCAGGACCTGTTCCTCGAACGCCTGCAGCCGGGCAGCACCGAGAAATACCAGACGCCGGATGGCTGGGTGTCGTTCCTGACGCGTGCCGAGACCATCCATGTCAAGGGCGCGGCCGATGTCACCCTGACGGTGCGCGAAACCCGTCACGGCCCGGTCATTTCCGATGTGGCCGAACCCGTCGCCAATGCCGCGGCCCCGCTAGGCGCGCGTTACGTCGTGGCGTTCCAGTGGACGGCGCTGCGCCCTGACGATCTCACCTTCCAGGCCGGGCTGAAGATGAACCTGGCCACCGACTGGGCGAGTTTCACGCAAGCGCTGCGCGACTTCCACTCGCCGCAGCAGAACATGGTTTATGCCGACGTGGACGGCAATATCGGTTTCATCGCGCCGGGACGGGTTCCGCTGCGCCGCGCCGACAACGATCTCAAAGGTTTGGCGCCGGCACCGGGCTGGGACGCGCGCTATGACTGGAACGGCTTTATCCCGTTCGAGCACCTGCCGCGTGCCTACAACCCGCCCAACGGCATCATCGTGACGGCGAACCAGCGCATCGTGGGGCCCGACTATCCCTACTTCATCACGAGCGAATGGACCGTGCCGTATCGCTACCAGCGCATCCGCGCGCTGCTCGATGGCGTGCCGCGCCATACGTTCGAGTCGTTCGGGGCCATCCAGAAGGACGTGGTCTCGCTGGCCATGCGCGATGTCCTGCCGCTGCTGCTGGCAGCGCCCGTGGCGAATGACGCCACCCGGCCACAGCGCGAGCGCGAACTGTTCGAGGCGTTGCGCAACTGGGACGGCACCATGGATGCCGCGGCGCCGCAGCCGCTGATCGTCACTGCCTGGCTGCGCGAGCTGTCGCGCCGGCTGTTCGAGGACAAGGTCGGCGAGGCGCTGTTCCAGCGCATGTGGGAGCAGCGCAACGTGCAGCAGCCGATGCTCAACATCCTGCGCAATGCCGCCGGCCCCGGCTCGCTCGGCAGCTTCTGGTGCGACAAGTCTGGGACGACCGAGCACGAGACCTGCGCCGATGCCGTCGCGGATGCGTGGACACTCGCGCTCGCCGACCTCTCGCGGCGCTATGGCGACAACCCCGGCAAATGGCGCTGGGGCAATGCGCATGCGGCCCGCTCCGAACACAAGCCGTTCGGCAAGCAGCCGTACCTGTCGGGGTTGTTCAACCTGCGCGTGCCGACCGGAGGCGACACCTACACGGTCAATGTCGGGCGCAACAACCCGCGCGACGAGCAGGCGCCGTTCGAGAGCACGCACGCAGCCAGCCTGCGCGCGCTCTATGACCTGGCCGACCTGGATGCCTCGCATTTCATGGATTCGACCGGGCAGTCGGGCAATCCGGTGTCGCCGAACTACCGCGACTGGACCGGCAAGTGGGCGGCGGTGGAGTACATCACGCTGGCGCGGCGGCGTGAACCGGCGCGCGAACCGTTCGACACGCTGGTGCTGGAGCCCGCCACGGCAAAGGAAGGGGGCAGTCGTGGCAAATAGCCGCGTTGCGGACGTCCTTGACCGAATGGCAGTACTATTTCGGGCCATCCCATCGGCAGGAGCCGTGCATGGCAACGTCCACCCCTTCGCGTACCACTCACATCATCCAGCACGTCGCCTTTGAACACGGCGGCGTGATTGCCGAAGCGCTGCGCGCGCGCGGCCACGCCCTGCAGGTATTCCAGGCCGGCGTCGATGACCTCCAGCCCATTGCGGACCATCCGGCCGACCTGCTGCTGGTGCTCGGCGGACCGATCGGGGTCTATGAGACCGAGGCGTACCCGTGGCTGGAACAGGAAATCGCGCTGATTCGCGCGCGCCTTGCCGCCAAGGGGAAGGTGATCGGGGTTTGCCTCGGGGCGCAGCTGATTGCGCGGGCCTGCGGTGCGCGCGTGTACCCGGGAACGCGCGAAATCGGCTGGGCGCCGATCGTGCCGACCGCCACTGGTCGTGCCTCGGCATTGGCCGAACTGGCCACGGCCAACTGGGAGGTCTTGCACTGGCACGGCGACACCTTCGATCTGCCCGCGGGGGCGGAACTGCTGGCATCGACCGCCGCGGTGCCCAACCAGGCGTACGCCATTGGCGACCAGGTCCTGGCGCTGCAGTTCCATCCGGAAGTGCTGCCGCGCGATATCGAGGCCTGGCTGATCGGCCACACGGTTGAACTGGGCAAGGCGGGCATTGACCCGCGCACCATCCGCGCGCGTACCGCGGAAGTCGGCGAGACAGTCGCGGCGGCGGGCCGCCGCATGTTCGCGCGCTGGCTCGACGAGGCCGGCCTGTGAACCGCACCGACCTGCCCGCGCTGCGTGGCGTTCCGGTCGATGCGGTCCTGATCGGCCAGGTTCGCCCTTTCGGCCCGCAGGGCGTGCCGAGCGGCATCGACAAGCGGGCGATCGCGGATGCTGTGCGGGTGACTGCGCTTGGCCTGTCGGGCGATGGCCAGGGCGATCCGAAGCACCATGGCGGTCCGGAAAAGGCGCTGCATCACTACGCATACGACCATTACGCGGCCTGGCGGGCCGAGCTTGCGGATCTCTGCGCGCCGGCCGGCACGGTCTTCTCCGCGCCGGGGGCCTTTGGCGAGAACTTGAGCACCACGGGGCTCACCGAAGCGGACATCTGCATCGGCGACCGCTTCCGCCTTGGCACCGCACTGGTGGAGGTGTCGCAGGCGCGCCAGCCATGCTGGAAGCTGAACCATCGCTTCGGGCACGCAGGCTTGTCGCGCGCGGTGCAGCAGAGCCTGCGCACGGGCTGGTACTACCGCGTGCTGGAAGAGGGCGAACTGCGCGTGGGCGACGGACTAATGTTGGTCAGCCGTCCGTATCCGGACTGGAGCATGGCCCGCCTGCTGCGCGTGCTTTATGTGGATCGCCTGGACTATGCGGCGTTGGCCGAGATGGCCGAGTTGCCGCCGCTGGCCGAGAGTTGGCGCAAGCTGGCCCGCCAGCGGCTGGCGAAGCACGAAGTCGAGGACATGGAAAAGCGCCTGACAGGCGGCTGAAACGGGAAGCGGCCGGCTACGCTCGGCCCTGGCGGAAGCGCCGGGCCGTGCCCTCGCGCGTGATGCGTTCCCAGACCGCCTGCTTTTCCTCGTCGCTCAGGAATACCCAGTTGCTGACTTCCGAGGCGGTGCGTCCGCACCCTTGGCAGATTTCGTCGAACAGCGTCGAGCAGATGCCGACGCAGGGGCTGTCAGGGCGGTCAGCCAGTCCGGTGGCGTCGGACTGGACGGCGGACAGGACGGAGTCTGAGGGGGAAGACGACATGCAGGCGTGGAAAGGGCTGGCAGTCGGGCATTATAAACGAGCTGCTGCTGCGGCCCCGGTTCCATGCGCGGACAGATTTGAAGCGAGTGCCGCCGGCAGGGCATGGAATCATTCCGATTACCTCGGAGGTCGTTGAGCGGCTGCATCATGCCGCGTACGCTGCGTTGCGTTGACCATCGATCCCAAGGAGCCACAGATGCGCGAAGCCACCCCAGCCGTTTCCGTTCCCGCCGTGACGCACCCCCGCATGCGGCAGATGGTGGAGGAGGTCCTGATGGGCTCGCCGGTCGCGCGCGCGCTCGGCGTGCAGCTCGATGTGCTCAAGCCGGAGCACGTGGAGCTGGTATTGCCGTACAGGCAGGAGAACGTCACCCTGGGCAACACGGTCCACGGTGGCGTGATCGCCACGCTGATCGATATCGCGGGCGCTGCCGCCGCGGCCTCCGGTGCCGATCCGGAGCAGGTGAAGGGCGGGGCCACGGGTTCGCTCACCATCCAGTACCTGGCCCCGGCAAACGGAGCAGGCCTGCGCGCCGTCGCGAGCGTGGTGCGGCGCGGCCGCCGGCAGGTGATCAGCGATGTCGAGGTGTACGCCGAAGCGTCCGATGCCGGCATCCTGGTGGCCAAGGCGCTGATGAGCAGCACGATGTTCGGGTAAAGGTCGAAGGTCGCCACGACCCTTTACCCGGCTTCGCCCGCTGGGCAATTCCTACATCTTGCCGACCTTCGGCGGCTGGTTTCGACCATGCGTGGGCCGTGGGCGGGACATGCCCGTCGGCGCTGGCCTTGCCGTGGCGCGGGTTTCGTCTCCCGCCACCCCGGCACGTCCGCCGGGCACCAATCCTGCTAGTTGGCGGAAATGGACAGCGCATGGACGTCGGGGAACCGGTTCCGATTGCTTGAGAACGGGGAGGAGTTCTTCCCGAGCCTGATCGTGGCCATTGGTGCCGCGCGCAGCAGCGTGCTGCTGGAAACGTTCATCCTGGCCGACGACGAGGTCGGCAAGCCGCTTGCCGACGCACTGGTGGCGGCCGCGCAACGGGGCGTGGACGTCGCGCTGACCGTCGATGGTTTCGGCACGGCCGAGCTCTCCGCCGACTATATGGCGCGACTGGCCGAAGCTGGCGTTGCGGTGCGCATGTTCTCGCCGGGCCACCACCTGCTGGGCAAGCGGACCAATCTGTTTCGACGGCTGCATCGCAAGCTGGTGGCGATCGATGCGTCCATCGCCTTTGTCGCGGGGATGAACCTGTGCGTCGATCACCTGGTCCAGGCCAGCCCCAGAGCCAAGCAGGACTATGCCGTGGAGGTGCAAGGGCCGGCCGCGCAGGTGATCCACGCATTCATGCTGGAGGCCATTGGCGCGGCTGCCACCGGGCCTTACGCCACGCACCGGTGGCGGCGTCCGGCTGCGCCTGGCAACACTGCGTTCGAACCCTCGCTGCCCGGGGCCGCGTTGCTCGTGACGCGCGACAACCACGAGCACCGCAACGACATCGAGCGGCATTACCTGATGGCGATCCGCGCGGCACGGCACGAGATCATCATTGCCAACGCCTACTTCCTGCCGGGCTATCGGCTGCTGCAGGCGATCTGCGCCGCGGCGCAGCGCGGCGTCGATGTGCGGCTGATCCTGCAAGGCCGGCCGGACATGCTGTGGGTCAAGCGCGCCGTCGACATGCTGTATGCGCGCTTGCGCGAATCGGGTGTGCGGATATTCGAATTCTGCGAGCGGCCGAACCATAGCAAGGTGGCCGTGGTGGACGATGACTGGGCCACAGTGGGATCCAGCAATCTCGACCCCTTGAGCCTGTCGCTGAACCTCGAAGCCAATCTCGTGATCCGCGATAAGGCGTTCGTGGCCTTGCTCAAGGATAACCTGCGCGGCCTGATGTCCCGCAGCTGCACCGAGATCTCCGCGGCCGAAGGGCGGCACGAGGCGTGGTGGCACGGCATCGTCACGCCGGTGATCTTCCACTTCCTGCGCAAGTTTCCCGCGTGGGCGGGATGGCTGCCGGCCCATACGCCGCAGCTGGTGTCGCCGGAGGTACCGGAGCCGGCCATCGATGCGCCGGCTGGGATGGACGTGGACAACGCTCAACGGGATGGTCCATGAAGGCCACGGTCCGCCTCCGCCAGACTCTGCGGCGCGGCAAGCCCTGGCCGATCATCCGGCGCGTGGCAGTCATCGCCTTCGTGGCGCTCGTCGTGTACCTGATCTATCACAGCCTGCGAGGCGTCGACTGGGCGCAGGTATGGCAGGCCCTGACGCGCTACAACGTCGCCACGCTGTTGCCGGTGATGGGCCTGGCCTGCGTCAGCTTTGCCCTGCATGCCTCGTTCGACGTCCTCGGGCGCCAATACACCGGACACCACCTATCCACGCCGCGCGTCATGCTGATCGCGTTTATCGCCTATATCTTCAATCTCAACGTGGGGGCGGTGGTGGGCGGGCTGGGCATGCGGCTGCGGCTCTATTCGCGCGCGAACGTCAGCGGGTCGCAAGTGGCCGGCGTCTACACCATTGCCGTCATTACCAACTGGACCGGCTACATGCTGCTGGCCGGCGGCGTGCTCGCCATCGTGCCGCCCCTATTACCGGCCGAGTGGGGTGTCACGCCATGGATGCTGCGCGCCATCGGCTTGCTGATGCTGACATGCGGGCTGCTCTACTGGCTGGCCTGCGCGAAGGCCAGCACACGCAGCATACGGTTCAGGAAGCGCGTGTTCCGGCTGCCCGGATTCCGTTTTGCCTTGCTGCAGACAGCGTTGTCCGTCACGAACTGGATCGTGCTCGCCAGCATCCTGAATTTGCTGCTGCCCAAAGAAGTGACCCTGTGGCAGTCGCTCACCGCCTTGCTGGTCGGCGCGGTCGCCGGCGCGATTGCCCATATCCCGGCCGGTATCGGCGTCCTGGAAAGCGTGTTCGTGCTGCTGCTGCGTCCGGTCGCCCCCGAGCATGTCGTGGTCGCGGCCCTGATCGCTTACCGGGCGCTCTACTACCTGTTGCCGATGGTGATCGCGTCGGCGATGTACGCGTGGATGGAACTGCGCGGCGCGCCCGCGACGGGGCAGGCCGACCATGCCTGAAGCGTCAGCGGAACATCCACGCCCGCGGGCGCCACATACTCCGTCATGCGCCGCCGCGACAGGTCCATATGGGCGCGCGGAACCGTTTCCGGACGACTGGGCCGGATAAAGCTCTGCTTCGCGGGACCGGTCATCTCCGTCCTAAGCATGACCAGTACACCGAAATCAAGACGATCCGGATCGACGTGCCGGCCCCGGCACGGTAACGTACGACCCTTCATGCATTTATCGATGGCCCCACCCAAATGGCATTCATGCAAAGAAAACAGGCAACGCTGATCGGACTCGTGGCCGTGCTGCTCTGGAGTTCGATCGTCGGCCTGATCCGCGGCGTCAGCCAAAGCTTCGGCGCCACGGGCGGGGCAGCCATGATCTACACGGTAGCCGCCGTGCTGCTCTGGTTCTCGGTGGGGCCGGTGTGGCGAGGCGCGCTGCCGCGCAGCTATCGGCTCTGGGGCAGCCTGTTGTTCGTCTCGTACGAACTGTGCCTGTCGCTGTCGATCGGCTATGCGAACAGCGGGAGGCAGGCTATCGAGGTCGGCATGGTCAATTACCTCTGGCCCACGTTCACGATGCTGGCTGCGATCCTGTTCAACCGGCAGCGGGCAAACTGGCTGATCGTGCCCGGCTTCCTGGTGGCCATCCTGGGCATTGCGTCGGTGCTGGGCGGTGATCAGGGACTTGATCTGCAGAGCATGGCTGGCAACGTGCGGGACAACCCCTTGAGCTACGGCCTGGCGTTTGCCGGTGCGGTGATCTGGGCGGGCTACTGCACGGTGACGGCGCGCATTGC
This sequence comes from Cupriavidus sp. C3SS-1, assembly GCF_057073755.1. NCBI lineage: Bacteria > Pseudomonadati > Pseudomonadota > Betaproteobacteria > Burkholderiales > Burkholderiaceae > Cupriavidus > Cupriavidus sp. C3SS-1. The sequence continues at coordinate 1,719,123 of NZ_CP172699.1, read as the reverse complement.
GCAGGGCAAGAACGGCGTCACGCTGTTCTTCATCCTGACGGCGCTCGCGCTGTGGGCGAAGTACCTGTTCACCGGCGGCGAGATCATCAGCTTCAGCGTCGCTGGCCTGATCTACCTGGCGTTGGCGGCTTGTGCAATGGGCTTTGGCTATGCCGCGTGGAATGTCGGCATCCTGCATGGCAACGTGACGGTCCTGGCCGGCGCGTCATATTTCATCCCGGTGCTTTCGGCTGCCCTGGCCGCTGCGCTGCTGCATGCGCCGCTTTCCTTCGCGTTCTGGAAAGGGGCGGCGATGGTTTGCGCGGGCTCCGTCCTGTGCTGGCTGGCTACGCGTGGGCGAGGCGAGCGAGCGTCCGCGTCGTCCGGTTCAGGTCAGACGACATAGCAACTGCACCCGGGGCTACGTATCCCAAGGGAATTTAGCAATGTCGGGGGCCATAGCCAGGTCGCCATGGCCAGCGGTTTCCCGCATGGCAGCCGCTGGGGGCCTGAAGGACACCGAGGAGCTCGGCGGCGGCACCAAGGCCATCTTTCAGCTCGACGCGTTCTCGAAGCGCACGGACGTCTACGTGCAAGCGATGGTCCAGCACGGCGCCGCCTACTTCGCCTTTGCGCGCAGCGCGCGTATGGTCGCCGGGGCGCCGTTCAGGAACATGTCGACTTTCTGCCGGACCACGGCTTCCATGTCGGTCGGCACCTTGAGCCCGTAAATCCACTTGCGCACGCCGATATAGAAGATCGCGGCGTGCAGGCCCCAGATCATCTCGATCTCGGCTTCGGTCTCGGCCGCGTCACGGGGGGCGGGAATGCCGAACTCGGCCCTGACCTCGGCCAGCACGGGCACGAACACCTTGCTGCGCAGCTTGCCGAGGTATTTCTTGTTGATGCCTTCGTGCGTGAGCCCGGCGAAGATGAACAGCCGGATCCATTCTTCGCGGAGGATGACGGACGAGTAGTCGAGGTAAAACGCGTAGAGCCGTTCCGTCAGCGGCAGGGAGCGGTCGGTGATCTGCTGGTCCCAGTCCGGACGCCACTGGAACACCTCGTTGTAGACGCGTTCGATCAGTGCATCCTTGCTCTCGAAATAGCGGTACAGCAGCGGTTGCGTGACGCCGATCTGCCGTGCCAGCTCGCGCGTGCTGCCGCCGAAGCCGTTGCGCGTGAAGTGCTCGATGGCCTTTTCGACAATCTGTTGCTCGCGTTCCTCCGGCAACAGCCGCCGCGTGCCCTTGGCAACGGCGTCTTCCATGTCGGGTTCGTGGCCTGTCTCCATGACGTTCTCTTTCGCCATTGCGATGCGGATGATGGCGGATTGTACCAATCGCGCGATCCGCGAGAAGACGGGCAGGCGCGGTTGTCCGCGTCCGCCCGTCGGCATTGGGACGTGCGGCGCTAGCTCGCCGACTTGCTTCCCATGCCCAGTTCGCAGTCCACGCGCTGGTTCTGATAGGCGGCCCGTTCCCAGGCGCCGCGCGCCGAGCGGTCAGTGACCGAGAACACATAGATCCCGGCAAAGGCCGCCAGCATCGAGAACAGCGCGGGGTACTCGTACGGATAGACCGGCGAGGCATGGCCCAGCACCTGCACCCAGACGGTGGGACTGAGGATGGTCAGCACGACCGCCGTCACAAGTCCCATCATGCCGCCGAGCACAGCGCCGCGCGTGGTCAGGCCGCGCCAGTAGATCGACAGCAGCAGGACCGGGAAATTGGAGCTGGCGGCGATCGAGAAGGTGAGGCTGACGATGAATGCAATGGTCTGCTTCTCGAACAGGATCCCGAGCAGGATCGACAGCACGCCCAGCACCAGCGTGGTGAGGCGCGACACCCGCATCTCGTCCTTGTCCGAAGCCTGGCCCTGGCGGATCACCGTCGCATACAGATCATGCGAAATGGCCGACGACCCCGCCAGTGTCAGACCCGCCACGACCGCGAGAATGGTAGAGAACGAGACGGCGCAGATGAAGCCGAGGAAAACATTGCCGCCGACCGCATGCGCCAGGTGCACGGCCACCATATTGACGCCGCCGATCACCGCGCCCGCGCCGTTGTGATAGAGCGGGTCCGGTGCCACCAGCGCGATCGTGCCGAAGCCGATCACGATGATCATGGCGTAGCCGGCGCCGACGATGCCAGTCGCATAGAGCACGCTCTTGCGCGCGGCCTTGACGTCCGCGACGGTGAAGAAGCGCATCAGGATGTGCGGCAGGCCCGCGGTGCCGAAGATCAGCGCCATGCCCAGCGACACGGCCGAAACCGGATCGGAAACCAGGCCGCCGGGGCGCATGATCGCGTCATGCTTGCCGTGGGCCGTGATGGCGTGCTCGAACAAGGTGTCCAGGCTGAAGCCGAAACGGCTCAGCACCATGAAGGCCATGAACGCGCACCCGGCCAGCAGCATGACCGCCTTGATGATCTGGATCCACGTGGTGGCCAGCATGCCGCCGAAGAACACGTAGACCACCATCAGGACGCCGACCAGCACGACCGCCGATGTGTAGTTGAACCCGAACAGCAGTTCGACCAGTTTGCCGGCGCCCACCATCTGAGAGACCAGGTAGAGCAGCACGATCACGATCGAGCTCGATGCCGAGAAGCCGCGGATCGGGCGCTGCCGGAGACGGTAGGAAAGCACGTCGGCCAGCGTATAGCGGCCCAGGTTGCGCAGCGGTTCGGCGATCAGGAACAGGATGATCGGCCAGCTTGCCAGGAAGCCGATCGAGTAGATCAGGCCATCGTAGCCGCTGGTGAAGACCAGTGCCGAGATGCCCAGCAGCGAGGCGGCCGACATGTAGTCCCCCGCAATGGCCCAGCCATTCTGCATGGCCGTGATCTTGCCGCCGGCGGCGTAGTGATCGGCCACGCTGTGGTTGCGCCTGGCAGCCCAGCGCGTGATGGCAAGCGTCGCCGCGACGAACGCCAAGAACATGCCGATCGCGATCAGGTTCAGCCCCTGGCCGACGGGCGGCGTGGCGGCCCAGGCCGGGGTGGTCGCCGCCAGCGCGGCAACCGTGGTCAGCAGGTGTTTCATGACGGTTCTCCGTTGCGGATGTCCGCGATCATCCTGTCGTAGACGGTGTTGCTTCGATGCACGTAGATGGCGACGAGCGCGAAGGTGAACGCGAACATGCCGAAGCCGATCGGGATGCCGATGCTCATCGGCTGGCCGGCCACCAGCGGCTGGGCAAGCAGGTCCGGCCTGAAGGCCAGGGTCAGGATGAAGCCGAAGTAGACCAGCAGCATGGCGGCGGTAAGCGACCATGAGAAGCGCCGTCGCATGCGGTGCAGGCGCTCGAAGGCCGGCTCGCTCAGCATCGGGTGCGGCACGGCGGGCGTGTCGGATGCGGCAAGGCCAAGGCCAGCCGGGCAGGGGGCAGCTTGGGGCATGGTGTTGTCTCCCAGTGATTGTCGTTCAGGTTTCAGAAGCGCCGCGACACGGCGGTTTCGCGCATGACGGCCTCGGGCGTGCGATAGCGTTCGGCCATTTCGCGGTCCTGTGCGCTGCGCAGTTGTGCCTGCATATACGCGCCAAGATGCCGCGCATGCTCGACGACGGCCTGGCCGACCGGCACGCGTTCGGCGCTGTAACGTTCCAGCGCGGCTTCGACGGGTTCGTGCCCGGCCAGCGCGCGGACCAGCGCCATGGCATCGCCGGCCGCCTTGGTGACGCCCATGCCGCAATGCGGACGCGCGACAAAGGCGGCATCGCCGAGCAGTGCGATCCGGCCGAAGGCCATGCGCGGCACGGTCAGGTCGTAGATCGGCTGGAACAGCGGCTGCGGCGTCCTGGCGACGACTTCGGCGAACGGGGGCGCGAGCAGGTCGGTGGCGGCGCTTTCCATGTCGGCCAGCACATCGGGGCGGATCAGGCCCGGCGGGATGCCATGGGCCCACACCTTGCCCGTGGCGTCCGTCAGCAAGTCCGGCAGCTGATCGACCTCCCGAGTCGCGCGGTACCAGACGAAGTTGTAGCGGCGCCGGCCCGGTTCGGTGCTGTTGCCTTCGCCCGCCACCGGGTAGCCCAGGATCTGCTCGTGCGGCGGCAGGCAGAAGGCAAACTTGCCGAAGATGGCGGCATGCGTGTCCGCAGAAAGCCGCGCCTCATCCACCAGGCCGCGCCAGGCAATGTAGCCCGCGTACTCAAGGCGCACCGATGGCAGCAGGCGTTCGCGCACGGCGGAACGGAAGCCGTCCGCGGCGATGACGATATCGGCGTGGTGTGTCGACCCGTCCTGCAGCGTGACCACGGCGTGGTCGGCATGCGAATCCACGGCGGTCACCGTGGCACCCGTGCGGTAGACGCCGGAGAAGGCCTTGGCCAATACGTCGTACATCTTTCCCCATGCCGTCAGCGTCTGCGGCATCGGGCGTTCGGACACGGCGCTGCCGTCGCGCGAGAGCGTCACGCGGGTCTCGACGCGAACGCCGATGCTGTCATCGATTACCACGCCGGCGGCGGCGAGCGCCTCGAACAGCTCGGGGTGGGTGACGATGCCGGCGCCGCGGCCCGTCAACGCCTCGGGCGTTCGCTCGAAGATCTCGACGTCCCAGCCATCGCGCAAGAGCATGTTGGCGGCAAACAGCCCGCCGAGCGAGCCACCGACGAGGATGGCCCTGGGTTTCCGGTTCGGTGCGGGGTTCATGCCATGGCTCCGTCAGTGGATTGCGCCGCGTGCGGCAGTTCCAGGCCGGCGACTTCGCTGGCCGGATAGTTCAGTTCGATGGTCACGCCCGACGGGTCTTCCAGGAAGACCTGGTGCAGGCCGAGGCTTGGGACGGTGCGGTCGCGCCACGCAATCCCGGCGGCGCGCAGGGTCGCCCACATCTCGCGCACGCCGGTGGCCAGGAAGGCGATGTGGTCGAGCGTGCCGGTGCCCGACGCAGGCGGGGCCTTGTCGCCGAGATAGGCAGACAGCCCCGAGGGATCATCGGGGTCCACGCCAATGATGTGCACGGTGCCGTAGTCGCGTTCGTCGTCGCCCATGTAGAGCCACGCGCCGGGAAAGTCGAACGGTGGGCGGTATCCGCGACGGAAACCCAGGATGCGTTCGTAGAACGCGCAGGACCGCTCCAGGTCGGTGGTGCGGATCGAGAAATGTGCCAGCCTGGCCAGTGCCATCGCTTCCTCCTTAATTTATCAATTGATCAGTGATCGGTTGATAAATAATAGGGCGAAAGATTCGATCAGCCAAGGGCGGGGAAGGTGGTATTAACCCTGATCCGGCGGATGCGATGAACGGGGACGGTGTCGCTGCAAACGCGTCCGGCAGCGTGTCGTCGGCGGCACAAGGCATCGTGCTCGGCAATAATGGCAGCCACTGCATGAACGCTGAGGCAAACGATGGACAAGCTGCTGGCTTTGAAGATGTTCGTGGAGACGGTGGATGCCAAGGGCTTTTCCGCCGCCGCGCGCCGCCTGAACCTGGCGACGTCGTCGGTCACGCGCGCGCTGGACGGCCTGGAGGATTCGCTTGGCGCGGTCCTGCTGAACCGCTCGACGCGCCTGATTTCGGTCACCGAGGCCGGTGCTGCTTACTACCAGCGCGCCCGCAGCATCCTGGATGCCGTCGCGGAGGCCGACGCGCTGATCGCTGACCGGGGCGACGTGCCGGTCGGGCAACTGCGTGTGTCGCTGCCCGTGGCGTTCGGGCGCCAATGCATCGCGCCCTATCTTGGCGGCTGGCTGGCGAAGTATCCGCAGGTCGAACTCGACGTGACGCTGACCGATGACATCGTCGACCTGCTGGGCGAACGGATCGACCTGTCCGTGAGGCTGGGCAGCCCGGCATCCTATGACAACGTGGTGGCGCGGGAGATCGGCGTGTTTCGCCGCCGCGTCGTGGCCAGCCCCGCCTATCTGGAAAAGCACGGCATGCCGGCCGAACCGGTCGACCTGGTGAACCATCGCTGCAGCCGTTTCAGCTACGGGTCGCGGGATCAGGTCTGGACCTTCCGGCAGGGCGAGACCGAGATTCGGGTCCCCGTCAGGGGGCATTTCCGCAGCAATAACATCGATGTCCTGCGCGATGTGGCGCTCGCTGGAGGCGGCATCGGGCTGCTGCCGGACTGGCTGGTCGATGACGATATCGACAGCCAGCGGCTGACGGTGCTGTTTGACGCGTGGTCGGTCAATCCGGACCAGGCGAGTTCGGCGATCTCCGCGCTGTATCTGCCGAACCAGCGCGGCTCGCGGCGGATCGGCGCATTCCTGGAGTTCCTGGCGGAACTGCCAGGGCCGACGCGCCGCCGGCCCTGACTGCACGCGCCGGGCGATGGTTCAGGCGGACGGCAGCCTGCCTTCGAATGCGTCTTCCGGCAATTGCCGGACGCGGTCACGCCCGAGCGGCCGCGACGTTCCCCACAGCGTGTGGCAAAGCTTGTGATGCAGTCCTGCCGTCACGCTGCCGAGCACGGTCACGCGCCATAGAGCGCGTCGCTGCGTGCGTTGCGCACGGCCTCGCCGGTGCGGTCCGCCGTCACCGCGCTGAGGTTGACTTCACCGAATCAATGGCGGTTACGCGCTTCCTTCCTTCATGGGCAGCAAGGCCGGTGGCGGTATTGGCTTGCGGCACCGCTTCTAAAGAACCCGGACCCGGTGCACGAGCAGCGATTCATGCACCGTGTTGATCAATCTATAGGAATTATGCAATTCCCTCCCTTGAGCGAGGAGACCAGAATCAATTCGCGTGCAGGTGCCGCTCTGGCACGGACAGCAAGGAGAGAGCAGTGAACGAACAGGCAATGGACCCGCGGACATGGATCGGACGCAGGGAGCAGCATGAAGATACGATTACCGCGGTTCCTGTGACTGCTCTGCGGGCTACGCTGGACTATCCGGCTGCACCACAGCCGACTGGTACGCCATTGCCCCCCCTGTGGCATTGGCTTTACTTTCTTCCCATGCACCGACAGAGCGAGATCGGTGCGGATGGTCATGCCAAGCGTGGTGGCTTCCTGCCTCCCGTGCCTTTGCCACGTCGCATGTGGGCTGGTGGCCAGTTTGAATTTCGTACTCCGCTTCGGGTGGGTGACCGCGTTGTGCGCACCTCGACCATCGATGACGTCTCGACCAAGGAGGGCAGGACCGGCAAGTTGGTCTTCGTCAAGGTCCGTCATGAGGTGTGCGTCGAAGGGCTCCTTGAGCCCTCGCTCGTCGAGTTCCATGACATCGTCTATCGCGAGGCACAGCAATCGGGTGATGTTGCCGCCACACCCCAAGTGGCGCCTTCTGAAGCGGCCTGGCGACGCCAAATCGTGCCGGACGATGTACTGCTGTTCCGCTATTCGGCGCTGACATTCAATGGCCACCGCATTCACTATGACCGCCGCTATGTGACGGAAGTAGAAGGCTACCCAGGCCTCATCGTACACGGACCGCTTATCGCCACGCTGCTGCTGGACCTGCTTCGGCGCGAGCTCCCGCAAGCCGACGTGGCGAGCTTCCGCTTTCGCGCAGTGCGTCCGACATTCGACCTGCACCCTTTCCACGTCAATGGGCAGCCTCAGGCTGATGGCAAGACCATTCGTCTTTGGGCGTCGGACCATGAAGGATGGCTGACCATGGACGCCACTGCCGTCTTGCGCTGATTTGCTTCCCGGACTCTCACAATGCAACCACTTAAAGACATCACCGTCGTTACGTTCGAGCATGCTATCGCGGCGCCGTTTGCGACCCGTCAGCTAGCCGATCTGGGCGCCCGTGTCATCAAGATCGAAAGGCCGGGCGTGGGCGACTTCGCTCGCGGATACGACGAACGGGTGCGCGGCCTGGCGTCGCATTTCGTATGGACCAATCGTTCGAAGGAGAGCTTGACGCTGGACGTCAAGCATCCGGCGGCTGCTGACGTGCTCGAGCGTCTCATCCTGAACAAGGCGGACGTCGTGGTGCAGAATCTCGCGCCCGGGGCGGCCGCCCGCCTGGGACTGGGCTATGAGAGGCTGTCCGCGGTCAAGCCGGAACTGATTGTTTGCGATATTTCCGGCTACGGCGATGACCCGGTCAATCCAGGGCCCTATCGGGACAAGAAGGCCTATGATCTCCTGATTCAAAGCGAAGCCGGCTTCGTCTCGGTGACAGGGACCCCCGAGGAACCCTGCAAGGCTGGACCGTCCATCGCCGATATTGCCGCAGGCATGTATGCCTACTCCAATATCCTGGCCGCGCTGCTCCAGCGCGGTCAGACCGGACGCGGTCAGCGTATCGATATCTCGATGCTTGAATCGCTGGCGGAGTGGACAAGCTATCCGCTTTACTACGCGTTCGACGGCGCGGAGCCGCCGCCGCGCACTGGCGCGAGTCACGCCACGATCTATCCGTATGGTCCTTTCCCTGCAGGCGACGGCGTCACTGTGATGCTGGGTCTGCAGAACGAACGGGAGTGGGCGAGCTTCTGCCTGAAAGTGCTGCAGCAGCCCGAACTTGTCGAGGATCCGCGCTTTACCTCCAACTCGAAGCGGGTGGCCGCGCGCACAGCCTTGCGGCAGATTATCGTCGACGCCTTCGCTTCGCTGACCGGCGCGCAGGTGGTGGAGCGGCTGGAAATCGCGCAGATCGCCAATGCCCGTGTCAACGATATGAACGGGGTCTGGGAACATCCGCAACTCAAAGCGCGGTGTCGCTGGACTGAGGTTGGGTCGCCGCAGGGCACGCTGCCTGCCTTGTTGCCGCCTGGCACCTGGAACGAAGGGCCGCGTATGGACCCGATCCCTGCCCTTGGCCAACACACCGACTCCATTCTTGCGGAGCTCGGATACGCCTCCCACGAGATTACGGCACTGCGTTCGGACAATGCGGTGTGAATCCGACTCCATCCGTCGACTCGTTCGACAAGATCAAGCAGAGGTAGAACATTATGGCTTCCACAATTATTGACTCGCGCATCTTTGGCGACATGTTCAGTGATGCGCGCATGCGCGAGGTGTGGTCGGACGAGAACCGGACCGCCAAGTACCTTGACATCGAACGCGCCCTGGCAAAGGTGCAGGGCGAACTCGGTATCATCCCGAAAGAGGCCGCCGACGAAATCGTGCGCAACTGCGAACTCTCGCAGATCGACTGGGTTAAGCTCAAAGCCAAAACCGAGCAAATCGGCTATCCAATCATCGCCGTGGTCAACCAGATCAACCAAAACTGCCGGGACGGCCTCGGCGAGTTCTGTCACTGGGGAGCCACGACCCAGGACATCACCGACACTGCGGCAGTGCTGCAAATGCGTGAGGGTCTCGCACTGATCGAGGCGGATCTGGACGACATTGCGGGGGCGCTCGCCAAGCTGGCGAAGACCTATCGGGACACGCCAGTCATCGGCCGTTCTAACTTGCAGCAAGCCACGCCGATTACGTTCGGCTACAAGATGGCCAGCATCCTGGCTGGCATTGACCGTCACCGCGAGCGGTTGCAGCAGCTTAAGCCGCGTGTACTGATGGGAGAATTCGGCGGCGCCTCCGGTACGCTTTCTTCCCTGCAGACGGGCGCTATGGAGACGCAAGCCGCGCTGATGAAAGAGCTGGGTTTGGCGCAGCCGCTCATCTCCTGGCACACGGTACGCGACACCGTAGCCGAGGTTGGCGCCTTCCTGGGTCTCGTCGGTGGATCGCTTGGCAAGATTGCCATGGATGTGAAGCTGATGATGCAGACGGAGGTGGCGGAGGTGTTCGAGCCATTCGCGCCCGGGCGCGGCTCGTCGTCTACCATGCCGCAGAAGCGCAACCCGATTTCGTGCCTATACATCCACGCGAACATTTCAGTGGTGCGGCAACACGCAGCGGCCCTGATGGATGCGATGGTCGCCGACCATGAGCGCTCCACCGGGCCGTGGGAGATTGAATGGGTGTCGTTGCCCGAGATCTTCTGCCTGATCTCCGGCGCGTTGAAGCAGGCCAAATTTGTCCTGCAAGGGCTGGAAGTAGACGCCGACCGCATGCGCGCCAACATCGATATGACCAACGGGCTTGTGATGTCCGAAGCGGTGATGATGGGGTTGGGCCCGTACATCGGCCGGGAATATGCGCATGACCTGGTCTATGACCTGTGCCGCAAGGCCATCGACGAAAACCGGCCATTGATCGACATACTCGCGGCTCACCCGGAAATCAGCGGACATGTCACACGAGCACAACTCGAGGCGATGTGCGACCCCGCCAATAACCTGGGGCAGGCTGGCGTGATGGTCGACCGCGTGCTTGCAAGCCGGCGTTGAAAGATCGACACGCTTGGCGAAAATTCCGGCAATTCACATGCCGGTCGCAATAATATAAGGAGACACCGTTATGAAACTACGGAGCCCATTCAAGCACTTATACGTCCAGGTGCTCATAGGACTGATGCTCGGCATCACTGTCGGGCACTACTGGCCAGATATCGGTGCATCGCTCAAGCCGCTCGGCGACGGGTTCGTCAAGCTGGTCAAGATGATGATCGCGCCGGTCGTGTTCTGTACGATAGTGACCGGCATTACGTCGCTTAGCGATACCAAGGAGATTGGAAAGACTCTGCTGAAGTCGATGGGGTTGTTTTATGTGCTGACCATCATTGCCTTGCTAACCGGTCTCGTCACGGTATTTCTGATGCAGCCCGGCGCAGGTATGCACATCGACCCGAAGCAGCTCGATGCAAGTGTTGCGGCGCGCTTTGCCAACGACGTCCATATCCACGGCTTTGCCGACTTTGCATTGCACATCATTCCTAATGCGTTCGTCGGGGCGTTCGCGCAAGGTGAGGTCCTTCCGGTCCTGTTGCTCGCGGTGTTGTGCGGTTTCGGCCTCTCGCGCATTGGGTCCGCGGCTCGTCCCGTACTGGACACCATCGATGGCTTCTCCCACATGCTTTTCGCCGTCTTTGGCGTCATCATGCGGGTGGCACCCATCGGGGCTTTCGGGGCGATGGCTTTCACGGTCGGACGCTATGGAATCAAGTCGATTGGCTCTTTGGGACTCCTCATCGGGACTTTCTATGTAGCCTGTTCCTTCTTCGTCGTAGTGGTACTCGGTCTCCTGTGTCGCCTGCATGGTTTCCGACTTTGGCAGTTGCTGCGTTATATCAAGGAAGAACTACTTGTCGTCCTGGGTACGTCGTCAAGCGAGCCGGTGCTGCCTCGGTTGTTGTTGAAACTCGAGCGCCTGGGCTGCAAGAAGGGCGTCGTCGGGTTGGTACTTCCGACAGGGTACTCCTTCAACCTGGATGGCACTGCGATCTATCTGACCCTTGCGTCGATGTTTATTGCCCAGGCGTGCGACATCCACCTGACCTGGCATCAGATTGCTGCCATGCTCGGCATCATGTTGTTGACCTCAAAGGGCGCAGCGGGGGTAACCGGGAGCGGATTCGTGGCACTGGTAGCTACGCTGACCGTCATGCCGGACCTTCCCGTTGCAGGCGTCGCGCTTATCGTCGGTGTTGACCGCTTCATGTCCGAGGCTCGGGCCCTGACGAGTACGATCAGTAACGTCGTTGCCTGTATCGTGGTTTCGATGTGGGAGAACGCTTGCGATCGTGAAGTACTGAAGCGCGAGTTGACATCGAACTACACATTCACGGAGGCAAAGCTCGAGGCGGGCGATGTGCCGTCGGTGGTCATGGCCGGTCCGTCGCCGCGCTGAATGCGTGTGGCTGTTCGTAACTATGCGCGGCGACTGCCGCGCTTGCCCCGCGTTGACTTCATTTCGCTGAGGAAATCATAGAGCTGTTGCGCCGCGGGCGGCAACGAACGCCCCTTGCGGCGAATGAGTCCGATATTGCGCGTGATGACGGGATCGGTCAGCGGAACACTTACGAGTAGCGGATGGTCCGGACCGGGCATGGCAATCGAAGGCACAGCCGCAACGCCGAGCCCGGCTTCGACCAGTCCCAGCGTTGTTGTGACGTGCTGAGTCTCATAGATGCTGTAGGGGAGGCCGGATACGTTGGATAGCGCCTGGTCTAACAGCAGTCGGTTGCCGGAGGCCTTGCTCACGGAAATATAGTCATACTCGGCCAAGTCTGCCCATTTGACACGCCGATGCTTCGCGAGTGGATGGTCGCGCCGGCATGCCGCCACGAATCTCTCTTCAAGCAGGGGCCGAAACTCGATTTCCGGCTCCTGGTTACCCACGAAATTGAGTCCGAAGTCCGCTTCACCGCCCGATACCGCGGACAAGACCTCGTTTGCGCTGGCGTCAAGGAGCTTGACGCGAATCTTCGGATAGCGCTCGTGATAGCGCGAGATGACCTGCGACAAAAAATAATAGACCGTTGAAGGTACGCAGGCGATGGTCACTTCCCCCATGCGTGTGGTCGTTACCCCTCGTATGCCAAGCAGCGTCTGGTCCAGGTCATCCAGAATCTGTTGGAGCTTGCGGTCGAACTCCCGCCCCACCGATGTCAGGCTAACGCGTCGCGTGGTGCGATCCAGCAAGCGGACACCCAGTGCTTCTTCCAGCTTTTCGATTCGGCGACTGAAGGCCGGCTGCGAAATATGCAGTGCGTCGGCCGCCTTCCGGAAGTTGTTCAACTCGGCAACGGCACGGAATGCCTGCAAGTCGTTGAGGTTGAAATTGATGGTCATTGGTGTCCCTTGCTTCGCCCTCACTGATCCATAGTGTGCATCAACCGTTCGTAATTATGCAATTCCATAGGTATCAGAAAAGTACGACGATACGTTCGCGGGCCGCAGAGGCCCTCGATCGAACGATAACTAATCGGAGCAGGCAGATGCGGTTGACCCAACGACTCATCCTCGGCAGTCTCGCCATCGCGGCCGCCATGGCCAGCCCGGGTGCCTGGAGCGCCTTCCCGGACAAGCGCATCACCCTGGTCGTGCCCACTGCGGCCGGAGGCGCCAACGACGCGATCGCGCGCGTGGTTGCGCAAGCCATGTCGTCAATTCTCAAGCAGACCGTTGTGGTGGACAACAAGGCCGGCGCCAACGGCGCAATTGCCAGCGAATTCGTGATGCGAGCCCCGCCCGATGGTTACACGCTCTTGCTTGGATACGTCGCCACCCATGCGATGAATCCGGCACTGCAGCGTCTGCGCTACGACCCGGTCAAGGACTTCGTGCCGGTCGGCATGGTCGGGTCGTCGGCGACGGTGATGGTCCTCAATCCCGGGGTGAAGGCGAACGATGCGAAAGCTGTCGTGGCGCTGCTGAAAGCGACGCCGGGCAAGGTCAGCTACGCATCCGCCGGCAATGGGACCGCCCCACACTTTGCCGCCGAGATGTTCAAGCTCTCCACGGGCACCGACATGCTGCACGTGCCGTATAAGGGGTCTGCACCCGCGATCAACGACACCATGGCAGGCCAGACACAAGTGATGTTCCCAAGTCTTTTTACGGCCATTCCTTATATAAAGGGTGGCAAGCTCAAGGTGGTCGGCGTCGCGGGCAGCAAGCGTTCTGCATTGATGCCGAACGTCCCCACACTAAAAGAGCAGGGCATCAATGATGTCGACGTTTCGCAGTGGTATGGAATCTTCGCGCCTGCCAATACCCCAATGCCCGTCGTAGAAGCGTTAAACAAGGCTCTCAACCAAGCACTGGCGGAGAAAAGCGTTGTTCAACGTCTGGAAGGCCAGGGCGCGGAGGTCGCGACGATGACGCCAAGTCAAATGCAAGTATTTATGCAACAGGAGCAAGTGAAATGGAAGGCGGTTGTGCAGGCGGCGAAGTTGAAGGCGGACTGAGATGAGTAAAACTATTCCCTGTGTCCTGATGCGCGCCGGCACCTCTCGCGGACCGTTCTTCCTGCGCGAATGGCTACCGGAAAACGATGAGGAGCGCGACCAGGCGCTGATTGGCGCTATCGGAGCATCGGATCCCCTGCAACTTGACGGCGTTGGAGGCGGCAGCACGCTTAACAGCAAGGTAGCCATTGTGTCACGGTCCGCGCAGCCCGATTGTGACCTGGACTATCTGTTTGTACAGGTGGGGGTGGGGAACTGCTCGGTGGATACGCGCCCCAACTGCGGCAACATGCTGTCAGGCGTCGCGCCTTTTGCCATCGAACAGGGTCTCGTCAAGGTCGAGCGCGACACGACTCGCGTACGCGTGCATAACGTCAATACTGGCGCTCGAATTGACGTGACCGTACGTACGCCGGATGGCCGGATCACCTATGACGGTGACACCCGCATCGACGGCGTCGCTGGAACGGGCGCTCCGATCCTGCTTGATTTTCTGGATGCCTGGGGTGCCGTGACAGGTCAAGTATTCCCAACGGGAAACCGCATCGATGTGATCGACGGCGTCGAGGTGACTTGCATCGACGCGGCCATGCCGCTGATGATTGTCCGGGCTTGCGACCTGGGCGTCAGCGGCCGTGAAGCACCGGCCACGCTTGACAGTGATGCAGCATTGCTGGCGCGACTGGAGACGCTGCGATTGCAAGCCGGCCTGCTGATGGGGCTCGGCGATGTGTCCGACAGCGTCATTCCGAAGCCAGTGTTGGTTAGCGGGGGCGACTCGCGGGACAGCATCACATCGCGCTACTTCACTCCGCGCAAGTGCCATGCCTCTCATGCCGTTACGGGAGCTATCGGCGTGGCCAGCGCCTTCGCATTGTCGGGTACCGTCGCGAGCCAAAACGAGAGGCACTCTGGCCGACATGCCCTCGTGGTGCTTCATCCTGCCGGGCGGATCGAAGTCGAAGTAGAACTGGAAGGCGAGGGTGATGCCACAAAAGTCACTCGTGCAGCGCTTGTTCGAACGGCCCGAAAAATCATGGCTGGTGAACTCCATCTGCCCGACTACGTTTTCTCCCGGCCCGCGCCAATGGCAAAGCCTTCGGTGGGATCGCGAGCGAAGCCTTTGCAAATCATCCTTCCTACACGCGCAGGCGGTGGCAATGACGCTGTGGCTCACCTCATCGGTCCCCGCATCGGGCGGCTGCTGGGACAAGAGGTGGTCATCGATAACCGGGCTGGTGCGAACGGAGGGATAGCCTGCGAGTATGTTGCGCGGGCGGTCCCCGATGGACATACGTTGCTCCTTGGCTACGTGGGAACACATGCAATGAATCCCGCACTTCAGAAGGTTGGGTACGATCCCCTCCGCAGCTTCGCGCCGATAGGTCTCATTGGGTCATCCCCGATATTGTTGGTGGCAAATCCGTCGAACGTGCCGGCTGACGTGGACGCTTTGATCGCCCGCTTGAAACAAGAGCCACATGGTCTGCGCTACGCGTCCGCAGGCGACGGCACACCGCCTCATTTCGGTGCGGAACTCTTCCAGCTTGCCACCGGCACATCGATGCGCTCTCTCACCTTTGACGGCGCTGCGCCGGCAATCGCGTCCACCATCGAAGGGCGCACACAGGTGATGTTTTCAAGCCTGCTCACTGCGTATCGGCCGCTACGGGCCGGGCGCCTTCATGCGCTTTCGGTTGCGGGTCCGCAACGCCTCTCTTGTTTGCCGGAAGTTCCTACCCTGGCTGAAGCGGGGATTTCTGGCGTGCAATTGACACAGTGGTACGCGCTGTTCGCGCCCGCTGGCACTCCCTCCGCTAAGGTGGATGAGCTGAATCAAGTACTGAACGAGGTTTTGCGAGACCCAGACGTCATTGCGGGTTTTGAAAGTTATGGTGCGACGGCGGAGCCAAGCAGTCCGGAGGCGCTGACGGCAAAAGTAGAGTCCGAGCTGACCCGATGGCGGCGCGTCGTTACGGAGTCAAGTCTGGCGCCGGCACTTCCCGCTCCATATCCTCAATTAGCCGACTCGTGTTAACTGCACTGTGATGAGCAGGCCAAGGGATTGCCTACAGTCTTGCAACTGCATATCAGCCGGGTTCCGTGTCGGCTTGAAGGAAGTTGGCAATGATTTCGGCAGACTTGGTCGGCGGAAAAGTGAAAACCGCTTTAAACCCTCTACGGATTCAGCAATAGCAGCAATAGGAGAAGTCATGACCATAGTCGAAGCTCACTTGGGCAGCGAAACGAGGCCGGAGCTGGTATCCCGGCCTTGCTACGCTGTCACGCCGGTTGCGGTTAAGGACCCCGATCCAATGGCCATTTCTTGGAGACGGACACCGACCGAGGTGCTGATGGCGAATTTGAATGACCGGCAAGACGTGACCGATATCGCATTCTTGGGATACAACTAGCCGTTCTCGACGATGGCGAGCTTCGAAAGGTACGCCGCGACTTCCGTAGCGAGCCATAGTCTTCATTTTCTTGCATCTGGTCGACCGCCGTCGCAGTTGGCCGTACTGAGCGGCTGATCAACTGCGCCGCGTCGCACGTGATTGAGCAGCACGACGTGCACGAGGACTCCGTGTTCCACCTTGCCGCCCGCTGAAAGGCACCGCCATGAACATCGCCACCACCTATCTCTTCGTGCCGGGCAATCGGCACGAGCGCTTCGACAAGGCCGTTGCCGCCGGCGCAGACGTGACAATCTTCGATTTGGAGGATGCAGTCCACCCAAACGGCAAGGACGCCGCCCGAGTGGCAATCGCCTCGTGGCTCGCGGCAAGGCGGCTTTCAGGGCAGGCGGCGAATGTCCTTGTCCGGATCAATGACGCCGCCTCGCCTTATTGCAGTGCCGACCTTGAGTGGCTCGCCAGCCTGCCCGCCGGCACGCCGCTGGCCGGGCTAATGGTTCCCAAGGCCGAACAACCTGCGGCGTTGGGCGGCGTCGCCGAGGCGCTGCGCAGGGTCAATCCACACGGGGTACTGGTGGCGCTCATCGAAAGCGCCATTGGGTTGCACCAGGCCGACGCCATCGCCACCGCGCCCGGCGTGGCGCGGCTTGCGTTCGGCTCCATCGACTATGCCGTCGACCTCGGCTGCGAGCACACCCGTGACGCACTGGCCTACGCACGCAGCCGCCTCGTGCTGGCCTCGCGCGTTGCCCGTCTGCCGCCGCCCGTCGACGGCGTGACCACTGCGCTGAAGGATGAGAGCGTTCTGGCCGAGGACGTTGCCTACGCCCGGGAACTCGGCTTCGCGGGTAAGCTGTGTATCCACCCGTCACAGGTGGCCGGCGTGAGGGCGGGCTTTCGGCCGTCCGCGCAGCAGATCGAGTGGGCCCGCCGCGTGATCGAAGCCACCTCGTCCGGCAGCCATGCCGTGCAGGTCGATGGCAAAATGGTCGACCGGCCCGTCATCGAGCAGGCGAAGCGCATCCTCGCGCTGTGCCTGCCACTGGTCGGAAACGTTTCCATGGACACAGTGATCCTCGACGTGACCGATGTTCCGGCCCATGAGCTCGCAGGGGAACGCTCATCACACTAGCCGACGACGCTCTGCATGCGGACAGCCTCGCGCGCCGGAACTATCGGCTACGAGGTCCTGACCCGCCGGGGAATCGCTATTTACGCTCGTACATTAATGATTGAGCGCTGGCCGCGGCATGCCCCTTCAGGCCTCGACCATCCCCAGAAACTGCTGAAGTTCAGGCGTCTGCGGTCGGCCGAACACGTCGTTGGGGGCGCCGGTTTCGTGGACCTTGCCCTGATGCATGAAGACAACACGGTCGCACACCTCCCGCGCGAAGCGCATTTCGTGCGTCACCATCAGCAGCGTCATGCCGTCTGCGGCCAGGCCGCGCACCACCTGCAGCACCTCGTTGACGAGCTCCGGGTCCAAGGCCGAGGTAATCTCATCGCACAGCAGCGCGGTCGGCTGCATGGCGAGCGCGCGCGCAATGGCAACGCGTTGCTGCTGACCGCCAGAGAGCTGGTCGGGGTATGCATCGAACTTGGCGGAAAGCCCCACCCGCGCCAGGTTGAGTTCAGCCAGTTCACGGGCCTTGGCCTCTGGCACCCCCTTGACGGTCATTGGCGACAGCATCACGTTGCGCCCGGCGCTCAGGTGCGGGAAGAGATTGAACTGCTGGAATATCATGCCTACCTTCAGCCGCAGCGCGCGCAGTTGCAGCTCGCTGTCGGCCAGATGAGCACCTGCCACGGTAATGGCGCCCGAATCGATTCGCTCCAGCCCGTTGATGCAACGTAGCAGCGTGCTCTTGCCCGAGCCACTCTTGCCGATGATGGCGATGACTTCGCCAGACTCAACCGAGAGCGACACACCCTTCAGGACCTCGTTGCTGCCAAACGACTTGCGAACCTGATCAATGGCGATGAGCGGCATGGAATCTCCTCTCCAGCATTTTGCTGTATTGCGAAAGCGGCCAGCACAGCGCGAAGTACATCAGCGCGACGGCGGCATACACGGTAAATGGTTGGAACGTGGCGTTCACGATCATGGTGCCCGCCTTCGATAGCTCGGTGAAGCCGATGATCGAGGCCAGCGCCGTGCCCTTGACGACCTGGACGCCAAAGCCAACGGTCGGTGCCACGGCAATCCGCAGGGCCTGTGGCAGGATCACGTAGCGCATCTGCTGCACGTAGTTCATCGCCAGGCTGCCCGATGCCTCCCACTGGCCGCGCGGGATGGCTTCCACACAGCCGCGCCAGATTTCAGCCAGGAAGGCCGATGTCCACAGCGTTAACGCCAGCCCCGCGGCCAGCCACGCGGGCACCTCGATGCCGAACAGCGCAAGACCAAAGAACGCGAGGAACAGCTGCATCAGCAGCGGCGTGCCCTGGAACAGCTCGATATAGCCCCGTGTCAGCCGCCTTGCCCATGGACGCTTGCCGGTACGCAGCAACAGCACGAGCAGGCCAACGACGCCACCGCCTACGAACGCGACCAACGACAGCAACACAGTCCAGCGCGCCGCCAGCAGCAGGTTGCGGACGATATCCCACAACGAAAACTCGATCATCCCGCCCTCCGGGCAAATAACTGCCGGCCAATGCCGCGCAGCAACTGCCGCAGGGCAATCGCCAGCAGCAGATAGATCCCGGTGCTGACCAGATACACCTCGAACGCGCGGAAGTTGCGTCCCTGGATGAAATTGGCCGCGTATGTCAGGTCTTGCGCCGCAATCTGCGAGCAGACCGCGGATCCCAGCATCACAATCACCACCTGGCTCGACAGCGCGGGCCAGATCTTCTGCAATGCCGGGCGCAGCACCACGTGCCGGAACACCTGGAACGGTGACATCGCGAGGCTTGCGCCCGCCTCGAACTGTCCACGCGGTGTGGCAGCCAGACCGGCGCGCACGATCTCGGTACCATAGGCGCCCAGGTTGATGACCATGGCCAGCGATGCCGCCACCATTTCTGGCAGATGCACGCCAAGGCTAGGCAGCCCAAAGAAGATAAAGAACAACTGGATCAGGAACGGTGTGTTCCGGATCAGCTCCACATAGGTGCCGACCACGGCGCGCAGCCAGGCAGGGCCCTGGGTTTTGGCCCAGGCGCCCGCCACGGCGACTGCCACGCCGAGCACACCGCCCGTCAGCGTCAGCTGCGCCGTGACGGCAATGCCTTTTAGCAGCACGTCGGTGTAATCCAGCACCGATACGAAATCGAACGCGTATGCCATGCTTTTTCCTGGGCGGCGCGTGTCAGAGCTGGGCCGGCAGCGGACGCAGCAGCCACTTGATCGACAGCGTATTCAGCGAGCCGTCCTTCTTGGCTTCGGCCAGAATGGCATTGACCTTGTCCTGCAGCGGTTTTTCGCCCTTGTTCAGGCCGATGAAGCACGGCGAATTCTTGATCAGGAACTTGGTCTCCGGCGCCTTGGGCGGGTGCTTGGCAATCAGCGTGGAGGCCACCACGTTGCCGGTGGCAATCAACTGCACCTGTCCCGAAAGGAAGGCCGAGATCGTGGCGTTGTTGTCTTCGTAGCGCTTGATGTTCGCGCTGGCCGGGGCAATCTTGCTCAACTCCAGGTCTTCGACTGCGCCACGCGTGACACCTACGGTCTTGCCCGCCAGATCGACCGCGCTTTTCACGGCAATGTCCGCCGGCCCGAACACACCATTGAAGAAGGGAGCGTAGGCGTCCGAGAAATCAAGCACCTTCTCGCGCTCGGGGTTCTTGCCCATGCTCGAGATCACCAGATCCACCTTGCGCGTCTGCAGATACGGCACGCGGTTGGTACTGGTCACCGGCACCAGTTGCAGCTTTACGCCCATCTTCTTGGCCATCAGCGCGGCCACATCGATATCGAGACCCTGAGGCGTCATGTCGGCCCCCACCGAGCCGAACGGCGGGAAATCCTGCGGCACGGCCACGCGCAGCACGCCGGCCTTGGTGATGTCGGCTAGCGTATCGGCCTGCGCTGGCAACGAGGCCGCGCAAAGACCGGCCAGCAATGCGCACATCAGGCCGCGACGGGAAAACTTCGATTGGGACAGGGCTTGGAACATCGCGTGTTTCCTCAGGTTCGGGATGGGGAAGGGGAGAGAATTTGCGGCGCCTCGGAAACTTCCGCGGCGGGCGTCGTGGCATGTGGCGTGCGCGCCGGATCAACCGGTGCCAGCGCGTGGCGCAGATGTGCGAGTGGATCGGCAGGGCCCACGGCATCGAGACTCGTATGCACTTCGCCCAGATGCTCGGTCATCAGCCGCGCGGCCAGCGCACCATTGCCGTCGGCCAACGCATTGACGATGTCTTCGTGCTGGCTGCATGAGCGGCCGGCATCGGCGGCGGATTGATTGCGGCTGGCTACCAGTGTCGTGCGCGCAGTCAGGTCGCGCAGCGTGTCGACGAGCAGGCCATACCCCAAAGAGGCGCACAGACAAACATGAAAATCGCCCAGCAGGAAGCTGCGCATGCTGGCGTCGTCGCCTAGGAGAGCAGCCTTCTCGCGTGCGATATGGACCTTGAGCGTGTGAATGGCCTGTGCACCGGGCGGACGCTCGGGGCCGATTTCGCGCAACAAGCCGGTTTCGATAATGCGCCGGGCATCAAACGCCGCGCGAATATCCTCGGCGCCCGGTTCCACCAGGAACCAGCCGCGCCGGGAGCTGACGGTCACCATGCCTCGCGCGGCCAGTCGCGACAGCGCCTCTCGCACCAGCGTGCGGCTTACGCCAAACAGCGTGGCGAGTTCCTGCTCGCCCAGGCGAGAGCCGGGCAGCAACTTCTGGCCAAGCATCGCCTCGGTGATGCGATTGGCAATTTCGGCGGGAGAGTTCTCAGTCGTTGCGTTCACGGCTACCAGTTGAGCAAGTGGTATGCCATGCTTGTATGCAAGATATGTCGCCAAAAAGAGGCGTGAATGTCAGTCGGAAGCTAGCATCAACGCCGCTCGACTCCCCAAGGCAGGGAATCGCGCGCCGCGATGGTGCGCGACGCTGGCTCTTTCCCTTTTCGACGACTGATGCCTCATTGGGCAGCGACGAGAGCTGGCTTTTCCAATTGCAAGGCGGGGGCCAGGTGCCAGTACTTGTGCCAAGAAGGCTTGCGACGCGGTTCGCCGTATCGTTCAGCGCTTTCTCAGCGCCGTGCGGTGGCCGCGAGCGCCACCAGCGAGACCAGCGCCAGCCCGCTGCCGGCAACCACGATGCCGGTCCAGCCGAACTGCGTGTAAAGCGTGCTGGCCAGTGCGGAGCCGACCGCGCCGCCGGCAAAGATGGCGGTCATGTACAGCGCATTCAGCCGTCCACGGCTGGCGGGGTCGAGCGCATAGATGGCACGCTGACCCAGCACCATGTTCATTTGCACGGCGAAGTCGAGCACGATGCCGGTCACTGCCAGCCAGTACACGCCGCCCGCGCCGCCGGCCATCCCTGGAATAAAGCCGAGCGCTGCCGCAATCATCGCCGCGTACGACGCAATGCGGGTGTGGCCTGCGTCGGCCAGGCGCCCGGCCACCGGTGCTGCGATGGCACCCAGTGCGCCGACCAGGGCGAAGATGCCGATCTGCGATTGCGACAGCCCGTAGCGGCCCGCCAGCTCCAGCGGCGCGGCGGTCCAGAACAGGCTGAATGCCGCAAACAGCAGGCCCTGGTACAGCGAACGCTGGCGCAACACGGGGTAGCGCGCCAGCAGGTGCCACAG
Source organism: Cupriavidus sp. C3SS-1 (assembly GCF_057073755.1). Classification (NCBI taxonomy): domain Bacteria; kingdom Pseudomonadati; phylum Pseudomonadota; class Betaproteobacteria; order Burkholderiales; family Burkholderiaceae; genus Cupriavidus; species Cupriavidus sp. C3SS-1. The sequence goes on along the minus strand of NZ_CP172699.1, from coordinate 1,697,293 downwards.
CGACGAGATCAGGCTTGCGTACCTGGCGCGATGCTGGGGCGTACGGCGCGGCAGTGTCGTGGCGATGATTGCGACCGTTGCCAGTGTCATCGCGGCAGCGACATAGAAGACGGCACGCCAGCCGAGGTACTGTGCCAGCAGGCTCGACAACGGACGCGACAGCAGGATGCCGGAAAGCAGACCGCCCATGATCGTGCCGACGGTGCGCCCGCGCAGCGCTTCGGGCGCCAGGTGCGCAGCCAGCGGAATCAGGATCTGCACGCTCACCGAACTCAGGCCCAGCAGCAGTGATACCAGCAGGAACACGCCCGGCTGCGAAGCCGTGGCAGCCCCCACCAGGCTCGCCGTCGCCGCCACGCCGCTGATGGTCAGCAGGCGCCGGTTTTCATGCAGGTCGGCCAGCGGTACCAGGAAGAACAGGCCGATGGCGTAGCCGATCTGGGTCAGCGACACGATCACGCTGGCGCCTTGGGCGGTCAGGCCCACCGTCGGGGCAATCATCTCGATGATGGGCTGGGCGTAATACAGGTTGGCGACCAGCACGCCGGCGCACAGCGAAAACAGCGCGACCAGCGCGCCGGACATCGGGGCGGCCGCATGGGGGAGGGCGTTCATGCCCGGGGAATTTGCGGAGTTCATGGCTTCGGGTATCGGTTCAGTTACGACGCTCGAAGCTTAGGGGGCTATGGGCGTGAGTTGAATCACATCGGGATGCAAGTCTGCGTTGCGCGGCGCGCAACGCCAGCCACGCAGGCATGGCGCCAAATGAGGTCCGATCGATGTAAGGCTCGCGGCATGGGGACCGCACGAGGGCATTCCCCCTATTAACGCAATTAACCGACAGAACAGGATGTCCAAAACGAAAACGCGCCGGATTCTCCGGCGCGCTATCTGCTGCCAGCCCTGAGGCGCTGGCAACCGCTACCACCCGGGGGCTGGTGCCCCCGGGTCTCAGTACTTCCACATGATCTGCTGCAGAACCTTGCTGTCGTTGGTCTTGGTCAGCGCCAGGGCGGTCAGGATGCGCGCCTTCTGCGGCAGCTGGTCATCCGTGACGACCCAGTCGTACTTGTCGTCCGGCTGCTCGGCATTGCGGACCACGACGCCGCTACCGGTGCGCGACGCGCGCACGATCTGCACGCCCTTGGCGCGCGCGGCCTTAAGCGGCTCGACCATGTAGTCGCCGACGCTGCCGTTGCCGGTGGCGGCATAGACGATGGCTTTGGCGCCATTCTTCACCGCGGCATCGATGCTGGCCGGGTTCACGTTGCCATAGGCATAGACCACGGCCACTTCAGGCAGCTTGTCGATCTTGTCGATGTCGAACTCGGTCTGCGTGGTGTGCGGACGGGCAGGCAGGCGGTAGAACAGCGTGCGGCCTTCCACCACATAGCCGAGCGGACCAAACGGCGAGCGGAAGGTCTCGGCCTTGAAGGTGTTGGACTTGGTCACATCGCGGCCGGTGTGGATCTCGTCGTTCAGGACCGCCAGCGTGCCTTTGCCCCGGGATGCCGGGTTGGAAGCCACCACCACGGCGTCGTACAGGTTCAGCGCGCCGTCGGCGCCCAGCGCCGTACCGGGGCGCATCGAGCCGACCACCACCACGGGCTTGTCGCTCTTGAGCGTCAGGTTCAGGAAGTAGGCCGTTTCCTCGATGGTGTCGGTGCCGTGGGTGATGACGATGCCGTCCACGTCAGGCTGCTTGAGCAGTTCCGAAACACGCTTGCCGAGCTTCAGCAGGCGCTCGTTGTTGAAGCTCTCCGAACCGATCTGGAAAATCTGCTCGCCCTTGACGTTGGCGACCTTCGAGATCTCCGGCACCGAGGCGATGATCTTGTCGACCGGCACCACCGCGGATTGATAGGCCGCCGTGTTGGTAGCCGATGCACCGGCGCCAGCGATGGTGCCCCCCGTGCCGATGATGACGATATTGGCCTTGCGGGCCTCTGCCTGGGTCCCGGGCGTGGCCGATGGCTGTGCGGCCGGAGCAAGCTGGGCATGGGCGGTACCGGTGATCAGGCTGGCGGCAAGCAGGGCGGCGGCAAGCGTCGTAGTGCGGGCAAAGCGTTTCATGATTCTCCTCGTGTCGGAGCGGCATGGCGTGCCTTTTGGGCAGGACGCCGCCGTCCATATCTGGTCAGTGACTGCCGGGCAGGGCCTGGGTTTCAGGACCACTGTCGACAGCGGCTGCCACTATAAGGGAGGAGAAATTCTGGCGGGAAGGGGCGATACCCGGGTTATGCCGATTCGGCATGAACCCGGTATCTTGATAACTCAACTCACATAAAAGGCGAGCGGGTCATGCGGCACCGTCCAGGGTGGACGTGCCTGGTATCAGGCACCGCGTGGCGGCCCGCGCCGGAAACGGGTCCCGGCGCACGTCAGAACGCGTCGCCCGGTACGCGTACCCAGCCTTCCATCAGTACACGGGCGCTGCGGCTCATGATGGCCTTGGTGACGGTCCAGTCGCCGTTGGACTGGCTGGCTTCGGCGCCCACGCGCAGCGTGCCCGACGGATGGCCGAAGCGGACCGCATTGCGTTCGCCACCGCCAGCGGCAAGGTTCACCAGTGTGCCCGGAATCGCCGCCGCGGTACCGATGGCCACGGCTGCCGTGCCCATCATGGCATGGTGCAGCTTGCCCATCGACAGCGCCCGCACCAGCAGGTCCACGTCGCCGGCGCCGACCGGCTTGCCGCTGGACGCAACATAGTCCTTCGGCTTGGCGACGAAGGCGACCTTGGGCGTGTGCTGGCGCTTGGCCGCTTCGTCGACGTTCTTGATCAGGCCCATGCGCACGGCGCCGTAGGCGCGGATGGTCTCGAACATCGCCAGCGCCTTCGGGTCGCCGTTGATGGCGTCCTGCAGTTCGGTGCCGGTGTAGCCGATGGCTTCCGCATTGACGAAGATCGTCGGGATGCCGGCATTGATCATGGTCGCCTTGAACGTGCCGACGCCCGGCACTTCGAGGTCGTCCACCAGGTTGCCGGTCGGGAACATTGCGCCGCCGCCATCGCCGTCCTCGTCGGCGGCCGGGTCCATGAATTCGAGCTGGACTTCGGCGGCAGGGAAGGTCACACCATCCAGTTCGAAGTCGCCGGTTTCCTGTACTTCACCGTTGGTGATGGGCACGTGGGCGATGATGGTCTTGCCGATGTTCGCCTGCCAGATGCGTACGACAGCCGTGCCGTTCTGCGGCACGCGCGATGCATCGACAAGGCCGCCGCTGATCGCGAACGGGCCGACGGCGGCCGACAGGTTGCCGCAGTTGCCGCTCCAGTCGACAAAGGGCTGGTCGATCGAGACCTGGCCGAACAGGTAGTCGACGTCGTGGTCCGGGCGGCTGCTCTTCGACACGATCACGGTCTTGCTGGTGCTCGACGTGGCGGCACCCATGCCGTCGATCTGCTTGCCGTACGGATCCGGGCTGCCGATCACGCGCATCAGCAGCGCATCGCGCGCCTTGCCGGGGACCTGGGCGGTCGCGGGCAGGTCTTGCAGGCGGAAGAACACGCCCTTGCTGGTGCCACCGCGAATGTAGGTGGCGGGAATCTTGATCTGGGGTACGTGGGCCATGGAAGTCTTTGTCCTGGTCAAAACTGCAGCGGGCGGTACGTTGCCGCACCGCCCGCTCATCTCGCTACCTTAAGCAGCCGCTTTCGCGGATTCAAGGAAGTCCTGCGCGAAGCGCTGCAGCACGCCGCCGGCTTCGTAGATCGACACTTCCTCGTCGCTGTCCAGGCGGCACGTCACCGGCACTTCGACGCGTTCGCCGTTGCGGCGGTGGATCACCAGCGTCAGGTCGGCGCGCGGCTGGCGCTCGCCGGTCACGTCGTAGGTCTCGGTGCCGTCCAGGCCCAGCGTCAGGCGGTTCACGCCCGGCTTGAACTCCAGCGGCAGCACGCCCATGCCGATCAGGTTGGTGCGGTGGATGCGCTCGAAGCCTTCGGCGACGATGACTTCCACGCCTGCCAGGCGCACGCCCTTGGCTGCCCAGTCGCGCGACGAGCCCTGGCCGTAGTCCGCACCCGCGACGATGATCAGCGGCTGCTTGCGGTCCATGTAGGTCTCGATGGCTTCCCACATGCGCACGACCTTGCCTTCCGGCTCGACGCGTGCCAGCGATCCCTTCTTGACCTGGCCGTCGACCACAGCCATTTCGTTGATCAGCGTCGGGTTGGCAAACGTTGCGCGCTGCGCCGTCAGGTGGTCGCCGCGGTGGGTCGCGTAGGAGTTGAAGTCTTCCTCCGGCAGGCCCATCTTGGCGAGGTATTCACCCGCTGCGCTGTTGGCCAGGATCGCGTTCGACGGCGACAGGTGGTCGGTGGTGATGTTATCGCCGAGCACCGCCAGCGGACGCAGGCCCTTGAGCGTGCGTTCGCCGGCCAGCGCGCCTTCCCAGTACGGCGGACGGCGGATGTACGTGCTCTGTGCGCGCCAGTCGTACAGCGGGCTGATTTGCTCGCCGCTTTGCGCGGTGATCGCGAACATCGGCTCGTAGACCTTGCGGAACTGCTCGGGCTTCACGCTTTGCGCGACGATGGCGTCGATCTCTTCGTCGCTCGGCCAGATGTCCTTCAGGTACACCGGCTTGCCTTCCTTGTCGGTGCCCAGCACATCGCGTTCGATGTCGAAGCGCATGGTGCCTGCGATGGCGTAGGCCACCACCAGCGGCGGCGAAGCCAGGAAGGCTTGCTTGGCGTACGGGTGAATGCGGCCGTCGAAGTTGCGGTTGCCGGACAGCACGGCCGTGGCGTACAGGTCGCGGTCGATGATTTCCTGCTGGATCTTCGGATCGAGCGCGCCCGACATGCCGTTGCAGGTCGTGCAGGCGAAGGCGACGATGCCGAAGCCGAGCGCTTCCAGGTCCGGCAGCAGCTTCGATTCTTCCAGGTACAGCTCGACCGCCTTCGATCCCGGCGCCAGCGACGACTTCACCCACGGCTTGCGGGTCAGGCCGCGCGCGTTGGCGTTGCGCGCCAGCAGCGCGGCGGCAATCACGTTGCGCGGGTTGCTGGTGTTGGTGCAGCTGGTGATGGCTGCGATGATCACGGCGCCATCAGGCATCAGGCCTTCAGCTTCCTGCGCCTGGGCCTTGTCCAGGTCGACAGCGATGCCGCGCTCGGCCAGTGCGGAAGTCGGCAGGCGCTTGTGCGGGTTCGACGGGCCGGCCATGTTGCGCACGACGCTCGACAGGTCGAACTTCAGCACGCGCTCGTACTCGGCGTGCTTCAGCGAGTCGGCCCACAGGCCGGCGGTCTTCGCATAAGTCTCGACCAGCTTGACTTGCTCGTCTTCGCGGCCGGTCAGGCGCAGGTAGTCCAGCGTCTGGTTGTCGATGAAGAACATCGCGGCCGTGGCGCCGTATTCCGGGGCCATGTTGGAGATCGTGGCACGGTCGCCCAGCGTCAGGCTGGAGGCACCTTCGCCACGGAATTCCAGGTAGGCGCCGACGACCTTTTCCTTGCGCAGGAATTCCGTCAGGGCCAGCACGATGTCAGTGGCGGTGATGCCAGGCTGGCGCTTGCCGGTCAGCTCCACGCCGACGATGTCGGGCAGGCGCATCCACGAAGCGCGGCCCAGCATGACGTTCTCGGCTTCCAGGCCGCCCACGCCGATGGCGATCACGCCCAGCGCGTCCACGTGCGGCGTGTGGCTGTCGGTGCCGACGCAGGTATCGGGGTACGCCACGCCCTTGTCAGCGTGGATCACCGGCGACATCTTCTCCAGGTTGATCTGGTGCATGATGCCGTTGCCCGGCGGGATCACGTCGACGTTCTCGAAGGCCTTCTTGGTCCAGTTGATGAAGTCGAAGCGGTCTTCGTTGCGGCGATCCTCGATGGCGCGGTTCTTGGCGAACGCGTCCGGGTCGAAGCCGCCACACTCCACGGCCAGCGAGTGGTCGACGATCAGTTGCACCGGCACCACCGGGTTGACCTTGGCGGGGTCGCCGCCCTGGTCCGCAATGGCGTCGCGCAGGCCGGCCAGGTCCACCAGCGCGGTCTGGCCAAGGATGTCATGGCAGACCACGCGCGCGGGGAACCACGGGAAATCCAGCTCGCGCTTGCGCTCGATGAGCTGTTTCAGCGAATCGGTCAGCGTGGCCGGGTCGCAGCGGCGCACAAGGTTCTCGGCCAGCACGCGCGACGTGTAGGGCAGCTTGTCATAGGCACCCGGCTGGATTGCCTCGACGGCTTCGCGCGCGTCAAAGAAATCCAGCTTGGTGCCCGGCAGTGGTTTGCGGTGTGCAGTGTTCATGGCGTGGGGAGGAATACGGGGTAATGCACAAGGACGCGTGGAGCAGGGCGCAAGCGCCCCGATCCACGTTCCCCAGTCAGCGCGATGTGATCAGCGCTTCTCGATCGGCACGAACTCCAGGTTCTCAGGACCAGTGTAGTTGGCGCTCGGGCGGATGATCTTGTTGTCGATGCGCTGCTCGATGATGTGCGCAGCCCAGCCCGACGTACGCGCGATCACGAACAGCGGCGTGAACATCGCGGTCGGCACGCCCATCATGTGATAGCTCACGGCGCTGAACCAGTCCAGGTTCGGGAACATCTTCTTGATATCCCACATCACCGTTTCCAGGCGCTCGGCGATGTCGAACATCTTCATCGAGCCGGCTTCCTTCGACAGTTCGCGCGCGGTGGCCTTGATGACCTGGTTGCGCGGGTCGGCAATGGTGTACACCGGATGGCCGAAGCCGATCACGACTTCCTTGTTCTCCACGCGGCGGCGGATATCCGCCTCGGCTTCGTCGGCGTTGTCGTAGCGTTTCTGGATCTCGAAGGCCACTTCATTGGCGCCGCCGTGCTTGGGGCCGCGCAGCGCGCCGATCGCGCCGCAGATGGCCGAATACATGTCCGAGCCCGTGCCGGCGATGACGCGGCCGGTGAAGGTCGATGCGTTGAACTCGTGCTCCGCGTACAGGATCATCGAGGTGTGCATCGCGCGTTCCCACTGGGCCGACGGCTTCTTGCCGTGCAGCAGGTGCAGGAAGTGGGCGCCGATGGAGTCATCGTCGGTTTCGACTTCGATGCGGCGGCCGTTGTGGCTGAAGTGGTACCAGTACAGCAGCATCGAGCCCAGGCTGGCCATCAGCTGGTCGGCGATGTCGCGCGCGCCCGGGGTGTTGTGGTCGTCCTTCTCCGGCAGCACGGTGCCCAGCACCGACACGCCGGTGCGCATCACGTCCATCGGGTGGGCCGAGGCCGGCACGCATTCCAGCGCGGCCTTGACGTTGGCGGGCAGGCCGCGCAGCGACTTCAGCCTGGTCTTGTACGCGGCCAGTTCGGCCTTGTTCGGCAGCTTGCCGTGGACCAGCAGGTGGGCGATTTCCTCGAACTCGCAGGCATCGGCCACGTCCAGGATGTCATAGCCGCGGTAGTGCAGGTCGTTGCCGGTACGGCCAACGGTGCACAGGGCGGTGTTACCGGCGGTCACGCCCGACAGGGCAACGGACTTCTTGGGCTTCGGGGTGGCGATCGGTTGTGCTTCGGACATCAGGGTCTCCTTGTGAGGTACGGTTCGGCTGGCCTTACTTGGCCTTGCCCTGGGCAAACAGGGCGTCGAGTTTCTGTTCGTAGGCGTGGTAGCCGATGCTCTCGTAGAGTTCCGAGCGCGTCTGCATGGTGTCGACCACGTTCTTCTGGGTGCCGTCGCGGCGGATGGCGGTGTAGACGTTCTCGGCGGCCTTGTTCATGGCGCGGAAGGCCGACAGCGGGTACAGGACCATCGACACGCCCGAGCCGGCGAGTTCATCCGTGGTGAACAGCGGCGTGGCGCCGAATTCGGTGATGTTGGCCAGCACCGGCACCTTCACTGCGTCCACGAACTTGCGGTACATGGCCAGGTCGGTCATGGCTTCCGGGAAGATCGCGTCGGCGCCTGCCTCGACGCATGCCACGGCGCGCTCGATGGCGCTTTCCAAGCCTTCCACGGCCAGCGCGTCGGTGCGCGCCATGATCACGAAATTCTCGTCGGTACGCGCATCGACGGCAGCCTTGATGCGGTCGACCATTTCGCCCTGAGTGACGATTTCCTTGTTCGGACGATGGCCGCAGCGCTTGGCGCCGACCTGGTCTTCAATGTGCATGGCCCCGGCGCCGGCCTTGATCAGCGAGCTGGTGGTGCGGGCCACATTGAAGGCCGACGAACCGAAGCCGGTGTCGACATCGACCAGCAGCGGCACATCGCATACGTCGCTGATGCGGCGCACGTCGATCAGCACGTCTTCCAGGCCCGAGATGCCCAGGTCGGGCAGGCCCAGCGAGCCCGCGGCCACGCCGCCGCCCGACAGGTAGATGGCGCGGTAGCCAGCGCGCTTGGCCAGCAGGGCGTGGTTGGCGTTGATGGTGCCCACCACTTGCAGCGGATGCTCTTCGGCCAGGGCCTGGCGGAAGCGGGCGCCGGCCGAGCGGGCCAGGTCGGATGCGGAATAGGTCATGGTGCGGTGTCTCGTTGTCAGGGGCAATGATGGAACGGGACCAATAACGCAAGCGCTATGCCAGCCCCTCGGACCAACCTTGCGCGCGTCCTTAACTAATTGATTTTATGGATAATTTTGATACAAGCGGTGAGTGTTCAACGGCGCGGAAAGGCATTTCATCGCACTATTGCATTGCATGCGTGGAATTCGAATTTCACGATTGAAATTCATATCCCGGGCGGGCACAATAGCAGCACTTTACCGTCGAAGCACCATGCCACCCTCAGCCTCTCCTTCCGGCCTGCCGCGCATCTGGGCCCTGGGCATCAGCCGCCTGCAGCGCGCCTTCGCGGAACTGATTCCAGCCTATTCTCACCTGGCCGAGTTCCGCATCGTCGGCCGTGCCTACGACTCCGCGGCCGACGCCATTCGGCGCGAGGCGCGCGAAGGCAAGCTCGACGTCGTGGTATCGGGCGGCTCCAATGGCGCCTACTTGCGCCAGCACGTGGACCTTCCGGTCGTGCTGGTCAAGGTGACCGGTTTCGACGTGATGAGCGCATTGGCGACCGCTCGGCGCATCTCGCCCCATGTGGCGCTCGTGACGCACGCGTCCACGTACGCCGAGGTCGACGAATTCACGCGTGCGTTTTCGCTGTCGATCCCCGCGTACACCTATCTGACCGAGGACGACGCCACCGCGCGGGTGCAGACGCTCAAGCAGGAAGGCGTGAAAGTGGTGGTCGGCCCTGGCCTGGTGACCGACCTGGCGGACCGGCTCGGCCTGATCGGCGTGTTCCTGTACTCGGGCAATTCCGTGCGCATGGCGCTGGAGGATGCCATCGAGGCGGCACGCCTGCGGCGCATCGAGTCGGGGCGCCGCGACTACGTCAATAACATCCTCGCGCACCTCAACGAGGGCGTGGCCGCGGTCGACGGCGAAGGCCGCATCCAGTCATTCAACCCGGCGATGGAGCGTTTCCTCGGCACACCGGCCGCGAGTGCGGTCGGACGCAAGCTGCAGGCGCTGTCGCCGGGTCTGTCGCTGGATGACGTGATCCAGAGCGGCGCGAAGGAACTCGAGGCGATCCAGAAAGTGGGCGACCGCATGGTCGTGGTCAATCGCATCCCGCTCGTCAACGAGTCGGGTACCACGGGTGCGCTGCTGACCCTGCAGGACGCGACCGCCATCCAGCGCGTGGACCGCAACCTGCGCTCGCGCAGCCGGACGCGGCTGCCCGGGGTGCGCTACAGCCTGGAAGACCTGGCTGGCACTTCGGACGCCATGGCGCACTTGCGCGATCTGGCGCGGCGTTATGCGGCCGTCGATTCCACCGTGCTGATCGGCGGCGAGAGCGGCACCGGCAAGGAGGTGCTGGCGCAGGGCATGCACGACGCCAGCCCGCGCCGCGCCTTCCCGTTCGTGGCCGTCAACTGCGCGGCGTTCCCCGAGGCGCTGCTCGAAAGCGAACTGTTCGGCTATGAAGAGGGCGCGTTTACCGGCGCACGGCGCGGCGGCAAGGCGGGCCTGTTCGAGTCGGCCCACAACGGCACGCTGTTCCTTGACGAGGTTGGCGACATGCCGCTGGCGCTGCAGACGCGACTGCTGCGTGTGCTGCAGGAAAAGCAGGTGCTGCCGATCGGCGGGCTTGAGGCCGTGCCGGTCAACGTGCGCGTGATCGCCGCCACGCACCGCGATCTCCCGCAGCGCGTGCGCGAAGGCAGCTTCCGCCAGGACCTTTACTACCGGCTCAACATCCTGCGCATCGAGGTGCCGCCGCTGCGCGAGCGCGCCGGGGACTTGCCGGAACTCGCGGACCTGCTCTACCGGCGCGCGCTGGAACGTCTGGGGCTGGAGCATCAGGAGGGCCTGCCGGAGGTCGCTCGCCTGCGCCTGGCTGGCTATCACTGGCCGGGCAATATCCGTGAACTGGAAAACGTCACCGAGCGCATTGCGGTGCTCGTGGCGGGCCGCCCGCTGGAGCCCGCCGAACTGCAGCGCGAACTGCATGCCGCGGTGCCGGAATTGTTCGGCGATGATGTGGGGACAGCACCCGAGGCGCGGATTTTCGTCGACATCCCCGCGCAGGAAAGCACGCGCAGCAGCCCTGGGCGCCGTGTCGGCCGTTCGCTGGCGGGTGTCGCGCAGGCGAGCGAGACCGAGCATATCCGCCGGGTGCTGGCCGAATGCGGCGGCGATCGCAATGCGGCCTGCCATATCCTGGGGATCAGCCCCACCACGCTGTGGCGGCGACTCAAGGCGGATTGAAGGAGGACTGAGGGCGGATCGAGGGCGCTAGCCCGCATGCGGCGACGCGTGCGTGAATGGCGTCGGAACCAGCCCCTTGCCGGCCAGCCAATCGTGATTGAACAGCCGTCCGAAGTAAAGATCGCCGCGGTCGCAGAGCAGGGTGACGATGCGATGGCCCGGGCCCATTTCGCGCGCCAGCGCGACGGCGGCCGCGACGTTGATGCCCGTGGAGCCGCCCAGGAACAGCCCTTCCTCGCGCAGCAGGCGATAGACCATGTCGACGCAGGCCTGATCGTCGACCCGCACGGCGTCGTCGATCACGGTGTCCTGCAGGTTCGCGGTGACGCGGCTGGAACCGATGCCCTCGGTGATCGAGCTGCCTTCGGACTTCAGTTCGCGGTGCTTGACGAAGTTGTAGAGGCTGCTGCCGCAGGGATCGGCGAGCACGATGCGCACGCGCGGATTGTGTTCCTTCAGGCAGCGCGAGATCCCTGCCAGCGAGCCGCCGGTACCGGTGGCGCAGACGAAAGCGTCGAGGTGTCCGGCGGTGTCATGCCAGATTTCCGGGCCGGTGGTTTCGTAGTGGGCCTGGCGATTGGCCACGTTGTCGAACTGGTTGGCCCAGATGGCGTTATCGGTCTGCGCCGCCAGCCGGCCGGCAATCTTCTGGTAGTTGTCCGGGTCGGCGTACGGCTTGGCCGGGACCGCGCGCACCTCGGCGCCGAGCATGCTCAGGCGCGCCATCTTCTCGGGGGACTGCGTATCGGGAATGACCACGATGCAGTGGTAGCCGCGCGCCGCGCAGATATGCGCCAGGCCGATGCCGGTATTGCCCGCGGTGCCTTCGACGACCGTGCCGCCCGGCCGCAGCGTGCCGCGGCGTTCGGCGTCGCGGATGATGTAGAGGGCGGCGCGGTCCTTGACCGAACCGCCGGGATTCAGGAATTCAGCCTTGCCATAGATGTCGCAGCCGGTCTCGGCGCTCAACCCGCCGAGCCGGATCAGCGGCGTATGTCCGATCGTGCCGACAAAACCATCCCTGACATCCATGGCGCGCTCCTGCCACGCCCCGCAAGGCATGGGGCGTCATCCAGAGTGATAGACCGGGCAGCGGAGATTGACAAGACAGGCGGCGCGCGGCGCCGTTGGCACCGTTAGGCCGCGTTCAGCCAGCGGAAGTCGAAATCGCCTTCGAGCAGCTCCTGCCGCGTGGCGTGGAAGTCACGCATATATTCGCGGTTCAGGTGCGATTCCAGCGCGCCCTTGGAGTCCCAGACCATGTAGACCACGACAACCTGGGCATCCTCTGCGTCCTGTCCGACGTGGTAGTTCAGGCAGCCCGGCTCCGTCAACCCGCGCGAGCGCAGCGAATCGAGCTGGGAAACCAGAGCTTCGCGGCGATTGGTCTTGGCGCGGGCAATGCCGACTAGCGTGTACGTTCTGGACATGGGATGACCGGCGAGCGTCTGCGGGCGTCTGGTAAGCGATTGGCGGGCCATTGTAGCCGGGCCCGGCCGTGTGGCGGGAATGCCCGAGGAGCCCGTCTGGACATTGTCCGGTGGCTTGACAGCGGCGGCCGGCTCCGTTCCAGCTGCATATTTTCCTAAAGTCCTGGCCGCGGCTGCCGATATGGGGCGGAACGAGGCACCATTTCACACGGGGCAATGCATGTTGAGACGAATCAAGGCGGAGCAACTGCAGGTCGGCATGTTCGTTGCCAAGCTGGGCGGGCCCTGGCATGCGCGGGCATTCTCTCGATCGAAGTTCCTGGTGACCAGCGAGGATCAGGTCGGCCAGATCCGGTCTTCGGGCGTGCAGGAGCTGTGGATCGACATCCTCAAGGGCCGCAACGCGCCAACGCCGCCGGCGGCGCTGAACCCCTGGGAGACGCCGGAGCCGGATCCCGCGCCAGTCCCCGCCATCGGCCTGGAGGCCGAGTTCGGCCACGCGCGCGAGTTGCTGCAGTCGGGCAAGTCAGTGATCGGCTCGATGTTCACCGACGTGCGCATGGGGCGCGCGCTGGAGGTCGACGGCGCGCTGCTGCTGGTGGACTCGGCGTCGCAGTCGCTGTCGCGGCATTCGCAGGCTCTGATCGCACTGGCGCGGCTCAAGGCGCGCGATGACTATAGCTACATGCACGCATTCGCCATGTGCGCGCTGATGGTCGCGGTCGGGCGGACCATGGAACTGCCGCCCGAAGAGGTCCGCGACCTGGGCCTGGCCGGCCTGGTGCATGACATCGGCAAGCTGACGCTGCCCGAGGCCGTGCTGCACAAGCCCGCTTCGCGCAAGCCCGGCGAGGACGAGGAGATCCGCCGCCATCCGTCAACGGGCTACCGCATCCTGAACGAAGCGCGCGTGAACGCCAATGTCGTGCTGGACGTGTGCGTGCACCACCACGAGCGCGTGGACGGACGCGGCTATCCGTTCGGGCTGATGGGGCGCGAACTGAGCGTCCACGCCAAGATCGCGGCCATTTGCGACACGTACGATTCCCTGACTTCCAGCCGCCCGGGCCACCAGGAATGGTCGCCCGCGCGCGCCATGGAATACATGGCGGTACGCGTCGACACGCTGTTCGACCGCCGCGTGTTCAAGGCCTTTACGCGTACCGTGGGCATCTACCCGCTCGGCACGGTGCTGCGGCTGCGCTCGAACCGGCTGGCGGTAGTCTGCGCCCAGCATGAATCCGAGCCGCTGCGGCCGCGCGTGATGGCGTTCTACTCGGTGGCGGACTCGCGTGCGCTGCCGCCGCAGGTCATCGACCTGCGCCAAAGCGACGACAGCGTGGTGGCTTTTGAAGACCCGGCCGACTGGGGCTATACCGACGAACAGTTGCTTGCGATGTACGCGGGGCAGGGGCAGCCCGGCGCGGCGGAGGCCACGGCGATGCCCGCCGCCTAGCCGGCAGGGGGGCAAAGGAGGCCCGCCCGCGCGCTGCCGCCGCGTTTTTGTACACTGGGCGGCTGAGTGAACCGCCTATTCGTGCTTTCATGGACTTCGATGCCCTGCCGGACCTGATCCAGCACTCCATGCCCACCCGCCCGTGGGCGCAGAACCTTGTCTACATGGCGATCCTGATCCTGGTCGCCACGGTCGCCCAGTGGCTGGTGGCCAAGGTGGTATCGCGCGTGGCGCACCGGCTGCTGGTCATGGCCGGCAACGGCCGCTGGAGCAAGGGGCTCATGCGTCACCGCGTGTACCGGCGCTTCGGCTATGCCGTGTGGTTTGCGGTGATTACCGTAGGCGCCGACGAGGTCCCGAATATCGGCCGCTACGCGCAAGCCGTCGAACGGATCACGCATGCGGGCACGTGGGTCTGCATCTTCATGATGATGATCGGCGCGCTGGGCGCCTGGCAAGACGTTTATGCCGGCAGCACGCGCGCGCAGACACGCTCGATCAAGGGCTACGTGCAGGTGGGGCGGCTGGGCCTGTGGCTGGTGTGCGGCGTGCTGGTGCTGTCGATCCTGATCGACCGCTCGCCACTGTGGATGCTGTCGGGCATCGGCGCGTTGTCCGCGGTGCTGCTGCTGGTATTCAAGGATACGCTGCTGTCGCTGGTGGCCAGCACGCAGCTGACCTCGAACGACATGCTGCGCATCGGCGACTGGATCGAGATGCCGCAATGCAATGCCGACGGCTACGTCAAGGACATCGCCCTGCATACGGTGAAGGTGCAGAACTGGGACAACACCGTGACTACGGTGCCGACCTACAAGCTGTTTTCGGAAAGCTACCGCAACTACCGCCAGATGTTCGAATCTGGCGCGCGCCGCATCAAGCGCACGCTGCGCCTCGACGCCGGCAGCGTGCGGTTCCTGAGCGACGACGAAGTCCATGCGCTGATGCGCTTCCGCCTGCTGCACGACTACCTGGAACAAAAGCAGGCCGAAGTCGACGAGGCCAACCGGCTGCTGGTCGAGGCCGGCAGCGATGCGGTCAACCGCCGCCGTCTGACCAATATCGGCACCTTCCGCGCGTATGGCATTGCCTACCTGAAGGCGCATCCGGAGATCCACCAGGACCTGCTTCTCAACGTGCGCATGATGGAGCCCGATTCGCACGGCATCCCGGTCGAGGTCTACTGCTTCACGCGGCTGACCGGGTGGATGGACTACGAACGCATCCAGGGCGATCTGTTCGACCACCTGCTGGCGATCCTGCCCGAACTGAGCCTGCGCCTGTACCAGGCGCCCTCAGGCGCGGACCTGACCGGGGCACGCACCAATTCCCTGCTGGCCGCGGCGCAGGTTGCGGCGGCGCAAGTGGCGCAAGTGGCGACACCCGAGAAGAAGGCATCGCCGATGCGGTAAGCATCAGCCCGCCACGCGCGGCTTGACGCGGCTGGCCGCCTCCTTGGCGCGCGCGCGCGCGGTGTCGACATCGTCGGCATAGGCCAGCGCCACGCCCATGCGGCGCGTGGTGAAGCTTTCCGGCTTGCCGAACAGACGGACCTCGGTCTGCGGCACGCGCAGCGCCTCGGCCACACCGTCGAATACGACGCCCCGGGCCTCCACGCCGCCGTAGATCACGGCGCTGGCACCGGGGCTCTTCAGCGCCGTGCTGACCGGCAGGCCCAGGATGGCGCGCGCGTGCAGCTCGAACTCGTTCTGCCATTGCGTGGCCATGGTGACCATGCCGGTATCGTGGGGGCGCGGGCTGACTTCGCTGAACCAGACCTGCTCGCCCTTGACGAACAGTTCCACGCCGAACAGGCCCTGGCCGCCGAGGTCCGACGTGACCGCGCGTGCAATGTGCTCCGCCTTTTCCAGCGCCGCCGGGTGCATCGGGTGCGGCTGCCAGCTTTCGACGTAATCGCCGCTGACCTGGACGTGGCCGATCGGCGCGCAGAAGTGGGTTTCGACCTGGCCATCGGCGCCGAGCGCGCGCACCGTCAGCAGGGTGATCTCGTAGTCGAAGTCGATAAAGCCTTCCACGATGATGCGGCCGTGGCTGACGCGTCCGCCTGCCATGGCGTACTCCCACGCAGCCTTGACGCCTTCGGGGCCGTCGATTTTGCTCTGGCCTTTACCGGAGCTGCTCATGACCGGCTTGACCACGCACGGGTAGCCGATGCCGCCGTCGATCGCGGCTTGCAGTTCTTCGAGCGAATCGCAGAACTTGTACGGGCTGGTCGGCAGGCCCAGGGTTTCGGCGGCGAGCCGGCGGATGCCTTCGCGGTCCATGGTCAGGCGCGCGGCGCGCGCGGTGGGAATCACGCGCACCACGCCGGCGGCTTCGAGCTGCTCAAGCATCGGCGTGGCGATGGCCTCGATCTCGGGCACCACAAGCTGCGGCTTTTCCGCCTCGATCAGCGCCTTGAGCTGTGCCGGGTCGCTCATGGCGATGGTGCGCGCGTGGTGGGCGACCTGCTGGCCGGGTGCGTTCTCGTAGCGGTCCACGGCAATCGTTTCCACACCAAGCCGCTGCAGCGCAATCAGCACTTCCTTGCCGAGCTCGCCGGAGCCGAGCAGCATGACCTTGGTGGCCGAAGGGGAAAGGGGGGTTCCGAGGGTCGTCATGGGGCGTGGTGGCGCGGAGCTGGGAAACCCCGCATTGTAGTGCAGGCGGGCGGCGGATCCGGCCGCATGCCGCCCAGCAACGGTGCCACGAGCGCACGCGCGGACCATGCCGTTGAATTCGTGCTTCGAAAAGTTTCATGACGGCAGGCCAAGTCTGGCCGCCATGCCGGGATACATTCGGCCTTGACCTTAAACCACGGCGTGCGGCAAGCCGGACGCACACGTAGATCAGCATGAGAACCCTGCCACCATCTGCCCGGAACACGATGGCCGCGCTACTGGCCGCGCTGGGACTGGCGACCTGGGGTCCGGCGCTGGCGCAGGACGCCGCACCACCAATGGCACCGGCGTCGCCAGAAGCGAAGCCCGCGCGCAGCCTGTCCTTCTTCGATCCCGAGGACGGCATGTTCGACGCGAGCGACTACCTGCTCAACCACAAAGGTGCGCTGCCGGTCCCGACCATCATCACCGAGCCTGCGGTGGGCTATGGCTTCGGACTCGGGCTGGTGTTCTTCTCGGAGTCCATGGCCGAAGCCGCCGCCAATGCGAGGGCATCCGGCAAGGGCCCTGCGCCGCCGAATATCACGGTGGTTGGCGGCGCCTACACGGAAAATGGCACCTGGGCGGCTGGCCTGGGCCATTTCCACACCTGGGACGGCGACCGCTACCGGTATCTCGGCGCGATTGCAAAAGTGGATGCCCAGCTCGATTACTTTGGTCAGCTGAACCAGGCGCGCGCCTACGAATTGCAGGGCAACTTCCTGGTACAGCAGTTCCTGGTCCGCATCGGTGACTCGCCCTGGTACGTGGGGCCACGCTACGTCATGTTCGATTCATCGGCCACGTTCAAGTTTGGCAGCGCCACCGAGTTGGGGAATATCGAAAAGGACCAGCGCATCGGCAAGGGCGGCATCGTGGTCGACTACGACTCGCGCGACAACATCTTCTATCCGAACCGCGGCAGCTATGCCGAACTGGAAGCACAGTTTGCACGCGTCGGTTTCGGCAGCACGCAGACCTTCAATATGTACAACGCGCGCGGCTTCACCTGGCTGCCGCTGGCACGCACGCTGATCCTGGGGCTGCGCGCCGACACGCGCTTTTCCACCGGCGATGTCCCGTTCTACGCGCAGCCTTACGTCGACCTGCGTGGCGTGCAGAAGGGCCGCTACCAGGACCGCAATGCCGTCATGGCGGAAATGGAGCTGCGCTGGGATGTCACGCCGCGCTGGTCGGTGCTGGGCTTCACCGGGACCGGCAAGGCCTATGGGCGCTGGAATGACTTCTCCGATGCCAGCAATGTCTACAGCGTGGGGGCGGGCTTTCGCTACATGATCGCGCGCAAGCTCGGGGTATCGATGGGTATCGACGTCGCCCACAGCAAGGGGCAGAACGCCTTCTACATCCAGGTCGGCAGCGCGTGGCACTGAGCCGTCGCGGCGCGACGGCTCATGGTGACAGGCCTGATACCGGGACTAAGTGGCGGCGAGTGCGGGCGGTCGGCGCTGCGTCGCTACGGCAAAGGCGATCTGCGCCAGCCCCGCGCTCAGGCCGAGCCCCACGCCGACCTGCCACGCCAGCGTGTACGATCCCAGCGCGTCATACACCAGGCCACCACCGAACGCGCCGACAAAGCTGCCGATCTGGTGGCTGAAGAAGGCCATGCCAGCGATCATGGCCTGCCAGCGCAGCCCGAAGGTCTCGCCGATCCAGCCCGCCACCAGGGGGGCCACGCCAAGCCAGAGGAAACCCATCACGGCCGCGAACACCAGCGTGCTCGCCGGCGTGGGTGCCGACGAGAAATACCAGGTCAGCGCCAGCGAGCGGATGGTGTAGATGCTGCCCAGCAGCAAGAGCTTGTTGACGCGCCCGCCGGCCCAGCCGAAGAAGATGCTGCCCAGCACGTTGAAGCCGCCGATGACGCCTAGCGCCTTCGCGCTGAGCATCGGGTCCATGCCGCAGATATCGAGGTATGAGGGCAGGTGCGTGGTAAGGAAGACCAGCTGCATGCCACAAACGAAATAGGCCATCGCCATGACCAGGAACGGTACGTGGCGCAGGGCCGATCCCAGCGCCTGGCGCGCGTTGCCCTGGTCCGCCCCTTGCGGCGTAGCGACAGGCAGGCGGTCCACGCGGCCGGCGAACCAGGCAGCGGGCAGCATCACCAATGCCAGGACGACGAACGCCGCCACGCCGGTGCGCCAGCCGAACGACTGCGAGACCACCTGGCCAATCGGCGCCGCGATCAGCGCACCCAGCGAGCCGGCGCCCGATACCAGGCCCAGCACCGTGCTGCGCATGGCCGCCGGCACCGGCCGCGCCGCTACCGCCATGGAGATGGCGCTTCCCGTGCACGCCATCGACGCGCCGATGGCCACGCCCGCGCCGAGTGTCACGCCTACCATTCCGTGCGAGGTGCACAGCAGCACCAGCCCGATCACATAGAGCAGCGAGCCAGTCATCATCAACGGCCGGAAGCCAACGCGCGCGGCCCACGCGCCCGCGAGCGGCTGCAGCAGTCCCCAGGCCAGGTTTTGCACGGCAATGGCGACGGTGAAGTCGGACACCGAAATGCCAAGGTCCTTCGTCAGCGGCGGCATGAAGATGCCCAGGCTCTGGCGCAGGCCCATAGCCAGGCTCAGCATGACGGAGGCGCCGACGAGAATGGGGAGCGCCGGGCGGAGCGCGTGGAAGCGGGAGGGCACGGGGGACGTCTCGGGTCGTTATTGTTGTCCCGATGACTCGCGCCATTTCACATGAGGATTAAGCAGGCGCTGAATTCACCGAGTGAAGCCAGCGTAGGGGCTGGCCGGACGGGTGTCAATGTGGCTGGCACCCGCCCGGTGGCTCGCGGCAAATGTCCTGTGCGGCTATCGGTCAGGCCCGCGCAGACTTCGCTCGCAGGCGTCGCGAAGGTACCTCAGTCGAGGCTGACTTTGGATGCCTTGATGGTCTCGCCCCAGCGCTTCACCTCGCTGTCGACGAGCGCCGCGAACTTCGTTTGTGGTTCGCCACCAGCGATGCCGCCCATCTCGCGGAACTTGGCCACGATCTCGGGATCGCGCATGGCCTTGACCAGCGCCTCCTGCAGCGCGGCAAGGACCGCGGGCGGGGTCTTCGCCGGCGCGAAAACGCCAAGCCAGCCCATTACCACGAAATCCCTGATCCCGGCCTGTTCCATGGTCGGCACATCGGGCAGGCCGGGCAGGCGCTCGGCGCTGGTGACGGCCAGCGCGCGCAGCTTGCCGGCGCGGATATGCGGCAACGCCTGCGTCATGTTGTCGAACATGAACGTCGTTTCGCCTGCGAGCAGCGAGGTGGTGGCCGGCGTGGACCCTTTGTACGGCACATGGATGACTTCGGTGCCGGTGCGCAACCGGAACAGCTCCGAGGTCAGGTGCGTGGTCTGGCCGATGCCCGCCGAGGCATACGAGTACTTCCCGGGCGACTTCTTCAACTGCGCGACCAGATCGGCCACGGTCTTGTACCGCGACTGCGCGTTGACGACCAGCACGTTCGGGAAGGAGATCATGTCCGTAAGCGGCACGAAATCCTGAGGCTTGTAGGTCAGTTTGCTGTAGGCGCTGTAATTGATGGCGTGCGAGCCGGTGTTGCCGACCAGCAGCGTGTAGCCGTCGGCGGCCGCACGCATGAACGTCTGCGTGCCGATGATGCCGCCGCTGCCGGGGCGGTTGTCTACCACGACGGGCTGGCCGAGCAGGACCGACAGCTTCTGCGCGACGAGGCGCGTCGGGATATCGGTGGTGCCGCCGGGCGCGCCGGGCACGATGATGGTGATGGGCTTGTCGGGCCACGCGGATGCGGCCTGCGCGGCGTAGGGCAGGGCGGCCGCGCCCAGGATGCCCGGAAGCATCAGCGCGGCGGAAGTCTTGAACAGCGATTGTGGCAGCCGGGTGATCATGGTGGTCTCCTCCATGGTTTTGTCTGTGGTGCTGCAGTGCTGCAAGGCGTGGATGGCAGTGCGGCCGGCGCAAAAGGCCGGCCGCACGGGCAAGGGTTACCGCTTCATGCCGCTTATTTGCCGCTTATTTGCCGCTTACTTGCCGCTTACTTGCCAGTCCACACCGGCTTGCGCTTCTCCGCGAACGCGGCCGCGCCTTCGCGCGCATCGGCCGAAGAGAACACCGGCGCAACGATCGGGCGCTGGCGCTCGAACATCTCGGCCGCCGACCAGTCAGCCGATTCGCTGACGATCTGCTTGCTGACCGCCACGGCCATCGGGCCATTGGCGCCGACTTCCCCGGCCAGCGCCAGCGCGGCTTCGAGCGCCTGGCCCGGCTCGGTCAGGCGATTGACCAGGCCGTAGGCATGAGCCTGCTCGGCGCCGAGCAGATTGCCGGTCAGGGCGTACTCCATGGCGATGTGGTACGGCATGCGGCGCGGCAGGCGCATCAGGCCGCCAGCGGCGGCCGCCAGGCCGCGCTTGACTTCGGGCAGGCCGAACTTGGCGGCCTTCGAAGCCACGATCAGGTCGCAGGCGAGGGCCATTTCAAAGCCGCCGGCCAGGGCATAGCCTTCGACGGCGGCGATCAGGACCTTGCGCGGCGGCGCCTCGGTCAGGCCGCCGAAGCCGCGGCCCGGCAGGCTCGGGCGCTTGCCCGCCAGGAAGCCCTTGAGGTCCATGCCGGAGCAGAAGGTGCCGCCCGCGCCGGTCAGGATGGCCACGCTCAGGTCGTCGCGCGACTCGAGCTGGTCGAGCGCGGCGGCCAACGCCGTCGCGGTCTCGAAGTCCATGGCGTTGCGCGCCTCGGGCCGGTTCATGGTGATCAGCAGGATGTTGCCGCGTGTTTCGAGTTGCAGCGTTTCGCTCATGCTTGTCCTTGGTTCCTTGGGATCGGTCGTGAAGAAATCAGCGGCTCAGCGCGGGGCCATCCGGATGGCGCCATCCAGGCGGATGGTTTCGCCGTTGAGCATGATGTTCTCGAGGATGTGCAGGGCGGTCGAGGCGTACTCGTCCGGCGCGCCCAGGCGCGCGGGGTGCGGCACCATGGCGCCCAGCGAGGTGCGCACGTTTTCCGGCAGCTTGGCCAGCAGCGGCGTGTCGAACAGGCCGGGGGCAATCGTGCAGACGCGGATGGCGCGTTGCGCCAGGTCACGCGCGGCCACCAGCGTCATGCCGACGATGCCGGCCTTGGCCGACGAATACGGAATCTGGCCGATCTGGCCCTCATAGGCGGCCACCGAAGCGGTCAGCACGCAGGCGCCGCGCTCGCCGTCCACAATTTCATTCCTGGCCATGCGGGCGGCGCCCAGGCGCAGCGCATTGAACGTGCCGATCAGGTTGATGCGCACCACCGATTCGTACTTCTCCAGCGAGCCCGGCGAGCCGTCCTTCTCGACCACGCGCACTGGGGCGCCCAGGCCGGCGCAGTGAACCAGCGCGCGCAGCGGGCCGAGCGCTTCGGCGGCGTCATAGACAGCGTTCATCTGGTCGGTGTCGCAGACATCGGCCTTGACGAAGCGCGCCTTGGGGCCGAGTTCGTCGACGGCGGCATGGCCGCGTTCTTCGGACAGGTCGGCGATCACCACGCTCACGCCACGCTCGATCAGGCGGCGTGCGGTGGCCAGGCCCAGGCCGGACGCGCCGCCGGTCACGACGGCGGACATATCAGCGGTCAGTTTCATCTTGAGTCTCCGGTGCTATTCAGGAATTGGGGTGTTCGGGAAATACAGCGCAGGCCGGGAAAGATCCCGGCCTGCGCAAAAGCGTTACAGGCGTTCGATGATGGTCGCGTTGGCCATGCCGCCGGCCTCGCACATCGACTGCAGGCCGTAGCGGCCGCCGCTGTCTTCCAGCGCATGCAGCATGGTGGTCATCAGGCGCACGCCCGACGCACCGAGCGGGTGGCCCAGCGCGATCGCGCCGCCACGCGGGTTCAGGCGCGCAGCATCGGCGCCCAGCGCCTTCTGCCAGGCCAGCGGCACGCAGGCAAACGCCTCGTTGATCTCGTAGTGGTCGATCTGGTCGAGGTTCAGGCCGCTCTTCCTGATGGCGCGCTGGCTGGCGGGGATCGGTGCGGTCAGCATCATCACCGGATCGTCGCCGCACACGTCGAAGGCCACGAAGCGCGCACGCGGCTTCAGGCCCAGGCGCTGTGCCATCGATTCGCTCATCAGCAGCATGGCCGAGGCGCCGTCGCTGATCTGCGAGGCATTGCCCGCGGTCACGTTCCAGCCGATCTGCGGGAAACGCGCGCTCAGTTCGTCATTGCGGAACGAGGCCTGCAGCGTGCCGAGTTTCTCGACCGACGTGCCGGCGCGGATGGTCTCGTCATGCTCGACCACGCCGTTGGGCGTGACGATCGGCAGGATCTCGCGGCGGAACGCGCCGGCTTCGCGCGCGGCGGCGGCCAGTTCGTGCGAGCGGGCCGAGTAGCCGTCCATCTGTTCGCGCGACAGTTCGTACTTGGCGGCCACCAGTTCGGCGGCGACGCCCTGCGACACCAGGCCCGGCGCGTAGCGCGCTTCCATCGACGGGCCGTAGGGATTCTGGCCGATACGCGCCGAACCCATCGGCACGCGGCTCATCGACTCGATGCCGCACGCGATCACGATGTCATAGGCGCCGGCCATGATGCCCTGCGCGGCGAAGTGCACGGCCTGCTGGCTGGAGCCGCACTTGCGATCGATGGTGGTGGCCGGCACGTGGTCGGGCAAGCCAGCAGCCAGCCAGGCCACGCGGCCCGGGCCGGCGGATTGCTCACCGGCCTGCGTGACACAGCCCGTGATGACGTCGTCCACCAGGCCAGGGTCCAGCTTGTTGCGCTCGACCAGGCCCTTGAGCACCTGGGCCAGCAGTTCGGTGGCGTGCAGTTCGGTGAAAGCCGAACCCGGCTTGGAGCGGCCCATCGGGCTGCGGATGGCGTCGACGATGACGGCTTGTTGCATGCGGTTGTCTCCTGAAAAGCAGCTTCGGATAGCGAGTGACGAGCGACGGATCGGATATTGAGACGTTGGTATCGAAAAGTGATCGTCGGATACGATGATTTGGGATTCTCGCGTCGGAAATTTGCCACGTAAACCCAAAATACCGGATTTGACTTCGGAAAAAGCGAAGGGCAACATCCGGGTTTTGAGACACTGGTATCAAAAAACTCCAGACTCCGACGTTGATATGGCTAATGAATCACAGATTTCGATGACGTCGCCGCCTGTTGGGGGTGGTGAGGCCGAAGGCGAAGCTCGCCTGGTCAGTGCGCTGGCGCGCGGCATTTCCATCCTCAACTGCTTCTCGCCGACCGTGCAGGAGCTGAGCAGCCGGGAACTGATGGAGCGCACCGGCCTGGCCAAGCCGACCCTGTTCCGCTTGCTCGACACCTTGTGCGAACTGGGCCTGCTGCATTATTCGGAACGCCTGTCGCGCTACGTGCCGGGCGTCGGGCTGGTGAACCTGGCCGCGCCGGCGCTGGCGCGCATGACGGTGCGGCAGCTCGCGCGCCCGCTGATGCAGGAGCTGGCCGACCACATCGAAGGGCAGGTGGAACTGATGGTCGGCAACGGGCACACGCTGACCTATGTTGAAATCGCGCAGGGAGCCCGCAGCCATGTCTATCGTCCGGAGGTCGGTACGCGTGTGTCGATGTCGCGCACGGCATCCGGCCGTGCCTATCTGTCGATGATGGGCGATGCGGAGCGCAACGCATTCCTGGAGCACCTGCGCGTTACGGATCCACAGCGTGAAACCTGGCTGCGGGGAAGGCTGGCGGAGGCGGCGCACGACCTGGAAGCGCACGGCTTCTGCCGGGGCCACCGCGACCTGCATCGGGAAATCGAGTCGATCGCTGCGCCGATGCGCGCACGCCGCGACGGCGAGGCGTGGCTGTTCGCTGCGTCGGTGCCCGTGTTCGGCCAGCAGAGCAAGCAGTTGCTGGAAGACGTCGGGCCCCGGCTGGTCAGCCTGGTGCGGAATGTGGAGGGTTCGCTGGGGGCAGCGGGGTAGACGGAATCCGTAACGGTTGACGGGACACAATCGGCAGGAGGCGGTCCTGGAATTTCGAATCTCGTTTTCTTACCATCGCAGCAAGTTTTGATGGAAAGGATGCCCATGCGACCGTCGGTTGCGCTTGACATGAAGCGAAGCGCGGTGCGCGAAGCGACCAGCCGCTTCCGCGCAGCGAACCCGCGCGTCTTCGGCTCCGTGCTGATGGCACTGACGAGGATGGCAGTGACCTGGATCTGCTCGTCGATGCCTTGCCGGGTGCGACGTTGTTCGACCTCGGCGGCCTGCAGGATGAACTGGAGTCAATGCTCGGCATCCGCGTCGATCTGCTGACGCCTTCGGACCTGCCGCTGAAGTGGCGGGGCCAGGTGCTCGCGGAGGCACGGCCGGTATGAGCGGGAACCGCCTGCCTGACGCAATCTTAGGCGGCCAGGCCGCCCCGTCACACAAACTCAGTTCCCCGTGAACACCGGCTTGCGCTTCTCCAGGAACGCCTGCACCGCTTCGCGGTGATCGGCGGTCTGGTGCGACAGCGCCTGGTAGCCGGCCGAAAGTTCCAGCAGCGTGTCCAGCCGCGTATGCATACCTTCGCGCATCAGCCGCTTGGCCAGCCGCACGGCATGCGGCGGATTGGCGGCGATGCGCTCGGCCAGCGCGTGCGCCGCGGGCAGCAGTTCTTCCGCCGGCACCACGCGTGACACCAGGTTCCACTCCAGCGCCTGCTGGGCGCTGATGGGCTCGCCCGTGAAAATCATCTCGGCGGCGCGCGACAGCCCGATGACGCGCGGCAGCAGCCACGCGCCGCCATCGCCGGGGATGATGCCCAGCCGCACGAACGACTCCGCAAACTGCGCGCGCTCCGAGGCAATGCGCAGGTCGCACATGCAGGTCAGGTCCAGGCCGGCGCCCATGGCCGCACCGTTGACGGCGGCGATCACCGGCACCTCCAGGTTGAACAGCGCCAGCGGCAGGCGCTGGATGCCGCAGCGATAGTCCTGGCGGATCTCCATGCCGCTGACCTCGCCCGAGGCCTGGCGTTCCATGTCGCGGATATTGCCGCCCGACGAGAAGGCGGTGCCCGCACCCGTGATGATGACCGCGCGCACGCTGCGGTCGCCGTGGATGCGGTCGATGGCCGCCAGGAACTCGTCGACGGCGGTATTGCCGGTCAGCGGGTTGCGGCGCTCGGGCTCGTTCATGGTCAGGGTCACGATGTGGCCCTGCTGCTCGTAGCGAAGGAATTCAGCCATGTTGTGGTCTCTCCGTTTCTGAATCTGTGAATACTGCCTATAGCTTCGGGATGCCGGCCGGTTCGGCCGCGTCCGACCAGAGCGTCTTGCAGCCAAGGCTAAGGGGAGCGGCATGGCTTCGTCCAATATTCATTTGTTGCCAGGTGATATCCCTGAGATATCGGCGCCGAGCAAATGAATATTGGACACCGATGTCGGGGCACTCCTAAGCTGAGCTTCGGCTGTCCGCCTGGAGCAGCCGGGCAGCACAGACCAGGAACACGAAGGAGACACATGAAGAAAGCCCTCGGACACATCAGGGTGCTGGACCTCACGCGCGTGCTGGCCGGCCCCTGGGCCACGCAGAACCTTGCCGACATGGGCGCGGACGTGATCAAGATCGAGCGTCCCGGCGCCGGCGACGACACGCGCGCCTGGGGCCCGCCGTTCCTGCGCGACGCGCGCGGGCAGGAGACGCGCGATTCGTCCTACTTCCTCAGCGCGAACCGGGGCAAGCGCTCGGTGACCGTGGACATCGCCACGCCCGCGGGCCAGGCCATCATCCGCGACCTCGCGCGCGAGGCCGATGTGGTGGTCGAGAACTACAAGGTCGGCACGCTGGCGCGCTACGGGCTCGGCTACGAGGACCTGCGCGCCATCAACCCGCGGCTGGTGTACTGCTCGATCACCGGCTTCGGCCAGAGCGGGCCGTATGCGGCGCTGCCCGGCTATGACTTCGTGTTCCAGGGCATGGGCGGCCTGATGAGCATTACCGGCATGCCCGATGGCGAGCCCGGCGGCGGCCCGGTCAAGTCGGGCATCGCGATCACCGACCTGCTGACGGGCATGTACGCGACCACGGCCATCCTGGCCGCGCTGGAGCACCGCCATGTGAGCGGCGTGGGCCAGTACATCGACATGGCCTTGCTGGACTGCGTGGTGACCATCAACTCGTACCAGGCCATCAACTACTTCCTGTCGGGCAAGGTCCCGCAGCGCATGGGCAATGCGCACTCGAACATGGTTCCGTACCAGGTGTTTCGCTGCAAGGAAGGCGATGTCATCGTGGCCGTCGGCAATGACGGCCAGTACCGCGCGCTGTGCAAGGTGATCGGGCGGCCCGATCTGGCCGACGACGAGCGCTTCTCCACGGCCGGGAACCGCAACCGCAACCGCGAGGCACTGATCCCGCAGGTGGCCGAGGCCATGCTCGCGCGCACCATGACCGAATGGGTCGAGCTGCTGGAAGCCGCCAACGTGCCGTGCGGCCCCATCTACGACATGCAGCAGGTGTTCGAAGACCCGCAGGTGCGCCATCGGGAAATGCAGGTGTCGCTGCCGCACAGTGCCGGCATGAACGCGCCGGGGCTGGCCAATCCGATCCGGCTGTCGGATACGCCGATCCGCTACGAGCATTCCGCACCCACGCTGGGCGAGCACACCGACGAGGTCCTTGAGGGACTGGGCTACGACGCTGCGCGCATCGCAGCGTTGCGCAAGGACGGCGTGTTGTAGGACCAGCCGATGGTCGCTGCAAACCAGATACCAACCAGGAGGAGACAGCAGTGAAGACCAGATTCCCGTTGCGCCTCGCAGCTGCCGTTGCGGCAGCCGTTCTCAGCGTCATGGCTACGCCCGCAGGTTCGCAGACACGCGCGCAGCCGATTCGCTTTGTCGTGCCTTATCCGCCCGGCGGCGCGGCGGACCAGATCACGCGGCTGGTGGCACAGCAGGCCAGCTTCACGCTAGGCACGCCCATCGTGATCGACAACAAGGGTGGGGCGGGCGGCATCATCGCCGCCGAGACCGTGGCTCGGGCCGAGCCCGACGGCAAGACCTTCCTGGTGGGCTCCAATGCGCCGCTGGTCATCAACAGCGCGCTCTACACCACGCTGCCGTACGACCCGGTCAAGGACTTCAAGCCGGTGGCGGGCATGGGCAAGTCGCCGCTGCTGCTGGTCACGCGGCAGGACCTGCAGGTGAAGTCCGTGAAGGAGCTGGTGGCGCTGGGCAAGCAGTCGCCCGGCAAGCTCACCATGGGTTCGGCCAGCAGCGGCAATATCACGCACCTGGCCGGCGAATACGCGGCATCGCAGCTTGGCTTCAAGGTCACGCACGTGCCGTTCGCGGGCAGCGCGCCGGCCATCATCAGCCTGATGGGCAAGAACATCGACATCATGTTCGACGCCTTGCCTTCGTCGATGCAGCAGGCCAGGAGCGGCAAGCTGCATGCGCTGGCGATCCTGGACCGCAGCCGCTTTCCGCTGCTGCCGGACGTGCCCACCATGCAGGAGCTGGGCTATCCTGGGCTGGAGGCCAGCGCATGGTTCGGCGTCGTGGCGCCGTCGCGCACGCCTGATACGGTGGTGGCGGGGCTGAACCGTGCCATCAACGACGCGCTGAAGCAGCAGGACCTGCAGGACAAGCTGCACGCGATCGGCGCGCAGCCGATGCCGGGTTCGGCGGAGGCGTTTGGCCAGTTCGTGCGCGATGAGCGTGCGCGGTGGATTCCGCTGGCGAAGACGCTGGGGGTGAAGGCGGATTAGCGGTGCTCCCTCTCCCGCTTGCGGGAGAGGGGAGAAACCCCGTCGCTCACGGCGACGCGATCCGGCGCCTTGCACTCCTTCATCAGTCCTCCGCCACGAAGCCAGTCGCCTCCACGATCGGCCGCCACGCGGCGCGTTCGACCTGAATGCGATGCCGCGCTTCCTGCCCCGGCCTGGCCACCACCTCGAGCCCCAGCGCTTCCAGCTTGGCTGCCGTGGACGGGTTCGCCGACGCGGCCAGGAACATCTTCTCCACTTTGGCCAGTACATCGGGCTGCGTGCCGGCGGGCACGAACACGCCGTACCAGCTGGTCGCGTAGTCATACTGGCTGAAGCCCTGTTCCTTCATGGTGGGCACGTCGGGCAGCGCCTTGGCGCGCCGCGTGCCGCTCACGCCCAGGAACTGCAGCTTGCCGCCCTTGTAGAGCGGCATCATGCTGGCCACCGCATCCCAGCCGATCGACACATTGCCGCTGATCACGTCGACGAGCATCGGCGATGCGCCGCGATAGGCGGCCGGCGTAATGGCCACGCCTGCCGCCTTGCCCAGCGCGATCGTACCGAGATGGCCCGCGCTGCCGATCGTGGCCAGGCCCAGGCTGGCCTTGTCCGGATTGCGGCGCGCCCAGTCCAAGTATTCCTTCATGTTCTTGTAGGGCTGCTGCACGCCCGCGGCGACGACCGTTGGCACGTCGGTCAGCACGGCGGCCGGGACCAGGTCCTTGTCGGCGTCATACGACAGCTTCTTGTAGGTCAGCGGGAAAATGGTGAAGAGCGGCGACGGGCCGATGAACACGGTCTTGCCATCGGGCTTCGAGCGCTTGACGTAGTCCAGCGCCAGCCGCGCGGAGGCGCCGGGGCGGTTTTCCACGATGACCGTGCCGTGGCCATCCTGGCGCAACTGCTCGGCATAGATGCGCGCCAGGCTGTCGGCTGCACCGCCCGGCGCGTAGCCGACGATGATGTGCATGGGCTCGGCATTGTCCGCGGCGAATGCGGTAGCGGCGGGAACGGCCATGGCGACGGCGGATATCGCCAGAACGGAGAGCGAGAACTTGCGGCGTGAGGCTTGATACATGGCAGTGGGGCTGGCTGGCGAAGCGTTGAGAGCAGGAGGCACGGCGGAAAGGCGGACAGTCATGGCAGCGCCGGCCACCGGCCGGTCAGGCCGTGCGCGGCTTCGAACAGGGCAGCCACGCGCAGCAGTTCCGCATCGCCGCGAAACCGGCCCACGAGCTGGAAGCCGATCGGCAACCCGTCGCGGCCGAACCCGCAGGGCAGGCTGATGGCGGGGTGGCCCGTCATGTTGAAGGGCATGGTCCACGGGAACCAGTGGGCGCGGACGTCTTCATAAGCCGTGCCATCGATGTCGATGGTGCCGAACAGGTCCTGCCCAATCGGCAGCGCCGTGCGCGTCAGCGTGGGCATGGCGAGCAGGTCGCCGCGCTGCAGCAGCGCCTGCACGCGCTGGAACAGCCTGGAGCGCTCGAACATGGCCTGCTGGTATTCCACGCCGCTGAAGTGCGCGGCCGATTCGACCTGCCGCACGAAGGTGGGGCTGAGGTCGCTGCCATGCCGGGCGACGATATCGACGAAGCGCGTGCGCCAGACGGTGTGATTGATCGCGCGCCAGATCGGCTCCACGTCGAAGCCCTCGCCAGAGAAGGGCTCCAGCTCCGCGCCCAGCTCTGCCAGCTTCTGCAGGCTCGCCTCGAACGCGCTGGCGACATCGGCGGATACCAGCCGTCCCGGCGGCGCCGCGCAATACAGGACGCGCCGGCCGCGCAGGTCGCCGCGAGGCTGCGCGGCGTCGACATAATCCGGCGTGGGGATGCCGATCGACCACGGATCGCACGGATGCTCGCCAGCCATGGCCTGCATCATCAGGCCGGTGTCCGCGACCGTGCGCGTGGTCGGGGTGACATAGGTCTGGTTGCCGAACAGGTCCTGTGCCTGGCTGTGCGGGATCACGCCCTGGCTCTGCTTGATGCCCACCACGCCATTGCAGGCCGCCGGAATGCGCGTGGAACCGCCGCCGTCGGTCGCCACGGCCAACGGGGCGATGCCGGCGGCCACGGCCACCGCGGCGCCGCCGCTGGAGCCGCCGCTGGTCCGTTCCGCGCTCCACGCATTGCGGGTGCGCCCGAACAGCGGGGAATCGGTCAGGCACTTGGAGCCGAATTCGGGCGAGGTGGTCTTGGCCACCAGGATGGCCCCCTGCTCACGCAAGCGGCTGACCGCCACCGCATCCTCGGTCGGCACGTTGTCGCGCATGGGCACGGCGCCGAAGGTGGTGCGCACGCCGCGCGTATTGACGATGTCCTTGACGGTGAAGGGAATGCCGTGCAGCGGTCCCATGGGCTGGCCGGCCATCACCGCGTGCTCGGCCTCGCGGGCCGCCGCCAGCGCCTCGTCTGCGCATACGGTGATCAGGCAGTTCAGCTCGGGCTGGAGGCGCGCGGCGCGTTCCAGCACGGCCCGGACCACTTCCACCGGCGATACCTCCTTGCGCCGGATCCGGCCCTGCAGTTCGACGGCGGACAGAAAGCAAAGCGCGTCGCTCATCGTGATGGGTCTCCTGTGTTCCTAATGACAGGCGGGCCGGCGCGGATGCCCCGCGCCGGCCCGCCAGGCATCAAGGATACACAGGAGCGGCCTGCCGGGGCCGCCTTGCGCCTGTATTAGAAGACCAGCGTCGCGGTCCCCATGAATGTCCTGGTGCTGTCGATGCGGTTCTTGCTCGCCACGGTCGGGACCCAGCGCAGGCCGAGCGACAGCTTGCTTTTGGCGCCCACCTTGGTGTCGTACGTCACGATCGGGCCGAGCGCCCAGTCGTATCCGCGGAAGCCGTTGAGCCGGTCGGCGGTCGGGCCGCTGTCGCTGCCGAGCTGCTGCGTGGTGCCCGCCACCAGGCCAGCGCCGAAGCCATTGGCAAAGCGCTTGAGCACCATGGCATCGAGCGTGAACAGCGGGGCGTTCTGGTAGTCGGTGGCATTGTTGCGCGTGTAGAACTGGAGGCCGGCCACCGCGTCGAATTCCAGGCCGTGCTCGGGCAGCAGCCTGGTGAAGGCCACCTGCGGAATGAAGGTCCAGTTGTTCAGGCTCGGGTTGGCCAGCGCGTTCTTGTCATATTGCCCGGTCGGTGCCCAGATGTTCAGGCTGAGCGCCATGTGCGCCGTCTGGGAGAAGTGGTAGCCCGCGATCAGCGGCGTGAACGTGATATCGAACAGGTTCGATGACCGGTCTTCCGTGCGTCCCTGCAGGCGGCCGGCATTGAACGTCGCACCGACCTGTGTCCAGACATAGGGCAGGGTGAAGCTGGAGGCGAAGTTCCACGCGCCCGGACCGGTGTCCCAGACCTTCATGATGGTGGCCAGCGTGAACGCGATCTCCGCGTCGATGCCGGCCGAGGTCTGGCCGATGACCGGCACCTGCCGTCCACCACCGACCGACCCGTTCAGGTAGATCTCGCCAAGGTTGACCACGGTAACGGGCTCGGGCGCGACAATGCCGGCATTGGACAGCACGCTGGTACCCGTGACCGGCCGCCCCAGCGCGCCTTCGGTGGCCCGGGCGGGCACCCAGGCGGCGCCCAGGCAGGTGGCCAATGCCGCCGCGAGCAGGCGGAGCGAAAGGAGGCGGCGCGTGGGCCGGGCTGGCACGTCAGGCATGTTCTGTCCTCGGTGTCTGGCTGAGCGGGGGCGGGGCATGGCGAATCTGGACTTCTGGAATGTACTAAATTTAGTTTTCCAGCTACGCGCATTGTGGCCGTCGCGCGACGTGTCATGAAGTCAATGTTTTTATATCTGCATTAACAATGTCCCGAGGATGGGGCAGAGGACGTGCGCCCTCGGGTAGCGGCCATGCTCCTCATGTTCGACGCCGTCGGCCACGACC
Organism: Cupriavidus sp. C3SS-1; assembly: GCF_057073755.1. Lineage (NCBI taxonomy): Bacteria > Pseudomonadati > Pseudomonadota > Betaproteobacteria > Burkholderiales > Burkholderiaceae > Cupriavidus > Cupriavidus sp. C3SS-1. The sequence goes on along the minus strand of NZ_CP172699.1, from coordinate 1,665,461 downwards.
TCGAAGCCGGGTTCGTGCGCCAGCGTTGCGCATTCAGAATCTTTTTGCGGGGCAGTGAATTTTTTCGTGTGCCGTGCGGAGATGGGCCGTTCGGCCAGCCGGGCGGGCACAATTCAATGATCCCGAGGGCAGTATTGCTCACGCCTTGTGGCGGGACGGGTCGTTTGTGACGCGATTCATGACCCGATCGGGATGACCGGTGAAGCCGGTGCCGGAGTCCTCGCCATGACCGCAACCGGGCCGGCAATCGCGACAGGCCGGCACAGTCGCCATGGCACCGGCGCCCGCCAGGCCGCGAACTGACGGAGGATGCCGATGGTGCTGGTCCTGCTGATCGCGCTGCCGCTGGTTGCCGCCGTGCTGACATGGCTGGCCGGCAAGCATGCCGTGCGGCTGGTGGCGCCGATCATCATCGGTTTTCCGCTGGCGGCGCTGATCCTGCTGCTGCGCGCCCGCGAAGCCGTGTTCGAGCAGCCCGGGCACGCGCTGGCGTGGCGCGTGAACTGGTTGCCGGACCTCGGCCTGAACCTCAGCCTGCGGCTCGACGGGTTGTCCTTCCTGTTCGCGCTGCTCGTCATCGGCGTGGGGCTGCTCGTGGTCCTGTACGCGCGCTACTACCTGCCGCGCAATGCCTCGTCGGTGCGTTTTTTTTGCCTGCTGCTGATGTTCATGGCCGCCATGCTCGGCGTGGTGCTGGCCGGCAACCTGCTGCTGCTGGTGATCTGCTGGGAACTGACCAGCATCCTGTCGTTCCTGCTGATCGGCTTCTGGTCGTGGCGCGAGGACGCGCGCCAGGGCGCGCGCATGGCGCTCACCGTTACCGGCGGGGGCGGGCTGGCGCTGCTGGCCGGCGTGCTGCTGCTCGGGCGTATCTGCGGCAGCCTGGAGCTGTCCGACGTGCTGGCCCAGGCAGGCAGCGTGCAGCACCATCCGCTGTACCTGCCGATGCTGGTGCTGGTGCTGCTGGCCGTGTTCACCAAGTCCGCGCAGTTTCCGTTCAGCTTCTGGCTGCCGCATGCCATGGCCGCGCCCACGCCGGTATCGGCGTACCTGCATTCGGCCACCATGGTGAAGGCGGGCGTGTTCCTGCTGGCGCGGCTGTATCCGGTGCTCGATGGCACCAATGCGTGGTTCTACCTGGTCAGCATGACCGGCCTGGTCACGCTGATCATGGGCGCGGCGCTGGCGTTGCTGCAGCGCGACCTGAAGGGGCTGCTGGCCTATTCGACCATCAGCCACCTCGGGCTGATCACGCTGCTGTTCGGGCTCGACACGCAGTTGAGCACGGTGGCCGCGCTGTTCCACATCATCAACCACGCCGTGTTCAAGGCGTCGCTGTTCATGGCCGCCGGCATCATCGACCACGAAACCGGCACGCGCGACCTGGACCGCCTGCGCGGCCTGGCGCGCTACATGCCGCACACGGCGGTACTGGCCAGCGTGGCGTCGCTGTCGATGGCCGGCGTGCCGCTGTTCAACGGCTTCCTGAGCAAGGAGATGTTCTTCGGCGAAACGCTGGCGCAGGGCTTGCTCGGCGATTTCAACTGGGTGATCCCCGCGGCGGCGACCGTGGCCGGCGCCATGACCATGGCGTATTCGCTGCGCTTCAGCTACGGCGTGTTCCTTGGCGGCGACAAGCCCGACGTGCCCAACTATCCGCCGCATGAACCGCCGCGTTTCATGAAGTTGCCGGTGGAGTTGCTGGTCGTGATCTGCCTGGTGGTCGGCCTGGCGCCGGCCTATACGGTGGGCAACCTGCTCGCGGCCACGGCACTTGCCACGCTGCGCGCGCCGCTGCCCGATTACAGCCTGCACCTGTGGCACGGCTTCAACCTGCCGCTGGTCATGAGCCTGCTCTCCATGGCGGGCGGGGCGGCGCTGTTCTTCCTGCGGCGCGATGCGCTGCGGCGCTGGCAGCGTGTCATCGAGCCGCTCAGCGCGCGCCGTTCGTTCGAAGCCGCCATCGCCACGCTGGAGCGACTGGCCCGCACGCTGACGCGCCGCATGGAGAACGGTTCGCTGCAGCGCTACATGGCCTGGATGCTGGCTGCGCTGCTGGCCGTGCCGGCTGCGTTCCTGGGGGATCTCGACGCGCTGGCCGGTCCCGTCCCGGATGGCGCGATCGATCCGATGGGCGCGGCCTGCCTGGTCTTGCTGGCGCTGTGCGCGGTAGCCGTGGTGGGCGCGCGGCGGCAGCGTGTTGTAGCACTGGTGTTCCTGAGCACCTGCGGCCTGCTGGTGTCGCTGATCTTCACGCGTTTTTCCGCGCCCGACCTGGCGCTCACGCAGATCTCGGTCGAGGTGGTCACCGTGCTGCTGCTGGTGCTGGCGCTGTTCTACCTGCCGCCGGAGCCGGTGACGCCGCAGGCGTCCGGACGGCAGTTGCGCGACCTGGTGGTGGCGCTCGGCGGCGGTGGCCTGCTGGCCGCCTGCGCGTATGCGGTGATGACGCGGACCTATGATCCGGTGTCCGGCTTCTACGTGGACAACGCGGTGCCCGGTGGCGGCGGCCACAACGTGGTCAACGTGCTGCTGGTCGATTTCCGCGGCTTCGACACCCTGGGCGAAGTCTGCGTGCTGCTGGTCGCGGGGCTGGCCGTGCAGGCGCTGCTGCGCGGCATGCGCCTGCCGATGCCCGATGCCGGGCCGGACGGCAAGGCCTGGTCCGCGCAGCGGCATCCGCTGCTGCTGGCCATGCTTGCGCGGCTGATGCTGCCGCTGACGCTGCTGGTCTCCGTGTTCCTGCTGCTGCGCGGGCATAACCTGCCTGGCGGTGGCTTCATTGCCGCGCTGATCACCTCGGTCGCGTTGCTGCTGCAGTATGTCGCCAACGGCGTGCGCTGGACCGAGGCGCGCATCGCCCCCGACTACCGCGCGCTGGCCGGTGGCGGAATCCTGGTGGCGGGGCTGACAGGGCTGTGCAGTCTTGCCTTCGGCTTTCCGTTCCTGACCACGGCCTTCGGCCATTTTCACGTGCCCGGACTCGGCGAAATCGAACTCGCGTCCGCCATGGTGTTCGACCTTGGCGTCTATGCCACGGTGACCGGCACCACCTTGCTGATCGTCTCGCATCTCGGCGTGCGCAACACGCCGGCGGCGCTTGGCCGCCCACAGCGCGGCAAGGAGGTTGCCTGATGTCCGCGCTTTATGCCGGCGCCATTGGCGTGCTCGCAGCGTGCGGCATCTACCTGCTGCTCAGGGCGCGCACCTTTACCGTGGTGCTCGGGCTGACGCTGCTGTCGTATGCGATCAGCCTGTTCCTGCTGGGCATGGGCCGGCTCTTGATCGGCAAGCCGCCCGTCATTGCGGACGGCGCGCTCTACGCCGATCCGCTGCCGCAAGCGCTGGTGCTGACGGCCATCGTCATCGCGTTCGGCATGACGGCGTTTGCCGTGGTGCTGTCGCTGCGCTCGCTCGGCCTGACGGGCAGCGATCATGTCGATGCGGCGAGCCAGCCCGGCCGCGACACCGCGGAGGGCGCGCAAGCCACGGAGCCTCACTCGTGAACCACGTGCTGCTGCTCCCCATCCTGCTGCCGATGTTCGCCGGTGGACTGCTGACCGCCATGCCGATGCACCGGTTGCGCGCGCAGCGCGTGGTGTGCATGACGGCCACGCTGCTGCTGGTGCCGGTGGCGGCGCTGCTGGTCGCGCGTGCGGCGGGCGGCGGCATTGACGTCTACCAGCTCGGCAACTGGGAGGCGCCGTTCGGCATCGTGCTGCAGGGCGATCGCCTTGGCGCGCTGATGCTCGCACTGACCGCGTTACTGGCGCCCGCGGCACTGGCCGCGGCCGGACCGGAGCTGGTGCGCGCGGGGCGCCATTTCCATGCCTTGTTCCAGTTCCAGCTGATGGGCCTGAACGGTGCCTTCCTGGCCGGCGACCTGTTCAATCTCTTCGTGTTCTTCGAGATCCTGCTGATGGCATCGTATGCGCTGCTGATCCACGGCGCGGGACGCGAGCGGATCGGCGCGGGGCTGCACTACGTGCTGCTCAACCTCGTAGCCTCGTCGTTTTTCCTGGTGGCCATCGGCATGCTCTATGGGCTGACTGGGACGCTCAATCTCGCGCACATGGGCCTTCGCCTGCAGGGCCTGCCCGACGCCGACGCGCCGTTGGCCGCGGCGGCGGGCGTCATGCTGATGCTGGTCTTCGGCCTGAAGGCCGCGATCTTTCCGCTGTACTTCTGGCTGCCGCGCGCCTATGCGGGCACGGCGGGCCCCGTGGCCGCGCTGTTCGCGGTCATGACCAAGGTCGGCCTGTATGCCATGCTGCGCTGCGACGCATTGGTGTTCGGCGCCGCGCAGGGGTTGCTCGCGGCATTCATGCAGGCGTGGCTGCCGGTGCTGGCGCTGGCCACGCTGGTAGCGGGCGCCATCGGCGCCCTGGCTGCCACCAGCCTGCGGTCGCTCACCAGCTACCTCGTGCTGGCATCGGTCGGTCTGCTGGGCATTGCCGTCGGCATGCAGACCCCGGCCGCCTGGGCCGCCGCGTTGTACTACCTGCTGAGCACCACGCTGTGCACGGGCGGATTGTTCCTGCTGGCGGATGCGCTGGAGCCCGCCGACGCGAAGGGGCAGGGCACGGTGGTAGCCGGCACAAGGCTCGCCGGTTTGCTCTACCTGACCGGGGCGGTCGTGGCAGTGGGGCTGCCGCCGTTGTCGGGATTCATCGGCAAGGTCATGATCCTGCGCGCCGTGCCGCCGGACAACGCGATGGTCTACTGGTCCGCCATCCTGGTGTCCGGACTGGCGCTGCTGGTGGCGGCGTCGCGCACGGGCACGCGCCTGCTGTGGCGCCTGCCGCATGACAGCGCCAACGCGGTGCAGGAAGCGGGGGCGCCGGTGCCACCGCGCGTACGGTCGCGCCCTGAAGGGCGCAAGCTCGCCTGCAGCGCGTTCCTGCTCGCCAGCAACGTCATGCTGACCGCGTTTGCGGCGCCGGTCAGTGCCTATGTTTCCCAGGCGGCTGCGCAGTTGCAGGACCGCACGGCCTACGTCCGTGCCGTGCTGCCGGCCGGCGTGCCGCCGCCGGCGCAGAGGTAAAGCCATGCTCGCACGCCAGTTCCCGCATCCATGGCTGAGCCTGATCCTGCTGTTCATGTGGCTGCTGCTGTCCAACAGCCTGGCGCCCGCACACTGGCTGCTGGGCGCTGTGCTGGGCTGGGGGCTGGGGCGGCTGGCCGACCTTTGGCTGGTGCTCAGCCCGTTCCGGCTGTCGCGGCCGGGCCTGATGCTGCGGCTGGGCTTCCATGTGCTGATCGACATCGTGGTGGCCAATATCGACGTCGCCATGCTGGTGCTGGGGCGCGCCGCGCGGCTGCGGCCCGCCTTTATCGTGGTGCCGCTCGATACCGAACACGAACTTGCCACCACCGCGCTCATCAGCATCGTCTCGCTGAGCCCGGGCACGCTGTGCGCGGAACTCAGCGACGACCGCCGCAGCCTGCTGGTACACGTGCTGGACCTGGACGATGAAGCGGCGCTCGTCGCGCGCATCAAGTCCCGCTATGAAACGCCACTGAAGGAGATCTTCCTGTGCTTGCCATCGTGATTCCCGTTTGCCTGGCGATCCTGGGCCTCGCTTTCCTGCTGACCTTCGCGCGGCTGGTGCGCGGGCCCGCGCTGGTGGACCGCATCGTGGCGCTGGATACGCTCAATATCAACGCCATCGCGGTGATCGTGGTGCTCGGCATCGGCCTGCGCTCGTCGATGTTCTTCGAAGCGGCGCTGCTGATTGCCGTGACGGGCTTTGTCGGCACGGTCGCGCTGACCAAGACCCTGCAGCGCGGCGACATCATCGAGTACTAGCCATGCAGCCGAACCTCGATGCTGCGCTGGGCACCATCGCCGAACTCGCGGTCTGCGTGCTGTTGCTGGTGGGCAGCCTCTTCACGCTGGTCGGCGCCATCGGCCTGTTCCGCTTGCCCGACGTCTTCATGCGATTGCACGGACCTACCAAATCGACCACGCTGGGCGTGGGCGGCGTGGTGGTGGCCTCGGTGGTGTACTTCAGTTGCCAGGGGGACAGCACCAGTTTGCATGAACTGCTGGTAACGGCCTTCCTGTTCCTGACGGCGCCGATCAGCGCGCACATGCTGGCCAAGGCTGCCATCCAGCGGCAACTTCCGGTCGATCCGCGCACGCGCGGAGGCCCTTGGGCAGCCATGGGAAACGAGCAATCCGAAGCGGACACCCCGGCCGATGCCGCGCAAACCAGCGGGCAGGCGGGCGGTTAGAATGGCCGGCTGACTTCCACCGTTGCTGTCCATGGTTCCATCGAAATCGCGTCGTACCTTGCTCCTGGCCGCCGCCGCGGCCCCGTTTGCATCCGCATGCGCTGGCCCTGCGCGCGCTCCCGCGCCTGACGCAAGCGCAGAGCTGGCCGCGCTGGAACGCCGCGCCGGAGGCCGCCTTGGCGTGCTCGCGCGCCACACCGGCAGCGGCCGGCAGGTACGGTACCGTGCCGAGGAGCGGTTCCCCGTCTGCAGTACGTTCAAGGCGATCCTGGCCGGCGCCATCCTGCAACGCAGCGCCGCCACGCCAGGCCAGCTGGAACAGCATGTCCGCTATACACGCCAGGATCTCGTGGCCTATTCCCCGATCACGGAGAAGCATGTCGCGGAGGGCATGACAGTGGCGCAACTGTGCGCCGCCGCGATCCAGTACAGCGACAACGGCGCGGCGAACCTGCTGATGCGCCGCATCGGCGGACCCGCGGGTGTCACGGCGTTTGCCCGTTCCATCGGGAACCAGTCTTTCCGGCTCGACCGCTGGGAAACCGAGCTGAACACCGCCATTCCTGGCGATCCGCGCGATACCTCGACGCCTGCGGACATGGCCGCCAGCCTGCAGGCGCTGGCATTGGACAACGCCTTGCCGGCCGCACAGCGCAGCCAGCTTCAGGCTTGGCTGCGCGGCAACACCACCGGCGCAGCGCGCATCCAGGCGGCCATGCCGGCGGGCTGGCAGATCGGCGACAAGACCGGCAGCGGCGACTATGGCACCACCAACGATATCGCCGTGCTGTGGCCGCCCGCTGGCGCACCCATAGTCATCGCGATCTACTTCACGCAAGCCTCACCCGATGCGAAGTGGAGCAACGAGACGATTGCCAGCGCGGCGCGCATCGCGCTGTCGGGGCTGGATTGACCCAACGCTCGAAGACGCTGGGCTGGCGGCGTTACCATGCGGACAGGCAACTGGCCGCGTAGATGGGCGAGTGAGCGCGAAGATGCTTCGTCCAGATGAGCTGCCTGGCGCCAGGGTTTCGCGCAGGGAGTGGCAGATGAGTGCAATCCGTTTGTTCCTGTGCGGCGATGTGATGACCGGACGCGGCATCGACCAGATCCTGCCGATACCGGGCAATCCACGGCTGCACGAATCGTTTGTCCGTTCCGCCGTCGAGTACGTCGAGCTTGCCGAGCGCAGGAACGGCACGATCGCGCGGCCGGTATCGCCGGCCTATATCTGGGGAGACGCACTGTCCGAGCTGGAGCGTCGCCACCCGGACGTGCGCATTGTCAATCTGGAAACCGCCATTACTACCTGTGACGACGCCTGGCCCGGCAAGGGGATCCACTACCGGATGCATCCAGCGAACGTCAGCTGCCTTGGCGCCGCCGGCGTGGATTGCGCGGTGCTGGCCAATAACCACGTGCTGGACTGGGGGCGCGCTGGTATGGAGGAAACCGTGGCAACGCTGCAGGCGGCGGGGATCGCCGTGGCCGGTGCAGGGCGCAACGAGCGGGAGGCGGCGCTACCTGCCGCGCTCGCCGGTCCGGATGGCAGCCGTGTCCTGGTGTTCGCGCTGGCGATGGCCAGCGCGGGGACGCTGTCCAGCTGGGAAGCCACCAGCAGCCGCCCCGGTGTTGCCCTGCTGCACGACTGCTCCGCCGCGAGCCTCCGGCGCATTCGCGACCGGATCAGCGCGCAGCGCCGTGGTGGCGACGTGGTCGTGGTATCGATCCACTGGGGGCCGAACTGGGGGTACGAAGTGGAGCCCGAGCGGCGCCAGTTCGCGCGGGCGCTGATCGACCAGGCCGGCGTGGACGTCGTGCACGGCCATTCGTCGCACCACCCGATTGCCATTGAACTGCATGCGGGCAGGCCAATCCTCTATGGCTGCGGCGATTTCATCAACGACTATGAGGGGATCGGCGGCCACGAAGCCTATCGCCCCGATCTCGCGCTGATGGTTTTCGTCGCGCTGGATTCCGCGGGCGCGGCCGCCGACCTGAGGCTGGTGCCGCTGATGCGGAAGCACTTCCGGCTGGGCTACGCGCCGCAAGCGGACCTGGATTGGTTGCTGGAAGTGCTGAGCCGGGAAGGCCGGGCGTCCGGCACCCATGCGGAGCGTTCCGACGTGCGTGAATTGCGGGTCTGGGGCGAGTGAGGCCGGACGCAGGTTTGCGCTACGCTCTGGCATTGTCCAGGCCGCTCCCGGGAGTCACTAGCGCCATGGAATGCCGGCCGCTGTGACATCGATGACCTCGGTCGGATGACGTCGTTTCGACCGCAAGGCGATGGTGGCTGGCATTCCTTTCGCCACAAAATTCTCGTTCACGTTTTCGCAAAGCCTCTGCTAGAATCCCCTGCATGTCTCGCAAGCGCCTCTCCTCCCTATCCCTGCGCCGCCTAGCCCTAGTGCTCGGCCGGGGTCCGCTTGCTTGAGTCCTCTGGCGCCTGAATCGACCGATTCGCTGCGCGCCACCTGATTTCCCCCTGATCCCGGCCCACGAAACAGCCTTCGCCATGCGAAGGGCTGCAGGGGAAGTCACATCGTCTTTTGCCTGATTGACCCCGGCACGGCCCGCAATGGACCGTCCGGCACCCGGATTCGTGGACCATGATGATTGCCCAGCCCTCCGCCAAGTACCAACCGTTCCCGCCTGTCGACCTCGCCGACCGCACCTGGCCGAACCGCACGATTACCACCGCGCCCGTGTGGCTTTCGACCGATCTGCGCGACGGCAACCAGGCGCTGTTCGAGCCGATGAACGGCGAGCGCAAGATGCGCCTGTTCCAGGAACTCGTGCGGATCGGATTCAAGGAAATCGAAGTCGGCTTTCCTTCCGCGTCGCAAACCGATTTCGACTTTATCCGCCGGCTCATCGACGAAGACCTTATCCCCGACGACGTGACCATCATGGTCATCACCCAGTCGCGCGAAGAGCTGATCGAGCGCACGGTGGAGGCGCTGAAGGGGGCGCCCAAGGCGATCGTGCACGTGTACAACGCCATTGCCCCGACCTGGCGCCGCATCGTGTTCGACATGAGCGTGCCGGCAGTGATGGGGCTCGTGCGTCATCACATCGGCTACCTTAAGCAGTTGACCGACCAGCATCCCGAAACGAAGTGGACGCTGCAGTATTCGCCCGAGACCTTCAGCGCGGCCGAACTCGAAGTTTCGCTGGAGGCATGCCACACCGCCATCGAGGCATGGGGCACCAGCGCGGACCGGCGCGTGATCATCAACCTGCCGACCACCGTCGAGAACGCCACGGCCAATGTCTTCGCCGACCAGATCGAGTGGATGCACCGGCGTCTGGTGCCGCGCGAGCATATCGTGCTGTCGGTACATCCGCATAATGATCGCGGCACCGGCGTCGCCGCGGCCGAGTTCGCCATGATGGCGGGCGCCGACCGCGTGGAAGGCTGCCTGTTCGGCAACGGCGAGCGCTGCGGCAACGTGGACATCGTCACGCTCGCCCTGAACCTGTACACGCAAGGCGTACATCCCGGGCTCGATTTCTCCGATATCAACGCCGTGGCGCGCATTGCCGAGGAATGCACGTCGATCGCCGTGCATCCGCGTCATCCGTATGCGGGCGATCTCGTCTTTACCGCATTCTCTGGTTCGCACCAGGACGCCATCAAGAAGGGCTTTGCCGCGCAGGACGCGGACGGAGTGTGGGAAGTCCCTTATCTGCCGATCGATCCGGCCGACCTCGGCCGCACCTATGACAGCGTAATCCGCGTCAACAGCCAGTCAGGCAAGGGCGGCATTGCCTTCATGCTCGAACGCGAGCACGGCGTTGTCATGCCGCGGCGCATGCAAGTGGAATTCAGCGCAGTCGTGCAACGGGCCACCGATGCGAGCGAGACCGAGATCAGCGGTGCGGAACTCTGGAAGCTGTTCCGTCAGACCTACCTCTCGTCCGACGCATCGAACCCCGGCATCGTTTATCACGCCTACAAGCTCGACGAGAGCGGGGAGGGCATTGCGCTGGACGTGACGGTCGACGGCGTGCGCAAGACGCTGCACGGCAAGGGCAATGGCCCGATCGCGGCCGCGGTGCATGCGCTGGACCTGCGCCTGCGCATCGATGCCTACGAAGAGCGGGCCACCGGCGCCGGCGCGGATGCGCAGGCAATGGCGATTGTCGAAGCCGCGCTGGACGGCGTGCCCGGTGCCGGCTTTGGCGTCGGCATGAGCCACAACATCGTCGAAGCGTCGGTGCAGGCGGTGGTCAGCGTGGCCAGCAGGCTGGTTCGGCAGCGCCGCGCTCAGGGCTGATGCATTGCCCAGCGCTGCAGCTGCGGTGCCTTATTGCCCTTGCCGCATGACCCAGGCTACCGCCTGGGCCAGGAACGGCGAGCTGTCGCCAACGCGATAGCTCATGATGACCGGGGACACGAACCCTGGCGCATCGATCGGGCAATAGCGGACATCGTCGCGATGCAGGCGCTGGATCGATGACGGCACCAGCGTGATGCCGACACCAGCCGCCACCAGCCCTAGCGCGGTCTGCAGTTCGTTGGCTTCCTGCGCCACACGCAGCTGCAGCCCTTGCGCGCGGAACAGCGATAGCAGGTGATCGGCATAGCTCGGCCGCGGTCTAGCCGGGTACAGGATGAACGGGCGCGTGGCCAGGCCTTGCGCCGTCAGCGTGGCCTGGGCCGGCGCCGGCTGGCCGGCCGGCACCGCCGCCACCAGCGGCTCGGCCATTACCACTTCCTGTCGGATCGCCGGGTCATTGATGACAAGGCGGCCAAAGCCCAGGTCGATGCGGCCGGACTTCAATGCCTCGACCTGTTCGACGGTAATCATCTCGGCCAGCCCGACTTCCACCTGCTGCGGCGATCCGCGCAGTTCGCGGATCAACTCCGGCAGCACCCCATACAAGACCGACGGCACAAAGCCGATGCCGAACCAGCGCTTGTCCTGCGTGCCGATGCGGCGCGTGCTCTCGATCGTTTCTTCCAGCCGCTGGGTCAGCTGCGTGGTCTGCTCCAGCAGGAACCGGCCCGCTTCGGTCAGCCGCAGCCCGCGTCCGACACGGTCGAACAGCGCTACGCCGACCTCGTCTTCCAGCTGACGGATCTGGCGCGAAAGCGGCGGCTGCGCCATATGCAGGCGCTCGGCGGCGCGCGTGACATTGAGTTCCTGGGCCACGACCTGAAAGTAACGCAGGTGCCGGAGTTCCATTGGCATACCTATAGGGTATTGATTGATACATCATCGGTCTTGGACGCCGCCTGCGTCAAGCTGCATACTTCATCGACATCTCTCCTTAGCCGCATATAGGTATGACAACCACGATTACCTCGGTCGAAGCCATCCTGGTCGACCTGCCCACCATCCGGGCCCATCAACTGGCCATGGCCACCATGCAGCAGCAGACGCTGGTGATCGTGCGGCTGCGCTGCAGCGACGGCATCGAGGGCATCGGCGAGGCCACCACCATCGGCGGCCTGTCGTATGGCGACGAGAGCCCCGAAGGCATCAAGCTGGCCATCGACACCTACCTGGCGCCCGCGCTGGCCGGCGAGGACGCCACCAACGTCCACGCCGCGATGGCACGACTGAACAAGATCGCGCGCGGCAACCGCTTCGCCAAGTCGGCGCTGGAAACCGCGCTGCTCGATGCGCAGGGCAAGCGCCTGGGCGTGCCGCTGGCCACGCTGCTGGGCGGCGCGGTGCGCGCCACGCTGCCGGTGCTGTGGACGCTGGCCAGCGGCGATACCGCGAAGGACATCGACGAAGCCGAGCGCCTGCTGGCCGAGCGCCGCCACAACACCTTCAAGCTCAAGATCGGCCGGCGCAGCGTGCGCGACGACGTGGCGCACGTGTCGGCGATCAAGCGCGCGCTCGGCGACCGCGCCCGCGTGACCGTGGACATCAACCAGGCCTGGAACGAAGCCGATGCCGCCGGCGGCATCGCCATGCTCGAAGCCGCGGGCATCGACCTGATCGAGCAGCCCACGCCGCGCGAGCAGCGCACGGCGCTGGCGCGGCTGGCGGCACGCTTCGTGGTGCCGATCATGGCGGACGAGGCCGTGTGCGGTCCGGAGGATGCGATGGAACTCGCGCGCATCGGCGGCGCCGACGTGTTCGCGCTGAAGATCGCCAAGTCGGGCGGCATCTTCGGCATGCTGCGCACGGCTGCCGTGGGCGATGCCGCTGGCATCGCGCTATATGGCGGCACGATGCTGGAGGGCAGCGTGGGCACCATCGCCGCCGCGCATGGCTTCTGCACGCTGCCGCAGCTGGCGTGGGGCACGGAGCTGTTTGGCCCGCTGCTGCTAAAGGATGACATCGTGGTCGAGCGGCCCGCTTACCGCGACTTCAGCCTGCACTTGCCCGAAGGCCCGGGGCTGGGGCTTGCGCTCGATGAAGACAAGCTCGCGCACTACCGGCGCGATCACGCCTGAACAACCTGACTCACAAAGAGGAACGCCATGCTTTACCTGGTCCGGATGGATGTAAACCTGCCGAACGATATGCCCGCCGCGCAGGCCGATGACATCAAGGCGCGCGAAAAGGCGTATGCCCAGCAACTGCAGCACGAAGGCAAATGGCAGCAGCTGTACCGCGTGGTCGGCGAGTACGCCAACTACAGCATCTTCGACGTGGCCTCGCACGACGAGCTGCATACGCTGCTGTCGGGGTTGCCGCTGTTCCCTTACATGAAGATCCACGTCACGCCGCTGGCCAAGCACCCGTCGTCGATCCGCTGAAACGCGGTCCGGGACAAGAACAACCCGCATCGCGCGGGCTCGAAGAGAGGAGACCATGAAGACGTTGTTCCAGCGGCTGGCCTGCACCGGCCGCGCAGGCGCGCTTGCCCTGGCGGCAAGCCTTTCGTTCGCCGCACCGGCCGCGCACGCGGCCTATCCCGACCACCCGATCCGCTGGATCGTGCCGTTCCCCTCGGGCGGCGCCATGGACAACATCGCCCGCACGCTGGGCGAAGACATGTCGCGCACGCTCGGCCAGTCGATCGTGGTCGAGAACCGGCCCGGCGCCGGTGGCAATATCGGCGCCGAACTGGTGGCGCGGTCGCCGGCCGACGGCTATACGCTGATCATCGTGGCCAACGGCATGGCCGTTAACCAGGCGCTGTACGGCAAGCTGTCGTACGACCCGGTCAAGGACTTCGCCCCGGTCTCGCTGCTGGCCGTTGTGCCGAACGTGCTGGTCGCCAACAAGGCGCGCCGGCAGGAAACCACGGTCAAGGAAGTCATCGCCCACGCGAAGGCGTCGCCGGGCAAGTACACCTATGCCTCCGCGGGTAACGGGACATCGATTCACCTTGCGGCGGAACTGTTCACGTCGATGGCAGGCGTGGACATGCTGCACATCCCGTACAAGGGCAGCGGTCCGGCCATGACCGACCTGCTGGGCGGACAGGTCGACTACATGTTCGACAGCATCACCTCGGCCAAGCCGCAGATCGATTCGGGCAAGCTGACGCCGATCGCCGTCACCACGGCCAAGCGCTCCAGCGCATTGCCCAACGTCCCGACCGTCGCCGAGGCGGGACTGCCCGGCTACGAGCTGTCGCCGTGGTTCGCGGCCTTCGTGCCGGCAAAGACGCCGCAGCCGGTGATCGACACGCTGAACCGCGCAATGCTCGAAGCGCTGCGCAAGCCGGCCGTGCAGAAGCGCCTGGCGCTGATCGGCGCGGAGCCGATCGGCAGTTCGCCCGCCGTGCTGCGTGACCACCTGGCCAGGGAAACCGAGAAGTGGGGTGCGCTGATTCGCCAGCGCGGCATCCGCGCTGACTGAACCCAAACCGTGCCCGCCGTGGCGGGCTGCCTGACATGACCCATTCCGATCTTCAAGCCCGCACCGGTACGGCCACCCGCGCCGGGGTGTCCATCCATTACACCATCGAGGGCGCCGCCGGCGCGCCGGTGCTGGTCATGTCCAATTCGCTGGGCACGACGCTGCAGATGTGGGACCCGCAGATGCCGGCCCTGCTCAGGCATTTCCGCGTACTGCGCTATGACACGCGTGGTCATGGGCGCTCGTCGGTGCCGGCCGAGCCGTTTGGCATGGCCGAGCTGGGTGCCGACGTGCTCGCCGTGATGGAGCATGCCGGCGTCGGGCGCGCGCATTTCTGCGGCCTGTCGATGGGCGGGATGACCGGCATGTGGCTGGCGCGGCATCACGCCGATCGCTTCGGCCGTTTTGTGCTGGCCAATACGGCCGCGTTGATCGGGCCGGCGTCAGTCTGGGACAACCGCATTGCCACCGTGCAGCGCGAGGGGATGGCAGCCATCGTGCCGGGAGTGCTGGAGCGCTGGTTCACGCCGTCCTATCGGGCGTCGCACGCACAGGCCATGGCGCCAGTACGCGACATGCTGCTCGCGTGCGATCCGGCTGGCTATGCGGCCAATTGCGCGGCTGTGCGGGATGCGGATCTGCGGGATGCTTTGCCCCGGATCGCGGCAAAGATGCTGGTGATTGTTGGCGAGCAGGATGCTGCCACCACGCCCGCGCAAGGTCGCGAGGTGTCGCAGGCTGTGCCGGGAGCGGAGTATCTTTCGCTCGATGCGGCCCATTTGTCGAACTGGGAGTTGCCGCAGGCGTTTGTTGACGGGGTGGTCAGTTTCTTGGCTTGATTTGAACCGCGCGGTGGCCGCCTGCTGCCACCGGTAGTGCCCCGTCCCTCCAGAGGCATCAGCGTCGCCAGTGCCGACGCTCTCTCTTCCCCGTACGCGGCCAAAGATGCCGCGTCTCCCCTTTCCGCAATCCCCTCAGTCGGCCAGATCGCCAAAAAAATGCCCGCTCCGTAAGGAGCGGGCGCCGATTTGCTGCAAGGGAAAACTCGGCTCCCTGGGGGGAAGCGGAGTGACTAAAAATGTACTGGGAAATCCCGCGTCCCAGTCGGTCCAAAAAGAATACCTTTCGGACAATCGACGCACTGTTCCTTCAGCAGTTCCCGCTCCATCGCTCGCAAAAAGCGTCTCAAGCAGCGCTTCACTGCAACCCTGTGCCCGGATTTCGGCGCAACGGGACGCGCGCTGCAATCCCGTCTGAAATTTCCGATAGGGCATTCAGCCTTTGCCCAATATCGGGCGTTCTGTAGGAAACCTACTATCCAGTCAGCAAGCTGTTCCAGCCCGGACCATGCCGCCGGGGATTGCGCGGAACTGCTGGAAGACCCCCATTTGCAAAGGAGACCTGGCCATGATCAAGGTGTTGATTGCGGACGACCACCCGATCGTGCTGGGCGGCATGTGCCAGGAACTGGCCCGGGAAATCGGGATGCAGATGGTCGGGATGGCCAGGAACTCTACGGAACTGGTCCGCCTGCTGGAAACCGCGGCCTGCGATGTCATCGTCACCGACTATTCGATGCCGGGCGGCGAGATCGGCGACGGGCTGCCGATGCTGCAGATCCTGCGACGGCGCTATCCGGCCACGCGAATCGTGGTGATCACCATGTTCGACAACCCCGCGCTGCTCCAGAGCATTCGCAAGACCGGCGTTTCGGTCATCCTCAGCAAGGCGGATCCGCTGCATCACCTGGTGCCCGCGATCCGCGCGGCGTTCAGTGGCCGTAGCTACTTTCCGCCGTCGCAGCAACCCATGGTGGAAGCCGAGATGGAAGCTGTTGAGCCTGGGCCGAGGCTGTCGCAGCGCGAACTCGAGGTGCTGCGCAAATGCGCCGCGGGTTTTTCGCTGGTGGAGATCGCGCGGCAGGCGAATCGCAGCAGCAAGACCATCAGCGCGCAGAAGAGCATGGCAATGAAGAAGCTCGGGCTGACCAGCGGCTTCGAGTTGTACCAGTACGCCGTCGAACACGGCCTGCTTCCGGGCGGGTAATCGCGACAGCTTGCCAGGCTGCAACCATGCGGATTTCCCGGGCACTTAGAAATCGCCACCAGATTAAGGGATCCCTTATTCAGGCCGCAGAGCGGCGTGAATACGATTCCACTCGTTCTGTGGCCGTGCACCGTCATGTTGGCGCATGGCCACGAGACCAGGAGCCAGTGGGCCGCGTCAGACCGACCTGGCCCCGGTTTCGCAACTTTCCAACCTAAAGACAGATCCAGAATGAATACCAAGCTCTTCACCGCACTGCTGATCGCTGGTGCGTGTATCGGCACGCCGTTTGCGCATGCATCGGATGGCACGATAACCTTCAAGGGTCAGATTACCGACACCACCTGCACCATCACGACCGGCAATGCAGGCAGTTTTACCGTAACGCTGCCCAACGTCTCGAAGACCCACCTGACCGCCGCCGGCAGCACCGCCGGCACGACCGGATTCCAGATTGCGCTGAGCAACTGCAATCCGGCCAGCGGCAACGTCCACGCATTCTTCGAAGCCGGCGCCAATGTTGACCCGGCCACGGGCCGCCTGGTCAACACCGACATCGTCGGCAGCGGCGGTGCGGCCAACGTGCAGATCGGGCTGCTCAACCCGTCCAATGGCAGTCCCATCTCGATTGGCGCTTCCGACGGGGCCCCACAGAATTCGCTGGCCCAGCCGATCAACCCGGACGGCACGGCGCTGCTGCCGTACGCGGCCCAGTACGTGGCAACCGGTGGCGCCGCGACGGCCGGCTCCGTTGGGTCGAGCGTGACCTACATCCTGTCCTACCAGTAAAGCCGCGTGTCCGGAACGAACGCAGCCAGCGGCCGCGCTCGTTCCGGACACGACCAAGTTGCGATGCCTAGTTACATACTCTTCAAAAGGTGGCCCCGTTGCGCGATGCTGCTGGCCGTGCTGATTGGTATGAGCCTTGCGGCCGCCACTGCCGCACAGGCTTCGGTTGTCATTGCAGGAACCCGCGTCATCTACAGTGCCCGGGACCGGGAAGTCACCGTCAAGCTGACCAACGAAAGCAAGACACCCGCACTGGTGCAGTCCTGGCTGGATAACGGCGACCCCTCTGCGCCTCCGGCAAGCATCAGCGTTCCATTCGTGCTGGCACCGCCCGTCGCGCGCATCGATGCCGGCAAGGGCCAGAGCCTGCGCATCGTCTACACCGGCGAGCCCCTGCCCACGGATCGCGAATCGGTTTTCTGGCTCAACGTGCTTGAAATCCCGCCCAAGCCGAACGCCGACGAGGCCGGCCCGAACAAGCTCCAGCTGGCATTCCGTTCGCGCATCAAGTTCTTCTACCGCCCTGCGGGACTGAAAGGCGAGGCGGGCGAAGCTCCGGCAAAGCTTGTATGGCGTCTCGCCGGGGCCGATGGCCAGTCCGTGCTGGAGTGCCAGAACCCGACCCCATTCCACGTTTCGGTCGTCAGCGTCGAACTGGCGGGCGGCGGCAAGCGCGCCGTCAACGACCGCGGGGCCATGGTGGGCCCCGGCGAAACCCTCCGGTTCCCGCTTAGGGGCGACGTCCCCGGCCCGGACAGCAAGGTCCGCTACCACACCCTGAACGACTGGGGCGGGTCAAACGACGGCGAAGCGCAGCTGGCAGCGGCCAATTAGCCATCACACCCCAAAAGGCCGCGCGCCGCGCCGCCTGCCGGTTCCCTCAGTTCTCTCCAGTCCGACAGATGCCGCTCACTGGCAGGGCGGTGGCTGCCACAGTTGTTGAGCAATCGTGATGCGAGTCAGTAGAAATACCCGCCTGTTCCCGCCGCGCCTGTGCCCGCTCTGCGTGGTGGCGCTGTCGCTGTTCGCTGCGGCGTCAAGCCGTGCCGCCACGACGGGGCCAGCGGCAATCGAATTCAATGACGAATTTCTGCGGCAGCCAGGCGGCACCAGGCTGGACATTTCGCGCTTCAACCAGGGCAACGTGCCGCTGCCCGGGACCTATCGGGCCGACTTGCAGGTCAACGGCGCGTGGCTGGGCATGGTCGAAGTCGAATTGCGCCAGACCCACGCCGATACCGGCAATGTCCAGCCTTGCTTTGACCGTGCGCTGCTTGAGCGCGCCGGCGTGGACATCACGCGCCTTGCGCCGGAAGCGGCCGACCGCCTGGCCCGCACGACGCCCGCGGACTGCCTGACCTTGCCCGAACTGGTGCCGGGCGCGAGCGCCGGATTCGATAACGGTGAACAACGGCTGGAACTGACCATTCCGCAGTCCTTCCTGAACCGTAGCGCGCGCGGATACGTCGATCCGCGCTACTGGGACGAAGGCATCAATGCCGCGCGCCTGCAGTACAACGCCAGCGTCTATCACACGGACAGCGCCGGGATGTCCTCGACGCAAGGCTATCTTGGCCTGAATGCCGGCCTCAACGTGGGGCCCTGGCGCTTCCGGCACTATGGCAGCCTGTCGCACGATTCGGTCAGCGGCAACCGCTACCAGTCAATCCAGACCAGCCTGCAGCGCTCGATCGTGCCGTTGCGCAGCCAACTCGTGATCGGCGATGCCTTTACCGACGGCGCCATGTTCGACAGCTTCGGCTTTCGCGGCGTGCAACTCGCCACCGACGACCGCATGCTGCCCGAATCCCAGCGCGGCTATGCGCCGACCATCCGCGGTATTGCCGCCAGCAATGCGCGGGTGCAGGTGCGCCAGAACGGCAACATCATCTACGAGACCACGGTCGCGCCCGGCGCCTTCGAGATCGACGATCTCTACGCGACCGGCTACGGCGGCGACCTGGAGGTGCTCGTGGCCGAGGCCGACGGCAGCGTGCGTGCCTCGGCGGTGCCCTACGCGCCCGTGGTCAACGCGCTGCGCCCGGGTGTGTGGCGCTATGGCGTGACATCGGGCCAGTACCGGAACACCAGTGTCCATGACACGCCACTCTTCATGCAAGCGACGGTACAGCGCGGCATCTCCAACCTGTTCACGGGCTATGGGGGGGTACTGGCGGCCGAGAACTACCTGTCGTTTGTGCTGGGGATGGCGCTGAGCACGCGCTATGGCGCCTTCGGCGCCGACATCACGCAAGCCAGCACGCGGCTCGCCAACCAGCCGGACCGCAGCGGCCAAAGCGTGCGCCTGTCCTACAGCAAACTGGTGGCCCCGACGCGAACCAATGTGACACTGGCCGCCTACCGGTATTCCACCCGCGGCTTCCTGAACTTTGCCGATGCCGTGGCAACGCGCAGCCAGGAGACGGCCACCACCGACGCACCGCTGCAGGGCATCCGCCGCGGACGCCTGCAAGTGACCGTGAGCCAGAGCCTGCCGCCCGGGTATGGCAACTTCTACCTGTCCGGCTCCACCCAGGACTACTGGGACCGCGGCGGGCGCGACACCCAGTTCCAGGCCGGCTACAACAGCAGCTACAAGCGCGTGAGCTACGGTGTTTCGGCCACCCGGCAGATCAACCTGGGCAGCGGCAAGTGGGAAAACCGCATCATGCTCACACTGGGCGTGCCGCTCGGCAAGGCGCCGCAGGCACCGTACTCCATGACGAGCCTGCAAAGGGACTCGTCCGGCGTCACGGGCGTGCAGGAATCGCTGACCGGCACGCTCGGGACCGACAATACCCTGACCTATGGCCTGAACGCCAGTCACAGCAGTGGCGGCGACAGCGCGGTCGCCAACAGTGTTGCAGCCAATGTCGGCTATGTCTCGCCCGTGGCGACGCTGACCGCCAATGCGGGCCGCAGCAACAGCTACAGCCAGCTCGGCGCCGGCATCTCGGGCGGTATCGTGGCCTATGCCGGTGGCGTGACCTTCATGCCGACGCTGGGCGACACGGTTGCCATCATCGAGGCCGACAACGCCGCCGGCGCACGCGTCGCGAATGCCACTGGCGTGCGGGTCGGCCCATGGGGCCGTGCCGCGGTGCCGAACCTGATGCCGTTCTCGCGCAACCAGATCGAGATCGATCCGAAGGACCTGCCGCTCAACGTGGAGCTGCGGTCCACCATGCAGCAGGTGGCGCCGACCTCCGGCGCCGTGGTGCGCGTGCGTTTCGATACCGGCAGCGGTGGCGAGGTTGTGATCCTGCGCGTGCGCACTGCCGACGGCAAGCCGCTGCCATTTGGTGCCGAGGTGTTCGATATCGACGGGCACCTTGCGGGAACCGTCGGCCAGGACGGACGACTGGTCGCGCGGGGCCTCCGGCGCGGTGCGGGGGTGCTTACAGCGAAGTGGGGGGCGCAGAACGCCGATACCTGTTCGTTCGCCTATTCGCTGCCGGCGCAGGACCCGTCCCCGCGCGCGGGGTTGCCATTTGCCCAGAGCATGTGCGGCGATGGCACGTCCACGATCGAGAGCGCGGATGCATCGCGACGCATAAGCAAGGAGCACCAAAATGAACTGGTCCGATAACCGGGCACGCCCGAAGGCGGCACTGCATGGCATGCTGTTTTCGCTCTTGCTGCTTGGCGCGCAGATGGCCCGTGCCGACTGCACGGCGACGCCCGCGATGCCATATCTGCAGGCCGTGGGCGATATGGCGGTAGTGACCACGCTTCCGGTCGGCAGCACCATTCCGGGCACGGTGCGCAACTACACCTTCACAGGGACCTGTACCAACGTCGCGCCATACGTCATTCCAGGCGCGCAAATCGTGGCCTGCTACTACGGGTCCGGCACCGAGGGCCCGAGCGGCGTCTACTCGACCGGGGTTGCCGGGATTGGCATTCGCCTGCGCAACGCGGCAGGGCAGGCCATCAGCAATGCCGCGGGGGTCCGCTGCGACACCCGGGGCGAGGGGCTCGGCAACCTGAATGCCGACATGACGTACGCCATCTCGGTCTCGATCGAGTTCGTCAAGACAGGACCGGTCAGTGGTGGCACGCTGGACGCCACGCAGACCCGCTTCGGCTTTGGCGTCTACGGAGGATCGACCGCCGGTGCCCTGGGCGGCCGCGACGTCAACTACATCGGCTTCAGCGGCAACGTCGTCTCGCGCCCGATCACCTGCAGCGTGACCTATCCTTCGACTGTCACGCTGCCAGCGGTGCGGGCTTCCGATTTGCGTCCCTCCGGTGCAACGGCAGGCACTACACCGTTCACCATCGGCGTCACCTGTGACGCGGTAGCCAATGTCGGCGTCACATTCGACGGTGCGGCCGGCACGCCTGTGCAGGCTGCCGCCTCCGGGGTCCTTGGCCCATCGAATGCCGGAGCGCCGGGAGCGGCTACAGGCGCCGGCTTCCAGATCGTAAGCGGCGGCAGCTATCAGCCCGTGCCGCTGCAGGTGCGCAATCCGCTGGGTAGTATCCAGGCGAATATTCCTGCTTCGTACAACTATGCCGTGCGGTACATCGGCCTGAACAACGGCCTCCCGATAACCGCAGGGACGTTGGCCAGCGCGGCGACCTTCACGTTCGATTACCAGTAGGCCGGCCGTTCACTTCTTCAGCCGATACGCGAGCTGCGGCCGCGTGATCCCCAGCATGCGCGCCGCCGATGACAGGTTGCCGCGCGTCGTGTCGATGGCGAGCTGCATCAGCCGCCCCTCGATCTGCGGCAGCGACACCTGCTGGTCCAGCAGCTTTTGCAGCAGGGCATCGGCGTCCTCGGGCGCTTCGGTGGCCTGCTGCTGGCTGGCGAACAGGTGGGAAATGTCGATCAGCCCCGCCGCGGGCGCGAGCAGCACGCCTCGCTCGATCATGTTCTCGAGTTCACGGATATTGCCGGGCCACTGGTACTGCATCAGCGCATCGCGGGCGCGCTGGCTCAGCCCGCGCACCTGCTTCTGGTAGCGCGCGTTGAAGCGCTGGATGAACGCCTGCGCAAGTTCCGGGATATCCTCGCGCCGTTCGCGCAGGGCCGGGATGGCGACCGGGTAGGTGCTGATCCGGTAGAACAGGTCCGCGCGGAACTGCCCCTGGCGGATCGCCTGTGCCAGGTTGACGTTGGTGGCCGCAATCAGCCGCACATCGATCTTGCGCGTCTCGACCCCGCCAAGCCGCTCGACTTCCGCGTTCTGCAACACACGCAGCAGCTTGACCTGTGCCGACAGCGGCAGGTCGCCGATCTCGTCGAGGAACAGCGTGCCGCCGTGCGCGCGCTCGAAGCGGCCGGGGCGTGACTGCTGTGCGCCCGTGTAGGCGCCTTTCTCGACGCCGAACAGCTCGGATTCGATCAGCTCGTGCGGGATCGCCGCGCAATTCACGGCAATGAACGGCTGCTCGGCGCGCGGGCCGTGGTCGTGCAGCCAGCGCGCGAACATCTCCTTGCCGGCGCCGGTCTCGCCAGTCAGCAGCACGGTGATATGGCTGTCCGCCGCCGCCGACAGCAGGCCGAAGGCTTCGCGGAACGCCGGGGACTGGCCGATCAGGTTGCCCTGGTTGGCGCCGCACAGGGTCTCGCGCAGCGTGCTGACTTCCTGCTGCAGCGTGAGCAGGTCGCTGATGACCGAGTCGGGCTCGAAGTACTTCAGGTAGTCGGGGTCGTCCCAGGCCTCGGCTGGCTTGCCGACGATGCGGCACAGCGCATCGAGGCGGCGCTGGCACTCGGTTTCCTTGTAGATGACCAGCCGGTCCATGAAGGTGCTGCTGTAGCCCGACGCATAGCCGAGCTGCACCCAGCAGCCGCCTTCCTCGCGGCTCAGTTCCTCGTTGTAGGGCGCTTCGCCTTCCCAGGAGTCCTGCCAAAGGAATTCCCCATAGAAGTGGCCGGTGTCGCGATCGATCTCCAGCCGGACCGGATCGACCCGCGTCACGCCTTCCAGCATGTGCAGTTGCGGGCCAAGCAGGAACGCGTCGTTGGGCGAGGTCTCGAGTTCCTCCTTGCGTTCGCGCTTGACCATCTCGGCGTCCCGCATGCCCTGCGCGTAGCCCATGCGGATCAGCAGACCCTTGCCGCGTTCCAGGCCCAGCGTATCGAGGATCTCCTTGCGCAGGTAGCTCAGGGCCTCGGTGTGCATCAGCACCATGCGGGAATCGCCGAGCCGGATCTGTGCGGCCTTGGGGTCGATCGTCAGCAGCGAAGCCAGGTCGAATGGCGGCTGCTTGGGGGGCGCGGTCATCTCCATCTCCAGAATGCCTGCGGGCGCGAATCGATCCGGAGAGGAACGTCCTTGGCCTCGGTTTTTCCGTAGCCTAACACGCGGTTTCGCAAGCCAGGCAAGCGCGGGGATTCCCCGTGGACAGCATGGTGCGTCGCAATATCCGTGGATTTGATCATTTGATGAAAACAGGCTTGATCCCCTCATCAAATCATCAAGCGGGTGCGCCGTGGCAACGCCTTGGAATTTCCCGCAGTCCCTTGTGCCATGCGGCCTGGCAGCCGGTGGCACGGCCTTCGCTATATGTCTCCACACCCGGAACCATGCACACCCACCGATGTGCATCGCAGCAGGAGCGAGACATGACCACACCGTTTTTCCATGCCAACGTCCCGGCCCGCGGACGTGCCCAGCCCTATGTCCGGGTGACCGCGCGCGATGAACACTGGGTCGAGTTCGAGTTCTCGCTCGGCGACCCGGCGCTCTACGTGGAGCTGGTCATGCGCCCCGAACAGTTCTCCGCGTTCTGCGCCACGCAGTGCGCCATCACGGTGTCGCACCTGCTGGGCCGCGCACTGGAATTCGAGCGCGACAAATGGAGCGAAACCGTGGCCTGACGCCGCGGCCGATCCGAACACCACAAGGGAGACAGGAGCAACCCACCATGCAAATCGATATCCGTACCGACAGCGTCAGTCCGATCCGCCAGACCTTCGCCAACCTGCAACGGCGCCTGGGCGCCGACAAGCCGGCCACGCGTTACCAGGAGGCGATGTACGACCTGCAGCCGGAGACCAGCTTCCATTACCGCCCGCTGTGGCAGCCGCAATACGAACTCTACGACGTGCGCCGCACGCAGGTGGTCATGCAGGACTGGTACGCGCTGAAGGACCCGCGCCAGTTCTACTACGGCACGTACGTCAACGCCCGTGCGCGCCAGCAGGACGCGATGGAGAAGAACCTGGACTTCGTCGAGAAGCGCGGCCTGCTGGCATCGCTGCCGGCGCCCCTGCGCGAACTGCTGACGCTCGGCGTGGTGCCGCTGCGCCATGTCGAGTGGGCGGCGAACATGAACAACGCCGCGATCACGGCCTATGGCTACGGCTCGGCCATCACCGAAGCCGCCATGTTCCACACCATGGATCGCCTGGGCATTGCGCAGTACCTGACCCGCATCGGCCTGCTGGTCGGCGACAAGGCCGCGGTCGAAGCCGCCAAGACGGCATGGATGGAAGACCTGGCCTGGCAGCCATTGCGCCATGCGATCGAAGACCTGATCGTGCGTAACGACTGGTTCGAACTGCACGTGGCGCAGAACCTCGTGATGGACGGGCTGCTTTACCCGCTGGTCTACCAGCGCCTGGATGCGCGCCTGTCCGCCGAAAGCCCCGCGTTCTCGCTGGTCACCGACTTCATGACCGCCTGGTATGCCGAGACCACGCGCTGGGTCGATGCAACGGTGAAGGCAGCCGCGCAGGAATCTCCCGCGAATGCCGGCGTGATCGCAGGCTTTGCCTTTGCATGGCTCGACCGCTTCCAGCACGCGCTGGCCCCGCTGGTACGCCGCCTGTTCGCCGGCGAAGCCGATGCGGTGCTTGGTGAAGCGGTTGCCACGCTGGACAAGCGCCTGGCGGGGCTGGGGCTGCTCCGCGTCACCGACGCTGTTGCATGACATCAAGGACGAACGCCATGACCGCACAGATCGTATTCATCGCCCTGCAGGCCAACGAAGAGATGCGTCCCGTGATCGACGCAATCGAGGCCGACAACCCGCACGCCACCATCAACCGCTATCCGGCCATGGTCAAGATCGACGCGCCCGGGCGCCTGGAAATCAACCGCGCCAGCGTGGAAGAGCGCATCGGCCGCGCGTGGGACGTGCAGGAACTGCAGCTCGGCCTGATTTCGCTGGCCGGCAATATCGACGAAAGCGAAGACCAGTTCGTACTGGCGTGGCACTGAGCCGAAAGTTGAACAGCAAGAACACTGGAGACAAGGATATGACCACCGCCACTGCAATCGCCACCGCCGCGCGGCAGGCTACCAGCCCCAAGCTGTCGCTCAAGGAGAAGTACGCGATCCTCACGCGCGACCTCGGCTGGGAAACCACCTATCAGCCCATGGATGCCGTATTCCCGCACGACAAGTTCGAAGGCATCGTGATCCATGACTGGGACGGCTGGGAAGATCCGTTCCGCCTGACCATGGATGCGTACTGGAAATTCCAGTCCGAGAAGGAGCGCAAGCTGTACGCGATCATCGACGCGTTCCAGCAGAACAACGGCCAGCTCAATGTCAGCGACGCGCGCTACGTCAACGCGCTCAAGCTGTTCCTGACAGGCGTGTCGCCGCTGGAGTATGCCGCGCACCGCGGCTTTGCCATGGCCGGGCGCACGCTGCGCGGCGTGGGCGCGCGCGTGGCGTGCCAGATGCAGTCGATCGACGAGCTGCGCCACTGCCAGACCCAGGTCCACACCATCAGCCACTACAACAAGTACTTCAACGGCTTTTCCGACTGGCGCCACCTGCATGACCGGCTGTGGTACCTGTCGGTGCCGAAGTCGTACTTCGAAGACGCCATGACGGCGGGGCCGTTCGAGTTCATCACGGCGATCTCGTTCTCGTTCGAGTACGTCCTGACCAACCTGCTGTTCATGCCCTTCATGTCGGGCGCCGCCTACAACGGCGACATGGCCACGGTGACCTTCGGCTTCTCCGCGCAGTCCGATGAATCGCGCCACATGACGCTCGGGCTCGAAGTGGTGAAGTTCATGCTGGAGCAGGACCCGGCCAACCGTCCGATCATCCAGAAGTGGATCGACAAGTGGTTCTGGCGCGGCTACCGGCTGCTGACGCTGGTGGCGATGATGATGGACTACATGCTGCCCAGGCGCGTGATGAGCTGGAAGGAAGCCTGGGAAATCTACTTCGAGCAGAACGGCGGCGCGCTGTTCGCCGACCTGGCGCGCTACGGCATCCGCATGCCCAAGTATCACGAGCAGGCCGCGAAGGAGAAGGACCACCTGTCGCACATCGCCTGGTCGATCTTCTACAACTTCAACCACGCCGCAGCGATCCACACCTGGGTGCCGGAGGCGTCCGAAATGACGTGGTTGGCCGAGAAGTATCCCGACAGCTTCGACCGGCACTACAAGCCGCGCTTCGATTACTGGCAGCAGCAACAGCAGGCCGGCCAGCGCTGGTACAACCCGGGCCTGCCGATGCTGTGCCAGGTGTGCCAGATCCCGATGGCTTTCACCGAGCCCGACGACCCGACGCAGATTTGCTACCGCGAGGCCGAGCACGACGGCGACCGCTATCACTTCTGCTCGGACGGCTGCCGCGACATCTTCGTTGACGAGCCCGAGAAGTACGTGCAGGCCTGGCTGCCGGTGCACCAGATCTTCCAGGGCAACTGCGGCGGCGCGACGCTGCCCGAGGTGCTCGACTGGTACCACCTGAGCCCCGCCGACCGCGGCGACTTCGCCGACTCGCAGGACCGCGCCAACTGGGACCGCTGGACCGGTGCCGCAGGCACGCCGGCAGCGGAGCAGGGCGGCAGCGCGCCGTGCTGCGACCACGGACACGACTGAACCCCACACCGGAGACCATCATGCCAGTCATCGCACTGAATCCCGGCTACGCGGGCGAAACCCGCGACCGCGTCGAGAACTTCCACGGCAACCAGCTGGTGTACTTCGGCTGGGACCAGCACCTGCTGTTCTGCAGCCCCTTCACGCTCCCGCTGCCACCTGACATGCCGTTCGGCGCCCTGGTCAGTGATGTCATCACGCCATTGCTGGCGGCGCATCCCGATGGTGCGGCTATCGACTGGACGCAAGTCCAATGGCTGCGCGGCGGCGAGCCATTCGCGCCGGACACGTCCGCCAGCCTTGCGGCCAACGGCCTCGGGCACAAGTCGCTGCTGCGGCTGCGTACCCCCGGCCTGAATGGCATTGGCGGCTCTGGCAACTGACGCTGTCACACCACGGCACCACGGCATTACGGCATTACGGAGGCTGACATGACCTACCAACTGACCATCGAACCACTCGGCCAGACCATCGACATCGAAGAGGGCCAGACCGTGCTCGACGCGTGCCTGCGCGCGGGAGTTTGGCTGCCGCATGCCTGCGGCCACGGCCTGTGCGGAACCTGCAAGGTGCAGACCCTGCAAGGCGAACTCGACCATGGCGAGGCCTCGCCGTTCGCCCTGATGGATTTCGAGCGCGACGAAGCGAAGTGCCTGGCCTGCTGCGCCAGGCCGATGTCGGACATGGTGATCGAGGCCGATATCGAGCCCGACCCCGACGCGCAATGCCTGCCGCTGCTGGACTTCACCGCGGAAGTGGCCCGCATCGAGGCGCTCACGCCAACTATCAAGGGCGTGTTCCTGCGCATCGAAGGCGAGCCGCTGCAGTTCCAGCCGGGCCAGTACGTCAATGTGTGGATCGGCAAGGAAGCCACGCCGCGCGCGTTCTCGATTGCCAGCGCGCCGGCGGCGGGCGAGATCGAGCTGAACATCCGGCTGGTCCCGGGCGGCAGTGCGACCACCTATGTGCATGAGCACTTGCAGGTCGGCGAACGCTTGCAGCTATCCGGCCCGCTGGGCCGCTTCTTCGTGCGCAAGAGTGATCCACGGCCGCTGGTGTTCATGGCCGGCGGCTCGGGGCTGTCGAGCCCGCGCTCGATGATCCTCGACCTGCTGGCATGCGGCGACCCGCGCGAGATCGTGCTGGTGCAAGGCGCGCGCAATGCCGGCGAACTGTATTACCGCGAAGCATTCGAGGCGCTCGCGCAGCAGCACGACAACTTCGCCTACCTGCCAGTGCTGTCCGGCGAGCCAGAGCAGAGCGCTTGGAGCGGCGAACGCGGCTATGTCCACGACCTGGCCGGGCGCCACTTCCGCCACGACTTCCGCGGCTGGCGCGCCTACCTGTGCGGGCCGCCGCCAATGATCGAGGCCTGCATCGCCACGCTGATGCAGGGCCGGCTGTTCGAGAAGGACATCTTCACCGAGAAGTTCCTGTCGGCGGCCGACGCGAGCCAGGCCACCCGCAGCCCGCTGTTCCGCTCGCTTTGACATCGACAACGTTCCCCATATCACTTCACCCACAAGGCCATAGGAGACAACCATGGACAAGATCGCCATCGACGCCGTACTGAACCGCATCGAAGAGACCACCGGCCCGGATGCCAATCCGCGCATCGCCGCGATCGTGCACCGGATGGTGCGCGACTTGTTCCACATGATCGAGGATCTCGACATCCAGCCCGAGGAGTTCTGGGCCGGCCTCAACTACCTGGCCGAGGCGGGCCGCAGCGGCGAACTCGGCCTGATCGCGCCCGGCCTGGGCTTCGACCACTTCCTGGACCTGCGCATGGACGAAGCCGAAGCGCGCGCGGGCATTGGCGGCGGCACGCCGCGCACCATCGAGGGCCCCCTGTACGTGGCCGGCGCGCCGGTCGCGCAGGGCGAAGCCCGGCTTGACGACGGCACCGACGACGGCGAGGTGCTGGTGATGGAGGGTCGGGTATTCGACGAAACCGGCAAGCCGCTGCGCAATGCGAACGTAGAGGTCTGGCATGCGAATTCGCTGGGCAACTACTCGTACTTCGATGCGACCCAGAGCGCGTTCAACCTGCGCCGCACCATCGTCACCGACAGCGAAGGGCGCTATCGCCTGCGCAGCATCGTGCCGGTGGGCTACAGCGTGCCGCCGGGCGGCGCCACCGACCGCCTGCTCAAGACGCTCGATCGCCACGGCACGCGCCCGGCCCATATCCACTTCTTCGTCTCGGCGCCGGGCCACCGCAAGCTGACCACGCAGATCAACATCGACGGCGATCCCTATCTGTGGGACGACTTCGCCTTTGCCACGCGCGAAGGGCTGGTGCCGCCGGTGACGCGCATCGACGACGCGGCCGCGATGCAGGCGCTCGGCGTCGACAAGCCGTTCTCGCTGATCCGCTTCGACTTCACGCTGCATGCCGACAACGCGGGCGCCCCGCAGGCCGAAGTTGCTCGCCAGCGGGCGGTGGCAGCGATGTAAAAGGGCGCTGGTCCCGAAGGAGGATTTTCGTTGGCTCCGCACCAACAGGGCATGGCAGGGGCGCCGCCGGGAGAATCATCTGGTCCGGCAAATATCCTGCCTCGCCGCGCAAGGGGTGGTGTCTCGCTCACAATTTGCCGTGCAAAGCGGGCCGGCCGGGCGGCAATGGGTCGGTTCGCGCACAAGGCCTCGACACTGGCCGGAAAATTGCTTCTCCTGCTGTGTGAAGCCACTCGCACAGTCTGGAGGTTCCATGCACGCGCGCATCACTGCTCACAAGGGGATTCTGGTTGTCGAACTGGTGCAGAACCAGACAGAGGACGGCGGCCGTTCAGGCGCGGACAAGCTGCGCACCCTCGGCACGATCGTCCATGACACGCGACGCTATCTTGGCGTGTCGAATGAGGCGCTGGCATTGTTGAAGGTCGTCAAGCGCGGCCTCGACCGGATCGGCGATTTCGCCTGGTTCCGAAGCGACGATGGCATGGATCATTTTGCCTGGCTTGGCGGCCCAAAGCGGCTGGTGGATCCGAAGGAAGTGGCGACGGCCCGCACTTACGAGATCCTTGCGCACCGGGTCATTCCGAACGAGGTCCCGGAGGGCGCAAAGGCCGCCATCGAAGCGAACTTCTGAACGCCAGAGCGGCGGCAGGATTTGCATCCTGCCGCCGCCCTGGCACCTCCGCTCCCCTGTTTGAGCCTGGCCTTATTTCACGCAGGCCAGATTGACAGCGAGCCCGCCCCAACCGGTAGCCTGGTTGGTGTTGAGCTGCACCTGCAGCTTGTCGTTATGGTTGACGGTCCCGGCCGGCATTTCCTGGCTGCAGCTTTGCTGCCCGTTGCTGATCCGGCAGCTCAGGTTGCTCACCGGGGTACTGGTCGCACCCGCGCCCGAGCCCGTAACCTTGTAAACCGCCATGGTGAGGCTTCCGATGGGCTTGCCGAGCGTGGACGCGGTCAGCTTGACGCTGGCGCAGTCATAAGGAATCACGACGGCGAAGTCCGACGGCAATGCCACCGCGCCCCCGGCACCCGTCATGACATACAGCCCGCGGCTGAGCGAGTCCGGCACGTTGAAGTTGCCGTTATAGACCGTAGGTACGGTGGCGCCCGTGGTCGGCCAATGGCCGCCGGCCTTGGGCCCATATAGCGTGCCGGTCGATGTATCGAAGTAGAAGTCGCCATCGACGCCAATGCTGTCGGTCGGCGCACCGCTGCCGTAGATCACCTGGCCGCCGTTGCCGACAGGGGTGCCTCCGGTGCCGCCAGTGCCGCCACTGCCACCGCCGGGCTGGCCGGCCAGCACCACGCCCGCGGGCCATTGGCCGTTGACCTTGGGTCCATAGAGCGTCCAGGTATCGGTGTCGAGGTAGTAGTCGCCATCGGCGCCAATATCGTTGCCCGGCGCCCCGTGGCCGGTCAGGACCGTGCCGCTACCGCTTCCCGATGAGCCGCCGCCGAGCTGCACGCCCGGTGGCCAGGTGCCATCGGCCTTCGGCCCGAACAGCGTCCCGGTCGAGGTGTTGATGTAGTAGTCGCCGTTATTGCCAACGGTACTGGTCGGGTCCACCGAGCCGGTCAGGATCGTGCTGCCGGCGGTCCCGGTATTGCCCGGTGCGCCCGTATCCCCCTTGGCTCCCGGAGATCCTGCGACCGCAACACCGGGAGGCCACGCGCCGTTTGCCTTGGGCCCGAACAGCATCCCGGTGGTGGTGTTCACGTAGAAATCCCCGTCCTTGCCGATATCGGGCCCCGGATCAGTGGTGCCCGACAGCAAGGCGCTGGTGGACGCAGTCGGCGTCGTCACTGGCGCGGTGGTGCTGGAGCCTGGAGCCGCCGTGGTAGCGGCCGGGGCCGAGTCGCCACCGCCTCCGCCACAACCGGCAACAACGACGGCCAGGCATGCTAGTGGCACGACCGCCAGCTTCACGTGGATGTTTTTCATGACCGCTCCCCGGGTTGTGCGAATGATCGAAGTTCGATGGCACTTCTTCGATGCCAGCGATGCGTTCAATCTAGTCGCGCGACAGGGAGGCGGAAATACGCTCTATGGACGAGCCGGGCATGGTCCAGAGTGCTGACCATCGGTATGGAAAAGGTCGAGTTTTCCCGCGGAAAAGTCGTGGTTTACGGTCCGACACCCCGACTGCCGATGGAGGCCGATCAGGCAACCCCACGAAGGGGGAAAGCAAAAGTGTGAGTCAGAATTGAAACGGGTGAGCGGGGAAGGCGGGGGCCAGCACTATCGATCGGGCCATCAAACCTTGCCAACGGCCCGGTCGATCGCACGAAGCAGGTCTTCGGTATGGACCATCAGTTCACGCACCTGCCGCAACGTCGAATACTGGTTGAGCACGGTTTTCCAGCGCTCGGCTTCCAGCAACGGAAGCCAGAGCGGTTCAAGGTCCCCGGCATCCGCAGGCTCGTTTGCCGCGAGGTGGCTGGCGAATGCAAGGCTCTCGTCCGCCGACAGGAGCTGCATGCGACTCGCCGCGCCGAGCAGGCGCGGGGCCGTCTCGGCGCGGGCGTCGCAGCAATAGAGCACCGTACGCGTCAGCGTGGGCGCGGCACAGAGCGCGGCAAGCGCGGCGCCGCGCAGGCGCACCGTTCCCTCGTGGGAGGCGAACGCATAAGCCGCATCGTCCTTCGCGTGGGCAAGCAGGCGCAGGCCGCGCAGCAGGCGCGGAAAGTCCGTGGTCGCCGCGTCCACGGACGCCTTGACCTCTACGAGCAGGCAGACATCCCAGGCTGGCTGGCGATCGACCGGAACCGACCGGCGCAGCAAGACCACGTCCCATTCGGTCTTTGCGCGTTCATGGCTCGCGGGAATCGAAGCCGGGACGCGCAGCGAAGTCACGACGCGATAGCGCGCAGGGTCGCGTTCCGCCTCGTTCAGGCGCTGCGCGAGAACCTGGAGCGCTTGCGCCGCCAGGGCCTCGGCGCCGGCCCCGCGTTGCTGCGCTGACGCACCCTGGGCAACCGCTGTCGCGCTTCCCGGGCGAGGTCCGGCGCGATCCCATAGCGAAGCGTACTGGCGCACCAGTTCGTCCGTTTGCAGGGCTTCGATGCGCTGCAAGCGCTGCAGGGCAGGGTTGTCCAGCAGCCGCGTCAGGGCGAGCGCTACGGGCGAGTCATTCTTGCTATCCGGCGCGTCGATGAGGCGTTGGGCAATGCCGCGCAGCGATGGCCATGATGAAGCAGCCGCCGACGCATGCAGGTCTGCCAATGCTTCACGCTGCGAGCCTGGGGCCATCCGTTGTTGCCGGTTCGGGTGCGCCACCGCGTTCACGGCAGCCAGGACCGCGCGCCGGTCCCCTTCGGCGCGCGCCGACAGCGACGCGAACTCGCGCACGGGCGCGGCCCTGTGCCGAAGCACCATGGCCTGGAAGACCGGGTCGCCGGAATCGGGATGAATGGCTTCATGGATCATGTCCGCGAGCGCGTCGGCAAACTGGCGTTTCAGCGAAGCATCCGGCACCTCGCCGCGGGCCAGCGAGTGCCGCGCCTGCTCGATGGCCATCGCGACCCGCTCGGCCGCGCGGGCTTCGCGGCTCTGGCCCGATGGAACGGGCGTCTCCGGCACCTGGTAGCGGCGGGTGACGGTACGCAGGACTTCGTCGAGAAGAGGCGGGGACGGCGTTGCGGTCATCACGGTGGCGACGGGGAAAAGGCGCTGCATGGTTTGCGTTGCCGTTCCCGATTGGCGCGCGCGGGAGTCTCGGCAGGCGTCAGGATAGCCGGTTCGCGTCGCGCCGTCTTCGAACCGGCCTCATCCGATCATCTTCCCGCCATGCGCCGCAGGTCCACCAGCCTGTCGAAGGTTTCCCCATCCAGCAATCCAAGCTCGATCGCCGCCGCGCGGGGCGTGATCTTGCGGCGCGTGGCGTGGTGGGTAATGGCAGCCGCCCGGTCGTACCCGATGACCGGATTGAGCGCCGTCACGGCCAGCAAGGGGCTTTGCAGATCCCGCTCCAGCCGTTCGGCGCCCGGCTGAATGCCCGGGATCAGGCGCGTCGCCACCACGTTCGCGCAATCGGCCAGCAGCCGGATCGACTGCAGCACGTTGTAGACCAGCACGGGCTTCGCGACGTTCAGTTCGAAGTTGCCGGACGAGGCCGCCATGGTCACCGTCACGTGGTTGCCCGCGACCTGCATGGACGCCTGCACCATGACTTCCGCGATGGTCGGATTGCGCTTGCCCGGCATGATGGACGACGTCAGCCTGTCGTCAGGCAGCAGCAGTTCGCCCAGCCCCGAGTTCGGGCCAGAGCTCATCCAGCGCAGGTCGTTGGCGATCTTCGTGAACGAGGCGGCAATCACATTGAGCACGCCCGAGAGTTCCAGCAGTGCATCGTGCGCCGCCATCCCTTCGACCTTGCAGGGATTGGGTCGGAATGCGAGGCCGCTCAGCCGGCTGGCCTCCTCGCAGAAGGCATGGTCGAAGCCGGGCGGGGCGTTCAGGCCAGTGCCTGCGGCGGTGCCCCCTTGTGGCAGCACCAGCAGGCGCGGCATGGCATCGCGCAGGCGCGCGAGCGCGTTGTCGACCTGCGCCGCGAAGCCGTCGAAACTGCGGCCAAGCGTGGTGGGTACTGCGTCCATGAGGTGGGTGCGGGCCATCTTGAGCACGTCGGCGAACGCGGCGGCGCGCTCGCGCAAGCTGTCGCGCAGGCCGCCAAGCGCCGGGACAAGCCGGTCTTCCAGCTCGATGGCCGCGCCCATGTGCATGACCGATGGAAAGCTGTCGTTGGAGGACTGCGAGGCATTCACGTGGTCGTTCGGATGAACGGGCGATTTGGTGCCCAGCGGCTGCCCCAGCCGTTCGTTGGCCCGGTTCGCGATGACCTCGTTGGCATTCATGTTGGTCTGCGTGCCGGAGCCGGTCTGCCAGATCGTCAGCGGAAAATGATCGTCGAAGCGGCCGCTGCGCAATTCCGCGGCGGCGGCGACGATGGCGTCGCCGAGCGGGGCATCGAGCACGCTACAACGCAGATTGGCCTGAGCGGCGGCCATCTTGTGCAGGCCGAAAGCATGGATCAGGCAGCCGGGGAAGCGTTCCTCCCCCACCTCGAATACGCCGAGTGCGCGCTGCGTCTGCGCCCCCCAGTAGCGGTCGGCGGGAATGTCCACCGGACCGAAGGCGTCATGCTCCGTGCGGTACGTTGCCATGATAGGTTCGTTCCTGTGGTGCCGTTCAGTGGGCGGTGGCGCGCTGCATCGGGATGCCCGACGAATGCGGATTGGCGGCGTTGGCGTCGTCCCCCAGCAGCGTGCCGTCGTCGAGCGTCGCATCGGCGGCGGCCATGTCGGGATAGCGCTCGGGATACAGGTGGCGCTTCGCGGTCTCGGCATCGAAGGTGCCGGACCACTTGGCCACGACCACGGTCGCGACGCTGTTGCCGATCGTGTTGCAGGTGGAAATCGCCATCGACAGGAAGCGGTACACGCCGAAGATCACCGCCAGGCCCTCGACCGGCAGCACCCCGGTCGACGTCACGGTTGCGGCGAACACCACGAAGGAACCGCCCGACACCGTGGCCGCGCCCTTCGACGTCAGCAGCATCAGCACGAGAATGCCGAGCTGGTGGTCGAGCGTGAGCGGCACCCCGTAGGCATGCGAGATGAACATCACGCCCATCGCCATGAAGATCGACGTGCCATCGAGGTTGAAGGCATAGCCGGTCGGCAGGACCAGGCCGACGGTCTGCTTGGCGCAGCCCAGCCGCTGGAGCTTGATCAGCAGGCGCGGCAGGGCGCTTTCCGACGATGCCGTGCCGAGCACGATCAGGATTTCATCCTTGATGTACCGCAGGAAGCGCCACAGGCTGAATCCGGCCAGCTTGGCCACGATGCCGAGCACGACGGCAATGAACAGCACCACCACCGCATAGAAGCTCAGGACGAACTGCGCCAGCGCGACCAGCACGGCGACGCCGTTGCTGCCGACCGAGTAGGCCACCGCGCCGAATGTGCCGATCGGCGCCAGCTTCATGACCAGGTTGATGAACGAGAACAGGACTTCCGAGATGGTGTCGAGGCCGTCGTTGATCCTGGCGCGGCGCGTCTCCGGAATGGCAAGGATGCCGATGCCGACCATCACCGCCAGCACCACCACCTGGAGCAGTTCACCCTTGGCGAAGGCGCCGACGAAATTGTCGGGCACGATATGCATCATGAACTCCAGGAAACCCTGCGGCGCGGCGGCCTTCGCGGCCGGCGCGGCGGCGCTGCCGGCGACGTTCGACATGCCCTTGCCGATCTCCAGCAGGTTGCCGGCGAGCATGCCGATCAGCAGCGCAATGGTCGAGATGACCTCGAAGTAGAGGATCGAGCGCCAGCCCACGCGCCCGGCGCTCTTCACGTCGCCGGCCGAGGCGATGCCGTGGACGATGGTCAGGAACACCAGCGGCGCCACGCCGGCCTTGATCAGCGACAGGAACATATCGCCGAGCAGCTTCAGCTTCGACGCGAACGCCGGGAACGCAAAGCCGACGGCGATGCCGAGGATCAGCGAAACGAGCACCTGCATGCCGAGCTTGCGATACCAAGGCAGCCGCGGGGCAGCCGGC
This sequence comes from Cupriavidus sp. C3SS-1, assembly GCF_057073755.1. NCBI lineage: Bacteria > Pseudomonadati > Pseudomonadota > Betaproteobacteria > Burkholderiales > Burkholderiaceae > Cupriavidus > Cupriavidus sp. C3SS-1. The sequence continues at coordinate 1,629,777 of NZ_CP172699.1, read as the reverse complement.
GGTGCGGCAGGGGTCTGGATGGTCTGGTCTTGCATGTTGTCTTCCTCCACCGGGGTTCGTGCTCAGGCCACCTTGCCTGAAAGTTCGATGGCGCGATCCACCATCTGCGGGGCGAGCCCCAGATAGTTGGCCGGGTCGCACAGGCGCTCGATCGCCGCGCGGTCAAAATGCTCGGTCACGGCGGGCAGAGCGCACAGCGCTTCGGCCAGCGTGCCGCCGGCTTCATTGACGGTGCGGCAGGCGTCGTAAACTATGTCGTGGGCCTGTTGGCGGCCAATATGCGGCGCCATGCCCATCATTACGGCCTCGGCCACGATCAGGCCATTGGTGATGCCAAGGTTGTGCTTCATGCGCGCGGTGTCCACCACGAGTCCGCCGAGCGCAAACTTCGCCTGGTGCAGGGCGCCGGAGGTCAGGATGAAGCTTTCCGGAATGGCGATCCACTCCGCATGCCAGGGGCCGGTTGCGCGTTCGAAATCCTGCACCATCGCGTCGACCATCAGACCGGCGTGCTGGCGCACGGCCTTTGACGCCGCCAGCATCAGTTCGCTCGAGATCGGGTTGCGCTTCTGCGGCATCGTGCTGCTGGCGCCACGGCCCTTCACGAACGGCTCATAGACTTCCGCGAATTCCGTCGACGCCATGATCATGATGTCGAGCGCGATCTTGCCCAGCGAGCCAGTGACCAGCGCAAGCAGGTTCACGGCTTCGGCGAAGCCGTCGCGCGCCACGTGCCACGTGGTGGCCGGCACGCCCAGGCCCAGCTCCTCGGCCAGCGCGCGCTGCACTTCGAAGCCCTTGTCTCCGAGCGACGCGAGTGTGCCGGCAGCGCCGGCGAACTCCACCACGGCCACACGCGGACGCAGTTCGGCGAGGCGCTGCTGGTGGCGGTCGAACATCGCCAGCCAGATCGCGGTCTTGTAGCCGAAGGTGACGGGCAGCGCCTGCTGCAGGTGCGTGCGGCCGGCCATCGGGGTATTGCGGTGCTTCCCCGACAAATCGGCGAGAATGGCGCGCAGTTCGCGGATGTCGGCGTCGATGCTGTCCAGCGCATCGCGGACCTGGAGCGCGACCGCGGTGTCCATGATGTCCTGCGTGGTAGCGCCCCAATGCACGTAGCGGCCGGCTTCACCGCACATTGTCACGAGCTGGTGCACCAGCGGCAGGATCGGGTAGCCGACAATGTCGGTCTCCTCGCGCATGTGGTTGAAGTCGATCCGTTCGATGTTCGATTCGCGCGCGATGACCTCGGCCGCTTCAGCCGGAATCACGCCGACACGCGCTTCCGCCTTGGCCAGGGCGACCTCGACGTCGATGTAGCGTTGGACGAGCGCGCCGTCGGAGAAGATGGCTCGCATTTTCTTGGTGCCGAAAGCGTCGCGGAAGAGCGCGGAGTCGACTACGGTGCTGGCGGCGGGAATCGCGTAGAGGGACATGTTGCTACCTTGTGGCAAGAGATCGGGTTCGCTAATATGTTCGAACATGTTCAGCATTAAATATGTTCGAACATATTTATGAAATGAGGGTTTACCCCTTAACCGATTCCCATGACAACGGATGTAGTCGGAACCAGATGAGCAAAACCAACTCGGCGGAGATCGCCAGGCAACTTCTTGACGGCATCGTCGGCGGCCAGTTTCCCGTCGGGTCGCTGCTGCCCACGGAGTTCGAGCTATGCGAGCAGTTCAACGCGAGCCGCTACACGATCCGCGCGGTGCTGCAGGAATTGCAGGACCAGGGCCTTGTGTCGCGGCGCAAGAACGTGGGCACCCGGGTGGAGGCGTCGCGGCCCAAGGCGAAATTCCGGCCCACGCTGGCGTCGGTCGACGATCTGGTCCAGTTCGGGGTCGAACATTCGCGCCGGGTGCAATCGGTGGAGATCGTCAGCGTGGCGGGGGAACTCGCGCGCGACATCGGCTGTGCGGAAGGCACGCCGAGGCTGCGGATCTCCAGCATCCGCCTGGACGAAGGGCCTGCCGCCTCGCCGATGGCGTGGACGGACATCTATATCGACCCGGCCTACACGGACATTGGCGAGCTGGTGACCACGTCACCGGAGCTGGTCAGTACGCTGATCGAGTCGCGCTATGGCCGGCAGATCGCCGAGATCGAACAGGACGTGCGCGCCTCGACGCTTGCGGACGCGCGTGTCGTCAAGGCGCTCGGGCTGGAGGAGGGCGCGGCCGTGCTCAAGATCCTGCGCCGCTATCTGGACGCGGCCGGCGAAGCGTTCGAGTTCTCGGTGACGGTGCACCCCGCGGACAGCTTCTCGCTGTCGATGCGGCTAAAGCGCTCGACCGGATAAGCGACGCCACCGCGGCAAGATCGTCGCCCATCGAATTCCGGTCTCACCGCAAAGTCCTATCCTTGAAGGACGAGGGTATTGGACGCATCGCCGGGCCGCGCTCGCGCCACGCGCGAGGCGTCTCGCCAGCGTTGGGGTACAGGCAGCAGGACGGTGGCGAGATGAACCGGGTTCACGCATGGATTGTCGTATGCAGCCTGATGACGGGCTGTGTATCGACGGGCGTCGACGTCATGCCGGAACAACTGGAGAACTTCCTTCCGGGATTTACCACCATCGGCGACGTGACCGGACAACTTGGCGCACCGACATCCCGGGCGGCCTTGAGCAATGGGGCGCTCATACTGGTCTATTCGTTTGCGACCTCAAAGCCTCACGCGGAGAGTTTTATTCCCTTCATCGGCCCGCTGTTCTCGGGCGGCGAGATCCGATCGTCGACCGTCCTGTTCGAGTTCGACCAGGATGGCGTGCTCAGGAGCCAGCGCAGGACGACTTCACTCGGCGCGTCCGGGCTGACCGTATTGCCGCATTAAGGGAGCGCCAGCCAAGGCGCTTCATCCCGGGGACGGATATCACCGGTAACCGTGGCCGTGGCCCCAGTACCCGCGCGAACCATGGTAGCCATCGTAGTAGCCGCCACCGTATGGCACCACGACACAGCCGCCGAGCAGCGTGGAAATGGCAATCAGCAGCGCGACAATGACTTTCATGGCGACTCCACAACGATGACAAAGGCGGAGAGGCCAGGTGGAACCTGCCAGCCACCCGGCACTCTCCCCAAAGCTACCGCTTGCGAACAGCGTTGCGATGACTGCCCTGCAACCGACCTCCCGTTCGCGTGAGCGGAGCGACTTACTGCTTCTTCGTCTTGTCGGTATTGACGCTGGCTGTGGGGTTGGCCGCGTCGGCCGGCGTGCCAGGCTTGGCAGCCTCCGCGTTGTTCTTAGCCTGGTTGCCCTCCTTCTTCGCATCCACCTTTGTCTTGCCCGCTTCGGACTTGGCAGCCCCCATCTTGGCCGACTTGTGGTGGGTACTCTTCGCGGTGGACTTGCTGGCACCGGCCTTTGCACCAGCCTTTGCGTCGCCCGTTGCGTCGGTCTTTTCCTTGACCGCCGTTGCCTGGTCTTTCGTCGCGGCCGCCTGTGGCTGACTCGCGGAAGCTGGCACGCCAGTCTGCGCGAAGACGGTACCGACAAGGGCTGCGGAGGCGAGGGCAGCGAACAGCTTCTTCATGGCGTCAACTCCTGAGGATCGTTTGAGAGCGCGGCACTGCGCCGTGCTTGCCTCCTACAACGGCACGGCGCCGGGCCGCGATGACGCAGAACTCGTGACAATCCGTAAGTATTGAAACAGGCCGAAGCGATTCGCACAGCCCCCGCTCTTGCAAGCCGCGTCAGCACAGGTATTGCTCGGCCAGCGCCACCCAGCATGCCGCGCCGATCGGGATCAGCTTGTCGTTGAAGTCATAGCCATCGTTGTGCAGCGAGCATCCGACCCACGCCTGCCCGGCCATGCCATTGCCCAGCGCAAAGTAGCAGCCGGGCATTTTCTCCAGCATCCAGGCAAAGTCCTCGCTCCCCATCTGCGACGACGGCGGCACGCGGATCACGCGCTCGTTGCCGACCACCGATGCCACCGCGTCACGGGCGATCCCGGCCTCGCGCGTGCTGTTCTGGATCGCGGGGACCATGCGCTCATACTCGAGCTCTGCCTGCACGCCGTACGAGGCCGCCTGGTGCGAGACCACTTCGCGGATGCGGCGCTCCAGCAGTTCGCGCACTTCGGGCCTGGTGGCGCGCACGCTGAGCTTGAGCGTTGCCGTCTCGGGAATGATGTTGTACGTCGTGCCGGCATGCATTTCGCCGACGCTGATGACGGCTGCGTCCACCGGCGCCACGTTGCGCGCGACGATGCCCTGCAAGGCCACCACCGTGGCCGACATGGCGAGCGTCGGATCGACGGCGAGGTTGGGCATGGCACCGTGTCCGCCACGGCCGCGGAAGGTCACGGTGACGCGGTCGGACGAGCCGCCCAGCGGACCTTCCTGCACCACCGCAGCACCCAGCGGCAGCCCGGGCGCATTGTGGAACGCATAGATGCCATCGCAAGGGAAGCGCTCGAACAGCCCGTCGGCCATCATGGCGAGGGCCCCGGTCAGGCCTTCCTCGTCCGGCTGGAAGATCAGGTTCAGCGTGCCCGTGAAGTTGCGCGTCGAAGCGAGGTACTCGGCGGCCGCCAGCAGCGTGGCCGTGTGGCCGTCGTGACCGCAGGCATGCATGCGGCCCGGGATTTCGCTGGCGTAGGGCAGTCCGGTGCGTTCCTGCAGGGGCAGGGCGTCCATGTCGGCGCGCAGGCCGATGCGGCGCGTGCCGTCGCCCACCTTGAGCTGCCCCACCAGGCCGCGGCCGCCAACGGTGTGCACGCTGTAGCCCCACTGCTTCAGCAGGCCGGCCACCAGCTCGGCGGTATGGCCGACGTCCGCGCCCAGTTCCGGACGGGCATGGATGCGCTGGCGGACTTGCGCGAAGCGCTGCGAGGCCGCATGCAGCGCCGCGGGGATGTTCAGGTTCTCGGGCAGTTGGTTCATGGTGTCGTGCGTGGAAGGTTCGCGTCAGTCGCGACCGGGGTGCGAAGGAAACATCGACAGGGCGATCAGGCTGATGGTGCTGGCGCTCATCAGGTACCAGGCGGGCGCCATCGGCGAGCCGGTGGTGGCAATCAGCCAGGTCACCACCAGCGGGGCAAAGCCGCCGAAAACGGTCACGCCCAGGCTGTACATCACCGACATGCCGGTGGCACGGTGTTCGCGCGGGAACGCTTCCATCATCATGGCGGCGCCGGCGCCGCCGCTGATCGACATGATGGTCACGCTCACGCCGATCTGCAGCACCACCGAGACCAGCGTGGCATGCGTGGTCAGCAGCAGGAAGTTCGGATAGCACCAGGCCAGCGACGCCAGGATGGCCGCCACGATCATCGGCTTGCGCGTGGGCAGGCGGTCGGCCAGCTTGCCGAACAGCGGCGACATGACCAGCATGGCCAGCCCGGCCATGCACGCGGCCAGGAAGGCCGTGACCGGCGGCATGTGGATCGACTGGATCAGGTACGTCGGCATGTAGAAGACCGTGATGTACATGCCCGAGGTGCTGCCCGTCATCAGCAGCATGCCCAGCAGCAGCACGCGCCAGTACTTGCGAAAGACGGACTTCAGGTCGGCGTGTTCGGCGCCGCCCGTATGCGTTTCCTTCAGGTTGCGGCGGATGTAGAGGCCGACCGGCGCGATCAGCAGCCCGATCATGAACGGAATGCGCCAGCCCCACGACATCATGGCCTCCGGCGACAATGCCGCGGTGATGGCCGCGCCGGTGAGCGCGCCGGCCAGCGCGGCGCCGCCCTGGGTGGCGCCTTGCCAGCTCACCAGGAAGCAGCGCTTCTGCTTGCCGGCCGATTCCATCAGCAGCGCCGAGGCCGCGCCGATCTCGCCACCAGCCGACAGGCCCTGGAGCAGGCGTCCCATGACCACGATCACGGTCGCGGCAAGCCCGATCGACGCGTGCGTGGGCGCGAAGGCAATCAGCGCAGTGCCGGCCGTCATCAGGCCGATGGTCAGCGTGAGCGCTGCCTTGCGGCCGCGGCGGTCCGCGAAATGCCCGATCAGCACCGCGCCGAGCGGCCGCATCACAAACCCGGCGCCGAAGGTCGCGAACGACAGCATCAGCGACGCCAGCGGGCTGCTGCTCGGGAAGAACAGCCGGCCGATGGTAGCGGCGAAGAAGCTGTAGACGGTGAAGTCATACATCTCCAGGCCATTGCCGATGGCGGCGGCCACCACGGCGCGGCGCGCATGCGAGCGTTCGGCTGCTGGCGCGGCACCTGCAGCGGCGCCGGCCTGAGGCGGAAGGGTGAGTGACGCGGGCTGCGAATCGATCATTGAGTCCTCGCTGGTATGGCGCTGGGGCGTGTAGCCGGAACAGGAGACCGGTGCGCCCGATCCTGTGTGCGTCAGATGGTACGAGGACGGCCGCGTTCGCGGTCCTAGCTTTTGTTCATGGGTATGAGCAATGGCTATGCTCGGGTAATCCCGGAGAAGGGCGCCGTGCGAACGGGCGAAGAGGTTCGTGAGTCGCCGTCAGGCGGCGTGGGCGGCTACGCCGTGCACCTGCTGCAGCCCGTCAAGCAGGCGGCTATGCAGGCGTTCCGCCGCCCGGGTGAGGGTGTGGCGGTCCCGCGTCACGAGCGACACCATGCGGTCCGGCAGCGGCTCGTCGACGGTGATGAAGTCGATGGTCTGCAGGATCAGCGCGTTGCGCAGCGATTCGGCCGAGAGCAGCAGCAGCGCATCGGACTTCCAGCACAGGTCCAGCGCAAGGCTCATCGACGTGCATTCCACCACGCGCTGCGGCAACTCCAGCCCCGCGCTGGCGAACAGCAACGGAAAGGGGGAGTGGAAATCGCTGAGCGGATCCAGCGTGAGCCAGTCGGCCTGCTGAAGCTCGCGCAGCGAGCGCGAGCCGCGCAGCGCATGGCCCTTGCGGGCGCCGATCACGGACGGCACTCGGCACACGGGAGTGCAGTCGAGCCCGCGATCGGCCGGCAGCAGTTGCGACGTCAGCGCGAAATCCATCATGCCCTCGCGTACCTGCTCCAGCAATTGCGCCGGCCGCATTTCCTGGATGCGCAGGCGCGCCCCGGGGAATTCGCGGCGGAAGGTGTCGAGCACGGCAGCCACCGGCCGTATCAGGGCCGTCACCGGCGTGACGCCGAAACTGATTTCGCTGACGACGGCGCCCTTCATGTCCTCGAGGTCGTCGCGCGCGCGGCGCACATTCTCGCTGATCAGCCGCGCATGGCCGACCAGCCGCTGGCCAATTGGCGTCAGGCGGATGCCCTTGCTGGAGCGCACGAAGAGCGTGGCACCGACCGAGGTTTCCAGTTCCTTCATGGCCTTGCTGAGCGCGGGCTGCGTGATGTGCAGCACGCGCGAGGCCTCCTGGATGCTGCCGGCGTCGGCGACCGCGGCGAGCGCGCGGAGCTGGTGAAGTTTCATGGGATGGGCTGCGCAAGGTCGGCTCAGGCGCGAATCGGCCGGTTTCCGGAACGGGTGCCATTGTGTCGTGGATGGAGGCGAGACGGCAATGCTCTCGCGCGCGTCCCGGCCATCGGACGGCGTGTGCTGCGGCACAGCAATGACATCGCCCGAGGCGCCTGCGATCCGGCTCTGGCGGCTCTGGCGTTTTAAGGACATATCTGCCAAGATGCGCGCCCTCACTGATCACCGGCAAAGCAACGCAGTCCTATCATGGCCTCAACAAAAGCACACCACGCCACGGGTTGGGCGACGGCGGTCATCGCCGCCTCCGTCATTGCAAAGTGCGGCGGTGGCGGGTGGGTATGGGAAAGCGCGGCAGGTTTCGTGGCGGCGCTGCTGGGCAGCACCGCGCCGGACTGGCTCGAAGTGGCATGGTGGTCAAGGTCGCGCCGCCTCTGGATTACCCATCGGACCTGGACGCACTGGGGCATCGCGTGGGTCGGCCTGCTGGGGGGGGCCTACCATGCACTGGGAACACACGTCTTGGCGGCGCCGGCATTCGGATTTGCCTGCGGGGGCGTCATGCACCTGCTGGCCGACTGGCCGAATCCACTTGGGGTGCCGTGGATCGCCGGCCGGCATTCCCTCAACTGGTGGAAGAGCGGGCGCTGCGACCTTGTCATCGTCGCGGCGTCCTGGCTGATTGCCCTCGCGATTTCGGATGAAATCTGGCTGCATGGGTTACACAGTCTTGCGCTCGTCCACCAGCTGCGCATCGGGCCGTCCTATTTTTGAGCGCCAGGACGGCTTATTGCCTGCCCCCTATGCAGATTCTTTCAAGCGTTTGAAAAAGATTCATATCGACGCGCGCAGGCGATTTTGAGCCACGTATAACAAGCGCACCACATATGAAAGCCACAGCATATTCCAATCCACATCCGCTCCCGCACCGGCGCTGGCACGTCGATTGCGGAAGGTCTTCCGGGATATCTCGTCCGGCGACACCGCGGGCTTATCCCACCCCTGGAGACACCTGGAGAAGAAAATGTCAAAAGACATTGGATGTAGACGCTTGCCAGCGCCAGTCGGACTGGCCCCACGCCTCATGGCGACTGCCGCTGTACTCGTCTTGAGCGCCTGCGGTGGCGGCGGTGGCGATGATAACCAAGCCAATAATCCTACGCACCCGGTGACCCCGGTGTCGTGCGAGAACATGCCCGGCCAGACCGTTGCATCGAGCAGCATCGGACTGCCCACCAAGGGCGCGACCGTCACTGCCGCGGTCAAGGTGCCGGCCTCCGGCGGCGGCCAGCTTGGCACCGGCGAGTACTGCAAGGTGACCGGCACGATCACCTCGGTCGATCCGACCGCGCCGGCCATCAAGTTCGAAGTCGACATGCCGGCGAGCTGGAACCAGAAGGTCGTCATGTTCGGTGGCGGCGGCTACGACGGCACCATCCCTAACACGGCCGGCAACGTGCCGGCAGGCCCGACTGACCAGCCCACGCCGCTTGCGCGCGGCTATGCCACGTTCGCCAGCGATTCCGGCCACCAGGCCGGCGCACTCGGCAGCCGCGACGGCTCGTTCGGCACCAATGACGAGGCGCTGCGCAACTTCGCCGGCGACGCGCTGAAGAAAACCCGCGACGTCGCGGTGGCGCTGATCAAGCTGCACTACCAGGCCGATGGCCCGAAGAAGGCCTATTTCGCCGGCGGTTCATCCGGCGGCCGCGAAGCGCTGGCAGTGGTGCAGCGCTGGCCTACGGACTGGGATGGCGCGATCGTGCTCTATCCGGCGTGGAATGCCGCAAGCCTGGACCTGCAGTTCGGCCGCATCACGCGCGCGTTCGCCGCGCCGGGTGCTTATCCGAACCAGGCCAAGCGCAAGGTCCTGTATGACGCAGCCATTGCCGCATGCGACAACCTGGACGGTGTCAAGGACGGCCTGATCAGCAATATCGCCGCCTGCAACGCCAGTTTCGACCCGTCGACGGCGATGCTGAACGGCCAGGCTGTGCGTTGCGCCAACGGCGCCGATACCGGCGACACTTGCCTGTCAGACGCGCAGATCAGTGCCTTGAAGGTCTATAACTCGGAAATCGTGTTTGGCTATGCGCTGGGGAGCGGAGAGACAAGATATCCTGGTTTCAACGTCTGGGGCGCTGACCTCGGGCTTGCCGGCACTGCATCGGTACAGCCTACGGTCATCTCGCTGGCCCTCAATACCGACGCCCCGGCCAACCCGATGCCGGCCACCGCGCCGTACATGAGCGTGTTCTGGGACCAGTGGGTGCGCTACTTCGTCACGCGCGACCCGACCTTCAACTCGCTCACGCTCGACCCGCAGAACCCGGGGTCCTGGCAGGACCGCATCAGCCAGCTCACCGCGATCCAGGACGTCAACAAGACCGACTTGTCCGCCTTCAAGAACCATGGCGGCAAGATCCTGATGGCGCACGGGATGTCCGACGCGCTGGTCAGCACGCGCTCGACTGAGGACTATTTCACGCGGGTGCAAAGCACCATGGGCGGCGCGGACAATGTCAGCGCGTTCATGCGCTACTACGAGATCCCCGGCTATGGCCATGCCGTGAGCTCAGTATTCAACGCCTCGTGGGATTCGCTGACTGCGCTGGAGAACTGGGTCGAGAAGAATACGGCACCGTCTTCGCAGGTCGTGACCGACACCGTCGGTGTCCCGGGCCGGACCCGGCCGCTGTGCGAGTATCCGAACTGGCCGAAGTACAGCGGATCCGGCGATGTCAACATGGCCGCGAGCTATACCTGCGCCACCAAGTGATGTGACACGTGAAGGCCAGGGCCGGCCACCGAGGCAGGCCCTGGCCGCCGCCACTTCCGATCCCTGACGCGTCGATGCCGCGTTGCGGGCAAAAGGGCTCCCGGCTTCGCGGCAGCGATCACCGGGTCGAGGGCAGGGGAGGGCCAAGTTTACTTAAGAACTACGCCCGCCCTGCCGTTAGCCAGTCGTGCTCCCAACCTGCAACCGCGAGTGGCCAACATGAACAGCCCGGAATCGTCTCACATCCTTCTTCAGGCAGCATTCCTGCGGCATGAGGAAACCCTGGCACGGAACCAGCACGTTTTCGGAGATGGCGACGGCGCCGTCTACCGGACGCTGCTGGAATCGACCAAGGCCATCCCGTGGAGAATCGACTGGGCCACCATGACGTTCACCTATATCGGCCCGCAGATCGAAGCCTTGCTCGGGTGGGCACCGTCGAGCTGGCAGACCGTGAACGACTGGGCCGAGCGCATGCACCCCGACGACCGCGCCGCCGTGGTCGAATTCTGCGTGGCGCAGTCGCAGAGCGGCACCGACCACGAGGCCGACTACCGCGCGCTGACGCGCGACGGGGGCTACGTCTGGCTGCGCGACGTGGTGCACGTGGTGCGCAACGAGCGCGGCGAGGTCGATGCCCTGGTCGGCTTCATGTTCGACATCAGCGAACGCAAGCGCACCGAGCAGGAACTGGCGCGCCTGCAGAAAGAGCTGGAAGACCTCTCATTTCGCGACAGCCTGACCGGCATTGCCAATCGACGCATGTTCGACCGCACGCTGGAGCGCGAATGGGCCGCAGGCCAGGCGTCGGGCAAGCCGCTGTCGCTGATCCTGGCCGATATTGACTTTTTCAAGTCGTACAACGATTACTACGGCCATCTTCAGGGCGATGCCTGCCTGAAGCGCGTCGCCGGCCTGCTGCAGCAGGCTGCCGGACCGGACGCCTTCGTGGCGCGCTTCGGCGGCGAGGAATTCGTGCTGGTCCTGCCTGATACCGGCGCCGACGCCGCGGTGCTTACCGCGGAGCGTTGCCGCGAGCTGATCGCCGGGCAGGCGATCGCCCACGTCCGCTCGCCGTACAACCAGTGCGTGACGGCAAGCTTTGGCGTGGGCACCGTGGTGCCGACTGACCGCGAAGACACGGCGACATTCGTCAATCTGACCGACGCGCAGCTCTACCATGCCAAGGACAATGGCCGGAATCGCATCGCTGCGGTGGACCGCGCGGGCAGGGGAGGCGAGACGTTCAAGGTGCATTCCCGCTGACGGATTCTCCGTCCGGGGCTGCCACCGTCACTGGCGGGTCACGGCTTGCGCTCAGTGCAGGTGTCCGCCAAACAGTCCCAGCAGTCCGATGACGATCAGGTAGATGGCGACGATGTAGTTGAGCAGTCGCGGCATGATCAGGATCAGGATGCCGGCGATCAGCGAAATGAGAGGCCCGGCGCTGGTGATGACAGTGATGTCTTTCATGATGCTCTCGCTATGAGCTGCCATGACATCAGTCTCGCGTCGTATGGCCGGGGTGGGATATCCGAGGATGTCCTACACGCGGCCAACCCGCGCCGGGCGGACGCGGGCCGTGTCCGTGCCGGTCAGAACGAATGCTTCATTCCGGCACCCACCAGCAGCGTCTTTGCGCCGGGTGCGGTACCTCCGGCAACGATGGTGGTCTTCAGGCCCTCGAGCGAATCGGCGCTACCCACCGAGCCCGCGTCGACATACGCCAGTTGCGTGTACTGCGTGGTGCGCTTGGAGAACGAATAGTCGTTGCTCAGTACCACTGACCGGGTCGAGCTGTTGTGTGCATCGCTCTTGTAGTGGCTGTAGTAGCCGGCGAGGGTGGTCGTGTTGTTGCCGTTCCAGCTGTAGTCGATCCCGGCGCCGGCCGACTGGACCGTGGAGATGCGCGCCCCGCTCGTGGCATTGCTGGCGATATCCATGTAGTTCAGCCTGCCGTGGAAGGCGCCGCCGAATGGCACCGCGATGCCGGCGCTCCAGAGCCGGCTGACGGTCGATCCGCTGGTGCTGTCCTTCATCGCCTGATAGCCGAGGGCGACGGTTGCCGGGCCACTGTAAGTCGCACCGAGCGAGACTTCATTGCCCTTGTTCATGCTGCCGGGCATCTCGCCGAACGAGTAGGCACCGGCCACCCAGACCGGACCGAAGCTGTTCGAGTACTGCACGGCGTTGCCGATGAACACGCCGATGTCGTTGCCGCTGTTGGCACCCGCATTCAACGCGTTGCCGGGAGCCGAGAGCTGGTTGTAGGCCCAGGCGTACAGGTTGGAGAACTGCTCCTTGAAGCCGCGCGCTTCCGTGCCGATGACACCGGTCAGCGCCGGGCTGTACTGGCGTCCCAGCGTGATGGTCCCCCAGTTGCTGATGAGGCCGACGTTTGCCTCGCGGCGGAAAAGCTCCGCGCCAAAGCCAGGTCCGCTCGTCAGCTCGCCGGTATCGCTGCTGAAATGCCCCTGGAGGTTGAAGGCAGCCTTCAGCCCGCTGCCAAGGTCCTCCACGCCCTTCATGCCCCAGATGCTGGGGCTGATGCCGCCCGACCTCAACTCCGTGAGGCTGCCTGTGTTGTTCGCGCTCTTGTTGCGGTACTGAACTCCGGAGTCGACGGTGCCATAAAGCGTCACCGTCGATTGCGCCATGGCCGTGCTCGCGGCACAGGCCATGGCAATTGCGCCGAGGGTTCCCAGCATGTCATTGCGCTGCATGAAGTCTCCTTTTTTTATTGGGACCGGTGAGGTCTCCATTGCCAAGTCAGTGCCAGAAGTTCGATTCGAATGGGGCCTGGCACCGGCCGCGCCTCTGCAAGGTGCGTACCAGGGACGACCCGACGACGGGGCGCTCGTTCCCATGGCATGGGGCCAGCGTCCGGTGTGACATGGCAGAGCAACCGCACAACAACTGTTCCGTCCTGAGACAGCTTGCGGCGAGGGCCGGGCAGGCTTCCTCCCGTTCTGCGCCTGCTTCACGGATGGCCTGCATCTTGCTGTGCGCAAGCGCCATTGAAGCGGCCCACAACACAAGGAGAGCGAGACTGTGAATCCACTGATCCGTTGCATCGGCCTGGCGGCGTGCAGCCTGGTACCGGCATTGCCGGCGCATGCCGCCGTGGGCGGGGTCGCTTATGTCACCAATCAAGGAGGCGGCGTCACCGTGCTGGACACGCGCACCTTCAGGCCGATCGCCGACATCGCGGTAGGACGCGACCCGCGCGGCCTGGCGGTGTCGCCGGATGGCCGCTGGCTGCTCACTGCCAACCAGGGGAGTTCGGACGTGTCGGTGGTCGACACCGGCACGCGCGAGGAAGTCAGGCGCATTGCGATCGGCAAGAACGTCGAATTCATGCGGATCTCGCCCGACGGTCGCCGTGCGTTCGTGACCTATGAGCCCTCCTCGCGCGGCGGACCGCAGGGCAGGGAACGCAAAGACGGGAAGGAGGGCGACGAGACCCCGGCCGAAGTGGCCGTGGTCGACCTCGGCCAATGGCGCGTGGTCGGCCGTATCCAGGCGGCGCGTGAAACCGAGGGCATCGAGTTCTCGGCGGACGGGAAATTGCTGGTGGTAGCCAACGAAGGCGACGATACGCTGGTCGCTTACGACCTCGCGACGCTGCAAAAAACCAGGTCGATCGATGTATCGCCATATGGCAGCCGGCCGCGAGGGGTCAAAGTGGCGCCAGATGGAAAGACCTATGTGGTCACGATGGAAAACTCGGACAACCTGTTGCTGCTGGACGCCGGCCTCAAGCCGATCAGGACCGTGCCGACCGAACGCGGTCCCTATGGTGTCGCGTTTGACCGCGATGGCCGGTATCTCTGGGTTGCTGCCAGCCGCGCGGATCGCCTGCAGGTCTTTGACGCAAAGAGCCTGGCCCCCGTGGTGTCGGTGCCGGTCGGCAAGCGCTGCTGGCATTTCAGCTTCACCCCGGATGCGCAAAAGGTGCTGCTGGCCTGCGGGCGCTCGAACAGCCTGCAGGTGATCGACGCGCAGCGCTATGAGGTCGTCGATACGTTGCAGGGCTACAAAATGCCGTGGGGCGTGGTCACTTACCCGGTCATGGTGGGGAGCCTCGATGCGCCACGCTAGCGCAGTGGCACAAACGCGCGGGAAGGGATCTTCCACTGCGTTGCGTGCGTATGCGGGGATTCAGATCGCGCTGCATTGGGTCAGCGCCTTGTTGCTATTTGCCTTGTTCCCGCTGGGCTATTACATGACCACTCTGCCGCGGGGGGCGCCCGGAAAAGCCGAATGGGTCAATCTGCATAAGTCATTGGGGCTCACAGTCGCGCTCGTGATCGCGTGGCGGGTTGCCGAGCGGATCCGACGGCCCGAGCCGCCCCCCATGCCAGGGCTGCGCTGCTGGGAAGCGGAGGTGTCGCGCATCACGCACCGCGCGCTCTACCTGTGCATGGCCGTCATGCCGCTATCGGGCTATCTGGGATCCTCGTTCAACCAGTACGGCACGCGATTCTGGGGCTTGCCGCTGCCGCGCTGGGGCTGGCTCGATGCGAGCTTGCGGCAACTGTTCTACTCGGTGCATACCACGATGTCGTATCTTCTGCTTGGGCTGCTTGTCCTGCACGTTGCCGGCGTGATCAGGCACGAGTGCCTCGACGCCCAAGCCTGCCTGCGGCGCATGCTGCCGGGCAGGCGCGATCGTTCCAGATAGGCGGCGGGGAGCGGGACATCACCTGCTGCCCTTGTGGGGTGTCAGTGCCAGCACTGCGCCCCGGTGGGCAGCGATATGGTCCGTCTTGTCGCTCTTGATTTCGTACTGCGGTTCGTCTTCTGAAGCACGATGGACATGTCCCTTATAGTCGAAATCCCGCGTATGGACGGCGATGATGGTCCCCGACACCTGGCCCGCCTCGGAATCCCAGCTGACATGGTCGCCGACCTTGAACCGCGTCGTCATGTTGTGAGCCCTTCGTTTATGCGGGGCGCTGTTACCGCCTGCAATCGACTGCATCGGACATCCCCTTGCTGATGCTTTCAGTCTAGTTCAGCAACCGTTCGGTCAGACTGACTCATTCTTGCTCACGCTTGAACAAAGCTGACTTGCTGCTAAGCCTGCCCCCGCTACATGCGGTACACCATACCCAGCCAGATGCTCCGCGGCGCCCCTGGCGCCACGAACAGCGCCGTCGCACTGTCTCCCGGCGCGACATGCGGCTGCACCAGCGTGCCGCCGGGAAACAGGTTGTTGGCGATCTGGCCGTAGGTCTCGTAGCGCCGATCGAACAAGTTGGCCACGCGGGCATAGAACTCGACGTGCTTGTTGACCTCGTATGTCGCGCGCAGGTTAACCGTGGCGTAGCCGGGTACGTGCCAGTTGGCCGCCTTGGGCGGCTGGCCCGGCTGCGGGTCGCTGCGCAGCCCGTCTTCGTTGCCGCTGGAAGCGCTGTCGGATACGGCGACGAGATCGGCGCCCAGCGTCAGTCCCGCCAGCGCTTGCCAGTCTGCACCGAACTTGAATGTGTGGCGTGGCAGTCCAGCTATGCGCATGCCGGGATGGACGTCGATGGTGCGCTCGCCGACCGCCAACTGCCCGGTCGACTGATAGGTCGCCTGCAGGTAGCTGTAGGCAAAGCGCAGCGTGACATCGCCCACGCGCTGGCGGGCCGTCAGGTCGAGGCCCTGGTTGCGGGTGCGGTCGAAGTTGGCGAAGTACCCCATCTGGGTGTTGGGCGCGCGCAGGAACAGGATGTCGTCGTGGTTGTCGATGCGGTAGAGCGTCGCGGTGACGTCCGTGTCCTTGCCGGGGCGCCAGCGCACGCCGGCTTCATACGCGTGCGAGACCACCTGCTTCAGGTACGGGTCGGCCTGCAGCCCGGCGGGCAGGCGGCACGGTTGCGCCGGATCGGCGCAGCCCAGTTCGAGTACCGTGGGCACGCGGTTGTTCTGCGCGTAGCCGCCAAACACCGAGACGCCGCCACCGAGCTTCTGCACCAGGCCCAGCGCCGGATTGAGGCGGCGGTAAGTAAAACTCTCGCGCGCCTGCTCGCTGCCATCGCTGTTTTGCAGGGTATTGCTCACCGTGGCGAGATTCCATCGTGCCGACGCCGTCAGGAACGTGCCTGGCGTCAGGGTCCAGGTGTCCGACAGGTACATGCCGAACGTGCGCGCGTTGCCGCCGACGCCCGAGACCAGGTTGTTGGGCGCATCGGGGTCGGCCACCGCGCCGCGGTCGTTGGTGAAGGTGCCAAGCTGGGCGTACTGCGAATAGGTCAGCCGGCTTCGGTCCAGGCTGATGCCGGCGTTGAGCACATGGCGCTCCGTCTCCCTGGCCAGGCTGAGCGCCACGCCCACGGTCTGCTGCCGCATATGGCTGGTGTTGACCACGGCGGGATGCAGTGCCGCCCCTTCGGCTCGGGTCACGCCGCAACTGTCGCCCCGCGCGCTGCCGTCGGCGTTGAAGCCGTCCTCGCAGGCTTCGGCATAGGTCTCGTAGTCAGGGTTGACGTCGCCGCTGGTGGTGTCGCGCCGGCTGTTGCGCACATAGGCCAGCGCGGCGGCGCTGGTCTTGTCGTCGAACCAGTGGCGGGCGTTGACGGCGACCTGCGTAACCTGGTTGCGGGTCTGGTCCGGATAGGTGTACACCGCGCGGCGATTCAGCTGGTAGATGTCCGGCTCGGTGGCATGGCCGCTCGCATGGTAGGCCGGTACCAGCCCGTTGCCGGTCAGCGTGCTGCGGCCGTGCAGCAGCGACACATCCAGGCTGTCGGTATCGCCCGCATAGCCCCCCTTGGCAAAGATGTTCCCAAGCTGCCCCGACGAGTCGTCGCGCCAGCCGTGCTCCTGGAACAGCGTGCCGGCGGCAAAGGCGTGCCAGCCGCCTGCGCTGCGCACGCCACCCGACAGGTCGGCGCGCTTGCGGTTGCCGCTGCCATAGGACAGGTCGGCAGTGAAGCCGGGCGAATCCAGGCCGGAGCGGGTCGTCATGGCCAGCGCGCCACCCAGGCTGTTCAGGCCATAGGCCGGGTTGGCGCTGGAGACCAGCGACACGCTTTGCAGCGCGGCCTCGGGGATCATGTCCCAGCTGATTACATCGCCGAAGGGCTCGTTGACGCGGATGCCATCGAGATAGACCGACAGGCCTTGCGGCACGCCCGCGATCGATGAAGCGCGGTAGCCGCGGTAGGTGATGTCGCTCTGGAACGGGCTGCCCTGGATATCGTTGACGTTGACGCCAGCCAGGTTGCGGCCCAGGTAGTCGGCCAGGTTGCCGGCGCGCCTGCCGTTCAGGTCATCGCCGCGCACGGTCTGCACCGTGTAGGGCACCAGGTTGCTGTCCACGCCGATGCCGGGCAGCGGCGCGGCCGCCACCACCATCACCTCCGGCAACACGGCACTGTCCTGCTTTGGAGCAGAAGTGTCCCATTGCGCAACAGCGGGGCGCTGCGCCAGCGCGGCCACGGCCAGGGCGATCGCCGTGGCCGTGCGGCAGCAGCGCTTGCCGCGCCGCGCCTGGGCGCGTTCAATGGCCTGCGGGATGGCCTGCAATGGCGGTGCAGGGAACGGGTTGGCTGGCATCTTGCATCTCCTCCGGAATCGGGACGCGCTGCCTGCGTTGGGCAGCGACTGGACCTGAACAAACTGAGGGGATGGGGAGCAGGTTCCGTACCGCGCGCAACGGGAAAAACTCCCGACCCCGCGCGGACTCCACCTTCCTCCGGAGGAGCACTGCCATGACGATGTTGCGTTTCCTGGCCAGCCGTGCGCTCTGGCTGTCCTGCGCCTGCCTCGGTTGCGCCTTGCTGGTGACGCTGTGGCTGGCGCAGCAGGCCATTGGCGAAGAGCGCAGCGGTGCCGCCGCCACGGCGCAAGTGATCGCGCGGCTGTCGGCGCTGCAGTCCGCCGGGCCGGCGGAGCGTGCGGCCCATCTCGCCGCGCTGCGCGCCATCAATCAATCGGCGCGCATGCGCCACCTGCGCCTGCACGTCGAGGACGCCGCCGGCCACGCGCTGGTGGAAACGGCGCCGAAAGCGGAGCTGGCCCACGCGGAAAGCCAATGGGACATCCGCGCGCGCGATGGCACGGTCTACCATGCCGCGCTGCGCTGGAACCCGGACAGTGAAGTGCGCGAGGCACGCCGCGACGTCATCGGCAACCTGGCGCTGCTGAGCGCGTACAGCGTGCTGTTGCTGGGCTGCCTGTCATGGCTGCTGCGCCGGGCGCTTGCGCCCTTGCAGCAGATTCTCGACGCCATTGGCCACTACGAGCGCAAGGACTACAGCCTGCGCCTGCCCGCCATGCGCATCCGCGAACTGGATCAGGTGCGCCGCGCGCTGAACCACCTGGCCGGCGCGCTGGCGCATCACCAGGCCGAGCGGCGCGCCCTGAGCCGCAAGCTGCTGGACGCGCAGGAATGCGAGCGTGCGCGGCTGGCGCGTGAATTGCACGACGAGTTCGGCCAGGTGCTGACCGCCATGCGCGCCGATGCCACCTACCTGGTGCGCAAGAGCGCGCACGCGCCAATGCTGCAGATCGTGGCCAACGACCTGGCCGGCCATTGCGCCCGGATCCAGGACGAAGTGCGACACCTGCTGCATCGGCTGCGCCCGCATGGCGCGCAGCCCGACGGACACGTCGCCTGCGTGGCCCGGCTGCTGCAGGACCTGGTGCGCGGCTGGCGTGGACAGCCGGGCCAGTCGGTGCGGCTCGATTGCGCCGTCGAACTTGGCGGCGCCGTGCTGGGGCCGGACCTGACCTTGACGCTCTACCGGATGACGCAGGAGGCGCTGACCAATGTCATGCGCCACGCCGGCGCCAGCCGGGCGTCGATCTGCATCGCAAGGAATGGTGACCAGGTCTGCTGGTGTGTGGAGGACGACGGCGCGGGCATCGGCAACATCGACGCAGCCCTGCAGCGCAGCCATGGCCTGCGGGGCATGCAGGAACGCGCCTGGGCGCATTGCGCCACGCTGCTGGTCGGGGATGCCGAACGCACCGGGGATAGGCGCGGTTGCCGGGTGAGCGCGAGCTTTCCGCTGCCCGCGCCCGAGCCATCACCGATGCAGGCACGGAGCCAGCCAGCATGAACACGATCGATGTGGTGATTGCCGACGACCACGCCGTGGTGCGCACCGGCTACCGGCGCCTGCTCGAACTGGACGCAGGCATGCGCGTGGTGGCGGAGTTCGGCGATGGCGATGCCGCCTACGACTGGCTGGTCCGTACACGGGCTGACGTGCTGATCCTGGACTTGTCGATGCCGGGACGCGGCGGCCTGGAGATACTGCAGCGGCTGGGCGTGCGTGTGCCGTCGCTGCGCACGCTGGTGTTCAGCATGCACGACAGCGCTGCCGTCGTGATGCAGGCGATGCGCGCCGGCGCGGCGGGCTACCTGACCAAGAGCAGCGCCCCCGACGCACTGGTGGACGCGGTACGCAAGATCGCGGCGGGGCAGCAAGTGCTGTCCGATGACATTGCCGGTTTGGCCGACATGGGTGCGCAGCCGCCGCATTTCGCACTGTCGCCGCGAGAGTTCGACCTGTTTCGCCAGTTCGCGCGCGGCACCGCAATCGAGGACGTCGCCGCGCATTTCTGCCTCAGCACCAAGACCGTGGCCAACTACCAGACGCTGATCCGCAAGAAGATGGGGCTGGCCAACCGCGTCGAGATGCATCGCTATGCGGTGGCGCACGGCTTCGGCTGATCGCGGCCAATGCCGGTTGTTCAGTTCCGGAGCAGGTGCAACGCCATGTTGCGTGCTGACACAGCCCCCACGCCACCATGCGGCGGAAAGCGGCAGGTTGGCGCCGAAAACCGATTGGCATGGGAATTGCCAAGTGGGCCACTGGTTGCGGCGCAGTGGCGCACCGGTGGAAACGGAAAATAACGAGGAGAAGACAATGAGGACGTTACGAGTAGTGATGGCAGTGGCGGCGGCCGTGGCCACGCTGGCCGCGCAGGCGGCGGTGACCGATGCCATGATCGAGAACGATGCGAAGAGCCCCGGCGACGTGTTGTCATGGGGCATGGGACCGCAAGGCCAGCGCTATTCCGGGCTGACCCGCATCAACACCAGGAATGTCGGCGACCTGGTGCCGGCGTGGTCGTTCTCGTTCGGTGGCGAGAAGCAACGCGGGCAGGAAGCGCAGCCGCTGATCCACGACGGCAAGATGTTTGTCACGGCGTCGTACTCGCGCATCTACGCGCTGGATCTGAAGACCGGCAGCAAGCTGTGGAAGTACGAGCATCGGCTGCCGGAGGGCATCATGCCGTGCTGCGACGTGGTCAACCGCGGCGCGGCGCTCTACGACAATCTGGTCATCTTCGGCACGCTCGATGCGCAACTGGTCGCGCTCGACCAGAAGACCGGCAAGGTGGTGTGGAAGGAGAAGCTGGCGGACTATGCCGAGGGTTATTCGTACACGGCAGCGCCCCTGGTCGTCAAAGGCATGGTGCTCACGGGCATTTCGGGGGGCGAGTTCGGCGTGGTCGGCCGGGTCGAGGCGCGCGATGCCAAGACGGGGCAACTGGTATGGTCGCGCCCGGTGGTCGAAGGCCACATGGGCTACAAGTACGACAAGGACGGCAACAAGACCGAGAACGGCGTGACCGGCACCCAGAACGCCAGCTGGCCCGGCGAGACCTGGAAGACCGGCGGCGCCGCCACCTGGCTCGGCGGCACCTATGATCCGTCCACGGGGCTGGTCTATTTCGGCACCGGCAACCCCGGCCCGTGGAACAGCCATATCCGCAAGGGCGACAACCTTTACTCGGCGTCGACCGTCGCCATCGATCCGGCCACAGGGAAGATCGTCTGGCACTACCAGAACACCCCGAACGACGGCTGGGACTTTGACGGCGTCAACGAGTTCGTGACCTTCGACCTGGACGGGAAGCGCATGGGCGGCAAGGCCGACCGCAACGGCTTCTTCTATGTCAACGACGCGACCAGCGGCAAGCTGGTCAATGCGTTCCCGTTCGTGAAGAAGATCACCTGGGCCACCGGCATAGACCTGAAGACCGGCCGGCCCAACTACATCGACGAAGGCCGCCCCGGCGACCCGGCCGGCGGCACCGACCCGAAGAAGGGCAAGTCCGTGCTCGCCGCGCCCGGCTTCCTGGGCGGCAAGAACCAGCAGCCGATGGCATACAGCCCGCAGACGGGCCTGTTCTACGTGCCGGCCAACGAGTGGGCCATGGATATCTGGAACGAGCCCGTCAGCTACAAGAAGGGCGCCGCCTACCTCGGCGCCGGCTTCACCATCCATCCGCTGAACGAGGACTACATCGGCGCGCTGCGCGCGATCAACCCCAAGACCGGCAAGATAGTCTGGGAGGTCAAGAACAACGCGCCGCTGTGGGGCGGGGTCATGACCACCGCCGGTGGACTGGTGTTCTGGGGGACGCCGGAAGGCTTCCTGAAGGCCGCCGACGCCAGGACCGGCAAGGAGCTATGGAAGTTCCAGACCGGCAGTGGCGTGGTGGCGCCGCCGGTCACCTGGGAAGACAACGGCGAGCAATATGTGGCCGTGGTATCGGGCTGGGGCGGCGCCGTACCGCTGTGGGGCGGGGAAGTCGCCAAGCGCGTGAACTTCCTGGAGCAGGGCGGTTCGGTGTGGGTGTTCAAGCTGCATAAGGGCTGAATCCGGGCCGCTTGATGGCCAGACAAGGGCGTCGCCGCGGCGACGCCCTCTTACTTGCAACGTGATAGAGCGGGGAAGCGGTATGAAGAAGGAATGGATGGTATGCGTAGCGGCTTCGCTACTGCTGCCTGGGGTGGTTCTGGCGGGCACGGCGGCCGCTATGCAGCCCGTGGCGGACAAGAACGGATGCTTCGCCTGCCATGGCATGCAAACGAAGCTTGTGGGTCCCGGCTTTGCGGAGGTGGCGGCCAAGTACAAGGGGGACAGCGAGGCGGGCGAGCGGCTCGGCAAGAAGATCCGCGAAGGTGGCAAGGGTGTGTGGGGG
This sequence comes from Cupriavidus sp. C3SS-1, assembly GCF_057073755.1. Classification (NCBI taxonomy): domain Bacteria; kingdom Pseudomonadati; phylum Pseudomonadota; class Betaproteobacteria; order Burkholderiales; family Burkholderiaceae; genus Cupriavidus; species Cupriavidus sp. C3SS-1. Next base: position 1,607,706 of record NZ_CP172699.1, on the reverse strand, counting down.
CCGGTTCCCATGCCGGCGCACGGCAACCTGAGCGAGGCGGATGCCCGGAAACTGGCGGAGTGGGTGCTGAGCGTCGGGTAGGTAAGGGGCAGTGGGTGCGTGGCACTACGTCCGTAGTGCCACGCGCGCTGCGGGACATCCCATCATTCGTTGCCGCTGCCCAGTCGCAGCGAGTTGCCATCGCTGCGAAACACCATCGCTTGCACGTCGGTGTTCGGCTGCAGTGTGGCCAGCCGGCCCTGCAGCACGATTTCCCGGACCTTGCCATGCTCGCCGGACCGCTCGCACACCGGATCCGTCGCGGCGGGGTCGCCGGTCAGCAGGAGCGCCTGGCAGCGGCAGCCGCCATGGTCTTTCTCGCGATGGTCGCATGAGCGGCAGGGCTCCTGCATCCATCCGGTGCCGCGAAAGCGGCGGAACGCCTCGCTGTCGCGCCAGATCTCCCGCAGTCCATGCGCGGTGACATTCGGCAATGCCAGGCCGGGCAGCATCCGTGCCGCATGGCACGGCAGCGCGGTCCCATCGGGCGCCACGCCAAGGAAGGTCGTGCCCCAGCCATTCATGCACTTCTTGGGCTTGCCTTCGAAGTAGTCGGGCACCACGAACAGGATCTGGCACTGCCTGCCGGCGCGCGCCCGATATTGCCTGACGACCGCCTCGGCTTCCAGCAACTGTTCCTGCGTCGGCATCAATGCAAGGCGGTTGTGCCAGGCCCATCCGTAATACTGCGTGTTGGCCAGTTCCAGGTATTCGGCGCCCATCTGCAGTGCCATTTCGATGATGGTGCCGACATGCGGCAGGTTGTGCCGATGCAGCACGCAGTTCATCACCATCGGGTAGCCATGCGCCTTGATCAGCCTTGCCACGCGCTGCTTCAGGTCAAAGGTGCGGGTGCTGGACAGGAAGTCGTTGAGCTCGCGGGTGGAGTCCTGGAAGGACAGCTGGATATGGTCCAGGCCCGCTTCCCGCAACGCGGCGAGCCGGTCTTCGGTCAGGCCCACGCCGGACGTTATGAGGTTGGTATAGAAGCCCAGCCCGTGCGCGTGCCGCACCAGTTGTTCCAGGTCCTTGCGCAGCAGCGGCTCGCCGCCGGACAGGCCGAGCTGCACCGCGCCGAGCGCGCGGGCCTGGGTGAAGACCTCGCACCATTGCGCGGTATCGAGTTCCGCCGTGTGCCTGGCATAGTCGACCGGGTTGGAGCAGAACGCGCAGTGCAGCGGGCAGCGGTAGGTCAGTTCGGCCAGCAGCCACAGCGGCGGCCCGGGCTGCGTGGCGGCCGACGGCTCAGACCAGCCAGCCGCGTTCGGTTGCATGTTTGACAAAGGCATGTACCTCCGGGGCGATGCCCTGCACGCCGAAAGCGGCCTGCAGGTCGTCGATCAGCATGTCCAGCGTATGGCCGCCGTCGCAGCGCTGCAGGATGGCGGCGGCGCTGTCGTTGAGGGTGACCATGCCTTCCGGATACAGCAGTACCCAGCTTTGCTGGGCCTCTTCCCACTGCAGGCGGAAGGTCCGGTGCAGGACGGGGCGGGCGAGTTCTGGCGGATTGGCGGTCATGGATTGGCGAGCTGGATCGCGTCGAGCATCGACCAGAGGATGTCGAGCTTGAACTGCAGGATATCGAGCGCGCGTTGCTGTTGTTCCGGGGTGCGGAAGTAGCCCAGCGTCACGCGCAGGCCGTGATCGACATCGCGCTGTGCGAGCGGGATGCGCGAGCGGAAGTAGTCCAGCCCGGCGGCCTCGATCCACGGGTAGTGCGTGGGCCAGCCGGCCAGCCGCTCCTTGTGGATTCCGGGCGCGAACATCTCGGTGAGCGACGAGCACACGGCCTCCTGCCACGGCGCGCGCCGCGCGAAGTTGACATAGGCATCGACGGCGAAGCGCACGCCCGGCAGCACGTGCCGTTGGTCGAGCAAGGCCTCGCGCTCCAGTCCCGCGGCCTGGCCCAGCCGCAGCCAGGCCTCGATGCCGCCGGGCCGGGTGTCGGTGCCGTCGTGGTCGAGGATGCGTACCACCCATTCGCGGCGCGTGTCGCGCTCGGGGCAGTTGGCCAGGATGGCGGCATCCTTGAGCGGGATGTTGGCCTGGTAGTAGAAGCGGTTCGCGACCCAGGCGCGGATCTGTTCAGGCGAGCACTGGCCGGCCGCCATGCGCTGGTTGAACGGATGGTGAATGTGGTACCCGCTTTCCCTGGCGCGCAGCCGCGCTTCGAATTCCGCGGGGTTCCATGCAGTGGCAGATGTCATAGCGCGATTTCCATGCCGTCGCAGGCCAGTTCGATGCCGTGCCGCGCCAGCACGGCGCGCTCCGGCGAGTCGTCCACCAGCACGGGATTGGTATTGTTGATGTGGATGAGGATCTTGCGGCTCGCGGGCAGCCGGTCGAGGATCTCGATCATGCCGCCGGGGCCCGACAGGGGCAGGTGGCCCATGTCGGCGGCGGCCTTGGCGGAGAAGCCGAGCGCCTGCATCTCGTCCTCGCGCCAGAAGGTGCCGTCCACCAGCACGATGTCCGCGCTGTGCAGTTCGGCGAAGACGTGGTCGTCGACGCTGCCCAGGCCTGGCGCGTAGAACGCCCGGCGGCCGCTGCGCCGGTCTTCGATGCGCAGGCCGATGTTGTCGCCGGTGCGCGGCGCGTGGCGGCCGGGCGAGTAGGGCGGTGCCTTGCTTTGGAGCGGCACGGCGGTCAGCACGACGTCCTCCAGCTGTGCTACCGAAAACGGCGTGCCGTCGCAGGGCAGCGTATGCGTCTGCAAGCCGCAGTAGTGCGACAGCATGCGGGTCAGCGGGAACGCGCTGCCCAGGTCGTCCAGCACCGCGGCGGTGGCATAGAGCGGCAAGGGCTGGCGGTTTTCGCGCAGCATCAGCAGGCCGGTGACGTGATCGATCTGCGCATCCATCAGCAGTACCGCGGCGATCGCGGTATCGCGCGGGGCGCGTGCCGGTTGCAGCGCGGGCGTCTGGCGCAGCTGCTGCAGGATGTCGGGAGAAGCGTTGACCAGGATCGAATCCGGTCCGTTGCCGGACAGCGCGATCGATGATTGCGTGCGCGGCGTGGCCCGCACGGTGCCCCGGCGCACGCCGTCGCAGTTGTGGCAATTGCAGTTCCACTGCGGAAAGCCGCCGCCGGCGGCCGACCCGAGTACCCGGATGGTTGTCATGGCGCGAGCGAGTTGGGGTGGATCATGGTCGCAAGGGGCAGGCGCGCGGGCCGCGAAGCCGGAGCCGATGCCGGCCCGGCTTCACGGTGCGTGCGTCGCGCCTGCGTACCGTGCGCCTGCGATCGCGGCGGTCATGCCGGGACGCTGACATGTCGCCGCGCGCAGCGGGCTTCAGCGGTTGGCGATATACATCGTGATTTCGAAGCCCAGCCGCAGCTCGGTATAGGCAGGCGTGGTCCAGTTCATGTCTCTCTCCTTGGTTGGCATGTTTAGTGATAGTTCGACTTGGCGCGGCAGGCTGGCTGCCGCCTCCCTTCAAGGCAACATCCATGCCCGACTTGCCGCTCGCATCCGATTGCTTCTACCTGCGCACGCCCGATGCGCAGCGCCTGCATGTGCGGCTGGCCGGGCCACCGCATGGCGAGCCATGGCTGGTCCTGCACGGCGGTCCCGGCAGCGGTTGCTCGGCGGCGATGGCAGCGTGGTTCGATCCGCAACGGCACCGTGTCGTGATGCCGGACCAGCGCGGTGCGGGCAAGTCGCGGCCGACCGGTTCCCTGCGTCGCAATTGCGTGAGCGCGCTGCTTGCCGACATCGAGCAGCTGCGCCAGGCGCTGGGCATCAGGCGTTGGGGCGTGGCCGGTGGCTCCTGGGGCGCGGCGCTGGGGCTGGCCTATGCGGCGAATTACCCGGACGCGGTGGCGGCGCTGGTATTGCGGGGAACGTTCCTGACCGGGCGCGACGATGTCGCCAGCCTGTTCGCGCCGCGCCGCGGAGGCCGTCGCATGCTGCAACGCGTCAAGCCCTGCGGCGAGCGCCTGCCGGATGCCCGTGCGGACCTGCTCACTGTGTCACGACTGTTGCAAAGTGGAACACCTGTCCAGAAATGGGACACCGCCGCGGCGTGGCGCGACAGTGAACTGGCTTTGCTGGGGCTGCCCGCGCGGCAAGCCTTGCGCCGCCCGTCACTGCGCACGCGGGAAGCAATGGTCGCCAAGTACCGTATCCAGTCACACTACCTGCGCAATCGCGCCGGTCTGGGCAAGCCGGGCCTGCTTCGGGCGGCGCAGACAATTGCCGCGCATGGCCTGCCAGTGACATTGCTGCACGGCCGGGCGGACGCGGTCTGCCGTCCCGCCAATGCCCGGCGCCTGCAGGCCGCCATGCCTGGCGCGCAACTGCAGTGGGTCGACGGCGGGCACCTCGCCACGGGCGCGCTGGGCAGGGCGCTGGCCGCGTCGATCGCCGCGGCGCGCTGGCAGCGAGGGTGACAGCACGCCGAGACCGGAAAGATCAGTCCGGAGCTTGCGGCAGGCCGCGCGCCTCGTCCATCTTCCGGTAGACCGTGTTGCGCGAGATGCCCAGCGCCTTGGCCGCGGCCGAGATATTGCCGTGGTGCGCCTTGACGGTAGCCACGATGACCTGTGCCTCGACGTCGGCCAGCCGGGTCGGGGGTGTGCCCGGCTGGCCGGCCGGGCGCGCCACGGAAACCGATAAGCCGCGCCCTACGTGCCCGTCCGACAACGCCTGCTCCTGCCGCTCGCGCAGGTCGTCCAGGAAGTCGTCGGGCAGGTGGTCCTCGGTGATTTCGGCTTCGCCTTCGGCCATCAGGCGTGCCGTGCGCAGCAGGTTGCCGAGCTGGCGCATATTGCCCGGCCAGTGATAGCGGCGGAACAGTTCCATCACGGAATCCCGAATGCGAGGCGGTTCCCCGCCGGCCTGGCCCTGGTCCTGGCGCAGCAGCTTGCCCGCCACCACGTCGAGGTCGCTGCGCTCGCGCAGGGCGGGCAGGCGCACCACGAGCCCGTTCAGGCGGTAGTACAGGTCTTCGCGGAACTGGCCCGCGGCGACCATCTCGCGCAGGTTGCGGTTGGTGGCGCACACCACCAGCACATCGACCTGGATCACCTTGCTGCTGCCCAGCGGCTGGACGGCGCGCTCCTGCAGCGCGCGCAGCAACCGCCCCTGCAAGTGCAGCGGCATGTCGCCGATCTCATCGAGGAACAGCGTGCCGCCGTTGGCCAGGAGCATCTTGCCGATGCCGCCCTTCTTGCGGGCGCCGGTAAAGGCGCCTTCCTCGTAGCCAAACAGTTCGGATTCGATCAGGTTCTCCGGAATCGACGCACAGTTCACCGCGATGAACGGCCCTGCGTGCCGCGGGCTGTCCGCGTGGATCGCGCGCGCCATCAGCTCCTTGCCGGTGCCGGTTTCACCCAGCACCATCACCGGTATGTCCTTGCCGATGACCTTGCGCAGCTTGCCGATCACGGTCCGGATCTGCGCGTCGCCGGTGTCCAGGTCAGCCAGTCCTTCCGGCCGGGGCGGGGCGGCATAGAGGCGGCGCGGCGCCGTGACGGCATCCATGGTGCCAGCGGCCACTGCGGCCGTGCCGGGCATCGAAGCGGGGCTCGATTTCCATTCCACGCGCGCGCTGACCTTGACGCCGCTCGGCAGTTGCAACTGCACGATGCCGGCCGGCGCGCCGCGCACCGCATCGAAGAGCAGGGACATCGGCATCCCGAACAGCGAAGAAAAGGTGTGCGCCTGAAGCGCCGCAATGGACAGGCCCAGCTGGAACTGTCCGCTGCGGTTCGAGGACAGGAAGCGCCCGCCGGGCGTGAACGAGACGATGCCTTCCACCAGCGTGCCCAGGAACTCCGCGCGCGAATGGAAGCGGATGCACACCATGTCGCGGAACGCGTTGCCGAACAGCTGGTTCTCGATCATCTGCGCCGACATCCGCACCAGCGCCATGGTGTGCTTGTGGAAGCCACGCTGGTCGCCGGTCACGTCGAGCGCGCCCACGGTCTTGCCGTAGGGGTCGAGGATGGTCATGCAGGAGCAGGTCAGGAACTGATTGGCTTCCAGGAAATGGTCGGCGCCGTGGACCAGCGTGGCGCGGTTTTCGGCCAGCGCGGTGCCGATGGCATTGGTGCCGCGGCTCTCCTCCGACCAGTCCGCGCCCGCGCGCAGCGCGACCTTGTCGGCCCGGGCCAGGAAATCGTCGTCGCCCAGCGAGTGCAGGATCAGGCCATCGGCATCGGTCAGGATCACCATGCTCTGCGTGTTCACGATCTGGTCGTAGAGCGTTTCCATCACCGGCAGCGCGTAGGTGAACAGGGACTGGCTGCGTTCGATCCGGGTTTTCAACTCGCTTTGCAGCACGGGGCAGAAGTCCGGCGACTCATAGGGGCGCAGGCCATAAGACGTGGAACGCTGGTGGGCCAGGGCAATCTGCTCGGCGCGCTCGGGCTGGCCGGCCAGATCGCCCGCATTGCCGGACGCGGCAGGGTAGCCGGGCTCCGCTGGGGTGGTCATGTCTGGATCTCCTGTGGAATAGTCGCCCGCGATTATTTTTGCGCGGGTCGCTGTCGTCGCCTTCATCGCCGGGGCTGGGGTGCGGTCGACAGTGTTGCGTCATGTAGCAAAACGCTTGCCAGTATGTGGCATTCCAGGACACCTCCGTGGCGATGGTGCGCTGCACGCGCCGGGAGCCGGTGTCCGAAAGCCTGCTGCGGGGCTGGTATGGCTCTTGCAGAAGCGGTGGCAAACAAAACCTCATCCACCACTGTAGGAGACATCCATGAAATCGCAGCGCCGCCTGCTTGCCTTGTTCTCGCTGTGCGCCTTGCTGGGCACCGCCCCCGCCATAACCGCATGGGCCCACGGCGATGTCACGCCGCAAGCGGTCGACACCAGGACCTTGCCACAGCTTGGCGGCGAATGGCGTCCGGATAACCCCTATCGCGCCGGCGCCGAACAGCAGGAGGCCCAGCGCATCGGCAGCTCGGCCTATAACCAGAACTGCGCGCGCTGCCACGGACTGGAGGCGGTGTCCGGCGGCATCGCTCCCGACCTGCGCAAGCTCGATGGCGATTGCATGTCGCTGGCCGATGCCAAGAAGAAGCAGGCCTGCATCGGCGAGATCTCGCAGTACTTCACCACCACCGTGCGCAAGGGCCGCACCCGGGATGGCCGTGTCTACATGCCGCCTTTTGACGGCGTGCTGAGCCAGGAAGCCGTGTGGGCGATCAAGACCTATCTGGAGTCGCGGCGCGAGTGAGGCGGCGCAGTCCGTCAGCGAACCCCTGTTTCAGAAGCGTCGTTTCCACATTGAGGAGAAACCCGATGTCACTGCCCATGTCACCGCGGCTTTGTCCGGATCCGGCCGCGCCGGCCGGTACCCGGCGCGGGTTTTGCGGCGCCTTGCTGGCGGCTGGCGCGCTGCTTTGTACCCGGCCGGCAATGGCAGACCTGGCCCGCATCCGCCAGAGCGGCACGCTGAAGGTAGCGGTCTACAAAGGCTTGCCGCCGTTCTCGGCGGCCGCGGGCAACCAGTATGACGGCATCGACGTGGCGCTGGCCAAAGCCCTGGCTGGCGAGTTGGGCATGCAACTATCGCTTTTGCCGTTCGATGCCGACGAAGACATGGCCGACGACCTGCGCTCGATGGTCTGGCGTGGCCATTATCTCGGCTATGGCCCGGCGGACGTGATGCTGCACGTGCCGGTCGACCGCGCCTTCATGCGTGCCAACGACAAGGCGCTGATCTTCGCGCCGTACTACCGCGAAACCATCGTGCTGGTGCGCGACCGCGAGCGCGTGCCGGACCTGCGCGGCCTGGAAGACCTGGGCGGGCAGGCCACCGGCGCCACCGCGGGGTCCGCCGGTGCCAATGCCTTGTTGTCCGGCGCGGGCGGCGCCCTGCGTGACCGGGTGAAGATCTACTCCGAGGCCGACGAAGTCCTGCGCGCGCTGTTTTCCGGCGACATCGCCGCTGCCATGGTGACCCGCGCGCAATACGAGAGCGCGCTGAAGGCCACAAATCAGTCCGCTTCGCGCTTTGCCGCGGCTGACATCGCTTCACCGCTGTTGCCGCCACGCGGATGGGCCATCGGCATGGCCATCAAGGCTGACGACAAGCCCCTGGCCGAAGCGCTGGAGAATGCACTGCAGGCGCTGCGGCGAAAGGGGGAACTGGCCCACATCTTCGCCAGCCAGGGGGTGACATTGCAGGAGCCATAAGGAGAGGGGGCGATTGCTGTCACGGCAGCGTTTGCGCGAGCCTAGGCCACTGGGACCGTCCTCGCGGTAGCGCAGCACCAGACGTTCCACCTGACGCCGGGACAGGCCGAGCTTCTCGGCGGCGGCGCGCCAGACCATCAGGCCGTCCTGCACGACGGCCTCGATGACCTTGCAGGGATCCAGTCCCGCATGCTCATGGTGATCGTGTCGGGTCGGCCCATGATCGCGCTCCTGGCTGGGCAACAAGGCCGCCAGCTTGGCATGATCCGGGACGGGGTACGACATTTCTATTTGGCTCAAATGCGACATTACTATTTGGGGCCAACATTTGTCGAGGCAAAGTTGAAATGACCGGGCTCCAGCAAAGTTGAAATGTCCGGTTGTCCGGCGTCTTTTCAGCTTGTTTGTTCAGTCTTTTGGGGTTCCCGTAGGGCGGTGGTGCTGGCCTGACACGACGGAGTCCAGCTCAGGGTGGGGCTGTCATTCCAGCAGGGCGGATTTGAATTCCCAGGAGTAAGCGGAAATCAGTTCTCAGTTCCGTTAAGCGGCCACGGTTGCTGCTGTAAGCGTTTTAGCGCTTCCAACATATCGTTCTGATCCAGCGAGCGCTGCGACTTCTTGCCTGATGGTCGCCCACGCTTGCGGACAACGCCTTCCGTGGCAGGCAAAGAGAGAGATCGCGTGTTGTCGCGTTTCTCCTGAACGTATTGCGCCAGTTGCAATACGTGCCCCAACCGTTTGTTGTCGACGATCGCACCTTGATCCACTTCCGATAGCCGGTCGTAGGTGGTGTAGGGCAGGGCGACGCCATTCGCACGTGGCTCGATCCTGCCGTCGGCATAGTGATAGACATCGATATAGCGACCAGCCAACTTCCGATGCTCGGGTGTATCCGCCAGCAGGTAAAGCATCTTGTCGTACTGGATGGTCAGGCTCTTGGAAACGCAGCGCGGCTCGCGCCAAGCGAAGATCAGATCCAGGTTCTCGTCCGATCGCAGCGGACGATGGGCGTTATGGCTGTTACGCGGGACCTTGGCGAAGCGCGCGTTGTAGTCCGCGATGAAGTCGGGCATGAAGACATTGGCGGCTTCCATGGTGCTGATATTGCGAAGGCGCAGCTCCTTGACCAGGCGGTCCTGCAACGTCAGGTGGGTCCGTTCGACGCGGCCCTTGGCCTGGCTGCTGTTGGCGCAGATGCCTTCGATGTTCAGCTCGAACAAGGCCCGGGAAAACTGGGTATGGCCATCGCCGCCGGTTGCATTCGGCTTGTTGACCCGGAAGACGCTGGCCTTGTCGCTGTAGAACGCCACCGGCTTGCCATGGCGCTCCAGGTAGGCGCGCGTCGCAGCGAAGTATGTGAACGTGGCCTCGGAATGGGTAAAGCGCAGTTCCATGATCCGGCTGGTGGCGTCGTCGACATAGACCAGCAGCGTGCAGGCCGGCGCGCGCTCCTCAAACCAGCGGTGATCGCAGCCGTCGAACTGAATCAGCTCGCCATAGCAGGCACGGCGGTTGCGCGGCTGGTAGACCTTCGGCGGCCGCTGTTTGCGCGGTATCCAAAGCCCAGATGCCGTCATCAGGCGGCGTATCGTTTCCTTGGACAACGTGAGTCCATGGCGTTCGCGCAGCTTCTCGCAGGCCAGCGTCGGCCCGAAGTCGACGTAGTGTTCCCGGATCAGGCCCAGCGCCGCGGCTTCGCGGTCGGCCGACAGCCGGTTGTTGCTCGGACGGCCGCGCTTGCGGGTCACGAGCCCCGACGGGCCTTCTTGCCGGTAGCGCTCCAGCAACCGCCGCAACTGCCGGTCCGTGATCTCCAAGCGTTCGGCGGCGACACCAGGCCGTAACTGACCATCCACGACCGCCTGGACGGTCTTGAGCCTGTCTAATTCCTGCATGCTGACTGTAATGACTTCGGATTTAGCCATCCTCTGGCGTCTCCATCGTGTTCAACCGGGCAGGCTAAATAACACGAATAGAGCACTCAGGCGGACATTTGAACTTTGCCAAAACCGGACATTACAACTTTGCCGCTACAACATTGTCACGCATAATGGTTATTATGTTAAATCAGCGACGTATTCTGCGCTGGCTACGAACGGCGATTCCCACAGTCGGCCGGCAAGACTCCATGATTTCCCTTACTGCCTTTCCCCAAGTGCTACTGATTGCAGTTGTACCCATACTGGTGGCTCGCCGTTTAGCGCGGCGATCACATTGACTTACGGAACCGCCACGATGCTTGCAATTGCTGCCTGGATCACCTGCTCCTTCGCGGTTGGCCTTTTTGCCAACGCACTGGGACGCTCCGGCGCCACATGGACTATCTTTTCGTTGACCCTGAGTCCGTCGCTTGGATTGATCGTTGTCGCCGTCCTCGACAAGAAATGGAACAGGTCCGCTCGCGTGATGACTGCCATCGCCCCTGCAGCGGTGTCAGTGACCGTATAGCCTGCCCACAGGACCTCTTCGGGATCATCGCCGAGACCCCACACGCTAGCAGTGAGGTATCGTCAGCATTTGCAAGGAGGGCCGGATGGCCCTCACTTACTTCAGCATCTTCAACCGGTTGCTAGCCGCATGCGCGCCTTCGGTACCGGGATACTTGGTCACCACCTGTTCCAGCGTTTTGCGCGCGGCCGCCTTCTGCCCGGACTCCAGCTCATTATTGGCAACCGCGATCATTGCGTCCGGCACCTTGGGATGCGTCGGATAGGCATTGATCATTTTCTGCAGCACCCAGGTGGACGCCTTATAGTCGCGCTGCGCGTATAGCGAGTTGCCGAGCCAGAACTGCGCCAGCGGCAGGTACGGGCTCTGCGGATACCGCTTGATAAACGACGAGAATGAATTCCCGGCGCTCTTGAAATCGCCCGACTGAAAATGCTTGAGCGCGGCGTCGTATTCGGACTTCTCGCCCGGCTGCGAGGTGCCTTGGCGGTTCTCGACCGAAGCATGCTGCGGCTCGAACTTCTTCAGGCGCGCATCGAGGTCTGCGTAGTAATCCTTCTGCTGCTTCTGCAGCGTCGCCACCGTGTTCTGCAGCACTTCGTTCTGGCCGCGTAGCCGAGCCAGCTCCTGGCGTAGCCCTTCGAGCTGGTTCTGCAGTTCGAGCGTGGTGCGGCTGTTTTGCTCAAGGCGTTGGGTCGCAGTCGCCTGGAAATTGTTGAACTGGTCGCGCAGGTTGATGACCGTTTTGCGCGCCTGGTCATCCTCGAACACTCCGGCATGCGCCTGCGTGGGTGGCAGCATGCCTGCGCCAGCAATGGCGGCGAGCCACAACAGGGTGGAAACACGTACTTTCATGGATAGTCAGTGAGCTGATGTCGTTGATGTCCACGCGGCGGCTCTGCGCCCGCGAGGCTTCATCATGGCCTTAACCAGAGCGGCTGAAGCGCAGGGTCCCTGCTCGCCGCGCTGGTCCGCCAGTATCGCTTAGATGATTGAGGGAATGCGGAGGACGGCATCCCGGCAGGCACGCGATGGGAGGACGTGCCGCACAATTTTTCGTGGGTGGATGAACGCGAGTCGGGGCGTCGAGCGCTTCGAGGCATCACCGCGACGATAGATGAAGCGCCGTGCCCAGATGAACTGACAATCCGGGACGCACAACGAAAGCCGTGTTTGCGCCCCTTCAGTCACAAACACGGACAATCGAACGCCACCGAATGGAACAGAGACCCTCCCGCCGGGGTGTGCACCTTCTTACTTGGCGACTAGAGTTTCCGAATTTGTGAGGCTTGTGGACCCTTTGGGCCTTGCTTCACTTCAAATTCGACCTTGGCACCCTCGTCCAGCGACCGGTATCCACTTCCTTGAATTTCGGATTGGTGGGCAAACAAGTCCGCGCCCCCGTCGTCCGGCGTGATAAATCCATAGCCCTTCTCATTGTTGAACCATTTCACGGTGCCAGTTGCCATCTCGTCCTCTGAACTTTTTGTGTGAACAGAACGTGCAACGCCGGTACCACCTGGCGCTGCATACAGACGAGCATAGCCGAAGAGCTCATCATGGCGTCTCAGGGTTTACCGAGGTGACTGACTCGACGAACGCAGGTGCAAACCGTCACGTTGCGCGTGATTGCGCGTGATACTGCTTGGGGCGCCACAACAGTGGATTGCAGGCGTCACTACGCGCGCCTGACGGAACCCGGCCCTCTAATCCCGGCCTGCCCGCAGAACGGTCAATTCCAGGCCTGATCCACCTTTGGCAATCTTCAGCGCGGCCAGTTCTCCATCGAGACGAACGAAAGGTGCCAGGAGTCGCCTTAGCTGGTCCAGCAATGCACTTCCCAATTGCTCATCGTCCCGTCCGCCTTGCGCCCACTCATGATATTGATTGTGAGCTTCCACAACGCCATTCATAAATTCCAGCGCCATTGCAGTCCCCTCTTGCGATATTTCCGCCAAAGCGTAGTCCCGTGGTGCGCTTTCGGAATATCGGGCAAAAGTATGTTTCGCGGATGAATAATGGGGCGTTGGAACCAGAATAATGCCCGGCTGAAAGGACGGGCATCACCTCCGGATCCGGAGGTTCGGTGTCGACAACAGCGTCTCAGTGGCGCGCTGCAGGCGGAGCAGCGGTTTTGTCCTGGCTGCCGCTATCGCTGCGGCGCGGAACGCAAGACCGCTGTCGCGATTTCCCCGGCGAGTTCGCCCGCCGCTGCCAGTTCATTCTTGCTCAGGCCGCCGGCAATGCGGGTCGTGCCCCAGTCGCCGCAGATCATGGCGACGCAGCGGTTGCGTACCTTGACGGGAATCAGCAGTACGGAACGCGTGTCGGGCATGGCGTCGCGATACCAGCGCGGGACGCGATGCGATACGGCTTTGTCCCTCAGGTCCTCGATCAGCAAAGGCTGCGGCGCGATCATCGCGAAATGGAACATGTCGGGCACGAAGCCTTCTTCGAACGACAGCCGCTCAAGCTTGTCCCGCATGCCGTCGCCAAACCCCAGGCGCGCGCTGAAGCGCTTGCTCGTCGGGTGCAGCAGCATCAGGAAACAGTGCGAGAAGTTCAGCGCCCGCATGGCCGACTCCAGCACCAGCGGAGCAAGCTGGGATACCGTCCTGCCCGCACCCTCCTGCCGAACCTCGTCGAGCGCGTGCAGCAGGCGCTTCAGCGTATCGGCGGGCTTGCCGCCCTCTTCCGCAACGCTGCCATCGCCCGAGTCAGGGGTCTCCGAGCGCGCCATCGTTGTCTTCAGCTTCCCGGCCTGCTGGATCGCCGTATTGACGTGGGACGGCTCCAGCCCGAGTCTCTGCGCATGGGCCAGCAGCGGTCCCAGTACGATTTCCTCCGGTTGCTCGGCAAGCATCGAGGCCGCCGCGTCGGACGACAGGCTGGCGACCGCGCCCAGCCAGTCGGCATGGGTTTCCAGGACGGATTCTTCGTGCAGTTCGCGGCCCAGCATGCCGTCCGCGATCAACGTCGGCAGGCGCCACCGGAAGGCTGCCGCCTTGGCGATCTCGTCGAACGAGATGCCGATGACTTCGCGGCAGGCATCGCTTTCGCTCATGGCGCCATCCGCGCTCAGCGTCGCGATGCGGTCCCACTCGTCCGGGAAATAGAAGATCACCATCAAGCGGCTGACGTGGTGCATCAGCGTGCAGACGACGCCCTCTTCCCCACCCAGGATGCCGCGCGCATCGTTCAGCGCACGGGTGATCTCGCCGGCCATGATGGCCTGCTTGAGCGCCCTCCCCGCCTGAGGCCGGTTGGGGGCCACGCCCTGGAAAAAGTCGAGTACCTGGACGCCCAGCGTCAGATGCGTAATGGTGTCCACGCCCAGCACCATGATGGCGCGGGATACCGTGGTGACCTCGCCGCCGAATGAACGGTACATGGCCGAGTTGGCCAGTCGGATGACTTTCTGTGAAAGGCTGAAGTCCGACAGGACCGTGCTGGCCATTTCCCCAATGCTCATGTCGCTGTTCAGCGTCTTGAAGACATTGTCGATGCAGTACTGCAGCGTCGGGAAATCGCCCTTCTGGACCATCCTGGCCCAGAGCTGATCAAGAAACTGTTTCTTTGGCATGTTCTCGATTACGCGGACAGTGCGTCCTCGGCGTCGATGCGGAACCTGCCTGCGCGGACAGCGTCCTCGAAATCATTGGGGGCCATCGCCCGGGCGAAGCGCCAGCCTTGTGCCAGCTCGCAGCGCTGGGCCGCCAGCAGATCGCATTGCGCGTCAGTCTCGACGCCTTCCGCAATGGCCACCAGCCCGAGTTCCCGCGCCAGCGACAGCACGGCGTAAACAATGGTTTGGGCGTGCGGGGAATCCACCATGTCCGCGACAAAGCTGCGGTCGATCTTCAGTGCCGACAGCGGAAACCTGCGCAGATAGGACAGGCTGGAATAGCCGGTGCCAAAGTCATCGACCGCAAAGCGGATACCCAGTGCCCTGAGTTCCTTCAGTAGATTCCCCGCCCCCTTCGGGTCCGTCATCAGCGCGCCTTCGGTGATCTCGAGCACCAGCCGGTGCGGGTCGATGCCGGTATCGCGGATCGCGCTGCGCACGCTGTCGACAAAGCCCGGATGCCTGAACTGCACCGGCGACACGTTGACCGACACGTAGCCAAGCTCCACCCCGTTAGCGTCCCACGCGGCCAGCTGCGCGCACGCGCAGCGTACCGCCCAGGCGCCAAGATGATTGATCAGTCCGTTGCTCTCGGCCAGCGGCACGAAAATCTCGGGCGAGATGGCCCCCTCGTTGCAATGCTCCCATCGCATCAGCGCCTCGACTGCGCAAACGGTGTCGGGGCCGACCCGGAAGATCGGCTGGTAATGCAAGAACAGTTCACCATTGAGGACCGCCTCGAACAGGTCCTGCTCGATGCGGAACTGCTCGTTCAGCCGGTGATCCAGTTCCGGCGAGTACAGGCAATAGCGGTTGTTGCCCTGCGCCTTGGCCTCGTACATGGCCCGGTCGGCCCGCCGCAGCAACTGCGCCTCGGTCTCCCGCTCGCCCGTGGCGAAGGCCAGGCCAATACTGGTCGTGACACGCACCTGGCAGCCGGCCAGGTGGAATGGCTGCCGGCAGACTCGCATGATCTGCTCGAGCACGCCCATTGCCGCCTCTTCCGTAGTCACGTCGTCGAGCAGGACCACGAATTCGTCGCCCCCCAGGCGCGCAACGGTGTCGCGGGTGCGTAGCGTCCCGGCGAGTCGCAGGCTAAGTTCTTTCAGCAGGATGTCGCCGACCTCGTGGCCGAGCGAATCGTTGACCTTCTTGAACCCATCCAGGTCCATCAGCGCAATCGCAAAGCGGCCGCGCTGCGCGGCATCGCCGGTGAAATACGCGTCCACCCGATTGCGGATCAGCCCCCGATTACCGACACCGGTGAGCGGGTCGGTGAGCGATTGTTCAGTCAGTCGGGCGAGTTTCCGGGCCCATTTGGTGACGTCGGTGCCAAACAGGAGTATTGATGTCCGGCCATCCGTGCCAGCATGTCGGCAAATGCGCAGATCGATCCAGCGCGTGCCGGTAATGGCGTTGGCAAATCGGATCTCGGCCTGTTTGGGAAGACCGTCGCGGAAACAGGCTTGCAGCAGTTGGGCGGCGCGCTCGCGTTCGTCGAAGGCGACAATGTCCTTGAGCGAGGCGCGCAGCAGGTACTCTCGCGGAAACGCCAGCAGATCGGCCGAAGCATTCGTGGCCTGGAGGATATTGCCGGTTTCGCTGACCTGCAGCGCCAGTCCACCCCATGCTTCCAGCAGCGCCCAGGCATCCCTGCTTCCGGCAGGAGCCATCGCTCCCGCAACGCCGCCGGAACGGTTCGGTTCCCGTGCGTTGCCTGCCTGAACAGCATCAAACGTGGACGACGTCATGTGGTCTTTGGCCTAGCCTGTTTGGCGATCGCGCCTTGCCGATCCCGGGGGCCGGCGGTACCGCGAGGGAACTCGGTAAAAAAGACAGCATTAATGGTTCAAAAACACGACTTGCCGCCGTGGGTGAATCGACGGGAAGCCAATTCTATTACGGCTACCCGGGGTCGCGCTTGAAAACACGTCATGCCATTGACATTCACAACCTAATCCTCTCGTTTCAATAGCCGGGGGGTAGACAAAGCCCGGATCTACGGATATGCGGCCGCGTTAACGAGACTCAGGATTTCGCTATGTCAGTGGTTATCGGCAATGGTTGCCTTGTCTTTAGATTCCACGTGAACGCGAGTGGACGACGTCGCTCAATTCGCCCCTATGTCGGCTCTTCATGCTTCAGCCTTGCCGCACTGTTCTTGATGACATCGAGCACGGCGGCCGTCATGACCGCCGTCGATACGCCGAACATCAGGATGCCGTGGGCGGCCTCCATCGGACCAAGCAGGCGCCAGCGCTCGGACATGACAATGTCGCCATAGCCCAGTGTCGAGAAATTCACCGCCGAGTGGTAGAGCGCCTTCCCGAAGTCCGCGAACTCGCCAAGCAGCATGAACAGTGCCGCCCAGATCGTCACCTGGGCAAAATTGCCAAGCAGTGTGACCAGCATGATCGCCGACAGCATGGCGACATCCAGCCAGAGTGGTTCGCGGCCCTGCCACTCGTTTCGAAAGCGGGCATAGCGGCGCAGGCACACGGCCACGGCCAGTGCTTGCAGCACCAGGCACGCCAGCATGACCGGGGCTGCGACCAGCAGATGGAGGCGCATGGCGAGGTTTCCTTGTCAGGGCGTGGACGGCGAAGGGCGGCTACGCTGCTCTAGCAGTTCCAGCATCAGGCAGGCATACAGAGTGACCCCGATGAACAGGCCCATGCGGACTGCGAAGGCATGGTAGACGTCCTTGCCGGCCGCGCTGTCCTCGACCGACTGGCCCAGCAGGATGATCAGCGTCACCAGGGTGTTGAGCCAGAAGCCCGGCGAAAGCCCGCCGGCAGGTCCGGCAAAGAGCTTGCGCGCCAGCACCAGCGAGAACAGGAACATCCAGAGAAAGTACATCCACAGATGGACGAACAGGCCCAGGGCCCACCAGAACAGGACGGCCAGCAGTCCGCCGAGCAGCGTGGAACCAATCAGCTCGCGTGCGGCGCCGCGCGCCGTCGTGCAGCTTTGCCGCCCCAGGCTGACCGCCTTCATGAGGATTGGCATATAGGCCGCCGGATCCCCCAGCGCCAGCAGGACGGGCGGCATGACCACGAGCGCCGCGCGCAGCGCCATCCAGTCGGCGGTGCTTTGCGACACCGCTGGCGGACGCCGTGGTCCAGGCCCGGCCGCCGGCTCGGGAATCAACCAGAAACACAGCGCCAGGACCGTCACCGCAAGCAGCAACCCTTTGACGAGCGCGGCCACCACGGTCAGGGCCAGGCCGATGTCCGCGGTCCCCGCCACCGAAACCATGGTCAGGCCAGCCGCCAGGAACGTGCCGACCAGGCTGTTGCCGCCCCGCAAGCCATAGCGGAAGGCCAGGAACAGTCCGAGGCCGGTGATCAGCACCCCGCTGAACGGATACTGGCTCAGGAACGGCACCACCAGCAGGCCGCTGCCGGTGGCCAGCATGGCGACCAAGGCCAGCCCCACGGCAGCCCTTGCCGGCAACGGCCGGTCGAGCGAAGCCAGCACGAACGCGCCCAGCACCGGGGCCACCATCGGGATGGGCCAGTTCAGCCCGTAGCTGGTGGCAAGGCAGAGCGCGGTGCCAAGCGCCAGCCGCAGCGCCCGACGCCCGCGAATCGCAACCGCACCCGCCACGCCGCCGTCAGTAGACATAGGACAGCCAGCTCATCACGCGCAGGAACAGGCGGCCGAGCGGATTGAGCACGTTGCCCTCGGCCGGGAAGGCCATGACCTCGGCCTGCCCGCCCACGCGAATGCCCTTGAGCGTCTCCAGTTCGCCCTTGTCGATCTCGACGATCACCGGGAAGCGCTGCGCCGGACGCAGCCAGTCGCGGCTGTTCTGGATCGTCGGCAGGCTGCCCGGCGGCGGGCTCTGCCCCGCGCTGACGCCGTAGCCGACGCTGCGCACGCGGCCCGCAAGCACCCGCCCCGGCAAGGCGTCCAGCACAATCCCGACCGGCGTCCCGGCTTCGACGCGGGCAAGGTTGTTCTCGGTCATGTCCGCGCTGATCCAGAGGTCATGGATGGCAATCAGCGTCATGACCGGATTGCCGGCAGCGGCGTACTGACCGGCTTCCGTGCGCAGGTCGGTGATCAGGCCGGCGGTGCGTGCGCGCACCTGCGCGTTGGCAAGGTCGAGCTCGGCCTTCTCCAGCGCCCCCGCCGCACTGCGCAGCTTGGCGTTGTCCTCTTCGCTGCCGCCCTGCTGCTCGCGCGCGCGTTCGACCTCGGCCCGGGCCGCATCGACCTGGCTGGTGGCCTGGGTGTGGGTGGCGCGCGCCACCTCCAGCCGCCGCAACGATACGGTGCCGGGATCTTCGCTGTACAGGCGTTCCAGGCGATCGCTATCCTGGCGTGCCTTGACCTCGTTGGCCTGGGCGGCACGCAGCGCGGCCTGCGCCGACGCGATGCCCGCGGTGCTGGCGCCAATCTGCCGGCGCATCGATTCCAGGTCCGCGCGCGCCCGGTCCGCCGCGATGCGGTAGTGCTGCGGATCGACCTCGAACAGGACTGTGCCGGCCTGCACGTCCTGGTTGTTGCGCACCAGTACGCGCGTCACGCGGCCCGATACCTCCGACGCCACGGGGACGACGAAGGCCTGTATGCGCGCCTGCTGCGTATAGGGCGTAAGGCGATCCGCGAACAGGTACCACGCCAGGCTCAGCACGATCAGCGCCACCACCCACCTGACGCCCTTGCGCGCGGGGTCCGCCGATGGCGGCGGCGGTGCCGGTGTCGGTGCAGCGACGTCACTCATCAGGTCTGTCTCCTTGCACGGATGAGCGTTTGCCGGCTGGCTCGCTCGTTGCCTCTTCGATCAGCCCGCCCCAGTCGGTGCGTTGCTCCATCTGCTGACGCGTCGGCGCATCGACGAGCGGCTGCCCGGTCTGCCAGCCGCCGCCGAGCGCCTTGTACAAGGCGATAAGATTGCCCACGGCCGCGCTGCGGTTGACGAGGTAGGCATCCTGCTGGGCAAACAGCGCGCGCTGGGCATCCAGCACGCGCTGGAAATCCGAATACCCCTCGCGGAACAGGGCATTGGCCAGGGTCAGCGAGCGGTTGGCGGCCGTCGACGCCTCCCCCAGGATCGCCTCTCGCTCCAGCGCCTTGATCAGCCCGCTGGCGGCATCGTCCGCTTCGCGCGCGGCCTGGCGCACGCTGTCCTGGTAGGACACGATCAACTGCTGCAGGCGGGCATCCTGGATGCGCACGTTGTTGCGGATGCGTCCGTAATCGAGAATGTTCCAGCGCAGGCTCGGCCCCGCTATCACCACGAAGCCGTTCGGCGTGCCCGGCAGCGAGCTGGCCGACCAGCCGATGTTGCCGAGCAGGGTCAATGATGGATAGAGATCGGCCTTCGCCACGCCGATCAGCGCCGATTGCGCGGCCACCTGCAGCTCGGCGGCGCGGATATCGGGGCGTCGTAGCAGCAGGTTGGCCGGGACATCCTGCAGCACGGCGCGGTCGATCAGCGGCACGATGCCCTCTTTCTCGGGCATATCGAGCAATGCATGCATGGGCGCTGGCGGACGGCCAATCAGGATCGCGAGCGCATTGCGCGCATGCAGGATCTGGCCCTCCAGTTCCGGGATGCTGCTCAGGGTGCCGAGGTACTGCGTCTTGGCCTGCTGGAGGTCGAGCTCATCGCTCTCGCCGCCCTTGAACAGGCGCTCGGTGATTTCGAAGCTGCGCTTCTGCAGCCGGGCGTTTTCCTGGGCGATATGCAGCCGCGCTTGTGCGGCACGCAAGGTGAAGTAGGTCTGGGCCAGTTGCGCATGCAGCAGCACCAGCACGTCCTCATAGGTCGCGCGTGAGGCAAAGTAGGCCGCATCCGCCGATTCGATCGCGCGACTGAAGCGTCCCCAGAAGTCCAGTTCCCAGCCTACGTCCACGCCGGCGCTGTACTGCCAGACACGGGTGGGCTGGACGCCCCCGGACGGCCGGCTATGGACGTAGAGCGCTTCCGCACTGGCCTGCTGGACCTGCGGGTAACGGCCGGCCTGTGCAATGCCCAGCTGCGCCCGGGCCTCGACCACGCGTAGTCCGGCGATCCTGACGCCGGCGTTGTTGGCATCGGCCTCGGCAATCAGTCGTTCAAGGACGGGGTCGTTGAAAACCTGCCACCACTGGCTCAGGTCCGGCTGCTGCCGCGGCTGCGTGGCCTGCTCTAGTGCGGCGGTGCTCCATTGTTCGGTCCAGTTCGCGTGCTGGGCCTGGAAGTCCGGACCCAGCCGCGCGCATCCGCCAAGCAGCATTGCCACCGCCAGCAACCGGCAATGCAGCGCGGCCCGCTTTGCCATGGTCAGAGGCTGGCTGTTGCAGCCATGCCGTTCAGCTGCCGGCCTGGCCGGCCAGGAAACCAGCGCAAGACGCAGGACGCCTGGGGCCCGGTTCGGCGCCTGGTGCCAGGCGAGCCTTGACGGGTCGTCATTTCGGATGCGGGAACCTGCGGCATACGGGTCTCCTCTGCGAAACCGCCATGTGACGATTCGATAGACGTGGCAATTATGCGTTGCCAAGGTTATTTCGCCTATCCATCGTTCGTGTCAGGCGCGCAACAGCCGTGCGGCGCCTGGCACCCACAAGAAAACGGCCGGTCTTGCGACCGGCCGCTGGCTGAGTGTAGTGTCGTCAGCCTGACGCTCAGCGGTTGGCGACCTCGAAGCGGTCCAGGTTCATCACCTTGTTCCAGGCCGCGACAAAGTCCTGGACGAACTTCTCCCCGGCATCCGAGCAGCCATAGACTTCGGCCACCGCGCGCAGTTGCGAGTTGGAGCCGAAGACCAGGTCGACACGCGTGCCGGTCCATTTCAACTTGCCTGTTGCGCGATCGTAGCCTTCGAACACGTCCTTGCTGTCCGCGACCGGCTTCCACTCCGTGCGCATGTCGAGCAGGTTGACGAAGAAGTCGTTGGTCAGCGTTTCCGGGCGGTCGGTGAAGACACCGTGCTGCGTTTGTCCGACGTTCGCGTTCAGCGCGCGCAAGCCGCCGACCAGCACGGTCAGTTCCGGCACCGTCAGGGTCAGCAGTTGCGCCTTGTCGATCAGCAGTGTCTCGGCCGGGACCGCGTACGTGCCCTTCAGGTAATTGCGGAAACCATCTGCAATCGGCTCCATCACGCTGAACGACTGCACGTCGGTCTGTTCTTGCGACGCGTCCATGCGCCCGGGAGTGAAGGGGACCTTCACGTCGTTGCCACCCTTCTTCGCGGCCTGTTCGATGCCGGCGCAACCCGCCAGCACGATCAGGTCGGCCAGCGACACCTTCTTGCCGCCGCTCTGCGTGCCATTGAACTCGTTCCGGATACCCTCCAGGGTCTCCAGCACCTGGGCGAGCTGGGCCGGCTGGTTCACCTCCCAATCCTTCTGCGGCGCCAGGCGCAGGCGCGCGCCATTGGCACCGCCGCGCTTGTCGGAGCCGCGGAACGTCGACGCCGAAGCCCAGGCCGCGGACACGAGCTGCGACACCGGCACCCCCGAAGCCAGAATCTTGCCCTTGAGCGCGGCAATGTCCTGCTCGTCGACCAGCACGTGGTCCACGGCGGGGATCGGATCCTGC
Source organism: Cupriavidus sp. C3SS-1 (assembly GCF_057073755.1). Taxonomy (NCBI): domain Bacteria; kingdom Pseudomonadati; phylum Pseudomonadota; class Betaproteobacteria; order Burkholderiales; family Burkholderiaceae; genus Cupriavidus; species Cupriavidus sp. C3SS-1. Next base: position 1,585,914 of record NZ_CP172699.1, on the reverse strand, counting down.
CAGATCAGTTCTTCGGCCGGCACCTCCGGACCCAGGTAGCGCGAACGCGGGCCCATGTCGCGGTGCGTCAGCTTGAACCATGCGCGGGCGAAGGCGTCGGCGAACTGGTCGGGGTTCTCATGGAAGCGCCGCGAGATCTTTTCATAGGCCGGATCCACGCGCAGCGAAAGGTCCGTGGTCAGCATGGTCGGGCCACGGCGCCGGGACGGATCATGCGGGTCGGGAATCGAATTGGCCCCGGCATCGCCCTTGGGCTTCCATTGATGGGCACCGGCCGGGCTCTTCGTCAGTTCCCAGTCATAGCCGAACAGGTTCCAGAAGAAATTGTTGCTCCACCTGGTCGGCGTGCTGGTCCAGATGACCTCCAGGCCGCTGGTGATGGCATCGCCCCCCTTGCCGGAACCATAGCTGCTGTGCCAGCCCAGCCCCTGCGCTTCGAGCCCGGCGGCTTCGGGCTCCGGGCCCACGTGGGAGGCCGGGCCGGCACCGTGCGTCTTGCCGAAGGTGTGGCCGCCAGCGATGAGCGCAACGGTCTCTTCATCGTTCATGGCCATGCGCGCAAAGGTCTCGCGAATATCCACGGCGGCCGCGGCCGGATCCGGGTTGCCGTTCGGGCCTTCCGGGTTCACGTAGATCAGGCCCATCTGCACAGCCGCCAGCGGGTTTTCGAGGTCGCGCTCGCCGGAGTAGCGCTTGTCGGCCAGCCACGTGCTTTCGGATCCCCAGTAGACATCCTGGTCCGGCTCCCAGACATCCTGGCGCCCGCCACCGAAACCGAACGTCTTGAAGCCCATCGATTCCAGCGCGACGTTGCCGGTCAATACGATCAGGTCGGCCCACGAAATCTTCTTGCCGTATTTCTGCTTGATCGGCCACAGCAGCCGGCGCGCCTTGTCCAGGTTGACGTTGTCGGGCCAGCTGTTCAGCGGCGCAAAGCGCTGCTGCCCCGAGCCCGCGCCGCCGCGGCCGTCGCCGGTACGGTACGTGCCGGCGGCATGCCAGGCCATGCGGACGAACAAACCGCCGTAGTGGCCGAAGTCCGCGGGCCACCAGTCCTGCGAATCAGTCATCAGCGCGGTGAGATCCTTCTTCACTGCCGCCAGATCCAGGCTCTTGAATGCCTCGGCGTAGTTGAACCCCTTTTCCATGGGATCGGCCAGCGAAGAATGCTGGCGCAGGATACTCAGGTTCAGCTGATTGGGCCACCAATCACGGTTCGATGTCCCCGAGCCGGCGGCGTGATTGAACGGACACTTCGCTTCAGTCGACATGTGTTCCCCTTGCTTAGTTGCATCCAGATCGTTCGCTATTGGATCGTTTGATCCCGACCGCACGGCTCAAGCCCTGGTACATCCAGCCACCGCCTTGCATAGAGTACTGTTTCTCCACACGGGCCGGAAATAGGTTTACTTCATGGCCGAGCAAGAAAAAAGCTAAGGCCTGAGCCGCATTCCCTGTTCTTTCGCATCCTTCGGCTACGGACCTTCATGACCGGGCGGTTTCGCCCCGTTCGGGTGAGACACGCGCATCGGCGGCTAACCGGAATCGGCGGACAGTGTACGCCCGGCGACTAGAATGAAACAGCCCGGCCCCTCGGGTACACCAAAGCCACTGATACCACGCTGCAGGAAGGATTGCCATGACGGAACTCGAAAAGGACAAAGTCGTCGGCGTGCTGAACCGGATACTCGAAGCCGAGCTCGCCGGCGTGGTGCGCTACACCCACTATTCATTCCTGGTGTTCGGCTTCGGACGCATCCCGATCGTGTCGTGGCTGCGCGAGCAGGCTAACGAATCGTTGCTGCATGCCCACCTGGCCGGCGAATGGATCACGACGCTCGGCGCCTATCCGTCGCTGGGCATCGGCAAGCTGCTGGACAGCCATACGTTTGATATCGCTTCGATTCTGCGCGAATCCCTTGCGACAGAGACGCTTGCGCTGCAGCTGTACCGCGAACTGCTGGGCCTGGTCGAAGGCCGTTCGGTGGCGCTGGAAGAATATGCGCGTCAGCAGATCCAGGTCGAGGAACTGCACGCCGGCGAAGTCGACAAAATGCTGCGCAAGCCAGGACAGTCGGCAACGGCACAACCCAGCCCGGGTTGAACCCTACCCGCGCGGCCGCTGCCCTGCAGCCTGGTGGATCGCCGCGCGGATGCGCGAATACGTGCCGCAGCGGCAGACGATATTGCCGAGCGCCGCGTCGATGTCCGCATCGGTGGGCTTTGGCCTCGCCTTGAGCAGCGCGCAGGCGGCCATGATCTGCGCGCTCTGGCAGTAGCCACACTGGACCACGTCGACATCGAGCCACGCCGCCCTGACGGCGTCGATCTCCTTGCCCCCCACGCCTTCGATGGTCGTGATCTTCATGGCCGGGCTTAGCTTCGACAAGGTCAGCTGGCAGGCGAGTTCGGCCTTGCCATCGACATGCACGGTGCAGGCGCCGCAGATGCCCACGCCGCAGCCGAACTTGGTTCCCGTCAGCGCCAGGTCGCAACGCAGTATCCAGAGCAGCGGCATCTCGGGTTCCGCGTCCACGCTGACCGGCTTGCCATTTACGTTCAGGGTCGCCATGGTTGTCCTCCTCGGCTAGGCAAGCTTCAGCGGCAGCGCGCGCAGCCGCTGGCCGGTCAATGCGTACAGCGCGTTGGCCACTGCCGGCGCAATGGGTGGTGTGCAGACTTCCCCAGTGCCCTCCGGGGCCTCGGCGCTGGCGATGATCTCGGTCTGGATCGCAGGGCAATCCGCCATGCGCACCACCGGGAAGTCATGGAAATTCTTCTGCTGCACGACGCCATCCGCAAAGGTGATTTCCTGCAGCAGCGCCGCCGACAAGCCGAAGACGATGCCGCTCTCGGCCTGCTGGCGGATCAGGTTCGGATTCACCGGCGTACCGCAATCGATCACGCAGTACACGCGATGGACGCGGATGGTCTTGTCCCGCGCGACAGAGACCTCTGCCACCTGCCCGACGATGCTTCCGTACGACTGGTGCAGCGCCACGCCGCGTGCGCGAGCGATACCGTCGGCCGCGCGCTCCATCGGCTTGTTCCAGCCCGACAACGCTGCCACGCGCCGCAGCACGGCAAGGTGACGTGGATGCTCGCCCAGCAGCGCCGCGCGGAACGCAACCGGATCCTTGCCCGCCGCCACCGCCATCTCATCGAGAAAGCACTCCGTGAAGAAGGCCTGGTGCGAGTGCCCGACCGAGCGCCAGAAGCCGACTGGAATCGGCAGCATGACATTCGCATGGGAAACGCTGGCGGCCGGCCATGCATAGGGCTGGTCGTAGGCACCTTCCGCCGCGGTCTTGTCGACGGGAATGCGCGGCAAGCCGAAGTCGCGCGCCATTATCTCCGGTACGATCGCCTGCCCTGCCGAACGGGCCTGCCAGCCCACGAGCCGTCCTTCGCGATCGAGACCGGCCCGCAACCGTGCCACGCAGGCCGGTCGGTAAAAGTCGTGCGTCATGTCTTGCGAGCGCGTCCAGATGGTCTGCACCGGCCGCCCCTTGGCCTCGCGCGCAATCGCAGCCGCCTGCGAGACGAAGTCCGCCTCGAGGCGCCGGCCGAAACCGCCGCCCAGGAGCATGACCCGCAAGTCGACCTGGTCGGGCCGCAGGCCAAGGACTTTTGCGGCATGGGCGCGGGCAATGCCGGGCACCTGGGTCGAGACCCACACCGTTGCCGCATGGTCCTCGTACTGGACGGTGCAATTGATCGGCTCGACGGCGCCGTGCGCAAGATAGGGCGCGCGATACTCGGCGTTGATGACCTTCGCGGCGCTGCGCAGTACCTCGTCGACATCGCCACGCGCATAGTATTCATGGCCATCATCGCGATCCAGTGCCGCGGCGATGCGCGCCATTAGCCTGGCGCTCGATGCGCCCGCCGCCGGGCCAGGGTCCCAGTCGACCTTCAACACATCCAGCGCCTGCATCGCGCGGAACGCATTGTCGGCAATCACGGCCACGCCACCCGTGCCGCCGTTGAAAGGCGGCACCACGAACGCCTTCACAACCCCACGTTGCGCCAAGGCTGCAGTGACGTCGGCATGCTTGACGCGGCCGCCGACGGTCGGGCACATCAGCACGCTGGCGTACAGCAGCCCCGGTGGCAAGGCATCGATGCCAAAGCGCGCCGAGCCGTTGGTCTTTGCCGCCGCATCGAGCCTGTGCAGCGGGCGGCCGATCAGGCGGAACGCGGACGGTTCTTTGAGCGAGACCTTGTCCGGCATCGGCTGGCGTGCGGCATCCGCAGCCAGTTCGCCGAAGGTCACGGAGCGTCCGGAGCCATGCAGGACCCTGCCGTCTTCCGTGCGGCATTCCGATTCGGTCACGCGCCAACGCTGCGCGGCCGCGGACACGAGCATGGCGCGTGCCGATGCTCCGGCCTCGCGCAAGGGCATCCACAGGTCGCTGAGGCCGGAGGACCCGCCCGTGACAATCCCGCCGATCTCGCGCATCAGCTTGCGCGTGACGTGGTCCGCATAGCGACGGATCAGGCGATGATCGTCCGGATGAAAGGGCAGCCCGTCGACCACGACCTGAAGGTTGTTGAAGATCTTGTCGGGGGGCGCGTTCTCCACGCGCACGCGGCGCCAGTCGGCATCGAGTTCCTCGGCGAGGATCATCGCCAGACCGGTATGCACGCCCTGCCCCATTTCCGAGCGGCACATCATGATGGTGACGCTGTTGTCGGCGTCGATCTTGACCCATCCATTGAGCGCCACCTCGGTGCCTTGCGTCGGCAGCGGCACCGCTGTGGTCAGGCGCTGGCGCACGGGCAGCACAGTCCAGCCGACAAGCAAAGCGCCTGCCGCGCCGATTGCGCCGATACCGCCGAAGACGAACGCTCTGCGCTTCATGGTGGGGTCAAGGCATGGCGTGTGCCGCGGCCAGCAATTCGTCGGCAGCCTTTTCGGCCATCATGTAGATGGCGCTGACCGGAAAAAAGCCCGGAATGCGCGGGAATGCCGAGGCATCCACCACACGCAGCCGACGCGTGCCATGCACGCCGAAACGGCTGTCCAGCACGCCGCCCGAAGCCGGTGCACCGATGGGGCACGAGCACGACGCATGGTGCCCCCAGGCGTTGTCGCGGATATAGCCGGCCAGGTCTTCATCGCTCTGGACGTGCGTGCCGGGCAGCTCTTCCTGCGCGATATACCCCTGCTGCGCCAGCGGCTGGGCCAAGCCTCGCACAAAGCGGATCGCGCCGATCAGCGCGCGCATGTCCTCGCCCTTCGGATCATCCGCTTCCTCGAAATACCGGAAGTCGATATCGGGCACGTCGCGCGGATCGGCCGAACGCAGTGACACGATGCCGGCGCGGTTGCGCGTGTGCCCCTTGAGGATCGCCCACGTCAGCATGTTGTCGTGCTCCGCGAAGACTTTTGAATAGCCGGGGTAGTAGCCAACAAATCGCTCGAGCAACGCCATGCAGAACATATCGGGCACCGGCGTGCGCCGGCCCGAACGGCGAATCACCGCTGTCGCCACGCCGTTGGTGGTGTAGACGCCGTCGCGCGCATCGAACCAGCTGCGATACGGCGCATCGTCTCGCACGAATTTCACGCCGTGAAGCACGTCCCATGAGCGCGACATCCGGTTCACGACCCCGATCTCATAACGGTCCTGCAGGTTGCGGCCGACGCCGGGCAGGTCCACGCGTACCGGAATGTCGTGCTTGCGCAAATGGTCGGCCGGCCCGATGCCGGACAGCATCAGCAATTGCGGCGTGTTGAACGCACCGCCCGCAAGAATGACCTCGCGCCGCGCGCGGACCTGACGCCGCTCGCCCGCCTCTGCGTTGGGCTTTGCATGGGCCTGATAGAGATGCCTGCCCTTCAGGTACTCGACGCCGCAGGCGTTGTCCTGATCGTCGAACAGGACGCGCGTGGCCAGTGCGTCCATTTCGATATGCAGCCGCGCCGGATGCCGCTGCGCCACGTCCAGCAGGCGTTCGCGCGTACCGTGGCGCGCATGGCGCTGCGTGGTCAGCGGCGTGTAGCAGACGCCGTGAAAGCAGCGCCGCCCCCACAGCCGCGAATTGGGATCGCCCTGCCAGCGGATCAGCCGCAGCCATGCGTGCAGGCGCCGCGGCACGCTTCGCGCGGCCAGTTCCATCGAGCCGATGATGACGCGGACCAGCGCATCGTCGGCCAGCGCTTCCAGCGGCATCGCGCGTTCGGTGTGCAGCCACCCGTCCCATCCGTGCAGCGTGGGGTCCACGCCTAACCGTCGCGCCAGGTTCCACAGTGGCCGATGGTGGCATTGTTCGACGCGTTTGGTATATCGGTGCATGCGAGCCGCCGTCCATGACGGGTCGCCAGTCAGGTCGGCAATATAGTCCCAGTCCGCATCGTGGGGATACACGAAGATCAGCGCGTTGTGCGCGGTGCAGCCGCCGAGCGTGCCCGCGCGCGGATACAGCACGCCCGACGGCCCGCATTTGGGATCGCGGCGCTGCTGGGCGTCGTCGGCATAGTGGCGCACGAAGAAATTCCATGCCATGGCCGGGTTCTCGCTGGCGCAGGCATGGAAGCCCGGCACGTCGTAGTCCTCGGGCATGCACGACATCTCATGCGCGCGCGCATCGCAGCCGGCTTCCAGCACGCACACGCGCATGCCGGCCTCTGCCAGGCGTGCGGCCAGCGTACCGCCGCCAGCGCCGGATCCGACGACTACGTAGTCCCATTCCGTTTCATCTCGCCCAGACATAGCCCCCCGCCACGTCGTCGGCCTTGCATGGTCAGAACGTCTTCAGGAAGGCGATCAAGGCCCGCTTGTCGTCATCGCTCAGCACGGGTTCCTTGCCGAACGCCCGCTCGTCGGCACTCAGGCCGTCCTGGTTGTTGAACTCCGCGGTGCCGAAGTAGTGGCCGCGGTTGACCACGAAATCCGGGCACTTGCTGAGTTGCAGCATCGGCTTGACCACGTCCGCATAGATCCGGCGCAAGTCATCCTCGGTCGCGCCTTCAGGCACCGAAGCAAGGTCTCCCTTGAGCTTGACCAGCAGCTTGAGCACCTTGGCCGCGTGCTCTGCCTTGGCGACCGGGTCGGAGGTCTCCGACAACGGCTGCAGGTTCGCCAGAAGATTCACGGGCATCCTGGCCGGCGCCGGGCCGATGGTCACGTCGCCGCTTTCGCCCACCAGCCAGGGCACCCAGCGGTGGAGCAGGTCCTCCATGGGCCGCAGCGCATCCGGCACGAAGCCGACCGGGATGGTGATCTGGCTGCGTTCCGTGGTGCGGTCGATCACGCCCGGGACTTTCGTGCCGAGCACGGTGTCATGAGCGCGCTTTTCGGGCCACAGCAGCTGTTCGATCGATGCGTCGAAGACTTGCATGCGGCTTTTGACGGAAGGATCGCTGCTGAATGGCCCGAGCGAATTGTTGAGCAGGAACGGCGCCGTCGACCAGATGCTGATCAGCGACGGCACCCGCGTATAACCGCGGCCACCGGCCGGCATGCGGTAGGGCCAGCGCTCGGCGGTGAACGGGTCGTACAGCGTCACGGTGCCGACCGACGGCAGGCTCTTGTAGGTCTGCGAGGAAAAGTTGTCCCAGATATTGCCGCGGATCGCGTTGGTGGCCAGCGGGCTGCAGATATTCGTGCGCAGCAGCGTGGATGGCACGCGCACATCGCTCGACAGGTAGTTGTTGGCAAGGAAGTCCGGCGCGTTGACGATGTCGCGCATCTTTGCCTTGTAGTCATCGGTCTGGGTCCATTTCCAATAGCGCTGGACGCAACCAAGGTACTTGTCGCCGCCGCAGTCGCGCATCTGGAGGTCCGCTGGCGGCGGCGGTCCCTTGCTCGAATGGCAGCGCGCGCACGTCTCCGCGAACACGGTCTTGCCCCGGTCCAACAGACGGGCGCCGTCCGGCGTTGCAGGATCGGCAAGGTAAGCCCTGCCACCCGGGGCGTCAGCGAGGTGGTCGGCCGGCGTCGATTTCAGCAGGAACGCGGCCATGTTGAAGGAGCCGGCCTCCGTGGCACGCCAGTACGAAGAATTCTTCTGCGCCACCGCGATCTCGATCGGAGAGATCGACTTGCCGCCGAGGATCGGATTGAAATGCAGCAGCCATTCCTCGCTGAACAACCCGATGTTCAGGTAGACGCGATTCAGTGCGCCGAGTACGCCGACGGAATCGGCGCCGTCCTTCAGTACGTGCGGCGTCCAGACCGTATCCGGCGCCTTGTAGAACTCTGAAAGCGCCCCGGTCTGGACGAAATCGTTCAGCTGCTTGTTGTTCTTCTCGCCGCCGGCGATGGTCTCCTGTCCGAGCCGCCGGGCCACGCCCATGCGCGCCATCAGGTCGTAGAGCGCATTCATCGTGCGCGGGTTGTTGATGTTGTCGGTCGAGACCAGCGAGGTGTCCATCGCCCCCGGGCGGAAGGTATGGACGAGCTGGAACATGAAGTTCTGCTTGCCCGCGGGCGTGGAGGCGTTGTGGATGAAGAGCCGGTCGACCCACATATACTGCGCACCGACGGTGGAACTGAGTTCCGCCCATTGCGGATGCTCGGGGTCCGCTGGCGGATGGATCGGGCTCGGGCCGACGTGGCAGAAACCGCAAGACATACCCACACGGTAAGGCCGCACGAGATCGGCGCGGTTGTAGTAGGACGGATCGGTGTAGTAGCGCTCCGCGTCCCAGGCCTTGGCGGCCTTCTCGTCGAAGGCGGGATTGGGGAAGAGCCGCAGGCCGACAATGCCGGTCGGGTAGCCGTAGTACGAGCCGACCGGAAGCTTCTGGCCACTGGCGAAGGTCGTGCCGCGCGCGCCGGTCTTGACGCCCGGGTACGCCTGCTCGTTCTCAAACGGATCGGCCGGGCAATCCTTGGCGCGCTGGTCCAGCCACAAGCCAAAACGCTGCGGATCCGGTCCGGCTGGCTTGCTGAAGCATGGCTCGTTGAGGAGGCCAAGATAGGCCCAGCGGTTATCGCGCGAATAGCCCTGGCCTGGATGGGAGCTAATCGACTTGAGCAGGTCGAATGCGCCGAACGTGTAGTTCGTCATCGCGTCCCAGAACCGGTCATTGCCACCGGTCCACACGATCCACATGTTGCGGCCCTGGATCTCTTCCCTGGTCAGGGACACGCCGCGGTCCATGTCGCGGAAGTAGTCTTCCGCCGCATGCCTGAATGACTCGGCATTGCGGCCCGCCTGCTGCGCTTCATCCTCGACGTGGCCGGCTTTGAGCCTGGAGCAGCCACTGGCGGTCACCACACAGCAAAAGATGGCCGCCCAAAGCATCGATTTGCTGTGCAGGTTCACCGTCGTCCCTCCCCGGCCGGATGGTCTACCACAGCAGCGTGTGCGCTACGCACGCCGTTGAGTACAGATAAACCTAGAAATGACGTGAGGAGAAGTCAAGCTTGTTACTGATCTACAACGCTATTTGTCCGCCGTGAGTTCGACGATGTTTCCGACAGAGATAAGCAAAGCGATGCACGGGCGCGCTGGCCGATGCGTTGTGGGATGGTCCGCGCCAATCCGGCGCCGCCAAAGCAAAAACCCCTCGCAGCACATGCTGTCGAGGGGTTTTGCGTTGTAAGAGCCTGGCGATGACCTACTTTCACACGGGTAATCCGCACTATCATCGGCGCGGAGTCGTTTCACGGACCTGTTCGGGATGGGAAGGGGTGGTTCCAACTCGCTATGGTCACCAGGCATAAGGGGTTGTGAGGCTGACGCGGTCAACCTCACCAATTCGGGATGTAGTTCTGTAGTCTTGGGTTGTGCTTGTCAACGCACGGCACAGGCGATTCTCTCACCAGGCTAAAACACACTGGTTATAGGATCAAGCCTTACGGGCAATTAGTACTGGTTAGCTTAACGCATTACTGCGCTTCCACACCCAGCCTATCAACGTCCTGGTCTCGAACGACCCTTCAAGGCGGTCAAGCCGCCAGGGAATCCTCATCTTCAGGCGAGTTTCCCGCTTAGATGCTTTCAGCGGTTATCTCTTCCGTACATAGCTACCCTGCGATGCCTCTGGCGAGACAACAGGTACACCAGCGGTACGTCCACTCCGGTCCTCTCGTACTAGGAGCAGCCCCCGTCAAGATTCCAACGCCCACGGCAGATAGGGACCAAACTGTCTCACGACGTTTTAAACCCAGCTCACGTACCTCTTTAAATGGCGAACAGCCATACCCTTGGGACCGGCTACAGCCCCAGGATGAGATGAGCCGACATCGAGGTGCCAAACACCGCCGTCGATATGAACTCTTGGGCGGTATCAGCCTGTTATCCCCAGAGTACCTTTTATCCGTTGAGCGATGGCCCTTCCATTCAGAACCACCGGATCACTATGTCCTGCTTTCGCACCTGCTCGACTTGTCGGTCTCGCAGTTAAGCACGCTTTTGCCATTGCACTTTAGGTACGATGTCCGACCGTACCAAGCGTACCTTCGAACTCCTCCGTTACACTTTGGGAGGAGACCGCCCCAGTCAAACTGCCTACCATGCACTGTCCCCGACCCGGATTCACGGGCCAAGGTTAGAACCTCAAACAAACCAGGGTGGTATTTCAAGGACGGCTCCACGTAGACTAGCGTCCACGCTTCAAAGCCTCCCACCTATCCTACACAGATCGGTTCAAAGTCCAATGCAAAGCTACAGTAAAGGTTCATGGGGTCTTTCCGTCTAGCCGCGGGGAGATTGCATCATCACAAACACTTCAACTTCGCTGAGTCTCGGGAGGAGACAGTGTGGCCATCGTTACGCCATTCGTGCAGGTCGGAACTTACCCGACAAGGAATTTCGCTACCTTAGGACCGTTATAGTTACGGCCGCCGTTTACCGGGACTTCAATCAAGAGCTTGCACCCCATCATTTAATCTTCCGGCACCGGGCAGGCGTCACACCCTATACGTCCACTTTCGTGTTTGCAGAGTGCTGTGTTTTTATTAAACAGTCGCAGCCACCATTTTATTGCAACCCCTTCACCCTTCTGGCGCAGGCCAGTCAAGCTACCAGGGCGTACCTTATCCCGAAGTTACGGTACCAATTTGCCGAGTTCCTTCTCCCGAGTTCTCTCAAGCGCCTTAGAATACTCATCTCGCCCACCTGTGTCGGTTTGCGGTACGGTCTCGTATGACTGAAGCTTAGAGGCTTTTCTTGGAACCACTTCCAATTGCTTCGCAGCACTAGGCCGCTCGCCCCATAGCCTTGAATTACGCGCCCGGATTTGCCTAAGCGCCTTCTCCACTACAGGGACCGGGACTTCCAACACCCGGACAACCTTCCGCGATCCGTCCCCCCATCGCATCATACGACGGTGCAGGAATATTAACCTGCTTCCCATCAGCTACGCATCTCTGCCTCGCCTTAGGGGCCGACTCACCCTACGCCGATGAACGTTGCGTAGGAAACCTTGGGCTTACGGCGAGGGGGCCTTTCACCCCCTTTATCGCTACTCATGTCAGCATTCGCACTTCCGATACCTCCAGCATCCTTTACAAGACACCTTCACAGGCTTACGGAACGCTCTCCTACCACGCACATTGCTGTGCGTCCGCAGCTTCGGTATATAGCTTAGCCCCGTTACATCTTCCGCGCAGGACGACTCGATCAGTGAGCTATTACGCTTTCTTTAAAGGGTGGCTGCTTCTAAGCCAACCTCCTGACTGTTTTAGCCTTCCCACTTCGTTTCCCACTTAGCTATATTTGGGGACCTTAGCTGGCGGTCTGGGTTGTTTCCCTCTTGACACCGGACGTTAGCACCCGATGTCTGTCTCCCGTGATTGCACTCTTCGGTATTCGGAGTTTGCTATGGCGGGGTAATCAGCAATAGACCCCCCAACCATGACAGTGCTCTACCCCCGAAGGTGAGACACGAGGCACTACCTAAATAGTTTTCGGAGAGAACCAGCTATTTCCAGATTTGTTTAGCCTTTCACCCCTATCCACAGCTCATCCCCTAACTTTTCAACGTTAGTGGGTTCGGTCCTCCAGTACGTGTTACCGCACCTTCAACCTGGCCATGGATAGATCATCTGGTTTCGGGTCTACACCCAGCGACTGAACGCCCTGTTCGGACTCGCTTTCGCTACGCCTGCCCTAATCGGTTAAGCTTGCCACTGAATGTAAGTCGCTGACCCATTATACAAAAGGTACGCCGTCACCCGTTTCCAGGCTCCGACTGTTTGTATGCATGCGGTTTCAGGATCTATTTCACTCCCCTCCCGGGGTTCTTTTCGCCTTTCCCTCACGGTACTGGTTCACTATCGGTCGATCACGAGTATTTAGCCTTGGAGGATGGTCCCCCCATCTTCAGACAGGATTTCACGTGTCCCGCCCTACTTGTCGTACACCTAGTTCCACAACGCTGTTTTCGCATACAGGGCTATCACCTGCTATGGCCGGGCTTTCCATCCCGTTCTGCTAACAACACTGCTAAAGAGTACAAGGCTCTTCCCATTTCGTTCGCCACTACTCTGGGAATCTCGGTTGATTTCTGTTCCTGCAGCTACTTAGATGTTTCAGTTCGCCGCGTTCGCTTCCCTGGCCTATGTATTCAGCCAGGGATGACCCATGCGGGCCGGGTTTCCCCATTCGGACATCTCCGGATCAAAGCTTGTTTGCCAGCTCCCCGAAGCTTTTCGCAGGCTACCGCGTCCTTCATCGCCTGTGATCGCCAAGGCATCCACCACATGCACTTGTTCGCTTGACCCTATAACGAGTGTGTCTCAGTGAGACAGTCGCTACAGGTGAGTTCTCGCATTTGTGCCGTATTCCAAGTCATCTTTCGATCACTTAAATACATTTTGGTTGATACAATCACAACCCGGTATCGCGTTGGTTACTGCAGCGTCTCATCAACGCTCGCGCGACACCTTTACTACATCCCATATTGTTAAAGAACAGCCGATTCGCAGGGCAGACCCGCGATCGCTTGGCAAATGCCAAATGCAAGCGCTTGGATTTAAGCGCTTGCATTTGGCTTCAGCCCAGGCTGAAACAACAAACAGACCGATAAGTGTGAACGCTCGACGTTGGATGCACGCTCTGGAAAGGAGGTGATCCAGCCGCACCTTCCGATACGGCTACCTTGTTACGACTTCACCCCAGTCATGAACCCTGCCGTGGTAATCGCCCTCCTTGCGGTTAGGCTAACTACTTCTGGCAAAACCCACTCCCATGGTGTGACGGGCGGTGTGTACAAGACCCGGGAACGTATTCACCGCGGCATGCTGATCCGCGATTACTAGCGATTCCAGCTTCACGTAGTCGAGTTGCAGACTACGATCCGGACTACGATGCGTTTTCTGGGATTAGCTCCCCCTCGCGGGTTGGCAACCCTCTGTACGCACCATTGTATGACGTGTGAAGCCCTACCCATAAGGGCCATGAGGACTTGACGTCATCCCCACCTTCCTCCGGTTTGTCACCGGCAGTCTCTCTAGAGTGCCCTTTCGTAGCAACTAGAGACAAGGGTTGCGCTCGTTGCGGGACTTAACCCAACATCTCACGACACGAGCTGACGACAGCCATGCAGCACCTGTGTCCACTTTCCCTTTCGGGCACCTAATGCATCTCTGCTTCGTTAGTGGCATGTCAAGGGTAGGTAAGGTTTTTCGCGTTGCATCGAATTAATCCACATCATCCACCGCTTGTGCGGGTCCCCGTCAATTCCTTTGAGTTTTAATCTTGCGACCGTACTCCCCAGGCGGTCAACTTCACGCGTTAGCTACGTTACTGAAGAAATGAATCCCCAACAACTAGTTGACATCGTTTAGGGCGTGGACTACCAGGGTATCTAATCCTGTTTGCTCCCCACGCTTTCGTGCATGAGCGTCAGTGACGTCCCAGGGGGCTGCCTTCGCCATCGGTATTCCTCCACATCTCTACGCATTTCACTGCTACACGTGGAATTCTACCCCCCTCTGACATACTCTAGCCTGACAGTCACAAGCGCCATTCCCAAGTTAAGCTCGGGGATTTCACGCCTGTCTTATCAAACCGCCTGCGCACGCTTTACGCCCAGTAATTCCGATTAACGCTCGCACCCTACGTATTACCGCGGCTGCTGGCACGTAGTTAGCCGGTGCTTATTCTTCCGGTACCGTCATCCCCCCGCCGTATTAGGGCAGAGGTTTTCTTTCCGGACAAAAGTGCTTTACAACCCGAAGGCCTTCTTCACACACGCGGCATTGCTGGATCAGGGTTGCCCCCATTGTCCAAAATTCCCCACTGCTGCCTCCCGTAGGAGTCTGGGCCGTGTCTCAGTCCCAGTGTGGCTGATCGTCCTCTCAGACCAGCTACTGATCGTCGCCTTGGTAGGCCTTTACCCCACCAACTAGCTAATCAGACATCGGCCGCTCCTATCGCGCGAGGCCTTGCGGTCCCCCGCTTTCACCCTCAGGTCGTATGCGGTATTAGCTAATCTTTCGACTAGTTATCCCCCACGACAGGGCACGTTCCGATGTATTACTCACCCGTTCGCCACTCGCCACCAGGCCGAAGCCCGTGCTGCCGTTCGACTTGCATGTGTAAGGCATGCCGCCAGCGTTCAATCTGAGCCAGGATCAAACTCTTCAGTTCAATCTCTGTGTGGACCCGAAGGTCCTCGCTCTTTCGAGCGGTCGCTCACTCTCAGAAAACTGACTGACCAGATCCGAAAATCCAGTCACATTTTGCTGTGCGAGCACTGATAACTTTTAAGCTAAAAGACCGAAGTCTTTCGCATCCGCTATCAAGCGCCCACACTTATCGGTTGTTTGATTGTTAAAGAACTGCGCAACCGGCTTTGCCGTTTTGCGTCGCTGCGTTTGCGTCAGCAGCGAAGGAACGAGACTTTAAAGAACTTTCTTCGGTTAATCAAGCTTTTCGAGAAATTTCTTTTTTCCGGCTATTTTGCTGCCGGGTTCGTTCCTGCAACCTGCCTTCGCCTCGACGCTTTGCAGCGGAGCCTCCAACAGAAGGGAGCGGATGATAATCGCTTGCCCCCTGACTGGCAAGCCCATTCGATGAGAACGGGAATAGGAGACTTTTTGAACACAAAAGCCCCTCTGATTTGTGATGCCTGGACTACGTCACAGCAATTGGGACGCCATCAGGTAGGCCCCCGCGCTATTGCGCCTGGTCCGAGGCTCCAGCCAGCTGCTCGACGACTGTCGTGACAATGTGCTGCACCTTGCCCTCCTCGGACACGTCCTGGCGCATCACCATGCGATTGGCCGGGCAATACCAGTCCGTGACCCGCATGCTCGTAGGCTTCGTCACGATCTGCTCGCCCGCAACCACCATGGGCCCAAGGGAAGTCGTGCGCACATACTCGATTGGCACGCATTCCGACTGACCCAGCGCGGTGCGCATGATTTCGCGCTTGCCCACTCGGCGCGATGTCACCGACACCGTCGCGTGCGGAGCGATGAGCTTGCCCGCCTCATCCCCGGAATCGCGCGAAAAGATGGTGAAGGACGCGCTGGCGTCGACGGTTTCACCAGGAAGCACGTCGCCTTCGCGCAGTGGCAGGCCCTGATACTGGTTATCAAGCAACCCCACCGCGTCAATGGTGGTCGTTCCGTAAAGACGCGCATAACGCGCCCATGCATTGACGGTTGCCTGCCCCGAGATACTGGCAGGCGATCCGTTGGCGGCGGGCCGCAGCAGCACGCGTTGCTGTTGCTCGGTCACCACCGGAGGCCCCATCAATGCAGCCAACGCTGTCTTGGAGTGAATCTCGATGTCGGCCTGGCAGCCCGCCTCCGTCGGCAATGGCGGCCGCAGTATGGTCTTGCGGGACAGCGGCATGGTGCCGTCCGCCTCCATCTGTATGCGTGCTCCGCGTGGAAACCAGATGGTACGGCAAACGTCCTCGTGGCCCTGCGCAGCGGGCTCCTCGGCCCCGGCGGACTGCGCAGTGGCTGCAAGAACGCCGGTAACCAGGCAGACCAGGCCGCGCCGGGACTGACGCTTCAGCAAGAAAATAGGCGCATTTCGCATGATCGGGATACCCGTTGTTTGCAAGCCTGAACGCGTCAGGACGTCAGGATTCGATCCGGTTGCGACCGCCCTTCTTGGCACGGTACAGCGCCAGGTCACTGCGCGACAACGGGGCTTCGGCATTGGCATCCGCCGCCGTCAGGAGCGTGACACCAATGCTGACCGTCAGGTCGATCCGCTGGTCCTGCTCGATCAGCGGGTACTCGGCAATACGCTGCTGGATCCGTCCCGCCACGCCAATCGCGCCGCGCAAATCGGCACCATCGAGCAGGATCCCGAATTCCTCGCCCCCGAGGCGCCCCGCCATGTCGTCGGGCCGCAAATGCGCGCGCAGGATGCTGCCGAAGTGACGCAGCGCGCGATCCCCGACCCCATGGCCCCAGCGGTCGTTGATCGACTTGAAATGGTCGAGATCGCACATCATGAGCGCCACGCCGGCGCCGCGGCCGATCTGCAGGCTGGCGAGCCGCGCCTCGATTTGCATCATGAAGTGCCGCCGGTTCGGTAGCCCGGTCAGGCTGTCGATGGTCGCAAGTTCCTGCAGCTCCGCTTCGATGCGCTTGCGCTCGGTCACGTCCGTGATGAAGCCATGCCACAGGGTGCTGCCATCAGGCAAGCGCTGCGGCCTGGCATCGCCCTGGCGCCAGCGCAGGCCCTGCATCGGCAACTGCACTCGATACTCCAGATGCCATGGCGAGAGTTGTGCGGCTGAAGCACCAAACGAGGCATGATAAGCAGCCAGATCGGCAGGATGAATCAACGCATCGATGCACGACGCATCCGCAGCCACCTGGGCCGGCGTCAGCTCGTATATATCCCTGATACCAGCGCTGGCGTAGGAGAAATACGACCGTCCCCCGGGCCTGGCGCGGTACTGGAACACCAGCCCCGGCACTTCGTTCGTCAGGTTCGTGACCAGGTTGACGGCCTCGCGCAGGCTCTCCGACATGGTGCGCAGCGAAGTGATGTCGGTGGTCGTGCCGACCATGCGCAGCGCGCGGCCCTCACTGTCGCGGTCCGCGACCTTGCCCCGGCTGCAGATCCACTTGTAGCTGCCATCGCGGCACCGGATCCGGTGTTCGACCTCATAGCTGTCGCTCTGACCATCGAAATGGGCCTGCATCGTCGCCTTGACGTACTCGAGGTCGTCGGGATGAAGACGCAGGTAGCTGTCCTCGATCCGGCTCGTCACCTCCCAGTCGGCATAGCCGAGCATGGATTTCCAGCCGCTTGAGTAGTGGATTTCGCCCGTTGCCACATTCCGGTCCCAGATGCCGGTGCCGCTGCCCGCAATGGCAAGCGCAAGCAGCCGTTCCCGCTTGCGCAGCGATTCGAGCTCTTCCGCGAAAGGTCCCGTGGTCCGGGAAACGGCCGTCGGTGCGTCTGCGGATGTCGGCGGTGCAAGCATACGGGCGGTCCGGGAGGCGATCTGAGGGCGAGTATACATGGGCCGATCCGCCACTTGCCAGTGTTGCGCGCTAGCCTTGCGTCACATGGCGATTCAATTGTTGTCTTACCCAGAATCCTGACCAGAGGTATACTGCTAGGTTGCCGCAGCGAGTCCCGGGGTATCGGGTGAGGCTGTATTCGGGGGCCGTCCGCGCTTCGGGGTCCTGATTGGCGCCGTATCGAATGCAGGGCTTTGCGCCCTTGTGGTTGGTGTGGCGGGCAAGATGGGGCGCAAACAGATCGTGAACGTCGGGAGTGCTCCCGGCCCATCCAGGCCTTTGCAAGCGCACCCGACATGCTGCAACGCAACAAACGCTGTAGAATATACGCCCCCTGCTCACGGACAACACGGCCTTTTTGGCTCATCGCCACGCCCAATGCCGATCCGATGCCTTGACAGCAGGCCAGAAAACGCACGCAATGCGTGCACGCTGTAATCAAAACGCGATTCACGAAGGAAACAGCAGTAGATGACGAGCGGTCCACAACGAACGGCTGCCAAAGGCCGCGATGCAGGTACAGTCAAAGCCCTTGGCGCCTCGGCGGAATCCATGTCGCCGGACGAAGTCAACGCGCGCAGCCAGCAGTTGCGTGCCCTGATCCAGCTGGGAAGGCAGCGTGGGTATCTGACCCACGCGGACATCAGCGACCATCTGCAAGAGAACTTCACCGACACGGCGGCGATGGAAAGCATCGTCACCACGTTCGCCGAAATGGGCGTGAAGATCTTCGAGCAGACGCCCGATGCCGAGACGCTTCTGCTCAGCGACAACGCGGTGGTGGCGTCCGACGACCAGGCCGACGAAGAGGCCGAGGTAGCGCTGTCGACCGTGGACTCGGAGTTTGGCCGGACTACCGATCCGGTGCGCATGTACATGCGCGAAATGAGCTCCGCCACGCTGCTGACGCGCAAGGAAGAGGTCGAGCTCGCCAAGCGGATCGAGGAAGGCCTGAACAATATGGTGCATGCCATCTCGGCCTGCCCATCCACGATCGCGACCATCCTCGAACTGTCGGGCCGCGTTGCCAGCGGTGAAATGGGCATCGACGACCTGGTCGATGGCCTGAGCGACGAAACCGGCGCCGATGTCACCGTGAGCGCCAGCGCTGACGACACCGACGACGACAGCACCGACGCCTCGGACGATAGCGATGGCGACGAGGACGACGACGACGCCGACGACGGCAACAGCGCGCAGCAAAACGCTGAAGCCGACCTCGCCAAGCTGCGCGACGAATGCCTGAAGCGCTTTGCCCGCGTTGCCGAGCAGTTCGAGCGCATGCAGCAGGAAAGCGCGACCAACGGCACGGACTCGAAAGGCTTCGTGATCGCCCGCGATACCGTGCGTGAAGAACTGCGCACGATCCGCTTCACCGCGAAAACCATCGAACGCCTGTGCGCCGACGTCCAGAGCATGGTTGACGATGTCCGCGTGGTCGAGCGCCAGGTGGTCCAGCTGCTGGTCGATCGTTGCGGCATGGATCGCGAGGATGTCATCGCGCGCTTCCCGGGCAACGAGACCAACCTGAACTGGGGCCGCGACCTGGCCGCCGCATCGCGCCCGTACAGTGCTGCCGTGGCGCGCGCGCTGCCCGACCTGGAAGCCCATCAGCAAAAGCTGATCGACATCCAGGCCCGCGCGATCCTGCCGCTGGCCGAGCTGAAGGCGGTGAACCGCAAGATGCTGGCCGCCGAGCGCCAGATGCGCCAGGCCAAGCATGAGATGACGCAGGCCAACCTGCGCCTGGTGATCTCGATCGCCAAGAAGTACACGAACCGCGGCCTGCAGTTCCTGGACCTGATCCAGGAAGGCAATATCGGCCTGATGAAGGCCGTGGACAAGTTCGAGTACCGCCGCGGCTGGAAATTCTCCACGTACGCGACGTGGTGGGTGCGCCAGGCCGTGACGCGCGCGATTGCCGACCAGGCCCGCACGATCCGCGTCCCGGTCCACATGATCGAGCAGATCAACAAGCTCAACCGCCTGTCGCGCGAGCTCATGCAGCAGACCGGCAAGGAACCCGATCCGGCCGTGCTCGCCGAGCGCATGGACATGCCGGAGGAGAAGATCCGCGCGATCATGAAGATCGCCCGCGAACCGGTCTCGATGGAAACGCCGGTGGGTGAAGACGGTGACACGAGCCTGGGCGACATGATTGCCGACTCGGACACCGCAACGCCGGCCGACGCCGCGTTGCAGGCCAGCCTGCGCGAAGTCGTGCGTGAAATGCTCGACGAACTGACGCCGCGCGAGGCCAAGGTCCTGCGCATGCGCTTCGGCATCGACATGGCGACCGACTACACGCTGGAAGAAGTCGGCAAGCAGTTCGATGTGACGCGCGAGCGGATCCGCCAGATCGAAAGCAAGGCCATGCGCAAGCTGCGTCACCCGAGCCGCGCCGATCAGCTGATCACCTATCTGCGCGACGCGTGATCGGCACCCGGGCGGCCAGCTTGCGGACACCAGCTTGTGCCCGCCCGGAAGAAAAATGACTGCCGGCAGCCCTTGGGCTGCCGGTTTTCACATGTTCCGTCCCTTTGCGCAACGTCACGCGCTTGCTGGCGGGTGGCGGGTACGTGGCCAAACGACCGGCTGACATATTGGTTGGTGCAAAATTCCAGCTGGAATACTTGAGATTCGCCACGCGGTTCGCGCCGTGACGTTCCGATGCACCGATCCGCGTGTCCCATCCGCTGCCCGCCGTGGCCGTAGGACAGCTCGTCCTTCAACAGAGCACACAGGAGTTTTTCCATGACTGACTCGAACATCCCATTCTTCGGCAGGATTTCGCTTGCCGTAAGCACCTTCTTTGCGATCCTTGGCGACGGCAAGCTCGCCGCGGATGTGCGGCGCCTGCGTACCGGCGGATTCCCCGCCGCTGCCCCGGCCCCCGTGGCGGCGCCTGTACCGGCTCCCGCTCCCGCACCGGCACCGGCCTCGGCTTTGAAAGAAGCGAGCCCCGTGGCCGCGCTGCAGCTGCTGGGCCTGCTCCAGCGCGATGCGCGATTCATCGACTTCGTCGAGGAAGACATCGCCGGCTATACCGACACCGAGATCGGCGCCGCCGCGCGGCTGGTGCACGACGGCTGCCGTGGCGTCCTGCGCGAGCATTTCACGATCCGTCCGGTGCGCGACGAAGCCGAGGGCAGCCGCGTCACGCTGGCTGACGGCTTCGACGCGACCGCCGTCCGCCTGACGGGCAACGTGGTCGGCAGCGCGCCGTTCCACGGCAGCCTCAGCCATCGCGGCTGGAAGGCCGAAGCAGTGCGCTTGCCGCGCCTGGCCGAGCGCCATGACGCCACCGTCATCGCCCCTGCCGAGGTGGAACTATGAGCGACGCACGCTATGCCATCGGCATCGACCTGGGCACCACGCACAGCGCCCTCTCTTACGTCGACCTGAACGTCAGCGACGGCGAGAAAACGACTCAGCATGTCCTGCCGGTCCCGCAGCTCACCGGCCCCGGCGCCACGGAAGCACGGGATCTCCTGCCTTCGTTTCTCTACCTGCCGCACGCAAGCGAACTGGCGCCGGGCGACCTGGCGCTGCCGTGGAACGCCACGCGAGAGTTCGCCGTGGGCGAACTGGCCCGCAGCCGTGGTGCGGGCACGCCGATCCGCCTGGTATCGAGCGCGAAAAGCTGGCTTTGCCACCCCGGCGTGGACCGCCGCGCCGCCATCCTGCCCAACGATGCGCCGCCCGAGGTGCCGCGTATCTCGCCGCTGGACGCTTCGGTGCGCTACCTGACGCACCTGCGCGAGGCGTGGGACCACGCGCATCCCGACGCGCCGTTCGCCGAACAGGACGTCACGGTGACGATTCCCGCCTCGTTCGATCCAGCCGCGCGCGAACTGACCGCGGAGGCCGCCGCCGCGGCGGGTTATGCACGCATGACCCTGCTCGAAGAACCGCAGGCCGCGCTCTATAGCTGGATCGAGAAAAGCGCCGGCCAGTGGCGCAAGCAGGTGAACGTTGGCGACATCATCCTCGTGGTGGACGTCGGCGGCGGCACCACCGACCTGTCGCTGATCGCGGTGATCGAGCGCGATGGCAACCTCGAACTGCATCGCGTCGCCGTCGGCGAGCATATCCTGCTCGGTGGCGACAACATGGACCTGGCGCTGGCCCACGTGGTGGCGCGCAAGCTCGCGGCGCAAGGTACGCAAGCCGATCCCTGGCAGCTGCGCGCACTGACTTATGCCTGCCGCGCCGCCAAGGAGACGCTGCTCACCGACCCGGCCACCGACACGGTGCCGCTGGTCGTGCCGAGCCGTGGCTCCAAGCTGATCGGCGGCTCGATCCGCACGGACCTGACCCGCACCGAGCTGACCCAGATCATCCTGGAAGGCTTCTTCCCGCAAGTGGACGCGTCGGCCCGGCCGGTGAGCCGCCCGCGCGTCGGCCTGACGCAGCTCGGCCTGCCCTATGCGCAGGATGCTGCGGTGACGCGGCACCTTGCTGCGTTCCTCGGGCGCCAGGTCGGGGCGCTCGCGGAACTGGAAGGGATGCAGGCCACGCAGCCGGCGGACGCAACCTTCCTGCATCCGACCGCGGTCCTGTTCAACGGCGGCGTGTTCAAGTCCGGTCTGCTGGCCGACCGCATCCTGCAGACGCTGAACGGTTGGCTCGCTTCGGAAGGCGCAGCGCCGGCACGCCTGCTCGGCGGCGCCGAGCTGGACCTGGCCGTGGCCCGCGGTGCCGCTTACTACGGCTATGTGCGGCGCGGCAAGGGCGTGCGCATCCGCGGCGGCACGGCGCGCTCGTACTACATCGCCGTGGAATCGTCGATGCCCGCGGTGCCGGGCTTCGAGCCGCCGATCCAGGCGCTGTGCGTGGCGCCGTTCGGCATGGAGGAAGGCACCGACGCCGAACTGCCGCCGCAAGAATTCGGCCTGGTGGTGGGCGAGCCCGTTCACTTCCGCTTTTTCGGCTCGTCGGTGCGCCGCCAGGACCAGGTCGGCGCCCTGCTGGACTTCTGGAATGCCGAGGAACTGCAGGAACTGGAAGAGATCCAGGCCACCCTGCCGGCCGATGGCCGCACGCCCGGCGACGTGGTACCGGTCAGGCTGCACGCGCGCGTGACCGAAGCCGGCACGCTGGAACTGGAAGCCGTGCCGAGTGGCGGCACCGAGCGCTGGAAGGTCGAATTCGACGTGCGCGGCGGCGCGGATGCCTGAACCGTGGCCACAAACCAGCAATGAAACGATGAAGCGGTACACCGTCGGCATTGACCTCGGCACCAGCAATACCGTGGTGGCCTATGCGGAGACAGGATCGGATGACATCCGCGTCTTCGACATCGACCAGCTCGTGGGCCTCGGCGAAGTCGCCGCGCGCCCCTTGCTGCCTTCGGTCCGCTACCACGCGGCGCCGGGTGAAATCAGCGGCGACGACCTGCAACTGCCGTGGCAATCGGCGGCCAGCGCTGCCGCGCGCCGCACGGTGTTCGGCCGGCTGGCGGCCGCGCTCGGCGCTCAGGTGCCTGGCAGGCTGGTGGCCAGTGCCAAGAGCTGGCTGTCGCATGCCGCGGTCGACCGCACCGCGCCCATCCTGCCCTGGGGCGCGGACGAGGAAGTCGGCAAGATCTCGCCGGTCGCGGCCAGTGCCAGCTACCTTGGCTACGTGGCTTCGGCGTGGAATCACCATTTTCCGGACGCAAGGCTGGAAGACCAGGACGTAGTCCTGACCGTGCCCGCGTCGTTCGACGAGGGCGCGCGCGCGCTGACGCTGGAAGCCGCGCGCATGGCCGGCCTGCCGGCGTTGCGCCTGCTCGAGGAACCGCAGGCCGCGCTCTACGACTGGCTGTTCCATCATCGCGAGACACTGGACGCGGACCTCTCGCAAACCCGGCTCGTCCTGATCTGCGACGTGGGCGGCGGCACGACCGACCTCACGCTGATCCGCGTCGACATGCAGGACGGGCAGCCGCAGCTGACGCGGATCGGCGTGGGCAACCACCTGATGCTCGGCGGCGACAATATGGATCTGGCGCTGGCGCACGTGGCCGAGGCGCGCCTGGGTCCCTCGCAGGCGCGCTTGTCCGCGTCGGGCCTGTCCCAACTGGTCGCGCGCTGCCGCGCGGCGAAAGAACAACTGCTCAGCGCGCAGGCGCCGGAAGCGGTCACGGTCACGCTGCTCGGCGCGGGCGCCAAGCTGATCGGCGGCGCACGCTCGGTGGAAGTCACGCGGCACGAGGTCGAACAACTCGTCGTCGATGGCTTCTTCCCCAAGGTGTCATCGAGCGAGCGTCCGGGACGCGCACGCGGCGCCATTGTCGAATTCGGCCTGCCGTATGCGTCGGACCCCGCCGTGACGCGGCACGTAGCGGCGTTTCTCGGCCAGCACGCGGCGCAGTCGCGCTCGGCGCTGGACCTGCCGCAGACGCAGGGCGATGCCTTGCCAATGCCGGACACGCTCTTGCTCAACGGCGGCGTATTCCGGGCTGAGGCGCTTGCAAGCCGCATCGCCGACACCCTGGGCAGCTGGCGCGGTTCGCCGCTCAATGTCTTGCACAACGCCGACCCCGATGTCGCCGTGGCGCGCGGTGCGGTGGCCTATGCGCGCGCGCGTTCGGGACAGGCGCCACGCATCGGCGGAGGCTCGCCGCGCAGCTACTTCCTGATGCTCGAAGACGGCGCATCCGGCCAGCAAGGTATCTGCCTGCTGCCGCGCGGCACCGAGGAGGGCCAGGAGATCCACCTCAAGGACCGGACTTTCGCGTTGCGCCTCGGGCATCCGGTGCAGTTCCATTTGGTCTCGTCGGTCGCCGACAGCGCCTACCGGCCCGGCGAACTGGCGGATCTCGCGAGCGCGGACTTCGTTCGCCTGCCGCCGATCGCCACCGTCGTGCAGCCACGCGGGGCCAGCGGGCCGAAGGAAACGCCGGTGCAGATCACGACGTCGCTGACCGAGGTCGGCACGCTCGAAGTCCATTGCCACGAGATCGCCGATACGTCGCAGCGCTGGCGGCTCGAGTTCCAGCTCCGCGGCAATGAGGCGCCCGCCCCGGCGCCCACAACGGAAACGCTCCACCCTTCCCTGCCACAGGCCATCGAGACGATCGACCGCACCTTCGGCGCGCGTTCGCAAGGCGTCGATCCGAAGGAGGTCAAGCGGCTGCGCGCGCAACTCGAACAGTCGCTCGGAGCGCGCGAGCAATGGGACAGTGCGCTGCTGCGCGAACTGTTCGCTGCCTTCTGGGAGCGCGCCAAGCGGCGTCGACGCACCGCCGACCATGAGCGCCTGTGGCTAAACCTGGCCGGCTACTGCGTGCGGCCGGGCTTTGGCTATCCGCTCGACGCATGGCGCGTCGAACAGCTCTGGTCGCTGTATGACCAGGGCATCCAGTACGTCAACGAGACGCAGAACTGGTCGGAATGGTGGACGCTGTGGCGCCGCGCGGCCGGCGGTCTCGATGAAAGCGCGCAACTGCGCCTGCTCGACGACATGGCGTTCTCTCTGCAGCCTCCCGGCAGCGGGCACTACAAGAAGCCGGCCGGTCCGACGCGTTCCGGTTACGCCGACATGGTGCGGCTGGCCGGCTCGCTCGAGAACATTGCCGCCGACCGCAAGATCGAGGTCGCCGAATGGCTGCTGAAGCGCCTGCGCAAACCGTCTGAAAACAACCAGAGCTGGTGGGCCGTGGGACGGATCGGTGCACGCCGGCCGTTCTATGGCAGCGCCCATGGCGTCGTGCCGGCCGAGGTCGCCGCGCAATGGGTGGAGGCGATCCTTGCGCTCGACTGGAAGAAGGTGGAACCGGCCGCCTTCGCCGCCACGCAGATCGCGCGCATGACCGGCGACCGCACGCGCGACCTGCCTGACGAAACCCGCGCAGCCGTCGTGCGCCGGCTTGAAGCCGCCAACGCGCCGCAAAGCTGGGTCGCCATGGTGCGCGAGGCCGTGGAACTCGATGCGGCCGATGAAGGACGCGTCTTCGGCGAAGCGCTGCCGGCCGGCCTGAAGCTGATCGGCGGCGCTCCCTGACATAGCGTTGCCTGCGGCAGCACGCCGGGCGCGGCAGCACCCATGCCGCGCCTGGCGGATAATGCTGCATTTTCGAACGCCTCCGCATCACCCATGCACGCAAGCGCCACCGGCACCAGACGCCTGGACTGGACCACACTGTTCCTGCTTACCTTTCCGCCGCTTAGCTGGGCCGGCAATGCCATTGTCGGCCGCCTGGCAGCCGGCACGGTGCCGCCGGTCACGCTGAATTTCGTGCGCTGGTTGCTGGCGGGCCTGCTGCTGGCCCCTTACGCCTGGCGCGGCGTCATCGCGCACCGCGAGATCCTGCGCCGCCATGCCGGCGTGATCGTCGCGCTGGGCATGCTGTCGATCGCCAGCTATAACGCGCTCCAGTACCTGGCGCTGACCACTTCGACGCCGATCAACGTGACGCTGATCGGCGCGTCCACGCCTCTGTTCCTGCTGATCATCGGGGCCACCTGCTTCAGGGAGAAGGTGAAGCCCTGGCATGTCGCCGGCGCGCTGCTGTGCCTGGTGGGTGTGTCGTTCGTGCTGGTGCGCGGCGAGATCGGCCGCCTGGCGCAGCTCGATTTCGTCGCCGGGGACCTGTTCATGCTGGCCGCCACCATCGCGTGGAGCGCCTACACGTGGCTGCTGCGCAAGCAGCGTCCCGACCTGCCGCTGCCCGTGCTGCTGTTCGCGCAGATCGTCACCGGCCTGGTGGTGAGCGCGCCCGTGACCGCGTGGGAACTGATGACGCTGGACCAGCCTTTGCAATGGAGCGGCAAGGTCGCAGCCATCCTGCTCTATGTGGCCACCATTCCTTCCCTGCTCGCCTACTTCGCCTGGGACCGCGCCATCGCCCGCGCCGGTGCCGAGCTGCCGGTCTTCTTCATCTCGCTGACGCCGGTGTTCGCGGCGCTGCTTTCCACGCTGTTGCTCGGCGACTGGCCGCGCTGGTATCACGCGGTCGGGCTCGTGACCATCGGGGCCGGCATCTGGCTGGCGCAGCGGCGCTGAACCTTCGAAGCGGGTCATCATGAAGAAGACGTTCGCTCCACCGGAGCAACTGGCCATGCTGGTCTATCTGGGCCGCTGGCTGTTTCTCGGCGCACTGGTCGGCATCCTGTCCGGCGCCGGCTCCGCCGTGCTGCTGCTCGCGCTCGACTGGGCGACGAATACGCGCCACGCAAACCCGTGGCTGCTCTGGCTGCTGCCGCTGGCCGGGCTGGCGGTCGGGTTGATCTACCACTACATGGGACAGTCCGTCGAAGGCGGGAACAACCTGCTGATCGATGAAATCCACGACCCGAAACGCATCGTCCCGAAACGGATGGCGCCGATGATCCTGCTCGGCACCGTCATCACGCACCTGTTCGGCGGTTCCGCCGGCCGTGAAGGCACGGCCGTGCAGATGGGCGGCAGCTTTGCCGACACCCTCACGCGGCTGTTCCGCCTCGGCAAGGATGCGCGCCGCATCCTGCTGATGTCCGGGATCAGCGCCGGCTTTGCCTCGGTGTTCGGCACACCGCTGGCGGGCGCGGTCTTCGGGCTGGAAGTGCTGGCCATTGGCCGCCTGCGCTATGACGCCATCCTGCCGTGCTTCATCGCGGCCATCGTCGGGGACCTCGTGCCGCCGTGGCTTGGCGTCCACCATACGATCTATGCCATTCCCGTGGTTCCGCAGATGGGGCTGCCGACGCTGGCGGCAGCCATCATGGCCGGCATTGCCTTCGGCATCACCGGCATGGTGTTCGCGCAAAGCACGCACCGGCTGTCCCGCGCGCTCAAGCGCGCCATCACGTTCGGGCCGCTGCGCCCGTTCCTCGGGGGCTGCGTGGTGGCAGGGGCCGCCTTGCTGCTTGGCACGGACAAGTATCTCGGCCTCGGCATCCCGACCATTGTCGACGCGTTCCGGCAGCCGCTGCCGGCCTACGACTTCGCGGGCAAGATCGCCTTCACGGTGGCAACCCTGGCCTCCGGCTTCAAGGGCGGCGAAGTCACCCCGCTGTTCTACATCGGCGCGACGCTGGGCAATGCGCTCGGCTATGTCCTGCCGCTGCCCTTCCCGCTGCTGGCGGGACTCGGCTTTGTCGCGGTATTCGCCGGTGCCGCCAATACGCCGATTGCCTCGACCATCATGGCGATAGAACTGTTCGGGCCGGAGGTCGGCACGTTTGCCGGCATTGCCTGCGTCGTGAGTTACCTGTTCTCCGGGCATACCGGCATCTACCACGCCCAGCGCGTCGGGCACGCGAAACGCCTGCGCGTGCCGGAAGGCTTGCGTCTCTCCGAAGTGGACGCCTACCGCAAGCAACAGAAAAAGGCTTCCACCGAGGAACAGGATTGACCGGATGATGGGGCTGGCCGCGGGCGAGCGTTATCGCTCCCCACGCGTTCCTCCAGAAGGGAGCATGCTGTGGCATGGCGCTGAAGGAGGAACCATGGAGCGCGGCTATCAGGTCACTTTCTATACCCAGCATGACCGCAGGCACGGCGACAAGCGGCTTGCGGAATGGCTGATGGACACGCTCCGGGAAATGGGTATCGCCGGAGCCACCATGATGGTCTGTTCGGAAGGCCTCGGGCATGACCACGAACTCCATCGCTACCACTTCCGCTCCCCGCATGACCAGCCGGTCGAAGTCTGCGTGGTGGTCAGCGAAGCGGATTGCGAGCGCGTGTTTCGCCGTCTCGATGACGAAGATGGCCTGGCGCTGTTCTACGCGCGCACGCCGGTCGAATTTGGCAATGCCGGGGGAAGCCAGGCGTGAATCGCCGATCCGTGAGCGGCCGCATCGCTGCGGCGGCGAGTAGACTGAATGCAGGATCCTTTTCCGCATGGCAATGCGATGGGAGAACATCGTGCATGGCTATCAGGTCACTCTCTATACGGTCGAGAACCGCCGGCACCATGGCAAGCAGCTCTCCCGCTGGCTGCTCGAAATCATGCGCGAGATGAACTTCCGGGGCGCCACCCACCTGATCGCCGCGGAAGGCATCGGGCACCATCACCGCTTCCATAGCTGGCACTTCGTCGAGCTGGCCGACCGCCCCGAAGAAATCACGATGATTGCGACCGAGTCGGAGATGCAAGCGCTGTTCGACCGCCTGGCCACCGAAGACGTGCATGTCTTCTACGCGAAGTTTCCGGTGGAGTTCGGCTTCCTCGGCAAGGCGGCGCCAGCCGCCGGCGGATCGCCCGGAAGCCATTCCTGACAAGCCATTGCCTGCGGATGAGGCCGGATGGCCTGGCCCTTCCCAGCCCCTGCGGAGACAACCATGAAGAAAGAGAGAAAGACGGCCCGCCAGATCCTGTCGGACAAGCCCCGTGAAGTCATTGCGGTCGGCCCCGATGATTCCGTGCTGGCCGCGCTGGCGCTGATGGCCGATAAAGACATCAGCACCGTGCTGGTCATGCAGGGTGGCAAGCTGGCCGGCATCGTTTCGCAGCGTGACTATTCGCACAAGGTCGAACTGGCGGGCCGCCGTGCCAATGAGACCAGGGTTCGCGAGATCATGACGACGCAGGTGGTCTGCGTCTCGCCGGCGCATACCTGCGAGCAGTGCCTCGCGCTAATGCATGCGAAGCGCATCCGGCATCTCCCTGTCATGGAGTCCGATCGCGTCGTTGGCGTAGTGTCGAGCCACGACGTGCTGGAAGAACTGTTCCGGGAAGACGAACATTTGCTCAAGGATATCGAGCACGACATGCTCAACCTGACCATCGACACCGGCGGGTGCTACTAGCAAACGCTACGTGGACAGATCAGGCATGCGCGGCGAAAAACGGCCGTAGTCGATCACGCCATCGCGCCCGGTCAGAATCGTGGCTTCAGGAATTTCCTGCCACACGCCCTGCACATCGATCAGCGGCTCGGACAGCACCAGGAAGGCATCGTCGCCGGCCGCGATGATGCGCGGATCATCGGGATACAGCGCGCGCAACTGGCGGAACGAGGTGCTGTGGAACAGCGAGCGCGACGCCGACTCGCTGGAGTACCGCACCGCAACCACTTGCTGGCCGTCGGTCACGCACACCGTCATATTGAGCGGATGCTCGACGCCATAGCGATGGCCGACCTCTTCGATCAGCCCGGCCATCTGCTCCAGCGCGGCGCGGGGGTCGCGCTCCAGCCCGAAGGTCAGCGCGAGATAGAACATGATCTCGGAGTCCGTGGAGCCTTCGATCCAGCGGAACAGCTGCGGCGACACGGCCATCATCAGGTCGCGCCGAATCAACGGAAACTCGCGGATCAGCCCGTTATGGACGAACAGCCAGCGGCCGAACCGAAACGGATGGCAGTTGGTTTCCTGCGTCGGTGTGCCGGTCGCAGCACGCACATGGGCGACGAACAGCGGCGCGCGCACGGCCCGCGCGGTCTCGCGCAGGTTGGTATCGCTCCAGGCCGGATGCAGGCAACGGTAGCGGAACGGCACCTCGGACTGACGTCCGTACCAGCCCACGCCGAACCCGTCGCCATTGGTCGTGGTGTGACCGAGCCGGGAATTCAGGCTCTGGTCGATCAGCGAGTGTTCCGGCTGGAAAAGCACCGCTTCAAGCGGAACGGATCGGCCTGAGTAAGCCAGCCAGCGGCACATGGTGCTCCTCCTCTGGATAACGGGTCCGGTGCCTCCCGGCCCACTCTCCAGTTTTAGGACGGCAATGCCCGAACGGCAAAGTACGGAGGAACGCGCCATGCTCGCGCGGATCTTCCGGGGGGCCGTCCGTTCAGCTTTCGGACGCCGGGCTTGCCTTGCGGCGCCCGCCGCTACGCTCGCGCGGCGCCACGCGCAAGGTGGCCAGCAACTGGCGCGCGAGCGCCGCTTCCGCTTCGCCGCGCTCGGCCCGGCGCTGCGCCGCCCCGAGTTCCGCCTGGACGGCCTCCAGGTCGCCCGCGGCCTTGCGCTGCGCCTGCTCGGCCAACCCGAGCCGATCGGCCAGCGCCGCCGCCTGCGCTTCCAGCTTGGCGCGGCCCTCCGCCTGCGCCACGGCGGCATCGCGCGCCTCGCTGCGTGCCGCCGCCAGCTCCGTACGCAGGTCGTCGGCCGTGCGCTCGCCCTTCTGGCGCGCTGTACGTTCCTGGTCCAGTTCGCGCAATGCGCGCCGTTCGCTGGCTTCCGCCCGTTCCTGGGCGATCTGCACCTGCTCGCGCGCACGCTCCAGTTCCGCCGAAAACTGCTTGCGCAGATCCGCCAGTTGCCGGCCGGCCGCCTCCAGTTCGGCACGGCCGGCATCCAGTCGCCCCTGCGTCGCGGCATGCGCCTGGCGCTCCGCGGCCAGTTCGGCCTGCACGGCGTCATGGGCCTGCCGTGCTTCGCCCAACTGCGCCGAGATCGCCATCGCGTCTTCGCGCGCGGCGGCGGTCTCGGCACGTGCGGCGTCGCGCTCCGCCTCGGCGGCAGCCGCTGCGTCGCGCGCTTCGGCCCGCAGCGCGGAGAGCGCATTGCTGGCGGCGTCGTTGGCGGCTTGCCAGATGGTCTTGACTGCCTCCGCGGCGACTTCCTTGAGCGCATCGGGCAGGTCGGGGTGATCGATCGTGACGCGCGTGCGCCCGCGCAAGTCCTGCCAGAACTGCTGAAGCACCTCCGCCGGCGTGCCCATGCTGCCCTTGCGCACCAGGCTATAGAGCTTGTTGGCCGTTGGCGTCACGCCGTAACGGAAGAACAGGAGTCCGCAGACCTCGCGGTACAAGGCGCGCGTTTCAGGAAAGCGCACACGCAATTCGGCGAGATCCGCCTGTAATGTGGCGTCGCTCAGGTTCAGCTCGGAAGTTGGCATGGGCGGCGAAGATGAAATCTATTTTGCGATATATTACTACGTATTACGTAATAAAATGAGTTCCTATGTGATTTATTTAGACATAAGTTTTCTTATGTCTATAATTACGTCGAAATCACATTTCCGACTTACCTCTCGCCATGAATTCCGCCCTGGATACCCGCGATCCGGTCGTTCACACCCTTCCCGCCATGCTGCCTGTGCCGATCGAACGCCTGCGGCTGCCCGCCGAGCTTTCCGGCACGCAGGGCACGAACCGTGCCCCGGCGCGCGGCGCGCAGATTGCCGCGTCCGATGACCTTGCCGCCATCGCCGCCTGGCTCGCACGCTACGCCAATAGTCCGGCCACGCTGCAGGCCTACCGGCGCGAGATCGAGCGACTCGTGCTCTGGGCGACGCTGCAGCGCGGCAAACCGCTTTCCTCGCTGACGCATGAGGATCTGCTGGCGTACGAGCACTTCCTGTCCGATCCCCAACCCGCGGCGCGCTGGGTACTGGCCGGCCAGAAGAAGCTGGCGCGCAGCCATCCGCACTGGCGCCCCTTCGCCGGGCCGCTGTCGCCATCCAGCATGCGGCAAGCCATGGTGATCCTGAACGCCTGTTTCGCGTGGCTCACCGAAGCCGGTTACCTGGGCGGCAATCCTTTATCGCTGTCCCGCCGCCGGCGCGGTCCGAACCAGGCGCGGATCACCCGCTACCTCAGCCATGCGTCGTGGGATGCCGTCAAGGATGCGATCGAAGCCATGCCCACGGACACCGACCGCGAGCGCCTGCACTCGGCGCGCTGCCGCTGGCTGTGCACGGTGCTCTATCTGGGCGGCTTGCGCGCCGCGGAAGTCGCGAGTACCACCATGGGCGCCTTTTTCTGCCGGCGTGACGCCCAGGGCATCGAGCGTTGGTGGCTGGAAGTCACCGGCAAGGGCAACAAGCCCCGGCTGGTTCCCGCGACCGACGAGCTGATCGCCGAACTGGCCCGCTATCGCCGCGCGCATGGCCTGCCGCCCACCCCGCAGATGGGCGAAGCGCGCCCGCTGGTGTTGCCGGTCATTGGCCGGGAAAAAGCGCTGTCTCGCGGCGCCCTGCACCTGGTCATCAAGGAAGTGTTCGGCATGGCGGCCGAGCGGCTGCGGGCGCGGGGGCCGGAATGGGCGGCGCAGGCCGACGTGCTCGCCAGCGCGTCGGCGCACTGGCTGCGGCATACGGCCGGCTCGCACATGAGCGACCGGCAAGTCGACCTGCGCCATGTGCGCGACAATTTCGGCCATGCCTCCATTGCCACCACCAGCATCTACCTGCACACCGAGGACGATGCCCGGCACCAGGCGACACAGGAACGGCACAGGATCGGGTGGACGAAGTGAATGCCCCGGCCTCGCTGCCGCCGCCCACCGGGACTGTTAGAATCCCCCAAAATTCTCAATTGGCAGGACAAGATGGGTTTCGAACAACTGGCAGCACTGAAGGCACAACTGGCAAAGCAGGCGAAGGAAGCCCGCCCGGCGAAGCAAGCGAAGGAAGCACGCCCGGCGAAGCAAGCACGTCCGGCAAACGACGCGCGTCCGGCGAAGCCTCCCCGTCCCCGCGCCGATGCAGCAGCAGCCAAGCCTGCCAATGCGGGCAAGCCCGTCGACCCGGTGATCCAGGCAATTGGCAAGCTGCAGAAGAGATTCCCGCTAGCCTTTCCCAAGAACCCTGCGCCGAAGGTGCCGCTCAAGGTCGGTATTTTCGAGGACCTGCTGCAGCACGCTGCGACGCTGTCGATGGACGAAGCGATGCTGCGTGAAGCCGTGCGGACCTGGTGCCGCGGCACGCGGTACTGGACTTGCATGGTCGAAGGCGCCATGCGCGTGGACCTGGCGGGCGAATCGGCCGGACAGGTGACGCTGGCGGACGCCAAGCGGGCCCAGCAGCAGCGCTCCCAGCAACATCGTGCTGCGCGGACACAGAAGGCCAAGCCGCAGCCTGCTGCGGAAGTTGTGAAGAGTGAAGCCGGTGAGCCGGAAGCTGTAAAGGATGAGGCGATCAAGCCGGAGTGATTTTGCACTCATGGGCCGCCTGGTCCATCGATCCTGCAAAGGCTGCTTTTCGCCGGCGTAGCCGGCGAGTCACTTTTTGTCCGGGCGACAAAAACGCGTCGCTTACCCTAACCGGCGAATATTGATGGTAGCGTGCGAAGAATTTCGTGCCGGTATTCGCTTCAGAGTCTGCACTGCTGCCTGCCGCGTGGTGCGCGTCCGCATTCAGGCGCTCCCGCAATGATTGAACCAGCCCCGAAGCTGTCCGTGGCCCGACACTGCCCGGCGATATTGCATCGTCCCCTACGGCTGCGCTACGCGCGGCTCAGCCAAAGAACCTCCCCGCGGCAACCTCCCATTTGCCCCAAAAAGCTGGACCCATCAAATCTTCCCCACTGGCTCTAACCCGGTATAGCGCGCTTCCCTACCATGGCGCTCACATGCCGCACAAAGCGACATGGACCGGCGCTCCCCGCCACCATCCGGGAAGCCCATCAAACAGAGAGGGTGCACAGACACCCCAGCCACCGGAGACTGGCATGCCTCAAGCAAAACTTCTTCTCCTCCTCGTTTAGGCACCACCCGCGGGCACCGCGCCGGTGCCGACCTACCGTGCCGCCTCCGCGGTCGGCATGCAAGCCGTCTCACTCATCGAGGAGTCTCATCATGCATTGGTTCAAGCAACTGGCAGCAGGCGTCGCGCTCGCGGCCGTCCTGGCCCCGTCCGCCTACGCGCAGAAGGAAGTCGTCATCGCCTATCAGGACATGGTCGTGCCCTGGCGCTATGCGCAGGACATGAAGGAGGTGGAGAAGCAAACCGGCTACAAGGTCTCGTTCCGCCAGTTCACCGGCGGCGGCGACGTGATCCGCGCCATGGCCTCGGGCCAGATCGCCATCGGCGAGGCCGGCTCTTCGCCGATCGCCTCGGCCCTGTCCCAGGGGCTCGATGTCGAACTGTTCTGGATCCTGGACGATATCAACGCCGCCGAAGCCTTCGTGGCCCGCGATGGTTCGAAAGTCACCAGCGTCGCCGACCTCAAGGGCAAGCGCGTGGGCGTGCCGTTCGTTTCGACGACGCACTACCACACGCTGGTCGCATTGGAGCAGGCCAAGATCAATCCGAAGGACGTCAAGATCATGAACATGCGTCCGCCGGAAGTCGCCGCCGCCTGGGAGCGCGGCGATATCGATGCCACCTTCATCTGGGACCCTGTGCTGGCCAAGGTCAAGCGCTCCGGCAAGGTGCTGACGACGTCGGGCCAGATCGCCGCGCAGACCGGCAAGGCCACCTTCGACGGCATGATCGCCAACAAGAAGTTCGCGCGCGAGAACCCCGACTTCATGGTCAAGTTCGTGCGCGTGCTGGCCGCCGCGGACGACAACTACCGCAATAACAAGGCCTCCTGGACGGCCGATTCGCCGAACGTCAAGGCAATCGCCCGACTGACCGGCGCCAAGGCCGAGGAAGTGCCGGCCAGCATGGCGCTGTACAGCTTCCCCACGCTGCAGGAACAAGCCTCGCCGCGCTGGCTCGGCGGCGGCGCGGCCAGCGCCTTGCGCTCGGCAGCCATCTTCCTGAAAGAACAGGGCACGATCCAGACCGTGTTGCCCGACTACAGCAGCGGCGTCAACGCCGAGTGGGTCCGGCGCGCCGCGCAATAACCCCAGCCATTTGAAGCGTCACGTAGCGGTGCCACCCCGGCCCCGCTGCCGAATCTGCCATCGCCCGCCCGTGCGGCCGGCGATGCGGCAAGCCACATCCCAAATTATCAGGAGGACTGTCATGTCCCGGCTGGAAATCGACAAGGTCAGCGTCAACTACGGCGGCCGCGGCGGCGCGCAGACGCTCGCGCTGTCGCAAGTGAACCTGACCATGGAACGCGGCGACTTCGTCGTCGCACTCGGCGCCTCGGGCTGCGGCAAGACCACGCTGCTGTCCTGCATTGCGGGCTTCATGCAGCCGTCGGAAGGCGAGATTCGCCTCGATGGCAAGCCCGTGCTGGGCCCCGGCGCCGAACGCGGCGTGGTGTTCCAGAAGCATGCGCTGATGCCGTGGCTCAACGTGGTCGACAACGTCGCGCTCGGCCTGCGGCTGCGCGGCGTAAGCCGCGCCGAACGTTTGCGCATCGCGCAGGAAAAACTGGCCCAGGTCGGGCTGGAGAAGGTGGCCACCAAGCCGGTCTACCAGCTTTCGGGCGGCATGCAGCAGCGCGTTGGCATTGCGCGCGCACTGGCCAATGATCCGGAAGTCATGCTCATGGACGAACCGCTCGGCGCGCTCGACGCACTCACGCGCGAATCGATCCAGGCACTGATCCTGCGGCTGTGGGCACGCGAGCAGAAGATCGTCTTCTTCATCACGCACAGCGTGGAAGAGGCGCTGTTCCTGGCCACGCGGCTGATCGTGATGACGCCCTCGCCCGGCCGCATCGCCCACAGCTACGACCTGCCCTTCGCCCGGCGCTACATCGAATGCGGCGATTCAAGGGCGGTCAAGTCCGATCCGGAATTCATCCGCTACCGCGAAGAAATCGTCGACCTGATCCATGCCACGCCCTGAGGATAAAGCCATGACCGTACCCGTCCAGCAGGTCGACGCCGCCACGATGGCGGCGACCGTCAACAACACCGCCGGCACTGGGCAGCCCGCTGCCGCGCGCCGCCCCATGCGCACCGTGTCGGGCTATCGCATGCCCGGCGAAGGCTCCAGTTCGCGCATTGCCACCGTCACCGTGGTGTCCTTGCTGGCCCTGTGGTGGATCGCCAGCCACCTCCAGTGGGTGCCGCCGCTGTTCCTGCCCACGCCCGAGGCGATCGTCCGGGCCTTTATCGATGCCTGGAACGGCAACGTGCAGGGTGGCCTGCCGTTGCTGGAACACTTCCACGCGAGCCTGGTGCGCGTGTTCGGCGCCTTCGCGCTGGCCGTGCTCACCGCCGTGCCGGTCGGCGTGCTGATGGGCGTATCGCGCGTCGCACGCGGCGTCTTCGATCCGCCCATCGAGTTCTACCGCCCGCTGCCGCCGCTGGCCTACCTGCCGCTGATCGTGATCTGGTTCGGCATCGACGAGACCTCGAAGATCCTGCTGATCTACCTGGCCTGCTTTGCGCCGCTGGCCATGTCCGCCCGCGCCGGCGTGCGTTCGGTCACCATCGAACAGATCAACGCAGCCTACTGCATGGGCGCCACGCCATGGCAGGTGATCCGCCACGTGGTGCTGCCCGCCGCACTGCCGGACATCCTGACCGGCATGCGCATCGCCATCGGCTTCGGCTGGACCACCCTGGTCGCCGCCGAGATGGTGGCGGCTACCGCGGGCCTTGGACAGATGGTGCTCAATGCCTCGAACTTCCTGCGCACCGATGTGGTCATCATGGGCATCCTGCTGATCGGCCTGATCGCCTTCCTGTTCGACCTGCTGATGCGCAAGTCGGAGACGTGGCTCGTGCCCTGGAAAGGCCGCATGTAATACGGCGCGACAGCCGGCACCGATCGATGGCGCCCGCCTGGCTGCGAAAGCGGCAAGGCGGGCGCCATTTTTCATTCCCGGCAATTCGAAGTGTGGTCAGGCCCAACGCAACCGAGGGGCCTGTTGGCGACCCCCCAACATTTCGCCGCGCCCCGGCGGCGAACTGATCACCCGGAAGTACGATCTGGCGCGTGGCACGGCATGTGCGTAAGCAAGGCAGCCGTCGAAGCCTCCCGGGGAAACAGCCATGAACGCCAGAGTCGCCTACCTGATCACCGTACTCGCCGCAGCCCTTGCCGCTGTCTTTCTCGTCGGCGAGCCTGAGGCCCTCCGGGACGACAACGCCACGGGCATTCCCGAACTGCTGCTGCCCGCGCAGTAGCGGCCGGCTCAGTCCTGCCGCGCCTCGCCTTGCTTCACGCGCGCCAGCGCTGCGCCCACTTCCCCATAGAACTGCTTGAGCGCAACGGCGTCGAGGTCAGGCGGCTGGAGCGCCGGCCACAGCAGCGCGATGAGGTCGCTGGCGGCGCGGTCGATATCGACCGGTCGCCCGCTCACTACCGCATCCCAGAGGATGTGTTCCATCGGCCCGAGAATCGCGGAGCGCAACAAGCGCAACGACAGGTCGGTCCGGATTTCCCTGCGCGCCTGCGCGCGCGCCAGCAAGTCCATCAGCGGGGCCGTGTAGCGGCGCTGCAGCGGCACGAACACCTCATCGAGCCCCTGGCCCTTGGCCCGGCCTTCCGACAGCACCAGGGCGCACAGCCCCGTGCCCTGGATCAGGAACAGCCGCAGGTGCGTGCGGACGAAGAACTCCAGCTGTACCCTGGTGCTCTGCTCGCGCGGCAGGCCGTTCTCCATCGCTGCAATGATCTCGTCGTACCAGTCCTGGATCACCCGCACGCAGAGATCGCGCTTGCTGTGGAAGTAGGTGAAAACCGTGCCTTCCGAGATGCCAAGCCGCTGCGCGATTTCCGTGGTGGTCGCGCGTTCATAGCCAAGCTCCGAGAACACTTCGCGGCCGACCCGGAGGATGTCGCGCATGCGCTGCTCCGCCTTGGCGCGTGCCGGCACCCGGCGCTGTCCCGCAATCTGCTGCATCGACGTGTCCTTGCGTGGTGTGATCTGTGAGGGCCGCATTATAAGTGGCGCCTCCCGCCCTTGGTCGCCCGTCCTGGCACGCCTCGAACTCACTTTATACGATAGTTGACCAACACTCAATTTTTGTTGATTTTTTCTGAGTACGGGTATAACTTTAGCGAACAACGAGAACAAAGCAGCGCCAAACCGCCCTGAAACTTCCCCCTCGCGTTTTGAGCGAAGCTCAAGATAGGGAAGAAAAGACACTGAACGCCGCATTCTGGAGACGAGCATGACGATTCAGCCTGGGACACCCCGGCCCGTGCCCGATACGACCTTGCCCGCCAACGGGCTGTCCTATGTAAAGGGCGACACCACCCCCCCGCTTAGCGAACAGACCATCCCGGCCCTGCTGGCCGATACGGTCGCACGCTGGGGACAGCGTCCCGCCGTGGTCTTTCGCGAGCAAGGCATCCGCTGGAACTGGCAGGAATTCGCCGCCGCGGTCGATGCCCTGGCGGCTGGCCTTCATGCGCTGGGCCTGCGCCGCGGCGACCGCGTCGGCATCTGGTCGCCGAACCGCGCCGAATGGCTGCTGACCCAGTTCGCCACGGCACGCGTCGGCATCGTCATGGTCAACATCAATCCGGCCTATCGGCTGTCCGAGCTGGAGTACGCGCTGAACAAGGTCGGCTGCAAGGCGGTCATCGCGCCGGAGTCGTTCAAGACCTCGCGCTACCTCGACATGCTGCAGACCCTGGCACCCGAGTTGCAGCAATGCGAACCGGGCGCCCTGCAGGCAGCGCGCCTGCCGGCGCTTCGCTGGGTCATCCGCATGGAAGACACGCCCACGCCGGGCATGCTGACGTGGAAAGAGCTGCTGGCCCGCGGCGCCGGCGTGCCGGCTTCCGAGCTGGATGCGATCACGGCGCAACTCGACCGCCAGGACCCGATCAACGTCCAGTTCACCAGCGGCACCACGGGCGCGCCCAAGGGCGCCACGCTGACGCACCGGAACATCCTGAACAACGCGCGCTACATCGCGGCGGCGATGCGCTTCACCGAGCAGGACAAGCTGTGCATTCCGGTGCCGCTGTACCACTGCTTCGGCATGGTGCTGGCCGTGCTCGCCTGCGTTTCGACAGGCGCCTGCATGGTATTCCCGGGCGAAGCCTTTGAACCGGTGGCCACCATGTCGGCCGTCAGCGAGGAGCGCTGCACCGCGCTGCATGGCGTGCCCACCATGTTCATCGCGCAGCTCGACCACCCCGAGTTCGGCCGCTTCGACTTCTCGACGCTGCGCACCGGCATCATGGCCGGCTCGCCCTGCCCGATCGAAGTCATGAAGCGCGTCGTCGCCGACATGCACCTAGCGGAAGTCACGATTGCCTACGGCATGACGGAGACCAGCCCGGTATCGTTCCAGAGCTCGACCGACGACCCGCTCGCCAAGCGCGTGTCCACGGTCGGCCGCGTGCAGCCGCACCTGGAATGCAAGGTCGTCGATGCCCTGGGCCAGACCGTGCCGGTCGGCGAGACCGGCGAGCTGTGCACGCGCGGCTACTCGGTCATGCTCGGCTACTGGGACGACGAGGCCCGCACCAGCGAAGCCATCCAGGACGGCTGGATGCACACCGGCGACCTGGCGACGATCGACGCCGAGGGCTATTGCAATATCGTCGGCCGCGTCAAGGACATGCTGATCCGCGGCGGCGAGAACGTCTATCCGCGCGAGATCGAGGAATTCCTGTTCCGCCATCCGAAGGTGCAGGCCGTGCAGGTATTCGGCGTGCCGGACCAGAAATACGGCGAGGAAATCTGCGCGTGGATCGTGCTCAAGCCGGGCCAGAGCGCGACGGAAGATGAAATCCGCTCGTTCTGCCGCGACCAGATCGCCCATTACAAGATCCCGCGCTACATCCGCTTCGTCAGCGAAATGCCGATGACCATCACGGGCAAGGTGCAGAAGTTTGTCATGCGCGAACACATGACGAAAGAACTCCACCTCACCGAAAGCAAGACCGCCTGACCCGCGGCGCTACTACACCTTTACGGAAGAACACGATCATGACCGAACTCCCTGGCCTGAAATTCGACCTGGGCGAAGACATCGAGATGCTGCGCGGCGCCGTGCGCGGCTGGGCCCAGGCTGAACTGGCCCCGCGCGCCGGCGAGATCGACCGCACCGACCAGTTCCCCATGGACGCCTGGAAGAAGATGGGCGACCTTGGCGTGCTCGGCATCACCGTGGCGGAAGAGTATGGCGGCGCCAACATGGGCTACCTCGCCCACATGGTGGCGATGGAGGAAATCAGCCGGGCTTCGGCTTCAGTCGGCCTGTCGTACGGCGCTCATTCGAACCTGTGCGTGAACCAGATCCACCGCAATGGCAGCGCCGCGCAGAAGGCAAAGTACCTGCCGAAGCTGGTATCGGGCGAATGGATCGGCGCGCTGGCCATGAGCGAGCCCAATGCCGGCTCGGACGTGGTGAGCATGAAGCTGCGCGCTGATTTCAAGGGCGATCGCTACGTGCTCAACGGCACCAAGATGTGGATTACCAACGGCCCGGATTGCGATGTGCTGGTGGTCTATGCGAAGACCGAACCAGAACTCGGCGCGCGCGGCATGACGGCCTTCATCGTCGAGAAAGGCATGAAGGGTTTCTCGGTGGCGCAGAAGCTGGACAAGCTCGGCATGCGCGGCTCGCATACCGGCGAACTGGTATTCGAGGACGTCGAAGTGCCGGTCGAAAACATCCTGGGCGCGAAGAACGGTGGCGCCAAGGTGCTGATGAGCGGCCTGGACTACGAACGCGCCGTGCTGTCGGGCGGCCCGATTGGCATCATGCAGGCCTGCATGGACGTGGTCACGCCTTACATCCACGACCGCAAGCAGTTCGGCCAGAGCATCGGCGAATTCCAGCTGATCCAGGGCAAGGTGGCCGATATGTACACCACGCTGCAGGCCGCGCGCAGCTACCTGTACACGGTCGGCAAGAACCTCGACTCGATCGGAGCGGAACACGTGCGCCAGGTGCGCAAGGATTGCGCGGCGGTAATCCTCTACACGGCGGAAAAGGCCACGTGGATGGCCGGCGAGACCGTGCAGATCCTGGGTGGCAACGGCTACATCAACGAATACCCGGCCGGTCGCCTGTGGCGCGATGCCAAGCTGTATGAGATCGGTGCGGGGACTTCGGAAATCCGCCGCATGCTGATTGGCCGCGAGCTGTTTGCCGAAACGGCCTGATCCGCACCCGACGCCCCACTGCCCGCCCTGACCAGAACAAGACCTGCCCAAGATCGTATGCCGACCTTAGAAACCAAACTCAACGCACGCTCCGAAGCGTTCAAGGCCAACGCCGAAGCCATGCAGGCGCTGGTGGCCGACCTCAAGGCCAAGGTGGCGAAGCTCGCCGAAGGCGGCGGCGATGCCGCGCGCGACAAGCACCTGTCGCGCGGCAAGCTGCTGCCGCGCGAGCGCGTGCAGCAACTGCTGGACCCGGGCACGCCGTTCCTGGAGCTGTCGCAGCTAGCGGCATACGACATGTACGACAATGCCGCCCCGGGCGCCGGCATCATCACCGGCATCGGCCGCGTGGCCGGGCAGGAATGCGTGATCGTCTGCAACGACGCGACGGTCAAGGGCGGTACGTACTACCCGATGACGGTCAAGAAGCATGTGCGCGCGCAGGAGATTGCCGAGGAGAACAACCTGCCTTGCATCTACCTGGTGGACTCGGGCGGCGCCAACCTGCCGAACCAGGACGAGGTGTTCCCCGATCGCGACCACTTCGGCCGCATCTTCTACAACCAGGCCAACCTGTCGAAGCAGGGCATCCCGCAGATCGCCGTGGTGATGGGCTCGTGCACGGCCGGCGGCGCCTACGTGCCGGCGATGAGCGACGAGTCGATCATCGTCAAGAACCAGGGCACCATCTTCCTCGCCGGCCCGCCGCTGGTGAAGGCCGCAACAGGTGAGGTGGTCAGCGCCGAGGATCTCGGCGGTGCCGATGTCCACACGCGCCTATCGGGCGTGGCCGACTATTTCGCGCAGAACGATCATCACGCGCTGTCGCTGGCGCGCAATATCGTGGGGCACCTGAACCGGCGCAAGCCCGACCAGATCCGCCTGCATGAGCCGGCCGAACCGCTGTATCCGGTGGAAGAACTGTACGGCGTGATCCCGACCGACACGCGCAAGCCGTTCGACGTGCGCGAGGTCATCTCGCGCATCGTCGACGGCTCCGAGTTCGACGAATTCAAGGCGCGCTATGGCACCACGCTGGTATGCGGCTTCGCGCGCATCTGGGGCTACCCGGTCGGCATCGTGGCCAACAACGGCATCCTGTTCTCGGAAGCGGCGCTCAAGGGCGCGCACTTCATCGAACTCTGCTGCCAGCGCAAGATTCCGCTGGTGTTCCTGCAGAACATCACGGGCTTCATGGTGGGCCGCAAGTACGAGAACGAAGGCATTGCGCGCAACGGCGCCAAGATGGTGACGGCGGTGGCGACCGCACAGGTTCCCAAATTCACGGTGATCATCGGCGGCTCTTTCGGCGCCGGCAATTACGGCATGTGCGGCCGCGCGTATTCGCCGCGCTTCCTGTGGATGTGGCCGAACGCGCGCATCTCGGTGATGGGCGGCGAGCAGGCCGCGAGCGTGCTGGCGACCGTGCGCCGCGATGGCATCGAGGCGAAGGGCGGCCAGTGGAGCCAGGAAGAGGAAGACGCGTTCAAGCAGCCGATCCGCGACCAGTACGAACACCAGGGCCACCCGTACTACGCGAGCGCCCGGCTGTGGGACGACGGCGTGATCGACCCGGCGCAGACGCGCACGGTGCTCGGGTTGGGGCTCTCCGCCAGCCTGAACGCGCCGATCGACGATATGAAGTTCGGCGTGTTCCGCATGTAAGCCTGCCACTACCGACGCTCACTCAAGCCAGACCGCCATGCAATTCACCACGCTTACCGTCACCATCGCCCGCCATGTGGCGACCGTTACGCTGAACCGTCCGGACGTGCGCAACGCGTTCAACGAGACCGTCATCGCCGAACTGACCGAGGCCTTCCGCGCGCTCGGCAGCCACGACGACGTGCGGGCCATCGTCCTGGCCGGCAACGGCCCTGCCTTCTGCGCGGGCGCCGACCTGAACTGGATGAAGAAGATGGCCGGCTACTCGAACGACGAGAACCGCGCCGACGCACTCGCGCTGGCCAAGATGCTGCACGCCATCTGGTCCTGCGCGCGCCCGGTCATCGCGCGCATCCAGGGCGACACCTACGCCGGTGGCGTGGGCCTTGTCGCGGCTTGCGATATCGCGGTGGCCGCCGACCATGCGCACTTCTGCCTGTCGGAAGCGCGCCTGGGCCTGCTGCCCGCCACCATCAGCCCGTACGTGATCCGCGCCATGGGCGAGCAGGCCTCGCGCCGCTACTTCATCACCGCCGAGCGCTTCGACGCCGCCGAAGCGCTGCGCCTGGGCTTTGTCCACGCCGTGGTGCCGGCCGATGCGCTCGACGCCAAGGTCGAGGAGATCTCGGCGGCGCTGGTCGGCAACAGCCCCAACGCCGTGCGCGAGAGCAAGCGTCTGGTGCAGGAAGTTGCGGGCCGCATGATTGATGACGACCTGCTGGCCGATACGGCGGACCGCATCGCCGCCATCCGCGCCTCGGAAGAAGGCCGCGAAGGCGTGCGCGCCTTCCTGGAAAAGCGTTCGCCTGCCTGGAAGCCGGCTTAAGCCACACGCGACACCCCTATCAAGAAAACCCCCGGCAGCATGCCGAGGCAGCGCCTGTCCGCTGCCTGCATGCGGCAGCGGTCGCGGCTGACACCGCCCGCCCCTCCCCAGGAGAAACCATGTTCAACAAGATCCTGATCGCGAACCGCGGTGAAATCGCCTGCCGCGTCGCCGCCACCTGCCGCCGGCTGGGCATCCGCACCGTCGCGGTGTACTCGGACGCCGACGCCGATGCGCGCCACGTCGCCTTCTGCGACGAGGCCGTCCATATCGGCGGCGCCGCCGCGCGCGACAGCTACCTGCGCGCCGACCACATCATCGAGATGGCGAAGGCAACCGGGGCGCAGGCGATCCATCCCGGCTACGGCTTCCTCTCGGAGAATGAGGGCTTTGCCGAGGCCTGTGCCGCGGCGGGACTCGTGTTCATCGGCCCGCCGGCCTCGGCCATCCACGCGATGGGCAGCAAGAGCGCGGCCAAGCAGCTGATGGAAAAGGCCTCCGTGCCGCTGGTGCCCGGTTACCACGGCGAAGACCAGAATCCCGGCCTGCTGCGCAGCGAGGCCGACCGCATCGGCTACCCGGTGCTGCTCAAGGCCAGCGCCGGCGGTGGCGGCAAGGGCATGCGCGTGGTGGAGTCGGGCGATGCCTTCGAAGCGGCGCTCGCCTCGGTCAAGCGCGAGGCCTCGGCCAGCTTCGGCGACGACAAGGTGCTCGTCGAGAAATACCTGACCCGCCCTCGCCATATCGAGATCCAGGTCTTTGCCGACACCCACGGCAACTGCGTCTACCTGTTCGAGCGCGACTGCTCGGTGCAGCGCCGTCACCAGAAGGTGCTGGAAGAAGCGCCCGCGCCGGGCATGACGGAAGAACGCCGCCGCGCGATGGGCGAGGCTGCCGTGGCCGCCGCCAAGGCCGTCGGCTATGTCGGCGCCGGTACGGTCGAATTCATCGCCAACCAGGACGGCTCGTTCTACTTCATGGAGATGAACACGCGCCTGCAGGTCGAACATCCGGTCACCGAGATGATCACCGGGCAGGACCTGGTCGAATGGCAATTGCGTGTGGCCGCCGGCGAGCCGCTACCGCTGAAGCAGGAACAACTCCGCATCGACGGCCACGCGCTGGAAGCACGCATCTACGCCGAGAATCCCGACAAGCAGTTCCTGCCGTCCACCGGCACGCTGC
This sequence comes from Cupriavidus sp. C3SS-1, assembly GCF_057073755.1. NCBI lineage: Bacteria > Pseudomonadati > Pseudomonadota > Betaproteobacteria > Burkholderiales > Burkholderiaceae > Cupriavidus > Cupriavidus sp. C3SS-1. Next base: position 1,541,269 of record NZ_CP172699.1, on the reverse strand, counting down.
GCTTCCTGCGCACGCCGCCCGCTGTCCAGTTCATGCGCGGCGGCGATGCCCACGGCCCCGCTGGTGTTCGCATCGACTCCGGCGTGCGCGAAGGCGACACCATCAGCCCCTACTACGATCCGATGATCGCCAAGCTGATCGTCTGGGGCAAGGACCGCGATGAGGCGCTTGCACGCATGCGCCAGGCGCTGGCGGCCTATCACGTGGTCGGCCTTTCCACCAACGTGGCATTCCTGCAGCGGCTGTTGAAGTCCGAAGCGTTCCGTACGGCCGATCTCGACACGGGCCTGATCGAACGCAACGAGGCCACCCTGTTCCCCGCGCCCGCGCCGGTCGGCATGGAGATCATCGCACTGGCAACCGCCGCGCTGCTCGACCGCGAAACACGCGAGCGCCGCAGCGACGCGGCCGACCGGCATTCGCCGTGGACGCATGCCGGCGCGTGGCGGCTCAATGACGCGGGCTACACGACTTACCGCCTGCAAAGCGCTGACGGCGACATCGATGTCACCGTGCGCAGCGAAGTCGGCCGCCAGCGCCTGACTGCGCGCGGGAAGACCTTGCCATGGCGCGCATCGCTGCGCGACGGCGTGCACACCGTCGACCTTGGCGAGCGCACCGTCAAGGGACGGGTCCATATCGAAGGCGACACGCTGCACGTGTTCAGCGGCGAAGCACAGTGTTCGCTCGTAGTGGTGGATCCGCTGCTGCATGCCGGCGAAGCCGAGAGCGAAGGCGGCAAGCTGGCCGCGCCGATGCCGGGCCGCATTATTGCGGTGATGGTCGAGGCCGGCACCACCATCAACAAGGGCGATGCGCTGATCGTCATGGAAGCCATGAAGATGGAGCACACGCTGACCGCGCCAGCAGGCGGCACCGTGCAGGAAGTGCTGTACGCCGTCGGCGACCAGGTCCAGGAAGGCGCGCAACTGGTTACGCTGGAACAGGAGGCTGCCTGACATGGCACCGAACGCCCCTTTCTTTCCCCAGTCGCTGGCACTGCCCGAGGCCGTCAAGATCGTCGAGGTGGGCCCGCGCGACGGGCTGCAGAACGAAGCGCGCCATGTGCCGGCCGCGGTCAAGGTGGAACTGGTCAATCGCCTGAGCGAAGCCGGCTTCGCCAATATCGAGGCGGCGTCCTTTGTCTCGCCGAAGTGGGTGCCGCAGATGGCCGATGGCGCCGAGGTCATGGCCGCCATCGCGCGCCGTGCCGGCACGGTCTATTCGGCGCTGACGCCGAATATGAAGGGCTTCGAAGCGGCGCTGGCCGCCGCTGCCGGCGAGGCAGTGATCTTCGGCGCCGCCAGCGAAGCGTTTTCGCAGCGCAATATCAATTGCTCGGTGGCCGAATCGATCGCGCGCTTCGAGCCGGTGGCCGCTGCCGCCAAGGCGGCGGGCCTGCGCCTGCGCGCCAGCATTTCGTGCGCGCTCGGCTGCCCTTATGAAGGCGAGATCGCGGTCGACAAGGTTGCCGAAGTCGTCGCCCGCATGCGCGACCTGGGCTGCGACGAGATCGATATCGCCGACACCATCGGCGTGGGCACGCCGATGCGCACGCAGGCCGTCATGGAAGCCGCGGCCAGCGTCTTCCCGCGCGAGCGGCTGGCCGGGCATTTCCACGATACCTATGGCCAGGCGCTGCCCAATATCCTGGCCAGCCTGCAAGCAGGCATCCGCATCTTCCACGCCTCCGTTGGAGGCCTCGGCGGTTGCCCTTACGCGAAGGGTGCTTCGGGCAATGTGGCGACGGAAGACCTGCTTTACATGCTGCATGGCATGGGCATCCATACCGGCATTGATCTCGACGGCGTCATACAGGCCGGCGCCTTTATATCCGAGGCGATCGGACGGCCTTATGGCTCGCGCGTCGGCAAGGCGCTGCTCGAGCGCGGCTGCCGGCAGTCAACGCCCTAAGCCGGGCCGCCGCGTCCGGTTGTACCTTTCCTCACCTGCCCGCCTTTCGTCTCGCCGCGCCGGCGCTTGCCACTGCACTTGATGAGGGGCATTGCATTGATGTGGACAGACGCCATGCCACGCCGGCGTCGCTGGCAGCAACGGCGGCCACTGGAACTTTGTGGCCGGGGCGCATAGGCTAGGATTCTGGCGCATCCCGCGGGCATCACCGCCGACGATGCGACCGACGGATCCCAGGGATCCCGATGGCAAGGAGGCACTTATGAAAGCCGTTGCAGCACTGGTTCTCTCCGCCCTGGTCCCGATGGCCGCTCACGCCGCCGGACCCGCGAATCCGGCGGACCGCTACGACTACAACATGCGCAGCCCCAACCAGGGCGGCGCCGCTGCCGATACCCAGCGCTCCACCAACAAGGACGGCTATGTTCCCGACACCCAGCGTGCCGGCGACAAGTTCGATCCGTACACGCAAGGCGCCAAGCAGGAGACTTCCTCGTCCCTGGCCGATGACAAGGACACGCAGCCCAAATCGTCGGGCAAGTCACATAGCCACAAGAAGGCGCCTGCCAAATAACGTCTGATCCTTGCTGCCACCATCGCAATTTCTGCTGCATCGGATCGGACTTGATCCCGCGCAAACCCTTGCGGGCGTTGCGCAGCCAAACTTGCGCGCATGAAATCGACCCCTTCCCCAGCCCGCGCCGGCAGCGCCCTTGCTGTCGGCCAGGCCGCCAAGCACGGCATCAATTCCCGCCAACGCACATCACGTCCGCCACTGCATAGCTGGCCGGTCGGCGCCGCGAGCCTGCTCGTGCTGGCACTCAACACGCTGTTCTGGTGCCTGCTGATGTTCCCGTTCGCGCTGCTCAAGCTGGCGTTGCCGATGCCCGGCGCCAGGCGGCGCATTGATCCCATGCTCAATGCCATCGCCCGCGCATGGATCACCTGCAACGGCGCGTGGTTCGGCGCGATCCAGCGCCATCCCTGGGACGTTGACGGCCTGGCAGGCCTGAAGCGATCCGACTGGTACCTGGTCAACTGCAACCACCAGTCGTGGGTCGACATTTTCGTGCTGCAGCGCGCGCTCAACGGCCGGGTTCCGCTGCTGAAGTTCTTCCTCAAGCAGCAACTGCTCTACGTGCCGGTCATCGGCCTGGCGTGGTGGGCGCTGGACTTTCCTTTCATGAAGCGCCACACGCGCGCGCAGTTGCGCCGCAAACCCCAGCTCCGGCGCGAGGACCAGGACACCGCGCGCCGTGCCTGCGAGAAGTTCTCGCTGTCGCCCACCAGCGTGATGGTGTTCACCGAAGGCACGCGTTTCACCGAAGCCAAGCGCGTGGCGGAGGCTTCGCCGTATCGGCACCTGCTCAAGCCAAAGGCCGGCGGCCTCGCGGTGACCATCAACGCCATGGGCAACCGTTTTCGCGCCATGCTCGATGCGACCATCGTCTATCCGCATGGCGCGCCGAGCTTCTGGCAATTCGCCTGCGGACGCACCGGCCCGGTCATCGTGCGCGTGCATCAGCTGCCGATTCCACCGGCTTTCTGCAACGCAGACTACGGCACCGACTCCGCCTTTCGCAGCGAATTCCATCGCTGGCTCGCGCAGCAATGGGAGGACAAGGACACGGAGATCGACCGCCTGCTGGCCCAGGCGACGGACCGCTGAGGTTCGGGTAACGCGACGCCACGTCGCCCGACCCGGCCGTCATCTCGTTCAAAGCAGTCGAATGACTTGCTCGGGAAAATCGTAGGGAAAGCTGGCCAGAATCGCTCACCATGTCGGCATAGGCGCGCCAGGCAGCAGGCACGGCGTGCGCACCGTCAGGGAGCAGCAAATGGGACTTCTGGTGAATGGCCAGTGGCAGGACAAGTGGTATGACACCGACGCCACCGGCGGACGTTTCGTGCGCAAGGACTCCGCCTTCCGCAACTGGGTCACGGCCGATGGCAGCGCCGGGCCGTCGGGAACCGGCGGCTTCGCCGCGCAGGCCGGACGCTACCACCTGTACGTAAGCCTGGCCTGCCCGTGGGCGCACCGCACGCTCATCATGCGGCGACTCAAGGGGCTGGAAGACAGGATCGGCGTTTCAGTGGTGCACTGGCTGATGCGCGAAGAAGGCTGGACCTTCGCCGATGGGCCCGGCGTGGTGCCTGACACGGTCAACCATGCGCGCGTCCTGCACCAGGTCTATACGGCAGCGGATCCGCAGTACAGCGGCCGCGTCACCGTGCCCGTGCTATGGGACCGGCAGCGCGCCACGATCGTCAGCAACGAGTCCTCCGAGATCCTGCGCATGATGAACAGCGCCTTCGACGGGATTGGCGCAGCGCCCGGCGACTACTACCCCGCCGAGCTGCGCGCGGAGATCGACACGGTCAACGCGCGCATCTACGACACCGTCAACAACGGCGTGTACAAAGCCGGCTTCGCGACCTCGCAGGCGGCCTACGAAGAAGCGGTCTGGCCGCTGTTCGAAACGCTCGACTGGCTCGAAGCCAGGCTGGCGACGCAGCGCTACCTGGTCGGCAATCGCCTGACGGAAGCCGATATCCGCCTGTTCACCACGCTGGTCCGTTTCGACCCGGTCTATGTCGGGCACTTCAAGTGCAATCTGCGCCGGATCGCGGACTATCCGGCGCTGTCGGGCTTTGTGCGCGACCTCTACCAGCACCCTGGCATTGCGGACACCGTGAACTTCGAGCACATCAAGCGCCACTACTACGAAAGCCACCGCACGCTGAATCCGGCCGGCGTCGTGCCGGCCGGGCCGGTGCTGGACCTTGCCGCGCCGCATGGGCGCGAACGACTGGGCTGACTTCAGCCCGCCAGACGGTCCACGGCGCGCCGGCCTTGTGCGACCGCAGCAGTTAGCGACGGGCTGCCCGCGCTGTCGCTGCCCGCGAAACTCACGTTGCCGACACCCGCCGGCGATGCCCACGTCGCCGGGTCTTCTCCCGCTAGCGTGTCGGGCCGATAGCTGTAGCCATGCGCCCAGCGGTTGACGGTGATGGCGCGGATCACATCCTTCGACGCGAATCCCGCCGGCCCGAGCATTCTGTCGAGCTGCATGCGGATGCTGCGCTCGAGTTCGCTGAACGGCGTGCCCAACAGGAATGCGCGACCCGCGCGGAAGCGCTCGCGCGCGCTCATGCCGCTGTCGGGCACCGTCGGCACGTACAGCATGTGCAGCACCGCGGGATCGCCCGGGCTTGTGCCGGCCGGCGGCTCCAGCCAAAGGTCGGTATAGGCCATGGCCGGCGCATGGATGCGCCGCGTCTTGAGCGCGGCAAACGCGCGCCAGTGGTCCAGCGCCACCTTGGTATAGACCAGCGGCGCCTTCACTTCGCCGCGCAGCGTGTCGCGTTCGGCGGCCGGCAGTGACGGCATCAGGTACGGCACCATCATGTTCCAGCCCGCCAGCACCACGTGGCGCGCTTCCACGCGATGAAGATTGCCGCGCCAGCCGTAGGTAACGCGCGTGATCGGGCCATCGGGGTCCACGGCGATGGCGGTAGCTTCCAGCCGCAGCCGTACCGGGGCGCCGTCCTGATCCAGCCGCGCGTAGTCAAAGGCCGCGTTCACGATATCCGTGGGGCGCGCCAGCTTTGCCACGCCGGGAATCAGCTTCTGCACCAGCAGCCGCGCCAGCGAGGCGTTGCCGTCAGGGAACCATAGCCGCGAGGCCGGCGATTTGCCCAGGCGCGCGTCCACCGTTGGTGCCGGCATGCCGGCACCGGCTGGCAGGCCGATGCCGATGGCGTCGGCCACGCTGATGCCGTCCGCATCGAGCGCGAAGGCGTCGTTGCCGCGGCTGCGCAGGAAGCGCTGCCCGGCCAGCCCGATGCCGGCCTTGTCGCGCAGGAACGCCGCATAGCGCGTGCTGCGCAGATACGTGGCACGTTCGCCGGCGGCCATGCCCATCAGGTAGTCGGTACCGCCATCGGCAAGCCGCGCCAGTGCCGCGCGGTCCTGCTGCGGCAACGGCGCGGCATCCAGGAAACGCCTGAGCGCGGCAGCGTCCGGCGCGGCAACGCCCTGCCGCCCGCCGCGCGCGTCGACCAGTTCGCCGAACGGATCCCCGCCGAGCCACTGGTCGCGGCCGAAATGGTCCGAATCGAAGAACACCGCGCGGCCCATGCCGAGCGCGGCGTAAGGGTCCGCCGGCTCGGCCAGCGGCGCGCGCGCCGCGTCGAGGCCAAGCCCGCCGAGCAATTCGCGCATGGCGGCGTCCGCTGCCGCCGTGGGCGGCATTTCCGCGCTGCCGCCATAGGTCACCAGCCGCTTGCCCCGCACCGTGAACTCATTGCGCTTGGCGTGGCCGCCGAAGTCGTCGTGATTGTCGAGGATCAGGATGCGCTTGCCCGGACCAAAGCGGCGCTGGTAGAACCACGCCGCGGTCAGGCCGCTCAGGCCGCCGCCCACCACCACCAGGTCGAAGGCTTCATGGGCCATCACGGTGGGGTACTTCGCACCTTCGCGCGCGAGGCTGTGGGCCAGCGTAAAGGTCCCGGCATGATTGCCGCGCAAGCCCGTCAGCGACGGCGGATAGGCCGCGCCGGGCTGCCCCTGCGGCGCGGCCAGCAGTTGCGCGGGGGCCATGCCAGCGGCGATGGCCAGCGCGGTGCCGTTCAGGAAATCTCTGCGCGAAATCGTCATGGGTTCGTCGTGGCGGGTTCAGCGGGCCGTTTCCAGCTCGCGCCGGCGCGCGGCAACGGCCGCTTCGCCGACCGGCGCGGCGCGGTTGCCCCAGTTGCCGCGGATAAAGGTGAGCACGTTGGCCAGTTCCTGGTTGTCCAGGGTCCAGCCATAGCCGGGCATGTGATAGTCGGTCGGCGCGGTGTCGACTCGCGCGGTCACGGCGCCGCTCAGCAGCAGGTTGACGAGCGATGCGGGGTCCGGATCGGCCACTGTCGGGTTGCCCGCCAGCGGCGGGAACACGCGCGCGAAGCCCTTGCCGTCGGCGCCATGGCAAGGCATGCAGAACTGCGAATACTGGCGCGCGCCGGAGCTGTCGAAGCGGCCCTGCAGCAGGCGCGGCGCCGCCGACGGATCATGCCGGAACGGCTCGGTCTCACCGCGCGCGCCGGGCAACGACTTCAGGTAAGCAGCCACGGCGTCGAGATCGGCGGGGACCATGTACTGGGTCGACGTGGCGATCACGGTGGACATTGGCCCGAACGAGGTTGCGTGCGCATTGCGCCCGGTGCGCAGGAACTCCGCGATTTCCGCGCGCGACCATGCGCCCAGCCCGGTGACCTGGTCCCCGGTGAGATTGGTCGCGGACCAGCCTTCTACGCTGGCGCCTGACAGGAAGCGCTTGCTGCGCTCGTCCAGGCCCTTCTCGGCATAGAGCCACCCGCGCGGCGTATGGCACGCGCCGCAATGCGCGACGCCCTGCACGAGATAGGCGCCACGGTTCCATTCGGCGCTCTTCGCTGCGTCGGTGCGAACCGGTGAACCACTCAGGTACAACGCATTCCACACCACCAGCAGCGGGCGCATGCTGTACGGCCAGCGCATCTCGGCATCGCGGTTGCGCTGGCTGACGGGGGCGACGCCGGCCCGCATATAGGCATAGAGGGCTGCTACGTCTTCGGGCCGCATGCGCGCGTAGGACGGGTAAGGCATGGCCGGATAGAGCCGCCTGCCGTCGCGGGCCACGCCCTGGCGCACCGCGCGGTCGAACTGCGCCAGCGAGTAGCCGCCGATGCCGGTCGCGTCCGGCGTGATATTGGTCGAGTAAACGGTGCCCGCCGCCGTGCGGATAGGCAGGCCGCCGGCAAATAGCTTGCCGGATTCGCTCGTATGGCAGGCTACGCAGTTCGCGATGCGCGCAAGGTAGCGGCCGCGCTCGACATCGGCCGTGGCGCCAGGCGTCGCCGCGGCAGCGGGCGCGGCACCACCGAGCAGACCGGCGAGCAGCGTGGCGGCGGTCAGCAACCGCCGTGCGGGGAAAAGCATGGATGCGTCCCGGTCTTGTCGTTATAGGGGTTCAGCCTGCCGGTGGCCGCCGGCCTCAGGCGCTGGTTACCGCAAACTTTGCCACCAGCACCAGGCATAGCACCAGCCCGGCGGCCAACGTCACACCGGTCAGGATCAGCGGCACCGGCCGCATGGTCTCCAGGTCACGCTGGTGCTCCTGGCCTTCGCGCAAGCCAAGGAAGCCCCATAGTACGGTGCGGACCAATCTCAACGGGTTCATTGGCTACCTCCTTGTTTCGCCTGGCAGCCACTGCGGCGCGCTGCCTGTCCTGGCGCCGATTATCGGCGCCAGCCGCGGAACATGACAGCATCAGATATCGGAGATTTTTGCATATCAGATGGCCGGCCCGCCACGCTGGTGCCGGCCAAGCGTCCATTCCAGCGCCTCGAAGCCGGCCTGCACGACCAGCGCAAGCACGGCGGCAGGAATCGCCCCGGCGAGCAGCAGCACCGTGTCGTTGAGCGCGAGACCGGTGGCGATGCGCTCGCCATAGCCGCCGGCGCCGACGAACGCGGCAATGGTCGCGGTGCCCACGCTGATGATGGCCGCGGTCTTCACGCCGGCCAGCACAACCGGCAGCGCCAGCGGCAGCTCCACGTAGCGGAGCACCTGTCCATCGCGCAGCCCCAGCGCGCGCGCCGCGTCGCGCATGCCCGCGGGAATCTGCTGCAGCCCGATGCAGGTATTGCGCACGATGGGCAGCAACGCGTAGAGGAACAGCGCCACCATCGCCGGCCAGACACCGATGCGCCCCAGCAGCGGGATCAGCATGGCCAGCAGCGCCAGCGACGGTATCGTCTGGAGCACGCTGACCATGGCCAGCACGCCCTGACCCAGCCGCCGGCGCCGCGCCGCGACGATGCCCAGCGGCACGCCCGCGAGCGTGGCAGCCACCACGGCACCGGCCACCAGGCCCACGTGGCGCCGTGTCAGCCGCAGCGTGTCCGGGCCGAGCAGCGCCTGCAGCAAGCCACCGCGCTCCGCCCGCCGCGCCGCATGGCCGAACAGGAAGCCGCGCGCGATTGCGGCAAACGACTGCCCGTCGATCTCGGCCGCTGCGTTCATCGTCACCATGTCGGCGGCACCGATGCGCCCCGCCAGGGACTGCAGCGATTTCCACGCGGCCGGGAAGCGGCGCGGCACGTCGAGCCGGTAGACCACCACGGCGTCGTAGCGCGGGAAGAAGTGCAGATCGTCCTCCAGCACGCGCAGCCGGTACTTGCGGATCTTGGCGTCGGTGGAATAGATGTCGATCGCATCGACCTGCCCCGCCGCCAGCGCCTCATAGGCAACGCCATGATCCAGTCCGACCGGCTGCTGCGGCAGCCCGTAGCGGCGCGCCAGTCCCGGCCAGCCGTCGGCCCGGCCCAGGAATTCGTGCGACAGGCCCAGCCGCAACCGCGGCTGCCGCGCCAGGTCGCTCAGCTTGCGCAAGCCGTCGGCACGCGCCTCCGGCACGGCCAGCGCATAGGTGTTCTCGAAGCCCAGCGCGATGCCCGCGCCCAGTCCCATCGGCGCCAGGGCCTGGTTGATCTGCGCCAGCGTCGCGCTGGGCGGCAGTTTCAGGATCTCGCTCGCAAGCGTGCCCGTGTAGTCCGGATAGAGGTCGATGCTGCCGGCCCGCAGCGCCGCGAACACGATCGCCGTATTGCCGAGCCCGGCCTGGTGGCGCGCGTCGCCGGCCGCCTGGGTCAGCACTTCGCCAAGGATGTAGGACTCGGTAAAGCGCTTGGAGCCAACGCGCAGGACGTCGCCGCCCTGTGCCCGGCACACGCCTGCCAGCATCAGCAACGACGCCAGCAGCAGGCCGGCAAGCCAGGCTGCCGCGCATGCGGGAACGCCACTGCGGCGGAAAAATGACAAGGCAGCGCTCCTGCGGGCACGGGTGGGCCGATGTGCATCCGGCATCTCTACATGATAGGCGTGCGCGTGCGCATGACGTCATAGCGAAATAGTATTTGCCATACGCATGATGGATCGATAAGAATCCGAAATTCGCATACACAATCCTTCGTCCCATGGAAATCCGGCAGCTGGAAGCCTTTGCGGCGGTCGTCACGACTGGCAGCGTCACCGCTGCGGGCCGCCTGCTCGGCCGTTCGCAGCCGGCCATCACCCGGCTCATCCAGGAGCTGGAAGGCGAACTTGGCTTTGCGCTGTTCACACGCAGCGGCCCGCGCGTCAGTCCGACCGAGCAGGGTTTCCTTCTGTATGACGAAGTCGAGCAGACGCTGGCCGGCTTGCAGCAGATCCGCGCCCGTGCCGCCGCGCTGGCGCGCGGCGATGGCCGTCCGCTGCGGATTGCCGCCACGCCGGCGCTGTCGGCGGGCTTGCTGCCCGCGGCGCTGGCACTCGCTTTCGGGCGTGGGCTGTGCTCGCCCGAGCGCGTGGAAGTACGGAGCGTGTCGCCCGAGCAGGTCGTGCACGCGGTACTGACCGGCGCCGCCGAGATCGGCCTGAACAGCCTGCCGCTGGAGCATCGCGGCGTGAATGTCCACTGGATCGGCCAGGCAGCTTGCGTGGCCGCCATGCGCGCAGACGATCCGCTCGCGGATGGCAAGGCCGTGCGGCTGGCGGACTGCAGCCAGCGCCGCATCATCACCATGCAGAACCCGTACCGGCTGCGGCGCCGCACCGATGCCGCGTTTGCCAGCGCCGGCATTGGCGCGGCGGGCGTGATCGACACCAATACCTCGATCAACGCGCTGACGCTGGTGCGCGCCGGGCTCGGCATCGCCGTGCTCGAACCCGTGACCGCGCGGGGCCTGCCGCTGACCGACATCGCCGTGCGCCCGCTCGATGCGGACATCCCGTTCTATTTCGGCGTGGTCACGCCACAGGCGCGCCCTGCCAGCGCGGTCGTGCTCGGGTTGGTCGATGCATTGGCCGAGGCGTCCGCCTCCCTGCTGCCCGATTTCATCCGCCGCGATCCGTCCGAGCACGGCGCCCTGCTCCAGTCGCTGTATGGCGACGGCGCCGCCCCAACCTAGAACCCCGAATCACTGAGCCATGACTGAATCCGACCCTCCACGCGGCCAGGCCGGCCTGGCCGCGCTCGAATCCCGCCTGCGCCAGGACCTGGCCTGGCTGGAACTGCCCGCCAAGGCCTGGACCATGCCGCGCACCCACGACGGGCAAGCCGTGCTCGACGTTGCCGTGATCGGCGGCGGCATGGCCGGCCTGGCCGTCAGCGCCACGCTGAAGCACCTGGGCATCCAGGCCTGCGCGTTCGACCAGTCTCCGGCCGGCCTGGAAGGGCCGTGGGCCACCACCGCGCGCATGGAGACGCTGCGCTCGCCCAAGCAGCTCACCGGCCCTGCGCTGGGCCTGCCGGCGCTGACTTTCCGTGCATGGTTCGAAGCCCAGTACGGCAACGATGCATGGGAAGCGCTCGACAAGATTCCGCGGCTGCAATGGATGGACTACCTGCGCTGGTACCGACAGGTACTCGATCTCGATATCCGCAACGAGCATCGCATTGAACAGGTGCTGCCGCGCGCGGACGGCCTGGTCGCACTGTCGATGACAACGCCCGAAGGCGCGCGCACCGTGCTGGCCCGACGCGTGGTGCTGGCCACCGGCCGCGACGGACTTGGCGGCGCCTACGTGCCGCCAATCGCCGCGCACCTGCCGCGCCAGCTGTGGGCGCATTCATCCGACGAGATGGATTACGGCGCGCTGCGCGGCAAGCGCGTGGGCGTGGTCGGCGCCGGGGCGTCGGCCATGGACAGCGCCGCCACCGCGCTCGAAGCCGGCGCCGCCAGCGTGGACATGCTGATCCGCCGCGCGGACATTCCGCGCGTCAACAAGAGCAAGGGTGCTGGCAATCCCGGCCTGACACATGGCCACTATGGGCTGCCCGATGAATGGAAATGGCGCCTGCGCCATTACATCAACAGCCAGCAGGTGCCGCCGCCGCGCGGCAGCACGCTGCGCGTATCGCGCCATGCCAACGCGCGCTTCAACCTGGATTGCGCGCTTGACGCCATAGACGTGGATGGCGACGTGCTGCGCGTGTGCACGCCCAAGGGCGTGTTCGAACTGGATTTCCTGATCTTCTCGACCGGTTTCCGCATTGCGCTGGAAACGCGTCCGGAATTCGCCGCGTTCGCGCCCCAGACCCGCTTCTGGCGCGATCGTTTCGTGCCACGGCCGGGACAGGAGGACGGCGAACTGTCCGACTCGCCCGACCTTGGCCCCGCATTCGAATTCCAGGAGAAGACGCCTGGCGCGTGCCCGGGGTTGTCGCGCATCCATGCGTTCTGCTATCCGGCCGCGCTGTCGCACGGCACGGTGTCCGGCGACATCCCGGCCATCAGCGACGGTGCCCGGCGATTGGGCCAGGGCATCGCCGGCCTGCTGTACCAGGAAGATGTTGAACTTCACTACGCCGCGCTGCAGGCCTATGCCGAGCCTGAAGTCTTCGGCGACGAATGGGTGCCGGCGCCGCCGCCCGCACTGAACGCCTGAATCCACCCGAACCGTGACAAATACCATGAGCCAAGCCCCCACGTCGCCGGACCTGATCGATGCCATCACCGGGCTGCAGCCCGGCAGCGCCACGCACGCGCTGCGCCACAAGCGCGACAAGGTCGTGGCCGCCACTCAGGGCAGCTATGACGCCCTGTTCGATCCGGCGCTGCCCGGCCTGACGCTGGCCGAACGCCTGCTGGTCGCGCTCTACGCCGCGCGCCTGACGCCGTCGCCGCGACTGGCCGACCATTACCGCGCGCGCCTGGCGGTGGCTGGCGTCGATACGGCGGCCATATCGGTTGCCGAACAGGGCAGCCCCGCCGACGCGGCCGACCCGCGCCTGCGCGCCATCCTGACGTTCACGCGCACGCTGATCGAAAAGCCCGTGGAGGGCGACAAGGCCGCGCTGGAAGCGCTGCCCGCCGCGGGCCTGGGCACGCCGGCCGTGGTCACGCTGGCGCAGCTGATTGCCTTCCTGTCGTACCAGGTGCGGCTCGTTGCCGGCCTCGATGCACTGAAGGCGCTGAACGACAACGCAGGAGCACAAGCATGAGCGAGATCATCAAGGCCCACGGCTTTACCAATGAAGTGCTGGACTGGAAAGCCTGGCTCGATGTCGTCGAACTGGACCAGGCCACGCCGGAGCAGATGGCCGTGCTCGACGAGAGCCATCCCAAGGCCCGGGTGCAGGACTACTACCGCTTCCTCGTGCACCAGCCCGAGATCCTGCGCCAGCGCTCCACTGCGTTCAACGCGATCATGTACGCACCCGGCGGCATGCCGCGCGCCGAGCGCGAGCTGGCGACCACCGTCGTGTCGCGGCTCAATGGCTGCGTCTATTGCGCGTCGGTACACGCTCAGCGTTTCGAGCAGTTGGCCAAGCGCAATGACGTGATCAAGGAAGTCTTCGAGGATCCGCGCTCGGCGGGCACGACCGAGCGGGAGAAGGCGATTGCGAAGTTCTCGATCGCATTGACCGAGGATCCTGCGGGCGTATCGGCGCAGAGCCTGGCGGCGCTGCGCGAGGCCGGGATCAGCGATGCCGAGATCCTTGATCTGATTCACTCCGTGGCAATCTTTGCGTGGGCGAACCGGTTGATGTTGAATCTGGGGGAGCCGGTGTTTCCGGTGGGTGAGTGAGGTGTCGTGCCTGGCGGGCAGCGCCCGCCGGGCACGACTGCCCAGCCAATCCCCTCCCCGCCCCGCCGGCGCTCGCGCAGCGCATCGAGCATTACGCCGGGCTCGAAGCGGCACGCGAGCACCAGCGGCACGGCTCGGATTCAGGCCAGGCGGAGATCAGGGGAGACAGGCCGGCACCCGGCCCACGGCGTCAACGTCGGTTCAGCGGCTACGCCGGCTCGCAATGGACCGCCAGCCATACCGTGGGCGTCGCGGCATCCGTCCATGCCACGCGATGCCGGCAATGTGCCGGCAGGTGCAGCCAGTCGCCAGGGTGCAAGACGCGCGGGGCGGCGTCGCCCTCGCACTCCAGCCCGGCACTGCCGCTCAGCAGCAGCACCCACTCATCTTGCGGGCTGTCATACCAGAAGCCCGGCGGACTGGCCTGGCCATTGGAGATGATCCGCTCGATCTTCAGTCCGGTCCGCTCCAGCAGGGACTGGAAGATTTCGTCCGGCGCCCCCGCGGGCACGTCGGCGAACAAGTTGCCCTGGCTGAGGGTCATGGCGGCTCCCGGTTTCAGTCGCCCGGCCCGGGCGCGAGCACGTCGCGCGCGCCGTTGCGGCCCATCGGCGAGACCAGGCCCGCGGCCTCCATCTGTTCGATCAGCCGTGCGGCACGGTTATAGCCGATGCGAAGCTGGCGCTGTACCGCCGAGATCGACGCGCGGCGCGTGTTGAGCACGAACGACGCGGCTTCGTCATAGAGCGGATCGGCCTCGCCATCTCCGCCGCCGTCGCCAAACAGGTCGCTGGCACCGCCCTCGGGGGTATCGCCCGCGAGAATGCCTTCGTCGTAGTCGGGCTCGCCAAACTGCTTCCAGTGCTCGACCACGCGGTGCACTTCCTCGTCGGCGACAAAGGCGCCATGCACGCGCTGCGGATAGCCGGTACCCGGCGGCAGGAACAGCATGTCGCCCTGCCCCAGCAGGCTTTCCGCGCCCATCTGGTCAAGGATGGTGCGGGAATCGATCTTGGAAGACACCTGGAAGGCCACGCGCGTCGGGATGTTGGCCTTGATCAGCCCGGTGATCACATCCACCGACGGACGCTGCGTGGCCAGGATCAGGTGGATGCCCGCGGCACGCGCCTTCTGCGCCAGCCGCGCGATCAGTTCCTCGATCTTCTTGCCGGCCACCATCATCAAGTCGGCCAGTTCGTCGATCACCACCACGATCAGCGGCAGCGTGGACAGCGGTTCCGGCGCGTCGGGCGTCAACGAGAACGGGTTGGGCACCTTCTGCTCCGACGCCTCGGCCGCGCGGATCTTCTGGTTGTAGCCGGCGAGATTGCGCACGCCCAGCGCCGACATCAGCCGGTAGCGCTTTTCCATCTCGCCCACGCACCAGTTGAGCGCGTGCGCGGCCTGCTTCATGTCGGTCACCACCGGCGCGAGCAGGTGCGGAATGCCTTCGTAGACCGACAGTTCCAGCATCTTCGGGTCGATCATGATCAGCCGCACATCCTCGGGCGTGGCCTTGTACAGCATCGACAGGATCATGGCGTTGACCGCGACCGACTTGCCCGAGCCCGTGGTGCCGGCGACCAGCAGGTGCGGCGCGCGCGCCAGGTCGGTGACGACCGGATGGCCGGTGATGTCCTTGCCCATCGCCAGCACCAGGCGCGAACTGTGCGACTGGAACGACGATGCGCGCACGATCTCGGACAAGCGGATCATCTGCCGGCGCGCATTGGGCAGCTCCAGGCCCATGCAGGTCTTGCCGGGAATGGTCTCGACCACGCGGATCGAGGTCACGCCGAGCGCACGCGCCAGGTCCTTCATCAGCCCAACCACCTGCGCACCGCGCACGCCCATGGCGGGCTCGACTTCGAAGCGCGTGATCACCGGACCGGCGCTGGCGCCGACCACGGCGACCGGCACCTTGAATTCCGACAGGCGCTGCTCGATCAGCTCGCGAGTCTCGAGCAAGCGTTCCTCGGATACAGGCTCGCTCTGATCGGCAGCGCCCTCAAGCAATTCGGCCGGAGGCAAACGATAGTCGACAACGATACGCGGCGCTGGAGCCGGCGCAAGGGCCGGCGCAACAGACGCCGGCTGGGCCGCTTGCTGGGCGTTCAGCGCGACGGTCTTGCCGACCACCGCGGGCAATACGATGCGCGGCTTCGCCGCAGGCACGGCGGGCGCCGGTTCGGGTTCCGGTTTGGGCGCCGGTTCGGGTTCCGGTTCGGGCAGCGCCCCCGATTCAGGCTCGGGGGCGCCCAGCAGGACATTGGCATCGACGAGCGTTTCCGCTTCGGACGCATCTTCCACCGTGGTCTCGGGCAGCGGACCGTCTTCCATGACGAATGCCGGCGCAGCTTCCGGGACGGATTCCACGTCAACAACCTCTACCTCGGCTTCGACGACAACCTCGGCTTCGGCTTCGGCTTCGGCTTCGGCTTCGGCTTCGGCTTCGGCTTCAACGGTGAGATCGGTGCGAGGGGAAGGTTCCCCGGCATTCGTCATTTCCGGCGAAGGCGCGTCCACCGCCGGCGTGGCAGCTGCCTGTCCCTCACCGGCGAGCACGGGGCTGACGGCCTTGCGCGACAGCATCTGCAACTCGGCCAGCAACTGCAGGGCTTCCTCCCGGATGGCTTCCAGCGTTGCCTCGTCGCCGTCAAACCCGTCCACGTCGACAGCGTCCGCGCCGGCGTCACCGGCCTGGCTGCTCGACGCGTCCGTTGACGCCGTCATTTCCACCATAGCGGGCTCGGCCACGGCAACGGCGACATCGGTTGCCGTTTCTGCGACCGCGGCGGCAGCCTCGGCAGGCGTTGCAGTGACCACAGTTGCCGCTGGCACAGCGGCGGGCGCCATGGCTTGCTTTGCCGGGACAACCGTTGCCGCGGCGCGTGCGGGGTTAGCGACTGCCGAGGCCTCGGGCAAGGTCGTGATGGCGGCGCGCACGATGGGCTGCGGCTGGCGCGGCGCGCTGCTAACGACCTTGGCACGCGCTGGCGTGGCCGCACGGGATGCTGCAGCGGGTGTCGAGGTGGCAGCCGCCGCGGCAGCGGCCTGCAGGCTGATCGGGCGGCGCGGCTGCGGAGCCTGCGTGGCGCGCGGCGTCATCGGCTCGGCAACGGGCGGCGTGGCCGGGCGCGCTGGCGGCTTCACCGCGCCCGGCGATTCGGCCTGATGCAGCCAAAGCTCCCCTGGCTGCGGCGGCGACTCGCGCGTGCGCGGCGGCGGCTGCCAGGCGGCCTGGCGGCGGGCCGAAATGGCGTCGAAACTGCGGTGGCGCCCCGATGGCGCGTTCCAGTTGCCCGACGTGGCGCCGCTATGGGGCGTGAATTCCCGGCGCTCAGGTTCCCGCATCGGCTGGGTCGGCACGAATTCCGCGGGCGCGTCTTCGGCACGCGGCGCGCTGCGCGGCCTGCGCAGCAGGAACAGGCCGCGCCACGTTTCGCCGAATACCATCGGCGCGGCCAGCGCGAGCACGCCCAGCATCAGCAGCAGGGCGGGCGTCCAGCCAAACAGATTCCCGACCATGGCGCCAAGCGCGCGCCCTGCGGAGCCGCCCGCGCTCCCGCCTTCGCCGCCGGTCAGGGCCTCGAGCGTAGCGCTCGCGCAGAGCACGATCAGCGTACCGAGCCAGACCCGCAGCGAACCGGGGCCGGCCAGGCGCCGTTCACCGGCAAGCAGTCCACCGAAGAGCCGCCACACCAGCGGCACCAGCCAGAGAGTCGAAAATCCGAACCAGCCAAAACCCATGATCGCCATGCCACGTTCAAAACTACGGGCAGCGATTGTAGCGTTTAAGCAGACCGGCCATGCCGTCGGGCCGCGCAATAAAGCGCAAGTTTTCGTAAGCGCGGCGCGACGGCAACAGAGCCCCCTGCCCTACTGGCCGGCGCGGAACGGGTACCGGGCGAAGATCTGGCTCACCACCTTCTCGATGCGCTGCTGGATATCGGACTGGTTCCCCGTGTCGACGCTGCCCACGGCGACGCCCTCCCAGACCAGTTTCATCGCCTTGCGGTCGACCAGGTCGATGTTCAGGGTGCCCTCGGTATAGGTGTAAACGTCGTTCGAGAAGCCGTAGCCGGGCCACGGCGCATAGAGTCCGCCGCGATAGCCGTAGTAGCCCATCATCGGCGGCGGCGCCGGGGTGACCTGCACCTTTTCCTGCATGCGCGCATTGAAGTTGACCAGCAGGTCGGGCGACTGCGCGTTGTACTGGTAGCCGCGCGACGTCATCTCGCGCTGCACGGCGCCCTTGAGGTACTGCGTCGTCAGGCTTTCATAACCCTGCCGGTCCGTGCCGGGGTTCTTCACGAAGCCAAAGCTGCGATACGCGTCGAAATTCACGCTGCGGTTGTAGTCGGTCTTGATGTCCGGCGCGCTGGCGCAGGCCGTCAGCAGCACCGACGCCATGGCAACGGCCGTTGCCGTCCAGCTTCTCGGGGCCTTCACGATACGCCTCCAGCAACGGGCGGCCATAGCTAGTTCCACCGGCCGGCACCACCCACACCCAGCCTGCCTCCGCCGATCAGCATCAGCGTCAGCCCGGCCGCCAGGTACATGCCCTGCAGTTCCAGCTGCCAGCCACCGGTTTCATTGAGCATGCCGATCTGCTTGATGTGCACCAGCCCGATCGCGAACAGCATGTTCACGACCACGATCAGCGCCGCAACACGGGTCCAAAGGCCGATGATCAGCAGCACGGGCGCAATGACTTCACCGAAATAGACGCCGTAGGAGACCCAGGCTGGCAACCCCGCCTGCGTGGCGGTCTGCTCGACGAAGCCCACGCCTCCCTTCAGCTTGGCAATGCCGTGCATCAGGATCAGCGCGCCCAACACAACGCGCAACACTGCCTTGCCCAAGTCCTGCGAACCCTGAGAGCCGCTCATGGCCATCCTCCTTGCCGGTTGAGAACAATCGGAGCACCCGGGAAGCAGGCCGGCCGTTCGGTGGCCAAGCGACTTCGCCCGCACGCAAGGGGCTCTCGCCCATGTACCTTAGTGCGCCGCGGCGTGAAGGTAAAGGCGCAAGAACCCGGCAAGCGATCGCGGCCGCGCCGTCAGACCACGCGGTGCATCGCCGGCTCCCTGCCCTCGTGCATGCCGACCTTGCGCGCGTTCTCGGGCAGGATCTCGCTGAGGAAATCCAGGAAGCGCCGCACCGCCGGGGTCACGCCCTTGCGCGACGGGAACACGGCGTGCAGCGTGCCCACTGGCATTTCCCATTGGGGCAGCAGCAGCTCCAGTTCGCCACGGTCGATCGCATCTCGGCAGTACATGCGCGGCAGCATGGCCACGCCGATGCCGGCAATCGCTGCCTCGCGCAGCAGTGCAAACTCGTCGGTCACCAGGCGCGGATCATAGGAAATCTGGATGGTCTCGCCGCTCTTGCAGCCAAGAATCCAGACGTGCTTGCCATCGTGCGGCTTCTGGCCGACGCCCGGCATGCCATCGAGTGCCTGTGGCGTGCGCGGCCGGCCGATGCTGTCGAGCAGGCCAGGACTGGCCACCAGCATGAGCTGGCTTTCGCCGAAGGTGCGCACGGCGAGGCTGGAATCTTCCAGGATCTCGCGCACGCGCAGCGCCAGGTCATAGCCTTCGCCGATCACATCCACGCGACGGTTCGTGGCCTCGAGTTCGATGCGCACGGCCGGGTTGGCCCGCATGTAATGGCCGATCGCCGGCGCCAGCAGAATCTGCGCAATCGCCACCGGACAACTCACGCGCAGCGTGCCGCCCGGCTGGTCGCGCGCCTGCTCGATCACTTCGCGCGCGGCCTGCGCCTCGTTCAGCATGGCGCGGCAGCGCTCGAAGAAGGACTCGCCGAGCGGCGTCACGCGCACCTGCCTGGTCGTCCGGCGCAACAGCTGTACGCCCAGATCCCGTTCGAGCTGCGCGATGCGCCGGCTCAGCCGCGACTTCGGAATTCCCGTGGCGCGGCTGGCCGCCGAAAAGCTGCCATGCTCGACCACCTGGGCAAACAGCGACAAATCGTTCAGGTCCTGCATGTGGGCACCTCCGCCTGCGCAACGTCACACGCATCAAGGGCGCGCCAGTCGTTGCACGAATAGAACAATTATTTGCATTTTGCCTCACTACCGATACCAATGGCCAGCCGCTATCTTTCCTCCATCGCAACCGCACCTTAGTGGAGAAAGTCATGAACATCCTGCAGATCGATTCGAGCGTTCTTGGTGGCAATTCCGTTTCCCGCAACCTGACCGCCAGCGCCGTGGCCGACCTGGTCGCCGCCAACCCGGGTGCCACGGTAACGGTGCGTGACCTGGACCAGGACGCCCCGGCCCACCTGTCCGGCAACCTGCTGCCCGTGCTGGGCGGCCCGAAGGACGGCCTGAACGCCGTGCAGGAAGCCGAACTGCAGCGCACCGAAACCTGGCTGGCCGAATTCCTGGCCGCCGACGTGCTGGTGGTGGGCGTGCCGCAGTACAACTTCGGCATCCCGAGCCAGCTCAAGGCCTGGATCGACCGCATCGCCCAGGCCGGCCGTACCTTCAAGTACACCGAGACTGGCCCGGTCGGCCTGGCCGGCGGCAAGCGCGTGATCGTCGTGTCGTCGCGCGGCGGCGTGCGCCAGGACGCCAATGAACTGGACCTGCACGAGAAGACCGTGGATGTGGTGTTCCGCTTCCTGGGCATCACCGACATCACGTACGTGCGCGCCCACGGCCTGGCCATGGGTCCGGACGCTCGCGAAGCCGGCCTGAGCAGCGCCCGCACGGAGCTCGCCGCGCTGAACGACGGCGCCCGCCTGGCGGCCTGACCGCGTCGCGGCACCGGCTCGCCGCGACGGCGGATCGAGTCTATGATGGATGCGGGGCGCTACGGCGCCCCGCGTGCCATTTGGCGACGTCACTGGCCGGCCTGCAACGGCCAGACGCGTCCTTCGCCTCAGTCATCGACCGATCCCGGGAGCCCGCATGACTTCAGCCCTGCTGCCAGCCGCCGCCATCCACCCGCCGCACGAACCCGCCTTGCTGGCGCAGTACCGGCACATCCGGTCCGCGACCGAAGCCATGGTCGCCGACCTGTCGGATGCCGACGCCACGGTGCAGTCGATGGAGGAAGCCAGCCCGGCCAAATGGCATCTGGCTCACACCACGTGGTTTTTCGAGGAATTCGTGCTGGCCGCCCGCATGCCGGACTACGAGCCGGTCGATCCGGACTACCGCTTCCTGTTCAACTCCTACTACGAGTCCGTCGGCGCGCGCTATCCGCGCCCGCGCCGCGGCCTGCTCACGCGGCCGTCGCTGGACGAGATCCTGGCCTACCGCGAAGCGGTGGACGAATCGATGCTGAGCCTGCTCGGCTCCGCCCAGACCGATGCCGAAGCCGCCCTGATCACGCTCGGACTGCACCATGAGCAACAGCACCAGGAACTGTTGCTGACTGATATCCTGCACCTGTTCGCGCAGAATCCACTGCGGCCCGCGTTCGCGCCGGAACTGCTGGAGCCGGTGGTCGCCGACCCGCGGCCGGCCCCGGACTGGGTCCGCTTTGACGGTGGCGTTGTAGAGATCGGCAGTCGCGGCGAGGATTTTGCATTTGACTGCGAAGGGCCGCGCCACAAGGTGTTCCTGCAGCCCTATGCGTTGTGCTCGCACCCGGTCAGCAACCGCCAGTGGTTCGAATTCATCGACGACGGCGGCTACCAGACTGCGGGGCTATGGCTGTCGGACGGCTGGCGCTGGGTGTGCGAACAAGGTATCCAGGCGCCGCTGTATTGGGAGGAGCGCGATGGGACCTGGTGGCAGATGACGCTGCGCGGCATGCATCCGGTCGACCCGGAAAGCCCGGTCACGCATATCAGCTTCTACGAAGCCGATGCCTTTGCCCGCTGGGCCGAGCGCCGGCTACCGACCGAAGCGGAATGGGAACATGCGGCCCGCAACTTGCCGGCGACGGGGAATTTCATCGAGGGCCGCGTGCTGCGTCCGCTGCCGGACCGGCAGAACACCTCGGGCGTGCTGCGCCAGATGTTTGGCGATGTGTGGGAATGGACCGGCAGCGCCTTCCTGCCCTACCCGGGATTCCAGCCGAGCGCCGGGGCGGTGGGCGAATACAACGGCAAGTTCATGAGCAGCCAGATGGTGCTGCGCGGCGGCTCGTGCGTGACGCCCGAATCGCATATCCGGGCCAGCTATCGCAACTTCTTCTATCCGCACCAGCGCTGGCAGTTCACCGGCGTGCGCCTGGCGGACGACGCCTGAACCGGGGCGCGTTCAGCGGCCCGACCACCAGCGCCAGCCTAGCCACGCCAGCAACGCCCAAACCAGCACGATCGCCCCCGCCGCCCACAGGTTGCGTGGGCGCGCTTGCTTCGACGCCTGCCAGGTGTCGGCCTGCGCGCGGCAATCCGCCTTCACGGCAGCTGGCACCAGCCGGAAGGCCAGCCAGATCCCAGCCGGCACCAGCAGGACATCATCGACATAACCGAGCACCGGGATGAAATCCGGAATCAGGTCGATCGGGCTGAACGCATAGGCCACAACCAGCACCGCCAGCAGACGCGCGGCCAGCGGCGTATCCGGATGGCGGCTGCAGAACCACAGCATCACGAGACTGGATTTGAGGCTGCGCGCCCACTGCCGCAGGCGCCGGCTCAGGGGCATCGCCTCCGTCCGCGTACCAGATTTCGACATTATTTGCCGCTGGCGGGCGCTGCCTTCATTGGCTGGCCACCGGGCTGCGCCACGGGCGCCTTCAGCGGCGGCGCGGCGACGATAGGCACCTGCGGGTACAGCTTCTGCCAGCGCGACTTGAGGCCATTGGCGATCTCGGCCTGGTTATAGCGCTCGGCAAAGTCGATCACCGTCATGCCCTGCTGGTTCTTGAGCCGCATGTCCGCGCCTTCGTCGAGCAGCAGCTTCACGGTCTCGATGTGGCCGCCGCGTGCGGCCATCATCAGCGGCGTCGTGCCGTTCGGGCTTTCGGCGTCGATGTAGGCGGCGTGGTCGACCAGGTATTTGACGACATCGTTGTGGCCGGTGGTGGACGCATAGTGCAGCGGCGTCCAGCCGGTCTTGTTGACCTCGGCCTCCATGTCGTCAACCATCAGCTTGACCATGTCGAGTTCGCCCTGCAGCGAGGCGATCATCAATGGGGTTTCGCCGGCGGGGTTGGCCTTGTCGAAGTCGATGTCCTTGGCCTTGATCAGCGCCGTCGCGGCTTTCAGGGACTTTTCCCGCAATGCCACAACCAGCACCGGCTCGCCGCGGCTGTCCACGATATTGGGATCGATGCCCCGGCCCAGCAGCTTCTGCACGGTGCGCGCGTCGTCGAATTCCACGGCCTTGCGCATGTCGTCGGCCGGCGCGGCCCAGGCCAGCGCCGCGCATCCGAGCAGCATGGCGCCGGACAGCGCGCGGATAGATTTCATGTCAAACATGAGCTTCCCTGTTGATGTGCTTGAAAAGCTTGAAGAAATTATCGGTTGTTTGCGCAGCGAGCTGTTCCACCGGGATGCCGCGCAGATTGGCAATGAACTCGCCCACATGGCGCACCCAGGCCGGCTCGTTGGTTTTGCCGCGGTACGGCACGGGGGCGAGGTACGGCGAATCGGTCTCGATCAGCATGCGGTCCAGCGGCACCTTGCGGGCGGTTTCCTGCAGGTCTGCCGCACTCTTGAACGTGACGATTCCCGAAAACGAAATATGGAAGCCTTCGTCCAGCGCCTGTTTCGCGACATCCCAGGTTTCCGTGAAGCAATGCATCACGCCACCGGCCTCGCGGGCGTTTTCCTCGCGCATCACGCGCAGCGTGTCGTCCGCCGAGGAACGGGTATGGATGATCAGCGGCTTTCCCGTCTGCCGTGCCGCGCGGATATGCGTGCGGAAGCGCTCGCGCTGCCATGCCATATCGGCGATGCTGCGGCCGTTCAGGCGGTAGTAGTCGAGGCCGGTTTCGCCGGTGCCCACCACGCGCGGATGCGCGGAGAGTTCCAGCAGACGCTCCAGCGTGGGCTCCTCGCCCTCTTCGTAGTCCGGATGCACGCCGACCGAGGCGTACAGGTTCGAATACTGCTCGGCCAGCGCCAGCACGCGCGGAAAGTCTTCCAGCGTCACCGAGATGCAGAGCGCGTGCGACACCTGGTTGGCGCGCATATTCTCGAGCAGTTCAGGCAGACGGGCGGCCAGGTCGGGAAAATCGATATGGCAGTGTGAATCTACAAACATGGGGGAAACCTCGGTACTGCGACCCAGGAACCGGAAACCGGCTAGCCTGGCGGGACGCTACGGACAACCGCGCCGACTCGGCCGTCGCCACGGGCAACGCGAATACGGTGCTGCGGAGAGCAGCGGTACCGGGCATGTCGCCGGCACCATCGTGCTTACAGTAAAACTAAAAAAATATTCTTCAATATCAGCCAGTTACCAAGCAATCTTCGCAACCATCATAAAGTCTGGGTTGGCCGTCCGGATTCCAACTGCTTGCCCAGGATTTCCTCTACGGCACGCCGCAGGTTGCGGCCATTGTCGTCGTCAGGGAAATGCACGCCTACGCCGGGCGTCTTCATCGGCGTGCCCGGCGGCGTGATCCAGGCAACATGACCGGCGACCTGGTATTTCTGCGGACGGTCCAGCAGCGACAGGACCAGGAACACCTGCTCGCCCAGACGGAACGGCCGGTTCGACGGCACAAAAATGCCGCCGCGCGCCAGGAACGGCATGTACGCGGCATAGAGCCCCGCCTGGTCCTTGATCGACAAGGACAACACGTTCGGCCGCGATGGTGCGCCACCCATGGTGGCGGTGGCCCGCCCCGGTATGGTTGCGACTTCTGCATTCATGACTGACCCCTTTTTGACCGACTATCGTTCTGTTTTAAGTGTTCCGCAGCTGCTCCCCGGCGGTTGCCGGGCCTCGCCTGCTACGCCAGCGCTGTCACTGGAACAGTTGCCGGTATTCGAGAAATACGGATTCCATCACCAGCCTTGCCGCGAGCGGATGATTTTCGCTGCGACGGTGCGCATTGATGCGCGACGCAAACGCCTGCAGCCGATGGGCGCTCGATGCGCCGGCACAACGCGCCAGCACCGCGCGCTCCTTCGGGAAGTAGCGCGGCACCGCGCCGCCCGAGGCATCGAGCCGGCATTTCAGCAGATCGTACGTCCAGCGCTGGAGGATGCCAAGCACGGCGGGGACCGGCATCTTTTGTAGTTGTTCCGCCGCAGCAGACGCGTCGAACTCGGCGCCGGCACCCAGTTGGCCGACCAGCCAGCGCTGCAGCGGCTGCTCCTCGGCTTCGGCGGCATGCAATGCCGTCAGCGGCGAACCGCCGGCCAGTGCAAGCTGGGCTTCGGCGTCCGCCACGCCCTGGCTCTTGAGCCAGGCGAGGGCGGCTTCCGGTGTCGGCCGCTGCGCGGAAAACTGGCGGCAGCGCGACAGGATGGTCGGCAAGATCCGGTCGAGCCGGTCGGTGACCAGCAGGAACACCGTCGAAGATGGCGGCTCCTCGAGCGTCTTCAGCAGTGCGTTGGCACCTTCGGCCTGCAGGGCATCCAGCGGGTAGACCACCACCACGCGCAAGCCGGCCCGGTGCGTCCCGACGCCGACCGCCTCGATCAGCGCCCGCACCTGCTCCATGCGGATGATCTTGCTGGGCGCCTTCTTCTTGCCGCTGTCGTCCGACTCGCCTTCGCCCGAAGCCTCCAGCGCCTCGGGACGGACCACGGTGAAATCGGGATGGTTGCCCTGGCTGAACCAGTGGCAGGCCGCGCACTGGCCGCACGGCTGGCCATCGGGCCGCGGCGACTCGCATAGCAGGCCCTGAGCGAAATGCAGCGCCAGGTCGCGCTTGCCGGTCCCTTGCTGGCCGTGGATCAGCAGCGCATGGGGCAGCCGCTCGCGCAGCGCGCCAAGCCGTTGCCAGTCTTCCGTTTGCCAGGGATAGAGCATGCGAATCAGTCAGTTAGCCGTGAAGGCTGAAGTGCCGCCTTCATCTCGAAAGCGATATTATCAATCAATCTAAAGCTTCAAAATCAAAGCGTTGCGATGATTTTCTCAAGCTCGACACGAATCTGGTCGATGCTCCGCGTGGCGTCGATCACGCGAAAACGGCCGGGTGCTTGCGCGGCACGACGCAAGTACTCGGTACGGGTGCGTTCGAAGAAGGCGCGCGATTCGGCCTCGAATTTGTCCGGCGCTCGCGCACCAGCCAGGCGTTCGCTGGCGGTTTCCAGCGGCACGTCGAACAGCAGCGTCAGGTCCGGCTGCAGTCCCGCCTGCACCCAGTCTTCCAGCGCTTCGAGCCGCGCCGTGGCCAGCCCCCTGCCACCACCCTGGTAGGCAAAGGTGGCGTCGGTGAAGCGATCGGAGATCACCCAGTCGCCGCGCGCCAGCGCCGGTTCGATGACTTCGGCGATATGTTCGCGCCGTGCCGCGAACATCAGCAGCGCTTCGGTTTCCAGGTGCATCTTCCGATGCAAGAGAATCTGGCGCAGGTCTTCGCCCAGCGGCGTGCCCCCGGGCTCGCGCGTGGTGACCACGGCGCCAAGGTCCTGGCGCTCGCGCAGGCGCGCCGCCACCCAGTCGATATGGGTGCTCTTGCCGGCGCCGTCGATGCCTTCGAAGGTAATGAATTTTCCGCGCATGGATGCCTATTTGCCGCGCTGGTACTGGTCGACCGCGCGGTTGTGTTCGGGAAGCGTGTTGGAGAAATGGCTGGTGCCGTTGCCGCGCGCCACGAAATACAGCGCGTCCGACGGCGCCGGCGCCGTCGCTGCCGCCAGCGAGGCCAGCCCCGGCAACGCGATCGGCGTGGGCGGGAGGCCATTACGTGTGTAAGTATTGTACGGGGTGTCGGTCTGCAGGTCGCGCTTGCGCAGGTTGCCGTCGAAGCGCTCGCCAATGCCGTAGATCACGGTCGGGTCGGTCTGGAGCATCATGTTCTTGCGCAGCCGGTTGACGAATACCGCGGCGATCATCGGGCGCTCGGCGGCCTGGCCGGTTTCCTTCTCGACGATCGACGCCATCACCAGCGCCTCGTACGGGGTCTTGTAGGGCAGGTCCGCGGCACGCGCGTTCCAGGCTTCGTTCAGGCGCCGCTGCATGGCCTTGTAGGCATGGCGGTACAACTCGATATCGCTGCTGCCGCGCGCGAACAGGTAGGTATCCGGGAAGAACAGCCCTTCCGGCGCGGCCTCGGCGGCGCCGATCGCCTTCATCAGTTCGGCATCGGACATGCCCTGCGTGTCGTGGCGCAGCGCCGGGCTGGCGTCCACGGCCGCGCGCATCTTGCGGAATTCCCAGCCTTCGATCACGGTGACCACGTAATGCGTCACCTCGCCGCGCGCGAGCTTGCCGATCACGCCCAGCGGCGTGATGCCCGCCTCGAAGGTGTAGCCGCCCGCCTTCAGGTCCGGTCCGTGCCCGGTCAGCCTGACCAACAGCTGGAACAGCCGCGAATCCATGCCCACGCCGCCGCGCTGGAGCTGGCGACCGACGCTGGCGACGCCCGAATTAGGCTTGATGACGACCTCGACGGGCGATGTGGACAGCCCCAGCGGCTGGTTGGCCCACCATGCAAAAGCGCCGGCGA
Organism: Cupriavidus sp. C3SS-1; assembly: GCF_057073755.1. NCBI lineage: Bacteria > Pseudomonadati > Pseudomonadota > Betaproteobacteria > Burkholderiales > Burkholderiaceae > Cupriavidus > Cupriavidus sp. C3SS-1. Next base: position 1,514,196 of record NZ_CP172699.1, on the reverse strand, counting down.
CAGCCGCGGCAAGCACCAGGACCACGAGCCCCAGGCGGATGAAAAGACGTGTCATGAAATCCGTTCAGTCTCGGCAGCGTCCGTGTGGCGGGTGATGCCCCCTGCCCGCCGCGCGCGCCGGCGCCGGCTGAAATGCCGGCAGCCCCATATAATACCGGGAGCCTTGCGCCGCCACGATGAGACGGGTCTCTACCGGAGCCGTGACGCGCGGCGCGCACCTGCCAAACGCACCCTCTCGCCTGAACGGAATGCCTGAAATGAACACCCCAGCCCCGGACCTCGCCGCCAGCCTTGACGCCCTGCAAAGCAGGGGCATTGTCTGCGCGCCGTCCGGGCTTGGCTGGATCCGCGTGGCGGGCGACGACGCCGCCACGTTCCTGCACACCCAGCTGACCAATGCGGTCGAGGATCTCGCTCCTGGCGCCGCGCGCCTGGCCGGTTATTGCTCGCCCAAGGGCCGGCTGCAGGCCAGCTTCCTGATGTGGCGCGACGCCGACGGCATCGTGCTGCAACTGTCGGCCGACGTCCTGCCCGCGCTGCAGAAGCGCCTGAGCATGTTCGTGCTGCGCGCCAAGGCGAAACTCAGCGATCTCACGCCGGCCGTCGCGGTGCTCGGCGTGGCCGGGCCGCACGCCGCACAGGCCCTGGCAAAGGCTGGGCTGGCCGCGCCCAACGCCGTGTTCGCCGCCGACAGCGCTGACGGCACGACCGTCGTCCGCCTGCCGGACGCCGCCGGCCAGGCGCGCTGGCAACTGCTGCTGCCGGCCGAGCGCGCCGCCGAAATCCGAGCGGCGCTGGCAAGCCAGCTGTCCGAAGCCGATGCGGCGTTCTGGGACTGGCTCGAAGTCCAGTCCGGCATCCCGCGCATCGTCGCGGCGACGCAGGAGCAGTTCGTGCCGCAGATGGTCAATTTCGAAATCGTCGGTGGCGTCAATTTCCGCAAGGGCTGCTATCCGGGACAGGAAATCGTGGCCCGCAGCCAGTACCGCGGCACGCTCAAGCGCCGCATGTGGCTGGTACAGGGCAACGGCGCCGTGCCGGCACCGGCCGCGGAGATCTTCCGACCGGAAGACCCGCAGCAGCCGTGCGGCATGATCGTCAATGCCGCTCCGGCGCCCCAGGGCGGCTGGGCGGCCCTGGCCGAACTGAAGATCGACGCCGTCGCGGCAGCCCTGCACCTGGGCAGCGCCGAAGGCGCCGCGCTGACAGTGGGCCGTCTTCCGTACGAAGTACCGCTGTCCGAGGCCGCGCAGGCCGCCGGCTGACCTGCAGGACACCGTCATGAGCGATCACCTCTACGTTTATTTCCGCGTGCCGGAAGCCACAGCGGCCGAAGCGCTGCCGCACTGGCACCGCTGGATGGAGACCGTTGCCGAGGCGACCGGAATTGGTGGTACGCTGATGCGCAGGCCCGAAACCCGCGCCGGCGTGCAGACCTGGATGGAATGCTATGCCGATGTCCCTCCCGCCTTCGACGCCACGCTGTCAGGTTTGTGGCGCCAGAGCGGTCTGGAGCAGTGGGTGGATGGCGAGCGCCAGGTCGAGCATTTCATCGACCTGGACCTGCTGTAGATTCTGCGCAGTAAAGGAAGCAAAGCAATGTGCCTGATCCTGGTTGCCTGGCAATCACACCCGGACTATGCCCTGGTGGTGGCCGGCAATCGCGACGAATTCTATGCCCGTCCGGCGGCGCCCGCGCACTGGTGGCAGGAGGCCTCGCAGGTGCTGGCGGGCCGCGACCTGGCCGATGTCATCGGCGAGCCCGGCACCTGGATGGGCGTGGCGGGCGAAGGCCGCTTTGCCGCGCTGACAAACTATCGCGCCCCGTCGGAAAAACGCACCGACGCGCGTTCGCGCGGTGAACTGGTGGCCGGCTTCCTGCGAGGACACCGGGGGCCAGCCGACTACCTTGGCGCCCTCGCAGGCGCGGACGGCTGCTACAACGGCTTCAATCTGCTGGCCTGCGATTTGCACGAACTCTGGTGGTACAGCAACCGGTCGGCCTCTCGCCAGCCGGAGCGCCTGCGGCCGGGCCTGTACGGGCTATCCAACGCCTTGCTCGATACGCCGTGGCCCAAGGTGCGCAGCCGGGTCGGCGCGCTCGCGGAAGTGCTGGCGGCCGATACCGGCCATGCCAACGCCAGCGCCGCACCCTACCTCCAACTGCTGGCTGACGAGCGCCAGGCCGCGAACTTCGAGCTGCCCTCGACCGGTGTCTCGCCCGAGTGGGAAAAGCTGCTGTCGTCGGCGTTCATCCGCTCGCCCAACTACGGCACGCGCGCGAGCACCGTGCTGCGCGTGCGCCACGACGGGCGCTTCGATTTCAGCGAACGCAGCTTCGATGCGAACGGCCAGACCGGCGAGGTCTCCTATCGCGGCAAGCTGAACCTGGCCCGCGACACGGGCACGGTACCGGCGCCGCGCTGATCAGCCGCGCAGGCGTTTGCGCATCTCCACGTGCGGGATGCCGGCTTCCTCGAATTCATCCCCGGCCTGCGTGAAACCGGCGCGCGCATAAAATGCCGCGGCATGCGTCTGCGCGTTGAGCACCAGCTCCGGATAGCCCAGTTCGGCGGCCTTGTTCATCAGCGCCTCCAGCACGCGCGCGCCGACACCGGTGCCCCGCACCAGGCCGAGCACCGCCATGCGGCCGATATGCCCGTCGGGCAGCAGACGGCCGGTGGCAACCGGCGTGCCGTCCCCGGCCAGCGCCAGGGCATGCCAGCTCGGCTCATCCCATTCGTCCCACTCCAGCTCGACCGGCACGCCCTGCTCTTCGACGAACACCGCGTAGCGGATGGCGCGTGCTCGCTCGCGCGCTTCGGACCAGGGACAAATCAGGACGGTGACAGGCATGGAAATTCGTTGGAAGTAAGCGGATAAGCGTTGGAACCGCGGGTAGGCTGCGGCTGCCATGATACGCCACAAACCTCCGCGTATCGGAGGCACCGTCATCGTGCAGCCTGCACCGTATAAGGGTTTACCTGCGCTAACAGATCCCTGTTAAATTTGTATGATGACCTGACCACCCGATGACCAGATAAGCCATGTTCCAGAAAGTCCCGGCCCGAGCCCTGACCGACAATGTCGCCGAACAACTGCTGGACAAGATCCAGAGCGGCGCCTTCTCGCGCGGGGACAAGCTGCCGACGGAAGCTGTGCTGTCCGAGGAATTCGGCGTCAGCCGCACGGTGATCCGCGAAGCGATCTCGCGGCTCAAATACGAAGGCGTGGTCGAATCGCGCCAGGGCAGCGGCGTGTTCGTGACCGAGCAGGCCGGCATCCGCCCGCTGCGAATCGACTACACCGACACCGGCACGCTGGATTCGGTCCTGCAGATCGTCGAACTGCGCCGGGCCATCGAGGCCGAAGTGGCGGCGCAGGCCGCGCGCCGCCGTACCGACGCGACCATGGTGGCCATCGACGCGGCGCTGGCCCGGCTCGATGCCGAAGTGGCCGAGGGCGGCGACGGTGTCGCCGCCGACGTGGCATTCCACCGCGCCATTGCAGCGGCCACGGGTAATCCGTATTTCCTCAAGACCCTCGAATTCCTGAGCCAGTACCTGGAAGCCGCAACGCGCGTGACGCGGACCAACGAAGCGCGCCGCGCCGACTTCACGCGCCAGGTGCGCGACGAACACCTTGCCATCGTCGCCGCGATCCGCGCGGGCGACGCGCTGGCCGCCAGCAATGCCGCGCAAAACCATATGTTCAACGCCGCCCGCCGCCTGTCCCAGCTGGGCCAGGACGAAGCGGACGACGAGCGTTCCGGCACGGCTAGCTGAACCGGCGCCGTCCTCATCGATTGACCAGTCTCACCTGCATCAGGAGTTTTCTATGTCCCGGAATATCGGCGTAATCGGCCTTGGCGCCATGGGCAACGGTGTAGCGCAGTCGCTGCTGCGCGCGGGCCTCAACGTGCATGCCTGCGACCTGCGGCCCGACGTGCTGCAGCGCTTTGCCGATGCCGGCGGCGTGCCGTGCGCCAGCCCCGCCGAACTGGGCAGCCGCTGCGATGTCGTGATCACGCTGGTGGTCAATGCCCAGCAAACCGAGGCCGTACTGTTCGGCGCCAACGGCGCCGCCACGGCGATGCGCCCGGGCACGCTCGTCATTGCCAGCGCGACGGTGCCGCCCGCCTTTGCCGAAGCCCTGGGCCGCCGTCTTGGCGAGCAAGGCGTCCTGATGCTCGACGCCCCGGTGTCCGGCGGCGCCGCGCGCGCGGCCAGCGGCGAGATGACCATGATGACGTCCGGCCCCGCCGAAGCTTATTCGCTTGCCGAAGACGTTCTCGCCGCCATTTCCGGCAAGGTCTACCGCCTGGGCGATGCCCACGGTGCCGGCTCCAAGGTCAAGATCATCAACCAGCTGCTGGCCGGCGTGCATATCGCCGCCGCGGCCGAAGCCATGGCGCTGGGCCTGCGCGAAGGCGTCGACCCGGATGCGCTGTACGACGTCATCACGCACAGCGCCGGCAATTCGTGGATGTTCGAGAACCGCGTGCCGCATATCCTCTCCGGCGACTACACGCCGCTGTCGGCGGTCGACATCTTCGTCAAGGACCTCGGCATGGTGCTCGACACCGCGCGCACCAGCAAATTTCCGCTGCCGCTGTCCGCCGCCGCGCACCAGATGTTCATGATGGCCTCCACCGCCGGCCACGGCGGCGAGGACGATTCCGCCGTGATCAAGATCTTCCCCGGCATCGAACTTCCGGCCAACGCCGACAAGGCCCACTGAGGCGCAGCGCATCATGACCGCCATCCAAGCGCAAAAGCGCCCGCTGCTGGGCTGCATCGCCGACGACTTCACCGGCGCCACCGACCTGGCCAACACGCTGGTGCGCAACGGCATGCGCACGGTGCAGACCATTGGCGTCCCGGACGCCGGCGCCGTGCAAGACATGGCGCAAGCCGATGCCATCGTGGTCGCGCTCAAGTCGCGCACCATTCCCGCCGCCGACGCCGTGGCGCAATCGCTGGCCGCGCTCGACCGGCTGCGCGGACAGGGTTGCAGGCAGTTCGTCTTCAAGTATTGCTCGACGTTCGATTCAACCAGCGCCGGCAATATCGGCCCCGTCGCCGAAGCCCTGCTGGCAGCGCTCGATAGCGACTTCACCATCGCCTGCCCGGCCTTCCCCGAGAATGGCCGCACGATTTTCCGCGGCCATCTGTTCGTCGGCGATGTCCTGCTGAACGAGTCAGGCATGGAGCACCATCCGCTCACGCCAATGACCGACGCGAACCTCGTACGCGTGCTGCAGGAGCAGAGCCGGGGCAAGGTCGGCCTGCTGCGCTACGACGCCGTCGCTCGCGGTGCGAATGCGACTGCCGAACGTATTGCGGACCTTCGCGGCGATGGCGTGCGCCTCGCGATTGCCGATGCTGTGTCCGATGCCGACCTGTTCACGCTCGGACAAGCGTGCGCGGACCTGCCGCTCATCACCGGCGGCTCGGGTATCGCGCTGGGCCTGCCCGAGAACTTCCGCCGTGCGGGCCTGCTGCCGCAGCGTGGCGATGCCGCGTCGGTGCCGCGCATCGACGGCCATGGCGTCGTGCTGGCTGGCAGCGCCTCTCGCGCGACGAACGGCCAGGTTGCGCGCTGGCTCGGTGAAGGCCGCCCCGCCCTGCGCATCGATCCGCTGGCACTCGCGCGCGGCGAGGCGGTAGTCGATGCCGCGCTCGCCTTTGCGGCCGGCCGCGATGAGCCTGTGCTGATCTACGCGACCAGCAGCCCCGATGAAGTCAAGGCCGTGCAAGCCGAACTCGGCGTGGAACGCGCGGGCCATCTGGTCGAACAGGCGCTGGCCGGTATCGCGGCCGGACTGCTCGCCAGCGGCACGCGCCGCTTCGTTGTCGCGGGTGGCGAGACTTCGGGCGCCGTCGTGCAGGCGCTGGGTGTGCGGGCGTTGCGCATCGGCGAGCAGATCGCGCCGGGTGTGCCTGCAACCGTCACGCTCGATGCTCAGCCGCTCGCGCTCGCCCTGAAATCCGGCAACTTCGGCGGCGAGGATTTCTTCGCGCAGGCACTCGCCCAACTCGGAGGACAGCCATGAGCCAGGAAAGCAAGCTGCGCGAAGAGATCTGCCGCATCGGCGCGAGCCTCTTCCAGCGCGGCTATACGGTTGGCTCGGCGGGCAACATCAGCGCGCGGCTCGATGATGGATGGCTGATCACGCCGACCGACGCCTGCCTCGGCATGATGGATCCGGCAGCCGTGGCCAAGGTGTCCGGCGACGGCAACTGGGTCTCGGGCGACAAGCCGTCGAAGACGCTGACGCTGCACCGCGCCATCTATGACAACAACCGCGAGGCGAACGCCGTGGTGCATACGCACTCGACGCACCTCGTGGCATTGACGCTGGCCGGCGTGTGGGCGCCCGCCGATATCGTGCCGCCGCTCACGCCGTACTACGTCATGAAGGTCGGCCACATCCCGATGATTCCGTACCACCGCCCCGGCGATCCGGCCGTTGCGGCGCAGGTTGCCACGCTCGCCAGCAAGGTGCGCGGCGTCATGCTGGAGCGGCTCGGTCCGGTGGTGTGGGAGTCCGGCGTCTCGCGCGCGGCCTTCGCGCTGGAAGAACTGGAGGAGACCGCGAAGCTCTGGATGATGATGAAAGATGTGCCGGGCTTCGCCGCCCGCGCCGCGCTCAGCGAAAGCGCACTCACCGAACTGCGGGATACCTTCAAAGCCCGCTGGTAGCAACTTACTGATTCCCGACCCGACGCGACCCGGACGCGACTGCCGCCAGGCAGCCGCGCGGAGAACACTCGCGCCCCCAAAACCCGAACGGAGACCACCGTGACACCGAACCAACCCGCGGCCAGCGTGCCCGCCTACGACAGCCTGGGCGGCAATGCCCGGCTCGACGCCGACGCCCAGATCGAGAAACGCGCCTATCACAAGGTGTTCTGGCGCATCATGCCGTTCCTGATGCTGTGCTACGTGATCGCCTATCTCGATCGCGTCAATGTCGGCTTCGCCAAGCTGCAGATGGGCCAGGACCTGGCCTTCTCCGAGACCGTGTTCGGTCTTGGCGCCGGCCTGTTCTTCATCGGCTACTTCCTGTTCGAACTGCCCAGCAACCTGCTGATGCACAAGCTCGGCGCGCGCATCTGGATCGCGCGCATCATGATCACCTGGGGCATCGTGTCAGGGCTGTTCATGTTCGTGCAGACGCCGACCCAGTTCTACGTGATGCGCTTCCTGCTGGGCCTGGCCGAAGCGGGCTTCTATCCCGGCGTGATCCTCTACCTGACCTACTGGTACCCGGCCAACCGCCGCGCAAAGATGATCGCGCTGTTCATGTCGGGCATTCCCGTGGCCGGCATGTTCGGCAATCCGCTGTCGGGCTGGATCATGGACGCCTTCAACAACACCCATGGCCTGCGCGGCTGGCAATGGATGTTCATCATCGAAGCGCTGCCGTCCCTGCTGATCGGCGTGCTGACCGTCTTCGTGCTGCGTGATGGCATCGACAAGGCGCCGTGGCTCGACGCTGATGAAAAACGCGTGCTCAAGCGCAATGTCGAGGCAGACCAGCAGAATGCGGTCAAGGCGGCCGGCGCCGCCTCGGGCAAATCGCATGGCCACTCGCTCGGCGCCGTGTTCCGTGACAGCCGCGTCTGGTGGATGTGCCTGATCTACTTCTGCTTTGTCACCGGCCAGTATGCGCTGACGTTCTGGATGCCCACGCTGGTCAAGGCCAGTGGCGTCACCGGCAACTTCAACATCGGCCTGCTGTCGGCGATTCCGTTCCTGTGCGCGATTGTCGTCATGAACTTCCTCGGCCACAGCGCCGATGCCCGCAGCGAGCGCCGCTGGCACCTGATCGTGCCGGCACTGATGGGCGCCACGGGCTTTGCGATTGCGGCCTCGTTTGCGGACAATACGACCGTAGCCATCGCCGCGCTGTCGCTGGCCGCCGCCGGGGTGCTGACCTGCGCGCCGCTGTTCTGGTCGCTGCCAACCGCGTTCCTGTCTGGCATCGCCGCTGCTTCGGGCATCGCGGTGGTCAACTCGGTGGGCAACCTGGCCGGCTTCGTGTCGCCGTATATGGTCGGTGCGCTCAAGGACATGACGCACAGCACGCAGTTGCCGATGTACGTGCTGTCGGCGATCCTGGTGGTCGGCGCCGTGCTCGTATGGCTGACACCGGCCAAGCTGGTCAACCGCTGACCCGCCCGCATTCAAGACTCACAACCGGAAGCCAACCATGCCGCGTTTCGCCGCCAACCTTTCAATGATGTACACGGAGCATGACTTCCTGGACCGCTTTGCCGCCGCTGCGGCGGATGGCTTCCAGGCAGTCGAGTACCTGTTCCCGTACGAACACCCGGCCGCCGAACTGCGCGCGCGTCTCGACGCCCATGGCCTGGTGCAGGCGCTGTTCAACGCGCCGCCGGGGGACTGGGCCGCGGGCGAACGCGGCATTGCCGCCCTGCCCGGCCGCGAAGCGGAGTTTCGCGCCGCGTTCAGCCGCGCACTCGAATATGCCGGCGTGATCGGCAACGACCGCATCCACGTGATGGCCGGCCTGATCCCGGCCGAGGCCGACCGCTCGCGCTGCCGCGCCACTTACCTCGAAAACCTGTCCCATGCCGCCCACGCCGCCGCAGCGCAAGGCATCACCGTGCTGGTCGAGCCAATCAACACGCGCGACATGCCCGGCTATTTCCTGAACCGCCAGGACGACGGCCAGGCCATCTGCAAGGCAGTCGGCGCCGACAGCCTGAAGGTGCAGTTCGACTGCTACCACTGCCAGATCGTGGAAGGCGACGTGACTAAGACACTGCAGCGCGACTTCGCGGGCATCGGCCACATCCAGATTGCCGGCGTGCCCGAGCGCCACGAGCCGGACATCGGCGAACTGAACTACCCGTACCTGTTCGACGTCATCGACAACCTGGGCTACCAGGGCTGGATCGGCTGCGAGTATCGGCCGCGCGCCGGCACCTCCGCCGGCCTGGGCTGGATCAAGCCTTACCTGAAGCGCTGAACCCACGGAGAAGCATTGCCATGAACGTACTGATTACCGGCGGCGCCGGCTTCCTCGGCCTGCAACTGGCGCGCCTGCTGCTGCGGCGCGGGACCCTCGACCTGGACGGCCGCGCCGTCGCCTTCGACCGCCTGACGCTGCTCGACGTGGTAGCGCCGCAAGGCCTGGATGATGCGCGCGTGCGCGTGGTGAGCGGCGACCTGTCGGACCCCGCCGTCCTTGCGCAAGCCATCGATGCCGACACCGGCGCCATCTTCCACCTGGCCGCCGTGGTTTCGGGCCAGGCCGAGGCCGACTTCGAGCTTGGCATGCGCGTCAACCTCGACGCCTCGCGCGCGCTGCTGGAAACCTGCCGCCTGGCCGGCCACAAGCCGCGCGTCCTGTTCACCAGCTCGGTCGCGGTCTATGGCGGCGAGCTGCCACCCGTGGTGCAGGACGATACGGCGCTGAACCCGCAATCGTCCTACGGCGTGCAGAAGGCCATCGGCGAATTGCTGCTGTCCGACTACAGCCGCCGCGGCTTCGTAGACGGCCGCGTGCTGCGCCTGCCGACCATCAGCGTGCGACCGGGCAAGCCCAATGCGGCGGCCTCGTCATTTGCCAGCGGCATCATCCGCGAGCCGCTGGCGGGCGTGGAGGCCAATTGCCCCGTGGCACCGGAAACGCCGCTGTGGCTGCTATCGCCGCGCGCGGCCGTGACGGCGCTTGTCAACGGTATCGAATTGGATGGCGAGCGTCTGGGCAACCGCCGTGTGGTGAACCTGCCGGGTCTGTCGGTGACGGCAGCGGGCATGGTTGAAGCGCTACGCCGCGTGGCGGGCGATGCAGCGGCCAACCGGGTGACGTGGCAGCGCGAGGAACGCGTCGAGAAGATTGTGGGCACGTGGCCGGCGGCGTGGAATGCGGAACGCGCGATATCGCTGGGGTTCCAGAGCGATGCGAGTTTTGATGAGGTGATCCGCGCGTATATCGAGGATGCGGGGTTGGCGAAGTAAGCCGCAACGTTTTGCTGCCCCCCGCTCGCTACTGCCAGCGCCCTCGCATCTCGCAGAAGCCGTTCCCTTCTCCCGTTAGCGGGAGAGGGGAGAAACCACGGCAGCCTCACGCCGCCGGTTTCACCACCTCATACCCTTCAATAATCTCCCTCACCGTCCCCGGAATCGGCGCCGATTTCTGCGACGTCGGATCCGCGCACACATACACGATTTCGCCCGTGATCAGGTGTTCGTCCCCCCGGTACATCTCCACCCGGAACAGCATGCTCGACCGCCCCATCCGCGCCATACGGCCGCGGATTTCGAGCACATCGTCGAACCGCGCTGACGCGTGATACTCCAGCGTGGACTTGACCACGAAGATATCGACCCCATGCGCGTGCAGCACGTCTTCCGGATAGCGGATGCCGGCATCGCGCCAGTATTCGGTCACGCAGATATCGCAGTAGGTCAGGTAGTGCGCATTGAAGACGATCGACTGCGGATCGACTTCGGCCCAGCGCACGCGCAGTGGCATGCTGTGGCGGAAATCTTCTTTTGCCATCGGGCTGGTCTCCCTTGAATGGATCTCACATGGCATTCAGGCCGCCACCCCGCTTCGCATGGTTCCGGCGGGATGGCGGCCTGAGCCGTGGTGCAGGCTGGCGCCAGCGAATTTACTGCTTGGCCAGGCCCAGTTTCTCGATGATGGCCTTTTCCTTCTTCACCGTATCCGCGGCGAACTGCGAGTACTGTGCGCTGTTCATGTAGTACGGCTCCATGTCGAACTTGGCCAGCGATTCGCGGTAGTTCGGCATTTCCATGGCCTTCTTGAAGGCGTCATGCAGCTTCTGCACGATCTTCGGGTCGGTGCCCTTCGGTGCCACCAGGCCAAACGGCGAGGTCTGCACGATGCCCATGCCCAGTTCCTTCAGCGTCGGCACGTTCGGGAAGCGCGCCGAGCGCTTGTCGCCCCACGTCGACAGCAGGCGCAGCTTGCCCTGCTCCACGTACTGCGCCCACGCCGGCGTATCGGCCACCGACATCACGTGGCCGCCCAGCAGCGCCTGCATCGATTCGGAGTTGCCCTTGTACGGGATGTGCGAGAACTGCACGCCCTGCTTCATCGCCAGTTCTTCCATGGTCAGGTGCAGCGTGGTCATGGTGCCGGGCGAGCCGTAGGTCAGCTTGCCCGGATTGGCCTTGGCGTAGGCGATGTAGTCCTGCATGGTCTTGATCGGCGAATCGGCCGGGACCACCAGGCCGAACGAATAGCCGGCCAGGTTGATGATGTAGCTCAGGTCCTTGACCGGGTCCCAGTTGATCTTGGTCGTGTACGGCAGGCGATAGACCGGCATGGCGACCTGCGCCAGCGTGTAGCCGTCCGGCTGCGTCGATTGCATCATCTGGGCCGGCAGCACGCCGCCGGCACCCGGCTTGTTCTCGACGATGACGGGCTGGCCGAGGATCTTCGAGGCGTTTTCAGCGAGCACGCGGAACGGGATATCCGTGGAACCGCCGGCCGTATAGCCGATGACCAGGCGGATCGGGCGTTGCGGGAATTTCTCTGCCTGCGCTTGCGCGGGCATGGCGGCGAAACCAAGCGCGGCGGTGGCGGCGGCGAGGCCGGCGCGGGCGATGAATTGGCGGCGTTGCATTTGACGATATCTCCTTGTGCTGCAAGTCACTGCTAGAAATGATTGGATCGGGTGCCGCGCGTGCCGCGGCCCGATGCTTGCTTTTTATTGCCCGGTGCCGAAAGCGGCCCGGAGCGCCGCCACGGCGTCGGCATGCGCCTGCGCCACGGCGGGGACGAAACGGCCCATCTTGAAAAAATCGTGGATCATGCCAGCATAGTCGGCCAGCGTGACCGCCACGCCGGCCGCGCGCAATTTTTCCGCGTAGGCCACGCCCTCGTCATGCAGCGGGTCGTAGCCGGCCACGGCGATCCACGCGGGACAGCAGCCGCGCACATCGGCACCGGCGCCGCCGCCGTCGAGCGGAGCAAAGCGCCAGTCGTCGCGGCTGGATTCCTGGTCAAGGTAGTGCGAGAAAAACCACTGGATCATGTCCTCGGTGAGCAGATAGCCGTCTGCCAGAGCCCGGTGCGACGGCGTGTCCTGTCGCGCGCAGGTGCCTGGATAGATCAGCAGTTGCAGCACGGGCGCCAGGCCGCTGTCGCGCGCATGGATGGCGCAGGCCGTGGCCAGCGTGCCGCCGGCGCTGTCTCCGCCCAGCGCAATGCGCTGCGGGTCCGCGCCCAGGCGGGCGGCTTCCTCGAACACCCAGTGCAGCACGTCGAAGGCATCGCTGGCCGCGGTCGGGAATCGCCATTGCGGTCCGAGGCGATAGTCGACGGACAGCACCATGCAATCGGCGCGCGACGCCAGCATGCGGCACAACGGATCGTGCGAATTCACGCTGCCCACCGTAAAACCACCGCCATGGAAATACACGAGCAACGGCAACGGCTCGGCCCAGCTCGCCTCGCGCGCCGCATACAGGCGTACCGGAATGGCATGGCCATCGCGTGCACAGATATGGAGATCCTCCACCGCGTGTACCGCGGGCGGCGAAATATCGAGGATGGGCGCACTCTTCTCGTACGCGATCTTGGCGTCTTCGACGTCCATCACATGGATGGGCGGCCGCTTGGCACGCGCGATCAGGTCGAGCAACGCTGCCACTTGCGGATCGAGTGCCACCGCCGGCATGCCAGTAACCGCGTGGCCAGCGGGCGAGGCGGGTGATGAGGTGGACGGTACAGCGGACATGGCAGACACTGGATTCGATACAGCCCTGGCGGCATCCTGGCCGGCCAAAATGTTTCCCGCTTCCCCCGGCATCGGGAGAAGTTCGAATTGTGAACGATCGTTCGATTTAAGTATCATGCCAGTGTTTCAGGAAGCGGGCAGTCCGAAATAACCCCGATGCATGAGCGCGGCGGGGGTTTTCTGGGCGATGATCGACCCATCGAACCCGTTTGGCCAGTGAATACAGGAAGCGCCCTAGAAGCGAAATTAGCGGCGGATCGCCGCAGGAGACAGCGAACCATGGCCTTTATCTATTATCTGACCCACATCCATCTCGACTTCGGCGCGGTGAGCCTGCTCAAGTCCGAATGTGAACGCATCGGTATCCGTCGGCCGCTGCTGGTGACCGACAAGGGCGTGGTCGCGGCGGGCGTGGCGCAGCGCGCGATCGATGCGATGAAAGGCCTGCCGGTGGCGGTCTTTGACGAGACCCCGTCCAACCCCACAGAGGCCATGGTGCGCAAGGCCGCACAGCAATATCGCGACGCCGGCTGCGATGGCCTGGTCGCCGTCGGCGGTGGTTCTTCGATCGACCTGGCCAAGGGCATCGCGATCCTCGCCACGCATCCGGGCGAACTGACCACCTACGCGACCATCGAAGGCGGCAGCGCGAAGATCACCGAGCGCGCCGCGCCGCTGATTGCCGTGCCCACCACTTCCGGCACGGGCAGCGAGGTGGCGCGTGGCGCCATCATCATCCTCGACGACGGGCGCAAGCTCGGCTTCCACTCCTGGCACTTGCTGCCGAAATCAGCCATCTGCGACCCGGAACTGACGCTGGGGCTGCCTGCCGGCCTGACCGCCGCGACCGGCATGGATGCGATTGCCCATTGCATCGAGACCTTCCTGGCGCCCGCCTTCAATCCGCCCGCCGACGGCATTGCACTGGACGGCCTGGAGCGCGGCTGGGGCCATATCGAGCGCGCCACCCGCGACGGCAAGGACCGCGATGCGCGGCTCAATATGATGAGCGCGTCCATGCAGGGCGCCATGGCGTTCCAGAAGGGCCTGGGCTGCGTGCATTCGCTGTCGCATCCGCTCGGCGGACTGAAGATCGACGGCAAGACCGGCCTGCACCACGGCACGCTCAACGCGGTGGTCATGCCAGCCGTGCTGCGCTTCAATGCCGACGCCCCGACCGTGGTCCGCGACGACCGCTATGCGCGCCTGCGCCGCGCCATGCACCTGCCGGAAGACGCCGACATCGCCCAGGCCGTGCACGACATGACCGCCCGCCTGGGGCTGCCCACCGGCCTGCGCCAGATGGGTGTCACCGAGGACATGTTCGACAAGGTGATCGCGGGCGCGCTGCTCGACCACTGCCACAAGACCAATCCAAAAGAGGCCAGCGCGGAGGATTATCGGCGTATGCTTGTGGCGTCCATGTAGGCCAGCCTGGCCCTGGGCCGGTCCGGGACACTCATCCACTGGGGGAGACAGCGAATGACTGGTGAACACTTGCAGGTTGTGCATGGCGACATTACCCGGATGGAAGTCGACGCAGTCGTCAATGCGGCCAACAGCGGCCTGCTCGGCGGCGGCGGCGTGGACGGCGCCATCCACGGTGCCGGCGGACCCGCGATCATGGCGGCGTGCAAGGCCATCCGCGACACGCAGGGTGGCTGCCCGACCGGCGAGGCGGTGATCACCACCGGCGGACTGCTGCCCGCGCCGTACGTCATCCATGCGGTCGGCCCGGTCTGGCATGGCGGCAGCCGCGACGAAGACGCACAGCTGGCCAGTGCCTACCGCAACAGCATCCGGCTGGCCGCCGAACATCACCTGCGCACCATTGCCTTTCCCAATATCAGCACCGGCATCTACGGCTTTCCGCGGGAACGCGCGGCCGATATCGCCATCCGTGCGGTGCGCGAGGCCCTGGCTACCGCCAAAGGCATCGAACAGGTGACGTTCGTCTGCTTCGACGACGAGAACTACAAGCTGTACCGCGAGCGCCTGTCCTGACGACGCCTACGGCACCACGCCATCATCGGCCATGGCCACCGCGGCCTGCGCATGCAGCGCGGTGGTATCGAACACCGGCAGCGCGCTGTCCTGCGGGCCGATCAGCAGCGTGATCTCGGTGCAGCCGAGGATCACGCCCTGCGCGCCGCGCGTGCCGAGTTCGCCGATGATGCGCTGGAATTCCGCGCGCGCCGCGTCGCGAATCGTCCCATGACAGAGCTCGTCATAGATGATGTCGTGCACGATGGCGCGATCGGCTTCGTCCGGCACCACGGTCTCGATGCCATGGCGGTCGTGCATCCGGCCGCGGTAGAAATCCTGCTCCATCGTGAAGCGCGTGCCGAGCAGCGCGACACGGCCGATGCCTGCTTCGCGCAGCGCCAGCGCGGTCGGGTCGACGATATGGACGAACGGCACCGACAACGCAGCTTCGATCGCCGGGGCCACGCGATGCATGGTGTTGGTACACAGCAGCACGAAATCGGCACCGCCGGCCTGCAACTGCCGGGCGGCCTGCTGCATCAGCACGGCAAGCTCGTCCCAGCGCCCATCGTGCTGCAGCGCCTTGATCTCCTCGAAGCACACCGTGGCCATGACGCTGCGCGCATTGCGATGCCCGCCCAGCCGGGCTTTCATGCCCTGGTTGATGAGACGGTAGTATTCGGCGGACGATTCCCAGCTCATGCCGCCGATCAGCCCGATAGTCTTCATTGCCTGCTCCGTGTGGCGCATGGGGGCTGCGCGTTGTCGACGAGGCAATCTACCACCCGGATCTGCCGGCAGACAGGGACAGTTTTCGCGCGGGCGACCCGGCCAGTTATGGCCGGGCAACCATCCCAACTGCACGGCAAGACTGCGTTTTCCGCTACTTCAGCGCGCTGCGTATCAACCGGTTGACCAGTTCCGGCTGCTCGTGCACTACCCAGTGCGTGCCGTCCGGAATGCGCTCCAGCCGCATGTCCGGCACGAACTGGTCGAGGCCATCGAGCAGCGATTTCGGCAGTGCGCGGTCGCGCTCGCCCCAGATCACGAAGGTTGGCACGCGCACCACGAACGCCGCCGGATCGAGCCGCGAGATGTCCGGCGGCGGCTCGCCGGGCCCGGGCGGATGCATCGGAGAAGCGCGGTAGTAATTGACGCCGCCCGACAGCGAATGCGATTCGCCCTCGCCCGGCTGCGCCCATGCGGCCAGGTATTTCTCGCGCGTTTCGCCGCTGAACCACGGCGCGGGTTGCTCGCCACCCGCCTTGAGCATGTTCTCCAGCATCGCGAAACCATTGGCGGCCAGGATTTCTTCCGAGCCCGGGCGGCGTAGCCAGTTCATATAGGCCGAGGCCGCCTGCTGCTGCGGATCAGTTGCCAGCGCTTTGGCGAACAGGTACGGATGCGGCGAATTAATGATCACCAGTTGCTCGACCAGTTGCGGGAACTGGATGGCAAGGTTCCAGCAGATCGCCCCGCCCCAGTCGTGGGCCACGACGATGCAGCGTTCGTAGCCGAGCACGGAGACGAACTGCACCAGGTCCTCGACGATATGGCGCGGGCGGTAAGCGTCGACGGCCTCGGGCTTGCTCGACAGGTTGAAGCCGCGCAGGTCCGGCGCCACCGCAAAGTGGGTGCGGCCGAATTCGGCAAGCTGGGCTTCCCACTCGAACCAGAACTCCGGGAAGCCATGCACGAACAGCATCAGCGGCTTGCCGCGCTCCCCGGCGCTGGCATAGTGCAGGCGCGTGCCGTTGGGCAGGCTGGCAAACTGCAGATGGCGGATTACGGCGGGGGCGGTCATGGCGTTCTCCATGCGCGGGCCTCGTCTGGTTTGTTGCGTTGCGTCAGCCGCGCAGCGCGGCAACCAGGCCGGCGCGCACCTCGGGCTTGTCCGCGAACGGATCGCCCGGATTGCGCTGGCCGATGATGTCCTCGAAACGTTGCTGCACGGGTGCGAGGGCCTGCGGGTGCGAATAAATATAGAAGCTTTCGTCGCGGATGGCATCGAAGGTCTTGCGCGCCACGTCCTCGGCCGTGACCTTGCCGGAAGTGACCGCCTTGTCCGTCAACGCCTGCGACACCATCTGCGAACGCGTGGGCGGCGCGTCGTTCGCCAGATCGGTGGGCCGGTTGCGCTGTGACTGGTTGATGCCGGTCGGCACGAAGTACGGGCACAGCACCGAGCAGCGCACCTGCTCGGTGACGAGCCCGAGGTCCTGGTAAAGCGTTTCGGTCAACGTGACCACGGCATGCTTGGACACGTTGTAGACGCCCATCGCCGGAGGACTCAGCATGCCCGCCATCGACGCCGTGTTGACAATGTGCGCCTGGTACGCGGGATCTTTCGCGGCGGCGGCCAGCATCAGCGGCGTGAAGATGCGCACACCGTGGATCACGCCGTACAGGTTCACGCCCAGCACCCACTCCCAGTCCTTCAGCGAGTTTTCCCACAGCAGGCCGCCCGCGCCGACGCCGGCGTTATTGAACAGCACGTTGACCTGACCGAAGCGCTCCATGGCCGCGTCGGCCAGCGCCTGCACCTGTTCACCGCGCGAGACATCGGTGCGCACGCCGATCACCTCGGCACCTTGCGCCTTCAGTTCGGCCACGGCGGCATCCAGCGCATCCTGCTGCACATCGGCCAGCACCAGCTTCATGCCGAGCGCCGCGCCCGTGCGCGCAAATTCCTTGCCAAAGCCCGAAGCGCCACCCGTGATGACGGCTACCCTGCCTTCGAATTGCTTCATGTTCTAGTCCCCTCTCGCTGTGGTTTGCCTTATGTTCCGGTCGGTCAGTACCGCCCTGCATGCGGCATGCAGGTCATCGTGTCAGTCCAGCAGGTCGGGCTGCTCTTTGACGATACGGGCATACAGCGGCTGGAACTGGAACCAGCCTGCCTGCGCGGTACCGACGATCGAATAAGCCTGGCGTGCGGCAGCATCGGAAATGACTTTGAGCGGCGCATTGGTACGCGCGGCAGCCGCCTCGGCCAGCAGTTGCACCTGGCACGAACGCTCCATCGTGATGAACCACCACGCGGCCTCGTCGACCGTCTTGCCCACCGTCAGCAGCCCGTGGTTCTGCAGGATGGCGGCCTTGTTCGATCCCAGCGCATTGGCGATGCGCTGGCCTTCGTCCAGCTCCACCACCACGCCGCCGAAGTCGTCATAGAGAGCGTGGTCGTTGTAGAACGCGCAGACATCCTGTGTGAGCGGATCGAGCGGACGGCCCAGCGTGGACCAGGCGCGGCCATAGGTGCTATGCGAATGCGCTGCGGCCACGGCATCGGAACGGGTCTGGTGGACGCGCGAATGAATCGCGAACGCCGCCGCATTGACCGGATAGTCGCCCTCGACCACGTTGCCGTGATGGTCGCAGCGGATCAGGTTCGACACCGTCACCTGGCTGAAATGCACGCCGAACGGATTGACCCAGAAGGTATCGGTGAACTCGGGGTCGCGCGCGGTGATGTGGCCGGCCACGCCCTCGTCGAAACCGAATTTGGAGAACAACCGGAAGGCTGCGGCGAGGCGCTGCTTGCGGTGCAGGCGTTCCTGCGCCGGCGTGTCGAACTGCGGCGGGCGCGGCAGGTTTCGATAGCGTGCCTTGACCTCTTCTGACAGGCCGGCGCCGATCTCGTCGTCGGGTGCTGGCCGGGCTTGCGGTGCGTTCATGGCTGTCTCCTGTGGTTGTCGTTCTATGCAGGCCAGCCGGCCGCGCAGGGCCGGCCGCGCCCTCGCCGCTTACACCAGCTTGACCAGCTGCTTGCCGAAGTTCTTGCCCTTGAGCAGGCCCATGAACGCTTCCGGCGCGCTTTCCAGTCCCTGTGCGACCGATTCGCGGAACTTGATCTTGCCCTGCGCAACGGCCGTGCCCAGCTCCTTCAGCGCCTGCGGCCACACTTCCATGTGCTCGGAGACGATGAACCCTTCGACGGTCAGGCGCGACACCAGGATCAGTTGCGGGTTCTTCAGCGGCAGCGGCTGGCCGTCATAGCCCGCGATCATGCCGCACATGGCGATGCGGCCGAACGCATTCATGCGCGTCAGCACCGCGTCGAGGATGTCGCCGCCGACGTTCTCGAAGTAGCCGTCAATGCCGTCGGGCGTGGCCGCCTTGAGCATCGTGTAAAGCTCCTTCGCATCCTTGGCCGCCTTGTAGTCGATACACGCGTCGAAGCCGAGTTCGTTGACCACGTAGTCGCACTTGTCCTTGCCGCCCGCGAAACCCACGGCTCGGCAGCCGGCCAGCTTGGCCAACTGCCCGACCACGCTGCCGACCGCGCCCGACGCGGCGCTGACCACCACGGTCTGGCCGGCCTTGGGCTGGATGATCTTGTTCAGCCCGTACCACGCCGTCACGCCCGGCATGCCGACCGAGCCGAGGTAAGCCGACAGCGGCAGATGCGTGGTATCGACCGGCTGCATGCCGGTGCCATCGCTCACCCCCATCTCCTGCCAGCCGAACATGCCGACGACTTTGTCGCCGACCTTGTACTTTGCGTTCTTGCTGGCGACGACTTCGCCAACCGTGCCACCGATCATCACTTCATTCAGCGGCTGGGGCACGGCGTAGGACTTGCTCTCGTTCATGCGGCCGCGCATGTACGGGTCCAGCGACAGGTAGTGGTTGCGCACCAGCACCTGGCCGTCGGCAAGCTGCGGCACGGGCACTTCTTCGAGCCGGAAGTTGGCGGGCGTCACCGCGCCTTCGGGACGCGATGCGAGAACGATGCGCTTGAATGTGTTCAACATGGTCGGTTCCTTCCAATGGGAGTTGGAAAACTGCGGGCTGCAGGACACTGCGTGGCTGCGATGCGGGAGCGGCGAATCCGCTCCCTTGTGTTTGCTGTGCCGGCGTTCAGCCGTCGGCGCCGGTATCCGTTGCGCCCGGACGCTGCGGAGGCATGCGCCGGATGTACTTGAACGTGCCCGAGCTGCGCGCCACGGTCTTGCCGTCGGCGTCGACGATCTCGGCCTCGCAGAACACCATGGTGGTGGTGCGGTGCACGGTGGTGCCGCGCGCGGTCAGATGGCCGCGCCCCGGCGCCATGAAGCTGGTCTTCATCTCGATGGTGACCACGCCGCGGCCGTCGGCATCGCTGCTGCGGCCGGCCACTGCCATGGCCACGTCGAGAAGGGTCATGATCACGCCGCCGTGGGCCATGTCCCAGCTGTTCTCGTGGCGCTTCTCGATCGGCAGCGAGATCTCGCTGCGTCCGCCCTCCGCCAGGCTGCAAGTCACGCCGAGATCGGCAAGGAAAGGAATATGGCTCAGTGAGCCGGTGTACTGGTTCATGGCAATGCGATTTGGTGTGGGGGATGGTGTGGTGCCGAAGACAGATGATGCCGCCGGCACCGGTTCCGCATTATTGCCGCAAACTCCGACTATCGTTAGGACCGTGCACCGATAGCCGTCAGACCGCGCTGACGCCGCCGTCCACCGCCAGCACCTGGCCGGTGATGTGCTTGCCCGCGTCGCTGGCAAACAGCAGCGCGGCACCCTTCAGGTCCTCGTCATCGCCCAGGCGATGCAGCGGCACGCCCGCGCACATGGCATCGACGCCCATGCGATCGAGCGAGCCCTTGGTCATCTTCGACGGAAAAAAGCCCGGCGCAAGCGCGTTGACGGTGATGTTGTGCTCGCCCCATTCGCCTGCCAGCGTGCGCGTGAAGTTGATCACGGCACCCTTCGAGGTGTTGTAGGCAATGGTCTCCATCGAGCCCGGCGGGTTGCCCGCAAGTCCGGCGATCGACGCAACGTTGATGATGCGGCCATGGCGGCGCGGAATCATTGACAGCTTGCCGATGCGCTGGCTCAGCAGGAACAGGCCGCGGATGTTCAGGTTCATCACCTTGTCCCAGGCCTCGACCGGATAGTCTTCAGCGGGAGCGCCCCAGGTTGCGCCGGCGTTGTTGACGAGGATGTCGACGTGGCCCAGCGTCGCCAGCGCCTCATCGGCCAGGCGCACAATGTCCGCCTCCTGCGCGCCGTCGGCGGCGATCCAGTCGGCCTCGATGCCGCGCGATTTCAGATGCGCCTGCGCGGCCTGCAGTTCGTCGGCCTTGCGCGCGGACAGCACCACGCGCGCGCCCTGCTCGCCGAGCGCTTCGGCGATCTGCAGGCCAAGCCCGCGCGAACCGCCGGTGATCAGCGCGGTACGGCCCTTCAGGTCAAACAGTTGCTGGATGGTACGCATGATTCGGTTCCTTGATGATTCTTGATGTCGGGGAGTGGAGGAGCCAGTCAGAACCAGGCGTCCTGCATGTCCAGCGTGGTGCGGTCCAGCGTGGCCAGCAGGTCGAGTTGCGGACCCACCTTCGGCAGTTCCCAACGCGAGAAGTACGCGGCCGCGGCCAGCTTGCCGCGATAGAACATCTCGTCTTCGCCGCTGGCGCCGCGTGCCAGCGCATCCTGCGCCACCAGTGCCTGCTCCAGCCAGATCCACGCCACCACCACGTGGCCGAAGGCCTCGAGGTAGAGGCTGGCGTTGGCCAGCGTCACGTTGGCATCCCCCGCGCTCCAGAGGACCTTGGTGACCTCCGACAGGCGCGTGGCAGCAGCGCCCAGGGCACGGGCTTCGCCGGCCAGTTCCTTGTCGCCCGTGGACAACGCGCGCTCCCAAGTGGCCTGCACGCGCTCGCCCAGCAGCCGGAACGCGGCGCCATCCTTCATCACCACCTTGCGGCCCAGCAGGTCCAGGCCCTGGATGCCATGCGTGCCTTCGTGGATCGGGTTCAGGCGGTTGTCGCGGTAGAACTGCTCGACGTTGTATTCGCGGGTATAGCCGTAGCCGCCATGCACCTGGATCGCCAGGTTATTGGCTTCCAGGCACCACTGCGACGGCCAGCTCTTGGCGATCGGCGTCAGGATGTCCAGCAGCAGCGACAGCCGCGCGTGCGATGGCGCATCGCCGGCGGTGGCCGCGGCGCGTTCTTCGTCGACGAGCTTCGCGCAATACAGGTTCAGCGCCAGGCCGCCTTCGACGTAGCTCTTCTGCGCCAGCAGCATGCGGCGGATATCGGCGTGCTCGACCAGCTTCACCTGCGGGCTGGCGGGATCCTTGCCGCCGGGGCCGAGCGGGCGGCCCTGCGGACGGTTGCGCGCATAGTCCAGCGCATGCAGGTAGCCGGTATAGCCGAGCATCACGGCGCCCAGGCCCACGCCGATGCGTGCCTCGTTCATCATGTGGAACATGCAGGCCAGGCCCTTGCCGGCCTCGCCGACCAGGTAGCCGATCGCACCGGCCTTGCCGCCTGGCCGGTGCTTCATGCCCTCGCCGAAGTTCAGCAGGCAATTGGTGGTGCCGCGATAGCCCATCTTGTGGTTCAGCCCGGCGAGCACCACGTCGTTGTGCTCGCCGAGCGAGCCATCGGCGTTGACGAGGTACTTGGGCACGATGAACAGCGAGATCCCCTTCACGCCCGGCACGAGCTTGCCGTCCGGGCCCGGAATCTTGGCCAGCACCAGGTGGACGATATTCTCCGACAGCTCGTGCTCGCCTGCCGAGATCCACATCTTGTTGCCGCGCAGCCGGTACTGCGCGCCCAGCGGCGATTCACCTTCGTATTCGGCGCGCGTCGTCACGTCGGACAGCGATGAACCCGCCTGCGGCTCCGACAGGCACATGGTGCCGAAAAAGCGGCCTTCCATCTCTGGCTTGACGAAGGTGTCGATCTGCGCGGGCGTGCCGTGCGTCAGCAGCAGGTTGGCGTTGCCGATGGTCAGGAACGGGTAGGAACTCGTGCCGACGTTGGCGGCCTTGAAGTAGGCGAAGCCGGCCTTCTCGACCAGCACGGGCAGCTGCATGCCGCCCAGTTCATAGTCCTGCCCGGCGGCCATCAGGCCAGCCTCGCAGAAGGCCTTCAGGGCGGTGCCGACTTCGGGAATGATGGTGACGGTCTCGCCATCGAATTCCGGTTCGTGCTGGTCGTTCTTCTTGTTGTGCGGCGCGAACAGGTCGGTGGCGATTTTTTCGCAGGTATCCAGCGCCGCGTCGAAGGTCTCGCGCGAGTGGTCGGCATAGCGCGGAATCTGGCTCAGTTCTTCGGCCTTGAGCCACTCGTACAGGACGAAATTCAGGTCACGGCGGGAAAGGATCAGCGACATGGTGTCTCCGTGCGGCACTGCTTGGCGTGCCGCGAATTCTTTTGTCTTGCTGGTGTGCCCCGGGGCTGCCAGACAGCCCTACTGGAAGGGAGTGACTTCGGAGCGATATTGCGCCAGCTGTAACGGCTGGCCCGGGAATGGCTGCAAGCGTGCTCCCTCTCCCGCAAGCGGGAGAGGGAGCAAACAAGCGGTCCGCCTTTACAGCACTTCGAACAGACCCGCCGCGCCCTGGCCGCCGCCGATGCACATCGTCACCACCACGTACTTCACGCCGCGGCGCTTGCCTTCGATCAGCGCATGGCCGACCAGGCGCGCACCCGACACGCCGTACGGATGGCCCACGGCGATGGCACCGCCGTTCACGTTCAGGCGATCCATCGGAATGCCAAGCTTGTCGGCGCAATACAGCACCTGCACGGCAAACGCTTCATTCAGCTCCCACAGGCCGATGTCGTCGACCTTCAGGCCGGCCTTCTTCAGCAGCTTGGGCACCGCGAACACCGGGCCAATCCCCATTTCATCGGGCTCGCAACCGGCCACGGCAAAGCCGCGGAACACGCCCAGCGGCTGCAGGCCCTTGGCGGCCGCGACGCGTGCGTTCATCACCACGGCTGCCGAAGCACCGTCCGAGAACTGCGAAGCATTGCCGGCGGTAACCACGCCACCCGGCACCGCGGTGCGGATCTTAGACACGGCTTCCAGCGTCGTGTCACCGCGGATACCTTCGTCGCGGTCCAGCGTCACTTCCTTCGTGACCAGCTGGCCCGTGGACTTGTCGGCCACGCCCGCAAGCACCGTGATCGGCACGATCTCGTCCTTGAACTTGCCGGCTTCCTGGGCGGCGGCGGCGCGCTGCTGGCTGCGCACGCCGTACTCGTCCTGGCGATCCTTCGAGATGTTGTAGCGCTTGGCCACGTTCTCGGCGGTCTGGAGCATGTTCCAGTAGATTTCGGGCTTGTTCTTGACCAGCCACGGGTCGGCGATCATGTGGCGGTTCATCTCGGACTGCACGCACGAGATGCTTTCCACGCCGCCGGCCACGAAGATGTCGCCTTCATCGGCAATCACGCGCTGCGCGGCCATGGCGATGGTCTGCAGGCCGGACGAGCAGAAGCGGTTCACGGTCGCACCCGGCACGGTGACCGGGCAACCGGCGCGCAGAGCGATCTGGCGTGCGATGTTGGAGCCGGTTGCGCCTTCGGGGTTGGCACAGCCCATCAGCACGTCTTCAACTTCGCCGGCTTCGATCTTTGCACGTGCAATGGCGTGCTCGACGGCGTGGCCGCCCAGCGTGGCGCCATGGGTCATGTTGAACGCGCCCTTCCAGCTCTTGGCCAGCCCGGTGCGGGCGGTGGATACGATGACTGCCTCGTTCATGTCTTGCTCCTCGGAATCTTGGTGTCTTTCAGTTCGGTTGGTTCGGTTCAGCCTTTGGCTTGCAGCAAGTCGGCAGACTGGATACGCCTCACGCCCGCGGCGGCGAGGTCTTGCCACGCCTGTGCCAGCGACCCGTTCAGGTCGATGGCGCGGCAGGCGTCCTCGGTCAGCACGGCTTCAAAGCCTGCGGCGCGCGCATCGAGCGCGCTCCACGCCACGCAGTAGTCGGTCGCCAGTCCGGCCAGGAACACGCGCTTGACGCCGTGCTCGCGCAGATAGCCGGCCAGTCCGGTGCGCGTGCTGCGGTCCGCCTCCAGGAAGGCGGAGTAGCTGTCCACGCCCGCATGATGGCCCTTGCGGATCACCAGCCGGGCATTGGGCACATCGAGCGCGGCATGGAAAGCCGCGCCCGCCGTGCCTTGCACGCAGTGGACCGGCCACAGCACCTGCTGGCCGTACGGCAACGCCAGCATCTCGAACGGCTGGGTCCCCGCATGGTTGGCGGCAAACGAGACATGGTCCGCCGGGTGCCAGTCCTGCGTCAGCACCACGTGCGAAAACATGCGCGCCAGCTGGTTGACGACAGGAACGATTTCGTCGCCACGCGGCACGGCAAGCGCGCCGCCGGGCATGAAGTCGTTCTGCACGTCGACCACCAGCAGGCAGTCATCCGGACCGGGTCTCATGTTCACCTTTGCCTTCGCTTTCGCCTTCCTTCTGCCTTGCTGCGGCCCGGGCCTCAGTCGTTGAAGCCCTTGCCTTCGTCCGCCAGCTTCTGCAGCAGCGGTGCGACTTGCCAGGCTTCGCCGTGGTAGCCCTTGGCGTACTTCTTCATCGCCAGCGCCACGTTGTAGAGGCCAACCTGGTCGGCGTAAAGCATCGGGCCGCCGCGGAACAGCGGGAAGCCGTAGCCGGTCAGGTACACCATGTCGATATCCGAGGCCTTCGACGCAATGCCCTCTTCGAGGATCTTGGCGCCTTCGTTGACCAGCGCGAACACCAGGCGCTCGACGATTTCCTCGTCGGAGATCTTGCGGCGCGTGATGCCGAGGTCCTTCGAATGCTGCACGATCATGTCGTTGACCTGCTGATTCGGGTACGGCTTGCGGTCGCCCGCCTTGTAGTCGTACCAGCCCGCGCCGGTCTTCTGGCCGTAACGGCCCATTTCGCACAGCAAGTCGGCGGTCTTCGAGTACTGGATGTCCGGTTTATCCACGGCGCGGCGCTTGCGGATGGCCCAGCCGATATCGTTGCCGGCCAGGTCGCCCATGCGGAAAGGACCCATGGCAAAACCGAACTTCTCGATGGCCTTGTCCACTTGCTCCGGCAATGCGCCTTCGTCCAGCAGGTAGCCGGCCTGGCGGCTGTACTGCTCGATCATGCGGTTGCCGATAAAGCCGTCGCACACGCCCGACACCACGGCGGTCTTCTTGATCTTCTTGCCGATCGCCATCACGGTGGCCAGCACATCCTTGCCGGTCTTCGCGCCGCGCACGACTTCGAGCAACTTCATCACGTTGGCCGGGCTGAAGAAGTGCATGCCGACCACGTCCTGCGGACGCTTGGTGAAGGATGCGATCTTGTCCACGTCCAGCGTCGAGGTATTCGAAGCCAGGATCGCGCCCGGCTTCATCACTTCGTCCAGCTTCTTGAAGACGACTTCCTTGACGCCCATCTCTTCGAACACGGCCTCGATGACCATGTCGGCGTCCTTGATGTCGTCATAGGACAGCGTGGTCGACAGCAGGCCCATGCGCTGCTCGACCTTTTCCTGGGTCAGCTTGCCCTTCTTGGCGCTGTTCTCGTAGTTCTTGCGGATGACGCCCACGCCGCGGTCCAGCGCTTCCTGCTTGGTTTCCAGGATCGTGACCGGAATGCCAGCGTTCAGGAAGTTCATGCTGATGCCGCCACCCATGGTGCCGGCGCCGATCACGGCGATCTTCTCGATCTTGCGCACCGGCGTGTCCGACGGCACGTCGGGGATCTTGCTGGCGGCGCGTTCACCGAAGAAAGCATGGCGCAGCGCGCGCGATTCCGGCGTGGTCACCAGGTACAGGAAGCCATCGCGCTCTTCCTTCAGGCCCTGCTCGAACGGCTTGATCGAGCCGGCCACCGCTTCCAGGCACTTCAGCGGCGCCGGGAAGTTCTTGGCCATCGCAGCCACGGTGGTCTTGGCGAAGCCAAGGAAGCCTTCGGCGTTCTCGTGGCGGACCTTGAGATCGCGCACCTTCGGGTACGGGCCGGGCGCGGCGGCAACGTTCTGTGCGAACTTGAAGGCGGCGGGCAGCACGTCACCGTCCACAATCTCGTCGAACAGCTTGGTGCCGGCAAACTTCTCGGACGGCACGGCGGTACCCGACACGATCATGTTCGCGGCCGCTTCCAGGCCGATCACGCGCGGCAGGCGCTGCGTGCCGCCGGCGCCGGGCAGCAGGCCCAGCTTCACTTCCGGCAGCGCAATCTGCGCGCCCTTCGACGCCACGCGATAGTTGCAGCCCAGCGCCAGCTCCAGGCCACCGCCCATTGCCACCGAATGGACCGCTGCCACCACCGGCTTGGACGAGCCTTCGAGCACGCGGATCACCGAATGCAGCGTCGGCTCCTGCGTGGCCTTGGGGGTATTGAATTCGCGGATATCGGCGCCACCCGAGAATGCCTTGCCGGCGCCGGTGATGACGATGGCCTTGACGGCCGCATCGTCCAGCGCACGGGTCATGCCATCGACGATGCCAAGCCGGGTGCTGTGACCCAGGCCGTTGACAGGGGGATTGTCGAGCGTGATGACGGCTACGCCGTCCTGAACCTGATACTGCGCTGTCATGCTGGTTCCTTTGGTGTCTTGGGTTGTCTCGGGATTCGAATTCTCGAATATGTCTTCGTGCTGCACTGCCGGCCTGTCCCGGCCGTCGGACTGCCGCGGCCGGAGCCGCGACCGAAGGGTAAACCCTCCGCATTCCCGCGCCCGACAAGCGTTTCAGCCGACGGGCGAAACACAGCATACACAAAATAGCACGGTCGTTCAATTTTAATTTTCCAGCTATTTCGCTACCATGCGCGGGCTTTATTTCCGCCCTTCGCCGCGTGCATGGGCCCACGGCCCCGCACCCGGATAAACCCTTGTCCAGCCAAGCGTTTGCGGAAAAACCCATGGCGCCCGCCGCACTTTCGCGAAGTCAACGCTGCGGATCAAGGCCAGTATGCGACTTAATTTGAGCTCGGCGGACGATTCCCAAAAAAGACAGGTTAGACTCCCGGCTTTTCATTTTTCGGCCCCGGATCTCCAGAAGAGGTCCGGGCAGGCGAAGTTCCAGCGACCCTGATGTCTTCCCACTCCCACCCTCATCCGCACCAGCACCCGGTCGTCGAGCATGACGATCTCCAGCGCAAGCTCAAGGCGCGCCATCTCACCATGATCGCCATCGGCGGCGCCGTGGGCACGGGGCTGTTCGTCGCCTCGGGTGCTTCCATCGCGCAGGCCGGCCCTGGTGGCGCGCTGCTGATGTATGCACTGCTCGGCTTCATGGTGTACTGCCTGATGACCAGCCTGGGCGAACTGGCCGTCCACATGCCGGTGGCCGGCTCCTTCGTCACCTACAGTGCGCTCTATGTCGACGAAGGCTTCGGTTTTGCGCTCGGCTGGAACTACTGGTTCAGCCTGGCCGTGACCATTGCAGTGGAGCTCACGGCGGCGCAGCTGGTGATGCAGTTCTGGTTTCCCGGCATGCCGGGCTTAGCCTGGAGTGCGGGCTTCCTGCTGCTGATGTTCGCGCTCAACGCGTTCTCGGTGCGCGGCTTCGGCGAGGCCGAGTACTGGTTCGCGCTGATCAAGGTGATCACGGTGATCGTGTTCCTGGGCGTGGGCCTGCTGATGATCTTCGGCATCATGAAGGGCGGGCCGCAATCGGGCTGGCACAACTTCACCCTCGGCGACGCGCCGTTCGTCGGCGGCATACCGGCCATGATCGGCGTGGCGATGATTGCGGGCTTCTCGTTCCAGGGCACCGAGACGGTCGGCGTGGCCGCCGGCGAGGCGGAGAACCCGGCCCAGACCATCCCGCGCGCGATCCGGCAGACCTTCTGGCGCATCCTGCTGTTCTATGTGATCGCGATCCTGATCATCGGCGTGCTGATTCCCTATACCGATCCGAACCTGCTGCGCAATGACGTGACCGACGTCGGCGTGAGTCCGTTCGCGCTGGTATTCCGCCACGCCGGGCTGGCCTTCGCCGCCGGCCTGATGAATGCCGTGGTGCTGACCGCGCTGCTGTCGGCCGGCACGTCGAGCATGTATGTCTCCACGCGCATTCTGTACGGCCTGGCCGTCAGCGGACGCGCGCCGCGCTGGCTCGGCAAGCTGACCGTGAACGGCGTGCCGTTCAATGCGCTGGTGGTCACCACGGCTATTGGCGCGCTGTGCTTCTTCAGCTCGCTGTTCGGCGACAAGGCGGTCTACCTGTGGCTGCTCAATACGTCGGCGATGACGGGCTTCTTCGCGTGGTTCGGCATCGCCCTCAGCCACTACCGCTTCCGCCGCGGGCTGGTCTGCCAGGGCTATGACGTCAATGCGCTGGCTTATCGCTCGCCGCTGTATCCGTTCGGCCCGCTCTTCGCAGGCGTGCTTTGCCTCGTGATCGTGGCCGGGCAGAACTATCAGGCCTTCGCGGACATTCCCAACCGCTGGCCCGAGATCATCGCCACCTATATCGGCGTGCCGGTGTTCCTGGCGCTGTGGCTCGGTTACCGTATCGTCAGGAAGACGCGGCTGATCGACTATGAGGATATGCCGTTCGAGCTGCCGAAGACGGCGAAAGTCGCGGCCAGGCAAGCTGCACAAGCGGGATATCCGGTCGCGTCCGGTGGTGAACCGGACGTGACCTGAGCCTCTACACCTCCAGCCACTCCTTGCGCACCTGCGCATTGGCCTTCAGTTCGGTCGGCGTGCCTTCGAACACGATGTGCCCATGGCCCATCACGTACACCCGCTGCGAGATATCGAGCGCGATGGCCAGCTTCTGTTCGATCAGCAGCACCGACACGCCCCGCTCCTTCAGCGTCTTGAGGTAGTCACCCACCAGCGTCACGATCATCGGCGCCAGGCCTTCGGTCGGCTCGTCGATCAGGATCAGGTCGGGATCGCCCATCAGCGTGCGGCACAGGGTCAGCATCTGCTGCTCGCCGCCTGACAGCACGCCCGCCGCGGTATTCTCGCGCTCCTTCAGGCGCGGGAACATCGCGAACATATCTTGGATAGACCAGCGTGGCTTTGCCTGGCGCGGATTGCGCTTCTCGCCGAGCAGCAGGTTCTGCCGCACTGTCAGCGTCGGGAAGATGTCGCGATTCTCCGGCACGTAGCCGATGCCGAGATGGGCGATCTCGAAGGTGCGGCGGCCCAGGATTTCCTCGTCGCGAAAACGCACCGAGCCCTCGGCTTTCACCATGCCGAGGATGGCCTTGGCCATGGTCGAGCGCCCCACGCCATTGCGCCCGAGCAGCGCAACGATCTCGCCTTCATCGATATGCGCGTCCACGCCGTGGAGGATATGGCTCTTGCCGTAGTAGGCGTGCAGCCCGGTAACGTCCAGCATGCGCTTTGCCATCAGTGCGCTCCTTCGGTGGCGCCTTCATCCAGCGTGGTACCCAGGTAAGCCTCCTTGACCTTGCGGTTGTTGCGGATGGCCTGCGGCGTATCGGTGGCGATCACCTCGCCGTAGACCAGCACCGAGATGCGGTCGGCCAGTCCGAACACCACGCTCATGTCATGCTCGACCATCACCAGCGTCTTGCCCGCGGTGACCTTGCGGATCAGCTCGACGGCATGGTCCGATTCCGAGCGGCTCATGCCGGCCGTGGGTTCATCGAGCAGGATCACGTCGGCGCCACCGGCGATGGTGATGCCGATTTCCAGCGCGCGCTGCTCCGCATAGGTCAGCAGCCCCGCCTGCGACTCGCGCCGGTGCTGCATGCCGATCAGCTCCAGCACTTCGTCGGCGCGCTCGCGCGCGTCGCGCAGCGCCGACAGGCGGTGCCAGAACGAGTACTTGTAGCCGAGCGACCAGAGCACCGCGCAGCGCAGGTTCTCGAACACCGACAGGCGGTGGAAGATATTGGTGATCTGGAAGCTGCGCGACAGCCCCATGCGGTTGATGGCGAACGGCTGCAGTCCGCCGATTTCCTGTCCGTTCAGCCGCACCGAGCCGGTAGTCGGCGCGAAGCGCCCGGAGATCAGGTTGAACGTGGTCGACTTGCCGGCGCCGTTGGGCCCGATCAGCGCGTGGCGCTCGCCCTTGGGAACGGACAGGTTCACGCCGCGGATGATCTCCGTCTGGCCGAATTTCTTGCGCACATCGGTCAGTTCCAGTGCCGCTGTCATGCCCTGCCTCCCGCGATTTCGCCTTGCACCTTGTCCCACGCGGCGCGCACGCGCGCTACCGCCATGCGCCATGCCAGCAGCCCGGCCACCCACAGCACGGCGGCGACCGCCCACGGTATCGGCGTGGCCGCATCGAAGCCGATGCCGAACAGCGACATGCCGGTCCCGTTGGCGCTGTCGACCTGGACCTTGTAGACCAGTTCGACGGTCAGGATCATGGCCGCCAGCAGCACCACGCCCGCTGCCGCTGCGCGGCCATAGGACGGCAGCATCTGCCTGAACTTGCCCTTCGCCAGCAGCGGCATCTGCATCAGCAGCAGGCTGGCAATGCCGCCCGGCACGAACATCACCATCAGCACGAAGAACAGGCCCAGGTACAGCAGCCACGCCTTGGTCAGGTCCGACAGCGCGACCGCGAACAGCATGAAGACCACCGCGCCGATGATCGGCCCGAAGAACACGCCGGCGCCGCCGATAAACGCCGCCAGCAGCACGCCGCCAGAGCGCACCGCGCTGACGTTCTCTGCCGAGACGATCTCGAAGTTGATGGCCGACAGCGCGCCCGAGATGCCCGCAAAGAACGCCGACAGGATCAGCACCAGATAGCGCACGCGCTGCGTGTTGTAGCCAATGAACTCGACGCGCTCGGGGTTGTCGCGCACCGCGTTGGCGATGCGGCCCAGCGGCGTCTGCGTCCACGCATACATCGCCACCATCGACACCAGGCACCACGCGGCAATCAGGTAGTACACCTGGCGCCCGGGACCGAAGGTGATGCCGAGGAACGGGTCGCCCACCACGCGGTTGGTCGAGATGCCGCCTTCGCCGCCGAAGAACTCGGGGAACATCAGCGAACTGGCGAACACCATCTCGCCGATGCCCATGGTGATCATGGCGAATGTGGTGCCCGACTTCTTCGTGGTCACGTAGCCGAACAGCACGCCGAAGAAGGCGCCGGCCACGCCGCCCACAAGGGGCAGCATCGACACTGGCAGCCACACCTTGCCCGCGCCGATCATATTGAGCACGTGCACGGCAATGAAGGCGCCCAGGCCCGAATACACCGCGTGCCCGAACGACAGCATGCCGGTCTGGCCCAGCAGCATGTTGTAGGACAGCGCGAAGATAATCATGATGCCCATCTGGGACATCAGCGTGATCGCAAACCCGCCGGTGAAGATCAGCGGCAGCACCAGCATCACCAGCACGGTCATGCCCCATATCAGCCAGCGCGCCAGGTTTAGCGGCTTGTAGTGCACGGTACGGCCGGTGATGACCGCTTCACGGCGTTGTTCCATCGTCGTTTCGACTCTCATGGCTCAGCTCTCCCGGGTTCCCATCAGGCCGCGCGGCCGGAAGATCAGCATCAGCACCAGCAGCAGGTAAGGCAGCACCGGCGCCACCTGCGCCACGGTGAGCTTCCACAGCGAATAGAACGGCGTGGCGTCGGTCACGGCCAGTCCGATGCTGCTGAAGAGCCCGGCCAGCGACGCATCGATGGTCACCGCAAAGGTCTGCAGCACGCCGATCAGGATCGACGCGATAAACGCCCCTACCAGCGACCCCATGCCGCCCACCACCGCCACGACGAAGACGATCGAGCCGACCGCCGCCGCCATCGATGGCTCGGTGACAAAGGCATTGCCGCCGATCACGCCGGCCAGCCCCGCCAGCGCGGCGCCGCCGCCGAACACCATCATGAACACGCGCGGCACGTTGTGGCCGAGCGCCTCGACCATCTCGGGGTGCGTCAGCGCGGCCTGGATCACCAGGCCAATGCGCGTGCGCGTGAGCACGAGATAGATCGCCACCAGCATGCCGAGCGACACCAGCATCATGAAGGCGCGGTATTTCGGGAATGACGAAGTGAAGACCGTAAACAGCGGTCCATCCAGCTCGGCCGGAATGCGATACGGCACGGCGGCCAGGCCCCACACGAGCTTGACGCCCTCCTCGATCAGGTAGGCCAGCCCGAACGTGAACAGCAGTTCGGCGACGTGTCCGTACTTGTGCACGGTGCGCAGGCCGAAGCGCTCCACCAGTGCGCCGGCTCCAGCCACCAGCAGCGGCGCCAGGATCAGCGCGGGCCAGAAGCCGACCTTGCTGGCCACGGTATAGGCGAAGTAGGCCCCGAGCATATAGAAGCTGGCGTGCGCGAAATTGAGCACGCCCATCATGCTGAAGATCAGGGTGAGGCCTGAAGAGAGCATGAACAGCAGCAGCCCGTAGCTGATGCCGTTCAGCAGTGAGATGACGAAGAATTCCACAACTTATCCTTCAATCAGGCTGCGCCGCGGCACAGCCATCCGGTTTCGACAAGGACGAGCGCCATCGAGCCGGATGCATCGCATCCCGGCGCTCCCCATTTTCGACCGAAAGTATGCAGGATCGGGCGGCCGGCTTTATGCTGCCGGCCGGCCCGCCGTGGGCGGATCAGCCCGGCCGCTTCATCTGGCAGGAAGTCGGCTGCGCCGCGACGTACTGGTCCATCAGCGCATTGGTCTTCCAGCCGTAGCCGGTGTTCTCCTGGTCGTACTTGACGTCCTTGCCGTTGACCTTGGTCCACGTGGCCACCACCAGCGACTGCTGGGCCTGGTGGTCGGATTTGCGCATCTCCACCTGCCCATTCATGCTGTCGACCTTGATGCCTTCCATGGCCTTGGCTACCTTGACCGGGTCGGTGGAGCCGCTGTCCTTGACGGCCCTGGCCAGCATGGCTACGCCGGTGTAGGCAGCCATCACGTAGAAGTCGTCGTTGTACTTCTTCTTGTAGCCCTCGATGATGTCGGCGCCCTTGAAGCCCTCGTTGTTCGGATTGTAGTAGCCGACGTACTTGACGTGCTCGGCGCCGGCGGAGCCCATTGCCGTCGGCACGCCGGTGGTGCCCGCGTAGTACGTGTAGTAGTTGGTGGTCAGCCCGGCGTCCTTGCCGGCCTTGATCAGCAGCGCCAGGTCGCTGCCCCAGTTGCCCGTGATCACGGTATCGGCGCCCGAGGCCTTGATCTTGGCCGCGTACGGCGCAAAGTCCTTGACCTGCGCGAGCGGGTGCAGGTCTTCGCCGACGATCTGGATATCCGGGCGCTTGCGCTTCAGGTAGTCCTTGGCCGCGCGCGCCACCTGGTGGCCGAACGAGTAGTTCTGGTTGATCAGGTAGACCTTCTTGACGTTGGGGTCCTTGGCCAGATAGGTGGTCAGGGCCTCCATCTTCATGTCGGAGTTGGCGTCGAGCCGGAAATGCCAGTAGTTGCACTTGCTGTTGGTCATGTCCGGGTCCACCGCGGCGTAGTTCAGGTAGACGATTTCCTTGCCCGGATTGCGCTCGTTGTGCTTGGCCACCGCATCTTCCAGCGCAAGGCCCACCGACGAGCCGTTGCCCTGCACGATATAGCGGATGCCCTGGTCGGCCACCTGTTTCAGGATAGTCAGGCTCTCCTGCGGCGACAGCTTGTTGTCGAAGCCGACCACCTCGAACTTGTGCGGGCCGCCCCATCCCTTCTGGTTGGCCACCTCGGCCACGTACTGCCAGCTCTTGAGCTGGTTCTGTCCAACGGGGGCCATCAGCCCCGAGAGCGGATCGATGAAGGCAATCTTCACCGTATCCGCGAGTGCCGTGCCCGAAACCAGCGCAGAACCCAGTGCCGCGAACGCGGCCACGCCGGCCACCAGCGGACGCATTTTGGTCATACCTGTCTCCTTCACTCTTGTCGTTGGCTTGTCATCGATCATCGATTGCGGCTTGCCGGGCGGGACTTCCAGCGCTCTGCACGCGCCCGCCGGTGCCCCGCCCGCGCCGTGCCGCAAGCGAGGCACGGCGTGGCGGATGCCCGTTTCCGCCTTACACTGCCGGCAGGCGGTAGTCCTTGAACTGGTCGCGCAGCTTGAGCTTCTGCATCTTGCCGGTGGCGGTCAGCGGGATCTCGCTGACAAAGGCCACGTCGTCGGGAATCCACCACTTGGCGACCTTGCCCTCGAAGAATTTCAGCAGTTCTTCCCTGGTGACTTCGGCGTTCGGCTTCTTGACCACGACGAGCAGCGGCCGCTCGTCCCACTTCGGGTGGTACACGGAAATGCAGGCGGCCATATGCACGGCCGGATGGGCCGCGGCCACGTTCTCGATATCGATGGACGAAATCCATTCGCCGCCGGACTTGATCACGTCCTTGCTTCGGTCAGTGATCTGCATGTAGCCGTCGGCATCGATGGTGGCCACGTCGCCGGTCGGGAACCAGCCGTCGACGAGCGGGTTCGCATCATTGCGGAAGTAGCGCTCGATGATCCACGGGCCGCGCACCAGCAGGTCGCCGAAGGCCTTGCCGTCCCACGGCAACTCCTTGCCGTCGCCATCGACGATCTTCATGTCCACCCCGAACAGGACGCGTCCCTGCTTCTCGAGGACCTTCTGGCACGCCTCCTCGGACAGCTCCTCGTGCTTGGCCAGCAGCTTGCAGGTGGTGCCAAGTGGCGACATCTCCGTCATGCCCCAGCCGTGGATGACTTCGACGTCCAGGGCCCGCAGCGCACGGATCATTGCCGGCGGCACCGCCGAGCCGCCGATCACGGTGCGGCGGAAGGTGGAGAACTTCAGGTTGTTGGCCTGCACATGCTGCAGCAGGCCCAGCCAAACCGTCGGCACGCCGGCGGAGAAGGTCACCTTTTCCTGCTCGAACAACTCATACAGCGAAGCCCCGTCGAGCTTGGCGCCTGGCAACACGAGCTTCGCACCGACCAGCGGCACCGAATACGGCAGGCCCCAGGCATTGACGTGGAACATGGGAACCACGGGCAGGATCACGTCGCGTGCCGAGCAGCCCAGTGCATCCGGCAACGCCGAAGCGTAGGAATGGAGGACCGTGGAGCGATGCGAGTACAAGGCGCCCTTCGGGTTGCCCGTCGTGCCCGACGTGTAGCACAGGCTCGACGCGAGGCTCTCGTCGAACAGCGGCCATTCGTAGTTGCCGTCCTGGGCGTCGACCAGTTCTTCATAGCAAAGAAGCGGAACCTTGGACTCGGCCGGCATATGGGCGCGATCGCTCATCAGCACCCAGCCCTTCACGTTCGGGCAATGCGGCGCAATACCTTCCACCAGCGGCAGGAAGGTCAGGTCGAAGAAGACATAGCCGTCTTCGGCGTGGTTGACAATATAGGCGACCTGCTCCGGAAACAGGCGCGGATTGATCGTGTGGCAGACGGCGCCCATGCCGGACACGCCGTAGTAGATCTCGAGGTGGCGATAGCCATTCCAGGCCAGGGTGCCAACTCGGTCGCCCTGCTTTACGCCGAGCGCACCGAGCGCCTGGGCCAGTTTGCGGGCGCGCAGCTCGCAGTCGCGATAGGTATAGCGATGCAGGTCGCCTTCGGTACGTCGCGAGACGATTTCGGTGCCGCCGTAGTAGCGTGCAGCGTGCTTGATGATCGAGGAAATGAGCAGCGGCGCGCTCATCATTTGACCCATCAATGCCATGAAACAGTCTCCTGAATTTTAGTAATTTTCTTCTGAAAACGAACAACCGTTCTATTTTTTGGCGATTGTTCCCACACCCTGGATCGACGTCAACGGGATTCCGTTGTGCACTGCCATATTCGAGGCCGCAAATGTGTGAGATTCATGCACCGGATTCATCGACGCAATCAATGGGAAGAAGATTGCGTTGGCAGGCAGCCTGGCGGGCCGGATCCGGATGTGGAAGTACAATACTGCGAGCCATGTTGCGCCTCAACATGTCGTTTTCCCTAGCACGCAAGCGCACTTCCGGGACAAACAGCATGCCGGCGCTGCACCGCCCACACGCGGCATTCGCTAGTCAATGCCTGAATCCCTTGCCGCGCGGTCCGCCCCCAGACAATGTCCGATACCCTGAATCCCCCTTCCGCCCGGCGCGATGCCGCCGGCAACAGCGCGACGTTCGAGGCGCCATTCCGAACGACGCCCGGCTTTGCCGAGCTTGGCGAGCGCTTTTTCACGCGCCTGCGCCCCACGCCACTGCCCTCGCCCTACCTCGTCAGCATCGCGCCGTCCGCCGCTGCGCTGCTCGGCATGCCCGCCGCAGCATCGGCGCAGCCCGGGTTCATTGAAGCGTTCGTAGGCAACAGCGTTCCCGAATGGGCAGACACCCTGGCCACGGTGTACTCGGGGCACCAGTTCGGCGTCTGGGCGGGGCAACTCGGCGATGGCCGTGCGATCCGCCTGGCGCAGGCGCAGACCGATGCCGGCCCGTGGGAAATCCAGCTCAAGGGGGCCGGACTCACGCCCTATTCGCGCATGGCGGATGGCCGCGCGGTGCTGCGCTCGTCGATCCGCGAGTACCTGTGTTCGGAGGCCATGGCGGCGCTCGGGGTGCCGACCACGCGCGCGCTGAGCATCATCGGTTCCGACGCGCCGGTGCGGCGCGAGACCATCGAGACCGCAGCCGTGGTGACGCGGCTTGCGCCCACGTTTATCCGCTTTGGTCACTTCGAGCACTTCGCCGCGCACGACGACGTTGCCGCGGTACGCCAGCTTGCCGATTTCGTCATCGACAATTTCATGCCGGGCTGCCGCGAGTCCGCCCAGCCTTACCAGGCACTGCTGCGCGAGGTCGCGCTGCGCACGGCCGACATGGTGGCGCACTGGCAGGCGATCGGCTTCTGCCATGGCGTGATGAACACCGACAATATGTCGATTCTCGGCCTGACCATCGACTACGGTCCCTTCGGTTTTCTCGACGCGTTCGATGCCAACCATATCTGCAACCACTCGGACACCCAGGGCCGCTACGCGTACAGCCAGCAGCCGCAGGTCGCGTTCTGGAACCTGCACTGCCTGGCGCAGGCGCTGCTGCCGTTGTGGCTGGAGCCGGACGCCGGCGACGCCGCGCGCGATGCCGCCGTGGCACTGGCGCGCGAGGCACTCGATCCGTTCCGCGATCGCTACGCCAGCGCGTTCTTCCGCCACTACCGCGCCAAGCTCGGGCTGAGCATGCCCGCCGGCGGCGACAAGGAAGACGAGCCGCTGCTGACCAGCCTGTTCCAGCTTTTGCACCAGCAGCACGTGGACTACACCTTGTTCTGGCGCAACCTGGCCCATATCTCATCCATGGATGGCGCCAGCGACGCGCCGGTGCGCGACTTGTTCCCTGACCGTGCCGCCTGGGACGCATGGGCAGAAGACTACCGGGCCAGGCTGCGGGCCGAACAGTCGAACGACACCGCCCGGCGGGCCGCGATGCTGGCGGTCAATCCCAAGTACGTGCTGCGCAACCATCTTGCCGAAACCGCCATCCGCCACGCGCGGGCAAAGGACTTCAGCGAGGTGGACAAGCTGCTTGCGGTGCTGTCGCGTCCCTTCGACGAACAACCGGAATCGGAGGCCTACGCGGCGCTGCCGCCGGACTGGGCGTCTGGCCTGGAAGTGAGCTGCTCGTCGTGAACTCGGCCGGACGCCCGCCGGCACGCCGGTCCGGGCTGGTGTAAGGTTCCGACCACGGCCGCGACCAATGCGTGAGGCCGGCATGGCACGCCAGCCCCCTACCGAAAGGATCCAGCATGACCACAAGCAAGACCGACGCCGAATGGCGCGAGCAACTCTCCGACATCGAATACCGCGTGGCGCGCGAGTCCGCCACCGAACGCCCGTTCACGGGCCGCTACTGGGACCACTGGGACAACGGCATCTACAAGTGCGTAGGCTGCGGCACCCCGTTGTTCGAATCGGCCACCAAGTTCGACGCGGGCTGCGGCTGGCCCAGCTACTTCCGGCCCATCAACGGCGAGGTGATCGCCGAACACGCCGACCACACGCATGGCATGGTGCGCGTCGAGGTCCGCTGCAAGGAATGCGGCAGCCATCTCGGCCACGTATTCGAAGATGGGCCGGCGCCGACCGGACTTCGCTATTGCATCAACTCGGCTGCGTTAAAATTCGACGATCGCGACCCGGCTGAGCGCGACGGCTGACGCACACGCGCCCGGCCGTGCAGCCGGCCTGCGGGCCGGCTGCACGGCCGGGCCCGCCAACCCAGGCTATTCCTGCATGAAATTCCTTTTCGACCTGTTTCCGGTCATCCTTTTCTTTGCCGCCTTCAAGCTGGCCGGCATCTACACCGCCACGGCCGTGGCCATCGGCGCCACCGTGCTGCAGATCGGCTGGGTATGGCTGCGCCACCGCAAGGTCGAGCCGATGCAGTGGGTGAGCCTGCTGATCATTGGCGTGTTCGGCGGCGCCACCCTGGTCCTGCACAACGAGACCTTCATCAAGTGGAAGCCGACCGTGCTGTACTGGATGTTCGCCGTGGCGCTGATCGGCTCGGTGATCGGCTGGCGCAAGAACCTGATCCGCGCCATGATGGAAAAGCAGGTCACGCTGCCCGACCCGGTCTGGGGCCGCCTCAATGCGGCCTGGGCGACGTTCTTCGCCGCCATGGGGCTGCTGAACCTGTATGTGGCCTTCCAGTTCTCCACGGACGTCTGGGTGAACTTCAAGCTGTTTGGCAGCATGGGCCTGATGCTCGTCTTCATCATCGCCCAAAGTGTCTGGCTGTCACGCCACATGCAGGAAAACACGCCGGACTGAACGCCGGCGCCACATTTGCGAGGCCGGGGCTTCCGGACCTCGCTCCAAGATCCCCGAGGAACACACATGGCAGCTGATCCCGCCACTATCGAGGCGATGCTGCGCGAAGCGCTCGCCCCCAGCCATCTGGTCGTGCGCGACGACAGCGCGTTGCATGCCGGCCACGCCGGCGCGGCATCGGGCGGTGGCCACTATGACGTGACCATCGTCAGCGAGCGCTTTACGGGGCACTCCCGCGTGGCGCGGCACCGCATGGTGTATGATGCGCTGCGCGGTCTGTTCCCCACGCAGATCCACGCTTTGGCCGTGACCGCGTTCACCGATCAAGAATTTCAATCCCGCGAAACTTCACGCGGTTCTTCCAGCAACTCTCAGACCTGATTCCATGAAGACCACCGTCCTCTCGTTCAGCCTGGCGGCTGTGCTCGCTGCCGGCAGCCTGCCCGCAGCCGCCCAGAATGCCGCTGTCGTGAATGGCAAGGCCATTCCCTCGGCCAAGCTGGACAAGCTGATCGCCGGCACCGGCCAGCCCGAAAACCCGGAGTTGCGGGACCGCGCGCGCAGCATGCTGATCGACCGCGAACTGCTGGTGCAGGAAGCCAACAAGCGCGGCCTGACGCAGCGTGACGACGTGCAGGAGCAGCTGGAACAAGCCCGCCTGAACGTGCTGGCCGGCGCGGTGTTCGAAGACTACGTGAAGACCCACGGCGCCAGCGACGCCGAACTGCGCAAGCAGTACGACAAGATCAAGTCCCAGTTCGGCAACGGCAAGGAATACCACGTGCGTCACATCCTCGTGGAAAAGGAAGCCGACGCCAAGGCCATCATCGCCAAGATCAAGGCCGGCGCCAAGTTCGAGGACATGGCCAAGGCCTCGTCCAAGGACCCGGGCTCGGCGGCGAACGGCGGCGACCTGGACTGGGCCAACAGCAGCAGCTACGTGCCGGAATTTTCGGCGGCCATGACGGGTCTGAAGAAGGGCCAGATGACCGATACGCCGGTCAAGACCCAGTTCGGCTGGCACATCATCGAACTGGTCGACACCCGCGACGCCAAGATCCCGAGCTACGAAGAGGTCAAGCCCCAGCTGATGCAGATGATGATGGGCGACCAGAACTGGCAGCGCGAGCAGTTCCAGGCCATGATGAAGGCCCTCAAGGAAAAGGCCAAGATCCAGTAACGTTGCAGGCCGGAGCCCCCGCCCGCCTGCAGACTAGAAGGAAGCAGCAGCGTGGAGCCTCGAGCCGGCTACTGGCAACTCTGGCATCTCTCTTCCCGGGGCATGTGCTATTGCGCGCTTGCCTCGGCCTCGCTTGACGGCGCCGCCCCCGGGTGGCGCACGCTCCATCAGCACCTGCCGTTGCGGGACCGCTATGCGCCGGAGAAGATCCTCCGCGCGGTGGTCGCCTACAAGGAATCGCGCGGCGAAATCATCCCCCTCCAGGATTGCGACCCGCACCGGCTGCTTCACTTCGCCTATGCGTCGTGGAGTTCGCGGTTGCTGGCGCCGCTGCAAGAGTAAGGGGCTCGTGATGCCATGCTTTGCATGACACCACGAGCCCCTTAACCCATCTCAGGCAGCATACGCTGCCCGACTCGGCCCTGAATTACCCCACCCACTTGCGCGCATTGCGGAACATGCGCATCCACGGGCTGGCGCCGTCGGCGACCTGCTTCCAGGCATCGGGCGCCCAGCTCATGGTCGCGGCACGGAACACGCGTTCCGGGTGCGGCATCAGCACGGTAAAGCGCCCATCGGTCGTTGTCACCGACGTGATGCCATCGGGCGAGCCATTCGGATTCAACGGATAGGTCTGCGTCACCGCACCGTGGTTGTCGACAAAGCGCAGTGCCACATTGGCCTTTCCGATCTCGCCTTGTTGCGAGAAATCTGCAAACCCTTCGCCGTGCGCGACGACGATCGGAATGCGGCTGCCTTCCATGCCGGCGAAGAAGATCGACGGCGACTGCTGCACTTCCACCGTGACGTAGCGCGCCTCGTACTGCTCCGATTGGTTGCGCGTGAACTTCGGCCAGGCCCCGGCACCGGGGATGATCGGGGCCAGGTTGCTCATCATCTGGCAACCATTGCACACGCCCAGCGCGAAGGTGTCCTGGCGGTTGAAGAAGGCCGCGAACTGCTCGGCCATCTGCGCGTTGAACAGGATGGTCTTGGCCCAGCCTTCGCCCGCGCCCAGCACGTCGCCGTAGCTGAAGCCGCCGCACGCGACAAAGCCCTTGAAATCAGCCAGGTTTGCACGGCCCGCGATCAGGTCGCTCATATGCACGTCGTGCGTATCGAAGCCCGCGCGGTCCATGCTGTAGGCCATCTCGATCTGCGAGTTGACGCCCTGCTCGCGCAGGATCGCCACGCGCGGACGGGCACCGGTCGCGACGAACGGCGCGGCGATGTCCTCGGCCGGATTGAAGGTCAGCACCGGGCTGATGCCGGGGTCGGCGGCGTCCAGCAGGCGGTCGTATTCGCTGTCGGCGCAGACCGGGTTGTCGCGCAGGCGCGCAATGCGCCAGCTGACCTCGCTCCAGTTGCGCTGCAGGTCGGTGCGCGAGGCGCCGAACACCTTCTTGGCATCGCGATAGATCTCGATCTGGTCGGTTGCGTTGGGCTTGCCGACCACATGGCTGCATGCCGACAGCCCAGCTTCGCGCAGCACCGCGAACACGGCATCGCGTTCCTGCAGGCGCACCTGCACTACTGCGCCCAGTTCCTCAGAGAACAGCGCGCGCAGGGTCTGGTCGTTGCGGCGCTCGGCGATCTGCTGAGCCCAGTTCTTGGCGTCGCCATAGTCCTGTTCCTGCTGCGGGTCGAGCGCCAGCATGTCTACGTTCAGCGAGATCCCGCAGTGGCCGGCAAACGCCATTTCCGCCAGCGTGGCGATAAAGCCGCCGTCGGAGCGGTCGTGGTACGCCAGCAGCTTGCCTTCGCCGTTCAGGCGCTGGATCACGTTGAAGAAGTTCTTCAGGTCTTCGGCGCTGTCCACGTCGGGAGCGCTGTCGCCGACCTGCTGCGTGACCTGCGCCAGGATGCTGCCGCCCATGCGGTTCTTGCCGCGGCCCAGGTCGATGCCGATCAGCACCGTGTCGCCCGCGTCGGTGCGCAGTTGCGGCGTCAGCGT
Source organism: Cupriavidus sp. C3SS-1 (assembly GCF_057073755.1). Classification (NCBI taxonomy): domain Bacteria; kingdom Pseudomonadati; phylum Pseudomonadota; class Betaproteobacteria; order Burkholderiales; family Burkholderiaceae; genus Cupriavidus; species Cupriavidus sp. C3SS-1. Next base: position 1,471,920 of record NZ_CP172699.1, on the reverse strand, counting down.
GCGGTTCACGTCGTCCACCGCGGCGAACGCCGAGATGATCAGCGAGACGGGCGCCACCACTTCCTTGGCCACGCCATCGTCCTGCCACTTGGTGCGCATCGACAGCGAATCCTTGCCCACCGGGATGCTGATGCCGAGTGCCGGGCACAGCTCCATGCCCACGGCATGCACGGTGTCGTACAGCTTCGCGTCTTCGCCTTCCACGCCGCAAGCGGCCATCCAGTTGGCGGACAGCTTGACTTTGCCCAGGTCCTTGACCGGTGCCGCCGCCAGGTTGGTCAGCGCTTCGCCGATCGCCATGCGGCCCGAGGCCGGGGCGTTGATCACGGCCAGCGGCGTGCGCTCGCCCATGGTCATCGCCTCGCCGGCATTGCCCTTGTAGTCGAGCGTGGTCACGGCCACGTCGGCCACCGGCACCTGCCACGGGCCGACCATCTGGTCGCGCGCGTTCATGCCGCCCACGGTACGGTCGCCGATGCTGATCAGGAACGACTTGTTGGCCACGGTCGGGTGGCGCAGCACGTCGCGCACCGCTTGTTCCAGCGAGATGCCGGTGACGTCCACCGCCGGCAGCGACTGCTCGACGCGCGTCACGTCGCGGTGCATGCGCGGCGGCTTGCCCAGCAGCACGTCCATCGGCATGTCGACCGTGAAGTGCTCCTTGAGCGCGGCGTCGACATGCGAATCGACCAGCTGCAACTGCTTTTCCTCGGTGGCTACGCCCACCACGGCGAACGGCGAACGCTCGCGCTCGCACATGGCCTGGAACTGGGGGAAACTGTCCGGCGCGATGGCCAGCACATAGCGCTCCTGCGATTCATTGCACCAGATTTCGGCGGGCGAAAGGCCGGACTCTTCCAGGTGCACCTTGCGCAGGTCGAAGCGCGCACCGCGGCCGGCACCGTCCACCACTTCGGGGAACGCATTCGAAATGCCGCCCGCGCCGACGTCGTGGATCGACAGGATCGGGTTCTGGTCGCCAAGCTGCCAGCAGGCGTTGATCACTTCCTGCGCACGGCGCTCCATTTCGGGGTTGCCGCGCTGGACTGAATCGAAATCCAGGTCGGCGGTGTTGGTGCCGGTCGCCATCGAGCTGGCGGCGCCGCCGCCCATGCCGATGCGCATGCCCGGGCCGCCCAGCTGGATCAGCAGCGTGCCGGCCGGCAGGTCGTTCTTGTGCGTGTGGCTGGCGTCGATATTGCCGATGCCGCCCGCGATCATGATGGGCTTGTGGTAGCCGCGCACGGTGCCGCCCACGTTCTGCTCGTAGACGCGGAAGTAGCCGCCCAGGTTGGCGCGGCCGAATTCGTTGTTGAACGCGGCGCCGCCGAGCGGGCCCTCGATCATGATCTGCAGCGGCGAGGCGATGCGGTCCGGCTTGCCCGTCACGCCGGCTTTGTCGTCGGGATTGCGGTGCGCCACTGGCTGGGCAGCGTCGCGGTCGTTTTCCCACGACTCGACGGCCTCGGGCAGCATCAGGTTCGACACGGTAAAGCCGGTCAGGCCAGCCTTGGGCTTGGCGCCGCGGCCGGTCGCGCCCTCGTCGCGGATTTCACCGCCGGCGCCCGTGGAGGCACCCGGGAACGGCGAGATCGCGGTCGGGTGGTTATGCGTCTCGACCTTCATCAGCGTATGGGTCAGCGCCTCGTGGCGGCCATACTTGTGAGCATCGCCGCGCGGGAACCAGCGCTCGGCCACGCCGCCTTCCATCACGGCGGAGTTGTCCGAATAGGCCACGATCGAGCCCTGCGGATTGAGCTGGTGCGTGTTGCGGATCATCGCGAACAGCGACTTGTCCTGCTGCACGCCGTCGATGGTCCAGGTGGCGTTGAAGATCTTGTGGCGGCAGTGCTCGCTGTTGGCCTGCGCGAACATCATCAGCTCGACGTCGGTCGGGTTGCGCTCCAGCTTCGCGTAGGCGTCGATCAGGTAATCGATCTCGTCTTCCGACAGGGCCAGGCCCATGGCCACGTTGGCCTCGGCCAGCGCGCTGCGGCCTGCTGCAATGTCGATGAAGCGCAGCGGCTTGGCCGGCAGCTCCTGGAACAGTCCGGCGGCGTCCTCACGCGAGGCAATCACCGTTTCGGTCATGCGGTCGAACAGGTGCGCGGCCACGGCGGCGCGCGTGTCGGCATCCAGCGTCTTGCGCCCGCGCAGCAGGCCCTTCTTGCAGATCACGGTGATCTCGATGCCGCGCTCGATGCGGTGCACATGCGTCAGGCCGCAGTTGTGCGCGATGTCGGTGGCCTTGCTGGCCCACGGCGAAATCGTGCCGAAACGCGGAATCACGACGAAGCGGTCGCCCTCCGGCTGCTCCGCGAACGGCGCGCCGTAGGTCAGCAGCGCGGCAATGCGGCTCTGGTCTTCCGTGGACAGCGGAGTGTCCGAGTCAACGAAATGGAGGAACTGGCCGTGCACCGATTCGATATCGGTGTCGATCTGCCGCAGGGCGGTGAGCAGGCGTTGCTGGCGGAAGGCGGAAAGCGCCAAAGCGCCGGGGAAGCATGAAAAATGCGCCATGATCGTAGCGGTCGGGAGGCGAAGGAGGAGATAGGGGCTGCTGCATGCCGGCACCGCTGTATGGGATGCCGGCCGGCGGGAAACCGGTATTGTACCTTGCCGGCACCCGGATTTTGCACTGCGCCATCACGGGCGCCCCGTGTTACGCCTTGCCGTGATAATGCCTATGCATCACTTTTTCCAAGTCACCAGCCTTCCAGGCCTTAAAGTGACGTTGCGGAGCGCGCCGCCTGCTCGTATAGCCCGGTCAGCACGCGCATCAACCGTGCGAGTTCGCCGATCTCGGCGTTTTCCTCGCTGCCTGCGGTGAAGTTGCTGGTCAGGCATTGCTCGCGGATTTCGCGGTAGCGCGCGCAGGCTTCGGCGCCCTCCGGCGTGGTCGAATAGGTGGCCTCTTTGCCGACTCTTTCGCCCGTCACCAGCCCCAGGCCCTGAAGCTTCTTCAGCGCGTAGGTCACCAGGTGGGTGTCTTCCACGTTCAGCACGAAGCAGACGTCGGCCAGGCGCTTGGCCCGGCCGCGGTGGTTGACATGGTGCAGCACCAGCACGTCCAGGAAGGTCAGGTCGCGCACGCCGGCCGCGCCCATGCAGCGCACCACCCAGCGGCTGTAAGCGTTGTACGCGGTGTTCAGGCCGAACTCGAACTCGGACAACTCCGGGCTGCGCGCCGACACGAGATGCGACGACGATACGATGTTGGTGCCCGCCGCGCGCGACAGCGAGGTAGCGGACTTGACGGGGACGTCGTCCGGCGCGTGGATGAGGTCCGCTTCGGCGGCCGAACCGGGCGCGGCGGGCTTGCGTGCCATGGGGAATGCTCCTTGCAACGTTGCACGGGAGCCGCCGGGCGATGCCCACCGTGACGTCCCCGCTAATTTTGGCTTGACAGTTTATCGGCAAATTATGAGCATGAATGCCTGACAAGAACAGGCAGGGCGCGCACCGCTGCGCGCCTGGAGCCAGCACGCCGGCTGAATCCGGAGCCATTGCGCCTGCCCGACTCCACGCCTCCAAGCCTCCAAGCCACCGATGCTTCCAGACCTCGACATACTGAACTCCCGCCTGCGCGATGGCACCACGAGCCGCGCCGACCTGGTGGAGACGGCCGCCGCCGCGGCGGCGGGCGAGCACGCGCAGGCCGTGTTCCTGCACAGCACCTTCGACAGCGCGATCCAGACCGCCCGTGCCGCCGATGCCGCGTGCCGCGCCGGCAAGCGCCTGCACCCGCTCGCGGGCCTGCCGGTCTCGGTGAAGGATCTCTTCGACGTCGCTGGCGAAGTCACGCGCGCGGCGTCGGCAGTGCGCCACGACGCCGCACCCGCCAGCGCCGATGCCGCCGTGGTCGCCCGCCTGCGACATGTTGGTGCGGCCGTCGTCGGCCGCACCAACATGACCGAGTTCGCGTTCTCGGGTGTGGGCATCAACCCCCATTTCGGCACGCCGGTGAACCCGGCCAGCGCGGATGGCGTCGCGCGCATCCCTGGCGGATCGTCGTCCGGCGCCGCAGTCTCGGTGGCTCTCGGTCTGGCGGTAGCCGCGCTCGGCAGCGATACCGGCGGATCGATCCGCATTCCGGCGGCCCTGTGCGGCCTGACCGGTTTCAAGCCGACCACGCGCCGCGTGCCGCTCACAGGCGCTTTTCCGCTGTCCTATACGCTGGACACCGCATGTGCCATGGCCCGCACCGTCAACGACTGCCTGCTGGTCGACAGCGTGATCGCCGACAGCGCGCTGGTACCGAGCGTCCCGGCTCCGGCGGCCATCCGCCTGGCCATCCCGCGCCAGGTGCTGCTGGACGACCTCGATCCCGTAGTCGCCCGTGCGTTCGATCGCGCGCTCGGACGGCTCTCCGCCGCTGGCGTGCAACTGGAACACACGGACCTGCCCGAGTTGGCCGAACTGCCGGGGCTGAACGCCGCGGGCGGCTTCAGCGCCGCGGAGGCTTATGCGATCCACCGCCAGACGCTCGCGAGCCGGCGCGAACTCTACGACCCGCGTGTCGCGATGCGCATCGATCGTGGCGCCGCCATGGGTGCGGCCGACTATGTGGACCTTGCCCGTGCGCGCATTGACTGGATCACGCGGGTTGAGGCTCGCCTGGCACGCTTCGACGCAGTGATCTGCCCTACCGTGCCGATGGTGGCTCCCGCCATCGAACCGCTGCGCAGCGATGACGACCTGTTTTTCCGCACCAACGCGCTGCTGCTGCGCAATCCCTCGGCCTTCAACTTCCTTGATGGCTGTTCGATTTCGCTGCCCTGCCATGCCCCCGACGAACTTCCGGTTGGCCTGATGCTGTCCCATGGGCCAATGCGCGATGCCCATCTGTTAGGCACCGCGCTTGCACTGGAAGGCATCGTGCAACCGGGCTTGCGCGGCGAATAGGCGCGCCGCCACGCGACCATCCTCGGGCTTGCCTGTCAATGAACCCCACGCAACCTTGTTGCCCCATCCCGGCCGAAGGCTGGACCGCGCTGGCCGCCGACTCGCCAGAGGCCATCCCGCTCTACGACGTCGACACCCTGCGGCACATCGAGAACGCTGCGTTCGCGCGCCTGCCGTCGTTTGAGCTGATGTCTCGTGCCGGGGGGGCCGCCGCCGGCTGGCTGGCGCAGCACGCGCCGCAAGGACTGCTGCTGTTCCTGGCAGGCCCTGGCAATAACGGCGGCGATGCGCTGGTGGCCGCGACACGCCTGCACCAGAACGGCCGTGATGTTCAGGTCTGGCTCACCGCCGATCCCACACATATGCCAGCCGATGCCACGCGCGCATGGCAGGAAGCCGACGCTGCGGGCGTGCCCATGCACACCGTGCAGCAGACGGCGCCGTGGCCCGCCAGGATGGCGGCCGTTGTCGACGGCCTGCTCGGCATCGGCCTGAACCGCCCCGCGGGCGGCGCTATCGCCGAGTGGATCGCGCGCCTTGCACAAGCGCCCGCACCAGTATTCGCGCTCGATATCCCAAGCGGCCTGTTTGCCGATACCGGTGCCGGCGCCCCCGCGGTACGCGCCTGCCGCACGCTCACTTTTATCGGCGCAAAGCCTGGCCTGCTCACGCTCGATGGGCGCGACTGCGCTGGCAAGATCGATATCGCACCGCTTGGCCTCGACTATCCGCCGGTGCAAACGCCGCGCGCATGGGTGAACGGGCCCGCGCTGTTCCGGCACGCGCTGCCGGCACGTCGGCACGCCGTCAACAAGGGCACGTTCGGCTCGCTCGCAATCCTCGGCGGCAACACCGGCATGACCGGCGCCCCGTTGCTCGGCGCGCGTGCGGCGCAGTGTCTTGGCGCAGGCAAAGTCCACATCGGTTTTCTCGCCCCGTCCGCGCCTGCCATCGATCCACTTCACCCGGAACTGATGCTGCATCCACAATCCGAACTGGCCGTCAGCGCAATGTCGGCCCTTGTGATCGGGCCGGGGATGGGTACGGATGCCGGCGCGCGCAAGGCCCTCGCGCAATGGCTGGAAGACGCCGGTCGAAGCGCATCGCCGCCATCGCTGGTGCTCGATGCGGACGCACTCAATCTGCTCGGCGCCGATGCCAGCCTGGCCGCCACGCTGTCCGCTGCGGGGTTGCCACGCGTCATGACGCCGCATCCGCTCGAAGCAGCGCGCCTGCTGGGCACCACCGTGGCAGCCGTACAGCGCGACCGACTGGCCACCGCCGCGGCGCTGGCGGCGCAGTGGCAGGCCGTCGTCATCCTCAAAGGCTCGGGATCCGTGATTGCCGCGCCCGGTACCTCGGCCATGACGATCAACCCGACTGGCAATGCGGCGCTCGCGAGCGCCGGGACTGGCGACGTGCTGGCCGGCATGGCAGGCGCCCTGCTAGCCCAAGGTATGCCGCCGCTTCAGGCAGCCCAGGCGGCCGTATGGATCCACGGTCGCGCCGCCGACATGCTGGTCGCCAACGGTGCCGGACCGGCCGGCGTCAGCGCCAGCGAACTCTGCCTCCCCGCCCGTTCGATCCTGAATGCGCTATTGCGCGGCGAAGCGGGATAGCGCAGCGCGGTTGCGCCGGTGCCTCAACGGACACAATTGCACCGTATCATCGCTACAATCGGACAAAGGCCTACAGGATTGCGGCAAGGAGATGCGCTACGGTTTCATCTCGTAACGATAACCATCCCGACTAGCCGTGATCGACGCAAGACACGCTTTATACTTACAAGGCCTGGACTACCGGGCATCAAGCCCCCGCCACGAATCTGTGCCCTGCATGCCCACCAATCTTCACGCCTGGAACGCCCTTCTGCAGCATCACGACGCCATTCGCGACCACCAGATGCGGGATTGGTTTGCCGAAGACGGCGAGAATCGCGTCAGGCAGTTTTCGCTGGAAGCCGCCGGCCTGTACCTGGACTACTCCAAGAACCGGATCACGCCGCAGACCATGGAGCTGCTGCTGCAGCTTGCCGACGAAGCCGGCGTTCCGGCCCGTCGCGATGCCATGTTTGCCGGTGAGCATATCAACGCCACCGAGGACCGCGCCGCGCTGCATGTTGCGCTTCGCGCCACCGCGGGCGCAGGTTTCAAGGTTGACGGTGTGCCGGTGATGCCGTCCATCCAGAACGTCCTGGTGCGCATGCGCGCGTTCGCCGAAGCGGTCCGCAGCGGCACATGGACCGGCTCGACCGGCGAGCGCATCACCGATGTCGTGAATATCGGCATCGGCGGCTCCGACCTGGGTCCGAAGATGGTGTGCCGCGCGCTGTCGCATCTGGCGCACGACGACGGCCACTCGGGGCCGCGCATGCATTTCGTATCGAACGTCGACGGTACCGAGCTGGCCGAAGCGCTTGAGCGCCTCGAGCCACGGCGCACACTGATGATCGTCTGCTCGAAGACTTTCACCACGCTGGAAACCATGGCCAACGCGCACAGCGCGCGTCAATGGTTCCTGGCCAATGGCGTGGCCGAGGACCAGTTGGCCAGGCACTTCGTCGCGGTATCGACGAACGTAGAGGCCGTGCGCGCGTTCGGCATCGACCCGGGCAATATGTTCGAGTTCTGGGACTGGATTGGCGGCCGCTTCTCGCTGTGGTCCTCGGTGGGCCTGTCGATCGCCCTGGCGGTCGGCTTCAATGCCTTTGCCGACCTGCTCGCGGGTGGCCGCGCGATGGACGAACACTTCCGCACCGCGCCGCTCGAGCGCAATATGCCGGTCGTGATGGGCATGCTCGGCATCTGGAACCGCAACTTCTTCAACTTGCCGACCAGCTGCATGGCGCCCTACTCCACGTCGCTGGAACTGTTCCCGGCGTACCTGCAGCAGCTGGAGATGGAAAGCAACGGCAAGTCCGTGCAACTCAATGGCCGACGGGTGCGCACGCATACCTGCCCGGTCGTGTGGGGCAGCGCCGGCACCAATGGCCAGCACGCGTACTTCCAGAAGATCCACCAGGGATCGCAGATCGTGCCGGTGGATTTCGTTGCGCCGCTGGTACCGCCGCGCGAACTGCCCGGCCACCATGCCAAGCTGCTGGCAAACTGCTTCGCGCAGGCCGAGGCGCTGATGCGCGGCCGTTCCGCCGAGGAGCTGCGCGCGGCCGGCATGACGGACGAGCTGCGCATCGCCCACATGGTCTTCGAAGGCAACCGTCCAAGCAATACGCTGTTGATGGAAGACCTGACGCCGCATGTGCTGGGCGCCCTGATCGCGCTCTACGAGCACAGGACCTTCGTGCAGGGCGTGGTCTGGAACATCAATTCCTTCGACCAATGGGGCGTGGAGCTGGGCAAGATCCTGGCGCGTCCGATCGAAGCCGAACTGACCGGCGCCGAAGCAGGCCCGCATGACGCCTCTACGGCAGCCCTGATTGCCAGGGCCCGCGGCGTGCTGGCGCGAGGCGGTTAGACCTCGGTCGCCATCCATTCATCGCTGGCCACGCGGCCGGCGTCGATCGTCAGGATGCGGTTGCACCGCGCCGCAACCGACCGGTCGTGGGTAACCAGCACCAGGGTGGAACCCGCGTCGCGGTTCAGTTCGAACATCAGCGCAATCACGGCCTCGCCGGTAGACGTGTCGAGGCTGCCCGTCGGTTCGTCGGCAAACAGGATGTCCGGACGCGTGACGAATGCGCGCGCCAGTGCCACGCGTTGCTGCTCACCGCCGGAAAGCGTGCGCGGATAGTGGTTGAGTCGCGCGCCCAGACCGACACGCTGGAGCATATCGATGGCCCGCTCCCTGACCTGCTCCGCTTCACCGCGCAGTTCGAGCGGCAACATGACGTTTTCCAGGGCGGTCAGGTGTCCCACGAGCTGGAACGACTGGAACACGAAGCCGACATGCCTGCCCCGCAACGCGGCACGCTGATCCTCGTTCAGGGCAAAGAGATCATGCCCCATGAGCCGTACCGTGCCGCCGGTCGGCAGGTCCAGCCCGGCCAGCAAGCCGAGCAGCGTCGATTTACCCGAGCCCGATGCCCCGACGATGGCGAGCGTTTCGCCGCTCGTGACGGAAAACGTGACGTCGTGCAGAATCGTCAACGAACCGGTCGCATCGGCAACGGTCTTTCCCAATGACTCGACGTCGAGGATGGAAGAGGACATGAAGAGTTGGATCCGAAGCAGTTGGCACAAGGCGGCACTGGCCGCCTGCATGGCCTTCATGGTGTCGGCGGCGGCCGCCGCCCCGCAGGCTGCGCCTGCCGTCCTGGTGCTGGGCGACAGCCTCTCGGCTGAATACGGCATCGCGCGCGGCACTGGCTGGGTCAGCTTGCTGCAGCAGCGCTTGCAGAAAGAGCGCCTCGATTATAGCGTCGTCAATGCGAGTATCAGCGGCGAGACCACGATTGGCGGCAAGACGCGCCTGCCTGACCTGCTGGCGCGGCATCGTCCTGCCGTGGTGATCGTGGAACTAGGCGCCAATGACGCCTTGCGCGGCCTTTCGCTGCAGGTGACGGAATCCAACCTGCGCACGATCGTCGGCGGCGCGCAGAAAGCCGGCGCCCGCGTGCTGCTGGTCGGCATGCGCATCCCGCCAAACTACGGCCAGGACTACACCGAGAAGTTCTTCGCGCTCTATCCGCGGCTGGCCCAGGACTTCAAGGCACCGCTGGTGCCGTTTTTCCTCGACAAGGTCATCTCGCGCCAGGACTGGTTCCAGCCGGACCATATCCATCCGACGGCGGACGCGCAACCCGCCCTGCTCGATACCGTGTGGCCCCAGCTCAGGCCCTTGCTCAAGACCGGCGGCAAAGGCTGAGGTCACCGCACTCAGCGCGAACAAAAAAAAAGACCCCTGCAAATTTCGCAGGGGTCTTTTTCCTCGGCGCGGACCTTATTGCGCCGCCGCTTCGCTACCGGCCGCCGTATCGGCCGCCGCGACCGGCTTGAGGATCTTGACCTTCGAGCGCGCCTTCAGGCTCTCGTAATAGGCTCCGATCTCGGTCTGGCCAGCGAGCTGCGAAAGCTGCTGCGCCTCGGCCTGGCGCTGGCCTTCGTTGGCCTGCTGAGGCTGGTTGATCTTGGTGATGCGGTACACCGCGTAGCCGTTCGCGCCCAGGTCCACGCCGACCACGGCGGGCAGCTTGGTGGCGTCCGCGCGCATGATGGCTTCCACCGCCTTGGGTTCCATGCCTTCGGCCTTGGCGCGAGACACCATCGTCACAGCGCCGAAGCCCTGCGCGCTGTCGCTCTTCTTCAGCGCCTCCAGGCGTGCCTCGCCATCCTTGCGCGCCAGTTCCGCCGCCTGCTGGACAACGTAGCCTTCGCGGACCTTGGCCTCGACTTCCTCGAACTTGCGCACGGTCGCCGGACGGTAATCCATGATGCGTGCCGCCACCAGCGTGGTCGGGCCGACCTGGACGGCTTCGGTGTTGCGCTTGTTCTTGATGGCGTCATCGCTGAACAGCGCCTTGAGCAGCTTCTCGTTGTTGAGCGGGCTGTTCTGGCCCAGCGCAGGATTCGGCTGGCGGGTCACGCCGTCGGCGGTCTGGATGGTCAGCTTGAACTTGTCGGCAGCCGGCTTCAGGCTGTCGGATTGCTCGTACACCATATTGCCGAACGCATCGGCATCTTCCGCGTACTTCTTGGCGGCAAGCTGCTTGCGCAGCTCGGCTTCCAGTTCGGGCCGGACGGCCTCCAGCGGTTTCGTTTCCGCCGGCTTGAGGCCGGTCAGCTTGATGATGTGATAGCCGTAGTCCGTTTCCACCACGTCGCTGATCTGGCCTTCCTTGAGCGCGTACATGGCATCTTCGAACGGCTTGACCAGAGCGCCATGGCCCATAAAGCCGAGGTCACCGCCCTTTTCCGCCGAACCCGGATCCTGCGACTGCTTGCGCGCCACCTCCGCGAACGTGTCGGGATGCTTGCGCAGATCTTCCAGCAGCTTGGTGGCCTTGTCCTTCGCTGCCTGCCGCTGTGCCGCCGGCGCATCCTTGGGTGCAGCGATCAGGATATGGCTGGCGCGGCGCTGCTCATCCGTGCGGAAACGCGCGATGTTACTGTCGTAGTAAGACTTCAGCTCCTCCGGCGTGACAGCCTGCGCGGCCGCCAGTGCATCGCCGGACAGCACGAGGTACTCCACCTTGGCCTGCTCGGGCACCGAGAACGCCGACTGGTGGCTGTCGTAATAGGCCTTCAATGCCGCCGCATCCGCCTGCACCTTCGCCGTGTAGTCGGCCGGCTTGAACAGCAGTGCCTGCACCTCGCGCTGCTGGTCGCGCACGGCGATCAGGCGGTCCAGCAACGACTTGGGTACGAACGCCGTGCCGGCGATCGAGGTGCCCAGCTGCTGCGTGGCCAGGTCAAAGCGCATGCGCGCGTCGAACTGTTCGGGCGTCATGCCTTGCGCCGCCAGCAGTTGCAGATAGGCCTTGTCGTCGATCGATCCGTCCTGCTTGCGCGGCAGTTGCGCAATCGCCGGGATGCTGTTGATCGCCTCATACAAACGAGCATTCGATACCGTCAGGTGCTCGCGTGCCACTTCGTTGGCCACCACGCGTTGCAGGATCAGCTGATCCATCACGTTCTTGCGCAGCGCCGGGCCTTCGAACTGGCGCGGATCGTAACTGGCCCCGAGCATCTGGCGCATGCGTTCGCTCTGTTCACGCACCACGTTGTCCAGTTCCTGCACCGTGATCGCGCGGCCGTCGACCTTCGCGACATCGTGCGAGCTGTCCATGAAGCGCGAATAGCTCTCCACGCCGAAAAACACGAACGACGGAAAGACAAGCACCAGCAGCAGCAAAAGCATCAGGCGCCGGTTGTTGCGTACGAAATCAAGCATGCGGACTCAGGTAAGAGGGTTGGCACGAACGTCAAACCCCGCGATTCTAGCAGGAGCCGGGCGCCGCACCGCCATTTGCCGCCGGGGACGGCAGGACACGGATGCCAGTGCTCGACGACGCCCTGACATGGCCGGAGGCCTCGGCGCCAAAAACAAAAATGCCCGCGTAAGCGGGCATTTTTGCATCACATGTCTGGCGGAGTGGACGGGACTCGAACCCGCGACCCCCGGCGTGACAGGCCGGTATTCTAACCAACTGAACTACCACTCCTTTGTCGGTTCCCGCTACGGCCGGATTTGCGCGATGGTGAAGTGGTGGGTGCTGAGGGGCTCGAACCCCCGACCTACGCCTTGTAAGGGCGCCGCTCTACCAACTGAGCTAAGCACCCACTGAACCATCGCAGGCTGGGCCGCCTGCAGGGAATCTCGCTTCGCACGACTCGACAGGTACTGCTTGGCTGCCGCTGTTTGCGTTGCGAGGCCGCGATTGTAATACGAGAGTTTTCGATTTGCCAAGCACTGATGGCAATAATCTTTTGAAGCGCAAATACAAGAATACGGCCTGCCCGGAATAAAGAAAAACGCCGCGGATGTGACTCCGCGGCGTTTCGTCCGCTGTGCAGCAACCGGATCAGTGGTGGATCATCTCGACCTTGGCCGTTGCCTTGTCCGACACGTCCGCCGGCTTGGCATCTTCCTCGGCCAGCGGCTCGGGCTTGCGCTCGAGTGCGAGCTCCAGCACCTTGTCGATCCAGCGAACCGGCACGATCTCGATGGCGTTCTTCACGTTGTCAGGAATCTCTGCGAGGTCCTTGACGTTTTCCTCGGGGATCAGCACCAGCTTGATACCACCGCGGTGGGCAGCCAGCAGCTTTTCCTTGAGGCCACCGATCGGCAGCACCTCGCCTCGCAGCGTGATCTCGCCCGTCATCGCCACATCGGCACGCACCGGAATGCCGGTCAGCACCGACACCAGCGCGGTCGTCATGGCGCCGCCAGCCGACGGACCGTCCTTGGGCGTGGCGCCTTCTGGCACGTGGATGTGGATGTCGCGCTTCTCGAACATCTCATCCGCAATGCCCAGGCGACGCGCCCGCGAACGCACCACCGAACGTGCGGCCTCGACCGATTCCTTCATCACATCGCCCAGCGAACCGGTGCGGGTGATGTTGCCCTTGCCCGGCATGATCGCGGCTTCGATGGTCAGCAGATCGCCGCCCACTTCCGTCCATGCCAGACCGGTCACCTGACCAACCTGGTTTTCCTTGCCGGCCAGGCCGAAGTCGTACTTGCGCACGCCCAGGAACTTGTCGAGGTTGTCCGAATCGACCTTGATCGTGCCCGACTCCTTCTTCAGCAGCAGCAGCTTGACCGCCTTGCGGGCGATCTTGGACACCTCGCGCTCGAGTGAACGGACACCGGCTTCCCGCGTGTAATAGCGGATGATGTCGCGGATCGCCGCATCGGTCACCTCGATCTCGCCAGCCTTCAGACCGTTGTTCTTGATCTGCTTCGGCAGCAGGTAGCGCGTGGCGATGTTGAGCTTCTCTTCCTCGGTGTATCCCGACAGGCGGATCACTTCCATACGGTCGAGCAGCGGCGGCGGGATGTTCAGCGAGTTCGACGTCGCTACGAACATCACGTCGGACAGATCGAAGTCGACTTCGATGTAGTGGTCCTGGAACGTGTGGTTCTGTTCCGGATCCAGCACCTCGAGCAGCGCCGACGACGGATCGCCGCGGAAATCCTGGCCCATCTTGTCGATCTCGTCGAGCAGGAAGAGCGGATTGCGCACGCCGACCTTCGACAGGCTCTGCAGGATCTTGCCCGGCATCGAACCGATGTAGGTACGGCGGTGGCCGCGGATCTCGGCCTCGTCGCGCACGCCACCGAGTGCCATGCGCACGAACTTGCGGTTCGTGGCGCGCGCCACCGACTGGCCGAGCGAGGTCTTGCCCACGCCCGGAGGCCCGACCAGGCACAGGATCGGCGCCTTGACCTTGTCCACGCGCTGTTGCACGGCAAGATACTCGAGGATCCGTTCCTTGACCTTCTCGAGACCATAGTGGTCTTCGTCGAGCACGCGTTCGGCGTTGGCCAGGTCGTTGTTGACCTTGCTCTTCTTGCGCCACGGCAGGTTCACCAGCGTGTCGATGTAGTTGCGCACGACGGTGGCTTCCGCCGACATCGGCGACATCAGCTTGAGCTTCTTGAATTCGGCATCGGCCTTCTTCTTGGCTTCCTTCGGCATGCGCGCAGCCTTGATGCGCTTGTCGAGTTCTTCCAGGTCGGCGCCTTCCTCGCCCTCGCCCAGTTCCTTCTGGATCGCCTTGACCTGCTCGTTCAGGTAGTACTCGCGCTGGCTCTTCTCCATCTGGCGCTTGACGCGGCCGCGGATGCGCTTTTCCACCTGCAGGATGTCGATCTCGCCCTCGAGCTGAGACAGCAGGCTTTCCAGGCGCTCGGTCACATTGACCATCTCCAGGATCTTCTGCTTCTGCTCGAGCTTGATCGGCAGGTGCGCGGCGATGGTGTCGGCCAGGCGCCCGGCCTCGTCGATGCCCGACAGCGAAGTCAGGATCTCCGGCGGGATCTTCTTGTTGAGCTTTACGTATTGGTCGAACTGCGACACGATCGCGCGGCGCAGGGCCTCGGTCTCGGCGCTCTCAACCGGCTCGGGCGGTACGGGGACGGCTTCGCACATGAAGTGCGACTCGTCCTCGCTGACCTCGCGGATGTTTGCACGCTGCGTGCCTTCGACCAGCACCTTCACGGTACCGTCCGGCAGCTTCAGCATTTGCAGGATATTGGCGATGCAGCCGACCTCATACAGGTCGTCGGCGGTCGGTTCGTCCTTGGCAGCAGTCTTCTGCGCCACGAGCATGATGCTCTTGCCCGACTCCATCGCAGTCTCAAGCGCCTTGATGGACTTCGGGCGTCCCACGAACAACGGGATCACCATGTGCGGAAACACCACCACGTCGCGCAGCGGCAACAATGGGAGGCGAATCGGCTCGGCCGGGAGGAGTTGTGTTCCGGACATCATTTTCCCCAAGTCAGTCATTTAAGGCGTAAATTGGGCCGCCCAAATCGATTACAAGATACCGCTGACGAAACCGATTCGGATTGACAGGCTGATGCCGCATCCTGCACTTGCAGGCCCATCTGGAACAGCATACCCGCGTTTCCTCCTCTTCGTCGGTTGAAATAAACAAAAAAAGCCGCTCGCTTCTACGCGAACGGCCTTGCTGGCTGGCTGTCGTGGGCTCCTGACCACTTCACCCCGGACAGCGCTCGCGTCAGTTGGAGCCTGACACCTTCGGCTGCTGTTCCTCGTACATCAGCAGCGGAGGTGCATCTCCGTTGATGGTGCTCTCGTCGATGACCACTTTCTGCACGCCCTTGTAGTTGGGCAGGTCGTACATGACATCCATCAGCGACTGCTCCAGGATCGATCGCAGGCCACGCGCACCCGTCTTGCGGCGAATTGCCTTGCGCGCAATCGCGGAAAGCGCCCCGGGGCGGATTTCCAGCTCCACACCCTCCATCGCCAGCAACTTCTGGTATTGCTTGACCAGCGCATTCTTGGGCTCGACCAGGATCTGCAGCAGCGCGGCCTCATCCAGCTTGGCCAGCGTGGCAACCACCGGCAGGCGGCCGATCAGTTCCGGAATCAGGCCGAACTTGATCAGGTCTTCCGGCTCGGTCTGCGGCAGCACTTCGCTGACATCGCGCTCTTCCTTGCTCTGGACTTGGGCCGCAAAACCGATGCCAGTCTTGTCCGAGCGCTGCATGATGACCTTCTCCAGGCCGTCGAATGCGCCACCGCAGATGAACAGAATGTTCGTGGTGTCGACTTGCAGGAAGTCCTGGTTCGGATGCTTGCGGCCACCCTGCGGCGGCACCGATGCCATCGTGCCTTCGATCAGCTTGAGCAGCGCCTGCTGGACACCCTCGCCCGACACGTCGCGCGTGATGGACGGGTTGTCCGACTTGCGCGAGATCTTGTCGATTTCGTCGATGTAGACGATCCCGCGCTGCGCCTTCTCGACCTCGTAATTGCAGTTCTGCAGCAGCTTCTGGATGATGTTCTCGACGTCTTCGCCGACATAGCCGGCTTCCGTCAGCGTGGTGGCGTCCGCAATCACGAACGGCACGTTCAGCAGTCGGGCCAGCGTCTGGGCGAGCAGCGTCTTGCCGGAGCCGGTCGGACCGATAAGCAGGATGTTGCTCTTGGACAGTTCGACATCGTCCTTCTTGCCGAGATGCTTCAGGCGCTTGTAGTGGTTGTACACCGCCACGGCCAGGATCTTCTTGGCCTGTTCCTGGCCGATCACATACTGGTCCAGGCTTACCCGGATCTCATGTGGCGTCGGCAGGTCCGAGCGCGTGGCCGCGGTCGCATCCTTTTCGGTCGCGGTGGCTTCGTCTCGGATGATTTCGTTGCACAGGTCGATGCATTCGTCGCAGATGAACACCGACGGGCCGGCGATCAGCTTCTTCACCTCATGCTGGCTCTTGCCGCAGAAGGAGCAGTAGAGAAGCTTTTCGCTGGATGAACCTTTTTTTTCCGCCATAGGAATCAGTCACTTAGCAGTGCGCGCACTGCGACACGGGGGGCGCCGCAGGCGTACGCTTCTGACGCATCATACGCCAAAACAATTTGCCCAGCCGGCAGGGGTTACCCCGGCATGTGGGGCAAACGCAAAAAACGAGGCACAAGGCCTCGTTCCGTTGTAGCCTGTGCCGTTTCGGCCAGCCAACGTGCCGCCGCGTACCACCTTGCCGCAGCAGCGCGCAGCATCAGCCGCGGCGGGCAATGACCTTGTCGATCAGGCCGTAGTCCACAGCCTGGTCGCCGCTCATGAAGTTGTCGCGATCGGTATCGCGCGCAATCTTCTCAACCGGCTGGCCGGTCACTTCGGACAGGATGCTGTTCAGGCGCTCGCGCAGGTACAGGATCTCGCGTGCCTGGATCTCGATATCGGAAGCCTGACCACGCGCGCCGCCCAACGGCTGGTGGATCATGATCCGCGAGTTCGGCAGCGCGGAGCGCTTGCCCTTGGCACCGGCCGCCAGCAGGAACGCGCCCATGCTCGCCGCCATGCCCATGCACAGCGTCTGCACGTCGGGCTTGACGAACTGCATGGTGTCGTAGATCGCCAGACCAGCCGAGACCGACCCCCCCGGCGAGTTGATGTACAGCGAAATATCCTTGTCCGGGTTCTCGCTTTCCAGGAACAGCAACTGCGCCACCACCAGGTTGGCGGTCTGGTCATTGACCTCGCCAACCAGGAACACCACGCGCTCCTTCAGCAGGCGCGAGTAGATGTCGTAGGCACGCTCGCCCCGGCCGGACTGCTCGACGACCATCGGCACCAGCCCCAGACCCTGGGTTTCCAGCGCCGAAGCCTGCGTGGTGGCGAGACGGTCCAGCAAATCATTGCGGGTCATGCAAGTTCTCCAGGGTATCGTTGGATGGCAAGGAATGTCGGGCTTCACATCCCCGCACCATGGCACGGGGGCTGCGAATCACGCCTGACCTCAGGCTTGCTGCTGTCCGTTGCCTTCGGCGGTCAGTTCCTCGAAGGACACCGACTTGTCGGTGACCTTGGCCTTGTCGCACACGAAATTTACCACGTTGTTTTCGAGCACGTAGGCTTCCATCTCGGCCAGGCGCTGCTGGTCGCCGTAGTACCAGCGCATGACTTCCTTCGGGTCTTCGTAGCTCTTGGCGAAGTCTTCGATCTCGGCCTTGATCTGGTCAGCCTTGGCTTCCAGGCCGTGGGCCTTGACGATCTCGGCCAGGATCAGGCCCAGCTTGACGCGGCGCTCCGCTTGCTGCGCGAACATCTCGGCCGGAATCGGCATGTCCTTGGCGTTCGGCATGCCACGCTGCTCGAGGTCACGGCGGGCCATTTCCACCAGGCGCTCCTGGTCTTGCTCGATCAGGGCCTTGGGCACGTCCAGCTCGCTCACCTTCAGCAGCGCATCCATGACCTGGTCCTTCAGCATGGCATGCGTGCGGCGCTTCACTTCGCGCTCGAGGTTTTCGCGGATGTCGGCACGCATCTTCTCGACGCTGCCGTCGGCGATGCCCAGCGACTTGGCGAACGCATCGTTCACTTCCGGCAGGTGGGCCCACTCGATCTTCTTCAGCGTGACGGTGAACTCGGCGGTCTTGCCGGCCACGTCCTTGCCGTGATAATCGGCCGGGAACGACAGCGGGAAGCTTTTGCTTTCGCCGACCTTCAGGCCCAGCGTGGCGGCCTCGAACTCGGGCAGCATGCGGCCTTCACCGAGCACGAACGGGAAGTCTTCGGCCTTGCCGCCGGGGAATTCCACGTCTTCGATCTTGCCGACGAAGTCCAGGGTCACACGGTCGCCGTTCTGCGCCGTCACGTCGCCGCCACCGTCGCCGTGCTCGCCGGCTTCGCCGCGCACGTGGTAGTGCACGCGCTGCTTGCGCAGGATGTCGATGGTCTTGTCGATTTCGGCGTCGCTGATTTCGGTCTTGGTGCGGGTCACTTCCGCGCCCGTCAGGTCACCCAGCTTGACTTCCGGGTACACCTCGAAGGTTGCGTCGAACGCGACTTCGTCCGCGCCCACGCCATCGGTCTTGATCTCGAACTTCGGCTGACCGGCAACCTTGACGTCCTGCTCCTTCGTGATGTCGAAGAACTTGCGGGCAGCCTTGTCGAAGCGGACTTCGAACTCGACTTGCTGGCCGTATTGCTTCTCGACCATCTTCATCGGCACTTTGCCCGGACGGAAGCCCGACATCTTCACCGTCTTTGACAGGCGAACCAGGCGCTCCTGCTTTTCCTTTTCGACTTCGGCCTTGGGAATGGCCAGGGTCACCTTGCGGTCCAGCTTGCCGAGGTTTTCAATGACGTTCGACATGGTCGTGATCCAATCCAGAAATGTAGTTGTGTTCGTAGCGCAATCGCCTGCGCGCCGGCCAGTCCGGCACTGGCGCGTGCCCGCGAATAGCAAGCTCCGCGCGAACGGAAAACGAGCATTATCGCACGGTTTCCGTCCGGTTCCGGCAGTTTTTACCCTGAGGTACCGCCAGAATGCTGTTCCGCATCGATGACCAGCCCGTGGCGCAACGCGCGAAGGAGCAAGCGCGCGGGATCCACGGCGTCGGCCAGGTCGGCTTCCAGCGGAAGGGGCTCACCCTCGATCTGGCTGATCAGGAGTTCCGCACCCAATGCGGCCCATGTGAGGCCGCGCGAGCCATATGCAAGTGCAGCGTAAAGCCCAGGCAGGCGTGGAATATCGCGCAAGTGCCCTCCGCGCAATGCCGAGGCCGACGCTGCTGCCGCTGCCTCATCCGGCATCGGACCAATCAAAGGCAGCCGGTTGTGCGAAACGGTACGCACGCCGACATACCCCTCCATCCCGCTGGCGTCCAGCCGTCCGATTTCCTCGGAGGTCGCGGGCAGCAGTCCGGCCAGCCGATCCAGATTTTCTGCGTGGACGTGCGCCCGCGCGACCAGTGGCCCTTCATCCGCCTCATAGCTGGAACCGACCCGGCCACGGCCATCTTCTGCCACCGGCAACAGGTACCCTGCCCCAGTCACCACGCAGTCGGGCCATTGCCCGAGGGCGCCAACCTGCTCCTGCGATAGCGTCGTGAGCTGCCCCCGAACACGACGCACCACCTGGTGCCGCATCGGGACCAGCCGTGGTGCTTCGTGGGCATTAGCCAGGACCATGACGGGGGCCGATGCCAGGATTGCGCCATCGTGCCCGACGGCCTCCCACGCCCGGTCTTGCCTGCGGACGCGATCCACGCGCACGCCGAACCTCGCATGGACGGCATCGCCCGCGCGGCGCAGTTGCGCGTTGCAGATATCCGGCGGCGCGACCCAGCCGCCCTGGGCGAACCAGAGTCCGCCGCGCGCCACGCCGGCGCGGTGATGCGCCGCCGCTTCCTCAGGCGTCATCCAGCGTACGAAGGACTCGGGCAAACCGAGTGCTTTAAGCGCTGCACGCTGCGCTTCGGCTTCCGCTTCGTTCTCGCCGATCTGGAGCACCCCGCACCCATGCCAGCCGACCGGATGGCCGGCAGCAGCGAGCGCCGCCCAGGCACGCAACGCGTACTGGTTGCCCGCGCGCGACAAGCGGGACAACAGGCTGTCGTCGGCCGATATGTGCGCGTGCATGGCGGCAGCGCGATGGGACGATGTCTGCCTGGCCGGGCCGTCGTGGGCGTCCAGCAGCGTCACCCGCCAGCCGCGCGAAGCCAGCCGCTCCGCCATGGCGCAGCCGGCCAGCCCCGCGCCGATCACGATGGCATGCCGGTCGTTCCAGTCTGCGGCAGCTGCCGGCGCATGCCGCCTGACTTTCCATGCCGGACGGAACGTGGCAACGGTCATGTCCGGCTTGTCCCCGGATCCCGGCGCCAGGCGCGCGTCGAACCCGACTTCCTGAAGCCCCCGATGCACGGAGCCGCCCGCCGCATGCGCCGCAAGCGTGGCACCCGGCCGCGCCAGGCGCGCCAGTCCGCGGAACACCTTGGGCGACCACGTATCCGCATTGCGTGCCGGGGCATAACCGTCCAGATAGAACGCATCGGCGCCGGCCACCAGCTTGGGCAGCAGAGTCTCGAGATCGCCAAGCGCCAGCGTCAGGATCACGCCGCCATCCTCGAAAGCAAGCCGGTGCAGACCGGGCAGCGCATCGGGCCACGCAGCCTGAAGCTGGCCGGAGAGCGGCCGCAGTTCATCCAGCCCGGCGTGCAGTTGCGCCAGCCCGTGGCGCGTAAGCGGATGCTTCTCGATTGAAACGAAATGCAGGCGGGCGCAGCGCCGGCGATCCTGGCGCCAGGCCCGCCACGTTGCCAGGAAGTTCAGCCCTTGGCCGAAGCCGGTCTCGATGATGACGAATTGCTCCCGCCCGGCCCACGCCCGTGGCAGCGCGTTGCCGGCAAGGAAAACGTGATGCGCGTGCGCGAGGCCGCCTTCCGCACTGTGGCAGACGTCGTCGTAACGCGGGGAACAAGGGGTGCCTTCGGCAGACAGGACAGGCTCGGCGGGCTCGAGTGCACGCGGCATAGACAGGACAGAAGCAGGAAAAGAGCCAGGGGGCGACTCGCGGCGGATGGTAGCATAGCGCCCCGTCCTGAATCCGGCACGGCCGTCCCGGCCGCCGCCCCGCGCTGATCCGCCATGCTGTCCTATCGTCACGCCTTCCATGCCGGCAACCATGCCGATGTCCTCAAGCACGCCGTCGTGGTGCAGTTGCTCGAGCACCTGACGCAGAAAGACAAGTCGTTCTGGTACATCGACACCCACGCGGGCGCCGGCCTGTATGCGCTGGATCATGCCTACGCGCAGAAGAAGTCCGAGTTCGAAACCGGCATCGCGCCGCTGTGGCGCGCCGCCGCCGGCGGCACCTCGCTGCCGCCCATGCTGGACGCGTATCTGGACCAGGTGCGCGCACTGAATCCGGACGGAAACCTTCGTCACTATCCAGGGTCGCCCTGGCTTGCCTGGCAGATGCTGCGCGACCAGGACCGCCTGCGCCTGTTCGAACTGCACAGCACGGAGATCCAGGTGCTGCGCGACAACTTCCGCGGCGCCGGCCGCAAGGTCATGCTCTACGACGGTGACGGCTTTGGCGGCATCAACGCGATCCTGCCGCCGCCCCCGCGGCGCGCGCTGGTCCTGATCGACCCGTCCTATGAAGACAAGCAGGACTACGCGCGCACGTTGCAGACCGTCCGCGACGGGCTGCAACGCTTCGCAACCGGCGTCTACGCCGTCTGGTACCCGCAGGTCCAGCGCCGCGAATCGATCCAGCTTCCGGTGCAGTTGAAGAACCTGCCGCTCAAGAGCTGGCTCCACGTCAGCCTGACCGTCAAGCATCCCGTGGCCGGCGGACTTGGCCTGCATGGCAGCGGCATGTTCATCGTCAACCCGCCATGGCGGCTCAAGGAATCGTTGCAGGAAGCCATGCCGGTGCTCAAGGAACTGCTCGGGCAGGACAGTGGCGCCAGCTTCGTGCTCGAAGCGGAAGAAGGCTAACCGCGGGAAGCGCCGGTACGCAACCGACCAGCCCAGGCGAGAAGCCAATCCAGCGCCAGAGCAGCCAGCAGACCGATCGAATCAGCCAGCACGTCCGCCGGATCCGCGTCGCGGTACGTCGTCATGCCCTGGAGCAATTCGATCAGGACGCCATATCCCACCAGCGCCAGCAGCACCGCCGTACGCTGGCGCCCATAAGCCCGCCGGCCTAGCCCACCGAGCACCACGAAGGCCAGCACGTGGTTGGCCTTGTCCCAGCCCGTAGTCGGCATCGGCTGCGTGGGCGGCATCAGCGCCAGCACCAGCACGGCGATCACACACAGCCA
Organism: Cupriavidus sp. C3SS-1; assembly: GCF_057073755.1. Lineage (NCBI taxonomy): Bacteria > Pseudomonadati > Pseudomonadota > Betaproteobacteria > Burkholderiales > Burkholderiaceae > Cupriavidus > Cupriavidus sp. C3SS-1. Next base: position 1,449,806 of record NZ_CP172699.1, on the reverse strand, counting down.
GAACAGCAGGCGCCAGATGCGCGGCGACAGCCGGAAAGCGGGGTTGGGACTCATGGGGTGGCGTAGTGATCTCGATGATTCCGCATGCTAACGGCTCGCCTGGCTTGCCGCGCATCGCTGGATGCCAGCACGCTAGGCGGCCAGCTTGCAGTCGAAGAATAGCGGTTGGCGATCGTCCAGGATGGCATGCATCGCAGCCAGGTCCGAGGCATCGGGGTCAAGCCACGCGTCGAGATGCTCGGGACGGATAGGAATGATGCAGCGGTCGTGTCCGGCGGCGGCCACTTCCGGCGGCGGCTCGTCGGTAATGGCGGCGAACGAGTACAGGTCCTGCCCAGCCTCCTCGCCAGGACTCACCGACCACAGGCACGCCACCAGCATGTCCTGCGGCGGGCGCGGATGGAATGCCAGGATGACGCTCTCCTCAGCCTCGCCCGGCCGCAGCGCGCGACGTTCCGCCTTGTGACGCGGCACGTGCTCGTAGAACGCGGTCATCACCGCCACGCCGTGGCGATGCCCGAACAACGGGCGCCAGACGCGCTCAAGGTTGTCGCGGCGCGCATTGTAGGTGCCGGGCCGCTTGCGTTCGTCGGCTTCCGTCCAGCCAGGCAGGCGGCATTGGTAGCGCATCGGCACCACCACCCGATGATCGCCCTGCACGATGATCACGGGGGCGTAGTAGCCCGGAAAGAGGCGGTAATCCTGCTCGGTCAGCGCCGGCCGTTGCAGGTCCGCAAGGTTCTGCTGGGCCCGGGTGATCTTGTCCGTCGAAATGCGCCGGTCAGTCTCGGCCTTCTTGGTCGGGCGCGCGGCCAGCGCACGCTCCGCCTCCGCAAGACGCGTGCGCTGCTGGAAGATCTCCGACTCGAACCGGTTGGCCTGCTCCCGGTCGCCGCCCTCGACAAGCGAAGCGTCCGTGCCTGCCTCGGCAAACGCCATGCGCAGCGCCTTGGGGATTCGCTGCCAGCCGCCGCTGCGGCGCTGCTGCCAGAACAGTTCCACGAAGCGCTCCATGCTGATCGACGCGCCGTATTCGCGCTCGAACCTGCGGAACTCGGCCTGAATCTGGGAGGAATAGCACATGGCAAGATCCTTTCGCGTGACGCGGGCGGGCGGAGCAGGATCATTCTAAGCCGAGGTGCCGGGAAAGGCGGCCGTGTGCCGCGGCAGGCCGGGAAGTCAGCCTTTCGCCACTTGAAAAGAAGGGATTGGTGCGAGGGAGGGGACTCGAACCCCTACACCATTGCTGGCGTCAGGACCTAAACCTGGTGCGTCTACCAATTTCGCCACCCTCGCGGTCCTTGCGGCCGCCGGACGGTGGCCACGATGCACGTTGCAGCCATGGCGCGCGAAAGCAAAAAAGGCGGCTGGAACTGCCCGCCTTCTCGCATCGCCCGCTTGCCGCGCTTGCGCGCCGGCTGTGCAACGAAGCAGCGGATTGTAGCGCAAGCGCCGGGGGGAATCCACCCCCGCCCCGATGACATAGTGCAAGCCCTCATGTGCGTCGCCTTTCGCGATGGTGGTCCGCCATCTATGCTGAAGTCGTGGGACGCGCAACGCATGCTTGCAGAGAGCAGCGCGATTTGCGGAGCGCTTCCGCCCCGCACGGAGGGGATATGAAATTACGTGCCTTGCTGTTGGCAGCCTCGATGGCGCTTGCATGGTCATCGACGGCCAGGGCTGCTGGTTGTCAGTACGACATGCAATGCAAAGGGGAACGGATTTGCCAGCAGGGCCAATGCGTGTCCCCTGATGCGGACGAGCAGGCGGACGCCACCGCGCCCAAGGCCACTCCATCCCCAAGGACCACCGCACCGGCAACGCCGGCTCCCGTGGCGGCTCCAGTTGCTCCGCCAGTTGCAGCGCCCGTTGCAGCCCCCGTTGCAGCTCCCGTTGCAGCACAGGTCGCAGCGCCAGCGCCGGCACCAATGTCTGTGCCTGCGCCGCGTGGCTGCTGCACGGTTGCCGGCAAGCTGAAGCTGGCCCCGGGCAGTGCCGGCGACACGACGCTGATCATTGGCGATGCCTGCCAGGGCATGACGAATTCGGGCAAGCCGGTTCCGGGGACGCTCTGCAATTAGTCGGCCTCAAGCCGTCACCGCCCCCGCCCCCGCCTCCGGCTTCGCAACCCGGAACCATGCCGCATACAACGCCGGCAGGAACAGCAGCGTCAGGACTGTGGCGATGATCAGTCCGCCCATGATGGCCACGGCCATCGGTCCCCAGAACAGCGAGCGCGACAGCGGGATCATGGCCAGCACGGCAGCTGCGGCGGTCAGGATGATCGGACGGCAGCGCCGCACCGCCGCTTCCACAATGGCGTTCCACGCCGGCACGCCGGCCTTGACGTCCTGTTCGATCTGGTCCACCAGGATCACCGAGTTGCGGATGATCATGCCCAGCAGCGCCGTGATGCCCAACTGCGCAACGAAGCCCATCGGCGCACGCAGCAACAGCAGCGTGGCGGCGGCCCCGATCAGCCCGAGCGGGCCAGTCAGGAACACCATCAGCGTGCGCGAGAAGCTGTGCAACTGGAGCATGAGCAGCGTGAAGATCAGGAAGATGCACAGCGGCAACTGCGCCGCGATCGATGCACCCGCCTTGCCGCTCTCTTCCTCGGCACCGGCCACCGTAATGCGATAGCCCGGCGGCAGCTGATCGCGCAGCTTGTTGAGCAGCGGATCGATCTGCGCGGTCACGGTGGGCCCCTGGATGCCGTCCACCACATCCGCCTGCACGGTCACGCCGAAGTCGCGATTCTCGCGCCAGATCACGCCCGGCTCGGAGCGCAGCGACAGCCGCGCCACCTGGGTGAGCGGCACGACACGGCCGGTGTTGGTCGGCACCTGGATATTGCCGAGGTCGGACATGGCGTCGCGCTCGTTGCGCGGCGTGCGCATCATGATGTCGATCAGCTTGTCGCCGTCGCGATACTGACCCACCGGAATGCCGGTCAGCACCGTCTGCATGACGCGCGCGATCGAGCTGGTGGTCACGCCCAGCGAACGAGCCTTGTCCTGGTCGATCTCCAGGCGCAGCATCTTGACGCTCTCATTCCAGTTGTCGTTCACGCCGACCGTGTTGGGGTTCGCGCGCATCAGCGCCTTGACCTGGTCGGCGAGCTGGCGCACGCCGGCGGCGTCGGGGCCAATCACGCGGAACTGCACCGGGTACGCCACCGGCGGCCCGTTGGGCAGCAGCTTGACACGCCCGCGCAACTGCGAGAACTGGCTGTTCAGCACCGCGATCACGCGCTGGCGCAGCGCGTCGCGCGCTTCGGCGCTGACCGGCATCACGATCACCTGCGCCACGTTGCTTTGCGGGAAGATCTGGTCCAGCGGCAGGTAGAAGCGCGGCGTGCCGCTGCCGACAAAGGTGGTCAGGCTCTGCACGTCGCGGTCCTGGCGCATGGCGGCTTCGAAGCGCTTGGCTTCGGATTCCATCTGGGCAAAGCTGGTGCCTTCCGGCATCCACAGCTCGACCATCAGCTCGGGCCGGCTCGAGTCCGGGAAAAACTGCTTCTCGACGAACTTGAATGCGTACAGGCCCAGCGCGAACGTCACCAGGGTGATCGCGATGACGGTCTTGCGCCAGGTCACGCACCAGTCCACCAGGCGCCGGAAGCCCGTGTAGAACGGCGTATCGAAAACCTCGTGGTGCTCGCCGCCTCCCGGCCGCGACTTGAGCAGCAGGTAGCCCAGGTAAGGCGTGAAATAGACGGCCGCCAGCCATGACAGCACCAGGGCCAGAGCGGTCACGGCGAAGATGGCGAAGGTGTATTCGCCGACCGTGGATTTCGCCAGGCCGACCGGCAGGAACCCGGCAGCCGTGATCAGCGTCCCGGTCAGCATCGGCATGGCCGTGGAGGTATAGGCGAAGGTCGCGGCCTCCATCTTCGACAGCCCCTCCTCCAGCTTGCGCACCATCATCTCCACGGCAATGATGGCGTCATCGACGAGCAAGCCCAGCGCCACGATCAGCGCGCCCAGCGATATCTTGTGCAGGCCGATGCCAAAGATGTTCATGAACAGGAACGTCACCGCGAGCACCAGCGGGATGGTCAGTGCCACCACCAGGCCGGGGCGCACATCGAGCCGCAGCGGCCGCGTATGCAGGCCCAGCGAGACAAAGCTGACGCCGAGCACGATGACCACGGCCTCGATCAGCACATGCACGAACTCGCCCACCGAGCGCTTTACGGCCTGCGGCTGGTCCTGCACCTGGTCCATCTCGATGCCGACCGGCAACTGGCCGCGCAGGCGTTCGAACGCGCCGCGCAGGTTCTTGCCCAGCTCGATGATGTCGCCGCCCTTCGCCATCGAGATCCCGAGCCCGATGACATTCTTGCCGTTGTACCGCATGGTGCTCTGCGGCGGATCGACATAACCGCGGTACACATGCGCAATGTCGCCCAGGCGGATATTGGCGATGCCGTTCGGTCCCCGCAGCACCAGGTTCTCGAGATCCGACACGCTGGCGAACTGGCCCGTCACGCGCACCTGCAGATTGTCGGTCGGCGTGACCAGCACGCCGCTGCCGTTCAGGTTGTTCTGCTGCGTGATCTGGTCGGCAATGGCATTGATGTCGAGCCCGAGCTGGGCGAACCGTGCCTGGTTGAACTCGATGTAGATCTTTTCGTCCTGCAGGCCGAGCAGCGACACCTTGGCCACGGCGGGCACGCGCAGCAGTTCCTGGCGCACCAGGTCGGCATACTCGCGCAATTCCTTGTAGTTGAAGCCATCGGCCGACAGCGCGTAGATGCTGCCGTACACGTCGCCGAACTCGTCATTGAAGTACGGCCCGCGCACGCCGGCCGGCAGCGTTTGCGCGATGTCGCCGATCTTCTTGCGCACGGTGTACCAGATCTGCGGCGTCTCCTTGGCCGGAGACGTGTCCTTGAGCTGGAAGATGACCGTGGTCTCACCCGGCTTGGAAAAACTGCGGATCTTGTCGGCGTACGGCACTTCCTGCAATTGCCGCTCGATCTTGTCGGTGACCTGCACCGCGATCTGCTCGGCGGTAGCGCCGGGCCAGAACGCCTGCACCACCATCACGCGGAAGGTGAACGGCGGGTCTTCGTCCTGGCCCAGGCGGAAAAATGCCAGCATGCCGGCCAGCAACAGCACCACCAGCAAATAGCGCGTCAGCGGCTGGTGTTCCAGGGCCCAGCGCGACAGATTGAAGCGGGAATGATCCATGCCGCGGCCTCAACCCTGCTGCGGCGCCGAAGCGGCCCCAGGCGCCGAGGCCGGCGCAACGGTCTGCATCGGCCTGACCTTCTGCCCCGGCTTGAGCAAGTGCACGCCGGCCGTGACGATGGTCTGCCCCGGGGCCAGGCCCTGGCGCACTTCGATTTCGTTGCCCACCGGGTCACCCAGCGTCACCTGGACCGGCCGGACCGTGCCGGCGGCCGGGTCATAGATCCAGACCTGGTTGCGGCCTTGCTCCTGCAGCAGCGCGGTCAGCGGCACGCGTACTGCGGGCGCTGCGCCAGTGCGCACGAAGGTCACGACAGCGGTCATGCCGAGCTTGAGATCAGCCGGCGGGTTGGGCACCGACACGCGCGTGGCGTAGGTGCGGGTCACGGGATCCGCGGCAGCGGCGATCTCGCGCACGCGTGCGGGCAGCGCGCGGCCGGGGTCGGCCCATGTGCGCACCGTCACGTCGGTCGTGCCTCGCAACAGCTCGACCTCGTCTTCCGGGAGCCCGATGGCCACTTCCTTTTCGGCGGTCTGTGCCACGCGGATCACCGGCTGACCGGGGGTGATGACCTGGCCGACCTCCGCGTCCACCGCGGTCACCACGCCGTCGGCATCGGCCAGCAGTACGGCATAGGCGGTCTGGTTGGCCTGGCTGCGCAATCCCGCCGAGGCCTGCTTGACGCGGGATTCGGCGGCATCGAAGGTGGCCTGGCGCCGATGCTGCTCGGCAGCGCTGATAAAGCCCTTGGCGAAGAGTTCGTTGTAGCGCTTGAGGTCGGAAGCGGCCAGGTCGCGGTCCGTGCGGGCCGCCTCGTACTGGGCGCGCGAGCCGGCTTCGGCCAGCGACAGGTCGGTCGGGTCCAGCCGGGCCAGCGGCTGCCCCTTGCGCACCATGGCGCCGACGTCGACCAGCCGCGCCGCGATCTTGCCGCCCACACGGAAGCCCAGCCGTGATTCGATGCGTGGCCTGACATCGCCCGAGAACTCGAATGCGGTCTTGCCCGTGTGCTGGCTCAGTTGCTGCAACCGCACCGGCCGAACTTCCGGCGCCGGCTCGCTCTTCTTGCCGCAGCCGGCCAGCGCGAAGGCCACGCCGACCAGGACGACAACGCCCAGCCGGACCAGCCGGGGCCTGAATGAGAAGCAAGGAACAATCTGGGAACGAACGGCCGCAACTTCCGGCATTTGGCAATGCACTGGCATGGATAAGCAGCGAATCGGACAACGTGGGAAAGGCTGGCGCAGCCGGCCTGAGCGCCCCATAGCACACAAACTATAAGCGATGGATGAAGGCCGGCAGTTAAATAACTGGCCGGTCAGCAATATAGCGAGCCCCCTCAGGTGCGTCAAACGGCCTGCGACGAAACAGCCGGAATGGCTACCGAAGCTTTCCTCCAACCGGATGAACAGCGTGACATGCGTACACCCGAGCGGCGACTTGCCCATCCAGGGAGCCAGCGGGTTAGTGATAACGCAATGCTACAATCCGGCGCTCCGCTGGCGCCAACTACGCCAGCAGGCGGGGACACCAACCACCCGTGCCGCATGCCATCGGGCGCCCATCGGACCGCGGCGTTGGCATCAGGCCCGGCCCGCCCGCCTCCCCTACCTCATCAGACCGAGACCGGCGTGACGCCCGATCAGTATTGCCAAGAGAAGGTCGCCCAGAGCGGCTCCAGCTTCTATTACAGTTTCCTGTTCCTGCCCGCGGAACGCCGTCGCGCCATTACGGCGCTGTATGCCTGGTGCCGCGAAGTCGACGATGTGGTCGACGACACCCATGACCCCGCACTGGCCCACCAGCAACTCGACTGGTGGCGCGGTGAACTGCGCCGTCTCTTCGAGGGCGAGCCGACCCACCCCGTGACGCAGGCGCTGCAGCCTCACGTCAAGGCCGCCGGCCTGCCGCATGCCGAGATGTCCGAGGTCCTGGACGGCATGGAAATGGACCTGGCCCAGACGCGCTATCTCGACGAGACCGGCCTGAACCGCTATTGCCACTGCGTAGCCGGCGTGGTCGGCACGCTCAGCGCGCGGCTGTTCGGATACTCCGAGGCGCGTACGCTCGTGTTCGCCGAAAAGCTGGGGCTGTCGCTGCAACTGGTCAACATCCTGCGCGACGTCGGCGAGGACGCGCGCCGTGGCCGCATCTACCTGCCCGTGGATACGCTGCAGCGATTCCAGGTGCCAGCTTCCGAGATCTTGCAGGGCAAGCATTCCGAGCGCTTTGTCGCGCTGATGCAGTACCACGCCGGACGCGCGCGCACCCTGTACCGCGAAGCGCTGGAACTGCTGCCGCGCCAGGACCGCCGCGCCCAGCGCGCCGGCCTGCTGATGGGGGCCATCTACCACGCCCTGCTCGACGAAATCGAACGCAGTGACTTCCAGGTGCTGAACCAGCGCATCGCGCTGACCCCGCTGCGCAAGCTGTGGATCGCCTGGAAGACATGGCTGCGCAATAGCTGAATCCGGCCGCTGAAATCAACGATGTGGCGGCCCGCACGCGGGGCCGCCACCAATATCTGCCCTGGCCTTGCGCCATATGGCACCCCCAGCCATGACCGACAACCTTCATCCGCTCGGACAGAGCATCCTGGATCGCGCCGAAGCGCTCGCGCAATTCTCCGACCTGGAGGGCGGGCTTGCCTGCGCATTCCTCACACCCGCCCACCGATCCGCCCAGGCCCTGCTGGCGCAGTGGATGGAAGCGGCCGGCATGCAGGTGCGCATCGATGCCATCGGCAACGTGATCGGCCGGTATGCCGCCGACCCCGCTGCCGGCGGCGACGCGCGCGTGCTGATGACCGGCTCGCACTTCGACACCGTGCGCAATGGCGGCCGCTATGACGGGCGCCTGGGCATCCTGCTTCCGATCGCGGTGGTGGGCGCGCTCCACGCGGCAGGCATCCGCCTGCCCTACCATCTCGACGTCGTCGGCTTCGCCGAAGAGGAAGGCCTGCGCTTCAAGACGAGTTTCCTGGCCAGCAGCGTGCTCGCCGGGCGCTTCGATCCGGCGCTGCTGGCCAGGACGGACGCCGACGGCGTGACGATGCGCGAAGCGCTCGCGGCCTCCGGCCTGCCGGGCCATGGCGAACTCGCGGCACTGCAGGCCGCCGCCGTGGATTCGGCCGCCTTGCTCGGCTTTGTGGAAGTCCATATCGAACAGGGGCCGGTCCTGCTGGACAAGGGCCTGGCGCTCGGCGTCGTGACCCAGATCGCCGGCAGCAGCCGCTTCCAGGTGCGGGTCGAGGGACAGGCCAGCCATGCCGGCACGACACCGATGGGGATGCGCCGCGACGCCGCCGCAGGCGCCGCCGAGATGATCCTGCTGGTCGAAACGCGGTGCAGCGCGGTGCCAACACTGGTCGGTACGGTCGGCCAGCTGCAGATACCCGACGGCTCGAGCAATGTCATTCCGGCGGCCTGTACCTTCTCGATGGACATCCGCGCGGGAGAGGATGGCATTCGCGAGGCCGCCATTGCCGACATCGTCGCCGGCATCCGGCAGATCGCCGCGCGGCGCGGTTTGTCCGCCCACGTGGACCGGGTCAGGCCGGTGCAGAACGCGCCGTGCGCGCGCTGGCTGATGGACCAGTTCGGCGCAGTGCTGCGCAAGCGCGGCCTGCCTGCCTTTGAGCTGCCCTCCGGCGCGGGCCATGATGCGATGATGATGCAGCGCATCACCGACGTCGCCATGCTGTTCGTGCGTTGCGGGAACGGCGGCATCAGCCACAACCCGCTGGAAACCATCACCGCTGAAGATGCGCAGCTTGCCGCCGAGGTGTTCGTGGATTTCCTGCGCCACTTCCAGCCGCAGGACTGAGCGCGCGAAGCGCCGGGCGGCGTCAGCTGCCCCGGTACATTTCGCGGCCGAGATCGTAGAGGTTCTGGCGCAGCTTGCGGCGCTCGTCCGGCGACAGGCTGGAGCCGGAGCGGCCCTGGTGGCTGCTGCGCTCGGCCTCGCGCTGCTCGGCGCGATGGCGTTCGGCGCGGGTGCGCGCCTCGCGCTGGCTTGCCCCCGGGTCGCTGGCGTGGGTGGATGGGCGCTCATGGCCCTGCAGCAGATTGGCCATGCCGGCCGACTGGGCGTGGGCCGGCCGCGGCGCCGCGCACAGCCACAGCGCCGTACCGACGAGCACCAGACAGGCGCCGACGGCGCCGTGCAAGGTCAGCCCATGCCGGTTACGGTTCACTTTCATCGATAATGGCGTTTTTGGCTTCGGGATTTGCAGCCGTCTGACTGCTCGAAGCCGGAAAATTCGGTACCCCGTCCGTGCAAACGCCGCAATGCAATTTGCGGCTGGCCGCAGATAATCCGGTGGCAATACCCGCGTCAACCGGATAATGATGCAGGGCACGAAAGACGGTATGGCAGTGTAATGGCATGGTTCGTGCACGCTGCCATACCACAGGGTAAAGTATGTAACGTTTTGTTAAGCCATTTTGAGCGAAAGCGATAGTCGCTAAGATACCGCCATGGAAAATACCAGCCACAAGATTCTCGTCGTGGACGACGACCCGCGCCTGCGCGATCTGCTGCGCCGCTATCTTGGCGAACAGGGTTTTACGGTACTGGTGGCGGAGAATGCCACCGCCATGAACAAGCTCTGGCTGCGCGAGCGCTTTGACCTCCTGGTGCTTGACCTGATGATGCCCGGCGAAGACGGCCTGTCCATCTGCCGCCGGCTGCGTGGCGCCAACGACCAGACGCCGATCATCATGCTGACCGCCAAGGGCGAGGATGTAGACCGCATCGTCGGCCTGGAGATGGGCGCCGACGACTACCTGCCGAAGCCGTTCAACCCGCGCGAACTGATTGCGCGCATCCACGCCGTGCTGCGCCGCAAGGGGCCCGCCGAAGTGCCTGGCGCGCCGTCGGAAACGCCCGAGACCTTTGCCTTCGGCGATTTCGTGCTGAACCTGGCCACCCGCACGCTGACCAAGAACGACGAGGAAATCACCCTGACCACGGGCGAGTTCTCCGTGCTCAAGGTGTTTGCCCGCCATCCGCGCCAGCCGCTGTCGCGCGAGAAGCTCATGGAAATGGCGCGCGGCCGCGAATACGAAGTGTTCGACCGCAGCCTGGACGTGCAGATCTCGCGCCTGCGCAAGCTGATCGAGCCCGACCCGAGCAACCCGCGCTTCATCCAGACGGTATGGGGCCTGGGCTACGTGTTCATTCCAGATGGCGTGAAGTAAGACAGTCGGCCGCTCACCATCGTGCCGACCGTCATTGGCCGTACGGCCACGCGTTTCTTTGGTTCGCTGTTCTGGCGAACCTTCATGCTGATCGCGCTCCTGCTGGCCATTTCGCTGGGCATCTGGTTCCAGAGCTACCGGCTGTTCGAGCGCGCCCCGCGCGCGCAGCAGATCGCCATGCAGGTTGTCAGCGTGGTCAAGCTCACGCGCGCGGCCCTGCTCTATTCGGACCCGGCGCGGCGCCGGTTCCTGCTGCTCGACCTGGTGCAGAACGAAGGCATCAAGGTCTATCCGCGCGAAAAGGATGACGATTTCGCCGCGCCGACCGCCAACCCGTTCCTGACGCAGCTGGTGCAGCAGGAGATCCGCAGCCGGCTGGGCGAGGACACGGTGCTGGCCACCACCGTCAACGACATTCCCGGTGTGTGGGTCAGCTTCGAGATCGAGGGCGACGACTACTGGGTGGCGATCAGCCCCGAACGGTTCGAACGGGTGTCCGGCATCCAGTGGTTGTGGTGGAGTATTGCCGCGCTGCTGCTGTCGATCATCGGCGCCGCGTTCATTACCGCGCGCGTCAACTATCCGCTCAAGCGCCTGGCCAATGCCGCGCGCGATATCGGCGCGGGTGGCGACCCGCCCTACTTGCCCGAGCATGGCGCCAGTGAAGTCGCTGTGGCCAACCATAGCTTCAACCAGATGGTGCGCGACCTGCGCCAGCTCGACGACGACCGCGCGGTGATGCTGGCCGGCATCTCCCACGACCTGCGCACGCCGCTCACGCGCCTGCGCCTGGAAACCGAGATGTCGCCGGCGGACAGCGCCACGCGCGACGCGATGATCACCGACATCGAGCAGATGGACGCCATCATCGGCCAGTTCCTGAACTACGCACGGCCGCCCCTCGATATGGTCGAGCCCGTGGACCTGTCGGCGCTGGTCAACGATGCCGTGGGCGTCTATGCGGCGCATGACGATGTGCGCGTGGCGGTGCACGCGACCGAGCCGGTCATGGCCGTGGCCAATCGCATGGAGGTCCAGCGCATCCTCGACAACCTGGTCGAGAACGCGCGCCGCTATGCCAAGGACGACGAAACCGGCATCGCCGAAGTCGAGATCACGACGAAGCTCGACGACAAGGACGCCGTGCTCACCGTGGCGGACAACGGCAAGGGCGTGCCGGAGGCGCAGCTTTCCTTGCTGACGCGGCCGTTCTACCGCCTGGACAGCGCGCGCAGCGAAGCCAAGGGAGCAGGCCTTGGCATGTCGATCGTCAACCGCATTCTGCAGCGCAACGGCGGAAGGCTGGTGCTGTCCAACCGCTCCGCGCCGGATACCGGCCTGGTCGTCAGCGCCTGCTTCCGCCGCGCCTGATGACGCGGCACTCACCGCACACCCGCAGCGATACGCCTGTCCGCTGACAGGTTTTCGACAGCTGCTGATAGGTATCCGTAAGGTATTTGACAGGTCAATGACAGCGCCGCGGCGCACACTGGCGCCGGTCAGCAGGGCCGATGCAAACGCATCTCCCCAGCCATGGCATTGCCTGCTGTCTCCTACCCCACGCCTGGCTGGCTCACCGAACAATCATGCGCCGGAACCCACCGGCGTCGTCCGAGAGAGACAGCCATGTCAGAGACCTCCCAATCCTCCGGCCAGCAGCACGGGTTCAAGACCGTGTTCCGCGTGGTCAGCGGCAACTTCCTGGAAATGTACGACTTCATGGTGTACGGCTTTTATGCCGCCGCCATTGCCAGGACATTCTTCCCCAGCGGCGACGAGTTCGCCTCGCTGATGCTGTCGCTGGCGACCTTCGGCGCCGGCTTCCTGATGCGCCCGCTGGGCGCCATCGTGCTGGGCGCCTACATCGACCATCACGGCCGCCGCAAGGGCCTGATCGTCACGCTGGCGCTGATGGCGGCGGGCACGCTGCTGATCGCCTGCGTGCCGGGCTATGCCTCGATCGGCGTGGCTGCGCCATTGCTGGTACTCGCGGGGCGCCTGCTGCAGGGCTTCTCGGCCGGCGTGGAACTGGGCGGCGTCTCGGTCTACCTGTCGGAGATTGCCAAGCCGGGCCGCAAAGGCTTTTACGTGAGCTGGCAATCGGCCAGCCAGCAGGTGGCGGTGATCTTCGCCGGCCTGCTCGGCGTGGTCCTGCACGCCACGCTGGCGCCGCAGCAAATGGATGACTGGGGCTGGCGCGTGCCGTTCCTGATTGGCTGCCTGATCGTGCCGTTCCTGTTCCTGATCCGCCGTTCGCTCGAAGAGACCGAGGCATTCAAGACCCGCAAGCATCGCCCGAGCATGCGCGAGATCTACCGCTCCATGGCCGAGAACTGGCGCATCATCGTGGCCGGCTGCATGATGGTCGTGATGACCACGGTGTCGTTCTACATGATCACCGCCTACACGCCCACGTTCGGCAAGACGGTGCTCAAGCTCGACGACGTCGACAACCTCATCGTCACGATGTGCGTGGGCCTGTCGAACTTCATCTGGCTGCCGCTGATGGGCGCCGTGTCCGACCGGATCGGGCGCAAGCCGCTGCTGGTGTTCTTTACCGCCGCCACGCTGCTGACCGCCTACCCTGCCGTGTCGTGGCTGGTGGCCGAACCTTCGTTCTCGCGCCTGCTGATGGTGGAACTGTGGCTGTCCTTCCTGTACGGCAGCTATAACGGCGCAATGGTTGTCACGCTGACCGAAGTCATGCCGCCGGCCGTGCGCACCGCGGGCTTCTCGCTCGCCTACAGCCTGGCCACGGCACTGTTCGGCGGCTTCACGCCGGCCATTTCCACGTACCTGATCCATGCCACCGGCAACAAGGCCGCACCGGGCCTGTGGCTGATGTTCGCCGCCGCCTGCGGCCTGGTTGCGACCCTCATCATCTTCCGCGCCCAGCGCGGCCAGCCGGCCCTGCGCCCCGCCTGATACCGCTGTGCCGCTTCTTGCCACGCCGGCCCGCATGGGCTGGCCGTGGCATACTTCCCGCTTCGCAAGTTGTCATGCGCGACGATTAGGATTGCCATGCCGCGCGCCTATCGGGCTGTTTGAGATTTTCAATTAGCCCTGCAGTGCGGGCTGGCGCATAATCTCGCCTTGTCGCGGTGCACCGAGACTCAGGCCCCGGCCAGTGGCAGGTTCATCGCATTTGCACACTCCCTCTTCAACCGTATCAGGAGAAAGTCTATGAAGACCGTTGGTGACAAGCTCGAAGCCTTCCACGTCGTTGGTGTCAAGCCGGGTTTCAACAACCATGAGGAAAACGGCCAGTCGGCTTTCGAAGACATCACCGAAAAGTCGTTCGAAGGCAAGTGGAAGATCATCTACTTCTACCCGAAGGACTTCACGTTCGTGTGCCCGACCGAAATCGTGGCCTTCGCCAAGCTGAACGGCGACTTTGCCGACCGCGACGCGATCGTGCTGGGCGGCTCGACCGACAACGAGTTCGTGAAGCTGGCATGGCGCCGCGAGCACAAGGACCTGAACAAGCTGGACCAGTGGCAATTCGCCGACGTGACCGGTTCGCTGATCGACCAGCTGGGCGTGCGCGACCACGCCGCCGGCGTGGCGCTGCGCGCGACCTTCATCGTCGACCCGGACAACGTGATCCAGCACGTTTCGGTGAACAACCTGAACGTCGGCCGCAACCCGGACGAAGTGCTGCGTATCCTGGACGGTCTGCAAACGGACGAACTGTGCCCGTGCAACCGTGCCGTCGGCGGCGCAACGCTGTAATCGCTGCAAGGTTGCCGGTAATTCTCGGCGACCCGCGGAGGGGCACCCCCCTCCGCCCCAAACCCGCAGAGGCGGGTTTTTTGAGCCCCGATCGATAGGAGAATTAAATGGAATTCCTTAGCACGATTAAGAATCTCATCCCCGACTACGCCAAGGACATTCGCCTGAACGTCGACGGCACGATTGCACGCTCTTCGCTGGAGGGCAACGACGCCGTCGGCGTGGCGCTGGCCGCCGCGTTCGCCGCGCAGAGCAAGGTGCTGGTGGATGCGATCCGCAACGCCAACGTGCTGTCGGCCGAGGAAGTCAATGGCGCGCTCACCGCTGCCGCGCTGATGGGCATGAACAACACCTGGTATCCGTACATCGAAATGGCGGATGATCCGGACCTGGCCAGCCAGCCGGCCGGCCTGCGCATGAACGCGTACGCGACCCACGGCGGCGTGGACAAGCGCCGCTTCGAAATGTACGCGCTGGCCGCCTCGATCATCGGCAAGTGCCATTTCTGCGTGAAGTCGCACTACCAGCTGCTCAAGAACGAGCAAGGCATGACCGCGCAGCAATTGCGCGACGTCGGCCGCATCGCCGCGGTGATTGCCGCGGCGGCCAACGTGATCGCCGCCCAGTAAGGCGGCCATCGTTACCACAACGGCCGGCCGCTTCCCAGTGGGAGTTGGCCGGCTGTTTGCACGGTGCAACCGCTGCCGGCCCTGACCGCTCCACTCGTGCAGCGAACGGCCTACAATCGAGGCAGGACAATGCACTCAGGCATCCGCCCCCGCACCATGAGCATCCTGCCTTCACCGACTTCCCCGCGCTTCCACTACCGTCTGGCCACCGTACAGGACTGGGGCGATATTGCCGCGGTCACGCAGCAGGCCTATTCGCAGTACGAACTCGAGATCATGGAGGACTGCCGCGCCTCCTTCCAGCGCGGCATGCAGGCCGTGCTTGCCGCCAGCCACCCCGACATGGAATGGTGGGTGGCCGAGACCGAACACGGCATTGCGGGCGCCGTGCTGTTCTGCCATCCCGGCGCGACGCTGCCGGCGCTGGACGGCAGCACCATCACGCTGACCCAGCCGGAGGCCCGGCTGCTTTCCGTGAGCCCGCAGGCCCGGGGACTGGGGCTGGGCCATACGCTGATGCAGATCTGCATCCAGCGCGCACGCGATATCGGCGCGCCCACCCTGCTGGTGAGAACCATGCCGGAAATGGGCTCCGCCAACCGCCTGTGCCAGCAGATGGGATTCGCCAAGCGAACCGAGGCCGGTGCCCGCACCGGCGCAATGGCCCGGCTGATCGACTACAGCTACGGCATCACGCCCGAGAACGCACCGGCGCCAGCCAAGGCATAAGCGGCGACCGCCAACGCCGGCGGTCGCCGGTCCCGCTCAGTCCTGCGCGCCGGTGGCCGCGCCGCGCCAGATCAGGACCGCGGCCTGCGCCACGATGCCTTCCTGGCGCCCTTCGAAACCCAGCTTCTCGTTGGTCTTTGCCTTGACGTTGCAGCGCGCCGCCGGCACGCCGAGATCCGCTGCAATGTTCGCCACCATGCCCGCGATATGCGGTGCCAGCTTGGGCTGCTGCGCGATGACCGAGGCATCGACATTGCCGATCTCGTAGCCGGCCTCGCGCACACGCCGCGCGGCTTCGCGCAGCAGCACGCGGCTGTCCGCGCCGGCGAACTGCGCATCCGTGTCCGGGAAATGCCGCCCGATATCGCCGAGCCCAGCCGCGCCGAACAGCGCGTCGGTTATGGCGTGCAGCAGCGCATCGGCATCGGAGTGCCCGAGCAATCCCCGGTCATGCGGAATATGCACGCCACCCAGGATCAGTTTGCGGCCGGGCACGAGCGCGTGGACGTCATAGCCCTGCCCCACGCGGATATCAAATGGCATCATCGATCAGGCTCCTGAATCGGCCGAGCGCGCCGGCGCGGTGCCTAGCAGCACCTCCGCCAGCGCGAAATCTTCGGGATAGGTCACTTTGAAATTGCGCAGCGAACCGTTGACCAGGCGCGGATGCAGGCCCAGCCGTTCGATCGCGCTGGCCTCGTCGGTCACCACGGCGCCGGCGGCCAGCGCGTCCTGCAGGGCCTGGCGCAGCACGCCAAGCCGGAACATCTGCGGCGTCTGGGCCTGCCAGAGCCCGTCGCGCGGCACCGTGGTGCCGATGCGCGTGCCGGCGTCGGCGCGCTTGAGCGTATCGGGCACGGGCACCGCCAGGATGCCGCCGATGGCGGCATCGGGATCATCGTCGCCATCGCTTTCCACCGAGCGCACCAGCGTATGGATCATCGCCGGCGTCAGCCCCGGACGGGCCGCGTCGTGTACCAGCACCCAGTCGGTGTCGACGGCGCCAAGCTGCGCCAGGTGATGCAGGCCTGCCAGGACCGAGGCATGGCGCGTATCGCCGCCGACAAAGGCCGTATCGAAGCGCAGGCCGGCAAAAACGCCGGCGCCGAAGCGCGACTCCAGCGGCATGTCGTCAGGCGCCAGCACCAGCGCCGTGGCGCTGATGGCGTCACAGGCCGAGAACGCCGCCAGCGCGTACCAGATCATGGGCCGGCCGGCGATGGGCTGGTATTGCTTGGGCACGGGGCCACCGGCGCGGCTGCCGGTACCGGCACAGGGAATCAGGGCGAAGCGGCGGTCTGGCACAGGATCGGAATCAAGTGGAAATGCGTTGGGGACGGCATGGCGGCGGCAGCGCCAGGACCGGAGCGCATTCTATAATACGGCCCTTGTTTGCCGCCATGCCGCCACGGCATGCGGCGCACGCCATACCCCCGCCCGCGCTGCCGGCGGGGCGTTGCCGTTCGTTGTCGTCTTCCCGACCGCTGCCCCGATGCCTGACGCCGCTCCCGCCTTTCCCTTCGCCACCCTGCCCCTGGTCAAGCCCGGGCTGCGCCACAATGTGGCCAGCCTGCACGGCTCCGCCGACGCACTGGCCATGGCCGCCTACGCGCGCCAGCATCGCGGCCGCGTGCCGATGCTGGCCGTGGTGTGCGCCAACGCGGTCGACGCCCAGCGCCTGGCCGATGAAATCCCGTGGTTCGCGCCGGAACTGCGCGTGCGCCTGCTGCCGGACTGGGAAACGCTGCCCTACGACAGCTTCTCGCCCCACCAGGACCTCGTCTCCGAACGGCTGGCGACCTTGCACGATATCCAGGGCGGCCAGTGCGACGTCATGCTGGTGCCGGCCTCGACGGCGCTCTACCGTCTCGCGCCCCCGTCCTTCCTGGCGGCCTACACCTTCTTCTTCAAGCAGGGCGAGCGGCTGGACGAGGCCGCGCTGAAGGCGCAGTTCACGCTGGCCGGCTACGAGCACGTCAGCGCAGTGATGCGGCCGGGCGAGTACAGCGTGCGCGGCGGCCTGATCGACCTGTACCCGATGGGCTCGGCGCTGCCGTACCGTATCGACCTCTTCGGCGACGAGATCGAGACCATCCGCGCGTTCGATCCGGACACCCAGCGCAGCCTGTACCCGGTCAAGGAAGTGCGCCTGCTGCCGGGGCGCGAATTCCCGCTCGACGAAGCCGCGCGCACCGCATTCCGCGGCCGCTGGCGCGAGGTGTTCGAAGGCGATCCGACCAAGTCGCCGATCTACAAGGACATCGGCAACGGCGTGCCTTCCGCGGGCATCGAGTACTACCTGCCGCTGTTCTTCGAGTCCAGCGCGACGCTGTTCGACTACCTGCCGGCCGAGACCCAGCTCGCCTTCGTCGGCAAGGTCGACGAAGCGATCCGCCGCTTCTGGGCCGACACCACGCCGCGCTACGACTTCATGCGGCATGACCGCGAGCGTCCGCTGCTGCCGCCGTCCGAGCTGTTCCTGTCCGAGGAGCAGTTCTTCATCGCAGCCAAGCCGCTCGCACGGCTGGTGCTGCAGGCAGAATCCGCCGCGGACCAGCCCGCCTTCGCCGCGAGCGTGCCCGACGTCTCGGTGAACCGGCGCGCGGAAGACCCGCTCGTGAACCTCGAATCGCTGCTGCTCGACAAGGCCACGCGCGTGCTGATGTGCGCCGACACCGCCGGCCGCCGCGAGACCCTGCTGCAGCTCTTCGCCGAAAGCGGCCTGCGTCCGCAGCAAGTGGACGACTTTGCCGCCTTCCTGGCCGGCGAATCGCATTTCAGCATTGCCGTGGCGCCGCTGCACAGCGGCTTCGTGCTGCCGGATGCAAAGCTGGCCTTCGTGACGGAGGCCGAGCTCTACGCCGGCACCGCGCGCCGTGCCGGACGCCGCAAGCAGGAGCAGGCCACCGCCGTCGATTCGATGGTGCGTGACCTGGCCGAGCTGAAGATCGGTGACCCGGTGGTGCACAGCGAGCACGGTATCGGCCGCTACCACGGCCTGGTGTCGCTCGACCTGGGCCAGGGGGAAGAGGAATTCCTGCACCTGGAGTACGACAAGAGCAGCAAGCTGTACGTGCCGGTGCACCAGCTCCATGTGATCTCGCGCTACTCCGGCGCCGATCCGGAAACCGCGCCGCTGCACCACCTGGGCTCGGGCCAGTGGGACAAGGCCAAGCGCCGGGCCGCGCAGCAGATCCGCGACACCGCCGCCGAACTCCTGAACCTGTATGCGCGCCGCGCCGCCCGCGAGGGCTTTGCCTTCCCGCTCTCGCCCAAGGACTACGAGACCTTCGCCGAGAGTTTCGGCTTCGAGGAAACGCCCGACCAGGCCGCCGCCATTGCCGCCGTGATCGCCGACATGACCTCGGGCAAGCCGATGGACCGCCTGGTGTGCGGCGACGTGGGCTTCGGCAAGACCGAGGTCGCGCTGCGCGCCGCCTTCGTGGCGGTGCTCGGCGGCAAGCAGGTGGCCATGCTGGCGCCGACCACGCTGCTGGCCGAACAGCATTTCCAGACGCTGTCGGACCGCTTTGCCGAATGGCCGGTGCGCATCGTCGAGCTGTCGCGCTTCAAGACCAAGAAGGAAATCGACGCAGCGGTAAAGCAGATCAACGAGGGCGCGGTCGATATCGTGATCGGCACGCACAAGCTGCTCTCGGACGAGGTGAAGTTCCAGCGGCTGGGGCTCGTCATCATCGACGAGGAACACCGCTTTGGCGTGCGGCAGAAGGAAGCGCTGAAAACGCTGCGCGCCGAGGTCGACGTGCTGACGCTGACGGCCACGCCGATCCCGCGCACGCTGGGCATGGCGCTGGAGGGCCTGCGCGATTTTTCCGTGATCGCCACGGCTCCGCAGAAGCGGCTGGCCATCAAGACCTTCGTGCGGCGCGAGGAAGACGGCGTGATCCGCGAGGCCATCCTGCGCGAGCTCAAGCGCGGCGGGCAGGTCTACTTCCTGCACAACGAGGTCGAGACCATCGAGAACAAGCGCGCCAGGCTGGCCGAACTGGTGCCGGAAGCGCGCATTGCGGTAGCGCACGGCCAAATGCACGAGCGCGAGCTGGAGCGCGTGATGCGCGACTTCGTTTCGCGGCGCGACAACATCCTGCTGTGCACCACCATCATTGAGACCGGCATCGACGTGCCGACCGCCAACACCATCCTGATCCACCGCGCCGACAAATTTGGCCTGGCACAGCTGCACCAGCTGCGCGGACGGGTCGGGCGATCGCACCACCAGGCTTATGCCTACCTGCTGGTGCATGACGTGGACGGCCTGACCAAGCAGGCGGGGCGCCGGCTCGAGGCCATCCAGCAGATGGAGGAGCTGGGTTCGGGCTTCTACCTGGCCATGCATGACCTGGAGATCCGCGGCGCCGGCGAAGTGCTCGGCGACAAGCAGTCGGGCGAGATCCACGAGATCGGCTTCCAGCTCTACACCGACATGCTCAACGCGGCCGTCAAGGCGCTCAAGGCCGGCAAGGAGCCGGACCTGATGGCGCCGCTCGCTGCGACCACCGAGATCAACCTCGGCACGCCCGCGCTGTTGCCCAACGACTATTGCGCCGACGTGCATGAACGCCTGTCGCTGTACAAGCGCCTGGCCAACTGCGAAGCCCCGGACCGCGTGGACGACATCCAGGAGGAGCTGATCGACCGCTTCGGCCGCATGCCGCCGCAGGCACAGGCGCTGGTGGAAACGCACCGGCTGCGCATCGCCGCGGCGCCGCTGGGCGTGCGCAAGATCGATGCGAGTGAGGCGGCGATCAGCGTGCAGTTCGTTCCGAACCCGCCGATCGACGCGCTCAGGATCATCGAGCTGGTCCAGAAGAACCGCCATATCAAGCTTGCCGGGCAGGACAAGCTGCGCATCGAGGCCAAGATGCCAGACGTGGCCATCCGCGCGCAGACCATCAAGCTGACGCTGCGCGCGCTCGCATAGTCGGTGCTGCAGGGCGTCTGGCCCGCCGGCCGCGGCGGGTGTAGCATCGGGTACTTCACCCATCGGTCCACGCCGCCCCCGCCCCATGCAAGCCGATATCAAATGCAAGATTTCCGCCCCCGAAGCCATCGCGCCGCGTGGCAGCGCGCTGGAATGGACGCAGCGGCTGGTGGCGTACGACACCACCAGCCGCCATTCCAACCTGGGACTGATCGAATCCGTGCGGGACCACTTCCTCGCGAAAGGACTGCGGCCCCACCTGAGCTACAACACCCAGCGCGACAAGGCCAACCTGTTTGTCACGGTGCCCGCCGCCAGCGGCGAAACCAACGGCGGCATCGTGCTGTCCGGCCACACCGACGTGGTGCCGGTGGACGGCCAGAACTGGTCCACCGATCCGTTCAAGCCCGTGGTGCGCGACGGCAAGCTCTATGGCCGGGGCACCTGCGACATGAAGGGCTTCATCGGCACCAGTCTCGCGCTGCTGCCTACGCTGCTCGACGCGAAGCTGCGCCAGCCCGTGCATTACGCGCTGTCGTTCGACGAAGAGATCGGCTGCATGGGTGCGCCCTACCTGCTCGCCGAATTGCGCGAGCGCGGCGTGCGGCCGGCCGGCTGCATCGTGGGCGAGCCCACCAGCATGCGCGTGATCGTCGCGCACAAGGGCATCAATGCCTACCGCTGCTGCGTCAGGGGCCAGGCCGCGCACTCGTCGCTCACGCCGCGCGGCGTCAATGCGATCGAGTACGCCGCACGGCTGATCTGCTTCATCCGCGACATCGCCGATGAATTCAAGGCCAATGGCCCTTACGACCAGGCCTTCGACGTTCCCTTCACCACCGCGCAGACCGGCACGATCCAGGGCGGCATCGCGCTCAATACCATCCCCGCGCTGTGCGAGTTCGTATTCGAGTTCCGCAACCTGCCCGGGGTCGATCCCGAGGCGCTGTTCGCGCGCATCGCGTCGTACGCCAGCGACGTGTTGCTGCCAAAGATGCGGGCCGAACACGCGGACACTGACCTCGTCATCAGCAAGATCGCCGCCGCGCCATCGCTGGATGTGGCCGAGCAGGAAGCCATTACGCAACTCGTGCGCGCGCTCACCGGAGATCGCGAGACCAGCAAGGTGGCCTACGGCACCGAGGCGGGATTGTTCCAGCGCGCGGGGATTCCGGCGGTGGTGTGCGGGCCCGGCGATATCCAGCAGGCGCACAAGCCGGACGAGTTTGTCTCGCTGGAACAGATGGCGGCGTGCGAGGCATTCCTCCATAAGGTCGTTGACAGCTTGCGGGTGGGCTGAAGAAGCCCTCGACTGTTATGTGGACGAGCCGGCGCTTGTGAATGGCGTGCGCTCATTGTCCAACCCGATGGCAGCCTACATGACCATGGCACAGTGCCGGCTCTCTTCGGGCCGCGGGCGGGAACCTGATCAGCGATTACAATGTCGCCTTTGCCGTCCCGCCCTCCGGCGCGCCGCCCTGATCCGCCTGCTGCTGTCATGCCCCTGATTCTCCAGAGTACCCGCCCGCTCGCTTCCGACGACCTGACCGCCATCCGCGCCTTCGCGCGCGCCTCCGAGCCCGTGCTGCGCAGCGAAACCGTGGCGGCTGCCGAAGATTGCGCCCCGCTTACCCCGGCGCTGCGCGACACGCTGGACGACTACTGCGGTCCGCGCGCAATCGACTGGGCCGTCGTGCAGGCCGGCCCCCGCCTGTCGGACTTCCGCCTGGTGGCCATGGACATGGACTCCACGCTGATCACGATCGAGTGCATCGACGAGATCGCCGATTTCTGCGGGCTGAAGGCCGAGGTTTCCGCCATCACCGAAGCCGCCATGCGCGGCGAGATCACCGACTTCAACGAAAGCCTGCGCCGCCGCGTCGCCCTGCTCAAGGGGCTGGACGCCAGCGTACTGGACCGCGTCTACGAAGAGCGCCTGCGCCTGTCGCCGGGCGCCGAGCGCATGCTGCAGACCGTCCAGGCGCTGGGCCTGCGCACGCTGCTGGTGTCGGGTGGCTTTGTCCACTTTACCGAGAAGCTCAGGGCACGCCTGAAGCTCGACGTGACGCGCGCCAACACGCTGGAAATCGTCGATGGCAAGCTCACGGGCAACGTGGTCGGCGAAATCGTCAATGCCGACGTCAAGGCGCGCACCGTGCAGGAAGTGTGCGCGCAGATCGGCGCCACGCCTGACCAGGCCATCGTCATGGGCGACGGCTCCAACGACCTCAAGATGATGGCCGTGGCCGGCCTCTCGGTGGCTTTCCGCGCCAAGCCCATCGTGCGCGCCCAGGCAAGCGTTGCCTTCAATCACGTCGGTCTGGACGGCCTCCTGGCGCTGTTCCCGCACTGAATCCACTCTGCACTGGCGGCGCCTTCGGGACCGCCAGTCGCTTCCCGCTTTACTTCCCCTGCCACAGCTTTATCGCGCCGGCGTGCGTCGATGCCCCTCTCCGCCCTGGCGCAATTCGCCATCACAAATACTAATCATTCTCATTTATACTTGCATTTTCCTTTTACGATTCAGCCTATGGAAGCCTGCGCGGTCCTGCTTGGACTCCTCGCGGCCGCCTGCCTTTACCTGGCGGCGCCCAACCAGGTCTTGCTGCCCTCACCGCAGAACGGCCGCGGCTGGCGGCAGGTGCCCCGGTTGTGTGGCTGGCTTGGGCTGGGGTTGACGGTCCTGAGCACCTGGCTGTGGAGTCAGGCCCAGGGCTGGCCCGTAGCTGTCGCCGCGAACCTGGCGATCGTTCCGACGGGCCTGTCCCTCTGGCCCTTTATCGGCGCGTATATGAACGCGAGGCGGCCGGCGGCCGAAGGGCGAGCATGAGCGGCATGGGCACGAAATGGCTGGCCGGCACCGTACTGGGGCTGCCGCTGTCGGTCGCGCTGTGCACGCTGGCCATCCTGGGGCTGCCCGGCGGCTGGGAAAGCGGTGTGGTTGCTGCAGTCGTGACATGCCTGCCGCTGTGGGTCGCCATCCTTTGCTGCAGCCTGCTGTTCCGCTCCAGCCGCGCCGCATGGCTGTGGCTGGGGGGCGCGAACCTGCTGTGCTTCGGGCTGCTGTGGGGATTGCGCCTGCTGCAGGTGGCACCCTCGGCCGCCCTCGCCTCGTTGTCGGCTTCCTGAGGTCCGCCCATGAAGCCCACCACACTCCGGCTGTACCAGACACTTCACACCTGGGTCGGCCTCATGGCTGGCTGGGCGCTGTTCATCGCCTTCTTTGCCGGCGCCGTGACGGTGTTCCACCACGAACTTCACGTCTGGCAGTCTCCGGACCGGCTCAAGGGCAACACGCAGGCAGAGACAGCCGCCGATCCCGCCGCCGTGGACCACTTCATGCAGAAGCTGGTCGCGCTCTATCCTGAAGCCGCCGCCAGCGCCTACGTCTACATGCCAGCAGCGGGCGAGCCGCATATCAGCGCGTATTGGCAGGACAAGGCGGGAGCGTGGCAGATGACCACCGACGAACGCCTGGCCGGCGACCGCGCCATGCAGCAGGACACCTCGCGCGACCAGGTGATCGGCGAGTTGTCTTCGTTCCTGAACAGCCTGCACTACTCGCTCGGCATTCCGGAAGTCGGCATCTATTTCATGGGCGCGATTTCGGTGCTGTACGGACTGGCGCTGGTTTCCGGCGTGCTCCTGCACCTGCCTCGGCTGAAGAAAGACCTGTTTGCCGTGCGGCCGGGGCGCAACCTCAAGCGCTTCTGGATGGATGCGCACAACGTGATCGGCCTGTTCAGCCTGCCGTTTCACCTGATGATTGCGATCACCGGGGCGCTATTCTGCCTGTCTCTGGTCCTGTTCATGGTCTTCAACACACTGACTTTCGACGGCAAGCTGTTCCCCGTGGTCCCGCGAGTGACCACCGCCGTGCCTGAAGTCACGGCCGCCGGCCGTCCAGCGCCCACGCTGCCGGCGTCAGAGCTGATCCGCATTGCACGGGAAGCGGCGGACGAGCGATTTACCGCCGAGTCCTTCCGCTACCAGCGCTACGGCGACGCCAATGCCGTCGTGGAAGTGCGTGGCAGCAGCACCCGCGCGCTGGGCAACCTGGGCTCCGTTGGCATCCATGCGGCCGCCGGCGAAGCCGATACCGGCACGCTGATCGCGAACCAGACCGCCGGCGGCCGAGATGGCAACCATGGCCTCTACAGCGCGCTGTTCGCCCTCCATTTCGGCACCTATGGCGAACTGCCGCTACGGATCGGCTACGTGCTGGCGGGGCTGGCGGGCGCGTTCCTGTTTTACTCTGGCAACCTGCTGTGGATCGAATCGCGCCGCAAGAGCCGCCAGGCGGAGCAGCCGCGTGTGCACCGGCTGCTCGCGCAAGCCACGGTGGGCGTCTGCATCGGGTGCTGCATCGGCGTGGCCCTGTGCTTTCCGGCGGCGCTGCTCTGGCCCGGCCGCTCAGTCAGCTATGCATACTTCCCGGTCTTCCTTGCCGCCTGCGCATGGGCGCTGCTGCGCCCTCCCGTACGGGCGGCGATCGAGTTGCTGTATACGGCAGCGCTTGCCGCGCTGACCATCCCGCTCGCCAACGCCATCCTGACTGGCGACCACCTGCTGCGCTCGATACCGAGCGGACACTGGATCATCGCCGGCTTCGATATCGGCGCGCTGGCGCTGGCGGCCGGATTTGTGGCGATGGCACGCGCGACGCAGCGGCGTGCGCACAACGGTCCTGCAGAGTCGGTCTGGGCCGCGCGCCGCCCACGGCGTGCCACACACGGTGCGCGCGAGGGCGACGTCGAACTATCGCTTTAATGTGGTTCGCACAGCATGCAAAACGGACGCCGCGGCGTCCGTTTTTTTCTTGTGCGCATTGGCCGCCATTCAGGCGCCCGCGTGCCCTACACTAGCTTTGAGTGACAAACCCGGAAGCGGAGCCCCCTCATCATGCAAAGCGCCTTTCATCGTTTTTCCGAGCTGTTCGCCCAGTTGGGATTACCGAGCGATCCGCCCAGCATTGCCGAGTTCATCGAGACGCACGGGAAGCTGCCTGGCAACGTTGAACTGGCCGACGCGCCGTTCTGGACCCCAGCGCAGGCCGCCATGCTGCGCAACGAGATCGCGGACGATGCCGACTGGGCCGAAGTGGTCGACCGGCTCGACGTGGCATTGCGCGCGAGCTAGCCGGTCGGCACCGGTCAGCCGCCGAGTTGCTGCTCCAGCGCCTGGCGCAGGTCCGCGATGAGGTCACGCGTGTCTTCAAGGCCGATATAGAGGCGCACCAGTTCACCGGCATGCTGCCACCCCGCCGGCGGCCAGCTTCCCGCGGGGCGCATGGTCGGCACGTGGTAAGGCACGGCCAGGCTGTGCGCGCCGCCCCACGACCAGCCGATCGCGAACAGCCGCAGCGCTTCGACGAAGGCATCAACCTGCTCGCGCGTGTACTTGTCGTGCAGGATGATCGCGAACAGGCCGCTGGCACCGCTGAAATCGCGCCGCCAATTGGCGTGGCCCGGGCAGTCCGGCAGCGCGGGATGCAGCACGCGCACGACCTCAGGCCGCTGGTGCAGCCACTCGGCCACCTCGCGTGCGCCACGGTCGTGCGCGGCCAGCCGCACCGGCAGGCTCGGCAGCGAACGCAGTACCAGATGGCAGTCGTCGGCGGAAACGCCCCAGCCCATCAGCATGCGCGTGCGCTTCAGACGGGCTTGCAAGTCGTCGTCCCGCGTCAGCACGGCGCCCATCAGGACGTCGCTGCCGCCGGACTGGTACTTGGTCAGAGCCTGCACGGAGATATCGATCCCCATGTCGAACGGCCGGAAGTAGAGGCCGGCTGACCACGTATTGTCGATGGCCGTCAGCACGCCGCGGGCCTTGGCCGCGGCGACGATCGCCTGGCTGTCCGGGACCTCCATGGTCACCGAGCCCGGCGACTCCATCCAGATCAGCCGCGTATTGGGCCGGATCAGGCTGGCGATGCCGCTGCCGATCATCGGGTCGTAGTAGCGCACCGCCACCCCGAAATCGCGGGCCAGCCATTCGCCGTGATCGCGGTTCGGACCGTAGACGTTGTCCGGCACCAGCACGTCATCGCCGCTCTTGAGCAGCGCGAAGTAGACCAGCGAGATCGCGGCCAGGCCGGACGGCAGCAGCAGCGTATGGCTGGCGCCTTCGAGCAAGGCCAGATGCTGGCACAGAGCTTCGCTGGTAGGCGTGGCATGCAGGCCGTAGCGCCAGTACGTGGTACTGCGGTCGCCGTATGAGCGAAGCTCGGCCAGGTTCTGGAAGACCACGGTCGAACCGCGGTGCGTGGCGGGAGAAAACGAATCGAACCCCGGTGCGATATCCAGTTCGGGCTGGACCGCAACAGTCTGGATGAAATGGGAGGCAGGGCTCGACGCGGGCTTGTCGGAAGTAGGATCGGACACGGCGGATTCCTTGATGGCTGACATGCGGCACCGCATTGCACGGTGGGCATGAAACGGACGTGACAACCGTTCGAGCTTACCAGCAAATGCCGGTAGCGCCACCGGGAAGCCGGACTCAGCGACCGTGGACCGTCGATTTGGGCGGCGCAGGCGCGTAGGTGACTGCGCTACCGGGTGTCTCAGAAGGGGGAATCACCAGCACGCTTCCGAACGGGCGGATGAAGAAGGGAAGCACAACAGCCGGGTTGAAGGCATCGGTCCAGATGCCGCGCACGGCGCCGCTCGCGTCGATGGTGCCTTCCCAGTTGCCGGAGACACGCGTGCCGTCGTCGGACTCTTCCATCAGGAAGCTGCCGTCCTCCCACTCGCCAGCCAGCAGGCGCACGCCGGGCACGCCGTTGGTGGTGTATTCGCCGCGCAGGCTGTCGCGCTCGTCCGGCTTGGGACCGATGCGCAGGCGCACCGGCTTGTCGCCGACCTTGCCGACGTAGACGGGCAGCCTGGCGTATTCCGGGCGCGGCGCGAGCGGTGCCATCGCTGCGCCGACGGAAAGCGCCGCGCCACGGCGCGCCTCGCCTTCGCGGATGGCCTGGCTCAGGCCCAGGTCCCCTGCACTGGCTTGCGGGCCGCTCGACAACACCCTGTCATCCGCGGCCCGCGCCAGCCCCGCCCCCGCCCCCGCAAGCGCCAGCGCGCCAGCCAGGCCGGCCAGCGAAAGGCGCTGAAACATGGGGCGATGCGGCATCGGCAAGACTCAGACGCGCTCGAAGATCGCGGCAATACCCTGGCCGCCGCCGATGCACATCGTCACCAGCGCATAGCGGCCTTGCACGCGCTGCAGCTCGTACAGTGCCTTGACCGTGATCAGTGCCCCGGTGGCGCCGATCGGGTGGCCGAGCGAAATGCCGGAGCCGTTCGGATTGACCTTGGCCGGGTCCAGGCCCAGCGCCTTGGTCACCGCGCAGGCTTGCGCGGCAAACGCTTCGTTGGCTTCGATCACGTCCAGGTCGGACACCGACAGGCCGGCGCGCTCCAGCGCGATCTTCGTGGCCGGCACGGGGCCGATGCCCATGGTCTTCGGATCCACGCCGGCGTGGCCGTAGGACACCAGGCGGGCCAGCGGCTTCAGGCCGCGGCGCTCGGCCTCGGCACGCTCCATCAGCACCACCGCGGCGGCGGCATCGTTCAGGCCCGAGGCGTTGCCCGCGGTCACCGTGCCATTTTCCTTGACGAAGACCGGCTTGAGCTTGGTCATGTCGTCGATGGTGGCGTCATGGCGCACGTGCTCGTCCGTGTCGAAGCTCACTTCGCCCTTGCGGCTCTTGAGCGTCACCGGAACGATCTGGTCCTTGAAATAGCCGGCCTTGATGGCGGCCGAGGCGCGGCGGTGCGACTCCAGCGCGGCCTCGTCCTGCTGGCTGCGGCTGATGTCGTATTCCTTGGCCACGTTTTCCGCCGTGACACCCATGTGGATGCGATGGAACGGGTCGTGCAGCGCGCCCAGCATCATGTCGACCATGGTGGCATCACCCATGCGCGAGCCCCAGCGGGCGGCAGGCGCCAGGTACGGCGCGCGGCTCATGCTTTCGGCACCGCCACCGATGGCAATGTCGGCATCGCCGAGCAGGATGGTCTGCGCGGCGCTGACAATCGCCTGCAGGCCCGAGCCGCACAGGCGGTTCACGGTCAGCGCGGGCGCATTGGTCGTTACGCCGCCGTTGACGGCCGCCACACGGCCCAGGTACATGTCGCGCGGCTCGGTCTGAATCACATTGCCGAACACGACGTGGCCAACGTCATCGCCGGACACTTTGGCGCGCGAAAGCGCTTCACGCACCACGAGCGCACCCATATCGACCGGTGCCATGTCCTTCAGGCTGCCTCCAAACGTCCCGATTGCCGTACGTACGCCACTTACCACTACGACTTCACGCGTCATGTCTCGTCTCCATGAGGTTATGTTGCGGTGCACAGTATAGCGGCATCGCGGGGAAATCGAACGAACGTACTTTTACTTAAAGGTATGAGCAGTAAACGCCGCTTTATTGGGCTTCACCCCACAGGTCGTGTCCATCGGCGCCCGTGATCGTCACCTGGACGAAGTCGCCGGCCCGATAGCGCTGCGATACCTTCTCCGGCGGCGCGATATAGACCAGGCCGTCGATCTCCGGGGCGTCGGCAGAAGAGCGGCCGATGCCGCCCTCCTGGTTCACTTCGTCCACCAGCACGCGCAGGGTCTGGCCGACCTTGCGCTGCAGCCGGCGTGCCGAGACTTCCTCGGCGACTTCCATAAAGCGGGCGCGGCGTTCCTCGCGCACTTCGTCGGGCAGCGCGCCAGGCAGGTCATTGGCGGTCGCGCCCTCCACCGGCGAATAGGCGAAGCAGCCCACGCGGTCCAGTTCGGCCTCGGCGATGAAATCCAGCAGCGTCTGGAACTCGGCCTCGGTCTCGCCCGGGAAGCCGGCGATAAAGGTGCTGCGGATGGTCAGGTCCGGGCACACCTCGCGCCAGGCGCGGATGCGGTCCAGGGTTTTCTCGGCGTTGGCCGGGCGCTTCATGCGCTTGAGCACATCCGGATGGGCGTGCTGCAGCGGCACGTCCAGGTACGGCAGCACGTGGCCACCGTTCATCAGCGGGATGATCTCGTCGACGTGCGGGTACGGATAAACGTAGTGCAGGCGCACCCAGGCACCGTACTTGGCCGCCAGCTCGCCCAGTGCGGCCACCAGTTCGGTCATCCGCGTCTTGAGCGGGCGGCCATCCCAGAAGCCGGTACGGTATTTCACGTCCACGCCGTAGGCGCTCGTGTCCTGCGAGATCACCAGCAGTTCCTTGACGCCGGACTTGAACAGGTTCTCGGCTTCCAGCATGACCTCGGCCACCGGGCGCGACACGAGATCGCCGCGCATCGACGGGATGATGCAGAACGAGCAGCGGTGGTTGCAGCCCTCAGAAATCTTCAGGTAGGCGTAGTGCTTCGGTGTGAGCTTGATGCCTGCAGCCGGCACCAGGTCCTTGAACGGGTCATGCGGCTTGGGCAGGTGCGTGTGCACCGCCTGCATGACCTCGCCCAGCGCATGCGGACCGGTCACGGCCAGCACCTTCGGATGGACCGACGACACAATGTCTTGCCCCGCCGCATCCTTCTTGGCCCCCAGGCAGCCGGTCACGATGACCTTGCCATTCTCGTTCAGCGCCTCGCCGATGGCGTCCAGGCTTTCCTGCACGGCTTCGTCGATAAAGCCGCAGGTGTTGACCACGACCAGGTCGGCGCCGTCATAGGTGCCACTGATCGCGTAACCCTCGGCGCGCAGTTGGGTGATGATCTGCTCGGAGTCGACCAAAGCCTTGGGACAGCCAAGCGAAACGAAACCCACGCGCGGACTTTGGTCTTTCTGGGTCATTGATTCTGAAGGATTTTTCACGGGGAATGCGAATAGAGGACAGGCGGGGCGCAGTATATCGGGTAATCTCGACCGAGGCCGGACACGACCGCAAGGCGCCGTACGGAACCTTGTATTTTAACCGTTCGCGAGGTTTACCCGGCGTCTCAGACCAGACATGGCCTGGCGGCCGAACCATCGCCTGATTCTGGGATTTGTCCGGACGTGACGTCCGGAAAACTTTGCAGCACTTGCGCGATGTGCGCCGAGTCATGGATCCGGCGGATCGCCGCGTGCAGCGCCGCGGCCTGGGGCCAGGTCCGCTTGAGATAGCTCAGCCACAACTTCACCCGGCCATGCTCGTTGCCGGCGTCGATCCGGTCGTGCAGTTTCCGCAGATACGCTGCAATCTGATGCTGCACCAGCGGCCACTCCTCGTCGGACGGCGTGCTATCCATGAGCCCCCTGATACGCAGGGCCAGGAACGGGTCCGATACCGCGCCGCGCCCGATCATCACATCGGCGCAACCGCTGACCGCGCGGCAACGCTCCCAATCGGCCACGGACCAGACTTCGCCGTTGGCAATGACCGGAATGTCGATGGTGTCGGCGATGCGGGCGATCCATTCCCAGTGCGCCGGCGGCCGGTAGCCGTGGTCGCGCGTCCGGGCATGCACCACCAGCGACGCGGCCCCACCCTCTGCCAGCGCCGTGGCGCAATCAAGCGCCAATGCGGTATCCGAGACGCCAAGCCGCATCTTGGCAGTCACCCGGATATGTGGCGGGACCGCCTCGCGCACCGCGGAAACGATGCGATGCAGCTGCTCGGGATGCGCCAGCAGCATCGCACCGCCACCGTGCCGGTTGACGACTTTTGCCGGGCAACCGAAGTTCAGGTCAACAC
This sequence comes from Cupriavidus sp. C3SS-1, assembly GCF_057073755.1. Taxonomy (NCBI): domain Bacteria; kingdom Pseudomonadati; phylum Pseudomonadota; class Betaproteobacteria; order Burkholderiales; family Burkholderiaceae; genus Cupriavidus; species Cupriavidus sp. C3SS-1. Next base: position 1,418,704 of record NZ_CP172699.1, on the reverse strand, counting down.
CATGGGGAGACATGGTCGCGGCATGGGCCGCATTACGCGCCATCCATGCGGGATCGCTACCAAGCAGCTGGATCACCATCGGCGTGCCAGCCGTGGTGCATCCGCCCTGCAGGATTTCCGGGGTGTCGCGTTCGTAGACACGCCCGGGGAGCAGCGATCCCGTCACCCGGACGAACTCGGAGACGCACCCATCATAGCCGCCCAGTCCGGTCAGGACATCGCGCAGCACATAATCGGCGAGCCCCTCCATCGGGGCAAGGAAAAGCCGGCTCATGGGTCAGGCCGGAGCCAGCAGGGATACGCCGGATTCAAGCGGCGTCACTTCGGAACGGTGGAAGCTGGAAGACATCGGGATATCGCGCTGCAAGGCGAATCCGCAAAATGAGCCGCCAGTTCAGGAGGGGAGCATTTTACCTGTTTGGGCACCGCCCCGCAGAACATCCGGAACAGCGCCAGGAGGCAAGGCAGCGAACCGGGCTGCCCGCCGCCGGTACTTCCTACTTCTTTTCGGGCTGATTGAACGGGAACGTCCCGAACATATTCTTCGCCTGGCTCTGCATCTGCTCCTGCATCTGCACGAACAGGTTCTTGCTCTGCTCGATGTAGTTGCTCATCATGCCCTGCATCATCGGTCCCTGCATGTTCATGAACTGGGACCACATGTCGGGGCTGAAGGCCTCGCCGGAATAGAGGCCCTTGGAGTTCTCGGCCAGCTTGTTCTGGATGTCGATGAAGGCCTGGATGTTCTTTTCCAGGTAGGTCCCCATCATGCCCTGCATGGCGTGGCCATAGAAGCGGATGATCTGCGACAGCATGGCGCTGGAGAACATCGGCACGCCACCGGTTTCTTCTTCCAGGATGATCTGCAGCAGGATGCTGCGCGTCAGCTCGTCACCGGACTTGGCGTCCACGACCTTGAAGTCCTCTGACTCCATGACGAGCTGCTTCACGTCGGCCAGGGTGATGTAGGTGCTGGTCTGAGTGTCGTAGAGCCTGCGATTGGGATATTTCTTGATCAGTCGCTCTGCGCCTTTTTTGCTCGTGGCCATCGGTGCTCTGTCCTCTTGTCGTCGCTGATGGGCGCTGCTGCACCGCATGCGGTGCAGTGCGCAAACCGGGAGTGCCGGGCCATCGGGAAGATCGTGAAAAGTTTCTATGTGCGCACTCGCGGATTCGTCGCGGATTCGTCGCGGGTCATCGCGAATTCAGCCGCCAGTGGCTCGTTGCCTTCGCCCCCGCGAAGGCCGCACGTTGCACGACATTGGTGCCAGCCGTGCTGCTGCCTTGATTCTATGCCCAACAAAGCACTAAGAAAAGCCGGGTAGCTTAAGGAAAACCCGCACGCACAAAGGAATTGCGGGCCCCGAAGGGCCCGCAATTCGTGTTTGACAACGCCTTGTGCGCTGCGCTGGCTGCACCGCAAAAACGGTGCGTTCGCGCAGTATGCAGAGCGCGATCAGCCCATATGCAAACCGCCGTTCAGCGAGAAGTCGGCGCCCGTCGAGAAGCCCGATTCCTCCGACGACAGCCACGCACAGATGGACGCGATTTCCGACGGCTCGCCCAGGCGCTTGACCGGGATGGTGCCGACGATCTTGTCCAGCACGTCCTGGCGGATCGACTTGACCATGTCGGTAGCGATATAGCCCGGCGAAACGGTATTCACCGTCACGCCCTTGGTCGCGACTTCCTGCGCCAGCGCCATGGTGAAGCCGTGCAGGCCAGCCTTGGCAGTGGAATAGTTGGTCTGGCCGAACTGACCCTTCTGCCCGTTCACCGACGAGATATTGACGATGCGACCAAAACCGCGGTCGACCATGCCGTCGATGACCTGCTTGGTCACGTTGAACAGCGACGTCAGGTTGGTGTCGATCACCGCGTCCCAGTCGGCACGGGTCATCTTGCGGAACACCACGTCACGGGTGATACCCGCGTTGTTGATCAGCACATCGACCTCGCCGACTTCGGCCTTCACCTTGTCGAAAGCAGCCTTGGTCGAATCCCAGTCGGCCACGTTGCCTTCGGAGGCAACGAAGTCGAAGCCGAGCGCCTTCTGCTGTTCGAGCCACCGTTCGCGACGCGGTGAATTGGGGCCGCAACCGGCCACCACGCGGAAGCCGTCCTTGGCGAGACGTTGGCAGATAGCGGTCCCGATGCCGCCCATACCGCCGGTCACATATGCAATGCGCTGAGTCATGTCCACTCCTTGATTGGCTCTTCGTTATCTTCGCCCTGGCCGCGCGAACCGCCGCGCGCCCAGGGCACACCCCATTACTTGCGTTCGACGGCCAGCGCCACGCCCATGCCGCCGCCGATGCACAGCGAGGCCAGGCCCTTCTTCGCGTCGCGACGCTTCATCTCGTGCAGCAGCGTCACCAGGATACGGCAGCCCGATGCGCCGATCGGGTGGCCGATCGCAATGGCGCCGCCATTCACGTTGATCTTGGACGTGTCCCAGCCCATCTGCTGGTGAACGGCCAACGCCTGCGCGGCAAAGGCCTCGTTGATTTCCATCAGGTCCAGGTCTTGCACGCCCCAGCCCGCGCGCGACAGCGCACGCTTGGACGCCGGCACCGGGCCCATGCCCATGACCTTCGGGTCCACACCGGCATTGGCGTACGCCTTGATTGTGGCCAGCGGCGTCAGGCCCAGTTCCTTGGCCTTGGCGGCCGACATTACCACCACTGCGGCCGCACCGTCGTTAAGGCCGGAAGCATTGGCGGCGGTCACCGTGCCAGCCTTGTCAAAGGCGGGCTTCAGGCCGGCCATGCTGTCCAGCGTAGCGCCCTGGCGGACGTACTCATCCTTGTCGAAGGCAACGGGATCGCCCTTGCGCTGGGGAATCATGACAGGGACGATTTCATCATTGAACTTGCCCGCCTTCTGCGCAGCCTCGGCCTTGTTCTGCGAAGCCACGGCGAATTCATCCTGCGCTTCGCGGGTAATGCCGTATTCCTTGGCCACGTTCTCCGCGGTGACACCCATGTGGTACTGGTTGTACACGTCCCACAGGCCGTCCACGATCATGGTGTCGACCAGCTTGGTGTCGCCCATGCGGAAGCCGTCGCGCGAGCCCGGCAGGACGTGCGGCGCGGCGCTCATGTTTTCCTGGCCACCCGCCACGACGATTTCCGCATCGCCGGCCAGGATCGCGTTGGCGGCGAGCATCACTGCCTTCAGGCCCGATCCGCACACCTTGTTGATGGTCATGGCCGGCACCGACGCCGGCAGGCCCGCCTTGATCGACGCCTGGCGGGCCGGATTCTGGCCCGAACCGGCCGTCAGCACCTGGCCCATGATCACTTCGCTGACCTGTTCGGGCTTTATGCCAGCACGTTCCAGCGCTGCCTTGATAGCGATGGCGCCCAGCTCCGGCGCGGGGATCTTCGCGAGCGAACCGCCAAACTTGCCTACAGCGGTACGGGCGGCGGAAACGATGACGATATCGGTCATTTGCAGTCCTCTCAAAGGGTATCTGGGGTGGTCAGCGGATGATCCCGTTACCGGGACCGTCCGCAAGAGTCATGCCTTGGCTTTGACGTAGCGGCCAGGCGCGGGTTCGATAGCAGGATAGCGCGCATTGCCATAGCCGATCGGCGCGGCACGCTTGGCGCCGGCCTGCTTGCCGAGCCAGTTCATCCAGTCCGGCCACCAGCTGCCGTGATGTTCTTCGGCACCAGCCAGCCATTCTTGCGCTGAAGCCGGCAGGGCCTCATTGGTCCAGTGGCTGCGCTTGTTCTTGGCCGGCGGGTTGATAACGCCGGCAATGTGGCCGGATGCGCCGAGCACGAAGCGCAGCTTGTTCTTGAGCAACGCGGTCGATGAATACGCCGCCACCCACGGCACGATGTGGTCTTCGCGCGAGCCGTAGATATAGGTCGGCACATCGATGGCGCTCAGGTCGACCGGCGCGTCGCAGACGGTCAGCTTGCCCGGCACCTTCAGCTCGTCCTGCAGGTACGTATGGCGCAGGTACCAGCAGTACCACGCGCCCGGCAGGTTGGTGGCGTCGCCGTTCCAGAACAGCAGGTCGAACGGCACCGGCGTCTTGCCCTTCAGGTAGTTGTCGACCACGTAGTTCCAGACCAGGTCGTTCGGGCGCAGGAACGAGAACGTATTGGCCAGTTCCACACCGCGCAACAGGCCGCATGGCGTCCCGGACGCGCCGCCAAGCGTGGCTTCGCGCAGCTTGACGTGAGCTTCGTCGACGAATACGTCAAGGATGCCGGTATCGCTGAAGTCAAGCAGCGTGGTCAGCAGCGTCAGGCTTGCCACCGGTCGTTCGCCGCGCGCCGCCAGCACCGCCAGTGCAGTGGAAATGATGGTCCCGCCCACGCAGAAGCCCAGCGCGTTGATCTGGTCCTGGCCGCTGATATCGCGCGCCACTTCGATCGCGCGGATGGCCGCATGCTCGATGTAGTCGTCCCACGTGCGGTCGGCCATGCTGGCATCGGGATTGCGCCACGACACCAGGAACACCGTATGGCCCTGCTCCACCGCGTACCGCACCAGCGAGCTTTCCGGCTGCAGGTCGAGGATGTAGAACTTGTTGATGCAAGGCGGCACCAGCAGCAGCGGGCGCGCATAGACCTTATCGGTCAGCGGCTTGTATTGCAGCAACTGGAAGAATTCGTTTTCGTAGACGACCGACCCTTCGGTGACCGCTACGTTGCGGCCCACTTCAAACGCGCTCTCGTCGGTCTGCGAAATCTTGCCGCGGCCCAGGTCTTCCAGCATGTTGCGCACGCCGGCCCGCAGCGACTCGCCGCCGGACTCGATCAGCCGGTGCTGCGCATCGGGATTGGTGGCCAGGAAATTGGCGGGCGACATGGCGTCGACCCATTGCGACACGGCGAAGCGGATACGCTGGCGCGTCTTGGGATCCGCCTCGACGGCCTCGGCCATCTCCGTCAGCACGCGCGCATTGAGCAGGTAGAACGCGGCGGTGTACCGATACGGCGCGTTCTTGTGCCAGGCTTCGCTGGCAAAGCGACGGTCGTGCAGCTTGGCGCCGGATTCGGTATCGCCTTCAGCCAGGCCACGCCACAGGTCGGCAAAGTCGCGCATGTAGCGCTGCTGGATTTCCGCGAGCAGGGCCGGGTCGATCTTGACGCCCGCCAGCGGGCTGGCACCGAACGCCTCGAATCCGGGGAAGCCGGAAAAGCCCGGGGGAAGCCCCGTGCCGTTGCCCTGAGGGCCTTGCCACTGACGGGACCACTCCAGCCACGTTGCTGGATCCAATGGCCCCGGCGGAAACTTGAACGGTTGGGACTTGTCTTCCGCTGTGGAAGCTGCCGCACCTTTGCCGGTCGCCATGATGTTAATGTCTCTCTGCCGTCACTATGTCAGACCGGCTCCCGGGACATTGCCCTGGCCGGCACTTATGCATCTGGAGACGCAATCCGGATAGACCTGGTCAATGCACCCGCGACCAGGGCACCCAGGACTTCCACATGCAGCTATCCCTTCGATCTGGATAACGTCCCCTGCCCGGCTTGCACCACACTCCGGCATGGCAGCGCCATGCGGTATGCTTGCCGGCAAAAACAAGGAAACTACGCGGGATTCCGCAACATTCGAGGCCATTGTTGCCTTGCAATGTACGCGCTGTCAATGCGGAAAACTGCGTCGGCCCAAACACCCGGAAAACCTACCTGCCGGTAGGCAGACGCGGGTTCGGGGAGCAGCGCGCAAGCCTATCTGCAAAGGATGAAAGTTTCATGTACATCGTAGCCATCGGATGGCTCTACGTGGCTCTGATGATGGCGATCACCGAGCACAGCATCGTTGCCGGCGTCGCCACGTTCCTGCTCTATGGCGCCGCACCGGTGGCGCTGGTGCTCTACATCATGGGGACGCCCGGCCGGCGGCGGCGCCGCAAGGCGGAGGAAGCGCGCGCCGAACGCGCACGCGAAGAGGAAAGCGCCGGGTCCGGCGAAAGCGGGCCGCAGTAAGCGGCCCGCCACCGGTTGAGCTTGAGAGCCAGACGAGGCTGGCCATGCGGCCCGTCACGCCGTCGCGCCGATAGGAATAGAAGCGCTGCGGGTCGGATACCGTGCAGGCATCGCCACCGTAGACGTCCGTGCAACCCGCACGGGCCAGGCGCGTGCGGGCCAGTGCGTAGATGTCGGCCATGTACTTGCCTTCAGCGCCAGGCCGGAAGGCAGCGTCCACGGCCGCCTGCTCGCCTGCCCGGGCCTGCGCCAGAAAGGCGTCACGCACTTCGGCACCGACTTCGAAGGAGCCGGGTCCGATCGCGGGTCCCAGCCAGGCAAGCCAGCGCGATGAAGATTTGCCGCGCGCGGCCTGCATGCGCGACAGCGTGGCCTCGATCACGCCGCTGCACAGGCCGCGCCATCCCGCGTGCGCGGCACCCACCACGGTCCCCTCGGCATCGCACAACAGCACGGGCAGGCAGTCCGCAGTCATGATCGCGCACACCTCCCCGGGCGCGACCGCCACACTCGCATCGGCGCGCGGAGCCGCCGCGTCCGACTTTGCGAGATGATCCACCGTGGCCACGGCACAGCCATGGACCTGCTCCAGCCACAGCGGCATGGCGGGCAACTGCGCGGCTAGACGCGCACGGTTTTCGGCGACATGCGCGGGATCATCCCCGACATGCGTACCGAGGTTAAGACCGCCCGGTTCACCGCCGTCCCGCCCATACACGCCACGGCTCACGCCGCCCGCCCGCGTGGTGGACAACGCAAGCACCGAGGCGGGCGCGGGCCAGTCCGGCTGGAGCCACGCGGGATCAGTCGTCATCGTCGTCCCCATCGGCCCAAATGATCTCGGGACCGTCTTCCCAATCTTCGTCCCAGTCCTCCTCATCGGCATCGCTTTCGGCTTCACCGGCAGAAAAGTCGAGTGCATCGATCAGGGCCTGGAGGTCTTCCGGCGGCTGCGCGGTCCACTTCACCGCCTTGCCCGTGGCCGGGTGCACCAGACCCAGCTTGAACGCATGCAGCGCCTGCCGCTCGAAAGGCACCGGCAGCTGCACGCGCACGGCCGGCCGCTGGCCGCGTTGCGTGGCGCGAAAGTAGACGGGATCCCCCACGAGCGGATGGCCGATCGATTCGAAATGCACGCGGATCTGGTGCGTGCGCCCGGTTTCGAGCTGGCACCGCACCATCGACACGAAGCTGCGCCCGAGCGGCACCGTCGCCAGCGTGCGGAAATGCGTGCGCGACGGCTTGCCGCTGCTGGTATGGACAATGGCCATGCGCGTGCGCTCGCGCGGATCGCGGCCGATCGGCGCATCGATGGTGCCTTCGTCGTACGTGCGCCCCCACACCAGCGCGAGATACGTGCGCTTGACCGTGCGCGCCTGCAGCTGGCGGACGAGGTCGGTCTGCGCCGTCAGCGTGCGCGCCACGACCATCAGCCCCGTGGTTTCCTTGTCGAGCCGATGCACGATGCCCGCGCGCGGCAAGGCCGCCGCGCCAGGGTAACGGTGCAGCAACCCGTTGAGCACCGTGCCGCTCCAGTTGCCGGCGGCGGGATGCACGACCAGCCCGGCCGGCTTGTTGACGACGAGCAGCGTTTCATCCTCGTACACGATGTCCAGCGGCACGTCTTCCGCGGCGAACGCCTGCGATTCCGGCGCGGCCTGCGGTTGTATCTCGATGCGGCTGCCCATCTGCACCGCGTCGCGCGGCCGGCGCACTTCGCCGTCGACGCGCACGGCGCCGCTTTCGATCCACTGTTGCAGCCGGCTACGCGAGAATTCGCTGAAATGCCGAGCCAGGAGCTTGTCCAGCCGCTCGCCATGTGCGGCACTGTCGACTTCCAGGATCAGCGGTATGGCAAGATCTGCCGCGGGTGCCGGGGGCGCCTCGTCGGCGAAGTCTTCGACCTCATCGTTGTCGGCCAGGGATGCCTGGACGCGCACCTGACCGGGTGACTGTGTTCCCGGGCCGGATTCTGGCTGGGGGCTTGGGCTATAATGCTTGACGCTATTTTTCTTCATCCGGGATACGTTGCCCATGCAATTGCTGAGCATGAAGCGCGCAAATTGGCGCGCGGGATTTGGAGCGATTCTGCTCGCAGGCGGCTGCGTCATGCTGTCGGCATGCGGCCTGCTCGCTGACCAGCCCGACGAGACTGCCGGCTGGTCGGCCAACAAATTATATTCGGAAGCCAAGGACGCCCTGGACGGCGGCGACTACACACGCGCCGTCAAGCTCTACGAAAAGCTCGAGGGCCGCTATCCGTTCGGCCGCTACGCGCAGCAAGCCCAGATCGATACCGCCTACGCCAGCTACAAGGATGGCGAGACGGCGGCGGCACTGGCCGCGGTGGATCGCTTCATCCAGCTGCACCCGAGCCACCCGAACATCGATTACGCCTACTACCTCAAGGGCCTGATCAACTTCAACGACAACCTGGGGTGGCTGGGCCGTTTTTCCGGCCAGGACCTGAGCGAGCGCGACCCGAAGGCGGCCCGCGCGGCCTACGACGCCTTCAATACGCTCGTCACCAAGTACCCGGACAGCAAGTACACGCCTGACGCCACCGCGCGCATGCAGTACATCGTCAACTCGCTGGCCCAGCACGAGGTCCACGCCGCCCGCTACTACTACAAGCGCGGCGCCTACCTCGCCGCGGTCAACCGGGCCCAGCAGTCGCTCAAGGACTACGACGGTGCCCCGGCCAACGAGGAAGCGCTGTACATCATGATCCGCTCGTACGACTCGCTCGGCATGAAGGACCTGCGCGACGATACGGCACGCGTGATGGAACGCAACTTCCCCAACAGCGACTACATCAAGTACGGCGAGCGCCGCAAGGACAAATCGTGGTGGGAAGTGTTCTGAGCGGCGGCGACGCAGCGCACTGACCCTGCGACGCACACAGGAACGGGACAAATCCGCAAGGATTGTCCCGTTTTTTTGTTCGATGACGGCACGGGCGACGCGGCTCAGTCCTGCTGTGCGCCGTCCATGTCCAGGCCCGCGTCCTCGTCGTTGCTTCGGCTGTCGCTCTCGCCCTCTCCCTTCCCCCTGTCCCGCAGGGATTCGAGGAAGCGCACCACGGTCTGTGCCTCGCGCGTTCGCGTGAACGGCGGCAGGCTTTGCCAGATCTGGCGGCCATAGGGCTTCTCGACCAGCCGCGTATCGCAGATGGCCAGCACGCCGCGATCGGATTCCGAGCGGATCAGCCGCCCGGCGCCCTGCTTCAGCGTGATCACCGCATGCGGCAGCTGGTGTACCGCAAACGGGCTCAGGCCCTTCTTCTGCAGCACCTCCATGCGCGCGGCGAGCACCGGGTCATCGGGCGGCGCGAACGGCAGCTTGTCGATAATGACCAGCGACAACGCCTCGCCGCGCACATCCACGCCTTCCCAGAAGCTCTGGCTGCCCACGAGCACGGCATTGCCCAGTTCGCGGAACCGGTCCAGCAGTTCCGTGCGGCTGGCCTGCCCCTGCACCAGCAGCGGCAGTTCGAGTCCGCGCTCGGCAAAGGCATCGTAGAGCAGGTCCGAGGCGCGCTGCACGGCGCGCAGCGTCGTACACAGCAGGAACGTGCGCCCGCCGGCGGCCTCGATCAGCGGCAGCGCCGCCGCCACCACCGCATCGGTGAACTGCGGCGAATTGGGCGGCGGCATGTCCCGCGGGACGTAAAGCAGGCCTTGTTTGCCGTAGTCGAACGGGCTCGGCAAGGTCAGCGAATTGTCCTTGTTGAGCCCCAGTTGCGCGGCATAGTGCGTGAAGTTGCCTTTCACCGACAGCGTCGCCGACGTAAACACCCATGCGCGCGGATGCCCTTCGCGCTGCCGCGTAAAGATCGGCGCGATCGATAGCGGGGTACGGTGCAGCTGGACGGTGTGCGAGAACACCTCGACCCAGCGCACCGTCTCGGGGCCGAACTGCGCCGGCGCGGCCGGCGGCGTTGCAGCGGGCGCCTGCGCGGCTTCGTCCGCCGTGTCCGCCGTGTCCGCCGTGTCCGCCGTGTCCGCCGTGTCCGCCGTGTCCGCCGTGTCCGCCGTGTCCGCCGTGTCCGCCGCTTGCGGGGCGGGTACGGCGAACGCCTTGCCTTCGTCCCGCCACGCTTCCAGCCGCTGCTGCAGCTCGACGGCGCGCCGGTGGCATTGCTGCAGCGTCTCCGCCCGCTCGGCCTGGCTCTCGAGATGCTCGACGAAGATCGACAGCGCCTCTTCGAGCGTATCCAGCGTGTCGAAGAACGGCTCGCCGATACGCCGGTCGGCCTCGATCTGGCCCAGCGCCAGGCGCGCATTCTCCTTGCCGAAAGCCAGGCGCAGGTCGCGCGTGGCGCGCTCAAGCGGCGCCGCGATGGCAACCCAGTCGACCGCATCGCGCGCGTGCGACAGCCCTTCGGCCACCGTGTCGCGGCAGATCTCCAGCAGCTGGCTGGTCGACAGCGTCTCGCCAAAGAACAGCGTGGCCGTGTCGGGAAGCTGGTGCGCCTCGTCGAAGATGATCGTGTTCGCGGCCGGCAGCAGTTCGGCCATGCCGGTGTCGCGCAGCACCACATCGGCAAAGAACAGATGGTGGTTCACCACCACCACGTCGGCCTGCTGGGCTTCCTTGCGGGCCCGCATGACGAAGCAGTCCTTGTAGTTCGGGCACTCCGAACCCAGGCAGTTGTCCCGCGTGGAGGTTACCAGTTGCCACACCGGCGCATTTTCGGGCACTTCGGCCAGTTCAGCCTTGTCGCCCGACGTGGTGGTCTTGGCGAAACGCGCGATGTCGCGCAGCCATGCCGCGTCCTGCTTGGACGCGAGCCGGCCGTTGGCCTGCGCGCGTTCAAGGTGATAGTGGCAGAGATAGTTGGCCCGGCCCTTGAGCAGCGATACCGAGATCGGCACATTCAGCGCGCGCCGCACGGTCGGGATATCGCGCAGGAAAAGCTGGTCCTGCAGGTTCTTGGTGCCGGTCGAAAGCACCACCTTGCCGCCCCACAGCATGGCGGGGACCAGGTAGGCAAAGGTCTTGCCCGTGCCCGTCCCTGCCTCGACGATCACCGTGTCGCTGCGCTCGATGGCTCCTGCCACGGCCTGCGCCATCTGCTGTTGCGCGTGGCGCGGACGATAGCCCGGAATGCCCTGCGCCAGCGTGCCGGTTTCGGCAAAGATCGTGGCCAGTTCGCTGGCGTGGTTGGCGGGGACGGCGGACGCGGGAACCAGGTCGGCCTGCGCTGGCGCGGGGCTTTCGGTGTCTGCGCCCGGCTCTGGCAGGTCGGTCGGATCGGTCAGGATGGTCAAGGCGGGCAAGGCTCAGGAGTTCGCGCCATGTGGCGCTGTCAGTGTCGCGTGCGCTGCGCTCAGGCCGGCACGTCGGGTTCGAGCTGGAGCTGCAGCAGGGTGATGGCGTCCTTCAGCTTGAGACGGCGCTTCTTCAGCCGCCGCAACTGGAGTTCGTCGTGGGTCGGGTCGTCCGCCAGCCGGTCGATCAGGTAGTCCAGGTCGCGGTGCTCGATCTGCAGGTCCATGATCTGCCGTTCGAGGGTGTTCAGGTTATCGTCCATTTGCATTTCCCCGCCGCATCTGCCCAAAACAGGCTGGCATGGCCCCGGCTCAGAAGCCAAAGGGCCGCGGCGCCGACGCCTGCCCCTGCTGCTGTTTCGCCTTGGCGCGCCGCTCGTCCTGATCCTTTTGGCGCTGTTCGGCCTCGCGCTGCTTGGCCTCGTACGCCTTGACGTTCTCTTCGCGCTGCCGTGCCTGTTCCGCCCCCTTGCTCTGCGCCTCGCGCATGCGGGCGTCGTAGTCGGCCTGCTTCTGCTGGTAGGACTGTGCGTTGGCCGAGCGCTTCGGTGCGTCGGCCTGGTGCTGCGCGTCCCGCAGTTGCTGCGCCTGCTGCTTCTTTTCGAACGACTCCCGGCTGGCCTGTTCGTTCGCGCTGCGCTTGGGCTGGCCAGCTTCGAACTCGGCCCGGCGCAACGCCTGTTCGCGATCGCGGTCGGCCGCACGCTGGGCGCGCTCGGCTTCACCCACTTCCAGCTCGCGCTGGCGCAATACCTGCAATTCCCCGCGCTGGACTTCCTTCGCCTGGTCGATGCAGTGGGTGACGAAGAACTTGTCGTAGCACGCGCGTTCCGCCGTGGCGAAGCGATAGTTGGTCCACGCGCGGGAATCGCCGATCGCCTTGCGTTCGGCGGCGAAATCACGCGGCGCCGCTGCCGGCGCGATGGCCTGCGCGGCGCCGTCCGACAGCGGTGCCAGCGTGCCGGCGCCGACGACGGTCAGCCACACCGCCATGGCAAACAGGCGGGCAGACGGCATCATTGGCCCCTCACGGCGCGGGACGGAACGGGGCAGGCATGCGGCGGGGATCGGGGCAAGGGTTGCCGTGTCGCGGACGGCCACGGGCGTGGCGGGCGCGACGGCCGGATGGGGCTTGAAGGTCATGGCCGAATTCTAGCATCCGCCCGCCACGCGCCTGAGGGCGCTGCCGGGCGGCGTGCAGCAAGATACACGCCCGCAAACAGTCCCTCTTCTGTGACGGAAAGCCGCCCCGCTTGTGGCAAAATGCCCCGCTTTCGACTGACCGCTTCGACAGACCGAATTCCCGATGTCCAATCTGCCCGCATCCGTTTCGCAAAAGATTGTGTCGCTCATCGCGGCTGAACTGACCGTTCAACCCCGCCAGGTGGCGGCTGCCGTGGCCCTGCTCGACGAAGGCGCGACCGTTCCGTTCATTGCCCGCTACCGCAAGGAAGTGACCGACAACCTGGACGACACGCAGCTGCGTACGCTGGAAGAGCGCCTGCTGTACCTGCGCGAAATGGAAGAGCGTCGCCTGGCGATCCTTGCCTCGATCGAGGAGCAAGGCAAGCTCACGCCGGAGCTGCGCACGGCCATCGAGGGCGCCGAAACCAAGCAGGCGCTGGAAGACCTCTACCTGCCCTACAAGCCCAAGCGCCGCACACGCGCCCAGATCGCGCGCGAATGCGGCCTGGAGCCGCTGGCCCAGGCATTGCTCGCCGATCCGACGCTGGACCCGCAGGCTGAAGCGGCCAAATACGTGAACGGCAACCCGACCGCCGATGGCGGCGTGCCGGACGTCAAGGCGGCGCTGGACGGCGCGCGCGACATCCTGTCCGAGCAATTCGGCGAAACCGCCGAACTGCTCGGCAAGCTGCGCGAGCACCTGTGGAGCAACGGCGTGGTCAGTTCCACGGTGATGGACGGCAAGGAAACCGCCGAGGAAGAGAAGTTCCGCGACTACTACCAGTACAGCGAGACCATCCGCTCGGTGCCGTCCCACCGCGCGCTGGCGCTGTTCCGCGGCCGCAATGCGGGCGTGCTGATGGTCAAGCTGGGCCTGGGCGAAGAGCAGGATGCCATGGTGCCGCATCCGTGCGAAGGCATGATCGCGCGCCACGTCGGCATCCAGAACCAGGGCCGCCCCGCCGACAAGTGGCTGGCCGATGTCTGCCGCTGGTGCTGGCGGGTGAAGGTGCAGCCGCACCTGGAAACCGAGCTGCTGACGCAACTGCGCGAAACCGCGGAAAGCGAGGCCATCAAGGTGTTCGGCCGCAACCTGCACGAGCTGCTGCTGGCCGCGCCCGCCGGCCCCAAGGCCGTGATGGGCGTCGATCCGGGCATCCGTACCGGCTGCAAGGTAGCCGTGGTCGATGCCACCGGCAAGCTGCTGGAAACTGCGACGATCTACCCGCATGAGCCGCGCCGCGACTGGAACGGCTCGCTCGCCACGCTGGCGCGCATGGCCAAGCAGCATGGCGTTGCACTGGTGTCGATCGGCAATGGCACCGCGAGCCGCGAAACCGACAAGCTGGTGCAGGACCTGATGCGCCTGGCGCCCGACCTGACGCTCACCAAGATCGTCGTGAGCGAAGCCGGCGCATCGGTGTACTCGGCATCGGAGCTGGCCGCCAAGGAATTCCCGGAACTGGACGTGTCGCTGCGCGGCGCGGTGTCGATCGCGCGCCGCCTGCAGGATCCTCTGGCCGAGCTGGTGAAGATCGACCCGAAGTCGATCGGCGTGGGCCAGTACCAGCACGACGTGAACCAGCGCGAGCTGGCTCGCACGCTCGATGCCGTGGTCGAGGACTGCGTGAATGCCGTGGGCGTGGATGTGAACACAGCGTCGGCGCCGCTGCTGGCGCGCGTGTCGGGCCTCAACACGGTGCTGGCGCGCAATATCGTCGAGTACCGCGATGCCAACGGCGCGTTCCCGAACCGCGACGCGCTGAAGAAGGTGCCGCGCCTGGGCGACAAGACCTTCGAGCAGGCGGCCGGCTTCCTGCGCGTCAATACCGGCGACAATCCGCTGGACCGCTCGTCGGTGCACCCGGAGGCCTATCCGGTGGTCAAGCGCATCCTGGACCATATCAAGAAGGGGCTGTCGGACGTCATGGGCAACCGTGAAGCGCTGCGCGGCCTGTCGCCGGCGCAGTTCACCGACGAGTCGTTCGGCCTGCCGACCGTGCGCGACATCCTGACCGAACTGGAAAAGCCCGGCCGCGACCCGCGGCCCGAGTTCAAGACCGCCACCTTCCAGGAAGGTGTCGAAGACGTGAAGGACCTGCAGCCGGGCATGATCCTGGAAGGCGTGGTCACCAACGTGGCGGCATTCGGCGCGTTCGTCGACATCGGCGTCCACCAGGATGGTCTCGTGCATATCTCCGCCCTGTCGAACAAGTTCGTCAAGGACGCGCATGAAGTGGTCAAGGCCGGCCAGATCGTCAAGGTCAAGGTCATGGAGGTCGACGTCAAGCGCAACCGTATCGGCCTGAGCATGCGGCTCGATGACGAGCCGGGCCAGACTTCGGCGCGCCCGTCGGGTGACCGCGGCGGCCAGCGCCCGGGTGGCAAGGGCTTCGGCAACGGCGGCGCTCGCCGCGAGGTGGAGTCGGGCGGCGCCATGGCGGCGGCATTCGCCAAGCTCAAGCGATGAGTTGACGGATTCCGCGTCCGCGAAAAAAGCGCCCCGTGGGTCATTGACCGCACGGGGCGTTTTTTTACTGCTCGCCGCAGCGGCAGATGCGTACCGTCAGCCCGGATCGGTCGGTGCGGTTGGCAAACGCAATGCCCAACCCATGCAGCCTCGCCACGTGCTGCGCGATCGAGATGCCGAGCCCATGCCCCTGCTCCCGCTGGCCACCCGCGCGGAAGAACCGGTCCCCGAGCCGCGCCAGCACCTCGGGCGCCGCCCCGGGCCCTTCATCGCAGATCACGATCGCATCCGCACGGAAATCCATGGTGACCATCGCGCCCGCCGGGCTATAGCGGATCGCGTTGTCCAGCAGGTTGCGCAGCATCAGCCCCAGCAGGTTCGGGTCGCCGGCCAGCGGCAATGGCGCGACGTCCTCGGGCGGCCAGATCAGTTCCACATCCACCTTCCTGCGCTGGGCCAGCACCAGGCAATCCGACAGTGCCTGCCGCGCGATCGGCCGCCAGTTCGCGTCCTCCAGCATGGCCAGCGCCGAGGCATCCTCCAGCCGGCTCATGGTCAGCAACTGCGACACCAGCCGGCTCATGCGGTCGATGCCGGACTCGACGTTGGCGCGTGCCCGGGCCCGCTCGCTTTCATCGGGCGAACGCTGCGCGATTTCCCATTGGGCCTTCAGCGCCGCCAGCGGCGTGCGCATTTCGTGCGCGGCGTCCGCGGTCAGGCGCCGCTCGTGCTCGATCGAGTCCGAAACGCGCACCAGCAGCCGGTTCATGGCGTTGACCAGCGGCACCAGTTCGCCCGGCACGGCGGCCAGGCTTAGTGGCGCAGGGTCGTGCGGGGAGCGGCGCTCGATATCGGCCGACAGTTCACGGACCGGCGCCATGGCACGCCGCATGAACCAGATCAGCAGTCCGATCAGCACAGGCAGGCCAACAATCCAAGGCAGCACCTGCGCGGCGATATAGGACAGGATCAGCTCGTTGCGCTCGCCCAGCTTCTGCCCGATACAGACTCGCCACCCGGTCATGGCATCGTCCAGGTAATACAGCCGCCAGCGATGACCGTCGATGCGCCGGTCGGTGAAACCCGTGGCGGCCGGCGCCCGCGGCAGCCGGTCCCCGTCCGGATCGATATGCATGGGCGTGCCGTCCGGCAGCCACGCGGCAATGGCGAGGTCGCCAAGGCCCGCATCGCCCTGGTCACCCGCCGCAAGCGTCGGCAGCCGCGCGCGCGACGGCGCTGCCGTGATGTCGACCAGCGGCACCAGCGAATGCATCTGCATCGCCATGCGGACCATGGCGGTGTCGTAAAGCTCGTTGATCTCGTGGCGCGCCCGCACGTACGTCATGGCGATGGTCAGCAGCCACACCACCGGGGTCGCGATCAGCACGGCCAGGATCAGGCGCCGCTGCAGCGTCATGCGCAATCCTCGGCGGCGCCCAGGGTATAGCCGGCGCCGCGAAAGGTGCGAACGATCTTCGGATGGATCTTGCGGCGCAGATGGTGGATATGCACTTCGAGCGTGTTGCTCTCCAGCCCGGCCTGCCAGTCATAGAGCTTGTCGCGCAGGACCTCGCGCGTCAGCAGCCGGTTCGGATGCGCCAGCAGCAACTCCAGCAGCATGGCCTCGCGGCTGGTCAGGTCCACCGGCTTGCCGTGCCAGAAGGCCTGCTTTGCCGCCGGGTGGAACTCCAGCGCCCCATGCCGCCAGACCGGCGCCGAGTTGCCGGCGGCGCGGCGCGTCATGGCGCGCAGCCGGGCGGCCAGTTCATCGAGGGAAATCGGCTTGACCAGGTAATCGTCCGCGCCGCTGTCCAGGCCGCTGATGCGGCTCTCGATTGCGTCGCGGGCCGTCAGCACCAGGACCGGTATCTGGCACCCGCGCTCGCGCCAGCGCCTGAGCCACGACATGCCGTCGTCGCCGGGCAGCCCGAGGTCCAGCACCACGGCGTCGTACTGCACCACGCCCAGCGCATGATCGGCCTCGGCGCCCGTGGTGAACCAGTCGACGATGTATCCCATCAGTTGCAGCCCGTGCAGCAAGCCGTCGCCCAGCATGGGGTCGTCTTCAACAATAAGAATTCTCATTTTCCAGGCCAGCTTTTTTGCGTTATAGGCCAATACAGGGCGATAAAGCCGCGGCAAGTCACGCAGCCGCCATTCTGCCCAAATTTCCTTAATCTGCCATTAAGGTTCGTCACTTATCCTCCCATGTTGCCCTGAGCCGGCCGCTTGTCCGATCGCTATCCGACAACCGTTGCCACACGGCATTTGCCCGGTTTCCGGCCCGATATCCGCCACGCCCTCCCTTCCTTCATGCATCAAGGTTCCGACCGCCTGACGAGCGAGCCCGACGCGCTTGCCTCGCAAGCTGCCCTGCCGTGGCACCGGCGCCGCTTCGGCGGTGTGCCCATGATGGTGCTGGCCGGCGTCTGCGCGCTGATCGCGCTGCTCTGGTTCGGTACGCTGGAGTTCCGCCACCTGATCGGGCCCGATGAAGGCCGCTATGCCGAAATCGCCCGCGAAATGTTCGTCAGCGGCGACTGGGTGACAATCCGCTACAACGCGCTCAAGTACTTTGAAAAGCCGCCGTTCCACATGTGGGTGACGGCGCTGTCCTATGTGCTGTTCGGCATCGGCGACTGGCAGGCGCGCCTGTGCGTGGCCCTGGCCGGCGCTTTCGGCCTGCTGGCCTCCATGCTGGCTGCGCACCGGTGGTTCGGCGCCCGCGCCGCGCTGCTCACCGGCCTGGTGATGGTCGCCGCGCCGATGTGGAGCGTGGCGGCGCACTTCAATACGCTAGACATGACGCTGTCCGGGGCCATGGCCTGCGTGCTGGCGTTCATGCTCCTGGCGCAGCACCCCGACGCCACGCCGGCCACCCGCCGCAACTGGATGCTGGCGTGCTGGCTCGCCATGGGCGTCGCCATCCTGACCAAGGGACTGGTCGGCATCGCGCTGCCCGGGCTGGTGCTCGTGATCTACACCTTCGTGACCCGCGACCTCGGCCTGTGGCGGCGCCTGCATCTGGTGAGCGGCATCGCGCTGATGCTGCTGGTCGCGGCGCCGTGGTTCTGGCTGGTATCCGAACGCAATCCGGAATTCCTGCGCTTCTTCTTTATCCACGAGCACTGGGAGCGCTACACGTCGAACGTGCATTCGCGCAAAGGCCCGCTGCTCTACTTCGTGCCGCTCGTGATCGGCGGGTTCCTGCCGTGGCTGGGCCTGGTGCCGCGCATGTGGCGCGCGGTGCGCGAGCGCGCCGGCGTGACGGCCGGCGACGTCCCGCGTCCATTCCAGCCCGCGCTGCTCGCCGCCATCTGGGCCATCGCCATCTTTGTCTTCTTCAGCCTGTCGCACTCGAAGCTGCCCGGCTATATCCTGCCGGTCTTCCCGGCGCTGGGCATCCTCGGCGGCGTGGCGCTGGATTCGATCAACGAGCGCTCCTGGCGCCGCCAGCTCGTGGGCGGCCTGGCGATCGGCATCATCGGGCTGCTGGCGAGCCCCATCGTCGCCACGCTCAATTCGAACAACACGCCCAATACGCTGTATCGCGCCTATGCCATCTGGGTGGCCGTAGCATTCGGCCTGATGATCGCGAGCACGCTCGCGGCGCGCTGGCTGCTGCCGCGACGCGGACTGATGGCAAGCATCACGGTCTATGCGATCGGCATGTGCACGGCATTCTCCGGTGCGCTGCTTGGGCATGAAGTGATCGGCCGCTCGGCGTCCGGCATCGACATGATCGCGCCCGTGGCGCGCGTGCTGCGGCCCGAGATGAAGCTCTATAGCGTGCGCGTGCTGGACCACACGCTGCCGTTCTACCTGCGCCACACGCTGGTCATGGTGGAGCGGCCCGACGAACTCGAATTCGGCGTGACCCAGGAACCGCGCAAGTGGCAGCCGACCACCGCGTCGTTCCTGGCCGCATGGCAGGACGGCCAGCCCGCCATGGCGATCATGTCGCCCGATACCTTCGCCGAACTGAGCCAGCGCGCCCCCATGTACGTGGTCGCACGCGACTGGCGCCGCGTGGCCGTAACCAACTTTGCCGTGAATGCACCGGCACCACAACGCTAGGCTGGCCCCCGCGCCCGGCCCATCCTTACGCTTAACCCATGCAACAGACCACTCCCATGCAAGGCAAGAAAGTCCTCATCCTTGGCGTCAACGGCTTCATCGGCCACCACCTGACGCGCCGCATCCTGGAAACCACGTCGTGGGAGGTCTACGGCATGGACATGTCGTCCGACCGCCTGGGCGACTTGGTCAACCATCCGCGCATGCACTTCTTCGAGGGTGACATCACCATCAACAAGGAGTGGATCGAGTACAACATCCGCAAGTGCGACGTGATCCTGCCGCTGGTGGCCATCGCCACGCCGGCCACCTACGTGCGCAACCCGCTGCGCGTGTTCGAGCTCGACTTCGAAGCCAACCTGCCGATCGTGCGCAGCGCCGTCAAGTACGGCAAGCACCTGGTGTTCCCGTCGACCTCCGAGGTCTACGGCATGTGCGCGGACGAGGAGTTCGATCCGGAAGCCTCGCCGCTGATCTACGGCCCGATCAACAAGCCGCGCTGGATCTACGCCTGCTCCAAGCAGCTGATGGACCGCGTCATCCACGCCTATGGCATGGAGCAGGGCCTGAACTACACGCTGTTCCGCCCGTTCAACTGGATCGGCGCCGGGCTCGATTCGATCTTCGAATCGAAGGAAGGCTCCTCGCGCGTGGTCACGCAGTTCCTGGGCCATATCGTGCGCGGCGAGCCGATCAAGCTCGTTGACGGCGGTGCGCAGCAGCGCGCGTTTGCCGATATCTCCGACGGTATTTCGGCGCTGATGCACATCATCGAGAACAAGGATGGCGTCGCCAGCGGCAAGATCTTCAACATCGGCAATCCGTCCAACATCCACTCGGTGCGCGAGCTGGCCGAGATGATGCTGAAGATGGCCGCCGACTACCCCGAGTACGCCGAAGAGGCGCGCAAGACGCAGATCGTCGAGACCTCGTCGGGCGACTTCTACGGCAAGGGCTACCAGGACGTGCAGCACCGCGTGCCGAAGATCGACAACACCATGCAGGAACTGGGCTGGAAACCCGAGGTGACGATGGAGCAGGCGCTGCGCCGGATCTTCGAAGCGTACCGCGACAAGGTCGTGGAAGCGCGCACCCTGGTCAGCGACTAAGCCATACGCGGCGCTTCCGCATCGGCGCGGTCAAAGCCCGCCTTGCGGGCCAGCACAATGGCCTGCGACCGGTTTTCCACTTCCAGTTTGGAAAAGATGCTGGTGATGTGGTTGCGCACGGTCTTCTCGCTGAGGTCGAGGCGGGCGGCAATCTGGGCGTTGTCCCGCCCCTGCGCAATCAGCTCGACGATATCGCGCTCGCGGCGCGTCAGCGCCAGGAACGCCGGGTCGGCCACCGCGACCGGGGCCGGCAGGAAGTTGTGGATCTCGTCGAGCCAGCGCTGCCACTCGCGTTCGGTTTCGAGCAGAAGGTGATTGCCGCTTTCCAGCGGCACGAAACGTGCGCCGGGAATCTCGCTGGCGATCAGGCGCCCCTCGTCGAACGGCACGCGCGCATCGCGCACCGCATGCAGCACCAGCGTCGGGCAGGAAACCCGCGGCAGCAGCGCGACCACGTCGATCTCGTTAAACACCCGCATGAAGCGCGCCGCGTTAACCGGCGAGGTCGAGACCCTTTCCAGTTCATTGAACCACCGGTGCTGCTCGGCCGTGCCGCCGGGAATGAACTGCGTCGTGAAGAACTGGCGGAACGCGGGGTTCTCCTGGCCCCAGCCAAGTTCGGCAAGCTTGTTCATCAGCTCGGCTTCGTCGCGCAGGTGCGGATTCAGGTGCAGATCGCGCTTGAGCCGCCCGCGCGCGTAGCCCCCGTGCAGGATCAGGTGGCTGACCCGCTCCGGGTGCGCCACCGCGTACGCCACGGCAATCGATGCGCCCTGCGAGATACCCAGCAGCGGAAAATGGTCCACCCCTGTGGCATCGACGATCGTTTCCAGGTCGCGCAGCCACGCGTCGAACGACAGGTCTTCGACCTCGCGATCGGACAGCCCGCAGCCGCGTTCGTCATAGCGGATCAGCGTGTGGTCGCTGGACAGTGCCGTCAGCAGATGGCTCCACACCGGGCTGCCGACATCGAACTCGAGATGGCTCATCCAGTTCGCCGCCTTGACCAGCGGCGGGCCGCTGCCGGTGATGGCATACGCCAGCCGCACGCCTTCGCGGCTGGTGCACAGGCGGATCTGCTGCTTGAACATCGGCATTTCGGCTCAGGCCGCACAGGTTGCCGGCGCGGGCAGCAAACGGCCCACGCAATTGGCGCGCGACGTGACCTACCTAGAGTAGCAAAGGAATCCGCTTGCGAGACGGCAAAGCGCTGCCACACCCGGTGAAAACCGGGCCCGGCGCGCTCGGCCTCAGGCCTGCGCCGGCGCGGGCGTGTGGCGGTCATGGCGCACACGCCGCGCTGCGCAAGATCAGCGGGCGAGCATCGGGAAGGTTGCCCTGGGATGGCGAGCGTGACTACGCGTGCTGGACCTCCCGTATCAGGCAGGCGCCGCCACGGTCTTCTCCCTGCTGCGCGCGAGCGCCATCGGTGAACGGATCGTAGCGGCCGCCCTGCCGGCTGCCGTCGGTGTAAGCATCAGGCTTGCCCATGCGCATCGCGCCCTGGTCAGCGCCCAAGCCATCGACCGCGCACACGGACATGCCCTGACGAGCGATGACGGCCTGCGCTTCGGTTCGCGCTTCGGTTCGCGCTTCGATTCCCGTATCGGCCAGTGCTGCGCCGCGGGCGCCATCGGTGAAAGGATCGCGCGGGCCGTGATGGCCCGGCGCGGCAGCAGCCCGTGGGGCTTCGCCACGCACGTCGGCGTGGGCCATGCTGCAAAGCCCGGCGGCGAGTGCGGCGGCAAGCATGGTCTTGGCAAGGTACATACGCATGGATGACTCCAGACAGGGCCCGCCGGACTGTCTCGCACGGCACCGGGGTACGGCATGGCCTTGTACAGGCGATCTCGCTCGATGAGCACCTTCAGAACGGGCCGCACGGTGATCGCCTTTGCCGTGCCTGGCCAAGGTCGGCGCGCGTTTGCCGCCATCCCATCGTGGCGGCGCCGGCGTACCGGACTGCCGTGTCGTGTCAACTTTGCAGGCAGGCCGCATGGCTGCAGCGGCGCCGGACAAGCAGAAGAAGGCATTGTCGGCCGCCCGCCAGGCGCACACATGAGGCGCTTGTCCCAACTCGGGCCCGACTGCGTTTGCCGGCCGCAGGCATGGCGGGACCCATGCCCCGGATCCCCTCCGCCACGGCCATGCGCATGGCGGAGATATCCATCGCGTCAACGGTCGCGGCGCATGCGGACCGCACCGGTCATCACTGGTCTCGCGCTGCGCGCTCAACGGGGTGGCAAGTGAGGCCAAGCCGTCGAACCGGGACCGATGTCCCGCCAGCGGCCGTCAAAGCTGCCGCGTCAGGCCACCCGATCGGGACGTGCGCCTCATGCCGTGACGGCCCGATGCGTGAATGATTCGCTCACCGTCAATCGCGACGGCGCTATCCCGACAGGAGTTGCCATGCAAGACCTCGCCCCGACCACCGACACGCAGCGCTATGCCCGCTGCATCGCCGCATCCCGCCGCATTCGCTGGGACATCGACCGCGACGTGATCCGCGACCGCAGTTTCGACCTGAACCACAAGTTCCTGCCGGACGGCCTGTCGCTGATCGACGAGCTCACCTTCCTGACGCCGGACGAACAACGCTTCCTGAGCCAGGTGCAGGGCCGCACGTACGCCAATATGTTCGGGCTGGTCGAGCGTTTCGTCAGCGCGAAGATCCTGGAGCTGACGCAGAACCACCGCCTGGGCGACCAGACCGCGCTGGAAGCGCTGATCCGCTTCACCGACGAAGAGCTGAAGCACCAGGAACTGTTCCGCCGCATCGAGCGCCTGGTGGCGGTGCACATGCCCGCCGGCTACCACTTCGATGCCGCGCCGAACGACGTCGCCGCCTTCGTACTCGGCAAGCGGACCTGGGCCGTGCTCGCGATGACGTGCCAGCTCGAGCTGTTCTCGCAGGCGCACTACCGTGCCAGCATCGGCATGGCACCGGACCTGTCCGAGCTGTACAAGGATGTGTTCCTGTTCCACTGGCGCGAGGAGTCGCAGCACGCCATCCTCGACGAACTGGAGTGGAAGCGTGAAGACCTGCGCATCTCCGCCGCCGAGCGCGATGCCGCCGTGGACGACATGATCGCGCTGGTCGCCGGCATGGACGAGATCCTGCAAGCCCAGGCCAGTGCCGATGCGGACTACTTCCTGCGCGTGACCGGCAAGCCCGAGGATTCACCCCAGGCCACGCAAGTCCGCGAGCTGCTGCTCAAGGCCTATCGCTGGACCTATATCGTCACCGGCGTGCTGGAACCACGCTTCAACAAGCTGTTGGGCGACATGATCAATCCGGCGCAGGCCGCGCGCATCGAAGCGGCCATGGCCCCCTTGATGTATGCGATGCCCGCCGCCGGCCAGCCATCACCGGCCATGGCGGCCTGACACCGCTGAAAAGACAAAGCCCCCGCAGGCCTTGCGCCTGCGGGGGCCTTGTTCTGCCGCTTCCCGGATCAGATCTCGACCTTCGTGCCGAGCTCGACCACGCGGTTGGCGGGAATCTGGAAGAAATCCGACGGCTTCGCGCCGTTCTGATGCATCCACGCGAACAAGCTCTCGCGCCACATCGACATGCCCGGCAGCTTGGAAGGAATGACCGACTCGCGTGCGATG
Organism: Cupriavidus sp. C3SS-1; assembly: GCF_057073755.1. Classification (NCBI taxonomy): domain Bacteria; kingdom Pseudomonadati; phylum Pseudomonadota; class Betaproteobacteria; order Burkholderiales; family Burkholderiaceae; genus Cupriavidus; species Cupriavidus sp. C3SS-1. The sequence continues at coordinate 1,395,021 of NZ_CP172699.1, read as the reverse complement.
AAGAACGAAGTCTCCATCAGTTCGAACTGCATGCCGAGCTTGCGCTGCGCCAGGTCCAGCACCTTGTGCACGTCCGGAGTTTCCTTGAAGCCGTAGTCCGACTTCAGGATGAAGACGCCACCGCCAAGGTCCTTGCAGCTGAGGCGATGCTCGTCATCGACATACGGAATGTCGCGCGTCACAAAGCTGAGAAAGACCACGCGTTCATGCAGCACGCGGTTGTGCTTGAGATTGTGCAGCAGCGACACCGGCACCGACTCGGTATTGCCGGTCAGGAACACGGCCGTGCCTTCGACGCGGTGCGGCGGGTGCGCCAGCAGGCCGGCAATGAACGGCTCCAGCGGGATGCCGTCTTCGAGGCTGCGTGCGCGCAACAGCTTGCGGCCGCTGTACCAGGTCATCAGCAGGAAGAATGCGGTACCGCCCATCAGCAGCGGGAACCAGCCGCCTTCCGCGATCTTCAGCAGGTTGGCCGCGAAGAACGCCAGGTCCACCATCAGGAACGACAGGCCGATCAGGGTCACCAGCACCGGGTTCCACTTCCAGACATTGCGCATCACCACGGCGGCCAGGAAGGTGGTGATCACCATGGTCGTGGTGACCGCAATGCCATAAGCAGCGGCCAGGTTATCCGACTTCTTGAAGGCCATCACGACCGCCACCACGAGCACCAGCAGGATCCAGTTGATGACCGGCAGGTAGATCTGACCGATTTCCGCCTCCGATGTGTAGCGGATCCGCATGCGAGGCACGAAGCCCAGCTGGATGGCCTGGCTGGTCAGCGAGAACGCGCCGGAAATGACCGCCTGCGAGGCAATCACCGTGGCGCAGGTCGCCAGCAGCACCATGGGCAGTTGCAGCGCGCCAGGCACCATCAGGTAGAACGGATTGGCCACGGCTTCCGGATGGTTCAGCAGCATCGCCCCCTGGCCAAAGTAGTTCAGCATCAGGCACGGCATCACCAGCACGAACCACCCATAGCGGATCGGGCGCGCGCCAAAATGCCCCATGTCCGCGTACAGCGCCTCGGCACCGGTCAGCACCAGGAACACAGAGCCCAGCACGACAAAGGCCTGCAGCGAATGCTCCATCAGGAACTTGATGCCATGGTGCGGGCTGATGGCCATCAGGATGCCCGGCGCCTGCAGCAGGTGCAGCAGGCCCAGCGCGCCCAGTGCGATGAACCAGACGAGCATGATCGGCCCGAACAGCTTGCCGACGGCATGCGTGCCACTGCGCTGAATGAAGAACAGCGCGCCCAGGATGACCAGCGTGATGGGAATGACAAAGTGGGAAAGACCCGGGGCGGCAATCTCGAGCCCCTCCACCGCGGACAACACCGAGATGGCCGGCGTGATGACTGCGTCGCCGTAGAACATGCAGGCGCCGAAGATGCCCAGCATCATCAGCACCTTGGCCATGCGCGAGCGTGGTGTCGCGGTGCGCAGCGCCAGCGCCATCAGGGCCAGCACGCCGCCCTCGCCATTGTTGTCCGCCCGCATCACGAACAGGACATATTTGAGCGACACCACGATGATCATGGCCCAGAACAACATCGAAATGATGCCGAGCACCGCCTCCGGGCTGAAGGGAATGCCGTGTTCCTGGCTGAAGCACTCCTTGAGCGCGTACAGCGGGCTGGTCCCGATATCGCCGAACACGACGCCGATTGCGCCGATCACGAGAGCGCGCGTGCTCGGGCTCTCGACAAAGTAGTGGCTGGTGGTTGCGGATTGGGTGGTCATGAATTCTGGTCTCGACGACCGGATCGCGGGCGGTAGAGGGCTCTACCCGGAATCCGGCCCGACACAGCAGCCGTGAATCGGCCGCCTCCCTCTTCAGTTGTTCTATTGCGTTGCACAAACGGCCGCAATTCTAGAGGAACTGCGGCCCGCCGGCCACTGACGATGCCCCGGATACCGCTGGCGGAACGCATCAAGCATGGGTGGGAAGTGGTGGATGGTCAAGTCCCGCGCCAAATAGCACTGGACGTACCGGTGCTGGGACGACGTTGCCAAGTCGCCACAAAATGAGATGTTTAGGCTACTTTTCGTATGAGATGTCTTTACACGCCGAGGTAGCGGTCGAGCGCCTCATGCTTGTCCGCGAGGTCTGCGGCGGGGCCGGTCAGGACGACACGCCCCTTCTCCAGCACGACCACGCGGTCCGCATGGGCGAGTACGGACCGGAAGTTGCGATCCACCACGACTGAGGCGATGCCCGTGGCACGCACGGTGGCAATGACCTCCCAGATCTCGCGCACGATGCGCGGCGCCAGCCCTTCCGTAGCTTCGTCCAGCACCAGGCAGTCGGGATTGGTCATCAGTGCGCGGCCGATCGACAGCATCTGCTGCTCGCCGCCTGAGAGTTGCTGCCCGCCATGGTCTAGGCGCTCCTTGAGCCGCGGAAACAGGTCGAGCACGCGCGCCTCGTCCCAGTCGTGGCGGCCGTTGCAGCCTTTGCGCGCGGCCATGACCAGGTTCTCGCGCACTGACAGATTCGGAAACACGCCGCGCCCTTCGGGCACGTAGGCCACCCCCAGGCGCGCCACCTCGTAGGGCTGGGCGCGCGAGACTTCGCGCCCGGCCACGTGGATGTTGCCGGTGCGCTGTCGCACATGGCCCAGCAGTGTGCGCAGCAGCGTACTCTTGCCCATGCCATTGCGGCCGAGCAAGCCCACGGTCTCGCCGATGCCGACACGAAAATCCACGTCGCGCAGGATATGGCTGGAGCCGTACCAGGCGTTGATGCCGCTGGCTTCGATCATGGCAGCGCTCATGCCGGCACCTCGCTGTCTTCCGCCTCGCCCAGGTAGGCAAGCTGGACGTCCCGGTTGGCGCGGATGGCATCGGGCGTGCCGCTGGCGATGACCGTGCCGTTGACCATCACGGTGATGCGGTCGGCCACCGAGAACACGGCGTCCATATCGTGTTCGACCAGCAGGATCGCGTGACCTTCGCGCAGGCCGCGCAGCAGCGCCAGCATGCGGGACGACTCCTCGGCGCCCATGCCTGCCAGCGGCTCGTCCAACAACAGGGCCACGGGCTGCGTAGCCAGGCACATCGCCACTTCAAGCTGGCGCTTCTGGCCGTGCGCCAGTTCGCTGGCCAGCCGTCCGGCATGCGCGGCCAGCCCGGCGCGCTCCATGGCCTCGTCCGCAAGCGCCCCGCTCATGCGGCAGTCGCCCGCGCTCTCCCAAAGCCGCCATGCGCGCTGCGCGCGCGACTGCGCCGCCAGCCGGCAGTTCTCGCGCACGGTCAACGGCAGGAAGATGTTGTTGCGCTGGTAGCTGCGGCCAATGCCATGGCGGGCCAGCCGCGGCTGGGACCAGCCCGTCACGTCCCGGCCCTGCAGGTGGAGTTGCCCTGCCGAAGGCGGCAGTTCGCCGGACAGCATGTTGATCAGGGTGGATTTGCCCGCGCCGTTCGTCCCGATCACCGCATGGATCTCGTGCAGCGCCAGCGAGAGATCCACGCCGGCCACAGCGGTCAGGCCGCCGAAACGGCGCGTCAGGCCCGTGGCCTGCAATACCGGTACCGGTGTGCTCATGCGGCCTCCGTGTTGCGAGGGCTGCGGCGCTCGCCTGCCGCCTCCTGCGCCGTGTCATCGTCATCGCCCGCGGTCCCGCCATGGCGCGCGCCTGGGGCGCGCATCTTCAGGCGCAGCATCGACGGCAGGCTCACCAGCCCGCGCGGCAGCAGCGCCACCGCGACGATGATGAAACCGCCCATCAGCAGCTGCCAGTGCTTGGTCATGGTGCTGAACCACTCGGCCACCAGCACGAAGGAGAAGGCCCCGAGCACCGCGCCGGCCAGGCTGCCCACGCCGCCCAGGATGACCATCAGCATGGCGTTGCCCGACTGGTGCCACGAAGCGATTTCCGGGTTGACGAAGCCGAACTGCACTGCATACAGGAAGCCCGCCAGGCCCGCCAGCATGCCGCCCGCGACGAACGCGCCGAGCTGGTAGCGGTACGTGGCATAGCCTGCGGCGCGCATGCGCTGCTCGTTATGGCGGATGCCCACCAGCGCGTGGCCAAAGCGCGAACGCAGCAGCAGTGCCAGCACGACCACGGTCACGCCCATGGCGCCCCAGACCATCCAGTAGAAATGACTGGGGTCGTTGACCGTCATCTGCCGCAAGCCCGGCACCGGGAATTCCGGGCGGAAGTAAATATACGTGCCGTCGCTGCCGCCGGCGATCTTGGTGTCGTGGAAGACGAAATACACCATCTGCGCGAACGCCAGCGTCACCATGATGAAGTACACCCCGCGCGTGCGCAGCACCAGCATGCCGACCAGCATGGCCAGCGCCGCCGCCGCGCCCAGCGCGCCGGCCAGCAGCAGCCAGCCGTTGCCCGGTCCCGATTCAGGCGCCAGCATGGCCGTGGCATAAGCCGCCGCCGCGAAGTAGGCGGCGTGGCCCAGGCTCACCAGGCCGGTATAGCCGATCAGCAACTGCAGCGAGAGCGCGAAGATGGCCATGATCATGACCTTGCTGAGCAGCTCGATATAGAACTTGTTGCTGTCGGCAGTCAGCAGCAGCGGCAGGCTGGCCAGCACCGCGAATGCCACCAGCCACGCTAAAGCGACGCGCGCATTGCCATGCGATGGCGCCGGGGAAAGCTTGGTATCCATATCAACCCGCCTTGAACAGGCCTTGCGGCTTCCACAACAGGATCACCGCCATCAGGAGGTAGATCAGTACGCCTGCTGCATCCTGCCAGAACACCTTGCCGAAGGTATCGACGAAGCCCAGCAGCAGCGAGGCCACCAGCGCACCCTTCACCGAACCGATGCCGCCGATCACCACCACCACGAAGCAGACGATCAGCACCTGTGCGCCCATGCCCGGGTACACGGACGACACCGGCGCGGCAATCATGCCCGCCAGCACCGCCAGCGCCACGCCAAGCGCGAACACCACGCGGTACAGCACGGTCACGTTGATGCCGAGGGACTGCACCATTTCACGGTTGGTGGCGCCGGCGCGGATCATCATGCCGAGGCGCGTGCGCCGGATCACGTAATACATGGCCGCCGCCACCAACAGGCAGACGGCCGAGATGCACAGGCGGTAGATCGGATACGTCATGTCGTTGCCGATCGGCAACGAGCCGTCGAGCAGCGCGGGTACCGGCACGCCATGCACATCGTCGCCGACCAGGATGCTGCGCAGTTCCTCGAACACCAGGATCAGGCCATAGGTCATCAGCACCTGCTGCAGGTGGTCGCGCTCATAAAGGAAGCTGAAGAACACCCATTCGAGCACGTAGCCGAAGGCCACGGCCAGTACGATGCCGAGCGGCACGGCGATCAGCAGGTTGCCCGTGAGGCTGGCCAGCGCGAACGCCAGGTAGGCGCCGAGCATGTAGAAGCTGCCGTGCGCCAGGTTGATGACGCCCATGATGCCGAAGATCAGCGTCAGGCCGCTTGCCACCAGGAACAGCAGCAGCCCGTACTGCACGCTGTTCAGGCACTGGATCAGGAAAGAGACGATGTCCATGCTGCGTAGGGAAGATGCCCGGCGCGCGGCAAGCCGCGCACCGAAGCATCAAGCCGGTCGAAAGGTGGGAATCAGAGTCGGCAGCCGCGCGCCGGATCGGCCAGCGACTTCACCGCCACGGTGCTCACCTTGTTTTCGCGGCCATCCACCTTGCGCAGGTAGAAGTCCTGCACTGGGTTGTGCGCCTTGGACAGCGTGAAGGCACCGCGCGGGCTGTCCACCTTGGCCGCTTCCATGGCCTTGTAGAGTTCGGCCTTGCGGGACATGTCTCCCTTCACGGCGGTCGCTCCTGCGGCCAGCAGCTGCGCGGCGTCGTAGCCCTGCACGGCGTACACGTCGGGCTGCAGCTTGTAGGTCTTGGCGTAGTCCAGGCGGAAGCTCTTGTCGCGCGCGTTGCTCAGGCCATCGGCGTAGTGCAGCGTGGTTTCGAGGCCCTGCGCCGCGTTGCCCTGCGCTTCCAGCGTGCCATCGGTCAGGAAGCCCGAGGCATAGAGCGGAATCTTGTCCTTGAGCCCGGCGGCAGCCCAATCCTTGACGAACTTGACGGCACCGCCGCCCGCGAAGAAGACGAACACAGCGTCGGGCTTGAGCGCGGCCACTTCGGTGATCAGCGCCTGGAATTCGACGTTGGGGAACGGCAGGCTCAGTTCCTTCACCACCTTGCCGCCCTTGCCTTCGAAGGCTTCCTTGAAGCCCTTCACGGATTGCTCGCCGGCCGCGTACTTCCAGGTCAGCGTGACCACCTTCTTCATGCCGCGCTCGGCCAGCACGTGGCCCATGGCGTAGCCCGGCTGCCAGTTCGAGAACGACGAGCGGAAGATGTTCGCGCCGCACAGCGGACCGGTCGCTTCATCCACGCCGGCGTTCGGGATGATCAGCAGCGTGTTGTTTTCCTTGGCCACCTTGACGATGCCCATCTGCACGCCCGAATGCACCGTGCCGACCACCACGTCGACCTGGTCGCGCTTGATCAGCTTGGTGGCGTTCTCGGGCGCCTTGGCGGGATCGGATTCGTCATCGACCTTGAAGTACTCGATGTCGCGGCCGCCGAGCTTGCCGCCCTGTTGCTGCACGTACATGCGGAAGCCGTTCTCGATGGCCGTGCCCAGTGCCGCATACGTGCCCGTGTAAGGCAGCATGAACCCTACCTTGATCTTCCCGCCCGGCGCGCTTTGCGCCTGGACGGCCCCGGTGGCGGCAAGCATTGCAGCAACGGCAAGGCAGGCAGGCGCGAGCCTGCGCGATGTGAAGCGGTGCATGATGTCTCCTGGTGGTCAAGCCGGCTGCTGTGGAACCGTAATCGGCCCTGCCCCAGGTTCGTTTTGCATGTCCGGACGCATGCCAGGATGCAAACGCGGGGGCTGGCGACGAATTATTTTAGGTATGAAGTATGTGCGGTTATAAACCGTACCGCCTCCTGCGTCAACGGCGCCGGCTGGTCGCGATGTGGCGAATGACCGCACCGCGCGAGTTTAAGCAAGGCGGTTTGTGGGGCATATCGATGGATACCCTCGATCTGGGCCATGGTGCCGTACTCGTCGTCCTCGCCCTGCACCGCCAGTACCGGGCAACGCAGTTGCGGCAGCAGCGCATGCAGGTCCCACTGGCGGAACGCGGGGTCGAGCCAGATGTCGTTCCAGCCCCAGAAGGCCGAATCCACATCGTCGTGATAGCGCGCAAGGCGGTTGCGCAGGTCGGTCTGCAGGTAGGCCTGGCGCGCGGCTTCGATGCTGCGCACTGAGCGGTCCTCGACGACGATATGCGGAGCCAGCACCGTGATGCCATCCACGGCATCGGGAAAGCTCGCGGCGTGGATCAGCGCGATCGAGCCGCCGTCGCTGTGGCCGAACAGCCATGGTTTGCCACGGCTGCGGCCGGGACCGATATCGAGTGCATCGAACAGCGCCGGCAACGCCTCGCGCGCCTGCCGGTGCATGAAGTCGACGCCCCACTTCTCGTCGTGCGGCCGCGGCGTGGAACGCCCGTAGCCATAGCGCGAGAACACCAGTCCACGGAAGTCGCCGGCGTCGCAGAAGCGCTCCGGGAAATCGCGCCACATGCTGACCGAGCCAAGCCCTTCATGCAGAAACACCACGAGCGGACGCTCAGTGCGCTCCGCGCGCAGCCACTGGTGCTCGATGCGGATGCAGCGGCCATCAAACGGAATATCGACCCAATCGGTGTGCATGCCGTCCCTGTCGTCAGGCATTGGCGGCGGCCGTTGCGTGCCGCGCCGCTTCCTCGCGCTGGCGCAGCCGGAAGCGCTGGATCTTGCCCGTGGCGGTCTTCGGCAATTCCTCGACGCACTCGATCTGCCGCGGATACTTGTACGGCGCGAGCCGCGACTTGACGAAGGCCTGCAACTCGGCAGCCATGCCCGCGTGCCATTGCTGCCCCGGTCGCATCACGACAAAGGCCTTCGGCTTGACCAGGTCATCGGCATCGGCCACGCCGATCACCGCCGCCTCGAGAATTGCCGGATGCTGGGCGAGCGCGGCTTCGACCTCGAACGGCGAGACATAGATGCCGCCGACCTTGAGCATGTCGTCGCTGCGTCCGGCGTAGATGTAATAGCCGTCGGCATCTTGCAAATACTTGTCGCCACTGCGCGTCCATTCCCCCACGAACGTGTCGCGACTCTTGTCGCGGTTGCACCAGTACATTAGCGCCGCAGATGGCCCCTTGATGTACAGATCGCCGATCTCGCCGGGCTCGCTGGGTTCGCCGAGCTCGTCGAGCAGCTTGAGTTCATAGCCGGGCACTGGCTTGCCGGTGGTGCCGTAGCGCACGTCTCCCGGCCGGTTCGACAGGAAGATATGCAGCATCTCGGTGGAGCCGATGCCGTCCAGGATGTCGCAGCCGAAGTGGGCGCGGAAGCGCTCGCCGATATCCCGCGGCAAGGCCTCGCCGGCCGAGGTGCAGACGCGCAGGGCCACGTCGCTGCGCGGCGGCAGCTCCGGCGCGGCAAGCATGCCGGCAAACAGCGTTGGTACGCCGCAGAACACCGTCGGCCTGTGTTCGCGCAGGCGCCGGAACACCGCAGGCGGTGTCGGACGTTCCGCCATCAGCACCGTGGTGGCGCCGACCGACAGCGGAAACGTCAGCGCATTGCCAAGACCATAGGCAAAGAAGAGTTTCGCCGCCGAGAACACCACGTCGTCTTCGCGCAGCCCCAGCACGCGGCCTGCATACAGGTCGGCGGTATGGAACAGGTTGGCGTGCGTATGCACGGTGCCTTTAGGCCGGCCCGTGGAACCGGACGAATAGAGCCAGAACGCCATGTCGTCAGGACCAGTGCTGACCGCAGGCGGCGCCGAGCGCGTGCGCGCCACGACGGCCTCCACGCTGCAGCTGGGTGCCGAGTCCTGATGCGGCCCCGCCTGGATCACCAGCGGCGACAGGCCGCTCTTGGCGATCGCGGCCTTGATGGTCGGCAGCAAGGTCTCGGACACCACCACCGCACGCGCGCCGCAGTCGTCGAGCATGTAGGCGTAGTCCTCCGCCGTCAGCAGCGTATTGACCGCGACCGGCACCACGCCGGCGAGCAGGCAGCCCAGGAACACCGTCGGAAAATCGATGGTATCTAGCGCGCACAGCAGCAGCCGCTCTTCGCGCCGGAAGCCGGCGTCATGCAGCGCGGCGGCAAAGCGGCGGCTGCGCGCATCGAGCTCGGAAAAGGTCAACGTGCCGGCATCGTCGACATAGGCAATCTTGTCGCCACGGCCAGCGGCCAGGTTGCGGCCGAGCAGGTCGGCGGCCGCGTTGTACCGGGCTGGCAAGGCAGTGATGCCGGCTTCGGCAGGTCCGGGCGAATGCGATACACCCGCCGGCGAACCGGCAGCGGTATTGGGGGGCGTCATGTCTCCACTCCTTGGTGTCGCCGGCTGCCGGCGCAAGCACCGGAGGCGCGGCGGCGTCAGGCCGGTCGCTCTTGGATTGCCGGTGCGCTGAGGCGATCGCAGCGGCTTGTCGATGCATTTTATTTCATATCACCTATCATGCAAGTCAGTAGATGCACTATATGACACCGGAGCGCCGGCAACCCAAGGGATTCCCTTATAATTCGCCTCTTTTTTGCCGGCCGGTGCTGCACAAGGGCCGGCCAAACCGCCTGAATCGCCCGCCATGCGCCGAGACCCCGAACCGCTGCCCTCGCCCGCTGCTCCAGCCAGCGGCGCCAATGGCGAACGCGACCCCTATCTCACGCAACTGGGCGAACGCATCCGCTCGCTGCGCGCCGCGCGCGGCATGTCGCGCAAGGACCTGGCGCGGGGCGCGGATGTCTCGGAACGGTATCTCGCCAACCTGGAGACCGGCACGGGCAATGCGTCGGTGCTGCTGCTCAGGCAGGTTGCGCGGGCGCTCGATGTGCCGCTGCCGGTCGTGCTGGCGGAGGTGGAGGGGCTCAACGGCCAGCAGGCCACCGAGTTCGCACAGCTGGTGCAATGGCTGGCACAACTGCCCGCGGGCGACCTGGCGCGCGTGCGCGAAGCCTGCCGCCATGCGCTGGCGCCCGCTGAATCCCGGGATGCGCGGCATCGCCGGATTGCCTTGATCGGTTTGCGCGGCGCAGGTAAATCGACGCTAGGCCGCGCCCTGGCGGCTGCCGAAGACTTGCCTTTCGTCGAACTCAACAATGTGATCGAGCAGGAAGCCGGCGCCAGCCTGTCCGAGATCCATTCGCTGTACGGCCAGGCCGCGTACCGCCGCTACGAGATGCGCGCGCTCGAACGCGCGCTGCGCGAGCACGACAGCATGGTGCTCGCCACGCCGGGCAGCCTCGTCTCCGAGCCAGCCACCTTTAACCTGCTGCTCGCGCGCTGCTACACGGTATGGGTCAAGACCTCGCCGGAAGAACATATGGCCCGCGTGGTGGCCCAGGGCGATATGCGCCCGATGCAAGGCAACCGCGAAGCCATGACCGACCTGCGCCGCATCCTCCAGGCACGCACGCCGCTCTACGCCCGCGCCGACGTTGCCCTGGACACCAGCGGACAAGACGTCCACACCTCGCTGCAGGGACTGCGCGCCCAGCTTCCCAACGTCACCGCCTGAGGCGGGTTCGCTTGTCCGCGCCAGAGGCACAGAAAGGGATTGCGCCGCCCGATTCGATGCACTATATTTCATAAAAAGCCGCAAGGCACTATAGTGCATCAAGGAGACAGCCATGTCCGCGCCGGCCACCGCCCCCAGCCAAGCATCAGACCAACCCGTCACTTTTGAACGCCATCCCGATCAATACCGCCACTGGAAGCTCACATTCGACGGCCCGGTTGCCACGCTGGCCATGGACGTCGATGAAGAAGGCGGGCTGCGGCCGGGCTATACGCTGAAGCTGAACTCCTACGACCTCGGTGTCGACATCGAACTGCACGACGCCCTGCAACGCATTCGCTTCGAGCACCCCGAAGTCCGCGCGGTGGTGATGACCAGCGCGCGCGACCGCATCTTCTGCTCGGGCGCCAATATCTTCATGCTGGGCCAGTCGTCGCATGCGTGGAAGGTGAACTTCTGCAAGTTCACCAACGAGACGCGCAACGGCATCGAGGATGCCAGCCGGCACTCTGGACTGAAGTTCATCGCCGCCTGCAACGGCACCACGGCGGGCGGCGGTTACGAGCTCGCGCTGGCGTGCGACGAGATCGTGCTGGTCGATGACCGCTCGTCCGCCGTGAGCCTGCCCGAAGTGCCGCTGCTGGGCGTGCTGCCGGGCACCGGCGGCCTGACGCGCGTGACGGACAAGCGCCATGTGCGTCGCGATCATGCCGACATCTTCTGCACCACGACCGAAGGCGTGCGCGGGCAGCGCGCCAAGGACTGGAAGCTCGTGGACGAAGTGGTAAAGCCCGCCCGCTTTGCCGACTATGTCGCCGAACGCGCCGCCGCGCTGGCCGCCACCAGCGATCGCCCGCAGGGTCACCATGGCGTCGAACTGACACCGCTGTCGCGAACGGTAGAAGAAGACGGTTATCGCTACGACACCGTGCGGGTCCATTTCGACCGCGCCGCGCGCAAGGCAACCATCACGGTATTCGGGCCGGACCGCCACCAGCCGACGGATCTGGCTGGCGTCGTATCGGCAGGCGTGCAGTGGTGGCCGCTCAAAATGGCGCGCGAACTCGACGACGCCATCCTGACGCTGCGGACCAACCATCTCGATATCGGCATGTGGGTCCTGAAGACCGATGGCGACCCCGCCGCCGTGCTGGCAGCCGATGCCCTGATGGAAGCGCACGCCAGCCACTGGTTCGTGCGCGAAACCATCGGCATGCTGCGCCGCACGCTGGCACGGCTGGACGTGTCTTCGCGCAGCCTGTTCGCGCTGATCGAGCAGGATTCATGCTTTGCGGGCACGCTGCTGGAACTGGCGCTGGCGGCTGACCGCAGCTACATGCTGCACCTGCCCGATGCACCGGATGATGCGCCACGCGTGTTTCTCAGCGAAGCCAACTTCGGCCGCTATCCGATGCCAAACGGCCTGTCGCGGCTTGCCGCGCGCTTCTATCAGGACGAAGCCGCCATCGCCGCCGCGCGCGAGCACATCGGCGCACCACTCGACGCGCTCAGCGCGGATTCGCTCGCCCTGATCACTGCGGCACCCGACGACATGGACTGGGAAGACGAGATCCGCATCGCCGTGGAAGAGCGCGCCAGCCTGTCGCCCGATGCGCTCACGGGCCTCGAAGCCAACCTGCGCTTCGGCCCCGGCGAGACCATGGAAACCCGCATCTTCGGCCGCCTCACGGCATGGCAGAACTGGATCTTCAACCGCCCCAACGCGGTGGGCGAAAACGGCGCGCTCAAGGTGTTCGGTTCAGGCAACAAGCCCCGCTTTGACTGGAACCGCGTCTGACGCCATCACGACCCGACACGGACAAGGAGACACCTCGTGAGCATCGACTACAGCCAGAAGATCCCCAACAACGTCAACCTGGCGGACGATCGCGCGCTGCAGCGCGCGCTGGAGCACTGGCAGCCGGCGTTCCTGGACTGGTGGCGCGACATGGGGCCGGAAGGCTCGCACGACTTCGACGTGTACCTGCGCACGGCGGTATCGGTCGACCCGTCCGGCTGGGCGCATTTCGATTACGTGAAGATGCCCGACTACCGCTGGGGCATCTTCCTGCAGCCGGCCGACGCGGCGCGCCAGATCCATTTCGGCGAGCACAAGGGCGAAGCCGCGTGGCAGGACGTGCCCGGCGAGCATCGCGCCAACCTGCGCCGCATCATCGTCACGCAGGGCGATACCGAACCGGCCTCGGTCGAGCAGCAACGGCACCTCGGCCTGACCTGTCCGTCGCTGTACGACCTGCGCAACCTGTTCCAGGTGAACGTCGAGGAAGGCCGCCATCTGTGGGCCATGGTGTACCTGCTGCACCGCTATTTTGGCCGCGACGGGCGCGAGGAAGCCGAGGCGCTGCTCGACCGCCGCTCCGGCGACCAGGACAACCCGCGCATCCTGGGCGCGTTCAACGAGCGCACGCCCGACTGGCTGTCGTTCTTCATGTTCACCTACTTCACCGACCGCGACGGCAAGTTCCAGCTTTGCGCGCTGGCCGAATCGGGCTTCGATCCGCTTGCTCGCACTACGCGCTTCATGCTGACCGAGGAAGCGCACCATATGTTCGTGGGCGAATCGGGCGTGTCGCGCGTGATCCAGCGCACCTGCGAAGTCATGCGCGAGCGCGACATCCATGATCCGGCCGATGTGCGCGCCGCGGGCGTGATCGACCTGGAGACCATACAGCGCTACCTGAACTTCCACTACAGCGTCACCATCGACCTGTTCGGCGCGGACCAGTCGTCCAATGCCGCGATCTTCTACAGTGCGGGACTGAAGGGCCGCTTCGAGGAAGGCAAGCGCACCGACGACCACGTGCTCAAGAGCGACGTCTACCGCGTGCTCGAAGTGCGCGACGGCCAGCTCGGCGAGCGCGAGGTCCCCATGCTCAACGCCCTCAATGAAGTGCTGCGCGACGACTACATCCGCGATTCGATCGGCGGCGTGGCACGCTGGAACAAGGTGATCGAGAAGCATGGCATCCCGTTCCGGCTGACGGTGCCGCACAAGGCCTTCAACCGCAAGATCGGCACGCTTTCCAACGTGCGCGTGTCGCCGACCGGAGAGGTGCTGTCCGAAGCGCAGTGGCAGGCCAATGCACCCAAATGGCTGGCCACCGAAGCGGACCGCGCCTATGTTGCCTCGCTGATGGGACGCGTAGCCGAGCCGGGCAAATATGCGAACTGGATTGCGCCGCCGGCCGTCGGCGTCAACCGCCAGCCGATGGATTTCGAGTACGTACGGTTCAACTGACCGGCCGCATCGATCGCCAACACATCAATAGAAAGACAAGCTGTCAGCCCGGGGCCGCATATGGCCCCGCCCCACATGGAGACATACCATGGGCGCCCCCGAAATCATCAAGCAGCATCTGATCGATCCGGAAATCTGCATTCGCTGCAATACCTGCGAAGACACCTGCCCGATCGATGCCATCACCCATGATTCGCGCAACTACGTGGTGAAAGCCGACGTCTGCAACGCCTGCAACGCCTGCCTGTCGCCGTGCCCCACCGGCGCCATCGACAACTGGCGCACCATGCTCAAGGGCCAGGCCTACCCGATCGAGGAGCAGCTCCTGTGGGACGAGTTGCCAGCCGAGGTACCGCTGCCGGCAGCCGATCTCGATGCCGCGGGCACAGATGAAGCCGTGCGCGCCGACACCGCCGCCGCGGCCGATGAAAGCGGCGTGACGGTGCAGGCCGTGGAAACGAGCCGCCACACGTCATCGCGTGCGCCGTGGTCGGCGGCCCACCCGTATGCGAACCTGCACGGCGTACGCGCGCCGTTGACCGCCACGGTGGCGGGCAACTACCGGCTGACCGCGGAGGATGCCTCCAGCGATATCCACCACATCGTGCTGGATTTCGGCACGCACTTCTTCCCGGTGCTGGAGGGGCAGGCCATTGGCATCCTGCCGCCGGGAGTGGATGAAACCGGCAAACCGCACTACATCCGCATGTATTCGATTGCCAGCCCGCGCGACGGCGAGCGCCCGGGGTATAACAACCTGGCGCTGACGGTGAAGCGTGTCGAAGAGGATCACGACGGCAACCCGGTGCGCGGCGTGGCATCGAACTTCCTGTGCGACCTGGCCAAGGGCGACGCGGTGCAGGTGGTGGGGCCGTTCGGCACCACGTTCCTGATGCCGAACCATCGCGAGGCCAGCATCATGATGGTGTGCACCGGCACGGGCTCTGCCCCCATGCGCGCCATGACCGAGCGCATGCGGCGCAATATGGAGCACTTCGGCGGACGCCGCATGCTGTTCTTCGGAGCCCGCAATGCGCGCGAGCTGCCCTATTTCGGCCCGCTGCTCAAGCTGCCCCGGGATTTCCTCGACATCCACTTCGCCTTCTCGCGCGATGCCGAGGTGCCGCGCCGCTATGTCCAGGACGCGATCCGCGAAGCCTCCGCCGGCGTCGCGGCCCTGCTCACCGATCCGCATGGCCATGTCTACATCTGCGGCCTGAAAGGCATGGAGGAAGGCGTGCTGTCGGCCTTTGACGATGTCTGCGCCGCGGCCGGCGAATCGTGGCCCGAACTGGAAGTCACAATGAGGCGCGAAGGCCGGCTGCATATCGAGACGTACTGAGGACGAACCCCGCGCCGCCTCGCTCGCCGTCGCCCCCACTGCACTGCGGGGCAGCTTTCTGCATCCGGCACTTCCCTTCTGAAATGACTCGCCTATAATGTTTCTGAAGAAACAGGAGCAGAGGCGATGCAATCCAGGCGAATTCCGGAAGCAGAACCCGTCAGCGGTCCCGACCCTGGCGCCACGCTGACCAAGGCCGTCATGCGCGCGGCCGGCTTCCTGGGCATCAGCCAGGCGATCGTGGCCAGCGTGCTCGGCATCAGCACGGCTTCGGTGTCACGCATGGCATCCGGCCTGTATATCCTCGACAAGCATCGCAAGGAGTGGGAATTCGGCGTACTGTTCGTACGACTGTTCCGCTCGCTCGATGCCATCCTCGGCCATGGCGACCAGGCCCGGCTATGGCTGACCAACGAGAACCTGGCGCTTGGCGGCAAACCCCTTGAAATGATCCGCACCACCGAAGGTCTCGTTCGTGTCGTTCACTACCTGGACGCCACCCGCGGTCGCGTCTGAGCGCCGGCCGTTCGCGCTCAGCCTCTGGCGTGCGGTGGAAGCCCAGCACGTGGTGTCGACCATGCCTCTGGTCGACAGCCTCGAGGAGCAGGCCGTGCTGGAAGCCGTGCTCGACGCCGGCAAACCCGCCGTGCCCGCCGAAGCGCGCCATCTCCACTATCTGCTCTTCACGCCGTTCCGCTATCCGCCATCGCCGTGGGGCTCGCGCTTCCGGGCCGCGCACGATCCGGGCGTGTTCTATGGCGCCGAGGAAATCCGCTCGGCCTGCGCCGAACTCGGCTACTGGCGCTGGCGCTTCCTGAATGACAGCCCGGCCCTGCCCCGCATCGACGCGCGCGCCCAGACGCTGTTCGAGGTCAGCGTGCGCACCGACGGCGTGGCGCTGGACACGCCGCCGTTCGACCAGGAACACGCCCGCTGGATGGACCCGGACAGCCACGAGGCCTGCCAGGCGTTCGGCCGGGTTGCGCGCGAAGCCGGCATCGGCCTGATCCGCTACACCTCGGTGCGCGACCCGCAGCACGGACCGTGCGGTGCGGTGCTGACGCCGCGCGCGTTTGCGGATCCGCAGCCGCTGGCCACCACCACGTGGATGCTGACCGTGCGCCGCGACCGCGTGATCTGGCAGCGTGACGACCTGCTCCAGCGCGACAGCTTCGAGTTCGCCGCATCGCTGTGGCAACGCACAAGCGAAAGCCCCGCTGAAGGCTGAACCTTGCCGGCGCCCCCGCCATCTAATGGTTATGGCAGGCGGCATTGCATGTTGCTTCACAATTTTCTCAGCCAGATGTTGCAATGCGGCGCCCACTGCCTTATACTCTTCTCTTCGACGGACGCGGGGTGGAGCAGTTGGCAGCTCGTCGGGCTCATAACCCGAAGGTCGCAGGTTCAAGTCCTGCCCCCGCAACCAAAGCTTAAAATCGTCGAATCAGCAAAGCCCGCAATCGCGGGCTTTTTGCTTTCCGGGTCTTCTGGACCAGCAACGCACGCATTGGCGCCGTGCCTATCCGGCAAGGGGGCCGCGCGGTGATACACTTTGCCCCATTCCTCCCGGACGCCCCTCATGAAATTCTGCTCGAACTGCGGCCATGCGGTTGTGCTGCGCGTACCCGACGGCGACAACCGCCCGCGCAGCATTTGTGACAACTGCGGCACCATCCACTACGTGAACCCGCGCAACGTGGTCGGCACGATCCCGGTCTGGGAAGACAAGATCCTGCTGTGCAAACGCGCGATCGAGCCGCGCTATGGCTTCTGGACGCTGCCCGCCGGCTTCATGGAAATCGGCGAGACCACGGCGCAAGGCGCCTCGCGCGAAACGCTGGAGGAAGCCGGCGCGCGCGTGAAAATGGGGGAACTGTTCTCGATCCTGAACGTGCCGCACGTGCACCAGGTGCACCTTTTCTACCTGGCTACGCTGGAGGATCTGGACGTCGACCCGGGCGAGGAAAGCCTGGAAGTCAAGCTGGTGGCGGAAGCCGACGTGCCGTGGGACGAACTCGCCTTTCCCACTGTGATCCATACGCTGCGCTGTTTCTTTGCCGACCGTGCCGCCGGCCGCCTGCAGGACGGCAGCTTCCGGCTGCACAGTCTCGATATCGACAAGCCCATGCGCCCGCTGACCAGCCGGGCGACGGTCACTCCCTGACCCGCCCTGCCCCGGCAGCCCCAGCATGATTGTCTGGCTGGATCCGCAGGATCCGTTTCCGCCGGTGGAGCGCGCGCTGGGGCCGGCCACCGAAGCGCCCGGCCTGCTGGCCGCGAGCCGCGACCTGTCGCCACAGCGGCTGCTGCTGGCTTACCGCCAGGGCATCTTCCCGTGGTACTCGGTGGGCCAGCCGGTGCTGTGGTGGAGTACCGATCCGCGCATGGTGCTGGTACCGCAGGCGCTGAAAATCTCCACCACGTTCCGCAAGACACTGCGCCGCGTGCTGCGCGACCCCGACTGGGAAATCCGCGTCGACGACGATTTCCTGGCCGTGATGCGCGCCTGCGCGCTGACGCCGCGCGAAGGCCAGGACGGCACCTGGATCACCCAGGAGATCATAACGGCCTACAGCGCACTGCATGCCAGCGGCATGGCGCACTCGGTGGAGGCCTGGTACCGCGGCGAACGCGTCGGCGGGCTCTACGGCGTGGCGCTGGGCCGCATGTTCTATGGCGAATCGATGTTCGCGCACCGCACGGATGCCTCCAAGATCGCGCTGGCGGCGCTGTGCGCGTTCCTCGGCAACCACGGCGTGCCGATGATAGACTGCCAGCAGGAAACCGATCACCTGGCCTCGCTTGGCGCGCGCCCGATCTCGCGCGCGGAGTTCCTGGCCCATGTGCGGACTGCCTCGGCACAACCGGCGATCACGCCGTGGCGGTTCGACAAATCGGTGCTGGAGCGGTGGACCGCCACGCCCGCCACCCCGGCCGTCTGACAAGCTGGCTGCATCATCCGCCCCAGGTCCGAGCCATGAGCAAGCTGAAGGAGCTTCCGCTTTCCGCGCTGCAGTTCTATGCCACGGCGCCCTATGCCTGCAGCTATCTCGAAGGCCGCATGGCCCGCTCGCAGGTGGCGACGCCGGCCCACCTGATCAATGCGGACGTCTACTCGCGGTTGGTGCGCGCGGGCTTCCGCCGCAGCGGCATCTTCACCTACCGGCCATATTGCGATGAATGCCACGCCTGCACGCCTTGTCGCGTGCTGGTGGACGAGTTCGAGCCGGACCGCTCGCAACGCCGCGCCTGGCGCCGCCACGGCCACCTGCAGGCGCTGGTGGCGCCGCTGACGTACGTCGAAGAGCACTACGCGCTGTACCTGCTCTACCAGTCGATGCGCCACGCCGGCGGCGGCATGGACCAGGACAGCCGCGACCAGTACGAGCAGTTCCTGCTGCAGAGCCGCGTCAACTCCCGCCTGGTGGAATTCCGCGAGCCGCCGGGCTCGCCCGAGGCCGGCAAGCTACGCATGGTCAGCATGATCGACGTGCTTGATGACGGCCTGTCATCGGTCTACACCTTCTACGATCCGCTCGCGCGCAACGCCAGCTACGGCACCTACAACATCCTCTGGCAGATCCGCCAGACGCGCGAACTTGGCCTGCCGCACCTGTACCTGGGCTACTGGATTGCCGAAAGCCGGAAGATGGCTTACAAGGCACGATTCCGCCCGCTGCAAGTGCTGACCGGCAACCAGTGGCAGGCGTTCGAGGACGACACGCGCGACACTCCGCCGGCTGCATCGGAAGACGCTCCCGGCCCCGCACAGGAATAGCCGGCGGGCGGGCCGGCCCGGCCGCCCGGCGCGCGGGCAAGCGCCCCAGCCGCTACAATGCCGGCTTGGTTTTCACTCTGCACCGGCCCTCCGGTCGCCTCTCCCCGTGCTCAACGCGCTCTATCCCCTGCTCCGCCCCGCCCTGTTTTCGATGGACGCGGAGGACGCTCACCACTTCACCCTGAACAACCTGTTGCGCGCCAAGCGCATGGGCCTGGCCGGCTGCATCGGCAATCGCGTCGCCGACGATCCGCGCACGGTGATGGGCGTGCGCTTTCCGAACCCTGTAGGCCTTGCTGCCGGGCTGGACAAGGACGGCGCCTATATCGACGGGCTCGCTGCGTTCGGCTTCGGCTTCATCGAGGTGGGCACGGTGACGCCGCGCGCGCAGGCCGGCAACCCTCGCCCGCGCATGTTCCGCCTGCCGCAGGCCGATGCGCTGATCAATCGCATGGGCTTCAACAACGGCGGCGTCGATGCCTTCATCGCAAACGTCAGGGCATCGCGCTGGAAGGCCGAAGGCGGCGTGCTGGGCCTGAACATCGGCAAGAACGCCGACACGCCGATCGAACGCGCCGCCGACGACTACCTGTACTGCCTGGAGCGCGTCTATCCGCATGCGACCTACGTGACGGTGAACATCTCGTCGCCGAATACCAAGAACCTGCGCCAGCTCCAGGGTGCGAGCGAACTCGACAGCCTGCTGTCGACGCTCAAGTCCGCCCAGCAGCGCCTGGCCGACCAGCACAAGCGCTACGTGCCGGTGGCGCTGAAGATCGCGCCGGACCTCGATGCCGACCAGATCGGCAATATCGGCGACGCACTCGTGCGCCACAAGATCGACGGGGTAATCGCCACCAACACCACGATCTCGCGCGATGCCGTGAAAGGCCTGCCGCACGCGGAAGAAGCCGGCGGCCTGTCCGGCCGGCCGGTGTTCGAGCAGTCGACTCACGTGGTGCGCGCGCTGCGCCAGGTGGTCGGCGACGCGGTGCCCATCATCGGCGTCGGCGGCATCTTCAGCGGCGCCGACGCGCGCGCGAAGATCGATGCCGGCGCCAAGCTCGTGCAGGTCTACAGCGGCCTGATCTACCGCGGCCCGACGCTGGTGCGCGACTGCGCCGCCGCGCTGCGCGCCTGACGCCCCGCAAGACAGCAAGGAGAGCGACATGGAAACCGTCCGCCTCGGACGCAGCGACCTGCAGGTCTCGCGCATCTGCCTCGGTACCATGACCTTCGGCGAGCAGAACACCGAAGCCGAGGGCCATAGCCAGCTCGACTACGCTTTCTCGCGCGGGATCAACTTCATCGATACCGCCGAGATGTACCCGGTCAGGCCGTGCGCCGAAACCTACAGCCGGACCGAACAGATCATCGGTAACTGGCTCCGCAATCAGCCGCGCGACCGCGTGGTGCTCGCCACCAAGGTGGCCGGCCCCGGCCGGATGCCCTGGATCCGCAATGGCGACGACCTGACGCCCGCGGGCATCCGCGCGGCGGTGGACGCCTCGCTGCAGCGGCTGCAGACCGACTACATCGACCTGTACCAGCTCCACTGGCCCGCGCGCAACGCGCCGATCTTCGGCCAGACGAGCTTCGATCCGGCCAAGGAACGGCCCTGCACCTCGATCCAGGCGCAGCTCGAAACTTTTGCCGAACTGGTGCAGGCGGGGAAGATCCGCTATGTCGGCGTCTCCAACGAAACGCCGTGGGGCGTGGCGGAGTTCGTCAGGCTGGCGGAGCAGCATGGGCTGCCGCGCATCGCCACCATCCAGAATCCGTACAACCTGGTCAACCGCAGCTTCGAGCAGGGCCTGGACGAGGCCTGCTTCCGCACCGACGTGAGCCTGCTGGCCTACAGTCCGCTCGCGTTCGGCCAGCTCACCGGCAAGTACCTGAGCGGCGATCCGGCCAGGCCACTGTTCAACGACGCCGCAACCGGCCGCCTGACGCGCTTCGGCGCCGACTGGAGCCCGCGCTACATGCGCCCGGAGACCATGGCGGCCTCGGCCCGCTATGTCGAACTGGCGCGCACGGCCGGACTGTCGCCGGCGGCGCTGGCCCTGGCCTGGTGCTATTCGCGCTGGTTTGCCGCCAGCACCATCGTGGGCGCCACGTCGCTGGATCAATTGCGCGAAAACATCGATGCGTGGCAAACGCAATTGCATGAAGATGTGATTGCCGCAATCGGGGAAATCCACAAGGAAATCTGTAATCCCGCGCAATAATCTGCGCCTGGATGGCTAATAATCGGCCCCCGGCAGCATCGGATGCCTCGCATTCCCTCCGAGACTTCGCATATCGTGCGCGAGAAGTGGTATCCTCGCAGGCTTATCGCTGTCTTGCTTTCGCGCAGGCGCGCCCTTCCATCAGCCGCAGGAAGTGCCCCGCCGCCCGGAGCGGGTGCCGGCCATGTGGCGGCGCCGGCAGCGAGACCAAGCTTGTGCGCGGCGTACCATCCAGAACCGAGTCACTCGGAGGAGAACAGATCAAAATGAAGGGTCTCAAGGCAACGAAGTCCATCCTCGGCGGCGCAGTCGCGCTGGCATTGCTGTGCGGCGGCGCCGTGCACGCCCAGACCGTCAAGGTCCTGTCGATCGTGGACCACCCCGCGCTGGACGCCATCCGCGACGGCGTGCGCGAGGAGCTGAAGGCCGCCGGCTATGACGCCGACAAGAACCTGAAGTGGGAATATCAGAGCGCGCAGGGCAACACCGGCACCGCCGCCCAGATCGCCCGCAAGTTCGTCGGCGACAACCCGAACGCGATCGTTGCCATCGCCACGCCGTCGGCCCAGGCGGTGGTCGCCGCCACCAAGACCGTGCCCGTTGTGTACTCCGGCGTGACAGACCCGGTCGCCGCGCAACTGGTCAAGAGCTGGGCGCCGTCGGGCACCAACGTGACCGGCGTGTCGGACAAGCTGCCGCTGGACAAGCAGGTGGCCCTGATCAAGCGCGTGGTGCCGAATGCCAAGACCGTCGGCATGGTCTACAACCCGGGCGAAGCCAACTCGGTCGTGGTGGTCAAGGAACTGAAGGAACTGCTGGCCAAGCAGGGCCTGACGCTGAAGGAAGCCGCCGCGCCGCGCACGGTTGACATCGGCGCCGCCGCCAAAAGCCTGATCGGCAAGGTGGACGTGATCTACACCAACACCGACAACAACGTGGTCTCGGCCTACGAAGCGCTGGTCAAGGTCGCCAACGAATCGAAGATTCCTCTGGTTGCCGCCGACACCGACAGTGTCAAGCGTGGCGCCATCGCCGCGCTGGGCATCAACTACCTGGACCTGGGCCACCAGACCGGCAAGGTCGTGGTGCGCATCCTGAAGGGCGAGAAGCCTGGCGCGATCGCGTCGGAAACCAGCAGCAACCTTGAACTGTTCGTGAACACCGGCGCCGCCCAGAAGCAAGGCGTGACGCTGTCGCCGGAGCTGATCAAGGAAGCCAAGACCGTCATCAAGTAAGCAGAACGTCTGACCTGTGCCGTCCGCGCCGCGCGGACGGCCGCGCGTCCGCTAGTCCACTACAGTACAAGATCCAGACTGCCCTACCCGGGCCCGCCCCCTGAACGAGACGGCAAGCCGACCGACCTTATCCGGGCGGGCCGCGCCAGCTGTCAACAGGATTCACCATGTCCCTCTTTTCCCTTCTGGGCGCCCTCGAGATCGGCCTGATCTTCAGCCTGGTTGCCCTCGGGGTGCTGATTTCCTTCCGCATCCTCAATTTCCCCGACCTGACCGTCGACGGCAGCTTCCCGCTGGGCGGCGCCGTGGCCGCGACGCTGATCGCCGCCGGGCAGGACCCGTTTGTCGCCACCGCCCTCGCCATCGTGGCCGGCGCCCTGGCTGGCTTCATCACCGGCTGGCTCAATGTACGGCTCAAGATCATGGACCTGCTCGCCAGTATCCTGATGATGATCGCGCTGTACTCGGTCAACCTGCGCATCATGGGCCGCCCCAATGTGCCGCTGATCACGGAGCCAACGCTGTTCACCATCCTGCAGCCCGACTGGCTGCCCGACTACGTGCTGCGCCCGCTGGTCCTGTTCATCGTGGTGGTCATCGCCAAGGTCGGCCTGGACTGGTTCTTCTCGTCGCAGCTCGGCCTGGCCATGCGCGCGACCGGCGCCAATCCGCGCATGGCGCGCGCGCAGGGCATTGCCACGGGCCGCGCCACGCTGGCCGGCATGGCACTTTCCAACGGGCTGGTCGCCCTGGCCGGCGCGCTGTTCGCGCAGACTCAAGGCGGCTCCGATATCTCGATGGGCATTGGCACCATCGTGATCGGCCTGGCCGCCGTAATCATCGGTGAAAGCATCCTGCCGGCACGCCGCCTGGTCTGGACCACGCTCGCCGTGGTGCTGGGCGCCATCCTGTACCGCTTCTTCATTGCGCTGGCGCTGAACAGCGACTTCATCGGCCTCAAGGCGCAGGACCTGAACCTGGTCACCGCCGCACTGGTGACGATCGCCCTGGTGCTGCCCGCCACCCGCAAGAAGCTGTTTGCCCGCAAGAACGGAGGTGCCTGAGATGCTCCGCGCACAAGACCTGAAGCTCACCTTCAACCCCGGCACCCCGATCGAGACCCGCGCGCTGCGCGGCCTGAGCCTGGAGATCCCGAGCGGCCAGTTCGTGGCCGTGATCGGTTCCAACGGCGCCGGCAAGTCGACCTTCCTGAACGCGATCAGCGGCGACCAGATGGTCGATTCCGGCCGCATCACCATCGATGACACCGACGTGACGCGCAAGCAGGCCTGGGATCGCGCCCACCTGGTGGCACGCGTGTTCCAGGACCCGATGGCCGGCACCTGCGAGGCGCTGACGATCGAAGAGAACATGGCGCTGGCGATGGCCCGCGGGTCCAGGCGCGGCTTCCGCGCGGCGCTGAACCGCGGCTCGCGCGAACTGTTCCGCGAGAAGCTGCGCCTGCTGAACCTCGGCCTGGAAAACCGCCTGACCGACCGCATCGGCCTGCTCTCCGGCGGCCAGCGCCAGGCGGTGAGCCTGCTGATGGCCTCGCTGCAGCCGTCGCGCATCCTGCTGCTCGACGAGCACACCGCCGCGCTGGACCCGAAGACCGCCGCGTTCGTGCTGGAACTGACCGCGCGCATCGTCGAAGAAAGCAAGCTGACGACGATGATGGTCACGCACAGCATGCGCCAGGCGCTGGACTATGGCCAGCGCACGGTGATGCTGCACCAGGGCCAGGTCGTGCTGGATGTGTCCGGCGAGAAGCGCAAGGGGCTCGATGTACCTGACCTGCTGCGTATGTTCGAGCAGACGCGGCATGAACAGCTGGACGACGACGCGTTGCTGCTGGGCTGATCAGGCTGCGGCACACATGAAGAAAGGGAGCCTAGGCTCCCTTTCTTTTTTCAGTCAGACCGTAGCAGCCTTGTCCAGCCAACGCCTTAGCTGGTCCGTCACGGCCGTGCTCGAGAACGAGCAGCTGTCCTGCGCGAACACGGCCGACATCTCCAGCCGGCGCAGCAGTTCTTCCATCGCCTGACCGAACACCGGCGGCAGCATCAGCGCGGGCGCTGCCTCGCGCCACGCGTTCACGAGTTCGGCCGCCGGCAGCGTGCCGCCGGTGTGCTGGTCCAATGCCGAACGCATGCGCGCCAGCGTCTCCGTATTGGCCGCGCTCATGTGCGTGCCCTCCTTTCTTTGTAAAGCTCGCGGAACGTGCGTCCCGAGGGTGCGGGCATGTCCCGCGTCTGGGTCCAGCCCTTGCCCGCCATGGGCAGGCTGGCGATCAACCGGTTGCTACCGCCCATGCGCGCCAGCACGCGCGCGCCGAGACGGCTGGCCAGCGCATAGAGTGCCGGCCGCCGGGCGACGAAGCCCCAGGCCTGCAGCGCGAAGCGCTCCTGCCACGGACGCAGGCCGCGCTCCATCTGCTTCTCGCGCAATTTGCGCAGCAGGTCCGACAGCGGGATCGATGCCGGGCACACGCGATTGCATTCGCCGCACATCGTGGCCGCCTGCGGGAGGTCCACGGCATTGGCCAGGCCCACGTAGCTGGGCGTCAGCACGCTGCCCATCGGCCCCGGATAGACCCAGCCATAGGCATGGCCGCCGATCTTCTGGTAGACCGGGCAATGGTTCATGCAGGCGCCGCAGCGGATGCAGCGCAGCATCTCCTGGAACTCTCCGCCGATCAACCCGCTGCGGCCACCGTCGACGAGCACGAAGTACATATGCTCGGGACCATCGCGCTCGCCTTCGGCACGCGGGCCGGTCAACAGCGAGAAATAGTTCGAGATCGCCTGCCCCGTCGCCGAACGCGGCAGCAGCCGCATTACGGTCGCCAGGTCTTCCAGCGTCGGCAGCACCTTCTCGATGCCAGTGACGGCCACATGCACGCGAGGCATGACGGTGCACATGCCTTCATTGCCCTCGTTGGTGACCACCGCCACCGAACCGGTTTCGGCAATGATGAAATTGCCACCGGTCACGCCCATGTCGGCGGACAGGAACTCGGGACGCAGCACCTCGCGCGCTTCGCGCGTCATTTCCGGGATATCGGTCAGGCGCGGCTTCTGGTGGACCTTCGCGAACAGGTCGGCGATCTCGTCCTTGTCCTTGTGCACCACCGGCGCAATGATGTGCGACGGCGGCTCGGAGTCGTTGATCTGCAGGATGTACTCGCCGAGATCGGTTTCGATGCTTTGCACGCCCATCTCGCCGAGCACCTGGTTCAGCCGCATCTCCTCGGTCACCATCGATTTGCTCTTGATGACCTTCTTCACGTCGTGCTTCTGCGCGATCTCCGCGACCAGGCGCGCCGCATCTGCCGTGGTCTCGGCGAACAGCACCGTGGCGCCGCGGCGCGTGGCGTTTTCCTCGAACGTGGCGAGCCAGACATCCAGGTTTTCCAGCGCGCGGTTGCGGCGCTCTTTCAGTGCGGCGCGGGTCGCATCGAAATCGATATCACGGATGGCATCCGCGCGCGCGGTGACGAACTTGGTGGAGAGCTTCTTGAGGTTCTGCTGCAGGCGCTGGTCAGCCAGCTTCTGGCCGGCGCGCGCCTTGAATTCCATGCTGTGGACTTGCATCGTCGCGTCTCCGGTGCTCAGGCGTCGCCCGCCAGGATCTGCGCGATATGCAGCACGCGCGTCTGCGTATCGCCGCTGCGGCGCAGGCGGCCTTCGATATTGAGCATGCAGCCCAGGTCGCCCAGCACCACCGCATCCGCGCTGCTGGCCTTGATATTGGCGCACTTCTCGTCAACGATCGCCGTCGAGATATTGCCGTACTTGACCGAGAAGGTGCCGCCAAAGCCGCAGCAAGCCTCGCAGTCCTTCATCTCGGTGAGCTGCACCCCGGGCAGCTTGCCCAGCAGTTCGCGCGGCTGCGCCTTGACGCCAAGCTCGCGCAGGCCCGCGCACGAATCGTGATACGTAACGTGGCCGGTGAAATTGGAATCGAACTGTTCGATCTTCGCTACGTTCACCAGGAAATCGGTCAGTTCGAACACCCGTTCGCGCAGCCGTTCATAGCGGCCGTTGAGTTCCGGGTCATCGCGCAGCAGGTCCGCATAGTGCTGGCGGATCATGCCGCCGCAGCTTCCCGACGGCACCACCACGTAGTCGAACATCTCGAATTCGCGCAGGAATTTTTCCGCCAGGTCGCGCGACACGGCGCGCTCGCCCGAGTTGTAGCTGGGCTGCCCGCAGCAGGTCTGGGCTTCAGGCACCATCACCTCGTAGCCGGCGCCTTCCAGAAGCTTCAGCACGGAGAAGCCGATCTCCGGGCGCATGAGGTCCACCAGGCAGGTGGCGAACAGGCCAACTCGCATTTGCTTTCTTTCTCCAGACCCCGAAACCCCGCAATTATGCGCGCTTGCGCCGCGGAGTGGCGCACAAACCATTCAGGCGCGCCGTGCATTCCGATCAGGCCGCAACACCGTCATCGGCGACACATCACGACAGGATTCTTACCGGAATGTCATTTCACCTATTGAAATTTTCACGATGCGAGATAGAATCAGGCAAACGCTTAATTTGCCGCAGGGCAACATTTCCTTATGTCAGACGCAGACAAGTCGCCTGGAAAGACATCGATCCAGGTTATTGAACGCATGATGACGCTGCTGGACGCACTGGCCCAGCACGCCGACCCGGTCAGCCTGAAAGAGCTGTCGATGTCTACCGGACTGCACCCTTCCACCGCGCACCGTATCCTCAACGACATGGTTGCGTGCCGCTTTGTCGATCGCTCGGACCCGGGCAGCTACCGGCTGGGCATGCGCCTGCTGGAGCTTGGCAACCTGGTCAAGGCACGCCTGTCGGTGCGCGACGCGGCGCTCGCGCCAATGCGCGCACTGCACCGTGTCACCGGGCAGACCGTCAACCTGTCAGTGCGCCAGGGCGACGAGATCGTGTATATCGAGCGGGCCTACAGCGAGCGCTCCGGCATGCAGGTGGTGCGTGCCATTGGCGGACGCGCGCCGCTGCACCTGACGTCGGTGGGCAAGCTGTTCCTCGCCGCCGACGAGTCCACGCGCGTGCGCAGCTATGCCACGCGCACGGGACTGGCCGGGCATACGCGCACCTCGATCACCGACCTGACCAAGCTCGAGCGCGAACTGGGCTGGGTCCGCAGCAACGGCTACGCCCGAGACAACGAAGAGCTGGAACTGGGCGTGCGCTGCATCGCCGCCGGCATCTACGATGATTCGCGCCGCCTGGTGGCCGGCCTGTCGCTGTCGGCACCCGCCGACCGCCTGCAGGACAGCTGGCTGCAGAACCTGAAGGATACGGCGCTGCAGATTTCGCGCGGCATGGGGTATGTGATGGAGTCTGAAGCCGCCTGATCGGCTTTGGCTTGCCGGCGGCTAAGGGAACTTCCGCCCGCCGCCGGTTCAGCCGATCATGGCCACGCGGTCTAAGGGTTTACGTGCAGTTTTCAGATAACCTGAAAACCCTATAATCGGGCGGCTATGCGAACCCGAGCCATTACCTTGACCGAACAGGTCACGCGCCAGATCCGGACCGACATTGAGAACGGCGTTTATCCCGTAGGCAATCGACTGCCCACGGGCAAGCAGCTGGCCGACCAGTACGGCGTCAGTGCTGCCGTGATCCGTGAAGTGACCGAACATCTGCGTTCTCAAGGCTTCGTGGAAACGCGCCAGGGCGTGGGTTGCACCGTGCGTTCCCGTACCGGCGCGGCGGGCTTCCAGCTTCCCGGCGAGCCCGACCTGGGACGGGCCGAGCTGGCCGACCTGTATGACCTGCGCATGGACCTCGAGAGCGCGGCAGCCGCACTGGCCGCCATGCGGCGCAGCGCCGACGATGTCGATACCCTTGCCGGGCTGCTGCATCGGCTGAAGACGCATCTGTATGATGCCCAGCCGGCGGTCGATCTCGATGCCGCGTTCCACATCGGCATTGCCAGTGCCACCCACAACCCGTACTACCGCCAGCTGCTGCAGTACATGAACCTGCAGCTGCACCAGGCCGTTGCCACCGCGCGCGCCAACACGCTGCAGCAAGCGCAATTGCCTGAGTCCGTGCACCAGGAACACGAGGCCATCTTCGAGGCGATCCGTGACGGCAATGCCGAAGCGGCGCGCCAGGCCACCATCCGCCACCTGCAATGCGCGGCGCAGCGACTGGGCTTGCCCCTGCGCGCACGCGCCGCCGATCCCCTGCCCTGAAAACAGAAAGCTGAAAGCGCTCCCTCCATGCCAGCCGCCAACCTGCCCCAGCGTCTCACCGAAGCCCTTGGTCCCGACACCGTGCTCGCCCAGCCCGACGACATTGCGCCGTGGCTGTCCGACTGGCGCGGCATTTACCGGGGCCAGGCCCAGGCGGTGGTCCGCCCGCGCACGGTCGACGAGGTCTCGCGCTGCCTCGCGCTCTGCCAGCAGGCCGCGGTACCGGTCGTGCCGCGCGGCGGCAACACCGGCCTGTGCGGCGCCGCCACGCCCGACGGCCAGCCGCTGAACGTGGTGCTGAGCCTGGACCGCATGCATGCGATCCGCTCGCTCGACACCGTGGCCAACACCATGGTTGCCGAAGCGGGCTGCATCCTCGGCAACCTGCGCCGCGCCGCGGCCGACGCCAACCGGTTGCTGCCGCTGAGCCTGGCGGCGGAGGACTCGTGCCAGATCGGCGGCAACCTGGCCACCAATGCCGGCGGCGTCAACGTCGTGCGTTATGGCATGACGCGCGAACTGGTGCTCGGTGTCGAGGCCGTACTGCCCAACGGCGAGGTCTTCCACGGCCTGCGCACGCTGCGCAAGGACAACACCGGCTACGATCTCAAGCAGTTGTTCATTGGCTCGGAAGGCACGCTCGGTGTCATCACGGCTGCTGCACTGCGCCTGTTCCCGCGTACCGATACGCGCAGTGTCGTGCTGGCGGCAGTGGAATCGCCGCAGCAGGCGCTCGAGCTGTATTCCCTGCTGTTCGAGCAGTGCGGCGCACGGCTGCAGGCTTTCGAGTTCTTCACCGGCGCGTGCCTGGACCTGGTCCTGACGCATGCCGAAGGCGTGCAAGAACCCTTTGCGCAGCGCTATCCCGCCTACGTTCTGGTGGAACTGGCCGACACCGCCGAAGAAGAAGCGCTCAATGCGCTGCTGGAGCGCGTCATTGGCGAAGCGCTCGAACGCGGCCTGTGCCTCGATGCGGCGGTGTCTGCATCGCTGGCCCAATTGCAGGCGCTGTGGAAGCTGCGCGAAGAAATCTCCGAAGCGCAGCGCGCGGACGGGCCGCACCTGAAACACGACGTGTCGCTGCCGATCGAACAGATCCCGGCGTTCATGGCGTCGATGGAAGCGCGCCTGCGCGCGCTGGACCCGGCGATCCGGCCCTTCATATTCGGGCACTTTGGCGATGGCAACCTGCACTACAACCTGTCGCGCCCGGCGGGAGCGCCGAAGGACTGGGCAGCGACGCACGAAGACGTGGTGACCGGCACCGTGCTCGATGAAGTGATGCGCTACGGCGGCAGTATCAGTGCGGAACATGGCATCGGGCAACTCAAGCGGCATGCATTCCTGCAATACAAGGATCCGCTGGAGCTGCGTTTGATGCGCGAGGTCAAACGCGCGTTTGACCCGGCCGGCATTATGAATCCGGGCAAGCTGCTCTGAAGGGTGAAGCCCATAAAAAACGCGCCAACCGTGGCGCGTTTTTTGGGGCAGGCGGAGTTCAGGTTCCGCGCGCCGAAGTCAGGATCGCCTGCGCGCCGCCGGGCGACTGCGTGAGGTTCGGCGACGACGGAAACGCATGGGGCTGCGGTGCCGACGGCGAGGCATGTTCCAGCCAGTCACGCACGCGCGTGGCGTCGGCAAAACGCGAGAGCTTGCCCACGGAATCCAGGAACACCATCACAACGTTGCGGCCGTTGACCTTGGCCTGCATGACCAGGCATTGGCCCGCTTCGGAAATGAAGCCGGTCTTCTGCAGGCCGATGTCCCAGTTGCCGCCGCGCACCAGGCGGTTGGTGCTGACGTAGTGCTGGGTACGGCCAAGCACATTCACTTCGTGCTCGGTCTGCGTCGAGAACTCGCGGATGGTCGGGTTGCGGTAGGCCGCGTTGACCATGCGCGCGAGGTCCATGGCGCTCGACACATTGCTGCTCGACAGGCCGTTCGAGTCCACGAAGTGGCTGTCGTTCATGCCCAGTTCACGGGCCTTGCGGTTCATCGCCTGGACAAACGCGGGCAGACCACCCGGATAGTTGCGACCCAGCGCCGATGCCGCGCGGTTCTCGGACGACATCAGCGCCAGCAGCAGCATTTCCTGGCGCGTGAGCTGGGTACCGAAGCGCAGGCGCGAGCTGCTGTGCTTCTCGGTGTCCCGGTCTTCTTCCGTAATGGTCAGGGTCTCGTCCATCGGCAGGCGAGCATCCATCACCACCAGTGCAGTCATCAGCTTGGTGATCGACGCGATCGGCAGCACCGCGCTCGGATTCTTCTGGAACAGCACCTCGTTGGTGTTCTGGTCCATCACGAGCGCGACGCTCGATCGCAAGGCCAGCGCATCCTCGGTATCGCGCAGCCCCATGGCCTCGCCGAGCGACGGCTTGGCCGGCGTAAACACCGCCCGCACGGGCGCGGCCCGGTTCGACGCCACGACACGGTGCCGGCCGTTCTTCACCACCATCACCTTGCGGGAAGACGCGGCCTCGGCCTTGGCCGTCGTGCGCTTGCTGCCCGAACTGGCCTTTTTCTCGGCTTTGAGCGACTTTGTCGGCTTTTTCGTGGAATTTTCAGTGGAAGTCGACTTGGTGGCAGCCTCGGCCAACGGGGCTGCCAGCATCGACGCGGATGCCAGCACGGCTACGGCTACGGCGCTCAGGGGCGTCGAGCCGAAGAATCTGGAAAAAATGGAATCAGACCGGAACATGATTCGTTCAGCGCATCGTGGATGGCGCTAGTGTAGGAAATTAAGAAATTGTTAGCAAGATTAAAGACTTACGAAGGCTAGTTAAAGTTCGATTTGCAAACATTTCCATAATGCGGAAATTGTTGACTCTTCGTCACGTGCGTCATCGTAGACCTCCTGTAAGTCACTGCGCGGCTGCGGGGTTCACCCGCCACTGCCGTAGTCTTGGTTTGTATGTCGGCGCGAATCGTTACACATTGACACATATCTCACTATGAGAGGAAACGCGCAAACCCACTAACCGGTTCACGTTCAGTGTTAAGGCGATTTTCTATCGCCTCCGGATCCGCATAGCCCAGGGACATGCCGCACACCACCATCTCCTCGCCTGGCAGGCGCAGGTGATCGCCAATGATCTTGTGGAACTGCGTGAACGCGGCCTGCGGGCAGGTATCGAGCCCGCGCGCCCGGGCGGCGACCATGATGCTTTGCAGGAACATGCCGTAGTCGAGCCAGCTGCCCAGCTCCATGATGCGGTCGATGGTGAAGATCATGCCGACCGGCGCATCGAAGAAGCGGAAGTTGCGCGCGTGCTGTTCGTGCATGCGCGATTTATCCTCGCGGCTGATTTCCAGCAGGCCATACAGGTCCCAGCCTACCTTGCGGCGCCGGTCCAGGTAGGGGTTCACCCAGGAGCGCGGGTAGTACGGATACTCTTCCAGGTACTTGCTGTCGCGCTCGGGGTCTTCGTAGGCGGTCAGCAGGTCCGCGCACAGCCTGGCCTTGGCGTCACCCGCCAGCACATAGACATGCCACGGTTGCGTGTTGGTGCCTGATGGCGCGCGGCTGGCGACGGCGAGAATCTCTTCCACCGTTTCGCGTGGCACGGGCGTATCCAGGAACGCCCGGACCGAGCGGCGCGTGAGGATGGCCCGGTCGACGCAGTCGACCGCCTGCTGCACAGCAGCCTCGGCGGCCGCTTGCTTGCGAGCTTGCGCGTCCTGCGACATCTTTCCTTCCTCCATCACGCCACGCCCGGCGCTGGTGCGCCAGCCACCGCCAGTGGCTGGAGCGCGCGGCGCAGCGGCTCGGGCAGGGGCACCGGGCGACGCGTGACGCGATCGACATAGACGTGGACAAAATGCCCTTGCGCCGCCGCGATCTCGTTATCGCCGCTGAACAGCCCCACCTCATAGCGCACGCTGCTGGTTCCCAGCCGCGCCACCCGCAAGCCAGCCGTGACCGTGTCCGGGAAGCTCAGCGACGAGAAGTAGTTGCACTGCGTCTCGATCACCAGCCCGATCGTGCTGCCCGATTCAAAGTCGAGCACGCCTTCCCGGATCAGGTACGCGTTCACGACGGTATCAAAATAACTGTAGTAGACAACGTTGTTCACGTGGCCATAGACATCGTTATCCATCCAACGCGTGGTGATGGCCTGGGCGTGCGGATAGGCGCTGCGGTGCTCGGCTTGCGGTTTCATGGGAACGTTGCGGAACAGGAAAGAAGGAAGAACGCGAAACGACTAGCGCCGGATGACCAGTGCGACGCCCGCCGCGGCCAGGGCCATGCCGGATGCCGCCAGTGGCGGAAAGCGCTCGCCGAACAGCAGCCATGCCATCACGGCCGTGGTCGGCGGCGTCAGATACATGAGGCTGGAGACTCGCGTCGCCGCACCCTGCCGGATCAGCAGGAACAACAGCGAAATGGCTCCGATCGAGAGCGCGACCACCGACCAGGCGAGCGCGCCGACCATCTCGGCGGTCCAGTCGACGTGGCGAGTCTCGAACATGAACATAAAGGGAACGCAAGCCAGCGCGGATGCCGCGAACTGGATGACGGAGCCGATGCGCAGGTCGAACACGGCGCAGAAGCGCTTCTGGTACAGCGTGCCGAAGGTGATGCTTAGCAACGCCCCGCCCGCGAGCAGCACGCTGGCCGCGGACAGTCCGCTGGCGCCCAGTTTGTTGGCCACCACCAGGCCGACTCCCACGATGCCAAGCAGCAGCCCCAGCCACTGGCGCATGCTGATGCGCTCGCCCAGGCGCGCGGAAATCAGTGCGGTCAGGATCGGTTGCATGCCGACGATCAGGGCCGACATGCCGGCTGGCATGCCCAGCTTGACGGCGGCCCAGACGCCGCCAAGATAACCGGCCTGCAGAAACAACCCGGCTACCGCGATATGGCCAACCATGCGCCAGTCGGCACGCCCTTCGCGTTGCGGCAACGGCACGCGCGCGAGCCACACGAAGGGCACCATCAGCACCAGGACGCCGACAAACCGCAGGAACAGGAACGTCATTGGCTCGGCATGCGGCATGCCATACCTGGCCACGATAAACCCCGTGCTCCAGATCAGCACGAACAGCCACGGCATGCTGGCAGACCAGAGGGTTCGCCGCGCGCTTGCGCCAGCTTCAGCCATCGTGCTCATGCCGACACCTTCCGCGCCGGCGTGACACCATCGTCCCCGGCCCGCGGCGCCACGCGAAACGCCAGCCCGGGAATGCCGGTCACCGCTTCACCCGGCATGCTGTATTGGCGCATCGCGAAGCGATGGCCCCGCGGCAGCGGCAGCACGAAGTGATTGGCGTAAAAGGCAGGCATGGCGTGGCGAAAGGAGCGTTCTTGTTGTGGGCGCGACGCTTGCATAGTCAAGCGTCGGCAGGCTGCGATGGTAGCACCGCTGGAAAACACGCGGTACCGCGCACGATGCATGGCGCTACCGGCACATTCCGAGCCGATTTCCGTTGCATTTTGTGCGACGCACAAAAACTGCTTGACACCGCCCTGGCTTTCCCTAGAATTGCAATTGTTGCGGCGCACCAAAGCGAATGAGCGAGCGCCCGACCTTGATCCCCACGCCTGGGCTGGACGACGCGGAACGATATCCGTCACGGTCCTGAAATCCAGGCGGTTTAATTTTGCTTGACCTTGAAGTTCACCACTGGAGACCAGCAATGATCCTCACCCCGGAACAAGTCGCAGCAGCGCAAAAGGCTAACCTGGAAACCCTGTTTGGCCTGACCACCAAGGCTTTCGAAGGCGTCGAGAAGCTCGTCGAGCTGAACCTGCAGGTCGTCAAGACCACCTTCGCCGAAAACGTCGACAACGCCAAGAAGGCGCTGTCCGCCAAGGATGCCCAGGAACTGCTGGCCATCCAGGCTTCGCTGGTTCAGCCGGTCGCTGAAAAGACCCTGGCCTACACCCGTCACCTGTACGAAATCGCTTCGGAAACCCAAAGCGAATTCACCAAGGTCGCCGAAGCCCAACTGGCTGAAGGCTCGAAGAAGGTGCAGGCTCTGGTCGACAACCTCGCCAAGAACGCACCGGCCGGTTCGGAATCGACCGTGGCCATCGTGAAGTCGGCCATCTCGGCTGCGAACAACGCCTACGAGTCGGTCCAGAAGGCCACCAAGCAGGCTGTCGAGATCGCCGAAAGCAACTTCCAGGCTGCCGCTTCGGCCGCCAGCAAGGCTGCCCAGCAGGCCAGCGCCACGGCCCGCAGCGCGGCTGTCAAGAAGACCGCCTGATAGCCAGCTCGGCTGACAGGTAGTGCCAGCGACCGGCCCCGTGCCGGTCCGTTGGCAAAGCGCACCGCCGGACGGCGCGTTTTGCCAACGATGATGGCGACAGCCGCAACAGGCTTGCCGCTAGCGTGCCAGTGTCTCCTCGGTACCGCGGTCTCCTTGTCCAAAGGTATCGTTCAAGCCCGACCCTAAAGGTTCGGGCTTTTTTTCGCCTTCTTCGCGCGCGCTGCCCTCTTTCACTCGAATTTCCGGCCGCGCCGATGCCTTCCAAAGCGCGTCCGCAGCGTTGTCCTTGCCCAATGCCGGAGCGGGCGACTATCGTTAGCAAGGTGCAGCCCGCGGCATTCTGGCATGCCAGGGCCCGCCCTTCGGATTTACATGGCGCGGCGCAATACCGGGCCATGCCGGCATGCGTGGCGCAGCGCTTGCGCGACGCAACAGCATCTGGGAGATGCCATGAAGACGCAGCGCCACATCACGACCTACATCGTCATCGCGATGATCCTCGGCGGCGTGGTCGGCTACGGCTGTCATGTCGCCTTTCCCGATCCCAAGCTGGCAAAAGAGATCGCGGGCTACATCTCGATCATCACCGACGTCTTCCTGCGGCTGATCAAGATGATCATCGCGCCGCTGGTGTTCTCGACCCTCGTCATGGGCATTGCCCACATGGGCGATGCCAGCACCGTCGGCCGCGTAGGCATCAAGGCGATGGGGTGGTTCATCACCGCATCGCTGGTATCGCTGACGCTGGGCCTGATCATGGCCACCATGCTCCAGCCGGGCGTCAATATCGGCCTGCCGCTGCCCGACGTCGGCTCCGCGACCAATCTGAAGACCAATGCCTTCACGCTGAAGGATTTCGTCGCTCACCTGGTGCCCAAGTCGGTAGCCGAGGCCATGGCCAACAACGAGATCCTGCAAATCGTGGTGTTCTCGATCTTCTTCGGCACGGCCCTGGCCACGCTTGGCGAACACGGCAAGCGCATGGCCGGCGTGATCGAGGATCTCGCGCAGATCATGCTGAAGATCACCGGTGCGGTGATGTGGCTGGCGCCGGTTGCAGTGTTCGCCGCGATCGCGTCGACGGTGACGACCCAGGGCCTTGGCATCCTGCTGACCTTCGCCAAGTTCATGGGCAGCTTCTACCTGGCCCTGTTCGTGCTATGGGGCTTGCTGACGCTGGCGGGCTTCGTGTTCCTGGGGCGACGGATCTTCAACCTGATCAAGCTGATCCGCGAGCCGTTCCTGCTGTCGTTCTCGACCGCAAGCTCCGAAGCCGCGTATCCGAAAATGCTCGAGGCGCTAGACAAGTTCGGCGTCAACCGCAAAATCTCCAGCTTCGTGCTGCCGCTGGGCTACTCCTTCAACCTGGACGGGTCGATGATGTACTGCACGTTCGCCGTGCTGTTCATCGCCCAGGCCTATGACATCCACTTGCCGATGAGCACGCAGATCACCATGCTGTTGCTGCTGATGCTCACCTCCAAGGGCATGGCCGGCGTGCCGCGCGCCTCCCTGGTGGTCATCGCCGCCACGCTGAACCAGTTCAATATTCCCGAAGCCGGCCTGCTGCTGATCATGGGAGTGGATCAGTTCCTCGACATGGGCCGTTCGGCCACCAATGCCGTGGGCAATTCGATCGCCTCCGCCGTGGTGGCCAAGTGGGAAGGCCAGCTCGCCAGCGAATCGACGCTCGATACCGGCGACCAGGGCGGCATGGGCGGGGTGGACGACGAGCGCGAGGCGTTGGCCAAGCCCGAGACCGCGCGTGCCTGAGCGCTGGCGCGCAGACCGCAAAGGAGCGACCCATGTCTTGCACTGTTGCCCGGTGTGGCCGCTTTGTGTGGTGGCGGATAGCGGCGCTATGCCTCGCGCTGTCCGCCGGCCTGGCGCTGGCGCAGGAGCCGATCGCCCTTTCCGGCACACTGAAAAAGGCCAAGGAAACCGGCACGCTGACCATCGGCTACCGGGAATCTTCCCTGCCTTTTTCGTACCTTAACCAGATTCGCCGGCCGATCGGCTATTCGATCGATATCTGCTCGGCCATCGTTCAGGCCGCCGGTGCCGACGTCGGCCGCGACCTGACCATCAACTGGGTGCCGGTGACTTCCGAGAGCCGCATCGAAGCGATGACGTCCGGCAAGATCGACCTCGAATGCGGCTCCACCACGCGCAATGCCGAGCGCCAGCAGCGCGTGTCGTTCTCACCGGTGATTTTCGTCGCAGGCACCAAGCTGCTGGTGCCGCACGGCTCGCCAGTCCGCACGTTCCAGGACCTCAAGGGCAAGACTGTGGTGGCCACCGCCGGCACCACCAATGCGGACGCCATCGAGCGGCTGTCCGCACGCTTCAATCTGGACGTGACCCTGATCCGCGCCCGTGACCACGCCGATGCCTTCGAAGTGCTGCGCCACGGCGGCGCCGACGCCTATGCGGGCGACGATGTGCTGCTGTACGGCTTCCTCGCCAAGTACGGGCTCGGCAAGAAATATGACGTGACGCGCGACTTCCTGTCGTACGATCCCTACGGCATCATGCTGCGCAAGAACGACCCGCAGTTCGCCGCGGTCGTCGACAAGGCGGTTCGCGACCTGATGACCTCAGGCGAGCTTGAGCGCCTGTACAAGCAGTGGTTCGTCAACCGCTTGCCCACTGGCGAACGCCTGGGCATCCCGATGAGCGCCCAGCTCGAAGACATCATCCAGTCCACGCCTCAGCAGCCGGAATAGACGTCAACTGGCTAGCGCGGCCGTCCCCTGCCGGGCTAAATCGGCGGTGGCTCCAAATTCCTGTCGGTTAATTGCGTAATCGGGTAAAAAGAAACCCGCCGCACGGACGGGTTTCGATGCTTGCAGCTTGCCGCAATCAGCGCTTGCGCGGCGGCGGCACGTCGGTGCAGGTCCCTTCGTAGATCTCCGCGGCCATGCCGATCGACTCGCCCAGGGTCGGGTGCGGGTGGATCGTCTTGCCGATATCCACTGCGTCCGCGCCCATTTCGATGGCCAGGCAGACTTCGCTGATCAGGTCGCCGGCATGCGTGCCGACGATGCCCCCGCCAATGATGCGATGGGTTTCCTCATCGAAGATCAGCTTGGTGAAGCCCTCGTCGCGGCCATTCGCAATGGCACGGCCGGAAGCAGCCCACGGGAACACGCCCTTGCTGTACTTGATGCCCTGCTCCTTGCACTGGTCCTCGGTCAGGCCGGCCCAGGCCACTTCCGGATCGGTGAAGGCAACCGACGGAATCTGCTTGGCATCGAAGTAGGCCTTTTCGCCGTGCGCCGCTTCCGCGGCCACGTGGGCTTCATGCACCGCCTTGTGCGCCAACATCGGCTGGCCGACCACGTCGCCGATCGCGAAGATGTTCGGCACATTGGTGCGCATCTGCGAATCGACGTTGATGAAGCCGCGGTCGGTCACGGCCACGCCGGCCTTCTCGGCGCCGATGCGCTTGCCGTTGGGCGAACGGCCCACCGACACCAGCACCAGGTCGTAGCGCTGCGCCTCGGTCGGGGCCTGATCGCCTTCGAACTTCACGTAGATGCCGTCCGGCCTGGCTTCCACCGCGACGGTCTTCGTGTTCAGCATGACCTTGCCGAAACGGTCCTTGTTCTTCTTCTCCCAGACCTTGACCAGGTCGCGGTCGGCGCCGTTCATCAGGCCCGGCAGCATTTCGACGACGTCGATATCCGCACCCAGCGTGCTGTACACCGTCGCCATCTCCAGGCCAATGATGCCGCCGCCGATGACCAGCATCTTGTTGGGCACCTCGGGCAGTTCCAGCGCGCCGGTCGAATCGACGATGCGCGGGTCTTCCGGGATGAACGGCAGCTTCACCGCCTGGCTGCCGGCGGCGATGATCGCCTTCTCGAAGCGGATCACAGTTTTCTTGCCCGTGGCCTGCTTGCCGTCGCCTTCGGTGGCATCCACTTCCAGATGGTGCGGATCGAGGAAGGTGCCGATGCCACGCACCACCTGCACCTTGCGCGCCTTGGCCATGCCGGCCAGGCCGCCGGTCAGCTTGCCGACCACCTGGTTCTTGTAGTGGCGCAGGCCGTCCAGGTCGATCTTGGCTTCGCCGAACAGGATGCCGTGCGCAGCCAGCGCCTTGGCCTCGTCGATCACGGCTGCGTTGTGCAGCAATGCCTTCGACGGGATGCAGCCGACGTTCAGGCAAACGCCGCCGAGCGTGGCGTAGCGTTCCACCAGCACGGTATTCATACCCAGGTCAGCCGAACGGAAGGCAGCCGAGTAGCCGCCGGGACCGGCGCCCAGCACTAGCACGTCGCACTGGATATCGGCGCTACCCGCGTGGCTGGCGGCCACGGGAGCCGGAGCCGGGGCAGCCGATGGCGCCGGGGCCGCAGCGGCGGGCGCGGGCGCAGGAGCCGGCGCGGCCGCGGCTGCAGCTTGCGCTTCCACCGTGCAGATCACCGCGCCCTGGCCAATCTTGTCGCCCACCTTCACGCGCACGTCGACCACCTTGCCGGCTGCCGACGACGGCACTTCCATGCTGGCCTTGTCCGATTCCAGCACGATCAGCGACTGTTCCTGCTCGACCGTATCGCCCGGCTTGACCAGGACCTCGATCACTTCCACCGCGTCGAAATCGCCGATATCCGGCACCTTGACTTCGATCACACTCATGTTTGCTCCTCTTTGCGCGTCCGGGCCTGGGTGGCCTCAGGGCGCGCCGTCGTTGTTGGTTGCCGCTGCGCCGGGGGCGCCGGCCTCGTGCAGCCTTACGGTATGGACTTCAATCGGGCCTGCGGAACTCTTGTCGAACTCGATGCCGGCATCGACGCCGATGCGCGCGATGGCTGCTGCATCCAGTTCAGGCTTGTCGTAGACCGCATGCATGGCCCCGAGCGCGTAGTTGCGGCCTGAGCCAATGCCCCAGAAGCGGTCGAAGGAAAAGACCTCGCGATACGAATAGACGCCGAAAATCCCGGCCGGATTCGCGATCAGGCAGACGATCTGCGACGACTCGTACGGATCATCTTCGTCTTCCTTGGTGTTGATGAAATACTCCGACTTCAGCTTCTCATGCACCTTCAGGAAGGTCCGGAACACGTCATCGCGCGAGCCGAGCCGGCATTCCTCGCCCATTCCCGCCAGCAAGGCGCGCATGACCGGAAAATGCGCCGTGGTGCCGGCCAGCGCGACAAAGCTGTCGGCGATCGGAAACACCTTCTGGTTGCGCTCGTAGGCGCGCGACAGGCGCGTGTCACCGAACGTGACCAGGGCATCGGCCGCAATCGCCACATCGGCACCCTTCCTGACGACGACACAGGTAGTCATGGCTCGCCTCGCTCGGCTGCAAGCGCCAGGGCCATGCCCGTCACGGACATGGCCGCGGCCGCTTTAGAGAAGGATGCGGCGGAAGTCCGCCAGCAACTGCCCGAAGTACGTATTGAAGCGGGCGGCCTCGGCGCCGTCGATGACACGGTGGTCCCACGACAGCGACAGCGGCAGCGTCAGGCGCGGCGCGAACTGCTTGCCGTCCCAAACCGGCTTCATGTACGACTTGCACACGCCCATGATGGCCACTTCCGGCGCATTGATGATCGGCGTGAAGTACGTGCCGCCAATGCCCCCCAGTGACGAGATCGAGAAGCAGCCGCCCTGCATCTGGTCCGGCTTGAGCTTGCCGTCGCGCGCCAGCTTGGCCAGCTCGCTCATTTCCTGGCTGATCTCCAGCACGCCCTTCTTGTCGGCGTCCTTGATCACCGGCACGACCAGGCCGTTCGGCGTATCGGCCGCGAAACCGATGTTGAAATACTTCTTCAGCACCAGATTGTCGCCGTCCAGCGAGGCATTGAAGTTCGGGAACTTCTTCAGCGCCGCCACGGTGGCCTTGATCATGAACGCCAGCATCGTTACCTTGACGCCGGACTTCTCGTTTTCCTTGTTCAGCTGGACGCGGAAGGCCTCCAGGTCGGTGATGTCCGCTTCGTCATGGTTGGTGACGTGCGGGATCATGACCCAGTTGCGGTGCAGGTTGGCGCCCGAGATCTTCTTGATGCGCGAGAGGGCCTTGCTTTCGACCTCGCCGAAGCGCGTGAAATCGACCTTCGGCCACGGCAGCAGGCCGAGTTCGCCACCACCGGCGCCAGCCGCGGCGGCCTGTGCCGGCGTGGCGGCCTGGCCAGTCATCACGCCCTTGACGTAGCGCTGCACGTCTTCCTGCGTGATGCGATTCTTCGGGCCGGTGCCTGGCACGCGGGAAACATCCACACCCAGTTCGCGCGCGAACTTGCGCACCGACGGCGACGCGTGCGCGGCCTTGCCGGTCACGCCGACCGGGGCAGCCGCAGGCGCAGCCGGGGCCGGGGCCGCGGCAGCAGGCGCCGGGGCCTGGGCAGGCGCTGCGGCGGGAGCCGGCGCGGGTGCCGCAGCGGCCGGTGCCGGAACCGCTGCGCCAGCGGCGCCTTCCAGCAGGATCAGCAGCGTGCCCTGGGCCACGTTGTCGCCGACCTTGACCTTGACTTCCTTGACCACGCCGCCTTGCGGGGACGGCACGTCCATGGTGGCCTTGTCCGATTCCAGCGTGACGACGGCGTCTTCGGCGTTGATGGTGTCGCCCGGCTTGACATGGACTTCGATCACGGGGACCGCGTCGTAGTCGCCGATATCGGGCACCTTGACTTCGATGGTGCCGCCCGCGGCGGGCGCGGCCGCAGCTGCCGGAGCGGCGGCCGGGGCCGACGCGGGTGCCGCGGCCGGGGCCGGCGCGGGAGCCGGTGCAGCGGCAGCCTGGGCAGGGGCCGGCGCGGAGGCACCGGCGGCTTCCAGCATCACCAGCACGGAGCCTTCGGACACGTTGTCGCCGACCTTGATGCGGACTTCCTTGACCACGCCGGCTTGCGGCGAGGGCACGTCCATGGTGGCCTTGTCCGATTCCAGCGTGACCAGTGCATCTTCCGCATTGATGCTGTCGCCGGGTTTCACATGCACTTCAATGACGGGAACGGCGTCATAGTCGCCGATGTCCGGCACCTTGATTTCAATCGCTTGACTCATTCAGTGTCTCCTGGGCAGGCCGGCACGCGCGCGCTTCCGCAAGCGGCGAGATTACCCTCGCCGCCCGCTTCTGTCACGCCGCTGTGCCGCAAGGCGCCTACGAAGGTCTTCGGGGCGCCCGCGGCACGGCGTTGCCGTACTGCGGGGGTTGGTGCAGGAAGCCGGTCAGACCGACATCGGGTTCGGCTTGTTGGGGTCGAGGTTGTACTTCTTGATCGCTTCAGCCACCTTGTCGCGGCTGATGGCGCCTTCGTCGGCCAGCGCCTTCAGCGCGGCCAGCGTGACCCAGTGGCGATCCACCTCGAAGAAGTGGCGCAGCTTTTCGCGGGTGTCCGAGCGGCCGAAGCCGTCGGTGCCCAGCACCACGTAGCGGCGCGGCACGAACGGACGGATCTGTTCGGCAAACGCGCGCACATAGTCGGTCGAGGCAATGACCGGGCCGCGGGCCGACTTGAGCTTCTGCGCGACGAACGACTCGCGTTGGGGCTCTGCCGGGTGCAGCAGGTTGTAGCGCTCGGCGGCGGCGCCTTCGCGGGCCAGCTCGGTGAAGCTCGGGCAGCTCCACAGGTCCGATTCGACGCCCCAGTCCTTCTTCAGCAGCTCGGCGGCGGCGATCACCTCGCGGAAGATCGTGCCCGAGCCCAGCAGCTGCACGCGCGGCGCGTTGCTGTTCTCGACGCCCTTGCGGAACTGGTACATGCCCTTGACGATGTCCTGCTCTACGCCAGCCGGCATTTCCGGATGCTCGTAGTTCTCGTTCATCACCGTCAGGTAGTAGTAGACGTCTTCCTGCTCGGCATACATGCGGCGCAGGCCGTCGTGCATGATGACCGCCAGTTCGTACTGGAAGGTCGGGTCATACGAGATGCAGTTCGGGATCACCGCGTGGAACACGTGCGAGTGGCCGTCCTCGTGCTGCAGGCCTTCGCCGTTCAGCGTGGTGCGGCCGGCGGTGCCGCCCAGCAGGAAGCCGCGCGAACGCATGTCGGCAGCCGCCCAGCACAGGTCGCCGATACGCTGGATGCCGAACATCGAGTAGTAGATGTAGAACGGGATCATCTGCACGCCGTGCGTCGAGTACGACGTGGCGGCCGCGATCCAGTCGCACATGGCGCCGGCTTCGTTGATGCCTTCCTGCAGTACCTGGCCAGTCTGCGATTCCTTGTAGAACATCAGCTGGTCATGGTCTTCCGGCACGTACTTCTGGCCTTGCTGGTTCCAGATGCCGATCTGGCGGAACAGGCCTTCCATGCCGAAGGTGCGCGATTCGTCCGGGACGATAGGCACCACGTGCTTGCCGATCTGCTTGTCTTTCAGCAGCGTGTTCAGGATCCGCACGAAGGCCATGGTGGTGGACACTTCGCGGCCTTCGCCGGTAGCCTTGAGCAGCGCGTCGAACGCGGACAGCTGCGGCACCTGCAGCGCTTCGGCCTTCTGGCGGCGTGCCGGCAGGTAGCCACCCAGGTTCATGCGCGCCTGGCGCATGTATTCCAGTTCCTTCGAGCCTTCCTCGAAGGTCAGGTACGGCACTTCGGCGAGCTTGTCGTCGGGCACCGGGATGTTGAACTGGTCGCGGAACGTGCGGATCGCGTCCACCGGCATCTTCTTCTGCTGGTGGGCCACGTTCATGGCCTGGCCGGCATCGCCCATGCCATAGCCCTTGATGGTCTTGGCCAGGATCAGCGTCGGCTGGCCCTTGTGCTCGCTGGCGGCCTTGTAGGCGGCGTAGATCTTGTGCGGATCGTGGCCGCCGCGGTTCAGGCGCCAGATGTCGTCGTCGGACCAGTCGGCGACCATCGCCTTCAGTTCAGGCGTGTTGAAGAAGTGCTCGCGCACGTAGGCGCCGCCCTTGGACTTCATGGTCTGGTACTCGCCGTCCACGCAATCCATCATGCGCTTCATCAGCAGGCCCTTGGTGTCGCGCGCCAGCAGGGAATCCCACTTGCTGCCCCACACCACCTTGATCACGTTCCAGCCGGCACCGCGGAATTCGGACTCCAGTTCCTGGATGATCTTGCCGTTGCCGCGCACCGGGCCGTCCAGGCGCTGCAGGTTGCAGTTGATGACAAAGACCAGGTTGTCCAGCTTCTCGCGGCCGGCCATGCCGATCGCGCCCAGCGATTCCGGCTCGTCGGTCTCGCCGTCGCCCAGGAAGGCCCAGACCTTGCGGTCGCCGGCCTTGGCCAGGCCGCGGCTGTCCAGGTACTTCATGAAGCGGGCCTGGTAGATGGCCATGATCGGGCCCAGGCCCAT
Organism: Cupriavidus sp. C3SS-1; assembly: GCF_057073755.1. Taxonomy (NCBI): domain Bacteria; kingdom Pseudomonadati; phylum Pseudomonadota; class Betaproteobacteria; order Burkholderiales; family Burkholderiaceae; genus Cupriavidus; species Cupriavidus sp. C3SS-1. The sequence goes on along the minus strand of NZ_CP172699.1, from coordinate 1,350,934 downwards.
CGACACCGTCGGGAACTGCCAGAAATCCGGCATCAGCCACGGGTGCGGGTAGGACGAGATGCCCTTGCCGTCCACTTCCTGGCGGAAGTTGTCGAGCTGCTCAGGCGTCAGGCGGCCCAGCAGGAACGCGCGCGAGTAGACGCCCGGCGCCGAGTGGCCCTGCACGAAGACCAAGTCGCCGCCGCTCTGCTCCGACGGGGCACGCCAGAAGTGGTTGTAGCCGACGTCATACAGCGTCGCGGCCGAGGCGAACGACGAGATGTGGCCGCCAACGTTGGTGTGCTTGTTGGCGCGCAGCACCATGGCCATGGCGTTCCAGCGCGTGTACGAGCGGATGCGATGCTCGATGTCCTGGTCGCCCGGGATGCGGGCCTGCTGCTCGACCGGAATCGTGTTGATGTACTGGGTTTCGGCGTGGAACGGCTGGGTAACGCCATTCACGCGTGCGTACTCGATCTGCTTGTCGATCAGGAACGCGGCGCGCTCCGGGCCTTCGGCACCCAGAACGCCCTGCAGGGCGTCCAGCCATTCATGGGTTTCCTGGGGATCGGCGTCGTTGGCGCTGGATGCGCCGAGAATCTGCTCGGGTACGGCGGACATGACTGTCTCCTGTGAATTCCTGCTCCGGAGCCCTCGCTTTTGGCATTTCGGGCCCCGGGGTGACGGGGTATCGGGGTATGACTTGCGGATGCGTCGCCGCAGCGCCTTGCATCGGAGCCGCCGCCGGGAGCCCTGTTCCGGACTCTCTCGCGCGGCAGGCGCATGGTTACCGCCCGCTTTTTGGTCGAACCGATTCTATGGAAGCAGAATGACCAGCACAAGTGAAATTTTCAAATTGCGATATCGTTTTTTATAATGTGGAATAATGACGCGGCGCACCAAACTCCACACGCACTGCGATCACCCGCACGGGTCATGCGCGGCCGCGTCGTCAACCTGGTCAGTGATTTCATTGGCGCTTTCCCCAAGCGACGCACTGCAATAATCCCGCTACACTGGCCGGTCAGCCGTCAATCCCCGTCATGCCGTTTTTCGATCGTTTCCTGTCCAGCCTGCGCGCAGCCATCCTCCCTCCCTCCGCCTCCGATACGGGCAGGGCAGCCGGGGGCGACGGCGCGCACGCCGCGCCCCCGGCCAGCACGCTGGGCGCCATCGACACAATGGCACAGGTCGATGACGGCGGCATCGTGGCCGCCCCGCCGCGCGGCCTGTGGTGGCTGCGCTGGCGCAACCTGGTCGCCACGAGCTGGTTCATGTTCATCCCGCTGGTGGCCATCGTGCTGTTCAGCGCGGCGATGGGCGTCATCCTCTGGTCACTGCACGAGACCGAGCGCCAGCAGCAGCGCGATGCCCTGTACCGCGACGCCGCCTGGGCGCAACAACGCGTGCGCCTGTCCCTGCTGAGCAACCAGGACCAGCTCGCCTCGCTGGCGCGCGACATTGCCGCGGCACAGCTCGAACAAGGTGCATACCGGACCGCCGCGCAGGAAATCCTGCGCGAGAACCCCGAGATCGTCTTTATCAACTGGCTCGACGCCACGCGCCGCGGGCGCTGGTCGCTGCCGTCGACTTCCGAGTTCGCGGGCAGGCTGCGCGAGAACCAGGACCAGCCGCTCGAGCCCGAGGTGCTCGACACCTTCGACGCCGCGCGCGAGACCCAGCGCGTGGTCTACTCGCGCCCGCTCACCAACGACCGCGGCGACAGCTTCATGCTGATGGAAGTGCCAATCGTGCGGGACAACGAGTTCCTCGGCACGATCGGCGCGCTCTACTCCATCAACGGCATCCTCACGCACCTGCTGCCGCCGGAACTGACCGAGCGCTACCGCTTCTCGCTGATCGACAAGAATAACCAGACGCGCGCCAGCACGTCGCTGCGGCCGGTGCCTGGCAATGCGCTGTCGTACGAGGTGCTGCTTGACCCGCCCGGCCACTCGCTGTCGCTGCGCGCCGACGCCTACCCGCCGCCGTCCAACCTGCCCAACAACATGCTGCTGTGGCTGGTGGTCGGGCTGTCCTGCTTCCTGTTGTGGAGCCTGTGGAGCATGTGGCGGCACACCAGCCGCCGCTCCGAAGCGCAGCGCGCGCTGCTGGCCGAGACCTCGTTCCGCCGCGCCATGGAAAACTCCATGCTCATCGGCCTGCGCGCGCTGGACCTGAACGGGCGCATCACCTACGTCAACCCGGCGTTCTGCCGCATGACCGGGTGGCAGGAGAACGACCTGGTCGGCCGCCTGCCGCCCTTCCCGTACTGGCCGCCAAACGACCAGCCGGAGATGCAGAAGCAAATCGACCTGACGCTGCAGGGCAAGTCGCCGGCGGGCGGCTATGAGATGCGCGTGATGCGCCGCGACGGCAGCAGCTTCTTCTCGCGCATGTACGTGTCGCCGCTGGTGGACAGCCGCGGCCGCCACACGGGCTGGATGAGCTCGATGACGGACATCACCGAGCCCAAGCGCGCCCGCGAGGAACTGGCGGCCGCGCATGACCGTTTCACGACCGTGCTGGAAAGCCTGGATGCCGCGGTGTCGGTGCTCGCCACCGACAAGGCCGAACTGCTGTTCGCCAACCGCTACTACCGCCAGCTGTTCGGCTGGGAAGCCGATGGCCACCTGAAGCTGGCCGGCGATGACGTCGACAAGGACCAGGTTTCGAGCGACAACACCGACTACGTCGATGCGTACGCCGGCCTGCCCGCCTCGGAACTGATGCCGTACGCCTCGGACGCGCGCGAAGTGTTCGTGCCCGACATGCAGAAGTGGTTCGAGGTGCGTCGCCGCTATATCCAGTGGGTGGACGGCCACCTGGCGCAGATGCAGATCGCCACCGACATCACCATGCGCAAGGCGGCCGAGGAAATGACGCGCCAGCACGAAGAGCGCCTGCAGTTCACCAGCCGCCTGACCACCATGGGCGAGATGGCGTCTTCGCTCGCGCATGAACTCAACCAGCCGCTGGCCGCCATCAACAACTACTGCATGGGCGCGGTGGCGCGGCTGCATTCGGGCCGCAGCACGCCCGAGGACCTGATCCCGGTACTGGAAAAGACCTCGGCGCAGGCGGTGCGGGCCGGCACCATCATCAGCCGTATACGCGGCTTCGTGAAGCGCAGCCAGCCGCAGCGGCGCGAAGCCTCGCTGCACGACATCGTCGCCGACGCCGTGGGCCTGGCCGACCTGGAGGCAACGCGCCGGCGCGTGACCATCCTGACGCGCCTGCCCGCGCCGCCCATGATGATCTACGTGGATCCGGTGCTGATCGAACAGGTGCTGGTGAACCTGCTCAAGAACGCCGTGGAAGCCATGTCCGGCATGCCGGCACCGCGCGCCGGCGGCGTCGTGCGCCTGCATGCGCGCGTGGAGCCGGGCGAATTCGGCAACAACGTGCATATCGACGTGATCGACCAGGGCCCCGGCGTCGACGAAGCCACCAAGGAACGGCTGTTCGAGCCGTTCTTCAGCACCAAGTCCGATGGCATGGGCATGGGGCTGAACATCTGCCGCTCGATCATCGAATCCCATCAGGGCAGGCTGTGGGTCGAGAACAATGTCGACGGCATTGGCTGTACGTTTAAAATCATGCTGCCGCTGCAGCCGGCCATGGCCGACCAATAACGACGCAAGGCGACGCGATATCGACGCGCACCCGATCACGGGACGACCGGCACCCCTCGCCGGTGGGGTGCCGGATCTGTTACATAGCGCCGCGGACGGTTACACTGCTGCCGCAAATGAATGGTTGTCCCAGGAGACTTCATGACCGCAACGCCAAACCCTGCCCCTCACCGCGGCGAGACCGTCTTTATCGTCGACGACGATGAAGCGATGCGCGACTCGCTGACCTGGCTGCTGGAGGGCAATGGTTACCAGGTGCGCAGCTACAACAGCGCCGAGCAGTTCCTGGCGGCCTATGACGCCAGCCAGGTTTCCTGCCTGATCCTCGACGTGCGCATGCCCGGCATGAGCGGCCCGGAACTGCAGGAACGCATGATTGCCGAGAACATCGACATTCCCATCGTCTTCATCACCGGCCATGGCGACGTGCCGATGGCGGTGTCGACGATGAAGCGCGGCGCCATCGACTTCATCGAAAAGCCGTTCGACGAATCGGAACTGCGCGCGCTGGTCGAGCGCATGCTGCAAAAGGCCCGCACGGACCACTCGGCCGCCCGCGAACAGCGTGCCGCCAAGGACCTGCTGGGCAAGCTGACCACGCGCGAGCAGCAGGTGCTGGAGCGCATCGTGGCCGGCCGCCTGAACAAGCAGATCGCCGACGACCTGGGCATTTCCATCAAGACCGTGGAGGCGCACCGCGCCAACATCATGGAAAAGCTCAACGTCAATACCGTGGCCGACCTGCTGCGCCTGGCGCTGTCGCGCAACAGCTGATCCGGCAAGATGCCCCGGCGCCTGCCGGGGCATGGCAGGTGCCCGTTCCCGCCCCCTCGCTCCCGGCCAGGCCCGCGCGGTTTTAGTCGCGCAGGTATTCTTCATCCCGGAACGTCACCACCCATTGCGGCCGGTAGACCACAAAGACGGCGACCAGCATGCCGGTCAGGAACGCCTCGCCAAATGCCAGGATGACGATGGCCGCCAACGTATCGGCGGCGCTGAAGGGAAGCCCCGGGGCCATCCAGTGGCGCCAGGCAGTCTCCGCCGCCCCCGCGCCCATGGCCGCCAGGCCCGCGCAGAAGTAGCCGTGACCGAGGATGAACACGAACGGATGGCGCGGCAGCATGCGGCGCATGAGCCCCTGTAACGCAGCCGAGATCAGCGCCGGCAACAGGGCCAGCCAGACATAGCGCATCCATAGGGACGGCCAGTCGAACAAGGCCCAGCTGTGACCTGCCAGGTATTCGAGGCCGAGCATCGAGACGACGTCGACCACGAACAGCGATACCAGCGCCAGCGGCAGCCCGAACAGTGTCACCATCAGCGTCGCGCCGAGGAGCTGGACCACCAGGCCGCCTACCAGCGTGGCGCGGACCGTCCACAACAGGGCCACGAACACCATGGCGCCCAGCCAGGCATGCTGCAGGGAACTGCGCCGCAACAGGTGCCAGGGACGACGGCTCAATGCCCACGCCAATCCGGCGACGGCCACGAAGATGAGCAGCGGATCGGACAGCAGGGATGGGAGCGCGGTATGCATGCATCGATGCTACCAGCGCCGCGGCGTGCCCCGGCTTGCCAGCCGTCAAATATCCAGGGGGCCATCGGGGGCGCGGAAGGGCTGCCCGCGACCCCGTATAATTCACCTTTGAGCTCTGCCGGCCGGGCGCCGCCCCGCGACGGCGCCTTCACTCCGGCCACAAACCCGCCCTCTCCCCATGTCTGCACAACTGATCGACGGCAACGCGCTTGCCAAACAAATCCGTTCCGAAGCCGCCGTCCGCGCCGCCCGCCTGACCGAACGCGGCCACCAGCCCGGCCTGGCCGTGGTCCTGGTCGGCGAGGACCCGGCCAGCCAGGTCTATGTGCGCAACAAGGTCAAGGCCTGCGAGGACAACGGCTTCCATTCGTCGCTGGACCGCTATCCGGCCGATCTGTCCGAAGCCGACCTGCTGGCCCGTATCGACGCGCTGAACCAGGATCCGAAGATCCACGGCATCCTGGTCCAGCTGCCGCTGCCCAAGCACATCGACAGCCACAAGGTGCTCGAGGCGATCGCTCCGGAAAAGGACGTCGACGGCTTCCACGTGGCCAATGCCGGCGCGCTGATGACCGGCGCCCCGCTGTTCCGCCCATGCACGCCGTATGGCTGCATGAAGATGCTGGAATCGATCGATTACCCGCTGCGCGGCGCGCGGGCGGTGGTGGTCGGCGCCTCGAACATCGTCGGCAAGCCGATGGCCATGCTGCTGCTGCAGGCCGGCGCCACGGTCACGATCTGCAACAGCAAGACGCGCGATATCGGCGCCCATACGCGCGAGGCCGATGTTGTCGTCGCCGCCGTGGGCAGGCGCAACCTGATCACCGCCGACATGGTCAAGCCGGGCGCCGTCGTGATCGACGTGGGCATGAACCGCGACGACAACGGCAAGCTGTGCGGCGACGTGGACTTCGCCGGCGTGCGCGAAGTGGCCGGCTATATCACGCCGGTACCGGGCGGCGTCGGCCCGATGACCATCACCATGCTGCTGATCAACACGCTCGAAGCCGCCGAGCGCGTCGCCGGCTAAGCTGGCGCTGTTGTTGCGGCAGACGCCGCAACAACACTGGAAATGCCGCGGGGCTGCCCCCATTTGCAAGCCATTGCCTCTTCAGGCCAGACAAACGAGAACCGCCATGGACCAAGCCATCAACAATCCACTGCTGGACTTCACCGACCTGCCGCGCTTCTCCGAGATCCGCCCCGAGCACATCAGCCCGGCGCTCGATGTGCTGCTCGAGCGCGCCCAGGCAGCCGTGGTGCGCGCCGAGGACCCGGCCACGCCGTCCGATTGGGCCAACGCCGTGGAAGCCCTGGAAGCCGTCACAGAGCCGCTTGGCCGCGCATGGGGCGTGGTCGGGCACCTGAGCGCGGTGGCCGATACGCCGGAACTGCGCAAGGCGCACGCCGACAACCTGCCGCGCATGACGGAGTTCTGGTCGTCGCTGGGACAGAGCCTGGCCCTCTATGAAAAGTACAAGGCGCTCGCGGCCAGCCCGGAATTTGGCGGCATGAGCGCCGCCCGCCATCAGCTCATCGAGAACGAACTGCGCGGCTTCCGTCTGGGCGGTGCCGAACTGCCCGAGGACCAGAAGCCCCGCTTTGCCGAAATCCAGGAACAGCAGGCGCAGCTGTCCAAAGCATTCTCCGACCACGTGCTGGACGCCACCAACGCTTACGCACTGTTCATCGAAGACCCGGCACGGCTGGCTGGCCTGCCCGAGGACGCGCAGGAAGCCGCCCGCCACGCGGCGGAGAAGGATGGCAAGCCCGGCTGGAAATTCACGCTGCACTTCCCGTCCTATTTCCCCGTGCTGCAGTACGCGGACGACCGCGCACTGCGCCAGACCCTGTACGAAGCCAACGTGACGCGTGCTTCGGAGCACGGCGCCCAATATGGCAGCGGCCAGGCCGACTGGGACAACACGGCCAATATGCGCGAACAGCTTGCGCTGCGCCGCGAAGAAGCGCGGATGCTCGGCTACCAATGCTACGGCGAAGTGTCGCTGGTGCCGAAGATGGCCGAATCGCCGGCCGAGGTGCTGAAGTTCCTGGACGAACTCGCGGTCAAGGCGCGCCCGTATGCCGAGCAGGACTGGACCGAACTCAAGGCCTTCGCCGCCGCCGAACTCGGACTGGCCGAACTGGCGCCGTGGGACGTGGCCTACGCCTCGGAAAAACTGCGCCAGCAGCGCTATGCGTTCTCGGAACACGAAGTGAAGCAGTACTTCCCCGAGCCCAAGGTGCTGCAAGGCCTGTTCGGCGCTGTCGAGCGGCTGTTCTCGGTGAAGATCCAGCCCGATACGTCACAGACCTGGCATAAGGACGTGCGCTTCTTCCGCGTCAGCGCGGCCGACGGCACGCTGCTGGCCCAGTTCTACATCGACCTCTACGCGCGCGAAGGCAAGCGCGGCGGCGCCTGGATGGACGATGCGCGCGGCCGCAAGGTGCTGGCCGGCGGCAAGGTGCAGACGCCGGTGGCCTACCTCACGTGCAATTTCTCGGCACCGGTTGGCGACAAGCCGGCACAGTTCACGCACGACGAAGTCATCACGCTGTTCCATGAGTTCGGCCACGGCCTGCACCACATGCTGACGCAGGTGGGCGAGCTGGGCGTATCCGGCATCAATGGCGTGGAATGGGACGCTGTCGAACTGCCGTCCCAGTTCATGGAAAACTTCTGCTGGGAGTATGAGGTGCTGACCGGCATGACGCAGCACGTCGACACCGGCGAGCCGCTGCCGCGCGCGCTGTTCGAGCGCATGCTGGCGGCCAAGAATTTCCAGAACGGCATGATGACGCTGCGCCAGATCGTGTTCTCGTCGTTCGACATGCACCTGCACACCGACTTCGATCCGCAGGGCGCGAAAACCGTGCTGGACCTGTCGCGCGAGATCAACGACCGCGTGCACGTGGTGCCGCAGTACCCGCTGTCGCGCTGGCCCAATACCTTCAGCCACATCTTCGCCGGCGGCTATGCGGCGGGCTACTACAGCTACAAGTGGGCCGAAGTGCTGTCGGCCGACGTGTACGCCGCGTTCGAAGAAGCCGCGCAGCTTTCGGGCACGGTGCTCGACAGCGAAACCGGCGCGCGCTACCAGCGCGAGATCCTGTCGGTCGGCGGCAGCCGCCCCGCCATGGATTCCTTCGTCGCGTTCCGCGGCCGCGCGCCGCAGATCGACGCGCTGCTGCGCCACGGAGGCATGGCAGCATGAGCGCGGCGCTGCCCACCGCCGGCCCGATGCGTATCGCAAGCTGGAACGTCAACTCGCTGAAGGTCCGGCTGCCTCAGGTACTGCAATGGCTGGCCGAGCAGGAGCAGGCCGGCGAGCCGATCGACGCGCTGTGCCTGCAGGAACTGAAGCTGCCGGACGACAAGTACCCGCTCGCGGAACTCGAGAATGCCGGTTTCCACAGCGTCTACACGGGCCAGAAGACTTACAACGGCGTTGCCATCCTCGCGCGCGATGCCAGCATGCCGGGCCCGACCGATGTGGTGCGCAATATCCCGGGTTTTGAAGATGCGCAGCAGCGCGTCGTGGCCGCCACGTACGGCGACGTGCGGCTGGTCTGCGCCTATTTCCCCAACGGGCAGGCACCGGACTCGGACAAGTTCGTCTACAAGCTGAAGTGGCTCGACGCCATGACGGCGTGGCTGCGCGAAGAGCTGGTCAAGTATCCGCGGCTCGCGCTGCTCGGCGACTTCAATATCGCCCCCGAAGACCGCGACGTGCACGACCCCGCAAAGTGGGAGGGCCAGAACCTGGTCTCGCCGCCGGAGCGCGCGGCCTTTGCCGCGCTGGTAGAACTGGGCCTGGCCGACGCCTTCCGCAAGTTCGAACAACCTGAGAAGGCCTTCTCCTGGTGGGATTACCGCATGTTCGCGTTCCGGCGCAACGCCGGCTTGCGCATCGACCATATCCTGCTGTCACCGGCGCTGGTCGACCATTGCTCCGCCTGCGTAATCGATCGCGTCCCGCGCACCTGGGAGCAGCCGTCCGACCACACGCCGGTCGTCGCCACGCTCCACTGCCGCTGACGCGCGCACCACGCGCACGCAAGTCCGGGCAAGCCCGGCTCGCGGCGCGTAGCGGGGGCGGCTACACTGCCGCCATGCCCTTGGCCCGCCCTCGCCATCCTCTCCATTCTTCGTTGCCGCGGCCGGCCCGCAACTTCGCACCGGCCGGCCTGCTCACGGCTCGGCACGCCGCCGTCGCGACCCAGTACTCCCGCCCCGACCGATGACTGCCTCCGCAACCCGCCCAGTCCACCGGCTGCAGCGCCTGCTTCCCTGGACGCAACGCGTGTCCCGCGCCACCTTGCGCGCGGACGTGGTCGCGGGACTGCTCGGCGCCGTGCTGGTGTTGCCGCAGGGCGTGGCCTTTGCCACGCTGGCGGGGCTGCCGCCCGAGTACGGCATCTATACCGCGGTCGTGCCGTGCATCATCGCCGCGCTGTTCGGATCGAGCTGGCACGTGATGTCCGGTCCGACCAACGCCAACTCGCTGGCACTGTTCGCCATGCTGAGTCCCGTGGCGTTCGCCGGCAGTCCGGCTTATATCGGCCTGGCGCTGTCGGTGACGATCCTGGTCGGACTGATGCAGCTCGCAGTCGGCACGCTGCGGCTGGGCACGCTGGCCAATTTCATCTCGCCGTCCGTGCTGCTCGGCTTCACGTGCGGCGCGGCCACGCTGATCGGCCTCTATGCGCTCAAGGACCTGTTTGGCCTGGCCGTGCCCACCGGCACCAACGCATTTGGCGTACTGTGCTTCCTGTTCGACAACGTGGACGCCATCAACTGGGGCGCGGCCACCGTGGGCGCCATCACGCTTGGCGCGACGCTGCTGTGCAAGCGGCTCGGCAAGCGGCTGCCCTTCATGCTAGTGGGTCTCATGGCCGGCTATGGCGTGGCCTGGCTGCTGAACCGGACCGGCTGGGGCGGTGGACACCATGTCAATGTGGTGGGATCGATTCCGTCGGCGATCCCAAGTTTTCATGTGCCGGACATCTCCTGGCGCGGCGTGCCGGACCTGCTCGGCATTGCTTCGGCGCTGACGATCGTCGCGCTGGGCCAGTCCATCTCGATTGCCAAGGCGGTGGCACTACGTTCCGGCCAGCATATCGACGCCAACCGCGAATTCATCGGGCAGGGACTCTCGAATATCGCGGGCGGCCTGTTCTCCGGCTACATCTCGTGCGGTTCGCTCAACCGTTCGGTGCCCAATTTCGAAGCCGGTGCGAAGACGCCGCTGGCGAGCGTGTTCTCCGCCTTGTGGCTGGTGGCACTGGTGGCCGTCAGCGCGCCGTTGCTGGCGCAGATTCCGCTGGCCGCGATCGCGGCCATGCTGCTGCTCGTGGCGTGGGGGCTGTTCGACTTTGCACGCCTGCGCCGCATCGCCGCGCTGAGCCGCACCGAGTTCGCCATCGCGGTGGGCACCTTCGCCGCCACGCTGGTGATCCGCCTGGAGATGGCGGTGCTGCTCGGCACCATTCTTTCGCTGGTCGCCTACCTGTACCGCACCTCACGGCCGGCAGTGCGCAGCCTCGTGCCCGACGCCGACGATCCGGGCCGCCGTTTCACACCGCTGGACGAGCTGCAGCGGCCGCAGCCGGAATGCCCGCAGCTCAAGCTGCTGCGCATGGAAGGCGCCATCTATTTCGGTGCCGTGCAGTACGTGACCGATCGGCTGCACTGGCTGCGCACGGTCAACGCCAGCCAGAAGCATCTGCTGGCCATGACCAAGAGCATGAACTTCATCGATCTCGCTGGCGCAGAGATGTGGGAAGCGGAACTGGCGGAGCGGCGGGCCACCGGCGGCGACCTGTACTTCCACCGTCCGCGCACGCAGGTGCTGCAGACCTGGGAACAAACGGGGTTCACCACCAAGCTGGGAACGGACCACGTCTTCCTGACCAAGCGACAGGCGCTGCACACCATCATCGCGCAACTGTCCCCCGACGTCTGCGCGCAGTGCCAGGTGCGGATCTTCGAGGAATGCGCGCAGCGCCCCGGCGCGCCAACGCACGCGGAAGCGCTGTGACGGCAGCGTCAAAATGACAAGTCGATGAATCGAGGCGGGAAGTTAAGGCTTGGGGTCAGGCGGATTGGCAGCGGCGGAGGATCGCGCTACCGGAATGAGGCTGATGCGGGATGGGCGCCCGCGGCTTGCCTGTGGCTGGCCGGGGCATCCATCCGGATCAGACCGGCGCCACGTGCGCGCGCTTGACAACGACCGGCTGCGGGACGCCCTGCTCGATCAGGACCACCGCTGCACGCTCGATCGTGTCGCGGCCAGCGCGGAAGGCTTCCTCCAGCGACAGGACCTGGTCCGCGCTGAATCCTTCCCACAGTGCTTCGCGTGTCACGACGCACGTTACCTTTTCGCCATTGACGATCGCGTGGAACAACAAGCCTTCGTTATTGATGTCGTAGCGCTCTTGCTCTTGGAACTTGATTTCCATCGGTGCAGCCCTCCATATGCAAGTGGAGAAACATCCTAACATGGCCGGAGCGATATCGTACGCGCCGACCTCCGCTGATCCACTCAATCCAGTGACCTCCGAACCGGTGCACCGGTTCCCTCCGCCTATGGAGCGATGCCGACGCCGCAAGCGGGTTCGCTTGCTCGCACCTGAACTTCCCTGATGCACGCAGGTGTTTGACAATTCCGGAAATCATGTTAGAATCTCGTTCTTCGTTGGGGCGTTAGCTCAGTTGGTAGAGCAGCGGACTCTTAATCCGTAGGTCGAGTGTTCGAGTCACTCACGCCCCACCAGCGAATACAAGGCAAAAGGCCGGAAGCATCTGCTTCCGGCCTTTTGTTTTTGCGGCGCGGCTTTTATGACCGCGCTTTGGTGCCTGCCGATAACAGGCGCCTCGCCCACTCAGGTGCCGCTGTCGCGTGCGCGCTCGAACAGTGTCCGCGCGAGCACGCGATGCTGCGACAGCACGACCGGCAGGTCGGTCGTCAGCAACTCGCCATCCCGAACCACCTCGCGCCCGTTGATGACGCTGCTAGCCACATTGGTCGGCGTGCAGAACACCAGCGCGGCAACCGGGTCATGCCCAGCCCCGGCAAAGCCGACAGTCGACATGTCAAAGGCCACGAAGTCGGCCGACATGCCCGGCGCCAACGCACCGATATCATCGCGATTGAGCACGCGCGCACCGCCAAGCGTGGCAATCTCCAAGGCCTCGCGCGCACTCATGGCCGCGGGACCAAACCCGACGCGCTGCAGCAGCATGGCCTGGCGCGTCTCGCCGAGCATATGGGCACCATCGTTCGAGGCACTGCCGTCCACGCCCAGGCCGACCTTGACGCCGGCATCGCGCATCGCGCGCACCGGCGCGATGCCTGATGCCAGCCGCATGTTGGAGCACGGGCAATGCGCGACACCCGTACCGGTGCGCGCGAACAGCGCAATCCCCTCGTCGTCGAGCTTCACGCAGTGAGCATGCCAGACATCGTGGCCGACCCAGCCGAGATCCTCGGCGTACTGCGCGGGCGTCAACCCGAACTTCTCGCGCGAATAGGCAATGTCATTGTCGTTTTCGGCCAGGTGCGTGTGCAGCGACACGCCGTAGTGGCGGGCCATGACCGCGGATTCGCGCATGAGGTCGCGCGACACCGAAAACGGCGAGCACGGTGCCAGCACCATGCGCAGCATCGCGTGACGCGAACCGTCGTGGTACTGCTCGACCAGGCGCTGGCTGTCGCGCAGGATGGCAGCCTCGTCTTCCACCACGACATCCGGCGGCAGGCCGCCCTTGCTGCGGCCGACGCTCATCGAGCCGCGCGCCGCATGGAAGCGCATGCCCATCTCCTGCGCGGCGGCAATGGAATCATCGAGGCGCGATCCGTTCGGATAGAGGTAGAGGTGATCGCTCGTGGTCGTGCAGCCCGACAGCATCAACTCGGCCATCGCGGTCTTGGTCGAGACGCGGATCATCTCCGGCGTCAGGTGCGACCACAGCATGTAGAGATTGGTCAGCCAGGAAAACAGTTCGGCATCCTGCGCCGCGGGCACGGCACGGGTCAGGCTCTGGTACATGTGATGGTGCGTATTGACCAGGCCGGGAACCACCACGCGGCCGCGCATATCGATGACCTGCGCGGTGCCGTCGTCGACCATGCGGCGATACTGCGGCGGCAAGTCCGCCGTGGCACCGACCCACTGCACGGCGGGGCCGTCGGCCACCAGCGCGCCATCGGGAATTTCTCGCCGTTGCGCGTCCATGGTGACGAGCACATCGGCATTCAGGGCAATCAGGGTCATGGCGGCAGGCGTCTGGCAGGTGGATATGGCGCGAGTCTAAGACTCGTGCCGCCGAACCGAAAGCGCAGAATTCCGCCAACCCTGTCCACAAAATGTGGACACCCCAGACCGCAACGTACGGACGCGTTAGCGCACCTGGGCGAACAGCGCCGCCAGCGTCGTGCCGATGCTCCCCGCCATCAGCTCGGCCGCCGGGCTCGGTACGCCGTGCGCGCGACCGACCAGCGCCAGTGTCTGGCGCCGCAGGTAGCGGTCTCGCAGCGGCACCAGCACCAGCGCACCGCGGGCTCGCTCCTCCATGATGTCCAGCGGGTTGAGCAAGGCAATGCCGCTGCCCAGCATGACCAGGCGCTGGATCAGCGCCATCGAGGTCGACTCGGCCGCCGGCGTCACGTCGATGGCATTGCGCGCGAACGCATCGTCGAGAATGGCGCGGATGGAGAGTGATGGCGCCGGCAGCACCAGGGGATAGCCGACGCATTCGCTGAGCAGCACGGACGGCTGTTCAGCCAGCGCATGGCCTGGCGGCACCACGGCACCGATCTGCCAGTCGCTCGTCGCCAGTACGCGCAAGGTTGGCGCGGCGGGCAGGTCGTAGCCGAGGCCAAGGTCGGCGTCGCCCCGCTCCACCGCCATGACGATCTCGGCGACAGGCAAGTCCACGACGCGCACGACGATGCCTGGGTACCGCTGGCGGAATTCATGCACCAGCGACGGCAGCAGTGCCCCGGCCAGCCCCGCGGTGGCCGCCACCGTTACCTCGCCGCGCCGCGCGCCCTTGAAGTCCTCGATCCGCTCGCGCAGCGCTTCGTGCTCGCGCAATGTCTGCCGCACGTGGGCGAGAATCATCTCTCCAAGCGGCGTGAGGCGCAGACGACGGTTGATGCGCTCGAAGACTGGCGCCCCCAACTCGGCTTCCAGGTCGAGGATCTGCCGGTTGATCGCCGTGGGCGCCACGTGCAGGTGCTCCGCCGCCTTGCGGATCGAGCCGCGACGTACGACCTCGTCTAGATATCGCAGAATCCGGGCATGCATGGCGGTGGTATGGGTCATCGCGCAAGGGCATGGCCCATGCGCATCAGGAAGCTCGGCATTGTAGCGGCGAGTGCGGGAAAAGAAAGTTCAACATCCCTATTGCGTCTTACTAGATACCTTGCTACAATCTTTTTCTTCGTTGGGGCGTTAGCTCAGTTGGTAGAGCAGCGGACTCTTAATCCGTAGGTCGAGTGTTCGAGTCACTCACGCCCCACCAGCGAATTCCCAAAAAGGTCAACCGCAAGGTTGGCCTTTTTGCTTTGGCATGTGTCCCTCCATATCCGGCCCCCTTCACGGCGACACGGCAGCCTGCGTCATTTCTTGATACGCGGGTTCTTCCCGATATCCCTTTCCGCCCTTTCCCTGTTGAATTGCGCACGGCGCACAACACGGAACGTAGTTCCGTATCGCGGAACCAAAAATCTTTCGCGACGTTTGGCTGGCTTCGCACAACGAGGACCCGCCCGCCAAGTCAGGGCCGGGAAATTCACCGACAAGCGCAGGCGATACATAATCGCCCCGAAGAACGCCCCAGATGCCCGGCCCGGCACCAATCAGTGAATGAAGAACGGAGGCACTCCTTGAAAGCAGTTCTCAAAGCAGGCGCAGCAGCCTGCATCGCGGCCATCGGCCTGATCCATTGCGGCGCGCAGGCGCAAAGCTACCCCACCAAGCCGATCCGCCTGATCGTGCCGTTCGCGGCAGGCGGCACCACCGACATCGTGGCCCGCGCCGTATCGGACGCGCTCGGCCGCGAATTGGGCCAGCCCGTCGTGGTGGAAAACCGCGGCGGCGGCGGCGGCGCCATTGGTGCCGATGCGCTGGCCAAGTCCACGCCGGACGGCTATACGCTGGGCATCGCCACCGTCAGCACGATGGCCACCAACCCGGCCACCAATGCCCGCAACCCGTATGACCCGATCAAGGATTTCGCGCCGATCACCAACCTCGTGAACGTGCCGAACGTGCTGACGGTCAACCCGAAGGTCCCGGCCAAGTCGCTGAAGGAGTTCATCGCGCTGCTGAAGTCCAACCCGGGCAAGTACAGCTACGCGTCGGCCGGCAAGGGCAGCATTTCGCACCTGGATGGCGAGCTGTTCAAGGACATCACCAAGACCGACATGGTCCATATCCCGTACCGTGGATCGGGTCCGGCGCTGAACGACACGCTGGCCGGCCAGGTCAATGCCCAGTTCGACAACCTGCCGTCCTCGATGCCGTTCATCCAGGCTGGCAAGCTGCGCGCGCTGGCCGTGGCCGCGCCCAAGCGCGTGGAGGGCCTGCCCGACGTGCCGACCTTCGCCGAAGCCGGCATGAAGGACATGAACAACATGGCATGGTATGGACTGGTCGCTCCGGCCAACACGCCGGCCGCCATCGTCACGCGCGTGCACGACGCCGCCGTCAAGGCGCTGCAGGACCCGGCCGTCAAGCGCCGCCTGGCGGACAGCGGCGCGTACACCGACGGCAATACGTCGGCACAGTACGCTGCCCAGATCAAGCGCGAACTGGACCTGCGCAAGAAGATCGCCCACGACCAGAACATCACGCTCGAATAAGGGTATCCCGACCCAGCAAAAAGCCGGCTGCGAACCAGCCGGCTTTTTTGCGCCTTGTTATTCACAATTGCCCGGTATCAAGGACATGCAATGGTTATTCTGAGTCAAGCTTGACCCTGCACAGGACGGGGCCGATCAAGAAGGCGTTCAATACCTTTAGAAGAAAGTTTCACTTTGCGGACCAGCGCCGACTCGGTACATTTGCCGGGATGATCCGCTAAACTCGGCCCCAACCGGATCGCGCAGGCGCTGCGCGACCGCCACTCGCGAGGATGAAGATGCTCAAGAAAACCGTTCCGACCCTGATCGTTGCCGCGCTTGCCACCCTGGGTGCAACCCAGTTCGCGTATGCGCAGAAAAACTACACGGAGGGCGGCGACATACACAGTGGCAGCCACACCAAGAAGAAGGCGAACCCGAACCAGAGCGCGGCCAAGTCGGGCAAGTTCGACCCGTACACGGACGGCGCCAAGCAATCGACTCAATCCGACCTGGCTGGCAAGAAATTCGACCCGAATACCGATGGCGCCAAGTCGGGCAAGTTCGATCCGTACACCGATGGCGCGAAAGCCGGCAAGTACGACCCATACACCGATGGTGCCAAGGCGCCCGCGGCGAAGTCGCAATAAGTTCGCTTCGCCGGCTCCGGAGCCGGCCCCAAACAAAAACAGCCCGCGTATGCGGGCTGTTTTTGTTTGGGGATACTCTGGCCTTCAAGCGGCCATCTCCTCCTGCTGCGCGGATTCGCGCATGGTGCGCTGGTCGCGGTAGCGCACATGCCAGGACAACGCCTCCTCCAGCAAATGCGGCGTTTGGCCGCCAAGTCGGCTGGCGCGCCGGAAGTAGTCGTTCAGCAAGTCGCGATAGAGCGGATCCGCGCAATTGTCGATCACCTGCCGCGCACGTTCGCGCGGCGCCAGGCCACGCAGGTCGGCCAGGCCATGCTCGGTCACGATGATGTCGACATCGTGCTCGGTATGGTCGACGTGCGACACCATCGGGACGATGCTGGAAATATCGCCCCCCTTTGCCACCGACTTGGTGACGAACACCGACAAATGCGCATTGCGCGCGAAATCGCCGGAGCCGCCGATGCCATTCATCATGTGCGTGCCACCGACGTGCGTCGAATTGACGTTGCCGTAGATATCGCACTCGAGCGCCGTGTTGATGGTGATGAGCCCAAGCCGGCGCAGGATTTCCGGATGATTGCTGATCTCCTGGGGCCGCAGCACCAGGCGCGACCGGTACCGCTCCAGGTTCGCAAGGAAATGCTGGTAGACCGGCTTCGACAGCGTCACCGACGATGCCGAAGCAAAGGTGAGCCGGCCCGAGTCGAGCAACTCGATGGTGCTGTCCTGCAGCACCTCTGAGTACATCTTGAGATCGTGGAACGGCGAATCGATCAGCCCATGCAGAACAGCGTTCGAAATCGTGCCGATGCCGGCCTGCAGCGGCTGCAGCGACGGCGACAGACGCCCCATGCGCACCTCGCGCCCGAGGAATTCGCTCAGGTGGCCGGCGATCTGGCGCGTGCCTTCGTCGGGTGGCAGCGCGCTGGACGGGCTGTCGTCCTTGCCGGTGATGACGATCGCCGCAATCTTCTCGGGATCGATCGGGATATACGGCACGCCGATGCGCTGCTCGGCAGAAATCAGTGGGATCGGCTGCCGGTACGGGCGCTGCACCGGGAAATAGATGTCGTGGAGGCCTTCGAGCTCCAGCGGCATGTTCAGGTTGATCTCGACGATCACCTTGCGCGCGAGCATCGCGAAGCTCGCCGAGTTGCCGACCGAGGTACTCGGCACGATACCGCCCTGCTCCGTAATCGCGACGGCTTCCACCACGGCCACGTCGACGGGAGCGATCTGGCCCGAGCGCAGTTGCTCGACCGTCTCGGACAGATGCTGGTCGATGAACATGACTTCGCCGGCGTTGATCTTGCGACGCAGCGTCTCATCGGACTGGAACGGCAAGCGACGTGCGATCACGTCGGCCTGTGCCAGCACCTTGTCGATGTCGTTGCCGAGCGACGCGCCGGTCATCAGCGTGATGCGCAGCGGCTCGGTGGCGGCGCGGCGCGCCAGCGCGAATGGCACTTCCTTGCAGTCGCCCGCACGGGTGAAACCGCTCATGCCCACCGTCATGCCATCGCGGATGAGTTCGGCTGCCGTATCGGCCGAGACCACCTTGTCCAGCAGCCTTGGCAGGCGAATGCGTTCCTTGTACATCTTCATCTCCAGTTGCCGGGCGGATCCGGTCCGTCCGTGCACCGCCGGTGCTCGTGGCACAGGGGTTGGAAAAGCAGTGTAGCCATGCCAATACATTCCCACCTCGATTTAAATTCATTAAAACCATTCGTTTTTTTCATAATCACGCCAAAGGTGGGCGTGGCACCTCATGCCCCTTCGCGAACCTGCCCGGAAAAGTGGTGCAACACCCGGCATAACAGGACAAACCCTATAGGACATACAAAAGACATTCGGTTCTGTTAGTGTCTGCGGCATCAGGAAAGACCGCCCCGAAACGACCCTGATTTCGAGGCGCGGCGCCTGTGCCGCCCGGGCCGGCCAAGCTCCGGCCCAAGAGCGTTGTAATGTCGGCGACAGACATCGGGAGACGCCAACTCATGCATACCAAGCCACTCGAACCCAACGAACCGGTGGTCCTTGCCCTGATAGAGGCGGTCATGGCCTGGCAAGGTGCTTTGGAACAGACCCTTTCGGCCTCGGGCCTTAACTACGGCAAATGGGTCCTGCTGCGGGCGATCTGGCAGAACGCGTTCGTGCGTCATGAACCGCTTGCCGGCGCCTTGCTGATCGATGTCGCGTCCAGCGAACGCATGCTGGGCGAATTGCATGACGACGGCTGGGTGGAATACTCGAGCACCGGCGCGCCGCGCATCCCCGCAGCGGCGGAGGCGCGAGTCGAACGCGTGTGGGGAGCGGTAAAAGCTCTGCACTCGGTGTCGGTATCGCCCTTCAATTCGCATGAACGCGTGGCGCTGGGCACGCTATTGCAGCGCATGAAGCTGACACTGAGCGATCATTCCGCCCGCCGCAGCCGCGGCACGGCTGCCGAGCCGATCGCGGTGCCCTCTGCGGCCGTTCGCGCGGCAGCGGTCAAAGCCCCCGCCATGCAGTCTGCTTCCGCATGATCCACTGCCACTGAAGGCAGCGGAGGCCATCTGGAGGCGCGGACCAGCGCCAGTCGGTGCCATGATCGCGGGCGAACACCCGTCCGCAGACTTTTCCCTCGCACCGTGCAGTTTTTTCCTAAAGTATGAGCATGCACCGGCACATGCACCGCTTGCGTCCAGACGCGCGGCATCGGCCGCCCGCGCCTGATACCGCAAGGAGGCACCATGCCGCAGGAGAACGAAGAAAAAGTCGCACACCTGCAGGAAGAAATGCTTGCGTTCGCGCGGGAACGGCTGCCCGCGGCGGGGTTCGAGCTGCTCGAACCGATTCTGCGGCACTACTACGACCAGACCGATTCCGATGACCTGATCCATCGGGAAGTTGCCGACATGTATGGCGCCGTGATGGCGCATTGGCAAACCGCGCAAAAGTTCGTCCCGGGTACTGCGCGTATCCGCGTGTACAACCCCAACCTCGAAGAGCATGGCTGGCACTCGGACCACACCGTGGTCGAGATCGTCAACGACGACATGCCGTTCCTGGTCGACTCCGTGACCATGGAGATCAACCGGTTGGGGCTGGTGCTGCACTCGGCGATTCACCCGGTGTTCCGCGTATGGCGCGGCGCCAAAGGCGGCATCGAGAAAGTCGAGCTCGGCGGCGCCAACAGCGATGGCGATTCACGCCTGGAATCCTTTATCCATTTCGAGGTGGACCGTACCGGCGAGCAAGCGCGGCTTGAAGCGCTGCGCACCGGCATTGCCCGCGTACTCGGCGACGTGCGCGCCGCAGTGGAAGACTGGCAGCGCATGCGCGACATCACCGAGGCCACCATCGGCACCATGGCGCAGACCTCGGACGCCAGCAGTGCCGATAGCACCGAAGGGCGGGCCTTCCTGCAATGGATGCTCGACAACCACTTCACGTTCCTGGGCCAGCGCGACTACCAGCTGATCTCGCAAGACCAGCGCTATTTCCTGCGCGGCGTGCCGGATACCGGATGCGGGATCCTGCGCGAAAGCCTGCGTCCGCCCGAAGCGGAAGACCTGACGCCGCTGCCGGCCGCGGCCAGCTCCATCATCCAGGGCAGCTCGCCGATTTTCCTGACCAAGGCCAATTCGCGCTCCACCGTGCACCGGCCGGGCTACCTCGACTACATCGGCGTGAAGCTGCTCGACGCCAACGGCAAGCTGTTCGGCGAACGCCGCTTCGTCGGCCTGTACACGTCCACCGCCTACACTTCGCCGATTGCCGAGATTCCGCAGGTGTGGCGCAAGTGCGCGAACATCCTGGCCCGCGCCGGGTTCCTGACCAAGGGCCACCTGTACAAGTCGCTGGTGACGATCCTCGAACAGTATCCGCGCGACGAGTTGTTCCAGATCGACGAAGACGATCTGTTCGATATCGCGATCGGCATCCTGCGCCTGCAGGAACATCAGCGCACGCGCCTGTTCGTGCGGCGCGACCGCTTCGACCGCTTTGTCTCGTGCCTGGTGTTCGTCCCGCGCGACAAGTACAACACCGACCTGCGCCAGAAGATCCAGAAGATCCTGATGAGCGCCTTCCATGGCAATGCCTGCGAATTCACGCCGCTGCTGTCGGAATCGCCGCTGGCGCGCATCCAGCTGACCGTGCGCGGCGATCCCGGCAGCATGCCGCAGGTCGACACGCAGGAACTGGAAGCGCGCATCGTCCAGGCGAGCCGCCGCTGGCAGGACGACCTGGCCGAAGCGCTGCACGAAAGCCGTGGCGAGGAACAGGGCAACACCCTGCTGCGCCAGTACGGCAGCTCCTTCCCGGCCGGCTATCGCGAAGACTACCCGGCCCGCACCGCGGTGCGCGACATCGAACTGATGGAGCAGGCCCTGCATGGCCAGGGCATCGCCATGAACCTGTACCGCCCGATCGAGGCCGTACCCGGCGCATTCCGCTTCAAGGTCTATCGTGCCGGCGAGCCGATCGCGCTGTCGCACAGCTTGCCAATGCTCGAACACCTTGGCGTGCGCGTGGACGAGGAACGGCCCTACCTGATCGAGCCCGACAGCGGCGCGCCGGTCTGGATCCATGACTTCGGACTGGAGATCGCAGACAGCGCCAGCGGCGCCGATTTCGATATCGAACGTATCAAGGCACTGTTCGAAAACGCATTCGCCCGCGCGTGGAACGGCGAGATCGAGAACGACGACCTCAATCGCCTGGTCTTGCGTGCCGAGCTGGCCGCACGCGATGTGACCGTCCTGCGTGCCTATGCAAAGTACCTGCGCCAGGTCGGCTCGACCTTCAGCGACGCCTACATCGTGGGCGCACTGACCGGCAATCCCGGCATCGCGGCCACGCTGGTGGCACTGTTCGTCGCACGCTTCGACCCGGCCGCGACCGCCACGCGCGAAGCGCGTTGCCAGCAGTTGCTGGCCGACATCGAGACCGCGCTGGACCAGGTCCCAAACCTCGACGAGGACCGCATCCTGCGCCTGTTCCTCGGGGTAGTCAACGCGACCGTGCGCACCAACTACTTTCACCGCGATACCAGCGGGCAGCCGCGTCCCTACGTTTCGTTCAAGTTCAATCCCTCGCTGGTCCCCGGCCTGCCCGAGCCGCGGCCGATGTGGGAAATCTGGGTCTATTCGCCGCGCGTCGAAGGCGTGCACCTGCGCGGCGGCCGTGTAGCCCGCGGCGGCTTGCGCTGGTCCGACCGGCGCGAGGATTTCCGTACCGAAGTGCTGGGCCTGATGAAGGCGCAGATGGTGAAGAACACCGTTATCGTGCCGGTCGGTTCCAAAGGCGGCTTCATCGTGAAGCGGCCGCCGCCACCAACGGATCGCGACGCGTTCCTGCAGGAAGGCATCGCGTGTTACCAGACCTTCCTGCGCGGCCTGCTCGACCTGACCGACAACCTGGTGGCCGGCGCGCTGGTGCCGCCGCCAGACGTGGTCCGTCTCGATGACAACGACCCCTACCTTGTCGTCGCCGCCGACAAGGGCACCGCCACCTTCTCCGATTTCGCCAACGCGATCTCGGCCCAGTACGGCTTCTGGCTTGGCGATGCGTTCGCATCCGGCGGCTCGGTCGGTTACGACCACAAGAAGATGGGCATCACCGCGCGCGGCGCGTGGGAATCGGTCAAGCGGCATTTCCGCGAGATGGGGATCGACACGCAGGCGACGGACTTCACCGTGGCCGGCGTCGGCGATATGTCGGGCGATGTGTTCGGCAACGGCATGCTGCTGTCACCGCATATCCGGCTAGTGGCGGCATTCGACCATCGCCATATCTTCCTCGACCCCGATCCCGATCCCGTATCCAGCCTGCAGGAACGCACGCGCATGTTCGATCTGCCGCGTTCGAGCTGGGCCGACTACGACACCAGGCTTATCTCCGCAGGCGGCGGCGTGTTCCCGCGCACGGCGAAGACCATCGCGCTGTCGCCGCAGGTGCAGGCCGTGCTCGGCATATCCGCGAGCACGCTGTCGCCAGCCGAACTGATCCACGCGATCCTGATGGCGCCCGTGGACCTGCTCTACAACGGCGGCATCGGCACCTATGTGAAATCCAGCCAGGAGACCCATCAGCAGGCTGGTGACCGCACCAACGACGCCGTGCGCGTCAATGGCGCCGAACTGCGCTGCAAGGTCGTCGGCGAAGGCGGCAATCTCGGCTTTACGCAACTCGGCCGCATCGAGTTCGCGCGCCGGGGTGGCCGCATCAATACCGATGCCATCGATAACTCGGCCGGCGTGGATTGCTCGGACCACGAGGTCAATATCAAGATTCTGCTCGGCCAGGTCGTAGCCGAAGGCGAGATGACCGAGAAGCAGCGCAACAAGCTGCTGGCCGAGATGACCGATGAAGTCGGCCTGCTGGTGCTGCAGGACAACTACTACCAGACCCAGGCCTTGTCGGTGGCCGGCCGCAGCAGCGGCGCACTGCTCGATGGCGAAGCCCGCCTGATCCGCTCGCTCGAACGCGCCGGCCGCCTCAATCGCGCGCTGGAATTCCTGCCAGGCGACGAAGAGATTGCCGAACGCAAGGCCGCAGGCGAAGGGCTGACTTCGCCCGAGCGCGCCGTTCTGCTCGCCTATAGCAAGATGTGGCTCTACGACGAACTGCTCGCCTCGGATGTCCCCGAAGACACGCTGGTCGCGGACCTGCTGGTTGACTACTTCCCGGTGCCGCTGCGCCAGCGCTATGGCGATGCCATGCAACGGCATCCGCTGCGCCGCGAGATCCTGGCCACGCACCTGACCAACCTGCTCGTCAACCGGATCGGCGCGACGTTCGTGCATCGGATGCGGGAGGAAACCGATGCCCTCCCCGCCGATATCGTGCGCGCCTGCCTGATCGCGCGCGACGTGTTCGGATTGACGGCCCTTTGGCAGGAGATCGATGCGCTGGATAACCGCGTCGCCGATGCCGAGCAGGCGCGGATGTTCAGCGCCGTCGGCCAGTTGCTCGAGCGGGCCTGCCTCTGGTTCATCCGCTACCTGCGTACCGGCGGCACCGCCCAGGCGGGCATGGCTCGTTTCACGCAAGCGGCCCAATGGCTCACGCCGCTATTGCCGACCGTGCTGCCGCAAGCGGATGCCGCGGCATTGGCCGAGCGTACGCAGGCCCTGACCGGTGCCGGCGTAGAGCCGGCGCTGGCCCAGCGGGTCGCCGGCCGTGATATCTCGGCGGCCGCGCTCGATATTGCGGAAGTGGCGGCTTCCTCCAACCGCTCGCTGGAACTGGTAGCGGGGGTCTATTTCGCGCTCGATACGCAACTGAGCTTCAACTGGCTGCGGGAGCGCGCGCAGGCCCTGCCCGCCGATACGCATTGGGACCTGCTGGCGCGCACCACCACGCTCGACGACTTGGGACGGCTCAAGCGCGCGCTGATGACCAGCGTGCTGGCGCAGTCGGGGGACTATGACACCGCTGAAGCGCTGATCGATGCCTGGCGCGCCAGCCGGCAAGGCGCGCTCGAACGCTTCACCCGCATGCTGACCGAGCAGCGTGCATCCGGCGCCACGGGATTGTCGATGCTGTCAGTCGCCATTCGCGAGATCGGCATGCTCGAATGAAGCGGAAGCGCAAGCGGCGCGGCGAGGCGCGCCGCTCAGTCTTCGTCCATACCCTGCATATCCGGCTCGCGCGGGCGGAACTCGATGCCGAGCAGCACGAGCAGTTCGAAGGCATCCGCGAGCAGGTGCTTCTGCCTGGGCAGGAGGCTGGCGTACGGCATGTCATAGATCGACTGGTGCGCCGCACGCTGGCCCTTCAGCCCCCGGTCCCGGGCGATGTCCGAAAGCAGCGCCGCAAAGCCCGACAAGTCCTGGGCTGAGAGCGCGGAATTCAGCACCCTGGCAATCACCTGGGGCGACGCGCCAGCCCAGCCGATCAGGTCGGCGTTCGAGGCTGAATTGGGAGGGTCATCGGAGATTTTCATGGGCTGTCTAACGGTCCGTGGCGCGGCTCCTTGAGCGCGAAGTGACGTAGCAATTACCCTACATGCGAGGGGTTCAACCAATTCACCGGCCATCAAGCGGCCTTACCGCCGGCATGACGGCGGCCCCGCTCAGCCATTGTGTTGCACCCATTGGCGCGCCCAGGCAATCATTGCCAGCCGCGCCTCCTCCGCCGTGGGATATGCGGCAGGCGGCCCACCACCTTCCAGCACAACGGCTCCCGCTTCCCAAATATCGCACACAGCCTTGAACCGGCCGGCACCCAGCGCGTGGCAAAACACGTGGACCATGAAGCCACGGTATTCGATGATATCGCTGGCCGCTTCAGGCAATGGCTCCGGGTCCAGCGCCGGCTCCTGCGCAGCGAGCACGGCTTCGGCCGCCCTTGCTCCCGCCTGCCGGCAGGCGCTTCTTGCCGCCCACGTAACGAGGCAAGCCAGCGCGGCGCCGGACAGCAAGCCCAGCCCAAACCAGCAAGCCCTGCTTTGACAATGCGCCATGGCAGCCCCCAGGGTAGGTAGAGCAACGCGCAGCGGCATTCCCGCCAGCATCTGGTTCAGGTTATACCAATGGCGGCAATACGGACGGCGCGATGGCATGTCAGCCACACCGGCACATTCTCGTCCGGACCGGATGACGCAGACACGCCGGACCTTTATACTGTACATCCATACAGTATCGCTAAGGGGCCCTGCCATGCCGCTCTATGAGTCCGACTCCGTCTTGCTGGAAGCGCACTATTTCGGTGACGATGCGGAGTTCATGCGCCTGAGTTGCGCGCAGATCAGCGTCGGCAACGGCGCCATCGTCGTGCAGGGCGTCGAGTTGCGGCACCTGCAAGGCTTGCGCTGGACGCCCGACTTCCTGTCGTTCGACGCCAGCGGCGATCACCACCGATACCCGGTCGGCCGCCCGGCCCTCATTGGTCCCGACCGCGCGCAGTTCGCGCTGCTCTGAAGGATCCGGCCGCTCAACGCTGGGCCGGTGGAAGCTGCGCGCTTGCATGCTACGATGCCTCGCAGACTCCGGGAGAGATCCATGGTCCAGAAGCGCTACCACGAACTGCCCGTCGTGGAACGGGACGCCTTTGAAGCCGCGTGTGGCCGGCACGGTTTTGTCGCTGAAGACTTTGAGGTGAGCGTGAAAGAAGATGCCGCCACTGCGCGCAGGATCATCAACGTAGGGCGTATTGTCGGCAGCCAGTTCGGGCAATACGCGACTGCGGATGGCATCGCATGGGTGGCCCTGTTCGAACGTGATCTAGCTGGCGATGCGTTTGGGTTTCCGTTGGCGGATTGAGCCGGGGCAGCGACTTCAACCGACACGCATCTGCCCCACGCAACTGACCTGAGCAACGTGGCGACGGTTGCGACAGATAAGCCGCCCAATCAAACCAGCATAGAGAAAAGCATATTCACCGCGGCGATCAGGTCCCACGAACGGCCGCTGTATGCGTCCGCGGCCAACAGGCCCACCACGCACACTGAGCGAGCCAGCGTCGTGTGATGCCCCAGCCAGCCCTGGCGCTCCGGGACGGGTACCAGCATATCGTCGGCATAAAACGACGAATTGACCTGCGACACCCGCACGAGATAGTTCCGGAACCGTTTAAAGGCGCCCATGTCGACCGCACCCGGGTCATTCCAGAAATCATCCAGAGGACCCTGGAAGGTCAAACCCGGTTTGGCATAGAAACAGCGCCCCAGCGCTATCACGGGGACGCGGTGAAACAGCGCCTGCAATCCGGTGGTAGAGTTGGCAGTCACCAGACCCATGCAGCGATGCAGAAGCGACGGCAGGTGCGCGTCATGGATGTAGAGCACCCGACCGGCGACGCCGAATCTTGCCGCGCAGGCGTCAATGGCAGCCGCGTAGTCCGTGTGCCCGCGATCCATCGGATGATGCTTGATCACCAGCAAGCTGTCCGCCGGCGCGCGCGCCGCAAAAGAGTGGATCGTCCACTCGATAAAGTCCCGCATGTGCCGCCACGGACTATGTACGCGGATCTGGCTATCGTTGTACACCTGCAGCGCGGCCAGAAAGAAATGCGGGTGATCGCTGCTCAGCAGGCGCTTGCGCAGGCCCTTCTCCTGCCAGTGATAACGCGTCTTCCGCCAAGCGGCCTTCACCCACTGGGACAGTTCGTGCCATCCGAAAGGTTTGTGATGCCGGTAGCACGGGTAGTGGCGAGCCCCTGCCATCCCTGCGGCAAAGTAGCCGAACGAGTACAAGGCCATGTTGCGGAAAGAGTGCGGAAACCTGCATGGCTTCGGCGGGCCGGGCACCCTGGGGATATCCGGGATCGCAAGCCGTCCCAGCGGCGAGTCTGCGTTGACGCCATCGCGCTCCAGCGTAATGTAGTCCGGACGGACATAGCCTTCCTCGAACGCCCAGAAAGCAATGCCCATCGACGCGGCCACCTGCGCGGCGCCGCGATGGTGGCGCCGGCACATGCCGAAGACCACCACTGCGTCGATGCGGCGATCGCCAAGCAGTTTGCGCAGGAAACTGCGCCAGGCCACCATTGGCTCGGCAAACCGGACGATGTCACCCTTGCGGTAGAACAAGTCGTCCCCGCCATTGAAGTTCACCTTGACGACCTGCCGCCCAGCTGCCAGCAGGTAATCACGCAGGCGCGCGAAAAACGGGCCGTTCGGACCCTGGAGAAGCAGGACGCGGCGATATTGCGCAATCTGCGCGAACGACGCCTCTGCAGGCAATGCTTCACTGCGCAACATATGGCTATCGGGCCCAATATCGCAACAATGGCTGCATGATTCGTCGCCACCAATTATTGCCGGCTGGTGGCCCTTCTGCCTTCCATGCCATGAGGTCGGCCACAGCCTGCTCCGCGCAAGCAAGGCCGGCTCCTTCATGGCGCGATATATAGCGGGGATACAAGATCAGTGTCCCCGCCACCAGCATGTCCAGCGATAGTGTTCGCTGCCGGCGTGGCGCGTGGCAGAGGTCTTCGGTCAGGCCCCAACCGGCATAGAAAGGCAAGCCATGCGTCGTCACGGGCTTGCCACGCAGCAAGGCCTCGAAACCAGCCAGCGAAGTCAGAACATGGACGCGGTCCACGGCTTCGATCAACTGGTGCATTGGGTAGCCGGGAACGATCTCATCGCACAAGGCGCGCAGCTCGGACTCCGTTGCCAGATTTCCCCGCAGGCCAGCCATCACATCCGGATGCGGCTTATAGAGAATGTAGGCATTGGGCTGGCGCTGGCGCACCGCCTCCAGCAACGCGCGATTGGTGGAAATGCGGACTGCACCGTAACGCAGCGAAGCGTCTGACTCGACCTGGCCCACGACCAGCACGACGTGGCTCGCCCCGGTTGGCCGTGCCCATGCGCCGCGCCCGACGTTGTACTTGGTGATTTCGGCGCGCACGATGGATTCACGCAACGCCGCAGCGCGCGCCAGCGTGTCGTGATCGAAACCGGCCTCGTTCAGCAGGGATTCGAGATCCGATGGCCGCGTCGCGTCGTAGTAAATGCCGCTTTGGTCAAACACCCATGACACGGGGCGAATCAATTGCGCCCCCAGACCCACGGAGCGCAGGAACCCGTCCTCGACTGTGATGACCGACAGGTCGGGCCTGTCAGCCGTGTCGATCGCCCTGCCCCAGCGCAAGATCGTTGCATGCCGCGGGACCTTTGCAAGCCTCCGATGGAAACGAATCTCGTGTCCTGCCAGGAACTGCCTCAGGAACGGGCGTTTCCAGCGCGAGAATCCGACCGCATGCAGCCGAGCGGCAAACTGCAGGCGCAAGCGCCGCTGCAACGCCAGGTGCGAGATGGCATCTTCCACCTCGCAGCGCTGGCCGGTATCCGGCAGCACGTAGCGGGTGTACCGGATCAAGGCCGCATAAACCAGCTGCTCGAGCGGCACGGCCGTTCGCCGCGATGGCGCCGGCATCTGGTCGCGGGTCAGGCCCCAGCCGGCATAGAACGGCATGCCGAAGGCGTAAACTGCCTTGCCATGCATCAGCGCCTCGAAGCCGACCTGCGAGGTCACGACGAACACCGCGCTGGCATCTCGAAGCAGCGGGACCACATGCACATCGTCGCGCAGCCGCAAGACTTGCGGATAGCCTCCGGCATCGAGAATCTGGCCGAGATATCCGCGCTTGCGCCCGAGGGCGACCTCGGGATGCTCCTTGACCACGACCTGGCACGCCGGATGGGCCTTCACCGCAGCGTCCAGCATGCGCCGGAAACTCGCGGCGCCCGCTTGCCCAAAGTGCACGGACGCATCGTCGACCGTCTGGTCGATGACAAGCAAATAGCCTTTCGCAGGCAATGCCTTTGGATCGGGAGCGTAGTTGTACTTGGACACGCCGGCGGCACGCCACTGCCCGATCAGGCGCTGCGCTCGTTCATGCTCGGCCGCGCCAAGCGGCATCGCAATCATTTCTTCGAGTCGTGACGGCCCTGAAGCATCGTAGTAGATGCCCAGGTCGTCCACCACCAGCGAGCAGCTTCGCGACTTTGCGCCGGGATGCACGGATCGCAGGAAGCCGTCTTCGAGGCACAAGTAGCGATCGATGCCGCGTGACTTCGCGTAGGCCTGCGCCCGGAGGGCGCTCGGCCGCCGTCCCCAGCCGGCAACGCCGTTCAGGCGGTGCGTCGCGCGCCTCAATGGATGCACCGCCACCACCTCTTCGCCGAGGAAGGTGGCAAGGTGTTCAATGCGGCGTATGCCTGCGGAAAGAATGCCTATGGCATTCTCAGACGGCTGGTTCATCGCTTCCCAGGTCGTGGATCTGCAGAATGCCGACCACGCGGCCTGCGTCATTGCGGACGACGAGCGCGCTGATGCGCTCGGCATGGATACGCGCTTCGGCGTCGGCGAAGCGTTCGTCGGGCGATGCCAGTTTCGGCTCCTTAGACATGATGTCGCGGGCCTGGATCGACTTGTAGTCGCAATCCGAATCGAAGGCGCGCCGGACGTCACCGTCCGTAATGACCCCGTGCAGCGATTCCCCATCCATCACCAGTGCCATGCCCAAACGCCCGCGGTTAATCACCTGCACAACATCGCGGAAGGAAGTGTCGAAGCCGCAAATCGGCAGGTTTTCCTTGTGCATCACGTCCGCGACGCGCGTCAGCAGGCGTCGGCCAAGGCTGCCACCGGGATGGAAGCGCGCGAAGTCTTCCGGCTGGAAGCCGCGATTTACCGACAGCACCACGGCGAGCGCATCACCCATGACCAAGGTTGCGGTGGTCGAGCTGGTCGGCGCAAGATTGTTGTTGCAGGCCTCACGGTCGACCGAAATATCGAGGACGACATCCGCGTGCCTTGCCAGGGTTGAACTGACCTTGCCCGTCATTGCGATGACGGGGTTCTTCTGGTGCTCCAGGAACGGCAGGATGCGAATCAGTTCCTCGGTTTCCCCGCTGTTGGAGATCATCAGCACCACGTCGATGGGCTTGATCATGCCGAGGTCGCCATGGAACGCCTCGCCCGGATGCACGGAAAATGCCGGCGTTCCGGTCGATGCCATGGTTGCGGCGATTTTCTTGCCCACCAGCCCGGACTTGCCCATGCCGACCAGCACGACGCGGCCACGCGCGTTCAGGATGATGTCGACCGCCTTGCCGAATCCGGCATCGATCCGGCCCGACATGCGGTCAAGCGCCTGGATTTCCTGCGCAACCACGTTACGAGCAAGTCTGATTGCATCTGTCATTTCTGCTCCCGTGTTCCGCACTGCCTTATCGTCCGAATCGGTTAGCTATGGCATCCACAAAAAACAAGCGCGGATGTCTAACAAGCTTTTTCAACTTTCTTGATACAACACCGCCCGTCTGTTTCGATTTCGATGAGGCATTCACCGAATTGCCGGCATTCGTGAGCCCACCAGATGTAGACTTCGGAGCAGCGGTATTTTCCGTCTTGGGAGCCACGATTCGCTTGACCGCACCAGCGCGTGCCTCCTTTCGATGAAGATAGTCCTCGAGCCTGTAGCGATCAAAGAGCAAACTGTTTTGAAGATCTACCGGCGATTTTCCGGCCACCGACGTCCACTCGAAGCCATCGACGCGAACAATGTCATACTTTATGTTCTCGGATATCGAAAGCTTGGCTTTATCGGTATGTGCGCGCTCCTTTCGTTCCCATTTGGCAAACGAATAGAAATCATTAATCAAATAAGAATATAATCTTATTACCTTATCCACATCTACAGGAAACAGCCCTTCCAGCTCCAACGCCAGATCCCCGCCCGATTTAACCAATCTGTTCAGGCCGTCGATTGCATAGAATGCCTTACCGAAATAGAAGACAGGCTTTCTGTAGGCCGCGGCCAACACCCCTACCCCACTATTTATCAATGTGACAGCGTCTGCCATCTCAAGAATGTCCCCGATATGATGTGCATCCACACACAGCGCCCCCTCGATCAGCGCCTTCTTGATTGTCAATGGATGGTTCTTGTAGATTACGCGCCAATCAGGTCCGAGAAGATACGGCAGCAACCTTATTTCGCTGACAAAATTCTCATATGACCCAATTTCTCCGCAAAAGAAATTTGTCGTAGTGTCACTGGGAGATTGAAAAGCCACAAAAAGAATCTTGATCTCTACCGACTCGCCGAACAATGTCCGCTTGAGATTCGCGCCGCCAATCAGTCCAGCCTGCGGTTCCAACGCAGCACCCGTCGTCTTGAGATTTTCAATGTATTCCACCGCAACCTGCCGATCTGATTCTTCCATCTCGACCGGCCACCTATCTTCTTGATATGACGCACTGTCCGCACAAAAACCACCATCGTCAATATAGATGGACCATGGCAATGCACCACGCTCAACCACAAATGTCCGAACTCCCAACTGCCTGCATCTTGCATAGATCGCGCGACGCATATCATTTGCATACGGATTATTAAATATCACACATTCGATAGTATATTTATCAATCAGCCTATCGAGATTTCTGACTTCTACATTCCTCTCCTCAATCAGCATTGGATTATCGAAATATTCGAATATTGATGCATTAAAAGAATGAGGATTCTTACTCAAAAACAGATGCGTCGGCCTTTTTGAACTCCACAACGGCGACGGCATAAATCGCCGATCCGAATACAGTTTTGAATTATGCTGAAATATCTTGTTGTTTCTCTCGCGAATGGTTGTCGACCTGTGCTCCGCAACGGGATGCCAGACATGAAATGCATAGATTCCCTTGTTAGCCAAAAGATCACCGAAGATTCGATACAGCGCACGCCACCCGCTCCATTGAACCTGATCGCGATAATTCCGCGTATCTAGTTTGTAAAAATCGCGCGGCTTGAACAACTCTGTTTTCCTAAGAAGCTTCAAAGCAAAATCAGAATCCTCAAAACCCCAACCCTCGAATGCCGGATCATGGCCTCCAACAAAAATTGCGTCACGACGACGGCATACAACATATGACGATGTGGGCGCGTGAAATTCGATATGCTCCGATTCCGGGTTATAGATCTCGGAAGTTAGATCCGCATAATCATCGTCCTCTAACGCAGCAACGCTTTTACGCTGCCGGACGCTTTCTTGCGTCAGATAGGAAACAGGGACGACAATGAATGGCCAGCCAGCCTTTTGAATCAACGACCTGATCTCGGTGTTTATCCAGACATAGAAATCAACATGGCTGACCAAGTCGACATCCTGGAAAACAAGATAGTCAGCCGAAGATTCAAGAGTCGCCACATTCCTGGCCTTCGAAGCGTTCCAGATCTCGCCGCGCGCATCCACAAAGATATACTTGAAGCCGTTCTCCCGGCATACACATTCAATCTCGATGCTTTCTGATTCCTTCGAACCGTAGTCAACGACGATGAACCCAAAATTCTTCGGAATATGGTATTCAGCACGCCAGCGCAGGCGTTCGATCACATCGTATTCTTCCCGCGATCGAACCGCGATGATGACGTCGACCGAGAAATCCCCTGCCGCTTCAACAACCATCTTGCTTCCCTTTTTTGTTTTTCACCCGATGGCCTTCAATGACTGTCGTCACAGACCAAGAACAACCTTCGCACTAATCGCAATCTGATAAAGAATCTGGAACACATCCTTCGCAAACTGCCGCGTCTTGAAGTCGATCTTCGGCAGAACCATGATCTCGTCGCCCGGGCGCACCGCATCATCCTTCTTGCCGTCCGAAAAGCTGCCGTCCCGATGAGCGATGATGACGCGGGAGGTATCGGCGTTTTGCGAGAACCCGCCGGCCTGCCTGATAAAGTCATCCAGGTCCATGCCCTTTTCATAGGCCACGGCGTTCGGAAAGAGCACTTCCCCGCTGATCAGCACCAGTCCGTCCTTAACCGGCACGCGCAGCACATCCCCATTCTCGAGAAGCAAGTCGTTGCGGACCGCGGATTTGGCGACGAGGGTCTGCCCGCTAGGCTCGATCTTCCTGGCGCGCTCCACCCACTGCAGTACCTGCGCCGCTTCTTCCTTGCGCAACTGGGCTTCCTCGACAGTGCCGGAACGCGCCGTCAGCACACTGGACTCCAGGCTTCTGAGCGTGGTCGCCAGCAACGTCTTCTGCCGCGCCTTGACGCTCTGACGGAACAACTGAATGCTCTCGGCGTCGGATTCCCGCGTGAACTCCACCTGGCTCAGCAGCTGGCCCATGCGGCTACCGTAGGGCAGCACATACTCCTGCGGCCCCGTATGCTCGCCTTCCACACGCACCGTGATCGTCCCTGGCCGCTTGTCAGCCGTGAATTCGATCTCGTCGCCGTCGCGCAGGTTGATCTGGTTGCCCTGCGAGATCGGGAAATACTCGATATTCCTGACCGTCCCGGTATTGCGCGTGACGCGCAAATTGGTCGCAGCGGGAAGCGGCTTCGCCAGACGCATGATCTGGTCAAGCCTGGCTTCTTCACCCGGGAACTCGAAGCGCCTGGCATTCTCCGCAAGCCCGCTGACCTTGATGGTTTTCTTGCGTGACTGAACGAAGATGACATCCCCGTTGTTCAATTGCCGTGACGTCAGGTCGCCCTTCAGCAGAAAATCGTAGAGATTCACGATATCCAGCGTCTGGTTGCCTCGCTTGATCGCAACATCAAGGAAGGAGCCGCGATCGGGATCAATGCCGCCGGCTTGATCCAGGTAACGCAGCACGCTATCGCCGGAATTTCCGGCGTACATGCCTGGCCGGCGCACCGCACCCGTCACGTAGACGCGCACGGGTTGCGCCGCCAGCAAGCTGGCATAGATCGACACCTTGCTGGCAAATACCCGGCGCAGTGCATCACCGATCGCCTTCTGCAAGTTTCCGTTGGTAGTGCCTTGCACGCGGAAGGGTCCTACCTCGGGCAGCAGGATGTTCCCGCCCGCATCGACGGTCAGTACCGTATCAACGTTGTATCCATTCCAGATGCGCAATTGAACGCGATCCCCAACGGAAATCACATGGCCAGGATTGAAGACCGACGCACTGTCGCGGCTGAACGCTCCCGTGAACAGTTGGGCGCCAAAGGCGTCGCTGTCCATGTTCGCCGAGTAATCATTATTCTGCGGCGCAGTGACCGGAAGCGGCTGATCCGTGTGCGCCGGCACGGCCGCCGCATTCGTATTGGCGGGAACCGACGAAATGTTGGTAGCTGGAAGGAAGTTCCCCTGGGCCGCCTGGACGGCAAAGTCCGGCTGGCTCATGGCCGCAAGCTGCGCGGTACGCATGCTGGACTGAGCCACGGCGCCATGATTGCACGAAAGGCCCATAAGAATGAATAGGGCAAGAAATCGGCGACACATGTTCAGTCTCGGTGATCGCGAATAATGGCGCTCAGCAGTTGCACGAGACCGGCCAGCATTGCGGTCACCAGCACGAACACCACGATGTTGTAGACGCGCCGCGGCTGGAGGGGATACTCCGGCAGAGTCGGGCTCTGCACCACCGCAACATTCTTGAGCTTGCGCGTCGCATCGATACGCGCCTTCTCCAGCGCGCCAAGCGCCGTTTTGTAGATGTCGAAGGCGAACTCGGCCGCCGCCTGCAGGCGGTCATGCTCTTCAACCACCTTGTTCAGCCCCTTACCCTTGCTGGAAACCATGCGCCCGCGCTGCGCTGCGATCTGCCGTTCCACGGCGGCGATCTGTGCGTCCAGTTGCTGGATCGCCGGAGATTGCGGCGTAAAGACGTCCATCAAGGCATTGCGCTTGACGTTCAGCTCGGTCAGCGTGCCCTCGGCATTAGCCACCACCGAAGAAAGGCTTTCCACCTCTGCACGCGGCGATACCAGTCCATTGGCATTCTCGAAGCCCAGTAGCGCCTGGCGTGCAGCCTTGAGACGCTCACCCTGCGCGCGCGCCTGCTTTTCAATGTAGACGACCTGCTCGCTTGCGATGCGATGCGTCACCTCGTTCATGAATCGCTCGCCCTCGCTGACCAGTTCGCATGCGATCGCGTGCGCCATCTCCGCCGTGTAGGCTTCGGCACGAATCTGCAGAACGTGCGAGAAGTCGTCGTACTCGACGCTGACGCGCCGCAGGTAATAGTCATGGAAGCGCTCCATCGAGGCATCCTTGAACCACAGCCTGGACAGCGGGTCCCTGTGAGAGTCGGCGTAATGCGACCGCAGAGGGAGCCTGGCCTCGAGCTTCCTGAGCATGTCGACGGACTGCAGGTAGTCCCTTAACAGCAACAGGTCCTGCGGCGCAGTATTGCCCAGCAGCAGTGACGAGAAATCACTGGCGTTGCTGCCCACACCATCACTGCGCTCCACTACCACGCGAGCTTCGGACACATAAAGATCAGAGGCAATCAAGCCCCAGTAGACAACGGCGGCCATGCATAGCCCCGCCGCGACCTGCCATACAAGGTTCAGCGCACGAAAGCGGCGGAGTCTTGCCGCGCTACCCAACTTCAACGTCTCGATCATGCTGCAATGCTTTCCCTGTATGCACGCAGGGCATCGTCAACCGAATCAAAGAAAGTTGCGTGTCCGCGGTGCAGCCATAGCGCCGACTGACAAAAATTTCGCAGCGTGGATTCACTGTGAGACACCATCACCAGCCCTGCCCTGCCGGCCAGATCTTCAAATGCCTTTTGGGACTTTCGCTTGAAGGCCGCATCACCGACTGCAGTCAGTTCGTCGACGAGATAGGTATCGAAATCGAATGCCATCGACATGGCGAAAGCGAGCCTGGAACGCATGCCGGATGAATAGGTTTTCACCGGTTCGTCGAAGGCGTCGTGCAAATCGGAGAACGCTTGCACAAACTCCACCTTTTCGGCCAGATCGCGATCGACGCCATGGATCCTGCAGACAAACTTGGTGTTCTGCCTGCCACTGAGCGAGCCCTGCAAACCACCGGACAGGCCGAGGGGCCACGACACACGGCAATTTCGGATAATGCGGCCGCTGCTGGGTTGATCGATGCCGCCCACCAGCCTCAGTAGCGTGGATTTTCCTGCGCCATTTGCACCAATCAAGGCGAGCCGGCTGCGCGCGGGAATATTGATCGTCACGCCATGCAGCACCCACTTCGAACCATGGCTGGTGCGATAGCGCTTATGGATATCGCGTATCTCGATCATTGCGAAGCCAATCTGGCCGAGAAGCGCAGATGCAGCGCCAGGCCCAGGAACGTTGCCGTCAGGGCACAAAAGCCCAGGTAGCCCAGGCTGACATGCTCATCGCCCCGATACGCGGCAAAGTAACCGGCCCTCATGGACTCCAGCCCATGCACGATCGGATTGGCTAGCACGGCATTACGCATGCCAACAGGCAAGCCGGAAACCGGGTACATGACGGCTGAAAGAAAATACAGGGGCGTAAAGGTAAGACGGATGAGCTTGCCCGCTTCCGGAAGCAGTGTTCCCACTACGGAGGAGCTGAGCCCGAGGCCCAACCCCAGCGCCCACAACAGGAAAACTGCGCAAGCGACGAGAAGGGGGTTGCTCGGCAGCACATCGATGTGGAACAGCGCCAGGGCCCCGAGCAGCACTGCACCGACAATCAAGCCGAGAAAAGCCTCCAGCGCGGAACGTACCAGCACAGTGTCCACGGGCCTGACCTGGCGATAGGCAAACAGCGCCTGATTCGCATTGATGGATTCCATGCAACGGCCCGCCACATTGCGCACCAGAAAGAACCCCCACACGCCAACCAGAATGAACACCTCCATGTTTGCATCCGGCCTGGACTGATGCCGGATGACACCCAGCACAACCATCAGGAAAACGATGTGTGTGGCAGGCTCGAGCAAGATCCATAACCAGGCAGCACGCCTTTCCGCAAGCCGGGCGCCCGCCTCCCGCAGGAACAGCGCTTCCCATACCGACACCGCGACGAAGAGGTCGGACCGGACGGTCGTCCGGGTCATTGCGTGTAGCCCGGGCCGTCGAATCCGAAGACGAACGCCCACCGGCTTGCGCCACAAACATTGCGCAGGAGAACTGCTCCGGGACTGCAACGGGCACACACAACGGAATTGCGAAATAGGGTCATGAAGGAAAGCAAACACGCAGTATTGAACAGAAAAGACTAGCGTCGGATCGGCTACGGATCCATGACACGAAGCAAAGATGCAGTGACTGGCAAAGATTAGCGGCGGATCGGTTGCTGCCAGATAGGAGGAATCCGAAACTCTGTGACGACGTGCTTACCGTATCAAATAGGTGCACGCCAACCGGTGTCAGCGCCGTGGATTCCCGGCGCGGAGCCGGGTGGACGACATTTCGTCAACCTTGGGCCGTCCCACTTGCCACGGCACGTGCGTGCGCTGGGCGCTGAATTCACCGAACAGATCGGGCCTAAAGGTTCGGCCATGGCAGCAGAGGAAAAGCGCAAGCTCGGCACCTTCATGGAAGACCTGGCTGCTGCATCCCGAACTCGGTTCAGACGGGCTCGAAGGGATCAGGTAGGCGCTGCGCCGCGCGAATGTAGTGGTGTGCAGCCACCCGTATTGCCCCGGACGCGCACCCGCGCTACAAGACGATCCAGAAAGTATTGCGGGCGCGTCGCGCACGCATGAAGTTTTCCGCTGCGCACTGAGCACGGGGGGGAGAATCAAAACCCGGCCGCTGGTTTTCTAATTGGAATGGCGTCGCACCACCCTGCGCCACAAACGAAAAACGAATTCAGATCGGGACCAAAAAGAGGCAAGCTCCCCGTTTTGCGTGCCCCTAGCGAGACGCGAACAAGCTCATGAAAGCTCCTTGAGCGAACCATTCCGATCGTCATAGCAAGCGGACAAACACTCACTCACGAGTGCTTGCATTCGACCTTCTCTTTGTAGTCACCGTTGCTTTTCCACCCGCGTTCGATCATGCAGGGGCCTTCGCGGTACTTCTGCTTCTGCTCATAGCCAGGAGGACCGCCCTTGCATTTGCGCTCCTCCTTGTACCCGCCATCTCGCTTTTGCTCGCGCTCGACCTTGCAGGGGCCGCTACGGAATTTTTCTTTGTAGTCGGCGCCGTCGGCGCGTGCAACTGGCGAGGCCAGTACGCAAGAGAGAACTAGCGACAGAGCGGCGATTGGGATTCGGGACATGAGGCAGTTGTGTTGCATTGAGAGGGCCAGAATAGCGACACCGACCTTGAACTTCTGTATCAAAGCGTTACGGCAACGCCCCTTCCTGGAACTCTCCCTGCGGCCCCTACCAAGCCACAACGCTGACCTCCACCTGGTCAAATCGTCGGGTACTCGCGGACTCCGACACCGGCCGCCCTCCGGGCGGGTTCGTGTAAGCTTTCGCCTGCATGACGCCCTCCCCGAATAGAGCGCGAGGCCAACGCGCCACCGAGCTGATGAAAACCACAACCCGCCCGAACGGCGGGCTGCCCCTCCCAACCATGAATAGCAGACAACGCCGCACGGCATGCCGCGCGAGCCTGTACAAGCCCGGCACCAGTTGGATATTTCGCGGCAAGCGCCTGACCGTTACCCGCGTCGTGAGTCCAACCGAGGTGCGCGTGGAATGGCCAGATGGGGCCCGCACCTACGTGTCCACCAGAGTGCTTGACGTAAGCGGCCGGCGCGCGTGACGGATTCAGGCAACCATCACAAGGGGCTCTTCAACGCAGCAAGAAAACCGTGATGACGCCGAGTGCGAGCAGGATTAAAGCGACCCCGGAGATGCGTTCGAGCCAGGGCAGAGTCCGTGCGAAGCGACGCGGCACTTCCTGGTGGCCGATCAAGACGGCAATCACCACGTCCCATAGCAGCACGACACTGAACATCCACGTGCCGTAGAGCGTCTTCCATCCTGCACTGGCGTGAGGGCCTGTCAGCATCGCCGCCAGGCTGGCATAGAACAAGGCATTTTTCGGGTTGAGGATACCAGAGAGAAAACCCATGCCGGCGGCCCGCCGCCAAGCGTCGAGTGGATGCGTGGGCAGATTGTCCCGGCCTCCGGATGCTGCCATATTGATGTCATTGCAGCCGGCATAGCGTACAAATAGCACGCCGAGATAGAGTAAATAGGCGCAACCAGCCAGTTGCACGACGACGAACAATGTCGTGTCCGGCCGCAACGCGGCGGTGCCAGCAAAGGCAGCGGCGATGAACAACCCATTGGCAATGGCGATGCCCAGGCAGGCGCCGCTGGCGACGCGCCAGCCGGCGGACAAGGACGTTCGGGCGATCAGAAAGAAATCCGGGCCGGGAGAAAGCAGCGCCAGGAAATGCGCTGCGGCGATCATCAGGAACTGCTGCATTTAAGGTACACACACGAGTTTTTTTCGCAGTGTGCCCGGCGCCGCGCGTTCTGTATTGAAGGAAATTGCAGTCGTACCGTTTCCGACGCTAAGCGCCGAAGCATCCCGGTGTGACGCCTGCATACGCCTTGAACACGCGCTGGAAATGCGCTTGATCGGCAAAGCCGAGGTGCTGGGCCACGTCCGAGATGCGGTCTCCACCCCGGATCCGCTCCCTGGCGAGGTTGATGCGCTGGTTCAGTTGCCAGGCATGCGGTGTCATGCCGGTGACAGCACGGAAAGCGCGGATCAACTGGTAGCGACTCATGCCAGCCAGCTGCGCCAGTTCGTCCAGAGCAATGCCGGAGGCAGGCGCGATGTGAAGGCAATCCAGAGCCGGCCGGATTTGCCCGGCCAGGTTCGACGGAACGCCAGGCGCCTCGATGCGCACGCCCTGCCTTGTGTCGCAGTCGCCGATGAACTCGATCAACGCTGCCTCCTTGTCGCACGGGCGGACCTCGGAGAACAGCAACGCGTTGAGCTGGCAGAAGCGCGCGTAGGCCGATGCGTCGGTCACAACCCGTATCGGCTCGGCATCCAACGGACTGGCCTGCGCATACTCCCTCCGGACGTCCAGGAACCAGGCCGCGTCCAGATGCAGCATCTGGTAGCTCCAGGCGGTGTCGGGAGACGGGTTGCAGGCATGCACGCGCGCCGCAGGCACGAATACGAGCATGCCGGGATGCAGCGCGACCGGACCGTCGGGGGTGCCGGTGAAAACGCTACTGCCTTCATCGACGGCGCCGATGGAAAAGGTCGGATGGTGGTGCGGCTTGTAGCAGGCTCGGCTATGACAGGCGCGGCGGCTCTCGACAAAGGGCAGGGCCGGGTCGCGCCAGAACGCTTGGGTTGGATCCCTGCGCAGCGCCGCACGAAAAGGCGAATGGGCTGACATTCAGTGCGCTTCGGCGTTGATTGAATCGCATTCCAGAAGATGCTCAATGTGCAGATGCTACTCTGCGCAGAAGCTTCACGGCAAGAATTGCGCCGGGTGCCAACGGCGCTTGATAGCGCCAAGGCCGGCAAGATAAAGGCAATGGCGCCGGTGATCTGCACGCATACCAGGAATCGGTACGTACAGCGGCGCAGAGACCGCTTGTAAGAGAGCCAGCGAGCGCGGCAGCGGTATGAGAAACATTGCGCGGAAGGCGACAAGAGACACTCGCCCTCAAATGAGACAAAAGGCCTGACAGGTAAAACCTGTCAGGCCTTTTATTTACTGGTCGGGGCGAGAGGATTTGAACCTCCGACCACCTGCACCCCATGCAGGTACGCTACCAGGCTGCGCTACGCCCCGAAGAAAAAGATTATAGCAGACGCATTTCGCGGATGACCAGCGGTTCCACTGAAATTTATGACCGCCGCGCGATCTGCTGAAGTTGCGCAAGCAGGTGCTGCACCTCGACGAGTTCACTACGCAAATTGGCAATATCCACCGATGGCACTGCGGTCTCGGCCGCAGCTTGCGCAGGCAATTCCTCCTGCTCCAGACTCGCCTGGTGATGAACGTGCCGGCCCTCGTCGAGACGATTGCGCGCACCGTTGATCGTGAAGCCCTGCTCGTACAGCAACTCGCGAATGCGCCGGATCAGCAGGACTTCGTGGTGCTGGTAGTAGCGTCGGTTGCCACGGCGCTTGACTGGCTTGAGCTGGGTGAATTCCTGCTCCCAGTAGCGCAGCACGTGCGGTTTGACCGCGCACAGTTCGCTGACCTCGCCAATGGTGAAGTAGCGCTTGGCTGGGATGGGCGGCAGCGCTACGCGCTCGCTGGATTTGTCCGACATGAGTGGTGGTGACAGGCGTCAGGCCATGCCGGCTAGTTTGAGGTTGGCACGCCGATCAGCGCGCCATGAAGCATACAGACGCCCGCTGCGGCAAGCAA
Source organism: Cupriavidus sp. C3SS-1 (assembly GCF_057073755.1). Lineage (NCBI taxonomy): Bacteria > Pseudomonadati > Pseudomonadota > Betaproteobacteria > Burkholderiales > Burkholderiaceae > Cupriavidus > Cupriavidus sp. C3SS-1. The sequence continues at coordinate 1,309,746 of NZ_CP172699.1, read as the reverse complement.
TCCGCCGTTCGGGTGGTGTCTCCGATTAACCGGGAACGCTCAAACCGGCGCGCTCTTCTACCTGGCTCTTGAGCTTCTGGCTGGCGTGGAACGTCACCACGCGACGTGCGGTGATGGGAATCACCTCGCCGGTCTTGGGATTGCGACCTGGTCGCTGCGGCTTGTCGCGCAACTGGAAGTTACCGAAACCGGACAGCTTGACGCTGTCGCCCTGCTCCAGCGCTTCACGAATAACGTCGAAGAAAGCTTCGACCATGTCCTTCGATTCGCGCTTGTTCAGGCCCACCTGGTCGAACAGCATCTCGGCAAGTTCGGCCTTGGTCAGTGTCGGCACTTCCGTGCCACGGATGTCCGGCATGGAATCGTCGTCGCGGGAGGAACCCTGCCGGTCGCTCATCTCGCCCAAAGCTGCTGCGGTCATGGAGTTCGCGTCTCGATCTGTCATGTCGATCGCTCAAGGAATGCTGTCTGGCGATCCGCCCGGGTGCATTGCCCGGGCGCCCTGTCTTGTATGCGTGGTGGCAGGCCGGTGGTCAGCCGCGCAGGCGAGCCTGGAAGGCTTCGCCCAGTGCGTCGACCATGCAGCGCACCGCGCTGTCGACGGTCTCGTCCTGCAGGGTCGACCCAGTATCTTGCAAGGTCACCCGGAACGCAAGGCTTTTCTCGTCGTCGCCAATCGAGGCCGACGCAGCCTTCGGACGGAACTCGTCGAACAGCACAAGGCTCTGGCAGAAGCGGCCATAGCCCTGCTTGTCGAGCGCTGCACGCATGGTGTCCAGCAGGTCCTGCACGCGCACCGACTGCTTCACCACCACGGCCAGGTCACGCACGACGGCCGGGAACTTCGAGATCTCGGTGTAGGCCGGCAGACCGGTTTCACGCAGCGCATCGAGCTGAAGCTCGAACACCACCGGAGCCTGCGTCAGCTCATACTCCTGCAGCCAACGCGGATGCAGTTCGCCGACCACGCCGACCGGCTTGCCATCGACCAGCACGCGCGCTGCACGGCCCGGATGCAAGGCCGGATGCGCGACCGGCTCGAAGCGCGCCACACGCGGGTGGAACAATGCTTCCACGTCGCCCTTGATATCGAAGAAATCGACATTGCGCGTGGCGATGCCCCACTGCTCTTCGAACGCCGGTCCATAGGCAATGCCGGCAGCTACCATCGGCTGATGATAACCGGCAACCGTCAGGCCACCATCCTTCACATCCGCGTCGCGATGGAACACGCGACCGACTTCAAACAGACGCACGCGCGCAGCCTTGCGGTTCAGGTTGTAGCGCACCTTGTCGAGCAGCCCGCCGATCAGCGAGGAACGCATCACCGCAAGCTGGCTGGCGATGGGGTTCAGCAGTCGGATCGGATTGTCGTTGGCCGCGAAGTCGCGCTCCCACTTCTCTTCGACGAAAGCGAAGTTGATGACTTCCTGGTAATCGCGCGCCGCGACCGCGTGACGAACAACATGCGTGGAGCGGCGGCCTTCGTTGGTCGGACGCATTTCGCTCTCCGCGACGGGCGGACGCGCAGGAATGCGCTCGAAGCCGTAGATACGCGCGACTTCCTCGATCAGGTCTTCCTCGATCTCGATGTCGAAGCGGTAGCTCGGCGGCGTCACCTCGAACACCTCGCCTTCTGCACCCTGCTTACGCGTGAACGGCAATTGCAGGCGCTGGAACACGTCGGCCACCACAGCCGACGACAGTTCGATGCCCAGCACGCGCTCCGCCCGCGCGAGACGCAGGCTCACGGGCTTGCGCTGCGGCAGGTTGACGACATGGTCATCGACCGGCCCGGCCTGGCCGCCGCAGATCTCGAGGATCAGCGCGGTGATGCGTTCGATATGCTCGACCGTCGTGGCATAGTCCACGCCGCGCTCGAAGCGATGCGCCGCATCGGTCGAGAAGTTGTAGCGGCGCGCGCGACCCTGAATGGCCGACGGCCACCAGAATGCAGCTTCCAGGTAGATGTTGGTCGTGTCCAGCGTCACGGCGGTGCTGTCGCCACCCATGATGCCAGCCAGGCTCTCGATCTCCTTGTCGTCAGCGATGACGCCGACCTGCTCGTCGACCTCGATGGTGTTGCCGTTCAGCAGCTTGATCTGCTCGCCCTTGCGGCCCCAGCGCACATCGAGTCCGCCGTGGATCTTGTCCAGGTCGAACACGTGCGACGGGCGGCCCAACTCCAGCATGACGAAGTTGGAGATATCCACCAGCGCCGAGATGCTGCGCTGGCCCGAGCGCTCCAGGCGTTGCACCATCCATGCCGGCGTGGCGGCGTGGGCGTTCACGCCGCGGATCACGCGGCCCGAGAAACGGCCGCACAGGTCAGGCGCCGACACCTTCACCGGCAACTTGTCGTCGATGGTCACCGCGACCGGCTTCATCTCCGGCAGCGTCAACGCCGCGCCGGTCAGCGCCGCGACTTCACGCGCCACGCCATGGATCGACAGGCAATCGGCCTTGTTCGGCGTCAGCTTGATCACGAAGACCTGGTCGTCCAGGTCGAGGTAGTCGCGGATGTTCTGGCCGACCGGCGCGTCTTCCGGCAGCACCAGCAGGCCGCCGTGTTCTTCCGACAGCTTGAGCTCGCGCGCCGAACAAAGCATGCCGTAGCTTTCCACGCCACGCAGCTTGCCCACCTTGATTTCGAACGGCTTGCCATCGGGCTCCGCCGGCGGCAGCACGGCGCCGACCATCGCGCACGGCACCTTGATGCCGGGCTTGACGTTGGGGGCGCCGCAAACGATCTGCAGCGTCTCGCCGGCACCGACATCGACCACGCATACGTTAAGGCGGTCTGCGTTGGGATGGCGCTCGGTCGACAGCACGTGCGCGACCACCACCTTGTTGAACGGCGGCGCGACCGGGCCGACCTCTTCCACTTCGAGCCCGGCCATGGTCAGGCTGTGCGACAGCGCGTCGGTGGAAATCTTTTCAGGGTTGGCGAAGGTGCGAAGCCAGGATTCCGAGAATTGCATGGCGCTTCTGATCCGGTAAGTATTCTGTGATGTCTTTGACGAAGGGCTGGGCGGCGCTGCGTGTCAGGCGAACTGGCGCAGGAAGCGCACGTCGCCTTCGAAGAACAGGCGCAGGTCGTTGATGCCATAGCGCAGCATCGTCAGGCGCTCCAGGCCCGAGCCAAAGGCGAAGCCGATATAGCGCTCCGGATCCAGGCCCATATTGCGCAGCACGTTCGGATGCACCTGGCCGGAGCCGGAGATCTCCAGCCATTTGCCGTTGCCGAATGCCATGTCGATCTCGGCCGACGGTTCGGTGAACGGGAAATAAGACGGGCGGAAACGCACCTGGATATCGTCGCGCTCGAAGAACTTGCGCAGGAAATCGGTGTACACGCCCTTCAGGTCCGCGAAGCTCACGTCCTCGCCAATCCACAGGCCTTCGACCTGGTTGAACATCGGCGAGTGCGTGGCATCGCTGTCGACGCGGTAGGTGCGGCCGGGGCAGATCACCTTGATCGGCGGCATCGGCTTGCCGGCGTACTTCTCCACGTGCATCTTCGCGTAGCGCACCTGCATCGGGCTGGTGTGCGTACGCAGCAGCAGGAGCTTGTCGTCGCTGTCGCGGCCGTCGATATAGAACGTGTCCTGCATCGAACGCGCCGGATGGTTGTCCGGGTTGTTCAGCGCGGTGAAGTTCATCCAGTCGGTTTCGATCTCCGGGCCGTCGGCCACGTCGAAGCCGATCGAGCCGAAGATCTGTTCCACGCGCTCCCACGTGCGCATGACCGGGTGCAGGCTGCCACGGCTGACGGCACGGCCTGGCAGCGTCACGTCAATGGCTTCGGCGGACAGTCGCGCGTTCATCAGCGCGTCGGCCAGGGCCTGGCGGCGCGCCGTCAGTGCGGCTTCGACTTGCTGCTTCACCTGGTTGATACGCGCGCCTTCGCTCTTGCGCGTTTCCGGGTCGAGCTTGCCCAGGCCCTTGAGCAGTTCGGTCAGCGCGCCGGTCTTGCCGAGGAACCTGGCTTTCTCGTTTTCGAGCGTGGCGTTGTCGTTGGCGGCGGCGAAAGCGGCCTGGGCGTCGGCGACGATTTGATCCAGATCCTGGGACATGGCGGTCGTGGAAATAGCTTGGCGCCGTGACACGACGTCTGTCGCGGCGCAGGTTGGAGATCGTTTCGAATGGCGTTTCGGCACTGCCCGTGCGGGGCGTTGGCACAATCGGGACAATCGCCGAAGCGGCATTCGAAAATGAAAACGGGGCCCCGTGAGAGCCCCGTTTCAGCAGACCTTGCGGTCGGTGCTTGCCCGGCAACCCTTACGGGTTGCCGCAGCCGGCATCAGGCAACGGTGGCTTTCACCTGGTTGACGATGGCAGCAAAGGCAGGCTTGTCATGAATAGCCATGTCCGACAGCACCTTGCGGTCCAGTTCAATCGAGGCCTTCTTCAGACCGTTCATGAACACGCTGTAGGTCATGCCATGCTCACGCGTCGCGGCATTGATACGCGCAATCCAGAGCGCGCGGAACACGCGCTTCTTGTTGCGGCGATCGCGGTACGCGTACTGGCCAGCACGCATGACCGCCTGCTTGGCGATACGGTAGACATTATTGCGACGGCCGCGGTAACCCTTGGCAGCGTCGATGACTTTCTTGTGGCGGGCCCGTGCAGTAACCCCACGCTTAACTCGAGGCATTGAATACTCCTTTCGCTGTCGTTAGAGGTTATGCGTACGGCATCATTGCGCGCACCGACTTGACGTCCGACTCGTGGACGTCCAGGGTGCCACGCAGGTGACGCTTGTTCTTGGTGGTCTTCTTGGTCAGGATGTGACGCTTGAAGGCCTGGCCGCGCTTGAACGAACCGTTCGGACGGGCAGTAAAGCGCTTGGACGCGCTTTTCTTCGTCTTCATCTTCGGCATGAAAAACTCCAGCTCTATGACATGCATGCAGGTGGACGGCTGTCGCCGACGCTTGCAAGACCCGCATCCACTTGTTTTTGCACGGTTCCCGGAAAGGGTTCCGCGCTACTTCCACGCGACACAACGCCGGAATGCCTTGGCATCCCGGCCGCCGCATCGCGCAAAAATTACTTCTTCTTCTTGGGGGCGAGCACCATCACCATCTGGCGCCCTTCCATCTTCGGCATCTGCTCGACCTGGCCGATTTCCTCCAGGTCCGCCTTCAGGCGTTCGAGCACGCGCGCGCCGATTTCCTGGTGCGCCATCTCACGGCCGCGGAAGCGCAGCGTGATCTTGGTCTTGTCGCCGTCTTCCAGGAAACGCTTCAGGTTGCGCAGCTTGACGTTGTAGTCGCCGTCATCCGTGCCAGGGCGGAACTTCACTTCCTTGACCTGGATGATCTTCTGCTTCAGCTTCGCCTCGTGCGCGCGCTTGGCTTCCTCGTACTTGAACTTCCCGTAATCCATGATCCGGGCGACGGGCGGAGTCGCGTTCGGGGCGATCTCCACCAAATCCAAGTCCTTATCCTCAGCCAGGCGAAGCGCGTCCATGAACTTGACGATGCCAAGCTGCTCGTTATCAACCCCTACCAGGCGCAGTTCGGGCGCGAGGATCTCACGGTTGATGCGGTGACCTTTGTCCGTAGCGATGTTCCGTTACCTCAAGAAGACAAAAAAACAAGCCGTGCTTCCGACCCATCAGGCTTTGCTGGCAACGTCCTGTTGCAGACGCTCCACAAACGCGGAGACGGGCATCACACCCAGATCCACGTTGCCACGGGCACGCACGGCCACTTGATTTCCATCTCGCTCCTTGTCGCCCACCACCAGCAGGTAGGGAATCTTTTGAAGCGAATGCTCGCGGATTTTATACGTAATTTTCTCGTTACGCAAATCGGCCTTCGCCCTAAACCCTTGTTTTAGCAGCGATTGCACGACGTTTTCAGCATATTCGGCCTGCGAATCCGCGATATTCATGACCACCACCTGCTCCGGCGCCAGCCAGGCGGGCAGCGCACCCGCATGGTTTTCGAGCAGGATGCCCAGGAAGCGCTCGAACGAACCCAGGATCGCCCGGTGCAGCATCACGGGACGCTTGCGCGAGTTATCCTCGGAAACGTACTCGGCATCCAGGCGCTCCGGGAGGACCAGGTCCAGCTGCAGCGTGCCGCACTGCCACGAACGGCCAATGGCGTCCTTGATGTGGTACTCGACCTTCGGGCCGTAAAAAGCGCCTTCGCCTGGCAGTTCTTCCCACTCCACGCCACAGGCGCGCAGCGCCAGGCGCAGGCCTTCTTCGGCGTGGTCCCAGACCTCGTCCGAGCCGGCGCGCTGATCCGGGCGCAAGGACAGCTTGACCGCCACATCCTTGAAGCCGAAATCGTCGTACACCGAGAACGCCAGTTCGTTGAAGGCCTTTGCCTCGGCCACGATTTGCTCTTCCGTGCAGAAGATATGCGCATCATCCTGCACAAAGCCCCGCACACGCATCAGGCCATGCAACGCGCCGGACGGCTCGTTGCGATGGCAGGCGCCGAATTCGGCCAGGCGCAGGGGCAGATCGCGATAGGAACGCAGGCCGTGGTTGAAGATCTGCACATGCCCCGGGCAGTTCATCGGCTTGATCGCGTAGTCGCGCTTCTCAGATTCCGTGACGAACATGTTCTCTTTGTAGTTCTGCCAGTGGCCGGATTTCTCCCAGAGCGAACGGTCCATCACTTGCGGCGTACGCACTTCGTCGTAGCCCGCTTCCGTCAGGCGGCCGCGCATGTATTGCTCGACTGCCTGCCAAACCTGCCAGCCTTTCGGATGCCAGAACACCATGCCCGGCGCCTCTTCTTGCAGATGGAACAGGTCGAGCGATTTGCCAAGCTTGCGGTGATCGCGCTTCTCGGCCTCTTCAAGCATGTGCAGGTAGGCTTCCTGGTCTTCCTTCTTCGCCCAGGCCGTGCCGTAGATGCGCTGGAGCATCTCGTTGTTGGCATCGCCGCGCCAGTAGGCGCCAGCCACCTTCATTAGCTTGAACACCTTCAGCTTGCCCGTCGACGGCACGTGCGGGCCGCGGCACAGGTCGACGAACTTGCCTTCGCGGTACAGCCCGATCTCCTGGTCCGCCGGAATCGAGGCGATGATCTCGGCCTTGTACTTTTCGCCCATCGACTCGAACAGCGCCACCGCTTCGTCGCGGTTCCACACCTCGCGCGTGACCTTCTCGTCCTTGCGCGACAACTCCGTCATCTTCTTTTCGATGGCGGCGAGATCTTCCGGCGTGAAGGGTCGCTTGTAGGCGAAGTCGTAGTAAAAGCCGTTTTCGATCACCGGCCCGATCGTCACCTGCGCTTCCGGGTAGAGTTCCTTGACCGCATAAGCCAGCAAGTGGGCCGTCGAGTGGCGGATGACATCGACGCCGTCGGCATCCTTGTCCGTGATGATGGCCAGCGTCACATCGCGATCGATCGAGTAGCTCGTATCGACCAGGTTGCCATCCACCTTGCCAGCCAGCGCGGCCTTGGCCAGGCCCGTACCGATGCTCTGCGCCACTTCGGCAACCGTTACCGGGCCGGGAAACTCGCGACGGGACCCATCCGGCAGCGTGATTGCGATCATTTCGACTCTCCAGGATTCCACCCCGGCGCCTGACGGTCGCGGGCGGATCAAACTGCATCTTTTGTAGCACCGACCCACCCCGAAACAGGCGGCGCGCCGGCAACGTTCTTGGTGCCGCCCACAGCAGGCGGCAAGCTTATCAGGCAGCTGGCAGGCGACAGACGAAAAAAAACGCGGCCAAGGCCGCGTTTCTCTTTGTCAAATCCGGATTCAACCGGGACGGAGGCGCACCTCGACTACTGTCGCTTGCCAGCGGTAGTAGTTCGCGGTGTCATGAACATGATGCCTTTCCGTTCCTTGCGAGGTTGAATCGGACTTGCCGCACTGTGTTGTTGTACTGCTGTGGTACTGCCGTACTGCAATTCGTTGGTAGGCTCGATTGGACTCGAACCAACGACCCCCACCATGTCAAGGTGGTGCTCTAACCAGCTGAGCTACGAGCCTAGCGAAGCAGCAATTATAGCCTTACTTTCTTCGCGCTTGCAATACCCCCTGCACATCTTCGATCAGGGACAGTGCGCGCTGCAGTTGCGTGGCCTCCGATACCTCAGCCGTGAACTGCATCCGCGCCACGCCCTTGCTCGACAGCGTCTTCACGCCCGTTACGTTTATCTTCTCGCGCGACAGGACTTCGGAGATATCGCGCAGCAGTCCCTGGCGGTCGACGGCCTCGACATGGATATCGACCGGATACACCGCATCGCTCTTCTTGCCCCATTCCGTCTGGATGACGCGCTCCGGCGCGCGCGCCGAAAGCTGCTGGAACGTGTGGCAGTTGCGCCGATGAATCGATACCCCTCGCCCGCGCGTGACAAATCCCACGATGTCGTCGGGCGGCGCCGGCTTGCAGCAGCGGGACATCTGCGTCATCAGCGAATCCACGCCGACCACGAGCACGCCGGTCTTGGCGCCGCGCGCCACGCTGGTGGCACGGCTCTTCTTGGTGACGGCGTCCTCTTCGCTGATCGGCGCCTGCACCTCGCCTTCCGGATGCCGCAGCGCGTGCTCCACATGTCGCAGGCTGAATTCTTCCTTCGCCACCGCGGCGAACAGATCGTCCGGCGACTTGAAGCCGAGCCGCGTCGCGAGGTCTTCGAGCTTGACCGCGGTCTTGCCTTCGCGCTGCAACGTCTTGTCGATCAGCACGCGCCCCTGCGCGATGGTCTCCTGCGAGTCCAGTGCGTTGAACCACGCGCGCACCTTGGCGCGCGCGCGGCTGCTCGCCAGGTAGCCAAGCTCCGGGTTGAGCCAGTCACGCGATGGCCCGCCCTGCTTCACTGCAATGATTTCGACGGTCTGGCCGTTCCTCAGCGGCGTATTGAGCGGCACCATGGTGCCGTCGACACGCGCGCCGCGGCAGCGATGGCCGAGGTCGCTGTGCAGGTAGTAGGCGAAGTCCAGCGGCGTGGCGCCCTGCGGCAGCGCAATCACGCGCGCCTGCGGCGTCAGCACGTAGATGTGGTCGTCGATGGCCGCGTGCTTGAGTTGCTCCCACGGCGATTCATCGTGGGTCACGCTATGGTCGGCATCGTCCTTCCACGCCAGCAGCTGCCGCAGCCACGCGATTTTCTCGTCGTAGCTGTCGCTTGCGGCGAACTGCCCGCTGTAGCCCTTGCTGCCCGCCTCCTTGTAGCGCCAGTGCGCGGCCACGCCGTACTCGGCGAAGTGGTGCATTTCCTGCGTGCGGATCTGCACCTCGAACGCGCGCCCGTCGTCGCCGATCACCACCGTGTGCAGCGACTTGTAGCCATTGGACTTGGGCCGCGAAATGTAATCGTCGAACTCGCGCGGAATCGGCTGCCAGATATGGTGGACAATACCGAGCACCGTATAGCAGTCCTTGATATCGTCCACGATCACGCGGAACGCGCGCACGTCATACAGGTCGGCAAAGTCGAGCTCCTTGCCGCGCATCTTCTTCCAGATGCTGTAGATATGCTTGGGCCGCCCGCTCACCTCGGCGCGGATGCCGGCCTCGGCCAGCTCCGCCTGCAGGCGCGCGATGGCGCTGGCGATATACCCTTCGCGCTCGATGCGCTTTTCGTCGAGCAGCTTGGCGATGCGCTTGTAGGTATCGGGCTGCTCGAAGCGGAAAGCCAGATCCTCCAGCTCCCACTTCATCTGCCAGATACCCAGCCGATTGGCGAGCGGCGCGTAGATGTCGAGCGTCTCGCGCGCCAGGCCCGGCAGCGGCTCGCGCTTGTGCTGCGCCAGCCAGCGCAGCGACTGCAGCCGCGACGCCAGGCGCACGAGTACCACGCGGATGTCCTGCGCGAATGCCAGCAGCATCTTGCGCAGCGCTTCCACCTGTTCGTGCCGTGCCTGCGCCACGTTGCGCGAAGCCTCCTGCACGTCATGGCCGCCGGCGATGGCGCCGATGCGCAGCAGCTGTCGCACGCCCTTCACCATTCTGCTCACGTCTTCGCCGAATCGCGCTTCGATGTCCGCTTCCGCCGCGGGCGCGAACTCGGCCAGCGGGAACAGGCAGCAGGCGGCGCGCGCCGCGTCGTCCACGCGCAGGCCGTCGAGGATGCGCAGCATCCCTTCCGCATGCGAAAGCACCGGCTCGCCGGTCGGCAGCAAGGCATCACCCGCCTGCTCGCGCACGTACGCCAGCGCACGCCCGACCATGTCGGCGTCCGGGACGCCGGCAACCTGGCCGGCCAGGTCGGTAGACGTCACCATAGGGTCACCATGTCACGACGCCGTCTTCAGTTGAGCGCAGCGGTCACCACCACTTCGATCAGGTAGTCGGGATTGGCCAGCTTCGCTTCGACGGTGGCGCGCGGCGGCGTGTTGCCCTGCGGCACCCACGCGTCCCACACCTCGTTCATCTTGCCGATCAGTTCGATGTCGGTCAGAAAGATCTGGCACGACAGGATGCGCGCCTTGTCGCTGCCGGCCTCTGCCAGCAGGCGATCGATGTGACCCAGCACTTCGCGGGTCTGGCCGTGGATGTCGGCCTTCGGGTCGACTTCGGGGACCTGACCGGCCAGATAGACCACGCCGTTGTACACCGCGTATTCGGACAGGCGCTTGCCCACGTGGGCGCGCTTCAGTTCATTGCTGCTCATGACAAATCAAACGCATTCAGGTTGATACGACCGATCCGGCTCGGCACCGCTCAGGCACTGCCCAGGAAAAACTGGCGGGCCACGGCGATCTGCGCCGGATCGACAAAAGTCGGTGCATGCCCCACATCGGGGATTTCCACCGAACTGACATGCTTGCCGCGCGCCACCATGTCCGCCACGGTGTCGCGCAGCAGCAGGTCCGATTGCGCGCCACGCACGACCAGCACCGGCGCCGTGATGGCTTCGAACATGTGCCACATGGTGGCCTCGCCCGCCGCCAGCTGCTCCGGCGTGGCACCGCGGAACGGCACGGCCAGCGCCGGATCGTAATGCAAGCCCCATTCCAGGCCTTGCGCGCCCTGGACGGGCTTGAGTATCGCGCCGTTCAGCTCGCGCCATTGTTCCGGCGTATGGCGTCCGAACGATGCGCTGATGGTTTGCAGGTAGGCCAGACCTTCCTCGAAGGTCTTGAAGCGCACCGGCAGCCCCAGGTAGGAACCGATCCGCTCCACGGCAGAGGCCGTGATGCGCGGCCCCACATCGTTGAGCAGCAGCTTGCGCACGGGCGAATTGGGCAACCCCGCCAGGCCCATGCCGATCAGGCCGCCCATCGAGGTGCCGAACCAGTCGACCTTCTCCACGTTCAGCCTGGCGATCAGCGTGACCATGTCCGCCATGTACTTCGGCACCACGTAGTTGCTCGGGTCGGGCAACCAGTCTGAGCGCCCGCGGCCGGCCACGTCGGGACACACCACGCGGTACTCGCCGCACAGCGACTGGGCCAGCATGTCGAAGTCGCGGCCCGTGCGCGTCAGGCCATGCACGCACATCAGCACGCGCGGATTGGCCGGGTCGCCCCATTCGTGATAGGCCATGCGGTGCAGGCCCGCCGGACTGATGCACTGGACGAAGCCAAGGCGCGGACTGGCAGACATCTGAACTCCCTGACGAACCGGCCGCCGCTGAGGCTTTGCCGGAGGTTGAGCAAAGCAGGATTGTACGCCGCAGCGGTTACAATGCCACAGCACTACGCGCGCTACGACGCACACGCCGCCCCGCCTGGCGCAGCCACCCGCGCAGCGTTGCAGGCACGGGCGAAGCGGTTCGGCCGGCCGTGTCCGGCCATCCATTCTCTCGACCCTCGATCTCGACGGAGGCTTACATGCTCAAAGGCAAGACGGCACTGGTGACTGGCTCGACCAGCGGCATCGGACTCGGCATCGCGCAGGCACTCGCGGCGCAAGGCGCCAACATCATCGCCAACGGCTTTGGTGACGTGGAGGACGCAAAGCGCGAAATCGCGCAGGCCGGCACCGGCATCAAGGTCGGCTACCACGGCGCGGACATGAGCAAGTCGGCCGAAATCGAGGACATGATGCGCTATGCCGAGTCCGAATTCGGCGGCGCCGACATCCTCGTCAACAATGCGGGCATCCAGTTCGTGGCGAACATCGAGGACTTCCCGACCGATCGCTGGGACGCGATCATCGCCATCAACCTGACCTCCGCCTTCCACACCACGCGCCTGGCATTGCCCGGCATGAAGCGGAAGAACTGGGGCCGCATCATCAATATCGCCTCGACCCACGGGCTGGTGGCATCGGCGCAGAAGTCCGCCTACGTGGCCGCCAAGCACGGCATCGTCGGCCTGACCAAGGTTACGGCGCTCGAAACCGCGCAGACCGGCGTGACCGCGAACGCGATCTGCCCGGGCTGGGTGCTGACGCCGCTGGTGCAGAAGCAGGTCGACGCGCGCGCGCAGAAGGAAGGCATCCCGGTCGAGCAGGCCAAGCGCGAGCTGGTGATCGAGAAGCAGCCGTCGGGCCAGTTCGTCACGCCCGAGGAACTCGGCGCGCTGGCGGTGTTCCTGGCTTCCGAGGCGGCGCGCCAGGTACGCGGCGCGATCTGGAACATGGACGGCGGCTGGGTCGCGCAGTAAACCTGCCCGCCGGAACGCAAAAAGCCCCGCTTCGCAGCGGGGCTTTTTGCATCCAGCCGGAGACGCTTACAGCAGCGGTGCGCCGGTTTTGCTCTGGATTTCCTCGCGGCTCACGCCGGGCGCGGTTTCCACGAGCTTCAGACCGTCCGCCGTCACGTCGATGACGCCGAGGTCGGTAATGATGCGGTTGACCACGCCCAGGCCGGTCAGCGGCAGGTTGCATTCCTTCAGGATCTTGATGTCCTCGGTGCCGTCCTTCTTCTTGGCGGTGTGTTCCATCAGCACCACCACGCGGCCCACGCCGGCGACCAGGTCCATCGCGCCGCCCATGCCCTTGACCATCTTGCCCGGAATCATCCAGTTGGCCAGGTCGCCCTTCTCGCTGACCTGCATCGCGCCCAGGATGGCCAGGTTGATATGGCCGCCGCGGATCATCGCGAAGGAATCGGCCGACGAGAAAATCGACGAGCCCGGCAGCGTCGTCACGGTCTGCTTGCCGGCGTTGATCATGTCGGCGTCCACTTCGTCCTCGGTCGGGAACGGGCCGATGCCAAGCAGGCCGTTTTCCGACTGCAGCCACACTTCCATGCCTTCCGGCACCCAGTTGGCCACCAGGGTCGGCAGTCCGATCCCCAGGTTCACGTAGAAGCCATCCTGCAATTCGGTCGCGGCGCGCGCGGCCATTTCGTCACGTGTCCATGCCATGATGTGTCTCCCTCTTACTTGGCGGCACGCACGGTGCGCTGCTCGATGCGTTTCTCTGGGTTGGTGTTCAGCACCAGGCGCTTGACGAAGATGCCAGCCAGGTGGATCTCATCCGGGTCCAGCTCGCCGGTTTCGACGATTTGCTCGACCTCGGCCACGGTGAATTTGCCGGCCATGGCGCACATCGGGTTGAAATTGCGCGCGGTACGGCGGAACACCAGGTTGCCGGCCTTGTCGGCCTTCCAGGCCTTGACCAGCGACACATCGGCGGTCAGCGAGCGCTCCATGACGTACTGTTCGCCATTGAATTCGCGGATTTCCTTGCCTTCGGCGACGATCGTGCCGACGCCGGTCTTGGTAAAGAAGGCCGGAATGCCCGAACCGCCGGCGCGCAGCTTCTCGGCCAGCGTGCCCTGCGGCGTGAATTCCAGCTCGAGTTCGCCGGCCAGGTACTGGCGCTCGAATTCCTTGTTCTCGCCCACGTAGGACGAGATCATCTTCTTGATCTGGCGCGTGGCCAGCAGCTGGCCCAGGCCGAAGCCGTCCACGCCGGCGTTGTTCGAGATGCAGGTCAGCTGCTTGACACCGGTGTCGCGCAGCGCGGCGATCAGTGCCTCGGGAATGCCGCACAGGCCGAAACCGCCCACGGCGATCGTCTGGCCGTCGCGGACGACGCCTGCAAGCGCCTCCGCGGCGCTGGCGTAGACCTTGTTCATGCTTCGCTCCTTCCTCGGTAGTCCCCTGTCGCCTGGCCCGCCGCCGGGTTGTGCGGCGGACGACGCAAGGAAATTGTAACGGTACAATCGGCGGCAGGCGCCGCGCTCTCGTCCGACCGAAAGGATACGCAACCCGCGCCACCTACGCCATTACGTAAAAATACATAAGTAGATGCCCGCCATCGATTACCAGACCGCTTTCCAGCTCGCCCCCGTGGGCCTGGTGCTGTCCCGCGAACGCATGATCGAGGACTGCAATGACGAAGTCTGCCGCATCTTCGGCACCACGCGGCAGGCATTGATCGGCGAATCGTTCCAGGTGCTATACCCCACCCCCGACGAATTCGAGCGCACCGGCGCACGCATCGTACCGATCATGAACAAGCGCGGTATGTACTCTGACGAACGGATCATGAAACGGGCCACTGGGGAACTGTTCTGGTGCCACGTCACGGGCCGGTCGCTGGACCGCTCGCAGCCGCTTGGCGCGGGAATCTGGACGTTCGAGGACTTGTCGCAGAAGCGGCAGGTAACCGCCGAGTTGACGGCGCGCGAACGTGATATTGCGGCGCAGCTCGTGGAAGGCAAGACCAGCAAGCAGATCGGCAAGCTGCTGGCGATCAGTCCGCGCACGGTCGATATCTATCGGGCGCGGCTGATGAAAAAATACGGAGCGAGTACGTCGGTGGATCTGGTGCAGCGGCTGGTAAACCATTGAGGCCCGATTCCAGACCTTTTCTCCCCTCGCCCGCTTGCGGCAGAGCAGAGCAAAGCAATCCAGCGACACGCGTTACGCTTCGACGATCGCCCGGATCTCCGCCGGCACCGGCACCGACTTCTCCGCCGCGTAGTCGCACCACACCACCTTCGCCCCGCCTTCGGCCCACACCACATCGGGCATATCGGTACGCACGATCTCCATGCGCGTCTCGAAGCTGGTGCGCCCGAGCTGCCCCGCATAAACGCGGCATTCGATCGTCCCCGGATAGCGCAGCTGCTTCAGGAACGTCATGTGCGCATTGATGATGACCGGCCCCTGTCCCTTCGGATCCTTGCCGCCGCGCCCGAGCGAGGCGAACCACTCGATGCGCGCCTGCTCCAGGTACTGGAAGTAGACGGTATTGTTGACATGGCCCATCGCGTCCATGTCGCCCCAGCGGATCGGCATGACCGCCGTATAGACGTGCTTCATCACGGCCTCCAAAGCAACAGGCCCACCATTGCTGGCGGGCCGGTCCGATGATTTAGCGCTTGGCGATCGAGGCTTCGGCCTTGGTCACGAGGTCGGCGCCGATCTGCTTCTTCCACTTGTCGTAGACCTTGGCGGTCGCCTTGCGGAAGGCATCGTGCTCGGCCGGCGTCAGGTGCGTGACCTTGACGCCGTGGCCTTCCATGTCCTTCCAGGCGGGCGCGCCCGGCTCGGACAGGCCCTTGCGGGCCAGCGCGATTTCCTGCTTGCCGGCGTCGATGGCGGCCTGCCTGACGATTTCGCGGTCGGCCGGCGTCCAGCTTTCCCAGATCTGCTTGTTGACAACGAAGATCAGCGGATCAGCCACATAGCCCCAGGTGGTCACGAACTTCTGGCCCACCGTGTACAGCTTGGCAGCGGCGAACACCGACTGCGGGTTCTCCTGGCCATCCACGGCGCCCGAGGCCATGGCCGGCTGCGCGTCGGCCCAGCTCATCTGGGTCGGGTTGGCGCCCAGCGCGTTGAAGGTCTCGATGTACAGCGGCGAACCCACCACGCGCAGCTTCATGCCCTTGAGGTCATCCGGCTTGCGGATTTCCTTCTTGGAGTTGGAAACTTCGCGGAAGCCATTCTCGCCCCAGGCCAGCGGCACCACGCCCGCCTTTTCCAGCGTCGTGAAGATCTGCTTGCCGACTTCGCCCTGCGTCAGTGAATCCAGCGCCTTGTAGTCGGGCATCAGGAACGGCAGCGAGAACAGGTTCAGTTCCTTGACTTGCGGCGACCAGTTGATGGTCGAGCCCACGGCCATGTCGATGACGCCCTGGCGGATCGCCGAGAACTCGCGCGTCTGGTCGCCGGCCACCAGCGAGGTGCCCGGGTACAGCTTGATGTTGATGCGGCCGTTGGTGCGCTGCTTGACCAGGTCGGCCCAGATCTCGCCGCCCTTGCCCCACGGGAAGGCCGGGCCGAGCACCAGCGACATCTTGTACTCGGGCTTGTAGGTCTGCGCCATGGAGGCGGCGGGCGCGAAGGCGGAAGCGGCGATCGTGGCAGCGATCGACAGCATCAGGGCACGGCGTTTCATCGGGTCTCTCCTCTTGGATCGTTGTTGCTTGCGTGTTGCTCGTTGTTTGTATTGGCTACGCTTGAATCAATAGCCCAGGTAGTTCGGCAGCCAGGTGGCCAGCGGCGGATAGGCCAGAACCATCAGCATGGCGACGAACATCGCCAGCAGCATCCAGATCACCCAGGGCACGGTCTCTTCCATGCGCACGCGGGCAATCCGGCACGACACCATCAGGTTCACGGCCAGCGGCGGCGTGAACTGGCCCAGTGCCACCTTCAGTGTCAGCACCACGCCAAACCACACCGGGTTCCAGTGGAAGGCGTTGGCGATCGGCAGCAGCAGCGGCACGAAGATCAGGAAGATCGAGATGCCGTCGAGGAACATGCCCACCGTCATCAGCAGCAGCACGATCAGCGCCAGCACGCCGTATTCGCCGAGCCCGGAGTTGGCGATGGCGTGCGCCAGCGGATCGATCACGCCCAGCGTGGACAGCGCATACGCGAAGATGCCCGCCAGCGCCACCACGAGCAGGATCACGGCCGAGGTTTCAGCCGCTTCCTGGAAGATCACGAACAGGTCCCTCATGCCGATGCTGCGGTAGATCACCATGCCCACGAACAGGCCATAGACCACCGCCACCACCGCGGCTTCGGTCGGCGTGAACCAGCCGGCGCGCATGCCGCCCAGGATCAGGAACGGCGCCACCAGCCCCCAGGCCGCCTCGCGCAGGCTCTTCCAGAACGGCGGTCGCGGCAGCGAGGCTTCGATCGCGCCCATGTTGTGCTTGCGCGCGAGCCACACCGCCGGCACGATCAGCGCCACGCCGGCCAGCACGCCCGGAACCATGCCCGCCGCAAACAGCGCCGGCACTGACGCGCCCGGGACCAGCACGCTGTAGATGATGAAGGCCACCGAGGGCGGGATCAGGATGTCGGTCGCCGCCGCGGCGCCGACCACCGCCGCGCTGTACGAACCCGGATAGCCGGCCCGCGACATCGCCGCGATCATCACGCCGCCGACCGCCGCCGCATTGGCGGGGCCGGAGCCCGAGATGCCGCCCAGGAACATGGCCACCAGGATGGCCACCAGCGGCAGCATGCCCGGCCCCCGCCCGACGATGGCGATGGCAAACGTCACCAGCCGCTGCGCGACGCCGGAACGGTCGAAGATCGAGCCGACCAGCACGAACATCGGAATGGCCAGCAGCGGATACTTGGCCAGGCCCGCGTAGAAATTCTGCGGCACGGCCAGCAGGCCGAACATCTGGGTATCGAGGTTGGACAGGCCGATGGCGATCAGGCCGCCCATCCCCAGCGATACGCCAATCGGCACGCCCAGCAGCATCAGGCCAATGAAGACCACGAACAGGATAATGGCGATCAGCGTCATGGCTTCCGCCCCTGTCCGTTGCGGCCAGCGTGCAGTGCCTTGAGCGCGCGCAGGTTGCGCGTCATCAGGCCGAATGCGCGCAGCGCAATGCCGGCCGACAGCACCGGCAGCCAGACCGAATACCACCAGCTTGGCACGCCAATGCCCGGCGAGGTCTCGCCGTAGGTGTATTCATCCCACGTAATGCGGGCGCCCAATATGGCCAGCGCGATAAACATCACGGCGACGACCAGCGCCGACAGGATCGCCAGCCGCTTCTGCCGCGCCTGGCTGCCGCGCTCGAAGAAGAACTCGATGCGGATATTGCGGTCGCGCGCCACCGCGGCGCTGCCGGCGACCAGCGCCAGCACGATCATCAGGAAAACCGAAAACTCCTCGGTCCAGGCAAATGACTCGTCGGTGAAATAGCGGACCACCACATTGGCGAAGGTGATGCAGACCAGCAGCACCATCACGACCACCCCGATCCAGTCCTCGATGCGGGGCGAAACCCGGAATTCGGCGTCTTGCGCCTCGTCTGCCGCCTGCGGGATCACCGCGGAATCGACGACGTGTTGCGGCACGGCGTCGCGCCGTGCCTGCTCTTGTTGCTCCATCTCCCCGGCCTCCGGTCCGGGCTGCTCGGGCCGGACGGCCACCACAGCTTATTTGTATGTAAAGACTTAATCTGAAAACATGGCGGATTATGCCAAGACTGGCGCGCCCTGTATCGGGTTTTATTGCCACCTGCGTGGAAGCCGCGCTCGAATATCGCCCGAGGGGACCGGATAAGCCCTGGGCGATGCAAAAACAAAGCGCTGCCCTTCGGCTTTTGGCCTTGGGCAGCGTATGCCGGCGCGGCGCCGGACAGCAGTCGATCCGGCTCAGACCATGCCGTCGTCGGCGGTAATGACTGCGCCGTTGATGAACTGCGACTGGTCCGAAGCCAGCAGCAACAGCAGGCCGTCGAGGTCTTCAGGCTTGCCCAGGCGCTTGCGCGGCAGCATCTGGATCAGCTTCTGGCCGGCATCGGTGTCCCAGTGATGGTGGTTGATGTCGGTGTCGATGTAACCGGGGCAGACCGCGTTGACGTTGATGCCATGGCGCGCCCATTCGAGCGCCATGGCCTTGGTCATATGCACCACGGCCGCCTTGCTCATGCAGTAGATGCCGATTTGCGACAGTACCTTCAGGCCCGCGACCGACGCGACATTGATAATGCGCGCCTGCGGCAGCGGGTTGCCGTTTTTCTCGGCCCCCTTGGCGCGCGCCATCATGCGCTTGGCGACTTCCTGTGCAACGAAGAAGGCGCCACGGGTATTGGTATCGAAGACGAAATCGAAATCTTCGGCAGTGACATCCGTCAGCTTCTGCGTCGTCGAGACGCCCGAATTGTTGACAAGAATATCGATGGCGCCCGCCTCGGTTTCCGCGTGCGCAACTGCCGCGCGAATGCTGACCGGGTCGGTCACGTCCAGGCGCACCACATGGGCGCTGCCGCCTTCAGCCTCGATCGACGCGCGCAGTTCCTTAAGGCGCTCCGTGCGGCGCGAAGCCAGCACAACCTTGGCGCCGGCGGCCGCGAGAACCGTTGCAAAACGCGAGCCGAGCCCGCTTGAAGCCCCGGTCACGAGCGCGACCTTGCCTTCCAGATTGATCGACAAACCCATATCTACCCCGCGTGCTGGCGTGACCGTGTGGCGCACCCTGCCCAATGAGAATCGGAAGGCAGAATACCAAAAAAAAGAACGACCGTTCCAAAAAAATCCTTGCCTGAGGGTGACGAGTCCCGGACAATGCCGGAGATTCTAAGAACTTGGCCCGTAAAGGGAAAGAGGGAAAACGCGCGGAACGGCGCGTCCTGGCGACCTTTCGATGCAAGCCGGTTCATTCGAACAAACAAGGCATTTCCCACAATTGCAGGCAAGGCGCCAAGAAACAGAGGGTTAGAGACAATGGATCAGCAGCAACTCCTGGAGCAGTTCGGGCCACGCGAGGCCATGGAATACGATGTGGTCATCGTCGGCGGCGGCCCTGGCGGCCTGGCTACGGCCATCCGCCTGAAGCAACTGGCACAGGAGAAAGGCAACGACGTCAATGTGTGCGTGCTTGAAAAAGGCTCGGAGCCCGGCGCGCATATCCTGTCGGGCGCCATCATGGACCCGCGCGCGCTCACCGAACTGTTCCCGAACTGGAAGGAACTGGGCGCGCCGCTGAACCAGCCGGTCACCGAGGACAAGTTCCTGTTCCTCAACGAAGGCGGTTCCAAGGGCACCCCGAACGCGCTGTTGCCGGAATGCTTCCACAACCACGGCAACTACATCGTCAGCCTGTCCAACGTCACGCGCTGGCTCGGCCAGCAGGCCGAAGCGCTGGGCGTGGAAATCTTCCCCGGCTTCCCGGCCGCCGAAGTGCTCTACAACGAAGACGGCTCGGTCAAGGGCGTGGCCACGGGCAATATGGGCATCGGCAAGGACGGCGAGCCCACTGACAATTTCCAGCTCGGCATGGAATTGCATGCCAAGTACACCATCTTCGCCGAGGGCGCTCGTGGCCACCTGGGCAAGCAGCTGATCGCGAAGTACAAGCTCGACGCCGGCAAGGATCCGCAGAGCTACGGCATCGGTATCAAGGAACTGTGGGAAATCGATCCGGCCAAGCACCAGCCCGGCCTGGTGGTCCACACGGCCGGCTGGCCGCTCGATCCGGCTACCTACGGCGGCTCCTTCCTGTACCACATGGAAGACAACAAGGTCGCGGTCGGCTTCGTCGTCGGCCTGGACTACACCAATCCGTGGCTGTCGCCGTTCGAGGAATTCCAGCGCTTCAAGACCCATCCGGAGATCCGCAAGTACTTCGAAGGCGGCAAGCGCCTCAGCTACGGCGCGCGCGCCATCACCGCCGGCGGCCTGCTGTCGCTGCCCAAGACGGTGTTCCCGGGCGGCGCGCTGGTCGGCTGCGACGCCGGCTACCTGAACGCCTCGCGCATCAAGGGCAGCCATGCCGCCATCAAGACCGGCATGATGGCCGCCGAAGCCGCCTATGACGCGCTGCAGGCCGGCCGCCAGGGCGACGAGCTGACCGCTTACCCGGCTGCGTTCGAGCAGAGCTGGCTGTACAAGGAACTGCTGCAGGCCAAGAACTTCAAGCAGTGGTTCAAGAAGGGCCGCACCACCGCCACGCTGATGACCGGCATCGAGCAGTGGCTGCTGCCGAAGCTGGGCATCCGCAACCCGCCCTGGACCATCCACCGCACCAAGCCCGACCACGTCTACCTGAAGCCGGCGGCGGAGTGCGAGAAGATCGTGTACCCGAAACCGGACGGCAAGCTGACCTTCGACCGCCTGAGCTCGGTGTTCATCAGCAACACCAACCACGAAGAAAACCAGCCGGCCCACCTGACGCTGAAAGACGCCAGCGTGCCGGTCAACGTCAACTGGGAAAAGTTCGCCGGCCCCGAAAGCCGCTACTGCCCGGCCGGCGTGTACGAGTTCGTGCAGGACGAGACCTCGGGCAAGGAACGCCTGCAGATCAATGCGCAGAACTGCGTGCACTGCAAGACCTGTGACATCAAGGACCCGACGCAGAATATCGTGTGGGTCACGCCGGAAGGCGGCGGCGGTCCGAACTACGTGAACATGTAAGACACCCGCCCGGGCCATGCGCCGGGCACCATGCAAAAGAGGCACCTTCGGGTGCCTCTTTTGTTTCGGCTTGTACGGGTAGAGCAGCGCCGCGCTAGACCGACAGGCCGCTGCCAAGCAGCAATTGCTCGTAGATATAGCACTGCAGCAGCGTCATCTCGCGTTCGGCGAGCACATCGAATGCAATGCCGAACGCCGGATAGTCGGTGTCCCCGTGACTCTCCGCCACGACCAGGGCATCGGCAAGGATCTCGCTGTCGATCGACGTGGTGCGCAAGCGAAAGCGCAACTGGACCCGGCTGCCGACCGCCGGCGCCGGCCCGGCTGCGTGGACCAGCGCGCCGCCGGTACTGAGATCCGACACGATCACCAGGCGCGCGGCGCCGTTCGCCAGATCGCCGGCGGCATCGTGGCCACCATCCTGCGACTGCGTCATGTAGGCCGCCAGCCGGGTCGGCACGCGGGCGGCCTTGCGCACCGGCATCTGGTCGAGCTGCGCCGGCGCTGACAGCACCAGGTAGCGAAACGGACTGCGGCACACCGCCGTGATGGTCGACGTAAAGCTATGGATGACACGCCCCGAGAAGCCGCGCAGCAGCAGCGTGTCGCCGGCCTGCACCATCAGGTCCCGCCCGCCCAGCTGTGGCCACGTCACGAACAAGCCTTGCTCGACGAAGCCGATCAGCCGGCTGGCCGCCGCGCGGCTGTTGTCCTCCGGCAGCTTGACGTGCAGCAGCGTCCCGACCTGCAGGCCCAGCGGCCCTGGCGGCGGCAGGTCGGCTGGCGGATGCTCGCCCGAGTCGGCATCCTGGCGGCATAGCTGGCCGTGGCGGAACACCAGTGCCAGGTCGCGCGAATCGGGGATCACATTGCCGATGCCCAGCACCAGATTGCCTTCGCCGTCCAGCAGCGACCAGGGCAACGGCGCCCCCACGGGGAGATCGTTGGGAGAGAGATGGATCATGATGGTTCCGGCATGGTATGCGGGCAAGGACTGGTCAATATGGTGTGCAGTTCACTGCTGGGCAGCATTCGCCATCTGATTCATATCGACGGATATCGGCAAACTTTGAGCGGCTTTTTTCAAGCCTTGACGCGCGTGCGGCCGAACGGCAAAATTCGCCAAAATCTGTCTGACAGCCTGACATCTCAATACCATGGTGGACGTCCTTCCACGCCCGGCCTCGCTGGCCAACCGGATCGCCCAGTCACTGCGCGAAGACATTGCCGCCGGCCGCTTCCTGGCCGGTGCACGGCTGCCGGCAGAATCCGCTCTCGCGGGCACGTTCGGCGTCAGCCGGCCGATCGTGCGCGAGGCCATCGCCCTGCTCAAGGCGGACGGCATTCTGGTGACGCGCAAGGGCGCCGGCGCCTACGTGTCCGAGACGCCGGGCGGGCAGGCGTGGCGTGTCGCGAGCGCGCCGGACGGCGGCCCCAGCCTGCCGCAGCTGTTCGAACTGCGCATGGTAGTGGAAACCGCCTGCGCCGAAATGGCGGCGGCGCGCCGCACCGACGCCGACCTGCGGCAGATCCGCGAGGCGCTCGCCGCCATGCAGGATCACGCGGAGGATTTCGCTGCCGCGGCCGCCGCCGATATCGCCTTCCACCACGCCATCGCCCAGGCCGCGCACAACCCCTGCTTTACCGGGCTGACCGACTTCGTCAGCCAGCAGATGCTGGCCGCGCGCCAGCGCGCCTGGGAAAACACGGCCCGGCTGCGGGCCGACAGCGGCACGGCGCGCGCCGCCGATGCCGAACATGCCGCCCTGGTGGAAGCGGTCGCCAGCGGCAGCCCGCCCGCGGCGCGGGAAGCCGCGCTTCATCACCTGAGTGCCGCCGCGCAGCGGCTGGGCCTGCCGCTGGCCTGATCGAGGCCGGGCGGCAACCGGATACAGCATCAACCAGAATCGAGGAGAGAACATGGAGAACGTGGATTGCGTGGTGATCGGCGCGGGTGTCGTCGGACTGGCCGTGGCCAGGGCACTGGCGGTGAGCGGACGCGAAGTCATCATCCTTGAGGCCGAGAACGCCTTTGGCACCATCACGAGCGCGCGCAACAGCGAGGTCATCCATGCCGGCATCTATTACCCGGCGGGCTCGCTCAAGGCCGGGCTATGCGTGCGCGGCAAGGAAATGCTGTACGAATACTGTGCCTCCCACCATGTCGAGCACCAGCGCTGCGGCAAGCTGATCGTGGCGACCAGCGAGGCACAGGTGGCCACGCTCGAAGGCATCCGCGCCAAGGCCGCGGCCAATGGCGTGCATGATCTGCGCTTCCTGACGCGCGCCGAAGCGCAGGCGCTGGAGCCGCAGCTGCAATGCCACGCCGCGCTGCTCTCGCCATCCACCGGCATCATCGACAGCCACGGGCTGATGACGGCGATGCTCGGCGACGCCGAAAACGCCGGCGCGATGCTGGCGGTGCAGTCACCCGTATTGCGCGGCGCGATCACGCCCGCGGGCATCGAACTGGAAGTCGGGAACGAGGACGGCGGCAGCACCACGCTGCTGGCCCGGACAGTCGTCAACGCCGCCGGCCTGACCGCGCCCGAACTGGCCCGCCGTATCGATGGCATGCCCGAGGCCCATATCCCGCCGCAGTACTACGCCAAGGGCTGCTATTTCACGCTGGCGGGACGCGCGCCGTTCTCGCGGCTGATCTATCCGGTGCCCGAAGCGGCCGGGCTCGGCGTGCACCTGACGCTCGACATGGGCGGCCAGGCGCGCTTCGGCCCCAATGTGCGCTGGATCGACGATATCGAATACAGCGTCGACCCCGCCGATGCCGAGAGCTTCTACGACGAAGTCCGCCGCTACTGGCCCGGACTGGCCGACGATGCGCTGCAGCCGGGTTATGCCGGCATCCGCCCCAAGATCAGCGGCCCGCATGAAACTGCCGCGGATTTCCGCATCGACGGCCCCGCCACGCACGGCGTGCCGGGACTGGTTCACCTGTTCGGCATCGAGTCGCCGGGGCTGACCTCGTCGCTGGCCATCGCCGAGCGCGTGGCCGCCGGACTGGCCTGAGCCGAGCCCGGCACGGCCGGGTTGCGGAAGCTCATCAGCGCGCAGACCGCGCCCGCTGCCGCGGCGGCCGCCGCCAGGCCGAAGGTGTGCGCGGGTGCCAACACCTTCCACGTCCAGCCCATCACCAGGCCGCCGAGCGTGCCACCGACGCCGTAGGAAATCCCCGTGTACAGCGCCTGCCCCCGCCCCTGCAGCGGCCCCGCGAACCAATGCTGCAGGCGCTTGAGGCTGGCGCTATGGTGCGCGGCGAAGGTGGCTGCGTGCAGCACCTGCACTGCGGCCATCAACCACAGGACTTCAGGGAAGTAGCCGGTCAGGCCGAATCGCACCGCGGCCAGCACGAACGTACCGGCCAGGATCGTCGCCAGCGGCACACGCGCGAACAGCCGGCCCTGGAAGTAGAAGAACACGATCTCCGCGACCACGCCGATGGTCCACATCACGCCGATCGCGAACTTGCTGTAGCCCAGCCGCTCCAGGTAGAGCGAATAGAACACGTACAGCGCCGCGTGCGCGAACATCATCAGGAAAGCGGAAGCGAAGAACCAGGCTACGTCCGGCCGGCGCAACAGCGGCAACGCGGGCGGCGGACGCACGCGCGGGCCTTCGTCGGGCGCATCGCGCATGCCGAACACCATCGCCATCAGGATCGCCAGCATGGCGCTGGCCACCCATGGAAAGGCCTGCATGCCGAGCTGCTGGAACAGCGCGCCGCCCGCCAGCACGGCGGCAATGAAGCCGACCGAACCGAACATGCGGATGCGGCCGTAGCGGTGGTCGAAGGCGCCGTAGCGGCGCAGCGTGGAAATGGTCAGGGCATCGCCAAGCGGCGACATCGCGCTGGTGATGAGGCTGATGGCGACCATCATCGCCATCATGCCGCCGTAGCTCTCCACGGCCGGCAGCATCAGGAATGCCGCGAGCGCGCCGACCGCCGTCACCCGCAGGATGCGCACGCGCGTGTGCATCGTGTCCGAGAGCCAGCCCCACAGGTAGGGGCCGAGGATGCGGCTGAACTGGAACGACGCCATCAGCACGCCGATCTGCACGGCCGTGAAGCCGCGCGCCGCGAAGAACAGGCTCACGAACGGCGAGATCACGCCGACGTAGCCGTAGTACCCGAGGTAGAAGAGACCGAAGCGGCCGTAGTCAGGCCGCGCCGGAACGGCGGTGACGGTCTCGGTCGTAGCGCCCAACTCAGTCAGGCTGACCGGGGGCCTGCGCGGCAATGCGCGGCGTATCCACCTTGACGTCGCCGCACTGGGCACGGTGGCGCAGCGCGTGGTCGACCAGCACCAGCGCCAGCAGCGCCTCGGCGATCGGCGTGGCGCGGATGCCCACGCACGGATCGTGGCGGCCGAAGGTCTCGACGGTCGCCGCATTGCCCGACTTGTCGATGGACTCGCGCGGCGTGCGGATGCTGGAAGTCGGCTTGATCGCCAGCGACACGGTGATGTCCTGGCCCGTGGAAATACCGCCCAGGATGCCGCCAGCGTTATTGCTGCGGAAGCCTTGCGCGGTAAGTTCGTCGCCATGCTCGCTACCGCGCTGCGACACGCTGTTGAAACCGGCGCCGATTTCCACGCCCTTGACCGCGTTGAGACCCATCATGGCATGCGCGATATCGGCGTCGAGCCGGTCGAACAGCGGCTCGCCCAGGCCAACAGGCACATTGCTGGCGACCACTTCGATGCGCGCGCCGACCGAATCGCCGTCGCGGCGCAGCGCGTCCATGTAGGTTTCCAGTTCCGGCACGATATCGGCATTCGCGGCGAAGAACGGGTTCTCCGGCACCTGCGACCAGTCGCTGAACGGCACCTCGATCTCGCCGAGTTGCGACATATAGCCCCGGATCTCCGTGCCGAAATGCTCGCGCAGCCATTTCTTTGCCACGGCGCCCGCGGCCACCACCGGCGCGGTGAGGCGCGCCGACGAACGGCCGCCGCCGCGATAGTCGCGGATGCCGTACTTCTGCCAGTAGGTGTAGTCGGCATGCCCGGGACGGAAGGTCTCGACGATATTGCCGTAGTCCTTGCTGCGCTGGTCGGTGTTGCGGATCAGCAGGCAGATCGGCGTGCCGGTGGTCTTGCCTTCGAACACGCCCGAAAGGATTTCGACCTGGTCCGGTTCCTTGCGCTGGGTGACATGGCGCGACGTGCCAGGCTTGCGGCGATCGAGATCGGCCTGGATATCGGCTTCAGTCAGCGCCATGCCCGGCGGGCAGCCGTCCACCACCGCGCCGATGGCCGGCCCGTGCGATTCGCCGAAGGTAGTAACTGTGAAGAGCAGGCCAAGGGTATTGCCGGACATGATGGAAACCGCACAGGAATTGGGGACGGCCTACATTGTAAGGCCAATGCCCGCCCTTCTGCGCCCGGCCTGGCGCTCAGCGGCGCGGCAGTTCGCCCTGCCGCGCGGCTTCCGGATCGAAATCCGGATAGAACTCCTCGCGCATGCGCGCCACGTAGGCCACCAGGTTGGCATGTCCTTCGGCGGCGGTGCGGATCGGCGTGTCGAACAGCGGGCACAGCAGGCTGCCGGCGAAGGCGAACAGGGTGGCATCGGCGCCGCACGGCCGATCGCCCATCAGGTACGGACGGTCGCCAAGAATGTCGGCAATCGACGTCACGCCCTTGCCGGCCAGGGCGACCAGCTCGGCTTCGCTATGCCGCCCCACGCCCTGGTTCCAAAGCGTGCGGCGCACCTTGTGGCGCACCAGGCGCTCGGCCAGGCCACGTACCGGTGCCGGCACGGCGCGGAAGAACTGCGCCGGGCCACGCTCGAAGTTGGCTTCGTCAAGCCAGCGTACGCGCGCCACGGCCCAGTACAGGTTGTCTTCCATAAGCTTTTCCGCCGCCCAGGCGATGCCGCAATCCGCAGGCGTCAGGCCGGCATCGAAGTCGATGTGGTAGGTCTTCTCGATATGCCAGCGGATCAGCGTGGAGTCCGCGACAATGCGGCCCATGTCGTCCAGGTACGGCAGCTTGCCCTTGGGCGCGCGCCGCAGGCTGCCGCGCCGGGTCTGGTAAGGCAGGCCGGCCAGCTTGAGCAGCATTTCGGCCTTGGTGACGAAGGGGCTGGCGTCGGGCAGGCCGAAAGCGGGACCAAAGGTGTAGAGCGTGAGCATGGCAGTACGCGAGCGCGGGCTAGCGCCATTCGCCGCGCAGGGCAGTGACCATCTGCTGCAGGCCTTCCGGCGTGGCCTGGTCCGGCGGCACCGGTTCGCCCACGACCAACTCCAGCCGGCTCAGGACGCCGCGCCGGAACGGTCGCGTCATGGCCGACCCGCCCTTGCGCGAGAAAAAGCTGCCCCACAGCCCGCGCAACGCCATCGGCACCACTGTCACCGGCGTGCGCTGGATGATCTGCTGCACGCCCTGCTTGAACGCGTTGATCTCGCCAGTAGCCGTGATCTTGCCCTCCGGGAAGATGCAGACCAGATCGCCGTCCCGCAACGCAATGGCCACGTCGTCATAAGCCTTCGCCAGCAGCGCGGGGTCTTCATGCGCGGGCGCGATCGGAATGGCGCGGGCCTGGCGGAAGAACCACGACATCAGCGGCACCTTGAAGATGCGATGGTCCATGACGAAGCGCACCGGGCGCGGGCTGGCGGCCATCAGGACCACGGCGTCGGCAAAGCTGACGTGGTTGCAGACCAGCACGGCCGGGCCATCGGCGGGAATCCGCTCGGCGTTCACGCGCCGCAGCCGGTAGACCGTGTGCACCAGGATCCAGGCAACGAAGCGCAGCAGGAATTCCGGCACCAGCGAGTAGATGTAGATCGCCACCAGCGCATTGAGCAGCCCCACCACCAGGAACAGCTCGGGAATGCTGAAGCCCGCCTGCGCCATTGCCACGCCCAGCAGCGAAGCGCCGATCATGAAGAAGCTGTTCAGGATGTTGTTGGCGGCAATGATGCGCGCGCGATGCGTGGGCGCACTGCGGCTCTGGATCAGCGCGTACAGCGGCACGCTGTAGAAGCCGCCGAACATCGCCAGCAGCAGCAGGTCAACCAGCACACGCCAGTGGCCCGGCCCGGCGAGGAAGCCGCCAACTCCGGTCAGCGTGCCGCTCGCCTGCCCGTGGCTGGCGAAGTACAGGTCCACCGCGAACACCGTCATGCCGATCGAGCCGAACGGCACCAGGCCGATCTCGACATGCCGGCCCGACAAGCGTTCGCACAGCAGCGAGCCGATGCCGATACCCACTGAGAACACCGCCAGCAATAGCGTCACCACGTTCTGGTCGCCGCCCAGCACGTCCTTGGCAAAGCTGAAGAACGAGGTCAGGAAGGTTGCGCCCAGGAACCACAACCACGAGATGCCCAGCAGGCTCAGGAAAACCGTGCGGTTCTCGCGCGCGAGCATCAGGTTGCGCCAGGTCTCCGTGAACGGGTTCCAGTTGATGCGCAGGTCGGGCTGCGGCGCAGGTGACACCGGCACGCCGCGCGACACCACGCGGCCAGCCACGGCAAGGCCGACGCAGGCCGCGCCGACATAGAGCGGCCCGATCAGCTTGCCGCCCTGCTCCAGCCCGGCCAGTTCGCCTCCGAGCAGCGTGCCAAGCAGGATCGCGACAAAGGTCCCCATCTCGACCAGCCCGTTGCCGCCGACCAGTTCGGATTCTTCGAGGTGCTGCGGCAGGTAGGCGAACTTGACCGGCCCGAACAGCGTGGAATGCAGGCCCATCAGGAACGTGCCCGTGTAGAGCAGCGTGGCGTTGTGCCAGGCGAATCCGGCGCAGCCGAGCGCCATGATGGCGATCTCGAGCGACTTCACTAGCCGGATCAGGCGCGATTTTTCGATCTTGTCGGCGATCTGCCCGCTGGTCGCGGAAAACAGCACGAACGGCGCGATGAAGATCGCCGAGATCAGGAATGCGGCGCTGCGGGCGTCCACGCCCTCGAACAGCGCCGTGTGATAGGTCACCAGCGAGGTGAAGGCGACCTTGAAGACGTTGTCATTCATCGCCCCCAGGAACTGGGTCCAGAAGAACGGGGCGAAACGGCGCGCGCCGAGCAGTCGAAACTGGCTGTTTTGGCTCATGTTGGCAGGCTTGGGGCCCGGATGGGTTGGCCCCGGGATTCTGCCGGGGCGGCGTTCCGGCCGCCATCATGCCATCACGATGGCCGGACTGCACCTGGCCGGGACACTCCCGGCCCGGCGTTGCTCAGTCTGCGCGTTCCTGCTCTTCGGGCCAGTCGCGGATATAGGCCTTGAGCATCTTGTTTTCGAAGCTCTGGTCTTCCACCACCGCCTTGGCCACGTCGTAGAACGAAATCACGCCCATCAGCGTGCGGTTGTCGAGGATCGGCAGGTAGCGGGTGTGACGCTCCAGCATCATGCGGCGCACCTCGTTGACGTCGGTCTCCATGGTGCAGGTGAGCGGCGCATCGTCCATTACCTTGCGGATGCTGGTGTTGCCCACGCTGCCGCCATTCCTGGCCAGCGTCTCGATGATCTCGCGGAAGGTCAGCATGCCGACCAGGTCGCCATACTCCATGACCACGAGCGAGCCGATGTCGTGCTCGGCCATGGTGTGGACGGCTACCAGCAAGGCGGTGTCAGGCGTCACGGTGTAGAGCGTATTGCCCTTGATCTGGAGGATGTCGCTGACTTTCATGGTTGTCTCCGCTACCGGGTGCCTGCGGCATGGCGCCCTGCCGGAACCGGGGGGGCCGAATGCCTTTTTATCTGTTCATGGGATGTCCGGGCAGGGGTTGCCCGTGCGCCGATGCTAGCCCAGATCGCCCGGATAAGTAAAGCACAGGCCGGTTTCCGGGCGGATGACCCCATCGCCGCACGGGCGATGCTACGATGCAGCCCGGAGACAACTCTCGCCCGAATCCTCATGTCCGGTACCCGCTTCGACACGCTGGCGCTGCACGCCGGCGCCGCGCCCGACCCCGCCACCGGGGCCCGCGCCACGCCCATCCACCTGACCACCTCGTTCGTGTTCAAGGACAGCGAGCATGCGGCTTCGCTGTTCAATATGGAACGCGCCGGCCACGTGTACTCGCGCATTTCCAACCCTACCGTGGCGGTGCTGGAAGAGCGCATCGCCGCGCTGGAGAACGGCGCGGGCGCCGTCGCCACCGCCTCGGGCCAGGCCGCGCTGCACCTGGCCGTGGCCACGCTGATGGGTGCCGGATCGCATATCGTTGCTTCCACCGCGCTGTACGGCGGCTCGCACAACCTGCTGCACTACACGCTGCGCCGCTTCGGCATCGAGACCACGTTCGTCAAGGCGCGCGATATCGACGCGTGGCGCGCCGCCATCCGCCCGAATACGCGCCTGCTGTTCGGCGAGTCGCTGGGCAACCCCGGCCTCGACGTGCTCGACATCCCGACCCTGGCGCAGCTCGGCCAGGACAACGGCATTCCGCTGCTGGTCGATTCCACCTTCACCACGCCCTACCTGCTGCGCCCGTTCGATCTTGGCGCAGGCCTGCTCTACCATTCGGCCACCAAGTTCCTGGGCGGTCACGGCACCACCATCGGCGGCGTGCTGGTGGAAGGCGGCACCTTCGATTTCGAGGCCTCCGGACGTTTCCCCGAGCTGTCGGAGCCGTATGAAGGCTTCCACAACATGGTCTTCACCGAGGAAAGCACGGTCGCCCCGTTCCTGCTGCGCGCGCGCCGCGAAGGCCTGCGCGACTTCGGCGCCTGCATGAATCCGATGGCCGCATGGCAATTGCTGCAGGGCGTGGAAACGCTGCCGCTGCGCATGGCGCGCCATGTCGAGAACACGCGGCGCGTGGTGCAGTTCCTGGCCTCGAACCCGATGGTCGAGTCCGTTGCCTACCCGGAGCTGGAGTCGCACCCCGACTACGAACTGGCCAAGCGCCTGCTGCCGCGCGGCTGCGGCGCCGTGTTCAGCTTCAACCTGAAGGGCAATCGCGAAGCCGGCAAGCGCTTTATCGAAAGCCTGTCGCTGTTCTCGCACCTGGCCAACGTCGGCGATGCGCGCTCGCTGGTGATCCACCCTGCCTCGACCACGCACTTCCGCATGGACGCGACGGCGCTGCAGTCGGCCGGCATCACCGAAGGCACGATCCGCCTGTCGATCGGCCTGGAAGACGCCGACGACCTGATCGAAGACCTCAAGCGCGGCCTGAAGTCGGCCGAAAAGGCCATGAGCGGCAAGGGAGGGCAAGCCTGATGGAACTGAAGATCGCAGGCCAGCCGGCCTACGCCTATACCGGCGGCAAGCCATTCGACCCCGCCCTGCCCTGCGCCGTGTTCGTGCATGGCGCGCAGAACGACCACAGCGTCTGGGGACTGCAGACGCGCTGGTTCGCCAACCACGGTTTTTCCGTGCTGGCGGTGGACCTGCCCGGCCACAACCGCAGCAAGGGCGCACCGCTGGCCACGGTCGAAGAGATGGCCGATTGGGTCATGTCGCTGGTGGCCGCTGCCGGCGTGACGGCGCCCGTACTGGTGTTCGGCCACAGCATGGGTTCGCTGATCGCGCTCGAATGCGCGGCGCGCCACGCGCAATCCGTGCGCGGCATTGCCATGCTGGCAACGGCTTATCCGATGAAGGTATCGGACGCGCTGCTCGACGCCGCGCTCAACCGCGAAGGCCAGGCCATCGCCATGGTCAATGCGTGGTCGCACTCGAGCCTGGCCAACAAGCCGTCATCCCCCGGGCCTGGCGCGTGGATGCAGGGCGGCAGCCAGCGGCTGATGGAACGCGTCGCGCGCAACAACCCGTCGGTCCATGTCTTCCATAACGACTTCACCGCCTGCAACACCTACGCGCATGGCAACGAAGCCGCGGCGGCACTGTCCTGCCCGGCGCTCTTCATCACGGGCAGCAAGGACATGATGACCTCGCCCAAGGCCGCACAGGCACTGGCCGCGAAAATGGCCCATGCCAGCATGGTTTCGGTACCGTGCGGCCACGCCATGATGGGCGAACGGCCGGACGAAGTCCTCGATGCACTGTCGGGCTTTGCGCGCAAGGTGGCCGCGGCTCGCTGAAGCACAGGCGGACGGCCTCCGTGGCGCCGTCCGCCCCTTTCCTGAAGCGTGACTTGTCTGAGAAAACGCTGGCACTGCGCCTCCCGATAGAAGTGATGCGATCGGGCGTGTCACACGGTGCCGGCCGTTGTGCAAGGCTTGCCGATCCGCCCGCTAATACTGTATATTTATACAGTATTAGCCGCATCCCGCAAGGCTGGCTACTGAAGTCAAGCCCATGGCGGCGCCTGCGCTTTCTCTCTCCACCTCGAAAGGTAATCATGTTCGTGGACCGCACCGAAATCATCAACGCCGCCAAGGCACTGCGCGCCAGCCAGGAAGAATCCAGGTACGGCAAGCTCGTCGCACTCGCGAACAAGCAACTCAAGGCAATGCAAACGGCTATCCAGAAGGGGAAGGAAGAATTCGAGACCAGCCTGGTCCTTGACATCAACGAGGACAATCCGCAAGCAGCGCTGGAAGCCCGCGCGCAACGGCTGGCCGACGACCTCAGGGCGCAGGGCTACACCGCAACGGTGACCACGTTTGCCGAGGCCAGCACCGACCGCAAGAACTGGACGCCGAATATCACGGTCGCCATCGGTCTGGGCGACATCGCTTCCGAAATCGACGGCGAGACTACCGAAAGCACGGTAACCGACGGGACGCAGGCCGCGCTGGCTGGCGAAGCTGTCAGCGAAATGGCCTGACGGCAGGCGGGCAATCCGAGATATGGCACGGCATCCACGGGGCTTCGCGGCTTCAGTGAGTGTTCGACGTTTGAGTTGAGATTCTCAAGTATTCTGGGAGCTCACAGCGACACAGGCTTGCCAGAACAACATTCGGAGACAGCCATGGCCCGGGCCCACGCGCGCGAATTCGAAAGTTTCGCGGCTTTCTATCCCTACTACCTGGGCGAACACCGCGACCGCACCTGCCGGCGGCTGCATTTCGCCGGCTCGACCGTAGCACTGCTTTGCCTGCTGATGATCGTCATCACCGGCAATGCATGGTGGCTGCTGGGTGCGGTGGTGTCAGGCTATGCGTTTGCCTGGGTCGGGCACTTCGGCTTCGAGAAGAACCGGCCCGCCACCTTTCGCCATCCGCTCTACAGCCTGATGGGTGACTGGGTCATGTACGCGGATATCGTGCGCGGGCGGATTCCGTTCTGAACAGCGGGCTGGCCTATCCATGCCGCCCGGGCGGCACCATCTCCAGCGCCGGCCTCGACGGTTCAGCTGTCTCTGCCGCCGTCGGATCGGCAGCACCCTGCTCCCTGAACACAACCTCCAGCGGCTGATCGAGCTGAGGATTAATCAGGATCGATTTCAGCGATTCCGCTCCTTGCAGTTGCTGCGCCAGCGCCGTGCGCGGCAAGCGCGGCAGGTTGAGCACCAGCCGGTCATACAGCGTGCGCAGCGTCACCTGCGACGGGTCGCACAGCAGCGCCCAGTGCGCCTGCCCGCGATCCTGCTGCAGCTTGCCGATCAGGTGCATGGCCTTGAGCTTGCCTAGCAGCACGGCAAGGTAGTCGGCTTCGACACGAAGCTTGCGCCCCAGGTCCAGCTCCCCGACGCTGCGCGGCACCTCGTCGCGCGCCTTGTACAGCAGCAGCAGCACGCCCAATGCATCGAAGAACTCGCTGCCTGCAAATGTGCGCCGGCGCCAGTGCCCTTGCCGCACGACCGGCAGGTTGGCCGCGATGGTGGCGCCCAGCAGCGTCACGAGCCAGCTCAGGTAGATCCACAGCAGGAAGATCGGCAGCGCCGCGAAGGTCCCATAGACCGCCGTGTAGGTCGGGATATGCGTGATGAAATACCCGAAGCCGCGCTTGGCGAATTCGAATGCGATGGCCGCCACAAGACCCGCGGCAATCGCGTCGCGCCATTCGACATACGCGTTCGGCACTGCGGTATAGAGAAACGCGAACGCCAGGGCCGACAGCGCGACCGGCGTCGCGCTCACGAGCAGCCCGAGCCCAATCGGCATATTGCCGACATAGCCCGCCGAGACCGAGATCAGGTAGGAACTGATCGACAGGCTGGCACCGATCAGCACCGGACCGAAGGTCAGCACGGCCCAGAACACCAGCACGCGTTGCGCCAGCGGCCGGCGCTGCTTGACGCGCCAGATCCCGTTGAGGGCGTCCTCCACGGTCAGCATGGTCAGCACCGACGTCAGCATCAGCCCGCCCAGGCCCATTGCCGTCAGGCCGCGCGCGCTCTTGGAAAACTGGCCGAGGTAGCGCGAGATCGATTCGCTGACGTTGCCCGGAATCAGGTTCTGGAACAGGAAGGCCTCGATGTCCGCGCGGAACTCCCGGAACACCGGGAACGCTGCCAGCAGCGCGAATGCCACCGTCAGCACCGGCACGACCGACAGGAAGGTGGTGAAGGTCAGGCTGGCGGCAACCTGGGGCAGGCGGCCCTCTCCCGCGCGGCGCAACGCATAGCGCGAGAGCGCGCGCAGTTTCTGCAGATTCCATTCCCTGCGCAGGCGGGCAAGGCGGGTTCCATACATGCTGCGGGGGACTCCTGTGATGGGATGTGGCGATCGGTCGGGGGCCGCTGAGGTGGCGGGGGCACAACTATAATACGCGGATTGTTCCGGCCCCATTGCCGGGCCCGACTGTTCCGGACCTCATGCCGCCCATCGCCGGCACGGGCCGCCATCTCGCCTCATGACCGACATCCTCGTCCTGTATTACAGCCGCCACGGCGGCACCCGCAAGCTGGCCGAACTGATTGCCACCGGCATCGACCGCGTCCCCGGCGCCCAGGCGCGCCTGCGCACGGTGCCGCCGGTCTCCACGGTATGCGAGGCCACCGCGCCCGATATCCCGGCCGACGGCCCGCCCTATGCCGAACTGCGCGACCTGGAGGAATGCGCCGGCCTGGCGCTGGGCAGCCCCACGCGCTTCGGCAATATGGCCGCGCCGATGAAGTACTTCCTCGACGGCACGGTAGCGCAGTGGCTGTCGGGCGCGCTTACCGGCAAGCCGGCGTGCGTGTTCACCGCCACCGGCAGCCTGCATGGCGGACAGGAAACGACGCTGCTGTCGATGATGCTGCCGCTGCTCCACCACGGCATGCTGATCATGGGCCTGCCCTATTCCGAGAAGGCGCTGATGACGACCACGGCCGGCGGCACGCCCTACGGCCCGAGCCACCACGCGCACGGCGACAACCGCGGCCCGGTCACCGACGAAGAAGCCGTCCTGGCCATCGCCATGGGCAAGCGGCTGGCAGAAGCCGCGTTGCGCCTGGCGGGAGACCGCGCATGAGCGCCGCGCCGGCCGACAGCAACAACAGCGACAGCGCCTTGCACAACACCACGCTATACCGCCTGAGCGTGGGCAGCCTGATCGCCCTGATGGTGCTTTGCATCGCGTGGGAATGGTTCCTGGCACCGCTGCGTCCCGGCGGGTCATGGCTCATCATCAAGTTCCTGCCGCTGCTGCTGCCGCTGCGCGGCGTGCTGACGCGCAACCGCTACACCCTTCAGTGGTCGTCGATGCTGATCCTGCTGTTCTTCACCGAAGGCATCGTGCGGGCCACCAGCGACCGCGCGCCGTCTTCGACGCTGGCCTGGGTCGAGGTGGCCCTGAGCCTGCTGTATTTCGTCAGCACCATCCTTTATCTGCGCCCGTACAAGCGCCGCGCCAGGGCGGCGAAGACCGCCTCACCCGGCAAGTAGCCGCACTCCAGGACCCGACATGCCCGCTTCGCACCACGACTCCTTCCTTGATCTCTGCCGCGCGGCACTCGGTCCCCAGCATGTGCTGACCGACGCTGCCGACAAGGCGCCCTACCTGACGGACTGGCGCAAGCGCTACACCGGCGAGGCCATCGCCGTGCTGCGCCCGGGCAATACCGAGGAAGTGGCGGCCGCCGTCCATGCCTGCCATGCGCACCAGATCGCCGTGGTGCCGCAGGGCGGCAATACCGGCCTGTGCGGCGGCGCAACACCGGCCACTTCGGATTGCGTGGTGATTTCGCTGCAGCGGCTGAACCGCGTGCGGCAAGTCGACCCGCTCAACAACACCATCACCGTCGACGCCGGCGTGGTGCTGCAACACCTGCAGGACGTGGCGCACGAACACGGCCGGCTGTTTCCGCTAAGCCTGGCGGCCGAAGGCAGCTGCACCATCGGCGGAAACCTGTCGACGAATGCGGGCGGCACTGCGGTGCTGCGCTATGGCAATACGCGCGAGCTATGCCTGGGGCTCGAAGTGGTGACGCCCAAGGGGGAGATCTGGCACGGCCTGCGCGGACTGCGCAAGGACAACACCGGCTACGACCTGCGCGACCTGTTCATCGGCGCGGAAGGCACGCTCGGCATCATCACGGCCGCGGTCATGAAGCTGTTCCCGCTGCCGCGCGCCAGCGTCACCGCGCTGGCGGCGGTGGCGAGCCCGCGCGCGGCGCTCGCACTGCTGGCCATCGCGCAGTCGCATGCAGGGGCCATGTTGACCGGCTTCGAACTGATGTCGGCATTGAGCATGCAGCTCGTCGCCACGCATTTCCCGCAGCTGCGCTATCCGTTTGCGGAGGTGCATCCGCAACTCGTGCTGATGGAACTGTCGGACAGTGAAGGTGAAGACCATGCGCGCGCCATCTTCGAAAAGCTGATGCAGGTTGCCTTCGACGCCGGCGTCGTCATCGACGCCGCAGTGGCGGAATCCGTGCAGCAGTCGAGCGATTTCTGGAACCTGCGCGAGCACATTCCGCTGGCACAGGTCGAGGAAGGCAAGAACATCAAGCACGACATTGCGGTGCCCGTGTCGCGCGTGGCGGATTTCATCGAGACCACCGACGCGCTGCTGCAGGTGTCGTTCCCCGGTGCGCGCATGGTGACGTTCGGCCATCTCGGCGACGGCAACCTGCACTACAACGTGTCGCCGCCGGCCGGCGTGGACCATGACGCGTTCCTGGTCAACCAGGACGCCGTCAACCGCGTCGTCCATGACAGCGTGCATTCGCATGGCGGCTCGATCTCCGCCGAGCATGGCCTGGGCCAGCTCAAGCGCGACGAGAACCGACTCTACAAGAGCGAGGTGGAACTGGCCATGATGCGCGCGATCAAGCAGGCCCTGGACCCGCAGGGCCTGATGAACCCCGCCAAGGTCATCTGAGCGCGTCCACCTCCGCGCGCACATACGCCGCCACGGCTTCCAGCATCTGGTCGAGGTGTCCGCGCAGCGCCGCAAACCCCGCGTTGCGCGCAAAGCGGTCCTCGTCCAGATAGAGCGCGCGGTTCACCTCGACCTGCAGGCTGTGCCGCCCGCGCGCCGGGTCGGAGTAGGCACGGATGAGTTCAGCACCCTTGTAAGGCCAGTTGACCGACACCGTGTAGCCCAGTTGGCGCAGGCTGCCCGCCACGACCTCGATGAACGCCGCCGAGCAGGTCTCGCCATCGCGGTTGCTGACCACAAAGTCGGGCCGCATGTTGCCGTTGTCGATATTCATCGCATTGCCGCGCGACTTCATCGAATGGCAGTCGATATGCCAGACCGCGCCGAAGCGCGCGTACTGCGCGTCGATCAGGCGCGCCATGGCAGCGTGGTAAGGATCGTAGTACCGCTGCAGCAGTTGTTCGGCGAAACTCGCCGGCAGCTTGCACGCATAGACCGGCACGCCCGGCAAAGCCAGCCGCCGCAGCACGCCCATGCCGCGCCGCGCCTTGTCGCTCGGCCGCAGCGGATACGGCAACAGCCCTTCCAGCAGATCCGGATCCAAATCGTCCCGTGCACGGTTGGCATCGACCAGCCAGCGCGGAAAACGCGCGTGCAGCAGCGTGCCGCCCACCCGGGGCGCATGGCCGAACAGTTCGTCGACATAGGCGTCCCAGCCGCTCAGCAACTCTTCTGGCGTGGCCGATATCGGCAGGATTTCGTCGTGATGGAGGCCACTGTGGGGAGAATCCACCACCAAAGGCAAGGCAACGGCGTCAGGTTCGATGAGGGTGTAAGGATCGGACATGGAACAGGCGGGCGGAAACGAAATTGGGGGCGCGGTGCGCGTCGGGTCAGAACTTGTGCTGGATGCCGATGCCGTAGGTGATCACGGTATCGCCCGATTTGCGGCTGTTGCCGTCCTCGTAGTCGAAAAAGACATAGGGCAGCGTGCGCTTGCTGAGCCGGTAGCCATAACCGGCCTGTGCCTTGCGCAGCTTGCCGCTGGTGCTGTTCTGGACGTCGCGCTCCATGTAGTTGACGGTCAGGCTGTGCGGTCCGTAGGGGACGGTCAGCCCCGTCAGCCAGTAGCGCACGTCGGTGCGGGTACTGGCCGTGCCGACGTAGCGGTCACGCCCGTACACGCCGTAGACGTTGACGACCTTGAAGTCATAGGCGGCGGTGGCCTGTACCTTGTCGCGGAAGTCGTTCGCGACCAGTCCGCCCGACTTGGCATCGCGCGAATAGCCGAGGCCTGCCGAGAAATTGCCCGAGGCATAGTTCAGTCCGGTGTCGTACTGCCGGAAGTCATCCTCCGCCTTCACCGGCGAATTGACATTGGGCGTGGCAGGGTCCGGCCCGGCCAGGTTGACCCGGGCGCGCAGCGAGAAGCCGCCGAAGTCCGGCGTCACGTAGCCCAGCGCGTTCGACACGCGGTTGCGCGCGTTCAGCACCTTGGTGCCGATGGCCGTGGCGCCGGCATCGTGGATGACGAAATCCACGTTCTGCGTGATCTGCGAGTAGATCGGCGAGCCGACCGGGGTGGCCGAGTCCAGCCGGCCCAGCGCAAAGGCACCGAAGACGCCGCTCAGACCCACAAAGGCATTGCGGAACTGCGGATTGGTGGCAACGCCGTTGTCGGCCTGGAAGCCCTGCTCCAGGCCGAAATCCGCACGCAGCGAACCCCCGAGATCCTCGTTGCCGCGCATGCCCCAGCGCGAGGCGTTGTCCACCATTTGCCCGGCGTTGCCGCGCGGACCACGCTGGTACTCGATGTCCGTGTCGAGGCGGCCATAGAGCGTCAAGGTGGCCTGCGCGCCGGCCGACGCCGCCAGCAGCGCGCCGCCGATACACGCTCGCCCGATAAGACTGAATGACTTCATGCTGTTCTCCTTCTCCTCTGCGAAACAACCCGCCGCCATGCGCCCGCGCGAAAAAAGTGCGAGCGCCGCCCTCCGCGCCGTGGACCGGAGCGGATGCCATGCGGCTATCCCGTGGTAAAGCGCCGCCCCTGGCGGCGCGCGATCAGGCCGCCGTCATCTGGCCTGTTTCATTGAGGTGGCACGCCGACAGGCGGCCGCCACCGATATCGCGCAACAGCGGCACCTCGGCCGCGCAACGCGCGCTCGCATGCGGGCAGCGCGGATGGAACGCGCAGCCGGATGGCGGCGCCAGCGGACTCGGCAGTTCGCCCTGGATCGGCTGGTGGCTCGCGGAACTGCCGTCGAGCCGCGGCGCATCGGCCAGCAACGCACGCGTGTAGGGATGGCCGGGCTCGGCGAAGATCGCGCGCGCATCGCCCATCTCGACCACGCGGCCCAGGTACATGATGACCACGCGGTCCGACATATGCTCCACCACCGCAAGGTTGTGGCTGATGAAGACGTAGGTCAGGTCCTGTTGCCGGCGCAGGTCCATGAACAGGTTGATGACCTGCGCCTGCACCGAGACGTCCAGCGCGGACACCGCC
Source organism: Cupriavidus sp. C3SS-1 (assembly GCF_057073755.1). NCBI lineage: Bacteria > Pseudomonadati > Pseudomonadota > Betaproteobacteria > Burkholderiales > Burkholderiaceae > Cupriavidus > Cupriavidus sp. C3SS-1. The sequence continues at coordinate 1,269,880 of NZ_CP172699.1, read as the reverse complement.
TCGTCGCAGACCACCAGGCGCGGCTGCAGCGCCAGGGCCCGTGCGATGGCCACGCGCTGGCGCTGGCCGCCGGAGAATTCATGCGGATAGCGTTCGGCATAGGAGGCATCAAGACCGACCATCGCGAGCATCTCGCGCGCGAACTCCGCAACCTGCGCGCGCCCGATCAGACCGTGATGCTGCGCGCCTTCCGTAATCGCCTGCCCGATGCGCAGGCGCGGATTGAGCGACGCATACGGGTTCTGGAACACCATCTGCACCGCAAGGTGATACGACGCGGCGGCTGTATCGGCACGTTCGCCTTCCCACAGCACGTCGCCGCTACTGGGGGCAAGCAGGCCAGCCAGCATGCGGCCCAGCGTGGATTTGCCGCAGCCGGATTCGCCCACCACGCCCAGCACTTCGCCTTTGCGGACTTGCAGCGAAACATCATTGACGGCATGCACCGCCTGACGCGTGCGCGGTTTGCGGGCCATGCGATCAAGCAGGCCCGGCTTCGGGGCGAATTGCTTCTGCAGATGGCGTGCTTCGAGCAGGACAGTCATGCCGCCTCCAGTGGGTGAATGCAACGCAGCAACCGGCCGCGCACGGAAACTTCAAGTGGCGCCTGCGCGCAACGGTCGCTGGCTCGCGCGCAGCGCGGCGCGAACGCGCAGCCCGGCGGCAAGGCCGACAACGCCGGCGCCGCACCGGGGATCGCCCGCAAGGTGCGCCCGCGCGTGTCATGCGCGGGCAGCGAATCGAGCAGCCCGCGCGTATAGGGATGCATCGGCTGGCGGATGACGTCCGCCACCGGCCCCTGCTCGACCACGCGGCCGGCGTACATCACGCAGACGCGGTCGACCAGGTCCTTGACCACAGCCAGGTCATGGCTGATCCAGATCACGGCCGCGCCGGTCTCGCGCACGAGCTGCTTCATCTCGAACAGGATCTGCGCCTGGATGGTCACGTCGAGCGCGGTGGTGGGCTCGTCGGCGATGATCAGGTCGGGCTGGTTGACCAGCGCATTGGCAATGGCCACGCGCTGGCGCATGCCGCCCGACAGTTCATGCGGATAGGCCTGCATGCGCTCCCGCGGCGCGGGAATGCCAACCTTCTTCAGCGCATCGACAGCGCGGTCATGCGCTTCCGTGTGCGAGCAGCGATGATGCACGCGCACCGTCTCGATCAGCTGCGCGCCAATCCGCATGACGGGGTTGAGCGACATCATCGGGTCCTGGAACACCATCGCGATGCGGTCGCCACGCAGTGCCTGCCACTGGCGCGGCGTACACGTGCGCAGGTCCTGTCCCTTGAAGCGGACTTCCCCATCGGTCACGCGGCCCGGCGGGTCGAGCAGGTTCATCAGCGAGAACGCCGTCACCGACTTGCCCGATCCGGACTCGCCCACGATGCCGAGGATCTCGCCCGCATCGAGCGAGAAGGAAACATTGTCGACGGCGGTGACCGCGCCGTGCTCCAGTGCGAAGCGCGTCGTCAGGCCATTTACTTCCAGCATTGCCATGGTTCTCTCCTCAGCCCTCGTTGCGCGGGTTGAGCACGCGGCGCAGCCGGTCGCCCACCAGGTTGATGGCGCCGATCAGCAGCACCAGGGCCACGCCCGGGAAGACGCTGATCCAGTATTTGTTCGACAGCATGTACTCGAAGCCATTGGCAATCAGCATGCCCAGCGACGGTTGCGTGCGCGGCAGGCCGATGCCGAGGAAGCTCATGGTGGCCTCCAGCGTGATGGCGTGCGCGATCTGCAGCGTGGCGGTGACCACCAGCGGCGCCATGCAGTTGGGCAGGATGTGCCGGAACATCACGCGCCACGCGGGCAGGCCCTGGCCCAGCGCGGCCTCGACATAGTCCTTGCGCCGCTCCACCTGCGCCGACCCGCGCACCGTGCGCGCGAAGTAGGCCCACTGCACGATCACCAGCGCCATCAGCGTCTTGTCCACGCCCTGCCCCAGCACCGCGAGCAGGATCAGCGCGACAAGGATCGCCGGCAAGCTCAGCTGCAGGTCGACGATGCGCATGATCACCGCGTCGACCGCGCCGCCGCAGTAGGCGGCGACCAGCCCGATGGCGGCGCCGACCAGCAACGCCACCACGGCGCTGATCACGCCGACGGCGACGCTGATGCGGATGCCGTAGAAGATGGCGCTGACGAGGTCGCGTCCGGCGCCATCGGTGCCGAGCCAGTAGTGCATCTGGCCCTCATAGCCAACCGCGCCGGGCGGCAGTTCGGAATCGATCACGGACACCGAGGCCAGGTCGTAGGGATCCTGCGGGCTGATCACGCCCGCGAATACGGCGACCAGCATGAGCACGAGCAAGAGCGCCAGCGCTGCCGCCGCCACGCGATTGCGCGCGAAACGTGCGAGGAAGGACGGACGTCGCGGCCGGCTCGGCGGCGCCGTGCCCTCCGGGGGCGCTGATGCCAGCGGTGCAGCCGTCGCGCGCGGTTCAGTAACGGGAAGGGACATCGGGAAACTTGGCGAAAGTCAGGTTCAGGATGAAAGACGGAAAAGTTCAGGCCGCCTTGTGTCGCAGGCGCGGATCGAGCACCACGTACAGCAGGTCGACGATCAGGTTGAGCACCACGAACAGCACCAGCGTGACCAGCAGGTAGGCCACCACGACTGGGCGGTCCAGCGCGAGCACCGAGTCGATGATGAGCTTGCCCATGCCGGGCCACGAGAACACGGATTCCGTCACCACCGAAAACGCGATGAGGTGGCCGAATTCAAGACCCACCACGGTCACGATCGGAATCAGCACATTGGGCACCACGTGGCGCAGCACCAGCCGCGCGCCGCCCACGCCCTTGGCGCGCGCGAACTTGATGTACTCCTGCCCGGCCACCTCGCGCGTGCCGGCCTCGGTCAGGCGCGCCACCAGCGAGATCTTGAACAGCGACAGCGTCAGCGCCGGCAGCAGCAGGAAGCGTATGCCCTCCCAGCTCGTCACGGACAGCGGCATGCCCAGCACCGTGCTGACCGGCCCGCGGCCGCCCGAGGGCAGCCAGCCCAGGTTCACAGAGAACACCAGGATGCCGATCATGCCGATCCAGAACGTCGGCATGATCACGCCGCCGAGCGAACACGCCATCAGCAGCCGCGACAGGCGGCTATTGGGCTTGAGCCCCGCGAAGATCCCCATCGGGATGCCGATCGCCAGCGACAAGAGCAACGCGGTCATCGCCAGTTCCAGCGTCGCCGGCACGCGGCTCACGATCAGCTCGATCGCGGGCCGGTTGTAGATGAAGGAGTCGCCGAGATCGCCGCGCAGCGCGCCCTGGATGAAATGCAGGTATTGCTGCTGGACCGGCTGGTCCAGTCCGAGCGAATGGCGCGCTTCGGCAATCTCCTGCTCGGTCGCGGTCGGGCTCACCAGCAGGTGCACCGGATCGCCGATCAGGTTGACGGCGCAGAAAGTCAGGACCGACATGATCCACAGCACCACAATGCTCTGCAGCAGCCGTTTGAGTAGGGTTTCCAGCATGGAGGCTTCCGGAATGGGAATAGCCGACGCGCGTCAGGGGCGTGCGGCCGGTCGAATATTGGTGGCGTAGGTAAAACCGTCGCTGCGCGGCTTCACCCGCAGCCCGTTGCGGTAGGCCCACGTGGCGCGCAGGTGGTGCAGCGGCACCACGCCGACGTCTTCGGCCAGGGCTATGGCAGCCTGGCGCTGCACTTGTTCGCGCGCCGGCGGATCCATGGTGCGCATGGCCTCGTCGACCAGGGCATCGATCTTGCGATTGGCATAGCCGCTGCGATTGTTGGCGCCCAGTCCAGCCTTCTTGTCCTGCGAATGCGCGGCGGCCACAAGCGGTTCGAGCGAATCGCCGCTGACCGCGCCGATGCCGAGCATGAACGCGCTGAACTCCGGCTTGCCGCCCTCCCCGCCCGAGGTGGCGCGCGTGATGTACACCGAATAGGGCAGCGTGCGCACCTCGGTCCGGATGCCCGCGCGGGTCAGCATCTGGCCGATGGCCTCGCAGGTCTTGGCATCGTTCAGGTAGCGGTCATTGGGGCAATGCAAGGTCAGGCGGAAGCCCGACGGATAGCCGGCTTGCGCCAGCAGCCGGCGCGCCTGCGCCGCGTCCCCCTGCGGCGGGGCCACGGCACGCGCAAAGCCGAAGAAGCCTGGCGGCACAAGCTGGCCGGCGGGCACGGAATCGCCCTTGGTGACGCGCCCGGCAATCAGGTCGCGGTCGATCGCCACGCTGATGGCCTCGCGCACTTTCACGTCGCGCAACGGATTGATGGCCAGCGGGCGGCCTTCGTTGTCGCTCACGTACGGCGACACCTGCCGCGCCTGGTCGAGCTGCAGGTAGTTCAGCATGTACGACGTGGCCGATACCGTGCGGATGCGCCCTTCGGTGCGGGCGAAGGCATCGGCGATGTTCGCCGATGAGGCGTCGATCACGTCCACCAGCCCCGACAGCAGCGCCGACGCGCGCGCGGGTTCCTTGGCGATGAACTGGAACACCACGTGGTCCCACGGCTCCGGTGCGCCCCAGTATGTCGTGTTGCGTGCAAAGGTCAGTTGCTGGCCGTGCTCCCACGAGATGAAGCGGTACGGCCCGGTACCGATGGCCGCGCGGCCCGCGGCAAAGTCCGCCTCCTTGACCTTGTCGCCGAGCGAGCGCGGCAGCATGGCCACCAGTCCCACGTTCTGCGGCAGCACCGGGTTCGGCGTGCGCGTCACCACGCGCAAAGTCAGCGGCCCGGTCACCTGCACCTCGGCAATCGATTTCAGGTAGGTACGGAAGGTCCGTGCGCCGGCAAGGTGGCGCGCGCGCTCGATCGAGTACCGGGCGTCTTCTGCCGTGAACGGCTCGCCATCGCTGAAGCGCACGCCGGCGCGCAACTGGAATTCCCACGTGCGGGGGTCGACCTGGCGCCAGCCGGTAGCGAGTTGCGCCACGGGGCGCAGGTCACTGTCGAGGCCGACCAGCGTCTCGTAGACGTGTCCCCAGAGATTGCGCCCCGCGGCGTCGAGCACATGCGGGTCGGCCGCGCTGATTTCAGCCTTGTAGCCGACGCGCAGGTCCGCCGCGCGCGCAGCGCCGGTGCCGGCCAGTGCCAGCACGGTGCCAAGAATGAGCGCGGCCGCCGGATGGCGGCGGCGTCTTGCAAAGGTCGTCGTTTTCGTTGGCTGAAACATTGTTTCGTTCAGTGATACTGTGTATCGAAGAATAAGACAAAGCCGCGTTACGGGTAAGCAGGGTTTACCCGCCATCCCGCATTGCGAAGGAACAAGAAGCGACGTCCGCGTTGTCACGGCGGAGGTCGGCCACAAGGCGTGACGGCACGCCTGCGGCGATCCGTTGCCGGCTCGGAAGGGAAATTTCGGGGGGACGCGGGGAAAGAAGTTGCCGCGGACGCGGCAACCAGGTGGCCTGGCGGCCGGAGTATCAGGCTCAGGCGCCCGTGTGGCCGAGCGCGCGCGACAACGCGGCCGCCTGTTCGACGACCATGGCCACGTGGCGGTCCAGCACTTCCTGCGTGGTACGGCTGGCCGGGCTGGCAATGCTCAGCGAGGCCACCGTGGCGCCGGTATGGTCGCGCAACGGCGCGGCCGCCGACACGGCATCGGCCTCGCGCTCGCCCAGCGAGATCGCATAGCCCGCGGCACGGATGCTGGCCAGTTCGTCGCGCAGCGCTTGTGGATCGACGATGGTCTTGTCGGTGAAACGCTGCGGCGACGTGGCCAGCACCGCGTTGACCAGCGTCTCGCCGCCGAAAGCGAGCAGCAGCTTGCCCGATGCGCCCACATGCAGCGGACGCCGGTTGCCGACCTCGGTATGCACGCGCACCGATTGCGAGGACTCGTGGCGCGCCACGCAGACCGATTCCAGCCCGTCGCGCACGCGCACGATCACGTTTTCGCCGCAGGCAGCGCCCAGCGCGGCCAGGCTCGGTGCCACCAGCTTGATCAGGTCGAGCTGCTCGCGCGCGGCATTGCCGACCAGCAAGGCGTTGTAGCTCAGCTTGTAGACCGCCGCCGGCGCCTCGCGCGCGATCATGCCGCGGTGTTCCAGCGTGCTCAGCAGCCGGAACGCGCGCGCCTTGGTCAGATCGGCGCGGCGCGCCAGCTCGGTGACGCCCAGCGACGGGTGCTCGGCGACCAGCATCAGCAGGCCTAGAGCCTCGTCTACGGCATCGACGATGTAGGTCGTCGGCTTGGTGTCTTGCACAGTTTCGGAAACGGAGTTCATAGCGAATTGTAGCGGCGTTGCTCGCGAAGGCGGGGACGCCGCACTCTGGGGCGCGCAATGTAACGCAATGCGCATGATCTCGCCAGTTTGCGGGCGTGGTTCGGGCCACCATCGCAAGGTGCCGGAACCATGACATCGCCCGAACCTCCAACAAGGTATGCGGCCCGGCCAGCGCATTGGCCAGGCCATGCTTCGCACCGACAAGATTCAGGACTGCCGTGGCTGCCTTGATCGAGGACTACGCACTGATCGGCGACTGCGAAACGGCTGCGCTCGTCTGCCGTGATGGCAGCATCGACTGGCTGTGTCTGCCGCGCTTCGACTCCGCCGCCTGCCTGGCCGCCCTGCTGGGCACGCGCGATCACGGACGCTGGCGCATCGCGCCGGCCGGTCACGGCGGCAGGAGCCGGCGCCACTACCGGCCCGGCAGCCTGGTGCTCGAAACCGTCTTTGTCCATCCGGACGGCGTCGCGTCCGTGATCGACTTCATGCCGATCCGCCAGGGCACACCGAACACCGGCGAACGTTCGGATCTTGTCCGGATCGTCTGCGGGCGTAGCGGCAAGGTCGACATGAAGATGGACCTGACGCTGCGCTTCGACTACGGCGCGACGGTGCCATGGGTCACCCGGCTCGAAGAAGGCAACGGCATCCGCGCCGTGGCGGGCCCCGACATGGCTGTGGTGCGCTCGCCTGAGCCGCTGCGCGGAAAGGATCTCGCCACGACTTGCGAGTTCACGGTGGAGGCCGGCGAGATGAAGCCATTCGTGCTGACCTACAGCCCTTCGCACCTTGCCGCGCCGGCCCCGGTCGATGCCCTGCAGGAACTCGAACGCACGGAGCACTGGTGGCGCGAATGGTCCGACCGCTGCCAGGCCGGCGGCGACTGGCGCGGGCCGGTCAGGCGTTCGCTGGTGACCCTCAAGGCCCTGACCTACTGGCCCACCGGCGGGCTGGTCGCCGCGCCGACCACATCCCTGCCCGAAGCACCGGGCGGCGTACGCAACTGGGACTACCGCTACTGCTGGCTGCGCGACGCGACCCGCACCCTGCTGGCGCTCATGGCCGCCGGCTACTACGAGGAAGCCCAGGCCTGGCGCGCCTGGCTCACGCGCGCGGTCGCCGGCAGTCCCGAGCAGGCCCAGATCATGTATGGCGTCGGCGGAGAGCGGCGCCTGTGGGAATGGGAGCTGGACTGGCTGCCCGGATACAAGGGCGCCAGGCCGGTACGCGTGGGCAACCTTGCCGCGACCCAGCTCCAGCTCGACGTCTACGGCGAAGTCATGGATGCGCTGTACCAGGCGCGCCTTGGCGGCCTGCCGCGCGACCCGGACTCATGGGCATTGCAGCGGTCGCTGGTCAACCACCTGGCCGCCATCTGGCAGCATCCGGACGAGGGCATCTGGGAAGTACGCGGCGGACGGCAGCCGTTCACCTTTTCGAAGGTCATGGCCTGGGTGGCGCTGGATCGGGCCGTCAAGACCGTGGAGATGCATGAATTGCCGTCCTGCGCATCGCGCTGGCGCAAGGTGCGCGACGCTATCCGTGACGACGTGCTGGCCAACGGCTTCAACAGCAAGCGCCACTGCTTCGCGCAGGTCTACGGCGGCAGCACGACCGACGCCAGCCTGCTCCTGCTGCCGATCGTCGGCTTCATCGACGGCAAGGACCCGCGCATGCTGGGCACCATCAAGGCCGTCGAAGAAGAATTGCTCGTCCACGGGCTGGTGCGCCGATACCTGCCATCCCGCACGGAGGATGGCCTGCCCGGCGACGAACCGACCTTCCTCGCCTGCAGCTTCTGGCTCGCGGACGCCTATGCCGCGGCAGGGCGCCGCGATGAGGCTTGCGAACTGTTCGAGCGGCTTCTGCTGCTGCGCAATGACGTCGGCCTGCTGTCCGAGGAATATGATCCGGCCACGCGCCGCATGGCCGGAAATTTTCCGCAGGCGCTGTCGCATATCGCCCTGGTCAATACGGCCTTGCTGCTCGACAAGGGCATCAAGCGGGCATGAGGCCAGCCAGCTCCGGTCACGGCCTAGCGTGTCGGCAAGCTGCCAATCTCGTTGCCCGGCCCCTTGCCCATCTCGATGCGCGGATCGCGCCGTGCCGGCACGATGCCGTCATCGGCAAGCCGTTGCTGCAGGTCGTTGTTGCCCAGCTGCCGATAGTCCTTGTCGAGTTCGTGCGTCACCACGTTGCAGACCGATTGCGGCAGCGCCTTGCGCAGCAAGCCAAGGAAGCGCGGCGGCGCGATGACAACCAGTTCGTCGAAGCGCTGCTTGTTGCGGGCGTCTTCGAGCATCTTCGCCACCCGGCGCGCAAACAGCTGCGCTTCCAGGTGGATTTCGTCCTCGCCCGCGGATGACGTGACGGTTGCGACGCGGCCCGCGTGTGCGCCCGGATGGCCAGCGTCGCCTTGCATGCTGGCCTGTGTCCGGCGTCCATAGGCATCGTGCCGCAGGTCGGCATTGTGCGCGTGCGCTGCGGCGTCCGTGATTTTCTCGACGTCTTCCAATGGCGTGGTGCCGCCTTGCGAGGCAAGCACCCTTGCAATCCCCTCATCCGCAACAAGGATCCAGATTGTCTTCATGAGCTCTCTCCGTTCGATGGCCCGGATACCGGATACCGGACCGCGTGGAGAAGACCTGCAAGCCGCACGCCATCGCGCCGGTTGATGTGCCGGCGCAGCGCCATGTGGCGCAGGGCATGCGTGATTGCAGCTTTGACGCGAAGCGCTGCAAGTATTGCAAGGCGTCAGCGCGGCGTACTGGCGTCCGGAGCGCCCCTGCCGGGCGACGTCGTGCCGCCATATGAATCGGCCCCACCGCCCGCGTTGCCCTGTCCGGTTTCCAGGCCGCCGGCATAGCTGCTAGCCGAAGATCCTGTGGCGCTACCGCTGCTGCCGAGGCCGCCCACGTGCCCGGCGCCGGCTACGTTCTGGCTCGCCGTTTGGCCGGCTTTGCCCAACTGTCCGGCCAGGCCCTGTGCTGTCGCCCGGGCATAGGGATCGTCCGGGCGGGACACGCGGATGCGATTTTCGACATTCGCCACACCGAGTACGTTGTCGGCGATCTCTTCGATGCAGTACTTCTGCCAGCGATCCTGCACGGTCCCGCTGAGCGCCACGACGCCCGCCGTCACGGTCACCTCGACGTCACGTACGTCGAGCCGATCGGAATAGGCCAGGCGGCCACAGATATCATCGCGAATGCGCTCGTCCGGGCGTACATAGCCCTTCGGACCGGCACGCCGCTGTTCGTATTCCATCGTGTTTCTCCGGTGCAAGTGGAAGTCCCGCTGCAATCAGCGCTGGCGCTTGCGCGGCGATTCCGCGTTGGCCTGGTGCTGTTTGCGCGGGTCCTCGTTGCGGAACCCGCCATAGCTGCTCTGGCCCGGATCAGCGCTGCGGCTGCGGATCTCGTCCGCTTTCCGGTCGGTGCGTGCGCCCGGGTTGTCTTGCACGGCCGTGCCGCGCTTTTCGTGCTTGCGGTTTTCCTTCGAAGTCATGGGTTTCTCCGCTGTTGGAACATTGACAGCAGAGGCAGCAAGGAGTGTGCCGGTGTATTGTGCGGGAGAGGTGCCGCTGATCGGCGGTGCAGGCTGGATGCTGCCTGGCGAGGCGAGGGAACCGGCCGGATGCGCGCGCTCCGGCGCCCGCACGGCTTCCAAGGATAAGCCGTTGTGAGCCCAGTGAATTGCCGCATCCACGGCGGTGTGATGCGCATCGCTGGCCGTCTCGGTCTGTGCAAGTTGCACACGGAACAGGCCACGATGTAAGGGGGGCCACAAAAAACAAAACCCCGGAAGACCGCGATCTTCCGGGGTTCGCCGCCAATACAGATGTAGTGGCGGAGACGGAGGGATTCGAACCCTCGATCCAGGTTTTGGCCCAGATGCTCCCTTAGCAGGGGAGTGCCTTCGACCTGTATGCCTTGCTGCGCAAGGCTTTGCGGCTCGTTGCACTCGCCACTCCCTCGGCCACGTCTCTTGCGAACCCTTACACCACGCAGTCCGCGTGGAAGGCTTTAGTGTAGCAGTTTCCCTGATTCCCGAGGCCGTATAGCACGGGCACAATCCGCCCACCCGCCACCCGCTGCGCGGGTTCACGATCTGCACCGAGGAACGGGGCTCAAAGCACCAAGTACCGTGCATCCACTCACAAGGATGACGTACATGGGCACCATTATCGAGCGCCGCTCGAAGCGCGGAAGAGTTGCGTTCCAAGCAAAGATTCGTTTTGCCGGCCTTCCCATCGTCTCGCGTACCTTCCCTAGCCGCGAAGAAGCGGAGGCTTGGTTCCGCGCCACCGAGCCAGAACTGAAAGCTCGCTCGCTGGAGGCAGCGAGGGAGCAGGCGCATGCGAGGCTGGTGGAGGAGTTCAAGGAGAGGCCAGGCATCGTGGCTGATCTGCTGCACCGAAACCTACGTGAGGAAACCGTCCGCAAGAAGGGAGCAGAAGCCGAGGCCCATCACACTCGCAGCATCCTCAAGTACCCTCTTGCCCGCATCCATCTTGAGAGTTTGAACCGGCGGGACATCAAGGAATGGGTGGAACAGCGGCTTCAGGACGTTGCGCCCAGCACAGTCAATCGAGAACTGAACATTCTGAACGCGGCGTTCAAGCTGGCTGCTAATGAGTGGGATGTCGCTTTCTGCAAGAGCGTTCTCATCACCGTGCGTCGTCCACAGAATCCTCCAGGGCGGGTGCGTAGACTCTCATCCGAGGAGGAAAGCGCCCTGCGCCGTGCGGGCGAGGAGACGCGGAACCCCTACATTCTCTCCATCTTGGACTTGGCTCTGGAAACGGCGATGCGGCGAGGCGAGATTCTCGGGCTGGAGTGGGAACGCATCAGCTTCGAGCATCGGTCGATTCAGCTTGTCGAGACGAAAAATGGCACGCCGCGTGGGGTCCCCTTGTCTAGGCGGGCAATGGAAGTATTGATGTCCCTGAGACAAGTCGCTGCCCGCGAACTCGGCTGCACCGGAGAACTCGACTCCGGCCCTGTCTTCCCCGGCCTCACTATCAACGCCTTCAAGCTGGCCTTCACGCGCATGGTGAAGCGAGCCGGGGTGGACAACTTCCGGTTCCATGACCTGCGGCACGAGGCAACCTCTCGCCTATTCGAGAAGGGCTTGTCCCAGATGGAAGTGACGACGATCACGGGCCACAAAGACCCGCGCATGCTGGCCCGGTACACGCACCTGCAAGTCAAGGACTTGGCAGCGAAGCTGGATTAGCGCGGCAGTTTAGGCGGCGCGGGCAAGTTTCACCTTGCAGGCTGGATAGTTCTTGCACCCCCAAAAGGGCCCGCCGCCCTTGCTTTCCCGCTCAACCATCTTGACCCCGCAAGCGGCACAGGTAGGCGTACGGTAGTCGCCCTTGAATGCCTGCGCCAACAGCGTCGCCTGCTTGTACTGGTCCAATGCGAGAATGCGTTCGACAATGGCTGGCCCGTCAAGTAATTGAATGCCAGCCCGCTCAGCCGACTCCTGCACCGGTCGCCCGACATAGCCCGACAGTGACCAGAAGACGCCACGACGCACCTTGTGTTCATGCATGACGCCGCCAAGTGCCCGTACCTGCTCCACCCTCACCGGCTTGTTCCATGCTTTGCACTGAACCACGGCCACGGGAGAATCAAGACCTGCCTTGTACAAGGTGGCATCGATTCCGCCATCCGGGCCGTGCGGGACAGTCTTGACTGTGAAGCCCATCGCCTCGTAGTAGTCGACGCATAGCAGCTCGAATCGCTTCCACTCCAGCAGCTTGAGTGCTTCAAGGGACCAATTATTGATTTCCGGGCGGATTGGCTTCACTACCGAATGTGCCGAATCATCGCTTCGCTGCCTCAACATGTCCCCCACGGTGTCGGCTGGCGAAGCATTTGACGCGGGCCTGGAAGCCGCTGGAGAGCTTCGTGCAGCCTGAGCACGCTGTGCCTTGGTCGATGGCTTTCGCTGCGTGCTCGTTCCTTGGCTCCCCCGTCGCTCGCGGATGTAAGACAGTAGACCAAGAAAGCCGAACATCGCTGCGGGAATCCAAGCGAGCGACCGGCTCATCATTGCGATGCCGGTCAGGAACGGATTCGACGCGAACGCAGAGGGCAAGACACCACGGAACACAATGTAGGCACCCGCTGCAAGTACAGCCGACACCCACCATGGCGCCTCCAGCAATACCTCGCTAAGCGACGGCTCTTTTCTCCTGCGACCCATTGAATCACCTCGTACTTGTTCTTTTCTATAAGGCACGTCGGGGCTAGGGATACCCGCCCCAAAGCGAATCTACCCTAGAACATTGGCCTGCTGCACGATGTGCTGCCGGGCACCCCACTTTTGCGGGGGAGGACCGAGGGGAATCCGGCGAGGACCAGACGCAGTTCTCCGGGGGCCCTCTTGCCTCTCACATGAACAACGCCCCCTCGCCCCACAATCGCAAGCTTTACTTCACTGGAAACCAGTAGCGCACCGGTGCACCGCCAGGAAAGAACGGGGCGCGCTCCAGCGCAGCGAGGTCATGCCAACCCGTAGCCCCCGTGGCAAGAGCGTGGGCAGCGAATGCAGCAAGCGCGGCGTCCCGCAAATGATCGCCGGTGCCAGCCAATTCCGGTCTCGCCCCGAAGTCGTGAGCAGCTTGGTTGACGAGGCGCAACGCTTTCGGATGGGCTTCAGTGATAGCCGCAGCAGGCCAGTTCTCGGCAGCCATTTTCGCAGTAAGGATGCCTTGGACTAGGCAAGCGCCCTTCAGAGAATTGACGTGGCCCACGGTCCCACTGTGGCCGCCTGCTGTGCGCACAAGCGCCCGCACGGCTCTATCCGCAGCGCGGTCTTCCCCGGCAGTCCAGAACAACGGCGCATCAATGCCAACGGCTGCTGGCGTCGTCTTCAGCGCGCTGCTCGCGGCTGCAAAGGCCTCGGCGGCACTACTCGCCACGCCACCGACACATACCGGCACCTTGCCCTCGAATGAGACGACACACCAGCCAAAGGCGTTCTTGCCGCCCGGGTCAAAACCTACGCATTCCATGGGATACACCTGGGCAATCGAAATGGGTACGCATTGTGACACGCGCCTTGGAGGCGCACAGATGGCATCAAAGCTGTCATGCCCGCGCCTTACTCTGCCGAGGGGCTCTATGCCTATTATCTGGCGGACTTGGACATCGAATACAGATGGCGCACGGATGCGCAGGCGCTCTGCCCGCTTGCCTTGACGTTCGCAGCGGCCCCTCGCATGCAGCATTGGCAGGGACGAGGGCCACGGGCAACGGCGATACCACAGCCGTCCCCGCACCACATGCCATACTCGCTTACGCAGCCTCTGCAAAGCGGCTCGCGTTCGCTGCGCACTGCGCGTCGTGGCTGAAGGCGTTACCCTTCATGCCGTTCTGTTCGGGCGTCATGTATTGGAGGTTCCATGAGACATGCAGGCCGGACACAAATTCACCGTTCAGTGGCACTACGTGGTCAACCTGCATCCCCTCGGGACATGCGGCGTAGAACGCCTCACAGGCTTCCCTGTCGTAGGCAGCGGGCAGCGGGCGGCCCATGCGAACAGTGATTCGATGGACGGTGGTGCGGTCGCGTTCGGCGCCGCGATTAACTTCACGATACTGCGCTGCCTTGTCCCTGTACTTGTCTGTGGCGTCGCGCATCCGCTTGCAGTCTACGCACGCCGCGCTGCTGGCAATGCGCTTGGAGACATGCCCCCGCTTGCATGGCCTCCCCGTGAAAAAATGCTTCAAGCCCCGCGCTTTCGCTTCGGCGCGGCTGATGAGGTCAGTCTGGTCTTTCTCAGCGATGGGCTGATTCATGTGACTACTCCTGTTTCATAGTGGGTGGTGCGGGACGTCGCTCATAGGCTTTCTCCTCAATCGCTTGACCAATCAGCGCGACGCAGCACATAGACAGACGAGGAGCCGCTGCGCTTGTCTTCTCCTCGGGTCATGTCAGGCGGCCAATTCGGCGGCGTACTTGCGGATAGAGCCTTCGCTCACGCCGCAGCGGCGGGCCAATTCGCGCTTGGAAATACCCGGCTCCGCCGCGAGGATGGCGCGTGCTTTCTCCTTCCAGTCCATACCGGCGTCCTTGATGTCAAGACGCGCCTCGGCCAGTGCAAGACGGGCTTCCAGTGCAGCAATTCGGGCATCCTGTACCGAGGCATGCGCCTCCAGTGCCTTCTGCTTACGAACGATCTGCGACCCCGCAAAAAGCGTGGCGGCCAGCGTGCTGTACGTGCCGTTCTTCAGGCATGCGCGGTGGGTTCTGGTCAGCATCCGTTCTCCATGTAGTTCCTGAATGACGGGGTGGCTGTGCGCTGCCTCCAGGGACCGCTGCATCCTCTTGGGCTGGGTTCTTGTGACGGCCTTATCCGCCCATGCCGGGTCATAGCCCTGCTTCTGGGCGTAGTCCCGCAGGAGCGGCTTTACGGCAGGCTTCTGGCCTGCGTCCACAGTGCCGAGAATGGTCCCGAAGACATAGTCATGGTCCGCCTGAGAGATGCGGTGGCCGTGGAAGCCCTCGGCACTGCGCTTCTGCCAGTACGCTCTGCGCTCCGCGTTCTGTCTCGCATGGAATCTCTGCGGGGTCATACCCGAGGGTGCGCCAGCGAGGATTGCCCTGACTGCGTCCCGGTCCCTGCCCTGCACGCCGTCAAGAGTCATGTGCCCAGCGCGGACCAGTGCGGCGAGACCGGCGAGGCGGGATTCCCGCTGTGCGGCCTGATCCGCCTCTCTTACAGTGCTGGGTACTGCTTGCATGGTGCTCTGGATGCTGTTCTGCATAACTTCTGTCATCATCTTGCCCGGTAGGGGCGGTTGTATGAGGGAAGTCAGAGGACGAAAACGAACTACCCTTAACTTCGGCTAACGTGCTCAGGGCGGTCATCCGGCAAAGCTGGGCCTCTCAGGCGCGCTGTATGATCCTTGGCGTGGGGCGAAGTGGAATTACGGAATGAGGGCGTGGCACGCAGTGCGTACCGGGTACGCAGTGAAAACAGGGGTGAAGTCCATAGGTACTTCGTACCTTATTGAATTGCTTCCAGTAGCCGCACAAGCAAAAAGGGCCAGCCCGAAGGCCAGCCCTTGAAGGTGCGGCGGCGCGCTGCGCCGCCATGATTCCTACGCAGTGGGAGGCTTAGACCGCGATGAAGTGCGAGGTGTGGTGCCAGCCTTCGGTGTCGCCGCTATCGTCTGTAATGACCAGAATCACGCACGCTCCGCGTTCTGTGTCCAGCGCACTATCCTCAACGGCATGCACCCGGTAGGCCTTGCCAAGCGTCAACCACTCCTCGGCATCCTCCACGTCGATGCACAGCACCGTGTCCCCTGCTGCGATGACACGGCGCGATTCGGCGGCCCTCTCGCTCAGTCCATAGCGGTCATCCGCCTCATCGTAGAACCCGGCCAGCAAGGACGGCAGCAAGCCATGACTCTCGGGGCTCATACTAGTGATGAAGTCCCGTGCGCATTGGTCGCGCCAGTCCCACAGCGTGCTGCCCTCAGGCATTGCCTTACGAGCGGCGGGCCAATACTTGACACCGAACTGGCCGAGGCCATAGGCGGCGTCGTGCTCGCCCTGGCTGTAGACGTTGGCATGGGATTGCTGGGCGGTGTGAGCTACTGCGTGGCACATGGTGCGGCCTCCTTTGGGATGGTTGGAGGTCCGCCGTGCATCGGCCAAGATACGGGCGGCGGACCGAAGGCGGGGTTGGCCGACCGGCCCCAAAGGATGCCGGCACACCCGAAGGTGTCCCCGCCCCGGCTCGCCATTGAAAGGGGCGTGCGGAGGCAGCGCACAGATGATAGCGCCACGCATGGTGGCCGTGCGTCTTTTGGTTCCAGGCGGCCAAGCCCGTTCGCGTTTGTCTACGCGAGGCCCGCATCCTAGGCGTCCCCCATCATCCCCATCAACAGCAATCGATGTACCCACGGCGGGCACACTTCAAGGCAGGTGACGCAGGTAAACCTGTTGGTTTTGGCGTTGTGTGTATTCAGGGAAAACAGAGAAAACGGCTCTACTACAAGGGTTTCCGGGCAGCGGAAGTGAGGGAAAATCTCAGGCATGACGACTGCCGGCATCCGCCCCTAGTGTCCCCTGCCGGTCTTTTTTGTAACAGCGCAGGGCTTTGGCGGGCTTGCAACAGTCTGTACGGGTGGGGCGCGGCTGTGCGCGCACCCGCTCGGGACCGCATGCGCTGCCAGCCTCAAGGCGAGCTATCCGCGCTCCGCCAGTCGGCCCAGCGTCCGCTGCAACTGCGTGAGGTGCCATGTCCCGCCTGTGCTGGTGCGAATGCCAAGCGTGTTCAACTCCTCGACCATCTGCCGTCGAGTCAGACCCCGGGCTTGCATCCCCTCCAGCGCGCCGCGCAGCTTCTCGGCAAAGGCGTCCGCCTGTTGCTGCCGTTCCTCCAGCTTGGGCTTCAGGTTGGCCGCGCCTGCCGTGCCCAGCTTCACACCGCGATCCTTGGCCGCTGCCAGGGCCGCCTTCGTCCGTGCGCTGATCTGGTCCCGCTCCCACTCGCTCATAACGGCGTGCATCTGGATCATGACTTTGTTCGCCTGCGGCATGTCCGCCGCCACGAAATCCACGCCCGTCTCCAGCAGACCTGAGATGAAGTGGACGTTGCGGGCCAGCCGGTCCAGCTTGGCGATTACCAGCGTAGCGCCCTGCTTCTTGCACTGGGCCAGCGCCTCCGCCAGCTTGGGCCGCTTCGCCAGCGCGTCCGCCCCTTTGCCCGTCTCCACCTCGGTGTACTCGCCCAACACCTCCCACGCGCCGCCGTTGAGATACGCCTGGACAAGATTGCGCTGTGCCTCGATGCCCAGCCCTGACTGCCCCTGCTTCTGCGTGCTCACCCGGTAGTACGTGACGAACTTGCCGTTTGTCATACCCGTTCACCTCACAAGTCGTTCGTTTAATGTGTGTACAAATGGAATTTGGCAGGCGCTCGGAGGCTTGTCAAGGAAGCAACCCCGCACTGTCCACCCCGTCGCGCCACCCCACTACGGCTAGGCGCGTTACGCGTTTCATGCATGCGTGGGTGCTACGCGTTTCATGCGCGTGCCCGCGTCGTTTCGCGGGCGGTTCGCCTGGGGTGGCTAACGGGGGGAATCGGCCTCGCGTGCGCGGTGCGAGTCCCCGCAAATAGCTAAATCAAAATTCGGCCCGAAGGGCTCAAATGCGCCCATGCACGCGGCCTTACAATCAACGGGCCAGCAACTCCACACTAAGAAGAAATGGAATCACAGTCCCTCGGCGGTTACGCAATGACCGCAGTTGGTAGCCTTATCGTCGGCTACGCGCTGAAGCTACTTGAGCCCGCATCAAAGCTAGTAATGTGGACGCCCCACAATTACCTGTTCACGATACCTCCCAGCGCTCAGGGGGCGCAGCCCTTCAGGCTTCAAACGAACACCCTGCTTGTCCAGAACCTTGGGCGCAAGCCTGCGGAGGACATCGAAATCGTCCATCGCGCCAAGCTGGACCACTTTCAGTTCGCCACGCCGACGCCATACACGGAAACGACGCTGGCAGACGGGTCGCATGTAATCACTGTGGCGTCCCTCGGGAAGAACGAAGTGTTGGCATTGCAGTTGCTTTCGCACACAGCACCTCCCTTCCTGCTGGGGGTGCGCTCCAAGGATGGACCGGCAAAGACGATCACCCCCAGCTTCCAGCGGCCCTATCCACGGTGGGCTCGATACGCAGCAGCCGGGATGATGTGGGTGGGTTGTGTATTTACCGCCTACGCAGTTGTAAAGGTCGGTGTCTTGGCCTGGACCGCCGTGCCCCCGGCGTTGGCCGGGACAGTCTTGGGCGATTCAAAGCTAGGCACGACCCAAGGCCAATCTAGTCCGCGCCCGTAGTCGCAGAGTCGCAATTAGCTAACGAATCGCTTCTGGTAAGCTTTGTCTCGCCGGGAAAGCGAAGCCCGGTTGCGGCCTCGCAAGCTGCTAAAGGTGAAGCGCCTGTATGAGTCAACTGGTGGATGCCCGTTGACGACCTTAAGGGCGCAAGCTGACCTGCGGATGCGCCCCCACTGCACGACTGCCGTGGGGCAAGCGTGGAAGCGGGAGCGGGACGCCATTCTAGACAGGCGGCCCGCAGCCGCCAGCTAGGGCGGGGTACAAATTCAACCAGGCTAACTGCCTGTGGCCACAGGCTTTCACCTGACTGCAAAGACATGGCGAAAGTAACTGTGAAGGTGGATGTGAAGGTGGATGTGGCCGCTTGCCTCCGGGCGGTGGCCCTGATCCTTATGACCATCGTGACCTGATGAGGCGGGCCGGCGAAAGCCGGCCTGCACCGTCGAAGCCCCGCCCACGCCGAAGCCCATCGATGATAATTACATCCTGCACCAAATTCAGGTCAACAGACACCGCCAAGTACGCTTGGGGTCGGCTCAAACACTTCCAGAACATTGACGCAGTGTCGCAGGAGATTATGCGACTGCACGGGCTGCCCGAGCGGCACCGAGCAAATGCAAAGCGTCAAGCGATACAGATCCGTCAATGTCTGATGCAGGCAAGCGAGTATTTCGAGGCGGCGAAAGTAGTCAGCCTCGCAACGCGTCCCGTGCTTCTCTACTACTCCATGATGTCTCTCGCGCTCTGCGAGGTTTTGTTTAAACAGAGCGGGGATAGTCGCCTCGAAAAACTGCGCGAACATCATAATTGCCACGGATTACAACTGACGCTTACGTCGCCTTTGGAGACCACCACTCCGCTCGATGAGGCAGCCAGCGCATTGCGAGCAAAACCCCAGACAGCATCGGACGGGTCAGCGCGAGGCACTTTCGAGGTGTGGAGGCGATCCAGTAGAGAAAGTCCTCTCTGCGGCGGTCATTCGCAGCCAACGCTGGATGGTAATGGCGCCGTGAGTTCATTCAGAGTTGTACTAGTAGGCGCAGACCATGAACCCGATGCCCTGCCGACGGCAGGGCATAGTCTTTGGGACGTACTGGTGGGCCTACCACAAATGGCAGAGTTCCTCTCCCACTCTGGCCGTCCTACGCATCTTGTTCGGGCCTCCTGCTCCGTGGAGGTGGACACGTCCCAGCAGAGCGCCACAGTCCAGTTACTCGTTCACCCAGCCCTCCCGAATCTACTTGACGACTTCTCGCACCTTATTACGTTCGCACCAAAAGGCGTGCATCGGGTAGCGGTACGAGAGTTCCCGTCAGGCTTTCTGCTCCAGTTTCCCTGGGGGCCGGACGCACCAGGATCGCTACCATGGTCCATCAGTACCAGCACCAACGAAGTGTGGTTCTCAACCAGACGTGAGCACCTGAATGAGTTCGGCTTACTCTATGTTGGCCTGCACATCGCGGGAACCTTCGCTCGCTACTACCCGGACAAGTGGCTTGCCCACATTGAATCGAGTTCACCGCTCGCTCTTGCGATCGATAAGCTGACGGAAATCGCGATTGACAGGGCACCGCTGCTGACACTCAGTGAACTTACTAGAAGCTACTTGGTGGCAGAAGCATAGATTGTGGTGTCAGCGCGTGCCGCCCGGCCGGCTGATGTATGCAGAACGACAAGTAGACAGCCCGTCGCAGTCAAACTGTGCCCCTGGCCTACCGAGCACGCGAGGGGGCCGTCAAGCCATCTGTAATCAACGTGAGAACCTCGATGATTCTCCTGTGCTCCAAGAACTCCAGCGTGCCAGCCGTTGCTGTTCCGAGAACCGCCATGCCCGCGAATGCAACATTGCTGTAACGGCTGCCATCGTGATTGATTTGGAACAAGGGAGACCCGCTGAGGCCATCAAAATCACCGATGCCCGAAGGCAGATTTACGCGTAGCCGGTGCAAACTCTTTCGAGAGGTTGGCCCCTCATAGCTTCCATCTCCGACCACAGATTGCGTCTCAATGTGCCGAAGCTCGTAGTCGGGTGTGCGTAGGTGCGTTGGGAATCCACGAAAGGCGTAGTTGGAACTGGGGCTGTAGATCGTGAGGGCGTCAAACGCCTGCAAGTCGTACGGCTCGTAGCCATTGAACATGGTGCGATCTAGAACTGCCTCATCAACTGCAAAGACAATCAGGTCATACTGGTTGGTGTCATCTTGATCAAAGCCGCGCAGCCTGTGCACGGCTTTCCAGACAACGAAGTCTGACGCGCTGGGGTGGTATTGAAAGCGGGCTTGGTGCGCTTCGAATCCGCTCAGAAGATGGGCCGCGCTAACTATGAAATGGCGGCCGCGAAACCGCACAATGAATGCGGTACCGTTGACGCAGTAAGGGTACTCATCGATGCCGGTCTCGAACAGAAAAGGCCGAGCGCATTTGAAGATACTTATCAGCGGCGTTCCGGCATTACTCATGGGTGCCTACTCAAGTTATTGGGCCGGAAGCTAGGCTGCCGAAGCGTCTGCTGGCTCGGATGATTGGCGACGTTCGGAGGGAGGCGCCTCCCCTGACCCTACCTGCAGCGCTGCTGCTAAGTATGCCTCAAGGCCATGCCCACATCGAGCGCAACCCATACTTCATCCTGCCGTAGTCAGCCTCTTGACAGCCTCGGCCAGCAAATGCGCGGGCAAGTCGCCGCTCCCGTAGGCCCCCGAAGTGCCCTGCTCCGCGTGCCCGAGGATGGCATGTCGCACCGCGTCGGCCACGCCTGCAACACGGAGCATGTCGGCCATCCCATGCCGAAACGAGTGAAAGGTCAGCCGGGAGTCCTTGATCTTCAGCGATCCTCGCAGCAGCTTCCCAAACCACTTGCTTGAGCTGTCCGAAACCACGCCGTACTTGTTCGGCTTCAGCCCGAAGACGGGGCCTGGCGGCAGGGTAGCAACCCACTCAGCAAACGGGGCTAGTGACGCGTGCAGAGGTACCCAGCGGCGCGAGGCAGCGTTTTTAAGCGTCATGGGCACAGCGGGCAGGTACTCGCCGTGATCAGTCAACTGGAGGCCGTAGAAGCCCTCCTTGGTCACGATGTCACATGTGCGAAGCTGGCATAGCTCGTTGAGCCGCGCCCCGGTCAGATAGCCCAATCGGGGAATCCAGAACTTCGCGGGGTCGGTGCCCCGGTAGTGCGCAGTAGCCGCAAGAATAGCTTCGACCTGCCCCACCGAAAACGGCTGCCGCAGTTCCACGGCACGAGCATCCGCCGGCAACGCCATCCCCTCGGCAGGATTGCTCTCGATGAGGCCTCGATTGCGGGCCACTGTCAGAAGCAGCCGGATGAAGCCGACCTTCTTGGTGACGGTGGCAGCGGTGTTACCTCGCTCCAGCCAGATGTCCCGCATGGCAGCTACGGTCACCCGTGTGATTGTTCGGATGTCGGGGTTGCCCACTTCGGATGCTGCGCGAGCCACCGCGTCCGCCGTCTTGTCAGTAGGGTTGTTCTCCCGCCGCCAGATGGGGATGAGGCAGTCCAGTGTGACCTTATTTGCCTTCGGCACAGGCTTCTCTGCCCCACCCCGCGTGCTCACAGATTCAGCCGGGTCCGGCGTTACAGCAACCTGCTGTGGAGCGACTGGTTCACCCCGCTTAAGGCTGAACTCGTCCTCAAGCTGGACGGCAGCACGAAGCGCGAGACGGGCCGCTACGGCGCGATCTTTAGTGCGCAGGCTGTAGATGATCTCCCGCTTGCCGTAGATGGCGATGAGGTCAGCAGGGACTCTCTTGCGGAAGTAGTAAGCGCCTTGGCGGCGTGTGATGTGCATCGCCGGCAGTCTCCGTCTGTGTAAGTTACACACGGAACAGACAGCGGCGTAAGGAGGCCAAAAAAACAAAACCCCGGAAGACCGCGATCTTCCGGGGTTCGCCGCCAATACAGATGTAGTGGCGGAGACGGAGGGATTCGAACCCTCGATCCAGGTTTTGGCCCAGATGCTCCCTTAGCAGGGGAGTGCCTTCGACCTCTCGGCCACGTCTCCCAAACTTGCGTTGTCCGAGGGAGCCGAACAACGAAGCGCAGATTCTAGCGGTGCATTCCTGATTGGTCAACGAAAAATCGATAACTCAACACAAAAAAATCAGTACCGCCAGAAAATCTTTACGAACGGATCAGGCCTGTTCCAGTTCGAATGCCTTGTGCAGCGCGCGCACGGCGAGTTCCATGTACTTCTCGTCGATCAGCACCGAGATCTTGATTTCCGAGGTGGAGATCATCTGGATGTTGATGCCCTCTTCCGACAGCGTGCGGAACATCTTGCTGGCGACGCCGACGTGCGAGCGCATGCCCACGCCGACCACCGAGACCTTCGACACCTTCGGGTCGCCCGAAACGCTGGCCGCGCCCACATGCGGCTTGACGCTGTCCGTCAGCAGCGTCAGCGTGCGCTGGTAATCGCCGCGCGGCACGGTGAAGGTGAAGTCGGTCTTGCCGTCCACCGACTGGTTCTGGATGATCATGTCGACGTCGATATTGGCGTCGGCGACCGGGCCCAGGATCTGGTACGCAATGCCCGGCTTGTCCGGCACGCCCAGAACGGTGATCTTGGCTTCATCGCGGGCAAACGCGATGCCGGAGATGACTGCGGCTTCCATGTTGGAATCTTCCTCAAAAGTGATCAGCGTGCCCGAGTTGATTTCGTTCTCGAGCGGCATGAGCGGGTCGGTCAGCGACGACAGCACGCGGGTCTTCACGCGGTACTTGCCTGCAAACTCCACCGAGCGGATCTGCAGCACCTTGGAGCCCAGGCTGGCCATTTCCAGCATTTCCTCGAAGGTGATCTTGTCCAGGCGGCGGGCGTCTTCGACCACGCGCGGATCGGTCGTGTACACGCCATCCACGTCGGTGTAGATCAGGCATTCGTCCGCCTCGATGGCGGCGGCAATGGCCACGGCCGAGGTGTCCGAGCCGCCACGGCCCAGCGTCGTGATGTTGCCGTTGTCGTCGATCCCCTGGAAACCGGTGATCACCACCACGCGGCCGGCATCCAGGTCGCCGAGGATGCGCTCGTCGTCGATGGATTCGATGCGCGCCTTGGTGTGCGACGAATCGGTCTTCACCGGCACCTGCCAGCCCGTGTAGCTGACCGCGTCGATGTTCTCGCCGTGCAGCGCAATGGCCAGCAGCGCGACGCTGGCCTGTTCGCCAGTCGAGGCGAGCATGTCCAGCTCGCGCGGATTCGGCTCGGCCGAAATCTCCTTGGCGAGTCCAAGCAGGCGATTGGTTTCGCCCGACATGGCCGAAGGCACCACGACTACGCGGTGACCGGCGCGGTGCCACTTGGCAACGCGCTTGGCGACATTCTTGATGCGTTCCGTGGAACCCATCGAAGTGCCGCCGTATTTGTGAACGATGAGAGCCATCTTCTTGTCGACGCCAGCGATTGTGCAAAGCTTTCGAAAATACACGAACCGAGCGCATCCGGCAAGGCGAAACGGCGTACGCTCAGGAAGGAAAGTGATGTGGGCGGCCAGCGTCGGGCTGCTCCCTGCCTCCGCCGACGGCCGACTGCACCCACTCGACCCGCCAGCGCGGCGCGTGCGGCGCTTCTCCCCAGCGGCGATGCATGCCAAGGCCCCCTGCCATGATCAGCACGTCGCCGGCCCACAGCAGCGGCAGCCAGCTCCGCCGCCAGCTTGGCACGCCAGCCTCCTGGTAGGCCTGCTTGAGCGCACGCGCGGGACCGCCGGGTCGAAGCACGATGCGCTCCCCGCCGTGGCGCGCGGCGAGCCGCAGGGGCTGCCACAGCACGCGTTCGGGCACGCCGAAGGTATCGTCGCGCGTAAAATGCAGTTCCCCGCGCCAGGCCGGCACCACGATCCGCGCCTCGCCAGACCATGAGAACGCCTGAGGCTGGGGCGGCGTCCCGGGCTCGGGCCTGCAGGCCAGGACCCTGCCCTGGAACCTGCGCAGCACCAGGCCATCATGCGCAATGGCCGGCTCGCCGCCACCGTGGTCGAGCAATTGCCCACGCATGGCGGCCAGCCTGGCGGTCGACGGCGCACGGGTGCCGAGATCGCGCAGCCAGAGACGCAGCACGGCATCGGCATGGGAAGCGGGCAAGGCGCGCAAGCCTTGCAGGTCCAGCTCGGCCAGCGTGTCGGCATCGCGCCCTGGCACCACCAGGCGCGCCAGCGCGGCGCCCGCCAGGTCGTCGAGCATGCTGGCGGCCTGCGCAAAATGCACGGCGGCCTGCGCGACGTTCGCGCGCAGCCCGGGGAATGCCTGCTCCAGCTGCGGCAATTGCGCCCGCAGCGCGTTGCGCGCATAGCGCGTGCTGCCGTTGGATGGATCGTCGATCCACGCCAGTTCGTGCGCGGCACAATAGCCATCGATGTCGGCGCGCGGCACGTCCAGCCATGGCCGCAGCAATACGATGTCAGCGTCTTCGTCCAGTCGCCGCATGGCGGGCATGCCGGCCATACCCGCCACGCCCGCACCGCGAAACAGCCGCAGCAGTACGGTCTCGACCTGGTCGTCGAGATGATGGGCAAACAGCAGCAGCCCCGCACCGCTGGCGCGGCACATCTCGCCGAGCGCCTGGTAGCGCGCGCGGCGCGCGGCGGCCTCGATGCCCTCGCCCGTGCCCGCCTGTACCGAGACACGCCGAACGAAATAGCCCAGTTGCCAGTTCGCGCACAGCTGCGCGCAGAAGTTATCCCAGTCGTCCGCCTGCGACTGCAGGCCGTGATGCACGTGCAAGGCCACCACACGGGCCGGGAGGCTCCATGCGGACACTGCGGCCCGCGCCGCATGGAGCAGCGCCACCGAATCGCGGCCGCCCGACAACGCCACGGCCACCACCATTTCGGCAGGACCGGACGCCGCGCCACCAGAAACAACAAAGGCCGCACTGGCCTGAAGGGCCTGTGCGACCTTGTCGGTCAGGCGGTCGGACAGGTCAGTCCTGGACGCCGGTTTCCTTGAACTTGCCATAGGCGAGCAGGCGTTCGTAGCGGCGCGCTTGCAGCTCCTTCACGCTCACGCCCTGGAACTGGCGCAGCGATTCGGCCAGCGAACGCTTGAGCATGGCGGCCATGCCCTTGACATCGCGGTGCGCGCCGCCCAGCGGCTCGCTGACGATCTTGTCGATCAGGCCCAGCGCCTTCAGGCGGTGGGCGGTCAGGCCCAGGGCTTCCGCGGCTTCCGGCGCCTTCTCTGCCGTCTTCCACAGGATCGAGGCGCAGCCTTCCGGCGAGATCACCGCGTAGGTCGCGAACTGCAGCATCTGCACGACATCGCCGACGGCAATGGCCAGCGCACCGCCCGAACCGCCTTCGCCGATGATCGTGGCGATCAGGGGCACCTTCAGGCCGGCCATGACGTAGAGATTATGGCCGATCGCTTCGGACTGACCGCGCTCTTCCGCGTCAATGCCCGGGAACGCGCCAGGCGTGTCCACGAACGTGAAAATCGGCAGGCCGAACTTGTCGGCCAGCTCCATCAGGCGCTTGGCCTTGCGATAACCCTCCGGCTTGGGCATGCCGAAATTGCGCAGCGCGCGCTCTTTCGTGTCACGCCCCTTCTGGTGGCCGATGACCATGCACGCCTGGCCATTGAAGCGGGCCAGGCCGCCAACGATGGAAAGATCGTCGGCAAAGGTGCGGTCGCCATGCAGCTCGTGGAAATCGGTGAAGATCTCACGCACGTAGTCGAGCGTGTACGGGCGCTGCGGATGGCGGGCGATCTGCGCAACCTGCCATGGAGTCAGGTTGGCGTAGATGTCCTTGGTGAGCTGCTGGCTCTTGCCGGCCAGCCGCGAAATCTCTTCGGAAATATCGACAGCCGAATCGTCCTGCACAAAGCGCAGTTCTTCGATCTTTGCCTCGAGTTCGGCAATGGGCTGCTCAAAATCCAGGAAGGTGGTTTTCATAAAATCACACGTACCTGTCTGTGAAGGGGCGCATTCTACCGGAATTTAGCCGCTATCTTTGCACCGGGCAGATAGCCTTTACTGCACCTGCAGCTACTTTTTCTTACAGCTATGCCTAATACGTCACCGGCAGCGGGTCGAGGCTACGCCACATGTACCAGGTAGCCACCGTCCGCCAGGGTTCCCAGTTTGCCGCGACTTCACGCGCCTCGCTACGGGTCACCGGCTCGCCGCTGAAGTAATTGGCCGAGATGGCGTTGATCAGCCCGACGTCATCGAGGGGCAGCACGTTGGGCCGCATCAGATTGAACATCAGGAACATCTCGGACGTCCAGCGGCCGATGCCGCGAATCTGGGTCAGCTCTGCAATGACGGCTTCGTCGTCCATCACCGCCCATTCGCTCACGTGGACGCGGCCAGCCTTGAAGTGGTCCGCCAGGTCGGTAATGTATTCGGCCTTGCGGCGCGACAGCCCGCATGCGGCCAGCTTTTCCGGCCCGGCACGCAGGAACTGCGCGGGCGTCAGCTTCGGACAGGCGGCGACCAGCCGCTCCCAGACCGATTGCGCCGCCTTGACGGAAATCTGCTGACCTACCACCGAGCGCGCCAGCGTGATGAACGGATCGCCGCGCGACACCAGGTGCGCCGGGCCGTACGTCGGGATCATCTTGCGCAGGATGCGGTCGCGCTTCATCAGGTCGGCACAGGCCTCATCCCAGTACGCCGGGCGCACGGCATCGACGACGGTCTCGACCGGCAACGGCAACGCCTCCGCCTCCGGCAGCACGACCTTGCCCTCCTTCGTGCTGCCCTTGGCGGCACGGGAAGTGGCGGTCCTGGCCGGCGTGGCGGGCTTGCGCGCGGCAGCGTTCAAGCACGCCTCCATTCGGTCGCACCGCCCGGCTTGTCTTCCAGCACGATGCCCGCGGCGAGCAGTTCCGCGCGGATGCGGTCGGCTTCGGCGAAGTCGCGTCCGACCTTTGCGGCCTTGCGCGCAGCGATCAGTGCCTCGATCTCGTCGGGCGCGGGGCCGTCGGCCTGATTGCCGCGCTGCAGGAAGGTGTGCGGGTCACGCTCGAGCAGGCCAAGCGTGCCGGCCAGTCCCTTGAGCTGGCGGGCCGCCACGGAGGAGCCGGTCCGGTTGATCTCGCTGGCCAGGTCGAACAGCACCGACACGGCGATCGGCGTGTTGAAGTCATCGCCCATGGCCTCGGCAAAGCGCTTCGCGTGCGGCTCGTCCCAGTCCACGGCATAGCCGCCGGGCTGGGTGTCCTTGAGCGCCGTGTAAAGGCGGGTCAGCGCGTGGCGGGCGTCGTCCAGATGGGCATCGCTGTAGTTTAGCGGGCTGCGGTAGTGGGCACGCAGGATGAAGAAACGCACGACTTCCGGGTCGTACTCTTTCAGCACCTCGCGGATGGTGAAGAAGTTGCCGAGCGATTTCGACATCTTCTCGTCATTCACGCGCACGAAGCCGTTGTGCATCCACACGTTGACGAACGGCTTGCCGCTCGCGCCTTCGGACTGGGCGATCTCGTTCTCGTGGTGCGGGAACTGCAGGTCGGCGCCGCCGCCGTGGATATCGAAATGCTCGCCCAGCAGCGTGCAGGCCATGGCCGAGCATTCGATATGCCAGCCCGGGCGGCCCATGCCCCACCGCGAGTCCCACTTGCTCTCGGGTGGCTCGCTGGCCTTGGCCGATTTCCACAGCACGAAGTCCAGCGGATCCTGCTTGGCATCGTTGGCCGTCACGCGTTCGCCGGCGCGCAGGTCTTCCAGCGACTTGCCGGACAGCTTGCCGTAGCCATCGAACTTGCGCACCGAATAGTTCACGTCGCCATCGGCCGCCTGATAGGCAAGGCCTTTCGCTTCGAGCTTGCCGATCAGGTCGAGCATTTGCGGCACATAGTCCGTCGCACGCGGCTCATGGTCCGGGCGGACAATGCCCAGTGCGTCGGCATCCTCGTGCATGTACTGGATAAAACGCGTCGTCAGCTGGCCGATCGTCTCGCCGTTCTCGGCCGCCCGGCGGATGATCTTGTCGTCGATATCCGTGATGTTCTGGACGAAAGTCACCTCGTAGCCCGCCGCGCGCAGCCAGCGGTGCACCATGTCGAACACCACCATCACGCGCGCGTGGCCGACGTGACAGTAGTCGTACACGGTCATGCCGCAGACATACATGCGGACCTTGCCGGGTTCGATGGGCACGAATGGCTGTTTTTCACGCGCGAGCGTGTTGTAGATGTTCAGAAGCTGCATGAAGCAATGAGTGTGATGTGGGGTGCCTGCCGGCACGCTTTCGTCCGGCCCTTGGACTGCGTCATCGGGGCCGGCGCGATGGTGCACGCGCAAACACCGGAGCCCCGTATCTTACCGGAAGCGCCATGCCGCCACGCACCGCGGACGCAGCCGCCGGCGCCGCCCCGGTGCGCCCGCATGCACGTGCTTCGTGCCAGCGGTGCCGCTTTGCTAGAATGCCGCGGAGTATAACGGACCCTCCTTCAATGAGCCTGACCCTGCCCACCGAGCGCCTCGCCCCAGCGCGCCGCGCCATGACTGCACTGGCCGTCCTTGCCGCGCTGGCGGGGGCCGCCCATGCGCAGAACGGCCCGCTGTCGCTGGCCGCCCCTACCGCGCCGCCATCGGGCCCGCGCTCGGCCGATCCCGGCATGGACAAGGCCGAACGCGCCGCCGCCAGCAAGCGCTACGACGAAGCCATTTCCGGCTACGACCGCGTGCTGGCCGCCAACCCGCGCAATGCGCAGGCCCGGTTCGAGCGTGCCTGGTCCATGGCGCAGGCAGGCCGCGAGGACGAGGCGATCCAGGCCTTCGCCGAAATGGCGCAGGACTTTCCCGAACTGCCCGAGCCGCACAACAACCTGGCGTTGCTCTACGCGAAGCGCGGCGACCTGAAGCGCGCGGAAGCGGAGTTGCTGCTCGCCACCGAAGTCAAACCGGCTTTTGCGATCGGCTATACGAACCTGGGCGACGTCTACCGCCGCCTGGCCGAACAGGCCTATGCCGAGGCCCTGCGCCGCAACCCCGGCGACGCGCGCGCCGGCACGGCGCTGCGTCAGTTGCGGCCGGCCGCAAACGCGGCAAGCCCGGCGTCTCCGGCCGTGATCCACGCGCCCGCGAGCGCTCCGGCCGCTCGCTGATCGCGCCACCATTCACTTTCTGTTCCGTCGCCGGGACGCCAATGCCCGGCGCAATCCTCAAGACTACCGGAGCCGCAGTCATGATCCGTTCCCGCCGCATCCTCCTGGCCGGCCTGAGCGCCGCCGCACTGGCCCTGTCCGCCCTGCCGTCAATGGCGCAGCAGACACAGAAGGCCGAACGTGTGCAGTTCGTCACCAGCCAGGGCAAGTTCACCGTCGAGGTCTATCCCGACGCGGCGCCCAAGACCGTCGCCAACTTCATGGAGTACGTAAAGAGCGGCTTCTACACCGGCACCATCTTCCACCGCGTGATCAACGGTTTCATGGTGCAGGGCGGCGGCTTCGACCGCGAGATGAAGCAGAAGCCGACGCGCGCGCCAATCCCGCTGGAAGCCCAGAACGGGCTGAAGAACAAGGCCGGCACGGTGGCCATGGCACGCACCGGCGACCCGAACTCGGCCACGGCCCAGTTCTTCGTCAATGTGGTAGATAATCCGAATCTCGACTACCCGCAGCCGGACGGCAACGGCTACGCAGTATTCGGCAAGGTGGTGGACGGCATGGATACGATCGAGAAGATCAAGAACGCGCCGACCACCGCCTACGGCCCCATGCGCAATGTACCGGCCACGCCCATCGTGATCGAATCGGCCAGCGTCATCCAATAAACACTACCGTACAGAGGAAAGCCCATGTCCAAGGTCCAGCTTCACACCAACCAAGGTGTCATCACTATCGAACTCGACGCCGAGAAGGCTCCGAAGTCGGTCGAGAACTTCCTGTCGTATGTCCGCAAGGGCCACTATGACAACACCGTCTTCCACCGCGTGATCAAGAACTTCATGATCCAGGGCGGCGGCTTCGAACCCGGCATGAAGCAAAAGGGCACCGACGCGCCGATCGAGAACGAAGCCGGCAACGGCCTGAAGAACGACAAGTACACCGTGGCCATGGCACGCACCAATGCGCCGCACTCGGCCACCGCCCAGTTCTTCATCAACGTGGTCGACAACGACTTCCTGAACTTCAGCTCGCCGACGCCGCAGGGCTTCGGCTATGCCGTGTTCGGCAAGGTCGTTGACGGCACCGACGTGGTCGAGAAGATCAAGGGCGTGCGCACCGGCAGCTCGGGCTTCCACCAGGACGTGCCGCTGGAAGACGTCGTGATCGAAAAAGCCGTGGTCGTCGAGTAAGCACGCGCACCATGCCTCACGATTGCGGCTTCATGCAACCTCTCCTGCCGGCAACCATACCCTTCAGGCCGCGCGCATGACCGCAATCCTCACCACGCCGGTGGCCGGTTCCCTCGAGGTACAGGCGCCGGCGTGGTTCATTTCCGACCTGCACCTGACGCCGGGCATGCCCCGCACGCTGGCCGCGTTCGAGCGCGTGCTGGAGCGCGCCGCCCAGGAGGCTCGCACCCTTTTTATCCTGGGCGACTTCTTCGAGTTCTGGGTCGGTGACGAAGAGACCAGCACGCCGTTTGCCACACACGTGGCGATGGCGCTGCGCACGCTGGCCAGGCGCGGCGTGCCGGTCTACCTGATGCACGGCAACCGCGACTTCCTGCTGGGCAAGCGCTTTGCCGACGCAGCGGGCGTCACCTTGCTGCCCGACCCCTCCGTCATTCTCTGCGCCGGCCAGCGCGTCGTGCTGAGCCACGGCGACATGCTGTGCACCGATGACGAGCGCTACAACCGCTTTCGACGCTGGACCCGCAAGCCCTGGGTGCAGCGCCTGTTCCTGGCCCTGCCGCAGTCGGCACGGCTGGCCGTGGCGCGGCGCCTGCGCGCCGACAGCGAGGCTGGACGCCTGCGCCAGCGCCAGCAGGGCCTGCCGACCCAGGTCGTGTACGGCGATGCGACGCCGGCCGCGGTCACGGCACTGCTGGAAGCCTGCAACGCACGGCTGCTCGTGCATGGCCACACGCACCGCCCCGCGCGGCACCAGGACGTCTCGGGCGTGCGCTGGGTGCTGACCGACTGGGATCTCGATGGCAGCCACCCACGCGCCGCGGTGCTGCAACTGGACGACGGCGGCTTTCATCTGCTCCCGCAGACGGCATAAGGGGCAGCCCCGGCTGCCCCTCTTCGTCTTCCCGTCTTCCCGTCTTCCCGTCTTCCCGATTCTTCGCTTACTTCATCAACCTGCGAAGTTCGCTCGCATCGAAGCGATCGTTCGGTGTGTTCTCCAGATGCTCTCCCAGGCGATCAAGCGCGGCCAGCACGGCCTCGATGCGATCGTTCTGCTTGGCCGCATTGTCGATCAGGCCCTTGAGCGCGAGCGAGACCGGATCATCCGCATTGGGCGTGATGCCATACGCGGAGAACTCCTGCTTCGCGCCTTGCTGCGATGACGGCGCATCGGCCAGGATGATGCGGGCCGGCACGCCCACGGCGGTCGCGCCGGGCGGCACTGGCTTGAGCACGACGGCATTGGAACCGACACGCGCGCCATCGCCCACCTCGAACCCGCCGAGCACCTTGGCACCGGCGCTGACCACGACATTGGCGCCCAGCGTCGGATGGCGCTTCTGTCCCTTGTACAACGATGTGCCGCCCAGGGTCACGCCCTGGTAGATCGTGCAGTCGTCGCCGATCTCCGCGGTTTCGCCGATCACTACGCCCATGCCGTGGTCGATGAAGACGCGCCGGCCGAGCTTGACCGCGGGGTGAATCTCGATGCCGGTGAGAAAGCGCGACCAGTGCGAAATCCAGCGTCCCAGCCAATGGAACCCGGCATGCCAGCAGGCGTGAGCGAAGCGGTGGAACACCACGGCGTGCAAGCCGGGATAGCAAGTCAGGACTTCCAGGCGGCTGCGCGCGGCGGGATCGCGCAGCATGATGGTGTCGATATCTTCCTTCAGGCGAGAGAACATCTTGGTCGTGTCGTGTTGCCGCGCCGTGCGCCAGCCACAACGGCATCTGCCGCGGGCTCGGTCGCCGGCATGGTCATTGGCCGGTGAAAACGGGATCAGGGAGTGTAAGAGATTTACTGCCCCGATGCCGTCAGGGTCATTGGCTTCGACGCGTGTTCAACATCGCCCGGGCAGGTGTGCGCGGCCGTCGCCCAGACAGTGCGCGCCATGGCGCATCGCTGCGGCGAAATGCGGGACTTGGGCCGGATTGTGCGCCACCGTTCAGTGCTCCTCGTGCCGGGACGGTGCGTCCGCCCGGGGTTTCTCTGGCTTGCTGGTACCACTTCGCACCGCTACGAGCATGTGCTTGGCGATGCCGCGCAGGATATTCACTTCCTCGCGCTCCAGCCCCGCACGGGCCAGCAGACGACGCAGGCGCGACATCAGCTTGCGCGGATTGCCGGGATCGAGGAAGCCGATCGCTTCCAGCCCCTGCTGCAGGTGTCCGAACATCGATTCGACCTGCTCCGCCGTGGCGGGCTCACCAGCATAGCCGATATTGCCACTGTCGTCCGGCGAGCCCGATGCGCGATCCAGCAACGCGAGGCGCATCTCGTATGCGATCAGCTGCACGGCCTGGGCCAGGTTAAGCGAGGTATAAGCCGGATTGGCCGGGATATGCGTCACCGCCGCGCAGCGCTCGACGACTTCATTGGGCAGGCCATAGCGCTCGTTGCCAAACACGAACGCGATCTCGTCTTCGGCACGCATGGACAGTGCGGCGGCGCCGCGCGCAGCGGCATCACGGGGCAGCACGCGCGGCGGGCCGAATTCGCGCTGTCGCGCGGTCATGGCCACGGTCTGCGTGGCACCGGCCAGCGCGGCCTCGATGCTGTGGACGATCAAGGCGCCGGCCAGCACGTCGTCGGCGCCGCTGGCCATGGCCACCGCGTCGGGATGTTCACGCACGGCCGGCTCGCGTGGTGAAACCAGCACCAGGCTGCCAAAGCCCATGGTCTTGATGGCGCGCGCCACCGAGCCCACATTGCCCGGGTGGCTGGTCTCCACCAGTACAAAGCGCACGCGGGCGAACATGGCGTCCGCGGTCGTGGTCGGTGCGGCCGTTCCGTCGGCCTGGCTCGTCCGGTTTGCCGGGTTCATATACAATTCAGCTTCTTCTTCGGCGCGGCGCCGATATTTTGCTTGCTCGCGAGACGCTTGCAGCACATATGGCGACGCCCCACGTTCTTCTACAATTCGTTGTGTTGTCAGCTGCCGGGCTCGGCGCGCGCATCCGTTCGCGCTGCCGCAAGGTTCCGGCCGGCCTGGAGAGATTCATGCATCCGATGCTCAATATCGCCATCAAGGCGGCCCGCAAGGCGGGTTCCATCATCAACCGCGCGTCGATCGACGTCGATCTGGTGCGCGTCTCGCGCAAGCAACACAACGATTTCGTGACCGAGGTCGACAAGGCTGCCGAAGCGGCCATCATCGAGATCATCCGCACGGCCTACCCCGAACACGCCATTCTAGCGGAAGAGTCCGGCCAGTCCTGGGCCGAGGGCGAAGACAGCCACGAATACACCTGGGTCATCGATCCGCTCGACGGCACCACCAACTTCATCCATGGTTTTCCGCAGTACGCGGTGTCGATTGCCCAGCTGCATCGCGGCGTGCCGTCGCAGGCAGTGGTTTATGACCCGACTCGCGACGAGCTGTTCACGGCCTCCAAGGGCGCCGGCGCATTCCTGAACAACCGCCGCATCCGCGTGACGCGCCGCGACAAGCTGGCCGACTGCCTGATCGGCACCGGCTTCCCGTTCCGCGACATGGAAGGCGTGGAACAATACCTGGAAATCTTCTCGCTCATGACGCGCAGCTGCGCCGGCCTGCGCCGCCCGGGTGCCGCGGCGCTGGACCTGGCCTACGTGGCCTGCGGCCGCCTGGATGGCTTCTTCGAAAGCGGCCTGAAGCCGTGGGACATGGCCGCCGGCATGCTGCTGATCTCGGAATCGGGCGGCCTGGTCGGCAACTATGCCGGCGAAGCGCGCCAGATGGAACAAGGCGAAGTGCTGGCCGGCAACCCGAAGGCGTTTGCCCAGATGGTCCGCCTGCTGTCCCCGTACTCGCTGGACAACGCCAAGCCCGCGACGATCTGACCCGTTTCGTTTGCGCGACAGACGCCCGCCAACCCGGCGGGCGTTGTCGTTTTTGCGCCCAGCCGGCAACGTCAGGGCCACGATGATCCAGATCAAGACCACCGCACCCGGGCTTACTCAGAATAGGTGATTCGATGCACCTGTTTGAGGAGGCCCCATATGTTTCCCGAGTACCGCGACCAGATTTCCTTGCTGAAGGCGCAGGACGCCCATTTCGCACGGCTGTTCAACCTGCACAATCAGCTGGACCACGAAATCAGCAACATGGAAGCCGGCATCGTGCACGGCACGCCGCTGGAGATCGAACGCCTCAAGAAAGAAAAACTCCAGCTCAAGGACCAGCTCTACGCCATCCTGCGCAAGGCGCAAGTCTGACATGGCAGGAACCCTCCGCGACGACACCTCGCCCGGCACGGTTCGCGCCGCCGCTCGCGGCGACGTGCTGCCCACCAATACAGCCCGCTCCGCCGAACGCAATGAAGTGAACGATGCCGTCGATGCGGCCGTCCAGCTCGCGGCCAGCAGCCTGCAAGACATCATGTCCCAGCAGGACAACGACGGCGTGCTCGACGCCATCCGCACGCTGATGGATGGCCTGTCGCCGGACGAGGCCGGACAGTTGCGCAGCCTGATCCTCGAAGGCGACCCGGGCGCCTGGCAAGCCGGCAGAAAGCGGCACCCCGACGAAGAACTGTCGGCCGGCTGGCGCGAAGGCGCCTATCCGTACCAGAACCTGATGTCGCGCCGCAATTACGAGAAGCAGAAGTACCGCCTGCAGGTGGAACTCCTGAAGCTGCAGGCCTGGGTGCGCGAGACCGGCCAGCGTGTGGTGATCCTGTTTGAAGGCCGCGACGCGGCCGGCAAGGGCGGCACCATCAAACGCTTCATGGAACACATGAATCCGCGCGGCGCGCGCGTGGTGGCCTTGGAGAAGCCCACCGAGTCGGAGCGCGGCCAGTGGTACTTCCAGCGCTATGTGCAGCACCTGCCCTCGGCCGGCGAAATCGTGCTGTTCGACCGCTCCTGGTACAACCGCGCCGGCGTCGAGCACGTGATGGGCTTCTGCACACCGCAGCAGTACCAGAACTTCCTGCAGCAGGCGCCCGAATTCGAGCGCCACCTGGTCCGCAGCGGCATCCACCTGTTCAAGTTCTGGTTCTCCGTCAGCCGGCAAGAGCAGCGGCGACGCTTCAAGGAGCGCGAAATCCATCCGCTCAAGCAATGGAAGCTCAGTCCGGTCGACATCGCCTCGCTCGACAAGTGGGAGGCCTACACCCGCGCCAAGGAGGCGATGTTCGCCCACACGGACACGGCCGACGCACCGTGGACCGTGATCCGCTCCGATTGCAAGAAGCGCGCGCGGCTGAACGCGTTGCGATTCATCCTGTCGCGCTTTCCCTATGCCAACCGCGACACCACCGCGATCGGACAGGCCGACCCGCTGATAGTCGGACGGGCGATCGCAAACTGATCTCCATCCTCTCACTCTTCCGTCATAAAAAAGGCAATCCATGTTCAAGCACGTCCTGCTCCCGGTTGATGGCTCTGATCTTTCGCACAAGGCTGTTTCCGCCGCCATCGAATTCGCACGCGCGACCGGCGCCCGGCTGACGCCCTATATGTGCGTGGAAGAATATCCCTACGTCCTGTCGACCGATTCCAGCCACGAAAAGCGGGACGTATTCAAGCAACGCGTGGAAGCGGCTGCCAGGCAGGAACTGTCGCGCATCGAGGCCGCGGCAGCACTGGCCGGCGTGCCGTGCACCGGCCACGTCTCCACGGCGGCCGCACCGTTCCGCGGGATCATCAACAGTGCGGAGGATCTCGGCTGCGACGTCATCTTCATGGCCTCGCATGGCCGCAGCGGCATCGCCGGACTGCTGCTCGGCAGCGAGACACAGAAGGTACTGACGCACAGTGCGGTCCCGGTGCTGGTGTTCCGCTGACAAGGTCGCTGCGCCCTTGACGCCACCAGCTTCCATGGGCGCGCCCGGCATAGCGGTTGCCATGCCGGGCCTCACCGCGATTTCCCGACCTCCTCCAATGCGGCCACAAGCCCGCCTGCGGTAAACTCCCTGCTTTGGCCGCCCGAACACAATTCGGGCCGCATCCGCACGCCGCGGAACCCCATGCCGACGAAGAGACGGCAACGACCCGCAACGCCGTACGCCACGCGTTGCCCGCGTTGCCGCGCGGCCATGCCAGACAAGGGAATGCAGGAGAAAATCGAATTGAATCAGGAAGTTGCAAAACCCCTTGCGGAGAAGCACACCCCCATGATGCAGCAGTACCTGCGCATCAAGGCGGACCATCCGGATACCCTCCTCTTCTACCGGATGGGCGATTTCTATGAGTTGTTCCACGACGACGCCGAAAAGGCCGCGCGGCTGCTCGACATCACGCTGACCGCGCGAGGCAGTTCCAACGGGGTGCCGATCCGCATGGCCGGCATTCCATTCCACTCCGCGGACCAGTACCTCGCCAAGCTGGTCAAGCTCGGCGAATCCGTGGCGATCTGCGAACAGATCGGCGACCCGGCCGCCAGCAAGGGGCCGGTGGAGCGCAAGGTAGTGCGCATCGTCACGCCTGGCACGCTGACCGATGCCGCGCTGCTGCCCGACAAGATCGATACCTTCCTGATGGCCGTGCACCAGCAGACCACGCGCCGCGGCGTCAGCAAGACGGGCCTGGCCTGGCTCAACCTGGCGAGCGGCGAATTGCGGCTGATGGAATGCGAAGCGGCGCAGCTGGCGCGCGAACTCGAACGCATCCGCCCCGCCGAACTGCTCTATGCGGACGGCATCGACCTGCCGGTCGTTGCGTGTGCGCGCACGCGCCTGCCGGAGTGGCACTTCGACCAGGATGCCGCCACACGCCGCCTGCTGGAGCAGCTTGGCGTGGCCAGCCTGGAACCGTTCGGCTGCGCCGGCCTTGGCGCCGCGATCGGCGCGGCTGGCGCGCTGCTGAACTATGCGGCCACCACGCAAGGCCAGTCACTGCGCCATGTACGCGAAATCAAGGTCGAGCGCGAATCGGAATTCGTCGGACTGGACTCCGCCACGCGCCGCAACCTGGAGTTGACCGAGACCCTGCGCGGCGGTGAATCGCCCACGCTGTTCTCGCTGCTCGATACCTGCGCCACCACCATGGGCAGCCGTGCGCTGCGCCACTGGCTGCATCATCCGCTGCGCGACCCCGCTCTGCCGCGGGCGCGCCAGCAAGCCATCGGCGCACTGATCGACCACGGTATCGAGGACCTGCGCAGCGGGCTGCGCAAGCTGGCCGACGTGGAGCGCATCACTTCGCGCCTGGCGCTGCTGAACGCGCGCCCGCGCGACCTGTCGTCGCTGCGCGATACGCTGCGCGCGCTGCCGCACGTGAGTGCCTGCCTCCCCGTCGAGCCCGACAGCTCGCTGCTGTCGCTAACGCTGGCCGAACTTGGCGTGCCCCGGGCCTGCCTGGACCTGCTCGTCGCCGGGGTCGCCGACGAGCCCGCCACGGTCATCCGCGACGGCGGCGTGATCGCGCGCGGCTACGACGCCGAACTGGACGAGTTGCGCGATATCTCGGAAAACTGCGGCCAGTTCCTGGTCGACCTGGAAGCCCGCGAGCGTTCGCGCACGGGCATCGCCAACCTGCGCGTGGAATACAACCGCGTGCATGGCTTCTACATCGAAGTCACCAACGGCCAGGCCGACAAGGTGCCGGACGACTACCGCCGCCGGCAGACGCTGAAGAATGCCGAGCGCTACATCACGCCCGAGCTGAAGGCCTTCGAGGACAAGGCGCTGTCGGCACAGGACCGTGCGCTGGCACGCGAAAAGCTGCTCTATGACGGCCTGCTCCAGGCGCTGCTGCCGCATATCGGCGAACTGCAGCGCGTGGCCGGCGCGCTGGCCCGGCTCGATGTCCTTGCGGCCCTGGCCGAGCGCGCCCAGACGCTGGACTGGTCCTGCCCCGAGCGCGTTTCCGAAAACGTGATAGATATCGTGCAGGGTCGCCACCCGGTCGTGGAAGGCCAGCTCGCCGCCGAATCGGTACCCTTTATCGCCAACGACTGCCAGCTCAACGAGGCGCGCAAGCTCCTGCTGATCACCGGTCCGAACATGGGCGGCAAGTCAACCTTCATGCGCCAGACCGCGCTGATCGTACTGCTCGCCTGCGTGGGTGCCTACGTGCCGGCGCGGCGTGCCGTGATCGGCCCGGTGGACCGGATCTTCACGCGCATCGGCGCGGCGGACGACCTGGCGGGCGGACGCTCCACGTTCATGGTCGAAATGACCGAGGCGGCGGGCATCCTGCACCACGCCACGCCTGCCAGCCTGGTGCTGATGGACGAGATCGGCCGCGGCACCTCGACCTTCGACGGACTCGCGCTGGCATGGGCCATCGCCCGCCACCTGCTGTCGCACAACCGCAGCCACACGCTGTTTGCCACCCACTATTTCGAGCTCACGCAGCTGCCGCAGGAATTTCCGCAGGCGGCCAACGTGCATCTCTCGGCCGTGGAACATGGCGACGGCATCGTCTTCCTGCATGCGGTGCAGGACGGCCCGGCCAGCCAGAGCTACGGCCTGCAGGTCGCGCAACTCGCCGGCGTGCCGCAGCCCGTGATCCGCGCGGCGCGCAAGCACCTGGCGTGGCTCGAGCAGCAATCTGCCGAAGCTACGCCCACGCCGCAACTGGACCTGTTTGCGCCGCCGCCGACCCCGGATCTCGACGATGAGGACGACTACGCCGAGGCTGCAAGCGCAGTGCGCGCTGGCACGCTGGCACCGGAGCGAGCCGCCGTGCTGGACGCACTCGCAGACCTCGATCCGGACAGCCTAACGCCACGGGCTGCCCTGGACGCGCTCTACCGGCTCAAGCTGCTGGCGGAAGAGGCTGTCGACGCCGCATGAACGCTTCGGGCAGCCGGCCTCGCGGCCGGTCTTTCCTGCTTGCCGCCTTGCTGCCTTTGCTGGCGGCGATGTCGGTGTCCGCCGCGCAACCGGCGCGCCGCGCGGCCAGGCCCGCGCCCCCGCCCGCGACCATCCGCATCGCATTGCTGTCGGACCTGCCGCAATGGCCGGCCGCCGAAGAGCGCGTCACCGCCCTGCTGGACCTGCTGGCCGAGCGCAAGCTCGACCTGGTGGTCCACGCGGGCGGCATCAAGGGTGATACGGAATCTTGCGGCGATTCGGTGCTGCAGGCCAGGCAACACCTGCTCGACCAGTCGCCGCTGCCGCTGGTGTATGTACCCGGCGAAACCGACTGGGCGGAATGCCACCAGCCGGTCAATGGCAACTTCGATGCCGTGGAACGGCTCAACCGCCTGCGCGAACTGTTCTTCCCCGAAGATGCCACGCTCGGCAAGCATCCACGCGCCGTGGTGCGGCAGTCGGACCAGGCCATGTTCCGCAGTTTCCGCGAAAACGTGCGGCTCAGCATTGACAACGTCCTGCTGGTCGGGCTGAACCTTCCCGGCGACAATAACCACTACCGCAACGAAGGCGGGCGCAACGGCGAATTCGAAGACAGGAGGGAAGCCAACCACCAGTGGCTCGCACGCGCGTTCTCGCTCGCACAGCAACGCGGCATGGCCGGCATCGTCATCATCGCGCATGCCGACCCGCAGTTCGGCAACGGCTGGGAAAAACGCGGCAAGCCGACGCTGCTGGACGGCTTCATGCGCCGCCGTCCACGCGACGGCTACCTGGAGTTCAAACGGCAATTGCGCGAACTCGCCGCGCGCTATCGCGGACCGGTGCTGCTCGTTCATGCCGGCAGCAATGGCTTCCACATCGACAAGCCGCTGCGCGATGCGGCAGGCAAGCCAATGCCGAACTTCACGCGTGTCGCATTGCCGCCCGGCTCGGCTGCGCAATGGACCGAGCTGATCGTGACGCCCCAGGCATCGTCGCCATTCACGGTGGTGCTGAAGGACGGGGTCAGCAACTAGCGGTAGCCGCTGAAACGCAAAAGAGCCGGAAGATCCGGCTCTTTTGCTGAGATCAAGACG
Source organism: Cupriavidus sp. C3SS-1 (assembly GCF_057073755.1). NCBI lineage: Bacteria > Pseudomonadati > Pseudomonadota > Betaproteobacteria > Burkholderiales > Burkholderiaceae > Cupriavidus > Cupriavidus sp. C3SS-1. Next base: position 1,229,720 of record NZ_CP172699.1, on the reverse strand, counting down.
GCTAAGCGTCAGTGCAGCGTGTGCGGCGTGTCGTCGTCATCTTCGTCGACCACCTCGACACCCGAGGCCCCGTGCGCGTGGCCGTGCTCGACTTCCTCGGCCGTGGCTTCACGCACTTCCGACACCTTCAGCCAGAAACGCAGCGCCATGCCGGCCAGCGGATGGTTGCCGTCGAGCACTACCTTGTCTTCGGCCACGTCAGTCACGGTGTAGATGACGGAGTCTTCTTCATCGCCATCTTCGGGCATGCCTTCGAACTGCATGCCGACTTCGAGCGGCTCGGGGAAACGGTCGCGCGGCTCGACCTTGACGAGGTCGGCGTCATAGTCGCCGAACGCGTCTTCGGGTTCCAGCTGCAACTGGGTTTCGAAGCCACTGTCGTGGCCGTCGAGTGCTTCCTCGATCTTGGGGAACGTGCCATCATAGCCGCCGTGCAAGTAGACCATGGCCTCATCCGATTCCTCGATCAGATTGCCTTGCGCATCCGACAGCTTGTACATCACGGACACCACCGTGTTCTTAGCGATTTTCAATTCTTGACTCCATGAACGATTCCGCATTATACGCGCACGCCCTGCCACCTGGCCCCGTCGATCCTGATGCACCGCTCGGCCTTCTCGGTGGCATGACGCCCGCTGCATTCATGCGTGATATCTGGCAACGCAAGCCACTTTTGATTCGACAGGCGTTCCCTGGAATCGTGCCACCTGTGTCGCGCGAAGCGCTTTTGTCACTGGCGGACAGGACCGAAGTCGAATCGCGCCTGGTGACGCACTTTCGCAACAGATGGAAGCTCGAACAAGGTCCCTTTGCCGCAGAAAACCTGCCATCCCTCAAGGCGAAACAGTGGACCCTGCTGGTGCAGGGTGTCAACCTCCACGACACGGCCGCGGCGGACCTGATGGGCCAGTTCCGGTTCGTGCCTGACGCCCGGCTGGACGACCTGATGATCAGCTACGCCACCGACGGCGGCGGCGTGGGTCCCCACTTTGACTCGTATGACGTGTTCCTCTTGCAGGTTTCGGGCCGGCGCCGCTGGCGCATCTCGTCGCAGACCAAGCTTGACCTGCTGCCCAACCTCCCGCTGAAAATCCTGGCGGACTTCAGCGCCGAAGAGGAATGGGTGCTGGAACCCGGCGACATGCTGTACCTGCCGCCGCAGTACGCCCACGATGGCATTGCCGAGGGCGAATGCATGACCTGCTCGATCGGCTTCCGCGCCCCCGCCTATCGCGAACTCGCAGGCCATTTCCTGGCGTGGCTTTCCGAAACGGTGGAAGACAACGAAGACCTGGGCGGCCGCTATGCGGACGCCGGCGAACGCGCGGCAAAGCATCCCGCCCAATTGCCCGCGGGCATGGCTAAGGCTGTCGCGCAGCGTCTGAAGGCCCTGCAATGGAACAGCGCGATGGTGTCGGAATTCATCGGCACCTACCTGTCCGAACCCAAGCCGACGGTCGAGTTCGCGGAAGTGCCCGATATCCCGATGCGCCAGTACGCAAAGCTCGCACGCACGCACGGGGTCGTATTGGCCCCCGGTTCGATTGCGCTCTATGACGGTACGCATTTCTTCCTGAACGGGGAAGCTTATGAGCCTCCGCCCGATCTGGCACGTTGGTTGCACAAGCTGGCCGATTATCGGCAGCTCACCGCTGCGGAAATCAAGGCATGCGCCGAGCTGCCGGACCTGCTCGACACATTCCACCACTGGACGCTGGAGGGCTGGTTGCAGTTGTCACCCCCCGCACTGTAATAATGCGTAACATTGCAATCCCGTAAATTTCGACGCTACACAAGCCGGGAAAACGCGGATATAATCGTCGGCTGGCTAGTACTGTGTACCACTGCATTTGTCGGCACCGGGAGAGCCTCTATTTTGCAGTTCAAGAGCGATAATTACCGGTAATTATTCATCGCCTGTTTTTTTGGTTATTACAAGTTAAAGGACGAACAATGAAGAAGTCTCTCCTGATCGCATCGCTGCTGGCCGCTGTTGCTCTCGCCGCTTGCGGCAAGAAGGAAGAAGCCGCCGCTCCGGCCGCTGACACCGCTGCTCCGGCTGCTGCTGCTCCCGCCGCTGAAGCTTCGGCTCCGGCTGCTGAAGCCCCGGCCGCTCCGGCTGCTGAAGCTTCGGCTCCGGCTGCTGACGCCTCGGCTCCGGCCGCTGATGCTTCGGCCCCGGCTGCCAAGCAGTAATTGGTTCGCACCAACGAAAAAACCGACCTTCGGGTCGGTTTTTTCGTTTCTGCGCCGCTCGCAGCGGCACCCTTAACTCATCACCCTCACCTCATCCGCGGACTGATTGCCAGTCCAGCCCGGAATCCTGGTCCGCCACCAGCACATCCGCCGGCAAGGCACCAAGTGCCGATGCCAATGCGGCCCTGGCCAGCTCCACCGTATTGTTCTGCTTGCTGAGATGCGCCGCGACTACGCGGTTCAGTCCGCCATGGACAACCTGCGCAAGAATGCTGGCCGCCACCTCGTTCGCCAGGTGACCGAAGTCGCCGCCAATGCGCCGCTTCAGTGAAGCCGGGTAGACCGAGTTGCGCAGCAGCTCGCGGTCGTGGTTGCATTCGAGCACCAGCGAATCGACGCCCGACAGGCGCGCCGTCACATAAGGCGTCTCCATGCCGATATCGGTCAGCACACCCAGACGCGCGTCCCCGTTGGAGAGCACGAACTGCAAGGGCTCGCGCGCATCGTGTGGCACGGTGTACGGCAACACCTGCAGGCTTCCGATGCTGAAGACATGATCGGCAGCGCAGACGCGCACGTCGGCCGCGTTGGCGCCCCGCAAATGGCAGGTCGCCAGCCATGTGCCGTGGCTGGTGTGTACCGTCAGGCCATGACGCGCCGCGAAGGCATAGGCCGAGCCGACATGATCGCCGTGCTCGTGCGTGACCAGCACGGCGTCGAGCTGATCCGGCGTGACGCCCAGGCGCTCCAGGCGCCTGGCGGTCTCGCGGATGCCGAAGCCGCAGTCCAGCAGGATGCGGGTGGTGGTGGTTCCTTCGCGGGATTCGACCAGCAGCGAGTTGCCCTCGCTGCCGCTGCCAAGAAAGGCAAAGCGCATCATGCTTGCGCCTGTCTCATTGCATGCCGTGCAAACCGGGCCGGGCGGCCCGTTCGATTTCTCTGCACGCCGACGATCAGTGGAGTTGCTCGTCGAGCAGCGAGAGGATGCGCTTTCCGACTTCGCCGTTTTCCGGCTGGCCAGCTTCGTTGAGCACCGTCACGAGCGTGCCCGACCCCGTGCCCTTGAGCGCCACGCGGTACTTCTTGGCGGTCTTCGGATCATCAGGCTTGGTGAACAGTTTGGAGAAGAAGCCGCGGCTGTCGACGCTGGTCCGCGGATCGACATAGCGCACGTAGTACAGGCCTTGCGCGCGGTCGCGGTCTTCCACGGTGAAGTTCACACGATCAAGCGACAGGCCGACCGAGCGCCAGGCGCGGTCGAACGGCTCGGGCAACTGCAGCGCCGGAGCGCCGTTGACTTGCGCCAGGTAGGACTTGCCTGCGGCCGAGGACGTATCGCCCGCGGTTGCCGCGGCACCGGTAGCCGCCGCTGCGGCACCGGCCGCCGCGCTGTTGCCAGCCGGCGTCGGGTTCTTGGCCATCTGGTCGGCCTGCTCCTTCTGCACGCCCAGGCGTTGTGCCAGGCGCGAGAGGAATTCGGCTTCCAGCTCCGGATCAGCCGGACGCGGCGTCCAGACCGTGGTCGACTTGTCGACACCGGTCAGCTGCTCCTGCGCGCCGCGATGGCTGATGAAGACTTCGAGCGTGCCATTCTGCGCGCGCTCGACGCGCGTGCGGAACTTGTCGCGCTCCGACGTCGAGTACAGGCCGTCGAACACCTTGCCGATGGTATTGCGGATAATGTCCTGCGGAATCTTGGCGCGGTTTTCCGCCCAGTCGGTTTCCATGATGCCGGTTTCAGGCGAATCCTGGACCAGCAGGAAACCGCTTTCCTGCCAGAAGCCACGCAGCGACTGCCACAGCTGATCGGCACGCATGCCGTTGCTGATCACCAGCCAGCGCTGGTTGCCATCACGCTCCATGCGCACGCCCTGCGCCGAAGGCAGGACATTTTCGGTCGGCGAGGCTTCGCGGGTCTTGGTCGACTGGCTGTAGTTCGACAGCGTCGACGTGCCGTTCTGGTCGGGCACCGAGTAGCGGCGATCGCCGTCCAGCTTGGTCAGGTCCGGCGGGATATCGAGCGACGGGGTCCGCTTGGAGGCCGACGACTTGTAGTCGATCTTGTCCGGCTGCATGGCATCGTTGATGCTGCTGCAGCCCGTAATGACGCCTGCGGCAAGCACGGGCACAACCAGTGCGGCGCGGCGGACTTGCATCGCGCCACGGCGGTTAAGCTTGAGTTTCATTGACACGCAATCCTAGTTGATAGAGCGGCACGGGTGCGCCGGAAATCAGCCCAGCAGGCCGGTGGCGGCCAGTGCCTTGCGCACGGTCTCGTGGTTGGACTCGGACAGCGGCGTGAGCGGGAGGCGAATGCCGCCTTCCATCTTGCCCATCTGCTGCAGGGCCCACTTGACCGGGATCGGGTTGGCCTCGATGAACATGGCCTTGTTCAGCTCGATCAGCTCCATGTGCAGGCGGCGCGCGGTGACGGCGTCGCCCTTGAGCGCGGCCGCGCACATCTCATGCATCTTGCGCGGCGCCACATTGGCCGTGACCGAGATATTGCCCTGGCCGCCCAGCAGGATCAGCGCCACGGCGGTCGGATCGTCGCCGCTGTAGATCGCAAAGCCTTCGGGCGCGTCCTTGATCAGCTGCGCGGCGCGATCGATGTTGCCGGTCGCTTCCTTCACCCCGACGATGCCAGGCACCTGCGCCAGGCGCAGGATGGTGTCGTTGTTCATGTCCGCAACGGTGCGGCCCGGCACGTTGTACAGCATCACGGGCAGGTCGACCGCCTCGGCGATGGTGCGGAAATGCCGGTACATGCCTTCCTGGGTCGGCTTGTTGTAGTACGGCACGACCTGCAGCGAGGCATCGGCACCGACCTTCTTGGCAAAGGCCGTCAGTTCGATGGCTTCATTGGTCGAGTTGCCGCCGGTACCGGCGATGATGGGAATCCGCTTGCCAGCCTGCTCCACCGCCACGCGAATCAGCTCGCAGTGCTCGTCCACCGTGACGGTGGGCGATTCGCCGGTGGTGCCAACGATCACGATGGCATCGGTGCCCTCGGCCACGTGCCAGTCGACGAGGGCCCGCAGTGCCGGATAGTCCAGGCTGCCGTCCTCATGCATCGGGGTGACGATGGCAACAATGCTGCCGGTAATCTGTGTCATAACGTTAGGGAATTCGGGATGCGAATAACAGGATTGTACCGGAACCGCCGGCCGCTCCGACCGATGTTCCGACAAGCGGTTACATCAAGCGTATCAACGTGTGAAGCCGCATTCTCGCGGACCGGCGAGGCGTCACTTCATGCCGGCAGCCGGTAGCGTGCCGGGGCGCTGCCAGCTGCCGTTACCGGCACCTCGCGCACGGCACACAGGCGTTGCACAAACGCTGTTTTGGGCACTTCAAGAAAGCCATCCTCATAGCCGATCACACGCAGCCCGCGCGTGCGGGCCACTTCAAGCAATTCGCCGGGTTGAAGCAGGAAATCCGGACGTGAAGGCTTGCCGACGGTCTCATTGCCGCTGGCAAAGGTTTCGTACAGCAGCACGCCGCCGGGCGCCAGCGCATCGACAAGAGCGGGCCATAACGGGCGGTGCAGGTAATTGGTGACGATGACCGCATCGAACGGTGCCTCGTCGGCGAGCGGCCAGGCGCCCTGTTCGAGGTCTTCCACGCGGCCGGCAACAGACGCAGGAAGCGCCGCAACCGCTTCGACATCGCGATCGACACCGACCACGGCATGGCCGCGTCCGGCAAACCAGCGCGCATGCCGGCCACTGCCACAGGCAAGGTCGAGCACCCGGCCGGCCGGGTGCACGAGATGGGCCCAGCGCGTGACCCATTCAGACGGAGCGCCGGTCGGCGCGTGAGCGAACATGGACCGCGATCCTATTGCAGCAGCATGATGATCGGCCGCAGCATCAGCTCCACTACCGAGCTGAGCAGGTTGATCACCGGCCGCATCCAGACCGAGGTGATCACGCCGGCCGCGACCAGGGCCATGACGACGAAAATGCCGTACGGCTCGATGCGCGACACCGAGTAGGCCACGCGCGGCGGCAGCAGCGCGGTCACCACGCGGCCGCCATCCAGCGGCGGAATCGGGAACAGGTTGAATGCGGCCACCACCAGGTTGACCAGCACGCCGGCGCGCGCCATTTCGCTGACGAACGGCTCGGACACGTGCGCCCACGCCAGCCCGATCGCGATCAGCGCCCACAGGAAGGCCTGCACCACATTGCTGGCCGGCCCGGCCAGCGCCACCCACATGCCGTGCCAGCGCGGATTGCGCAGCCGGCCGAAGTCGACCGGTACCGGCTTGGCATAGCCGAACACGAACTGTCCGTTGGTCAGCAGGTACAGCAGCAACGGCACGGCAATGGTGCCGATCGGATCGATGTGCCGCGCCGGGTTCAGGCTGACGCGGCCCAGCGCATAGGCCGTGGTATCGCCGAAGTGCTTGGCCACGTAGCCGTGCGACGCCTCGTGCAGCGTGATCGCGAACAGCACTGGCAGGGCGTAGACCGCAAAGGTCTGAATGAGGGAAGAATCCATGGGGCTTATTGTACCGGGCGGGCTGACCGGCAGATCACTCGGCGGCGGGAATTCAGAGTCCGAACCGTGCGATATCGCCCCTGCCTGCGCGCACCAGCTCCGGCTCCCCGCTGGTCAGGTCGATCACCGTCGTGGGCTGGGCCGGCGCCGGTCCACCGTCGACGACGAGGTCCACCATTTTTTCGAGCCGGGTCCGGATCTCCGACGGATCGTTCAGCGGCTCGTCGTCGCCAGGCAACTGCAGCGTCGCCGTCAGCAGCGGTTCGCCGGCTTCGGCCAGCAACGCGAGCGGAATGGCGTGATCGGGCACGCGCACGCCGATGGTCTTGCGGGCCGGGTGCGACAGCCGGCGCGGCACCTCCTTGGTCGCCTCGAGGATGAAGACGTACGGCCCTGGCGTGGCGCCCTTGATCCAGCGGTACTGCCGGTTGTCGACGCGTGCAAAGCTGCCCAGCTCGGACAGGTCGCTGCACATCAGCGTGAGGTGGTGCTTGTCGTCGATGCCGCGCAGCCGGCGCAGTCGCTCCACGGCTGCCTTGTCGTCAAGCTGGCAGCCCAGCGCATAGCTGGAATCGGTCGGCAACGCGATCAGGCCGCCCTGGCGGACGATCTGCACGGCCTGCTTGATGAGTCGCGGCTGCGGGTTAAGCGGGTGGATCTCGAAGTACTGTGACATGGCCGGGCTCAGGTGCGTGTTCGGACAGGATTCGCGGCCGGCGGCCAGGCATCTTCGCCCGCGCCAGCCCGGCGGACAGGGCCGGCTACCAGTCGTGCCATACCGGCGTGACCGTGGACGGCAAGGGCGGCAGCGTGCCTAGTTCCACGCGCCCTTCACCGGGGCCGTGGAAATCAGAGCCGCGCGATGCCAGCAAGCCGTAGTGCCGGGCCACCGTGGCGTAGCGCTGGTACTGGTCCGGCGTATGGCTGCCGGTCACCACTTCCACCGCGCCGCCGCCCAGCGCCGTGAACTCGTCGAACAGCGCGTCGTGCTGGGTGTCGGTGTAGTTGTAGCGGCCCGGGTGGGCCATCACGGCGATACCGCCAGCCGCGCGGATCCAGCCAACGGCCTCGGACAGGTTTGCCCAGCGGTGCCCCACGTAGCCAGGCCGCCCTTCGGACAGGTACTGGCTGAAGACGTCGCTGATCGTGGCACAGTAGCCCTGGTCCACGAGCCAGCGGGCGAAATGCGTGCGCGAGATCAGGTCCGGATTGCCGACATGCTTCAGCGCGCCCTGATAGGCACCTTCGATGCCGATCTTCGCCAGTGCGTCGCCGATATCGCGGGCCCGCCGCCCACGGCCGGAGCGCGTGTCGGCAAGGCCGTCGATCAGTTCCGGACAGAATGGGTCGATCTGCAGGCCTACGATATGCACGGTCTGCCCGGCCCATGTCACGGAAATCTCGACGCCCGGGACGTAGCACATGCCCAGGGACTCGGCCGCGGCACGCGCCTCGGCCTGGCCGCCGACTTCATCATGGTCCGTGAGCGACCACAACCGCACACCGCCGGCATGCGCGCGTTCGGCAACGGCGCGTGGCGGCAATGTGCCATCGGACACGGTGGAATGGCAGTGCAGGTCTGCGTTGAGTGTATGGGGGTCGGGCATGGACTTATTCTACTCCCGTATGTGCGTTCGGGCTGGCTCGATGCCCGCCGCGCAAAGCCCTTGCCAGCAACGCTGGCGTCGACGGCGTGGCGCCGGTGGCGCGGTATAGTCGGGTTTTGGATTCACCGCCGCACCAAGCCAATGTCCACCGACAACACCACTGCGCAGCCCGGCACCGCCGACACCACCATCACCACCGACGTGCTGATCGTCGGCGCAGGCCCGGTCGGCCTGTTCGCCGCATTCCAGGCCGGTGTGCTCGGCCTGAAATGCGAACTGATCGACGTCCTGGATCGCGCGGGCGGCCAATGCACCGAGCTGTACCCCGAAAAGCCGATCTACGACATCCCGGCCGTGCCGGGCTGCCTGGCCCAGGACCTGGTGGATCGCCTGCTGGAGCAGTGTGCGCCCTTTGCCTTCCCGATGCACTTCAACCAGCGTGCCGAAAGCGTGACCGAGGTGCTGCCCGTTCAGGGCGACGGCCATGCCCGCCTGCTGGTGACAACCGACGCCGGAAAACGCTTCGACGTTGCCGCCGTGCTGGTCTGCGCCGGCGCCGGCGCCTTTGCGCCGCAGCGCGTGTCGCTGCCGGAGGCGCCGGCGCTGGAAGACCGCCATGTGCACTACGCGGTGCGCGATGTATCGCGCTTCGCAGGCAAGCGCGTGGTTGTCGCAGGCGGCGGCGATTCCGCGCTGGATTGGGCGCTCGCGCTGCGCAAGGTGGCGGCTCGCGTCACCCTGCTGCACCGGCGCGAAGGCTTCCGCGCCGCCGACGGCACGGTGGCCGAGATGCGCGCCGCCGTGGCGGACGGCGAGATGGATTTCGTCGTCGGCATGCTTGGCGCCCTCAAGACGACTGGCGAAGGCAACGATGCCGCGCTCACGGAGATCGAGGTGCGCAGCCGCGACGGCGTCCAGACGCTGCCCGCGGACGAACTGGTGGCGCTCTATGGACTAGTCTCCGAGCCCGGCCCGATCGCGCAGTGGGACATGGACATGCGCGCCGGCCGCATCCTGGTGGATACCACCACCTATGAAAGCTCGCGGCGCGGCATCTTCGCCGCCGGCGACATCGCCTACTACGCCAACAAGCAGAAGCTGATCCTGTCCGGATTCCATGAGGCCGCGCTGGCCTTGCGCAAGGCCTATCACTACGCGTTCCCCGAGAAGTCGCTGGTGCACGTGCACACCAGCAACAACGCCGCGCTCAAGGAAAAGCTCACGCACGCCTGAGGGTTACGCGTTCAGGTGCAGAACGACTCGATCAGCGCCGCCACTGCGGCGGGCTGGTCATGGTGCAGCATGTGGCCCGCATCATCGATCACCGCCTCGCGGAAATCGCGGAACGCGCGGAAACGCTCGCGGAATTCCTCAAGCGACTGCTTGTGCGCGATATGGCGCAGCGTTTCCGAATCGCGGGCTTCCACGTGCAGCACCGGGGCGCTCACCTGCGCCCAGATCGCCATGATTTCCTCGAGCCGGTACAGCACCGGATTCACCAGCTTGTGCGCGGGATCGCCGAGGATTTCCCATTGCCCGGCTTCGTTGCGGCGCGACCAGTGCTCGGCCAGGAACGCGGCGCGATCGTCCGGGAGGCGCGGATTGGTCTTCTGCAGCCGCGCCGCCACGCCGGCGACATCTTCGTAGGCGCGCAACTCCGGCCGTTCGCGCAGTTCATCGAGCCAGCGCGCATAGCGTTTCGGCGCCTGCTCGGGGCGCGTCTGCGTCATGCCAAACCCTTCGAGATCGACCACCCGGCGCACGCGCTCGGGCCGAATGCCGGCGTACAGGCAAGCCACGTTGGCGCCCATGCTATGCCCCACCAGGTCCACCCGTCCTTCGGGCTGGTAGTGGTCGAGCAGCGCCTCCAGGTCGGCAAGGTAGTCGGCAAACCAGTAGGAATGCGTACCCGGATAGCGCGTCGGCCAGTCGCTTTCGCCAAAGCCCCGCCAGTCGGGCGCGATCACGTGCCAGTCGCGCTCCAGGCAGTCCACCAGAAACTGGAACGATGCCGCCACGTCCATCCAGCCATGCAGCATGAACAGCTTGGGCGCGCCAGGCGTTCCCCACTCGCGCACGTGGCAGCGCAGTCCACGCAACGTGATAAATTCAGAACGCGAGGTTTCCTTGATTGTCATTTGTCTCCCCTGGTTGCGGACTTTCCGAGCCTTGCCCGGAACCGGGAGCCGGAGCGGAAGCCCGCCTAAAATCGAACGATCGTTCGCAGAATTATAACGAGACTGACAAGGAGACAGCAGCATGGCAGCAGCGGCCCTGCCGGCAAGCCGGCGCGATGACTACCAGGCGCTCTACGACACCTTCCGGTGGGCGGTGCCCGCGCACTTCAACCTGGCCGAAGCGTGCTGTGGCCGCTGGGCACGGGACCCGGCCACCGCCGACCGCATCGCGGTCTATACCGAGCATGAAGACGGGCGTCGCGACGCGTTCAGCTTTGCGCATCTCCAGGCGGAAGCCAACCGGCTCTGCGCGGCATTGCGCGACCTTGGCGTGCAGCGCGGCGACCGCGTCGCAGTCGTGATGCCGCAGCGCATCGAGACGGCCATCGCCTATATGGCGATCTTTCAGCTCGGCGCCATCGCTACGCCGCTGTCGATGCTGTTCGGGCCGGAGGCACTGGCTTACCGCATCGGCCATAGCGAATCCGTGGTGGCGATCGCCGACGAGACCTCGATCGACAACGTGCTCGCGGCACGGCCGGAATGCCTGACACTCGCCACCGTGATCGCCGCTGGCGATGCGCGGGGGCGAGGCGACCACGACTGGGACGTCCTGCTGGCCGCGCAATCGCCGACGTTCACCGCTGAGCAAACCAAGGCGGACGAAGCTGCCGTGCTGATCTACACCAGCGGCACCACGGGTCCTCCCAAAGGCGCGCTGATCCCGCACCGGGCGCTGATCGGCAACCTCCCCGGCTTTGTCTGCTCGCAGAACTGGTATCCACAGGACGACGACGTGTTCTGGAGCCCTGCGGACTGGGCCTGGACCGGCGGACTCTGGGATGCGCTGATGCCGGCGCTGTACTTTGGCAAGCCGATCGTGGGCTACCAGGGCCGGTTCTCGGCCGAGCGCGCGTTCGAGCTGCTGGAACGCTACGGCGTCACCAACACCTTCCTGTTTCCCACTGCGTTGAAGCAGATGATGAAGGCCTGTCCCGAGCCGCGGCAGCGCTACACGCTGAAGTTGCGCGCGTTGATGAGCGCCGGCGAGGCCGTCGGCGAAACCGTGTTTAGCTGGTGCCGCGACGCCATGGGCGTGGTCGTCAACGAGATGTTCGGCCAGACCGAGATCAACTACATCGTCGGCAACTGCACGTCCCAGCATGACGACGCGTGCCTGGGCTGGCCGGCGCGGCCAGGTTCGATGGGCCGGCCCTACCCCGGCCATCGCGTACAGGTCATCGATGACGAAGGCCGGCCGTGCGCGCCCGGCGAGGACGGCGAGGTGGCGGTCTGCACTACGGACCTCCACGGCCATGCCGATCCGGTCTTTTTCCTCGGCTACTGGAAGAATGAAGCGGCCACGGCCGCGCGATATGTCGAGCGCGACGGCTTGCGCTGGTGCCGCACCGGCGACCTGGCCCGCATCGATGCCGACGGCTACCTCTGGTACCAGGGCCGGGCCGACGATGTGTTCAAGTCGTCCGGCTACCGCATCGGCCCGAGCGAGATCGAGAACTGCCTGCTCAAGCATCCCGCCGTGTCGAACTGCGCGGTGGTGCCTTCGCCGGACACCGAGCGAGGCGCCGTGGTCAAGGCCTTTATCGTGCTGACGCCTTCGGTGGCGCGCTCGTCCGACAGCGACGCTGCGCTGGTGACCGCGCTGCAGGAACACGTGCGCGGCCAGCTCGCGCCTTACGAGTATCCCAAGAAGATCGAGTTCATCGACCAGTTGCCGATGACGACTACCGGGAAGGTCCAGCGCCGGGTGCTCAGGCTGCTGGAGCAGGAGCGTGCGGCCGGCAAGGGCTAACCCGCCGAGGCCTCCAGCCACGCCAGCTCATCCTCGTCGAAACCCGCGGCGCGGCGCGCATCGAGGTTGAACGGACCGCGCAGTTTCGGCGCCCGGTGCTGCTGCGCCAGCGCGGCATAGGTCGATACGGGATCCAGCCCGCGCTGCGCGCACAGCCATCGGTACCAGTGGTTGCCGATGGCCACATGCCCGACTTCATCGCGCAGGATGATGTCGATGATGGCGGCGGCCGCGTGGTCGCCCACCCCGGCCAGCTTGGCGCGCACCGGCGGCGAGGCATCGAGCCCGCGCGCCTCGAGCGTGCGTGGCACCAGCGCCATACGTGCCAGCACGTCGCCGGCGGTGCGGTCGCACATCTCCCAGAGGCTGTTGTGGGCGGGGAAATCGCCGTAGCCAAATCCCAGCGTGCCGAGGTGGTCCGCCAGCAAGGTGAAATGCAGCGCCTCTTCGTCCGCCACGCGCAACCAGTCGCGGTAGTAGTCGGCCGGCATGCCGGGAAAGCGCCAGACCGCATCGAGCGCCAGGTTGATGGCGTTGAATTCGATGTGGCACAGCGCGTGGATCATGGCGGCGCGCCCTTCGTCGGTATGCAGCGAGCGGCGGCGCTGGACCTGTTGCGGGGGCACCAGTTCCGGTCGCGGCGGGCGGCCCGGAATGCCGAGCGTCGCGTCGGCGGTGATGTGATCTTCCGCCCCAAGCCGAGCGGCATCGGCCTGAGTGAAGTCCCGGAACAGCGCGCGGGCGGCATTGGCCTTGTCGTGCGCATCGGTCCGGCAGAGCACGCCGAGTGCCCGCCGGCGCAGCGTTTGTGCGGGGTCAGGCAGTCGGGCGGCGGGTGAAATCTCTGGCATAGGCGTAAAATCCGGTCTGCCGCCATTGTAGAGCCACGCCGGTCACCCCCGGCCGTTCATGCGGCGTGCCGGCACAAGGCCGGACGCGGCCATTCCCCTGGCTCTTTAAAGGCCGGCGGCAACCCCCAGATAACTACCTTCGTGCAGGAGACTCCATGGCGCTGTACCAGCTCGGCGAACTCGTTCCCAATATCGACCCGGACGCCTATGTGGCCCCCGAAGCCACCATCATCGGCAACGTGACCATGAAGTCGCGCGCCAGTGCCTGGCCGGGCGTCGTGATCCGGGGCGATAACGAACCGATCGTGGTCGGCGTGGACACCAACATCCAGGAAGGCTCGGTGCTGCACGTCGACCCGGGCTGCCCGCTGACGCTGGGCGACAAGGTCTCCATCGGCCACCAGGCCATGCTGCACGGCTGCACGGTCGGCGAAGGCTCGCTGATCGGCATCCAGGCCGTGGTGCTGAACCGCGCGGTGATTGGCAAGGAATGCCTGGTCGGCGCGGGTGCCGTGGTGACCGAAGGCAAGGTATTCCCGGACCGTTCGCTGATACTCGGCGCGCCCGCCAAGGTGGTGCGCGAACTGACCGATCAGGACGTGGCGAACCTGTACCGCAATGCCGAGACCTACGCCACGCGCCAGGCCATGTACAAGCAACAGCTCAAGCGGATCGACTGATCGACTGACAAGCGCCGCGACAGCTACAACCGATTGACAGACAGATTATTGTGACCGATACGACCACCCCCGACACCCTGCAGAAGTTCCTGTTCGACGCGGCCCCCGTGCGCGGCGAACTGGTCCGCATGGAAGCCACCTGGCGCGAAGTGCTGAGCCGCCACGCCTATCCCGCGCCCGTGCGGCGCGTGCTGGGCGAGATGATGGCTGCCGCCGCGCTGCTGTCGGCCAACCTCAAGTTCAACGGCGCGCTCGTCATGCAGCTGCATGGCGATGGCCCGGTGCGCATGCTGGTGGTGGAGTGCCTGTCCGACCTGTCGATGCGCGCCACGGCCAAGCTGGCCGAAGGCGCGCAGATCGCCGACGACGCCACGCTGACCGAGCTCGTCAATGCCCACGGCCACGGCCGCTTTGCCATCACGCTCGACCCGAAGGACAAGCTGCCGGGCCAGCAGCCGTATCAGGGCATCGTGCCGCTGGCGGACGCCCATGGCCCGCTGGCCAGCATGAGCGCCGTGCTCGAGCACTACATGCAGGCCTCCGAGCAGCTCGACACGCGCCTGTGGCTGGCCGCCGATGACCATGCCGCGGCCGGCATGCTGCTGCAGAAGCTGCCGTCGTACGGAGGCACGCAGGAAGTTGGCGAGACCGGCTCCGCGCTTGGCGAGCACGGCCGCGCACAAGATCTGGACACCTGGGACCGTGCCTGCCAGCTCGGCAACACTCTGAAGGCGGACGAGCTGCTGGCCGAAACGCCGGACACGCTGCTGCGCCGCCTGTTCTGGGAAGACCTGCAAGCGGCCGGGCTGCGCGTCTTCGAGCCGCTCACCCCGCACTTCCAGTGCTCGTGCTCGCGCGCCAAGGTGGCGGGCATGCTGCACTCGCTGGGCCAGGAAGAGATCGAAGGCATCGTCGCAGAGCGCGGCAATGTGGAAATCCACTGCGATTTCTGCGGCCAGCGCTACGAATTCGATGCGGTGGACTGCGCCCAACTGTTCACGCCATCGCACGTCGCCACCGGCGCCGGTGAGGGCGCGCATCACCATCATTGATTCGGAACCGGCCCGCCGGGCCGGACCTGCAGCGGGCATGTCGGCTGCGAACCACCCTGCAAGGCGCAAGTCCAACAGCTAAGCTGTTATCGATGGCGCCGTCTCCACCGAGCCGGCGCAACGTTCCGACCCGCCAGTCCTCGCCGCCATGCCCGCCACCCGCATTTCCTGCTCCCTGCCTGTCCTGCCAGCGTTGCTGGCTGCCGCGCTGCTGGCGGGCGGCTGTGCCGCGCCGGTGCCGCGCGATATCAACGGCACGCCCGCGACTGCCCGCCTGGCCCCGGATGCGGCTTCCGGCGCCCCGCTCAGCGTCGAACAGATGCAGCAGCTAGACGCCCTGAACCAGCAGATCCTGCACGACCAGGAGGCGGCTATCGGCCGCCAGCAGGCCGCCGAGGCGGCCTACCGCGCGTACGCCTATCCGACGACAAGCTGGAATCTTTTCTATGGAGGCTGGGGCGGCGGCCACTGGGGCGGTGGCGTGGGCATCAGCTCGCCCGGCTACTGGGGCGGCTACCCGTACGGGTGGTAATACTCGCGGGACACAGACACATGGCAAAACCGCCCGACGAGGCGGGCGGTCAACAGGCTCGCACTCAGTGGCGGCCTGTGGCGGCCGTCGAATTCGGCGGCGGCGGCAGTGGCGGCGTGGCGCTGACCTTTGGCGCCGGCGCAACGAACTGCACGAACACCTCGCCGTCCTTCACCATGCCCAGTTCATAGCGGGCACGCTCCTCGATGGCGCCGGTGCCGTCCTGCAGGTCCTTCACTTCCCCTTCCAGCTTGGCATTGCGCAGCTTCAGCGTCTGGTTCCGGGTGGCCTGCTCCTGCACCTGCCGGTTGAGTTCCCAGACCCGCAGCCAGCCACCCTTGCCGAGCCAGAGCGGATACTGGATGGCCAGCAGGAGTACGAACAACAGCAAAGAAATCAGGCGCATGAGGCGTGGCGGACGGAAATTTCCGCACAATGATGTGCGAACTCGGGCCGGAAGGCAATGCCGGCCAGATTTCGATACAAATCCGGATACAACAACGGCGGCGGCACGGGTGAATCCGTGCCGCCGCCGTCAGGGGCGCTTCAGGCGCCCGCCGGGGTTCAGCGCAGGTTGTAGAACGCGCTCTTGCCCGGGTAGCTGGCGATATCGCCGAGATCTTCCTCGATGCGCAGCAGCTGGTTGTACTTCGAGATACGGTCCGAACGCGACAGCGAACCGGTCTTGATCTGGCCGGCGTTGGTGCCCACGGCGATGTCGGCGATGGTGCTGTCTTCGGTTTCGCCCGAACGGTGCGAGATCACGGCGGTGTAACCGGCGCGCTTGGCCATCTCGATGGCGGCGAAGGTCTCGGTCAGGGTGCCGATCTGGTTGATCTTGATGAGGATCGAGTTGCCGATGCCCTTCTCGATGCCTTCCTTCAGGATCTTGGTGTTGGTCACGAACAGGTCGTCACCGACCAGCTGGACGCTCTTGCCCAGCTTGTCGGTCAGCGTCTTCCAGCCGTCCCAGTCGCCTTCGGCCATGCCGTCCTCGATCGACACGATCGGGAACTTGTCGCACAGGTTGGCCAGGTAGTCGGCGAACTGCGTCGACGACAGCTTCAGGCCTTCGCCTTCCAGCACGTAGACGTCTTCGGCTTCGTGGTAGAACTCGCTGGCGGCGCAGTCCAGCGCCAGCAGCACGTCTTCGCCCATGCGGTAGCCGGCCTTCTCGACGGCCTGGACGATGGTGTTCAGGCACTCCTCGTTCGACGAGAAGTTCGGGGCGAAGCCGCCCTCGTCGCCCACGGCAGTGGACATGCCCTTGTCGGACAGGATCTTCTTCAGCGCGTGGAAAACCTCGGCGCCGCAGCGCAGGGCTTCACGGAAGCTGGTCGCCGACACCGGCATGATCATGAATTCCTGGATGTCCAGGCTGTTGTTGGCGTGCGCGCCGCCGTTGACGATGTTCATCATCGGCACCGGCATCTGCATGGCGCCCGAGCCGCCGAAATAGCGGTACAGCGGCAGGCCGGCTTCTTCCGCGGCGGCCTTGGCAACAGCCATCGACACGGCCAGCATGGCGTTGGCGCCCAGGCGACCCTTGTTCTCGGTGCCGTCCAGGTCGATCAGGGTGCGGTCCAGGAAGGCCTGCTCGGAAGCATCCAGTCCCATGATGGCTTCGGAGATCTCGGTGTTGATGTGCTCGACGGCCTTCAGCACGCCCTTGCCCAGGTAGCGGCCCTTGTCGCCGTCACGCAGTTCGATGGCTTCGCGCGAACCGGTCGATGCGCCCGACGGCACGGCCGCACGGCCCATCACGCCGGATTCCAGCAGCACGTCGCACTCGACGGTGGGGTTGCCACGCGAGTCGAGAACCTCGCGACCGATGATATCTACGATTGCACTCATGAATTCCTCTCTGACTGTTGATTCTTGCTCTGCGGATTACTGCAACCTGCTTGTGTCCTGCTCGTGCCAGGGCGATGCAACCCGCCCGGAAAAGGCAAAAAGGGCTTGCCGGCTCAGGCCACGCCCTCGACCACGATCATATTCATGCGCGCCGCGTGCTCGCGTGCCTTGCGGGCCGCGAGGTAGGCCTCTCCGTCATGGAAGGCCTTGGCGGCTTCGACGCTCGGGAATTTCAGCACGACGACGCGGGTCGGCGCCCATTCCCCTTCAAGGTTTTCAGCCTTGCCGCCGCGCACCACCACTTCCGCACCATGGATCTGCATGGCCTTGCTGGAGAGCACCTTGTATTCCTCGTACTGCTGGGGATCGGTTACGTCGACGTACGCGATGATATAGCCCGCGGCCATGCTGTATCTCCGGATGTTTTGTATTGTCTTTCGATACGGCTTGTCACGGCCGGCCCAGCGGCGGTGACAAGCCGGGCCCTGCTCAGGCGCAGGCGGGCCAGCCGAAGTTGTCTTCCAGGAAGCCGGCGCGCTTGGTCAGCGCGTCGAGGTCCCTGAGCACGGCCAGCAGTTCCTTCATGCGCGACAGCGGCACCGCGTTCGGGCCATCGGACATGGCCTTGCTCGGGTCCGGGTGCGTCTCCATGAACAGCCCGGCGATACCCGTGGCCACGGCGGCACGCGACAGCACAGGCACGAACTCGCGCTGGCCGCCGGAACTCGTGCCCTGCCCGCCCGGCAACTGCACCGAATGGGTTGCGTCGAACACCACCGGGGCACCGGTCTCGCGCATGATCGCCAGCGAGCGCATGTCCGAGACCAGGTTGTTGTAGCCGAAGGACACGCCACGTTCGCAAGCCATGAAGACGTCGTCCGGCAAGCCGGCTTCGCGTGCGGCGTCGCGGGCCTTGTCGATCACGTTCTTCATGTCGTGCGGCGCCAGGAACTGGCCCTTCTTGATGTTCACCGGCTTGCCGCTCTGGGCGCAGGCGCGGATGAAATCAGTCTGCCGGCACAGGAAGGCCGGCGTCTGCAGCACGTCGACCACGGCCGCCACCGGCTTGATCTCGTCGATCTCGTGGATGTCGGTCAGCACCGGCACGCCGATCTCGCGCTTCACGGTCGCCAGGATCTCCAGGCCCTTCTCCATCCCCAGGCCGCGGAACGACTTGCCCGATGAACGGTTGGCCTTGTCGAACGACGACTTGTAGATGAACGGGATGCCCAGCTCGCCGGTGATCGCCTTGAGCGCGCCGGCGGTATCCAGCGCCATCTGCTCGGACTCGATCACGCACGGGCCGGCGATCAGGAAGAATGGTTTGTCGAGGCCAACCTCGAATCCACAGAGTTTCATGACAGTCTCCTGCTCGGCGCCCGGCTTCAGGCGTCCTTGCGCTGCTGGCCTGCCAGCGCGGCTTCGACGTAGGCCTTGAACAGCGGATGGCCGTCACGCGGCGTGGAGGTGAATTCCGGGTGGAACTGCACGCCGACGAACCACGGGTGCATCGACTCCGGCAGTTCCATCATCTCGGGCAGGTTCTCGGTCGGGGTGCGCGCGGAGATCACCATGCCGGCGTTTTCGAGCGTCGGCACGTAGTGGTTGTTGACCTCGTAGCGGTGGCGGTGACGCTCGTTGACCTCGGCACCGTAGATCGACGCCGCCTTGGTTCCTTCGTTGACCGGCACGCGCTGCGCGCCCAGGCGCATGGTGCCGCCCAGGTCGGAATCCGCCGAACGCTGTTCGACCTTGCCTTCGCGGTCGACCCATTCGGTGATCAGTGCGACCACCGGGTGTTCGGTTTCCAGGTTGAACTCGGTCGAGTTGGCGTCGGCCATATTCGCCACGTGGCGCGCAAACTCGATCACGGCCAGCTGCATGCCCAGGCAGATGCCCAGGTACGGCACCTTGTTCTCGCGGGCGTACTGGATCGCGCGGATCTTGCCTTCCGTGCCGCGCTTGCCGAAACCGCCCGGCACCAGGATGGCGTCCAGCGGGGCCAGCACTTCCAGGTGGCCCGATTCCAGTTCCTCGGAATCGATGTATTCGATGTTCACGCGCGTGGCGGTGTGCATGCCGGCGTGGCGCAGTGCTTCGATCAGCGACTTGTACGACTCGGTCAGGTCGACGTACTTGCCGACCATGCCGATGGTGATCTCGTGCTGCGGGTTTTCCTGCGCGTTCACCAGCTTCTGCCACATCGACAGGTCGGCCGGCTTCGGATCCAGGCGCAGCTCTTCGCAGATCAGGCGGTCGAGGCCCTGCTCGTTGAGCATCTGCGGGATCTTGTAGATGCTGTCGGCATCCCACACCGAAATCACGGCGTCCTGCGGGATGTTGGCGAACAGCGAAATCTTGGCGCGCTCGTCGTCCGGGATCGGGCGGTCGGCACGGCACAGCAGCGCCGTCGGCGAGATGCCGATTTCGCGCAGCTTCTGCACCGAGTGCTGGGTCGGCTTGGTCTTGAGCTCGCCGGCGCTGGCGATAAACGGCACCAGCGTCAGGTGCACGAACGCGCAGCGGTTGCGGCCCATGCGCAGGCTCATCTGGCGCGCGGCTTCCAGGAACGGCAGCGATTCGATGTCACCCACGGTACCGCCGATCTCCACCAGCGCCACGTCGGCCTTGCCGTCGTGCGAGGCCGCGGCGCCGCGCTCGATGAAGGCCTGGATCTCGTTGGTGATATGCGGGATCACCTGCACGGTCTTGCCCAGGTATTCGCCGCGGCGCTCCTTGCGGATCACCGATTCGTAGATCTGGCCCGTGGTGAAGTTGTTCGACTTGCGCATCTTGGCCGAGACGAAGCGCTCGTAGTGGCCGAGATCGAGGTCGGTTTCCGCACCGTCTTCCGTGACAAACACCTCGCCATGCTGGAAGGGGCTCATCGTGCCGGGATCGACGTTGATGTAGGGATCTAGCTTGAGGAGGGTGACTTTGAGGCCGCGCGACTCGAGAATGGCCGCGAGCGAAGCAGCAGCGATGCCCTTGCCGAGAGAAGAGACGACGCCACCGGTGACGAAGACGAATTTGGTCATAAACCGAGCTTGCCGGGGAAATTGGGATTATACATGAGACCCCGTTCCCCGCAGGCCCGGAAATTGTGACACCAGCGGGCCGGCAGCGCCTCTGCGGCGCATGCGCCGCTTCCGGTTCAGCGGCCTTCGCGCCGCATCCCGGCGATCAGTTCGCGGATCAGTTGCGCCGTTTCCCGGGGGCGCTCCATCGGGTAAAGATGGCCGCCCTCGATGAAGCGCAGATTCTCGCCAACCAGTTTTCGGGTAGCGGAAAGCCCGCATTGCCGCACCTCGCGCGAACGCGTGCCGGCCACGAATCCGACCGGCACCGGCGCGCCGCCCGCCACCCTGCGGCCCAGGCTGGTCGGCAGCGTGCGGTAGATCCAGTATTCCACCTCGCGGTTGAAGCGCAGTTGCCGCTCGTCGTCCTTGCCGGTGGGCTCGGTCCCATGCACCGCATAGTCACGCAGCATGTCCTGGTCCCAGATCGCGAAATTGGGCTTGGCGCGGAAATGCTCCCACACCGCCTCCGTATCCGGCCAGTGCGTGCGCCGGTTCCTGGTCACCGCGGCCGGGCCCGGCTTCTCGTCCATGCCCAGCAATTGCGCCGTCCTCAACAGCGATGCGCGCCAGCCCGCGATGATCGGCGAATCGAGCATCACCACGCCACGCACCCATTCGGGGCGGCGCAGCGCGGCCATCAGCGACAGGAAGCCGCCCAGCGAATGCCCGACCAGCCACACCGGCTCGCGGTACTGGCGCTGCAGCGAATCGAGCAGCTCGTCGACCAGGTGCGGCCAGCCGCGCGTCACCGGGAACTCCGGACGGTGGCCGTAGCGCTCCACGGCGCGGAATTCGAAATCCCCTTCCAGCTCGGCGAACAGCTTCCGGTACGTCGGCACCGGAAAGCCGTTGGCATGGGAAAAATGAATGATCTCGCGCATCGTCTGCCCCGCTCAGTCCTGCGTGCGCGAACGTTCTCGCGTGGCGCGCACGGGTTGCCCCCAAAGGTCCGCCTCGCCCGTGCGCGCAAGCGGGAATTCGGCCTTGCGCTCGGCATCCCATTCGGGGTCGCTGATCTCGCCGAACACCTGGCGCAGGCGCTGTCCCCAGGTGTCGCGGATCATACGGAAATACGCGTTGCGCTCGTCGATGTTGACGAAGTGCGTAACCCGCAGCGTATCGGCTTCGTACACCAGCAAATCAAGCGGCAGGCCAACCGAGATATTCGATTTCAGCGTCGAATCCATCGAAATCAGCGCGCACTTGGCGGCCTCGCCAAGCGGCAGCGACGGGTGCACCACGCGGTCGATAATCGGCTTGCCGTACTTGGCTTCACCGATCTGGAAATAGCAGTTCTCGGGCATCGCCTCGACGAAATTGCCGGCCGCGTAGACATTGAACAGCCGCACGCGCTCGCCGCCGATCTGGCCGCCAAAGATCAGGCTGACGTTGAAATCGATGCCGGCATCGCGCAACGCATGGGCATCGCGCTTATGCACCTGGCGCACGGCATCGCCGACGATGGACGCGGCCTCGAACATATCCCGCGCTGTCCACAGCGAGCGCTTCTCGTCGCGCGCCTCGGCCAGGCACTGGCGCACCGACTGGCTGATGGCCAGGTTGCCGGCAGTCAGCAGCACCATCACGCGGTCGCCGGGCTCTTCGAACACCGTCATCTTGCGGGCGGTGGATATCGCATCGACACCGGCATTAGTGCGCGAATCGGAAAGAAACACCAGGCCGGCGTCGAGCTGCATGGCAACACAATAAGTCATGGTCTTGTCGGGTTCTCACAGAACCGTGCGGGGTTGCAGCGGGAATTCTAGCGTCCGGCGCACACCCTGCGGGCCGGTCCCGGCGGATTGGAGACAGTGCTCGAATTTGGGGCGCACCGGCCGGCACGGCCTCGAGGCGGCCTCGAATCGGTGCGGCGGGCTGCGGGCCCTTCAGTCCGTCAGCGGCGTGATGGCAATATTCACCTGCAGGGTCTCGCCGCCGCCGCCCTCGAGAATGCCACGGACCGGTGCCGCAGACTGGTAGTCACGTCCGACCGCAAGCCGCACGTGCCGGTGATCCGTCACACAACGGTGCGTCACATCGATGCTGCACCACAGGTCCTGCCCCGCATCCAGGCAGACATCCGCCCAGGCGTGGCTGGCCAGTTCCGTGGCCGCCGGATCGTAGAAGTATCCGCTCACATAGCGCGCGGGAATGTTGAACGCGCGGCACGCGGCCACCATCACCTGCGCCTGGTCCTGGCAAACCCCGCTGCCAAGATGGAACGCCTCGGCCGCCGAGGTGCCAACGTGCGTGGTATTTGCCGCATAACGCACGTGATCGGCGATGCCGCCGGCGAGCGCCAGCAGCGCCGGCACCTCGTGTCCGGATGCAAGGAACGGCGCGGCGAATGCCTGCATCTCGGGCGGGGCGGCGGTCAGCGGCGTGCCGCCGACGAAGTACAGCGGCGAGACCCGCGCCTCGCCCGCGGCGGGCCCGTCGCGGAAGGCATGATGCCCGTCACGCCCTCCTTCATCGTGCGCAGTTTTGACCTCTACTTCACCGATCGCCGTGATGGCGATGGTATCGGCCGGGCCCTTGACGGTGAAGTGATGGACGATATTGCCGAAGCCATCGCGCGCTTGGGAAAGGTTGCCAGGTGCCTGCAGTTCCCAGCCCTGCACGGCCTGCAGCGGCCCCGAACGCGGCGCGAGCCGCAATTCGTGCACGCTGCGCCGCACCGGTTCCGCGTAGTGATAGACGGTCTGGTGATGAATCTTGTATTTCACGGTGTTCGGAAGGCCGCCGCGACGACTGCTGCACATGGGTGCTCTCCGCGGCATCCATCCGTTACTTGGCACTAGGCACTAAGCCGCCAGCGGCACCAGGAAATCACGGCTGATGCCGTTGCCGAGGTCGCCGATGCGCTCCAGGAAGCTGGTCAGGAAAGCGTGCAGCCCGACAGCAAAAATGTCGTCGATGCGGGCATATTTCAGGTCGGCATGGAGTTTACCAGCCTGGCGCTCGGTCTCTCCCGATTGCTGGTTGCAGACCACCGCAAGGATGGCCACCACCTCATCCATGCTCGACACCAGCGAACGCGGCATGTCCGGGCGCAGGATCAGCAGCTCGGCCACGCGCTGCGGCGTGATCACCGCGCGGTAGACCTTGCGGTAGACCTCGAAGCCCGACACCGAGCGCAGCACCGCGGCCCAGTGGTAGAAATCGTTCTGCTCGCGGTTGGGATCGGTGTCGTCGGAGCCCGACGCCTGGAACTTCACGTCGAGGATCCGCGCGGTGTTGTCGGCGCGCTCCAGGAACGTGCCGAGCCGCATGAAGTGGAAGGCGTCATCCTTCAGCATGGTGCCGAACTGCACCCCGCGCGCCAGGTGCGAGCGGAACTTGACCCACTCGAAGAAGCGCGACGGGTCTTCCTGCAACTCGCCGTCCGCGATGATGCGCTGCACATCGAGCCAGGTGGTGTTGACCGTTTCCCAGACCTCGGTCGTGAGCGAGCCGCGTACCGCGCGCGCGTTCTCGCGCGCCGCGCGCAGGCAGCTCATGATCGACGACGGATTGGTCATGTCGCGCACCATGAAGTCGATCACGTCGTCGCGCGTCAGCAGTCCGTACTTGTGGTCGAAAGCACGGGTCAGCTCCGAGATGTCGAGCATGGCCCACCAGCCCTGCTCCGCCACTTCCGCGGATTGCGGCAGCAGCGAGGTCTGGTAGTTGACGTCCAGCATGCGCGCGGTGTTCTCCGCGCGTTCGGTATAGCGGGCCATCCAGAAGAGATGGTCGGCGGTGCGGCTCAGCATGGGATTCTCCTCGCAATGCGGTCGTGGCGGCCTGGCGTCGTTGTGGCGGAGGGCTCAGCGCTCCAGCACCCAGGTGTCCTTGGTGCCCCCGCCCTGCGAGGAATTCACCACCAGCGATCCTTCGCGCAGCGCGACGCGCGTGAGCCCGCCCGGCACCATGCGCACCTCGCGCCCCGACAGCACGAACGGACGCAGGTCGATATGGCGCGGCGCGATACCCGCCTCGACATAGGTCGGGCACGTCGACAACGCCAGGGTCGGCTGGGCGATGTACTGCTCGGGCCGCGACTTCACCACCTCGCGGAAGGTATCGATCTCCGCGCGCGTGGCCGCAGGTCCCACCAGCATGCCGTAGCCGCCGGCGCCATGGGTTTCCTTGACCACCAGCTCCGCCATGTTGTCGAGCACGTACTGCAGATCGTCCGGGCGCCGGCACATATAGGTCGGCACATTGTTGAGGATGGCCTCCTCGCCAAGGTAGAAGCGGATCATGTCGGGCACGTACGGGTAGATTGATTTGTCGTCCGCCACACCGGTGCCGATGGCATTGCAGATGGTCACGTTGCCCGCGCGGTAGACCGACAGCAGCCCCGCCGCGCCGAGCGAGGAATCGTGCCGGAACACCAGCGGATCGAGGAAATCGTCATCCACGCGGCGGTAGATCACGTCGATGCGCTGCGGCCCCTGCGTGGTGCGCATGTAGAGATGGTCGTCCTCGACGAAGAGGTCGCTGCCTTCCACCAGTTCGACGCCCATCTGCTGCGCCAGGAAAGCGTGTTCGAAGTAAGCCGAGTTGTACATGCCCGGTGTCAGCACCACCACGGTGGGGTCAGCGATGGCCTGCGGCGAAACCCCGCGCAGCATGTCGAGCAGCAGGTCGGGATAGTGGGCCACCGGCGCGACGCGGTTGCGGGCGAACAGGTCCGGGAACAAGCGCATCATCATCTTGCGGTTTTCGAGCATGTACGACACGCCCGACGGTACGCGCAGGTTGTCCTCCAGCACGTAGAACTCGCCCTCGCCGGCCCGCACGACGTCGATGCCGGCCACATGCGCGTAGACGTCGTGCGGCACGTCCAGGCCCAGCATCTCGGGGCGGTACTGCGCGTTGTTGTAGATCTGGTCCGGCGGGATCACGCCGGCGCGAATGATGTCCTGCCCGTGATAAATGTCGTGGATGAAGCGGTTCAGCGCCGCCACACGCTGGCGCAGGCCCTTGTCCAGGATGGCCCATTCGCTGGCCGGGAAGATGCGCGGGATCACGTCGAACGGAATGGTCCGCTCGGTGCCGCTGTTGGATTCATCCTTGTCGCCGTAGACCGCGAAGGTAATGCCCACGCGCCGGAAGATCAGGTCCGCCTCGGCGCGCTTGTTGGCCATGGTGTTCTCGGACTGTCGCGCCAGCCAGTCCGAGAATTGCCTGTAGTGCGGCCGTACCAGGCCACCCGGCAGGGCCTGCCCCGCCTGGATGACGGTATTCCGCTCGTCATCCCGCCAATCCAGCATCTCGTCAAAAAAGCGCGCCGCCATGATGGCCCTTCCCTCCGTGAAATCGGGGGGCGTCCTGGTCGCCTGGCCTGCCGGTCTCCCACCGGAATCGCCGCCCCTTGTTTTTTGGCTCTACAGACTGTCGAGTGACTGGCCCTTTCAGCATACTTGTGCCAGCGAAAGCCGCAAGTCCCCGCGATGGCGCGGCACGGAAACGGGTGAAGCAAGATGCCTGCCAGGGGTACTGCAGACGCGCGCGCAGAAGTGGGTCAGCGCGCGGCGGTGGCGCGGTGGCGTTCGCCGTCGTCGAGGATGGCCTGCACCAGCGCCTGCGGCGTTTGCCGGATATCGAGCACAAGCGCGCCCTGGGGTTCTTCCAGCGTATCGAGTTGGCTCTGCAGCAGTGCCGGGTTGAAGAAGTGGTCCGTGCGCGCGGACAGGCGCGAGCCGATCACCGACGCGTCGCCTTTCATGTAGACGAAGGTCACGCCGCCGTCCGGCGGCGTCAGCCGGTCGCGATACACCTGGCGCAGCGCGGAGCAGGTGAACACGTGGGTCCGGCCCTCGGCCCGCGCGGCATCGATGGCCGCGCGCATGGCCGCCAGCCATGGCCAGCGGTCCTCGTCGGTAAGCGGAATGCCCGCGTGCATCTTGGCCTTGTTGGCGGCGCTGTGGAATTCGTCCGCGTCATGGAACGCGCAGCCCAGGCGTTGCGCCAGCATTTCGCCAACCGTGGATTTGCCGCTGCCGGAAACGCCCATCAGGATATAGATCATGTCTGCTCCATCGATCATGGTGTCGGATGGTTTGCCCCACCCTTGTCGGTAGCCTGGCGCCGGCAGGCGGCGCACAGGTGCCCGGCTGGCGGCTGGCACCGGCCGGGAGGAATCGAGTCAATCGGATGAAACGGGCCTTGGCCCGGCTATTGTGCGACGGAATGCGCTGCCGTGGCAGTTCCGGGCGCCGCGGCCGCCGGCATGGCGTCGGCCTCGGAGAGGTCGAGTGCGCTGCCGCCCTCTTCCGCCATGCGCGCGTGACGCCGGAACAGGCCGAACAGGCCGCGGCCCATGCTGAACCGGGCGAAATCATCGGCCGGCGCCGGCACGACGGGGCGCGCCGCGAACTCGGCCGGATCACCGAGCCAGGCAAGCGTGCCGGCAACGGCGTCCATGCGCACCAGGTCGCCATCGCGCACGCGCGCCAGCGGTCCGCCGGCCAGCGCCTCGGGGCCCATGTGGATCACCGCGGGGACCTTGCCGGAGGCGCCGGACATGCGGCCATCCGTCACCAGCGCCACGCGGTGCCCCGCATCCTGCAGCGCACCAAGCACGGGCGTCAGGCGATGCAGTTCCGGCATGCCGTTGGCATTGGGTCCCTGGAAACGCACCACCGCCACCAAGTCGCGGTTCAACTCGCCCGCTTCGAAGGCCGCTTGCAGGGCCTCCTGCGAATCGAACACGCGCGCCGGCGCCTCGACCACGCGGTGTTCGGGCGCCACGGCGGATACCTTGATCACGCCGCGGCCCAGGTTGCCCTGCATCAGGCGCAGGCCACCCTCGTCGGAGAACGGCTCGGCCGCCGTGGCGAGCACCTGTGCGTCGCCGCTGGTACTGGCGCCATCGCGCCACTGCAGGACGCCGTCGACCAGCACGGGCTCCTGCGTGTAGCGTGCCAGGCCAGGGCCGGCCACAGTCTGCACGTCCTCGTGCACCAGTCCGGCCTCCAGCAACTGGCGAATCACGTAGCCCACGCCGCCCGCGGCGTGGAAGTGGTTCACGTCCGCCGAGCCGTTCGGATAGACGCGCGCCAGCAGCGGCGTGATGCGGGACAGGCGGTCAAAGTCATCCCAGTCGATCAGCACACCCGCCGCGCGCGCCATGGCCACGAGATGGATGGTGTGGTTGGTGGAACCGCCGGTGGCCAGCAGGCCGACCATGGCGTTGACGATGGCGCGCTCGTCGACGATGCGCGCCATCGGCAGATACGCGCTGCCCCGCGCCGACAGCGCCAGCGCGCGCTGCGCCGCCGCCGCGGTCAGCGCGTCCCGCAGGCCGCTGTCCGGGTGGACGAAGGCTGCGCCGGGCAGGTGCAGGCCCATGATTTCCATCAGGAACTGGTTGCTGTTGGCGGTGCCGTAGAAGGTGCAGGTGCCGGCGCTGTGATAGGCCTCGCACTCGGCTTCGAGCAGCGCTTCGCGGCCGACCTGGCCGGTGGCGTAGAGCTGGCGCACGCGAGCCTTCTCCTTGTTCGGCAGGCCGCTTGCCATCGGCCCGGCCGGCACGAATACGACCGGCAGGTGGCCGAACTGCAGCGCCCCCATCACCAGGCCCGGGACGATCTTGTCGCAAACGCCCAGCATCACGGCGGCGTCGAACGTGTTGTGCGACAGCGCCACCGCCGTGCTCATGGCAATGGCATCGCGCGAAAACAGCGACAGCTCCATGCCGGGGTTGCCCTGCGTGATGCCGTCGCACATCGCCGGCACGCCGCCGGCCACCTGCGCCACGGCGCCAGCCGCGCGTGCCGCTTCACGGATCACGCCGGGATAGCGCTCGTATGGCTGGTGCGCCGACAGCATGTCGTTGTATGCCGTCACGATGCCCAGGTTGGCCGCATGTTCGACGCGCAGCTTGAGCTTGTCGTGCGCCGGCAGCGCGGCAAAGCCGTGGGCCAGGTTGGCGCACGACATGCCGCGCAGTGGACCCAGTTCCGCCTGCGCACGCTCGCAGCGCGCAAGGTAGGCCTGCCGGCTGGCGCGGCTGCGCTCGGCGATGCGCCGGGTCACGGCAAGGATTTCGGCATGGACGGCGTGGGGCATGGGTGGACGTTCCTGTGGGCCTGTAGATTTTCTACATTATAGCTATACAAAAATCACGCAAGCAGCCTCCTTGAGATCACAAACGTCATGAAATCCATGGAATACGGGAAATCCCTAGCGCAATTTCACGGCAACCCCTCGGCTCCGCAAAGCCACAGCACTGTAGAATATCTACATTCAGATCCTGCCAGCCACGCTCCGCCACCGTCATGCGCGACCGAATCCTTGCCGTCTACGACACGCTCCGCCCGTCCGAACGCCGCCTGGCCGACTATGTCGCCCGCCACGGCGCCAGCGTGATCCGGCTTTCCATGCCGGAGCTGGCCGAGCGCGCCGGCGTGTCGCAACCCACCATCGCGCGCTTTTGCGCGGCGCTGGGCTATGACGGATTCCGTGAATTCAAGCTGCAGTTCGCGCAAAATGTGGGCGGGGGCACGCCTTTCGTCCATCAGGACGTGAAGCCGGACGACGGCCCCGCCGACATTGCCGGCAAAGTATTCGACCGCACCATTGCCACGCTCATGAGCGTTCGCAATGCGCTGTCGGCGGACCAGGTCGAGCACGGCATCCGCCTGCTTGCCACCGCGCGCCGCATCGAGTTCTATGGCTGCGGCAACTCGGGCATCGTCGCGCTCGACATCCAGCACAAGTTCTTCCGCCTGGGCATGCCCACCACGGCTTACTCCGATCCGCACGTATTCAGCATGTCAGCCGCGCTGCTCGGGCCGGGCGATGTGGCCGTGCTGGTCTCGAACAGTGGCCGCACGTGGGACATGCTGACTGCCGCCACGCTGGCCCGTTCCAGCGGCGCAAGCGTGCTGGCCCTGACGCATAGCGGCTCGCCGCTGGCCAAGCTGGCCGACGTCTGCGTGTTTTCCGACGTGGAAGAGGACAGCGAGGTCTATACGCCCATGACGTCGCGCATTTGCCACCTCGTGCTCGGTGACGTGCTTGCGGCCGGCGTGGCACTGGAACGCGCCGATACTGTCGCGGCCGGACTGCAGCGTGCCAAGGCCCATCTGCGTGAGCGCCGCATCGGCGGCGCGGGACCCGCCCGCGCGCCACAGGAAGCGGATGCGCCATCGCCACCGGCCAGCCGCAAGACAGCCGCGCGGTCCCGCTCTCGCACCGCCCACTGACATACCCAGGCTATCGCGGCGCCTCCGGGGCGTCGCGCCAGTAGCGACGCTCCACCTGGCGGAACGCGGCCAGCGTATAGCCTTCGCCATGCGTGTCCATGGTGACCGCGCCGGTTTCGTCCGTGCGGTAGCGCTGGATGCCCGCATCGCCATAACGCGCCCACACCTCGCCACGTGGATGCTGATAGCGATTGCGATAGCCAAGCTGGAACACCGCCGCATCGGGCCTGACCGCCGCCAGCCACGCCGGACCCGACGATGTGCCGCTGCCGTGGTGCGGCACTACCAGGACATCGGCACGCAGCAACTCCGCGGGCAGCCGCTCGGCTAGCTCGCGTTCTTCTGCGCGTCCGATATCACCGGTCAGCAACAGGCTGCTGCGGCCATTGCCCACCCTCAGCACGCAGCTGCGCGCATTGCTGCCGATCGCCGCATCGCGCGACTGCTCGACGGCCGGATGCAACACCGTGAACTGCACGTCATCCCATTCCCAGCGCTGGCCCGCGTGGCACGGCGTCCATTCGGCCTCGCCAAGCAGCACGTGTCCCGCCGGGGCAGACGTTGATCTCGCATCGACCGTCACCGCTTCCATGATGTGCCGCGCGCCGCCTGCATGATCGATATCCTCGTGGCTGACCATCAGATAGTCGAGCTTGCGTACTCCAGCCGCGCGCAGGTAGGGCAGGATCACGTGCGTCCCCGCACTGGCGCCCGAGGCATAGGCTGGCCCGGCGTCATACAACAAGGCATGCGCGCGCGTGCGCACCAGTACGGCGGTGCCCTGCCCCACGTCCAGCATCACCGCGCGGAATTCTCCTGGCGCAATGTCATCGCCGGGTGCAAGCACCATGGGCAAGCTCAACAGCAGCCCATGCAGCCTTATGCGCAAACCAAACGCCGCCGGCGCCAGCAGCGCGAAGGTGCCCACAACGGCCAACGCTGTCTCCAGCACGCCGGCCTGCGCCGTTTCCCAGACCGCCCATTCGGGCGAGGCCAGCCACCGCAGCACCACCGCCAGCCATGCCAGCGCCTGATGCGCGATCGCCAGCAGTGGCCCGGCCAGGATCGGCGGCATCACCGCGCCCAGCAGCGCCAGCGGCGTGACCAGCATGCTGACCACCGGAATGGCGACGGCATTGGCCAGCGGGGAAATGACGGAAAACTGCCGGAACAGCAGCAGCGTGAGCGGCACCAGCCCCAGCGTGACGGCCCATTGCGTGCGTGCGGCGCCGGCCAGCGCGGCACGCACGCGTGGCCAGAAGCCGCTCACCGGCGTTTCGCGACGTGCCGCCGCCAGGAAGATCACGCCGACCGCGCCGAATGACAGCCAGAAGCCCGGCTGCAGCACCGCCCACGGGTCCAGCCACAGCGCGACGAACGCGGCCCACGCCAGCACCACCGACGCCGGCGGCGTACGCGCGCCCCAGGCGGCAAGCGCGGCAATCGACAGCATGGCCACGGTGCGCAGTGCGGGGATCTGCAGACCGGCAATCAGCCCGTAGCCCAATCCCGCCAGCACCGCCGCCACGAGCCCCGCCTGCCGCGCCGGGCACCGCAACGGCAGCGGCCTGCGCAAGCGGCGGCCCAGGCCAAAGGAATGGCGCCACGCCGAGTGAATCAGCCCCGCGGCCATGCCGGCGATCATGGTGATATGCAATCCGGAAATGCTGATCAGGTGACCAGTGCCGGTGCGGTTGAACAGCAGCCAGTCGTCGCTGTCGATACCGCGCTGGTCGCCGACGACCAGCGCCACCAGGACCGGCGCGAAGCGCGCGTCCGGCGGCAGTGCGGCACGGATGCGGTCGCGCAGCGACGCACGTTGCGCCTCGATGCGCCACGCCAGCCGCTCATGGGCCGCGTCCTGCGGACCCTTGCGCACGGTGCGCACGTATCCCGTCGCGCCATAGCCTTGCGCGAGCAGCCAGTACGCGTAGTCGAAACCGTACGGATTGGCCAGCCCGCGCGGACGGCGCAACCGCACCGTGAACAGATAGCGCTGGCCCGGGCGTAGTTCAGGGGGCGCCTCGCGCCAGTTCAGGATGACGCGGTCCGGCATGCGTTCGCCGCGTGCCGCAGCTTCGATCGTGAAGGCAAAGCGTGCGCCTGGCGCAAGTTTGGCAGGCAAACCGGACACCACGCCTGACACCTCGATGTCGCGCGCCTCGCGCTCCGTCGCGAGCCAGTCGTCCATGCGCCATTGCGCGCGCCACGCGGACCAGCAAAAGCCTACGGCGAACCCCAGCAGCACCGCTGCCCCGCGCGCCAGCCAGCTAGCGGAGCGGCGCGGGAGCCGGGCTACGGCCATCACGCTCAGGGCAGCCAGCAAAATCGCCGCCACGGCCAGCATGCCGGCCGCCGGCAAGGCGCCTTGCCGCTGCAAGGCCCAGCAGCCGGCCACGAAACCCAGCAGGATCAGGCGCACGAAGCTTTCCCGGCAAGTCAGAAGGTCTTCGTTGTACCGCCGCGTTGCCGGGAAAAGCTTGTCCGCGAGTCAGGAGTTGTTGTCGGCCGCGTTGTCGGCCAAACTGCCGCCCGCGGGCGCCATCGCGTCGGCAAACGCCGCCAGGCGCGGCAGCGCCGCCACCGAGTTGCGCCACATGGCCTGCGCCAGTGCAGTGGCTTCAAGTCCGCGCAATTCGCCCAGCACGCGGGCGACGCCAGCCACTTCGGCCGGCGTGTTGCGGGCCTTGTGCTGCTCGCCGAACTGGTCATCGGACAGCCATGCGGGCGCGATGTCCGGCGCATCGGTTTCCAGCACCAGCGCGTCGAGCGGCAACTCGGCGGCCAGCCGGCGGATCTGCCGCGCGCGGCTGAAGGTCACGTTGCCGCCAAAGCCGAGCCGGAGTCCCTGGTCGATAAAGCGGCGTGCCTGCTCGTGGCTGCCGTTGAAGGCATGGGCAATGCCCTGCCGCACGCCCAGCTTGCGCAGCTGCGCGCAGACCTGGTCCTGCGACTTGCGCACGTGCAGCAGCACCGGCAGGTCGAACTCGCGCGCAATCCTTAATTGCTCGATGTACAGCCAGGTCTGGTGTGCGGCATCGAGGCCGGCGACAAAGAAGTCGAGGCCGATCTCGCCGATGCCGACGAAACGCGGATCGTCGATCGACGCCGCGACCTCCCGGCGCAAGGCATCCACGTCTGCCTGCGCGGTACCCGTCGAACACAGCGGATGGATTCCCAGCGCATAGACACAGCGTGAATCGTCCCGCGCCAGCGCTCGCACCGCATCGAAGTTCGACACCGCCACGGCGGGCACGACAATGCCTTTCACGCCCGCTGCCGCAGCCGCGTCGGCCACCGCGCCGCGATCACGGTCGAATTCGCGGGCGTCGAGATGGCAATGGGTGTCGATCCACATGGCTGCCGGAGGTATCAGCGCTCCTGGTGCAGGTGCCCGTCGCGCAGGCGCAGCACGCGGTCGCAGCGGCTGGCAAGGTCCAGGTCGTGCGTGACGATCACGAAGCTCGTGCCCAGCGTGCGCGACAGTTCCAGCATCAGGTCGTACACGCCGCCCGCGGTGTGGTCGTCCAGGTTGCCGGTCGGCTCGTCGGCCAGCACGCAGGCGGGTTGCCCGACCAGCGCGCGCGCAATCGCCACGCGCTGGCGTTCGCCGCCGGAAAGCTCGCCGGGGCGGTGCTTCGCACGGCCGCCCAGGCCAACGCGATCGAGCATATTCTGCGCCGCGCCGCGCGCCGCGGACTGGTCCAGGCCACGGATGCGCATCGGCATGCCCACGTTGTCCAGCGCGGTGAATTCCGGCAGCAAGTGGTGGAACTGGTAGACGAATCCGAGCGACCGGTTACGCACGACATTGCGTTCGCGCTCGCGCAGCGCCGTGAAGGGCTTTCCGTGCAGCGCCACGCGGCCCGCGTCGGGGTTGTCCAATCCGCCCAGCACATGCAACAGCGTGCTCTTGCCCGAGCCCGAGGCGCCGACAATGGCCACCTTCTCGCCGGCGTCCACGCGCACGTCCACGCCCTTGAGGACTTCGACGTCGAGTCCGCCCTGCTGGAAACGCTTGAACAGGCCTTCGCCCATCAGCACCGGCGTGCCCGTGCGCGCCTGCGCGGTCACGGGGGAGGAATGCGATTGCAGCATGGCTTCATTCATAGCGCAGCGCCTCCGCCGGATTGACACGGGCGGCGCGCCAGCTTGGGTAGAGCGTGGCCAGCGTGGCCAGCACGAAGGAAATGATGCCGATGGTGGCGATATCGTTCACACGTGGGTCCGAAGGCAGTTCGCTGATGAAATAGATGTCGCGCGGCAGGAACTGCACGTGCAGCAGCCGCTCGATGAAAGGCACGATCACGTCGATATTGGTGGCGATCAGCGTCCCGCCGGCCACGCCCAGCAAGGTGCCGATAAAGCCGATGGCCACACCCTGCACGATGAAGATCTTCATGATCGATCCCGGCTGCGCGCCCATGGTGCGCAGGATGGCGATGTCGGCCTGCTTGTCGGTCACCGTCATCACCAGCGTCGAGACCAGGTTGAACGCGGCCACGGCGATGATCAATGTCAGGATGATGAACATCATGCGCTTCTCGGTCTGCACCGCGGCGAACCAGTTGCGGTTCTGCTTGGACCAGTCGCGCAAGTAGAGCTCGCCAGACAGCGTGCCGGCCAGTTCATTGGCCACCTGCGGGGCCCGCTGCATGTCCACCAGCTTCAGGCGCACACCGGTCGGGCCGCTCATGCGGAACAGGGTCTCGGCGTCGCGGATGTTCACCAGCGCCAGCGCGCTGTCGAATTCGAAATGGCCCGACGAGAACACGCCCACCACGGTGAACTGCTTCAGCCGGGGCAACACGCCGGCCGGCGTGATGGTGCCCTGCGGGGCCAGCAGCGTGATCTTGTCGCCGACCTGCACGCCCATCCCATTGGCCAGCTCATTGCCCAGCGCGATGCCGAACTCGCCTGGCTGCAGGCTTTCCATATGGCCAGCCTTGAACTGCTTGCCGATGTCGGAAACCTTCGGCTCCTCGGCCGGGTCCACGCCGCGCAGCAGCACGCCACGCACGGCGTCTTCGCGCGTCAGCATGGCCTGGGCCGCCACATAGGGGGCGGCGCCGATGACTTCCTTGTTCTGCATGGCCTCGGCCGCGGTGCGCTGCCAGTCAGGCAGCGCCGACGGGCCGATCACCTCGATATGCGACAGCACCGACAGCATGCGGTCGCGCACTTCCTTCTGGAAGCCGTTCATGACCGACAGCACCACGATCAGCGCGGCGACACCGAGTGCGATGCCCAGCATCGAGATCATCGAGATGAACGATATGAACGTATTGCGGCTGGCGCGCTTGCTTGCGCGGGTATATCGCCAGCCAATCTGCCACTCGTAGGGAAATTTCAAGAGGGTTCCTGTTGTTTCGGAAAGGCGCCTGTGCCCGGAGACTGCGCGTAGCCGGGAGCCCCGCACCACACTCGAGGCTGGCGCCGGCCAGCCGGAAGTTTACAATCTCGCCACCATGATGAGCCACCTGACCCTGATTGTGCCCTTTTCCGTCCCGCCCGGCGCCGGCGACGACGCCACGGACGATGTCGTGCCCGGCGCGCTGCTGCGGCAGTTGGAGTTGCCCGCGCTCGGAAAGTTGCTGACCCGGGCCACGCCCGGCCAGCGCGAGCGGCACGACGACCCGTGGCTGCGCAGCCTGCCGCACGAGCGCTGGCTGGCCGGCAAGGCCGGACTGGACACGGCCAGGGTGCCGATGGCGCCCTATATGCGGCTGGCCGACAGCGGCGGTGCCGCCCCGGCGGATCGCGAGGCCTGGACCTGCCTGGAACTGGTGCATATCCATGCCGCCCGCGACCATCTCGTGCTGGTCCACCCCGATCAGCTGCGCGTGCGTGATGCGGAAGCCGCGTCGCTGTACGCCGCCATCGAGCCTCTGCTGCGCGAAGCCGGCATCACACTGGAGGCGCGCTGCGCGGCACGCTGGTACTTGTCCGAAGCCGTGTTCGGCCCGCTGGACGCTACCACGCCGCTGCGCGCGACCGGCCGCAATATCGACATCTGGCTGCAGGACGGCGCACGCGCGCGCGACTGGCGGCGGCTGCAGAACGAAATCCAGATGACCTGGTTTGACCATCCCGTCAACCGGGCACGGGAGGCCGCCGGCGAACTGTCCATCAATTCCGTCTGGCTGTATGGCGGCGGCACGATGCAGCCGGTGCCCAGGCTGGCCGACACCATCCTGGCCAACGACCCCTTCCTGGCCGGCCTCGGGCTCGCCGGCGGCAGCCGCATCGCGGCTGTCCCTGCCGGATTTGCCGGCGTGCAGGCCGACGGCGCAGTCATGGCGATGCTGGACAGCGCCACGGAGGC
The DNA here is from genome assembly GCF_057073755.1 of Cupriavidus sp. C3SS-1. Classification (NCBI taxonomy): domain Bacteria; kingdom Pseudomonadati; phylum Pseudomonadota; class Betaproteobacteria; order Burkholderiales; family Burkholderiaceae; genus Cupriavidus; species Cupriavidus sp. C3SS-1. The sequence goes on along the minus strand of NZ_CP172699.1, from coordinate 1,193,847 downwards.
GCATATCGCCGAAGACTGGGGCCTGTGGATCGAACGCATGCACGCGCTCGACGCCGACTGGTTCGCCCCCGCCTTGCAGGCGCTTGGCGAAGGCAGCATCGAGGCCATCACGCTGGTGCTCGGCGGCGAGAACCACTTCGCCGAATTCACCGTGCGCCGCGCCGACCTGCGCAAATTCTGGCGCGGCATGGGCCAGCGCGGTGACTGGCGCGCACTGCTGTCCGACCTCGCCTTCACCGCCTGACCCCCGAACAAAGAAAAAGCAGACCGCCCATGACCCGGATTGCCATCCGCCCTTACTCCACCGAGCACGCCAGCACCCTGGCGGCCGCCGGCCTGCACCCGACCCTCGCGCGCATCCTGTCCGCGCGCGGCGTGGCGCGGCCGTCCGAGCTCTCGACTGAACTGCCGGAGCTGGTCCCGCCCACGGCGATGAAGGGCATCGGCCATGCCGCCGAGTACCTGGCCGACGCCATCGCGGCAGGCAAGCGCCTGCTGATCGTGGCCGACTATGACTGCGATGGCGCGACCGCCTGCGCGGTTGGCGTGCGCGGCCTGCGCATGCTTGGCGCGCGCGTGGAATTCATCGTGCCCAACCGCTTCGAGTACGGCTACGGGCTGACGCCGGAGATCGTGGCACTGGCCGCGAAGCAACAGCCGGACGTGATCGTGACGGTCGATAATGGCATTGCCAGCGTCGACGGCGTGGCCGCCGCCAACGCGCTCGGCATCGATGTGGTGGTGACCGATCACCATCTCCCGGGCGCGGAGCTCCCCGACGCGGCGGTCATCGTCAACCCGAACCAGCCGGGCTGTGAGTTCCCCAGCAAGAACCTGGCCGGCGTGGGCGTGATGTTCTACGTGCTGCTGGCGCTGCGTGCCGAACTGCGCAAGCGCGGCGTCTACACGCAGCAAACCCAGCCGCCGCTGCAAACGCTGCTGGACCTGGTGGCGCTGGGCACGGTGGCCGACGTGGTCAAGCTCGACGCCAACAATCGTATCCTGGTGGCGCAGGGCCTGAAGCGCATGCGTGCCGGCCGCATGCAGCCGGGCGTGGCGGCGCTGTTCCGTGCCGCGGGCCGGGAAGCCGCGCGGGCCAATACGTTCGACCTTGGCTTTGGCGTCGGTCCGCGGCTGAATGCCGCTGGGCGCCTGGCCGACATGTCGCTCGGCATCGAATGCCTGCTGACCGACGATGCCAACCGCGCCTGGGAAATCGCCCAGGAGCTGGACAGCATGAACCGCGAGCGGCGCGACATCGAAGCCGGCATGCAGCAGGAAGCCTTGCAGATCCTGGAGCGGCCGCTGGCCGGCCTCGATCCTGCGGCACGCTTTACCGTCAGCGTGTTCAACGACACCTGGCACCAGGGCGTGATTGGCATCGTCGCTTCGCGGCTGAAGGACAGGTTCCATCGTCCGACCATTACCTTCGCGCCGGGCGACGAAGCCACAGTCAAGGGCTCGGGCCGCTCGATCCCCGGCTTCCACCTGCGCGACGCGCTCGACCTGGTCTCCAAGCGCTGCCCGGGCCTGATGGTCAAGTTCGGCGGCCACGCCATGGCGGCCGGCCTGACCGTGCGCGCCGAGCGCTTTGCCGAGTTCCAGGACGCCTTCGAGGCGGTCGGCCGCGAATGGCTGACCGACGACCAGCTCGCGCGCGTGATCGAAACCGACGGCGATATCGAGGAACAGTGCTTCAGCCCCGAGTTCGTCACGCTGCTGGAGCAGCAGGTCTGGGGCCAGGGCTTTCCGGCCCCGAGCTTCTGCGGCGAATTCGACGTGCTGCGCCAGAGCGTGCTCAAGGGCAAGCACCTCAAGCTGCAGCTAGGGCGCGGCCGGCAGCGCTTCGACGCGATCTGGTTCAACCACGCCGATGAACTCGGCGCCAGCGCGCAGGTCGCCTACCGGCTCGACAACAACACCTTCAACGGCGTCACGCGCGTCCAGCTCGTGATCGAGCATGCGCAGTAACCCGCGCCGCGGCTAGCCGCGTGCCGGCAGGTAGTTGGCCGGATCGACCGGCTTGCCGTTGCCGCGCACCTCGAAGTGCAGTTCGCTGCCGCTGCCGCCCATGCTGCCGACGTCCTGGCCGGCGCTGACGCGCGCGCCTTCGCTGACCAGCGGCTTGTCGAGATTGCCGTACACGGTCAGCCAGTCGTCGTTGTGCTTGACGATCACCAGCATGCCGTAGCCGCGCAGATTGCCCACGTGGATGGCCCAGCCCGATGCAGCAGCCTTCACGGTGCCGCCGGGCGGCACCGCGATGCTCAGTCCCTTGCTGGCGGGCGGCGAGAAGCGTGACGTGACCTTGCCGTCGGACGGCCATTGCAGCCGGATGGCGCTGGCAGGCACCTTCGATTGGCCGCCGCTGTCCGCGCGCGGCGTATCCGTCACAGTTTGCGGTGGCGTGCCGCCCGAAGAAGAAGCGGTCGTGCCGGATCCCGGCGGCTTGACGCGGATCAGCTGGCCGACTTCGATGCGGTCGGCGCTGGGCAGGTTGTTCCAGCGCACCAGGTCGCGCACATTGCGGCGCTGCTTGCGGGCGATGGAGTACAGCGTGTCGCCGCTCTCCACGCGGTAAAAGCCCTCGGGCGCGGGTTCCGAGGACATCGTGCCGCAACCGGCGGCCAGCGCGGCGCACGCCGCGGCGATCATCCATCCGAGCATCCGGCGTCGGCCGGCGGTTTCGTGTCTTGTTGGCGTCATTCGTCCCTGTTGAGTTGGTCTTCGGGGGGCGGCTGGCGAAGCCTGGAGCGGCTCTATTATCGCCGCCCGCGCCGCATGGCCCGCCGGGTAGACCCTCGGCAGGTGCTTCCGTTCATGGCGCAAAGGGCTGCCAGCGCCGCTCGCGGCACCGGAATACGTCCCGATTCCGCTATAATTCGAGGTTTTCGAAGCGCAGGATCATCATGGAAGCAGAACGCCTCAACGCCATCTCCGGTGCCATCTCCGATCTCCGTTCCCGGACGGAAGATCTACGGGGGTATCTTTGACTACGATGTCAAAGTAGGAAGGCTGGAAGAAGTCAACGGCTTGCTGGAAGACCCGGACGTCTGGAACAACCCCAAGCGCGCCCAGGATCTCGGCAAGGAAAAGAAAGCCATCGAGGGCGTCGTAAGTGTCCTCGGCAAGCTCACGGACGACCTGACCGGTGCCGATGAGCTTTTCGAACTCGCCAAGGAAGAAGGCGACGACGAAACGCTGGAATCGATCGAGGCCGACGTCAAGGGCTTCGAGGAAATCGTGGCCGGCATGGAATTCCGCCGCATGTTCTCGGGCGAGATGGACCAGGCCAATGCCTTCATCGACATCCAGGCCGGCGCGGGCGGCACCGAAGCGTGCGACTGGGCCTCGATGCTGCTGCGCCAGTACCTGAAGTACTGCGAGCGCAAGGGCTTCAAGGCCGAGGTGCTCGAAGAGTCCGAAGGCGACGTGGCCGGCATCAAGAGCGCGACGATCAAGATCGAGGGCGAATACGCCTTTGGCTACCTGCGCACGGAAACCGGCGTGCACCGCCTGGTGCGCAAGTCGCCGTTCGACTCTTCGGGCGGGCGCCATACCTCGTTCTCGTCGGTGTTCGTGTATCCGGAAGTCGACGACTCGTTCGAGGTCGAGGTCAACCCGGCCGATCTGCGCGTGGATACCTATCGCGCGTCGGGCGCCGGCGGCCAGCACATCAACAAGACCGATTCGGCCGTGCGGATCACGCACATGCCGACCGGCATCGTGGTGCAGTGCCAGAACGACCGTTCGCAGCACCGCAACCGTGCCGAGGCCATGTCGATGCTGAAGTCGCGCCTGTACGAGCACGAAATGCGCAAGCGCCAGGCCGAAGCCGACAAGCTCGAAGCCGGCAAGACCGACGTGGGCTGGGGCCACCAGATCCGCTCGTACGTGCTGGACCAGAGCCGCATCAAGGACCTGCGCACCAACGTGGAAATGTCCAACACCCAGAAGGTGCTGGACGGCGACCTGGACCCGTTCATCGAGGCCAGCCTCAAGCAGGGACTGTAAGGCCGGCGCCATGCCCGCCGCGCGGGCATGGCGCCGGACCGCATCCGCCAACCATGCACCGCCCGCCGCGGGTGGCGCTCCGAACCGGGCATCATGAGCGAAGCAGACCACCTCTACATCATCACCGGCGCCTCGCGCGGGCTCGGTGCGGCGTTGACCAATGCGCTGCTCGTGCCGGGCAACCGCCTGGTATGCGTGGCGCGCAGCCGCAACCTGGAACTCGAGCGCGTTGCCACCATGAGCGGCGTGCCGGTTGCCTGGCACCTGCAGGACCTGTCGCAGCCCGCGTCCGCCGCCGGCTGGCTGTCCAGCGTGCTGGAGAGCCAGGACCGGCCGGCCAGCGCCACGCTGATCCTCAATGCCGGCGTGGTCGAGCCGATCGGCCCGCTGTCGCGCCTGCAGGAAAGCACCCTGCTGCCGCACCTGCTGACCAACCTGGCCTCGCCGATGATCATGACCGGCGCGTTCCTGGAACGCACCGAGAAGTTCGACTGCCCGCGCAAGGTGCTCGCCATCTCGTCCGGCGCGGCACGCCGCCCGGTCGAAGGCTGGAGCGCCTATTGCGCCGGCAAGGCCGGGCTCGACATGTTCATCCGTTCGGTCAATGCCGAATACGCCGGCACCCCCGCACCGCGAACGGTTCGTGCCGTGGCGCTCGCACCGGGCGTGGTCGACACCGGCATGCAGGACACCATCCGCAATGCCGACTTTGCCCAGGTGCAGCGCTTCCGCGACCTGAAGGCGAACCAGCAGCTTGCCTCCGCCGAAGACACCGCCGGTCGCATCCTTGCCTACCTGCATCGTCCGGACTTCGGCAGCACCGAGCTGGACGACCTGCGCAATTACTGAAGCCATACTGAATCCGCGCGCGGCATGCCGCGCGCGACCCGACAAGACATCATGACCGAACCCACCCGCGCCCAGGGCGCCCCGACCGCAGAAGCACCGGCCGCCGACGAAAACAAGATCATCGCGGAGCGGCGCGAGAAACTGGCGGCCCTGCGCGAGCAAGGCGTGGCCTTCCCGAACGATTTCCGTCCGACGCACCAGGCCGCCGCGCTGCACACCCAGTACGGCGAGACCGACCAGCCCGCGCTGGAAGCCGCGCCGGTCGAAGTGGCCATCGCCGGCCGCATGATGCTCAAGCGCGTGATGGGCAAGGCCAGCTTCGCCACCGTGCAGGACGGCAGCGGCCAGATCCAGTTCTACATCACGCGCGACAAGGTCGGCGAAGACGTCTACGCCGCCTTCAAGCACTGGGACCTCGGCGACATCATCAGCGCGCGCGGCGTGCTGTTCCGCACCAACAAGGGCGAGCTGTCGGTGCAGGTGCAGGAACTGCGGCTGCTGTCCAAGTCGCTGCGCCCGCTGCCGGACAAGTTCCACGGCCTGGCCGACCAGGAAATGAAGTACCGCCAGCGCTATGTCGACCTGATCGTCTCGCCCGAGACCCGCAACACCTTCCGTGCGCGCACCAACGCGATGTCGTCGCTGCGCCGCCATATGGCCGACGCCGGCTTCATGGAAGTGGAAACGCCGATGCTGCACCCGATCCCGGGCGGCGCCGCGGCCAAGCCGTTCATCACGCACCACAATGCGCTGGACATGCAGATGTTCCTGCGCATCGCGCCCGAGCTGTACCTGAAGCGCCTGATCGTCGGCGGCTTCGAGCGCGTGTTCGAGATCAACCGCAACTTCCGCAACGAAGGGGTGAGCCCGCGCCACAACCCCGAGTTCACCATGATGGAGTTCTACGCTGCCTACACGGATTACCGCTGGCTGATGGACTTCACCGAGAACCTGATCCGCCAGGCCGCCATCGACGCCAGCGGCACCGCGGTGCTGAATTACCAGGGCCGCGAACTCGACCTGTCCAAGCCGTTCCATCGCCTGACCATCTGCCAGGCCATCCAGAAGTTCGCGCCGCAGTACACCGATGCGCAACTGGCCGATGTCGAGTTCCTGCGCACCGAACTGAAGAAGTTTGGCGTCAACACCAGCGCGCCGCAGTTCCTCAACGCGGGCATCGGCACGCTGCAACTGGTGCTGTTCGAGGAAACCGCCGAAAGCCAGCTGTGGGAGCCGACCTTCATCATCGACTACCCGGTGGAAGTCTCGCCGCTGGCGCGCGCCTCGGACACGGTGCCGGGCATCACGGAGCGCTTCGAGCTGTTCATCACCGGCCGCGAGATCGCCAATGGCTTCTCGGAGCTGAACGATGCCGAAGACCAGGCCGACCGCTTCCGCAAGCAGGTCGAGCAGAAGGACGCCGGCGATGAAGAGGCGATGTACTACGACGCGGACTATATCCGCGCCCTCGAATACGGCATGCCTCCGACGGGCGGCTGCGGCATCGGCATCGACCGCCTGGTGATGCTGCTCACCGACAGCCCGAACATCCGCGACGTCATCCTGTTCCCGCATCTGCGGCGCGAGGACTGAGTACGGTCGTACGGGCCAGCGCTGGTCAGTGAAGCCCCGCCCTTTTGGCGGGGTTTTTCATTGATGCGCCTGCCTCCCGCCCTTCTCGCCCTTCTCGCCCTTCTCGCCCTTCTCGCCCTTCTCGCCCTTCTCGCCCTTCTCGCCCTTCTCGCCCTTCTCGCCCTGCTGGCTGCACATCGCGCGAAGAATATTCCGTAATAAGGAGGACCCGCCTCACCCGGGCAACCGTCTGTGCGCTTTGCTATGATTTCCGAGCGCCCCCGCATATCGGAACCCCCAAGATGCAATGCGCCAACCGCAGGACCTTCCGGATCTGGCAACGAGTGATGCCGCTGGCTGGCGGCCTCCTGCTGGCCACGCTCCAGCATGCCGCGCATGGCCAGGAACTCCTGCTGATGGGCGGCGTGCACACCAATCCGCCGATCCACGGCGACGACGACCGCAGCGGTGTCTACGCCTACAGCTACCAGCTAAACCTCACAGACCGCTGGTATGCAAGCTACACCTACCTGAACGAAGGACACGTCAGCGGCCACCATCGCGACGGACATGCTGCCCAGCTGTGGTGGCGCTGGCTGACGCCGGGCCGCCAGTTCGCGGTGTCTTTCGGTGCCGGCCCTTACCTATATTCCGACACTGCCGACGAACAGCCGGACGGCAGCTACAGCAACCATCACGGCGTCGGGCTACTGGCCAGCGCGGCGGCTACCTGGTATGTGAGCGGCGGCCCCTGGATGATGCAGGCGCGATACAACCGCGCGCAAACCTGGTCGAGTTTCAACTCGAACACCGTGCTGCTGGGCGTGGGCTACCAGCTCGACCACGGCCGGCGCGATGGCCCCTTTGTCGCGGGCACGCGCACCGGCACGCTCACTGGCGATGAACTGACGATCTTCCTGGGCACCAGCATCGTCAACAGCTTTGCTTCGGAAACGGAATTCGCCGCGGCCGCGGAGTATCGGCACGGCTTCTGGCGCGGCATCGAAGGCACGCTCGGCTATCTGGCGGAGGGGAGTTCCGAACAAGTTCAGCGGCGCGGCGTGGCGGCGCAAGCGTGGCTGAGCGGCGGCTTCTTTGGGGACCGGCTGACGCTGGGCATCGGCGCTGGGCCGTACTACGCGACCACGCTGCAGGTCCGCGGGCCAGGTGCGGACAGCTCGCCCTCCCGCTGGGCCGCGCTGCTGACGCTGTCGGCCAGCTACCGGCTCAGCGAGCACTGGCTTGGCCGGCTGTCATGGAATCGCGTCATGACGGGCTACGACCGTGACGCCGATATCTTTGTGGCTGGCGTCGGATATCGTTTCTGAGGGCGGTCGGATCGACCGGCTGCTGAAGCCGCTCAGCTGGCTTCCTCGATCCACGCTGACTGGATCGCTTCAAGGATCTTCTCGCCCGAGCGCTCGGGCAGGTCGCTGAAGCCGTCCAGTTCCAGCACCCATTTGCGCAGGTCCGTGAAGCGGATCGTTACCGGATCCACGTCGGGAAACTTGTCATACAGGGCCGCGGCGATATCGTAGGTGTCGGTCCACTTCATGGGGTTCTCCGGGCCTCAGTGGCCTTCCTTTGCGTGGTTGATGGTGTACTTCGGGATCTCGACGGTCAGGTCTTCGTCGGCGACGATGGCCTGGCATGACAGGCGCGAGTTGGGCTCCAGGCCCCAGGCCTTGTCGAGCAGGTCTTCTTCCTTCTCTTCCGCTTCGTTGAGCGAGTCGAAGCCTTCCCGCACGATCACGTGGCAGGTCGTGCAGGCGCACGACTTCTCGCACGCGTGCTCGATGTCGATGTCGTTGGCCAGCAGCGCGTCGCAGACGCTGGTGCCGGTCTCGGCTTCGATCACCGCCCCTTCCGGGCAGTATTCGGCGTGGGGCAAAACGATGATCTGTGGCATGTCGTGTCCTGGTATTGATGCTTGGCGATGCGAGGGCCGGTGATCAGCCGAGTTCCTGCACCTTGCGCCCGGCCAGCGCGCTCTTGATCGAGCGGTCCATGCGGCGGGCGGCGAATTCGTCGGTGCCGCGCGACAGTGTCTCGACCGCGGCCTTGATGGCGTGGTGATCCTCGCCGGTGGCAATGTCGCGCACCGAGGCAATCAGCGCCTCGACCGCGGTACGTTCGTCGGCGGACAGCAGGTCGCCGTCGGTCTGCAGCGCGCGCGTGGTGGCTTCGACCAGGCGGTCGGCCTCGACGCGTTCCTCGGCCAGCGCGCGGCTCTTCATGTCGTGCTCCGCTTCGCGGAAGCCTTCCTGCAGCATGCGCGCAATGTCGTCGTCGGCCAGGCCATACGACGGCTTCACGGTGACCGACGACTCCACGCCCGAATGCGTTTCACGCGCGGTGACCGACAGCAGCCCGTCGGCGTCGACCTGGTAGGTCACGCGGATGCGCGCCGCACCGGCCACCATCGGCGGGATGCCGCGCAGTTCGAAGCGCGCCAGCGAACGGCAGTCGCTGGCCAGTTCGCGCTCGCCCTGCAGCACGTGGATCGCCATGGCGGTCTGGCCGTCCTTGAAGGTGGTGAACTCCTGCGCGCGCGCCACGGGGATGGTGCTGTTGCGCGGGATGATCTTCTCCACCAGGCCGCCCATGGTTTCCACGCCGAGCGACAGCGGAATCACGTCCAGCAGCAGCCAGTCCTCGCCCGGCGCATGGTTGCCCGCCAGCAGGTTGGCCTGCATGGCGGCGCCGAGCGCGACGACACGGTCCGGATCGAGATTGGTCAGCGGTGGCTGGCCAAAGAAGTCGCCCACCGCCTTGCGGATGGCCGGCATGCGCGTGGCCCCGCCAACCAGCACGACGCCCTGGACTTCGTCCGGCGCCACGCCCGCATCGCGCAGCGACTTGCGCACCGGCGCCAGCGTCTTCTGCACGAGGTGCGCGGTAATGGTGTTGAAGACCTCGTCGGTCAGCATCAGGTGCACGATCTCGCCGGAATCGAGCACGGCGTCGATCACCGTGCTGTCGCTCTCCGACAGGGCCTCCTTGGCCGCGCGAGCGCGCACCATCAGCAGGCGGGTGTCCTGCGCCGACAACGGCTGCAGGCCGGCCTGCTCGACGATCCAGCACAGCAGGCGCTGATCGAAATCGTCGCCCCCCAGCGCGGAATCGCCGCCGGTCGACAGGACTTCGAATACGCCCTTGGTCAGCTTCAGGATGGAGATATCGAAGGTGCCGCCGCCGAGGTCATAGACCGCGTAGATCCCTTCGGACGCGTTGTCCAGGCCGTAGGCGATCGCCGCCGCGGTGGGCTCGTTGAGCAGGCGCAGCACTTCCAGGCCGGCCAGGCGCGCGGCGTCCTTGGTGGCCTGGCGCTGGGCTTCGTCGAAGTAGGCCGGCACGGTGATGACGGCGCCGACCAGGTCGTCGCCGAGCGAGTCCTCGGCGCGCTGGCGCAGGGTCGCCAGGATCTCGGCCGAGACTTCCACGGGGCTCTTCACGCCGGCGACGGTCTTGATCTGCACCATGCCGGGCGCATCGACGAAATCGTAGGGGCTGTGCTCGTTGTGGGCCACGTCCTTCAGGCCACGGCCCATGAAGCGCTTGACCGAAACGACGGTGTTCTTCGGGTCGCGCACCGCCTCGTCCTGGGCGCGGTAGCCGATATGCGTGGTGCGGTCCGGCAGGTAGCGCACCACCGAGGGCAGCAGCGCGCGGCCGCGATCGTCGGCCAGGACTTCGGGGATGCTGTTGCGCACCGCCGCCACCAGCGAGTTGGTGGTACCAAGGTCGATGCCAACGGCCAGCCGGCGTTGGTGGGGCGCCGGCGACATGCCGGGTTCGGAAATCTGGAGCAGTGCCATGATGTTTCTTCGCTTTCTCGTGCGCGAGGGTGACTGCCGCGCAGGCGGCTTTCGCGACGGGCGCCATTGTCACATGGCCCCGCCAAACGTGCCGGGACTACTCTTCCAGCCGGTCGATCGCCTCGCTGGTGTCGTGTTCGATCTTCTCGATGAACATCAGCTGCCGTACCGCCGCGCCCGCCGCCTCGTTGTCGCCGGCGTCGAGCAGCGCGCCAAGCGCCGCATGCCGCTCGCGCTTTTCCTGGCGCAGCGCGCGCAGCAGGCCATCCAGGCGTTCGATACCACGAGACTCGACGGCGTCCTGCAAGTCCTCGCGCCATTCCATCTGCTGCATCAGGAACGCGGGCGACATGGCGGTGTTGTTCTCCGCCTGCACGTCCACGCCGCGCAGTCCCAGCAGGTAGATCGCGCGCTTGAGCGGCTGGCGCAGCGTGCGGTAGGCCTCGTTGGCGTGCGCGGCCCACTGCATCGCCACGCGCCGCTCGGCCTCGCCGGCATTGGCGAAGCGGTCCGGATGCGCCTGCGACTGCACGGTCCGGTATGCGGCATCGAGCGCCGCCTCATCCACGCCGAACTGCACCGGCAAGCCGAACAGCGCAAAAAAATCGTCTTTCAACAGCTTCCCCAACAAAAAGGAGCGGTCGCGCCGCCCCCTTGTGCATTCACGTCAACCGCCGCGCGTGCGGCCCTGTTCAGGTGCCCGCGCCCAGTCAGCCGGCGGTTCGTTGCGATCGCATTTCAGGCAGTTCACGGTTGCGCCAAGCCGGGCTGCCCTGCCCTGCTCCGTGGTCGTCCACGGCCGCAGTTGCCAGGGCGGATTGTGGCGCATGTGCTGCCCGTGCCCGCAATCGAGTTCGGCGACCCAGTCGCCTTCCTCGTCCCGGTGGAAGCCGACGATGCAGCGTTCCATCCGGTCCCGTCCGCGCCGCGCTCAGACCGTGAAGGACTCGCCGCAGCCGCACTCGTCCTTCACATTCGGGTTGTTGAAGCGGAAACCTTCGTTCAACCCTTCGCGCGCGTAGTCGAGTTCGGTGCCGTCGATGTACGGCAGGCTCTTGGCATCGACAATGATCTTGAGGCCATGGGTTTCGAACACCTGGTCTTCCGGGTGCAGCTCGTCCACGTATTCAAGCTTGTAGGCCAGGCCCGAGCAGCCCGTGGTCTTCACGCCAAGGCGCAGGCCCACGCCCTTGCCGCGGCGTTCCAGGTAACGGGCCACGTGCCTGGCGGCCTTCTCGGTCATCGTGATCATCGTTGCGTCTTCCTTCTGCGTTCGGAACTCAAGCCACTCAGGCGGCCTTCTGGTCGGCGCCCGGGTGCTTCTTCTTGTAGTCCTCGACGGCGGCCTTGATCGCGTCCTCGGCCAGGATCGAGCAGTGGATCTTCACCGGCGGCAGCGCCAGTTCTTCGGCGATCTGCGTGTTCTTGATCTCCAGCGCCTGGTCGACGGTCTTGCCCTTCACCCACTCGGTCACGAGCGAGGACGAGGCAATGGCCGAGCCGCAGCCGTAGGTCTTGAACTTCGCGTCTTCGATCACGCCGGACTCGTTCACCTTGATCTGTAGCTTCATCACGTCGCCGCAAGCCGGAGCGCCGACCATGCCGGTACCCACGGTGTCGTCGCCCTTATCGAAGGAACCGACGTTGCGGGGGTTTTCATAGTGGTCAAGAACCTTGGTGCTGTATGACATTTTGCTTACCTCGTGCTTAATCTTTTATGGGGTCGTGCTGGCGGGCGGCGCTCAGTGCGCGGCCCACTGGATCGAATTCAGGTCGACGCCGTCCTTGAACATTTCCCACAGCGGCGACAGGTCGCGCAGCTTGCCGATCTTGTTCTTGAGCAGTTCGACGGTGAAGTCGATTTCCTGCTCGGTGGTGAAGCGGCCCACCGTGAAGCGGATCGAGCTGTGCGCGAGTTCGTCGTTGCGGCCCAGCGCGCGCAGCACGTACGAGGGCTCCAGCGAGGCCGAGGTGCAGGCGGAGCCCGACGACACCGCAATCTCCTTGATCGCCATGATCAGCGACTCGCCTTCGACGAAGTTGAAGCTGACGTTCAGGTTGTGCGGCACGCGGTGTTCGAGGCTGCCGTTCAGGTAGACCTCTTCCATCCCCTTCAGGCCGTTCCACAGGCGGTCGCGCAGCATGCGGATACGCTCGTTCTCGGTCGCCATTTCCTCGCGCGCGATGCGGAAGGCTTCGCCCATGCCGACGATCTGGTGCGTGGCCAGCGTGCCCGAGCGCATGCCCCTCTCATGGCCGCCGCCGTGCATCTGCGCTTCGATGCGCACGCGCGGCTTGCGGCGCACGTACAGCGCGCCGATGCCCTTCGGGCCGTAGGTCTTGTGGGCCGAGAACGACATCAGGTCGCACTTCAGCGTGTTCAGGTCGATCTGCACCTTGCCTGTCGCCTGCGCGGCGTCGCAATGGAAAATGATGCCCTTCTCGCGGCAGATCGCGCCGATCTGCTCGACGTCCTGGATCACGCCGATCTCGTTGTTCACCAGCATCACCGACACCAGGATCGTGTCCGGGCGCAGCGCCTGCTTGAAAACTTCGATGTCGACCAGGCCGTCTTCCTTCACGTCGAGGTAGGTCACCTCGAAGCCCTGGCGCTCCAGTTCACGCGTGGTGTCGAGCACGGCCTTGTGCTCGGTCTTCACCGTGATGAGGTGCTTGCCCTTGCCCGAATAGAAATTCGCGGCGCCCTTGATCGCCAGGTTGTTCGATTCGGTCGCCCCGGACGTCCACACGATTTCGCGCGGATCCGCGCCGACCAGCGCGGCTACCTGTTCACGCGCCTCTTCCACCGCACGCTCCGCATCCCAGCCATAGGCGTGGCTGCGCGACGCGGGATTGCCGAACTGCTCGCGCAGGTACGGAATCATCTTGTCCGCCACGCGCGGGTCCACCGGCGTGGTGGCCGAGTAATCCATGTAGATGGGGAAATGTGGGGTGCTCATCGTTATGACTGCCTTTTGTTCAGGGGGACCGCTGATCTTTCGTTTCGCTGCTTGCCTGCCGGGCGCTTCAGGACTGCGCCAGGCTGAAAACCGAATTCACCACCCGGGCGCGGACCGGCTTCTCAGCTGCCTTGTCCGGCTTGCCGCGCGCGGCGGGTGCCGCCTGCTGCACGGCCGCATCTTCGCGCATGTCGTGCAGGACAGCCGGCTGCTTGGCGCGCTGCTGGTCCACGAGGTTTTTGAGGGAGACGGAGTCGAGGTATTCGACCATCTTCTGGTTCAGCGTCGCCCACAGTTCATGGGTCATGCAACGCCCGGAGCCGTCATCTCCGTTACAATTGCCCTTTCCACCGCACTGGGTGGCATCGAGCGGCTCGTCCACGGCGATGATGATGTCCGCCACGGTGACGTCTTCCGCCTTGCGCGCGAGGCTGTAGCCACCGCCCGGGCCGCGCACGCTTTCGACGATCTCATGCCGGCGCAGTTTGCCGAACAGCTGTTCCAGGTAGGACAGCGAGATCTTTTGCCGCTGGCTGATGCCCGCGAGCGTGACGGGTCCCTGGTCCTGGCGCATGGCCAGGTCGATCATCGCAGTGACCGCAAAGCGGCCTTTGGTGGTCAGTCTCATGATGCAGGGCTAATTGCAGGGCAAATACTTGATCGTTTCCGTCAAGTATAAAGGTACCCGACTAATTCAGTCAACTACCCCTACGGCACCGCATCATGCGCCACGGCTTCCGGCGACCGGCTCCGCGCCTGCCGTCCGGGGCGGCACGATCAGCGACATCGGGTGCCTCAGGATGCGGCGCCGCACGGCCGCGCTGAGGTCAGCCCGATCCACCCGCTTCAGGTGGCGCGACCGCAGCGCCATATTGAAGGCCAGCGCAAAGCTCACCGCCACGTTCAGCACGCCCATCAGCGCGATGCCCGCCACCGCGAGCCATAGCGAAGGCAGCCGCAGCGCATCAAGGCCCAACACGCCTAGCGCGGTGCCCACGGACCCCGTCGAAAGCGTTACGTGACGCACTTCCATATGGGGGCCGAAGAAGCTCAGGATTTCCGGGCCCAGCCCCAGCAGCAAACCCAGCGACACATTGGCGCTGATGCCTGACATATTGCGCTTCCAGAAATCCGCGAACCGCTGCGCCCCGCGCTCGCCCAGCACATAGCGCAGGCGGCGGTGATGGGCCATGACGTCGTGCACCTTGTGCAGCGCGAACCAGTTGTCGGCCCAACCCGCAATCAGGCTCGACAGCCACAGCAGCACGCCGGTGAAAACCGCATAAATGGGGGTCGGCCCCAGGATCGAGAACGATTCGATGGTGGCAATGGCCTTTGCCGGCGTAATCAGGTTGGCGCCGAGGATCTTGTTGGCCAGCCACTGGATCGCCAGCGCGACGGGAAACACCACCGCCAGATTGCCGAAGATCGCGGCCGCATTGGACCGGATCATCGCGATCGTATCATCGACGAATATCTCGCGCCCTTCCGGCCGCCCGGCTGCATCGAGCCGGTGTGCCAGCGCTGGCCCGGTCATGGCAGGCTGCTTCGTGGCCAGCGTGAAATGCGCGAAGTGGATGACAAGAAAGCTGCCCGCGTAATTGAGCGAGGCGAGCAGCCCTTCGATGAACTTGTCCAGGTGCAGGCCGTAGATCAGGAACTTCAGGTACACGGTGGCAACGGTGATCAGCCCGCCACCGGCCGCCGCGCGCATCAGTTCGCCATATTCCTTGCGGTCGCGCGTAATGTAGTGCTCGCCGGTCTCGGCCGAGCGCTCCACCACGCGGCGCGCCAGTTGCGCGAATGACGCGCCGGCCAGGTCGGACACGCTGCGGCGTGCCTGCGTGGAGCGGATCAGTTCCGCCACCAGGTGCGCATGCATGCCCGGACGCCACGGCTCGACCCATGCAGCGAGAAGCAACTCGATACGTGCGAGCTGGACCTTCATGCGCTCGATCTGGAACACGACCTCGACCGAAACCCCGTTCTCTTCCAGATCCGCATAGACCTGAAGCGCGGCGGCGTGGCAACCGTCCAGCAGCCCACGAAAATAATTGAGGCGCTGGCCGAAGGCCTCGTCAGCATGGGTCAGTCCAGGCTCGCACAATGCCTGGATGGCGCTGTCGAGCGGGTAGAACGGCGTGTCTTCCACCCTGCCGCGCAGCCGCGAGCGCACCGACTGGCTCAGGCCGGTGGCACGAACCTGGCTGACCAGCACGGCGATGCTGGTGATCAGCATGTGCTCGAGCGCTGCCCAGTAGCGGGCCATCGCCTGCGCACCGGCTGCGGGGTGCTTGTCGTCAGCCGGGTCCGCGCGCAGCACGCGCGCCAGTCTGGCGAGCAGTTCGTCATCCAGGGCTTCCACCCAATCGGCATCGTGCTGCCCGACAAACAGCAGCGCGAACAGCGCCGCCATATCGCTGCGGTTGGGCGGCGGCGGCAGGAAGCGCGCCTGCAGGCGGTGAACCATCTCGCTGACGAAGCCCGGGTGGGAAGCCACACCCGTGTCGCAGAACAGTGCCGTGGGATCGTTGTCGCGCACGATGCTGCGCACCGTGGCACCAAACCGTTCGGCCCAGCTGGCATGCCGCTCGAGCACCTGCAGCAGGTAGCGCATGCGCACATGTTCGCGAAAGCTGCCGGTGCCGCGCGCGGGGCCTTCGCCGCCATCGACCTCCACGCCTGCCATGCCGTCGCGACGGATCCAGAAGCCCAGTTCGATCAGCCATCGGTTGCGGTCCGCCAGCGGCGCATCAGGATCCGCCGCCGTCAGGATGGCGTCGAGTTGAAGGCTGGCATTGCGCGACTCGCGCCATTTCCGGAACAGGGTTCGAAGCATGAATTCTCACAGGGGATGGCGCAACGGCTCAAGCGGATGCGTCGCGCAGACGCTGGCGCAGCATGTCGACGATGCCATCGCAGGCATCTTCGACGTAGTCGAGCACGCGCTCGAAGCCGTCGCCCTCGCCGTAGTACGGGTCGGGCACCTCGTGCGCGTCGTGATGGGTGGCAAAGCTCATCAGCAGCCGCAATTGCTGCGCATCGGCCTGCGGGCACAAGGCTGACAGGCGTTCGAGATTGTCCTGGTCCATGGCCAGCACCAGGTCGAAACGCGAGAAGTCCGGCAAGACGACCTTGCGGGCCCGCAGCGCAGACAGGTCATAGCCGCGCCGCTGCGCGTGGCGCTGGGTTCGCGGGTCCGGCGCGCGGCCCAGGTGGTACTCATGGGTGCCGGCCGAATCGAGTTCGACCAGATCCGCAAGCCCTGCCGCGGCGAGTTTGGCGCGCAAGACGCCTTCCGCCGTGGGCGAACGGCAGATATTGCCCATGCAGCACATCAGGATGGCGAATTTCTTCATGGCATTCTGCCTCGGAATGGGCGAAGCGCCACGCACGCAGCACCAGCCGGCGCAAAGCACCGGCTCGTCGTACTACATGGAGGCCTTGACTGCGAAGGGCGCGATTTTAGCGCCACCGGCCAGCGGCAGGCGGCTAGAGCCGTTTGGCCAGCCGCTCTCCGTGCGCAAAGCCGGCGATTTCCGCGGCTTCGGCAGACTTGTAGTGGTCGGTGATCAGGGATTTTTCAACCAGCGTCGACGCGGCCCGGATATTGCAGCCAGCACGACAGGCGCGGACGGTGTATTCCCACTCGCTTTGCGAGCGCAGCCGTACCTGGACCTGCACTTCATGGGTTTCGTAGACCTTCTTCTTCCATTCGCCGATTTCGGCCATAACGGTCTCCAGGAATGATAGGCGTGCCGGCGGGCTGTGTCGTGCAGGGCTAGTTGACCTCGCCGGCGTCGATGGCGCGCATGGCGGCGGCTTCGGCCATGGCGACCGCGGCTTCGGGCGTCGGCGCCTTGCCGGCCAGCGCCTCGAAAGTCGGGCCCGAAGGTTCGCCGAATGCATCGGCAATCCTCAGCTGCGCGGCAAAGCCGCCACCCGCTTCCGGAACCGCGCTCGCGACCACCGTATAGCCACCATATTCGAACTGCCGTTCCATGTCGGACTCCAGCGCGTTCACGGCAGCTTGGCTGCCAGGACTTCGATCTTCTGAATCGGGGGCGCACCAACGAACAGTTCCGGCGCCCGGGCGATCAGCGCTGCCGCCACCTTGCCGGCCAGATGCGCATCGCGCGAAGCCTCGTCGGGAAAGGCATCGAAGATGCCAAACCGCGATGGCCCCAGCCGCAGCGCGAACCAGGCCGTGGTGCCAGCCTCCTGCTCGACCACCGGCAAGCCGGCTTTCAGGAACTGCTCCACTTCGGCTTCCTTCCCGGGCACGGCTTCGAGCGGCACCCACAGCGCTAGCTTGACCATGGCACATCTCCTAATCTGGCGAGACGCTTTTCACTATAGGCCAGCACGCAGCCCTGTCGCGCCGCGAAAGCGCTACACCGGCGGCTGCAGCGCCTCGTCGCCGCTGGCGCCGAACAGCTGCGCCTTGAGCTTGGCGAGCTGGTCGCGCACCTGCGCCGCCTTTTCGAATTCGAGATTCTTGGCGTGATCCATCATGAGCTTTTCAAGGCGCTTGATCTCCTTGGAAACCTGCTTCTCGCTCATGTCCTCGTAGCGGGCGCGCTCCTGCGCCGCCTGCAGTTCGGCCTTGACCTCGCCGGCATCGTAGACACCGTCGATGATGTCCTTGATCCGCTTGACCACGCCGCGCGGCGTAATGCCGTTGGCCTCGTTGAAGGCCATCTGCTTGGCGCGGCGGCGCTCAGTTTCATCGATGGCGCGCCGCATCGAATCCGTCATGCGATCGGCGTACAGGATCGCCGTGCCGTTCACGTTTCTCGCCGCGCGGCCAATGGTCTGGATCAGCGAACGCTCGGCACGCAGGAAACCTTCCTTGTCCGCGTCGAGGATGGCCACCAGCGACACCTCCGGGATATCCAGCCCTTCGCGCAGCAGGTTGATGCCCACCAGCACGTCGAAGGTGCCAAGGCGCAGGTCGCGAATGATTTCCACGCGCTCCACGGTGTCGATGTCCGAGTGCAGGTAACGCACCTTGACGCCGTTTTCCGACATGAACTCGGTCAGCTGCTCGGCCATGCGCTTGGTCAGCGTGGTCACCAGCACGCGCTCGCCGGCCTCCACGCGCAGGCGGATCTCGGACAGCAGGTCATCCACCTGCGTCCCCGCCGGGCGCACGATGATGGTCGGATCGACCAGCCCGGTCGGGCGCACCACCTGCTCCACCACCTGCCCCGCATGCTCTTGCTCGAACTGGGCCGGCGTGGCGGAAACGAACATCACCTGCCGCATCTTGCGCTCGAACTCGCCGAACTTGAGCGGCCGGTTGTCCAGCGCCGACGGCAGCCGGAAGCCGTACTCGACCAGCGTGGTCTTGCGCGCGCGGTCGCCGTTGTACATGCCGTTGAGCTGGCCGATCAGCACGTGGGATTCATCGAGGAACATCAGCGCGTCCGGCGGCAGGTAGTCGACCAGCGTCGGCGGCGGATCGCCCGGTTTCGCCCCCGACAGGTGGCGCGAGTAGTTCTCGATGCCCTTGCAGAAGCCCAGCTCGGACAGCATCTCCAGGTCAAAGCGCGTGCGCTGCTCCAGCCGCTGGGCCTCCACCAGCTTGCCTTCCTTGTGGAAGAACTCGAGCCGCTCCCGCAGCTCGGACTTGATGTTCTCGATCGCGCGCAGCACGGTTTCGCGCGGCGTCACATAGTGGCTGGACGGATAGACCGTGAAGCGCGGGATCTTCTGGCGCACGCGGCCGGTAAGCGGATCGAAGAACTGCAGGGACTCGACTTCGTCGTCGAACATCTCCAGCCGCACTGCCATCTCGGCGTGTTCCGCGGGGAAGATGTCGATGGTATCGCCACGCACGCGAAACGTGCCGCGCTGGAAATCGGTCTCGTTGCGCGTGTATTGCATGGCGATCAGCCGCGCGATCACGTCGCGCTGGCTGACCTTGTCGCCGGCGCGCAGCGTGAGGATCATCTGGTGGTATTCGCTCGGGTTGCCGATACCGTAGATGGCCGACACCGTCGCGACGATCACCGTGTCGCGGCGCTCCAGCAGGCTCTTGGTGGCCGACAGGCGCATCTGCTCGATGTGCTCGTTGATCGACGAATCCTTCTCGATAAACAGGTCGCGCTGCGGGACGTAGGCCTCGGGCTGGTAGTAGTCGTAGTAGCTGACGAAGTACTCGACGGCATTGCGTGGGAAGAACTCGCGGAACTCGGAATACAGCTGTGCCGCCAGCGTCTTGTTGGGCGCAAAAACGATGGCCGGACGCCCCATGCGGGCGATCACGTTGGCCATGGTGTAGGTCTTGCCCGAGCCTGTCACCCCAAGCAGCGTCTGGAACGACAAGCCATCGTCAACCCCCTCCACCAGTTGCCGGATCGCCTCGGGCTGGTCGCCGGCCGGCGGGAACGGCTGGTAGAGCTGGAACGGCGAGCCCGGAAAAGTAACGATCTTGTCTTCGTCCAGGGCCGGCGCAACTTCGGCAAGGTTTGACATAGGCGGCTAGGGGAAAAACCTGAGAAAAGGGGGCGGATACGCTAGAATCTTGGGGTTGCACAGCCCGCTTCAAGCCGTCAACGCCAGCAAGCAGGTCTGCCGCACGCCCCCCAGCGCAGTCCGAAGCATTCTACGCCTTCCCGTTTTCTTACATTGCCGACCACGAGAGTCCAAATGAGTTTGTTTTCTGCCGTCGAGATGGCCCCGCGCGACCCGATCCTGGGCCTGAATGAAGCTTTCAATGCCGATACCCGCGCCACCAAGGTGAATCTGGGCGTTGGCGTGTACTTCACCGACGAAGGGAAGATTCCCCTGCTGCGTGCCGTGCAGGAAGCGGAAAAGGCGCGCCTGACGACCGCCACGCCGCGCGGCTACCTGCCGATCGAAGGCATCGCCGCCTATGACCAGGCCGTGCAGTCGCTGCTGTTCGGCAAGGAATCGCCGCTGATCACCGAAGGCCGCGTTGTGACGGCCCAGGCACTGGGCGGCACCGGCGCACTGAAGATCGGCGCCGACTTCCTGAAGCGCCTGTACCCGGCCTCCAAGGTCGCCATCAGCGACCCGAGCTGGGAAAACCATCGTGCCCTGTTCGAATCGGCCGGCTTCGACGTGGTGAACTATGCCTACTACGACGCGCCCAGCCACGGCCTGAACTTCGCCGGCATGCTGGAATCGCTGAAGTCGTACGCGGCCAACACCATCGTCGTGCTGCACGCCTGCTGCCACAACCCGACCGGCGTCGACCTGTCGGCCGAGCAGTGGAAGCAAGTGGTCGCGGTGATCAAGGAACGCAACCTGATCCCGTTCCTGGACATGGCCTACCAAGGCTTTGCCGATGGCATCGACCCGGACGGCGCTGCCGTGCGCCTGTTTGCAGAGTCCGGCCTGCCCTTCTTCGTGTCGAGCTCGTTCTCGAAGAGCTTCTCGCTGTACGGCGAGCGCGTCGGCGCCCTGTCGATCGTCACCACCAGCAAGGAAGAAGCCCAGCGCGTGCTGTCGCAAGTCAAGCGCGTGATCCGCACCAACTACTCGAACCCGCCGACGCACGGCGGCACCGTGGTCGCCACCGTGCTGAACAGCCCCGAACTGCGCGCCATGTGGGAGCAGGAACTGGCCGAAATGCGCGACCGCATCAAGCTGATGCGCCACGCGCTGGTCGACAAGCTGGCCGCCAAGGGCGTGAAGACCGACTTCTCGTTCGTGAAGTCGCAGCGCGGCATGTTCTCGTACTCGGGCCTGACCTCGGCGCAAGTGGACCGCCTGCGCAACGAGCACGGCATCTACGCCGTCGGCACCGGCCGCATCTGCGTGGCCGCGCTGAACAGCCGTAATATCGACGCCGTGGTCGACGCGATCGCCGCAGTGCTGTAAACGCCGCAATGTCGGGTACTGTTGGCATGCCGACAGTCCTGGCACGGTGCGTGCAACAAAAAAAGGCAGCTACGGCTGCCTTTTTCTTTTGTCATGCCGTTTTGTCATGCGGAATTAAGGCCTTTGGGCTATTGTCTTTTCCCATTGCCGCCGTACCTTAGGGTATATGCTGCACGGCACGATCGTTTGGTTGCGTGCATAATCAGCACGCAAGTCCACGATAGTGCCCCTCCAGAAAGACGTCGTATTACCAGGCCAGACCGCCATGCTCTATCAACTGCATGAGTTCCAGCGTTCGATGCTGCACCCGCTGACCGCGTGGGCACAGGCGACCGCCAAGACTTTCACCAATCCCCTCAGCCCGTTGTCCCTGGTTCCCGGCGCACCCCGCCTGGCAGCCGGATATGAGCTCCTGTACAGGCTCGGCAAGGAATACGAGAAGCCAGCGTTTGACATCAGGTCGGTACGCTCGAATGGCCGCGACATCCCAATTGTCGAGCAGACCATTCTGGAAAAGCCGTTCTGCAAGCTGGTCCGCTTCAAGCGCTATGCCGACGATCCGGACACCATCAAGCTGCTGAAGGACGAGCCCGTGGTCCTGGTGGCCGCGCCGCTGTCGGGCCACCATGCCACGCTGCTGCGCGATACCGTGCGCACTTTGCTGCAGGACCACAAGGTCTATGTGACCGACTGGGTCGATGCCCGCATGGTGCCGGCTGAACATGGTCCGTTCCACCTGTCGGACTATATCCATTACATCCAGGAGTTCATCCGTCACATCGGCGCGGACAAGCTGCACGTCATTTCGGTGTGCCAGCCGACGGTACCCGTGCTGGCGGCGATCTCGCTGATGGCCTCGGCCGGCGAGAAGACGCCACGGACCATGACGATGATGGGTGGCCCGATCGATGCCCGCAAGAGCCCGACCGCGGTCAATTCGCTGGCGACCAACAAGTCGTACGAGTGGTTCGAGAACAATGTCATCTACACCGTTCCGGCCAACTACCCGGGCCATGGCCGCCGCGTCTATCCCGGCTTCCTGCAGCATGCCGGCTTCGTGGCGATGAATCCGGACCGTCACCTGTCGTCGCACTATGACTATTACCTGAGCCTGCTCCAGGGCGATGCCGACGACGCGGAAGCGCACGTGCGCTTCTACGATGAGTACAACGCCGTGCTCGACATGGCGGCCGAGTACTACCTCGACACGATCCGCGAAGTCTTCCAGGAATTCAGGCTGGCCAACGGCACCTGGGCCATCGACGGCGATCCGGTGCGCCCGCAGGACATCAAGGGCACCGCGCTGCTGACAGTGGAAGGCGAGCTCGACGACATCTCGGGCGCCGGCCAGACTGCCGCCGCGCACGATCTGTGTGCTGGCATCGCGGACGCGGACAAGCATCACCTGTCCGCGACCAAGTGCGGCCACTACGGGATTTTCTCCGGCCGCCGCTGGCGCGATGAGATCTATCCGCAGTTGCGCGACTTCATCCGCAAGTACCGGTAACCGGTACGCTGCCATGCAATAACGCCCGCAGTTGCGGGCGTTATTCATTTGAAGGCGCGCGGCGGACTCAGCGCCGCAGGTAGCTCAGCAGCATCTCCGTGTGCAGGTCGGCAAACCGCTCGTGCTCGTCCTGCGAGGCGACGTCACGGCCGATCACCGCGCTGATCGTGTAGCAGTTCGACAGCACGTAATAGCCCAGCGCCGAGATGGTCAGGTAGAACTGCGGGACATCGACGTTGTCGCGGAACAGCCCCTGCTGCTGGCCGCGACGGATGATGTCCGCCAGCACGTTGACGATCGGATTGACGAGTTGATGCAGGTGCGCCGACTTCTTCAGGTGGCGCGCCTCGTGCAGGTTTTCGCTGTTGACGAGCCGGATGAACTCGGGGTGCTGGTAGTACCAGTCCCAGACGAAGCGGGCCAGCGTGCGGACTGCCGCAACCGGGTCTTCGTCCGTGATGTGCAGCTGCTCCTCCGCAGCCCTGAACTCCGCGTACTGCTTCTCCAGCACGGCAAGGAAGAGCCCTTCCTTGCTGCCGTAGTAGTAATACAGCATGCGCTCGTTGGTCTCGGCGCGGCGCGCGATCTGGTCGACGCGGGCGCCGGCCAGGCCGCCCTTGGCAAATTCCTCCGTGGCCGCCGCCAGGATGCGGCGGCGCGTGCCCTCTGGGTCCCGTTTGGTTCTGGTCTCGTTTGACATGGGGTAAGGGTCGATGTTTGCGCGGATTATGGCACAGCCGTGCGCGCTTCTGGCCGGCTGGCCGTCGCGCATGATGGCCGGTTTTGCCCGATCGCGAAATCGGGGATAATCCGTGCGGCGCATGGCCCGCAGAGGCCGGCGCGCGATTCCGCCGGCAGCCCGCCGTCGCCGCGAACGTTTCCCCTTCCCGCCATTCTTGCTGTTGTCGTGAGTTCCTCCCACACCCTCGCAGACCGCCTCGAGGCGCTGCTGCCGCAAACCCAGTGCACCAAGTGCGGCTTCAACGGTTGCCGTCCGTACGCCGAAGCCATGGCCAGCGGCGAAGCCGCCAGCAACCGCTGCCCGCCCGGCGGCGCGGAGGGAATCCGCCGCCTGTCCGCGCTGCTCGGCACCGAGCCGCTGCCGCTCGACCCGGAACGCGGCGCCGAGCAGCCTCGCGCCGTGGCGCGCATCGACGAAAGCCTGTGCATCGGCTGCACGCTGTGCATCCAGGCCTGCCCGGTCGACGCCATCGCCGGCGCCGCCAAGCAGATGCACACCATCATTCCGGAACTCTGCACCGGTTGCGATCTCTGCGTGCCGCCCTGCCCGGTCGACTGCATCGACATGGTGCCCGTCACCGGCCAGCGCACCGGCTGGGACGCCTGGACGCAGGAACAGGCCGATGCCGCCCATGCACGCTACGTCGCGCGCAAGCAGCGGCTGGTGCGCGAGCGCGAGGAGAACGACGCCCGCCTCGCCGCCAAGGCCGCCGCCAAGCTGCAGGCATTGCAGGCCGAAGCTGCCCAGTCGGACACCGAGCGCGCGGCGCAGGAACGCAAGCGCGCCATCATCCAGGCGGCGATCGAACGGGCGCGCCAGAAGCAGCAGGCCGCCGCCCGGCCCGGCAAGGACATCGCCCCGGACAACGACAACAACACCAGTCCAGCAAAACCATGAACGCAGCCAAGTCCCGTGCGCTGTTCGAGACCCTGCGCGAGGTCAACCCGGCTCCGGCCACCGAGCTGGAATACAGTTCTCCGTTCGAGCTGCTGATCGCCGTGCTGCTGTCGGCGCAGGCCACGGATATCGGCGTCAACAAGGCCACCCGCAGGCTGTATCCGGTGGCGCATACCCCGCAGCAGATGCTCGACCTCGGCGAGGAAGGACTGATCGGGTATATCAAGACCATCGGCCTCTACAAGACCAAGGCGAAGCATGTGATCGAGACCTGCCGCATCCTGGTCGAGCGGCACGGCGGCAAGGTGCCGCAGGACCGCGCCGCACTGGAGGCGCTGCCCGGCGTCGGCCGCAAGACCGCCAACGTGGTGCTCAACACCGCGTTCGGCGAGCCGACCATTGCCGTCGACACGCATATCTTCCGCGTGGCCAACCGGACCGGGCTGGCCCCGGGCAAGAACGTGCAGATCGTCGAGGACAAGCTGCTCAAGGTGGTGCCCAGGGAGTTCCTGCACGATGCCCATCACTGGCTGATCCTGCATGGCCGCTACGTGTGCAAGGCGCGCAAGCCCGAGTGCTGGCACTGCGTGATCGAACCCTTGTGCGAGTTCCGCGACAAGACCGAGGCCCCGCGGGGCTAAGCGTCGCCGCCCAAAGCAAAAGACCCGCCAAGGCGGGTCTTATTCATGGCGGGCGAGGCGTACCGTCTTACACCACGCGGCAGGCTTCGTCGAACGACAGGCGCGGCAGGCGCGGGAACAGCTTGTCGCTTTCGCCGTAGCCCAGGTTGCACAGGAAGTTGACTTCCCACTTGCCGTCGGGGAAGAACGTAGCGTTGATCTTGTCGGCATCGAAGCCGCCCATCGGGCCGCAGTCCAGGCCCATGGCGCGCGCGGCCAGGATGAAGTAGCCGCCTTGCAGCGAGCTGTTCATGAGCGCATCGCGGGCGATCTTGGCGTCGTTGCCGGCATACCACGAGCGGGCATCGGCATGCGGGAACAGCTTGGGCAGCTGGTCGTGGAAGGCCTTGTCGAAAGCGATGATGGCCGTGACGGGCGCGGAACGGGTCTTGTCGACGTTGCCGGGGGACATGCACTCGACCAGGCGGGCCTTCTCGGCGGCGCTCTTGACGAAAACGATGCGCGCGGGGCAGGTGTTGGCCGCGGTCGGGCCGAACTTCATGGCTTCATAGACCTGGTGCAGCACGGCGTCATCCACGTGACGATCCTGCCACACGTTGTGCGTGCGGGCTTCGGTGAACAATTGGGCCAGGGCTGCCTGATCGATCTGGGACATGCGCTCGTTCCTGTACATTGTGTGAAAGAGAAGCGCGAATTGTACCCAAGCGCCGGACTACGCTAGTGCAGCCGCTTTGATCAGGGAATTCAATTCTCTTGCATCTTCGGCGCTGCGCTGGCACGACGGGTCAGCCACAGCACGCCGGCCAGGATAAGGCCGCCGCCCACCGCTTGCGCGCCACTGATATGTTCACCAAGCAACGCCGCGGCCAGCACCACCGTGACGACCGGCTCCAGCGTGGACAGCATCGACGCCTGCGCCGCGCCAAGGCGCTGGAGCCCGGCAAAGAAGGTGAGGATGGCCAGCACCGTGGACAGCAGGGCAATGCCGAGCATGGCCAGCCACCCCCCCGCCGTCGCGGGAAATTGCGGTGGCACGCCGGCGCCAAGGCGCAGCACGCTGATCGAGCCGTAGACCAGTGCCGCCGCGGTGCAGATCACCGTAGTGGTGGCGATCGCATTGACGCCTGCCGTCACGCGCGCGCCAACAATGATGTAGACCGAGTAGATCACGGCGGCGGCCAGCCCGAGCGCAATGCCAAGCGGACTGCCCTCCCCGCCCCCGACGGTGAGCCCCGCGCCAGCCGAGCACAATACCAGCGCGATGGCCGCGGCGGTCGTCAGGCGTTCCTTGAGGAAAATGGCCGCCAGGATCGTGACGAAGAGCGGATACAGGTACAGCAGCAATGCCACCAGGCTCGCCTGCGCATGGTTGAGTGCACTGAAAAAGCAGAAGGACTGGCCCACATAGCCGATGCCGCCCATGGCCGCCAGCGCCAGCACGCGCCGCCACGACGGCAGCCGGATGCCGCGCCCGCGCATCACGAACGCCAGCGCCACGGCGGCCAGCGTGAAGCGCACGGTCAGCAGGCCATAGACATCGGCACCCGCCTCGTAGGCGAACCGGGCGAAGATCGCCATCGCACCGAAGGCACTCGCGGACAGCGCGATCAGCAGCACGCCCACGAACTTTTCGCGGGCGCGTTCAGAGACAGCTGACGTGGAAACGGACATGGAGAACGTCGGACGGCGGCCCGATTGGCCAATCCCGCATTCTAATGGCGCCGGCGCCACCGGCAGCGCGGCCGCGAGTGCTCGTTTACAATGACGCCACCATGTTTAATCCCTCCCGTGAAGAAGTCCGCCGATTCTTCTGCGATGCCTGGCAGAAGCAGCTTTCCGGCGGCGTCCTGACCCCGCTGGAAGCCATTGCCGTCGACTGGATCGGCGAGCACCCGGAATACCAGGCGCTGCTGACCGATACCGAAGGCGCGCTGGCGCAGGACTTTACGCCCGAAAAGGGCCAGACCAACCCGTTCCTCCACCTGGCCATGCACCTGTCGATTTCGGAGCAGGTCTCCATCGACCAGCCTCCGGGCATCCGCCAGGCCTACGAAACGCTGACACAGCGCCTGGACTCGCCGCACGAAGCCCAGCACCAGGTCATGGAATGCCTGGGCGAGATGCTATGGCAGGCACAACGGACCGGCCTTCCGCCGGATGGTGTGCAATACGTCGAAAACGTTCGGCGCCGCGCGTCGCGCTGATCGACGCCGCTACGCCAGAAGACCGAGACGGCGCCCCTGCGTACAATTCGTCACAACCGCCAGCGGGTACCGTGGTAGGCTTGCCCGCATTGCCATCCGCCTGCGCCGAAGTCCGGCCGGACTCGGCGCTTCCCCGATATGCCCGAGACGTCTCAGCCCGCACAGGGCCAGCGCGCCCATGGAGCCGGCGCGAAGTGGAAATGGTTTTGCCTGCTGCTGGCTTCCACCCTGCCCCTGTCAGGCCACGCCGCGGTCTCGATGCTGCAGCCGCCCCGCGTCATCGACGGCGCCCGGCCGCTCGCACTGACGCTGCTGATCCGCGCCGAGACCGGAACGCGCCGGTACCAAATACCCGACACGCTTGAAGTCACCGCCTCCGGCGATCTCCAGGCGCCGGTGAAACTCATCCTGCGGCGAGAGCAACCGGGCCCTGCCATCGTTTCCCTGCGCAAGGGGGAAAACCGGACCATCCGCTATGCCGCCGACCTGCCGCCCGGCTTGCGCGGCACGATTCGCCTGGACGCCACAGGCATCGACGCCGCGCCGGTACTCGTCACGCTGAACCAGCAGGCAACGTCCGGCCAGCCGGCCGCGACGCCGCTGGCAGCCGCCGCCTCCGCGCCCGCGCATGAAGCCGGGGCCGCCGACAACACGCCGGCGCCGGTAGTACCCGTCGCCTCGGCCGCTCAGCCAGCCCCGGCTCCGGCCGACCTGCGTGACAGCGCGCGCCTGTCTTTCAATGACCCGATGTACTTCATCGCCGGCGCGCACGATGGCGGCAATGCCAAATTTCAGCTCAGCTTCAAGTACCGCATCCTGGAAGGCAAGGATCCGGCCTCGCGGCGCCTGATCGACAACCTCTACTTCGCCTACACGCAGTTCTCGTTGTGGGACCTGTCGCAGGATTCCAAGCCGTTCCGCGACACCAACTACCGGCCGAGCTTCTATTACTACCTGTCCGACACGGGCGTGCATAACCCGGCCATCAGCCGCCTGTCGCTGGCCACCGGGCTGGAGCACGAGTCCAACGGCCGCAACGGCGACGACTCGCGCAGCATCAATACCGTTTTCTTCAAGCCGACGTTCTATTTCGGCGACCAGAACAACTGGCACTGGCGCGTCGCGCCCAAGCTGTACGCCTACCTGGAGAAGAACGACAACCCCGACATCGCGCATTACCGCGGCTACATGGACCTGGATCTGGCCTATGGCAAGGCTGATTCGTGGGAGTTTGCCGCCACGGTGCGCAAAGGCACGCGCAGCTGGTACGGCAGCGTCGACGCGCGGGTGACCTATCCGCTGGCGCGGCTCATACCGGGCACCGCCGGATACCTGATGGCCGGCTATTTCGCCGGCTATGGCGAAAGCCTGCTCGACTACAACCAGAAGGTGCCCTGGCAGTTCCGGCTGGGCTACGCGCTGTCGCGCTAGCCGGCGAGCGGCTTGCCTTGCGCCTTCAGGCGCGCGTTGGCCACCGCCGCGGCGAACTGGCCATGGCCGTGCCAGCCGGTGGCGCGGCCGAGCTTCTTTCCGTTCCGGTAGAACATGAAGACCGGAATGCCATGCAGGCCGAAACGCCGGCCGAGCTCCGGGTGCGCATAGACATTGGCATGCAGCCAGTGCAGGTCCAGGGCGCGGATCGGCCCGGGGTTGGAGAGCATGGCCTGCTTCGCCATTTCGCAGTTGAAACAGTCCACGCCCCAGAAGAACACGCACACCAGCTTGTCGCCCGCCGCGGCGATGGCGGCATCGATCGAGGCCTCGTCCACCGCTTGCATGCCGAATGCATCAAAGGCGCGATGGTCCAGGTGCGCTTCGGATGATGGCGTGGTACCGGGTGCTGCGTCGCTCATGGCTTGCCTCCGTGAAGGGCAAGACGCCCCGGGGCCAGACTGGCGCCGGGGCGTCGAGGATGGTATCGGCGGGAGCGACCGCTCGGCCGCACCCGCGATCCCTGCCTACTTGGGTGCCGAAACCGTCACCAGCGCCGGACGGAGCACGCGGTCGGCAATCATATAGCCGCGTTGCAGCACCGTCACGACCGTGTTGGCATCCTGCTCGGACGGCACCATCGAGATAGCCTGGTGGCGGTGCGGGTCGAACTTGTCGCCGACCGGGTTCAGTTCCACGATCTTGCCGCGCTCGAAGGCAGCAGCCAGTTGGCGCGCGGTCAGTTCGACGCCCTCCCGCAACTTGGCGATATCGCCTGAACCGTCCGCCAGCGCAGCCTGCAGGCTGTCCATCACGGGCAGCAGGTTGTCGGCAAAATTCTCGATGGCGAACTTGTGCGCCTTGGACACGTCCTCCTGCGCGCGGCGGCGGATGTTCTCGCTTTCCGCCACGGAGCGCACATACATGTCGTAGTGCTCGCGCGCCTTGGCTTCCAGCGCGGCAAGCTGTGCCGCCACATCGTCCACGGCGGCAGTCTCCGGCGCGGCGGCCGCGGCGTTGATGACCTCTTCGGCGGCGGACTCAGGCGTCGGGGTGGATGGCGTCTGCTTCTGTTCTTCCATGTCGATCCGTATCAATGCATTGTCGCGGCCGTCCGGTGCAGGCCGCGGTGGGTAAATCGGCGTGTGTCCCGCTGATCTGGTGGCAACCCGACTTTTTTCAAGGGTGGTTGCAAAGAGACCCCGAAACACACCGTTACAAACGCCCCCCTTGTGCAATTGAACGCTTATTGCTTTGTTGCACTGCACTCACTAACATTCTTATCAAGAAAAATGACAAAAATAACGGGGGTCTGGAGTTGGATCACATTTGTGCCTCTCCCGAAAGGTTGGCCATGCACAAGCTTCCCGTCGTGACGCTCTGCCTGCTTGCCGCGCTGTCATTCATGACAGTCTTCATCTGCCTGTCCGGCGCGCTGACTCCGCGCGATACGGAGTATGGCAGCGGCAAGGCCGTGTTCAAGCATTACCTCGTCCACTACATCGGCGTCAATCCGTAACACGCCGCTGCCTGACGCTGATCCTTCAACGCGGCCGTACCGGCGCTTGCCGGAACGGCCGCGTTGTCGCGTTCAGCGCCTGAAATCATCAATGCGCCGCCGGTCCTTTTTGGTGGGACGGCCCTGCAACTGCGACGACGGTTCCGGCTGGAAACGCCGCTGCTCCGCTTCGGTTTGACGACGGGCCTGGCTGGCCTCGGTTTCCGCATAGAGCGTCTGTGCCACTGGCGCCGGGCCGCGCGCCTGCGCAATGCCCTTCACCATCACTTCCCAGCGCTGCTGATGGGCTTCGAGCACCACCATGTCGCCCGGCCGGACTTCGCGGGAATTCTTGCATGGCTGGCCGTTGACCGTGACCTTGCCCCGCTCGACGGCCTCTGCCGCAAGCGAGCGGGTCTTGAAGAAGCGTGCGCACCAGAGCCATTTGTCAATACGCAGGCGCGCGTCGGGCTCGAAACTGACGTTCATGCTGCCGCTCCACGGGTCTGCGCGCGACTGCGGCGGGCTTCCAGTTCATGCGGATGCGGCGCATTCAGCGGCCAGCCCTGCAGGTGCTGCAAGGCAATCTCCGCCAGCGCCGCGATCCAGGCCTGGGCATCGTTCATGCACGGGATAAAGTGGAATTGCTTGCCGCCCGCCACCATGAACTCGGTCTGGCCTTCCATGGCAATCTCTTCCAGCGTCTCGATGCAGTCGGCGGGAAAGCCCGGGCAGAAGACATCGACCCGCCCCGCGCCGACCTTGCCCAGTTCCGCCAGCGTCGGCGCCGTATAGGGCTGGAGCCATTCGGCCTTGCCAAAACGAGACTGGAACGTCACCTGATACTGACCCGGCTGGAGACCCAGCGCGTCGCCGAGAAGGCGCCCCGTCTTGAGGCATTCGCAGTGATAGGGATCGCCCAGTTCCAGCGTCCGGCGCGGCACGCCGTGGAAGGACAGGATCAGCTTGTCGCCGTGCGCGAAATCCGGCATGCCATGCTGGGCCCAGTACGCCCCGACCTGCTGGTGCAGCGCCGCAATATAGGCGGGATGGTCATGGAAATGCTTCACGAAGCGAAGTTCAGGCTGGTTGCGCCACTGGCCGAGCACCCGGAATACCTCGTCGAACGCGGTGGCCGTGGTGGTGCCGGAGTATTGCGGATACATCGGCAGCACCAGCACCTGCTCCGTGCCCTGGCGGCGCAGCGCCTCCAGCACGGATTCGACCGACGGATTGCCATAGCGCATCGCGCAGGCGACCGTGACCTCGTAGCCCTGCTGGTTGAGCAGGCGCTGCAGCGCGTGCGCCTGGCGTTCGCTGTATACGAGTAGCGGCGACCCGGTCATATGCGCCTCGCGCAGCCAGATCGACTCGTACTTGAGGGCCGAGGCGCGCGAGCGCAGCGGCACGATCACCCCATGCAGCAGCGGCAGCCAGGCCAGGCGCGGGATCTCGACCACGCGCGGATCGGAAAGGAACTCCTTCAGGTAGCGCCCCACCGCCTTGGGGGTCGGTGCGTCGGGCGTGCCCAGGTTGACCAGCAGGATGGCCGTGCGCGGCGCCTGGCCGTGCTGATAGACCGGTTCGGGAGAAAACGTCATGTCGCTTCCGATAGGGCCGGGCGGCAGGATGCCGCCGGGCTGTGGAAATGGGGACGCAGACTGTGTGACCCGCTGGACGGGTCCTAGTTCTGGCTCAGTGCGCTCGACAGCAGCCGTGCCGTGATGTCGACAATCGGGATGACCCGCTCATAGGCCATGCGGGTCGGGCCGATCACCCCCAGCGTGCCGACGATCTGGCCATCCACCTCGTATGGCGCGGTGATCACGGCCATGTCCTCGAGCGGCACCAGCTGGCTTTCGCCGCCGATGAAAATCTGCACGCCCTGCGCATGGCTTGACACGTCCAGCAGCTGGAGCAGGCTGGTCTTGTGCTCGAACACGTCGAACAGCCGGCGCAGCTTGTCCATGCTCGACGACAGGTCTTCCACCTCCAGCAGCTTGCGCTCGCCGCTGATGTAGACGTGGTCGTCCTCTTCTTCCATGGCGCTGCTGCCCGCCTCGACCGCCGCCTGCATCAGTTGCGACATGTCGCGCCGCAGGTCGCGCAGTTCCACGCGCAGGTGGTCGCGCACGGCGTCGAAGCTCATGCCCGCGTAATGCGCGTTGAAGAAATTCGCCGCTTCAATGAGCTGGGCGGGGGTGTACGGCAGTTCCGTCTGGATGATCCGGTTCTGCACGTCGCCCTCAGGGCTGACGATGATCAGCAGGATGCGCTTGTCCGACAGCCGCATGAATTCGATCTGCCGGAACGACTGCGCGCGCCGCGGTGTCATGATCACGCCGGCAAAGTGCGAGAGGTTTGACAAGGTTCGAGCGGCCGCCGTGATCACGCGCTGCGGGCCGAGCTGCTGCTGACCGCCGAGCTGGCCCTGGATCTGGCCGGCCAGCTCCGTCATCTCCATGCCGCCGCGCTCGATCGGCTTGACGGTCAGCATGGTATCGACGAACAGGCGATACCCGCGCGGCGTCGGGATCCGTCCCGCGGAAGTATGCGGGCTTGAGATAAAGCCCATTTCCTCCAGATCGGACATCACATTGCGGATGGTGGCCGGCGACAGGTCCAACCCGGAATACCTGGACAGGGTCCGGGAGCCGACCGGCTGCCCTTCGGCAATGTAGCGCTCAATCAGGGTCTTGAGCAGCGTTTTCGAACGTTCATCCATGATGCCCCGATTTTACGCAAGTTTTACCGCTTCGGGCGCCTGGCCGGCCCCCGCCACATGGCGCGTCCGCCCCATGCTGGCAACGGTCACGGCGGTATGGTCTAATCCCCGCATGTCTGCCCCCCCCAAAACCAGCGCCTTGCGCACCCCGTTCAAGACCGTGGCCCTCGTGGGCCGGTACTCGACTGCCGGCATCGAAGGCCCGCTGGAGGAGCTCGCGTCCTACATCCTGCGCAATGGCCAGGATGTGGTGTTCGAACGCGAGACCGCGCAGGCCACCGGGCTGACCGGCTATCCCGCACTGACCGCCGAGGAAATCGGCCGGGAGGCGGACGTCGCCGTGGTGCTGGGCGGCGACGGCACGCTGCTCGGGCTTGCCCGCCAGCTTGCCGGACACAACGTGCCGCTGATCGGCGTCAACCACGGCCGGCTCGGCTTCATGACGGATATCCCGCTCGAAGACGTGCAGACGGTGCTGCCGGACATGCTCGAAGGCCGCTACGAGGCCGAGACCCGGCTGCTGCTGGAATCCAGCGTCGTGCGCGACGACAGCCGCATCTTCTCCGCGCTGGCCCTGAACGACGTGGTGGTCAACCGTTCGGGCATTTCCGGCATGGTCGAACTGGCCGTGTCGGTGGACGGCTACTTCATGTACAACCAGCGGTCGGACGGCCTGATCGTGTCGACCGCCACCGGTTCGACCGCCTACGCGCTGTCCGCCGGCGGACCGATCCTCCACCCGACGCTGTCAGGCCTGGTGCTGGTGCCAATCGCCCCGCACTCGCTGTCCAACCGGCCCATCGTGCTGCCGCACGATGCCGAGGTGACCATCGAGGTGGCGACCGCGCGCGACGCCAGCGTCAACTTCGACATGCAGTCGCTCACGTCGCTGCTGCCGGGCGACCGCATCGTCGTGCGGCGCTCGAAGAAGACCATCCAGCTGCTGCACCCGGTGGGCTACAACTACTACGCCACGCTGCGCAAGAAGCTGCACTGGCACGAGTACCCGACCGAGGACAACCGCCTCTGAGCGACTGAATCCGGCTGAATCCGGCTGAATCCGGCTGAATCCGGCTAAATCCGGCTCAAACCGTCCGCACCGACCCAACCCTTTCACCGCCACGATGCTGCGCAGCCTGTCCATCCGCGATTTCGTCATCGTCGATACGCTCGACCTCGATTTCCAGTCCGGCTTCACGGTCTTCACCGGCGAAACCGGCGCCGGCAAATCGATCCTGATCGACGCGCTGGCGCTGGTGCTGGGCGAACGCGCCGATGCCGGCATCGTGCGCGAAGGCGCCACGCGCGCCAGCATCAGCGCCACCTTCTCGACGCACGTGGCCCTCGACGCCTGGCTCGACGAGCGAGAACTGGGCGGCGAGGACGACGGCGGCATGCGGACCGTGCTGCTGCGGCGCACGGTCGACGCCGGTGGTCGCAGCAAGGCCTTCATCAACGGCGCCGCCGCGACGCTGGCCCAGTTGCGCGAGGTCGGCGACCAGCTGGTCGATATCCATGGCCAGCATGCCCACCAGCTGCTGCTGCGCCCCGACGCCCAGCGCCTGCTGTTCGACGCCCATGCCGGGCTGACCCAGCAGGCCGGCGCGGTAGCCGAGTCCTGGCGCGCGTGGCGCGCCTGCGTGCGCCAGCGCGAGGCGGTCGAGCACCAGTCGCGCGAAATGCAGCTCGAACGCGAGCGGCTCGAATGGCAGGTCGGCGAACTCGACAAGCTCGCGCCGCAGCCCGGTGAATGGGAAGAGATCCAGGCGGAGTACAACCGCCTGTCCCACGCAGCGGGCCTGATCGATGGCAGCCGCGCCGCGCTCGATGCCCTGTCCGAAGCCGACGGCTCGGTCCTGTCGGCGCTCAATGCCATCGTGCACCGGGTTCAGCAGCTTGCCGACGTCGATCCGGCGCTGCGCGACGTGCTCGCCGCGCTGGAGCCCGCGCAGTTGCAGGCCGAGGAAGCGGCGCATTCGCTCATGCGCTATGTCGACCGCCTCGAACTCGACCCTGAACGGCTCGAAGCCGTCAGCGACCGCATGCAGGCGCTGCATGCCACGGCGCGCAAGTACCGCCTGCCGCCCGAGCAGCTGGCCGATGAACTGCTGGCGCGCCGCCAGCAGCTCGACGACCTGCAGTCGGCGCAGGACATCAACAAGGTGCTCGCGCGCGAGGCGGCCGCCAAGGCGGCCTACCTGACGCTGGCCCAGCACTTGAGCCTGGCCCGCAAGGAAGCGGCCAAGGCCCTGTCCACGGCCGTTACCGACGCCATGCAGGGCCTGTCGATGGCGGGCGGCAGCTTCGTCGCCGCACTTAATCCACTGGAGGAAGGCCAGAGCTATGGCCTGGAGCAGGTCGAATTCCTGGTCGCCGGCCACGCCGGCGTCAGCGCCCGGCCGCTGGCCCGCGTCGCCTCCGGCGGCGAACTGGCCCGCATCAGCCTCGCGATCTCGGTCATCACCAGCGAAGCATCGCCCACGCCCACGCTGATCTTCGACGAAGTCGACACCGGCATTGGCGGCGCGGTGGCCGAAGTGGTCGGCCGGCGCCTCCAGGAACTCGGGCGCGCGCGCCAGGTCCTGTGCGTAACGCACCTGCCGCAGGTCGCCGCGCAGGCCGGGCAGCATCTGCTGGTCAGCAAGGAAACCACGGGCGACGGGTCCGTGTCGATCACGCGCTCGCGCATCCGCGCGCTCGACGCCGCCGGCCGCGTGGTGGAAACCGCCCGCATGCTCGGTGGCGCGACGGTGACCGCCACCACGCTCCAGCACGCCGAGGAAATGCTCGCGCAAGGCGCGCGCGCGAGCAGCGGCAAGGAAGGGCGGCGCTCGCGGCGCAGCGCCGGCTGAACCAGCCAGCGCCCGAGGCTGCCGGCAATCGCCGTCGCCAACTATTCACGTATTCACAGGAGCAAACCATGACCCGCCCTCTGCCGTCCGCCGGTCGCCGGCGTGCCTTCGTGCCGGTGTTCGCCGCGGGGGCGGTCGCCATCGCGGCACTCTTGGCGCTGACCGGCTGCCAGGCCCAGCCCAAGGCATCGCAACCTCCGCGCGGCGCGATTTCGGCGGATCGGGTGGTCGGCGACATCATGGTCCGCTTCACGGCGCCCGACGTGAATGTCTCCGAGGAAGCCGGCAAGCTGCTCGACACCATCGAAGGGCCGATCCGCTTCGTGGTCAAGCGGCCCCTGTCCGGCGGCGTGTGGCTGGTGACGGCCATCAGTGCGTCGCCGGATGCCACCATGGACCAGGCCCTGGCGACGTTGCGTGCGGCACCGCGCATCGGCTCGGCCGAGCCTGACCGTATGCTCAAGCCCAACCACACCATGCCAGTCAGCCGCGACATGCCGGCGAGCTGAGCGGCCGAAGCATCGTCCGGGGCAAGCCTTCATCGAACTTGCAGAATCCGAACGGATCGTATTCGCTACATAGCACTGTCCCGGGCGCTGGCGGCCGTGCCGCCAGCGCCCGGGCGCACCGGGAGGCGTTCATGCCGCACCTGTCGCACCAGGTTTCCAGGCGCAGCCGCGCCGCTGCCCTCCGATGGCTCGCCGCAGCGCTCATGGCGCTGGGCTGGGCAATCCATGCTCCGGCCACGCTGGCGGCCGACGGCGTTCAGGCGTCTCCCGCCTATACCGGCAATGTCATCGTACGCTGGCGTGATACCAGTCTCACGCCGAGTGCGTCGGGCGCGATGGGCGATGCCAAGCATGGCACCGCGGCCGGCGAAGACCGCCTGCAGCAGTTGCGCAGCCACTCGGGCGTCAACCTCGCCGTGCGGCGAAGCATGGCAGGCAATACTGACCTGGTGGGCACGGCCGACGGCAGCCACCCCGATCCGGAGGCATTGGCAGCCACGTTGCGCCAGGATCCGCGCGTCGCCGACGCCGTGCCTGACCGCTGGCTGCACCTGCACGACACGATTCCCAACGATCCCGAATTCGCCTCGGCCCAGCCGTACATGATGGGCACCGGCACCGCCATCGGCGGCGCCAACCTGCCGCGCGCATGGGACCGCTCGCGCGGCAGCGCGGGCATCGTGGTCGCGGTGCTCGACACCGGCTATCTGCCCCACCCTGACCTGGCCGCCAAGCTGGTTGCCGGCTACGATTTCATCAGCAGCACCACGGTCTCCAATGACGGCGACGGCCGCGACAGCGATCCCACTGACGCTGGCGATAACGTGCCGTCAGGCTTTCTCTGTCCGGGCAGCTCCACACCGACTACCACGGCCACGTCCAACTCCTGGCATGGCACCCGCGTGGCAAGCGTGCTGGGCGCCCTGACCAACAATGGCCAGGGCATTGCCGGGGTCGACTGGAACACGCGCATCCTGCCGGTACGGGTTGCCGGACGCTGCGGCGCCCTGCTCTCCGACACGGTGGACGGCATGCGCTGGGCTGCCGGCATTAGCGTCCCCAATGTGCCGGACAACGTGAACCCCGCGCGCGTGATCAATATCAGCCTCGGCGGCGGCACCTGCACCAGCATCGAGCAGCAGGCCATCAACGATGTGGTCGGGCGCGGCGTGTCGGTGGTCGTGGCTGCCGGCAACAGCGGCGGGGCGGTGGAAGCGCCGGCTGACTGCAGCGGCGTGATTGCCGTGACCGCGCATGTCAATGACGGCGAGAACTCGAGCTTTGCCAGTGTCGGGCCGCAGGTCACGATCAGCGCGCCTGGCGGCGGCTGCGGCAATTCCAAGGTCGTGAACGGCATGTGCACGACGGCGGTGTCGGAGATCCGCACGCTCTCGAACGATGGCACTACCTCCCTCGGCGCCTACAAGACCATCAACTCGCAGGGCACCAGCTTCGCGGCGCCGATGGTATCGGGCGTGGTCTCGCTGATGCTGTCCGTCAATGGCACGCTTTCACCGGCACAGGTCACGGCCGCGTTAAAGAGTTCGGCACGGCCGCATCCGTCCGGCACCTACTGCACGACCAATCCGGGCGTGTGCGGCGCGGGCCTGCTCGATGCCGCTGGGGCGCTGACCGCGGCGGCCAACACCACGGCGGCACCGCCGGCCCCATCATCGGGGGGCGGCGGCGGCGCGATGGCGCCCTGGCAGGCGGCCCTGCTCGGCGTGGCCGGATTGCTGGCCTTCTCGCTGCGGCGCCGCGGCTGAGCGCCGTCAGCCTCGATCCGGGGCTGGCGCGCGCCGGCCCCGCCACCAGTCCTGCAGCAGCCAGCATGCCAGGCCCGCCACGGCGCCGGCCGCATGCGCGGCGCGGACCACGCCAAAGCCCCAGGACGGATCGAACACCACCGGCGCCAGCCACGATTGCTCCAACCACACCTTGGCCATCACGCCAAGGCTCAGCAGCACCCCTATCGCCCGCGGCAAGCCGGGCACGCGCATCACGCTCAGTGCCGCCCACAAGGCCAGCCCGTGCAGTGCGCCGGACAATCCGCCATACCAGACGATTGCCGGCACGCGCAGCAACGCCACCTGCACCGCGATGCCGCAGAGCACCAGTACCAGCAGGGCTTCACGTACACGCACCGCACGGCCGGCGACCAGCAGCAGGCCCGCGGCCGCGCAGGCATCGGCAAGCCAGTGGCGCCAGTCCAGGTGTACCCACATGGCCGTCAGGAGCCGCCACCACTCGCCGCCCCGCACGGCGTCGCGCAGGTAGAGGCCGTGCGCGTGCAGCCATGGCACGAAACTCATCAAGGCCGACAGCCCCCAGACCACGGCGATGGCGGCCAGCATGCCCGGCCATGCTGCGCCGGGCCGGGCCGGATCAGGCGGCACCGAACACGGCCTGCCAGAGCGCCGTGACGCGCGCGGTCAGTTCCGCCACCTGCGCGGCCGGCACGCGAGCCTGGTCCTGCCCGTCCAGCCGCAGCTGGTGCTGCAGCGCGCGGAACTGGCGGTAGGCGTCGCCGACCTGCACCGCCAGCGTGGCGTCGATCAAACCCAGCTCGCCGGCTTCGCGCAGCAGCGCGATATTGCCGGCATTGCGCGTGAGCTGCGGGTGGGTCCCGCTATGCAGCAGCACCAGGTACTGCACGGTGAATTCGATATCCACCATGCCGCCACGGTCATGCTTGAGGTCGAACAGAGGTGTCGGGTTCGGATGTCCTTCCGCCACCTTGCCGCGCATCTGCACGATCTCGTCGCGCAGCGCGGCGGCGTCGCGCGGCTGGCGCAGGATCTCGTCGCGCAGCGCCTCGAAGCGCGCGCCGATCGACGCATCGCCCGCACAGAAGCGCGCGCGCGTGAGCGCCTGGTGCTCCCAGACCCACGCGGTGTTATCGCCTTCGCGCAGCTGGTAGCGGCGGAACGCATCGAAGCTGGTGACCAGCAGGCCGGCCGCGCCGTTGGGGCGCAGCCGCATGTCGACGTCGAACAGCGAGCCGGCCGCCGTATGGCTGGTCAGCCAGGTGATGAGCCGCCGCGCATAGGCCGCGTACACGTCGGGCGCGCGTTCATGCCCGTCTTCATACAGGAAGATGATGTCCAGGTCCGAGGCATAGCCCAGTTCCTTGCCGCCCAGGCGGCCATAGGCGATCACGGCGAAGCGCGGGGTCTCGCAGTGGCGCGTGGCGAGCTGGCGCCAGACCGTTTCCAGCGTGACCTCCAGCATGGCGTCGGCCAGTTCGGACAGCCGGTCCGCGATCTGCTCGACCGTCAGCAACCCCTGCAGGTCCTGCAGCAGGATGCGGAAGGTCTCGACATGATGCTCGCGGCGCAGGACATCCATCTGCTGCTCGATCTGGCCGTCGGCGTCGAGCAGGCGCTCGGACAGGCGCCGGCGGAACGCGGGCCAGTCGGGGGCGCCGGCCAGCGCATCGCTGTCGAGCAGTTCATCGAGCAGTTGCGGATGGCGCGTCAGATACGTGGCCGCCCAGCGCGACGCGTGCAGCGTATGCGCGACGCGGTCCATGGCCTGCGGGTATTCCGACAGCAGCGAGAGGTACGAGGCGCGGCGGCTGATCGCCTCGAGGAAATCGATAAAGCGCGTGATGGTGCTGTCCGCGTCCTCCTGCCTGGCGGCAAGATCCAGCGCGCGGTTCACGAGCTGGTCGAAGCGCACGCGGCTCGATTCCGACAGCGCACGGTAGCGCAGCGACGTGGCAATGGCGCGCAGCCGGTCCAGCAGGCCCGGGCAATTGGTATAGCCGGCTTCCTGCAGGCGCTGGCACGGCGACACCTCGGTATCCGGGCCGCTCTGGTCCGGCGCCTCGCGCGTACTGCGCGCCTGCTGGTCTTCCAGCACGATGCCGGGCCACAGGGCCTCGCACGGCGAAGCGTCGGGATCGGAGAACGTGGCCTCGAACTGCTGCGCCACCGGCTCCTGCAGCGCGGCCAGCTTGCCCAGCAACTCGGGCCAGTCGGCGCAGCCCATCATCTGCGCCACGGCGAGCTGCTCTTCGGGCGCGGTCGGCAGGTGGTGAGTCTGGGCGTCGTCGCGATACTGCAGGCGGTGTTCGAGCTGGCGCAGGAAGCGGTAGGCATCGGCCAGCTGCGCAGCCTGGGCTGCGGGCAGCAGGCCCCGGTCGACCGCGACATTCAGCACTTCGAGCGTGGGCCGCACGCGCAGCGCCGGGTCCTGCCCGCCGCGAATGAGCTGGAACACCTGCGCCATGAACTCGATCTCGCGGATGCCGCCACGGCCGAGCTTGATATTGAACGAGCGCTGGTTGACGCCATGCCCGGGCAGGCCGCCGCTGCGCTTGGCGGCTTCGCTGCGGATCTGCGCGTGCAGCGAGCGGATCGCGGCGATCACGCCATAGTCCAGGTAGCGCCGGAACACGAAGGGCGTGGTCAGGCGCGCCAGCAGGTCCGCGGTGCGCTGCGCGTGCGCCGTGTCGAGCGCCGACACCACCCTGCCCTTGATCCACGCGTAGCGTTCCCACTCGCGGCCCTGCACCACCAGGTATTCCTCCAGCATGCCCAGGCTGCAAGCCAGCGGACCGGCATCGCCATTGGGCCGCAGGCGCATGTCCACGCGGAACACGTAGCCGTCGCCGGTCACGTCGGCCAGCAGGTTGATCAGGCGCCGGCCCAGCCGGATAAAGTATTCGTGGTTGGACAGGCTGCGCGAGCCGCCACGGGTCTCGCCGTCCTCGTCATACAGGAAGATCAGGTCGATGTCGGACGAGACATTGAGTTCGCGTCCGCCCAGCTTGCCCATGCCGACCACGACGAGTTCCTGCACTTCGCCGCTTTGCTCGCCGACCGGCCTGCCGAAGGTGGCGGCCAGGTCGTCGCCGAGCATCGCCAGGCCGTGCTGGATGCAAAGCTCGGCGAGATCCGTCATGGCCCCCGTGACCTCGGCCAGCGTCGCCTGGCCGCGCAGGTCGCGCTCGATCGCCACGCACATGACTTCGGCGCGCAGGCGCCGCAGCGCGCGCTTGACGGATTCCTCCACGTCGGCCGACGGCTCCTGCAACGCCTTCAGGCGCTCGCTCATCCAGGCCCGCGACAGCGGCCCGGTTGCGGACGCCGCCACGATGCCGGCCAACTCCGGCCGGGCCAGCAGCACGCGGCGCGCGTAATGCGAACTCGAGGCCGAGTACAATACGTGGCCCCCGAAATCGACCGGTTCCGGCCCGGTAGCAGCGGTAGTGGCGAATGCGCCGCAAGCCATGTCGCACAGCGGCTGGCCGGCCGTGGCGCCTACGTCATTCTGGCCGGGTTGGATTTCAGCGGCATTGCCCACGGCGGAACTCGTCGGATCAGAGGCAGTCATTCCAGTAGCTTGAAATGCGTGAACAGGTGCGGCGCGCCCGCTGCACCCATCGCGTGTCAGGTGTTTGCAACATACCAAGGCCGGGCGCCAGATTGGAGAGCGGCTAGTATTGTCGGATAATCTGCGCATGTCCAGCCGCGCCCCAAACCCTGCTGACGGCTCCACCCCCAACGCGGGCGCGGGTAGCCAGGAAGCCGTCGCCAGCCTGGCCGCTTCCATTGCCTCCCCGTCGAATGCTGCCCCGGTCTCGCCGGCGCGGCGCGCGCGCGCGTTTGCACGCGGCTGTGCCGCGTCGGTGCGCGCGGCCGTGCGCCATCCGGTGTGGCGCGGCCTGGGCCGCACCCTGCTGCGCCTGGCGCTGGTCCTGGCTGCGCTGGCGCTGGTGGCGGGCCTGATGATCCGCTTCGTGCTCTGGCCGCAGGCCTCGGCGGCGCGGCAATGGCTGCAAGACCGCGGCTCGCTCGCGCTGTCGGCAAAGCTGACCATCGACTCGCTGGATACCTACTGGAATGGCTGGCACCCGGCCTTCCGTGCTCACGGCCTGAAGGTGGTCGACCCCCAGCAGCGCACGCTGCTCTCGGCCGGCTCGCTGGATGGCCAGCTCGCGTGGCGCTCGCTGTTCAGCATGAACCTGCAGTTCGAGACACTCAGCGCAACGCAGACCGATGTGCTGGTGCGCCGCACGCCCGAGGGCAAGCTGCTGGTTGCCGGCATGGCGGTCGACACCACCGGCGGCAACACCGAAGACAACCGCTTCCTGGACTGGCTGATGGCCCAGAGCAACCTGGACCTGCGCGACGGCAAGCTGCGCTGGCTCGACGAAAAGGGCCACCTGCCGCAACTGGACGTGGCCCAGATCCATTTCAACGCGCGGCGCAGCGGCCAGCGCCACGAGATCAGCCTGGAAGCGCAGTCCGAGGCGCTGGCGCCGCGGCCGCTGGTGCTGCGCGCCAGCCTGCGCCACGACTACCTGCACAGCGCCGGCAACTGGCGCCATTGGTCCGGGCAGGCAAGCTGGGACATCACGCAACTGCAGCTTCCGGTCGTGCAGCGCTACCTGACCGTGTTCGAGCGCGTGACGGGCGGCAGCTTCAGCACGGACGGCTCGCTGGAGTTCCATGGCGGCCGCATTGTGCGCAGCCAGGCACGGCTGCGCGGCAGCGGCATCGACCTGCAGCTTGCGGGCGCCAGCGAAGCGCTGCAGCTTGCCAATGCCCAGGCCTTCCTCCTGCATCGCAGCGAGCGTGACGGCAGCAACCTGCTGACCATCGACACCCTGCTGTGGCAACCGCGGCCCGCAGACGGACCGCCTTCCGCCAACGACAACGCGTGGCGCGAAGGCATGCGCAAGGTCACGCTGGGCTGGGCCATGGACAACAAGGGCGAGCTGCGCAAGTTCTCGCTAAAGGCCCCAACGTTCGACCTGAACACCGTGCGTGCACTGGCCACGTCGATGCCGGTCGATACCGCGGTGCTGCGCCAGCTGCGCGCGCTGCAGCCGGCCGGCCATATCGACAACCTGAACGTGGCCTGGAGCCGCGACCGCGCGGGCATGCTCGAACGGCGTCCGGGCAAGGCCCACTACGCCGTGCAGGGCACGCTGCGCAACGTCTCGGTCAACGGCCAGCCGGCGGTACCCGCGGTCGGCGCCAACGGCAAGCCCAACCTGGGCACGCCGGGCTTTGCCAACCTGTCAGGCACGTTCAGTTTCGACGACCGGCAAGGCGCGGTCCATTTCGAAGGCGCCAGCGCCGCGCTGGTGCTGCCCGGCATGTTCGACGAGCCTCGCCTGCCCTTCGACGAGATTGCCGGCGACGTGCACTGGACCCGCCAGGACGGCAAGATGACGGTGAACGTGTCGAACATCCGCTTCGCCAATGCCGACACGGCCGGCACCGTGAGCGGCTCCTGGCGCACGGGCGGCGACAGTGAAGCGGGCATCGCCGACCTGAGCGGCGAACTCAGCCGGGCGCAGGTGGCACGCGTGCCGCGCTATCTGCCGCTGGGCATTCCCGCCGGGACACGCCACTACCTGGCCGGCGCGTTGGCCGGTGGCGAGGCGGCTGGCGTGCGCTTCGTGCTCAAGGGCGACCTCACGCATTTCCCGTTCCACGCTCCCCATGAGAAGGCCGGCGACTTTCGCGTCGAAGTACCGATCCGCCAAGTCAGGTACCAGATCGCGGCACACGAGGCCAACCCGGGTGGCGCGCCGCTGTGGCCGACCTTTGCCGATATCGAGGGACAGGTGCTGTTCGAGCGCGGCGGCATGACGTTCCTGGCGCGGCGGGCCACGGTCCAGGGCATCGCCGGCGTCACGCTGCAGGATGTCAACGGCCGCATCGACGATCTGAGCGACCACGGGCGCCTCGAAATCGACGGCGGCGCCAGCGGCGCGGTGCAAGGCTTCCTGCACTACATGGCGGCCTCGCCGGTGCGCGAGTGGACCGGACACGTGGCGGACAACTCGCGCGCGCAGGGAAACGGCGAACTCAGGCTCAAGCTCGACATGCCGCTGACCAACGCCAATGCCACGCGTGTCGACGGCACCTTCCGCTTCCCCGGCAACGATGTCGTGCTCAACGCGCAAACCCCGCAACTCGGCGGGGCCAGCGGCATCATCGCCTTCAACGAGCGCGGCTTCCAGCTCGTGAATATGCGAGCACGCTTCCTCGGCGGCGAAGTCCGCCTCGGCGGCGGCTCGCAGCCCGACGGTGGCGTGCGCGTCACCGCCAACGGCGATGCCACGGCGGCAGGCATGCGCGAAGCGGCCTCCGGCTCCGCCGTAGCGGCGCTGGCGGCCAGACTCGAAGGCAACACGGGCTACAGCGCGGTGTTCGGCGTGCGCGAACGCCAGATGCAGGTGCAGGTCAGCTCCGACCTGAACGGCATGGCCATCAGCCTGCCCGCGCCGCTGGCCAAGCCCGCCGCACAGGAAATGCCGCTGCGTTTCGATCTTCGCCCTGCGCCCGGACGCACCGGGCTGGACGAGATGGTGGTCCAGCTTGGCGGTGCGCTCAATGCCCGCTACCTGCTGCGCCCCGACCGCAATGGCGGCGACACCGAGGTGGTGGCCGGCGGCATCGGCCTGCAGCAGGCGGCGCCGCTGCCCGCCAGCGGCGTCACGGCAGCGGCCACGCTTGACCAGTTCGATTTCGATGGCTGGCGCGCCGCGCTCGCCAGCCTGGGCGGCATGCACGGCGACGGCAGCCGCCGCGCCAGTCCGCCCGCGTTCCTGCCCGAGCGCATCAACGCGCGCATGCGCACGCTCAGGGCCGCGGGCCGCACCATCGACGACGTCACGATCGAG
This sequence comes from Cupriavidus sp. C3SS-1, assembly GCF_057073755.1. Lineage (NCBI taxonomy): Bacteria > Pseudomonadati > Pseudomonadota > Betaproteobacteria > Burkholderiales > Burkholderiaceae > Cupriavidus > Cupriavidus sp. C3SS-1. The sequence goes on along the minus strand of NZ_CP172699.1, from coordinate 1,149,130 downwards.
GCCATGCGCGAGGCCGGCGGCTGGGACGTGAACCTGGACTCGCGCCAGATCGCCGGCAAGATGCAGTGGCGCGCCGAGGGCCCGGGCTCCGGCGCCATGCGCCTGCGCCTGAGCCGCCTGAACGTGCCCGACGCGAGCGACGAACACAATGTCGTCGACGCCATCGCCAGCAGCATCGACACGCTGCCGTCCATCGACCTGGTCGCCGAGCAGTTCGTGCTGCGCGGGCACGACTTCGGCAAGCTGGAGGTCGTGGCCCGCAGCAGCAAGAGCGGCGATGAACCGGTCTGGACACTCGAACGCCTGCTGATCGACCAGCCGGGCGCCACGCTGACCGGCAGCGGCACCTGGCGCGTGCCGCGCCGGCTGCGCGACGGTGACCCGGCCAACGCGCCGCGCCGCACGGCACTGACGTTCTCGATCGATATCCGCGACGCCGGCGCCACGCTGGAGCGCCTGGGCCTGCCGCACACGCTGCGCGACGGCAAGGGCAAGCTGGAGGGACGCGTGGCATGGCGCGGCTCGCCCATGTCGATCGACTACCCGACCCTGGCGGGGCGGCTGTCGCTGGACCTCGACAATGGCCAGATCCTGAGCGTCGAACCCGGTGCCGCCCGCCTGCTTGGCGTGCTGAGCCTGCAGGGCCTGTTGCGCTTTGCCTCGCTCGATTTCCGCACGCTGTCCGGGCGCGGGCTGCTGTTCGACCGTATCTCCGGCGCAGGCACGATCGAGAACGGCGTGGGATCGATCCAGGATTTCGAACTCAGGAGCCCGCAGATCATCGCGAACATGTCGGGTTCAGCCAACCTGCTGCGCGAAACCCAGGACCTGGATGTCCGGGTGATACCGCGCATCAACGCCACCACCACGTCGGTGGCGGCCGCCTTTATCAACCCGGTGCTGGGCATCGGCACGCTCGCCGCGCAATTGCTGTTCGCCGACGAGTTCTCCAAGGCGTTCACGCAGCACTACCGCATCACCGGCAGCTGGGCCAACCCGGAGATCGGCAAAGTGGGGGACAATAAGGCGCAACACCCGACGTACCAGAACCGCACCGAACCGGCCTTCTAGCCCTGAGCCCCGGCGGTGTCACGGCGTGCCCTCGTCCAAGGAAGCGATCCATGCAAGCCCCTGCCCCGTTTCGTGTTGCCGCCATCCAGACCGTGACCGGCACGTCGGTCGATGCCAACCTCGCGCGCGCGGAAACGCTGATTGCCGAAGCCGCGCGCGGCGGTGCGGAGCTGGTGCTGCTGCCCGAGTATTTCTGCATGATGGGCCAGCGCGAAGCCGACAAGATCGCCATCCGCGAGCAGGACGGCGACGGCCCGGTGCAGCAATTCCTGGCCGATGCCGCGCGACGCCACCGCATCTGGCTGGTAGGCGGCACCTTGCCGATGTGGTGCGGCGACGACGCACGCGTCTACAACACCTCGCTCGCATTCGACCCGCGCGGTGAACGCGTGGCCCGCTACGACAAGATCCACTTGTTCGGCTTTACGCGCGGCACCGAAAGCTATGACGAATCGCGCACCATCCTGGCAGGCAGCACGCCGGTCAGCTTCGACGCGCCGTGCGGACGCGTGGCAATGTCGGTGTGCTACGACCTGCGTTTTCCCGAACTCTACCGTGGCCTTGCAGGCGACGACGGCGCGAGCTTGATTCTGATGCCTGCCGCCTTCACTTACACCACGGGGCAGGCGCACTGGGAAATCCTGCTGCGCGCCCGCGCCATCGAAAACCAGTGCTATGTGCTCGCCGCCGCACAGGGTGGCAAGCACGAGAACGGCCGCCGCACCTGGGGCCATTCGATGCTGGTCGATCCGTGGGGCGAGTTGCTGGCCGTGCTGCCCGAGGGCGAAGGTGTCGTCACCGGCGTGATCGACCCCGCGCGGCTGGCCGAAGTCCGGCAGAACCTGCCCGCACTGCGACACCGGGTGCTGTAGCATTGGCGAAAGCCCCCGCCTCAACCTGACTATACGGCGCCGCTCCCATGCCGGCGCCCAGCAAGAAAGAAAAGGACTGTTCATGAACGCCGGCGATCTCGGAATCCGCAACCTTGCCACCGCGCAGCAACTGCTGCTGGCGCCGTATGGCCTGGACGAAGCCAGGCTGCAGCGCGTGCTGGCCGACATCTTCACGCACAAGGTCGACTACGCCGACCTGTATTTCCAGTACACCCGCAACGAGGCGTGGAGCCTGGAGGAAGGCATCGTCAAGTCGGGCAGCTTCAGCATCGACCAGGGCGTGGGCGTGCGCGCGGTCTCGGGCGACAAGACGGCCTTCGCCTACTCGGACGACATCAGCCTGCCGGCCCTGTCGCAGGCCGCGGCGGCCACGCGCACCATCGGCCGTTCCGGCAGCGGCCGCGTCAAGGTGGCCAGCGAACTGGCCTCGAAGACGGGCCGCAACCTGTACACGCCGAACGACCCGCTCGACTCGATGGCGGCCGCCGAGAAGGTGGCGCTGCTCGAACGCGTCGAGCGCATGGCGCGCGCCAAGGATCCGCGCGTGGTGCAGGTCATGGCCGGACTGGCGGGCGAATACGACGTGGTGCTGGTGGCGCGCAGCGACGGCGTGCTCGCCGCGGACGTGCGTCCGCTGGTGCGGGTGTCCGTCACCGTCATCGCCGAACAGGACGGCCGGCGCGAGATCGGTTCGTCCGGTGGCGGCGGCCGCTACGCCTACGGCTATTTCACCGATGCCCTGCTGCAGCAGTACGTGGACGAAGCCGTGGCTTCCGCTCTGGTCAACCTGGAAGCTCGCCCCGCCCCGGCCGGCGCGATGACCGTGGTGCTCGGTCCGGGCTGGCCCGGCGTGCTGCTGCACGAAGCGGTCGGCCACGGCCTGGAGGGCGACTTCAATCGCAAGGGCTCGTCGGCCTTCGCAGGCCGCATGGGCGAACGCGTGGCGGCCAAGGGCGTGACCGTGGTCGATGACGGCACGCTGGCCAATCGGCGCGGCTCGCTCAACCTGGACGACGAAGGCAACCCGACCCAGTGCACCACGCTGATCGAGGACGGCATCCTGCGCGGCTATATCCAGGACACGCTCAACGCCCGCCTGATGAAGATGCCCGTGACGGGCAACGCCCGCCGCGAAAGCTATGCCGCGCTGCCGATGCCGCGCATGACCAACACCTACATGCTCAATGGCGACAAGGACCCGCAGGAAATCATCGCCAGCGTGAAGAAGGGCCTGTATGCCGTGAACTTCGGCGGCGGCCAGGTCGATATCACCAACGGCAAGTTCGTGTTCTCGGCGAGCGAGGCCTACATGATCGAGGACGGCAAGATCACCTATCCGGTCAAGGGCGCCACGCTGGTCGGCAATGGCCCGGAATCGCTCAAGGACGTCACCATGATCGGCAACGACATGCGGCTGGACTCGGGCGTCGGCGTGTGCGGCAAGGAAGGCCAGAGCGTGCCCGTGGGCGTCGGCCAGCCGACGCTGCGCATCGAAAACATGACGGTGGGCGGCACGGCCTGAGCGTGGCGGCCGCGCCAAGGGCATCACGAAGCCCGGCGCGGCACTTGCCAACCCTTGCAAAAAGCGCTATAAAGATGCTTCGCGGTCGCGCAGGTGATCGCCGCGACCCGAAATTTTGACGGTGTTCGCGCAATTTCCTGCCTCTCTGTCACGCAGCGCAGCATAAAAGCCGCGCTTCGAAACAAAATCGAATTCACGCTGACCCCAGCCCTGCCCTTCTCCGCCATGTCCGCTAAGTTTTACTTTTACTTCTTTAGCGAACCCACACCGCTGGCGGATAGGGAGGGACGACTGTAAGCGCCCCGAACCGAAAAGAAAAAGCCGCCAGCGAGACTGGCGGCTTTTTTTATATCTGCTTTTTTCCCTGCTTCGCCCAGACAACTTCCACGACCTCACAAGACCGGACTCATCATGCTGAAGAACACCGACGACCTGCGCATCCGTGAACTCAAGGAACTGCTGCCGCCCGCGCACCTGATCCGCGAGTTCGCCTGCTCCGAAAAGGCTTCGGACGTGATCTACGCCGCGCGCCAGTCGATGCATCGCATCCTGCACGGCATGGATGACCGCCTGATCGTCATCATCGGCCCATGCTCGATCCACGACACCAAGGCCGCGCTCGAATACGCCAAGCTGCTCAAGGTGCAGCGCGAGCGCTTCGCCAATGAGCTGGAAGTCGTGATGCGCGTCTACTTCGAGAAGCCGCGCACCACGGTCGGCTGGAAGGGCCTGATCAACGACCCGTACATGGACGGCAGCTTCAAGATCAACGACGGCCTGCGCACCGCGCGCGAGTTGTTGCTGAACATCAGCGAGATGGGCGTGCCGACCGGCACCGAGTACCTGGACATGATCAGCCCGCAGTACATCGCCGACCTGGTCAGCTGGGGCGCGATCGGCGCGCGCACGACCGAATCGCAAGTGCACCGCGAACTCGCGTCGGGACTTTCGTGCCCGGTCGGGTTCAAGAACGGCACCGACGGCAACGTCAAGATCGCCGTCGATGCGATCAAGGCCGCGTCGCAGCCGCACCATTTCCTGTCCGTGACCAAGGGCGGCCACTCGGCGATCGTGTCGACCTCGGGCAACGAGGACTGCCACATCATCCTGCGCGGCGGCAAGGCGCCGAACTACGATGCCGCCAGCGTGCAGGAAGCCTGCGACGCCATCGCCAAATCCGGCCTGGCCGCGCGCCTGATGATCGATGCTTCGCACGCGAACAGCAGCAAGAAGCACGAGAACCAGATCCTGGTATGCGAGGACATCGGTCGCCAGCTCGCCGCCGGCGACGACCGCATCGTCGGCGTGATGGTCGAATCGCACCTGGTCGCGGGACGCCAGGACCACGTGCAGGGCACGCCGGTGGAAAGCCTGACCTACGGCCAGTCCGTGACAGACGCCTGCATCGGCTGGGACGATTCGGTCAAGGTGCTGGAAACGCTGGCCGAAGCCGTCAAGGCCCGCCGCCTGGCAGGCGGCAGCGGCAACTGATATCGCTCGCCTGATTGACGGCCGGTTGTGCGCCGCCTGTGGCGCTACATCCGGCCGTCGTTCGATGCGCCGCCGCAGATGTCGACCATGTCGGTCGTGACCTCTGCATAAGCCAGCATCTTCCCGCCGTAGCCATCCATGAACGCGCGGGCGCCCGCAGCATCGCGGAAGCTCGCGATCGCCGGGCCCATCGGCCCGCGGCGCTTGCTGCCGAACACGTACACGTCAGTGGTGGCGTCGAACCAGTGGCCGCGCGGACTCTCCCACTCCGCGAGCGCCATGTCCTGCACGAACACCGCGCGCACTGGCCTCGCCTGTTCGGGCTTAAGCAGCGTGTGGAACATCTCCACCGTGTCGCAGAACCAGTGCGGCCGGGCATCGCCGGCATAGAAAATCTGCGCTTTCGGGCCGGCATAGTCGGCGAGAAGCATGCCATCGAGGTCGCAGGTGCTGGCGGACTCGAGCTCGGCCGGTTGCACGGGCCCTTCCTTTACCTTGCTGCACGCGGCGGCATAGGGACCGCTGCCTCCAGACGCAAAAAAGCCGCCCCCTCACGGGAAGCGGCTTTTGGCGACTACAAGGCGACTAATCGCCGAGACGTCTTTTACTTCTTCAGCACCAGGTCGCCCGGCAGCGACTCGATGTAGGCAGCGATGTCCTTCAGTTCATTGCGCGTGAACGGGCGCGGCTTGCCAGCCTTGTCCGTAACGGCCGGGTTGGCATTGACCTGGCCAGCCATGATCGCGTTGGACCGGCCCACCTGCGGCACGCCCGACACCTGGTACGACATCAGCGCGTGATAGAGATAGTCGGCATGCTGGCCAGCCAGCTTGGGATAGTCCGGAGAAATCGGGGCATTCAGGCCAGCGCCGTGGCAGGCCACGCAATTGCCCTTCTCGACCAGCGCCTTGCCGGCGGAAAGGTCGGCTGCCGAAGCAGTGGCGGCGGAGGCACCCAGCACGAGTGCGCCAATCGCGAACGAAAGCGTCTGAAGCGTCTTCATGGTTGCGGTGTCTCTCACTTCAAGGTGTTGTTCTGCGAACCGGCCTTCTGCTGCGAGTAGTAGGCCGCCAGGTTGGCGATGTCCTGGTCGGTTAGCGACGCGGCAATGCTGCGCATGGTCGGATGCTTGCGATCGCCCTTCTGGTAGCCCTTCAGTGCGTTCTCGATGTACTTGGCGCTCTGGCCGCCCAGCATCGGGACTTCATAGACTTCCGGGAACGACGCACGGTAGCCCGGAATGCCGTGGCATCCGATGCACATTGCAACCTTGTCCTTGGCAGCGTCTCCATTGCCCTTGACTTCCTGTGCCAGCGCTGCTGTTGCAGCCGCGCCCAGCACCACCATCGTGAGGAGCTTTTTCATTGTCTTAGCGGATTGGAAGTTAAACCGTGCGTGACCTGCCCTGCCGGGCGGAGACGGTCTCAGAATGCTTCTGCGGGAAGCCTGGCAGCCCGTGGGTGCCTGCTGGCAATCCATCAGACTGTCGCATCCGGTTCGTTGCCGGGATGTGGAACACCATTCTGGGACCACCTCTCGCAATCACCGCGACCCGTCGGACCGCAGGGACTTCTGAACGCGGACTGCCGGATGCTGGAGAACTGGACGTGGGGGCGCGTCAAACCGCCGCATTGTACAGCAGGCGGCACCTGGCAGTCCAGCCGATGACCGGGGAGCAACCCTAATGTCAGCCGGCGCCAACAAGAACGGTAAAGGTCTTTTATACTGACCCATCCAGGAATTACGAACGACCGTTCGCGGATCTTGCCGCAGCGGCGCCACGGCACCGCTCAGGCTCGTCCGGGTTCCATAATGAAAGCGCGCGTGACAGCGCGAAGAGACTGCACTAATCACGCCGACCCTGGCCCTATCCGGCCAGCTACCCGGCCGTCCACTTCAGGTTGCCTCATGTCAAACACCGCCAACGCTTCCGCCCAAGCCACCTCCGCCCAGCAGGTCCGTTTCGAAGGTAGTGACCAGTATGTCGCCACGGACGACCTCAAGCTGGCCGTCAATGCCGCGCGAACGCTGCAGCGTCCGCTGCTGATCAAGGGTGAGCCGGGCACCGGCAAGACCATGCTGGCCGAGGAAGTGGCCGCGGCGCTGGGCATGCCGCTGCTGCAATGGCACATCAAGTCGACCACCAAGGCGCAGCAGGGCCTGTACGAGTACGACGCCGTATCGCGGCTGCGCGATTCGCAGCTTGGTGATGACCGCGTGCACGACATCCGCAACTACATCGTCAAGGGTGTGCTGTGGCAGGCCTTTGAAGCGGACGAACAGGTGGTGCTGCTGATCGACGAGATCGACAAGGCCGACATCGAATTCCCGAACGACCTGCTGCGCGAACTCGACCGCATGGAGTTCTACGTCTACGAGACGCGCGAACTCGTAAAGGCCAGGCATCGCCCGCTGGTGATCATCACCTCGAACAACGAGAAGGAACTGCCGGACGCGTTCCTGCGCCGCTGCTTCTTCCATTACATCAAGTTCCCGGATGCCGAGACGATGCAGCAGATCGTCGACGTCCACTACCCCGGCATCAAGCGCGAACTGGTGGCCGCCGCGCTGGAATCGTTCTACGAGATGCGCAACCTGCCGGGCCTGAAGAAGAAGCCGTCGACGTCGGAACTGATCGACTGGCTTAAGCTGCTGATGGCCGAGGACATTCCGGCCGAGGCGCTGCGCAGCCCGGACAAGAAGGCCGCGATCCCGCCGCTGCATGGCGCGCTGCTCAAGAACGAGCAGGATGTGCACCTGTTCGAGCGCCTGGTGTTCATGAACCGCGCCAACCGCTGATGAGCGACTTCATCCAACCCGTCACGCTGTCGGGCCGGCACGCCACGCTCGAGCCGCTCCGGGCCGAGCACGCGCAAGGCCTGCGCGCTGCCGCCGAAGACGGCGACCTGTGGAAGCTGTGGTACACCACCGTGCCCGCGCCCGATCGCATGGAGGCCGAGATCGCGCGGCGCCTGGGCCTGCAGCAGCAAGGCTCGATGCAGCCGTTCGCGGTGCGCGACGCCGATGGCGAGCTGGCCGGCATGACGACGTACATGAACATCGACGCGGCCAACCGGCGCGTGGAGATCGGCTCGACCTGGTACGCGCGCCGCGTGCAGCGCACGCCGCTGAACACCGAGTGCAAGCTGATGTTGCTGCGCCATGCGTTCGAACAGCTCGAGTGCATCGCCGTGGAGTTCCGCACGCACTGGATGAACCACCAGAGCCGCACGGCCATTGCGCGCCTGGGCGCGAAACAGGACGGCGTGCTGCGCAACCATATGCGCATGCCGGACGGTTCGCTGCGCGACACGGTGGTGTTCTCGATCATCGCCAGCGAATGGCCGGCGGTGCGCAATCACCTGCAATTCCAGCTCGAGCGGCCGCGCTGAGCGCGCCGCCCCGCTGCCACTGATCGCGAGGCACCATGCTGATCGATTTCTTCTTCTCGCTGCGCCACGCCAAGCTGCCGGTCTCGGTCAAGGAATACCTGACCATGCTGGAAGCCCTCAAGGCCCAGGTCATCTCGCCGTCGATCGACGAATTCTACTACCTGTCGCGCATGACGCTGGTCAAGGACGAGAAGCACTTCGACAAGTTCGACCAGACCTTCGGCGCCTATTTCAAGGGCGTGGAAAGCCTGGTCGACTGGAAGTCCGACATTCCGCTCGACTGGCTGCAGAAGACGCTAGAGCGCGAGCTTTCGGCCGAGGAAAAGGCCAAGATCGAGGCCATGGGCGGACTCGACAAGCTCATGGAGCGCCTGAAGCAACTGCTCGAAGAGCAGAAGGAAAAGCACGAGGGCGGCAACAAGTGGATCGGCACCGGAGGCACTTCGCCGTTCGGCCATGGCGGCTACAACCCGGAGGGCATCCGCATCGGCGGACCGTCCAAGGGCAACCGCACGGCCATCAAGGTATGGGAAGCGCGTACCTACAAGGACTATGACGACCAGGTCGAGCTGGGCACGCGCAACATCAAGGTGGCGCTGCGCCGCCTGCGGCGTTTCGCGCGCGAAGGCGCCGACACCGAACTGGACCTGGACGACACCATCCATGCCACGGCCGCCAATGCCGGACTGCTCGACATCAAGCTGCGGCCCGAGCGCCACAACAAGGTCAAGGTGCTGATGCTGATGGATGTGGGCGGCTCGATGGACGACCACATCAAGCGCGTGGAAGAGCTGTTCTCGGCCACCAAGACCGAGTTCAAGCACCTGGAGTACTACTACTTCCACAACTGCCTGTACGACCACGTGTGGAAGAACAACCGCCGCCGCCATGCGGAAAAGCTGGCGACGTGGGACCTTTTGCACAAGTACACGCCCGACTACAAGATCATCTTCGTCGGCGACGCCACCATGAGCCCGTACGAGATCCTGCAGCCCGGCGGCTCGGTCGAGTACAACAACGCCGAGGCCGGCTCGGTGTGGCTGAACCGCATGACGGAGCAGTTCCCTCACTTCGTCTGGCTCAACCCGGAACCGGAAGGCCTGTGGCAATACCGCCAGTCGATCACGGTCATCAACCAGCTGATGAAAGGCCGCATGTATCCCGTCACGCTGGCGGGACTGGAATCGGCGATGAAGGTGTTGTCGAAGTAAGGAAGCACAAAAGAGGCGCGGCACAGCGCCTTTTTTTTATTGTTGGCACGCAGTCAGGCGCGCGCGTCGGCGCCTTCCATCAGCCAGGCACGGAAGGTCTGCAGCGCCGGCAGATGCTGCTTGTGCTCGGGATAGCAAAGGTAGTAGCCCTTGTTGCTCAGCACGCGCGCCGGATGCGCGATCACCAGCGCACCGTTGGCCAGCTCTTCCTCGATCAGGCAACGCGGGATCAGGGCGATGCCAAGGCCCGACAACGCGGCCTGCGTCAGCAGCGAGAACTGATCGAAGCGCGCGCCGGCCCAGGCGTCGCGTGGGGGAACGCCAAGCTCCGCGAACCAGTCCGGCCAGGCTTCGGGCACCGTGGTGTGGTGCAACAGCGGGTACTGCAGCAATGCTTCCGGCGACCCCGCTGGTTCGCCAAGCAAGCGGGGCCGGCACACCGGCACGATCTCGCGCCCGATCATGTAGTCCGCCACGCTGCCCGGCCATACGCCTACGCCAAAGCGGATGGCCGCATCCAGTTCGGGCTCGTCAAAGACATAGCCCTGTGCGTGCGGAATAAACTCCAGCTGCACTTCAGGATGGTGCGCGAAGAATTGAGGCAGCCGCGGAATCAGCCACTTGGCACCGAGCGTGGGCATGCTTGCGATATGGAGGATGCCGCCCGGCTGCTCGCGGCCCGCGGCCTCGACCGTGGCGGCCTCGATCTCGTCCAGCGTCGGGCGGATGCGCTCCAGAAAGCGCGCTCCCGCCGGAGTCAGTTCCAGCCGCTGCCGGACCCGTTCGAACAACGCCACCCCGAGCCGCGATTCCAGACTGCGCACTTGCTTGCTGACGGCCCCCTGCGTCACGTGCAGGTCGCGGGCGGCTGCAGTAAAACTGTTGTGGCGGGCAGCCGCCTCAAACGCCTGCAACTCGGTCATCGACGGCATCATACGCCGCATACATCACCTCAACTTCACGACCAAATGGAATGACCGTGCGATTTTAATTCGTTTGCCGAGGCCTTGCTGGCGCGAGCAGAATCGGGGAAACCGCTTTTCTCCCCAATCCGCTTCCCTCTTCTTCCCAACCACCATGCAACGTCGACAAGTCTTCCGCGTTCTCGTCGCGGCCTCGGCCGCTTTTGCCGCCTGCGCCGCGCTGCCCGCCGCCGCCCAGAACAACTACCCGAACAAGCCGATCACGCTGGTGGTGCCCTTCCCGGCCGGCGGCACGACCGATATCGTGGCGCGCATCGTCGCCGACAAGCTGGGCCAGCAGCTCGGCCAGGCCGTCGTGGTGGACAACCGCGGCGGCGCGGGCGGTAGCATCGGCACCGCCTACCTGGCCAAGGCCGCGCCGGACGGTTACACGCTGGGCATCGCCACGGCCTCGACGCACGGCATCAACCCGGCGGTGTACCCGCGGCTGTCGTATGACGCCACCAAGGACTTCACGACCATCACGAACCTGGCCTCCGTGCCCAACGTGATGAGCATCCATCCGTCGGTGAAGGCCACCGACATGAAGTCGTTCATCGCGCTGGCGCACTCGCAGCCGAACAAGCTGGCCTATGGCTCGGCCGGCAATGGCAGCGTCTCGCACATGATGGGCGAGCTATTCAAGATGAGCAGCAAGAGCGAACTGCTGCACGTGCCTTACAAGGGCGTGGGCCCCGCGCTGAACGACGCGCTGGCCGGCCAGGTCCAGGTGCTGTTCGACAACCTGCCGTCGTCGCTGCCGTTTATCGAAGGCGGCAAGCTGCGCGCACTGGCCGTGGCCGCGCCCAAGCGCGTGGCGGCACTGCCGAATGTGCCGACCTTCGCCGAACTGGGCCTGCCCGAAGTGAACGACGCCGCGTGGTTCGGCCTGATCGCCCCGGCAAACCTGCCGGCCGAGCTGCAGGGCAAGCTGAACGCGGCAGCGATCAAGGTGCTGGCGTTGCCCGAGGTGAAGGCTAAACTGGAAAAGCTGGGCGCCACGCCAGTGGGCAACTCGCCTGCGCAGTTTGCCGCGCAGATCAAGAGCGAAGTGGCCAAGAACAAGCGCGTGGCCGCCGCGGCCAGGATCTCCCTCGACTGATTGCCGCCGCACCATGACCGAAGCAGACCGAAATACCGCGGACAGTCCGTACCAGCTTTACCAGCCGGAAGGCCCGGCGAGCGCGCTGTTCCTTGATTCGCCGCACAGCGCCACCGTCTATCCCACGGACTTCCGTCCCGATGCAAGCCTGCCCCTGCCGCTGCTGCGGCAGGCCGAAGACACCTTTGTCGACGAACTCTACGCGGGTGCCCCGGCTCGCGGCATTCCGCTGCTGTGCGCGGGCTTTCCGCGCAGCTACCTGGACGCCAACCGCGGACTCGAGGAAATCGACGAGGCCCTGCTCGACGCGCCGTGGCCCGGCGCGAAGCAGGTCACGGCCAAGACCCGTCTCGGCAAGGGCCTGGTCTGGCGCGTGCTCGACACCGGCGAAGCGATTTACGACCGCAAGCTGAGCGTGGAAGAAGTGCAGGCGCGCATCAACCGCTGCTACCTGCCGTACTACGCGCAACTGCAGAAGCTGGCTGATCATGCCGTGGCCGCGCACGGGGCTGCATGGCACATCAACTGCCATTCGATGCCGAGCCAGGCGGCGCAATACGCCACCGAGTTTCCAGGGCTGCAGCATCCCGACTTCGTGATCGGCGACCGTGACGGCACCACCTGCGACAAGCGCTTCACCGACCGTGTCGAAGGCATGCTCAAGGACCTGGGCTATGACGTCTGGCGCAACCACCCGTACAAGGGCGTGGAAATCGTGCGCGTGGTGGGCCAGCCGCAGACTGGCCGCCACAGCCTGCAGCTCGAGATCAACCGCAAGCTCTACATGGACGAAGCCGGGCTGACCCATACGGCCGGCTTTGCCAAGCTGCGGCACAACCTGAACGCCATGCTCGACGACCTGCTGAAGTTCACGCGGTCCATGCCTGCCCGCGCCCTGCCCTGAGCCGCGGCGCAAGATGCCCGGATGCAGCACGCTGCATCCGGGTTCATCTCAGTTGCACAACGTACGGGCTTTCTGATAAAGCCACGCAATGATTGGTGCATAACAAGAATGGGTAACAAAGTTTAGGAACTTCCCAAGATAGGTTTCCTCTATCATGGCAATCCTTTGCGAACCCATGCTTGCCGGAATGGCAAGACAGACACCGTGATCCGACGAATTTCCAAACTGATCGGCAGCCGCCTCAGCATGCTGGCCGCCGCAGTCACCGGTGCGTTGGTGCTGGCGGGCTGCGCCAATATGCCAGCTGATGGCACGGATGCCGCCAGCCAGTCCGCGGCCGCCGCGGCCCCCGCCCGCCCCGCCGTCGCGCCCGCTGCGCCGGCAACGCCCGCCACTGGCGCCGCCACCGAACCGACCAAGACCATCACCCTGCCCGACCGTGGCCGCGTCAGCCTTGCCGAATACCGCGCGAAGATGCGCGAGCAGCTGATGAAGACGGAGAGCGCCACGAGCGACGTCGCCGACTGCGCCGCGCACGCCAGCTGGGTCGTGCCGCGCTCGGCCACCTACGATGCGCTCAAGATCCCCACCGGCGCGCTCGCCAGCGGCCAGGCCACGGTGGAACCGTGGAACGGACGCTTCTCGCCAGGCAAGCAGGCCGTGCCGGTCAACTCCGTGGTGACATTCTCCGCCCTGGCCCACAAGCGCCGCGGCGAGGAGCCATGGCAGCAGGTCAAGGTCCGCTGCGGCTATGACGATGGCATGATGCTGGCCTATGAATTGCTGGACAGCAGCGGCGCCACGATCTCGGAACCCGCTGCGGCACCGGCCGTACAGGCCTCCCGCCATGCGTCGTCCAGCAAGAGCCACAAGGGCGCGAAGGGCAAGTCGAAGGCCTCGTCAACGGCATCGACCAAGAGCAGCGCGTCGGGCAAGTCTTCGGCGAAGGCATCTTCCTCTTCGTCGAATTCGTCCGGCAAGAGCACGAGCAAGAAGAAGCACTAGCCGACGGAAAAAGCCGATGCAAAAAAGCCCGCATGATGGCGGGCCTTTTGTGCTCGCTGCGGCAGTCTCAGCCCAGAAACTCCAGGACAGCCTCCAGCATCGCCGTGCCCAGCAGCGCGCTACGCGCGCCATTCCAGCCAACCGCGGCATCGGGCAGGTCGGCATTGTCCTTGAACGGCATTTCGAGCGTCAGCGACAGGCAGCCGAAGGTGTGGCCGATGTACTTGGACGCCAGCTTGAGCGCGTCGGCGTTGTACTTGCTGGCCGCATAGCCGTGCACGTCCTGGAAGTCGGGCGAGACGCGCTTGAAGGCTTCGATGAAACGTGCCTGCTCGTCGCGCTGCTTCTCGGTGAAGCTCGGCAGCATCTCGCTGCCGGCGACGAAGTTGTAGGGCAGGCCCTCGTCGCCGTGGATGTCGAAGAACAGATCGCAGCCGGTGGCCTCGATCGCCCGGCGCACGTGCCAGACCTCGGGGCTGGTGTCGGGGCTCGGCGTCATCCATTCGCGGTTCAGGTTGGCGCCGGCGGCATTGGTGCGCAGGTTGCCGCGCGCCGAGCCATCCGGGTTCATGTTCGGCACGATATGGAACACCGCGCGCTCGAGCAGCCGGCGCGCGACCGGGTCGTGCGCCCACATACCGCTGCCCGTCAGGCGCTGCAGCACGCCTTCGCAGAACCATTCGGCCATGCTTTCGCCCGGATGCTGGCGCGCGATCATCCAGATGGTCTTCTTGCCGGGGCCCGGCTGGCCCACGGTGACGCGGGTCAGGTCGCGGCCATCGACGGTGCTGCCGAGGTGCGACAGCTTCGCCAGCGGCGAGCGCTGGCACGTCGCCAGCAGCGACAGGTGCCGCTCTTCCGGATAGGGCTCGAAGTACGCCAGCCATACGCTGTCATGTTCGGGCGTGAATTCGACGGTGAGCACCTGGCCGTCGTAGCGCGTCGGCACGCGGAACCAGTTGGCGCGGTCATACGACGCCACCGCATGGTAATCGCGCCAGCCGTCCGGATAGGTACATTCGCCGGCATTCAGGAACTGCAGCCGGCACGGCTGCCCCGCCGCCCCCTGAAGGCGAAAGTGGAACCACTGGCGGAATTCCGCGTGGGAATCGGCGCGGATGCGCAGGCGGATATCGTCGGCATGATCGAGCGCTTCGACTTCGATCGCGCCGGAATCAAAGTGGGTCGAGATATGCAGGGCGGAAGGCATGACGGGCGGCTCCGTGGATAGGTTCAGTCTTCGATTCGGCGGCGGAACACCCAGCGGCCGTCGTCGGAAGCGGTGGCATCGAACGCATAGCCGTCTTCGGCAAAGCGCTTGAGCGCGGCCGGCTCCGTGACGCGATGCGTGACCGCATAGCGTGCCATGGTGCCGCGCGCGCGCTTGGCGTGGAACGAGATGATCTTGTAGCGGCCGCCCTTCCAGTCCTCGAACACCGGCGTGATGATGCGCGCATTCAGCACCTTCGGGCGCACCACCTTGAAATATTCTTCCGACGCCAGGTTGACCAGCGTGGGTGCGCCCTCGTGCTTGAGTGCGGCCATGTCGCCGTTGAGCAGCTGCGTGACAGCGTCGCCCCAGAACGCATAGAGGTCCTTGCCCGCGGCGTTATCGAGGCGCGTGCCCATCTCGAGGCGGTAAGGCTGCATCCGGTCCAGCGGACGCAGCACGCCGTACAGGCCGGAGAGGATCCGCACATGCTTCTGCGCGAAGCCGAGGTCATCGGCCGACAGGCTCTTCGCATCGAAGCCGTCGTAGACGTCGCCGTTGAACGCCAGCACCGCCTGCTTGCTGTTGGCGGCGGTGAACGACTCGGACCAGTCCGCGTAGCGCGTGACGTTGAGCACCGCGAGCTTGTCGGAGATGTCCATCAGCGCGCCGACATCCTGCGGCGCGAGCTTGCGCAGGCGCTCGATCAGCACGGCGGAACGGTCGATGAAACGGGGCAGCGTATGGGTCTCGATGCGCGCGGGTGTCTCGTAGTCCAGGGACTTCGCGGGAGACAGGACGATGAGCATGGCAAAATCGCGGGAAACACAAAGCCAAGATTGTAGCGAATGACCAACCCGACTTCCGGCGACGCTTCCGGCGACACCTCGTCGCCCAGCGACGCCGACATCACATCCACTGCCAGCCCTGCCCCGCGCGTGGTGCTGGATTCCAATATCTGGGTCGACCTGCTGGTGTTCGGCGACCCGCACTGCACGCCGATCCGCGCGGCACTGGAAGCCGGCACCATCGCCCCGGTGATCCGCGCCGACTGCCGCGAAGAACTGCGCCGTGTGCTGGCCTATCCGCAATTCGCGCGCTTTGCAGTCGATATCGACGCGGCGCTCGCGGTCGTGGACCGCTTCAGCACGCTGGAACCCCTGCCCGCTCAGGAAGACGCCGACGCCATCCGGCTGCCGCGCTGCAAGGACACCGACGACCAGAAGTTCGTCGAACTCGCGCACTTCTCGCGGGCCGCCTGCCTGGTGTCGAAGGACAAGGCCGTGCTCAAGCTGCGGAGCCGACTGCGCCGCTCCAGCGGCGTGGAAGTGATGACGCCGCCCGCGTTCGGCCAGTGGCTGGCCGCGCTGGGCGCTGCAGCCTGATCGCCCCGAATCCCTTTAGAATGGCCGCTGTTGCCGCTATAGCCCGGTCCGGCAAGCCGTTTTCAGCCATCGCACTCCAACGTTGCAGCCCATGTCCGCAGACTCCGCCCTCGCCCCACTGACGCCGCCCGCATCGCGCCTGCCCTCGGTCGGCACCACGATCTTCACCGTGATGTCGGCGCTGGCCGCCGAGAAGAACGCTGTCAACCTGGGGCAAGGATTTCCGGATTTCGATTGCGATCCGCGCATCGTCGATGCCGTGACCGACGCCATGCGCGCCGGCCACAACCAGTACCCGCCGATGGCGGGCGTGCCGCGCCTGCGCCAGGCCATTGCCGACAAGATCGCGACGCTGTACGGCCATCGCTACAGCTGGGAAAGCGAGATCACCGTCACGGCCGGCGCCACGCAGGGCATCCTCACGGCCATCCTGTGCGCGGTGCATCCTGGCGACGAGGTGATCGTGCTGGAGCCGTGCTACGACAGCTACCTGCCTGCCATCGAGCTGGCCGGGGCGACCGCCGTGCCCGTCACGCTGGAAGCACCGTCGTTCCGCGTGCCGTTCGACCGCCTGGCGGCAGCCATCACGCCGCGCACGCGGATGATCCTGATCAACACGCCGCACAACCCGACCGGGACGATCTGGCGCGCCGCCGACATGGAAAAGCTGGCGCAACTGCTGGCCGGCACCGACATCCTGCTGCTGTCGGACGAGGTCTACGAGCACATGGTCTATGACGGCCAGCCGCACGCCTCGGTCTCGCGTCATCCGGAACTGGCGCGGCGCAGCTTCGTGGTGTCGAGCTTCGGCAAGACCTATCACGTGACCGGCTGGAAGGTCGGCTACGTAGCCGCGCCGGCGGCGCTGTCGGCGGAATTCCGCAAGGTCCACCAGTTCAATGTGTTCACCGTGAATACGCCGGTGCAACATGGCCTGGCCGACTACATGGCCGACCCCGCGCCGTACCTGGAACTATCCGCCTTCTACCAGGCCAAGCGCGACTACTTCCGCGCGGGGCTGGCCAACACGCGCTTCAAGTTGCTGCCGTCCGAAGGCACCTATTTCCAGTGCGTGGATTACTCCGCGATCTCGGACTTGAGCGAAGCGGATTTCTCGATGTGGCTGACGCGCGAGATCGGCGTGGCGGCGATCCCGGTCTCGGCCTTCTACACGCAGCCGCGTGAATCGGGCGTGGTGCGCTTCTGCTATGCCAAGAAGGAAGAGACGCTGGCACTGGCGCTGGAGCGGCTGGCGAAGCTCTAGGGTCGAGATCAACGACACGTAAACGCCCGCGGCATGCCGCGGGCGTTTACGTTCGGCACCTTGGCCGTTTTACTTGTTCCGGCTCATCATCAGTTCGGTATTCGCCTTGCGGTCGGCATTGACCTTCTGCACCGAGGGGCGCTCCGACAGCGTCTTCAGGTAGTCCCTGACCGGCAGGTCGGCCAGCAGGTCCTTGCCATAGATGATCTTCGTGCACGAAGAGATCAGCGGCAGGTGGACCGCTGCGGCGCAATCGGCCAGCGTGAAGGAATCTCCCGCGATAAACGGCGAGAACTTCGCCAGCTTGGCGAACGCCGGGATATAGCGCGTCAGCAGCTTGAGCTGGCGCTCCTTCACGTTATCGCTGACCTTGCCGCCGAAGAAGGCTTCCGGATACAGTTCGCGCGCGGTAAGTTCCAGGTACACCTCCAGGAAAGTGATGATTTCGCGCACCTTGCCGGCCTGCAGGGGATCGCGCGGCAGCAGCGGCGTTTGCGGATAGGCGGCTTCCAGGTATTCGTTGATCACCTCCGACTCGCACAGCGACCCCGATTCGGTGATCACGTAGGGCACCTTGCCCGCCGGCGTGGCCGCCAGGTCGGTCTCGCCGATCCATGCCAGCACTTCCTCGAACGGCACATTCTTTTCCAGCAGTGCCAGCTTGACCTTGTTGTAGTAGTTGCTGGCGGCAAACCCGCACAGTTTCAGCATGTCGTCTCTCTCCTGTTGGAATCATGCTTGCGGGCGCGAAGCCCAAAGCCATTGTGGGCCATTCCGGTCTTCCGATGCCGCCGGACTGGCCGATCAGCGCACGTTGCCCGCGTTCCGGCTATTTCCGGAAAGGTGCATAAAACGTACGATCGTGCTAATTTAACCACAACTTCAGGGACGCAATATGAGCACTTTCACCATCGAGACGCTCGGCATCGTGGGTACCGGCGCCATGGGCCGCGGCATCGCCCAGATCGCGGCGCAGGCCGGACTCACCGTCAATCTGTACGACGCCAACCCGCAAGCGGTGGAAGCTGCGCGCAAGTATCTGCAGGATACGCTTGGCAAGCTGGCTGAAAAGGGCAAGATCTCCGCTGCCGACGCCGAGGCCACGCTGTCCCGCGTGAAGCCCTGTGGCGCGCTCGAAGACCTGGCCGGTTGCGACATGGTGGTGGAAGCCATCGTCGAGAAGCTTGAAGTGAAGCGCGATCTCGTGGCGAAGCTGGAAGCGGTGCTGCGTCCTGACGCGGTCATCGCCTCGAACACCTCGTCGTTGTCGATCACCGCCATCGCCGTTGGCGCGAAGGAACCCGGCCGCGTGGTTGGCTACCACTTCTTCAATCCCGTGCCGCTGATGAAGGTGGTCGAAGTCATCGACGGCCTGTCCGGCAACCCGGCCGTGGGCGATGCGCTGATGGCCCTGTCGCGCCGCATGGGCCATACGCCGGTGCGCTGCAAGGACATGCCTGGCTTCATCGTCAACCATGCCGGCCGCGGCATGAATATCGAAGGCATCAAGGTCGCGCAGGAAGGCGTGGCCGGCTTCGCCGACATCGACAACGTCATGCGCGAGCAAGCGGGCTTCCGCATGGGGCCGTTCGAGCTGATGGACCTGACCGGGCTCGATGTGTCGCACCCGGTGATGGAATCGATCTACAACCAGTTCTACCAGGAGCCGCGCTACCGTCCGTCGCCGATCACGGCGATCCGCTCGGTCGGCGGCCTGGTCGGGCGCAAGGCCGGCGCCGGCTTTTACCGCTACGTGGATGGCCAGAAGCAGGTCCCGGCCACGGCCGCGGTCCCGTCGGCACGTCCGGGCAGCGTGTGGGTCAGCCGTGCCAGCGAACGCGGCCATGCCATGGTGACGAAGCTGCTCGGCGCACTTGGCATCACGCCCGAGAGCGGTGACCGGCCTTCCGCCGATGCGCTGATCGTGGTCACGCCGCTGGGCCTCGATGCCACCACCTGCGCGCTCCAGCAAGGCCTGGACGCCTCGCGCACGGTGGCCATCGACACGCTGCTGCCGTTCGAGGCCACCAAACGCCGCACGCTGATGACCACGCCCGCCACCGGCGCCGCCGCGCGCGACGCCGCGCATGGCCTGTTCGCCAGCGACGGCGTGCCGGTCACGGTGATCCGCGACTCGGCCGGCTTCATTGCCCAGCGCGTGCTCTGCTGCATCATCAACATCGCCAGCGATATCGCGCAGCAGCGCATTGCCTCGCCGGCGGACATCGACCTGGCCGTGAACCTGGGCCTGGGTTATCCGAAGGGCCCGCTGGCACTCGGCGACGCTGTCGGCCCGCAACTGGTGCTGGAGACGTTGCGCAATATGGAAGCCCTGACCGGCGACATGCGCTACCGTCCGAGCCCGTGGCTGTGGCGCCGTGCGGGCCTGGGCCTGTCGCTGCTGACCGAAGAGAACTGAGGAGCCTCGGCTCCCCTGCCCCCGCAACACCCGAGGCTGCCCATGACCGCGCAACTGCTTTCATCCCGCGTCGATTCGACGCTGGTACTGACCATTTCGAACCCGGAAGCGCGCAACGCGCTGCATCCGGACATCTACGCCGCTTCGTTCGAAGCGCTGAACGCCGCCGCCAGCGATGATTCGCTACGCGCGGTCATCATCACCGGCGCCGACGGCATCTTCTGCGCCGGCGGCAACCTGAACCGGCTGCTCGGCAATCGCTCGAAGCCACCCGAAGTCCAGGCCGAGAGCATCGAGACACTGAACCACTGGATCGAGACGCTGCACGCGTTCCCGAAGCCGGTTATCGCGGCAGTGGAAGGTGCGGCTGCCGGCGCGGGGTTCTCGGTGGTGCTGGCCTGCGATTTCGTGGTGGCCGCGAGCGATGCCAAGTTCGTCATGGCCTACGTCAAGGTCGGCCTGACGCCCGATGGCGGCGGCTCGTATGAACTGGCGCGCGCGCTGCCGCGTGCCCTGGCCAGCGAGTTGATGATGGAAGGCAAGCCAATCGATGCCGCCAGGCTCGCGCATTTCGGCATGGTCAACCGCGTGGTGCCTCCGGGCCAGGCACTGACCGAAGCGCTGCAGCTGGCCGAGGGGCTGGCCGAGCAGTCGCCGCATGCGGTCGGCCGCATCAAGGGCCTGATCAATCATGCGGCGGCTGCGTCGCTGACTGAACACCTTGCGGCCGAGCGCGACAATTTCGTGGCGGCCCTTCACCATCCGGATGGCGGCGAAGGCATTGGCGCCTTCCTGGAAAAGCGCAAGCCGCGCTACCGCTGAAGGTTGCCTTGATCACCGCGGCGCTTTGCGCCGCCGCAGCCAGCCCGCGCAAGACGGGCCTGCTCGAATGATGGGAGACATGCATGGAATTGCCGCCGTCCTCGCGCCGCCGCATCTACCTGATGCGCCATGGCGCCGTCTCATACTTCGATGAAGGCGGCCGTCCCGCGCTGCCCGAGATGGTGCCGCTCAACGAGACCGGCCGCATGCAGGCCACCGCCGCCGGGCGCGCGTTCGCGGCGGAGGGAATCCGCTTCGACCGCATCATCGTCAGCGGCCTGCCCCGCACCGTTGAAACCGCCGAACTGGTGCTGGCCGAACTGCCCGAAATGCGGGACGTACAGCCCGAAGTCTGGCCCGATCTCCGGGAGATCCGTGGCGGCGACCTGTCGGCCATTGCTACCGAGGACCTGCGCGACGCCTTCGTCGGCGCCTTTGAAGGCGAGGTATCCGAGGACAAGCGCTTCCTGAACGGCGAGACCATCGGCCAGTTTCTCGACCGCGTCCTGCCTGCCCTGCAACGACTGCGTGACGACCCGGGCTGGGATACGGTGCTGCTGGTGCTGCATGGCGGCACCAATCGCGCGATCCTGTCGCAGGCCATCACCTGCGGCCGGCGCGTGTTCTTTGGCTCGCTGCTGCAGACCGCGGGTTGCATCAATGTGCTCGACATGGGCGACGATCCGCTTGACTGGGTCGTGCGCATGACCAATTATTCGCCGCCTACGCCTGTGCATAGCGGCTCGCGCCACACCACCATGGAAGTCCTGCTGCACCAGTACCTGCGCGGACGGCAGCCCGCTGCCTGAGGTGCCAGCCCGCACACCGAACGTCATACCCTCATACCCGATAGCACCAGAACATCACCGGAGACAGCATGAGCAGCAACGTATCGCACTTCGAAGGCACGCGCCCCGTGGCGGACCAGCAGCGTTTTGACATCGCCGCGCTGGAAGCCTGGATGCGCCAGCATGTGGAAGGCTTTGCCGGCCCGCTGAGCGTGGAGCAGTTCAAGGGCGGCCAGTCCAACCCGACCTTCAAGCTCGTCACGCCGGGCCAGACCTACGTGATGCGCGCCAAGCCCGGCCCCAAGAGCAAGCTGCTGCCGTCGGCCCATGCGATCGAGCGCGAGTACCGCGTGATGGCCGCGCTGGCCGGCACCGACGTACCGGTCGCTAAGATGTATGCGCTGTGCGAGGACGAATCGGTGATCGGCCGCGCTTTCTACATCATGGAATTTGTCAGCGGCCGCGTGCTGTGGGACCAGTCGCTGCCGGACATGACGCCGACGGAACGCGCCGCCATCTACGACGAGATGAACCGCGTGATCTCGGCCATGCACAGCGTCGACTACCAGGCCATCGGGCTGGGCGACTACGGCAAGCCCGGCAACTACTTCCAGCGCCAGATCGAACGCTGGAGCAAGCAGTACAAGCTGTCGGAGACCGAGTCGATTCCGGCCATGGATGCGCTGATGGACTGGCTGCCGCAGCATATCCCGCAGGAAGACGCCGACCTCACCTGCATCGTCCACGGCGACTACCGCCTCGACAACCTGATGTTCCACCCGACCGAGCCGCGCGTGCTGGCCGTGCTCGACTGGGAACTGTCGACGCTGGGCCACCCGATGGCCGACTTCGGCTACCACTGCATGAGCTGGCATATCGCGCCGGGCCAGTTCCGCGGCATCGCGGGCCTCGACCATGCCGCGCTGGGCATCCCCGACGAGGCCGCCTATCGCCGCCTGTACGAGCAGCGCACCGGCCGCCCCATCACCGGCGACTGGAACTTCTACCTGGCCTTCAGCATGTTCCGCATCGCCGGCATCCTGCAGGGCATCATGAAGCGCGTGGTCGATGGCACGGCTTCATCGGCGCAGGCGCTCGACGCTGGCAAGCGTGCGCGCCCGATGGCCGAGATCGGCTGGGAGTACGCGCAGAAGGCGAAGCAATAAGCACCTGACTGGCAGCCCCTGATTTTACCGGGAGGGGCCAAGTCATCAGACAACAACGCGCTACGGCGCGTTGTTCCGTTTGTGGCCTTCTAACCCGTCCCGTTGTTGGAGGCAGGGGAAGTTTCAGTATTTTCCCGATATCGGAATCGCCAGAATCCGTCTACCATGCAAACCATGTTGTATGACGACTGATAATTTAAAGATTTCTGGAGACATTGTATGACCTCCCGTCGCACGTTCCTGCAGCAGGCATCGGGCCTGGCAACCCTTGGCGCGCTTGGCGGCGCCTCCGTGGCGGTGCCGCGCCTCGCCCACGCCGCCGATGCGTGGCCCAATCGCCCGATCCGACTGATCGTGCCCTACCCCGCCGGTGGCTCGTCGGACATCATCGCCCGGATGATCAGCAAGCAGCTCGGCGAGGCGCTCGGCCAGTCCATCGTGGTCGACAACCGCCCGGGCGCGAACGGCAACATCGGTGCCGCCATGGCAGCGCAGGCCGGCACGGACAACCATACGCTTCTGCTTTGCGACGTGGGCGCGCTGGCCATCAGCCCCTCGGTCTATACCAAGCTCACCTTCAATCCGTCCAAGGACCTGAAGGGCGTAGCCATGCTGGCCTATTCGCCCCACCTGCTGGTCGTGCATCCGTCGGTCAAGGTGTCGAACCTGAAGGAACTCGTCGATCTGTCGCGGACGACGCAGCTGAACTTCGCCGTCACGGCCATCGGCAGCGCGCCTCACCTGGCCGGCGTGGCGGTGGCCCAGGCTACCGGCGCAAAGTGGCAGTACGTGCCTTACAAGGGCGGTTCGCAGGCGATTGCCGATACCGTCGGCGGCACGGCGCAGGTGCTGATGAACGGCATGCTGGCCACGCTGCCGCAGGTGCAGGCCGGCAAGCTCAAGCTGATTGCGGTTTCCAAGCGCACGCGCATGCCGCTGGTGGGCCAGACGCCGACCATCGCCGAACAGGGCGTGCCTGGCTTTGAATCCGGCACCTGGCAAGGCGTGATGGCACCGGTCGGCATGCCCGATGCCATCGTGAACCGGGTCAACGCCGAACTGGTCCGCATCATCCGCTCGCCCGAAATCCGCGCGCAGCTCGCGGGACAGGGTGCGGAAGTGGTGACGATGACGCCGGCGGAAACCAGCCGCTTCTACCAGACCGAGGAGGCTCGCTGGGCCAAGGTGGTCAAAGCAGCGGGCGTCAAGTTGGATGCCTGACGTGCCGGCATATTGAAGAAAGCCCGATAGAAACCAGAAAGGCGGGACCATGGATCCCGCCTGCTTGCGGCTTCATGCCGAACAAGCAGTTGACCGATTTCTCCTTCGGGCCAGGCGAGAACGGCAAGCCAGTTGCCACGCGCCAATCAAGCCGGCTTCAGCGCGTAGTGAACGACCAGTTCAGGCTGACCGGCTGCGCGCCGAGCTTGCCGCTCACGGCGACGCTGTAGCGCTGGCCGCTTGCCAGCGGGGCCAGCGGCGTGCAGATCGCCAGCCCGCGTGCCGCGCCGGACAGGCCCGACGAGCGGCTGTCCACCTTCAGGCAATCGACATTGCGACCCTGCGCGTCGGTGATGGTGAAGCTGTCGGCATCGAACTGCAGCGAGGCGTTGATCGCCTGCAGCGACACTGGGTAACCCATCGTCTTGCCGTCGTAGCCCGGCGCCGGATTGGGGCTTTCCGAGTTGACCCAGCTGGCCGGCACGTCGGCCTGCCCGTCGAACGGATACGCGACCATCTGGCTATCCGTGCCGCCCTTCGATGCGTCGGCAAGGTCGACGGTCTGGTAGTAGTAGGCGGCAGTGCCGCCGCCATTGGGGCCCACGCTCTCCGCATAGCCACTGCCGGCAGAGCCGTAGCTGCCCAGCAGCGCGGCGCGGTGGAATGGCGCGTCGATGAGATCCGATACAAGCGAGTCCTTCGGCGACAGCGAAAGCGGTGCGTTGGCGACCGACGTCCACTTATTCGCCGCTGCCACCACCTCTGCGTTGGCATTGGTCGGATATGCAGCCTCGATACGCGCGTCCGGCGTAGCGCCGGTGTAGCCAGGCTTGCCCGAGACTTCGTCATGCGTCAGCGTCTGGTTGGCGAGCATGTAGGCGGTGTGGTTCTGCGCCGCGTTGTTGAGCGCATCGCGAGCCGCTAACGGCGGCAGGCCGACCTGCTTGCGCCGGTAGTTGGCATAGCAGAGGCCTGCGCTGCGCGCGTCGTCGAGCACGCGATAGTTGCCGACGGCGCTGCCGAGCGCGGGCAGCAGCGTCACGCCACCGCCGGCCGGCGCCGCAGGGCTGGCGCCGCTGACCGTATAGCAGCCGCCCGCCGTAACAGCCGTGCCCGCAGCCTGGGTCGACGCGCTCTGCCCTGACGGCTGTGCGCCGCCGGCCGCGGCCGTACCGCCACCATCTCCGTCGCCCCCGCCGCCACAGGCGGCAAGGACCGACAACAGCGCGGCGCCACACAAAATTCGCAGGCGCAGCGGCTCAGCGCGTGAATGGATTGAAATGGATGCGTGTTCAGCAGGCAGGCGTTTCCCGTTCATCGATCTGGATGGTCGTGGTTCTGATGGAGATACTGCCCGTGGCAGCCCGGCAGGCGGGCGCAGCAGGACATCACCGGAGCGCAGGCGCGGGCGTGCGAGGTGAGGCCGGGGGCAGACGTGACCCGACGATGGTAGGGAGGGGGTATGCGAGCGTCCAGCCTGCTAACAATGGCTTACGTGTGACCCGTTCGCGCTGCACAGAAAGGCATCAGGCCGCTGGTGCCGGCTCCGTCGTGCCGCCGCCAAGCGATGACATCACCGTCATGAGCTGCTCGCGCAGCCAGCGATTGGCGCCGTCGTTCTCGCCGCCGGCATGCCAGTACAGATGCAGTTCGAGCGACGGCACCTTGAACGGCAGCGACAGGATGCGGTTGGCATAGGGCTCGTTGGCGATGCGTGCATAGCGCAGCGGCAGCGTGGCCAGCAGGTCCGTGCAGCTCACCACGCGGCAGGCTGCTGCGTAATGCTGGCAGCGCAGCCTTACGCGGCGCGTCAGCCCCATGCGGTGCAAAGACTGGTCTTCCAGGCCCGCACCGCGCCGCCGCGAGGACACGTGTACATGTTCCGCGGCCAGGTAGCGTTCGAGCGTCAGTTCCTTCTTGACCAGCGGATGGTCTCGGCGCGCCAGCACGACCATCGGGTCCGCCATGAACGGCGCGTGATGGATGGCCGGCGATACCGGCAGCAGGATATCGATCGCGGTATCGATGGTGCCGGCCAGCAGTTCGGATTCCATCTCGCGCCGGTCAAAGCGGATCGCGGCGATCTCCACCTGCGGGGCCGCGGCCGTCACGCGCGCCATCAGCGGCGGCAGCAACGTCGATTCCAGCGCGTCGCGCATGCCGATGGTGAAGCGCCGCACGGTGTTGGCCGGATCGAAATGCGGCGTGTCCTGCAGCGTGCGCGCGAAAGACTGCAACGCCGTGCGGATCTCCGAGGCTAGCGAGCGCGCCAGCGGCGTCGGCGCCATGCCCTGCCCGCGGCGCTCGAACAGCGGGTCATCGAACAGGCCGCGCAAGCGGCCCAGCGCATGGCTCACGGCGGGCTGCGTCAGGTTGAGCTGGCGCGCAGCCGCGGTGATGCTGCCTTCGCTGTAGATGGCGTCGAACACCACAAAGAGATTGAGGTCGATGCGGGATAGCTGCATGGCTGCCATTCTGGCATGGAATGCAGGACATTGATACTGGCAAATCCAGAAAATTCATTTTTGTTATTACCAGGTTTCGGATAGAGTGCATTGCATCGGCTCATGCCGCGCCGTGACGTAGCGCACCACCCTGGTTACGAGGAGACCACATGCAATTCGAATACACGCCGAAGGTCAAGGAGATGCAGGCCAAACTGCTGGCCTTCTTCGACCAGCACATCTACCCGAACGAAAAGCGCTTCTACGAAGAGATCAACGCCAACCGCCAGGCCGGTAACGCCTGGGTGCCGAGCAAGCTGATCGAGGAACTGAAGCCCAAGGCGCGCGAAGCCGGCCTGTGGAACCTGTTCCTGCCGCGCTCGCCGCGCGCGCCGCAAGGCCTGTCGAACCTCGAATACGCAACCCTGTGCGAGATCATGGGCCGGGTGCCCTGGTCGGCCGAGGTCTTCAACTGCGCCGCGCCCGACACCGGCAACATGGAAACCCTGGAGCGCTACGCGTCCGAGGCACTGAAGGACCAATGGCTCGAGCCGCTGCTCGCCGGTGAGATCCGCTCGGCCTTCCTGATGACCGAGCCCGCCGTCGCATCGTCGGACGCCACCAACATCGAATGCCGCATCGAGCGCGACGGCGACCACTACGTGATCAACGGCACCAAGTGGTGGTCATCGGGCGCCGGCGATCCGCGCTGCAAGGTCTACATCGTGATGGGCAAGACCGATCCGAACGCGGGGCGCCACGAGCAGCAGTCGATGGTCGTGGTGCCGGCCGACACGCCGGGCATCACCATCAAGCGCTTCCTGCCCGTGTTCGGCTATGACGACGCGCCGCACGGCCACATGGAGATCGAACTGAAGAACGTGCGCGTGCCGGTGTCGAACATTCTGCTGGGCGAGGGCCGCGGCTTCGAGATCGCCCAGGGCCGCCTCGGCCCGGGCCGCATCCACCACTGCATGCGCAGCATCGGTGTCGCGGAGCGCGCACTGGAGCTGCTGTGCAAACGCGCCTTGTCGCGCGTGGCGTTCGGCAAGCCGGTCGCCAACCAGGGCGTCACGCAGGAACGCATCGCCGAGGCTCGCTGCGAAATCGAAATGGCCCGCCTGCTCACGCTCAAGGCTGCCTACATGATGGACACCGTGGGCAACAAGGTGGCCAAGGCCGAGATCGCGATGATCAAGGTGGTGGCCCCTAACGTGGCGCTGAAGGTGATCGACTGGGCCATCCAGGTGCACGGCGCGGCCGGCGTATCGAGCGACTTCCCGCTGGCCAACTGGTGGGCCCACCAGCGCACGCTGCGCCTGGCCGATGGTCCGGACGAAGTGCACCGCAACGCCATCGCCAAGCTCGAGCTGGCCAAGCACATGGGCATCGACCCGAAGGAAGTGAAGATGCCGGTGGCACGCGGCTTCTGAGCTCGCCCCGGCAGAACTGCCGGGCAGCCCTGCCGGCGGTATGGAAACGCGCAGCCTGTCTGCGCGTTTTTTTCTTCTGTGCTTAAATCGGTCGAAACCCTTCCCTGGAATTTCGTTATGCAGTCAGGAGACTTCTCGCAATGATCGATGTCTACAGCTGGCCGACGCCCAACGGCCACAAAGTCCATATCATGCTCGAGGAGTGCGGCCTCGAATACAAGGTCCACCCGGTCAACATCGGCGCGGGCGACCAGTTCGGCGACGACTTTCTCAAAATCAGCCCCAACAATAAGATCCCGGCCATCGTCGATAGCAACGGCCCGGATGGCGAACCGATCTCGCTGTTCGAGTCCGGCGCCATCCTGCTCTACCTCGCCGGCAAGACCGGCAAGTTCCTGCCCGAAGACGTGCGCGGCAAGTACGAAGCGTTGCAGTGGCTGATGTTCCAGATGGGCGGCGTCGGCCCGATGCTCGGCCAGGCCCACCATTTCCGCATCTATGCGCCGGAAAAGATCGAGTACGCGGTCAATCGCTACACGAATGAAGCCAGGCGCCTGTACGGCGTGATCGACACGCGGCTCTCGCAACACCAATGGCTGGCCGGCGACCAGTACACGATTGCCGACATCGCCACCTTCCCGTGGCTGCGCAGCTGGCAGAACCAGGGCGTGGAACTCGACGACTATCCGGACCTCAAGCGCTGGTTCAACGCCATCGCCGAACGTCCGGCGGTCAAGCGCGGCGTGGAAGTCCTGGCCAATGCGCGCAAGCCGCTGCAGGACGACAAGGCGCGCGAAATGCTGTTCGGCACCACCCAGTACAAGCGTCACTGATGCCAGACTGCCCCGGGGGCGGCTTGCATGCCGCCCGGGGCGACGCCGCCGCTCAGGCCGGCACGCATGCCTCCTGATTTCCGTACGGCGCATGCGTCATCTCCACGACACCGGACCTCGCGCCGGGCAACCTTCGCGAAGCTTCGCGATAATCGCGCACCCCGGCCTGGGCCGCGCCACTGCAACACAGCAAGCCGGCAGAGGGCAGCAATGCCTCAAGGCTGTACGACTCATGCGGGTCCGGCACGAACAACGTCCCGGGCTGTATGAAATTCAGATAAGTCTCCCCACCCTGCGACCAGCGTACACAAAGCGCGCCGCGATGGCATAGCGCCCAGAGCAGGCCGCCGACCTGAACGCACGTCCCTGCCATCAATTGCGCGAATCCTGCGCGCGTGACCGGCATTGGCTGCGTGCCGCCGTAGACGAGTCCCAGCTCGTCGCCGACGTCGTCTGGCATCGTGGCCAGACATCCCAGCGCGCCGTATGACAGTTCACCTTGCAACAAGGTGTCTTCGAATGACGCGGCGTCGCCACAGGCGGAACTATCATCGGGGACGACGCGGACCAGGATGCTGTCGATCGCCGCGCGGACTTGCATCGGCATGCCCGGCATTGGCGCGAACATATCGCCACAGCCGATCAGCACCGCGTCGTGACCGGGCGCGGCGATGCGGATGCCGCCGCGCAGGCAAGCCCACCATTCGCCGCGCATGGCCATGAAGGCGCGCTGCGATTGACCGGCCGGCAGGAAGATCAAGTCGCACGTGCTGCCCGGCCCCGCGCAGGCTGGCAACAAGCGTGAATGAAATCCGATATGAAGGCCCGCGGAAGCGGCATGGCCGCGGCCAAAAGAATGCATGGGCGCGTCGAACAGCGAATAGATCTGCATGGCAATCCCCTGACAGAGCGAAGGAGACACGATGGTCCCCATTAACGCAACGACACCCGCGCATTCGACGCGAGCCTGTCCTTGCGTGTTGCCCCGTTTGGCACGGCCATCAGGCCGCCCGGTTCCTGCCACGGTGCTGCGCCCTTTTTTTGCACATCCCTTGAACTGCGGATCAGGCACCAATGGTGAGTGAGAATATAAGTTGTCGTGGCCGCAGCGTCAAACTTCTAGTGTCCTGTTCCGCAGAACTGTCACATCGATCATGACTGACCAGACTCTCAGACAATTCGGATTGCATCTTGCCAGGCTGCGCAAGCAGCGTGGCTGGTCGCAAGAAACACTCTCCCTGGAAAGCGGACTGGCCCGTTCGTACCTGAGCGGCATAGAACGAGGCAAGCGCAACCTGGCGCTGCTCAACATCTGCATGCTCGCGGATACGCTCGGCGTGCCGCCCTCGGACATGCTCGATTTCCCCAAGCACGGCGGCGCCGTGGC
Organism: Cupriavidus sp. C3SS-1; assembly: GCF_057073755.1. Classification (NCBI taxonomy): domain Bacteria; kingdom Pseudomonadati; phylum Pseudomonadota; class Betaproteobacteria; order Burkholderiales; family Burkholderiaceae; genus Cupriavidus; species Cupriavidus sp. C3SS-1. The sequence continues at coordinate 1,119,205 of NZ_CP172699.1, read as the reverse complement.
CCAGGTGAAAGAACCGCGCTCGGTGTTCGGCAATGCGCAGAATGCGGCGATAGAAGCCACGATGCGGCACATGGCCGAACTCAACGAAGTCGAGGTCGACCTGGTCGCGGCCGTGGCCCGTGCGCTGGCGCGCAAGGGCAACTACAGGCAGGCATGAGCGGGCTCAGAGGCCCAGCATGCCCTGGCGCTCGATGAAGCGGATCACTTCATCAAGCCCTTGCCCCGATTTGACGCTGCCCATCACGAACGGGCGTTCGCCGCGCATCTTGCGCGCATCGCTTTCCATCACCTCGAGCGATGCGCCGACATACGGCGCAAGGTCGGTCTTGTTGATGACGAGCAGATCCGACTTGGTGATACCCGGTCCGCCCTTGCGCGGGATCTTCTCGCCGCCGGCCACGTCGATCACGTAGACGGTGAGGTCGGACAGCTCCGGGCTGAACGTCGCAGCGAGGTTGTCGCCGCCTGACTCGATGAAGACCACGTCGGCATCCGGGAACCGCGCCAGCATGCGGTCGACGGCTTCAAGGTTGATCGACGCATCTTCGCGAATGGCCGTGTGCGGGCAGCCACCGGTTTCGACCCCCATGATGCGCTCGGCAGGCAGCGCGCCGGAGATCGTCAGCAGGCGCTGGTCCTCCTTGGTGTAGATGTCGTTGGTGATGGCGACCAGGTCATAGCGGTCGCGCATCGCCTTGCACAGCATCTCCAGCAGTGTGGTCTTGCCGGAGCCGACGGGACCGCCGACGCCAATGCGCAGCGGAGGGTTCTTCTTGGTACGAGCCAGGGACATGATGGCATCCTGATTCAGGAACGGAACAATCGGGAATACTGCGTTTCGTGCCGTGACGACAGCAAACCCAGCATCGGTGAAAAGGTGGAAAGCTGCGGCGGCGATGCCGTGGCGCGCTGCACGGCATCGCCCACTGCAGCCAGCACCGCATCGTGCAGGCGCCGCAGCATGTGCTGCCCGGCCACCTGGCCCAGCGGCACCGCCTTGATGGCGGCAGCGACCTGGTTCTCCGCCCAGTTGAAGCAATAGGCGACCAGCCCTTCGCGCTCGTCGATCTCCAGCGCGACGCACGCAGCGGTAAAGGCGGTGGGCAGGCACGCTGGCGACAGCGCGGCCAACTGCTGGCGCAATGCCAGGTCGCCCCATTCCATCTGCCCTACCAGCTTCGCGAGCGACCAGCCCATCTGCTCGGTCTCGAGCCGCAATTCCGATGTTTCGCGCGTGGCGTGGAACCAGTCGTTCCACTTGCGTATTGCATCGATATCCATGGTGCGCCAGTGACGATGGAGCAGCAGCCATAGCGGGGCCTCGCATTGGGCTTGCACATGCAGGAGGTTGTCGCGGATCCAGTGCTCGGCGGAATCGGCATCTCGCACATATCCGCTGTCGACGGCAGCTTCGAGTCCTTGCGAGTAGCTGAAGCCGCCGATGGGGAGTGCGGGGGAGGCCAGGTGCAACAGGGAGATGAGTTGGCGCAGCGGTGTCATGACCACATTGACATCAAGCAACATCAATGCTTGTGCCCACAATTCTCATCATGCTCATGCTCATGTTCATGTTCATGTTCATGCTCATGCTCATGCTCATGCTCATGCTCATGCGAGTGCGAGTGCGAGTGCGAGTGCGAGTGCGAGTGCGAGTGCGAGTGCGAGCCATGATGCTCACGAAACACCGCCTGCGCCGCCGCATAATCCTCGGCGAACGTCGCGTCATGCCCGTGCTTGTGACCACCGCCATACGCACCCGCTTCTGGCTCGAATGGCGCCTGCGCTTGAACGGCCTGCACGCCTAGACGCGCAAGCATGTCCGCCAGCACCGGATCGAACTCCAGCCGTAAATAATCGCGCCCCACCTCCACCGGCGTGTGCCGGTTGCCCAGGTGATACGCCGCGCGCATCAGCGCCTGCGAGTCCACGGCGCGGACTTCCAGCACGCGTTCCGGCGCGGCCAAGACTTCGATAAAGCCGCCGTCTTCCGCCACCAGCAGGTCGCCGCCGCGCAATACTGTGCCGCGCGGCAGGAACAGCGCGGCCTCTTCCCCATTGTCGAGCACCGCGCGCAGGCGGCTCTTGCTGCGTTCCGAGAACGGCAGGACCAGCTTCGGGGCGCGGCGCACCAGCACGGTGGCGATGCCGTGCGGGGCGCTCAGGACTTTGTCAATCTTCAGCATCGGAGAATGTCAGAACAGGAAATAGCGCTGCGCCATGGGCAGCTCGGTGGCGGGCTCGCACATCAGCAACTGGCCATCGGCCACGACTTGATAGGTTTCCGGATCGACGGTGACGTGAGGCTGCCAGTCATTGTGCACCATGTCGCGCTTGCTCACGGTGCGCGTACCGCGCACCGCCGACAGCGTTTTGGCCAGGCCGTAACGCTCACCGACATTCGCAGCGATCGCGGCCTGCGAGACAAAGGTCAGCGACGACCGGTGCAGCGCGCCGCCCGCCGACGCGAACATCGGACGGTAGTGCACAGGCTGCGGCGTCGGGATCGAGGCATTGGGGTCGCCCATCGCCGCGGCGGCGATCATCCCGCCCTTCAGGATCAGGCTTGGCTTCACGCCGAAGAACGCCGGACGCCACAGCACCAGGTCCGCCCACTTGCCCACTTCGATCGAACCTACCTCATGCGCGATGCCATGCGTCAGCGCCGGGTTGATCGTGTACTTGGCGATATAGCGCCTGACGCGGAAATTGTCGTGCCCGCCACGCGCATCGTGTGGATCGCCCGGCAGCTTGCCGCGCTGCGCGGCCATCTTGTGCGCGGTCTGCCAGGTGCGGATGATGACCTCGCCCACGCGTCCCATGGCCTGCGAATCGCTAGAGATCATCGAGAACGCGCCAAGGTCGTGCAGGATGTCTTCGGCGGCGATGGTCTCGCGGCGGATGCGGCTTTCTGCGAAGGCGATATCCTCGGCAATGGACGGGTCCAGGTGGTGGCACACCATCAGCATGTCGAGATGCTCGTCCAGCGTGTTGACCGTGTAGGGCCGCGTCGGATTGGTCGACGACGGCAGCACGTTGGCCTCGCCGCACACCTTGATGATGTCCGGAGCATGGCCGCCGCCGGCGCCCTCGGTGTGATACGTGTGAATGGTGCGGCCCTTGAACGCGGCGATGGTCGCCTCGACAAACCCCGCTTCGTTAAGCGTATCGGTGTGGATCGCTACTTGCGTATCGGTTGCATCGGCCACCGACAGGCAGGTGTCGATTGCCGCAGGCGTCGTGCCCCAGTCTTCGTGCAGCTTGAGGCCAATGGCGCCTGCCTCTACCTGTTCAAGGATCGGCGCCTGCTGGCTTGCATTGCCCTTGCCAAGCAGCCCGATGTTCATCGGATACGCATCGATGGCCTGCAGCATGCGTTCCATGTACCACGGCCCCGGCGTCACGGTAGTCGCGAACGTACCCGTGGCCGGGCCTGTGCCGCCGCCGATCATGGTCGTCACGCCGCTCATCAGCGCCTCTTCGATTTGCTGCGGGCAGATGAAGTGGATATGCGTATCGATACCGCCTGCGGTAACGATCATGCCCTCGCCCGCAATCACTTCTGTGCCGGGACCAATCACGATGGTCACGCCCGGCTGGATATCCGGATTGCCGGCCTTGCCGATCCCCGCGATGCGTCCGCCCTTCAAGCCGATATCCGCCTTGACGATGCCCCAGTGGTCCACGATCAGCGCATTGGTGATGACGGTATCGACGCAGTCCTTTGCCATGCGCTGGCTCTGCCCCATGCCATCGCGAATCACCTTGCCGCCGCCGAACTTCACCTCCTCACCGTAGATCGTGAAGTCCTTCTCGACTTCGATCACGAGCCCGGTGTCGGCCAGGCGCACGCGGTCTCCGGTGGTCGGGCCAAACATCTCGGCATAGGCTTGCCTGGTGATCTTCACCATCACAGCGCTCCCATGACTTTGCCGTTGAAGCCGTAGACGATACGGTCACCATCGAGCGCCACCAGTTCCACGGTACGCGTCTGGCCCGGCTCGAACCGCACCGCGGTGCCGGCCGCGATATTGAGACGGAAGCCGCGCGCGGCCGCGCGGTCGAACGACAGTGCCGCATTGGTCTCGTAGAAATGGAAATGCGAGCCGACCTGGATCGGACGGTCGCCAGTATTGGCAACCGTCACGCTTACCGTGGACCGGCCGGCATTGAGTTCGATCTCACCATCGGCGGGCATCAGTTCACCGGGCATCATCGTCGTCTCCTCACGCAACCAGCAGGCCGGCACCGTACAGCGCCACCCCCGCTCCGGCCACGCGCGCGAGCCAGCCCGCACGATGGCGCAGGACCGTACCCGCGACAATGCCAAGGAGGTGCAGCACCATGGTCGCCACCGCGAAGCCGCCGACATAGGCCAGCACTGCGGGGGCCGCCGCGGCCGTAGCGGGCAGCTCGGCACCGTGGGCATAGCCATGGAACACAGCGAAGCTGCCCACGATTGCCATGCCGGCCCATGCCGGCAGCTTTGCGCGCATCGCTACCAGCACGCCGACCACCAGCAGCGAGGCGGCAATCATCGGCTCAACGGCTGGCAGCACCAGCCCGGACAGCCCCAGCGCGGCACCGGCCAGCATCAACGTAACGAAGGCGAGCGGCAGGCGCAGTGTCTCTGCAGCCGAGCGCGCGCCCAGTGCGCTCCAGACCCCCACTGCAGCCATCGCCAGCAAGTGATCGGCGCCGGTGAACGGATGCAGCAGTCCTGCCCACAGGCTGGCGGCAACGGTAGCGGCATCATGGCCCGGGTGGGCGAACGCGGAGACGGCAGCGAAGGACAGCGTGGCGCCCATGGCCAGGCGCGAGCATGCGAAACGTTTCATAGCGGCTCTCGGTGGATGTTGTTGGTGTTGTCAGATAATCGGATGGTGCACGGTGACAAGCTTGGTGCCATCCGGAAACGTCGCTTCGACCTGGATCTCGGGAATCATCTCGGCCACGCCATCCATCACGTCTTCGCGGCTCAGCACGGTGGTGCCTTCGTGCATCAGTTCAGCCACGGTGCGGCCATCGCGCGCGCCTTCCATGATTGCGGCAGTGATAAGCGCCACCGATTCCGGATAGTTGAGCTTGAGCCCGCGCGCGCGCCGACGTTCGGCCAGCAGTGCGGCGGTGAAGATCAGCAGCTTGTCTTTCTCTCTCGGTGTCAGTTCCATCGTGGTTGTCCTTGTCGTTCTCGAATGCCTGATTCCTGATAGCTCATGTCGCCCACAGCCGCAGCGGCCGTGCCGGCACGCCGTGGATCGGGTCGCGCAGCGCGCTCCACGCGTCGACCAAGAGTTGCCTGACTGGCTCAATCTGCCGGCCCAGCACGCGCAGCAGCAGCATCGACTGCGCCGGTGACGACAGGCAGGTCACGCCTGCGCGCAGGTCCTCCGTGAGCGGCAGGCGCTCGGCCAGCGTCTCGGCAAGTTCCTGCGTGGCTGCGCTGCCCACCGCCCACAGCGTGCCCAGCACGGACATACCATCCAGCCCTGGCAACGCACCGCGCAACGGTGAGGCGGCGTCCAGATGCGATTGCTCGATCCATAACGCGCGCCCGTCGCAGCGCACCTGCGTGTCGAGCCAGAGCGCGCCGCGCGCCCATTGCTCGCCGGACGCCTGCCGCCCGAGCACCACGGCATCCCAGCCGATGGCGCTGCCGCCCGACGCGATATCGAGTTCGGTCACGATGCGCGCGCGCGCATCGTCGAATACGATGTTCTCCTGCGGCAGCCAATCGAGCCGGGCGCCGTCATCCACGGTCAGCCGCACATGCTGGCACGCATCACGGCCGAGCGACTTGTACCACTTGGTGGCACCGGGCGTCGCGATCACCGCGTGCGCGCCGGCTTCCGCATGCAACGCGATATCGAGACTGTCGCCGCCCGCCACGCCTGCCGGCGGATGCAGGATGACGGCGTGGCAGATGCCGCCTTCGGGATAAAGCGGCTTCTGCACCATCAACGGTCCCTGGTGTTGGCGCAGGGCCAGCACGGTACGCTCGCCGCGTGCGGCAAAGCGCAGGCGCAAGCTGGCCTGCCATGAAGGCAGCATGGCGACGGTGGCGGGAAAATCAGGATGACGCATGGCTCGATGAGTAGACCGGCGACGCAGGGGGGCGCGAGCCGCAGCAAGCGCCGCAGCGGATGCCGGAAATCATAGCGCGCCGGCCGCCGACGCGAAAGCGCAGCGCGCGGTACCCGCTGTCCCGCCTGGCACGCTTACACGACAATCAGCTCCCGCACGCCATCCTGCTCCATATTGGCCCCCTCGCCCTTCGCCACGACTTCGCCGCGGCTCATGACCACGTAGTGATCGGCGATATGGCGCGCGAACTCGTAGTACTGCTCGACCAGCAGCACCGTCATGCCGAACTCGTCGACCAGCAGACGCAGCGCACGCCCGATGTCCTGGATGATCGACGGCTGGATGCCTTCGGTCGGCTCGTCGAGGATCAGCAGGCCCGGCTCGCTCATCAGCGCGCGGCCGATGGCAAGCTGTTGCTGCTGCCCGCCCGACAGGTCGCCGCCACGGCGCTGGCGCATGGTGCGCAGCACCGGGAACAACTGGTAGATGCGATCCGGTACGCCCGAAGGCCGTGCGCGGCTGGCGGCACCGATCAGCAAGTTCTCTTCCACTGTCAGCCGCGGAAAGATCTCGCGCCCCTGCGGCACGTAGGCAAGGCCAGCCGAAACTCGCTCATAGGGCGCCTTCTTCTCCAGCGCTCGGCCATCCCACTGGATACTGCCGCTGCGCGTGGGCACGACGCCCATCAGGCACTTGAGCAAGGTGCTCTTGCCGACACCGTTGCGGCCCAGCAGCGTGGTCAGCTTGCCGCCCGGCACTTCGAAAGAAACGTTCCGCAAGATATGGCTGCCGCCATAGAACTGGTTCAGTGCATTGACCTGCAGCATGGCTATCTTCCCAGGTAGGATTCGATCACGCGTTCGTCGCGCTTGACGCTCTCCAGCGTGCCTTCCGCCAGCAAGCTGCCTTCGGCCAGCACCGTGACCTTGCCTTCGTCGCCGGCCAGCGCCGCGACAAATTCCATGTCGTGCTCGACCACCATCATCGAGCAGCTGCCGCGCAGGCTGTTCAGCAACGCGGCGAGCTGCATGGTTTCCTCATCGGTCATGCCGGCCACGGGCTCGTCCAGCAGCAGCAGTTGCGGCTGCTGCATCAGCAGCATGCCGATCTCCAGGCGCTGCTTCTGGCCATGCGACAGCAGTCCCGCCGGGCGGTAGGCCTCGTCCTCGAGGCCGGTTAGCGCGAGTGTTTCTTCAATGCGCCGATGCCCATCCCCCGTGAGCCGCGCGCGCAGCGACGACCACCAGCGCTTGTCGGCCTTCATCGCGAGTTCCAGGTTTTCCCAGACGGCATGCTGTTCGAACACCGTCGGCTTCTGGAACTTGCGGCCGATGCCGACCTGCGCGATGCGCGGCTCGGTCATGCGCATCAGGTCGATGGTCTGGCCCAGGAACACGCGGCCGCTGACATTGGCATTGCGCGGGCCGGTCTTGCCGGTGATGACATCCATCATCGTGGTCTTGCCCGCGCCGTTGGGGCCGATCACGCAGCGCAGCTCGCCGTGGTCGATCGACAGGCTCAGCTTGTTGAGCGCGCGAAAGCCGCCGAACTGCACCGTCAGGTCTTCAAGGTAGAGGATCGGACCATGCGACACATCGATCGTGCCGGGCTCCACCACGCGGCCCAGTCCCGTCGCATTGCCGCTTTCCGCCTGGCCGTATTCGAGCGCGGCATTCATGCTTCGCCTCCGGTGCGCCCCGCCACGGCAGGGCTGGATACAGGATCGTTCCCGGCCGCCGGCTCCGTGCGGCGGTTGCGCTCGCGCAGGCGCTTCAACAGGCCAATCACGCCATCAGGCAGGTACAGCGTGACCAGCACGAACATCGCGCCGAGCAGGAACAGCCAGTACTCGGCGAAGTAGGCCGTGAACATCGTCTTGGCGCCGTTGACGAGGAAGGCCCCGATCACCGGTCCGATCAGCGTGCCGCGGCCGCCAACCGCCACCCAGACAGCCATCTCGATCGAGTTGCCCGGCGACATCTCACCCGGGTTGATGATGCCCACCTGCGGCACGTACAGCGCGCCGGCAATGCCGCACAGCACGGCCGAGAACGTCCAGACGAACAGCTTGTAGCCGAGCGGGTTGTAGCCCGAAAACATCACGCGCATCTCGGCATCGCGCACGGCGGTCACGACGCGGCCGAGCTTGGACGTGACGATGTAGCGGCAGGCCACGAATCCGGCGAGCAACGCCAGGAAGGTCAGCACGAACAGCGCGGTGCGTGTCTGCGGTGCGGCCACGGCATAACCGGCGATGCGCTTGAAGTCGGTGAACCCGTTGTTGCCACCGAAACCCGTTTCATTGCGGAAGAACAGCAGCATCGCCGCATACGTCATGGCTTGCGTGATGATCGACAGGTACACGCCCTTGATGCGCGAGCGAAACGCGAAGAAGCCGAACAGCCAGGCCAGCACTCCCGGCACCAGTACCACGAGCAGCAACGCATAACCCAGGTGCTCGGTGCCGTGCCAGAACCAGGGCAGCTCCTTCCAGTCGAGGAACACCATGAAGTCCGGCAGGTCGCTCTTGTACACGCCTTCACGGCCGATCGAACGCATCAGGTACATGCCCATTGCGTAGCCGCCCAGCGCGAAGAACAAGCCATGGCCAAGACTCAGGATGCCGCAGTAGCCCCACACCAGATCCAGCGCAATGGCGGCCAGCGCATAGCACATGATCTTGCCGATCAGCGTCAGCGCATAAGCGGACAGGTGCAGCGGATGGCCCTCAGGCACCAGCAGCGCGCACACCGGCACGCCGATGGCAACCACCACCGTCAAGGCCACCAGCAAAGTCCAACCGCGCCCGGTGAACAGCGGCTGACGTTCGGGCACGGCAAGCCGAAATTGCGCCGCCGGCGAATTGGAATGAAAGCTCTGCATCATGCCTCCGCGCTGCGCCCCTTGAGCGCGAAAAGTCCCTGCGGCCGCTTCTGGATGAACAGCACGATCAGCACCAGGACAAAGATCTTGGCCAGCACCGCGCCGTAGAACGGCTCGATGAACTTGTTGATGATGCCGAGCCCGAACGCGCCGACGATCGTGCCCGCCAGCTGCCCGACGCCACCCAGCACCACGACCATGAACGAATCGATGATGTAAGCCTGGCCCAGGTCCGGGCCGACATTGCCGATCTGCGACAGCGCGCAGCCACCCATGCCGGCAATGCCCGCGCCGAAGGCAAAGGCGTAGCTGTCCACCTTCCACGTGCGCACGCCCACGCAGGCGGCCATGGTGCGGTTCTGCGTGGTGGCGCGCACGAACAGGCCAAGGCGCGTACGATTGAGCACGGCCCAGGCAACGGCCACCACGGCCAGCGCGAACAGGATGATGACGATGCGGTTGTACGGGATCACCAGGCCCGGCATCCATTCGACGCCGCCGCTCATCCAGGCCGGGTTGGCCACTTCCACGTTCTGCGCGCCGAACAGCGTGCGCACGGCCTGCATCAGCAGCAGGCTCACGCCGAACGTGGCCAGCAGCGTCTCCAGCGGACGACCATAGAGATGGCGCAGCACCAGGCGTTCCAGCACGAAACCGACGATACCCGCGGCGAGGAACGAGGCCGGCAGCGCTGCGGGCAGATACCAGTCGAACGCGCCGGGCGCGTAGGTGCGGAACAGCGTCTGCACGACGTAGGTGGCATACGCGCCGATCATCAGGAACTCGCCGTGCGCCATGTTGATGACGCCGATCAGGCCATAGGTGATCGCCAGGCCCAGCGCCGCCAGCAGCAGCACGCTACCCAGGCTCAGGCCGGCGAACAGGTTGCCGATCAGGTCGGCGCGGCGCTGGTCGCTGCGCAATGCATCGAGTGCCTGCTGCGCGGCCACGCGTACTTCGACATCCGGTTCGCGGTACTTGCCATCGCTGCCCCGCTCGACCAGGGGCGCCAGCTTCTGGCGGCTTTGCGGATTGCTGTCGCGGCCCAGGATGCCAATGGCCTCAAGCCGCGCATCACGCTGTGCCTTGTCGCCGGCGTTCGTCTCCTCGGCCAGCACGGTGGTGGCCCAGATCACGTCCAGCCGTGCGCGCAGGCCGGGATCGGCCTCCACCTTGCGCGCGGCTTCCACGCCGGCGCGCGAGGCACTTTCGGGCTGGTCGTACAGCGTATTGATGGCCTGCGAGCGCACCGCGATATCGGGCGACTGCAACTGCAGACCGCTCGCGGCGCTGTCCACGATGGCGCGCAGGCTGTTGTTCAGGGTCAGCGATTCCAGCTCGCCGGCCTTGACCGTGACCGGCTTGCCGGTGATCGCATCGACGGTCTTGTCGCCTTCCTGGCGCACCATGCCCACCGATGGGGCGTACTGAAGCGAATCGTCCTGCAGCGCCTTGAGGATCGGGCCGGCCTGCTCGGGAGGGGCCTTGGCCAGCGCGGACAGGGCCGCGGTCTTGGCATCGAAATCGTCCTCGGCCAATGGCTTGAGGTCGGCCTGCGTCAGTGCGCCTGCGGCGGCCGCCCATAGCGGCGCGGCAAGCAGCAGCGCAGCCAGCATGGCGCGCAGCCATGATATGGCGATCTTCGGTAACGATTGGGACATAGGTGCTGGCGAATGGGCGGCGCGTGGTCGCGACCTGTTTTCTCTTGGATCAGGAGACCGGCAGGGACGCGCACCGCCGGCCACGAAGAGCCGGCGATGCACGCCTGCCAGGGTGTGGCACGCTGCCTTACATCACCTTGTCCGGCTTGCCTTCGTTGCCGGAGATGAACGGGCTCCACGGCTGCGCGCGGATGGGCTTGGCGGTCTTCCACACCACGGTGAACTGCCCGTCGCCCTTCACTTCGCCGATCATCACCGGCTTGAACAGGTGATGGTTGTCGCCCATGGTCAGCGTGAAGCCGTCCGGCGCCTTGAAGGTCTGGCCATACATGGCCGCGCGCACCTTGTCGGGATCGGTCGTGCCGGCCTTCTTCACGGCCTGTGCCCACATATGGATACCGACATAGGTGGCCTCCATCGGGTCATTGGTCACCCGCTTGTCGCCGCCGGGCAGGTTGTTCGCCTTGACCCAGGCTGCCCACTGCTTCTTGAACGCTTCGTTCTCGGGGTTCTTGACCGACATGAAGTAGTTCCATGCGGCCAGGTGACCCACCAGCGGCTTGGTATCGATGCCGCGCAGTTCTTCTTCGCCCACGGAGAAGGCCACCACCGGCACGTCCTTGGCCTTCAGGCCCGCATTGCCGAGTTCCTTGTAGAACGGCACGTTGGAGTCGCCGTTGATGGTGGAGATCACGGCGGTCTTGCCGCCCTGCGAGAACTTCTTGATGTTGGCGACGATGGTCTGGTAGTCGCTATGGCCGAACGGGGTGTAGACCTCTTCGATATCCTTGTCGGCCACGCCCTTGCTCTTCAGGAACGCGCGCAGGATCTTGTTGGTGGTGCGCGGATAGACGTAGTCGGTGCCGAGCAGGAAGAAACGCTTGGCGCCGCCGCCTTCCTTGCTCATCAGGTACTCGACCGCCGGAATGGCCTGCTGGTTGGGTGCTGCGCCGGTGTAGAAGACGTTCTTGGACATCTCCTCGCCTTCATACTGCACCGGGTAGAACAGCAGCGAGTTCAGCTCTTCATAGACCGGCAGCACGGACTTGCGCGACACCGAAGTCCAGCAGCCGAACGTGACCGCAACCTTGTCCTTGGTGATCAGCTGGCGCGCCTTCTCGGCGAACAGCGGCCAGTTCGACGCCGGATCCACGACCACCGGCTCCAGCTTGCGGCCGAGCACGCCACCGCTCTTGTTGATCTCGTCGATGGTCATCAGCGCGACGTCCTTGAGCGACGTCTCCGAGATGGCCATGGTGCCGGACAACGAATGCAGGATGCCGATCTTGATCGGGTCCTTGGACTGCGCCATCGCCAGCGGGCTCGCGCCGATCATGGCCGCGGCGGCTACCGCCGACAGCTTCAGCATGTCACGTCGTTTCATTGCAGCTCCCAGTTTGTCGTTTGGTTACGGGACTCAACGCTCCCCGGGTGGTGCATCCGCAACTACCGTGCCATGGCTCGCCAGGACATCGACGGATGGCCAGACGCCGCCGGGGCGACCGGCAAGAGACAATTCCAGGGAGATACCGCGCGAAAGCACCATGCTGGTGCCGGACGGGAACGAACGAGACGCACCGCGCGCGTGCACGGCGCAATCGGGTGCAAGCGAGGCCGAGGGCACGCCGGCGCCGAAAATGGGAAGGCGCCGGGAGGAATGCCGCGCCACGGTGCGCGATGCACCGCCACAAACAAGAACGGGGCCCCAAGGCCCCGTTGTCTATCGTCCAGAGACGATTACTTCATCATCCACGGCATCATGTTCGCGTTCATGTTGTGCATGATCCAGAGCGAGCCGGCCAGCACGATGAACAGGATCAGCAGCGTGAACAGGAACGACATCACGTTCCAGCGCTGCTCCTTCGAACCATCCATATGGAGGAAGTACTTCAGGTGCACGACGACCTGCACCGCGGCCATGCCGAGGATGATCAGCAGGGTCGTGCCGCGGTCCATGGTGCCGTCCATCACGATCTTGAACGGGATGACGGTCAGGATCACCGCCAGCACGAAGCCGATCACATAGGACTTGAAGCTGCTGTGGCCGTGCGACTCGGCGTGGGCCGATGCTGCGTGTTGCTGTGCCATTTACATTGCCCCCATCAGGTAGACCACGGTGAAGACGCCGATCCACACGACGTCCAGGAAGTGCCAGAACAGGCTGAGGCAGTTCAGGCGCTTGGACATGGTCGGGGTCAGGCCCTTCTTGCTGACTTGCCACATCAGGACCAGCATCCACACCATGCCGCTTGCGACGTGCAGGCCGTGGGTGCCCACCAGCGTGAAGAACGACGACAGGAACGCGCTGCGGCTGGGGCCGGCGCCTTCGGCGATCAGGTGATGGAATTCATTGATTTCCATGTACATGAACGCGGCGCCCAGCGCGAACGTGATAGCCAGCCAGACCAGCACCCGCACTTTCGAGCGGTTCTGCAGCGAGATCATCGCGAAGCCGTACGTGATCGACGAGAACAGCAGGATGAAGGTCTCGGTCAGCACGTAGTTGAGCTCGAACAGCTCCTTGCCCGACGGGCCACCCGCCACTTCGCCGCGCAGGACGGCGAACGCGGCGAACAGGCACGCGAACAGGATGCAGTCGCTCATCAGGTACAGCCAGAAACCAAAGATGGTGTTCTCGCTGGTGTCGTGGTGCGCGTGGTCGTGCGTGTCGTCATGCGAGTGCGCATGAGCCGGGGCTTGCGCCGCCCCGAAGCGATCAAGGACTTCTGTCGACATGGTTATCAGGCCTGCGAAGCAATGCGCTGCAGTTGGCGCGTTTCAATCTGCTCGACCTCGGCGGCCGGCACGTAGTAGTCGATGTGGTCATCGTTGGCGCGGCGGATGAACGACACCACCATGCCAACCAGGCCCACGGCGGCAAGCCACCAGATGTGCCAGACCAGGGCAAAGCCCAGCACCAGGCTGAACAGGCCCATCCAGAAACCGGCGCCGGTGTTCTTCGGCATGTGGATCTGCTCGTAGCCGCTGGTCGGGATGGTTTCGCCACGCGCCTTCATGTCGGCGAACGCGTCCAGGTCACGCACCACCGGGGTGTGCGCGAAGTTGTAGAACGGCGGCGGCGACGAAGTTGCCCATTCCAGCGTGCGGCCACCCCACGGGTCGCCGGTCACGTCGGCCAGCTTCTTGCGGTCGCGGATCGACACGACGATCTGCAGCACCTGGAAGAAGATGCCCAGCGCCACGAACACCACGCCGACCACGGCCAGGTACAGCCACGGCGTCCAGGCCGGGTTGTCGGTGTGGTTCAGGCGACGGGTCATGCCCATCAGGCCCAGCACGTACAGCGGCATGAAGGCGAAATAGAAGCCCACCAGCCAGCACCAGAAGGCGTACTTGCCCAGACGCTCGTTCAGCTTGAAGCCGAACGCCTTCGGCCACCAGTAGGTGATGCCCGCCAGGTAGCCGAACAGCACGCCGCCGATGATCACGTTGTGGAAGTGGGCGATCAGGAACAGGCTGTTGTGCAGCACGAAGTCGGCTGCCGGCACGGCCATCAGCACGCCGGTCATGCCGCCGATCACGAAGGTGATCATGAAGCCCAGCGTCCACAGCACCGGCGTGGTCATCTGCACGCGGCCACGGTACATCGTGAACAGCCAGTTGAAGATCTTCACCCCGGTCGGGATGGAGATGATCATGGTCGTGATACCGAAGAACGCGTTGACGTTCGCACCGGAGCCCATCGTGAAGAAGTGGTGCAGCCACACGATGAACGACAGCACCATGATGGCCGCGGTCGCGTACACCATGCCCTTGTAGCCGAACAGCTTCTTGCCCGAGAACGTAGCGATGACTTCAGAGAAGATACCGAACGCCGGCAGGATCAGGATGTACACCTCGGGGTGGCCCCAGATCCAAATCAGGTTCACGTACATCATGGCATTGCCGCCGCCATCGTTCGTGAAGAAATGCATGTCGAAGTAGCGGTCCAGGCCCAGCAGTGCCAGCGACACCGTCAGCACCGGGAAGGCGGCCACGATCAGCACGTTGGTGCACAGGGCGGTCCAGGTGAACACCGGCATGCGCATCAGGGTCATGCCCGGGGCGCGCATCTTCAGGATGGTCACCAGGAAGTTCACGCCGGTCAGCAGCGTGCCCAACCCTGAAATCTGCAAGGACCAGAGGTAGTAGTCCACCCCCACGCCCGGGCTGAAGTCCAGGCCGGACAGCGGCGGGTAAGCGAGCCAGCCGGTCTTGGCGAATTCGCCAACGCCCAGCGAGACGTTCACCAGCATGGCGCCCGACACGAACAGCCAGAACGACAGCGTGTTCAGGAACGGGAAGGCCACGTCGCGCGCACCGATCTGCAGGGGCACCACGAGGTTCATCAGGCCCGTCATCAGCGGCATGGCCACGAAGAAGATCATGATCACGCCGTGGGCGGTGAAGATCTGGTCGTAGTGTTCCGGCGGCAGGACGCCGTGGGCACCGTTGGTAGCAAGCGCCAGCTGCATGCGCATCATGAGCGCGTCGGAAAAGCCGCGCAGCAGCATGACCAGCGCGACCAGGCAGTACATCACGCCGATCTTCTTGTGATCGACGGAAGTGAACCACTCATTCCAGAGGTAGCCCCACTTCTTGAAATACGTGATCGCGCCTAGCAGCGCAGCGCCGCCGAGGGCGACACCGGCCAGTACGACCATGATGATCGGCTCATGAAACGGAATCGCCGACAAACTCAATTTGCCAAACATCATTGCTCCTAGGATTGCGCGCCCAGCGCCGGCTTGGCCGGCGTGGCCATGGACACCCGCTCTTCGCCGAGCGTGTTACGCGACGTGCAGATCGGGCCGCCATCGAAACCCTCGCGGGCCATGGCATGGCCGTCGTTGCCCATGTATTGGTGCAGGACGCCGGTGAACAGGCCGTCTTCGACCTTGCCGTAGTAGGCAACCGGCTCCGCTTCGCTCGGCTGCGCCAGGACCTTGTAGTCCGCGCTGGCGAGCTGACGTTCGGAGGCGCGCACCTTGGCGACCCACGCGTCGAACTCGAAGTTCGACATGGCCGTCGCCTTGAACTTCATGCCCGAGAAGCCGCCGCCGCTGTAGTTGGCGGACATGCCGTCATACGTGCCGGCTTCGTTGGCAATCAGGTGCAGCTTGGTCTCCATCCCTGCCATCGCGTAAACCTGGCTGCCCAGTTGCGGGATGAAGAACGAATTCATGATTGAATCGGAGGTGATCTTGAAGTTCACCGGCGTGCCCACCGGGAACGCGATCTGGTTGACCGTCGCGATCTTCAGTTCCGGATAGATGAACAGCCACTTCCAGTTCATCGCCACCGCCTCGACGGTGATCGGCTTCTGTTTCGATTCGAGCGGCTTGTACGGGTCCAGGTCGTGCGAAGACTTCCACGTGATGATGCCCAGCGCGATGATGATCAGGCAGGGAATCAGCCACACCACGACTTCGATCGCGGTCGAGTGCGACCAGTCGGGTTCATAGCGTGCCGAGGTATTGCTTGCGCGGTACTTCCAGGCGAACACCAGCGTCAGGATGATCACCGGCACCACCACCAGCAGCATGAGCCAGGTGGCGATCAGGATGATGCCTTTGATGTCGACGCCTACCTGCCCCTTCGGGTCGAGCAGCGTCATGTTGCAGCCGGCGAGCAGCAAGAGCAGGCCGAGGCTTGGCAGGGACCGCGTCCACCGCGGCAGTATGGGTTTCTTCATGTCACGACTGGTTTGGTTAGGCCGCGCTTGGGCAAAGCGTGGCTTCACCGCCTGATGCCGGAAGCAAGAGGCGTTGGGCTGAGGGAAAACCTGAAGGACGTGTCCTTAGCTGGCGTTGGGGTCTGGCGGACTTAACGCCGGATGACCATGCGGCCTGACAACGCCATGAACACGGAAGGACAACTGACGACTGCGCGAGCGGCTCGCCTTAGGCGGGGGCACTGCGGCAATTGATGGCCGAAACCGCGAACGGTCCCGGCTCGAAACTGCGGCCGGGTAGCGTTGAACCACGAGGTTTTTGCACTTCCCGGCAAGCCTGCCTTGTGGGCAAGCGCGGTTTCCGGCCGGAATGCGCAACACGTAAAACATCGTGGGCGCGACTGTACCGCAATGCAGCATTACGGGTAAACCCAACAGCACAGAACACACTGTTCAGAAAATCGGACAATTCTTAAAAGCGTCGTTCGCGCCGCTAAAAATGTGTTGCAACATCCTCATTAACGTTAAAAACCGAAAAAAACCGCCGGACGGCGGTTTTTTTCTTCCTGTATCAACAAAACAACAATGGTTCAGCCGTAGCGGCGGCTAATCGACTCCGCCACGCACACCGGACGGTCACTGCCCTCGCGCTCGATCGTCACTTCCCAGGTCGACTGGGCGCCCACCAGTTCAGGCGACTTGGGCAGCGGGTCGAGCCGCTCGACCTTCAGCAGTTTGATACGCGCGCGCAGCTTGCTGCCCACGGGCACCGGCGCGGTGAAGCGCACGCGGTTCAGGCCGTAGTTCACGCCGATCTTCGACGGCATGTGCAGCGCGTTGTGCATGAACTTGGGTACCAGCGACAGCGTCAGGAAGCCATGCGCGATCGGGCCACCGTAAGGCGATTCCTTTTTGGCGCGCTCCACGTCGACGTGGATCCACTGGTGGTCGCCGGTCGCCTCGGCAAACAGGTTTACCTGCTCCTGGGTGATCTCCATCCAGTCGCTGATGGCGACCTCCTGTCCTTGCAGGCTTTCCAGTTCTTCGAGCGATGCGATGGTGCGCATGTCCGTTATCTCCTCGTTGTTTAGGTTGGGGGCGATCTCAGGCGGGGCGCCGGCCGTACATGCCCATGCCTTTGACCGTGCAGACCAGTTCGCCGCGCTGGTTGGTGGCTTCCCATTGGGTATGGACGACACCGCGATCCGGCTTGGATTGCGATGGCCGGGAATCCAGCACATTGAGCACGACAGTCAGCGTGTCGCCGGCATAGACCGGCTTGAGCCAGCGGATCTCGTCGACGCCCGGCGAACCCATGCTCGCCGACTTGCCGGTGCTGCTCAGCACCAGCAGGCGCATCATGATCGAGCACGTCATCCAGCCGCTCGAAATCAGGCCGCCATAGATACTTTTGGCCGCGGCCTCCTTGTCGATATGGAATGGCTGCGGGTCATACTGGCGGGCAAAGCCGAGGATCTCTTCCTCGGTGACGAGGTAGGAGCCGAGTTCGCGGCGGCTGCCGACTGCAAAGTCCTCGAAATACAGCATCGGTCATATCTCCGTTGTCGCTGACTTTTGACTTGTCATCGCGATATTCGCATGGCAGGTAACGGCGTGCGTCCGTATTTGCCGAACCCGCCCCTAACTGCGCGCAAAGAAAAAAACCGCGCCTGGACTACGGCGCGGTTTCGACTGGGGCATTGACTCGATCAGGCAGCTTGCTGGAAGCTTGCCTGGGCGGCAAACCGTCCCAGGTGGTGATCGACGTCACCGAACGTGGTGTTGATAAGCGTCAGGCGCTTGAACATGTGCGCGGCCGGCAGTTCGTTGGTCACGCCCATGCCGCCGTGGATCTGCACGGCCTCCTGGCCGACGTAGCGCGCGGCCTGGCCAACGCGGGCCTTGGCAGCCGATACGTAGCGGCGGCGCTCTTCCGGCGTCGACTCTTCAAAGCGGGCTGCGGCCAGCAGCGTGATCGAGCGGGATTGTTCGGCCTGGATAAACATCTCGACCATCCGATGCTGCAGCGCCTGGAAGCGCGCGATCACCACGCCGAACTGCTGGCGCTGCTTGGCGTAATCGAGCGTTGCGGCGTTGAGCGTGTCCATCACGCCCACGGCCTCGGCGCACAGCAGCACCGCGGCGTAGTCGGCCACCTGCTCGACCTGCTCGAAGGCCTTGCCAGCTTCGCCCAGCAATTGCGCCGGGGCATCCTGGAACGTGACATCGGCCGCGCGCAGGTTGTCGATGGTGCGGTAGTCCTTGATGCTGACGCCGGCGCCCCTGGCGTCGACCAGGAACAGCGAGATGCCGTCACGATCTGCGTCCGCCCCCCCGGTGCGTGCCGACACGATCAGCTTGTCGGCCTGGCCGCCATGCAGCACCACGGTCTTGCGGCCGTTGAGCTTGCCGTCGCGCGCGGTGACGCGCACGTTGTTCAGCTCATAGCGCGCCTGCGGCTCGTTGAACGCCACCGCGAGCTTCAGTTCGCCACCGGCCACTTGCTCCAGCAGCGCTTCCTGGCCACCGGCCAGGCCCAGGGCATAAGCGCCCACGACGGTCGCCAGGTACGGCTCGACGACCAGGCCGCGGCCCAGTTCTTGCTGCACCACCATCATGTCCAGCGCCTTGCCGGAGAAGCCGCCCTGCGCTTCCGGCACCGGCAGCGCGGTCAGGCCGAGCTCGACGATCGAGCCCCAGGCGGATTCGCCATAGCCAGTCTCGCTCTCATAGCGCTTCTTGCGCGACTCGAAATCGTAGTCCTTGTCGATGAAACGGCGTACGGCGTCAGCCAGCTGCTTTTGTTCGTCGCTGAGATTGAAGTTCATGTTCCGTGTCTCCTCACAGCCCCAGGATCATCTGGCTGATGATGTTGCGCTGGATTTCGTTGGACCCGCCGTAGATGGAGGTCTTGCGATAGTTGAAGTAGTAGGCGGCCAGCGGGGCGGCATCGTCGTAGCCGGTCACCGCGTGCTCGTGCTCGCACTCCAGGTAGGCGGGGTCGAACGGCTGGGCGTACGGGCCAACGGCTTCGACCATCAGTTCCGTCAGCATCTGCTGGATCTCGGTGCCCTTGATCTTCAGCATCGAGGCTTCCGGGCCGGGGCCCTTGCCCGCGGCTTCGCTCGACACCACGCGCAGCACGGTGATCTCCAGCGCCATCAGTTCGATTTCCAGCGCGGCGACCTTGGCGCCGAACACCGGATCTTCCAGCAGGGGCTTGCCGTTCTTCTGCTGCTGGCGCGCCACCCGCTTCAGGAAGCCCAGCTCGCGCTTGGAATTGCCGACGCGGGCAATGCCGGTGCGCTCGTGGCCGAGCAGGTACTTGGCGTAGGTCCAGCCCTTGTTCTCGTCGCCGACGCGGTTTTCCACCGGTACCTTGACGTTGTCGAAGAACACTTCGTTCACCTCATGCTCTTCGTCGAGCATGATGATCGGACGCACGGTGATGCCCGGCGTCTTCATGTCGATCAGCAGGAACGAGATGCCCTCCTGCTTCTTGGCCTCGGGATCGGTGCGCACCAGGCAGAAGATCATGTCGGCGTGCTGGCCGAGCGTGGTCCAGGTCTTCTGGCCGTTGACGATGTAGTGCTTGCCGTCGGAGGTCAGCTCCGCGCGGGTCTTGACCGATGCCAGGTCGGAGCCCGAGCCAGGCTCCGAGTAGCCCTGGCACCACCAGTCGGTGCAGTCCAGAATGCGCGGCAGGTAGTACGACTTCTGCTGTTCGTTGCCGTACTTCATGATCACGGGCGCGACCATGGCAACGCCGAAGGGCAGTACGCCGGGAGCGCCGACGCGGGCGTTTTCCTCGTCCCAGATATGGCGCTGCGTGGCGTTCCAGCCGGTGCCGCCGTATTGCACGGGCCAGTGCGGTGCCGACCAGCCCTTGCCCGCCAGGATCTTGTGCCAGCGCACCAGGTCGTCGCGATTGGGCCGGCGATGGTTCAGCACCTTGCCGCGGATATCCGCCGGCAGATTGGCTTCCAGCCAGCTACGCACTTCCTCGCGGAAGGCGTTGTCGGACGCCGAGTAATTGAGATCCATGCCCGTCTCCAGTGATGCCGGCACGGTGCCGGCAAGTAGTTCTGCCTGCGCGTCTTGCGCCGACAACCACGGGCACAGGACGCAATTCAGTGAGCCGTCTGCTTCAATGCATCCGGCACCACGAGCGGGATCGTTTCAATGCCCTCTTCCGCCAGCGCCTGCACCTCTTCCGGGGAAGCCGAACCGCGGATGCCGCGCTCCGGTGCCTCGTCGTAATGCATGCGCCTGGCCTCCTCGGCAAAGCGGTCGCCAACGTCCTCGGTCTGCGCCATCACCTGCCGAACGGCCTTCATATAGGCCGCCTGCAAGGCTTCCAGGGCGGCCGGCGCTGGCGCCGCCTGCCCTGCCTTCGCGTGGCCGCGCTGCACCGGCGTCGCGCCCGAGAGATTCAGGCGCGGCGCGCTCGGCAGCCGACTCACCGCGTGGTCACCGCAGACCGGGCATTGGACGAGGTCACTTGCGATTTGCGACTGCGCATCATCCTCGGAGGAAAACCAGCCCTCGAAACGATGGTCTTGCGCACAACGCAGGTCGAGCACCTTCATGATCTTTCCAGCCCGTCAAAGGCAATAGTATCTGTGAATCGAAATTTTGTGAACGGTCGTGCTAATTTTTCCCCAAAGGGATTTCCCGCATCTATGTGTCGCGAGAAGCACATCGCTCCGTTCTTTGGCCGGCTATCGCCGTTTTTCTTCAGCGCTTCAGGACGGAAGCGGCTGCTCGCCGGGCTGCCAGACCCCAGAGATTACCTTCTCCAGCCAGAACGCGCCGATGATGGTCTTGACATCGGTAATGCGGCCCTGACGCACCCAGTCGAGCACCTGGCCGGCCGGGACGATGAAGGTTTCGAGAAACTCGCCGTCATCGAGCTTCGCCTGGCCCGCGGTCAGGTCGCGCGCAAGGAACACGTCGATAAATTCGGTGGAGTACGAAATGACGGGATGGATGCGAGTCAGGTAATCCCAGCGCGCGGCGCTATAGCCGGTCTCCTCTTCCAGCTCGCGCTCGCCGCAGCGCAGCGCGCCCTCTTGCGGGTCCAGCTTGCCGGCTGGGAATTCGAGCATGACTTCGCCTACCGGGTAGCGGAACTGACGCTCCATCAGCACGGTGCCATCGTCGAACAGCGGAATCATCATGACCGCGCCGGGATGTACGACGTACTCGCGGCCGGTCTGCTTGCCGTCGGGCAGGCGGACGATGTCTTGCTTCAGCGTGAGGAATTTGCCGCGATGGACGGTCGCCGAAGCAACGCAGACTTCCTTCAGCCCTGCATCGCCTTCAGGCGGGGCTAGTTGGTCCTGGGTCTTTTCCGTCATGAGCGCTCCGGGTGATTGGCACGCCCGGCGGCTTTATGACCGGCTTCAGGCCGTGCGGTGTTTGACGAGGTACTGCCAGGTAAAGCCGGGGAAGGCGAACACCAGCATCATGCACGCCGTAATGGCGTAGAACTGCCAGCCCTGCGGGAAGGCGTTGCCGAGGCTCGCCTCCACCGCAAAGCCGGCCAGGCCGGCCGCCAGATACAGGCAGATGAGTTCCACCAGCCGCAGCCACAGGGGCTTGCGGCTCCAGCGCAGCGGGATCACCGCGAACAGGCGCTGGTTGATGAACGGCAGGTTGGCACAAACCAGTGCCAGCAAGATGACAAACCAGCCGCCCGTCGGGGAACTCATGCCTTGCTGCCTCTTGCGTTCAGGAGGCCAGCGTTGCGCGGATGGCCTGGTAGCACAGGTTCATCAGCGCAGCCGGGAAGATGCCCAGCAGGATCACTGCCGCGCCGTTCAGGCTCAGCACCGAACGCAGGCCGGTGGTAGCCTCGAGCGGCTCTTCGCCGACCGGTGCATCGAAGTACATCAGCTTGACCACGCGCAGGTAGTAGAAGGCACCGATCAGCGAGAACAGCACCGCCACCACGGCCAGCCAGGTCATGCCCGACTTCACCACGGCCTCAAGCACGGCCAGCTTGGCGTAGAAGCCCACGGTCGGCGGAATGCCGGCCAGCGAGAACATCATCACCAGCATCAGGAACGCGAACCATGGATTGCGGCGCGACATGCCCTTCAGGTCTTCCAGCGTTTCCGCCTCGAAGCCCTTCGTGGTACGCAGCAGGATCAGGCCGAAGGTGCCCAGCGTGGTCAGCAGGTACGTGACCGAATAGAACATCGACGCGCTGTAGGCGTTCGCCGCGCCATCCACCTTGTTGGCCACCACGCCGGACAGCATGCCCAGCAGGATGAAGCCCATGTGCGAGATGGTCGAGTAAGCCAACATCCGCTTCAGGTTGGTCTGGACGATGGCGGTCAGGTTGCCGATGGCCAGCGACAGGACGGCCAGCACCACCAGCATGGTCTGCCAGTCAGCGGCCAGCGGCAGCAGGCCTTCGACCAGTACGCGCAGGATCAGCGCGAATGCCGCCACCTTCGGGCCGCCGGCGATCAGCAGCGTCACCGCGGTCGGCGAACCCTGGTAGATGTCCGGAATCCACATATGGAACGGCGCGGCGCCAAGCTTGAACGACAAGCCGGCGACGATAAAGACCACGCCAAACGCCAGCATGGTGGTATTGACGCGGCCCGACTCGACCACGCGGAACACTTCGCCCAGGTTCAGCGAACCGGTCGCACCGTACATCATCGAGATGCCGTACAGCAGGAAGCCCGAAGCCAGCGCGCCCAGGACGAAGTACTTCATGGCCGATTCCGACGTCACGCGGCTTTCGCGGCGCAGTGCCACCAGCGCGTAGGACGACAGCGACAGCAGTTCCAGGCCCAGGTACAGGGTCAGGAAGTTGTTGCCGGTGATCATGACGATCTGGCCGCCGAGCGCGAACAGCGAGAGCTGGTAGAACTCGCCCGCGTACATGTCGCGGTCCGCCAGGTAGCGGCGGGTGTAGACCAGCGTCATGAACAGGCCGGCCGAGCAGAATGCCGACAGCACATTGGCCAGCGGATCGATCACGACCAGGTTGGCAAACGCGTAGTGCGTTTCGCCGGTCGATGCGTTGATGCCGAACCAGACGGTCAGCACCAGCGTGAACAGCAGCGACAGCGGGTAGGCGACGCTTGGCTTGCCCTTGCCGCGGGCAAGGTCGATCCAGTTGACCGCGGCGATCGACACCGCGAGGAAAATAATCGGCGCCACGGAGGCGAGAGTCGAGGACGGTTGCATAGTGTTATCTCTCCCCGATTACAGCTTCGACTGCGCCACGTGGGACAGCAGGTTGACCACCGACGCGTGCATCACGTCGGTGAAGGGCTTCGGGTGCAGGCCCATGTACAGCGTCATGATGGCGAGCAGGCCCAGCATCAGGAATTCGCGCTTGTTCAGGTCCACCAGTTCGCGGACGTGCTGGTGCACGATGTCGCCGAAGATCACGCGCTTGACCATCCACAGCGAATAGGCAGCGCCGAGGATCAGGGCGGTGGCCGCGAGCAGGCCGATCCAGAAGTTGTACTCGACCGAACCCAGGATCACCATGAACTCGCCAACGAAACCGGAGGTCGCGGGCAGGCCGCAGTTGGCCATCGCGAAGAACACCGACAGCGCGGCAAATTTCGGCATGGTGTTCACCACGCCGCCGTAGTCGGCGATCTGGCGCGAGTGCACGCGGTCGTACAGCACGCCGATGCACAGGAACATGGCGCCCGAGATGAAGCCGTGCGAGATCATCTGCACGATGCCGCCTTCGATGCCGATTTCATTGAAGATGAAGAAACCGAGCGTCACGAAGCCCATGTGCGCAATCGACGAGTACGCCACCAGCTTCTTCATGTCGGCCTGCACCAGCGCCACCAGGCCGATGTAGATGACGGCGATCAGCGAGATGGTAATGATGAACGCGGACAGCGAATGGCTTGCATCCGGCGCGATCGGCAGCGAGAAGCGCAGGAAGCCGTAGGCGCCCAGCTTCAGCATGATCGCGGCCAGCACCACGGAACCGCCGGTCGGCGCCTCGACGTGGGCGTCGGGCAGCCAGGTGTGCACCGGCCACATCGGCACCTTGACGGCGAATGCCATGAAGAAGGCGATGAACAGCGCGATCTGCTCGTTCATCGACAGCTTGGCCTGGTGCCATTGCAGGATTTCGAAGGTACCGGTCTTGTTGTACAGGTACAGCAGCGCGATCAGCGTCAGCAGCGAGCCCAGCAGCGTGTACAGGAAGAACTTGAAGGCCGCGTACACACGGTTCGGGCCGCCCCACACGCCGATGATGATGTACATCGGGATCAGCGTGGCTTCGAAGAACACGTAGAACAGCATGCCGTCCAGCGCGCAGAACACGCCGACCATCACGCCGGACAGGATCAGGAACGCAGCCATGTATTCGGCCACGCGTTCGGTGATCACTTCCCAGGCCGAGATCACGACGATCACGGTGATGAAGGCGGTCAGCACGACGAACCACATCGAGATGCCGTCAACGCCCAGGTAGTACTGGATGTTGAAGCGCTCGATCCAGGACGACTTCTCCACGAACTGCATCGCAGCGGTGGATTTGTCGAAGTGGAACACCAGCGGCAGCGTGACGATGAAGCTGACGATCGAGCCGAACAGCGACATCCACCTCACGTAGCAGGCGCTGCGGTCCGAGCCCGAGGCCAGTATCAGCAAGCCGAAGAAGATAGGCAGCCAGATTGCGAAAGACAGAACCATTTCTTTGTTTTCCTTACTCGGTGCCTATCACTTGGTGCCGATCACGCCGGTTACGGTGAGCGTCAGCAGCGCCAGCATGCCCACGATCATCGCGAATGCGTAGTGGTAGATGTAACCCGATTGCAGGTAGCGGCTGGCAGCGGCGAACGAGGCCACCACGCGCGCCGAACCATTGACGAACAGGCCGTCGATAAAGCTCTGGTCGCCACCCTTCCACAGGCCGGTGCCCAGCAGGCGGGCACCGCGTGCGAACACGGCCTGGTTGATGTCGTCCATGTAGTACTTGTTCTCAAGCAGCGTGTACACGCCCGAGAAGCGGTTCTTGATCGCCTCGGGGATGTCCGGGCGCTTCATGTAGAAGAACCATGACAGCACCACACCGGCAATCGCCAGCCACAGGACCGGGGTGGTCAGCGAATGGATCGCCATCGGCACCCAGCCGTGGAACGCTTCTTCCAGTTCCTTCATGGCATGGTGGTTCTCGCCGACGAAGATCACGTCCTTGAACGCCACGCCGTGCTTGAAGAACTCGCCGAACAGCATCGGCTCGATAGCGATCGCACCGATGATGACCGACGGGATCGCCAGCAGCACCAGCGGCAGCGTCACGACCCACGGCGACTCGTGCGGCTTCTCGCCGGCAGCCAGGCCATGGTGGTGGTCATGCGAGACCTCTTCTTCCTCGTGGTCGCCTTCATGCGGGTGGTGAGCATGGTTCTGGCCCCAGCGTTCCTTGCCGTGGAAGACCAGGAAGTACATGCGGAACGAATAGAACGCCGTCACGAACACGCCAGCCAGCACCGCGAAGTAGGCAAAGCCCGAACCCGCCAGGTGCGACTCGGCCACCGCTTCGATGATCGAATCCTTCGAGTAGAAGCCCGAGAAGAAAGGCGTGCCGATCAGCGCCAGCGAACCCACCAGCGAGGTGATCCACGTGATCGGCATGTACTTGCGCAGGCCGCCCATATTGCGGATGTCCTGGTCGTGGTGCATGCCGATGATGACCGAACCCGCGCCAAGGAACAGCAGCGCCTTGAAGAACGCGTGGGTCATCAGGTGGAACACGGCGACCGAGTAAGCCGAAGCGCCCAGCGCAACCGTCATGTAGCCGAGCTGCGACAGCGTCGAGTACGCGACCACGCGCTTGATGTCGTTCTGGATGATGCCCAGGAAGCCCATGAACAGCGCCGTAATGCCGCCGATCACCATGACGAAGGACAGCGCGGTGTCCGACAGCTCGAACAGCGGCGACATGCGGCTGACCATGAAGATGCCGGCCGTCACCATGGTTGCGGCGTGGATCAGCGCGGAAATCGGGGTCGGGCCTTCCATCGAGTCAGGCAGCCAGACGTGCAGCGGGAACTGGGCCGACTTGCCCATGGCGCCGATGAACAGGCAGATGCAGGCCACCGTCAGCATCATCCAGTCGGTGCCCGGGAAGATGACGGTCGCCAGCTTCTCGCGGGCGGCGAACACGTCCGCGTAGTTCATGCTGCCGCTGTAGGCCAGCAGCAGGCCGATGCCAAGGATGAAGCCGAAGTCGCCGACACGGTTCACCAGGAACGCCTTCAGGTTCGCGAAGATGGCCGTCGGGCGGGTGTACCAGAAACCGATCAGCAGGTACGACACCAGGC
Organism: Cupriavidus sp. C3SS-1; assembly: GCF_057073755.1. Lineage (NCBI taxonomy): Bacteria > Pseudomonadati > Pseudomonadota > Betaproteobacteria > Burkholderiales > Burkholderiaceae > Cupriavidus > Cupriavidus sp. C3SS-1. The sequence goes on along the minus strand of NZ_CP172699.1, from coordinate 1,092,578 downwards.
CCACCGCTTCCCAGCCGAAGAACAGCTGCAGGAAGTTGTTGCTCATCACCAGCATCAGCATCGAGAAGGTGAAGAGCGAGATGTACGAGAAGAAGCGGTTGTAGCCGGGGTCGCCGTCCATGTAGCCGACGGTGTAGATATGCACCATCAGCGACACGAAGGTCACCACCACCATCATCATGGCCGTCAGAGAATCGACCAGGAAGCCGACTTCCATCTTCAGGTCGCCGATGGCCATCCACTCGTAGACGGTGCCGTTGTAGCTCGCGCCGTTCATCACGTCGAGCAGCACCATCACCGACAGCACGCAGGCAATGGCCACGCCGAGGATCGTCGCGGTGTGGGCCACCATGCGGCCGCCGCGCGACTCCGAGGAAAACAGACCAAAGAACTTGGTGCCGAACAGGCCGGCGATCGCTGAGCCGACTAGCGGCGCAAGCGGAATCGCGAGCAGCAGGTTGGGGTTGAGCGTGGTTGCCATAGGACGCTTATTGGTGTGCGAGCGGTGAGCGGTCTTGGTTCATTGCGTAGTGCGTCATGAATATCAGTACTTCAGGGTATCCATGTCGTCCACGTTGATCGTGTCCAGGTTGCGGAACAGCACAACCAGGATTGCCAGACCGATTGCCGACTCGGCAGCGGCCACCGTAAGGATGAAGAAAACGAAAACCTGACCAGCCAGGTCGCCCATATAGTGCGAAAAGGCGACGAAGTTCATATTGACCGCAAGCAGCATGAGTTCGATCGCCATCAGCAGCACGATCACGTTCTTGCGGTTCAGGAAGATACCAACGATGCTGATCGCGAACAGGATCGCACCGAGCACGAGGAAATGGGCGAGTGAGAGCACAGCGTTTCTCCGTGGCTTTAGTTCTTGTTGGCGGTCGCCGCGGCATCGGCCTGGGCGGACTGGCTTTCCGCTGCCATGGCCACCAGGCGCACGCGGTCATCGCGGCGGGTACGCAACTGCGACGAGATATCCTGGGCCTTCACGTCCTTGCGACGACGCATGGTCAGCGCAACAGCCGCGATGATGGCCACCAGCAGGATGATGCCGGCCACTTCGAAGGCGTAGATGTAGTCGGTGTAGATCAGCTTGCCCAGCGCGGCCGTGTTCGAGTAGTTCGGGTCCTGCGAGCCAGGCGCCACCACCGGCGCGACCGTACCGATGAAATTGCGCACCAGCACGATGGCCATTTCAGCAATGATCAGCGCGCCAACGACCGACGCGAGCGGTACGTAAGTCCAGAAGTCCCTGCGCAGGTGTTCGATGTCGATATCGAGCATCATCACCACGAACAGGAACAGCACCATCACGGCGCCGACGTACACCAGCACCAGCAGGATGGCGAGGAATTCCGCCTTGAGCAACAGCCAGATCGCCGCAGCCGTGAAGAACGACAGTACGAGGAACAGTGCGGAGTGCACCGGGTTCTTCGCGGTGATGACCTTCAGTGCGGAGAGCACCAGCACCAGCGCAAAGACGTAGAAGATGGTGGTCGTGAGTTCCATGGTCCGTGTCGGATCCTCTCTTGGCCTTCGGCACAGACTCCCCCCCTTGGGTGGCCCGCGCTTGCGGCATCCTTCCATTGGCCCCTTGCGGAGCCCGATTCAAATTCACTGGGCGGCACCGGTGACGCCGGCGCCAACCGATCTCAGCGGTACTTGGCGTCCGCAGCCTTGGCCGCGGCAATCTGCGGCTCGTAGCGGTCGCCCACTGCCAGCAGCATGTCCTTGGTGAAGTACAGGTCACCTCGCTTCTCGCCGTGGTATTCCAGGATCGGCGTTTCGACGACTGCGTCGACCGGGCAGGCTTCTTCGCAGAAGCCGCAGAAAATGCACTTGGTCAGGTCGATGTCGTAGCGCGTGGTACGGCGGGTGCCGTCGGCACGCACGTCGGACTCGATCGTGATGGCCAGTGCCGGGCATACGGCCTCGCACAGCTTGCAGGCGATGCAGCGCTCTTCCCCGTTGGGGTAGCGGCGCAGCGCGTGCAGGCCGCGGAAACGCGGCGAGATCGGCGTCTTCTCTTCCGGGAACTGGACGGTGACCTTGCGCGCGAAGAGATAGCGGCCGGTCAGCGCCATGCCCTTGAAGAGTTCCTTCAGGAGCAGGCTGTTGAAGAAGTCCTTGATGGCGAGCAGCATGACAATTGCTTCCTAGTGTTTCCCGAGGCGCGCACCGCATCGTTGCAGTGTGCGCGTCCTCGCTTGGCTGTTCAGTGCCAGATATTCCAAGGCGACTTGATCCAGATCGCCACGATGATCAGCCAACCGACGGTCAGGGGAATGAACACCTTCCAGCCCAAACGCATGATCTGGTCATAGCGGTAGCGCGGGAACGAGGCGCGAATCCAGATAAAGACGGACAGCAGCAGGAATACCTTGATCAGCAGCCAGAAGAATCCGGGGATCAGATTGGTCAGGAAGCTCGAGAACGGAGGCGCCCAGCCACCCAGGAACATCAGCGCGGTCATCGTCGAGATGATGATCATGTTGATGTACTCGGCCAGGAAGAACAGCGCGAAGCCCATGCCCGAGTATTCGATCATGTGACCAGCAACGATTTCCGACTCGCCTTCCACCACGTCGAACGGGTGACGGTTGGTTTCAGCCACGCCCGAGATGAAGTACACACCGAACATCGGCAGCAGCGGAATCCAGTTCCACGAGAGGACGTTGATGCCCATGTCGGCGAAATAGCCCGCGTTCTGGCTGTTGACGATGGCCGACAGGTTCAGGCTGCCCGACACCATCAGCACCGTCACCAGGGCAAAGCCCATGGCGATTTCGTACGACACCATCTGCGCGGCGGCACGCATGCCGCCCAGGAACGCGTACTTCGAGTTAGAGGACCAACCGGCCAGGATCACGCCGTACACGCCCACCGAGCTGATCGCCATCACATACAGCAGACCGGCGTTGACGTTGGCCATCACGACTTCGGCCTGGAACGGAATCACCGCCCAGACGGCCACGGCCGGCATCAGCACCATCAGCGGGGCAATCAGGTACATGCCCTTGCTGACTTGCGTCGGCGTCATGACTTCCTTGAGCAGCAGCTTCAGCACGTCGGCAATCGGCTGCAGCAGGCCCAGCGGGCCGACACGGTTCGGGCCCAGACGCACGTGCATCCAGCCGATCAGCTTGCGCTCCCACAGAATCAGGTAGGCCACGCACAGCAGCAGCGGCACCACGATAAGCACGGCCCGGATGAGGATCCACAGCGGCGTCCAAGCGCCGCCGAAGATGGCGTGGCCTTGCGAGGTAATCCAGTCGATCATGTTGCTTTCTCGCTATTCTTGTATGGCTCAGGCCGCCCCGGCCGTTGCCGCAGCCTTCTGGCCGGCGGACAGGTCCACGGCCTTCTCGACCTTGACCGTACCGAACATCGCACCGAGGCTCATCGCGGCCGGGGTTGCGGCCGGGACGCGCACCGTATTGGCCGGCAGCGTGTTTTCCAGCACGCCCGGCAACACCACGCTGCCTTCGCCCTGCGTCACGCGGACCGGATCACCCGACTGGATACCCAGGCCGGCGAACAGGTCGGCCGACAGCGCCACCTGCTGCGCGCGGCGGGCCGCGGCGGTCAACTGCAGCGATTCGGCGCGGCGCACGATCGGGTCGGCGTGGTAGATCGGCACATCGGCAATGCGTTCGATGCCATTGGCAGCGGCCGCGCTCACGCGGATCGGCGCGTCGGTGGCGTTGTTCAGCTGCGGTGCAACCGGCGCGGCCAGGACTTCGGCACGAACCGCTTCCGCGCTGTCGTAGTCGAAACCGGCGACGTCCAGCAGGTTGCCCAGCACGCGCAGGACCTTCCAGCCCGGACGCGATTCGCCGAGCGCGCGCACGACACCGTTGAAGCTCTGCGGCAGGCCTTCGCAGTTGACGAAGGTGCCCGCGGTTTCCGTGAACGGCGTAACCGGCAGGATCACGTCGGCATACTGCATGGCCGCTTCCGAGCGGAACGGCGACAGCACCACCACCGTGCCGGCCTGGGCCAGCGCGGCCAGGGCCTTCTGCGGGTCGGCAGCGTCGAACTCGGGTTCGGTGTTGAGCAGCACGTAGGCCTTGCGCGGCGACTCGAGCATCGCCTGGGCATTGGCACCGCCCTGCTTCGGCAGCGCGCCGGCGATATAACCGCCGACCGTATTCGCAGCTTCGGTCAGGAAGCCCAGCGTAGCGCCGGTTTCCGTCGCGATCCACTGTGCCAGCGCGTGCAGCGCGGCGAATTGCGGGTGACGCACGGCCTCGTTGCCGAGGAACACGGCGCGGCGCTCGCCCGACAGCAGGGCTTCCGCAGCCTTGCCGGCAGCATCGCCACCATCAAAACCCTCGGTGCCAGCGGGTGCGGCAACGCCCTTGGCGGTGGCCACGGCACGGGCCACACCGGCCAGCGCTGCAGTCCAGCCCGACGGCGCCACGTCGATACGCGCGGCCAGCGGCATCAGCAGGTCTTCACCGCCGGCACCCAGCACGGCAACGCGGGCGCCCTTCTTGCCAGCCTGGCGCAGGCGCGCAGCCAGCAGCGGGTGGTCCTTGCGCAGCGACGAGCCGATCACCAGCACGCGTTGCAGGGTGGACACGTCGGCCACTGGCATGCCGAGCCACGGCGCGCCCTTCAGCGCTGCCGAGAAATCGGACTGGCGCAGACGGAAGTCGACGTTGTCGCTGCCCAGGCCGCGCATCAGCTTGCCCAGCAGGAACAGCTCTTCGAGCGTGCTGTGCGGGCTCGCCAGCGCAGCGATCTGGTCGGCGCCATGGTCGCGCTTGATGCTCGCCAGGCCATTGGCCACGTATTCGAGCGCGGTCTGCCAGTCGGTTTCGATCCACTGGCCACCCTGCTTCAGCAGCGGGCGGGTCAGGCGGTCGGCGCTGTTCAGGCCTTCATACGCGAAACGATCCTTGTCCGAGATCCAGCACTCGTTGACGTCTTCGTTCTCAAGCGGGAGCACCCGCATGACGCGCTGGTTCTTGCTCTGGACCACGAGATTGGCACCGAGGCCGTCGTGCGGCGACACCGACTTGCGGCGAGCCAGTTCCCAGGTACGGGCCGAATAGCGGAACGGCTTGCTGGTCAGCGCGCCGACCGGGCACAGGTCGATCATGTTGCCCGACAACTCCGAATCCACGGTCTGGCCGACGAACGTCGTGATTTCCGAATGCTCGCCGCGGTTCAGCATGCCCAGCTCCATCACGCCGGCCACTTCCTGGCCGAAACGCACGCAGCGGGTGCAGTGGATGCAGCGGGTCATCTCCTCCATGGAGATCAGCGGGCCCACGTTCTTGTGGAACACCACGCGCTTTTCTTCCTTGTAGCGCGACTCCGATGCACCATAGCCCACGGCCAGATCCTGCAGCTGGCATTCGCCGCCCTGATCGCAGATCGGGCAGTCGAGCGGGTGGTTGATCAGCAGGAATTCCATCACGGACTTCTGCGCCTTGACGGCCTTCTCCGAATTGGTGAAGACCTTCATGCCTGGCGTCACGGGCGTGGCACAGGCGGGCAGCGCCTTGGGCGCCTTTTCAACTTCAACCAGGCACATGCGGCAGTTCGCCGCGATGGACAGTTTGCGGTGGTAGCAGAAGTGCGGGATGTAGGTGCCCAGCTTGCGGGCGGCTTCCATCACCAGGCTGCCTTCAGCAACCTCTACCTTCTTGCCGTCGATCTCGAGTTCAACCATGTTCTGCCACGCTTAGATGTAGGCCGGAACCATGCACTGCTTGTGTTCGACGTGATATTCGAACTCTTTCCAGTAGTGCTTGAGCATGCCGCGGACCGGCATCGCCGCGGCATCGCCGAGCGCGCAAATGGTGCGGCCCATGATGTTTTCCGCGACGTTATTGAGCAGGTCCAGGTCTTCCTGGCGCCCTTCTCCGTGTTCAATGCGATTGACCATGCGATAGAGCCAGCCGGTGCCTTCGCGGCACGGCGTGCACTGGCCGCACGATTCTTCAAAATAGAAATACGACAGGCGCAGCAGCGAGCGCACCATGCAGCGCGTCTCATCCATGACGATCACGGCGCCCGAGCCCAGCATCGAGCCGGCCTTGGCGATCGAGTCGTAGTCCATGTCGGACGCCATCATCATCTCGCCCGGCACCACCGGCGCGGACGAGCCGCCCGGAATCACCGCCTTGATGCGCTTGCCGCCGCGCATGCCGCCAGCCAGTTCCAGCAGCTTGGCGAACGGCGTGCCCAGCGGGATCTCATAGTTGCCGGGACGCTCGACGTCACCCGAGATCGAGAAGATCTTGGTGCCGCCGTTGTTCGGCTTGCCGAGCTTCAGGTAGTTCTCCGGGCCGATGGCCAGCAGGAACGGCACCGCGGCAAAGGTCTCGGTGTTGTTGATGGTGGTCGGCTTGCCGTACAGGCCGAAGCTGGCCGGGAACGGCGGCTTGAAACGCGGCTGGCCCTTCTTGCCTTCCAGCGATTCGAGCAGCGCGGTTTCCTCGCCGCAGATGTAGGCACCGTAGCCATGGTGGGCATGCAGCTGGAAATTGAAGCCCGAACCCAGGATGTTGTCGCCCAGGAAGCCGGCTGCACGCGCCTCTTCGAGGGCTTCCTCGAAGATCTTGTACTCGTTCCAGATCTCGCCGTGGATGTAGTTGTAGCCCACGGTGATGCCCATCGCGTACGCGCCGATGGCCATGCCCTCGATCAGCGAGTGCGGATTGAAGCGGATGATGTCACGGTCCTTGAACGTACCGGGCTCGCCTTCATCGGTATTGCAGACGAGGTATTTCTGGCCCGGGAACGTACGCGGCATGAAGCTCCACTTCAGGCCGGTCGGGAAGCCTGCGCCCCCACGGCCGCGCAGGCCCGAGGCCTTGACGTCGGCGATCACCTGCTCGGGCGGGATCTTCTCGGTCAGGATGCGCTTGAGCTGCTGGTAGCCACCACGTTTGACGTAGTCTTCCAGGTGCCAGTTCTTGCCGTCCAGGCCGGCCAGGATCAGCGGCTGGATGTGACGGTCGTGCAGAGAGGTCATGTTACTTTGCCCCCTTGGCGGCAGCATCGGCCTTCAGCTCTTCGACCAGCGCCTCGAGCTTGTCTTCGCTCATGAAGCTGCACATGCGGGTATTGTTGACGATCATTACCGGCGCGTCGCCGCAGGCGCCCATGCACTCACCCTCTTTGAGCGTGAAGCAGCCGTCGGCGGTGGTCTCGTTGTAGTCGATGCCGAGCTTGCGCTTGAGGTACTCGCCGGCCCGCTCGCCGCCCGACAGGGCGCACGGCAGGTTGGTGCAGACAGCGAGCTTGTACTTGCCCACCGGCTTGGTGTCGTACATGTTGTAGAAGGTCGCCACCTCTTCCACCCACACGGGCGGCATGTCGAGATAGCTGGCGACGAACTGCATGACTTCGGGGGAAACCCAGCCCACCTCGCCCTGTGCCACGGCAAGCGCCGCCATCACGGCCGACTGCTTCTGGTCGGCCGGATACTTCGCGATCGCGCGATCGATTTCCTTGAGAGCTTCTGCTGATAGCATGGTCATTGCAGTAAAACGGCGGAGGCAGCGTACCGGGGCTTGCATCCGCAGGTTTGCAGCCGTCGCTGCCTGTTCCGCCGGCGGGCCTGAGGCCCTGCCGTTCCGCCGCGGTGTCCCCGCCGCTCCCTGCCCTCGTGGCAAGAAAGCGCCCGGATCGTCGTCCGGGCCGGCGGTCCGTGATTAGCGGTCGATTTCGCCGAAGACGATGTCCTGCGTACCGATGATCGTCACCGCGTCAGCAATCATGTGGCCCTTGGCCATTTCGTCCAGCGCGGCCAGGTGCGCATAGCCGGGCGCGCGAATCTTCAGGCGGTAAGGCTTGTTCGCGCCGTCCGAGATCGCATAGATACCGAATTCGCCCTTCGGATGCTCCACCGCTGCATAGGCCTCGCCTTCGGGCACGTGAATGCCTTCGGTGAACAGCTTGAAGTGGTGGATCAACTCTTCCATGTTCGACTTCATGTCCACCCGCGACGGCGGCGCAACCTTGTGGTTGTCCGTGATCACGGGGCCCGGATTGCGGCGCAGCCATTCGATGCACTGCTTGATGATGCGGTTGGACTGGCGCATTTCCTCGATACGCACGAGGTAACGCGCGTAGCAGTCGCCGCCCACGCCCACCGGCACATCGAAGTCGATCTTGTCGTACACCTCGTACGGCTGCTTCTTGCGCAGATCCCAGGCGATGCCCGAGCCGCGCAGCATCGGACCGGTGAAGCCCATCTGCAGCGCGCGTTCCGGGCTCACCACGCCAATATCCACCAGGCGCTGCTTCCAGATCCGGTTGTCGGTCAGCAGCGTCTCGTACTCGTCGACGTACTTCGGGAACCGGTTGGTGAAGTCCTCGATAAAGTCCAGCAGCGAGCCCGAACGCGCTTCGTTCATGGCCTTGATGGCACGCTCGTTGTGAACCTTGGACGCCCGATATTGCGGCATTGTGTCAGGCAGGTCGCGATAGACGCCGCCCGGACGGTAGTAGGCCGCGTGCATGCGCGCGCCCGACACCGCCTCGTACATGTCGAACATGTCCTCGCGCTCGCGGAACGCGTAGAGGAACACCGCCATGGCACCCACGTCGAGCGCATGCGCGCCGATCCACATGAGGTGGTTCAGCAGGCGGGTGATTTCGTCGAACATCACGCGGATGTACTGGGCGCGCACCGGCACTTCAATGCCGAGCAGCCGCTCGATCGCCATCACGTAGGCGTGTTCGTTGGACATCATCGACACGTAGTCGAGACGGTCCATGTAGGGAACGTTCTGGATCCAGCTCTTCTGCTCGGCCAGCTTTTCGGTGGCACGATGCAGCAGGCCGATATGCGGGTCGGCGCGCTGGATCACTTCGCCGTCCAGCTCCAGCACCAGGCGCAGCACGCCGTGCGCGGCCGGGTGCTGCGGGCCGAAGTTCAGGGTGTAATTCTTGATATCTGCCATGGCGCGTAATCAGTGCTGCGTGCCGCCGTAGTTGTCCTCGCGAATCACGCGCGGCGTGATTTCGCGGGGTTCGATCGTCACCGGCTGGTAAATGACCCGCTTCTGCTCCGGGTCATAGCGCATTTCCACGTAACCCGAGGTCGGGAAATCCTTGCGGAACGGATGGCCAACAAAGCCGTAGTCGGTCAGGATCCGGCGCAGGTCCGGGTGACCTTCGAATACGATGCCGTAGAAATCGAAGGCTTCGCGCTCGAACCAGTTCACCGAATTCCACACGTCGATCACCGACGGCACGACCGGGAACTCATCATCCGGGGCAAACACGCGCACGCGCAGGCGCCAGTTGTGGGTCACCGACAGCAGGTGCGACACAGCCGCAAAACGCAGGCCGTCCCAGGCGCCGTCGCCGTAGTCGGAATAGTCCACGCCGCACAGGTCGATCAGCTGCTCGAAACGCAGCGCGGGATCGTCGCGCAGGATGCGGGACACTTCCAGGTAGTCGTCGGCCTTGACGATCAGCGTCAGCTCGCCAGTCGCCTCGATCAGTTTCTGCACGCGCTTGCCGAGAACTTTCTCGAGCGCGGCCTTCAGGGTCTCAAGCTTCGCCATGTCAGCCCTTGCGCGCGATGGTGTTGGTACGCTTGATCTTGTTCTGCAGCTGGATCACGCCGTAGATCAGCGCTTCAGCCGTGGGCGGGCAGCCAGGCACGTAGATATCCACCGGCACAATGCGGTCGCAGCCACGCACCACCGAATACGAATAGTGGTAGTAGCCGCCGCCATTGGCGCAAGAGCCCATCGAGATGACCCAGCGCGGCTCGGCCATCTGGTCGTAGACCTTGCGCAGCGCAGGCGCCATCTTGTTGCACAGCGTGCCAGCCACGATCATCACGTCCGACTGGCGCGGCGACGGGCGGAACACCACGCCGAAGCGGTCCAGGTCGTAGCGCGCGGCGCCGGCATGCATCATTTCCACGGCACAGCAGGCCAGGCCAAAAGTCATCGGCCACAGCGACCCGGTGCGGGTCCAGTTGATCAGCTTGTCAGCGGTAGTCGTGACAAAGCCTTCGTTGAGAACGCCTTCGATTGCCATTTCACATCACTCCCAATCGAGCGCGCCCTTTTTCCAGATGTAGACGAAGCCCACGATGAATTCCAGCAGAAACACGCCCATGGCGATGAATCCCGGCCAGCCAATATCCTTGAGGGCAACACCCCACGGAAACAGGAAGGCGGTTTCGAGATCGAACAGGATAAACAGGATGGCGATGAGGTAGTAGCGCACGTCGAACTTCATGCGCGCGTCCTCGAACGCTTCGAAGCCGCACTCGTATGGCGACAGCTTCGCGGGGTCAGGTTTGTTCGGGCCGAGGATCCGACCGATCGACATCAACGCTATGCCGAGCACAACGCCGAAGATGATGAAGATGAGAACGGGGAAGTAGGCTTCGAGAGTCAAGGTACGGCCAGCCTTATCTGGAATGTTGTCAACAGCACCAGCTGAAGCGGCGTCCTGTTGCCCACCCCAGGCGCTATGCCGAAACTGCTGGCGCGCCGCCTTGCGGATTGCCAAAGCCCCCTGCCGGGAGCATTGCCCGACAGCGGACTTCGATCAAGTTTTTTGGTGCCGACGGCGAGACTCGAACTCGCACAGCTTTCGCCACTACCCCCTCAAGATAGCGTGTCTACCAATTTCACCACGTCGGCTGGGGGAGAAACAATATTGCCTGGCGCCGGGTTTTCAGGCCCTTCAGAGCTTTCGCAGAGGTTTTTGCCTTTGCTCAAGCCCCATCGCTGGGGAATCGTTTCAAGCCTTGGATTCTAACCCGCTTTGCTGCATTGTTCAACGCACAACTGCAAAAAAAATCAGGAATCGAATACAAGGCCGCTCGATTATTTCGGAACCGCAGGCGCAGCCGGAGCCGAGGCGTCCGCAGCCGCCGCAGCAGGCGCTGAGGCACCAGCAGCCGGAGCCGGCGTGGTCACCGGGGCCGAGCCCATCACGCCCAGCGACGCGGCGGGCTTGTAGTTACCCATCAGCGTCAGGCTCAGCGTGCAGATGAAGAACAGCGTCGCCAGCACCGCAGTCGTGCGCGACAGGAAGTTTGCGGAGCCCGTGGCGCCGAACAGGCTGCCCGAAGCGCCTGACCCGAACGCCGCACCTACATCGGCACCCTTGCCGTGCTGAATCAGCACCAGGCCGATGACGCCCAGCGCCGACAACACTTGCACCAGTACCAACAAAGTCTTGAAAATTGCCATTTGGATAAATTTAGCGTTACTTGCCTGATCGGATATCCGGCGCGACGGGCATTCAGGCGTTGCCGATCGCGAGAAAATCTTCCGATTTCAACGAGGCACCACCAATCAGGCCTCCGTCAATATCGGGCATGGAAAACAGTTCGACCGCATTGTCCGGCTTAACACTACCGCCGTACAAAATCGCCATGCGCTCCGCCACGCCGGCGTCACGCTCGCGAACCTGGCCGCGCAAGAAGGCGTGCACGGCCTGCGCCTGCTCGCTGGTCGCGGTCTTGCCCGTGCCGATCGCCCAGACCGGCTCGTAGGCCAGGACCACGCGACCCAGTTGCTCAACTGACAGCGCGTCCAGGACTGCTTGCAACTGCCGACCCACGACGACCTCGGTCTGGCCAGCTTCGCGCTCGGCCAGCGTCTCGCCAACGCAGATCACTGGCAGGATGCCGAATTCCAGCGCGCGCAGCGCCTTCGCGGCAACCACCGCGTCCGTTTCCGCATGGTAGGTACGACGCTCCGAGTGACCCACCAGCGCGTAGGTGCAGCCAAACTCCCCCAGCATGGACGCAGCCACCTCGCCAGTGAAGGCGCCGCGCGCCTCGGCAGACACATCTTGTGCGCCCCAGACCACCTGCGAGCCGTTCAGCAGCGCCTGGCATTGTGCAAGATAGGGGAAAGGTGCGCAGACCGCCAGCCGCGCGCGCGCCGGTGCAGCCTTGATTCCCTCGAGCAGCGCGGCGTTGGCGGCCAGGCTGCCGTGCATCTTCCAGTTGCCGATGACGAGCTTTTGTCTCACGGGGTCCCCTCCCAAATCAAACCCGTTATTGTAGCTTGCGGCAGGGGACCGGCGCTACCGCGCGCGGCCAGGCCGGCGCGGCAACTTTTCAAGGCCGCTTACCAGGTCAGGACGATCTTGCCGATGTGCTCGCTGGATTCCATCAGCCGATGGGCTTCGGCCGCCTGGGCCGCCGGAAACACCTTGTGGATCACCGGCTTGATCTTGCCCGCCTCGAGCAACGGCCACACCTGCTGATGCAGCGCCTGGGCGATCTGCCCCTTGAATGCCGCGGACCGCGGACGCAGGGTGGAGCCAGTGACCGTGATACGGCGGCGCAGGATATCGCCAAGCGGAATCTCCGCCTTGGCGCCGCCAAGCAGCGCGATGATGACGATGCGGCCATCGTCGGCAATGCACTTCAACTCACGGCCCAGATAGGAGCCAGCCACCATGTCGAGGATCACGTCGACGCCCTTGCCAGCGGTCAGCGTGGCCACTTCGGCAACGAAATCCTGGGTCTTGTAGTTGATGGCACGGTCTGCGCCGAGATCCTCGCAGGCCTTGCATTTCTCATCGGTACCGGCCGTGACGAACACCTTGTAGCCGAGCGCCTTGGCAATCTGGATCGCGGTTGTACCGATGCCGCTGGAGCCGCCCTGGATCAGCAGCGTCTCATCCTTTCCGCGCGGGCCCTGGCCCAGGTAACCGCGGTCGAACACATTGCTCCACACGGTGAAAAAGGTTTCCGGCAGCGCCGCGGCTTCGATATCGCTCAGGCCCTTCGGAGCCGGCAGGCACTGGGCCACCGGCGCCGTGCACAGTTGCGCATAGCCGCCGCCTTGCACGAGCGCGCAGACGCGATCGCCAACCTTGAGCCCGAAGCGATTATCCGCATGGGAGAGGTCTCCACCGACCACGACGCCAGCCACTTCGAGGCCAGGCAGGTCCGACGCGCCGGGCGGTACCGGATAGTTGCCGGTGCGCTGGAACACGTCGGGGCGATTGACGCCGGCCGCGGCCACGCGGATCAGGATCTCGCCGGCACCCGCCACCGGGTCGGGGCGTTGCGTCTCCTGCAGGACTTCGGGCGCACCGTATTCGCGAATCTCGATGGCTTGCATTGCTGCTCCTTTTCTTGGTCTCGCGCGCGACGCAAGAGGCCATCGCGGCGTGTCGGTGAGAGCGGTCGCTCAATTGGGTTGCCCGGCAGTGTAAACAAAAAAGCGGCTGGACATCGCCAGCCGCTTTTTCTTCGATACCGCCGGATGGCGGCGCCGGATTCAGCTTACTGCTGCTGGTCCGACGGCGCAGCCGGAGCCGGCGCTGCTTCGGCGTGCGTCTGCGGGCTGATGCTGCCGCCCTCTTCCGCCAGCGCGGCCTTCAGCGACAGGCGCAGACGGCCCTTCTCGTCAGCCTGGATCAGCTTGACGCGCAGCTGCTGGCCTTCCTTCAGCCAGTCCTTGATGTCCTTCACGCGCTCGTTGACGATTTCCGAGATATGCAGCAGACCGTCCTTGCCCGGCAGGATGTTCACGATCGCGCCGAAGTCCAGCAGCTTCAGCACCGTGCCGTTGTAGATCTTGCCCACTTCGGCTTCGGCGGTGATGCCTTCGATGCGGCGCTTGGCTTCGGCCATGCCTTCGGTCGAGGTCGAGGCGATGGTGATGGTGCCGTCTTCCTGGATGTCGATGGTGGTGCCGGTTTCCTTGGTCAGCGCCTGGATGGTCGAGCCGCCCTTGCCGATCACTTCGCGGATCTTGTCCGGATGGATCTTCATGGTGATCATGCGCGGAGCGTGCGCCGACAGTTCGGTGCGGGCGTGGCCCATGGCGCTGTGCATCGCGCCCAGGATATGCAGGCGGCCTTCCTTGGCCTGCGCCAGGGCAACCTGCATGATTTCCTTGGTGATGCCCTGCACCTTGATGTCCATCTGCAGTGCGGTGATGCCGTTGTCGGTACCCGCGACCTTGAAGTCCATGTCGCCCAGGTGGTCTTCGTCACCGAGGATGTCGGTCAGAACGGCGAACTTGTTGCCTTCCAGGATCAGGCCCATGGCCACGCCGGCCACGTGTGCCTTGACCGGAACGCCGGCGTCCATCAGTGCCAGGCAACCGCCGCAGACCGAAGCCATCGACGACGAACCGTTGGATTCGGTGATTTCCGAAACCAGGCGAATGGTATAGGCGAACTCATCGTCCTTCGGCAGCACCGGGATCAGTGCGCGCTTGGCCAGGCGGCCATGGCCGATTTCGCGGCGCTTCGGGCTGCCCACGCGACCGGTTTCGCCGGTGGCGAACGGAGGCATGTTGTAGTGGAGCATGAAGCGGTCGCGGTATTCACCGGCCAGCGCGTCGATGATCTGCTCGTCGCTCTTGGTACCGAGCGTAGCCACCACCAGTGCCTGGGTCTCGCCGCGGGTAAACAGCGCCGAACCGTGGGCGCGCGGCAGGACCGACGAACGGATCTCGATCGGGCGCACGGTGCGGGTGTCGCGGCCGTCGATACGCGGCTCCCCTGCCAGCACCTGGCCGCGCACGATCTTGGCTTCCAGGTCGAACATGATGTTGCCGACTTCCACCTTGTCGGCTTCCACGCCGGCGGCTGCCAGCGCGGCCGCCACGTTGGCGGACACTTCCTTCAGCTTCTGGCTGCGGGCCGACTTCTGGCGCAGCTGGTAGGCTTCCTGCAGCAGCGGCAGCGCCACTTCGGTGACCTTGGCGATCAGCGCTTCGTTCTTCGGCGCAGCGGCCCAGTCCCACTCCGGCTTGCCGCCGTCACGGACCAGTTCGTGGATCGCATTGATCGCGGTTTGCATCTGCTCGTGGCCATACACCACGGCACCCAGCATCACATCTTCCGACAGCTGGTTCGCTTCCGATTCCACCATCAGCACAGCGCGCTCGGTACCGGCGACGATCAGGTCGAGGTCCGAAGTCGCCATTTGCGAACGGGTCGGGTTCAGCAGGTACTGGCCGTCCTTGTAGCCGACGCGGGCAGCGCCCACCGGACCGCTGAACGGAATGCCCGACACGGCCAGCGCGGCCGAGGCACCGATCAGCGCGGGGATGTCAGCCGGCACGTCCGGGTTCAGCGACACCACGTGCACGACAACTTGTACGTCGTTGTAGAAGCCTTCCGGGAACAGCGGTCGCAGCGGACGGTCGATCAGGCGCGAGGTCAGGGTCTCGTTTTCCGACGGACGGCCTTCACGCTTGAAGAAGCCACCGGGGATCTTGCCGGCAGCGTAGGTCTTTTCGATGTAGTCGACGGTCAGCGGGAAGAAGTCCTGGCCGGCCTTCGGGCTCTTGGCGGCGACAACGGTCGCCAGCACGACGGTGTCTTCCACGTCGACCAGCACCGCGCCACCGGCCTGGCGGGCGATTTCACCGGTTTCCATACGGACCGAATGTTGGCCCCACTGGAACTGCTTGACTACTTTGTTGAACATGGACATTTGCATTCCTTGTCTTGCGTGCACGCCGGAATCATTGCTCGGCGTGCGCCGCCTGCGTTCTCAGCCGCAGGCTAACTGCCGGAAACAGTCGCAGTGGCAGGGAAGTGCTATGCCATTCCAGCGCGGCACGGTTGCCGATGCCGCGCTGGAATGACACAAAACCCCGTTTCCTTGGCCGATCCGGATACTGAAAACCATGAAAAAGAGCAACTTACTCCGTTGCGGGGCTTGCCGCAACGGGGGACCGGCGAATCGGAATCCCCTCAGGTCCAGTGAAGCGAAGATCACTCAAGTATTACTGCATTGCGGACCGGGCATG
Organism: Cupriavidus sp. C3SS-1; assembly: GCF_057073755.1. Classification (NCBI taxonomy): domain Bacteria; kingdom Pseudomonadati; phylum Pseudomonadota; class Betaproteobacteria; order Burkholderiales; family Burkholderiaceae; genus Cupriavidus; species Cupriavidus sp. C3SS-1. Next base: position 1,076,841 of record NZ_CP172699.1, on the reverse strand, counting down.
CATTGCCCCGCCAGAAATGCAAAATGCCTGCCCCAGCAATGCTGAAGCAGGCATCGAGGCGTCACGCGAAACCGTGCAAACCCTGGAATCGCGCTGCCATGCCAGCCAATCCTTACTTGCGCAGGCCCAGCTTTTCGATCAGGGCGCGGTAACGGTCAGCGTCGTTGGACTTCAGGTAGTCCAGCAGGCGACGACGACGGCTCACCATGCGCAGCAGGCCGCGGCGGCTGTGGTGGTCCTTCATGTTGGCCTTGAAGTGCGGGGTCAGTTCGTTAATGCGGGTGGTCAGCAGGGCCACCTGAACTTCGGGGCTGCCAGTGTCGTTGGCGCCACGGGCGAACTGCTGAATGACTTCAGACTTGTTGATATTGGCGAATGCCATGATGATTTCCTTTTACTTGCGAACGCCACAGCGCGGGATGCGCCGCTTGCGTCGTGCCATGCATAAACTGGCATCTGCCCTCACGCCGGGAATACCGGGTGACGACAGGCGCGGATTATAGCGGAAAGCCTTTCCGGAGGCCAGCCTGCCTTCCTCTTCCCTGACCCGACTCGCTATGGGCGCTGCATACGGCACGTCGTCGGCAGCGTGGTCTGGGCGGCCTTGAGCTTGCGCACCGTGCGGAAGCCGTAGCCGGAGCCCTCGTTGTCAAATCGTACTTCGCCGCCCTGCCGCTCCATGACCGAGACATAGAGCGGCTGAAGCACCTGGTGGTCGTCGGCGCGCACCGTGGCCTCATGGAAGTCATTGACGTATCGCATGTTCTCCAGCGCGCGGGCTACCTGCACGGCATCGGTCGAGCCGGCTTTCTCAATCGCGCGCGCCAGCATTTCCACCATCATCTGCATGCGCAGGTGCACGTAATCGTCCCTTGGGTCCGGGTAGCGGGCGCGGAACTGCTCGTAGAAGGCGTCCGAGGCGGCCCCACCGACGTTCGGGTGCCATTCCGCCACGGCGAGCACACGACCCACGCCGGCATCCCCCATCGCGGCGGGTGCGCCAAGTCCATTGCCGTAGAAGGTATAGAACCTGGCCTGCAGGCCGCCTTCGCGTGCAGCCTTGACCATCAGCGTCAGGTCATTGCCCCAGTTTCCGGTCACCACCGCGTCGGCCCCGCTGGCCTTGATTTTGGCGATGTAGGGCGCAAAGTCCTTGATCTTGCCGATCGGGTGGAATTCGTCGCCGACAAACTGCAGGTCCGGCCGCTTGGCCGTCAGCATCTCGTGCGCGGAGCGCGACACCTGATGGCCGAAGCTGTAGTCCTGGTTGAACAGGTACACGCGGCGCACCGCGCGGTCCTGCCGGATGACTTCGGCCAGTGCCTGCATGCGCATGTCGGCGCTGGCGTCGAAGCGGAAATGCCAGAAGCTGCAATTCTCGTTGGTCAGGCTCGGGTCGACGGCCGAATAGTTCAGGAACAGTACCCGGGCGTCGGGCTGCCGGGCATTATGCCGGTTGATTGCCGCCACCAGCGCGCTCGCCACCGCCGAGCTGTTGCCTTGCAGGACAAAGGGAATGCCCTTGTCCACGAGCCCGCGGAACTGGATCAGGCTTTCGTCGACATTGCCCTTGCTGTCGAAGGTCACCAGCTCCATCGGGCGCTTGCCCTGAGCCGTCTTCACGCCGCCCCGCGCATTGATCCGCTCGATCGCGATGCGCAGGTTCCGGACCACGGCATCGCCGGCATTGGCGAACGGCCCGGACAGCCCGTCGATCATGCCGAGCCGGATCGGCTCCTGCGCCTGGGCTCCCGCTGCCAACCACATGAGGCCAACTGCCAGCCAACCCTTCGCCTGTTTCCACATGCCATGCCTCCACGAAAGGGCGCATGGTAAGGCAGCGCCCGCGCCGCGGCAAATCAGAATGCCGCGCCGTTCCCAGCCGAAATGCGGAGCCGATGCGCGGATTTGTCGAATGTTCTCAGCAACGATCAGTATCTTCGGCCCATGTGGCGCGAAGTCTGACCCTACGCTTGCGCCACCCCATGAAAACAGCCCGCGGACCATGCTTGATGGCCGGCGGGCTGGTTCGGGCGTTCAGGGCCGGTAGGCCCTTCGCCCCCGGCGCTGCTCCGGGTAGGAACGGCGCCAGGATGCGGGTCTGAAAATCAGATCTGCGGGTTGATCTTCTGGACGGCCTTGTCGTGCAGCTTGTTCAGCGCGGCCAGGTAGGCCTTGGCCGATGCCGCCACGATATCCGGGTCGGTACCGACACCGTTGACAATACGGCCGGCCTTGGACAGACGCACCGTCACCTCGCCCTGCGCCTCGGTACCGCCGGTGATGGCGTTCACCGAGTACAGCACCATCTCGGCGCCGCTGTTCACCTGCGATTCGATCGCGTGCAGCGTGGCATCAACCGGACCATTGCCCTCGCCTTCGCCGGCGTGCTCCTGGCCATCCATGTTGAACACCACGCGGGCACGCGGACGCTCCCCCGTTTCCGAGCGCTGCGACAGCGAGATGAAGCGATAGTGTTCGTTGGCGTCATGCTGCGCCTCGTTCGAGACGATGGCCATGATGTCTTCGTCGAAGATCTCGGCCTTCTGGTCGGCCAGTTCCTTGAAGCGGCCGAAGGCGGCATTGACCTCGGCTTCGCTTTCGAGCTCGACACCCAGCTCCTGCAGGCGTTGCTTGAACGCGTTGCGGCCCGACAGCTTGCCCAGCACGATCTTGTTGGCGGTCCAGCCCACATCTTCCGCACGCATGATCTCGTAGGTGTCGCGCGCCTTCAGCACGCCGTCCTGGTGGATGCCCGAGGCATGCGCGAACGCATTGGCGCCGACCACGGCCTTGTTCGGCTGGACCACGAAGCCGGTGATCTGCGACACCAGCTTCGAGGCCGGCACGATCTGCGAGGTATCGACGCCGACGTCGAGATTGAAGTAATCGCGGCGCGTCTTCACGGCCATCACGACTTCTTCGAGACTGGTATTGCCGGCACGCTCGCCCAGGCCGTTGATCGTGCACTCGATCTGGCGGGCGCCGCCGAGCTTCACGGCTGCCAGCGAGTTCGCCACCGCCATGCCGAGGTCATTGTGGCAATGGACCGACCACACGGCCTTGTCGGAGTTGGGGATACGCTCGCGCACCGAACGGATCAGGCCGGCATAGCCTTCCGGCACGGCATAACCCACGGTATCCGGCAGGTTGATGGTGGTCGCCCCTTCGGCAATCACGCCTTCGAGCACGCGGCACAGGAAATCCATGTCCGAGCGGCTGCCGTCTTCCGGCGAGAACTCGATATCGTCCGTGAACTGGCGCGCAAAGCGCACGGCCAGGCGGGCCTGCTCATACACCTGGTCAGGCGTCATGCGCAGCTTCTTTTCCATGTGCAGCGCCGAGGTGGCGATGAACGTGTGGATACGGAACGAATTGGCCGGCTTCAGCGCTTCGGCAGCGCGGGCGATGTCCTTGTCGTTGGCGCGGGCCAGCGAGCAGATGGTCGAATCCTTGACGACCTGGGCAATCGAACGGATGGCTTCGAAGTCGCCGTTGGAGCTTGCCGCGAAGCCAGCCTCGATCACGTCGACCTTCAGCCGCTCCAGCTGCTTCGCAATGCGGATCTTTTCCTCGCGCGTCATCGAGGCGCCGGGCGACTGCTCGCCATCGCGCAAGGTGGTGTCGAAAATGATGAGTTTGTCAGACATTGGAGCTCCTGGGCTTTATCGTGTGCGGTCCCCGCCATCGTGCCGCCGGGTATCGCCTGTTTCGCGCATCCCTGATGCGGGAATGCAAAACGCCCCGGCGTGCATCGATGCAGGCCGGGGCGTTGGAAAATTCCTTGGTGATTCCGCGCTAAGGTATGGGTAGCCTTAGCGCACGCGCGTCCCGACCTGATGGCCTAGTAGGCCACCTAGGGTGGTGCGGGCGAGTAGGGCTTGGCGCGAAATCATGGCAAGGAATATAGCGGAGTTGCCGCGCCCATGCAAGACGGGTAATCACGGGCAAGGTCGGCGCCGGTCTCAGCCCTTCGGAGGAATCCGCAGTTTCTGGCCCGGGTAGATCTTGTCGGGGTGAGACAGCATTGGCTTGTTGGCCTCGAAGATGCGGTTGTACTCGGCGCCGTTGCCGTAGGCCGCCTGCGAGATCGCCCACAGCGTGTCGCCCTTGACCACGGTGTGCCACTGCGACTCGGACGACTCGACGTTGACCGACATCTTGTCCTCGACCTTGTCCACGCCTTGAACGTTACCGCAGCACAGGACGATCTTTTCCCGCGTAGCCTGGTCGGGCGCCACGCCGAAAACGGTCACCAGCCCCTGGGAGCCATCCACCTGCACCATCAGGCCCGTGGCATCGAGACCCATCTGCTTGATGTACGCCTCGATGGCATCGCCGGCAGCGCGGTTGGCCGCATCCACGTTCTCGGCCGATGCGTCGGCCGTCGCGGCGGCCTGCGCGGCCTTGGCCTCGCCGGTGCCGAACAGCTTTTCCCCCGCTTCCTTGATGAAGTCGAACATGCCCATGACATCCTCCTGACGGTGAGTGGAAACACAGAATCCATGCCATGGTGGCTGCCATGGCAAAGCGGAACCCGTGGTGAAGCGTCCCGCTGCAAAGCACGAAGGGCGCCGCAGCGCCCTTCCCCTTCGCATCAACTAGTGATTGCCGCTATCGCGCGCCCGCCTGGCCACCCCGGGCTGGCCGTGAATGCCGCGCCAGGCCCACAGTACGTAGCCGGAAATCGCATAGGCGACAAACAGTGCAAACAGGGCGACCGGCGGATCGGTCGACACGAGCACGAAGAGCACCAGTACCAGCACCATCATGCCGAACGGCACGCGGTAGCGGACATCGAGCGCCTTGCCGCTGTAGAACGGCGCATTCGACACCATCGACAGCCCGGCATACAACGTGATGCCGAACGCCACCCACGGCATCCACAGTTCCTTGACCGGCAGCTTGTTGTCGATCACCAGCCAGACAAAACCGGCGACCAGCGCCGCGGCCGCCGGACTCGGCAGCCCCTGGAAGAAGCGCTTGTCGACCACGCCGATATTGGCATTGAAGCGCGCCAGCCGCAGGGCTGCGCACGTGCAATAGACAAAGGCCGCGATCCAGCCCCATTTGCCGAGGTCATGGAGGATCCATTCGTACATCACCAGGGCTGGCGCCACGCCGAACGAGGTCATGTCCGAGAGCGAATCGTACTGTTCGCCGAACGCGCTTTGCGTGTTGGTGATGCGCGCCACGCGCCCGTCCATGCCATCGAGCACCATCGCGGCGAAGATCGCAATGGCCGCCACGTCGAAGCGCATGTTCATGGCCTGCACGATGGCAAAGAAGCCGGCGAACAGCGCTGCCGTGGTGAACGCATTCGGCAGCAGGTAGATACCGCGGCGGCGCGGACGCTCGTAGATGATGTCCTGGTCATCCGCGACATCGTCGTCCAGCTCATCCGCGCCGCGCAGCTGGTTGTGGCGGAACGGACGCAGGTGCGTCACGTTGCCATTGGTGTTCCGCTTGTTGCGTCGATGGAAGGCAACCATTACAGCGCTCCTGTCTGGTTGTCGCTTACTTCAGTTCATCCAGCTCGGCGAGGATCGTCGACGATGCCGAGACCTTTTCACCGATGGTGACACGCGGTCGCGCATTCAGCGGCAGGTAGACGTCCACGCGGGAACCGAAACGGATAAACCCATAGCGCTGGCCGCGCGACAGGCTTTCGCCGACGCGGGTGTAGCACAGGATGCGGCGTGCCACGAGGCCTGCCACCTGCACCAGTGTCACGATCTGGCCATCGACGGCGCGGCGGATCACCAGCGCATTGCGTTCGTTCTCTGTCGATGCCTTGTCCAGGTCGGCGTTGACAAACTTGCCCGGAAAGTATTCGAGCTTTTCGACCTGACCGTCAACCGAAGCGCGGTTCGAATGCACGTTGAACACGTTCATGAACACGCTGATCTTCAGCGCTTCACGGCCGGCATACGGGTCCTGGACCTTTTCCACCGAGACGATGCGCCCGTCGGCGGGTGCCAGCACGGCATTCGGTTGCGCGGGAATCGGGCGCGGCGGATCACGGAAGAACTGGAGCACGAACAGCGTGATGATCCACAACGGCAATGCCCACCAGAAACCCGCGCTGGCATGGACCAGCAGCGAGATAAGAAAGGCGCCGGCCAGGAATGGCCAGCCTTCACGGGCGATCAGCGGATGAGGATAGTTCATGCAGTGCTTGTTTGATGGAAAAGAAAAGGCACGATCGCGCACTAAACTGCGGCAGACGCGGCCACTGGCGGGCCCGACGGCACCGAAGCAGAGCAGGATAAGGCACGCTCCGCCCATAGTCTGACAAGGATAACAAAAAGCCGTTCAGGCCCCGTGAATCCCTTCCCACTATAGAAGGCATCCACGAGACACTGAACGGCTGTGACCGCGCCAGCCATCGGGCGGCACGGTCTTCAGGCTGGCAGGCAGCTTAGTTCTTCGACTGATCGACCATCTTGTTCTTGGCGATCCACGGCATCATTGCGCGCAGCTTTTCGCCAACCACTTCGATCTGGTGCTCGGCGTTCAGGCGGCGGCGCGACGACAGGGTCGGGGCGCCAGCCTTGTTTTCCAGCAGGAAGCTCTTGGCGTACTCGCCGGTCTGGATGTCCTTCAGGCACTGCTTCATGGCCTTCTTGGTCTCTTCGGTCACGACGCGCGGGCCAGTGACGTATTCGCCGTATTCGGCGTTGTTCGAGATCGAGTAGTTCATGTTGGCGATGCCGCCTTCGTAGATCAGGTCGACGATCAGCTTCAGCTCGTGCAGGCACTCGAAGTAGGCCATTTCCGGCGCGTAGCCGGCTTCCACCAGCGTTTCGAAGCCTGCCTTGATCAGCTCGACGGTACCGCCGCACAGCACGGCTTGTTCGCCGAACAGGTCGGTTTCGGTTTCTTCGCGGAAGTTGGTCTCGATGATGCCGGCACGGCCGCCGCCATTGGCGGTGGCGTATGACAGGGCGATGTCACGGGCGGCGCCGGACTTGTCCTGGTGCACGGCGATCAGGTGCGGCACGCCGCCACCCTGGCTGTACGTGGCACGCACGGTGTGGCCCGGGGCCTTCGGCGCGATCATGATCACGTCCAGGTCGGCGCGCGGCACCACGGCACCGTAGTGCACGTTGAAGCCGTGGGCGAAGGCCAGCGCGGCGCCTTCCTTGATGTTGGCGTGCACTTCGTTCTTGTACACGTCGGCGATCTGCTCGTCCGGCAGCAGGATCATGACCACGTCGGCGCCCTTCACGGCCTCGGCCACTTCCTTCACCTGCAGGCCGGCGTTGACGGCCTTGTTCCACGACGCGCCGCTCTTGCGCAGGCCGACCGTCACGTTCACGCCCGAATCCTTCAGGTTCAGCGCGTGGGCATGGCCTTGCGAGCCGTAGCCGATGATGGTGACGTTCTTGCCCTTGATGAGGGAGAGGTCGGCGTCCTTGTCGTAAAACACTTTCATGATAATTCCTTCAGTCTCTATCTTTGTATGAGGAGGCGGCATCATCAGGCGCATCGTGTGCGTCCGGATCGCGCCGCCCGGGGGGATACTGCGAAAACTTTCAGCGTGCGTGCGGGACGTCCGTTCAGACCTTCAGGATGCGCTCGCCGCGGCCAATGCCCGAGCCGCCGGTACGGACGGTCTCGAGGATGGCGGTGCGGTCGATGGCATCGAGAAACGCATCGAGCTTGACGCCGGCGCCGGTCAGCTCGATGGTGTAAGTCTTCTCGGTAACGTCGATGATGCGGCCACGGAAGATGTCGGCGGTGCGCTTCATTTCCTCGCGCTCCTTGCCGACCGCGCGCACTTTCACGAGCATCAGCTCGCGTTCGATGTGCGCGCCTTCGGTCAGGTCGACCACCTTCACCACTTCCACGAGGCGGTTCAGGTGCTTGGTGATCTGTTCGATCACGTCATCCGAACCAGTCGTGACGATCGTCATGCGCGACAGCGATGCGTCTTCGGTGGGTGCCACCGTCAGCGTCTCGATGTTGTAGCCGCGGGCCGAGAACAGGCCGACCACGCGCGACAGCGCGCCCGGTTCGTTTTCCAGCAGGACCGAAATGATGTGTCGCATTACAGGTCCTCCGCGCCGAGCAGCATTTCGGAAATGCCCTTGCCCGCCTGGACCATCGGCCAGACGTTTTCGGTGGGATCGGTCTGGAAGTCCAGGAACACGGTTCGGTCCTTCAGGCGGAAGGCCTCGCGCAGCGCCGGCTCGACGTCGGACGTCTTTTCCACGCGCATGCCGATATGGCCATAGGCCTCGGCCAGTTTCACGAAGTCAGGCAGTGCATCCATGTAGGAATGCGAGTAGCGGTTGTCGTACTCGATTTCCTGCCATTGGCGCACCATGCCCAGGTAGCCGTTGTTGAGCGAGCAGATCTTGACCGGGGTGTCGTACTGCAGGCAGGTCGACAATTCCTGGATACACATCTGGATCGAGCCCTCACCGGTGATGGTGACGACTTCCTTCTCCGGGAACGCCTTCTTGATGCCCATGGCGTACGGCAAGCCCACGCCCATCGTGCCCAGGCCACCGGAGTTGATCCAGCGGCGCGGCTCGTTGAACTTGTAGAACTGCGCGGCCCACATCTGGTGCTGGCCGACGTCGGAGCAGATGAAGGCATCGCCCTTGGTCAGTTCCCAGATCTTCTCGACCACGTACTGCGGCTTGATGATCTCGGAGCTGCGGTCGTATTTGAGGCAGTCCACCGAACGCCATTGCTCGATGCGCTCCCACCACTTGGCCAGGGCCTCGCGCTTGGGCTTGACGTCGCTGGCCTGGAGCTGGGCAATCAGTTCCTGCAGCACGTCCTTGACGTTGCCAACGATGGGGATGTCCACCTTCACGCGCTTCGAGATCGACGACGGGTCGATGTCGATATGGATGATCTTGCGCGCCTGCGAGGCGAAGTGTCCCGGATTGCCGATCACGCGGTCATCGAAACGCGCGCCAATGGCAATCAGCACGTCACAATCCTGCATGGCCATATTGGCTTCATACGTGCCGTGCATGCCCAGCATGCCGACGAACTGCTTGCTGCTGCCCGGGAACGCGCCCAGGGCCATCAGCGTGTTGGTGACCGGGTGGCCCGTGAGAGCAGCCAGCTGGCGCAGTTCCTCGCTGGCATTGGCCAGCACCACGCCGCCGCCGGCGTAGATGTACGGACGCTCTGCGCCCTGCAGCAGCGCGACGGCCTTGCGGATCTGGCCCGAATGCCCCTTGTTCACCGGGCTGTACGAGCGCATGTCGATCGACTTGGGGTACTCGTACTTGCAGGTGTTCCGGGAGACATCCTTGGGGATGTCCACGACCACCGGGCCCGGACGGCCGGTGGAGGCAATATAGAAAGCCTTCTTGATGGTCGATGCGAGGTCGCGCACGTCCTTCACGAGGAAGTTGTGCTTGACGATCGGCCGGGTGATCCCGACGGTATCGCATTCCTGGAAGGCATCCTGGCCGATCGCGTGGGTCGGCACGTTGCCGGTGATCACCACCATCGGGATCGAGTCGAGATACGCGGTGGCAATGCCCGTGACGGCATTGGTCACGCCGGGACCGGAGGTCACCAGGGCGACGCCCACCTTGCCGGTTGCCCGCGCGTAGCCGTCTGCGGCATGGACCGCGGCCTGCTCGTGGCGCACCAGGATGTGCTCGAATTTCGTTTGCTTGTGAAGCTCGTCGTAGATATACAGCACTGCGCCGCCGGGATAACCCCAGACGTACTCAACGCCTTCTTCGGCTAGTGCGTGAACGAGAATTTCCGCACCGATCATTTCGGGTGCGGCAGATGAATTGCTGTCTGCGTGGGAGAATTCCGCGCTGGGCATGTTCATTTCAGTCCTTTGCAATTTTCGGCAAAAAATTGTTTGGATGCTCTCTGCCGGGCTTGTGGCACGGGTTCAAGCGGTGCGCGTCTGCATGGAAGACCGCCTCATAAGCGGCCGGATGAGACAACCACTGATGTCGTGTGAACCGTCGATGATACTGCAATGCATCAGCGCGGTCTACGATCTTTTCGTGTCGCCCCGCCGCCATTTTGCAGACGGGTTCTTGTATTAGGGACAATACAGAAGTGGTCATGGCCACTTGTTTTTTGCTAGCATCGCACCACTCCGGCTACGCCGCGAGCCGTTCGCAGCACATCCGCCAGCACAGAGATATCGTTTTCACCCGCCTGCATGGCTACCGACCAGGAACTGTCCGACTTTCTCGCCAGCGTCGAGCGGCGCGCCTTCAAGCAGGCGGTCTTTGCCGTGCGCGACGACGAAGCGGCGCTGGACATCGTCCAGGACGCCATGATCAAGCTGGCGGAAAAATACGGCGACAAGAGCGCCGCGGAATTGCCCCCGCTGTTCCAGCGCATTCTGCAGAACACGATCCACGACCATTTCCGCCGCCAGAAGGTGCGCAATACCTGGGTGTCGCTCTTCTCGAGCCTGCGCGACGAACGCGACGGCGACGACAACGACCTGCTCGATACACTCGAAGCCCAGCCCGGATCAGAGCTGGCCGAGAGCAGCGCCGACAAGGTCGAGCGGGCACAGGTGATGCATATCATCGAGCAGGAAATCCAGCGTCTGCCCACGCGTCAACGCGAGGCATTCCTGATGCGTTACTGGGAGGATATGGACGTCGCCGAAACCGCCGCGGTCATGGGGTGCTCAGAAGGCAGCGTCAAGACGCACTGTTCCCGTGCCACGCATACCCTGGCGCAAGCATTGCGCGCACGGGGGGTTCGACTATGAGCAGAAACGACAGAGAAATTCAGGAACTACGCTTCGCGCATGAGGTTCGCGCTGCACTTGACGCATCGGCCGACAATTTGCCGGCCGATGTGAGCGAGCGGCTGGCGGCTGCGCGCCGTATGGCGCTGGCCCACAAGAAGGCCGAGGCGCCGGTGCGCGCACCGCAATTCGCCATGCCGACCGGCCATCACGCGCCATCGTTCGACGACGAAGACGATTCTGCCTTGCACCGGGTCGGCAGTTGGCTGAAGCGGGGGGCGCTGGTCTGGGCCCTGGTCGCGCTCGGCGCCGGCCTGATCGGCATCTATCACTGGCAGCAACAGAAGCGTGTCGAGGAACTGGCGGACATCGATGCCGCCATGCTGCTCGACGACCTTCCCCCCACGGCATACGCCGACCAGGGCTTCCACGTGTTCCTGAAGCGCGGGCAATAGACATGGCCCGTGCGACTTCCCGCCCCGACGCAATCCGCCGCCGGCTGGAAACCCTGCTGCTGTCGGGTTTCTGTGCCGCCGCCGTCTGGTGCCTGACACCGCCCGCCGCCTATGCGCAGGGCCCGGTGTCGGCGCCGCAGGCCACCCCGGCTGTCAATGCACGCCCGGCCTGGTCGGAACTGACGCCGGTCCAGCAGCGCATCCTGGGGCCGCTGCAGCCGCTGTGGGACACGCTGCCCGAACTCAACCGGCGCAAGTGGCTGCGTATTGCCGAACGCTATCCGAGATTTTCGCCGGATGAACAGGCACGGCTGCAGACGCGGATGGCCGAGTGGGTCAAGATGACGCCGCAGCAACGCCGCCTGGCGCGCGAAAACTACCAGATCACGCGAGCCCTGCCGGCGGAGAAGAAAGCCGAGGCCTGGGACAAGTACCAGCAGTTGCCCGAAGAGCAGAAGAAGAAGCTGGCGGCCGCCGAGCGCGTGCCGCGCAGGCCCGGCGCGGTCAGTGCGCTGCCCAGCGGCAAACGCCTGCCCAGCGACACCAGCCACCAGATTCGCCAGGACAAGAAGGCTGCGGCACTGACGGCAAAGCCGGCCTCGGCGGCGGCTGCCAGGGCCGGCACCGCCGACGCACCGGCCGCCCCGGCGGCGGCAACGCCGCCGGCAAACGCTCCGGCAGCCCCCGCGTCCGCACCGGAAGGCGGGTCCGAAGCCGCTGCCGCCACCCAGGCCGACAGCACAATCCGGCAGTAAAGCGTCCCACGGACGGCCATTTGGCATAATCGCCGGATTCCGCCCATGCCCGGGCCAGGCCCGGTCACGCCGGAACGCTTGTCCAAGGTCATCCGATTCCGTGCCATGCCTGCCGCCACCCTCGCTCCGTCGCCCGCCGTCTCCTCGCATCCGTCCGCCCCGCCGCTGCGTCGACGCATCGCCTGCATGCTGTACGAGGGCGTACTGCTGTTCGGCGTGTTGAGCGCCTCGACGGCGTTATTCCTGCTAGCCCGCCCGATGCTGCAGCAGCTTGGGCTGGACAGCCCCTATGCCATCCAGGGTTGGAGCTTTGTGGTCATGGGACTCTATTTCACCTGGTTCTGGCAGCGCAGCGGCCAAACCCTGGCCATGCAGACCTGGCGCATGCGGATCGAGACCGCCCAGGGTGAGCCGCCGCGCTGGCCGCAGGCCGCCCTGCGCTATGTGCTGGCGTGGCTGTGGCTGCCGCCTTCGGCAGCGCTCGGGCATTGGCTCGGCCTGGTGAAAGGCCCGTTCGTCGGCGTGCTCTGCGGCGGGCTCTTCGTGTGGATCCTGCTGGCCTTGCTCGATCCGCGCCGCCAGTTCCTGCACGACCGCCTGGCGCGAACGCGCGTGACCGACCTGCGGCCACCGCGCCCATGACCCTGAGCGCCGCCGGCGCGCGCCGCGTGGCGGTAACGCTGCAGGCGGCCACTGCGGCCGGAATCGGCTGGCTACTGACGCAATACGCTGGCTGGAACTGGCCGGCGGCACTGCTCGCCGGTATCGCGGCAGTACTGGCCGGACTGGCCTTGGGCATCGGACTGGCCTTCGCCATGACGCTGCGCGGCACCGGCGTGGCGCGCCACCAGCGCCCTCCTGCCGCGCCGGCCGGGCTTGCCAGCGGCAGGTTTCCGCTGCGGCCCCTCGAGGCTGTCCGGTGCTTCGCCAATGAGTACATTGCGGTCTTCCGCATGTTCAACTGGCTGCAGCCGTTCTGCTCTCACCGCCGATACGCGCAGCCCGCGGAAACGTTTGCCACCCGCCCGATGCCTACCGTGCTGCTGGTGCATGGCTACGCTTGCAATCATGCCGTCTGGCTGGACCTGCAACCCGCGCTGGCGGCATCCGGCTATCCCTGCGAAGCCATCGACCTCGAGCCAGTTCTGGGCGATCTCGACGACTATGCCGACGCCCTGCGCCGGCATGTCGGCCAGGTCAATGCGCGTACGGGCCAGCCCCCGCTGCTGGTCTGCCATAGCATGGGCGGGCTGGTCGCGCGGGCGGCACTGGCGCGCTCCGGCGAGAACCTTTGCGCCGGGGTCGTCACGCTTGGCACCCCGCACCACGGCTGCGCGCTGGCCCGCTTCGGCGCCGGCCGCAACAGTTGGCAGATGCGCTGCGGCAGCCCCTGGCTGAGGGCGCTGGCCCGGATCGAAGCCCAGGCACCCGGCTTGCGCGCGCGCCTCGTGTCGATCTTCAGCTGGCACGATTCCATCGCCGGCCCGCCTTGCACCAGCTGGCTGGACGGCGCGCAGAACAAGACGCTGACGGGCATCGGCCATGTATCGCTGCTGCGCGATCCGCGCGCCATCACGGCGGTGCTCGACGCACTGGCCTCGTTGCGCACGGCAGCACCCTGACGCCTCCGCGCGGCGCTGTCGGATGGCGGCAACGTTTCATATGTCATTCATGTTTCCGTCACCGCTCCGTCACGGCGTACTGGCTGAATGCAGCCATCGCCGTCATCGGGGCCGCCATGGTTCAAGCAATCCGGTCTGCACTCGGAATTCTGTCGGGAGTCTCGCACAGGCTGCGTGGCAGCCCTGATCCCGAACTCTCGCAGGTCCTGTCGCGCATCGCCGCGCTCGCGGCCTTCGTGCCGCCGCCGGCCGAGCCCCCCGCCCTGCCGGCGCTGGCACCGCCGTCCGATGCCAGCCAGCATTTCCCGCCCGAGCCGCACCCGATCCAGCAGTACCGCGCGATCTGGCTGTCCGACATCCACCTGGGCACCGCCGGCTGCCAGGCCGACTACCTGCTCGATTTCCTCAAGCACAACGAATCCGAACGGCTCTACCTGGTCGGCGACATCATCGACGGGTGGCAGCTCCGGCGCGGCTGGTACTGGCCGCAGAGCCACAACGACGTGGTGCAGAAGCTGCTGCGCAAGGCGCGCAAGGGCACCGAGGTCATCTACGTCCCCGGCAATCACGACGAAGTCGCCCGGCAGTTCGACGGCCTGGCGTTCGGCGACATCACGGTGCGCGAAGACGCCGTCCACGTGACGGCTACCGGCAAGCGCCTGTGGGTCGTGCACGGCGACCTGTTCGACGGCGTAGTGCAGCACGCGCGCTGGCTCGCGTACCTCGGCGATTCGCTGTACACGGTGATCCTGGCGATGAACCGCCACTTCAACCGCATCCGCGCACGGCTCGGCTTCCCGTACTGGTCGCTGTCGCAGTACCTGAAGCACCAGGTCAAGAACGCGGTGAACTACATCAGCTCGTTCGAACACGCGATGGTCGACGAGGCGCGCCGGCGCGGCTGCGACGGCGTGGTCTGCGGCCATATCCACAAGGCCGAGATCCGCGACGTGAACGGCCAGCTCTACTGCAACGACGGCGACTGGGTCGAAAGCCTGTCGGCGCTGGTCGAAACCATGGAAGGCGAGCTCAAGATCGTCTACTGGACCACGCTGCTCGACGCGCCGCAAGCCATGCCGCGCAAGCGCCGTCGCGCGGCCGCCATCACGGGCTAAACCGCCGGCCCGATCCCCCGATTTTTCAAGAACGCGGCCACACCATCGAGGAGTCCGCATGAAGATCCTGATCGTCACCGATGCCTGGGAACCGCAGGTCAATGGCGTGGTGCGCACGCTCAAGTCGACCCGCCGCGAGCTGGAGGCCATGGGCCACACGGTGGACATGATCACGCCACTGGAATTCCGCACAGTGCCGTGTCCGACTTATCCCGAGATCCGCCTGTCGCTGCTGCCGTCGGCGCGCGTGGCGCAGCGCATCCGCGACTTTGCGCCGGACGCCCTGCATATCGCCACCGAGGGCCCGCTCGGCATGGCCGCGCGCCGCTACGCGCTGCGCCGCGAAATGCCGTACACGACGGCCTACCACACGCGCTTCCCGGAGTACGTGCAGGCCCGCTTCGGCATTCCGCTGTCGTGGACGTACCGCTTCCTGCGCTGGTTCCACGGCCCCGCGCAGGCCGTGATGGCGCCGACGCCCGTGGTGCTGGACGATCTGCGGCGCTACGGCATCGGACACTGCGTGCTGTGGACCCGCGGCGTGGACCTGGAGGTGTTCAAGACGCAGCGTGTCAACGTGCTCAACACCGCGCATCCGATCTTCCTCTATGTCGGCCGCGTGGCCGTGGAAAAGAACGTGGAGGCCTTCCTGGCGCTGGACCTGCCGGGCTCCAAATGGGTGGTGGGCGACGGGCCCGCGCTGGGCTCGCTGCGCGCGCGGTATCCGGGAGCCAACTACCTCGGCGTGCTGAGCCAGCCAGAATTGGCCAGGGTGTATGCTTCGGCTGACGTGTTCGTGTTTCCCAGCCGCACCGATACCTTCGGACTGGTGCTGCTCGAAGCGCTGGCCAGCGGCCTGCCGGTGGCGGCCTATCCCGTGACCGGCCCGATCGACGTGCTTGGCGAGAGCCCGGCCGGCGTGATGCACGAAGACTTGCGCGAAGCCTGCCTGGAAGCGCTGCGCATCGACCGCGCGTCCGCCCGCGCGCATGCCGAGCGGTTCTCGTGGCGTGCCGCGTCCGAGCAGTTCCTGGCGCACCTGCGTCCGCTTTCGGCCGGCGGGAGTACCGGCAGCGCGGACGATGTGCCTGTCCAACCCGCCCCACAGACCCATGCCGAAACCACCTCAGCCGCTGCCGTCCGACCCGTCGCTGCGGGGGCAGGCACCTCGCCCGCCCAGCAGTGATTACTCGATCGAGCAGAACCCGCACAAGGGCAACCGCGGCCTGGCCCGTGCCTGGCATGCCGCGATCAATTCCTTTTCCGGGCTGCGCTACGCCGTACTCGAGGAAAGCGCGTTCCGCCAGGAGCTGACGCTGGTGGCGATCCTGGCGCCGTGCGCTTTCGTGCTGCCGGTCGGCACGGTCGAGCGCATCATGCTGCTGGGCACGTTGCTGGTGGTGCTGATGGTGGAACTGCTGAACTCGAGCGTCGAGGCGGCGATCGACCGCATCTCGCTGGAGCGCCACAGCCTGTCCAAGCGCGCCAAGGATTTCGGCAGCGCCGCGGTCATGCTGGCGCTGATTCTCTGCGGCGGCACGTGGATCGCGATTGCCGGGCCGCACGTCGTGCACTGGTTGCGACAGCTGGCAGGCTGAGCCGCCGCGCGGGATGCCGCAAGGGCGAAGGCAGGCCGGGCCGATTGCTTATAATCGCTACCCTGCCCCGATTCACCGATCGCCCGGACGCCCATGGAACCCAAACCGCAAACCGGTCCCCGCCGCACCAGGGACCGCATCCTCGACGTCTCGCTGCGCCTGTTCAACGAAGTCGGCGAACCCAACGTCACCACCACCACCATTGCGGACGCCATGGAGATCAGCCCCGGCAATCTCTACTACCACTTCCGCAACAAGGACGACATCATCAATTCCATCTTCGTGCGCTTCGAGCAGGAGATGGAACGGCGCCTGAAGCTGCCCGAGGACCACAAGGCCACGCTTGACGAGAGTTGGGGCTACCTCCAGTACATGTCGGAGTTCCTGTGGAACTACCGTTTCCTGTACCGGGACATCAACGACCTGCTGGCTCGCAACCGCATGCTGGAGACCAACTTCAAGCGCATCGTCGGGCAGAAGAAACGCTTTGCGCTGGAGATCTGCACCCAGTTCATCGAAGATGGCGAGATGGAAGCGACCCCGGAGCAGGTCGAAGCGATCTGCACCAACATGGTCGTGCTCGCCACTTACTGGCTGTCGTTCCAGTTCGTGCAGCATCCGCGCCAGTACAACGACCCCGCGCAGATCCGCGGCTACCTGCACGGCTCCAGCTATCACATTTTTTCGATCCTGGCGCCGTACCTGCGCGGCCGCGCGCGCGAGGCGTTCGAGCAGCGCGCGCGCGAATACGCCGCGTCCGGCGCGCCCCAGGAAAACCCGTCAGACAAGGACAAGAAGTGAAATCCGTTTGCGTGTATTGCGGCTCCAGCCCCGGCACCCGCCCCGAGTATGCCCAGGCCGCCCGAGCGCTCGGCAAGGCGCTGGTGGAAAACGACATGTCGCTGGTCTATGGCGGCGGCAAGGTCGGACTGATGGGCATCGTTGCCGATGCCGTACTGGATCAAGGCGGCACCGCGATCGGCATCATCCCCGACGCGCTGATGCAGAAGGAAGTGGGCCACCGCGGCCTGACCGAACTGCACGTGGTGCGCAATATGCACGAACGCAAGCAGATGATGGCCGACCGCGCCGATGCCTTTATCGCCATGCCCGGCGGCGTGGGCACGTTCGAGGAGCTGTTCGAGACCTTCACGTGGCTACAGCTCGGCTACCATGCCAAGCCGGTCGGGCTGCTCAACGTGGCGGGCTTCTATGACGGCATGCTGGGATTCCTGTCGCACGCGGTGCAGGAAGGATTCCTCAAGCAGGTTCATGCCGACCTGCTGCATGTAGCCGACACGCCGGCAGCGCTGCTGGGCAAGCTGGGCAACGCCCCGCGCGAGATCGTCGACAAGTGGCAGGAACGCCGCGACGAAACCTGACGCAGGGCCCGGTGCCGGGCAGGCCGCGACATCAGAACCGCGAGCCCGGCTCCTTGAGGAAAGCCAGTTCCTCCGGCGTGCTCTGCCGGCCCAGGATGGCATTGCGGTGCGGAAAACGCCCGAAGCGCGCGATGATCACGCGATGCTTTTCCGCCCACTCCACCACATCCACCTTCCCGGCAGTCTCTTCACGCAGCTGCGTCGTCAGCCGGACGCTTTCGTCCTGGTCCTGCAGCGACTCCGAGTGCTCGAACGGCAGGTAGCAGAACATGCGGTGAAAGCCGGTCGGCAATTCACGGTCCATCCCGCCCTCGACCATGCGCCGCGCCAGCGCCAGTGCCTGGGCATCGGTCGCAAAGCTGCGCGGGTCGTTGCGGAACAGGTTGCGCGGGAACTGGTCGAGCAACACCACGCGGGCGCAGGCGCCTTCATGCGTGGCGCACCAGTCCTCGCCGTCGTCGGGGTCGCCGGAGTGCGCCGTCTCCCACAACGTCAGGAAGCGTGAGCGGATCACGTCGTCGAACGCGGCGGACTTGGTGAACCATTCCCGCCGCTCGGTGTTCCAGACCGGCGAGCCGTGGTGGCCGAACCAGAACTCCAGCAGTTCGTGGGCGGCTTCAGGCAACTTGTCTTGCATCGCCCTACCCCTTTCTAGAAAAGATTCTCGAAGCGATCCGGGCCGCTTCAGCGGGCCACGTTGCGCATCCAGTCAGCGGTCTGGAAGAAGGCCTGCATCAGGCGCAGTTGCAGGTCCTCGGACAGTCCGATGTCCTGCATCGCCAGCGCCATGCAACGCATCCACTGGTCACGCTCGCTGACGCCGATTTCAAACGGCATATGGCGCGCGCGCAGGCGCGGATGGCCGAAGCGCTCGATGAAATGATTTGGGCCGCCCAGCCAGCCGCACAGGAACCAGAACAGCTTGTCGCGCGACCCGTCGAGCGAAGGCGGATGGATCGCGCGCAGGCCGGCGAACTCCGGTTCCAGGTCCATCAGGTCGTAGAAGCGGTCCACCAGCTCGCGCACGCGCGCTTCGCCGCCGACCAGGTCGAAGGCCGTGACTTCGGTGCCGGCCTTGCCGGTGGATTCGGGTTCGGTACTCATTCAGATACTCGCAAACTGTGGACGGCGAGCCGGGGCATCATGCATCACGCAATGTCGCCAGCGCCGGCTGGCGCAGCACATCGCGCAGGCCCAGCCAACCGCCCGCAAAAGCGCACAGCATGCCAGAAACCACGCCGGTCGGCACGATCCACGGATTGAAGCGATAGGGGAAATCGAAGACATACTGGGACAACGCCCAGCCGACCGCAATCGCACCGAGACTGGCCAGCAGGCCGGCCAGCCCGCCGACCACCAGGAATTCCGCGTACTGCGTTTGCCTGACCTGCGCGGCCGAAGCGCCCAGTGCCTTGAGCAGGCCGGCATCGCGCATGCGTTCGTCGCGCGCGCCCGACAGTGCCGCGTACAGCACCGTGATGCCCGCCGCCAGCGTGAAGACGAAGAGGAATTCCACGGCGGCAATGACCTGGTCCACCACTGCCTGGATCTGCCGCAGGATCAGGTCGGTGTTGACCATGGTGATGTTGGGAAACGCTGCGACCAGCCGGTTGCCAAGCGCCGCGCTCGCGGCCGGCAGGTGGAAGGCGGTGATATAGGTCTCGGGCAGCCCGTGCATGGCGGAAGGCGAAAGGATCACGAAGAAATTGACCCGCATCGATCCCCAGTCGAGCTTGCGCAGCGAGGTCACAGTTGCCTGTACGTTCTGGCCCGCGACGTCGAAGTGCAAGGTATCGCCGAGGCGGATGCCAAGGGTCTTGGCGATCCCTTCCTCGACCGATGCCCCCGCGCCGGTACCATGGAGCCAGTGCCCGGCAACCACCTGATTGCCTTCCGGCAGCGCGTCGGTATAGGACAGGTTGAATTCGCGCTCCACCAGGTTGCGCGCGCGGCCTTCGGCGTAGCTGTCCGCACGGATCGGGCGCGCGCCGATTTGCGTCAGGCGTCCGCGCACCATGGGATACAGCAGGTCGTGGATGCCGGCCGTGGCCAGCATGCCGCGCAACGGCTCGCGCTGGTCCGGCTGGATGTTGATGATGAAGCGGTTGGGCGCGTCGGCGGGTGTCGCGTTGCGCCATGAATCGACCAGGTCGTTGCGCGTCATGCCGAGCAGAAGCAGCGCCATCAGGCCCACCGCAAGCGCCACGGTCTGCAGCACGGTCACGGCGCGGCGCCGCTCCAGCACGGCCAGCGCAAAGCGCCAGCCCACGGCAGTCCGGCCCGACAGCCGGCCGCGCAGCGCGCGCGACAGCAGCATCAGCAGCCCGAGCGCCAGCAGCGCGAATACGGCACCAGCCGCGGCAAACCCGCCAGCAGTGGTCAGCCCGAGCCGCAGGTCGCGCGCCGCCACCAGCAACAACGCGACGAAGGCGCCAAGCCCCAGCGCATAAGCCGCCCACGCCGACACGGGCGGCGGCCCGATGTCACGGCGCAGCACGCGCAACGGCGCGATGCGCGTCAGCGCGAGCAACGGTGGCAGCGCAAAGCCCGCCAGCAGCACGAGCCCGGCCAGCACACCCACGATCGCCGGCAACAACGACGGCTGCGGCAGCGAGACCTGCAGCAGCCCCCCCAGCGACATCAGCAACCCGTAGTGGGCCAGATAGCCCAGCACCACGCCCACCGTGGCCCCGGCCGCGCCAAGCAACAGGAACTCCAGGCCGAAGGCCGCCAGGATCTGGCGGCGCGACAGCCCCATGCACTTGTAGACCGCGCACGCGTCGGTATGCCGCTGCATATAACGACGCGCCGACATCGCGATCGCCACCGCGGCGATCATCGACGAGAGCACCGCGACCAGCGACAGGAAGCGCTCGGCGCGGTCCAGCGTCGCGCGCATCTGCGGCTGCCCCGATTCGAGCGATTCCACGCGCGTGTTGCGCAGCTTGAGGCGGTCGATCTCCCCCGCGGCCCAGCGCTGGTAGGCACGGCCCGCGGCGTCGGGCCCCGCCACCAGCAGGCGGTAGCTCACGCGGCTGCCCCAGCCGATCAGGCCGGTGCTGTCGAGATCGGACAGCGGCATCAGCACGCGCGGCGCGAAGTTCATGAAGCCCGCGCCGCGATCGAGTTCCTGCGTGACGATACGTTCGATGCGGAACGTGCGGCTTCCCAGCTGCAGCGCGTCGCCCACGCGCACGCCCAGCGCACCCAGCAGCGCCTCGTCCACCCACACCGTGCCGGGCGCCGGAATGCCTTCAACGGCCTGCTCCGGACCGCCGGGCACGGCGGCCACCTTCAGCTTGCCCCGCAACGGATAGGCAGGGCTGACCGCCTTGAGCGCGGCGAGCTGGCTCGGCGCTTCCGCGCCGGCCGGGGCATCGGCGCGGCGTGCCGTCGCCATGCTCGGAAAGGTTACCGTGTGTGCCACCGTCATCCCCGTCTCGGCAGCATGGTTGGCGAACGCTGCATCGAACGGGTGGTCGGACACCAGCAGCACATCCGCCGCAATCATCTGCCGCGCGTCGCGCTCCAGGCCCAGGCGCATGCGGTCGGCCAGGAAGCCGACGCTGGTCAGCGCGGCGACCGCCAGCACCAGCGCAAACAACAGCAGGTAAAGCTCGCCGGCCAGCCAGTCGCGCCGCGCCATGCGCAGGGCCTGTCGCCACGCGGAGAATCGATGCCCCCGCAGCACTTCAGGAGGAACGGAAGCGGAAACGGAGGTGTCGGGCACGGAAGCGGGTTCGGTTGGCATCAATGTTGGATCAAGTCATTTTGACGGCGCCGCCAGACGGGCAATCAAGCGGCGCGGGACCGGACAGCCGGTCAGGTTCGTCTTGCGGGCGGTCGCGGGCTATCCGTGCGGTTGCGCAAGGTGGCATGCAGGCGGCGCACGCCGCGCCAGAGCTTGGGCAGCAGCCAGACGGCAATCACCAGGAAAACTACCAGCAGGACCAGGAACAGCACCGGCTGGAAAAAGGCCAGCAGCAGGCTGCCGGTTGCCGTGACATCCTCGGTAAATGAGGCCGCCCAGTTCGAGAAAGGCTCCGGCGAGACATTGATCAGCGCGCGCGTGCCGGCCTTGGCGACGTGGGCCGTGCCGGCAAGGGTTCCGCCGACCAGCCCGGCCGCGACCATCCACTGCGGGTCCAACTGGCCGAATGCCGCCGCCGCAAGGATGGCACCGGCAGGAATGCGGATGAAGGTATGGATGCTGTCCCAGACCGAATCAAAGCCGGGGACCTTGTCGGCGATGAACTCCGCCAGCGCGAGCACCGCCGCCACGCCGATCACCCACCATGACTCCAGCGCGTGCAACCCCGGCGGCAGGTGCAGCCAGCCCAGCCGCGACAGCGCGCCTGCGGTCAGGATTGCGAGATAGAGTCGGAAGCCGCTGGCCCAGGACATGCCTGCGGCCAGCGCGGCGGTTTCCAGCATGGGGCTCCTTGCAATGGCGGAACGATGGCTCAGGCCACTGCAAGGAGTGTAGCGCGAACCCCGCGCCTGCAATCAGGCCCGGCCGCCAGCGGATCAGCCGCCCTCCTTGCCGTCGGGGCCGAACCACGGCAACGCTTCCTGCGGCGTGAGGATGCCGGCGGGCTCTGCCATCGCGTAGCCCGGCAATGCCTCGATGCGCCGCGCGAACGCGGGATCGGCGAGCAAACCCAGCAGGCCTGGCATCCAGCCCGCGGTCTGGTCGTTCTTGCGCAGCGCCAGGTAGTACGCCTCGCGCGTGAGCGGCACAAAACCCAGGCCCAGCGCCTCGGCATTCATGCGCAACCCGAAGCCGACCTGCGCGCGCCCGGCATGCACGGCTTCCGCCACCTTTTCGTTGCTGAATTCCGGCTCGTCGTAGCCGGTGATCTGATCAGGATAGAGCCCGTCGGCGGCCAGGAGCTGGTCAAACAGCATGCGCGTGCCGGAACTGCGCTGCCGGTTGATGAAGCGCGCCCGGGTGTTGACCAGGTCACGCAACCCATGGATCTGGCCAACCATGTCGGGCGCCACGATCAGGCCCTGTTCACGCCACGCCAGGCGCAGCAGGCGCACCGAGGCGGGCCGCAGCCACTTGCGCAGGGTCAGGTGCGCGACGGACCCCGCGGTCTGCACGGGCGACACATAGAAACCGGCCAGTTCCGATTGCCGTTCCTGCAGACAGATCAGTCCCTCGACACTGCCGCAGAACACCGTGTCGATCTGGAGTCCGGCCGTCTGTTCCCGGATGGCGCCGGATAGCACCTCGATGGCGGGATCGTGGCTGCCGGAAAAATGCACGCAGGTCTGGGGCTGGGACGCCTCTTCAAGTTCAGCGGAAAACTCGGCCATGGCGCGTTGCACGGCCGGGTCGATGGTTTCTCTCAGACGCAGTTCGGCGCGCAGCAGGCGTTCGCCGAAACGTGTCAGCGACGCGCCGCGGCCACGTTCCATGTCAAGCACGGGGCGTCCGAACATGTCCTCCCACGTCCGCATCACGCCCCAGGCGTGGCGATAGGACAGGCCGATCTCACGCGCGGCGCGATGCAGCGAACCGGTCTCGCGCACGGCCTTGAGCAACTGGAAGACCTTGGCATTGGCGCGCGGATTGTCATCTTCCGCAATCACTGGAAATAGCTCAAAACGGAATGTCATATGTTCCGCCTTGCATATTTACATCGTGGATGGGCGTCGACCACAATGAATCACCCCGTTTTTCATTTAGTTTTGTGAATTCTCCATGACCTGCCAAGGCATGGCAATTATGTTTTTAAAGACATAACCCAAGGAACCCTATATGTCACGGACTGCATTCCGGAAGCATCCCGTCGTAGTCGGCGTCCTTTTCCTGGTCGCCTTTTCCGCGGCGCAGGCCGGAGAGCTCAAACTGGCCACGACCACCAGCACGGAGAACTCGGGCCTGCTCAAGTACCTGCTGCCGAAGTTCGAGCAGAAGTCAGGTGTGAACATCAAGGTCATCGCCGTGGGCTCCGGCAAGGCCATGAAGATGGGCGAAATGGGCGACGTGGACGTGCTGCTCGTGCACGCGCGCAAGATGGAAGATGAATTCGTGGCGGCCGGCTACGGCGTCAACCGCCGCGACGTCATGTACAACGACTTCATCGTGGTAGGTCCGGCCAGCGATCCGGCGGGCATCAAGGGCGGCAAGGATGTGCTCGCGGGCTTCCGCAAGCTGGCGGGCAGCGGCAGCAAGTTCATCTCGCGCGGCGACAATTCCGGCACCGACGTGATGGAAAAGGACTACTGGAAGCAGATCGGCGTTGAGCCGAAGGGACAGCCCTGGTACGTCAATGCAGGCCTCGGCATGGGCGAGGTCCTGACCATGGCCGCCCAGATGCCCGCCTATACGCTGTCGGACCGCGCCACCTACG
This sequence comes from Cupriavidus sp. C3SS-1, assembly GCF_057073755.1. Lineage (NCBI taxonomy): Bacteria > Pseudomonadati > Pseudomonadota > Betaproteobacteria > Burkholderiales > Burkholderiaceae > Cupriavidus > Cupriavidus sp. C3SS-1. The sequence continues at coordinate 1,052,844 of NZ_CP172699.1, read as the reverse complement.
GCGCCTACCGCGCCAAGACGGGGCTGGCCATCGCCGTGCAGGGCGACCCGAAGATGTTCAACCCGTACGGGATCATCGCGGTCAACCCGGCCAGGCACGCGGGCACCAACTACACCGACGCGATGAAACTGGTGGAATGGATTACCTCGCCCGAAGGACAGCAGGCCATTGCGGGCTACAAGGTGGATGGCGAGCAGCTGTTCTTCCCGGACTACAAGGCTACGCAAGCCAGCAACTAAGCCGGCCACGCCGTTTTATCGCGAAGACAGGGCAGCCCGGCGCGCTGCCCTTTTCGTTTCAGCCCGCCTCCGCCTCCAGCCGCGGCAATTGCGGCAGGTCGGCGGCCACCTCGGCAATCATCCGACGCATCCACATCACATCCGGCGCGGCATGGCAGCGCTCGTGCCAGAGCTGGTAGAAGCGCATGCGTGGAAATGTCACCGGCGAAGGCACCATCCGGATCGGCAGGTACTGCGCATAGTGCGCGGCAAACTGGCGCCCGGTGGTGAACACCATATCGGTCTTCATCAGCACATACGGCACCAGCCCGAAATACGGCAGCGTCACCTGGATATTGCGCTTGTAGCCCTGTTCGGCGAGCGCCTGGTCGATCATGCTGCGCTGCATCGATGCGTAGGGCGCCGGCGCCAGATGGGGCATCTCCAGGTAGTGCTTCAGCGTCAGCCCCTTGCGCGCGAGCGGGTGCTGGCCGCCCAGCATGCAGACCACCTCGTCGTCGAACAGTGGCGAGATATGCAGGTGTTCGGGCGGCGACAGCCAGTTGCCCACGACAATGTCCAGTTGCCCCTGCTCCAGGTCTTCGAGAAAGTCGCCCGACGAGGTCATCGGATGCACGAACAGCTTGGCTCCCGGGGCCAGGCGGCGCATGCGCTCGACGATATTGGGCAGGAAGAACGCATCCAGGTAATCCGGCGCACCAAGGTGGAACGTGCGCGTGGTGGTGGCCGGGTCGAACTGCTGCGGCGGCCGGGCGATGCGGTCCATCGCCGCCAGGCTCTGCTCGGCCAGCTCGAGCAGTTCGCGCCCGCGCTCGGTCGCCACCATGCCGTTTTTGCCGCGCACCAAAATAGCGTCGCCGGTGATGTCGCGCAGCCGCTTGAGCGTATTGCTGATGGCCGGCTGCGACTGGCCCAGGCGCACGGCCGTGCGGGTCACGCTCTGCTCGGTCAGCAGGGTGTGGAGCACCCGCAGCAAATAGGTATCGAGATGGTCGCGTCCGTGCATGGCGATAAGGGGCGTGCCGGGGGCTGGCCGGCAGGCTGGCGTGGGGTAAGGGAACGGCGCATAGTGTATGTCACGCAACCCGCCATCGGTCAATTCGCGTGGCGGGCGAGCCGATGGGCGGGCATTCTGATGGGGCATATCACCTGGACGGAATATTGCATGAATTAAGCCAATGCTATGTTTCCGCCATCACAGAACGAGATAAAGACCATGGAGACGCAAACCATCCGCTTTTTCCATCGCGGCCAGGTCAGGGAAGTATCCGACGCCCCCGTTACCCGCACCGTGCTGCAGTACCTGCGCGAGGACGTGCGCTGCACCGGCACCAAGGAAGGCTGCGCCGAAGGCGACTGCGGCGCCTGCACCGTCGTGATCGGCGAGCTGCAGGACGGCGGCGATGTCGAATTCAAGGCCGTCAACGCCTGCATCCAGTTCCTGCCGACGCTCGACGGCAAGGCGCTGATCACCGTCGAGGACCTGCGCCAGGCCGACGGCACCCTGCATCCGGTGCAGGAAGCCATGGTCGAATGCCACGGTTCGCAATGCGGCTTCTGCACGCCCGGTTTCGTCATGTCGCTGTGGGCGCTGTACCAGCAGCACACCCCGGGCGGCGAAGCGCCGGCGCGCCAGACCATCTGCGACGCGCTGACCGGCAACCTGTGCCGCTGCACCGGCTACCGCCCGATCATCGACGCCGGCGAACGCATGATGGCCATGCCCGCCCCGCACGCCAGCAAGCTCGATCCGAAGCAGATCGCCGAGAATCTGCGCAAGCTCAAGCGCGGCGAAACCTTCCGCTACAGCGCCAAGGGCCAGAATTTCTACGCCCCGCGCACGGCGGCGGAATTCGGCGCGATCAAGGCCGCCGAACCGGACATCCGCATCCTGGCGGGCAGCACCGACGTGGGCCTGTGGGTCACCAAGCAGTTCCGCGAACTGGGCAACCTGCTCTATATCGGCCAGGTGGAAGACCTGCAGTCGCTCACCGAGCGCGACGGCGCGATCGAGATCGGCGCAGGCGTGACGCTCGAAAAGGCCTACGCCGCACTGACCGCCGCGCACCCGGAACTCGAAGAGATGTGGAAGCGCTTCGCCTCGCTGCCGATCCGCAATGCCGGCACGCTCGGCGGCAACATCGCCAACGGCTCGCCGATCGGCGACTCGATGCCGGCGCTGATCGCGCTCGGCACAGAAGTGGTCCTGCAACACGGCGAGACCCGCCGCACGCTGCCGCTCGAAGACCTTTACCTGGCCTACCAGAAGACGGCCATGACCGAGGGCGAGTTCGTCGCCGCGCTGCGCGTGCCGGTCAAGGGACCGCAGCACTTCAGGACCTACAAGTTGTCCAAACGCTTTGACGAGGATATTTCCGCCGTGTGCGCTGCATTCGGCATCACGGTCGAGCAAGGTGTGGTGACGCAGGCGCGCGTCGCGTTTGGCGGCATGGCCGCCACGCCCAAGCGCGGCGCGGCGACTGAAGCCGCACTGATGGGCCAGCCCTGGAACGAGGCGACCGTGCGCGCCGGCATGGCGGCCCTGTCGCAGGACTACACACCGCTGTCCGACATGCGTTCGACTGCCTCGTACCGCACACGCGGTGCCGCCAACCTGCTGTACCGCTTCTGGCTGGAGACGCGCGCCGATGCGCTGCCCGCAGCCGCCGTCAACGTCCGCGCGCTCGGCGCCGGCACCACCGCAACCGTCACGGCCTGAGGAGAGATCGGCATGAACAAGCAAACCGAACCCTTCCTGCTCGACGCCAGCGTGGCCGACGAGACCGTGCCGCAGGTCGGCATCTCGCGCCCGCATGAATCGGCGCACCTGCACGTGGCGGGCACCGCCACCTATACCGACGACATTCCCGAGCTGGCCGGCACGCTGCATGCGGCGCTCGGCATGAGCAGCCGCGCCCATGCCCGCATCAAGTCGATTTCGCTCGACAAGGTGCGCGCCGCGCCGGGGGTGATCGATGTGCTGACCGTGGACGACATTCCGGGCGTCAACGACTGCGGCCCGATCATCCACGATGACCCCATCCTGGTGCGCGACGTGGTGCAGTTCATCGGCCAGCCGATCTTCGTGGTGGTGGCCACGTCGCACGATGCGGCGCGCCGCGCCGCGCGCCTGGGCGTGATCGAATACGAAGACCTGCCGCCAGTGCTGTCGCCCGAGGCCGCGCACGCGGCAGGCAGCTACGTGCTGCCGCCGATGCACCTGACGCGCGGCGAGCCGCAGCAGCATATCGCCGCCGCCGCGCAGCGCGACGCTGGCAATATCCGCCTGGGCGGGCAGGAACAGTTCTACCTCGAAGGCCAGATTGCCTACGCCGCGCCGCGCGAGAACGACGGCATGCATGTGTGGTGCTCGACCCAGCACCCGACCGAAATGCAGCACGCCGTGGCCCATATGCTGGGCTGGCACGCGCACCAGGTGCTGGTGGAATGCCGGCGCATGGGCGGCGGCTTTGGCGGCAAGGAATCGCAGTCGGCGATGTTCGCGTGCTGCGCCGCGCTGGCGGCCTGGAAGCTGTTGTGCCCGGTCAAGCTGCGCCCGGACCGCGACGACGACATGATGATCACCGGCAAGCGCCATGACTTCGTGTTCGACTACGAAGTCGGCCACGACACGGAAGGCCGCATCGAGGGCGTGAAGATCGACATGGTGTCGCGCGCCGGTTTCTCGGCCGACCTGTCCGGCCCGGTGATGACACGCGCGATCTGCCACTTCGACAACGCCTACTGGCTGCCGAACGTGCAGATCGACGGCTACTGCGGCAAGACCAACACGCAGAGCAATACCGCGTTCCGCGGCTTCGGCGGCCCGCAGGGCGCGTTCGCGATCGAGTACATCCTCGACAACGTGGCGCGCAATGTCGGCAAGGATTCGCTGGACGTGCGCCGCGCCAACTTCTACGGCAAGACCGAGCGCAATGTCACGCCGTATGGCCAGACGGTCGAAGACAACGTCATCCACGAACTGATCGACGAACTGGTGGCCACCAGCGAATATCGCGCGCGCCGCGAGGCTACGCGAGCGTTCAACGCAACCAGCCCGATCCTGAAGAAGGGCATTGCGATCACGCCGGTGAAGTTCGGCATCTCGTTCAACGTGGCGCACTACAACCAGGCTGGCGCGCTCGTGCACGTTTACAACGACGGCTCGGTGCTGGTGAATCACGGCGGCACCGAGATGGGCCAGGGCCTGAACACCAAGGTGGCGATGGTGGTGGCGCATGAACTGGGCATCCGCCTGGAACGCGTGCGCGTGACCGCGACCGACACCAGCAAGGTGGCCAATACCTCGGCCACCGCGGCATCGACCGGCGCCGACCTGAACGGCAAGGCCGCGCAGGACGCCGCGCGCCAGATCCGCGAGCGCCTGGCCGAGTTCGCCGCCCGCAAGGCTGGCGTAACGCCGGAGAGCGTGCGCTTCAACGATGGCCTGATCGTGGCGGGCGAGTTGCGCCTGTCATTCGGCGACCTGGCCCGCGAAGCCTACGTGGCGCGCGTGCAGCTGTGGTCGGACGGTTTCTACACCACGCCCAAGCTGCATTGGGACCAGAAGAAGCTGAATGGCCGGCCGTTCTATTATTTTGCCTATGGCGCGGCCTGCTCCGAGGTGCTGGTGGACACGCTGACCGGCGAATGGAAGCTGCTGCGCGCCGACGCGCTGCACGATGCGGGCCAGTCGCTGAACCCCGCCATCGACATCGGCCAGGTGGAAGGCGCCTTCATCCAGGGCATGGGCTGGCTGACGACCGAGGAACTGTGGTGGAACAAGGATGGCAAGCTGATGACGCACGCCCCGTCCACCTACAAGATCCCGACGATCAACGACTGCCCCGAAAATTTCAACGTGCGCCTGTTCCAGAACCGCAACGTGGAAGACAGCATCCATCGCTCCAAGGCTGTGGGCGAGCCGCCGCTGCTGCTGCCGTTCTCGGTGTTCTTCGCAATCCGCGATGCCATCGCGGCCGTGGGTGACTATGAAGCCAACCCGCCGCTGCGCGCGCCGGCCACCAGCGAAGCCATCCTGGACGCCGTGGAAGCGGTGCGCGCCGTGCGCGAAAGCGCCGCACAGCCGGCCTGACGCGCGCGCCTGCCGGGCCCGCCGGACTTTCCCCCCTTGCCTGCTTTCGGGTGGGCAAGGGGCCGGCCGCCCGCGCAGGCACGCGCCACTGCGCTGGCACGCAAACCATCGACCACAGCATTGACCACAGACCGGCACCAGCCGGCAGTCACGACCAAGGCCCCGACATGCAGGACGCACCGCTCAAACCCTTCCGCTTCGCCGACGCCGCGCGCATGGTGCGCACCGGCGTGCCGGTGGCGATGGTCACCATCGTCGAAGTCAAGGGCTCGGCGCCGCGCGAGCCGGGCATACGGATGCTGGTCAGCGCCAACGACCTGGTCGGCACCATCGGCGGCGGACACCTGGAATGGCGCGGCATGGATATCGCGCGTGCCATGCTGGCGGACGGCAAGGAGCAGCGCCGCATCGAGCGCATTCCGCTGGGCCCGGCACTGGGCCAGTGCTGCGGCGGCGTGGTCCAGCTGGGCTTCGAAGTCCTCGGCCAGGATGACTTGCGCTGGCTGGACGCAGTGGAAGCCGCTTTCGCCGCGGGCAGATCACTGCAACGCACGGTTCCGGCATCAGGTGCAGTAACCGCCGCAGAATGCCGCGCGGCGGTGCCGTCGGTCACGCTCGAAGCGGGCGGCTCCTGGATCGACACGCTCGTCCCCGATGAGATGCACGTCGTCCTGTTCGGCGCCGGCCACGTCGGTCATGCGCTGGTCAAGGTGCTGGCCAACCTGCCGTGCCGCGTGCACTGGGTCGATGAACGCGACACGCTGTTCCCGGCCGGCCTGCCCGACAACGTCGAGGCCGAGGCCAGCGACACGCCTGAAGCCGTGGTCGCGCAGGCGCCCGCGGGCAGCTACTTCCTGGTCATGACGCACAGCCACGCGCTGGACCAGACCTTGTGCGAGGAGATCTTCCGGCGCACCGACTTCGCGTATTTCGGGCTGATCGGCTCCAAGACCAAGCGCGCGCGCTTCGAGCACCGGCTGGCGGACTACGGTGTCGACCCGGCCCGCTTCCCCGAAATGACATGCCCGATGGGCGTATCGGGGATCACCGACAAGGCACCGGCTATGATTGCGGTAGCCATCGTCGCCCAGTTGCTGCAGGTCCGCGACCAGCGTCTCGCCGCGCTGCACGCGAGCCACGGGGAGACGGTGCATCCGTAACCATAAGACCGAGGCCCCACATGACCATCGATGCCGCGCTGGCGGACAAGATCCGCCGTACTCCCAAGGCTGAACTGCACGTGCATATCGAAGGCACGCTCGAACCCGAGCTGATCTTCCGGCTGGCCCAGCGCAACCAGGTGAGCCTGCCCTACCCTAGCGTCGAAGCCCTGCGCGCGGCGTACGCGTTCACCGACCTGCAATCGTTCCTGGACATCTACTACGCCGGCGCCAGCGTGCTGCTGACGGAAGAGGATTTCTTCGACATGACGATGGACTACGTCAAGCGCGCCGTCGCCGACAACGTCCGCCACGCCGAGATCTTCTTCGATCCGCAGACCCACACCGCGCGCGGCGTGCCGATCGGCACCGTAATCGACGGCATCGCCGACGCACTGGCCCAGGCGCGTACCGAATACGATTTCTCGAGCAGCCTGATTCTCTGCTTCCTGCGGCACCTGTCCGAGGAAGACGCATTCGCCACGCTGGAAGCCGCAATGCCCTACCGCGACCGCTTTGTCGGCGTCGGGCTGGATTCGTCCGAGCAGGGCAACCCGCCCGAGAAGTTCGCGCGCGTGTTCGCGCGTGCCCGCGAACTCGGCCTGCGACTGGTGGCCCACGCCGGCGAGGAAGGCCCCGCGCAATATGTCATCGACGCGCTGGACATCCTCAAGGTCGAGCGCATCGACCACGGCGTGCGGTCGATCGACGATGCCGCGCTGATCGAGCGCCTGGCGCGCGAACGCGTGGCGCTGACGGTGTGCCCACTGTCGAACCAGAAGCTCAAGGTGCATCCGGACCTGCGCGAACACCCGCTCAAGCGCATGCTCGATGCCGGCGTCATGGTCACGCTGCATTCGGACGATCCGGCCTACTTTGGCGGCTACATGAACGCCAACTGGGAAGCCACGTTCGAAGCGCTGCCGCTCGATGCCGCGGATGCGCACCAGCTCGCGCGCAATAGTTTTGAAGCGGCATTCCTGCCTCCGATGCAGAAGGCCGAGTTCCTGGCGGAGGTCGACCACTTCTGGTCGGCCACGCCGACGTCCCCGCCCGCCACGGTCCCAGCGGCCTGAGCGCGGCGCATAGCAATAGCCCGGCCCTGCGCGTGCGCGCAGGCCGGTCCCGAGAGACAGACCATGACGACCACTCCCCCGACCCCGTCCATTACCCGCGCGATCCGCGGCCGCGTGCTGCATTTCCTGCACGATCCGCAATTCCACGAGGACGCCTATCAGTATTGGGAAGATGGTCTGCTGATCGTCACCGCCGGGCGCATCGTCGCAGCGGGCGACTACAAGGGGCTGGCCGCGCGCATCCCGGCCGGCGCCGAGGTGGTGGACCACCGCGGCAAGCTGATCGTGCCGGGCTTTATCGACACGCACGTGCACTACCCGCAGACCGACATCATCGCGTCGCCGTCGCCCGGGCTGCTGCACTGGCTGGACACCTACACCTTCCCCGAGGAACGCCGCTTTGCCGAGCCCGAATACGCGCGCGCGGTGGCCGGCTTCTTCACCGACGAACTGCTGCGCAACGGCACCACCAGCGCCGTGGTCTGGAGCACCGTGCACAAGGCTTCGGCCGAGGCACTGTTTGCCGAGAGCGAGCAGCGCAACCTGCGCATGATCACCGGCAAGGTGATGATGGACCGCAACTGCCCCGATTTCCTGCGCGACACCGCCGAAACCGGCGCGCGCGATTCGGCCGACCTGATGTCGCGCTGGCATAACAAGGGCCGCCTGGCCTACGCCATCACGCCGCGTTTCGCCCCGACCTCGACCGAAGCGCAGCTGGCCGCCTGCGGCGAACTGGCAAAGGCCTACCCTGACGCGTTCATCCAGACCCACGTCGCCGAGAACCGCGACGAGGTGAAATGGGTTGCCGAGCTGTTCCCGGACGCGCGCAGCTACCTGGACGTCTACGACCGCTATGGCCTGCTGCGCCCGGGCGCGTTCTACGGCCACGCGATCTACCTGGACCAGGATGACCGCCGGCGCCTGGCCGACAGCGGCGCCGCGGTCGCGCACTGCCCGACGTCGAACCTGTTCCTGGGCAGCGGCTTCTACGACTTCCACCAGTCCGACGCCAACCGCCTGAACGTGACGCTGGCCACCGATGTCGGCGGCGGCACCTCGTTCTCGATGTTCCGCACCATGAACGCCGCGCACAAGGTCGCGCGCATGGGCGGCTACCACCTGACGGCGCTGCGCATGTTCTACCTGGCCACGCGCGCCGCGGCCGAGGCGCTGGGCTGGTCCGACCGCATCGGCAGCTTCAGCGAGGGCTGCGAAGCCGACTTCATCGTGCTGGATCCGCAAGCGACGCCGCTGATCGCCCGCCGCAGCGGCCGTTCCGGGACGCTGGAAGAGCAGCTGTTCGCCTTTGCCATGCTCGGCGACGACCGTGTGATCGACAGCGTCTATGTGATGGGCGAGGCAGTACAGACGCCCGTCGTGTGATGACTGACCGACCTTCGGCCGCAATGCGCGGCCGAAGGTCGCTATTACCCGGGACCGCTCCGGCACGAATTGACGGTGATCAAGACTCGGACCGTCGAACCCCTCTAACCTTTATGGTTCCGTTGCCGGCCATACCAGGCCTTCAGCAACGCCAGCAACCTGAAGGTTTACATGACCCCCACCGCTGCCACGCATCCCGAGGTAACGTTTGAAGCACCGGCCGCCAAAGACCGACCGTTCCCCGATCCGATTGCCCCCGACCAGCCGCTGCCGTCGCGCAAGATCATCCGCGGCTGGCTGATTCCGCTGGGCCAGCGCAGCACACCGCGCGCGCTGATGCTGTTTGCCTTTGATTATCTGCTGTTCGCGGCCACGCTGGCCGGCATCGTGCTGGCGCCGCACTGGGCCGCCAAGCTGGGCCTGGGCGCACTGGCCGGGCTGATCATCGCGCGGCTGTTCATCATCGGCCATGACGCCTGCCACCAGAGCCTGACGCCGCGCCGCGGCCTGAACAAGTGGCTGGGCCGACTGACCTTCCTGCCGTCGCTCACGCCTTACAGCCTGTGGGAAGTCGGCCACAACGTCGTGCACCACGGCTACACCAACCTGAAGGGCTTCGACTTCGTCTGGGCGCCCTATTCGCTCGAAGAATTCCAGGCGCTGCCGCGCTGGCGCCGCATGATGGAGCGCATCTACCGCAATGGCTTCGGCGCCGGGCTGTACTACCTGATCGAGATCTGGTGGTTCAAGCTGTTCTTCCCGAGCAAGCGCCAGATGGCGACGCGCCGGCCCATCTTCATGGCCGACTGCACGCTCGTGGCTGCCTTCGGCGCCGCGTGGATCGGCGCGCTGGTGTGGGCCGCACTGGCCACGGATCAATCGGCCTGGATGATGGTCGGCGCTGGTTTCGTGCTGCCTTTCCTGGTCTGGAACCTGACGGTCGGCTTCGTGCTGTACGTCCACCACACCCACACCAGCGTGGCGTGGTACGACACCAAGGCCATGTGGGCCAAGGCCCAGCCCTTTGTCTCGACCACCGTGCACTTGCGATTCCGCCACGGCATCGGCGCGGCGCTGCACCACATCATGGAACACACCGCGCACCACGTGGACATGAGCGTGCCGCTGTACCGCCTGAAGCGAGCGCAGGCGCTGCTCGAACATGCGCTGCCGGGCCGCATCATCATCGAGAATTTCTCGTGGCGCTGGTACTTCCGGACCGCGCGCCGTTGCAAGCTGTACGACTTCAAGGCCCTGTGCTGGACCGATTTCCGCGGCCGCCGCACCAGCGAGCAGTCGCCGGTTCCCGCCTGACAGGGCACATTTTCCCGGCGGTGGACGATCCCCGCCGGCGCCGCTATAATCGCGGCTTCCATTGGGGAGTAGCCGCCCTGCTCTCACCGCTCCGCGCAATGCGGAACCCGGCAGACAGGGGCGTACGTCAACAGACTTGACCGCTTGCGGTTATGGCGTGCGCAGCTCCGGACTGGCTGGCCACAGGCCCAGCCCGATCCAAGGCCTGGCGAGACCGATGACCATACCTTTCTGGCCGGGCCGGGAAAGGTGTGCGTCATTGGCATCTCGCGATGCATTGCGGCCCGGTTACTCACATAACAACATGGAAGCCTTCCTCGTCTCCACAGGCATCGTCGCGCTCGCTGAAATGGGCGACAAGACGCAGCTGCTCTCGCTTGTCCTGGCCGCGCGCTACCGCAAGCCGCTCCCCATCATCCTTGGCATCCTGATTGCCACGCTGGTCAACCACGGCTTTGCCGGGGCGCTGGGCGGCTGGATCACGCACGTGCTCGGCGAAACGCTGCTGCGCTGGATCCTGGGCCTGGGCTTCATCGCCATGGCCGGCTGGATGCTGATCCCCGACAAGTTCGACGACGAGGAAAACGCCAAGCCGGTGAAAGGCACGGTCGGCATCCTGCTCGCCACCATCGTCGCGTTCTTCTTTGCCGAGATGGGCGACAAGACCCAGATCGCCACGATCGCGCTGGCCGCCCGCTTCAACGGCGCGGTGCTCGCCGTGGTGGCCGGCACCACGTTCGGCATGATGCTGGCCAATGCGCCGGCCGTGCTGCTCGGCGACAAGTTCGCCAACAAGATGCCGATCGGCCTGGTGCACAAGATCGCCGCATGCATCTTCCTGGTGCTGGGCGTGCTTGCGCTGCTGAATATCGGCGGCTGACCACCGCAAGAGACGCGTCAGAGCATCCGGGCCGCGAAGCCTGGATGCCCTGCCTGCGGCGCGCGCGATCACCGGCCCTGCCGGCTACGCGCTGCCGGCGGTGTGGGATAATCACGGGTTCTGCCCAGGGCGCAGCTCAAGAGGTTGTACGCACGGGCGCGCGAGGGGCTCCTATTCCCGTGGCCCCGCATCCTTTCTGCGATTTAGATTCCACAACCCCACAATGCCCGCATACCGTTCCAAGACTTCCACCGCCGGCCGCAACATGGCTGGGGCCCGCTCCCTGTGGCGCGCCACCGGCATGAAAGACGACGACTTCAACAAGCCGATCATCGCGGTGGTGAACTCGTTCACCCAGTTCGTACCCGGCCACGTCCACCTGAAGGACCTGGGCCAGCTGGTCGCGCGCGAGATCGAGGCTGCCGGTGGCGTGGCCAAGGAATTCAACACGATTGCCGTCGATGACGGCATCGCCATGGGCCACGACGGCATGCTGTATTCGCTGCCGAGCCGCGACATCATCGCCGACTCCGTCGAGTACATGGTCAACGCGCACTGCGCCGACGCCATGGTCTGCATCTCGAACTGCGACAAGATCACCCCGGGCATGCTGATGGCCGCGATGCGCCTGAACATTCCGGTGATCTTCGTTTCCGGCGGCCCCATGGAAGCCGGCAAGACGCGCCTGGCCAACCCTGTCACCAAGGCCGTCGAATTCAAGAAGCTCGACCTCGTCGACGCCATGGTGATCGCGGCCGATCCGGCCTATTCCGACGCCGACGTGGCCGAGGTGGAGCGTTCCGCCTGCCCGACCTGCGGTTCGTGCTCGGGCATGTTCACGGCCAACTCGATGAACTGCCTGACCGAGGCGCTGGGCCTGTCGCTGCCCGGCAACGGCACGGTGGTTGCCACGCACGCCGACCGCGAGCAGCTGTTCAAGCGCGCCGGCAGCCGCATCGTCGAACTGGCCCGCCAGTACTACGAGCAGGAAGACGCGCGCGTGCTGCCGCGCTCGGTCGGCTTCAAGGCCTTCGAGAATGCGATGACGCTGGACATCGCCATGGGCGGCTCGACCAACACCATCCTGCACCTGCTGGCGATTGCGCAGGAAGCCGGCATCGATTTCTCGATGGACGACATTGACCGCCTGTCGCGCGTCGTGCCTCAGCTGTGCAAGGTCGCACCGAACACCAACAAGTACCACATCGAAGACGTGCACCGCGCGGGCGGCATCATGGCCATCCTGGGCGAACTCGAGCGTGCCGGCAAGCTGCACACCGATGTGCCGACCGTGCACGCCCCGACGCTCGGCGATGCGCTGAACCAGTGGGACATCGTCCGCACGCAGGACGACGCCGTCCGCAACTTCTACATGGCCGGCCCGGCCGGCATCCCGACGCAGGTCGCGTTCAGCCAGAATACGCGCTGGCCGAGCCTGGACCTGGATCGCGCCGAGGGTTGCATCCGCTCGTACGAGCATGCGTTCTCGAAGGAAGGCGGCCTGGCCGTGCTGCGCGGCAATATCGCGGTGGACGGCTGCGTGGTGAAGACCGCTGGTGTGGACGAGAGCATCCTGGTGTTCGAAGGCAATGCCCACGTCACGGAATCGCAGGACGAGGCCGTCGAGAACGTCCTCAATGACAAGGTCAAGGCCGGCGACGTGGTGATCGTGCGCTACGAAGGCCCGAAGGGCGGCCCCGGCATGCAGGAAATGCTCTACCCGACCAGCTACATCAAGTCCAAGGGCCTGGGCAAGGCCTGCGCGCTGCTGACCGATGGCCGCTTCTCGGGTGGCACCTCGGGCTTGTCGATCGGCCACTGCTCGCCGGAAGCCGCAGCCGGCGGCGCGATCGGCCTGGTGCGCGACGGCGACAGGATCCGCATCGACATCCCTAACCGCACCATCGACGTGCTGGTCTCCGACGAAGAGCTCGCACGCCGCCGCGAAGAGCAGAACGCCAAGGGCTGGAAGCCCGCCAAGGCGCGTCCGCGCAAGGTGTCGGCGGCGCTCAAGGCGTATGCCAAGCTGGTCATGTCGGCGGACAAGGGCGCGGTGCGGGATCTGTCGTTGCTGGATGACTGATCTTGCCATGGGCCTGACGCCCGCCTGAAATGCGAGCCGCTCTTCGGAGCGGCTTTTTTTTTGGTTCAACGATGAATTGCGGGCGTCGTTCTTGGCATGCGCTGCTGTTTCGCCGGCGTAGCCGGCGAGTCACTTTTGTCTCGCGACAAAAGTAACCAAAAACGCGTTTTCGTGGTCGACCGCGGTGTCGAGCGAAAAACGCATGCCGACGCTGCCCAGCGTGCCGGCGATTGCCGAGACGTTTCCGGGACACGAGGTGGATACCTGGAACGGACTGGTCGGGCCCGCGCGGATGCCGCCGGAAATCGTCGAGCGCATCGCCACCGAAGGGAAGAAGATCATCGCCGATCCGGATTTCCGGGCGCGGCTCGAGAAGGCGGGGATTGTTCCGTTGAACGAGGCGCGCGAGGCGTTTGCGCAGAGGATTCAGCGGGACCGGGCCAAGTGGAAGCCGGTGATCGAGGCGGCGGGGATCCAGCCGGAGTAGCCGCTGGATTCCGGCTTCCGCATGGGCTGATTTGCCGGTGCCAGCCCCCTCATTGGTTCCGATGACGCGGCGCATCGAACCAGCTTGTACCCTTGACGGGCAACACGAAACAACCAGGGGTTCCACGACAGGCCGCATCCGGCATGCCGGCCCCATGTCGGCTGCGGCGAGGGGCCATCATGAAAAATGCCATCGGCTTCGCCATTGCCTGCTGGTTGTCGGGTGCAATCCTCCTTCTGACGGATTCCACGGCCGCAATCGCCTTGAGCGGCGCGGTGGCACTGGCAGGTCTGGATCTCTTTATTCCCTAGAGAGCATCCCGCTCAAAGCACAAAAAAAAACGGAGCCGAAGCTCCGTCTAAACCCTCGCCGGTCCGGTACTGACGGCCGCCAGACTGCGCGGCCTCCGAACCGTCGATCACCGATGCTCAGTGTTCATGGGCCGCTCGCCGGCGAGCCCTCATGCTGGAAAACAATCAGTTGGTCGTCTTGGCGCCGCCTTCAAACCACTGTCCCAGCAGCGCGCGTTCGTCGTCCGTAATCTGCGTCACATTGCCCAGCGGCATGGCCTTCTGCTGGACCGCCTGCTGGTAGATCAGCTGGGCGTGCGCCTTGATCTCGTCGGCGGAGTCGAGCTTGATGCCCTTGGCCGCGGTCGGCATCATCTTCGGCGCTTCGGCGTGGCACTGCACGCAACGCGTATTGATGACTTCCTGGACCTTCGTGAAGCTCACCGCAGTGGCTGCCGCTTCCGCACCGCCATTGCTCGCCACCACCGGACGCGGTTGCGGCGCGATCAGCACGGCCACCAAGCCGAGCGCGGCCACGCCGGCCGCAGGCCACAGCACATTGATCTTGCCCTTGTGCTTCAGGATGAAGAACTGGCGGATCAGCACGCCGGCCAGCATGATCAGGATCAGCACCAGCCAGTTGTTCTTGGCGGCGTAGGTCATGCTGTAGTGGTTCGACAGCATGGCGAACAGCACCGGCAGCGTGAAGTAGGTGTTGTGCACGCTGCGCTGCTTGCCGCGCTTGCCGTGGATCGGGTCCACCGGCTGGCCGGCCTTGAGTGCCGCCACCACCTTGCGCTGGCCCGGGATGATCCACACCAGCACGTTGGCGCTCATGATCGTCGCCACCATCGCGCCGGTCAGCAGGAACGCCGCGCGGCCCGAGAAGATGTGGCAGGCGACGAAGGCCGCGGCCATGATGTAGACCGCCACCAGAATGCCGACGAGACGGTCGTTCTTGCCGAACAGGCGGCAGATGCTGTCATAGACGATCCAGCCGATCAGCAGGTACGACACCGCAAAGCCCACCGCCGCGCCAGGCGACATGTCGAATACGTTCTTGTCGATCAGGAACGTGCTGGCGTTGAACAGGTACAGCACCACCAGCAGCGCGAAGCCGCTCATCCAGGTCGAATACGACTCCCAGTAGAACCAGTGCAGGTTCTCGGGCAGTGACTTGGGTGCGGTCAGGTATTTCTGCGGGTTGTAGAAGCCGCCGCCGTGCACGGCCCACAGTTCGCCGTCCACGCCCTTGTCCTTCAGGTCGGTGGCGAGCGGCTTGGTCAGGCTGTTGTCCAGCCAGACGAAATAGAACGAGGAACCGATCCATGCAATGGCGGTGATGACGTGCACCCACCGCAGCAGCATATTGGCCCAGTCGAGGATATAGCCTTCCATGTCTTGTCTCCTGTTTCCCTAGACCACCGATCAGCTGCCACGGTAGGTCGAGTACGACCACGGCGAAACCAGGAGCGGCACATGGTAATGCGCGTTGGTGTCGGCAATGCCGAAACGCAGCGGCACCACGTTCAGGAACGCGGGCTCGGGCAGCTTCACGCCTTGCGCGCGGAAGTAGTCGCCGGCGGCGAATTCCAGCTCGTACTCGCCAACGGCCAGGTCGGCGCCTTCCAGCAGCGGCTGGTCGCAACGGCCGTCGTGGTTGGTCACCACGGTTTTCAGCGTTTCGCGGCGATTGTCGACAATTTTATGGAGAGTAATCGACATGCCTTGCCCCGGGGTGCCGGCGGCGGTGTCGAGTACATGGGTGGTCAAGCGTCCCATCGTATTGGTCCTTGTGCGATTGGGTTGTGAGGGGCGCCGCTGCCTTCACTAGCACCATATGTGGGGTATGGTGCCCGCTCGGTACGTCATGTAACGCATCCCGGCGCTGGGTTGGTGCGTGGCGACAATGCGCCTGCCCCCACCCGGTTGACAACTGGGGACTAACCCTTAGTTGTCGAAAACCTGATTCGGTTTTGTTGACAATATTGAATGCTTAACCAAATAATTGTCAACAATTTTCGGATCGCCGCTTACTGACAGCCGGGATTTCCGGCACCGCAGACGGTGGTCCCGCAGTGGGTCCCGGCCCGCTGTTTCCGTCCTACCGCTTGGTGCCAAGATGTCCAAGAGCCTGAAGCTGATTGCCGGTGTCGCCGACGCCACCCTGACCGAACAGAAATCCGAGAAACCCGCACGCAAGGGTTCGGTCGAGGAGCGCATGTACCACGAGATCTACGACGCGATCATGGAGCACCGGCTGCCGCCGCGCACCAAGCTGACCGAGCATTCGCTTTGCGAGATCTATGCCACGGCACGCCACACGGTCCGCAAGGTGCTGTCGCACCTGGCCACTGACGGCATGGTGGACCTGGAACCCAACCGCGGTGCCTTTATTGCCAGCCCGTCCACCGACGAGGCGCACGATATGTTCGAGCTGCGCCAGATGATGGAACGCGCCGTGCTAGACAAGCTCGCCGCCATGCCCGACGTGAAGACCGTGATCGCGCCGCTGCGCAAGATGGTGGCCAGCGAGCGCCAGGCCTTCCTCACGCACGACCGCCCTACCTGGATCCGCCTGTCGGCCGAGTTCCATACCGCGCTGGCCGAGTTGTCCGGCAACGCGTTGCTGGTCAACATGATGCGCCGGCTGGTCTCGCGCACCACGCTGATGATCGCCAGCGTGGAAGCGCCGGGCAACAACGCGTGCTCGTTCGACGAGCACGAGGAAATCCTCGATGCACTGGAACAGGGCGATGCCGCGCTGGCCCAGTCGCGCATGGCGCACCACCTCGGCGCCTGTGCCGACCGCGTACAGCCCGACGATCCGGGCGCCTTCGATCTTCGCAGCGTGCTGGGCCGCTCCACCTAGCACGGTGTTCCCGCCGGCATCACGCCGAACGAGGCCTGGCTGCGCCATCCATGACAGCGTCCTGAAGGACGCGGCGGAAGCGCTGTTCCATAAAGGAGGCCTTGGACGCCGGTGTTCCCATCAAACCCAAGGAGAGGAGACGCATCAATGACTTCCGCAAGCACCACGGTCCCCACGGACCTGACCAACGAGCGTCTGCCCTCCGGGCGCCTGCTCGCGCTCGGGCTGCAGCATGTGCTGGTGATGTATGCCGGCACCGTCGCCGTCCCCCTGATCGTCGGGGGCGCCCTGAAGCTGCCCAAGGACCAGCTCGCCTTCCTGATCAATGCCGACCTGTTCGCCGCGGGCCTGGCCACGCTGATCCAGGCAATCGGCTTCTGGAAGTTCGGTATCCGCCTGCCCGTGATGATGGGCGTGACCTTCGCCTCGGTGGCGCCCATGATCGCCATCGGCACCGACCCGAACATCGGCCTGCTCGGCATCTATGGTGCGGTGATTGCCTCAGGGGTGTTCGGCATCCTGATTGCGCCGATGATGGGCCGCATGCTCGGCCTGTTCCCGCCTGTGGTGACGGGCACGGTGATCACGCTGATCGGCGTGTCGCTGATGCGCGTGGGCATCAACTGGGCGGCCGGCGGCCAGCCCACCACGCGCGCCGTGATCGACGGCGTGGTGAAGGAAGTCCCGAACCTCGCCTACGGTGACCTGACCAATCTCGGCATCGCCGGGCTCACGCTTGCGATCATCCTGCTGCTGACCAAATTCGGCCGCGGCCTGGTGGCGAACTGCGCGGTGCTGCTCGGCATCATCGCCGGCACCTTCGTGGCCATGGCCATGGGCAAGGTGTCGTTCGAAGGCCTGAACGAAGCCAGCTTCGTCGCTGTCATCACGCCGCTGCACTTCGGCATCCCGACCTTCGAAATCAGCGCGATCCTGTCGATGTGCATCGTCATGCTGATCACGCTGGTGGAATCGACCGGCATGTTCCTGGCGCTGTCGGACATCACCGGCAAGAAGCTCAGCAACGAAGAACTGACCCGCGGCCTGCGCGCCGACGGCCTCGGCACGGTGATCGGCGGCCTGTTCAACACCTTCCCGTACACCTCGTTCTCGCAGAACGTCGGCCTGGTGACCGTCACCGGCGTGCGCTCGCGATATGTGGCGGCGGCCGGCGGCATCATCCTGATCGCGTTCGGCCTGTTCCCGAAGATGGCCCACGTGGTGGCCTCGGTGCCGCAGTTCGTGCTCGGCGGCGCCGGCATCGTGATGTTCGGCATGGTGGCCGCGACCGGCATCCGCATCCTGGGCAGCTGCGATTTCAACCGCAACCGCCACAACCTGTTCATCGTCGCCATCGCGATCGGCTTCGGCATGATCCCGACGCTGGCGCCGACGTTCTTCCAGTACCTGCCGAAGTGGACGGTGCCGTTCACCCACAGCGGGATCGTGCTCGGCACCATCGTTGCCGTGGCGCTGAACCTCTTCTACAACGGCATCCAGTCGCGTGAAGAAGCGATGCGCAGCGCCGCCGCGAACTCGCACGGCACGGAGTAATCGCAGTAACCGGGACCGCGGTCCCGGGCCGACCCTCCGCAAGGAAGGCCGGCCGGTTCCCTGAAGCAGAAACAAACCATGACCAAGCAGAACTATCCTCGCGATCTCATCGGCTACGGCGCCCGGCCGCCGCACGCCCGCTGGCCCGGCGGCGCGCGCGTCGCCCTGCAGTTCGTCCTCAACTACGAAGAGGGCGGCGAGAACTGCGTCCTGCACGGCGATGCCGCATCGGAGCAGTTCCTCTCCGAAATCGTCGGCGCCGCGGCCTACCCCGACCGCCATATGAGCATGGAGGGCATCTACGAATACGGCTCGCGCGCGGGTGCCTGGCGCATCCTGCGCGAGTTCGAGCGCCGCGGCCTGCCGCTGACCGTCTTCGGCGTGTCGATGGCACTGCAGCGCCATCCGGAACTCACGCGCGCGTTTGTCGAGCTGGGCCATGAGATCGCCTGCCACGGCTGGCGCTGGATCCACTACCAGAACATCGATGAAGCCACCGAGCGCGAGCATATGCGCATCGGCATGGAGATCATCAGGGAAATGACGGGCTCGATGCCGCTTGGCTGGTACACCGGCCGCGACAGCCCCAATACGCGCCGCCTGGTGGTGGAGCACGGCGGGCTGCTTTACGACTCGGACTACTACGGCGACGACCTGCCGTTCTGGACCGAAGTGGAAGTCACCGGCGGCGAGAAAAAGCCCCACCTGGTGGTGCCGTACACGCTCGACTCCAACGACATGCGCTTCGCCACGCCGCAAGGCTTCAATACCGGCGAACAGTTCTTCCAGTACCTGAAGGATTCGTTCGACGTGCTGTACGACGAAGGCGACCCAAGCGGGCTGGACCAGCCGAAGATGCTGTCGATCGGCATGCATTGCCGCCTGCTCGGCCGGCCGGGCCGCTTCCGCGCGCTGCAGCGCTTTCTCGACTATGTGCAGGGCCACGACAAGGTGTGGATCTGCCGGCGTGTCGATATCGCCCGCCACTGGGTCGAGACCCACCCCTACACTCCCCGCCATCAAGCATGAGCCAGACATACTCCATCGCCCAACTCAACGCCATGCCCACCGCCGAATTCGTGACGGTGCTGGGTGGCCTGTATGAACACTCGCCGTGGTTCGCGGAAACCGCCGCGGCGCAGCGCCCGTTCGCGAACGTGGCCGAGCTTGCCGGCGCCCTGCGCAAGGCCGTGGACGACGCCGGCACCGAGGCGCAGGTCAAGCTGGTGCGTGCCCACCCGGAGCTGGCCGGCAAGGCCGCAGTGCGTGGCGAGCTGACGGCCGAGTCCACGCGCGAGCAGAGCGGCGCGGGCCTGAACCTGTGCACACCCGAGGAATTCGAGCGCCTGCAGTCGCTCAACGCCAACTACAACCAGAAGTTCGGCTTCCCGTTCATCCTGGCCGTGCGCGGCTATGACCGCGCCGGCATCATCGACGAGTTTGCCCGCCGCATCGACAACACGCCCGACGTGGAGTTGCAAACTTGCATCAACCAGATCCATCGCATTGCGCAGTTCCGCCTTGACGACTTAGTATCCGGCTGAGCAAAAAAAGCAACACCTGTATAACAAAAACGCTGTACCCGATGCCGCCGGCACCCCGGCCCGCGATCTCGATGAATGCGGGCCCGTCAACCGAGCCCAGACCAGGCGGCACGAACAGAAGCGTAAAGACCAGAACAAGAACCCGACAGGGACCCAGTACACAACGTTCCAAGCAGGATAAAACCACGGAGGTCTTAAACATGCAGAAGCAGTACAAGCCGGCAATGAAGCTGGCGGCCGTAGCAGCTACCCTTCTTTCCGGCACGGCCATGGCCCAGTCCAGCGTGACGCTGTACGGCCAGGCCGACATGTTCGTCGGCGGCGTGAAGAGCCCGGGCGTCGGCGAGCGCGCCTGGGTCGCCAACTCGGGCGGGATGCAGACGTCCTACTGGGGCATCAAGGGCACTGAAGACCTGGGCGGTGGCACCAAGGCCGTATTCGACCTGAACGGCTTCTTCCGCACCGACAGCGGCAGCATGGGCCGCTTCAACGGCGACTCGATGTTCAGCCGCAATGCCTATGTCGGCCTGCAGAACGACAAGGCCGGCGCCGTCAAGCTGGGCCGCAACACCACGCCGTACTTTATCTCGACCATCCTGTTCAATCCGCTGGTCGACTCGTACGTGTTCTCGCCGGCAATCTTCCATACCTACTTCGGCGCTGCCAGCGGAGGCGTGGTCGACCCGGGCATCATCGGCGATTCGGGCTGGAACAACTCGATTCTGTACTCCACACCGAACTTCGGTGGCCTGACCGCGAACTTCATCTACGCCATGGGCGAGCAGCCGGGCGCAGGCGGCAAGAACAAGTGGGGCGGCAACCTGATGTACTTCAATGGCCCGTTCGCCGCCACCGTTGCCTACCAGCAGGTCCGGTTCGACAACGTGGCGACTGACCTGGCCAACGCCGGCCTTTCGCGCCAGGACGCGGCCCAGCTGGGCCTGTCGTATGACTTCAAGGTGGTCAAGCTGTTTGCCCAGGGCCAGTACATCAAGACCCGCGCCACCACGGCGCCGTCCGGCGACATCAAGCACGTCAACGGCCAGTTCGGCGCATCGGTGCCCATCGGCGCCGGCAGCCTGCTGGCTTCGTACGCCTACGACAAGACCGATAACTCGATCGGCGATTTCAAGCGCAATACCTTTGCGGTCGCCTACGATTACAACTTGTCCAAGCGCACTGACGTGTACGCGGCCTATTACTACGACAAGATCACCGGCATCGAGCACGGCGATACGTTTGGCGTGGGTGTGCGTCACAAGTTCTGACGCCCGCGCGTTCTGAAAGCAGCACTGAGCCCGCCATCCGGCGGGCTTTTTTGTTGCCGCGCCAGCATCACATCCTGCATTCGGCCAGCGCCGCCATGCTGCGGCGCAGCATTATCTGCCAAGCACCCGCGGATCGGCAGCCACTGCTCCATAGGCCGATTCAATTGGAAGCGGGGGGGCACGCTGCCTAGATTGATTGTCCGGACTACGAAAACCACAGCGAGACAGGTGACTCATGCGGCGATATGCGAAGACCCGTTCCGAACTGATGACCATCCTGAACCAGTGCCTGGATAACAACCCCGAATGCGGTGAATGTGAGCTTCACGCGGTGCGAATGCACCAGCCGGACCATACTGGCTGCAACTGGAGCGCGGAAGTGAATTTTCCGCAGGAGTATGTCGAGAACCTGGATAACCAGCTTGCAGCCGCCAGGTCGATCAT
Source organism: Cupriavidus sp. C3SS-1 (assembly GCF_057073755.1). NCBI lineage: Bacteria > Pseudomonadati > Pseudomonadota > Betaproteobacteria > Burkholderiales > Burkholderiaceae > Cupriavidus > Cupriavidus sp. C3SS-1. The sequence goes on along the minus strand of NZ_CP172699.1, from coordinate 1,031,152 downwards.
CGTGGTCATGCGCGAGCAGTACAACGTACTGCAATAAAACCGGTGCGGCGCGATTTTGGCGCGCCACAGCAAAAAAGTAAGGCCGGGTCGTTGACCCGGCCTTTTTCATGCATGGATGGCTGTATGACGACAGCGCTTAGCGCACGGCGTTGGCGTTAGCCTCGGCGACAGCGACGGCGGTCATGTTGACGATGCGGCGCGTGGTCGCCTGCGGGTTCAGGATGTGCACTGGCTTGGCCGCGCCCAGCAGGATCGGGCCGACCGTGACACCCTGCCCGCCTGTCATCTTGAGCAGGTTGAACGCGATATTGGCCGCGTCCAGCGTCGGCATCACCAGCAGGTTGGCGCTGCCGGCCAGCTTGGTCGACGGCAGGAAGTGGCGGCGCACGTCCTCGTCCAGCGCGGCGTCGCCCTGCATCTCGCCTTCGACTTCCAGTTCAGGCGCCACACGCGCCAGGATCTCTGCCGCTTCGCGCATCTTGCGCGCGGACGGACGCGTCGACGAACCGAACATCGAATGCGACATCAGCGCCACCTTCGGATGCAGCCCGAAGCGGCGGATCTCTTCCGCTGCCAGTTGCGTGATCGCGGCCAGTTCCTCAGCGGTCGGGTCGTCATTGACGAAGGCGTCGGTGATGAACAGCGTGTGTTTCTCGAGCATCAGCGCGTTCAGCGCGGCAAACACCTTGGCGCCCGGGGCCAGGCCGATCACGTCGCGCACGTGTTCCAGGTGTGCCTCGAAACGGCCCACCGTGCCGCACAGCAGCGCATCGGCGTCGCCCATGTGCATCAGCATCGTGCCGATCAGCGTGTTCGAGCGGCGCAGCGCCACCTTGGCCATGTCGGGCGTGACGCCGTCACGGCCGCGCAGCGCGTGGTAGGCCTCGTGGTAGGCGCGGTAGCGCGGATCGTCTTCCGGGTTGATCAGCTCGAAGTCGACACCGGCGCGCAGGCGCAGGCCGGCCTTCTCGATGCGCATCTGGATCACGTGCGGGCGGCCGATCAGGATCGGTCGCGCCAGGCCTTCATCGACCACGCCCTGCACCGCGCGCAGCACGCGCTCTTCCTCGCCCTCGGCATAGGCGACGCGCTTGGGCGACGCCTTGGCGGCCGAGAACACCGGCTTCATGATCATGCCGGTGTGGTAGACGTAGGTCGACAGCTGCTGGCGATAGGCATCCAGGTCCTGGATCGGGCGCGTGGCCACGCCGGACTCTTCCGCGGCCTTGGCCACGGCCGGCGCGATCTTCTCGATCAGGCGCTGGTCGAACGGCGTCGGGATGATGTAGTCGGGGCCGAACTTCAGTTCGCGGCCACCGTAGGCCGCGGCAACCGCGTCGTTCAGTTCCGCTTCGGCCAGCTCGGCGATGGCCTTCACGCATGCCAGCTTCATCGCTTCCGTGATCTTGGTCGCGCCGCAATCGAGCGCGCCGCGGAAGATGTATGGGAAGCACAGCACGTTGTTGACCTGGTTCGGATAGTCCGAACGGCCCGTGGCGATGATGCAGTCCGGGCGCGCGGCCTTGGCCACTTCCGGGCGGATTTCCGGCTCGGGGTTGGCCAGCGCCAGGATGATCGGCTTGTCCGCCATGGTCTTCACCATCTCGGCGGTCAGCACGCCGGCGGTGGAGCAGCCCAGGAACACGTCCGCGTCCTTGACGATGTCGGCCAGCGTGCGGGACGAGGTGTCCTGGGCGTAGCGGGCCTTGTTGGCTTCCATGTTGGCGTCGCGGCCGACATAGATCACGCCCTTCGAGTCCACCACCGAAATGTTCTCGCGCTTCACGCCCAGGCTCACCATGGTGTCCAGGCAGGCGATGGCTGCCGCGCCGGCGCCCGACACGGCCAGCTTCACCTTGGCGACGTCCTTGCCGACCACCTTCAGGCCGTTGAGCAGCGCCGCGGTCGAGATGATGGCCGTGCCGTGCTGGTCATCATGGAAGACGGGGATATTCATGCGCTCGCGCAGCTTCTGCTCGATGTAGAAGCATTCCGGCGCCTTGATGTCTTCGAGGTTCACGCCGCCCAGCGTGGGTTCCAGCGCGGCGACGATCTCGACGATCTTGTCCGGGTCGCGCGCGTCGAGCTCGATGTCGAACACGTCGATGCCGGCGAACTTCTTGAACAGGCAGCCCTTGCCTTCCATCACCGGCTTGCCGGCCAGCGGACCGATGTCGCCCAGGCCCAGCACGGCGGTACCGTTGGTGACCACGGCCACCAGGTTGGCGCGCGAGGTGTATTCGGCAGCAGTCGACGGATCCTTGGCAATTTCCTCGCAGGCGTAGGCCACGCCCGGCGAGTACGCCAGCGACAGGTCGCGCTGGTTGGACAGCGCCTTGGTGGCGGTTACCTGGATCTTGCCCTTGGTCGGGCTGCGGTGGTATTCCAGCGCAGCCAGGCGCAATTGCGCTTCAGGACTGTTCGGGGCATGTTGCGGTGCGTCACCGCTGGTCTTGCTGCTCATTGGCTCGTCCGGAAAATGGCCTTCTGCCGGCGCCCGTGCGCATTCCACCCTTTAGGCAGCAGGCACGATGGCCGGCAGCGAGGGGCAGCATCCTGACGGGCTTCGGTTGTGTGGGCCGGAAAAATCGAGCGCTTATTCTAGCCCACGGTGGCAGCCGTTAACTCACCTCTTTCAAGGGGCGAAATGGGTTTTCGGCCGAATATCGCAGCAAAACAGCTTTTACCCAGCCGTATGCAATGGCACGCCAATGTATATGATTCGCCGACATTACTTGGGGGCCGTTTTTGCGTCGGCAGGCGCCGGCTGGGCCGGACCCTCATCCACCGGCAACGTTACGCGCCGGGGCCTGCCGCTCTCGGCCGGAAACTCGGTGAACGCGCTGCGGATCAGGTACGGCATCATCGCCGCCGGGTTGCCGTTCTCGGTCTGGTTCTGGGCGCTTACCTGATAGACGCGCTGCCCGGTGGCCGCATCCTTGAAATAGACGCTCAGGGTGGCGAAGGTCACCGGTACGTCGCGGACGACGGTCTGGGGCGGCGGCCAGTAGCCGGGCCAGCCCCACGGACCCCAGGGCCGGTAGGCACCGTACGGCCCCCAGTACGGTCCCCACGGACCGTACCAAGGGTCCGGGTAGACCGTTTCCGCCACGCGCACCATGCCAGGCGCCGCGTTGTATTCCATGCTGACCCGGTAGCGCGCCTGCTTCTGGGGCACCTGCTCGAAGCCGACCCCGGCCAGCGCACTGGCCAGCCACTGCTCGTAGGTCTGACGCTCCAGCTGCGCCGCCTGCTCAGCCGTGTGCTCGAAGCTGTAGGTGCGCGGCGCATCGTTCTGCCAGCCCGGCTGCCGGAACGCCGTGACATCAGTCACCACCGTGCTAGCACATCCTGTCACCACCATGGCGGCTGCCAGCGCGAGCCATACGGCAAGCCTGCGCCACATCCCGCTTCCGTGAATACAGTGGCCGCCCGTGCCACGGCCTGCCCATTGCCACATGTCGATGCCTCTCTTGTTGTTGACTGACGTGTCTCTGAGACCACGCCGCCGAGCCGGAATTCCCGTCAGCAGTGCGGCCTACCCCTTGGCTACAATGGTTACTTCAGAGCCGTGCTGCGCCCCGCAGGCCGGCACGCCCCGCTTTCACGGTCTTCCGAAGACAGGATTCCCCATGTTGCGCACCGATACGCCCGTTACCGTCTATCGCAAGGACTATACGCCGCCGGCCTTCACCATCGACCACGTCGAACTGGTGCTGGACCTGGACCCGCAACGCACCGTCGTGACCAGCACGCTGCGCTTCACGCGCCATGCAGGCGCGGCCGCCGACGCGCCGCTGGTGCTGGCCGGCGAAGACCTCGAACTGATCGGCGTGAGCGTGGATGGCAAACCCGTGGCCAACGCCACCCAGCAGGCGGGCACGCTGACGCTGCCCGGGCTGCCCGCGCAGGGCACGCTTGAAATCACCGCGGCCTGCCAGCCGGCGGCCAATACCTCGCTGTCGGGGCTCTATGTCTCGAACGGCAACTTCTTCACGCAGTGCGAGGCCGAGGGCTTCCGCCGCATCACGTATTTCCTCGACCGGCCCGACGTGATGGCCACCTACCGCGTGACGCTGCGCGCCGACCGCGCGGCCTGTCCGGTGCTGCTGTCCAACGGCAACCTCGTCAGCGAACGCGAACTGCCGGGCGGCCGTCATGAGGCGGTGTGGGAAGACCCGTTCCGCAAGCCTTCGTACCTGTTCGCGCTGGTGGCGGGCAAGCTCGAATGCATCGAGGAAACCATCCAGTCGGCATCCGGCAAGGACAAGCTGCTGCAGGTGTGGGTCGAAGCGCGCGACCTCGACAAGACCCGCCACGCGATGGATTCGCTGATCCACGCGATCCGCTGGGACGAGCGGCGCTTCGGGCTGGAACTGGACCTGGACCGCTTCATGATCGTCGCCGTCGGCGACTTCAACATGGGCGCGATGGAAAACAAGGGCCTGAACATCTTCAACACGAAGTACGTGCTGGCCAACGCGCAGACCGCCACCGATGTCGACTTCGCCAACATCGAAGCCGTGGTCGGCCACGAGTACTTCCACAACTGGACCGGCAACCGCGTGACCTGCCGCGACTGGTTCCAGCTCTCGCTCAAGGAAGGCCTGACGGTGTTCCGCGACCAGGAGTTCTCGGCCGACATGATGGGCTCGGAATCGGGCCGCGCGGTCAAGCGCATCGAAGACGTGCGCGTGCTGCGCCAGGTGCAATTCCCGGAAGATGCCGGCCCCATGGCGCATCCGGTACGCCCGGACAGCTACGAGGAAATCAACAACTTCTACACCGTCACGGTGTACGAAAAAGGCGCCGAGGTCGTGCGCATGTACCAGACCCTGCTGGGCCGCGACGGCTTCCGCCAGGGCATGGACCTGTACTTCCAGCGCCACGATGGCCAGGCCGTTGCCTGCGACGATTTCCGCGCCGCGATGGCGGATGCCAACGGGCGCGACCTCACGCAGTTTGGCCTCTGGTACAGCCAGGCCGGCACGCCGGTAGTCACCGCGCGCACGGCCTGGGACGCCGCCGATGGCAGCCTGACGCTGACCCTGTCGCAACGCTGCCCGAAGGTCGGCATCGAAACGCGCGCCGGCTCGCCCGAGAAGCAGCCCTTCCATATTCCGTTCGCGATCGGCCTGCTCGGCGCCGACGGCCACGACCTGCCGCTGCAGCTCGAAGGCGAAGCCACGGCCGGCGGCACCACGCGCGTGCTGGATTTCACGCAGGCCGAACAGACCTTCCGCTTCATCAACCTGCCGCGCGGCGCCGCGGCACCGCTGCCCTCCCTGCTGCGCAACTTCTCGGCGCCGGTGATCGTCGATGCCGAATACTCCGACGCCCAGCTCACGTTCCTGCTGGCCCACGACAGCGATGCGTTCAACCGCTGGGAAGCCGGCCAGCGCCTGGCCACGCGCGCGCTGCTGCAGCTCGTGGCCGACGTGCAGGCCGGCCGCGACCTGAAGCTCGACCCGGCGCTGGTCAGTGCCATGCGCACCGTGCTCAACGACGACCGCCTGAGCCCCGCGTTCCGCGAGCAGGCGCTGGTGCTGCCGGCCGAGGCTTACCTGGCCGAGCGCATGGGCGTGGCCGATCCGGCCGCCATCCACCAGGCGCGCCAGTTCATGCGCGCGGGCCTGGCTCATGCGCTGCAGGCCGACTGGCTGGCGGCCTACGAATCCAACGCCACGCCCGGCGCGTACAGCCCGGACGCCGAATCGGCCTCGCGCCGCGCGCTGCGCAACCTGGCGCTGGGCTACCTGGTCGAGAGCGGCAGCGACGCCATGCTCCAGCTTGCCGGCGAGCAGTACCTGAAAGCGGACAACATGACCGACCGCTTTGCCGCGCTGGCGGCGCTGGTCAACAGCTTCGCCCCGGGCCGCGAGGCGGCGCTCGCCGACTTCTACGAACGCTTCGAGGACGATGCGCTGGTCATCGACAAGTGGTTCTCGCTGCAGGGCATGCAGCGCGGCGAGGTCGGCCCGCACGCCGGCAAGCGCACCATCGACACGGTTCGCGCGCTGATGGAGCACCCGGCCTTCAACCTGCGCAACCCGAACCGCGCCCGCTCGCTGATCTTCAGCTTCTGCTCGGGCAACCCCGCGCAGTTCCACGCGGCGGATGGCTCCGGCTACCGCTTCTGGGCCGACCAGGTGCTGGCGCTCGATACCATCAACCCGCAGGTCGCGGCGCGCCTGGCGCGTGTCATGGACCGCTGGCAGAAGTACGAGCCGGCCTTGCGCGAGCGCATGCGCGCCGAGCTGGAGCGCGTGTCGGCATCGGCCTCGCTGTCGCGCGACGTGCGCGAGATCGTCGGCAAGTCGCTGGCCGCCTGACGCTCGCGGGGCCAGCGCCGGCGCGGCGCTGGCCCTCGCGGCACATGTAGAATTGCGGCCATCCAAGGAGAACCATCATGACTCGCATCAGCCTGACCCGCTACCTGGTCGAAGAGCAGCGCAAGCACAACACGATCCAGCCCGAACTGCGGCTGCTGATCGAAGTGGTGGCGCGCGCCTGCAAGGCCATTTCCAACGCCGTCAACAAGGGCGCGCTGGCCGGCGTGCTCGGCTCCGCCGGCACCGGCAACGTGCAGGGCGAAACCCAGCAGAAGCTGGACGTGATCGCCAACGAAGTGCTGCTCGACGCCAACGAATGGGGCGGCCATCTCGCCGCCATGGCCTCGGAAGAGATGGAATCGTTCTACGAGATTCCCAACCGCTATCCGAAGGGCGAATACCTGCTGATGTTCGACCCGCTCGACGGCTCGTCCAATATTGACGTCAACGTGTCGATCGGCACCATTTTCTCGGTGCTGCACATGCCCAAGCCGGGCCAGACCGTGACCGAGGCCGACTTCCTGCAGCCAGGCACGCACCAGGTGGCCGCCGGCTACGCCGTGTACGGCCCGCAGACCACGCTGGTGCTGACCGTCGGCAACGGCGTGCATGTATTCACGCTGGACCGCGAAGCCGGCAGCTTCATCCTGACGCAGTCCGATGTGCAGATTCCCGAGGACACCAAGGAATTCGCCATCAACATGTCCAATATGCGCCACTGGGCCCCGCCGGTGCGCAAGTACATCGACGAATGCCTGGCCGGCGAGGAAGGCCCGCGCGGCAAGAACTTCAACATGCGCTGGATCGCCTCGATGGTCGCGGACGTGCACCGCATCCTCACGCGCGGCGGCGTCTTCATGTACCCGTGGGACAAGCGCGAGCCGCAGAAGGCCGGCAAGCTGCGCCTGATGTATGAAGCCAACCCGATGGCAATGCTGGTCGAGCAGGCCGGTGGCGCCGCCACCAATGGCGACATCCGCATCCTGGACGTGCAGCCCGAAAAACTGCACCAGCGCGTGTCGGTGATCCTCGGGTCGAAGAACGAAGTGGAGCGCGTCACGCGCTATCACCACGAAGCAGCGGCGGCCCAGCAGCAAGGCTGACGCTGGGGCGTCCACACCCTTCCCCAGACAGGGCGCCTTCGGGCGCCCTGTCTGCTTTCCGGCGCCGCCCCACCCCGTCATGGATAGCCAGCACGACACAAAAAATATTTGCAGTGCGGCAAGAGCGCTGCTATGATTGCGGGCTGTTCCAGTTCAACGGAACGTGTTGCCGAAGTAGCTCAGTCGGTAGAGCAGCTCATTCGTAATGAGAAGGTCGGGGGTTCGATTCCTCTCTTCGGCACCATTCAAAACAAGCACTTAGCCCAGCCACACCGGTTGGGCTTTGTTGTTTCTGGACATTGTGTAGGGGCTTCATCCGCTCCACAGGCGCCCTCCTCGCGCGATCCTTACCCCCAACGCTCCCGGACAAATCAGTCCCCCGGCGCTCCGGGCGTGCAGCCTGCTTCGGCCGGGTTGCCGTCTGGGTAGAATGCGAGCGGCCGCATCATATTGAGCACCGTTTTTGGAGTACCCCATGGAAATCAAGGTCAACTTTCTCGACAAGCTCCGTCTTGAAGCCAAGTTCGATGACTTCACGGTAATCGCCGACCAGCCTATCCGCTATAAAGGAGACGGCTCGGCACCTGGTCCGTTCGATTATTTCCTGGCTTCGTCGGCCTTGTGCGCGGCTTATTTTGTCAAGTTGTACTGCGCGACCCGCAACATTCCGACCGATAATATCCGCCTGTCGCAGAATAATATTGTTGACCCGGAAAATCGTTACCAGCAGATTTTCAAGATCCAGGTCGAGTTGCCGACCGATATTTCCGAGAAAGACCGCCAGGGCATTTTGCGCTCCATCGATCGTTGCACGGTGAAGAAGGTGGTGCAGGCTGGGCCCGAGTTCGTGATTGAAGAGGTCGAGAACCTGGATGCCGATGCCCAGTCGCTGCTGACGTTGAAGCCGGCTGCTGACGCCAGCACCTATATTGCGGGCAAGGATCTGCCACTGGAGCAAACCATCGCCAATATGTCGGGTATTTTGGCGGGCCTGGGCATGAAGATTGAAATCGCTTCGTGGCGCAATATCGTTCCCAATGTGTGGTCGCTGCATATCCGCGATGCGCACTCGCCGATGTGCTTTACCAATGGCAAGGGAGCAACCAAGGAAAGCGCGTTGGCATCGGCGCTGGGAGAATTTATCGAACGCCTCAATTGCAACCATTTCTATGGCGGCACGTTCTGGGGCGAAGACATCGCCAATGCGGCGTTTGTGCATTATCCGAACGAGCGCTGGTTCAAGCCCGGACGCAAAGATGCGTTGCCGGCCGAAATTCTCGATGAATACTGCCGGTCCATCTACAACCCCGATGGCGAGTTGCGTGGATCGCATCTGTACGACACCAATTCGGGCAATACGCAGCGCGGCATTTGTTCACTGCCGTTTGTGCGGCAGTCTGATGGCGAAGTGGTGTATTTCCCGTCGAACCTGGTCGAAAACCTGTACGTCAGCAATGGCATGAGCGCTGGCAATACCCTGGCTGAAGCGCAAGTCCAATGCCTGTCCGAAATTTTCGAACGCGCGGTAAAGCGCGAAATTCTGGAAGGTGAAATGGCACTGCCGGATGTGCCGCAAGAAGTGCTGGCGAAATATCCAGGCATTCTGGCTGGCATCCAGGCGCTGGAAGAGCAAGGCTTTCCCGTGCTGGTGAAGGATGCGTCGCTCGGCGGAACCTACCCGGTGATGTGCGTCACCTTGATGAACCCGCGAACCGGCGGTGTCTTTGCTTCCTTCGGTGCGCATCCGAGCTTCGAAGTGGCGCTGGAACGGAGTCTGACGGAATTGCTGCAGGGGCGCAGTTTTGAAGGCCTGAACGATTTGCCTCAGCCCAGCTTTGTCAGCAACGCCGTGACCGAGCCAAATAACTTCGTCGAACATTTCATTGATTCCAGCGGTGTGGTGTCTTGGCGCTTCTTCAGCGCCAGAGCGAATTTCGATTTCGTCGAATGGGATTTTTCCGGCCAGGGCGAGAACTCCAACGCCGAGGAAGCCGCGACCTTGCTCGGCATTCTCGGAGACATGGGCAAGGAGGTGTACATGGCGGTGTATGACCAGCTCGGCGCCGTGGCTTGCCGGATCCTGGTGCCGGGCTATTCGGAGATTTATCCCGTCGATGACCTGGTCTGGGATAACACCAACAAGGCGCTGTTGTTCCGCGCGGATATCCTGAACCTGCATCGGCTGGACGACGCCAGCCTGGAAGCGCTGCTCGAGCGCCTGGATAGCAATGAGCTCGATGAATACTCCGACATCGCCACGTTGATCGGCATCGAATTTGACGAGAACACGGACTGGGGCCAGCTGACAGTGATCGAGCTGAAGCTGCTCATTCATCTCGCCCTGCATCAACTCGAAGAGGCGCACGAGCTGGTGGGCGCCTTCCTGCAGTACAACGACAACTCGGTCGAGCGCGGATTGTTTTACCAGGCCTTGAATGTCGTGCTGGAAGTGCTGCTCGACGACGACCTGGAACTGGACGACTACGAGGTCAATTTCCGCCGGATGTATGGCAACGCGCGGATGGACGCGGCGCTGGGCTCGGTGGACGGCAGCGTGCGCTTCTTTGGCCTGACACCCACCAGCATGAAACTGGAGGGCCTCGACAGGCACCAGCGCGTGATCGACAGCTACAACAAGTTGCATACGGCGCGGGCCAAGGCAGCGGCTTCAGCCAAGGGTTGAAGAGGCATGGCGGGGGAGGCGTTCCCCCTTGCTTTCTCCGTGCGCACTCAGCACCTAGCTCGCCAGCACATTCACCGCATCCTCCAGCGCCTGCGCCTGCTGCTTCAGCCCCATCGCCGCCGCGGCCGATTCCTCGACCAGTGCCGCGTTCATCTGCGTGATCTGCGTCATCTGCTCGACCGCCGCGCTGGTCTGCTCGATCTCCACGCTCTGCCCGCGGCTGGCACTGGCAATGGCCGAAATCGTCCGCGTCAGCGCCGATACCGATTGCTCGACGCGGTCCATCTCGCCGCCGGCGCTGATGGCCGCCTCGCTGCTCGCCTGCACGACTTCGAGCGAGTTTTCGATCAGTGCCTTGATCTGCTTCGCGGCCGCTTCGGCGCGCTGGGCCAGAGACCGCACCTCTCCCGCCACCACGGCAAAGCCTCGACCATGCTGGCCGGCGCGCGCGGCCTCGACCGCGGCGTTCAGGGCGAGCAGGTTGGTCTGGATGGCGATGTCATCGATCACGGACGTGATCTCGGCGATCTTGCGCGATTGCGTCGTCAGCCGCTCCATCAGCGACGCCGAGCGGCGCACGCCGCCCGCTGCCGCGGAGGCCGCCTCGGCCGTGCGGCGCCCTTCCTGATGGGCCTGTTCGGCGTCGCTGGCATTCTGCCGCGCGGTTTCGGTGATCTGCGCCAGCGTGGCCGTGGTTTCCTCGATGGCGCTGGCCTGTTGCTCGGTGCGCTCCGACAGGTCGGCGTTGCCGCTGGCCAGGCCTGCCGACGACTGCCACACGCTCTCGATCGAGTTGCGCGTATCGAGCAGCACGCCCACCAGCCGCGCATTCATCTGGTTCAGGAAACGGCCGAGCAGGCGCGTCTGCGCGTCGCCGCACTCGGGAAAACGATGCCGCAACTGGCCGGACAGCACCGCCAGCGCGCTGCGGTTCAGGCGCATCACGGGCCGCAGGATATTGAGCGCCAGGTAGCAGGCTGCGGCTCCGCACATGGCCACCGCCGCGCCAGCCAGCGCCCAGGTGATGGCCGGGGGTGCCGCCCACACCGTGGCGCTCGCCGCCGCCAGCGCGATCAGCACGACCTGCACGGACTGGACGACAAGCAGCCGCGCCACCACCGGCAGCCGCAACAGGCGCTGCACCACACCGGCCGCGCCCTTGCGAAATGCCTCGCCACCGGAGAGTCGCCAGCGTGACCGGACCCCGCGCTTGAGGTCGGCATAGAGCCTGGTTGCCGCGGCGATCTGCGCCGCCGTCGGCGCGGTTCTCACCGACAGGTAGCCGGCAAGTTCGCCATCACTGAACACTGGCGTGACGTTGGCAAGCACCCAGTAGAAGCCGCCGTCCTTGCGCCGGTTCTTGACCACGCCCGTCCAGGGCGTACCGGCACGGACCGTCGCCCAGAGGTCGGCGAAGGCGGCGGCCGGCATATCGGGGTGGCGGATGAGGTTCTGCGGCTGGCCCATGACCTCGTCACGCCCATACCCGCTGCTGCGAAAGAACGCCTGGTTGGCGTATTGGATATTGCCCTGCGCATCGGTCCTCGTGATGATGACCTCGTCCGATGGCAATTGGTATTCGTGATCGGTGACCGGTAGATTCAATCTCATGATGCTGGTTGTCTGTGTCGTTGCAACCTTGCCCTCGACTTCTCGCGCGAAGCCGATCCATCCCGCCTACCCCCGGTGGCGGGGCCGCGAGGAGTATTCACGATCGGCCGTGACAGCACGATGCGGCGCATGCCCAACATCGCTCCGGCTTGACGGCGCGCAAGCGCGGGCCATGCCTACCCCTTCCGGTGGATTGCAATCGCGCAGCCAATACCCCGCCTGGGGCGCCGGCACGCGGAAAAGAAGAAGGCCCCGGAAGCGCGGTGCTTCCGGGGCCTTTTGCTGTCTGCGCCAACCAACACCGGCGCCGCGATGAACCTTATTTCAGTGACTGCGCATACGCCTCGAGCTGCGCGATGCAAGTCCCCCAGCCTTCGAAGAATCCCATCTCCTCATGCTGGTCGCGCGTCGCCTTGTCCTTGTGCAGGACGGTGGCCACGTAGCGCGTGCCGTCGCCCTCGTCGTCCATGGTGATATAGGCGGTCATCGGCAGCCACGGGTTGTTGGCCGGGCGCCATTGCGCCACTAGCCCGGTGGTCCAGACGATGCGCGAGTGCGGCACCATGTCGAGGAAGACGCCAGGATTGTCGCTGGTTTCGCCGCCAGGGCCGTGCATCAGCGTGTGGAAGCCCCCCCCGGGCACGAAATCGAAAGCGAGGACTTCGGTGGTCCACGGCTTCGGGCACCACCATTCCTTCAGGTGGTTCGGGTCGGTCCAGGCTTTCCAGACGAGATCGCGCGGCGCCTTCAGCACGCGGGAAATCGCCAGGTCGAGGTCCTGCTTACTGCTCATCTGGTTCTCCTTGGCATGCACGGGCGGCGTGCAGTAACAGAAAGGCCAGCGCGCGCGCTGGCCTTCGGGAATTCAGTGCCACGTGAGTCGGTTCCGTGTAACGCTTCTACGGATTGCTGATCCGCTTCTGCATTCACTGCCCAACACTAGCCATCGCCTATCCTGCGGCACCCCAGGACACCTCTGCAGCTTAGTACAAATTCCGCCGGACGCCAGCCGCAGGCCGCGGCCATGCCGCTCAGGTCACCGCAATGCGGTCATCGATCAGGCGGATCTGTGCGCCAGGCTTGTCTTCCATCACCTTGAGCACGCGGTTGCCCACCTGCAGCGTCACGCCGCCATGAATGCGGCGGGCGGCGTCGATCACCGCCCCCGCCGCGGGTTGCATCTGCTCGCCCAGCCTGGCGATCTTCTCCTCGAGCTCGAACAGGTCGCGCGACGATTTGAACAGCGTGGCCCGCGCCTTTTCGCGCACGTCGTCCACCGCGCGTTCCGGGTTCTTGGCAAAGAAGGCCACGAGTTGCTTGACCTTGTTCTGCTCCTCGAGCAGACGCCGGCGCCCAGCCTCGAGCGCCGCGCGCTGGGCATCCGCGTACGGGTTCACGCCGACCTGCACGATTGTGGCGGTGCCCGCGGGCGCGCCGAACACCGCCGCACGCACCGCCAGCAGCGCACGGCTGCGGCCGCCGCTGATGCTGCCTGTGCCGCTGGTCCCGCCCACGACGATGCGCTCGCCCGCAGCCACATCGCTCTGGCGGATGCCGCTTTCGACGTTGACCTCCGTACCTGCCTCGACCACCGCGTTTTCGATGAAACGCGCCTGCACCGCACCCTGGCAGCGCACGCTGGCGCGGCTGATGGTGCCGCCCGGGTCCGCATGTCCGTGTCCGGTCTCGGCCTTGCCGATGATGCCGCCCTTGACCACGATGCTGCCGCCCGCCTCGATCGTCGCGGCTTCGATGACACCGTCCACGACCACGTCGCCGGTAACCTTCACCGACATGCCGGTGCGGATGTCGCCCGACACCCGCAGCGTGCCATCGAACGCCACATTGCCCGAGTGCAGGTCGACGGATTCCACCTGCACCACCGGGCTGACCGCGATGCCGTGCATGCCCACCACCGGCGAGCCAGCGAGGACGGCGATCAGCAGGTCGGGATCGTTGGGATCGGCCGCGGCACCGGTCAGTCCTTCGGCAAACGGCGTGTCTTCGACGGGGTCGGCGGCCAGCGCCTTGCCAAAAACATCAACGCCGTCGCTGCCGGGCTCGGCCGGAACGCGGCGCATCAGCGGCGTACCGGGGCTGACCAGCATCAGGTTGCCGAGTTCGCGCAGGTCCATGGGGGCGTCGTCGTCGGCCTGCGCGGGCTTGCGGGGTTGCAGCAAGTTAACGAAGCGCGCCGGCTGGCCTTGCCGCGGGGCGATGCCCGCCGCGATCTCGCGCAGTTCGCAGGCACCCTCCGCAAGGGTGGCTTCCAGGACCAGCGACTGGACTTGGGCCGTCACGCCCCGTTCGGCGACGGCACGCCGGATTTCCACCCCGGTCACGGCGCGGCCGCCTTCGGGACGCATCAGCGTCAGGCGCACGGACAGGCGATCGTCGCTGATGTCGAGTTCGAACGCACCGTCGATCAGCGCGCCGACCGTGGCATCGATCTCGCGATCGGCTTGCTGGCACTGGCCGAGGAATTTCGCAATGGCGCGCGGGTCCAGCCGCGCCTGCTCCCAGCCATGGCTGGCCAGGCATTCCCGGAACGCGGTGTGGTCCGGAGGCAACCGGCCCGTCTCGGGTACGTAGCGTGCGCGCACCTGCTCGCCCGGCTCACTGAGCTCCAGGCGCAAACCCGACTCGTGACTCATGAGTCCCCCAAATTCGCTTTGTACGGCGGCGCCCACGCGCTGCACCTGATCCAGGCACAGTCAGTCCGGGCCGGTGCGCTCGAGCGCACGTCCGCTTGTTGTCAATCGAATACCTACGGCATCTGGAGACAAAACTTGAGGCAGGGCAAATCGGGGCTTCCATTGACGTCCCGGATGGTATGGCAGACGGGCGCTGCGTTTTCGGTAAACTGTTGGCTTCCGAGGCGTCCGCCGCCTCCCGAATCCCCGCAGTCATGGCAAATACCCACGAAATCCGTCCCGGCCAGTCGATCGAGCTGCTCAAGGAGCTCCATATCCTGACGCGCGACGGCAAGATGAACCAGGACAGCCGGCGCAAGCTCAAGCAGGTCTACCACCTGTTCCAGTTCATCGAACCGCTGCTGCAGGAGGTCAAGTCCGAGCGCGATGCCGTCACGCTGGTCGACCACGGCGCCGGCAAGTCGTACCTGGGCTTTATCCTGTACGACCTGTTCTTCAAGAGCCTGCACGACCAGTCGCACATTTTCGGCATCGAAACGCGTGAAGAACTGGTGCAGAACTCGCAGGCACTGGCCACGCGCCTTGGATTTCCAGGCATGTCGTTCCTGAACCTGTCGGTGGCCGACTCCATCACCTCGCCGGCGCTGCCGGAGACGGTCGACGTGGTCACGGCGCTGCACGCCTGCAACACGGCCACCGACGACGCCATTCGCTTCGCGCTGGCCAAGCGTGCCCGGCACATCGTGCTGGTGCCGTGCTGCCAGGCCGAGGTCGCGAGCGTGCTGCGCAAGAACAAGGGACGCCTGCTGGCCGGCAACCCGCTGACCGAGATCTGGCGCCATCCGCTGCACACGCGTGAATTCGGAAGCCAGGTGACCAATGTGCTGCGCTGCCTGCAGCTGGAGGCGCACGGCTACCAGGTCAGCGTGACCGAACTGGTCGGCTGGGAACACTCAATGAAGAACGAGCTGATCATCGCCCAGTTCAAGGACTTGCCGCGCCGCCGTCCCGCCGAGCGGCTGGACAACGTGCTCGCCACGCTGGGGCTTGAAGAAATGCGCGAGCGGTTCTTCGCCGCGCCCGAGCCAGCGACGAACTAAGCGTCCGCCTGGCGCGGCGCCGAGCCATCGTCGCCGGCGTCGTCACCGTCCATCCAGCGCTGCCAACCTTCATGGCCCAGGCGGCGCATGGTCTCCATGTTGCGCTCGTAGATATCGGCCGCGTCGGGAAACGCCGCGGCGGCGCGGGCAATGCTGTCCTCGCGCAGCAGATGCAGGATCGGATACGGCGCGCGGTTGGTGTAGTTCTCGATATCGTCCGGCTCCGTCCCTTCGAACTGGTACTGCGGGTGGAAGCTCGCGATCTGCAGCATGCCTTCCAGGCGCAGGCTTTTGAGCAGGCGCTCGGCGAAGAACAGCAGGTCGTTGAAGTCGAGAAAGTCGGGCACCGCACGGAGCATGATCAGCAGCGTGGTGTCGACCTGTGCGGGGTCGGTCTCCGCCAGGAGCGTCAGCTCGCGCTCCAGCACGTCGAGCACGTCGGGGGCTTCGGTAGCTTCGCAGACCACGTAGCGGACCTGCTCCTTCACATACACGCTCTTGGCAAACGGGCAGAGATTGAGCCCGATGACCGCGCGCGCCAGCCAGTGGCGCGTGGCGGCAATGACGGCATCTTGATCGGTGACGGAAGACGGCATGGCGGCAAGACCGGGACAAAGCACCATTTTAGCGCTGCCGCAGGCTCTATAATCCGCGGCGTAGCACGCCCCTGCCATTCATTCCCGCCTTGCCATGCCGCCCACCGATACGCTTGCCGCCACGCCCACCATCCTGCCGGTTGAAGCCGCGGTGATTGGCGGCGGTCCCGCGGGGCTGATGGCGGCCGAGGTACTGGCTGCACGTGGCGTCCAGGTACACGTATTTGATGCCATGGCATCGGTGGGACGCAAATTCCTGATGGCTGGCAAGAGCGGCATGAACCTCACGCATGCCGAACCGGAACCGGCATTCCTGTCGCGCTACGGCGAACGCACCGCGCAAATCACGCCGATGCTGGCGGACTTTGGCGCGCAAGCCTTGCGCGACTGGGTACACGAACTGGGTATCGAGACCTTCGTCGGCAGCTCCGGCCGCGTCTTTCCCACCGACATGAAGGCTGCCCCGCTGCTGCGCGCGTGGCTGCACCGGCTGCGTGAAGCCGGCGTGCAGTTCCATATGCGACACCGCTGGCTCGGCTGGACTGACGATGCGGCGCGCGCGCTGCGCTTTGCCACGCCGCAAGGCGAGCAGCAAGTGCGCGCCGATGCCGTACTCCTGGCGCTGGGCGGCGCCAGCTGGGCACGGCTTGGCTCCGATGGCGCGTGGGTGCAGTTGCTCGCCCGCCATGGCGTGGATATCGCCGCGCTGCGGCCGGCGAACTGCGGTTTCGATGCCAACTGGAGCACGATGTTTGCCGAGCGCCATGCCGGCCATCCGGTCAAGCCGGTTGCGCTGGCGGTGACCGATACGCAGGGCAACGCGCACTATCGCCAGGGCGAGTTCGTGATCAGCGCGGGCGGCATCGAAGGCAGCCTGGTGTACGCGCTGTCCGCGCCCATCCGCGACCGGATCGAGCGCGACGGCGAAGCCATCGTCCACCTGGACCTGCTGCCCGATCATGATGCGCAGCGCGTGCTGGCCGAGGTATCGCACCCGCGTGGCTCGCGCTCGCTGTCAAGCCACCTGCAGAGCCGGCTTGGCATTACCGGTGTGAAAGCCAGCCTGCTGCGCGAGTGCCTGTCGAAGGAAGCCATGCAGGACACCGCGACGCTGGCGGCATCGATCAAGGCACTGCCGCTGCGCCTGTTGCGCGCACGGCCGATCGACGAGGTCATCAGCTGCGCGGGCGGCGTGCGTTTTGAAGCGATGAACGCCAGCCTGATGCTGGACGCGCTGCCCGGCGTGTTCTGCGCGGGCGAGATGCTGGATTGGGAAGCCCCGACCGGCGGCTACCTGCTGACAGCGTGCTTCGCGAGCGGCCGCACCGCTGGCCAGGGCGCGGCGCAGTGGCTCGCCGCGCGCTGATCAGCGCCCGTTGACG
This sequence comes from Cupriavidus sp. C3SS-1, assembly GCF_057073755.1. Lineage (NCBI taxonomy): Bacteria > Pseudomonadati > Pseudomonadota > Betaproteobacteria > Burkholderiales > Burkholderiaceae > Cupriavidus > Cupriavidus sp. C3SS-1. The sequence goes on along the minus strand of NZ_CP172699.1, from coordinate 1,013,691 downwards.
ATGGCCAGCGCCACGGCCTCGGCCACTTCGATGCCGTCGATCGCGGCCGAGTAGATCCCGCCCGCATAGCCGGCGCCCTCGCCGGCCGGATACAGGCCTTCCACATTCACGCTCTGATAGTCCGCCTTGCGCTCGATGCGCAGCGGCGACGACGTGCGCGTTTCCACGCCCGTCAGCACCGCATCGTGCATGGCAAAGCCGGCAATCTTCTTGTCGAGTTCCGGCAGCGCTTCGCGAATGGCGTCGATAACGTAGTCGGGCAGCGCGGTGCTGAGGTCGGTCGGGGTCACACCCGGCTTGTAGGACGGCTCGACCGAACCGAGCGAAGTCGATGCCCGGCGCGCGATGAAGTCGCCCACCAGCTGGCCCGGCGCGTTGTAGTTGCGTCCGCCCAGTTCAAAGGCGCGCTCTTCCCACTTGCGCTGGAACTCGACGCCGGCCAGCGGACCGCCGGGGTAATCCTGCGGCGTGATGCCCACCACGATGCCCGCGTTCGCGTTGCGCTCCGCGCGCTTGTACTGGCTCATGCCATTGGTCACCACGCGGCCCGGCTCCGAGGCGGCGGCCACCACGGTGCCGCCCGGGCACATGCAGAAGCTGTACACCGAACGGCCGTTGCTGCAGTGGTGCACCACCTTGTAGTCGGCCGCGCCGAGCAGCTTGTTGCCGGCGAACTTGCCGAAGCGGCTGCGGTTGATCAGTCCCTGCGGATGCTCGATGCGGAAGCCGAGCGAGAACGGCTTGGCCTCCATGAACACGCCACGCTTGTGCAGCACCTCGAAGGTGTCGCGCGCGCTGTGCCCCACCGCGAGGATGACGTGCTCTGCGGCCAGGTACTCGCCCGTGGACAGTTTCAGGCCACGCAGCTTGCCCTGATCGATATCGAGATCGTCGACGCGGGTCTCGAAGCGGACCTCGCCGCCCAGCTCGCGGATCTCGGCGCGCATCTTCTCGACCATGCTCACCAGCCGGAACGTGCCGATGTGCGGACGCGCCTTGTACAGGATGTCTTCCGGCGCGCCGGCGCGCACGAACTCGTTGAGCACCTTGCGGCCGTAATGCTTCGGATCCTTGATCTGGCTGTACAGCTTGCCATCCGAGAACGTGCCCGCACCGCCTTCGCCGAACTGCACGTTCGACTCCGGGTTCAGCACGCTCTTGCGCCACAGGCCGAAGGTGTCGCGGGTGCGCTCGCGCACTTCCTTGCCACGTTCCAGGATGATCGGGCGGAAGCCCATCTGCGCCAGGAGCAGACCGGCCAGCAGGCCGCACGGCCCCATGCCGATCACTACCGGACGCGGCGTATTGCCGGCATTGCCGCCCTGCGGCGCCTGCGCAACGAAGTGGTACGCCATGTCGGGCGCCACGCTCCAGTTGGGCTTGCCGGCCATGCGCTTGATGGCGGCGGGCTCGTCCTTCACCTCGATGTCGATGATGTAGGTGAGCTTGATGTCGGAGCGCTTGCGCGCGTCGTGCGCGCGGCGGAACACGGTGTATTGCACAAGCCCGTCGCCCTTCACGCCGATCTGCGCCAGCGCCCCGCGCACGGCGTGGTCGAGATCGTCTTCGGTGTGTTCGAGGGAGAGCTTGAGTTCGGAAAGGCGGAGCATGGAAACCTGCGAGGATGCGGCCACAGTCGTAGCCGGAACGGCCGCGCTATCCGTGCCACGGGGCATCAGGAGCGGACCAGAAAAGGGCAACCGGCCGGGCAAGGCCGGCCGGGTGCGCCATTCTATCGGGTTTCCGCCTTGAAGGGGCCGGTGGTGGCCGCCCAGGCGCGCCGGCGCAGCCATCCGGCCAATCCACGACAGGCGCGTTGCCAGCGTCCCGGCGCGGGCTCCCGCCACATCACCTCGGCCGCGCCGGTGGCCGATACCGTCAGCCAGCCGCGCTCACCGAGCACAAGCACTCCTCCGGGACTGAGCCGGTGACGCAGGCCCAGTGTGCCGACAGCAGCCCATTGCGGCGGCAGCGCCACCTCGACATGGCCCTCCGCCACGTGGATGACAGTGCCGCGCGAGGCGTGACGCCTGAGGGCCTGACCGGGCCCGAGCGCATAGCGGATCGGAGAAATCGGTGTGGGGATCGAGGCTGGCATGAGCGGCTCCTGGCGTGATTCGGACAGGCACCCAGCGTATCGGCGCCCGTTCATCCCACACAGCCACAGCGACACCGGCCCGGTACCACAACAGTGCAGTTTTTCTTGCTCTGTTACGATGCAGAACCCCACCTTCTGTATCTGTTCGCGCCCCCGCCAGCGGGGCGATCATGCCGTATGGAATCCGCCCCGCTCTACCAGCAGCTCGCAGATCACTACCGCCACGCCATCCATGCGGGCTCGCTGGCGCCGGGGCGCCGCATGCCGTCGGTGCGGGCGTTGATGACCGCTCATGACGTGAGCCTGTCGACCGCGCTGCAGGCATGCCGGCAGCTCGAGAGCGACGGCCTGGTGGAAGCGCGCCCGCGCTCGGGCTACTTCGTGCGAGCAACCACGCCCCTGCGCCTTGCGCCGATCACCGAGCCGGCGGCGACGCTGCCCGATCCGGCCCAGTACATCGGCATGCACCAGCGCATCTCGTCCGTGCTCGCGCGCAGCCAGCAGGACCCGTCCACCTTCAGCCTGGGCGGCGCCCGCGGCGCGCCGTCGCTGTACCCGCTCGCAGCGCTCCAGCAGGCGGCCGGGCGTATCCTGCGGCGCGACGCCACGCTCTTTGGCGAAGCTGCCGTGCCGCGCGGCCACCCGGCCTTGCGCGCGGCGCTGGCCCGGCTGGCACTGCGCAGCCGCTTCACGCTATCGCCGGACGAGGTACTCATCACCCACGGCTGCACCGAAGCGCTGCAACTGGCGCTGCGCGCCGTGGCCGGACCGGGCGACGTGATTGCGGTGGAATCGCCCACCTACTACGGCCTGCTGCAGATCCTGGAAAGCCTGGGCATGCGCGCGCTGGAGATCCCCTGCAGCGCGCAGACCGGCCTCTCGATGGAAGCACTGGAACTGGCCGTGCGCACCTACGACAACATCCGCGCCGTGGTCGCCATGCCCAACCTGCAGAACCCGCTCGGTTCGGTCATGCCCGACGCCCACAAGATCCGGCTGGTGCAATGGTGCGAGAACCACGGCGTGCCGCTGATCGAGGACGACTGCCTGTCCGCAACCGCCGACCTCGACACGCCGCTGGCCGCCGCGAAGGCATGGGATCGCACCGGCAACGTGATCTACTGCTCGTCGGTGCACAAGACGCTGGCGCCCGGCGTACGGCTCGGCTGGATCGCCGGAGGCAAATGGCATGCACGCGTGGAAATGCTGAAGTTCGCGCTGTCGCGCCCCAACGAAATGCTGTCTCAGGCGGTCGTGGCCGAATTCATGGCGACGGGCGCGTATGAGCGCCACCTGCGCCGGCTGCGCCTGGCGCTGCGCCAGCAGCGCGAGTGGACGGCGCAGGTAATCGCCGCGACCTTCCCTGCCGGCACACGGTTGACGCTGCCGCGCGGCGGCTTCCATCTGTGGGTCGAACTGCCGGAAGGCGTGTCATCCGAAGCCGTGTTCCAGCAGGCCTTGCGCGAAGGCGTCTACGTGGCACCGGGCCTGATGTTCTCCAACTCCCCGCGCTGCGATGGCTTTGTGCGCATCAACTGTGGCACGCCCCGCTCGGCGCAACTGGAGCGCGCGCTCGGCACCGTGGCGTCGGTCGTTCACCGGCTCGCGGCATAGCCATCGCCGCGCCACCGCGTGCGGTACTCCCCTTTTTGCAACACCGTTCCCCTTTTTCGTTTGCGCTGGCCTATCCTTGCCGCTGGCTTGGCCGACCGGTCCCTGGCGAGTCCGGGACCGTTGGCCATTGCCGCTGCACCCTGCCGATCATCGGGACAACAAGAAGAAGGGAGAATGGCCTTGCGCAGTGCATCCGCGGTGTCGCGCGTCGACGACGACTACCAGAACCTGTTTCAACTGGCGCCGGTCTCGCTCTGGCTGGAAGACTTCAGCGCCGTGCGCGAGCACTTCGAGCGGCTGCGCGCCGAAGGGGTGACGGACTTGCGGGCCTACCTGCGGGCCAACCCGGACGAAGTGGCGCAATGCTCGTCGCGGATCCGCGTGATCGCGGTGAACCGGCGCACGCTGGACCTGTTTCGCGCCGCCGATCTCGCCGACCTCGTCGGCAATCTCGACACCGTCTTCCGCGACGACATGTTCGACCAGCATGTCGAAGAACTCGGCCAGCTCTGGGATGGCGGGAACCGTTTCGCCAGCCAGACCGTGAACTACACCCTCGACGGCGAGCGCCTCGATATCCGCCTGGAAGCCACCGTCATGCCCGGCCATGAGGCCGACTGGGAGCGCGTGCTGCTGTCGATCGAGGACATCACCGCGCGCGTGCGTACCGAGCGCAACCTGCGCCGCAGCGAGCAATACGCGCTGGGCCTGTTCGAGCATTCGCCGGTGTCGCTCTGGGTCGAAGATTTCAGCGCCGTGAAGATGCTGCTCGACGAAGTCCGCGCGGCTGGCATCACGGATTTCCGCACCTTCCTCAACGTGCATCCGGATTTCGTGTCGCGCTGCATGCAGGAAATCCGCGTGCTGGACGTCAACCAGCAGACGTTGCAGATGTTCGGCGCGGCCTCCAAGGAAATCCTGCTCTCGCGCCTGGGCGATGTGTTCCGCGACGACATGCGCATTCACTTTGCCGAGCAGCTGGTCGACCTGTGGCACGAAAAGCTCTGGCAACAGCGCGAGGTCATCAACTACGCGCTGGACGGCCGCTCCGTCGACGTCTTCATGCAATGGTCGGTGTTCCCGGGCTGCGAACAGGACTGGGACCAGGTGCTGGTGTCGCTCACCGACATCACGGCCCGCAAGAAGGCCGAAGCCTATGTGGAGTTCCTGGGCAAGCACGACGTGCTGACCAAGCTCTACAACCGCGCCTTCTACGAAGACGAACTCGCACGCCTGGGCCGCAAGGGCCCGTGGCCGGTCAGCGTCATCGCCGTCGATCTGAACGGGCTGAAAACGGTCAACGACCAGTTCGGGCATGGCGACGGCGACGCGCTGCTGCGGCGCACCGGCGAAGTCCTGAAGAAGGCCGTGGGCGAACAGGCCTGCGTGGCCCGCACCGGCGGAGATGAATTCATGGTGCTGCTGCCCGGCCGCGACGAGCGCGGCGCGGCCACCGTGGTCGAGCAGATCGAACAGGTCGTGGAGCTGAACAACCAGTTCTATCCGGGCACCGGACTGAGCTTCTCGATTGGCGCGGCCACCTGCCTGCAGGGCGAGCGCCTGAGCGACGTCGTGAAGGTTGCCGACAGCCGCATGTATGACGCCAAGCGCGCCTACTACGAAGGCCGGGGGGACCGCCGGCAGGACTAGGCTGGTTCACCATGACAAAAGAGCCGGCGTTTTGCCGGCTCTTTGCTTACAGGTAGATGATCAGCGCGATGCCCGCGATGATCAGGCCGAACTTCGTCACGTAGTACAGCTTGCGGTTCCACGCCTTGTAGCGGCGGCGATATTGCCCGGCCAGCCAGACAAAGCGAAACAGCTTGTTGATCGTGCCGGTCTGGTCGTTCTCGTCATTGGGCGAGCTTGCCGCGGTCATGACCTTGCGGCCCAGCCAGTGATTGATCTTGCTGGCCCAGCCAAAGCGCATCGGGCGCTCGATGTCGCAGAACAGGATCAGCCGGTTGGCGTCGCTCTTGTTCTCGGCCCAGTGCAGGTAGGTTTCGTCGAACACCACGCCCTGCCCGTCGCGCCAGCTGTGGCGCTCGCCGTCGACCTCGATGAAGCAGCGGTCGTCGTTCGGCGTGGCCAGGCCCAGGTGGTAGCGCAACGAACCGGCGAACGGGTCGCGGTGCGGATTGAGCTTGCCGCCCGGCGGCAGTTCCGCGAACATCGCGGCCTTCACGCTCGGAATGCCTTGCAGCAACGCCACCGTCTTCGGGCACAGCGCCTCGGCCGACGGATGCTGGGCTTCATACCACTTCAGGTAGAAGCGCTTCCAGCCGTTCTTGAAGAACGAATTGAAGCCAGCGTCGTCGTTCTTCTCCGCGGCCTTGATCTTGCGCATCGCGGCCAGGGCCAGGCCCTCGTCACGGATCTCCGGCCACGCGGCGCGGATGCGTTCCAGGTCCGGGAAGTTGTCGACCGGGATGTAGGGCGTGCGCGGCACCCCCGAGAACGCGTACATGAAGCAATTGACCGGCGCGACCAGCGCCGAATGGTCGAGCAGCTGTCGCCAGATGCGCAATCTCGCCTTGCCGCGAAAGTGCACATACAGGATGGCGCCGAGATACGCGGCGACGATAATCCACTTGATCACCCGAATTTCTCCCAGGCGGCTATGGGCCCGCGCGCACGGAACGTGCGCAGCCGGGGCCGGGAGCCAAAGCGCGTATTTTAAGCGAAATGCGGGGCTTGCCGCACCGTGATAAGGCGGCGGCACATGGCCGTCCCGGACTAGGCGCGGACTAGCCGCGCGACTGGCGCGAAATGCGCTCGATCAGCGCGCGCGCATCGTCGGGCATGCCCTGCAGAGTCAGCAGCCTGGCGTTGAGGACGATGTTCTCAAGCACCAGCTTGGCGGTGGACGCCCACAACGTCGCCAGCTGGGCTTCAGCGGGCATGCCGGAGGCTTCGAGTTCGTTCGAGCGCTCGGCGATGAGCCTGCACGCAAGCTGGCGCAGCGCCGCATCGTCGAACGGCAGGTTGGCGTAGTCGATCGGGTCTTCCTTCTCCGCCTCGACCATGAGTTGCATCAGGATGTCTTCGGTCATCGGCAAGCGCTCCTGGCAATCCGCTTCACATCCGCGTCAGACGCGGAAATCCGCAGCCATGTCGACTTCGGTGCGCGCTTCGAGCCGGCCCGAACGGCAGGCGGCCGCGAAGCACTCGTAATCCTTTTCGACCTGGTCGGCATAGCTGTTCGAATAGCCTACCATCACTTCGGCCATGCGGTCGCCGGTGCCGAGATAGCCGCTGATCTCCGCGGCAAGTCCCCCGGACTTGGCATGGGCCCGCGCCAGCACCCAGCCGCAGAGTGCGGCGTATCGGCCGAGGGTCTCGACATCCATCAACTCGAACTGCGGTGCCAGTTTCATGTCGCGCAGTTGCCGGACATAAAAGTGGCGCCCGTAGGGTCCCTTGGTCCACCCCAGGAAGAGGTCGCTGGCGGCCTGCATCAGCCGCTGCCCCTCCACGACACGCCGGCCTTCATGCGACGCCGCCGGACACTTGAAATAGCGCGCCACTACCGAGCGCGTGGCTTCCTTCACTTGCAGGAAGATCGGTTTGCCATGGCTGTCGATCATCAGCTGGATCAGGCACCGCGTGCCGACGCTGCCCACGCCAACCACCTTGAACGCACGGTCGTGGAGCGTGAAATGGCTTAGCAGCCGCCGCCGGTCTGGGGCGAGTGTGCTCAGGTATTCCTGGTAGACCTTCACGGCGACGTCATCGACATTCGTTGCCGTCATCCAGTCGTCGTCGGGGTCGAACAGCGTCTGCTGGCCGCGCACGTGGAAAACCGCCGGCGGGGCATCGAGGATCGTCCACTTGTCGCCGACCAGTTCGGCCAGCTTGGGCAGCAGCGCCTCGCTGGTGCGGTCGGCCGCGCGTTCGATGCCGCGCCGGATACGCTTCTGGATGTCGGGCGACGTCTCCTGTTCCAGCAGGCGATCAAAGGTAATGCGGTCGTACCAGGTCTCGAGGATGCCCATTTCGGAATAGGCCTGCATGCGGTCCTGGTAGCTGCGCACGAGCTGGTAGACCAGATCGTCGGCCACACCCGGCTTGTGCCGAAGATGCCGGGCAGCCACGACAAAGCTGGCGGCCAGGCGCTTGAGATCCCATTCCCATGGACCGATGCTGGTTTCGTCGAAATCGTTCACATCGAACAGCAGCGCGCGTTCGGGCGTGGCAAAGCCGCCGAAGTTGGCGACGTGGCAGTCGCCGCAGATCTGCATGTGCAAGCCGGAATTGGGCGTCCCCGCGAGATCATGGGCCTGCACGATCGCGCTGCCGCGGTAGAACGCAAACGGGGATTCCATCATGCGGCCGTAGCGCAAGGGCACCAGTTGCCGCACGCGGCCTTCGCTGCTGATCTTCAGCAACGCGACCGGATCCCGGTCCACATTGCCGATCGACAAATGCGCGCCGCGCGGCACCTTGCTGCGCACGGACTTGCCGCTCTCGCGCCGATCGCCCAACTCTTCCGTTGTCGCCACGATGCCTCCATGCCGGCAGCACCGGCGATTGCAATTTGTGCAGCATCTGCAACACAAACTAGTGCACGGTCAGGTGCTTGTCAATTTCAGGAGACGTGGAACGCACAGCGCTACGGGTACGGGCAGTTTATGCAGAGCGTCTCAGGGATATCACTCTCTTCCCCGAGCGGCAACAGATGCTACGCTCCCCGCTGCTCCTGGAACCGCCAGGCTAGCAGGTGATGCAACCCGCACGATCTCGATCGCGGTGTTGCCTATCATGAGTTTTCGCGCCTTTCGCGAGCGCATCGCAAGATGCACTGAACAAAGCGAGTGACATGCAGTCTCACTCACTCGCAATCCAACGAAGAGTCGCGTTCATGACCAAGCGTTTGTTGTCCGCCATGCGTCAGTACGTATGGTTTGCCGGTGTCAAACACCATGTGGTCCAGGGCGTCGAAGCCTTGGCCGAACTGCTCAAATCCCCTTCCGCGGCGGCCCGCGCGGTAGCTGCCGTCATTGCCGAGACCGAACATGGCGTTCAGGTCTGGGTGTCGTACTTCGGCAAGCCGCTGGACCCGCATACGAACTATGTCCTCTGGCCCGCCCGGGCCTTGCGTCCCGCGCGCCGTCGCGTCCAGCCCATTCCGCTCGAACCTATGCGGCGCAGGCGCGACGACTGAGTACTGGAAGGGGCTTGCCCCTTCACTACAATGACTTTGTGTCCCCGTCGTCGACAAGGAGCAGACATGCCCGAACCGAAACATGACGAAGCGCTGGTCAACGTTTATCTCGAACGCATTTCGGCGCTTTCAGTCAGCGCATTCGACGGCGCCGATGTCAGCGGCGAACTCGATGAAGTCCTGCGCGAAGCCGCATCGCGCAGCGGCGCGGACAACGGCACGCTGAGCGTGCTGGCGAGTCGCCTGCGCGAGCGCGCGGAGGCCGCCGATCGCGAAGGTCAGCCGCTGGTGCGGGATACCTTTGCGCGCGCCGCCAGCCTGCTTGCATCGAAATAGGACGATGCCTCAGGCATTCACGAGGTACGACCGATTAAGCGCGAACGCGAACGCAAATTGACCGCGCCGTGCTTGACGGTCGAAGCTTTTGAATTGCTTTGGGAAATTTGGCCGAGCGGCCTAAGAAACCAGGAACCTGAAGGGTGTTGGTTGCGGGGGCAGGACTTGAACCTGCGACCTTCGGGTTATGAGCCCGACGAGCTGCCAACTGCTCCACCCCGCGTCTGAGAAGAAAGATTATGCAAGACCCGCGCGTGATTGGCAAGCTTTATTTCTGCTCACGCGCGAATTGCCGCTCTCTATAGCGTGCATCATCATGCGCTGCGGCGCAGCTTGCCTGCGGGTTCTGCTTCGGCAAGCATGGCTTCGATGTATTGATTTACCTGGTCCAGCGCTTCAAGTTTCGTATCAAACGGATGATTGGGAAACGGATTGTGCCGTGGCGCCAGGATCTCGCCGTCCTCTCTCCGGATGATCTCCACCACGATCGACCACTTGCCCTTGGGCAGGCCCGTCACTTCGTAGACGATCTTGTAGCCTTCAAATTCCGGCATGGCATGTACTCCTTTACTGCGTGGCGGACGGGATATCGCCGCCTCCACGTCCAGAGTAGGAGTGCACTGCCAGGTCAAAAATGATCTGCGTCAATGGCCGCCAATCCACGAAGATAGGCACCGGTTATATGCCATTGCGCGCATCGGAATAATTTGAATAGGTGTCGCGCCCGACGCCTGCGGCTGCTTATTCAGCCCACATGCGTCGCGCCGCTATTTGGCCGGTCCGACAATCCTATCCACCAGCGAGTAACCGGCACTGAATGCCGCGACTTCCGCCGCGTGCCGGGTGACGAAAGGCTGCGCGCCGCTAGAGAGCAGCTCCGTGTCGCCCGCATCGGCCGGGTCCATGCCCTCCTGGCAGACACGGACCTCGTAGGCCCAGCGCGGCGATGGCCCCATGCTGACCACGCCTTCACCCCCTTCATGCTGCGGCGTCACGAGCACATAAACATCCATGCCGCGATACGCCTCCACACGCCATTCCGGTTGTGCCATGCCGATCTCCTTGCGCGAAACCATCGCACCTTGTGTCGAGCCTAGGTGCGCGATCGAGCGATCGCAAGGCGGGCGCGGCGATCAGCATGCAGCCATGCCGGTTGCATGGAAGGAAATCTGGATGAAAGGGATTTGTCGCGCGCGAGAGGCGCGCGCGGATAAGACAGGCCGCGACAGCGCGAAAATCAAAGACACGTGAAAATAGCGCAATGAGGGAAACGTGGAACGGCGGAAATGGAAAAGGGCTTCCGTTTCCGGAAGCCCTTTTCGTACTACATAGGTGGCGCGGCTGGCAGGATTCGAACCCACGACCCCTTGGTTCGTAGCCAAGTACTCTATCCAACTGAGCTACAGCCGCACTCGAGAAAAGAGATTATATCTGAATATTCTTTTTTGGGAACCCCCTCCTGCACTTTTTTTCGTTTTTCTTTCAAGCACGGGTTGCCTGAGTGGTTTTCTATAATGGCAGACCGAAGATGTGATCCCGACCATGAACAAAGCATTTGTCAAAGAATCGTCGGATGACGACGAGGACGATCTCCCCGAAGGCGCTACCCCGCTGCCTGCCGGCGCCAAGAACTACATCACCGAGGAAGGCTACAACCGCCTGCGCAACGAGCTGATGCAGCTGATCGACGTCGAGCGTCCCGATGTCGTGCAGATCGTGTCGTGGGCCGCCTCCAATGGCGACCGCTCCGAGAACGGCGATTACCTCTATGGCAAGAAGCGCCTGCGCGAGATCGATCGCCGCATCCGCTTCCTTACCCGCCGACTGGACAAAGCCGAGGTGGTCGACGCATCCCTGCAGGGTGATAACGACCAGATCTTCTTCGGCGCGACGGTCACCTACGCCACCCAGTCCGGCGAGGAAACGACCATCACCATCGTCGGCATGGACGAGGTGGATCTCGACATGAACCACGTGAGCTGGATCTCGCCGATCGCCAAGGCGCTGATCAAGGCGCGCGAGGGCGACACCGTGGCGCTGCGCACGCCGGCCGGCGTGGAACAGATCGATATCCTGGAAGTCAGCTACCCGCCGCGCAAGGCGGGTTGATCGCTGGCCGGCGGCGCTCAGCCATCGTTGCGATCGCGGAAGATGCGGATCACGTCCGGGTTGCGCCGCAGGGCCCGCATCACATTGGCCAGGTGCAGGCGATTCTGTACCTGGATGATGAACTGCATGTACGTGGCTTCCTGGTGGCCAGCGTCCTGCTGCTCCATCGACACGTGCGCCACGTTGGCGTCGGCCGAAGTCAGGTCCGCGGCCACACGGGCGACGATGCCCTTGACGTTGCGCACCATCACCTTGATCGACACGTCGAATGCGCGCGTGGTCTTCTTCGCCCACATGACGTCGATCCAGTGTTCCGGATCCTTGCTGTGCAAGCGCTTGGCCACCTTGCAATCCTGCACGTGGATTTGCAGGCCTTCACCCTTGCCCAGGTAGCCGACGATCGGGTCGCCCGGGATTGCGCGGCAGCATGCCGGGAACAGGATCGACATGCCTTCGTCGCCCGTGATCGGCACGGCCGGCGCTTCTTCTCCGGAGAAGGTCTGCACGGCCGCCAGCAGCGCGCTGTCGACATCGCCGGACAGTTCCTGCAGCAGAATCTCCATGCGCTTGGCCACCACGGCGGGCACGCGCCGGCCCAGCGCCAGGTCGGCGAAAATGTCCTCGCGGTGCTTGTTGCCGGTCCACTGGATCATGCGGTCCCAGACCGACTGCGGCACGGCTTTCAGCTCGATGCCGAGCTGGCGCGCCGACTGTTCGAGCAGTCGCTCGCCGAGCTGGATCGCCTCGTCGAGCTTGGTGGTCTTCAGGAAGTGGCGGATGGCCGCGCGCGCCTTGCCGGTGCGCACGAACGACAGCCATGCAGGGTTCGGCTTGGAATACGGGGCCGTCACCACTTCGACGATATCGCCGCTCTTGAGCTCCGTGCGCAGCGGCAGCAGTTCGTTGTTGATTTTCACGGCGACGCACTGGTTGCCCAGGTCGCTGTGCACTGCATAGGCAAAGTCCAGTGCGGTGGCGCCGCGCGGCAGCGCGCGGATATGGCCCTTGGGCGTGAACACGTAGACCGCGTCGGGGAACAGGTCGATCTTGACGTGTTCCAGGAACTCCTGCGAATCGCCGGTCTGGCTCTGGATATCGAGCAGCGACTGCAGCCACTGGTGCGCCTGCTGCTGGATATCGTTGGCATGGTCCGCCTGCGTCTTGTACATCCAGTGCGCGGCCACGCCGGCCTCGGCAATCTGGTGCATCTCGCGCGTGCGGATCTGGAATTCCACCGGCGTGCCGAACGGACCGACCAGCGTCGTATGCAGCGACTGGTAGCCGTTGATCTTCGGGATCGCGATGTAGTCCTTGAACTTGCCCGGCATCGGCTTGTACAGGCCGTGCAGCGCACCCATCGCCATGTAGCAGTGCATCTGCGTTTCCACGACCACGCGGAAACCGTAGACATCCAGCACCTGCGAGAACGACAACTGCTTGTCGTGCATCTTGCGGTAGATGCTGTAAAGCGTCTTTTCGCGGCCGGACAGTTCCGCGACGATGCCAGCATCGGCCAGCCCTTTCTGCGCGGCCTCCAGGATGCGCTTGACCACTTCGCGCCGGTTGCCGCGCGCGGCCTTCACCGCCTTTTCGAGCGTGGCATAGCGGAACGGCGAGCCGACCTTGAACGACAGTTCCTGCAGCTCGCGGTAGATGGTATTGAGACCGAGCCTGTGCGCGATCGGCGCATAGATCTCCATGGTCTCCAGCGCGATGCGGCGGCGCTTCTCCGGCGGCACGAAGTCGAGCGTGCGCATATTGTGCGTACGGTCGGCCAGCTTCACCAGGATCACGCGCACGTCGCGCGCCATCGCCAGCAGCATCTTGCGGAAGCTTTCCGCCTGCGCCTGCTCGCGGCTCTGGAATTCGAGCTTGTCCAGCTTGGTCAGGCCATCGACCAGTTCGGCGACCTTGGGACCGAATCGCTCGGCCAGTTCGCTCTTGGTGATGCCCTGGTCTTCCATCACGTCGTGCAGCAGCGCCGCCATGATGGACTGCACATCGAGCCGCCAGTCCGCGCACAGCTCCGCCACCGCCACCGGGTGGGTGATGTACGGTTCGCCGCTCTGGCGGTACTGGCCGAGGTGGGCCTCGTCGGAGAACTGGAAGGCTTCGCGTACGCGTGCCTGGTCCGGCGCCTTCAGGTAGGCCAGCTTCTCCATCAGCCGCGTGATGGAAATGACCTGCTGGCGCGGCGGGACCGCTGGTTGCGACGTCGGCCCGAAGAAGTGCCGGTAGGACTGCGCCAGCACGGCATCGATGAACAGGCTGTCGCCCGCCAGTGCCGCGGGCGCCTCTTCCATGGCCATCACGTCATCGTGCGAATCCGACGCGGGCGCCAGGCGCGCCTTGCCCTGTGCCATCGGCGGCACGGCGGCACGCTCGCCGACAACATCGTTGCCAAGCGGGTCAGGAAGATTGGGAGCGCCGGTGCGCGCGGTCACGGATGCCTGGCCGGACGAAGAGCGCTTACGCGCGGACGCCGCTCCGGCATCGCTGCCCGTCTCGCCGCGCGCGGGCGCGGCGCCGGCCGGCTGGCCGGGAGAGACGGTTGACGAGGAGGGGTGTGACGAAGGCATGGGGGCGGCCCCTGGAATCCGGTTGCTGGATGCGCGCGCATACGATGCAAGGATGAACCACTGGCCGCCCGGGGAATCAGGTCGGTACCTTCTTGAGCATTTCGATGCCGACCTGGCCCGAGGCGATTTCGCGCAGGGCAACCACAGTGGGCTTGTCCTTCGCTTCCACCTTCGGAGTATGGCCCTGCACCAGCTGGCGCGCACGGTACGTGGCTGCCAGGGCGAGCTCGAAGCGGTTCGGGATGTGTTTCAGACAATCTTCGACGGTAATACGCGCCATATCAAATCCACCTTGGGACAAAACCTGTTGGGTTGCTATTTTACAGCACCGCGCGCGAATCGCCCGGCGACGACCCGCGCGCGCATGCTCAGTGAATGCCAAGCTCGATGAAGAGCTCGCTGTGGCGCGCCTTTTGCGAGGAAAAGCGCAGGCGTGTGGCACGCACCACGTTGCGCAGTTCTTCGAGCGCGTTGTCGAATACCTCGTTGATGATGACGTAGTCCGACTCCGACGCATGCGACATTTCGCTGCCCGCTGCCAGCAGGCGCCGCACGATCACGTTCGGCTCGTCCTGTCCGCGTTTTTTCAGGCGATCTTCCAGAGCCGTCAGCGACGGCGGCAGGATGAAAATCTCCATCGCGTTGGAGAAGCGCTTGTGCACCTGCTGCGCGCCCTGCCAGTCGATTTCGAGCAGCACGTCGTTGCCCTGCGCCATCTGTTCCTCGATCCACACGCGCGAGGTCGCATAGTAGTTGCCGTGGACCTCTGCCCACTCGAGGAATTCACCACGGTCACGCGCGGCACGGAACTGATCCACGGAACAGAAGTGGTACTCGCGCCCGTCCTGCTCGCCAGGACGCGGCGCACGCGTGGTGTGGGAAATCGACAACCGGATCGCCGGGTCCTGCGCAAGCAGCGCGTTGACCAGCGTCGACTTGCCGGCTCCGGAAGGTGCCACCACCATGAACAGGTTGCCGGGGTAGACGGTATCGATGGCAGTGTGAGGCGTATCGCTCATGTGATTGTTTTGGATCTTCTGGCGTCGTGGCGCCGGGTGAAACGGAATGCGTCGGGCTGGCGCGTTATTCGAGGTTCTGGATTTGCTCGCGCATCTGCTCGATCAGCAGCTTGAGCTCCATCGACGCATCGGCCAGTTCCTTGGCGGCCGCCTTGGAGCCGAGCGTGTTGGCCTCGCGGTTGAGTTCCTGCATCATGAAATCGAGCCGTTTGCCGGCCTGCCCGCCCTTCTTCAGGATATGACGGGTTTCGTTCAGGTGTGCCTGCAGGCGCGACAGCTCTTCCGCGATATCGATGCGGATGCCGTAGACCGTGGCCTCCTGGCGGATGCGCTCGGCGACCTCGTCGCGGCTCATCGACGGCATGCCTGCCGGCGCCGCCAGGTTGAACGCTTCCCGCAGGCGTTCGGTCAGCTTTTCCTGATGATGGGCGATCAGCTGCGGAATGGTGGGCGTGAGGCGTTCGACGATGGCCAGCATCGTGTCGATGCGCTCCATCAGCGTGGCCTTGAGCGCCTCGCCCTCGCGGCGGCGCGCCTCGCGCAACTGGTCCAGCGCTTCGCGCGCGGCGCCCATCACAGCCTCGCGCAGCGCGTCCTGCGACAACTCGGGCTCGACCAGCACGCCAGGCCAGCGCAGAATCTCGCCCATGCGCAGCGTGCCCGCCATCGGGAAGGTGTTCGCGACCGTCGACTCCAGCGCGCGGATCTGGCCCAGCAGGCCTTCATTGAGCGCCAGCGTGGCGCCGCCGGTATCGGTGCGCTGCAGGTTGATGCGGCATTCCAGCTTGCCGCGCGACAGCTCGGCCATCAGCATCTCGCGCAGCGCCGGCTCGAACGCGCGGCACTCTTCGGGGGCGCGGAACAACAGGTCGAGAAAACGCGAATTGACAGTCCGGAATTCCACCGAAACGGAGGCCGTCCTGCCGCTGGGCTCACCCTGCGCGTTTGTCAGCGGTGCCTGGCGGGTTGCCAGGCCATAACCTGTCATGCTGTGGATCATTGAGTGTTCTCGCGAAATGGCGCTGCCCCGGGGGTAGGCTGGGGCCGCAGCAAAGGCGTCTTGTATCCGCCGAAATGGGGCAACAATGCCCGCTATTGTGTTCTTTACAAGTGACCGATTAGCCGTGACAATCCCGAGGCAAATCCGGTCCGATTCCTATGACAGAGCCCAAGGGCGCTACACAACCCAAGAGTGCACCGCTGCCCGTCGGCACGCTGCTGTCCAACTATCGTATTGTAAAGAAGTTGGCCAGCGGGGGGTTCAGTTTCGTATACCTGGCCACGGACGAGACCGGGGCGCCGGTTGCCATCAAGGAATACCTGCCCTCATCGCTGGCGCGCCGCAACCCCGGCGAACTGATCCCGATGGTGCCCGAGGAAAACGCGGCATCGTTCCGCCTGGGCCTGAAGTACTTCTTCGAGGAAGGGCGTTCGCTGGCCCGCATCTCGCACCACAGCGTCGTGCGCGTGGTGAACTTCTTCCGCGAGAACTCTACCGTCTACATGGTCATGAACTATGAGATGGGCAAGACGCTGCAGGAGCATATCCTGGCCGCGCGCCAGCAGGGCCGCGCCAAGGTGCTGCGCGAGCATTTCATCCGCAAGGTCTTCCATGACCTGATGAGCGGGCTGCGCGAAGTCCATATCCACAAGCTGCTGCACCTGGATATCAAACCCGGCAACATCTACCTGCGCGAGGACGAATCGCCGATCCTGCTCGATTTCGGCGCCGCGCGGCAGACGCTCACCATGGAAGCCAAGCGCTTCCAGCCGATGTACACGCCCGGCTTCGCCGCGCCCGAGCTCTACGGCAAGCACAACGAACTGGGCCCCTGGACCGACGTCTACAGCCTGGGCGCGACGCTCTACGCTTGCATGGCCGGCATGCCGCCGCAGGAAGCCAACCAGCGCGAAAAGGACGACCGCATGGGCGATGCCATCGCGCGCCTGCGCAGCAGCTACACCAATGGCCTCGTCGACCTGGTCGAATGGTGCCTGCGGCTGCCTCCGGCAGAACGCCCGCAGAGCGTCTTCCGCCTGCAGAAGGAGTTGCGCGAGCAGACCAACGCGCTCGGCGAGCAGGCCGCTCAGGCGCCGCCGCCCGCCCCCGCCGAACGTTCCGAGCGAACCGGCCCGTCCAGCCGCTTCCTGACCTTGCTGCGCCGCCGCGACGACACGGTGGCCGCGACCACGCGCCAACCCGCGGACACAAGCGGCGACTGAATCACCCCCGGTCGCGCATTTCCGAACCGAATTCTCCCCAAACAGCCAACATGCGATTCTCCGTCTATCAGGAAAGCAGGAAAGGCGGCCGCCGCATCAACCAGGACCGCATGGGCTACTGCTTCACGCGCGATGCCCTGCTGATGGTGCTGGCGGACGGCCTGGGCGGCCATGCATTGGGCGAAGTCGCCGCGCAGCAGGCGCTGCAGACGCTGGCGCGCCAGTTCCAGACGCAGGCCCGGCCGACGATCCGCAACCCGGCGGATTTCCTGCAGGACACCATCATGCTGGCCCACCGCGAGATCCACCGCTACGCGGAGGCTCACCGGCTGTCCGACGTGCCGCGCACGACGGTGGTCTGCTGCCTGGTGCAGCAGGGCCAGATCCATTGGGCGCACGCCGGCGATTCGCGCTTCTACCTGGTCCGCAAGGGCCGGCTGCTGACGCGCACGCGCGATCACTCGAAAATCGAGAACCTGCTGCAGCAGGAACGCGTGCTGCCCATGGAAGTCGCCAACCATCCCGAGCGCAACAAGCTCTACAACTGCCTGGGCTCGCCCAACCTGCCGCTGATCGACATCGGCGGCCCGCTGCGGCTCGATCCGGGCGATGTTGCGCTGCTGGGATCCGACGGCCTCTGGGGACCGCTCGAAGAGCCGGAGATCGTCGACCGCCTGACCCGGCTATCGGTGGTTCAGGCGGTCCCCGAACTGATTTCACGCGCGCTCGAAAAAGCCGGCGAAGGTGCCGATAACACCACCGGCATCGCCATGATGTGGGAGCTGGATGCCAGCGCCACGGGTGACGAATCCGTCATGACGGACACCCTGCCGCTGAACGCCTTCACGACCTCCATCCTGGAGCGTCCCGGCAACGAGGCAGATCTCCTGTCAGAAGAGGAAATCGAGCGCTCCATCGCCGAAATCCGCGCGGCCATCGACAAGACCAGCAACCTGATGCGCTGAGCGCAGCCAACCGGCAACGGCGGGAAGGCGGGCACGCCAGGCCCGCCGGCGTTAGAATCGCGGTCTCCACCGATTCGAGCGAACCATTCCATGCGACCCAGCGGACGCGCAGCCGATGCGCTGCGTTCTATCAGCCTGACCCGTCACTACACCCGCCATGCCGAGGGCTCCGTGCTGTGTGCGTTCGGCGACACCAAGGTGCTGTGCACCGCCAGCGTGCTGTCCAAGGTGCCGCCGCACAAGAAAGGCAGCGGCGAGGGCTGGGTCACGGCCGAATACGGCATGCTGCCCCGCGCCACGCATACGCGCTCGGACCGCGAAGCCGCGCGCGGCAAGCAGACCGGGCGCACCCAGGAAATCCAGCGGCTGATCGGCCGCGCCATGCGTACGGTGTTCGACCTGGCGGCGCTGGGCGAATACACGCTGCACCTCGACTGCGACGTGCTGCAGGCCGACGGCGGCACCCGTACCGCCGCGATTACCGGCGCGTTCGTGGCCGCGCATGACGCGGTCTCGTCCATGCTGCGCAACGGCCAGATCAGCGCCAGCCCGATCCGCGACTTCGTCGCGGCCGTCTCGGTCGGCATGGTCGACGGCGTGCCGGTGCTGGACCTGGACTATGCCGAGGACAGCAACTGCGATACCGACATGAACGTGGTCATGACCGGCAGCGGCGGCTTTGTCGAGGTACAGGGCACGGCCGAGGGCGCCCCGTTCAGCCGCACCGAGCTCGACGCCATGACGCGCCTGGCCGAGGCCGGCATCGCGCAACTGGTGCAGCACCAGCGCCAGGCGCTGGGCCTGGCCTGAAGGACGCCGCACGCCATGCAACGCCTGGTACTGGCCTCCAACAACCCCGGCAAGCTGCGCGAATTCGGCGCGCTGCTGGCCCCGCTCGGTTTTGACGTAGTGCCGCAAGGCCAACTGGGCGTGCCTGAAGCCGAAGAGCCGTTCTGCACCTTCGTCGAGAACGCCCTGGCCAAGGCCAGGCATGCAAGCCGGCTGGCCGGGATGCCCGCGCTGGCGGACGATTCGGGCATCTGCGTGCAGGCACTGGACGGCGCCCCCGGCGTCTACTCGGCGCGCTACGCGCAGATGGCCGGCCAGGCCAAGTCCGATGCCGCCAACAATGCGCACCTGATCTCGCAGCTCGCCGGCAAGCCCAACCGCCGCGCGCATTATTACTGCGTGCTCGTCTTCGTCCGGCATGCCGCGGATCCGTGCCCGATCATCGCCGAAGGCGTGTGGCATGGCGAAGTCGTCGACGCCCCGCGTGGTGCCGGCGGCTTCGGCTACGACGCGCACTTCCTGCTGCCCGATCTGGGCAAGACCGCCGCCGAGCTGCCCGCCGACGAAAAGAACGCCGTCAGCCATCGTGCGCTGGCACTGCGTTCGCTGGCGGCGCGCCTGCAAACCGAAGGCCGCGGGCAGGCTGCGCGATGATCCCGATCGTACCGGCGGGCACACCGCCCGCCGCGCCTGCCGACAACACGCAGCTCTGGCTCAAGCCGGGCCAGATCGCGCTGCCCGGCTCGCCGCCGCTATCGCTCTACGTGCATGTACCGTGGTGCGTGCGCAAATGCCCCTATTGCGATTTCAACTCGCACGCGGTGCCCGGCAAGGACGGCAGCCACGACATTCCGGAAGACGCCTACCTGGACGCCTTGCGCGCCGACCTGGAGCAATCGCTGCCTCTGGTATGGGGCCGCGCGGTCCATACCGTGTTCATCGGCGGCGGTACGCCGAGCCTGCTGTCCGCGGCCGGCATGGACCGGCTGCTGTCCGATATCCGCGCGCTGCTGCCGCTCGACGCCGATGCCGAGATCACGATGGAGGCCAACCCGGGCACCTTCGAGGCCGAACGCTTCGCCAGCTACCGCGCGAGCGGCGTGAACCGGCTGTCGATCGGCATCCAGAGCTTCAACGACAGCCACCTGCAGTCGCTCGGCCGCATCCATGGCGAGCGCGAGGCACGCGCGGCCATCGACATCGCGCAGCGCAGCTTCGACAACATCAACCTGGACCTGATGTACGCGCTGCCCGGCCAGACCATGGAGCAGTGCCGCAGCGACCTGGAGGTGGCGCTGTCGTACGGCACCACGCACCTGTCGCTCTACCACCTCACGCTGGAGCCGAACACGCTGTTCGCCAAGTACCCGCCCGCGCTGCCGGACGATGACCTGGCCTACGAGATGCAGGACCTGATCGAGGCGCGCACATCAGAGGCCGGCTACCGGCACTATGAGACCTCGGCCTACTCACGCCCGCATCGCGAAGCGCGGCACAACCTGAACTACTGGCGCTTTGGCGACTACCTTGGCATTGGCGCGGGCGCGCATGGCAAGCTGTCGTTTCCCAACCGCATCCTGCGCCAGATGCGCCACAAGCACCCGGCCACCTACATGGCGCAGGCCATGGCCGGCAACGCCGTGCAGGAAGCGCGCGAAGTCGGCGCGGACGAACTGCCGTTCGAATTCATGCTCAATGCGCTGCGCCTGACCGACGGCGTGCCGGCCTCCAGCTTCCACGACATGACGGGGCTGCCGCTGCATACCATCAGCCGGCAGCTCGCGGCGGCGGAGAAGAAGGGATTGCTCGATGCCGACCCCACGGTGATTCGTCCGACCGAACTCGGCAGACGCTTCCTCAACGACCTGCAGGAGATGTTCCTGAAGGACTGAGGAACGCGGCGCATCTGACCCGAAAGCGAGAAGGCCACGGCAATGCCGTGGCCTTCTCGCCTTGCGAGCGATACCCGGTCAGTACGGCACGGCCATGTCATTGGCCACGCGGGCGCGCATGCCGACCTGCAGGTTGCCCAGGTTGCTCTGCGTCACCGTGGCGACGCGGCCATCATCGAGCCGGACGTTCACGCGATAGGCGGTCTGCGTGCTGCTGCCGGCGCGTTTTTCAACCTGGTTGCCGGCTACCGCGCCGACCACCGCTCCCCCGATCGTCGCCGCGGTCTGCCCGCGGCCACCGCCCACCTGGTGACCCAGCAGGCCGCCCGCGGCGCCGCCGATCACGGTGCCCAACAGGCCGGAACTGCTCTGCGTGTTGGTAATCGGTTCGATGGATTCCACGCGCCCGTAGTACACCGAGCCTGCCGGCGCCTGCGAGGCATAGCCACCGTTGCTGGTCTGCGGCGGAGGTGGCGCGTTGTAGCCGGTGTTGTTGTACCCGTTGTTGTAAGGCGCCGCGCAACCGGCCAGTCCGATTGCAGCCAGCACGGCCCCAAGCGCCATTCGATTTTTCGATTTGCTTTGCATCTGAAATTCTCCTCTGTTGCCAGGTGAAGCCGGGAACGCGGCACTTGCGCAGTGCCCGACACACCGATATGAGCCGCATGACAGCGTGAAGGTTCCGCCATGTCAGACAGGCTCCGACAACAGGATCACAGGATTCACCAAGGAAGCGCCCCGGCCTTGTATAATGCGCGGCCTGTACACTGGCCCTTGCGCCAGCGGCATGTCGCGCAATCGCGCTACAATGCCGGCACTTTACGGAAGCGTGGCCGAGTGGTTTAAGGCAGCAGTCTTGAAAACTGCCGATGGGGTGACCCATCCGTGAGTTCGAATCTCACCGCTTCCGCCAGTTCAAGCCAAGTCATTGATTTGCCGATATTAGGGGGGTTTTTAGCCCCGATTGGTACAAATGACTGGTACAAGTACGAAGCGAGGTACGGCGTCGACTGACGAGGTCGACATGCTCCCTAACCTTCGCAGGACTCCCCATGGCTACACCTACCTGAAGACGGTGCCGACTGACCTGCGCCAGGTCATTGGCTGCACGGTCATCAAGAAGGCACTGGGTCGCGACTTCAAGCGCGCCAAGGTGCAATGGGCGGAGCTCGAGGCCGAAACCACAAAGTTGTTCGAAGATAGCCGGCGCAGCCTGGCGCAAGGGCGCACCGTCGAGGACGCACTCGAGGCGTTCTCCCAAAAAAACCCTCGTACACGACTAAAAGCCCTCCCGGCTGGGCGTGAGGGACTGGCCGAGCAGTTGTCAGCCCTGTTTCTCGCGGGCCTGTCGTCCGACTACGCGGCACGAAAAGCGGGAGAGCGGTGGCTCGATGCCGAGGAGCCCGCCGCGCTGACTCAGGACCTGGATGCGGTGCTAGACCGCATTAAGGATGCGGTCATCACCGGGGATGTGTCGCTGTTCGTGCCGACCGTAACGCAACTGGTGGAGTGGCGCGGTTATCGATTGGTCGATAAAACAGGGGACGAGCTTCAGGCCTTGACCTATGAATTTCTGCGCGCTGCTCAGCTGGGCTGCCAGGTACTGGCAGCTCGCCAGCGCGGAGAGATTACCGAGCCAGGCGTGTCACACGCGGCCCAGCCCCTGCCAGCGGCCTGGGAACTGGACATCCAACCCAAGGCCAGCTCACCGCGGGCGCAGCCCAAGCTCTCGGATGTCACGCCCCTCTATGTCGAGCGACTTTCGATTGCACACCCCAAGACGCAAACCACCAGCCTGTCCTGGTGGCAGAAATTTGTTGGCTTTTGCCACGACAAGCCGCTGGCCAACGTTTCGTCCACCGATGTCTACAACTTCCTTGAATGGCGTCTGCACGCCGAGACCCGGCCGTGGAGCATGTCATATTGCAGCGTCGTAGCCAGAGGATTGAGCGAGGCCTTTGCCCTGGCCAAAACCAAGGGGCTATGCGGGCACAATCCGGCAGCGGACTTGGATGCGATGCCTAAAATTTCAGCATCAGAGGAGAAGAAGCGAAAAAAGCCGCGTTTCCCCTACTCCATCCGACAGCTGAACGCTATCTTCGCTTCCGACTGGTATAACCCGCTGGCGCAACATTGGGTCGGTCGGATGAGATGGGATTTGGGCGCTCGCTATTGGACACCGCTCCTTTGCCTATATCATGGCCTGCGCATTCGCGAAGTACTTCAACTCCACGTCCAAGATATTGAGGTTGGAATGCTCGCCTTGTTGAGAATCCAGGTCGAAGACGAGCAGGATGGGGACGCAAACGCATTGCCAGCCCGGAGCCTGAAGAATGAGGCGACCAAGCGTGCTGTGCCGGTGCACCCCGTGCTGCTGCGGCTCGGCTTCCTTGAGTTTGTTTCGGAGGCGGCAGAGCGCGGTTCCAATTCCCCTCTATTCCCGTCTGCAATACCGGAACCGGGCGGCAAGAATCCTATGTGGGGACGGGCATACGAACAGCGTTTTGTGCCCTTCGTCCGGGACACGCTCGCCTTCGGCCGCGGCTTCGGCAACCACAGCTTTCGACATACGCTGGAAGATTGCCTGCGCAACATTCAGCTGGACGAAGTTTGGCCTGCAGGCTTGCCTCAGTTTTATTCGGGCCGCACCTTGCCGAGTGACAAGGACAAGGAATTCTTCAGACAGTTGGGGAGCGAGCGTCTATATGGCGACGGTTTCGACCCCAACCGCATCCTACGGTACGTCGAGAAGGTCGACTACGACGGCATCATGCTTCCTAAACCGTTTGCGCAATGGCTCCGCGGCCAGCCTACGGTAGATAGACGCCTCGTTGCCCTTCTGGACGAGGAATGGGGGAATGGTTGGCGAACGTAGCGCCTCCAGTAGCGGCCTTCCGCCGCAGCATGGCTGCCGCCGGTGGACCCACGGCTGGGATTTACGCAATCGTCAGGCCGCTTGAAAAACACCGCCTGTCGCGATTTAGTGAAAAGCCCGGGACACCACTTACTGGGTGTCCCGGGGCACTTATTTCAACCTAACAGCGACAACGGTACCAGCGAATAACGTGCAGGCTTCTTCTGTTTCTCTATTCGCCCCTCGGCCACGGCCCTCGTGAGCCACGTCTTTGCCTGAACCTTCTCAATCCCGAGGCTGGTGGCAATCTGCTCATCAGTCAAAGGGACTGCTGCCAAGACCTGAGAGACCTTAATGAGGAAGTCTTGGTACATATCCAAACTTGGCGCTGGCGTAGGCTCAACAACCGAGGTGATTGCTGGCACCGATTCAGACGACGCCGATGCGTCCGTCACAACCTCCACACTACCGCCCACATCCTGATTCGCCCTTGGCATGCCCCACTCCGGACTATCCGGATGAATCGGCTCCTGAGTGATGACGGCGTCTTCCGAAGCGGTCAA
The DNA here is from genome assembly GCF_057073755.1 of Cupriavidus sp. C3SS-1. Taxonomy (NCBI): domain Bacteria; kingdom Pseudomonadati; phylum Pseudomonadota; class Betaproteobacteria; order Burkholderiales; family Burkholderiaceae; genus Cupriavidus; species Cupriavidus sp. C3SS-1. Next base: position 989,486 of record NZ_CP172699.1, on the reverse strand, counting down.
CAACGATGGCTGCGAAGGGTCAGACTCCACATGGTTCGAACCCAAAGACTCCTGACTGGCAAAAACCTCTGACAACGACCCGCCATGATGGGGAGCATAAGTGAATGGAATACCCCCTTTCTCGACCAAGGCCGCATTGCCCGGCCCTTGTCCTGGCGTGCGGACATACAGCGGAACCCACTTCGAGTTGAGGTCCTCGACGGCGCCTTCCCAAGTGCCGCCGCTGGCCAAGGCGGAATCAATCACCAACGCGCGGTCGGACAGCGCATAGATGTATTTATTCCGCCCCATGGCATTGCCAGCATTAAAGGCAACCTCTGGATAGAAGGGGGAGACGAGGAGCAAGCGTCCCTCCTGTAATCCCAGCCGGTTCTGACGGTGAAGGCTGGCTTTTAGCAAGTCGTTCGCGAGTACGCCTAGAGCGCAACCGCCCGCAACGACTGCACCCTGCATGGCCGCAGTATCCACGCCGCGAGCCCCGCCGGAGACCACGCCCAGTCCTTCCTGGGCACACTGTGCCGCGACACTTTTGGTGAACTCGAGTGCTGATTCGGAGGCGTCCCGTGAACCAATGATAGCGACGCCTCCCCTATTCAATAGGTCCATATTTCCCGCCCCATACAACAGCGGCGGAGCCACGTGCCTCAAGTGGTGCTTTAATCGTTTAGGAAATTCGACATCACCGCGTGAAATGACCCAGATTCCACTGCGGTTCCATCGCTCAAGCGCCAGCGCCATGGCAGTACCCCGCCCCAACAGGAACTCCAGCCGCTTGCGCTCCAGCTTGGCCTCATGAACTTGCTCTAGTTGCGTCCGTCCTGCTTCCGACATCAGGTCGGCAGGACGCAGGCCTCGTCCATTCAGCCATTTGGCGAACTCACCGTAGTCACGTGTGGACAGGGGCTGATACGGCTCCTGACGCTCGCCACCAAATCGCCCGCACAACAGCAGCACTACTTCGGTATCTAAGCTTAACGAGGTTTGGCTCATATCCTTATCGCTTTACTTTGCAGCCGTTGTTGCAAGCGCAAAGGGAAACACTGCGGTCGCTCCAGCTTGGCGGAGTAACGCAGTAGCGAGCGTTAACGTCCATGCCGAATCAACCACGTCGTCGACCAACAAAACCGGTGAATCGGCACCGGCACACAGCGAAATCTCAAGCGCTCCGTCTAGGTTTTGACACTGATGGAAGCGATTCTCCATGCTTTTTTGCGGTTCAGTTTCTCTTGCTTTCTGTATCGCTTGCACGAAGGGGACACCTAGCGATTGCGCCAAGCGCGCTGAAAAATCGGGGACTAAATTTGGGTTTCGCCGCGACGGGATACAGGTCACCCACCTAACGGCCATCGCGCCATGCCATCGATTCCGAATCATGTCTGCAGCTGCAGCGACCAGCTCGTCATCAAAGCGGCCTCTTGCCTTCCCAAGTGCCACTAGCTCGCCCCATACCGGCTCACCCCAACGGGATAGAACGCGGCCCTCTTCCCCTCGCAAGTGCTGGGGAATGTTCTGCCTGGACCATCCGAATGCAGCTTGATACCTTGGAAGAGCCTTCAGCTCCCATTGCTTCTTAAGTTCAAGCGGCATCTCGCTGTGTCTTACAAACCTTTGAGCAGAAATTTGCGCCGCACGCTGGATTTCAACAGGAAGTACAGGGCGCCCTAAACAAACAGCGCATCGTCCGCAGTTGTCTGCAGTGGAGTCATCCAACGCGTCAGCCAAGAATTTCATTAGACAACGCGTATCCGCCAGATATTCCTTCATCTGTGCCCACTCTGTTTCCCGCTGGTGGGTGAGATGTTGAATACGACGAGCGTCGAGCTGGAAGCGGTTTGCGGTTCGGAACCATGTTCCGTCGATGCGCACCACCGGCGACTGAGGCTCAACAACCAGAAGCTTTAGCACTTTTTCAATCTGCGATTGACGCAGATTTACTGCGCGCTCAATTTCCCGCACTCCCATACCGTCGTCAGCATTTTCGAGCGCACCCAGAATCCGGTTTATCTGCCATTCCGGTGGGAAGGCGGAGTTCCGGAAGTACTCGTTGATGTCCTCCTCTTCCTCGCCGGACAACAACACGCCATAGGCCGCTGGAATTGCACGCCCAGCCCGTCCCACCTGCTGGTAGTAAGCGACGACATTGCCGGGCGTCTGATAGTGGATGACAAAAGTCAAGTCAGGCTTGTCATATCCCATACCGAGCGCGCTCGTCGCGACCAGGCACTTAATGGCGTTTGCCAACAGGGCCTGCTCCAAAGCCTGTCGCTCCTCGTCCGATTTGTCGGAGTGGTAAGCGTGCGCGTCGATACCGTTCTGTCTGAGCCAGTCTGTGACGCGGTCTGCGTCACGAGTCGTCAGCGTGTAGATGATGCCGCTGCCAGGAAGTCTGGGGATATTCTCTGCAAGCCAAGCCAAACGGTCGGCAGGACTTGGCATTCTTATGTTCTGCAGCGCGAGGCTGTCACGAAGCAAAGGACCTCGTTGCACAGCAACCGGCCCACCGAGCTGGGCCGCAACGTCCTCTGTGACACGTCCGTTGGCCGTCGCCGTGGTTGCCAGAACCGCAATATTTCCAGGCAATCGAGCCAGCACTTGTCCGATACGGCGATAGTCTGGGCGGAAGTCGTGCCCCCAATCGGAGATGCAATGCGCCTCATCAATCACTAACAGACCAATCCTGGCCGCAATCGGCTGCAGGGTCTCTGCCACGAATTCGTCGTTGGCCAGACGCTCTGGTGAAATCAATAGCAAATCAACGCGGTCAGCAAGCAACTCGTCTCGCACACGGTCCCAGTCTTCTCGATTAGTTGAGTTTACCGTGCGTGCGCGAAGGCCGAGTCGGTTTGCCGCTTCAATCTGGTTGCGCATTAGAGCCAGCAAGGGCGAAATGATGAGAGTGACGCCACCTCCTTGGGCACGCATCAGCTTGGCTGATACGAAATACACCATGCTCTTACCCCAGCCCGTTCGCTGGACACACAGCATCTTCCCTCGCTGATTGACGATGTGGTCAATGGCCTCCCATTGGCCATGTCGAAAGTCGACCCGCCCAATGCCCATGGCTAACTGGAGGTACTGCTGCGCTTCGGCTCTAGTTGTCATTTTGTGATTCTCTACGCTTAGCAAATTGCCTCTATCCTCTAAAGAGGCATTCCATCATCGCAATGCATCGACCATAGCAGTCATGCGTGCAGATGCGCGACCGGCTGCGTTGCAGGCTTCACGCTTTCCCAACGCGTACGTCTGCCGGTGCGCGAATCCACCATGTCGTCCGGGTATTGCGCGACGCTCCGGCTCTGTATCTCCTGGGTTGCTGCGCCACACCAGATTTGCACCAGCCCGGCTGGTATTCGCGCGGCCCCCGCAGGTTACCGGCCGCACCTAGAATCGCCTTGACGAGACAGGGTTCTTGGCAAGCTTTTTGCTTCCGCAAGCCTATGTTACCGCATGGACCAAATCGCCCCACCTTTTCGCTGGTCTCCTCAGACGGTACGCAAGCGCAGTCGAGGACCGTGCAAGAACACTCATCTCTCTACCCACCCATCTATCTACCTATCTACCTTTCTACCTATGCAGCCATCTTCAACACGAATGGCTTCATTAGAAGGAACTCCGGCCGGCATGAGCAACCAGCAAAGAATGCCGCCCGCTCCTCGCCGCGCAGGAACAATAAAGTCGTTACTTAGACAAGAAGTCGTAACCAAAGCGAACATCGTGATTGCTTTTTTCCTCTCAGCAACCCGTCCCGAACGGGTCTGCGGTAGCCGGTGTCGCCGCTACTACACCGGCTAGTCGCTTTGAGCGCTCGGCCGGTAACGACTTTGTGCGCGCACCTCCGAATTCCCGGAACAGTAAAGTCGTTACCCGGCTGCCACCGCGGCCTATGTCTTCCTCTTGTCCGGAAACAAGAAAGTCGATACGCTCGGTCCGCCCTGGCGGCGACTGCTCCTGGTCCCAGTAGTCCTTCCCATTTCACGCGCCGACACTGCGAGCGTGTAGCGCAACCCAAAGCTAGTAGCGATGAACCTAGACCCTCACGTTTCCACTGCGCTTGAGCGCTTCTGTCGTACTGTCACGATTCCTCTATTGGTCGAGAGCGAATATGGAACCGCCCTACTCGGGACGGGAACGCTGTTCCGGCTAGCGGACCGGCACTTCATAGTTACGGCCGCTCATCTCTTTGATGAGGTGCCTGTGGACTATCGCAAAAACTTGGCATATCCCGCGGACTCTAGCGTTGTCCGGACAGACTTGCATACTTTTGGCTCGTACGAGCTTTACCGGCCCACCGACGAAACCCTAGACGTGGCAGTCCTCGAGCTGAAAGATTCAGAAACCATTGACCGGCTCCTGAAGGCGTACGACTTCCTGTCGCTTTCCAATGTGGCCCTGCCCTCACTGGCCTTGCGTGACGGCGCCTTCTTCATGACGGGTTTCCCTCGCGTGGACAAGACACCAGAAGGTGGCTGGTTTAAGGGGCATGTAGTCGGCAAGGTCGTCACAGCGTTCACCCAGCAGATTCCGACCATTCCTACAGGTGCAACACAGCCTGTTGTTCCCGGGCTGGACCTATTCTTCGACTATAGCGAGACAGCGACCGGGATAGATGGCCGGACAATGGCGTCGCCAGAACTGCCAGGGACCAGCGGGGCATCATTCTGGGAACTCCAGGAGGAGATGCCATTAATTTGGGCGCCGGAGCTAGTAGCCAAGGTTGTTGCAGTGCAATCCAGCTACAAACATGGTGAATACACGCGAGCAAAGAGTTGGCTGGCGGTGGCGAAAGTTTTTGAACAGGTGTCGTCGGATATTGCCGCGGAGGTCCGTCAGCACCTGGGCGCCCATCTCTGAGAAAGGCCGCCGGCGCGCCTGACGTTATCGCTGAGCCGGGGCCTGGCGTAGTTCGCCTGCCAACTCGAGCGTAACTGGCGCTCCGCACGAGTCGCAGAAGGCCCGACTGCCCTCATGCGAGACATCGTCGAGATGCGCTTGGCCCCCAAAGCGAGCTTGAAGCCGGCATAAACACGCGTACTCACCACACCCCATTCTTGAATTTGAGCCTGCTCGGTATAGGGTGGATGCGGGGCGGTCTGTGGATAACTAGCTGTCGTGGTACGTTTCGGCCAGCAACCAAACTGAGGAGCAGCTATGCAGTTAGTGTTTGAGCCCGGAACCTACTCCATCGTTACCGCGAATGGCTCCGCACACCTGGTCAGCATCGATGCGACTCACCTGGTCGTGTTCGACCACACCCCTCCAGCGGTTCCGGTCAAAGGGACCCTTCGCGCCACGGTATTGAGCAGCGATAGCGCTCAGCGCAAGCACCAGTTTGAGCCGGCACTTGATGAGCACACGCGACACCGCCTCGAGGGACCTGTGTTGCACTACGAAACTACTAGCGGAAGAGTCATCCAAGTGGAGCTTACTCGAGACACCAAGATGTAGGCTGTCGGACACTGCCATGAATAAAGCCGGCGAGGAGCCGGCTTTTGAATTAGCCCGCGAAGATTATTCGTAATAATCGCGTTTACGCGGGTCTCCTCTCCAATACGCAGCCCATGACGAATAAAACCCGCCGGGAGGCGGGATGAGCTTGACGGCTAGAGAACAGGCCAGGCCTCGTCGTTAACTGTCCGTCCGTGTGCAATCAAAAAATGCGACCGAGGGGCCCGAGTACTGTGCGAATTGCGTCCGATTTCGAGATATGCACGTCCCCATCGACCTTACCGAGCCAATCTCGGGTTGCTTGGCCGGTAGTTTCAGTCGGCTGCCCTTCCTTGACCATGACGAAGTTCGGCGCATAGACCTCGGTGACCTTTGGTACCTCGCTTACCTCCTCAGCCACCGAGGCCACAATATCGTCAAGCATCTCGCGAACCTTCTCTGCAACAGGAAGTACAACGGGCTTGCGTTCACGCGCGATGCGCTCACAGCTCGGCTCGAAGCAGACCCTCACGAACAGCTCCCGCGAATCAGTTGCATACATCTCACGCAGGAAGTCCGTAGTGCAGGACTCGAGGACCTCCTTCATGAGCGTATCGAATTCAGCTTGAGTCAGGAGGTACTCATCGGCCAATACAGGCAGCACATCCTGGACAATCTTTAGCATCTCCTGGCCATCGTCTTCGATGACAAAGTCGAGAGCCTTCTTTGCCAGAATGGAGCCACCTGACCCCGCGGCGACCGAGCCAATGACGGCGCCAATTACCGCACCAGCAGCGGTGCCAACGACGGGGACTGCACTGCCGATTGCGGCCCCAGCCGCGGCTCCTCCCATCCATCCTGCGGTACCCGCCGCCACACCGGCGCCGTTGACGACCAGGTTCTTACCGGCCTGTGCCCACGAGGCATTCTTTGAGATAGCAGCCCGGTAAAAATCTGGCCCAGTAAGAACCACTGTCGTTACGACTCCAGTGATGACGTTTGAGCGCAAAACCTTGGAAACGTGATTTGTCGCCGCTGCGCCTGACAGGGGCTTGCCTGCCGAGGCAGATGCAACTTTATCTACCAGGATTCGGCCCCAGTCCGTGCTTGCCACTTTTCGAACGCCTTCGCGTACAACAACGGTTGCCTTGCGCGCGAACTCCATGCGCAGCAGTTGGGAGGTGGCGACCCCTGCGACAAACGATGTACCCGCTGAAAGCAGGCCCATGTTGACGGACTCTTTCAGCGCCTCGGTGTTGGACTTCCCTTCCCACTTCGCCCTGGCAAAGCTGATGCCAAAGCCAATGGCAAACGCATAGCCACTCGTGACCGCGTTGTTCTTCGCGTCGTACTTCAGACTGTCGATATTGCCGGCGCGAGCGATGTTCTTCGCCTGTTGGTACGTGACGCTTCCTTGCTTGACGATTTTCGTTGCGTCGTCAGGGTTAGTGACATTTGGCACCTTTCCTTCGGAAATCTTCTGCCGCATGAGTTCCACGGCTTTCTCGTACTGGTCGCTGGGGACCTCGAGTTGCATGCCGGGATAACGGAAGTTGCCGGTGGTCGCGTCGAACGCATCATTCACCGTCTTCGTCGCAGAGTCGAAGTACTTCGTCTGGATGTGGATTCCGTCGGCAATCCGGTCGGCTCCGTTCTTCGCGTTGTTGGTGCCGACCTGGTCGACCTTCACGCCGCGAAACTTGTCATTCAATGCGTTCGCATCCTCAGCGGCAAAGCCCGTACCGCCCTTGGTGCCAAACTTATTGAGCTGGGTAGTCTCCAGGTAATCAACCGCGTTAGCGCCCACCCCGTAGTTGAACAGGTTGTCTTGTATGCTGCTTTGTTCAGGAGTGTTGTCCTGCAGTTTGTTCTTTTCGTCTCGACCCATACCGAAATCTCCCGTCGTGAAAGGTGCTATATCGGCATCTGGATTATAGCCATGAGTGGAGAATTCGGCACACCAGCAGTGCAAACATATACACCATCGTTATACGACGGCACTTTGTACGGATAGGGCTGGCCAGGGTCAGATGGTCGGATGATGCTCCCACCACGCATAGCAGAGTCAGAGGGACTAACCCGCCAACCTGAAGCACCACCAACGATGAGCCCCCACAAGGGAGGGTGCGGCGGACGAACGAAGAGCGCCCAGTACTACAGCGCGGACAGCCAGCTCGTACCGGCGCGGCAACTCAGCTCATCTGCCGAAGGGCTAGGGAGCGTCTCGACAGCTCTGGATGGTGATGTCCATACCAAGGGGAGCACCGTGCCGAATGGCCTACTACGAGTTGTTGAGCGAACAGTCGAGGCATAGGCTCGCAGCGCACTGGGCACTGGGCACTGGGCACTGGGCACTGGGCACTGGGCACTGGGCACTGGGCACTGGGCACTGGGCGACGCAGGACTTGCTTCAATCACCCCCAGTGAAGCGCCAAAAGCCCCGAACTTAGGTCATAAAATCTTTACTGATAATAGAAATTATCAGTAAAGAAGGGAGGGGTCGGCTCGGACTGGACGCTGAAATAAAGTCGGGTTCTTCTGCACCTGACAAGAGAAATGACACCATGCAAGCCATCGCCGATTCCAATCAACTGGGACCGGCGATGGCTTCACAAATGCTTTGACCCGCCGCAGCCGCCAGCCCACCACTGCCAGTCGCAAGTCCACATGCTTAGCCACCCATCGCCATGCAGAGTGGCTTCCGATGTCGCTTGCCCTCGGAGCAACGAAGTGGGAAGCCGGCGCACGCAATGCTGAATATGGCTCCTATCGCGACTGAGCGATGTGCTGCTCGTAGCGGACGAATGAATCATCCCGCCGCAGATGAGCATAGTTTGAAAGGACCGTCGCCAGGGTGTCATTCAGCAGTTCCGCGACGGTCAAGAAATCTCCCGGGTTCCTGCGCAACCAGTCGGTTGCAACCAAATGTCGAACCGCATGCGGCCCGAACCCTGGCGAACCGGGAATGTAGCGCCTCGTCAACTGCAGTACAGTGTCCGAAAGTCCCTCCCAAATTTTTCCCTCCTTGTCTCCGACGAGTAGGTAGGGGCTACTCTTGCCGGCTAGCAATGTATCTCGGTACTCACCAATGTACTCGTCCAGCAACGGCTTAACCCAGTCAGCGACCTTGACGTTGTAATTGCGCGACTGCTGGCTGCTCCCATTCTTCAGATGCAGCGGTTGCAACTGGATACGCCACCCTTGGCTTGGATTGCCGCGAACGGTACCGTTTCCATTTGGCAGCCACGTCAGTGAAATAAGCGTCCGCATTCGCAATGGATTGGAGAGTAGTAGAGCAAGGACGAGCGCGTTTCTCTTGTGTCGGGCTTCCGTAATGCTTCCCGGCGGAGAGGCTGCTGCATCGGCTTCGATGCGGTCAATGGCTTCGAGAAGCGGTTTGAGAGGACTCGGCAAGGCGAGAAGGTCTCCAATTGGCTCCTCAGGATTGCGACTGACGCCTGTCGCAGTGCGGATATAGTCCCGCAGCATTTTGTGGCTTGTTGAGCACATAGCTTGCCATGCTTCTGGACTTGGGGGTTGTAGCTCCATCGGCAATCGCTCGCGGAAAACTTCTGCCTGTTGCCACAAATATCCAGTCTGGGGGCGAAGCAAACTAGCAATAGCACGGGCAAATACCTTCTGCCCGTTGTGGCGGATTCCGGCCGATTGGTCACTCATCCATTGGAGATAGCACTCAAGCGCGCGAGGATGTGCACACAACGCCAGCGTCTGAGCGGGAACCGTACTCCACGAAATGCCTCCCTGCTCCGGGCCCAGATTGGAGACCACGCCAAGGAAGGAGCGAATGTTTGAAATAAACATGTCGGCAGTGGGACAAACCATTGCACCCCGCTGCGCCAGTTTGCTAACGCTCGTGGACATCGCCGCCGGGATAAGGCGCCACTGCCCTCGTGGCTGGCGTTCAAGCGTTGGAAAATGGGCAACCTTGTAGTCAAAGAGCCCTCGCCACTCCTGCAAGAGGGATTCGCTCAACGCGGATTCCGGAAGCTTCAGGCCATGTTGCCGGCGCTGAGCCATGCGCAAGCGATGAGAAGGTACAGTACCGGACGAAGCCGCCTTTTCAGCCGGCTTTTCGACAAGGCTCACGAGCGCCTCGCGCTCTAGCCCGAGTTGAACCTCAAGGCGCCTCAATCCGGGATAGGCGCCTGGACTCGGATTCACTCCTTTGAGCCACCGACCAAGTTTGTCGGGTTCGAGACCAGCCTGTTTGGCCAATTTAGGCGGGGCAATACCTGAATTCGCGATGCATTGGCGAAGGACCGCAGCGAGGCTACTCGGTTTGACAGCCGCCTGGCGGCCAGGGGACAGCGTTTGTTGGAAAAGCCTTTGAATTGCCTTGAGCTGAAGTGCGCGGTCACGACGAGTCCGCGGTGCGACGGTGATGGCTTCAAGATACCCGCGCAGCTTTACCTCAAACTGCCCCGAGAGTTCCACTCCGACGTTCGACTCCAACGTCTTACCGCAAAAAGCGAGATACCCATTCAAGGCACTCAAGTGGTTGCGATATTGCTGCAATGCGGAAGGACTTGGACCATTATCGAGAGAAAAGTGTTGCTTCAGTTTGGTTACGAGGTCGGTGTAAGGGACTGCCATGAGTAGCTCCGGTGGGTTGGAGCCCGCAACGACGCCGCAGAACCTGACCTGTATTGCGTTATCTGCCGTAACGGTGAAATAACGTTGGTTTCCCAAGTAGTTGAAGCTAAGGTGTTTTTCCTTCATTTCTTTCCTCTCTGCTTAGCAGGCAGGAGGACTGCATAACGTTATCGCGAGCACATACCCCCGTATAGCTCGGCATGAGGGGGATGATTCGTGCAATGCGCGACCGCCATAGGCAGACGCGACAAACGACCGTGTCCAACCTCGGAACAAGGCGAATGCCGCCCAGGGACCAGGCAAAGTTAGTTGAGCAATTGAATCACGAGATGAAGCGACCGGCGGAGTGCTACGCAGCTTTCAGGCTGGATTGGATTTCTTAGCCGAAGCCCACCATCCGAGTCATGCATACCCCGGCCCGTGCAGCAGTGAGTAGCCGAACCCCAGCGGGAATAGCAGGAATTCTTGGGGCTCCCGGCCTCCTTGGCCGCCCTTGGAGCATGCTGCGGGACGCCACAACTCGTCGAAGACCGGCCCAGTGGCAACACTAATATGAAGGGTGTGTCGACGGATACGACACGGGGGTCAGGCCCTGCCCCCCAAGGGCGAGGAGCGGCGCGCAAATGGGGCTAATCCCGAGAATGCCGCCACTGCCAGGTAGAAGTCGGGTACCTGATGCTGGCGAATGGTTAGTTTTCTCTTTGGCTACCTGTTTCTTGCAGGCGGACTTCCAAGGTAGCTCGCCCGCCATGAGGAATTCAGCATGCTAGCGTCAGAAGTTAGGTGACACGACATGTCGGGACGTCGCCCTTCCCCCTCAGGACTTCTTCCCCAGAACGCCTTTCGAGAACAATCTGTTCTCGATGATGTACGCAATCTCCTTCTTGTCGACCCTAATCAGGTACGGCCAGGCGAGGAGAAATTCCGCGAGTTCGTCGTTGTCGCAATAGAGGTATGCCGTCGGGACCTTGAGCACCTTCGCCAGCTTCTGCGCGATTTCGACTGGAGGTTCGTGAACTCCACTCTCGTATCGGCTGATGCGTGTGCTGGCGATAGTTTCGTCCAGGCCAATTGCCACACCTAGTTTGTCTTGGGGAATGCCGGCTCGCCGCCTTGCCTGTCGCAAGCGACGTCCGAATACAGTAACCGGCTCTTTTCTTCCCATTCTGCGAATATCGTAGATTTCGCATTGCGTTTCCCTACGAAATTCGTAGAATCGAGAACCAGCCACGAACGGTGAAAATTGCTTGACAAATCGCCATTTCATGGTTCGCTCTAGGCGAAAAGCACTATGAACCCCACGGGAACGATGCTCTCGCACAAGAGGGAACACTCCCGACATGCCCGCACAAGCGGCAGGAGCTCAAGAGATGAATCTCGATGACGTACCCGACGACTTCCCACGGCCCACGCTTCCAGCCGTAGTTCCTGGCGGGCAGCCAAAAGTGGGCGCCACCTTGTCATGGAATGTCTACGTTGGCGGCCAGACGCCTGAAGGGAGATTCGAGCGCTGGTTCATATGCGAGGACCTGGCTCAGCAACTACTTCTGGTGGCTCAAGCTGACGCTGCGAAGCATCCCCATCATTCGCCAGACGAGACGCTTGGACGCGTACGCGTATCCGTTGCGCGCAAAGGGTGGGTATCGCCTGCAGAACTGGATTGGCTCGTTCACCGACTGAAGACCCTGCTGCAATGGTAGGAGCCGAGGTTCTGGCGTGGAACCATGTATCTGGAGAGCGCAACATGTCATGCCGCGATGACGAAAGCGGAGCGGCGTCTTCTCGCTACGTGCCTAAGCCCGCCCTTCACCTCGGACGCATCGTCCAGGACATTCCGCCGGTGGTTCTCGCCTTGGGAAAGGCAACGTGCCGCACCCCGGACGAGCTCCTGGCCAGCCGAACGCGCTTTGGCTATCCCACCTATGCAATCGAAGACCCCGACGATAGTGTGACCTGGTACTTCTCAAACGACTTGCAGGAGGCAGTTGCCATCGGGCTGAAGTGGCTCGAGAAGGACTGCGCTCTGATACAGATACCCGAAGACCAGAACGGCGAGGTTGTCTATGCCTACGAAGCACGAGGCCTCGAAGATGACCCAGACCTCGAGTACCTTTTATATCGCCAAGGCTTATGGGGCGCTGCGGGAGGGGACATGAATGAAGCGGCGACACCGGAAATCATGACTCGGTTGCGTATTGAACTCTTCAAGTTCCTAGCCCGATTGGGGGGAGGACAATTCATCTTGCTCGACTTCTCAAATCCGGCTTCGGTTACAAGGTACCTAGAGCATTGGGAGAATGACCTTGAGCCGTAGCACAAATCGGCTGCAGGCCATCTTGCGCAGGTCACAGCCATGACCTCGCGACTCAAATGCGTTATGGCCGCGCTCTACCGGCGACCAGAGGATGGCATCCGTCAAGTATTCGCACTATCGCGCGGCGAAGCAGAAAGGCGCGACCAAGTATGAGTTCTGGCGCTCGACATCGCATGCAGTGGACTCACTCATGGCTCGCCGGAGCCTGGGCCAAGCGATGACACGCAGGCACCTTACACTAGACGAAATGGAGGCCGAGATAGGAAGCTATCTGAGGACCTACCGCATCCATCGCAACATCGACCAGGCTACCCTCTCAAAGCGCGCTGGCATCAGCGTGCGGGCCCTGCGGAATCTCGAGGCGGGCAACGGTTCGTCATTGCGCACCCTCTGCACAGTGCTTAGAGCTTTGGGCCGCGAAGGATGGCTCGACATGATTGCGCCTGTCCCTACCATCAACCCGTTGATGCTTACAAGGCAGGCAAAGCCACGACAGCGGGCAAGCAAGCCCAGGAAGAAGAAGCCGACATTCAAGGAAGCGTTGGCAGCAATGCCGGACGTGGGTGGGGACGATGACTTCCATCGCAATGGATAGCTGCGAGCAGACCTAACACCATGGCCGCTTGTGAGATGGAGGCCCGTGGCCTCGGATACTGGGGCAACTCGAATCTCCCATTACTACTGTTCGTTGGAGCTCATCATGCTAAGAGTCACTGTAGAAGTTGTCGGCCAGAACGGCTCGGCCAGGGGGATAGCAACCGCTTACATAGGCAGGCTCGAGCGCAGTGCCACTCCCGACTACGTGGTGCAGCTGCGCGAAGACCAGCGCGAGCACGGCGAGAAACGAACCCTGCATGCCTACCCGCGGCACGCAGCGTCCATCTTTGACCTCGTCGCGCGCTCTTGCAGTCGGATTGACCGGGACCGAGGAACTCCCACCTCGCCCCGAGCCCCTCAGTGTTCCTATCCACCGTTCAGGTAACACCGACGGTAACACCGACTACGTTCACCTGTGCGAAATACCTGAGCCAGCAGCAACGCTCTTCCGCAAACGCATTGAGTATTCAGGGTGCCCCGTCATTGAGGAAGACCCCACGCCGATGGACTGTGCTTACGCATCCGACTGGCAGGACTTTTTGACCGGCCGGAGATGGCGCAGGAGGTGCTCTCTGCGGTTCCGACGGACTGCGGAGTTGGGCCATTAGTGTTGCACCCGTCACGTCGCTAGCACTTCTGAGCCAGGCTCCCACAACCAGCAAATTGCCCGTTGTGCGGCGCGGCCGCTGAGCGGGTACGGTCGTCCCAGCTACGCGGGTCCAGGTACACCTGCCCCTCGTGCGGCTCGTACGTACGGAGTGGAGTCGGCCGCTTTGGCCGGACTGGTTGCCCCCCCCCACTTCGACTCGGCAAGTCCTCGCTCGGTTGCAAGCGTATGAGCTTCTCCCGCTCATCCAGCGCGATAAACAAAGGGGCGGGAGGCCTTGGACGGGCGAGTCGCTACGCCGCTAGGTGTTCGCAACCTCTTGCCTATCGGGTGTCCGCGAGGAGAACTTGCGCTGAAGTCGTAGCGCTGTCTCAACTTCGCTTTAGTTCGGGCCCTTTACGACAGATTCCATTTCGGCGAGGTGTACCGGGTCAAGCTCTCCCATCCATTCGAAGATTAGGGCGATGACGTTTCGGCTCTCTCCGTGAAGGTTCTCGGATGCATCCGAGTCAATTTCAATGTAGTCGCTGTGCGAGTACTTGTTGATGAACCTGTAGATGCGCTCTTTGGTTTCTACAGTCGTCGTCTTGCAACCTTGAATCGCCGCGGCCATCAAGCTCGCAATGTCGCCGCGCTGACGTGGGAACTTGAACGATAGGAATGCTTCCAGGAGCTTCCGGGCGAGATTCGCCGAGAGGAACGAGTCTTCAATCGACAAGGACTCATGTTCTCGGAACTGGTGCAGCCGGGAAAAGATGTAGTGATACTCGGAATGGTATCTGACCAGTGTTTCGTTCGCGTTCGTGAGCTGCGAGCATCGCGGTAGGGCGTTGTCGGTCTCGAGCACATAGAAAAAGGCGGCTGGGTCCTTGCCCTTTTGCACTCGATTGCTGTTGGCCTTGGCGTACCAGTCGCGGACCAGTTTGTAGAAGTTGAAATTGTGGGTTAGGACGAAGAGCTGCTTTGCCTTCTCACAGTTTGCACGCAGGTATGAGTAGGCATGGAAAAGGTAATTCGAGTCGAAGCTTGAGATGGGGTCGTCGACGACGATGATGGAGTCCTCGACGCGGTTGTCATTCTCAGTCAACTTCGTGATGAAGTAGACGAAGGCGATGGCTGTCTTCTCGCCTTCGCTCAGGTTACCGTCGTGCTTAGACCCGTTGTGACGAACGATTTCGTATCCGCCGGTCTCAGGCTTAAATTGCAGTGAGATTTCGGAGCGACCGAGGAAGCGGTGGAGAGCCGCATTGAACTGCTCGGCGCCAATGCCAGCACTCGACAGAGATTGCTCGAGCTGCCTGACCTGCTGCTCCAGCTTTCGGCGGACGGTAGCAGACTCTTCTCGCTTCTTGTTCTCGGCGTCGCGCTCATTGCACCTGTCAACATAGCCGAAGTCTCTCGCCTCAACAGCCGCATAGTGCAGCTCGAGGCGTTCCTTGCTCTTCTTGGTTTCTGCTTGGAAGTTCGCTGTCTTTTTGTTATGCGCGTTGACCTGCGCGGCGACGGCATTCATGCCTGCCTGGACGGATTCAATCAGGTCGTGAGGTAAGGGGGAAACCTGGAGATTCGTATTGAACTGGTTGGAAATCTTCTCGCGCAGGGCGTCGTGCCACTCACCGATGCAATTGTTGAGTTTCTGCACTGCAGTCCGCAAGCTGGTGGCCGCGCCCTGGTAGGGGCCGCGAAACTCGTCATAGAAGTCGGATTCCGACGGCAATGCGGAAACGTCGACATACTTGCCATGCAACCAAGAGTCTGCTGAGCTGAGGCGTTCCTGGAACTTCTTATACTCCTCGTTGAAGTGCGCCTGCAACTCTTGCAATCTTGACGGGTGGAGAGCGCCGCCGCAGAACTCACAGGCTTCGCTGGAAAGCTCCTGATGCAGTTCAATGCCGCTCGCAACCCACGTCTGCAACCCAGAGTGCTGGGTGAGGCGAGGGATGGCGGTATTGACTGCACTTGCTCCAAGGAGGTCTGTCAGTCGTTCATATGCCTTGGTAAAGCTTTCGAACTGCACCTGATTGAACGATACCCCTATGTTTGGACGATGTTCGGGCCTCGCCGCTTGAGTTTGAGCTGCCAGGTCCTTTGTCGAGAGGATGGAAGCAACGTCTTTCACTGCAGAGGCATGACTGCCCAGGAAATCCTCGAGCTTTGTCTTGTTGTAGTTGAAGTAACGGTTGTCGCTTACATCGATGACCTGAAGGCTCGTCTTGGTCCGCTTCGCGCTGTCGGTGAGGAACTTGGAGATGGCGGCGTCGAGCTCACCGGCCTTCTTGACGTGTTGCTGTTCCTGAGTGGTGACCTGTTCAAGCTCCTTGCGCAGGGCGTCCAGAGCCTTCTTTTCTTCAATCTTCTCCTTGGCTACCAGGAGAATTCCCTTCACTGACTTGTCCCAATCAATGTTCTTCTTGATGAAGCCTTGATTGAAGGTGTGAATATTGAGGGTACAGTTGGAGACCGTTGCTCCAGTAATCGGGCCACCTTCCGCCAGGTCAATTTGAATCTCAGCGTTGGGAAACCTTGTTTGCGACAATGGAGTTCGAAGCTGCAGTGCTTCGAACACCGTCGAGAGCGTGGACTTGCCGCTGCCGTTCCATCCGTAGATGAGATTGAGCTTTCCAAACGGCTGCGTTTTCGTGCCATCGAAATTTCGAAAGATGCCGTAGTTTGTGAGCCTTCGAATCGATGTGATTGTGGACATGGAAAAGGCAGACTGCTTGCATCGTGACAGGAGCAGCCATTATGCCCACGAATAGATGCGGTGCTCACCCCACTGCTGGCGGGGCGGCACCGACAAAGCGCGTCAATGCAATCCGTTGCAGTCTCATGTCCGTGCTGGACCGATGCGAATCTCTTGTTCCCCCGCTGAAATGCGGGGCGCATGACCGTACACCCGCAGTCGAAGGGGCTTAGCAAGGGCAACCAGAGGGAAATGGGGAAATTTGTGCGACTCATGCCACTCCGAGCCCGGGGGACTTCACCCCATCGGGTGATGCGTGACCTTACCCTTGCCATCATGTTCTTCATTTACCTACCAGTCATTTTGCTGGTTGCCCTCATGTCAGTGTCAGGCCTGGGCCACTACGCTGGTACGCGGGCGGCAGCAGAAAAAAGCGCCGTCAACAAACGAGGGGGTGAAGCCGCCGCGGAAAAGAAGGAGTTCTGCTACGTGTTGATGGACAAAGGTAGTGAGGTCGCTCGTGGCTTCCCGATTGTTCGCAGCGAAAAGACCATCGCTCTTTGGTGGAATGGCAAAGTAAGAATCGAAGAGACTGACGGCCGTTCCTTGCAGACGCTGACCGAAGACCGTTAGGTCGTGCTTCGGCTCGTTATGTGCTTCTCGGCAGCCACCCTAGAGACCGTCGCGCAACGTTATTCTCACGCTGGTTGAAGGAAGAATGCGTAAGCCGAACGATGCCGGGCATTCGGAATCTGGGGAGCTCTATGGCGGACCGCACCATGTTCGCCTTCATCTTGGAGCGCAGCCAAGAGGATGGTAGGCTCGGCTCTCACAACTCCTGAACACTTTGTGGTCAGTCGCTCAAATGCATTATGCTTGAGCCTTCGTGGACTCTTCGAATCATGTGATGGTATCCCCCAGAATCGTCGCAAAAATCGAAACCGAGGAACCGACCTCACGTCTGGCTGTCCTCATAGATGCCGACAACGCCCAAGCGGCCGTTATCGAAGGAATTCTTGCTGAAATCGCGCGATTTGGCGAAGCGTCCGTGAAGCGCATCTATGGTGACTTCACCTCCCCAAATAGTTCGTCCTGGAAGAAGGTACTCCAGAAGTACGCTATCAAACCGGTGCAGCAGTTCGCCTACACCACCGGAAAGAATGCGACAGATAGCACCCTCATCATCGATGCTATGGACTTGCTATATACCCGACGGTTCGATGGTTTTTGCTTGGTGACCAGCGACAGTGATTTTACAGGTCTGGCAACACGCATACGGGAAGAGGGGCTCATGGTATTGGGCTTCGGGGAACAGAAAACTCCTGATGCCTTTCGTAACGCGTGTCACAAGTTCATACTCACCGAGGTGCTTCGCCCCTCCCAAGTAGAACCCGAAGGAGTCGCCGCGTCGAAGCAGGAAGCTATCCCAGCTACTCCGCCTCAGCCGACCGCTGCAGCTCCGCAGACTTCCGCCTACCCTCGGGAATTCATGCTCTCTGCCCTCGAACAATCGTCCGACGAGAGTGGCTGGGCACATTTGGGAACCTTCGGCAGCTACCTGACAAAATTACAGCCCGACTTCGACTCCCGGGTCTACGGTTTCAAAAAGCTGTCGGATTTGGTCAAGGCAAGGGGAGACATTTTCGTCACGGAAGAGCGTGCTGTACCTGGTCAGTCCCAAAAACAGCTCTACCTGAAGCCGAGGTAGCCATCCGCATGCAGCGCAGTGCGAGCCGTGTCCACATACGGGGATAGGGCCGGCAGGCATTGTGGTGCACGCCAGCAGGTTCGCGGAGGTCCATTACTAGCGCTCCTCAGGTGCCTTCCACGAGCGAAAGCGCTCTAGTGCATCGACGCTGCCAACTAACTCTTGAGCTCGTCTTAGGCGTTCACGCATCTTGTTCTGTTCATCGGTGCCCAGGCCTTTCAATCCACGTTCGGCATCGGAGAAGAAGTCGGCCAATCGCCTCGACTGAGCCCAGCCGTCAGTGATTTGAAGGAGCTCCTCCGTACTGTCCTTCAATGCCTTCGCCGCTCGCTTTTCCGCTTCCTCTCGGCGCCATTGCTCGCGCTGGGCTTCCCAGCGCTGATGTTCAAGTTCAGCTTGCCGCTCGCCCTCCGCAGCTAACCTAGCGACCTCGGGAGCCGACTGTCTCAGTTCCTTCACAATGACTGGAATGAGACCCGTAATGTCACGGCCCGGCTTCTCCCGCCACTGCCGACTCCACTCCGCACGCCAGTATGGAGAGTAAGCCTGCAAGCAAAGGCGGCCGGTTGGCAAATCTTGTTTGCTGGTCCATCCATGGTCAGAAACGTAACGTCGCCGCTTCGGAGGAACGTACTCACTGAGTCGCACGTATTCACCGTTTACGTACCTCACTTCTGCCTCTTCTGACATCTCAAAAATCGTGAGTCCGATGGCGACCGTACCGACGTAGACAACCGTGCAGCGGCCGGGTGACCATCTGTCACGGTAGCGATTATCCTTCCGAGGGACTTCGCGCTCATCGAAATCACTTCGCGTGAGATGCTCTCCACGAGGTGCGATGACAACCCGATAGCCACCTGCCTCCAAGGCGAGGAACAACTCATTTGCAAACGACAGCGCCTTATCAAGGCCTGTCTTGGTGGCGAGTATGTCGACAAGCAACCTCTTTCTTGGCTTGAGGTACCCGACGCCGTAGGTGACCCGGCCTTCTTCAAAAAGTACCCTGGCGCCGGTAACTAGGGCGTGCTCGGTGTTTGTCCGTTTGATGCGCTGGGTCCGCCGGCTGGGCTCGTCTGAGGGCGGTTGTGGGAGTAGGCGCCTAGTTCCCCACTGAGCGTCGCCCCGAGCCCACACGAGCTCATCCCCAGGACGAGCGTCGGGCAGACTCGGCTTCGGGTGCGCCTTCCCAACGGCCAACTTCGCCCAATATCCACGCTCGGGACGGGGAACATTGAGCAATGTACATACCCTGGCCATATAGCTGGACGAGACCTCGAACCGGGCGGCCACTTTTAGCATCGGTTCAGACCAGACAAGTTCGTAGAGCGATTCGCGACTGACAACGCCTGAGGGCGACTCGATGCTTCCGCCCTGGGATTGATTGCCATCGGAGGTGTCTCTTTTGTGCATACGTCAAATTCGTAAGGAGCTTTCCACCCGGGTCTTTGGCCCTCGCTCAAACCGATTGCCCCCCCGCAAGGTAAAATCCATGGCGCATCCGCGCCCCATAAATCGGCTGCGAGACCCCGAAGCCCAACGTCCTAGAATAAATGAACCACCAAGCACTATCCTCATTCATCTGGTCCGTTGCTGACCTATTGCGTGGCGACTACAAACAATCGGAGTATGGTCGCGTCATCCTACCGTTTACGGTGCTTCGACGGTTGGACTGCGTACTGGAATCGACCAAGGCGGCAGTGCTCGCCGAATTCGCCGCCAAGTCCAAGGCCGGCCTCAACCCTGAGCCTTTCCTTTTGCGGCTGGTCGGCGACTCCAAGTTCTACAACACCTCGCCCCTCGACCTGGTCAAGCTGCTGGGGGACCAGGACCATATCCGCCAGAACCTGTACGCCTACATCCAGGGTTTTTCACCGGCGGCGCGCGACATCTTTGAGCGGTTCGATTTCCACAGCCAGATTGAGCGCCTCGCCAAGGCCAACTTGCTTTATCTGGTGACGGAAAAGTTCGCCAATATCGACCTCCTTCCGTCCACCGTGGATAACGCCCAAATGGGGCTGGTCTTCGAGGAGCTGATTCGCAAATTCGCCGAAATCTCGAACGAAACTGCCGGGGAGCACTTCACCCCGCGCGAGGTCATCCGGCTGATGGTCAACCTGCTGTTCATTGAGGACGACGATGTGCTCACGCCTGGGAATGCCGTGGTGCGTACCATCTACGACCCCACGGCAGGCACTGGCGGCATGTTGTCGGTGGCGGGCGAATACCTGCTGGAGCACAACCCCGCGGCCCGCCTGACCATGTTTGGCCAGGAGCTCAACGACGAGTCCTATGCCATCTGCAAGGCGGACATGCTCATCAAGGGCCAGGACGTCGCCAACATCGTCGCGGGCAACACGCTGTCGGACGATGGCCACGGCGGCCGCAAGTTCGACTACATGCTCTCCAATCCCCCGTTTGGTGTCGAGTGGAAGAAGGTTGAGAAAGCGGTGCGCCAAGAGCATGAGCAGAAAGGCTTCGACGGGCGCTTTGGGCCCGGCCTGCCACGCGTGTCCGATGGCTCAATGCTATTCCTGATGCACCTGCTTTCCAAGATGCGTTCCGCGCAAGAGGGTGGCAGCCGCTTCGGCATCGTGCTGAACGGCTCCCCGTTGTTCACTGGCGGGGCCGGCAGCGGGGAGAGCGAAATCCGCCGCTATGTGTTGGAAAACGACCTGGTAGAAGCCATTGTCGGTCTGCCGACCGATATGTTCTACAACACGGGAATTTCCACCTACGTATGGATTCTGTCGAACAAGAAACCGGATGACCGCAAGGGCTACGTCCAGCTCATCGACGCCTCGAGCTTCTGGCAGAAGATGCGCAAAAGTCTGGGCAGCAAGCGCAAGGAAATGAGCGACGAGCATATCGCCATGGTGACTCGGCTTTTTGGCGGTTTCCTTGAGGCGGAGCTCGCCACAGTGCTAGACGCTGAAGGCAAAGAAGTCGGTCGTTATGTAGTGGCCGCCACAGCAAACATGCCTGATGCGCCTGCGGGCGGCCAGGTCAAGCTGTCGCCTATCTCTCGCATCTTCAAAAACGAAGAATTCGGCTATACCACCATCACTGTCGAGCGCCCGCTGCGAGACGAGCAGGGCCAGTTGGTACTGGGTGTCAAAGGCAAGAAAAAGGGCAAGCCGCAGGCGGATAGCGCATTGCGCGATACTGAGAATGTGCCACTCACCGATAACATCGCCGCCTACTTCAAGCGCGAGGTGCTGCCGCACGTGCCGGATGCCTGGATAGATGACGAGAAAAGCAAGGTTGGCTATGAAATCCCGTTCAATCGGCACTTCTACGTGTTTGAACCGCCGCGAGACTTGCACACGATTGATGAGGAATTGAAGACCGTGTCCATCAACATCATGAAGATGCTTGAGGAGTTGGCGGAATGAGCCTGCTGCGTTATCCACACTACAAAGACAGCGGCGTAACGTGGCTCGGCGACGTCCCAGCTCATTGGGAGCTTAAACGACTTCGCTATGTTGCACGCCTGAATCCGTCGAAGAGCGAGGTTGCGCAGTTGGACCGGGAGACTGAAGTGTCGTTTCTTCCTATGGAAGCGATTGGAGACGACGGCACTATCATCATCGAGCAAAGCCGGCCACTGGCGCAAGTAGAGGTCGGCTACACCTACTTTCGCGACGATGATATTGTCCTAGCGAAGATTACGCCCTGTTTCGAAAACGGTAAAGGTGCCGTTATGCGAGGACTGCTCGGCGGAATTGGCTTTGGCACGACAGAATTGATTGTCGCACGCCCCCAGCACGAAAGCACCCTGAGTGACTACCTGCACTGGATATTCGTTTCTTCCGTATTCAGAAAGCAGGGAGAAGGTGCAATGTACGGGGCTGGCGGGCAAAAGCGTGTGCCAGATGATTTCGTTCGCGATTTCGCGATGGCGTTCCCGCCCGTACACGAGCAAAGAGCAATCGCCGCCTTCCTTTTACGCGAAACTGGCAAGATTGATGCGCTGATTGCCGAGCAGATAAAGCTCCTCACCCTGCTGGCAGAAAAGCGCCAGGCTACCATCTTCCACGCCGTCACCCGCGGCCTTAACCCCGACGCGCCGAAGAAGGATTCCGGCGTCGCATGGCTTGGAGAAGTGCCGGCGCATTGGCGCATCACTCGACTTAAGTACGCAGCCAATCTGATTGTGGACTGTCCGCACGAGACACCTGTCTATGACGATGACGGCTCATACAAAGTTATCCGAACGGCTGACACCAGCGATGGGTCTCTCGACACTAGCCAGATGTACTTGGTGAATGAGGTCGAATATCAGAATCGAATCAGGCGGCAGTCCCTTGCCAAGGACGACATTGTGTATGGAAGGGAAGGCGAACGGTGGGGCTTCGCGGCACAAGTACCGGAGGACGACTTGTTTTGCCTCGGACAACGCATGATGCAATTTCGGGCAGCCCCTTCAACGTGTCCACGCTATCTGATGTGGCAACTCAACTCTCTGAGTACCTATCGTCAAGGCCAGATGGATACCGTCGGGGCAACGTCGCCTCACGTGAATGTCGGGACCATCAGGAACTACATTCTTGCTGAGCCGCCGTCAACAGAGGAGATGGAAATCTCCGCCTTTCTCGACGCCGAGACCGCCAAACTCGACGTCCTCAGAGCTGAAGTCGAACGTACAATCGACCTAATCAAAGAACGCCGCAGTGCCCTGATTGCTGCCGCCGTTACCGGCAAAATCGATGTGCGCGACGCAGTGCCGCAGGAGCTGGCCGCATGAGCGACATCCAGTTGTTCCGCCTATTCAATGGCACCGCAGACGAGCTATCAAGCCAAGCAGCGAAGCTGGAAAAGCAACTGCAAGCTCTCATCGAGGCGAACATGCCGACTTTTCTCGGCGTGCGTTTTCTGGCCAGCGAATACGCTACAGGCAAGACGCACAAGGGTCGCATCGATTCGCTAGGCCTCGATGAGAACGGTTGCCCCGTCATCATCGAGTACAAGCGCCACAGCAACGAGAACGTCATCAATCAGGGCCTGTTCTATCTGGACTGGCTACTGGACCATCAGGCGGAGTTCCGCTGGTTGGTGATGGAAAAGCTCGGAAAAACTGTGGCTGAGCAAATCGAGTGGGCTGGCACCCGTCTGCTGTGCATTGCCGCCGATTTCACGCGCTATGACCAGCACGCTGTGCAGCAGATTCCGCGCAATATCGAACTGATTCGCTACAAGCTATTCGGTGAGGACCTGCTGTTGCTGGAACTGGTGAACGCCCAAACCATTCCCGACGCCACGGTGGTCAAGCCGGTCCCTGTCGGAGTACCCGCCGAGCCGGACAAGCCGAAACCGACAGGCAAAGATAAGTCCTTGGAAGAGCAGCTTGCGCTGGCCACGCCAGAGATTTGCGAGTTGTACGCACAAACGACTAGCTTCCTGACTGCCCTGGGCGACGACGTGCAGGAAAAGCGCCTGAAACTCTATACCGCCTTCCGGCGCTTGAAGAACTTTGCCTGCGTAATTGCCTACCCGAATCGCGTACTCATCACGCTCAAGCTCGACCCGGCGTCGGTTGCGCTTGAGGAAGGCTTCAGTCGCGATGTTAGCCAGGTCGGTCACTGGGGCACCGGCGACCTCGAATTGACCCTCCATAAGCTGGCCGACCTCGAACGAGCCAAGCCGCTGTTAGAGCGCAGTTACGCAGAAGGCTAGGCGGCACTCCCCGCCTGCCCCATCGAAGAAGAACATCGAACGCATACGGGTCAACCATGAGCAACCTGCACCAGGAACACCACTTCGAAGCAGAACTCTGCCAGTCCCTGGCGGACAACGGTTGGCTGTATGCCGAAGCTGATGCCACCCACTATGACCGCGCCAACGCACTCTTCTTGCCTGACCTGCTGGCGTGGATTGAGGCGACCCAGCTAGATACGTGGCAGCGCCTGACCAAGACCCATGGCCCTGCCCTCAAGGAGCGTCTGGCCGAGCGGGTGCGTAAGAGTCTGAACGAGCGTGGCACGCTGGACGTTCTACGCCGTGGGGTGGAAATGCTCGGACTGAAGGAGCCGCTCTCGCTGGTGCAGTTCAAACCTGCGCTGGCCATCAATCCAGTCATTCAGCAGCACTACGCCGCGAACCGGCTGCGCGTGATACGCCAGGTGCGGCATTCGCCGAACCATCCGCAGGATGCGCTGGATTTGGTGCTCTTCGTCAACGGCGTTCCGGTGGCCACTGCCGAGCTGAAGTCGGACTTCACGCAGTGCGTGCAGGATGCGGTGGACCAATACCGCTTCGACCGGCATCCCCTGCCCAGGGGCGGGCAAGCAGAGCCGCTGCTGAGCTTCCCAGGCGGGGCGCTGGTGCACTTCGCCGTGAGCCAGACGGAGGTCATGATGACCACCCGTCTGGCTGGTCCGGCCACGCATTTCCTGCCGTTCAACCGAGGCAAAGCAGGCGCAGCTGGCAACGCACCGAACCCCGATGGCTTCGCCACCGCCTACCTGTGGGAAGAGGTATGGGCGCGCGAGAGCTGGCTCGACATCCTGCACCGCTACCTGATTGGCAAGCGCGACGACAAGAAACAACTGAAAAGCGTCATCTTTCCTCGCTATCACCAGCTCGACGCAACACGCAAGTTGGTGGCCGATGTGTTGGCGCAAGGCGCTGGTCAACGGTACCTGATTCAGCACTCGGCGGGCTCGGGCAAGACCAACTCGATTGCCTGGACTGCCCACTTCCTTGCCGACCTGCACGACGCCGAACACCAGAAAATGTTCGACAGCGTGCTGGTCGTATCCGACCGCACGGTGCTCGACGCACAGTTGCAGGAAGCTATCTTCGATTTCGAACGCACCACGGGCGTGGTGGCCACCGTCACCAACGAGCACGGCAGCAAGAGCGCCCAATTGGGCCAGGCGCTTAAGGATGGCAAGAAAATCATCGTCTGCACCATCCAGACCTTCCCGTTCGCCCTGCAGGCGGTGCAGGACCTAGCTGCGACCGAAGGCAAGCGCTTCGCCGTCATCGCCGACGAGGCCCACAGCTCGCAGACTGGTGAGGCGGCGGCCAAGCTCAAGCAATTATTGTCGGCTGAAGAGTGGGCCGAGCTGCAGGATGGCGGCGAAATCGACACCGAAGCGCTGCTTGCGGCCCAAATGGAAGCACGCGCCGGCGCCAAGGGCCTGACCTACGTGGCTTTCACGGCCACCCCCAAGCAGAAGACGCTGGAGCTCTTTGGCCGGCTCGGGGCGGACGGGCTGCCGCAGCCCTTCCACGTATATTCGATGCGCCAGGCCATCGAGGAGGGCTTCATTCTCGATGTCCTGAAGAACTACACGACCTACAAGCTCGCGTTCAAGCTGGCCCATGATGGACAGGAATACGACGAGAAGGAGGTCGAGCGCAGTGCCGCGATGAAGGGAATCATGCAATGGGTCCGGCTGCACCCGTATAACATCGCGCAGAAGGTGCAAATCGTCGTCGAACACTACCGAGAGAACGTTCAGCCTCTGCTGGAGGGCAAGGCTAAAGCAATGGTCGTGGTAGGCAGCCGTAAGGAAGCCGTGCGTTGGCAGAAGGCGATTCGCGCCTATATCCAGAAACAGAACTATCCACTGGGCGTGCTGGTGGCCTTCTCCGGTGAAATTGACGACCCTGAGAGCTACCCGGCACCGGTCACCGAGTCCAGCAAAGACCTGAATCCAGACCTCAAGGGGCGCGACATCCGTGACGCATTCGCCGAGCCCGAGTATCACCTGCTCCTGGTTGCCAACAAGTTCCAGACCGGCTTTGACCAGCCTTTGCTGTGCGGCATGTACGTCGACAAGATGCTCGGGGGCATCCAGGCCGTGCAGACGTTGTCTCGGCTAAACCGCGCCCATCTTGGCAAGGACACTACCTACATCCTCGACTTCGTTAACGGGGCCGGCGACATCTTGAAGGCGTTCAAGACTTACTATGAGACCGCCGAATTGGAGGCCACCACCGACCCGCATCATGTCTACGACCTGCGCGCCAAGCTTGATGCCGCTGGTTACTACGATGACTTTGAGGTCGACCGTGTGGCGAAGGTTGAATTGGACCCGAAAGGCACGCAGGCGCAGTTGAGCACTGCCATAGCGCCAGTGGCCGACCGTCTGCTCAAGCGTTACAAGGCAGCGCAGGAGGACAAGGCAACCGCCGAAGCCAAGCAGGAGGATAAGGCCGCGCACGCGGCTGAGGACACACTCGATGCACTGGTCCTGTTCAAGAACGATATGGGCGCCTTTGTGCGCTTGTATGCCTTCCTGTCGCAGATTTTCGATTACGGGAACACGGACATTGAGAAGCGCTTCCTGTTTTACAAGCGACTTATTCCGCTGCTGGAGTTCGGCCGAGAACGCGATACCGTTGACCTGTCCAAGGTCGTGTTAACCCACCACAGCCTCAGGAATACAGGCCGCCAGCCGTTGAGCCTGAATCATGGCGAAGCTCCCAAGCTACCCCCGATGGACGCCGTCGGCAGCGGAGCGGTTCAGGACAAGCAGAAGGCTTTCCTCGACGAAATCATTCAGAAGGTCAACGGTCTGTTCGAAGGTGACCTCACCGATGACGACCAACTTGTGTATGTCAACGGCGTACTCAAGGGCAAGCTGCTTGAAAACGAGACGCTTGTTCAGCAGGCCATGAGCAATAGCAAAGAGCAGTTCGCCAACTCACCGGACCTCAAAGACGCGCTATTGCACGCCATCATGGATGCGCTCGACGCTCACAATACAATGAGCACACAGGCTCTCGGCTCGGAGAGGGTGCGGGAAGGGCTCAAAGAGATTCTGCTCGGGCCCGCGCAGCTATATGAGGCACTAAGAGCAAGGTCCGCAAACCACCTCGGGGCAGCACGAACGTAGGATGTTCAGCGGCATACGCGCTATCGGAAACCGTGCACCCGAGGAGCCAAGGGAGCCGTTAGCTCCAAAAAATCACGCCCTGAGACCGGCAAGACCAGGTCAGGACGCGGCCGCATCTGCGTGCCTCGGCGAACGACCAGGCCGCCTCCTCATTGCAGAAGAAGAGTACGGAAGCCGGGCTCTCTTCTACCCGACCAGACTGCACTATCTCCAGCGTCCTGAACGCCAGGTTCCACGGACATCTGGCTACTGGGATGACAGCCGCGGGCCAAGTCAAACGCTCGTGGTACCCACGACACCCTGTGCCCAACGCAGCATCGGCCAGAACCGTGGTGGCAACAGCTCTTGGGCTCTATCAAGTGGTACCCACCGAAACTCGTGATGTTCCGGGCGACCAAGCTCGGCACTGACCGGGAGACTCACATCACCCTGGCTCGACAGCGCGAGATAGAGGCGTGCGACCTTGCCTTTCGAGTATGGCTCGGTCTCCCGATAGTCCTCGCCCCAAGGAAATTCCAGGTGAGACAGCCCGGTTTCCTCCGTGGTCTCGCGCAGTGCCGTCTGCAACAGTTCTTCGCCGGGCTCGGGCTGCCCTTTCGGGAAGTCCCAGTTCCGATACGCGCGTAGGATGAGGCAGTGCCACTGGTCATCAACGTTACGCATCACAACTAGACCCGCCGAACGCTTGATTGCTGACATACTCGGTCGCTTTATACCCGGTCACTACAAGGCGGACCACAAGCATAGGAGGAACTGGCCAAGACGAAGCGTGCCAGCCTCCGAGTTTCCGCATTAAGCGGCAAGATTCTACCTGCTATGACCAATTTCTGGCTTTACGGGCAAAGTATTGCCTGCAGATGCAACCGGGTCACGTAGGAGGGAGCCCGCCTTCCTTACGCTTCCTCCGCAATGAGGAAGCTCTCGGGTCGCTTGCCAAGCCAAGCGGGTGTGCGGCCACGCCTGACCAGGTCTTGCCGGTTTCGGGGTCGCGATAACTTGGGTGGCGGCGGCTCTTCCGGGCCAGGATTCAAATCCCTTCAAGGGAGTCGGGCCTCGACGTTAGCGAAGACCGAAGGGGCTGCAATGGTCTCATCATTGGGTTCTGCCTTCAGGTGGGGGCTTCGATAGCGCCCCACCATGCGTAAGAATCACCTACTCTTTTAGCACGCCCTCGTCGTCAGCAAACTCATCTGTGGCTCGCTCGATGGCAAGACGGGCCTCGCGGACGAAGAAGTCTTCTGATTCCTTATTGCTTATGGCCTCAAGTGTCTTTTCCTTGAATTCATCGAAACTTTTGCTCGTTCTCATCGCCATCATCATTTCAATGACATGCATTTGCAGATAACGGAGATAACCATTCGCATGTTTCTCGAATTCGAATAGCATATCTGGCATCTGCGAGTAGCTCGCATTCCGCCACTCGTCACGTCTTCGTTGCTCTGCCTCGATGTTATTGGTTGCAAATTGCACCGCATGTTTGTCGAGAACGTCCATTGCAGTTCGCTCTCGCTGGGGTGAGCGAGTTGCTTCGTATTCTCGGCGCGCACGAAGCCGCTCCGCGTTCTCTGGCTTGGACTGATAGTCAATGAGTGCCTTTAGCGCCCACTCCGGGCACCGTCGGCTGCTCGGCTTCCCGGATTCAATGAGCCACGCCTGCACGGTACGAGCTGACACCTTCTTCGCCGTCATCTCTGAAATCACCGAAGCCACTAGATGCCTATCCCCAGTGAAGTCATTCTCTATAAGCATACGCATTTCGCATCTGCGCTGCTCACTGACGAAGTGAACCCAGAAGTCATCCTTCAACGCCGCTAGTTCTGCCGCCGTGTATGTTTTCTTCGAGCCTGCTCGCGGACGCATTGTTATGTCCGCCGCGGACTGGACGCTCCGGTTGATGAATTCAATGTCAAAAACCGCCTGAGTGTCCGCGTGCGTCGCGCGCGACGCCGGATATGAGTACAACCACGCCATGGCACAGTCTCCCGGTCTTTATGTAGACGCACATTGTGCGCGCACAATGTGCGTCAGTCAAGAGCGCGTGTAAGTAACTGTTGCTGCACAAACAGATAGGGAGGTCAGCGTTGCTGTACACGCTTTCCTCTACGTAGTCAGCACGATTGGACAAGCCTATGTGGACGACCCAACTTACCTCGCAGCACGGCGATGCATGCTGGGTGTATGTTGCTCTCATGCTCGCCCCAGAACCGCCAATCAATGAAGAGAATCTATATCCCGGCAAATGGCGCCGATGACTGGGCTCAATTTCTTGGCGACCCCATAAAGCATTGGCGAACTGGATATTCGGCTCGAAGTCTTGCCCACTGTTGGCAAGAGGCCGAAGGCTTTCCGCCAGAGGTTTCCGAAGTCTTGAACACTAGCGAAAGTCTCCGCGGAACATCCATGCTGCTCGGCATCCCAGAGCACCAAGTCGCCCTTCCTGGAGGCAGTACCAAATCGCAGAACGACGTCTGGGTATTAGGCAAGCGGGATGTCGAACTGGTTTCCATCGCAGTGGAAGGAAAAGTAGCCGAGCCGTTTGGCCGCACGGTGGCTGAGTGGCTGGAGCCGGAAACTCCGGGAAAACATATCCGGCTTCAATTTCTCAATAGGACACTTGGCTTGAGCGAAACGCCGTCGTCAATACGGTATCAGTTGCTGCACAGGACTGCTTCGGCCATTATCGAGGCAGAGCGGTTTAACGCCAGCCACGCACTGATGCTCGTACACTCATTTAGTCAGGCGCACGATTGGTTTGAAGACTACCGGGCGTTTGCTGCGTTGTTTGGCATCGATGCCGAGTTAAACCGCGTGCATAGCGCGAAGAGGGTCGGTAGGGTCACACTACACCTGGGCTGGGTCTGTGGCTCTGCCGAATACCTCTGCCGCTAGCTTTGGAGAACGGGTTCTCACCCTCGCCGAATTCACATCCTTGTGCTCAAATCACCTGCCAGAAGCATTTAGGGCACCTGCTGTCAGCCGGCTTGAGCGACGTCTTGCAGATTTTGCAGCGTAGCCCGCTTTCCTCCAAGTTTTTTGGGTCGCGGGCTGGCGTGCACGACGCGCAAGTCTTGCTGTTCCTGGACCAGCAGTTGCTCACGCAAACGAGCTTGCCACACTGGGAGCAGCGACGGCGTGGTGCGCGGGGCGTGCAACCACACGTCTCGCATTTCTCCTTCATTGTGGCTGCTCCACGGTGGATTCCTTCTGCTTGGCGGCCAAGAGTTCTATGCCGAGCCTACGTGTATGAGGCCGGCTCGCATTCCCTCGCCATCATTACAGCTTCTAAAGGCTGAGCCGTGAGCTTATCAATAGTCATCGAACTTGATTTCCCATGATGGCCCCGCGCCCTTCTCATCCAGTCTCACCAAGCTTAGCCTCTGCTCCAAAGCATCAACGCACGGTCCAGCAGTTCGCGTCCGCGTATTTCAATTGTCGACTCATCCCAGGTGAGGAAGCGATTAAGCACTCCGTTTATCGGTGACACAGAGTGCGTGAGAATCGCAGCGCGCTTGGTGGCCCAACCACTGTTCTTCAAGGCACTGTTGAGACTTCCAGTGATAAGCGTCAGGTTACCGAACGTCTGAATCAGCTCGTTTCGGCGCCGGCTCTCGCCCACTCCCGGCGCTGCTTCGTCGGCGAACCACGCATGCTCAACGCCCTGCGAGCCGTCTGCGAGCGGCCAGTAAGGTACCCAACCTTGCGGCATAATGTGCTCGACCGTAAGCGGAGAGTTGGTGCTTACGTTCTCCGATTTGGACGACCGATACGTTTCGCTGATGCGCCACAGAACGTGTGTCAACCTCAGATTGTTGAGAGTTTGGTATGCATTGCGGCTCATCCAAGCTGCGGATACAGCATCGTCGCTGGGCCATTCATCAGTCGCATTTCGGAGCGCCGTCAGGAATTCGCGGACAACCTCGGCAGTAGCCCCTTTGCTCCGTACTGTCCGCGTAAGAGCCATAAAGATTCTGTTGTACGCCTTCGTCTCACCACCGCAAACAGCCCGACGCACAAGGTAACTCTCGAGCATTTTGGCCGCTTCCGCCATGTCAGCGTCACTGGCGCCCAAGTCAAGCATTGCCAGTAACGGCGGGTAGGCCGTACTGACATCAAAGAGGTTCAGGAAATGAGCCAGGTCACCAAGTAAGGGAGACTCGTGAGAAACTGAAATCTTCCGGAAATTGTCGCGCTGCCGGGCAAGTTCCGAAAGCTCGTCCTGGACGCTTGAGAAAGGCTTCTCACGCTCGACCCAGTGCTTATATTCGACGAATAGGTGCTTGATTGGGATGTCCCTCGCCTGCTTGCTGGCGAGATAGTGCTGGATGAAAAGGTCGCTTCGGGGCCGACGCAGGCGACCTTGTGTCACCTCTTCGCGCCAGAAGGGTTCATCAAATGTTGACCAGTACTGCTCGTAGAGCTCCTCCTGCTTTTCGCCATATCGCGCGGCCCGCAAGAAGATGTAGTTTCGCAAAAGGTCCGCCGGCAGAAGCGGCTCGCCTCTCGCATTAAGCGTTTCGAAGATGACCTGCGCGTCGTCTCCGTCGCCCAGGTCAATCGCTACGACTTTCAGTGCGGTCTTGAGCGCTTCGAAGCATGCTTCGACGCGATGCTCCATCGCGATTTCTTCGCCAATCGGAGGCTCGTCTGGCGAGCCCTTGAAGTAGGCAAGTATCTGCTCATGGAAGAAAAGATACGCTTCAACCATGCGAGGCCGGGGATTGTACTTTCTCGCGTACGGACGACGAGTGAGGGGATGAAGCTTCTCGAGGGATGATTTCGAACCCGCCGTCAGCACGTCGATGAACTGCGAACGGTCGGAGAGAGTCGGCCAGACCTTGAACTTCTCGACTTCGGGTTCAGCCATCCGGCCAGAGTTGAGTGTGTACTTCTCGCACTCCTCTGCGAATTCGTCGAGGCCTTCCTCGCGACAGAAATCGCGAAATGCCGCGAGGAAAATCTGCAGCGTGGTCAAACGCTGTTGGCCATCGATTACGCTCCGACGCTCGACGCGACCAACATGCGTCTGCTTCTGGTCCAGCACCATTGCACCCAGAAAGTGGACTGGCGCGTCCCGGCGGTCCTCAATGAACTCAGTGAACTTGCGCGATATGTCTTCCCAGAGAGGCTCCCACTGATGCTCCTGCCCCCATACATACTGCCGCTGGAACATTGGGATTTCAAGTCGCATCTTCCTTTCGAAGATGTCCAGCAGCGCGATGGCATTTGCATCCATTGGTCGTCTCTTTAGTTTCGTCTGTTTCTTGTGACTCTTGGCCGAACGAGATGATACCTCTGCCAGAAGGCGGTGGCTTGAACAACTCGCTAACGGAATTAGCGCCGCTTAAACCGTGTGCGACTAGACCACGTCAGTCGAGAACTGATTGAGGTCCTGCAAGACTTCATCAAACTCATGATTAGAAACCGGGTGAGCACCTAAAAGCTCTTCGAGGCGCGACCTAGTCACAAGCGAGACTTGGTTCGCCTCAGCTTGAGTCACCGCGGCACGGGTAAAGGCTTGGTTTGTCACTGCGACCCTACGGAACTTGGTGCCCCTGAAGCGCGCTTGATAGCGAGCAGCGCCAGCAGTTACCTCCTTGATGGCGTCCCATCCAACCTCGGCCGATTTCGAGCTCTTGCACTGGAGCAGCTCTCCCTCTCGGCCCTTCAGAGCAACCACGTCGATTCCTCCATCCCCACCCCTCTTGGGCGTCACGGTGGCCTGGAATCCTTGCTTGTTCCACAACATGCAGCAGAAGACCTCAAATGCTTCACCATCCATGCGGTCGACATCATCCATTGTGAGATACCGCCTCGGGATGGCTTCGCCAGCGCCACCTTCCTCAACGAGCTCCTTGAAGCTTGCGTCTTTGCCGGCGCCATTCAGCATAGCCGTCAACCCTCCGTCATCGAGGGTTGCTCCCGCCAGACCCGCTTTGCGCTTGAGAAGCTCGTCCAATCTGACCTCAAATGTGTTGAAGTCGTCGGCAACTACGGTCGGGCAATACACGAAGACATCCCGCTCCTGCCCAATGCGAAACGCCCGGTCGGTCGCTTGCGCCTCCTTGGAAGGGTTCCAGGCGCGGGTGAAGTGGAAAACGTGATTTGCCGCGGTAACGTTCAATCCAGCGCCGGCGGCAAGGGTAGACAGAATGATGACGTCGAACCCCGGCTTTGACGAAAACTTGTCTATGTATCCCTGACGGCCCTGAGAATCGCCGTTGATGATGTACGGGCGGATACCGAAGGTCTCTTTGAGGAAGTAGTACAACGCTGCCTGAGCCTCGCGAAGCTCCGTGAACACAATGGCCTTTTCACCTGCCGCCTTGACCTCAACGAGATGTTCAAGAAGCCAATCCAATTTTGGCGAGTTGGCAAGATGCGCTTCTCGTCCAGACCTGTCAACGAGGAACTTCGTGCCCGGCAGACAGTAAGGCTCGGCGCAAACCGCCTTCATGAGATGTAACGCACCAAACGACAACTGCGCGCGCCTTCGCCCATTTGACTCCTTGGCGGCGTCCTGAAGTTTCTTCAAGCCACCTTTGTAGAGGATGCGCTGGTGCTCTGTGAGAGCAATTTCCAGACGTTCTTCAGTGTCAAGTGCAGGCTTAAACTCCAGCTTGGTCTGCGCGGCCTTCTTCATCGCGAAGTACTTCAACGGCAGGTCAGCCGCAATGTCAGCCTTCGTGCGACGCAATGTCTGGGGTGCGATGGCAGTCTGGAGACGCTTGAGTGTGTCCTTCTGTTCCTCGGTCTCACATTCAATCGGGCGCCGATAGGTCTTGCCAAAGTCCTCCAGAGCACCCAACAAGCCCGGCTGGACTAAGTCAAATAGACACCAAAGGTCGGCCAGCGAATTCTCCACCGGTGTACCCGTACACGCGATGCGGAAATCGGCCTTCAGCTTTTTTGCGGCGAGCGTGACCAACGTCCCTGGGGTTTTGATGCGCTGCGCCTCATCGCAAATGAGAAATGCAAAAGGCTGCTTGGCCAGCGAGAACTCGTATGAAGTCAGTACCTCGTACGTGGTGACGATGACCTTCGCCGTTCCGACCCAGCTTGGCTTCAGCAGGTCCTCAATGCCCTTGTCCCGGAGCTGGCTGTCGATGAGGCTAGGCGGTTGCTTGCGTTCCTTCAGTTCATCGCCGTAAAGAACCAAGACTTCCGGAAAGGAGTCATTGAAAAACTTCTTGGATTCGTTGGCCCAGTTTTCGAGAAGGCTCTTGGGTGCGAAGATGACCGAGGGAGCGGCATTGGGATTGCCCTCGTAGTACCAAGCGAGTACCGACAGCAGTTGCAGTGTCTTCCCCAACCCCATGTCGTCCGCCAACAAGGCTCCACGGCACTCGGCGGGAGCCTTCGAAACCAGATGCTGAAACCAAGCCACACCGTAGTGCTGGTGCCGCTTGAGCTCAATGCCAGGTCGCAGACACTTGGGCAACTGGGCTTGCCAGTCGTCCGGCAGCGCCAGCGATGTCCTGCGTTCCTCGAAATAGTCAACGTCATGGAAATTGGTCTTGACCAAGAGCGTTTGACGGGCCTTCTTCTCCTTTTTCGCCTGAGAGGCATGCTCTTCTTCAACTCTCTCCTGGGCTTCGACCATACTCTTGAAACTATCAGCGAGCGTCCGCGCTTGTGCGGTGGCAATCGGAGTCGGCAGACTGGAATTTTTGACGTCTGGAAGCCCCTTTTCCTCCGCCTCCTGCACCTGCTTGTCGAAGTCCCGCACCCACTCCTTCGTGAGAGGCACCAGCACCTGGCCTTCGTGCCCTTGCAGGGTCACCTTGACCATCGGCGTCAGGTCCGATGGCAGCCAGCCGCTATCCCCTTCGTCCTTCTTCTCCTTCTGGAAAACGGTAACGTAGATGGGCTTAGCTGCGCCAATCCCCTCGACACGTCCACTATAGCCGTCTAGCTCATAGACGTCGTCGAAGCTGATTCGCTCGGCTGGCTGTGTACGCCAGAGGTGGGCCAACTGAAGTCCCTGCTCAAGCTGCACGGTCGATTCTGCATCGAGGGTCAGGTCGTACTCGTCCCAGGGAAACCGTTCCCGGTCTTGCTCCAGCGCTTCCTTGAGCGTCAGGAGGAACGCATCCAGTTCGTCAACCGTCTTGCACGCTTTGCAATCAGTTCGAGCCGAACCGTCCCCGAAATGCTCCGTGACCACCAGTTCGACCGCATTTAGCCGGCCATGCTCGGTCCTAGCGACAATGTTGAATACCGCCGCCACCGCGCCGGCCTCCGCTCGGTCTGCCTCGAACTCATCCGTCTTTAGTACTTCGTGTGCTGCGTCACCAAGGAATGCGAACGGATTGTGGACAAATTTCTCAGCCTTCGCTCCGGCTACGCGGCGACCAGGCATCTCCCGCTTGATGACGTTGAGCACCTTCCGAACTGGCTCGCTGATAACGACTCGTATGCGCCCGGAGCCCCGCGTGAGGTCGTAATGGGGTTGAACCGAGTTGAACCCATCGAAGGCAGTCAACCAACCGTCGGGAGCTCCCTCAAATGTTGGAGAGACGGTCAGTACCCGCCCGAACGGTGTGTCGTGCTTTGAAAGGGGAAGACGCAGCGTGTCGGGTGTCAGAACAAGGGTCGTCTCGAGGTACGGGCTCGCATAGAGGGCTCCGGCCCGGTCAGCAATGCGCCGAATTCGGCCCCAGGCTAGCTCTTGGGCGTGTTGTGTCCTTTCGCTATCATCGCGGCGGCGGAAAGCGGACACCTCTGCTGCCGTGGCCCATGCCGCGGCCGACAGCATCTGCGACTCTCCACCCACTGACGCCACCGCACCATCCAAGCGCTCTAGGTGAACTTGCTTGGCACCGTCGGTCCACCCTGTCACCATGAGCTCGAAGTCTTGACCGGATAACGTCCCCGAGCTGTCAAGTACGGGACGCAATGGGCCCTGCGGAGGAAGGCCTAGTAGCTTAAGTGCACCGACGTATTCCGCTGAACCCTGCAAGTCATAGAGGTCACCCCATGGAATGAGTGCGCCCTTACGGTCTAATCGACAGCGGTCTTCTGCTGCAAGCTGGGCCAGATATGCCCCCAAGATGGAGTCATCCGGGCCGGCTTCATGTATGGCATCGAGTAAGCCGTCGGCCGTAGACTCGGCCAATTCCCGTGCGAATTCAATACGCACCCCCTCCTGTGTCCAGGAGGTCATCAGAGTCGGTTTATCGGCCTTGACTGCGGCCGCCCGCTTAAAGACGTCGAACAGCCCCATCAGCTCTCCGGGAAATACCAAGCCTGCCTGCTGTTGGCCCACTTGAAGCCCAGCGCCTTTAGCTCCGAGCCGAGTGTCGCCCTCTGCTGTGGGTCCTCGACCCAAAGCCTGCCGCCGCTTGCGTTGCTCCGCCTGTCATCTATCGATGCACCACGGAACCGAGTTACCAGTGCCCGCAGCGCTGCCATATCTGGGCCTGCGAATTTGGCCGTCGCCCGTCCCGCTGCTGCTCCGGAACTCGTAGTACGATTTCCGGCCGTTGAAGTGGTAGCAGCCCCAGCGGTCGCGACTCTTTGCGCCTCAGAGCGGTCAGGCCGAATTCCCAACTGACGAAGTTCGACCTCAGCTCGTTCACCCCAGCCTTCTCGATGCACGATTCGAAGAGCGCAACCAACTTCTTGGCGGTAGCCGGCGGCCAGGTCACCCGTACCTCCCTCGTAGTGGCGGTCATATGGCTCGAACGGAAGCTGGTCGGCCTCGTAGACGTAGCAGGCATTCGGCTTCTTGCTGAATTCGATAATGAGATGGGAGCCAATCTGCATCATAAAGGCATCCACCTCAGGTTTGCTCGTTAGCTGCGCGTATGCGCCCTCCTCTCGAGCAATCAGGTCCCGAATTCCGGCGTTGCTTCGCTTGAGCGCCATCGTATCGGCGCCAAACACCAACCTCGTCCAGCTTATTTGCTTGAGATACTTGGACCAGAAAGCAAGTC
Organism: Cupriavidus sp. C3SS-1; assembly: GCF_057073755.1. Taxonomy (NCBI): domain Bacteria; kingdom Pseudomonadati; phylum Pseudomonadota; class Betaproteobacteria; order Burkholderiales; family Burkholderiaceae; genus Cupriavidus; species Cupriavidus sp. C3SS-1. The sequence goes on along the minus strand of NZ_CP172699.1, from coordinate 952,758 downwards.
GACCTTCGTCAGCGTTGTTTCGGGCAGCCAATATGTCGAAGAAATCCTTCAGATTTCTCTCGTTTACCCAGCTGAGCACCATGTGCCATACCGGGTCGGGCACCCTGTTCCAGGCGGTGGCTATCCCTGCAGCCTTCAGCTTCGGATTCTTCCACACCGTTGGCTGACACACGTAGTCCCGCAGTCGTTCATCTTGCGGAGCGCCCTTGCAGGCATGGTATCGAATGAGGATGGCTTCCAACGCCTCGTCGCGGAAGCCGGGCTTCCCTTGGATTAGCTTGAGTAGTTGGGGAATAAGTCTTCTGAAATCCGCATCGCTCTCTGCCGTTGCGCGTCGCACCACTCCCAGAACTAGAGCGTGCCAAAACCAGCTCGACGGCGGGATACCCAAGTCTTCAGCGAGCCGGTCCGTTGGTCCCATATCTCCTCGGAGATATGCATGGGAATACTTGTCGACCGGCCTAGCTGAAAGTACCTCTGATTCTTTACGAAGGACGTTGACCCAATCCGGGACCTTGGTTTTTCCAGCCTGTTTGTCCATCAGCGGCCAAGTCCTCTCTAGGAATGACCGAAGGGCCTCCCAGCCGGACCGAGTCGCATCATCTTTCGCAAGATTCGGGTCGAAATTGAAGTACGAGTACAGTAGTCCGTGCCACGTAAGTCGCCAAAGGTCTCCTCGCTTAGCTTCGGATTCGTACAAGCCCAGAAGCGCCGGGAACCCCTTGGCCCCGAGCACCAGCGCGCCATCCTGCTCGCGGATAGGTTCGCCAATGGCAGAGGCCACCAGGTCTCGTTGCCATGAGTCCAACTCCTTCCCTCTAAGAAAGCTCAGCGCAGCAGCATACGCATCTTCCTTCCTGGGCTTCGCCGCTGTAAAGCCTTGGAAGATGCGTTCCGCTTCTCGGGTTGGCTTCTCAACGAGTTCTGGTTTGCCAAACTCACCGGAATGCAGCCCCATCGACGCCATGGCGGCAACGAGGTCCCGACTGAGTTGTTGCAGCGCGACCGCGGCTAGCACTTTCCGAACTCCTTGCCTTTGAGCACGTCACTAGCCTCTGGCTGCCTTTCGTCCAACCCCCAAAAATCCACCTTGAATTCAACGCGTCGGCTCTCTGCCTTGTCTTTCTTAATGGAGTTAAACGAATAGCCTCCAACCAGGAACAGCTCCTGCACCTTTCTAAGTTGCTGCGAACTCAATGCGTCACCAGAGGAAGTACTCTGGAACAGAGCACAGACCACGCTACGACTTCGGTCCAGGCTTAACTGTAGGTTATAGAGGTATGTCCCATCCTCGTCCGTAAAGCCTTCAACCACGACGCTTCGCATCCAGCGCTGGCCCTCGGGCGTGTCTTTTGCCTTCAGTAGGACAGGGATGTAGCTTCGCAAGAACTGACCGGCGGGAATGCTGATGGTGTAACTGCCGCTATCAAAGCGAACCTCCTTGCCTAGGTCGATACGGTAGTTCTGCTGGTCAACGCCCACGCCACGGCTCTTTGGGTCGTTGGCAATCATTGCCATGACTTTATTGATAGCCGCGGCTCGCTCGATGGTCGCACGTGTCGCTGCATCAATGCTCTGCGTTACTGCAACCAGCGTTACAGCCATCACCACGAGGAAAAGCACCATCAGCGCGGACATCAGGTCCGAGAAGGAAATCCAGAATGGACTCTCCCCGTCATGTTTGCTTCCTCGCTTGAGGAGGATACGAGCGAACATGTTAGGCCCTCTTCATGCGCTGCACGGCATTCGCGAGTTCCTGCACGACCCCATTAAGATGCCCAGTGCCCTGTGCGAGATGGCGGTCGGTCTCAGCTATCGTGGACTTCACTTGGCTGACCAGGGAATTGCCAAAGTCGGAGAATGCCTGTACCAACGCGGCGTTGACTTGGTCCAAGTGCAGGCGAGCCTCTTGCTCCGACTTCCGCATCGCTTCGGCACTCGCCTTGATGCTGGAAACCAGTTCCTGGGACACGCCAGCCTCCCTCTTGACCGTCTCGATGAGCCCCATAAGCGCAGCCACTTGAGTGTCAACGGTCTTCCTGGTCGCATCGTACTGCTCGAACCCACGCTGCACCGCCGTCGATGCCGCCTGCAACGAAGCAGCGGCGGAAGACAGCGTGTCCGCGACCTTCGTCGAACGCTCGAATACGGCCGACACCGCGCCACCTGCGGTCTCGAAGCGTTGAGCCGCGGAGCCCATGGTCAACGCCCCTTGATTCATGCCATCGATTGCCCGTAGCGATACGACTCCAAGTGCGTCGACGTTTTGTTGAGTCTTCGCGACCTGCTCCGAAACCGCGCCCAGCAGAGTCTCCACCTGTGTCGTCAGGCCGCCGACCAGCTGATTCGTCTGGTTAGCGAGCCGGTCATTCCTTCCGGCCTCCTCTGCGGCTGCGGCCTTGCGCGTGCCCTCTAGGCTCTCCATGGCAACAGCCACTTCGCCGAGAACTTTCATCACAGCCTCGTCCATGGCCTGTTTGGACTTATTCTGTTCCTCAGTCACTAGCCGTCGGAAATCCTGGACGAACTCGCGCATCTGGTCCGTCAGGAGCTGCTGATTGTCCGCAGCCTTTTTCATGGCGTCCTCAAGCGTGCCACTCATCTGATTCGCGGCCTGCTCATTCGTCTGCTTGATGTCGGCAAGGAGTCCCTGGAGCGACGACTGAACAGCCGACATCGATTCCATCGACCGCTGCATCTGTTCGTTGATGCCGCGCATTTGCCCCCCGAAGGTATCCTCCAGCTTGGCCATGAACCCTGTGAGCAGGGTCTCAAGCATCGAGTTGACCTGCTCGCCGTTGCCGCGGGCCGTGACCTCCATAGCCTCACCGACGCGCCTCATCGGCTCCGCGATGGCGGAGGAGATGGATTCTCCAATGTGCTTACCGAGCGCCAGGGTCGAAGCTTCCTGGGCAGCAATCTGGCGGTCGACGAGGTTCGTCATCATCTTGTGGAGGTCCTCCACAAGAGCGTCCTTTAGTTGCGCGGTGCTGGTAGCGCTCTGCTCGGACGACCTAACCAGTCGGGCCAGGTACTCCTCGCCCGCACCAGTCGAGTAAAGGCTGTCGATTGCCTGATTGAGGTGTTCAACCAACCGATAAAGGTATGCCAGCACGAGACGACTGATGAAGACCACCAGCATCGCGCAAGCAATAGCGGTCCCAGAAGCGACGAAGGCATGCTGAACACCGAGTAGCAATGGGCCCAGGCCGTTTACTGCATCCTCGATGGGGGTCGGCTTGAACTGTTGCAGGCCATCCAGTAGTCCCGCAAACGTCCCAATGATGCCCAGGCCGGTCAGCACACCGGGAAGATGCCGAGTGAAGTCGTCAAACAGACGCCCATCGACCAGCACCTCGCGAGTAAACATCGACTCGGCGGGCACGGTCGCGCGGACTTCCGTGAGGGCGGCGTCACCTGAGCCCGCCACGCGCAACTCATGCAGCGTGTCGGAATACTCAGCCCAGAGGTGTTTGAGTGGCTCCCATCGAAACGCAAGGCCAACTTCGGCGGGGTTAGGAGAGCCGTGGTCCCTGCGGAGCGCGCGAATCGCCCGCAGCGTTGACCAAATCTGCCAGCAGACTTGACTACCCTTGTATGCGTAGCCAATCAGAAATGCTACCGTCAGCAGCGCGACGACGAGGAACACATACAGCGGGACACCGTGCAGGCTGGCAAGTGATGGATGGATTGCCGCCAGTAACTTTGTTATTGCGTTCATGCCCTCTTTTTCCCCGTGGAAACAGCCTTTCTCCGGCTACCAACCTCATCGTCGCTAATGCCGTGCGTCCGGCAAAAGTCGTCCACCAAGACTTCAAACATATTTGTCAGGCTCCTGCGCTCCTGCGCAGCGGCGGCCTCGAGCTTGCGCTTCATCGTGGGAGTAACCCGAAAGCTCAGGGCCACAGTCTTTTCCGCTTCCATGGACGATATTAGCGTTTGTATAGCGGACCACCATACATTCCGCCCTTCAAAAAGTCCAACCCCCAAACGGGGGAGGTTGAAAGAGATGACGTAAGTATCCACTTACGAGTGACGGCAGTATCTGAATACGTGCTGCCCTCCTGCTCGCAAGTTCGACCCCGTTCAGCCGGGTTACCGCATGGAGACTCGTTGAAAGACAGTGCAGATGGCCAGCAACCGCAGAAACCTGGTTGCTGCGGCGCCGACGGCGGCGCACCGTCCAACCTTTGGAACCGCAGCGGAATTTCGAAGTGGACAAACTGGAGGGCGGCAGAAGGTAGCTGATTCAGCGCAACTGCTAAGTGAGGTGAGGGATATGCAAGGGCAGCTTTGGTAGTAGCCGCAGGCCCGCCAGCCTCCGTAGAACTACCGCGCCGCTTTTAGCTCCGGGAGAAGAATCATGGGTGCCCTGTCGAATCTCTGATAGCTTCGCCATTCTCAGAGTGGCTACTCAGGCTGCGGCGCGCGAGACCGCGAAGTCCGTCAGAACAAGGACCGAAACATGTGCGCTCGAAATTTCTCCTCGGCTTCCTTGGCTGCCCTCTGCCAGACCGGCGATTGAGTCCACGCTGAGGTCGAAGAAGGCCTCAGCGTTCACAACGAACCGCTTAATGCGAGTGCCTCACTAGCGCAACCAAGTGACACATCGTCCCATTCGCGTAAATCTCAGTTCGTCAATTTCGAACTGGCAACGTGAAAGGCGGAGACCCGCTGGGCAACCAGGACGGCCATGGCCGTGGCCCATCGTGGCTTTGACTCTGGTATCAGGTCTATTGTCCCGCGCCATTGAATCTGGAGAGCCGGAGAGCGCTTGCCCAGAGCCATGGAAAATAGTGATGCAGCGGCGCCAAGCCAGAATCCGAACCCGGTAACAGAGCTATCTATGCTACAGAGCCTACAAATACTAAGAGCCAGTATTTGCACCGGAAAACGGCCTTGCTTTAGTAGTCCCTTTGCGAATTTTGTTGGCTCGTTGTGATGTAGACGTCAAGTGAAAGCGATGCGGACGTCAAACATTACCGATGTAGATGTCAAGCAGATGCGATGTGGACGTCAAGTCCTGAGGGCAATTCGAAAAAAAACCTACCTGTATTCATCGTCAGATTTTGCGAGCGGACCTGAGTTATCCGTTCATCAGCGAAATCATGCAGGTCGATTTTGCGTATACACACAGACCTCAATCGACGAGTATGCACTATGGAACAAGGAATGACTGCCACATACGCGGCACGCTGCGGTAGTTGGCTGCCCCTGCTTCTCACAAGCAGTTTAGAAGAGCGGAAGACCGGAGGCTCCGAAATGACTCCAACGACTCGAATCTTCCATGAGTCTGGGCAGGGCTCCCCCTCAAAGCGTAGTGAGGCCCGGAATGACTGACGTGCGGGCAGCAAAAACAACGCATGGCAAGGTCGCCGAGTTGCGCGAGCTTGCAAACATGACTGCAGATGCTGCATTGACCGCGGCGCCAGGCCAACAGGCGACTGTCCTTAGCGCTGCGGAGCGGCTGAGCAGCATTGCTGACAGCATTGAACGCAAGGCGAAACAGGACGCCTCCACGCCGGCAATCGCCGTGCTTGCTTCGGACGCCACTGTTGAGGAAGTTCGAGCTGCGCGCAGACGCCAGGCCACTAGGCGCGGAGGGGATGTCTACCTTCCCAGTTGGTCCGCAATAGCCATGGCGCTCCCAAATGCCTTTCTGAGGTCGGCGCTTTTTTCCACGGGTCGGAGTGTGCAGGCGGATAGCGACAAAGTGCTTGCCGGTGACCGGAGCCTACTGGTCGCAGGTAAGGAAATTGTATCTTTCCAGAACATGACCCTCACCTTCAGCGGCTACGAACTCTGCCAATTCGACCGGCACGTGTATGCGACCTGCCTGGACTACTATCGTGAAAAGCCACTTTCTCCGGAGGGGTCTCCTCGATACGTACGGACTTCGTTTTATCAGTTCGTCAATAAAATGGGGTTGACCTATGGACTAAATCCTCACAAGGCCGTTCGAGCAAGTCTGCTTCGACTGAGCTTCGCACAGATGCGATTGCGATACAACGGGTGGAACTTGGAAGTACCCAAGCTGCTTAGTACGAGCTTCGAAGATGGCACGACCCATGGCGACCTCAAGGGCAGTGACGCGTTGCTCCTACAGGTGACAGCGTCCGTCGCAGAACTTTTCGGGCCAGGCGCTTGGACCGCCGTCGATAACGAGGCAGTGGGCAACGTCGGACTGCTGGGCTGGTTATCGAGCTTCTACGCCAGTCACTCCGCTCCACAATGGCTTCCGGTCGAACGGCTCTATCATCTGTCTGGTTACGAGTCGCACATGCGCAACTTCAAAGCCAGTCTCGTTCGCGCGCTGGAGAAGCTGAAAGAAGAGCAGACACCCGAGTGCAGCAGAGTCAGCGCCTACCACTTTTCCAAAGATGGCACAAAGCTCCTGGTGGTACGTTCCGCCTGGGGCGCCCCACGGCCTTCCCCGTAAGCGCAACTGCTTCCGCGCCTGCCTTGCACACGCAAGGCGCTGTTCCGCAGCGTGGCAAGTCTATGAACTCGTCCGTGCGCCGAATATCTTAGCTTCCTTTGAAATGTGTCCTGCCTATCTTCCAGGCAGTACTTGGCGTGGTAACTGCTTGGCGCGGGACGCTCGGCTGACAGCGTAATCGTGACGAAAGACCCGGACATCGCTGAGTTCCGGGCCAGCATCCCCGCAATAGCCGTCGATAGATGGGCCTCTGACATCTCCTTTGAGGGTTGTTACCCAGTAAGCGAAGCAATAACCCGGCGGCAAGCTTGATGTTTCTGAAGCGACGCCCCTACTCGGCCTTTCGATAGTCACGGGACACAAGACGCTGTCGCTGGCGCCAGAAACTGTCACGACCGTGCTTGTGAGCAAGACACTTGCGATGCCGGTCAAGTCCCCACTCTGGTGTTGACGCGCCCGCGTCGTGGCGCCACAATTCCGCCAGCTTCAGCGCACCAACTGGTACAAATCAGTGGTACAATAAGCTCAGACGGAAAGCCGTAAGCCACTGATTTAAAACGATATATTTTTGCGGCGTCGAATCTCACCGCTTCCGCCAGTTCCCCCTGCACGCGCGGCCGGCCGTGCGCCTGCGCAATGTCCTCGCCCCCAGACAGCGCCGTGGCCCACGGATCAGCGGGACGGATCGCCGCTCCGCGCCCAGATACCGCGACCGTTACTCCGCATTGCGCTCCGCAACCTGAAGCACGCTCCTGGCATGCGCACCACTGCCGTGCCCATTGGCCAGTTCCGGCGTGACGCCATGCGATGGCGCAGCGAAGCTTCCCGCCTCGCGCTTGAAGCGACCGCCGATATGGCCCGCCACACGCGGCGCAGCGTAGCGCGCCCCATAGATGAAGCGCAGTGCGGGGCCAAAGCTCATGGCCGCGGCGGGGCCGAGCACATACAGGTCGCGCACGCTGGTTTCGAAGTTCGATGTCAGGTCCGGCGAGCCGTCAACCATCGAAAGGGCGCTCAGGATCTCCGACGAAAGAAAAGCGTGGCGCGCCATATCCACCTTGAAGCCCGTCGCGAGTACAACATGGTCAGCACTGATAGCCGATGTTTCGCTTCCTGAATCGACCTCCAGCACGATCCGGCCATTCCTGATTTCCGCGCGGCTCACCTCCGTCCGCGTCGATATCTCGATCTTGCCCTCGACATGATTGCGCAGCCACCACGCCCCGGATGGCCCCCATGATGTGTCCAGGATCTTCTGGCGCTGCGGAAGGCTCAACGTGTGGAACGAGGCGGGATACTCGGACAACAGGTAGGACATCGCCAGCAACCACGGCTTGTTGGAATCCCATCCGCGCCCCAGGCCCACACGTGCCCGCAGCAGCCGGGATACGAGCCCGCTCGACGTCCGCGGTTCGCGGCTCCAGTTCACGGCATCGCCACGCACCAGCAGGCGCACCCGCGCCCCCGCCGCGCTCATCGATGCCGCCAGCCCGATTGCCGACTGCCCGCCGCCAACGATCACGACATCCTTGTCCTTCGCCCACGCCGAATGACCGAAATCTCCGGAATGCAGCACGTAGGGCCGCGGCACCCCCCGCAGCGCCGAAGGGGCCTGCCCGAACGACTTCAGACCCAGCGACAGGACGACGCGCCTGGCCACCAGCGAACTTCCATCACTCAGGCCAAGCCGGAAATACCCATCCTTGCGGCACATGTCCTGCACTTCCACCGGCCGGATATGCCCGACCAGCTCCGACTGGAACCACTGTCCATAGTCGACGAACATTTCCACCGGCAGATGAAGGCCCACCGACTTGTATTCCATGTGGTGGCGTCGGCAATACGCCTCGACCGTATAGCCGCCGCATGGCGAATAGAGGCTCGAGGCGAATGCCTCGGAGCGCAAAAGCATTCCCGGTGGCGTGAAATTCTTCCAGGCGTGCATCGGGATCCCGAGAACCTGATGGGGCACGCCAGCCTCTGACAGATAGGCGGAGGTCGACAAGCCATAGGGGCCGGCCCCGACAATGACGGTATCCGTGGACGAGATCATTATTGCTCTTCCCGATAGGTTTTCCCGACTCTCGCACCACCGCGCCGGGCGGCCCACTGCCTGGACAGTGGATAAGTCCAGGACCAATGCCGGCATGGCCTCGCGCAAGCCCCGCTGCGCCCCTCGGTCACGTCGCTCAACCTGGATTGCCGCAGTCTGGGACCGGCCCCCCCGCGCCGTCCGTTCGGGCCCGCACACTCACCCTTCGTCGCGCGCCTTGCTGGCTGGTGGCTCCGATGCGTGAGCACCACCAAACGTGGGGCCGGCCACACTAGGCGCTTCCCATGAGGGCCGCGCCCTGATTAGATGGATGCCGGCAAGACGCGCCGACAGGTGGCGCACACCCGCAGATTCCGCACTCTCACGCTCCTGACGGCTCGATCATGAAGCGCTTGTTCGACGTGGCTTTCTCCGCGGTCGCCCTGCTGATGCTGGCGATCCCGTTGCTGATCCTGGCTGCCGCCGTGCGCTGGAAGCTCGGAGCGCCCGTGCTGTTCCGGCCCACGCGCGTGGGCCTCGGCAACCGGCTGTTCACGGCGGTGAAATTCCGCACCATGACCGACGCGCGCGGCCCGGACGGCCAGTTGCTGCCCGACCAAGAGCGGCTCACGCCGTTCGGCAGGTTCCTGCGCCGCTCCAGCCTCGATGAACTGCCGCAGTTCTGGTGCGTCCTGGTCGGAACCATGAGCGTGATCGGTCCGCGGCCATTGCCGCCGAAGTACCTGCCGTTCTATTCGCCGGCGCAAGCGCGCCGGCACCTGGTGCGGCCGGGCATCTCCGGCTGGGCCCAGGTCAACGGGCGGAACTCCCTGTCCTGGGAGGAAAAATTCCGCCTGGACACCTGGTACGTCGATCACCGCACGTTCTGGCTGGACCTGAAAATTGTCTGGCTGACGATCGGCATCGTCATACGGCGGCAGGGCATCAACGCCACGGGCGACGTGGAGGTTCCGGACTTCACCGGCAACCCGGTCGCGCAGTCCGGAGGCAGCCAGGGCGCACGCGCGCCCAGCGAAGACATTCCAGCCCAACCGGCATTGTGAGCAGTGACAGGCGCATGCACCAATGTCAGGACGTCAGTACAAGCTGCGGCACTCGGTGGACCACCCCACATAGCGCGCTACTTTATGTCCGGCCGTTCTGGTTAGATGAGGCCTGTGATGCAGCGGACGTGTAAAAGATGCAATGGCATCGGGATGGGCGTCCCGGCTCCGGTCGAGCGCTCCGTAGATGGAGAAGCATGCCCCTCGCGTCCGGACTCCGGGTGGCCGCTGTCTCGACGCCGGGCACCGGAATCCACACAAGACGAACCGGCCTCAACGAAGGCCGGACCATTGGGCTGGGCATGGCGTTGGGGTGATCATGAATGTGCTTCTGACGTGTGTAGGTAGAAGACGCTACCTCGTGGAGTACCTGAAGTCCGAACTCAACGGAACTGGCATGGTGCTCGGCGTGGACAACCAGCGCAGTGCACCCGCTGCCAGTATTTGCGACATGTTCCTGCTCGCGCCGGACGTCTATGCGGAAAGCTACATCGACTACCTGGTGGACGTGTGCCGTACGCGCCAGGTTGCGGCCCTGCTTTCGCTGAACGATCTTGAGCTTCCCCTGATCGCGGAACACGCGCATCGCTTTCGCGATGTCGGGACCGTACCGGTGGTTTCGTCGGGGGAGGTCGTCCGTCTTTGCGCGGACAAGCTCATGACAGTCCGCTTCGCCGAGTCGATCGGCGTGCCGGTCCCGCGCAGCTATGCAACCCTGCAAAGCGCCGAGGACGCGCTGTCGGCGGCCGAAATCACCTTTCCGCTGGTGGTCAAGCCGCGCTGGGGCAGTGCAAGCTTCGGCATTTTCTATGTCGAGAGCCTGCAGGAGCTGCGTTTCGCCCATGCGTACTGCGCGCGTATCTGGCTGCAATCGAAGTTTGCCCGCGTCGGGGAACCTGATGCGCTGGTCCTCATCCAGGAAATGGTCTGCGGGCAGGAATATGGCCTCGATGTCTTCAACGACCTGGAGGCCGCGCCGGTCGGCGTGGCCGTGCGCAAGAAACTGTCGATGCGTGCCGGCGAGACCGACCGCGCGATTACCGTCGAAAGCGAACCGTTCAGCGACCTGGCTACGCGCATCAGCCGCGGCCTGCGGCATATCGGCAACCTGGACTGCGATGTCATCGTCCGCGACGGGCGCCAGTACCTGCTGGAAATGAACCCGCGGTTCGGCGGCGGCTATCCCTTTACTCACCTCGCCGGCGCGAACCTGATCCGGGTGCTGCTGAACTGCCTGCGAGGCACGCACCAGGGCGAGGAAATCCGCTACCAGGCGGGGCTGGAGCTCGCCAAGTGCGACTTCCTGGCCTGCGTCGAAGCGCCGGCAGGACAAGACTGAAAGCCGCCGCAGCGGCTTTCATCGGCGCGTTGAGGAATACGCCTGGAACACCTTGGCCTTGCCGTCCCGCAACACCAGCAGCACATCATAAGGCGTCTTGCGCCCGCCATACTCGGGCCCGTCCATGCCCGGCGACCCCAGCGGCATGCCCGGCACGGCAAGTCCCACGGCGACCGGGCGCTCGCGCAACAGCCGGCGGATCTCGCGCGCCGGCACATGTCCTTCGAGCGCGTAGCCTTCCACCACCGCGGTATGGCAGGAACCATAGCGCTCTGGCATGCCCGCCTTGCTGCGCGCGGCAGGGAGATCCTCCACCTCGTATGTCGTGACCTGGAAACCGTTGGCCTGCAGATGCGAGACCCAGTCCTTGCAGCAGCCGCACGTGGGAGATTTCCAGACCTTGACGGCCGTCGCGGTCTGCGAAGCTCCAGCCCAGGCTGCCGCGGGCAACAGCGCCAGCGCGGCGAGAACGCTCCGGCGGAGGGGATTGGTGATAACAGGTTCGGCTTTCATCGATCGGAATGGGTTACACAGGTTCAGGGAACGGGCAGCGAAATCAATGCCCGGGAGACAGCGTGCCAAACCATGCCACGAGACCCAGCACGGCCATGGCACACGCCGTCTCGCATCGCAAACTGCGGCGCAGCGCAAGCACGGCGGCGCGGTCGTCGCGCTGATGCACGTCGTACGCCAGCCGCGGCGCCAGGCGGTAGCGATTGGCGGCCGCCAGCCCGAGCATGGCACAGAACAACGCGAGCTTGGCCAGCAAGAGCCCGCCGTAGCGGGTGGATAGCAAGCCGGACAGGCCAGGCCCGGCGATCAGGATGTAGTTGGCGACGCCGGTCACCACCAGCAAGGCGACGATGCCGGCTCCGACGTGGGCAAATCCACTTGCCGCGCGGCTCAGTTCTGCCACGCTGCCTGCCGTGGCGGTGCGCTTCGGCGACGACATCGACACAAACACCGCCAGTGCGCCCACCCAGGCGCCGGCGGCCAGCAGATGCACGATATCGGCGGCCAGATGGATGCCGCCCCGCAGGCCTTCGCTCATCACCCCATGCCCGCCCCAGGCGAGCGTGGCCAGGGCGATCGCCGCGGCCACTGGCAGGAGGATGCGTGTTGCCCGCCAATGACACGGCGCCATGCTTGCCAGCACGCAGACGAGCAGCGCCAGCATCCGCACCTGCCACGCCATGCCCAGGCCGGTCTCGGTCACGATCATGCGCAGCGTCCCGGCATCGATGGCAAGGTAGGACGCCGCGCCCATCATGATCCTGGCTGTCACCAGCAGGGCCGCGGCGGAAAACACGATGCCGGCCGCCGCCAAGAATGTCGTGAAGCGGCACCGGCAAGTGGCAGGTTGCGCATCACCACGCAGCAGCCACATCGACGCAAGCGGCACGCCGAACAACAGCGCCAGATCGGCATACTGGACAAAACGCAGGACGATGTTGGCCCGGTCAGCATCCATCGGCTATTTCACGGTGAACGTGAGCTTGCCGCTGACCGGATGCGTGTCGGCCGCCACGGCGCGCCAGTCCAGGCGATAGGTGCCGGGCACAAGCGGGCTCGCGGGCGTGATCACCATCGTCTTCGGATCCTCGCCGGCCGATACGCGCGTGGCCACGCTCATCGGCGCATGGTCCGCCATGCCGGGCATGCCGGTCATGAGCAGCTTGGCGCCGGACACGCGCGCGACCAGGCTCTCGGAGAACCGCAGTTCGATCCGCGCGGGCGCCGCGATCTCGGCATTGTCGGCCGGCGTGGTCGCGAGCAGTTGCGGATGCGCGAAAGCGTGGCCGCCGGCGAGCAGCGCCGATACGGCCAGCAAGGACTTTGCAAGGCTACGGATGTCGAACATGGGGGCACCTTCGTGTGATGGTTTGATGGCTGGCTTGCACAAGCATGCCTCAGAACCAGGCCCGCACGCCAGCCACGAAGCGGGTCTCGCCGCTGCGGCCGCCGGTGGTCCGGACCATGTCCGACGTATTGCCGAAGGCCTGGTACCGCTCGACGCCGATATAGGGCGCAAACTGGCGGTTGATCTCATAGCGCAGGCGCAGCCCCACTGTACCGTTCGACAGGCCGCTGCCGGTGCCGGTTTCCGGATCGTTCCTGCCGTACAGGCTGGCTTCGATGCGCGGCTGCAGGATCAGGCGTTGCGTGATCAGCAGTTCGTACTCGGCCGCCAGGCGCAGCGCGGTGCGCCCGCTGTCGCCGACGTAGGCCGTGGCATCGACTTCGAACCAGTACGGTGCCAGGCCCTGCACGCCGAACGCCATCCAGTTGCGCCCCGGACGTCCGCTGCCCACGTCATTGCGCCAGCCAAGCTGCGTGTCCCAGTAGGGCGCGATGGCGTGGCCCCACAGCAGTTCGGTGCGCGCATCGTGCACCTTGCCACCCGCGGCTTCGCCTTCTGTCTTGATGACAAGCCGGTTATACGTGCCGCCGAACCACGCCTGCGCTTCCCAGTTTGCGGCGTTGGCACCATTGGCATGCGCCCATTCCAGCCTGTCGACGAGTACCGAGCCAAAGCTGTGCTCGTCGGCCATGTGAAGGTGGCGTGTGTTGCCCAGCGCGTACTGGCCCGCGCCAAGCTGATAGCCGCCCGAGTATGCATGCGGGTCGCGCGCGTCGGGCGGCGCGCTTCCGCCCTGCATGTTCAAGTCGCCATGGTCCATCGCAGGCGCGTCCTGAGGCATCGGCGCCGCGGACGCGGGGCCTTCATCCATGCCCTGCATGCCTTCCATGCCGTCGTCTTCCACGGCGGGCGCGCCCCCCCCCGAATCGCTGGACGAATGATGTTGCGCATGTCCGGCATGCGGGTCCTGTGCCCACGCCGACGCGATTCCCGCGGCCGCGACGATCGCGGCAAGCATGTTCCTGGCGTGCGCGCACCTGGCAGCCTTGCGTGCGAAGCGTTCCATCACGACACCACCACTTCGCGGAACATGCCCGCATCCATATGCAGCATCAGGTGGCAATGCCATGCCCAGCGGCCAGGCGCGTCCGCCGTGACCAGGAAGCTGATGCGCTGCGCCGGCTGCACCGGGATCGTGTGACGGCGCGCCTGGAACGTGCCGTCCGGCGCCTCCAGGTCACTCCACATGCCGTGCATGTGCATCGGGTGGGTCATCATGGTGTCGTTGTGGAGGATGACGCGCAGGCGCTCGCCATGGCGGAAATGCACCGGTGTCGATTTGCCGAACTCGACGCCGTCGAACGACCACGTGTAGCGCTCCATGTTGCCGGTCAGGTGCAGTTCGATCTCGCGCCCAGGCCCGCGCGGGTCCGGCGGGCCGCCCAGCGTGTGCATATCGGCCAGCGTCAGCACCCGCCGTCCGTTATTGCGCAGGCCGATGCCGGGGTCGTCGAGATTCGTGCGCGGCGTGTCGACGCGCATGTCGGTGCCTGCGCCGTACTCGGTGCGCGCGTGGTGCACGGTCTTGCCGGGGACCTTGAGCGGATTGCCTGCAACGGCGCCGTGCATCGCGTGCTGGCCGTGGTCCATGCCATGTTGCATGCCGGCATGCTCCGCGCCGCCATGCATGCCGCCCATGTCACCCATCATGTCGCCCATGGCCAGCCACTCGGCCTTGTCCGGCGCAGGCACAGGTGCCTGCAGGCCGTCGCGCACGCTCAGCGTGCCCCTGGCATAGCCGGTGCGGTCCATCGACTGGGCGAAGATGGTGTAGGCATCGTCGCGCGGCTCGACCACGACGTCGCACGTTTCGCCGGGCCCGAAGCGGAATTCGTCGACCGTCACAGGTTCGATGTTGATGCCGTCGACCTGCACTACCTTCAGCTTCAGCCCGGGGATGCGCACGTCGAAGAAAGTATTGCCCGCGCCGTTGATCAACCGCAGCCTCACCTTCTCCCCGGGCCGGAACTGCGCCGTCCAGTTACCGGCTGGCGTCAGGCCATTGGTCAGGTAGGTCAGCGTGGCGCCTGACAGATCCGCGAGGTCGGTCGGGCTCATGCGCATCTGGTTCCACATGCGGCGCTTGTCGAGTGCGGCCTTGAGGCCATCGTTCGACACGTCGCGGAAAAAATCGACCACCGTTGGCTGGTTGTAGTTGTAGTAGTCGCTCTGGACCTTCAGCTTCGACAGCACGCGCATCGGATCCTCGTCGGTCCAGTCCGACAGCAGCACCGTGTAATCGCGGTCGGCGCGCACCGGGTCTTCGCCGGCCGGGTCGACGATGATGCCGCCATACAGCCCGATCATTTCCTGGAAGCCCGAATGCGAGTGGTACCAGTAGCTGCCGCTTTGCGCCACCTTGAAGCGGTAGGTGAAGGTTTCGCCCGGGGCGATGCCGTCGAAGCTGATGCCGGGTACGCCATCCATCTGGTACGGCAGGATGATGCCGTGCCAGTGGATCGAAGTCGCTTCGCGCAGGCGGTTGGTCACGCGGATGGTGACCGTGTCGCCCTCGCGCCAGCGCAGCGTCGGGCCGGGCAGCATGCCGTTGATGGTGGTGGCCACGGCGGGCTTGCCGGTAAAGTTGACCACCGATTCGCCGACGACGAGATCGAACTCGGTGCCGCGCAACACCGGCGCCGTGCCGAATGCCGTCGCGGCCGGCTGCGCCGATGCCGTCCCCTGCCAGACGGGCAGGCCCGCCACCACGCCGCCGGCCGCGAGCCCCTGCACAAAGCGTCGGCGAGACAGGTTGGGCAGCAGCAGGCCAGTGGAAGGATCGCGTCGCATGGAAAATCAGTCCTTGGAGAGTCGATAGCCGCACTTGTCAGCGGCAGGCAAAGCATACGCAAGGCCAGGGAACGTGCACATGACCCCGAAATTACAATCCGGTAATCTTGGCGTCATCTTGATGTTCATTGCCCTCGGCTACAGTCGCCGTTCGCCAGCGGCGTGCGGTGCGCGGCGGGCAACAAGGAAAGCGCTGATGAAACTGCTGGTAGTGGAAGACGAGGCCAAGACCGGTGAATACCTCCGGCAAGGCCTGACCGAGGCGGGCTTCGTGGTGGATCTGGCCGCCAACGGGCTGGACGGCCACCACCTGGCCATGAGCGAAGCCTACGACCTCATCATCCTCGACGTGATGCTGCCCGACGTGGATGGCTGGCGCATCCTGCAGACACTTCGCGCGGCCGACAACCACGTGCCGGTGCTGTTCCTGACCGCCCGCGACAGCGTGGCCGACCGCGTCAAGGGGCTAGAGCTTGGTGCGGACGACTACCTGGTCAAGCCGTTTGCCTTTGCCGAACTGCTGGCACGCGTGCGCACGCTGCTGCGGCGTGGCAGCGCGCAGGTCAGCGTGGACCGCGTGCAGGTCGGCGACCTGGTGCTGGACCTGGCGCGCCGGCGCGCATCGCGCGGCGGGCGCCGCATCGTGCTGACCAGCAAGGAGTTCTCGCTGCTCGAACTGCTGGTGCGCCGGCGCGGCGAGGTGCTGCCGCGCTCGCTGATCGCGTCGCAGGTGTGGGACATGAACTTCGACAGCGACAGCAATGTCATCGACGTGGCCATCCGCCGCCTGCGCGCCAAGATCGACGACGATTTCGGCACCAAGCTGATCCAGACCGTGCGCGGCATGGGCTACGTGCTCGAAGACCCGGAGGACATGGCGTGATGCGGCGCTTCTCGCTGACGACGCGCCTGACCGCGCTGTTCTGCCTGTCGTCGGCCAGCGTGCTGCTGGGCCTGGGCATCCTGATCGCGACGGCCATGGACCGGCATTTCGCGGAAGAGGATTTTGCGAGCCTCGGCGACAACGTCCGGCTGATCGAGCGGATCGCCGCCGAGAATGCCTCCGCATCGGTGCCCGAACGGCTGGCCGTGGCGCTGGAACACCATCCCGGGTTCATCGCCCACGTCACTGCGGCCGATGGCCAGACCTTGTACACGAGCCATGGCTTAGATTTCCAGGCCGCCCTTGGGACCGCCTCGGTCCTGCCGGCCGGGCGCGACAGCTTTGCCTGGGAACAGGATGGCAAGCACTACCGCGGCCTGCGCACCACCGTGCCGGCTGCGGGCGGATGGCCGGCGCCGCTGACCATCGTGGTCGGCATGGACACCGAAATCCATGCGCACTTCATGCGCGCGTTCCGTCGTTCGCTGGTCTTCTACATCGCGCTGGCCGCGCTGGCCAGCGGCCTGCTCGGCTGGTGGGCCGCCCGGCGCGGGCTGGCGCCGCTGCGCACCATGGCCACGCGCGCACGCGCCGTGACCGCGCACAAGCTCGACGCGCGCATGCCGGTGGAAGCCGTCCCAGTGGAAATGGCTGATCTTGCGGCGACGCTGAACGCCATGCTGGAGCGCTTGCAGCGCGACTTCGGGCGACTCTCCGAATTCTCGTCCGACCTTGCGCATGAACTGCGCACGCCGCTGACCAACCTGATGACGCAGACGCACGTCGTGCTCTCGCAACCGCGCACGGTGGAGAAGTACCGCGATGTGCTGGCATCGAATGCCGAAGAATTCCAGCGCCTGACGCGCATGGTGTCGGACATGCTGTACCTGGCCCAGATGGAACACGGCCTCACCCTGCCCTGCGCCGAGCCGATCGACGCGGCGGTCGAAGTCCATGCCTTGTTCGAGTTCTATGACGCACTGGCCGAAGACAAGCGCGTGCGCCTGTCGACGCGCGGCGACGGGCACTTCGTCGGCGACCGGCTGATGCTGCGCCGCGCGCTCAGCAACCTGCTGTCCAATGCCCTGCGCTATACGCCGCCGGGTGGCGGCATCGCGGTGGAAATCGATAACGATGCCGGCGGGGTGACGATTGCGGTTGAGAACGACGGCCAGGAGATCCGCGCGGACTTGCTGCCCGTAATCTTCGACCGCTTCTCGCGCGGCGACAAATCAAGGGTCCGTCCGGACTCGGACAGCGTGGGGCTGGGGTTGTCGATCACGCGCGCGATCATGGCCGCGCATGGAGGCACCATCGCCGTGCAGTCCGCGGGTGGCAAGACGCGCTTTACGCTCAGCTTCCGGCGGCAGGCTGCAGCCGCTACGGTGGCAGCCTGAGCTTCATTCGCTCGCCGTCAGCAGCCAGTACGCGTCGTCTTCCGTGATCTTGAGCCGATACTTGGTGGCCAGCACGCGCGCCAGCGCACGTGCTGCGCCCGGCGGGCTGTGCCGCAACTGCTCGCGATAGGCCTCGACCTCGTAGCGCAGCCGCCAGCTCCGGCTCAGCAGATAGAGCACGCCCATCAAACCCCAGCTGCGCCAGAACTGGCGCACATGCACCTTCTCATGCTCGATCAGCGCGTGGCTGGCGCCGGGCCGCAGCAGGATCAGCGGCCCCGGCGTAAAGCCGTCAAACCCGCGCGGCACCAGCCAGCGGGTTTCGATCATCAGGCAGAGCGGGGAGCGGCAGTAACGGACCATGGCGCCAGCATAGCGCTAACCGCGGCTGTCCTCACGCCGCGGCGCGCAGCGGTTCCGTCGGCAACTGGATGACCGGCGCGCTCCCGCGCGAACGTCCCGAGCTGAGGTAGCCCGCGATCGAATCCTGCGTCACTTCGCCAAGGTAGGCGCCGTCGGCATCCACCACCGGCAGCCAGCTCGTGTTGTGCTGGTACATGCGCGACAGCAGGATGCGAAGGTGCTCGTCGGACGTCGCCGTGGCGGGGAACGCACGCATCGCGTCGCTGCAGCGGCCGTTGCCCGCGCGGGCATCGCGGCGCGTGACGTAGCCCAGCGCACGCTGCGCGTCGTCGACCACCGGCAAGTGGCGCACGTCGGCGTCGTCCATCACGCCAAACGCTTCGGATAGCGCCATGTCCGGCCGGCAGGTCGGCGGCATCGTCGCCGCATCGCCGGCGCTCACGAGCAGCAGGCGCTTGAGCGTGTTGTCATGGCCGACAAAGGCCTGCACGAACTCATCCGCCGGGTGCGCCAGCAGCGCATCCGGATGGTCGAACTGCACCAGCTTGCCGCGCCGGAACACCGCCACCTTGCTTGCCAGCTTGATGGCCTCGTCGATATCGTGCGAGACCATGATCACGGTCTTGCCGAGCTGGCGCTGCATCTGCAGGAATTCGTTCTGGATGCTTTCGCGGTTGATCGGGTCGACCGCGCCGAAGGGCTCGTCCATCAGCAGCACCGGCGCGTCGGCCGCGAGCGCGCGGATCACGCCGATGCGCTGCTGCTGCCCGCCCGACAGTTCGCGCGGATAGCGCGACAGCATGCGGTTTGGATCGAGCTGCACCATCGACATCAGCTCGCGCGCGCGCTCGCGGCAGCGGCGCTTGTTCCAGCCCAGCATGCGCGGCACCACCATGATGTTCTCTTCAATCGTCATGTTCGGGAACAGGCCGATCTGCTGGATCACGTAGCCGATCTTGCGGCGCAGCGCCACGCCGTCGATGCCGACGGTGTCCTCGCCATCGATGCGCACGGTGCCGGAGGTCGGCTCGATCAGCCGGTTGATCATCTTCAGCGTGGTGGTCTTGCCGCAGCCGGACGGCCCCAGGAACACGCAGATTTCCCCGCGCGGCACCGTCAGCGAGACAGCATCCACTGCCCGCACTTCGGTGCCGTCTTTTTGCGGGAAGGCCTTGGTCAGTCGGTCGAGTTCGATCATAGTCGGATTCCTTTTGGCGTCAGCACCTTCTGCAGCCATTGCAGGAAGGCATCCGCCACGATGGCGAGCACGCTGACCAGGACCGCGCCCACGGCCAGCTTGCTCATATTGCTCTGGCTGATCGCCTGCAGGATCAGCACCCCAAGGCCACCCGCGCCGATGATGGCCGCAATGGTCGCTACGCCAATATTCATCACCACGGCCGTGCGCACGCCGCCCAGGATCACCGGCACGGCCAGCGGCAGGTCGACGTGGCGCATGCGCTGCCACGTCGTCATGCCGATGCCGCGCCCGGCTTCCTGGATGCCCGGGTCGATATTGGCCAGCGCGGTATAGGTGTTGCGCATGATCGGCAGCAGCGAGTACAGGAACACCGCGGTCACGGCGGGCACGTAGCCGAGCGCGTGCCCGAAGCGCGCGAAGATCGGGATCATCAGGCCGAACAGCGCGATCGACGGCAGCGTCAGCACGATCGTCGCCAGCGTCAGCAGCGGCGTGGCCAGCCAGCGGAAACGCGTGATGGCGATGCCCAGCGGCACGCCGATCAGGATCGCCATGCCCACGGCCGTGCCGACCAGCGCCAGGTGTTCGGCGGTGAGCTTCAGCAGCGTCGGCCAGCTATGGTGAAGGTAGGGCAGCAAGTCCATGCGCGCCTCCTCAGATCAGGCCATGGCTGCGCAGGAATTCTGCCGCCACCTTGTCCACCGGCTGCTGGCCGATGTCCACCCGGTAGTTCATGTCGGTCATCGACGCGTTGTCGAGCTTTGCCGCCAGTGCGTCGAGCAGCGTGGCGAGTTCGGGGTGCTTGTCCAGCGCGGCCTGCCGCACCACGGGCACCGCGCTGTAGTCCGGGAAGAAATGCAGATCGTCTTCGAGCAGCACGAGTTCGAAGCCCTTCACGCGGCCATCGGTCGTGTACACCAGGCCGAGGTCGACCTGGTTGTTCTTGAGCGCCGTGTAGACCAGGCCCGGGTCGAGCTGGATCACGTCACGGCGCGTGAACGGCAGCTTGTACTTGGCTTTCAGCGGTTCCAGGCCGTCCGGGCGCGCTGCGAATTCCATGTCGACCGCAAAAGGATGCTGTGCATCCTGGCCGCCCTTGCGCATCATCTCCGCATAGGCCGACAGCGTGGTGCCGCCAGCCGCCTGCGCACGGGCCTTCGGCATGGCCAGCGCATAGGTGTTGTTGATGCCCGACGGCTCCAGCCACACCAGGCCGCGCGCTGCATCCAGCTTCTTCACGCGGGCATAGCTCTCTTTGGCGTCGAGCTTTTCCTCGACCTTGTTGAAGACGATCAGGGCGGTGCCGGTGTAGTCCCACACCACGTCGAGCTGGCCGCTCTCCAGCGCCTGGCGCATCAGCGTGCTGCCCAGGCCCGCGGTCAGTTCGGTGCCGATGCCCTTGGCGCGCAGGTACTGCGACGTCATCGACGACAGGATCAGTTGCTCGGTGAAATTCTTGCCGCCCACGCGCACCGGCGCGGCATCGGTTGCCGGCGCGGCGGCGGGCGCTTGCGCGCGGGCCGGCGCGGAGCCCAGCAGCACGGCGGCTAGCACGGTGCCCACCACCATGAAGGCCCAGAAAGCGCGGCGTTCGCGGTCTCGTTTCGGTTCCATCGGTTCTTGTTTCTCCTTTCGGCCGCCGTTCATCGCGCCAGGCCGCGCCGGCGCAGATACAGATTGCCGGCGCCGGCAAAGAGCGCGTCGAGCGCCAGCGCCAGCAGCGCGGTGGCGGCGGCGCCCAGCAGCAGCAGCGACTGGTTGTTCAGGTAGATGCCCGGGAAGATCAGATCGCCCAGGCTGTTGGCGCCGATCAGGAACGACAGCGGCACGGTGCCCACGTTGATCACCAGGCTGATGCGGATGCCCGCCAGCATCACCGGCAGCGCGTTCGGCAGTTCCACGCGCATCAGCCGCTGGCCCGGCGTCATGCCGATGCCACGCGCGGCTTCGAGTAGCGTGGGCGAAACTGTGCGCAGGCCTTCGTAGGTGTTGCGCACGACGGGCAGCAGCGACGCGAGCCATAGCGCGAGGATGGCGGGCCGCTCGCCGATGCCCAGCACGGCGAGCGCGAGCGCAAGCACCGCAAGCGACGGCACCGTGTTGCCGACGTTGAAGACCTGCATCAGCCGGTCCGCCCATCGGCGCATGCACGGGCGGCTCAGCGCGATGCCGGCAGGAATGCCGGTGGCCAGCGCGAGCGCCATCGAAAATGCGACCAGCCGCAGGTGGTCGGCCAAGTCGTAAAGCAGGCGATCCTGATGCTGGCGGATGACCTCCGGGCCGATCCAGGCAACGACTCCGCCCAGCGCCAGCACGGTCAGGCATCCCCACGCGAACACCCGCACGGATTGCTTTGGCATAGTTCCCCTACCCGCGAATCGAAAGGGGATAAAGCACCACTTTCCGCACGCGGAAAACAAAATGGGCAAGGCGGTCGTGACAGTGGGGCGCCGCCGTCCCGGTTCAGATTGCATTGCCGCCATGACCGGCACGATTGCCAGCGGACGGGCTTTTGGGCTTCCACACCATGGGCGCGAAGTCCGATTGACGGGATGCCGCGGGCCTTGGGCCAGCGGGTCCCTGAAGCGGCGCACCCGGGGTGGTTATGGACCAGAAGCAGGACCAGAAGCCGGGTGGCCAAGGCGGCGCAAAAAGTGAGGTAGTCGACGCGCCGCCGAATGCATTGGCCGTTGCCAGACAAGGCCTGGCGGGGGCGCCAGACGAGTCAATCCACAGCAACGGAAGACAAAGAGAGCGCTATTATACCCATCTTCATCGATCTTGTCATTTCGGCCTGTCTTGCAGCCTTTCGCAGCGGCTTTTCAAGCATTTCGCAAGGCTGCCCGAGGACCTCGGGTATTTGGCGAAAACGCGGATGCGATCGTTAATACCAGCGGCTCGAATCTATGCGGATTGGGCATCCGGATAGAACAATCTGTTGCCTATGCGCCCTCTACTCTTTCGCGACCAAACCTCTACATTGGTGGGGTAGCTGAACACGATGCGGCCCGGATGACGGCAACAGCAACGCCCCGCCCGCCGCCCGCCAACTGGAGAAAGAATCATGGAAACCCGCACCCCTATCCCCACCGTTCCGGCCACCGCACAGGAATCCGTGCAGCGTTCGCGCGCCGTCGATCGTGTCGTGCGCGGCATTGCCACCTCGGACGGCGCCGGCGTCAAGCTGACGCGCGTGCTGACGCAGAACCTGCAGCGCCGGCTGGACCCGTTCCTGATGCTCGACGCCTTCGGCACCGATAGCAAGGATGACTACATCGGCGGCTTCCCCGACCACCCGCACCGCGGCTTCGAGACCATCACCTATATGCTGGCCGGCCGCATGCGTCACCGCGACAGCGCCGGGAACGAGGGCCTGCTGCAGAACGGCGGCGCCCAGTGGATGGTGGCCGGTGCCGGCGTGGTGCACTCGGAAATGCCCGAGCAGGAAGACGGCCGCATGGAAGGCTTCCAGCTCTGGCTGAACCTGCCGGCTGCCGACAAGATGACCGCGCCGTGGTATCGCGACATGCCCGCTGACGCCATTCCGACGGTGGCGCTGGACAACGGCGGCACGGTGCGCGTACTGGCAGGCGCCTCGCACGGCGTGGCCGGCGCGGTGACGCGGCCGGTGACGCAGCCGCTCTACCTTGACGTGCACCTGCCCGCCGGCCAGCAGTTCCGGCAGGCGCTGCCGGCCGGGCACAACGCTTTCGTCTATGTGTACCGCGGAGAGGTGTCGATCGGTGAAGGCAGCGAAAAGGCGGAACTCGAGTCGCAGCGCATGGGCGTGCTGGACAACGCTGCCAACGCCGACGGCGTCATCGTCAACGCGCAGTCCGATGCGCACTTCCTGCTGATCGCCGGCCAGCCGCTGGGCGAGCCGATCGCCCAGTACGGCCCGTTCGTAATGAACACGCAGGAGCAGATCTACCAGACGCTGGCGGATTTCCGCGACGGGCGTTTTGCGACGACCGCCGCGGCTTCGGGGGGGTGATGCTGGCCTGACCGACGCAACGGTTGTCTCCCCTCTCTCACGTGCGGGAGAGGGGGAGCAAGCCGCCAGCATTTCCGCCTTGCAGGCAAACCCGAACCGCCGCCCTCCACCCGGAGCGCGGCGGTTTTTCTTTCCCGTCCCGGCACGCACCTTGCAACCCACCGCAAACCGTTGCGGCGCTTGGACAAACGCCGGAAGCCGGTCGCCACGGTGCCGCGAACTTATATAATTCGTACCCAATATCATGCATCACGAAATCATGATGAATGTTGCATTGCGTCGCGGCGATCCTGCGCCACGCACTGCCGCTGACTGACTGCCTTCCACGTTGCTGCCACAACAACCCGAGCCGCCTCAGTGACACCACAAAACCCACCCAGGCTGGCGCTAGCCCATATCAGCAAGCGCTATCCCGGCGTCATCGCGAACGATGACATCAGCCTCAGCGTCGCCCCCGGCGAAATCCACGCCGTCCTTGGCGAGAACGGCGCCGGCAAATCCACCCTGATGAAGATCATCTTCGGCGCGGTCCGCCCGGACGCCGGCGAGATCCGCTTCAACGGGGCCCCGGTCACGATCAACAGTCCGCACGATGCCCGCCACCTGGGCATTGCCATGGTGTTCCAGCACTTCTCGCTGTTCGACACCCTGACTGTCACCGAGAACATCGCGCTGGGCCTGCCCGGCGGCCAGCACGGCGCGGGCAGCAGCATGAAGCAGCTGGCCGAGCGCATCCGCGCCACCGCCGAGCGCTACGGGCTGCCGCTGGAACCGAACCGCCATGTCCATACGCTGTCGGTCGGCGAACGGCAGCGCGTCGAGATCGTGCGCGCGCTGCTGGCCAACCCGCAGTTGCTGATCCTGGACGAGCCAACTTCGGTGCTGACGCCGCAGGCCGTGGAAACGCTGTTCGTCACGCTGCGCCAGCTCGCGGCCGAGGGCACGAGCATCCTCTACATCAGCCACAAGCTCGACGAGATCCGCGCGCTCTGCCATCACGCCACCGTGATGCGCATGGGCAAGGTCACGGGCGTGTGCGATCCGCGCCAGGAAAGCGCGGCGTCGCTGTCGCGCCTGATGATCGGCGGCGAGCCGCCGCGCGAAGCTCGGGTGGCCGCGCAGCGCGGCGATGTGCGCCTGAGCGTGCAGCAACTGTCGCTGCCGCGCGCACATGCGTTCGCCACCGAACTGCAGCGGATCTCGCTCGATGTGCATGCCGGCGAGATCGTCGGCATTGCCGGCGTATCGGGCAACGGACAGCAGGAACTGCTGGCCGCGCTGTCCGGTGAAGACACGCGCGCGGATGCCGCGTCGGTGCAGCTGGCAGGCAAGCCGGCCGGCCGGCTCGATGCGCGCCAGCGCCGGCGCGCGGGGCTCGCCTTCGTGCCGGAGGAGCGCCTCGGGCGCGGCGCGGTGCCCGGCATGAGCCTGGCCGCGAATACGCTGCTGTCGCACCAGACGCCTCCTTACGTGCGCAGCGGCATGATCTCGCCAAAGGCCGCGACCGGCCTGGCCGCTTCCATCATCAGCCGCTTCCGTGTGAAGGCAAGCGGGCCCGACGCGCTGGCCCGCAGCCTGTCCGGCGGCAACCTGCAGAAGTTCATCGTCGGCCGCGAGATCGAAAGCGGCCCCAAGGTGCTGATCGTCGCGCAACCGACCTGGGGCGTGGATGTTGGCGCCGCCGCGCAGATCCACAACGAGATCCTGGCGCTCAAGGCCACAGGCTGCGCCATCCTCGTGGTGTCGGAAGAACTTGATGAGTTGTTCGCCATCTGCGATCGGCTGCATGTCATCGCCAAGGGCCAACTGTCGCCATCCATCCCGACCGAGACCGCGACGCGCGAACAGGTCGGCCTGTGGATGAGCGGCCTGTGGGAAGGCGGCCCCGCGCAAGCGCGCGACACCCAGGCAGCGGAGGTGACCAGCCATGGCTGAAATGCGCTCGCTGCTGCCCCGCTCCCCCTTCACGCTGGCGCCGCGCGGACTGCCGTCGCGGAACATGGCCTATGCCTCGCCGGTGATCGCCCTCGCGCTCACGCTGCTGTTCGGCGCGCTGCTGTTCGTGGCGCTCGGCAAGGACCCGATGGCCGCGCTCAAGGTGTTCCTGGCCGACCCGCTGCGCGACAAGCGCGCGATTGGCGAAGTCCTGCTCAAGACCGTGCCGCTGGTGCTGTGCGCGCTGGGCCTTTCGGTCTGCTATCGCGCCAACGTGTGGAATATCGGCGCGGACGGGCAGCTCATTGCCGGCGGCATCTTCGCTGGCGCCACGGTGCTGTTCTTCGACGTACCGGGCCAGACGCTCAACGGTACCGTGGTGCTGATCCTGGCGTCGCTAGCCGGCGTGATCGGCGGCATGGCGTGGGCGTCGATCACGGCGCTGCTCAAGGACCGCTTCAACGCCAACGAGATCCTGGTCTCGCTGATGCTCACATACATCGCGCAACAGTTGATGCTGTGGGTAGTCAACGGGCCGTTGAAGGACCCCAACGGCATGAACTTCCCGCAGTCGAAGGTATTCTCGTCCGAATACCTGCTGCCTAACCTGATGTCCGGCTCGCGCCTGCATGCGGGCTTCGTCGTGATGCTGGTGCTGGTCGCGGTGATGACGGTGTTCGTGTTCCGCAGCTTCGCCGGCTACCGCCTTCAAGTGGGCGGCACCGCGCCGGCTGCGGCGCGCTATGCCGGCTTCTCGTCGCGCAGCGCGCTGTGGAACGCGCTGCTGATCTCGGGCGCTACCGCGGGCCTGGCCGGGGCGTTCGAAGTGACGGGCCCGATCGGCCAGCTGCTGCCGTCAATCTCGCCGGGCTACGGCTTCACGGCCATCATCGTCGCGTTCGTTGGCCGCCTGCATCCGGTCGGCACCGTGTTCGGCGGCATCATGATGTCGCTGTTCTACATCGGCGGCGAGATGGCGCAGTCGCGTCTGGGCCTGCCGTCGGCGATCGGCTGGGTGTTCCAGGGCATGCTGCTGTTCTTCCTGCTGGCCTGCGACACCCTTATCGAAAACCGCCTGCGCTGGCGCGCCACGGCAGCCTGAGCGGAGCAGACAAGAACATGGAACAACTCGCTCCCCTCATCGCCACCGCGATCAACGCCGGCACGCCGCTGCTGCTGGCCGCGCTGGGCCTGCTCATCAACGAACGCTCCGGCGTGCTGAACCTCGGCGCCGAAGGCATGATGCTGGTCGCAGCCGTGGCCGGCTTCATGGTCGGCTACCAGACGCAGCAGCCGCTGCTCGGCTTTCTCGCCGGCGCTGTCGCCGGCATGCTGATGGCCGCGCTGTTCTCGTGGCTGGCGCTGGTGCTGGCCACCAATCAGGTCGCCACGGGTCTGGCGCTGTCGATCTTCGGCACCGGCCTGTCGGCCTTCATGGGCCAGCGCTTCGTGGGCCACGCCATGCCCGCGCAGGCCAGGTCGATCCCCGGGCTGGCCGATATTCCATTCATCGGTCCCGCGTTCTTCCAGCAACACTGGATGGTGTATTTCAGTCTGCTGCTGTGCTTCGCGATCATGTGGTTCCTGTTCCGCACGCGCGCGGGGCTCACGCTGCGCGCGATCGGCGAATCGCCGGAATCGGCGCACGCGCTCGGTTATCCGGTACGCACCATCCGCTTCGGCGCGCTGCTGTTCGGCGGCGCCTGCTGCGGCCTGGCCGGGGCTTACCTGTCGCTGGTGTACACGCCGATGTGGGTCGAGAACCTGGTGGCCGGCCGCGGCTGGATCGCGCTGGCGCTGACCACGTTTGCCACCTGGCGCCCGGGCCGCGTGCTGGTCGGCGCGTGGCTGTTTGGCGGCGTAACCATCCTGCAGTTCTACCTGCAGGGCATCGGCGTCTCGGTGCCGTCGCAGTTCCTGTCGATGCTGCCGTACGCGGCCACCATCGTCGTGCTGGCGCTGATCTCGCGCAACCCGGCCTGGATCCGCCTGAACATGCCCGCCTCGCTCGGCAAGCCATTCCGTCCGGGCAGTGCCTGATGCCGCAACGCAAGTCCTGATTCAACGAGCCTTCGAAAGCCAACACAATTCATCACAAGGAGAAATCATGATGGTCACGCGCAGGAAAACCCTGGCGGCACTGGCTGCCACCGCCCTGCTGGCGCTAGCCGGCTGCGGCAAGAAAGAAGCCGAAAAGCCGGCCGAGACCGCCGCGCCGGCCTCCGCGCCTGCTGCGGAACAGAAGGCCGAGCCGCTCAAGGTCGCCTTTGTCTACATCGGCCCGGTGGGCGACGCTGGCTGGACGTACGCGCACGACGCCGGCCGCAAGGCCGTGGAGGAGAAGTTCGGCGACAAGGTCAAGACCACCTTCGTCGAGAACGTGCCCGAATCCGCCGCCGACGCCGAACGCGTGTTCCGCGACCTGGCCAGCCAGGGGAACAAGCTGATCTTCGGCACGACCTTCGGCTACATGGAGTCGATGCTCAAGGTCGCCAAGGAATTCCCGGACGTGAAGTTCGAGCACGCCACCGGCTTCAAGACCGCCGAAAACCTGGGCCAGTATGACGTGCGCACCTATGAGGGCGCCTACCTGGCAGGCGTGGTGGCCGGCAAGATGAGCAAGTCGGGCAAGATGGGCGTGGTCGGTTCGGTTCCCATCCCCGAGGTGATCCGCAATATCGACTCGTTCACGCTGGGCGCGCGCAGCGTCAACCCGAACGCGACCGTCAAGGTGGTCTGGGTGAACAAGTGGTTCGATCCGGGCAAGGAGCGTGAAGCCGCCACCACGCTGATCGGCCAGGGCGTGGACATGCTGATGCAGAACACCGACTCCGCCGCCGTGGTGCAGACCGCGCAGGAGAAAGGCGTGTATGCGTTTGGCTGGGACAGCAACATGAGCAAGTTCGGCGAGAAGGCTCACCTGGCCGCGTCGGAAATCCAGTGGGGCGTCTACTACAACAAGGTGGTGGACGACGTGCTGAACAACCGCTGGAAGAGCGACACCACGTGGTGGGGCCTGAAGGAAGGCATGATCGACTTGAAGGACTTCAACACGATCGTGCCCGAGGACGTGAAGGCGCTCGTTGCCGAGCGCAAGAAGGGCATCGTCGACGGTTCCGCGCCGATCTGGAAGGGTCCGATCAAGGACAACACCGGCAAGGAACAGGTCGCCAAGGACCAGACCGCCGACGACAACTTCCTGCACAACGTGAAGTTCTACGTCGAAGGCGTCGAAGGCAAGATCCCGGGCTGATCGCCAGCCCGCATGCCATGACGGCATGCGGGCCCGCCCCGGCGCTGCCGGGGCGCTCCCCTCCTCACTTTCCTCAGCCCGGTCTACTTCGGAACTTGAAGCCGCTTTGATCGGCCCAAGCTATCTGTGCACGCGTCATTCGCTGGCGTGCGCAATGTGAAGGAGGCCTCTCATGTGGAAGCGTTTTTCGGCCCTGTGGACGCTGGTGCGCCGCGACGGCCGGCTGTTCTGGTATGCGCTGCGGCATCCGGATGCGCCGCCCTGGCTCAAGCCGGCGGCCTTTGGGCTGTTTCTCTATGCGATCTCGCCGATCGATCTGATTCCTGATTTCATCGCCGGACTGGGGATCGTCGATGACGTTGTGCTGATTCCGCTGGCGGTGCACTTGATGCTCAAGCGGCTGCCGCCGCACATCCTGCGGCAGGCCGAAGCGCGGGCGACCGCCACCACGGTACGGACGCACTGAGCGCGGCGAGAGAATAAGCCCCGGACGGCAGCCCGCCGCCCGCGGCTATCTTCATCGGGAACCGCGGCGGCCTCAGTACGGCAGCAGGATGGTCGATCCCGTCGTCTTGCGCGACTCCAGGTCGCGGTGCGCCTGCGCAACATCAGCCAGTGCATAGCGCTGGCGGATATCGATCTTCACCTTGCCGCTGGTGACCGCATCGAACAGGTCCGCCACCATCGGCTCCAGCAGTTCGCGATGCACCACGTAGGTCATCAAGGTGGGCCGCGTCAGCCGCAGCGATCCCTTGTTGCCAAGCACCGAGATATCGAACGGCGGCACCGGCCCCGAAGCATTGCCGAAGCTCACCATGGTGCCGCGCGGCGCCAGGCAGTCGAGCGAATCACGGAAGGTGTCCGCGCCGATGGAGTCATACACCGCCGGCACGCCCTTGCCGCCGGTGACTTCCTTCACCTTGTCGACGAACGATTCGCGCGTATAGACCACGGTATGCGTGCAGCCATGCGCGCGCGCCAGTTCCGCCTTCTCGTCGCTGCCCACCGTGCCGATCACCGTGACGCCGAGCGCCTTGAGCCACTGGCACGCGATCAGCCCGACGCCGCCGGCGGCGGCATGCAGCAGCACGGTGTCGCCGGCCTGCACGCGATAGCTGTCGCGGATCAGGTACTGCACCGTCAGGCCCTGCAGCATCATCGCCGCGCCCTGCTCGAAGGAAATCGACTCGGGCAGGCGCACCACGATATCGGCCGGCATCACGCGCACCTGCGCATAGGCGCCGGTCGGACGGCCCGCGTAGGCCACGCGATCCCCCGCGCTCAGGTGGGTCACGCCCGCGCCCACCGCCTCCACCACGCCGGCGCCTTCCATGCCCAGGCCGGCGGGCAGCGGCTGCTTGTAGAGGCCGGTGCGGAAGTAGACGTCGATATAGTTGAGCCCTACCGCTTCATGGCGGACACGGACTTCACCGGGCCCTGGCTCGCCGACCTCCACGTCGACCCACTGCATCACTTCCGGTCCGCCGGTCTGTTCGATCCGGATGGCTTTGGTCATCTGCAATTCTCCTGTCAGTCAGGCTGGATGGGGTTGGGGATCAGGCCTTTGCCTCGACGCGGCACAGCTCGGCGATCACCAGGTCCGCCGTGGCGACGTTGGTCGCGCATGGCACGTTATGCACATCGCAGGCGCGTACCAGGGCGTTGATATCGGGTTCGTGCGGCTGCGGCGTCATCGGGTCGCGCAGGAAGATCACGGCGCGCACGCGCCCTTCCGCCAGCTGCGCGCCGATCTGCAGGTCACCGCCCCACGGCCCGGACAGCATCCGCGTCACGTCCAGCCCGACTTCATCGATCAGGCGGCCACCGGTGGTGCCGGTCGCAAGCAGTTCGCACTGCGAAAGGAATTCGCGGTGCCGCGTGGCAAACGCAACGATGTCGTCTTTCTTGTGGTCGTGTGCAATCAGGGCGATACGTGGGCGGGTCATCAAGGGTCCTTGTTGCGGTAAGCGACTGCGGGTAAGTAGTGCGGCCATCGCCGGGGCCGCGCCGGGTTCAGAACGTGCCGGGGTAGGCGCCGCCGTCGAGCAGGATGTTCTGTGCCGTGATGTACGCGGCCTGGCGGCTGCACAGGAACGCGCAGGTGGCGCCGAACTCGGCGGGGTCGCCGAAGCGGCGCGACGGGTTCTGCGCGGCGCGGCGTTGCGCGATTTCCTCAATGCTCAGGTTGGCCTTCTGCGCCGCGCCTTCCATGGTCTTGGCCAGGCGATCGGTATTGAACGGTCCCGGCAGCAGATTATTGACGGTCACGCCATGCTGCGCGACTTCGCGCGCCAGGCCGGCGATAAAGCCGGTCAGGCCCGAGCGCGCGCCGTTGGACAAGCCCAGTATGTCGATCGGCGCCTTCACCGCGCCGCTCGTGATGTTGATGATGCGGCCCCACTTGCGCGCGATCATGCCGTCGACCGTGGACTTGATCAGCTCGATCGGCGTGAGCATATTGGCGTCGAGCGCGGCCAGCCACGCGTCGCGGTCCCAGTCGCGGAAATTGCCCGGGGGCGGGCCGCCCGCGTTGTTGACGAGGATGTCGAGATCGCCAAGCTTGGCCACGGCATCGAGCGCGGCCTTGCGGCCTTCCGGCTTCGTGATGTCGGTGGCCACCGCGACCACGCGGCGCCCATGGCGCGCGCGCAGGTCGGCCGCGGCCTTCTCCAGCGCCTCCGCGCCGCGCGCCACGATTACCACATCGACGCCTTCGGCCGCCAGCGCGTCCGCGCAGGCAAAGCCCAGGCCCTTGCTCGCGCCGCACACCAGTGCATGCTTGCCACGCAGTCCAAGATCCATCGCTCGTTCTCCTTGTCGCTTATTGCTTGTGTCGTTTGTCGTTCAGGTTCGGCGTCGCCGCGCTGGTCATGCCTTGCGCGCCGACAACAGGTACATTCCGCCCAGCACCAGTGCACTGCCCCCCAGCTGCACGCCGCTGACGGGTTCGTCGAGCAGCCAGAAGGCCAGGAACAGCGTCGATACCGGTCCGATCATGCCGGCCTGCGAGGCCATCGGCGCGCCGATGCGGGCCACGGCCACCATCGTCATCGAAACGGGCAACACCGTGCAGAACACCGCGTTGACGAGTGACAGCCACATCACCGGCGCCGGCTGCGCGAGTTCGGCCACGGGCCGGCCCAGCGTCAGGTACTGCAGCACGCAGCAGGCCGTGGACACGCACATCGCGTAGGCCACCAGCCGCAGCGAGCCGATGCGCTGCACCAGCTCGCCGCTGAGAATCAGGTAGATACCATACGTCAAGGCACTGCCCAGCACCAGCGCCCCGCCCAGCCATACCGTGGGGCCGCTGACATCCAGGTCATGGGCGAACACCAGCACGATGCCGAGATAGGCCAGCAGCAGCGACACCCATTGCCGCGCGGCGATCTGGCGGCGGAATATCAGCGCCGTGGCCAGCAGCACGAACGACGGCGTCAGGAACAGGATCAGCCGTTCCAGTCCTGCCGTGATGTATTGCAGCCCCAGGAAATCCATGAAGCTCGACAGGTAGTAGCCGATGAAGCCGAGGAACACCACGCGGCCACGGTCGGCCCACGACAGCGCCGGCAGGCGCCGCGACTGCCACCAGCCGATCGCCATGAACAACGGCACGGCGAACAGCATGCGCAGCGTGATGACCATGACGGCATCCACGCTGTAGCGGTACATCAGTTTGGCCACGATGGCCTTGGCGGAAAACAGCACGGCGCCGACGGCCGCGATGGCCAGCCCCGATCGCTGCGGCGACGGCAGCGCAGCGGGCATGGCAAGAGATTTTGGTGAAACTGGCACGGGGGAATTCACGTGGAGAGGCGGCCGCCGCAACCTGGCCGGCTGGGTCGGCAAAGACAACCGGACGATTGTATTCGAAAAGAAGCATGGGCATCGGCCTACCGCCCGGTATGCCTCTGCTAGTCCGCATTTGCCTACAATGGGCGCTTCCGCACGGACCTCCCGTGCCGGTGCCATAGAACAACACAACCCGTAGAGGAGATTCCCGCACCATGCCGCAACGCCTTGCACTTCGCCCCCGCGCCACGCTGATCGC
Source organism: Cupriavidus sp. C3SS-1 (assembly GCF_057073755.1). Classification (NCBI taxonomy): domain Bacteria; kingdom Pseudomonadati; phylum Pseudomonadota; class Betaproteobacteria; order Burkholderiales; family Burkholderiaceae; genus Cupriavidus; species Cupriavidus sp. C3SS-1. The sequence goes on along the minus strand of NZ_CP172699.1, from coordinate 920,096 downwards.
CCTGACGTTCGGGGCCGCCACGCTGGGCACCCTGCCGCTGGCCGCCGCCGCGGCCGATACCTTCCCGGCCAAGCCGATCCGCTTTGTCGTCCCGTACGCTGCCGGCGGCACGACGGATCTCGTCGCGCGCACGGTCGGCCAGCGCGTCGCGGAGAAGCTGGGACAGCCCGTGGTCATCGAGAACCGTCCCGGCGCGGGCGGCAACATCGGCATGGACGCCGTGGCCAAGGCCGCGCCCGATGGCTACACCATCGGCTTCGGCGCGATCTCGACCAATGCGCTGAATCCGCATATCTACAAGCAGGTGCCGTTCGACCCGCGCAAGGACTTCACCGCCATCAGCCTGCTCGGCACTTCGACCATCGTGCTGGAAGTCGGCCCGTCGCTGCCCGTCAAGACCGTGCCGGAACTGATCGCCTATGCCAAGGCGCACCCCGGCCTGACATACGCGACCGCGGGCACCGGCACGTCGATGCACCTGGCCGGCGCGATGTTCTCGCAGACCACGCATACGGGACTGACTCACGTGCCCTATAAAGGCAGCAGCCCGGCCATCAACGACATGCTCGGCGGCCATATCGGCGTGATGTTCGACAACCTGCCGGCCTCGCTGCCGCACATCCAGTCGGGCAAGCTGCGCGCCCTGGCCGTGGCTGGCAAGAGCCGTTCGCCGTCGCTGCCTGACGTGCCCACGCTGGCCGAGGCCGGCCTGACGGGCTATGCCGTGGAACCATGGTTCGGCGTCTATGGCCCGGCCAACCTGCCCGCGCCCGTGGTGCAGGCACTCAATGCGGCCTTCGTCGAAGCGCTGGGGCGCGCGGACGTGCGCGAGAAGCTGACGCAGGCCGGCTTCAACCCGAAGGGTTCCAGCGCGCCGGACTTGCAGACGCTGACGCTGCAGGAATACGAGCGTTTCGGCAAGGTGGCGAAGAGCGCGGCCATTACCGTCGATTAAGGTCCGGCACCGGCGCACCTGCGCTGCCATCGTCGGTATACTCGGGGCACACCTTCCATCGCACCACGATCGACGTGCCCTCCTCTTCCGACCAGCCCGCCGGCAACATCGACCCCGGCTACGACTTCACCGAACAGGTGGGCCACTTGCTGCGCCGCGCATACCAGCGCCACGTGGCCATCTTCCAGCAGACCATTCCCGATTCGCAGCTCACGGCCGCGCAGTTTGTCGTGCTTTGCGCGGTCCGTGACCGGCAACCGTGCTCGCTCAATGAAGTGGTGCGGGCCACGGCGATCGACCAGGCCACGGTGCGCGGCATCATCGAACGATTGAAGTCGCGCCAGTTGGTCGCGGTATCCCACGACCCCAATGACCGGCGCAAGGTGGTGGTGACGGTGACGGCTGGCGGGCTGGCATTGATCGACGAGACGGTGCCGTTTGCGAAGCAGATTTCCGAACAGACGTTTGGCAACCTGAACCCGGCCGAGCGCGTGGCGGTGACTTACCTGCTGCGCAAGATGAGCGAGATCGACGAGGGGAACGGGGCGGGTTGAGGGGAGGCCTTTGTACTGCCGCCGGTATGCTTCCCTCTCCCGCTTGCGGGAGAGGGAGCAGACAATCGGTCTGCTAACCCTGCCGGTTGCCCGACGCCGCCAGCACCGTCTCCGGCACAAACGGCGGCCGCCGCAACCGAACGCCCATCGCATCGAACAACGCATTGGCCATCGCAGGAGCCCCCGGCAGCGACGCGGACTCACCCGCGCCCAACGGCGGCTCCGACTGCCTCGGCATCAGCACCACTTCGATCGGCGGAATCTCCGGGAACGTCAGCAGCGGATAACCGCCCCACTCGCGGCTGGCTACACCCGCGCCATCAAAGCGCACTTGCTCCTTCAGCACGCGGCTCAGCGTCTGCACCACGTTGCCGTGGATCTGGTGGCGCACGCCGTCCGGGTTGACCATCATGCCGGTGTCCTGGCCCACGACGATCTTCTCGACGACGATCTGCCCAGTTGCCACGTCAACCGAAACATCAAGTATCCACGCGGACCACGCCGCGCCGAAGCCCGGAAAGCGGCTGTGGATATAGCGCGCATAGGCCACGCCACGGCCGCGCAGCTTGCCGTCCGCATCGGGTACGCCACGTGAGCCCCGTGCGCCGCGCTGCCAGCCAGCCGCATGCGCCACGGCGCGCAGCAGATCGGCCGCGCGATCATCCGGAAGATGCCGCAGCCGGAAGTCGATCGGATCAGCGTCAGCCTCCACCGCCAGTTCATCGATCATGCACTCATGCGCGAACGTATTCGGCAATGCCGAAACCCCGCGCAGCCACGACGCGCGCACGATGGCAGGCGTGTCGTCGCAGCCGATGCGGCGGCCCGCATACGCGTAGGGCGGCACGGCGGTGCGGTCGCCCATCTCAAGCATGCGCGGCCCATTGGATACCTGCCCAGTCAGCAGCAGTGCCAGCGTCGGCGCATCGTTGGACGGATAGCGGCTGACAAAGTCATAGCCGAGCAACTCGCCGCCGGCGCCCAGCGTCGCGCTGACGTCCATCAGTTGCGCTGCGCCCTTGGGCTCCCACAGGTGCTCCTGTTCGCGCGAAAGTTGCACGCGCACCGGACGCCCCACCGCGCGCGACAGCAGCACGGCGTCGGCGCAGACATCATCGGCACAATTGCGGCCGTAGCAACCGGCGGCCTCCATGCGCACGATCTCGATGCCGTCCTCGCCAAGCCCTGACAACCGCGCCAGGTCGATGCGCAAGACATGCGGGTTCTGCGTACCAGACCATATGGTCAGCCCATCTTCGCGCCAGTCCGCGACGGCGCATGACGGACCGATGGAGCCGTGCATTTGATAGGGCCAGACAAAATGGCGCTCGAGCGTGGTACCGGTTCCCGGTGCCGGCATCTCGCCATCGACCAGCAGATCACGGCGCCTGGCCGGATTCGCGCGCAACGCAGGCTCCGGATCATCAAGCGCCGGCAGCGGCGGCACCGGCTTCCAGCGCACGCGCAGGCGGCGCGCGGCCAACATCGCGTACTCCTCGCGTTCGGCCACCACGCCGACGAAATCGCCCTGCACGATGATATCGACCAGCCCCGGCACATCACGCAAGGAATCGCGATCGACTTCCAGCAAGCTGGTTCCGACAAAATCGCCTGCATCCCGGCCGGAGTACGGCGGTCGTACAACGCGTCCATGAAGCATGCCGGGCACGCGCACGTCATGCACGAACGTCAGCACGCCGCGCGCCTTGTCGGGGATATCCACGCGGCCCGCGCCACGCCCGACGATGCGGTAAGCCTCGACCGGCTTGGTCTGCACGTCGTCGGCCAGCGGCAACTCGACATGTCCGCCGGCCACCAGCGCCCCGTAGCCGATGCCGTCGGGCGCGCCTTTCACGCGCAACACACCATCGTCGGCCTCCAGCATTTCCGGCGCCACGCCCAAATGCTGCGCAGCGCGCGCCTGCAGCCACGCACGGGCCTGTGCCGCCGCGCGCCGCAGCGGCATGGCGGAGATCTGGATCGACGCGCTCGCAATGGTCGGCCCCTGGTTGGGCGTGGCCTCCGTATGGCCGAGCACCATGCGCACGCGCGCGAGCGGCACATCGAGTTCTTCCGCCACGATCTGCGCCAGCGCCGTGCGGATGCCGGTGCCCAGGTCGACGTGGCCGTTGAAGGCCAGCACCTCACCGGTATCGCGCACGGCGACGAAGATGTCCGGCAGCGCCGGCACATAGTCCGAGGCGGCCCCCGGCTGGCCCGGCGCGGGACGCGCCGCCGCCTGCGGGGCGCGCGTCACCAGCAGCACGCCGCTGGCCTGCAGCAGCGCCAGGCGCTGCGCGCGCGGGGTGGAGGCCTCAGCCTCGGGAACGGTATCGAGGATTGTCGCTGTCATAGCTCTTGAATTTTGCCGCCTTGCATCAGGCGACACCGTCGATGCCACCGTTATACTGCCTGCCAGACACAGACCTCATGCCGAGCCATCCAACATGACCATCAAGACCGCAACCCAGCGCGCGGCAGTCGGGACGCGCGCCCGGCAGGCCCAGGACAGCCGCGACCGGATCCTGAAAGCGGCCATCAAGGTCTTCGCGCAGCGCGGCTACGACGGCGGACGCATCGAACGGATTTCGACGCTCGCGAAGACCTACGACCGGATGATCTACTACTACTTCGGCAGCAAGGAAAAGCTGTTCGTCGAAGTGCTGGAGACCATCTACCTGCAGCTCAATGAAGCCGAGCAGAAACTCGAAGGCGAACTCGACGCTGCCGATCCGGTGCGCGCGCTCTCGCAACTGACTGACTTCGTCTGGCACTACTACCTGGAGCACCCGGAGTTCGTCGCGATCCTGACCAGCGAGAACATGAGCCAGGGCAAGCACGCGCGCAAGTCGGTGCGGCTGCGCGATATTTCCAGCTACGCGCTGTCCGTGCTCGACGGCATCCTGTCGCGCGGCAAGGCGGTGGGCCTGTTCCGGCCAGACGCCGGCGCGCGCGACGTGTACATGGTCATCGCCTCGCTCGGCTACTTCTACAACTCGAACCATCATACGCTCAGCGCCTTCCTTGGCGAACCCATGATGAGCCCGGCCGCGGTATCGCACTGGCGCGATGTGATGCAGCAGACCGTGCTGCGCGCCGTGGCAATGCCGGGCGTCATCCCCGATGCTCCGCCCGCGCCGGCGCAGCCTTCCGGCAAGCCGGCCCGCAAGCGCCGCGTGGCGGCCGTCTGAGCGCCGCATCGGTCGCACCGGCGCGGCTCAGGCCGCTGCTCGCACGCCCGGCGCAATTTGCGCGAGCGCTTCGTCGCGGGTCAGCACGGTGGCGTACTTCTGCTCCATGTCGAACAGGTTGGCCGCGTGCGGGCCGAGCGCGCGGTCACCGACGCAGTCCGACAGCACCAGCGGACGGAAGCCGAGCGACATCGCATCGACCACGCTAGCGCGCACGCAGCCGCTGGTGACGCAGCCCGCCACCAGCAGCGTCTGCACGCCGCGCTGCGTCAGCCATGCCGCCAGCGACGTGCCGAAGAACGCCGACGGCACCGTCTTGCGCACCACATACTCGCCCGCGGCGGGCGCAAGCTCCGGCACGATGGCGCTGTTGTGGCTGTCTTCCTTAAGCGTGAGCATGCCGGGCACCTTCAGCGTGAAGATGTTGTGGTCGGCGTCGTCATCGGCAAACACGATGCGGCTGTGCGCCACCGGCCAGCCCTGCTCGCGCGCCGCGCGCAGCAGCGGCTGCGTATTGCGGATGGCCTCCGGGATATTGCCGCCGCCAAAGACCGCCGGATCGGCGAAGCCGTTGACGAAATCGATGATCAGCAGCCCGTATGGCGGCCGGATCTCCATGGCGGTGCCGAAGCCTTGCCGCTGGTAGGTCTGGACTTCTTCATGCATGGCGGGCTTCCTTGAACAGTGTGTTGACGGGCGCGTGGTGGCCGTCCGTCACCTTGCCACGCACCACTACGGGTTCGCCATCGAGGTTGACCGTGCAGTGGCGCACCGGGATATCGATATGGCAGGCGGTGGTCCGGCTGCCGCCCGCTTCGTTGTTGGGGCCGAACGAGCACAGGAAGTTGCCTTCGTACGCGCGCGCATCCATGCCGATGGTCGCTTCGCGGTCGTACATGGCCAGCGCCGACCAGCTCGCGCGCGGCTGCAGGCCCCAGCCGATATGCGACATCGCATACGCTTCGGGATCGTTGAACGATGCCATGTAGTCGGCCAGCAATTCCGCATCGAGGCCGCCTTCGATCGCCTTCACATAGCCGGACTCCACCGTGATCCGGATCGGCTCCTGGATATACGACTTCATCGGCAGCAGGATGTCGCCGCGGTCCAGCACGATGGTGCCTTGGGTGCCGCCTTCATCCGGCCAGGTCAGCACGAAGCCGCTCGGCCAGTGGTCCCAGCGGCCGGGCTCGTCGACGAAGCCGTATTCGCTGATCGCGGGGAACTCGCCGAGTTTGCAGCGCAGGTCCATGCCGGCATCGGAGACGATGTGCATTTCCCGCGCGCGCGACAGCCGGGCCGTGGCGGCCTTCACGCGCTTGCGGTCTGCTTCGGTGGGGACCATGCGCGCGAGCACTTCGGGTGGCTCCACAGCGAGCAGGATCTTCGTGCCACCGCTCAGGATGTCATGCTGCTCGGGCGAGAACAGCAGCGTCATCAGGTCGAGCACGAGATCGCTCGCCTTCAGCGCGGCGATGGCGGCCGGATTGCCGGTCAGCGGCGTAGTGCCGAGATACGCCAGCGCATCGCGGCTCAACGCCTTCTCGCCATTGACTGGCGGCAGGTCGAGCCGGTTGACGATGGCGCCCATCGACGCCGCTGCCACCATGGCCGTACGCAGCGTCTGCGGATGCGTGGCGGCGCCGGTCAGCACGGTGACGGTCTGGCCGGCTTCCAGTTTCGACAGCGTGAGCACCTGCTTCCACGCCTGGGTCAGGTCGTAATCGCTTACGGGCATGTTCGCTCCTCCGATTCGCGGATATCAGGCCAGCGCGGGCAGCGCGGCACCAAGGAAATCGCCGAAGGCACGATAGAAGCCGGCCTCGTCGTCCCACGGGATCATGTGGCCGGCATCGGCGACGTGGCTCACCAGCACGCCCGCCAGCAGCGTGCGGATTTCCTGCTCGTCTTCGTCGCGCACCACGTCGCCACGGCCGGCGCGCATCAGCAGCGTCGGCACGGACACGTGCGGCAGGTCGGCGTGGATGTCGTCTTCATGGAAGCCGTTGAAGCTCGCCAGGACTGCGCGCTCGTCGCAGGTGTGCAGCCACTCGGCGCGCAAGCGCAGTTGCTCGTCGGTCCATGTCGGGCAGAAGCGGCGCATGCCTTCCGCGTCGACACCAGCGCGCGCGAGGCGGATTGAATCGATGTACCACGGCAGCTGCGCGGGATAAGCGCGGCGGCCGGGGCCGGAGACCGGCGGATCCACCATCACCAGCCGCGTCATGCCTGCGGGGCGCTGGCGCGCGGCACGAACGCCAATGCGCCCGCCCATCGAATGGCCGACGATGGCATAGCGCTGCAGGCCGAGCGCCTGCGCGAACGCGATCACGTCGGCAGCTTGCGCATCGAGGCTGTAGTCCAGCGTGTCGCTCGCTTCCGACAAGCCACGGCCGCGCACATCCAGCACATAGGTATCGAAGCGCTGGCCGAACTGCTCGCCGACGAAGCCCCACGTGATGGCCGGGCTCGTGATGCCCGGCACGATGATCACGGCGTCGCGCGACGCGCGTTCGCCATCGTTGCCGCCGTAGCGCAGGTAGTGCTGGCGGATACCGTTGGCCTGGACGTTGCCGCCGTAGAGGAAGGTGCTCATGGCGCGGCCCTCAGTAGGCGCCGGACAGCAGCGCGCCCGCGCCCGGCACGACCGGCTCCAGGTCCAGCGCGCGCAGCATCGCATAGGTGGTGGCGATAGCCGCCGTGATCACCGGCTTGCCGGTCATCGCCTCGACCTTCGCTACCGCCGGCAGCGACGGCATCTGCACGCAGGCGGACAGCACGATGGCATCGACGTCGGCAATGTTCATCTGCGCGACGATGGCAGGAAGCTTCGCCGGATCGTGGCGGCCCACTTCGAGGTTGTCGGGAATCTCCAGCGCGCGGTAGTCGACGACTTCGTAGCCTTCGTTGCGGATGTAATCCACCACCAATTCCGTCAGCGGCTTCATGTACGGGGCGACCACGGCGATGCGCTTCGCGCCGATCACCTTGAGTGCATCGACCAGCGCGCCGGCGCTCGTGATTACCGGCGCATCGCCGCCGTTCTCAACGGTGTGGGCTTTCAGGCGCTGTTCCGACTTGCGGTGATAACCATGGCCCATCGCCATGATCGCGACCAGGCAGGCGTAGCCGAGCACATCCACGCGCGCGTCGGATAGCTCGACGGCGCAGCGGTCAGACTCGGCATCCATCGCGGCCAGTTCTTCCTTGACCACCTTCTTCATGCGCATGCGGCTCGAATGGAAGGTGAACCGTTCGGGGCGGATCTGCTGCCGTGCGCTCAGCATGGCGGGGATCTCGGTTTCCATCGTGGTGTTGGAGCTCGGCACGATCTGGCCGATTCGGAAAACTTTCTGCACTGTCGACTCCGTCATCTGGTTGTCTTGGGTATGCCTTGTCTACCCGGCCGCTCCAGGCAGTCTTGCCAGGCGTCCGCGGTTGCGATTGATTGTAGTGTACACACTCTATATGCGCAAACACATTCTAAGCGGACAAAAAGGCACTCATTCAGTGCACACTGAACCGAAGTCGCCCAGATATAGCGCATAAATTCGCCGTTATTGGGCAATATGTGAAAGCCATCACATCGTCATCAGGGTTTTCCATAAGTTGATGCAAATCTATCTTTACCTTGAATTTTGTAGTGTGTACACTCGTTTTAAACAACTGGCCGCCGAGCCGGCCCCCACACCATCGACCCATGTGTCACTGCCAGGAGAAACAACGTGCAAGCCAAACCGCGAATCGCAATCATCGGCGCAGGACTCGGAGGGACGGCCGCTGCCGCCCTGATGCAGCGTGCTGGCCTCCAGGTCAGGCTGTATGAACAGGCGCCGGCGTTCTCGCGGCTGGGTGCCGGCATCCACGTGGGGCCGAACGTGATGAAGATCATGCGGCGCATCGGCATCGAGGACGCGCTCAATGACATGGGTTGCCATCCGGACTACTGGTACAGCCGCGACTGGGACACGGGCGAGGTTTGCGCGCAGATTCCGCTGGGCGACTACGCGCTGAAGCACTACGGCGCCAGCTACCTGACCGTGCACCGTGGCGACTTCCACAAGCTGCTCACCGATGCCGTCGCGCCTGGCACGCTGTTCTTCAACAAGAAGCTGGAAAGCGTGACCGACCAGGCCGACGTGGTGCAACTGCGCTTCACTGACGGCACCGTCGACGAGGCCGACATCGTCATCGGCGCGGACGGCGTGAACTCGCGCATCCGTGAAACCCTGCTCGGCGCGGAGCCGCCCAAGTACACGGGCTACGTGGCGCACCGCGCGGTGTTCCCGATCTCGCGCGTCAAGGGCTTTACGCATGACCGCTGCACCAAGTGGTGGTCGGACGATCGCCACATGATGGTGTACTTCGACACCAGCAAGCTCGACGAGATCTATTACGTCACCGGCGTGCCCGAGCCCGAGTGGGACATGAGCAAGAGCTGGGTACCGAGCAGCATCGAAGAGATGCGCGCCGCATTCGATGGCTGGCACCAGGGCGTGCAGTCGCTGATCGAAGGCACCGTGGAAGTGACCAAGTGGCCGCTGCTCGAGCGCGATCCGCTGCCGGTATGGAGCCGCGGCCGCCTGGTGCTGCTCGGCGACGCCTGCCACCCGATGAAGCCGCACATGGCCCAGGGTGCCGCCATGGCGATCGAGGATGCCGCCATGCTCACGCGCTGCTTCATCGAAGCGGGCACGGACGACTACGCCGCCACCTTCGCACTGTACGAAGCCAACCGTGCCGAGCGCGCCAGCAAGGTCCAGCTGGTCTCGCACAACAACACGTGGCTGCGCACCAACGAGAACCCCGACTGGTGTTTCGGCTACGATGTGTACAACGTGCCGCTGGTCTCGGCCGGACGCCCGCCGCTGTCGGCGGCAGCATGATGTCCGCCTGAACCGACCCGCCCGTACCGCCGGCCTGGCCGCTGTACGGGCCCGACGCGCCACAGCCCCTCGCCATGAAGGGGCGCGGCGCAGCGCTGCGTGATGTTCAAACCGCCACCTGCCCCCGATGAACGCGCCCCGCCCCCTGACGCTTCATGTCAACCACGCCGACCATACGGTCTGCGTGGCGCCTGATACGCCGCTGCTCTATATCCTGCGCAACGACCTGGCCTGCAATGGCCCGAAGTACGGTTGCGGACTGGGCCAGTGCGGCGCCTGCACCGTGCTGGTGGACGGCACCGCCGCGCGCTCGTGCGTGCTGCCGGTGAAGGCGGTAATCGGCCATGACGTGACCACGCTGGAAGGACTGGGCAGGCCCGCGCATCCCGACCCGGTACAGCAGGCCTTCATCGACGAGCAGGCCGCGCAGTGCGGCTATTGCCTGAACGGCATGATCATGACCGCGAAGGCGCTGCTGGCGGAAAACCCCGACCCAACCGAGGCGGAGATCCGCGAGGCGCTGCGCTTCAACCTGTGCCGCTGCGGCACGCATGTCGAGATCGTGCGCGCCGTGCAACGGGCGGCCATCCTGCAGCGCGCAGACGCGCACGGAGCGCAGTCGTGAACGACACGCTGGCGCCCCGCGCGGATGCCGTCGCCAAGGCGGCAAGCCCTCTCCCGCCTCCCCAGTGCCTGGCCGTAAATGTCTTGCGTCCGCCCGGGCTTCAATGGGTTGATGGCCAGCCTTTCGTTGCACGTCTGCTCGGCGCGGACCGGGACGCCGCAGCCGCAATGCCGGGCGTGCGCGCCGTGGTCGTGCGCAACAACTTCGCCGGCGTGGCGGCCGACTCCGATGAACAGGCCGCCCATGCGGCGGCTGCACTGCGCGCGCGCTGGTCCGCACCGCCCACACCGGAAACGGTGCCTGTGCAGCGGCGCGCGCTGGCACAGCGTGGCGACGCAGCCGGCGCACTCGAACAATCGCGTGCACGCCAGGCACAGCATTACCAGTGGCCGCTGGCCGGCATGCAGGCGACGACAGCCACCTGCACGGCCATCGCGGACTGGCGCGATGGCGCCCTGCGCGTCTGGCTGCCCAGTGCGCGCCCTGGCGCATTGCGCGAAGAACTTGCTGCGCTGCTCGGCATTGCCGAGCCTCAGATTACGCTGGTGTGCTGGCAAAGCGCCGACGACAGCGCGGACCCCCCGGGCCTGCTCGCACACCACGCCGCTGCCGATGCCGCACTGATGGCGCGTGCCGCGGGCGGCTGCGTGCGACGCACGATTACCGCCGATGACGTGGGGCTGGCCAATGCAACGCTGGACTGGCAAATCGACAGCGCGCACGCGGGTGCCGTGATCGACGCGTATGCCGCCACGCTCGGCGGCACCGCCGCGCCCACTGTACCGCTGGCCTTGTGGCTGACGCACACGGCGGCGCCGGTGTCCGATGTCGCCGCCAGCGCGCAAGCCGGCGCATTGCCGCCATACCGCATTCCCAACATCGATATCAACACGGCTGGCGCCGCGGCCGGCTCGACGGACACGCCACTGGCCCGCGCGCAGGTCTTTGCACAGGAATCGCACGTTGATGAGATTGCCGCCAGCGCTGGCAGCGATCCGGTAGCGCTGCGGCTCGATCACCTTGACGATGCGCGTGGCGCAGCGCTGGTGCGCGACGTGGCCGAGCGAGCAGGATGGACGCCGTCGGCGCAGCGCTCAGGCATCGCGCGCAGCGGCAACGTGCGCCGTGGCCGCGGGTTCGCCTACGCGCATGTGGTGGAGGACGACGCCGCGCAGAGTTGGTCCGCGTGGGTCGCCGAAGTGGAGGTCGACGGCACCACCGGCGAACTCGCTGTCACGCGCGTGACCGTCGGGCACGACAGCGAATCGGCGCTGCCACAGCGCGCAACGCAGGCATCCCCCGCACTGGAACAGATGGTCGCGCGGGCCGCGAGGCAACTCACCGCGCAATCGACGGGATTCGATACATGGCCCGCCGAGCAGCCCGGGACCTCCGACAGTACCCTGCCCGCCGTCACCGGCACCACGGTGCCTGAAATCCGCATGGCCGGATCGCTCGCCACGCGCAGTACGCTGGCCGCCGGCCCGGCCGCGACGCTGCCGGCCGCAGCCGCCGTCGCCAATGCGATCTTCGATGCGACCGGCGTACGGCTACGAGAACCGCCGTTCAGCGCTGATCGCATCAGGCTGGCACTGGACTCGCAACAAACAGAGAAGCGGCGCAGCAAGCGCGGCTGGCTTGCCGCGGCAGCGGCGGCAGCGGCCGGCCTGTGTGCCACCGTGCTGCCATGGCGCGCGCCCATCGCACCCGTCGCGCCGACCGAGGCTGGCTTCTATTCGGCCGCGACACTGGAACGCGGAAGGCTGGTAGCCGCTGCCGGCGACTGCGCGGTCTGCCATACCGCGCCGGGCGGCGTGAAGAATGCTGGCGGCCTTGCACTGGAAACGCCGTTCGGCACGGTCTACAGCACCAACATCACGCCCGATGCCGAGACGGGCATCGGCAACTGGTCGTTCGCCGCCTTCGAGCGCGCCATGCGTGAAGGCATCCATCGCGATGGACGCCGCCTGTACCCCGCGTTTCCCTATACAGCGTTCGCGAAGATCAGTGATGCCGACATGCAGTCGCTGTACGCCTACCTGATGTCAGCCGAGCCCGTGAAGACCAGCGTGCCGCGCACCGAACTGGCCTTCCCGTTCAATATGCGCCCGCTGCTGGCCGGATGGAATCTGCTGTTCCACCGCAACGAGCAGTTCAGGCCGGATGCCTCGCGCTCCGCGCAATGGAATCGTGGCGCTTACCTGGCCGAAGGCCTGGGCCACTGCAGCGCCTGCCATTCGCCGCGCAATGCACTGGGCGGCGAGAAAGGCGGCCGCCACTACCTGACCGGCGGCACCGCCGAAGGCTGGGATGCGCCCGCGCTGACCGCGCTGTCGCGCGCACCGGTACCGTGGACAGAAGACGCCCTGTTCACGTATCTGCGCGGCGGCTATGCAGTGCACCACGGCGCCGCCGCCGGACCGATGGCGCCTGTGGTGGAAGAGCTGGCGCTGCTGCCCGAATCCGACGTGCGCGCTATCGCGCATTACGTCGCGTCGTTCAGCGCGCCCCCACCCGCGCCTGCGCAGGTCACCGCGCTGGCCGCGCAATACGAGCAACGCAGCGCAGAGGCGGCCAGGGCGCTGGGCGGTCCCGCCGCACGCCTGTACCAAAACGCGTGCGCCGTGTGCCACCAGTCCGAGCAGGGCATCCGCCAGTTCGGTGTGAAGCCGTCGCTGGCACTGAACACGAACCTGCACAGCGACCGGCCCGACAACGTGATCCAGGTACTGCTGCAAGGCATGCCGGCACCGCCAAACAGCACACTGGGCGCCATGCCTTCCTACGCGGACAGTCTCGACGACACGCAAATCACCGCCCTTGCGCAATACCTGCGTGCGCGCTTCGCCCCCGACAAACCCGCGTGGCAGGACGTGGAAGCCACCGTTGCGCGGCTGCGCGCGACGCCTGCGCACTGACGACAGACGAGACCTGCGCGGCGCGCGGGAAAACCCCAAGGAGAAAACCGCAGATCGGCCTTGCCGGCCCTTTTCATGTAGCTTACGCTGAACGATCATGTAGCACGCACTACATGAGTGCCAACAGAGCATGCAGCGGTGCACTGCGGCACCCGGACCGCGCACCACGATGACGTGCCACGATAAATACAAGACCAGAAATCCACCAAGGGTAGACAATAAGGAGTCACGATGACGTATCCGCATCACCCCCGCATGGCAAGAGTGCGCCCGGCATAGTTCTCGCTTCGCCAGATTGCAGTCCCCAACGCTACGTTGCAATCGGCGGCGCGACAGCATCACCCGTCTGTCTGGACCCGCGCGGGTCCGCCCCCCTGCTTCGACAGACGTGTGCTTCCGGGTTCAGGAACCAGCCCTCTAATAGACAGTTAGACAGGTAGACAACATGTCGTCATCCATTTCATCCATGCCTTCCACGCCCCTGGCCGAAGCGTCGATCAGCGCGGCCCCGCATTCGAACGCGAGGGCTGCGAGGTCCCAGACCATCACAATCGAGGAAGGCATCCGCACCGCAGGCGTCGGCCGATTCCAGTACCGGCTGTTCGTCATCTTCGGCCTGGTCTGGCTCGCCGACGCGATGCAGGTGCTGTCGATCGGCTTTACCGCGCCTTCGATTGCCAAGACCTTCGGCATTCCGGTGCCGACGGCGCTGCAAAGCGGCACGATGTTCTTTGTCGGGATGCTGATCGGCGCATTCGTGTTCGGCCGCCTGGCCGACCGGATCGGGCGCCGCCCCGTGCTGATGATGGCGGTGGTCATCGACGCCATCTGCGGCGTCGCTTCCTCGTTCGCGCCTGAATTCCAGTGGCTGCTGGTGCTGCGTTTCCTGACCGGCATCGGCGTCGGCGGCACGCTGCCGGTCGACTACACCATGATGGCCGAGTTCCTGCCCTCCGACCGCCGCGGCCGCTGGCTGGTTCTGCTGGAGTCGTTCTGGGCCGTCGGCACGATCCTGCTCGCCGTGCTGGCACTGATTGCCGTTTCGCACGGCGATGCAGCCTGGCGCCTGATCTTCCTGGTCACCGGCATCCCGGCGCTGGTCGGCCTGATCTGCCGCTTCTACGTGCCTGAGTCTCCTCTCTACCTGAACAAGTCGGGCCGCTCGGCCGAAGCACGCGCGGTGCTGCAGCGTGTTGCCAAGGCCAATCGCGTTTCGGTTGAAATCGGCACGCTGGAGCCGCAGAAGATGGAGCGTAAGTCGGTGCTGGCGCTATTCGAGACCGGCTTCCGCCGTCGCAGCATCAGCCTGCTGGTGGCGTGGGCGCTGATCTCGATCGCCTACTACGGCGTCTTCGTCTACCTGCCGGTGAAGCTTGCCGGCCAGGGCTTCGGCTTCATGCGCGGCCAGGTCTTCCTGATCGTGCTCGCGCTGGTCCAACTGCCTGGCTTCGCGCTGGCTGCGCATGGCGTCGAACGCTGGGGCCGCAAGCCGACGCTGATCGGCTTCCTGCTGCTCAGCGCCGCGGGCTGCATGCTGTACAGCCTGGGCCAGTCGCCGACGCTGGTGGTTGGCTCCACGCTGCTGATGAGCTTTTCCCTGCTCGGGACCTGGGGCGCGCTCTACGCCTTCACGCCCGAGGTGTATCCGACCGACCTGCGCGCCAGCGGCATGGGCACGGCGGGTGCCATGGCCCGCTTTGGCGGCCTGTTCGCGCCGGCGATCGTTGCCCCGGTCATGGCCACGCATTTCACGCTGGCCCTGGTGCTGCTCTCGTCGTTCCTGGCCGTGGCGGCGCTCGCGATCTATATGGTCGACATCGAGTCGAAGAACCGCGCGCTCGACTGACAGCCGGTTAGCACGGCAGGCTCGGAAACGTAGCGACAGGCATGGGCCGCCGCAGCCGCGCGGCCGCCCGCTTCCATTACAATCGCGCTACCACGGCGCCGCGCCCCGGTCCACAAGACCGGGGCCGCCCGCTTCACCCTCTCCCGCCGAGCCTTTGCCGCCGCCATGAAACAAGACCCGCGTTTCCCCAGCCTGTACATCCTCGACCACCCGCTGATCCAGCATAAGCTCTCGCATATGCGCGACCGGGACACGTCCACGCGCACGTTCCGCGAGCTGCTGCGCGAGATCACGCTGCTGATGGGCTACGAGATCACGCGCCACCTGCCGCTGACCACGCGCCATATCGAAACGCCGCTGGTACCGCTGGAAGCGCCGGTGATCGCCGGCAAGAAGCTCACCATCGTACCGGTGCTGCGCGCCGGCGTCGGCATGAGCGATGGCCTGGTGGAACTGATCCCCTCGGCGCGGATCGGGCATATCGGCGTGTATCGCGACGATCAGCATCGCCCGGTGGAGTACCTGGTGCGCCTGCCTGACGTGGAAGACCGCAGCTTTATTCTGTGCGATCCGATGGTGGCCACCGGCTATTCGGCGGCGCATGCCGTCGATGTCCTGAAGCGCCGCGGCGTGAAGGACGACGCCATCACTTTCGTCGCCTTGGTGGCGGCCCCGGAGGGAGTGGAGGTGTTCCAGAAGGCGCATCCGAACGTGAAGCTGTTCGTCGCCTCGCTCGACAGCCACCTGGACGAACACGCGTACATCGTTCCGGGCCTCGGCGACGCGGGCGATCGTTTGTTCGGCACCAAGAACTGAATTGCAGCGGGGAGCCGCCCGCTCGCCATCCTTCCCGCTGTCGCGAGCTTGATCCTACTCAATGGCTCGCGCGGCGCCGCTCCCTACACTCGACGTCGCACCGCAAATGCGTGCAACCCGTCGAACTCTCACAGGGAGAACCGCATGGAAGCCTTCAAGATCCTCTTTACGACCAGCACCGGGCTGATGAGCCTCGGCGTCATCGTCTTTATCATCGGCATGGCGTGGTTCTTCGCGCGCCTGTTCAGCCGCAAGATGCGCGAAGACGCGGCCGCCGCGAAGGCCGCGGCGGAAAACCGGCCGGCATCGCAGACCGGCACACGCTGAGCGGCGCTTACTTCTTCTTGCCGCCGCCCAGCAGGCTGCCCAGCACGCCGCGGATCAGTTCGCGGCCGACTTGGGAGCCCACGGTACGCGCGGCCGACTTGGCCATCGATTCCAGGATGGAATCGCCCCGGCCGGTCTTGCCGGTACCCTTGGTCAGCGAGCCGAAGATCTCGCCGGCGGTACCCAGCCAGCCGCCTTCTTCGGCCGGCGCACCGGCTGTTGGCTTCTGCGCCGTGGCGCCGCCACCATTGCCCGCCGGCGCCACGCTGCCGCGCAGCTTCTCGTAGGCCGACTCGCGGTCGATCGTCTTTTCGTAAGTCCCCGCCACCAGCGACGTCGCGATCAGCTGCTTGCGTTCGTCGTCGGTAACCGGACCGATGCGGCTGCCCGGCGCCAGCACCCAGGCGCGCTCGGTCACGCCCGGCGTGCCCTTGGCATCGAGCAGCGACACCAGTGCCTCGCCCACGCCTAGTTCGCCGATAACCTTCTCCACGTCGAGCTTCGGGTTGGCGCGCATGGTGGTGGCCGCCACCTTCACCGCCTTCTGGTCGCGCGGCGTGAACGCGCGCAAGGCATGCTGCACGCGATTGCCGAGCTGGCCCAGCACCGTGTCGGGGATATCGGCCGGATTCTGCGTGACGAAGTACACGCCAACGCCCTTGGAGCGGATCAGCCGCACCACCTGTTCGATCTTGTCGAGCAGCGCCTTGGGCGCGTCGGTGAACAACAGGTGCGCCTCGTCGAAGAAAAATACGAGCTTGGGCTTGTCGAGGTCGCCGGCCTCGGGCAGCTTCTCGAACAGCTCGGACAGCATCCACAGCAGGAACGTCGCATAGAGCTTGGGCGAGTTCATCAGCTTGTCGGCCGCCAGGATGTTGACCACGCCCTGGCCCTTGTCCGTCTGGATGAAATCCTCCAGGTTCAGCATCGGCTCGCCAAAGAACACGTCCGCGCCCTGCGACTCCAGCGCAACCAGGCCACGCTGGATCGCGCCGATCGACGCCGCGGAGATATTGCCGTACTCGGTGGTGAACTGCGCCGCGTTGTCGCCAACGTGCTGCAGCATGGCGCGCAGATCCTTGGCGTCGAGCAGCAGCAGGCCATTGGCGTCGGCAATACGGAACACCAGGTTGAGCACGCCCTGCTGCGTGTCGTTCAGTTCCAGCATGCGCGACAGCAGCAGCGGCCCCATGTGCGAAATGGTGGCCCGCACCGGATGCCCCTTCTGGCCGAACACGTCCCACAACGTGGTCGGGCAACCGCCCCAGGCCGGTTCCGGCAGGTTCAGTTCCTCCAGCCGCGCCTTGAGCTTGTCCGAGGGCTGGCCCGGCATGGAAATGCCGGTCAAATCACCTTTGACATCGGCCATGAACACCGGCACGCCAAGCCGCGAAAACCCCTGCGCCAGCGTCTGCAGGGTCACGGTCTTGCCGGTACCGGTGGCGCCGGTGATCAGTCCGTGCCGGTTGCCCATCTGCGGCAGCAGGGCCAGTTCGTGCTCGGCGTTCTTGGCGATCAGGATAGGTTCGGCCATGGTGTCTTGGATCGAGAAGCGTGGCGGACGGCCACAGGCGCGGCACGGACAGGGCCGCGTGATAAAATCACGGGCTGATTATAGCCAGCAGCCGGGTGTAGCCGTCACCTGGCCGCGCGCGCTTGCACCTCGCTGTACGGCGCCCGCAAGCTGCAGCCTTCCCGCACAACCTCACGTTTTCCGCTTCGGAGAGAATCATGGCCGGTCACTCGAAATGGGCCAATATCAAGCATAAGAAGGCCGCCGCAGACGCCAAGCGCGGCAAGATCTGGACCCGCCTGATCAAGGAAATCACCGTTGCCGCCAAGCTCGGCGGCGGCGATGTCGACTCCAACCCGCGCCTGCGCCTGTCCATGGACAAGGCGATGGACGCCAACATGCCCAAGGACAACATCCAGCGCGCGATCCAGCGCGGCGTGGGTGGCCTGGAAGGCGCGAACTACGAGGAAATCCGTTACGAGGGCTACGGCCTGAGCGGCGCCGCGATCATTGTCGACTGCCTGACCGACAACCGCGTGCGCACCGTGGCCGAAGTCCGTCACGCGTTTTCCAAGCACGGCGGCAATATGGGGACCGAAGGCTCGGTGGCCTTCATGTTCACCCATTGCGGCCAGTTCCTGTTTGCCCCGGGCACGCCGGAAGACAAACTGATGGACGCCGCGCTGGAAGCGGGCGCCGACGACGTGGTCACCAATGACGACGGCTCGATCGAAGTCACCTGCCCGCCGAACGATTTTTCCGCGGTCAAGGCGGCCCTGGAAGCCGCAGGCTTCAAGGCCGAAGTGGCCGACGTGGTGATGAAGCCCCAGAATGAAGTCGAGTTCACCGGCGACGACGCGGCCAAGATGCAGAAGCTGCTGGACGCCCTGGAAAACCTCGATGACGTGCAGGAAGTCTTCACCAACGCGGTCATCGAAGAGTAAGTAGACTTAGTTAGCCCTCGGGCGGCAGCACGATCAAGCTGCCGCCTTTTTGCATGCGTATCTTTTCTGGCAGTGGATCATGAAAGTATTGGTTGTCGGCTCGGGTGGACGTGAACACGCGCTGGCCTGGAAATTAGCCCAGTCCCCCAAGATTCAGGTGGTGTACGTGGCACCAGGCAATGGCGGGACCGCGCTCGACAAGCGCCTGCAGAATGTTCCGCTGACGGATCCGCAAGTACTGGCCGCCTTTGCCGAGCGCGAAGGCGTGGCCTTCACCGTGGTCGGCCCCGAAGCGCCTCTCGCCGCCGGCATCGTGGACGTGTTCCGCGGCAAGGGCCTGCGCATCTTCGGCCCGACCCAGGCTGCGGCGCAGCTGGAGTCGTCGAAGGACTTCGCCAAGGCCTTCATGCACCGCCACGGCATTCCGACGGCGGCCTACCAGACCTTCGCCGACGCCGCCCTGGCCCACGCCTACATCGACGCGCAAGGCGCGCCGATCGTGATCAAGGCTGACGGCCTGGCGGCCGGCAAGGGCGTGGTGGTCGCCATGAGCCTGGAAGAAGCGCACGCCGCCGTCGACATGATGCTGGCCGACAACAAGCTTGGCGATGCCGGTGCGCGCGTGGTGGTCGAGGAGTTCCTGGAAGGCGAGGAAGCCAGCTTTATCGTGCTGGTCGACGGCAAGAATGTGCTCGCGCTGGCGACCAGCCAGGACCACAAGCGCCTGCTGGACGCCGACGCCGGCCCCAACACCGGCGGCATGGGTGCCTACTCGCCCGCGCCGGTGGTCACGCCGGCACTGCATGCGCGGGCGCTGCGCGAGATCATCGTGCCGACCGTGCGCGGCATGGAAAAGGACGGCATTCCGTACACGGGCTTCCTGTACGCCGGCCTGATGATCGACAAGGACGGCAACCTGAAGACGCTCGAATTCAACTGCCGCATGGGCGACCCGGAAACCCAGCCGATCATGGCGCGCCTGAAGACCGACCTGGTCGACGTGATGGACGCCGCCGTGTCGGGCAAGCTCGACGAAATCGAACTGGACTGGGACCGCCGCACCGCGCTGGGAGTCGTGATGGCAGCCCATGGCTACCCTGACTCGCCGCGCAAGGGCGACGCCATCACCGGCATCCCGGCGGAAACCGACGACAGCGTGACGTTCCATGCAGGCACGACGCTGAAGGACGGCACGCTGCTGACCACGGGCGGCCGCGTGCTGTGCGTGGTGGGCCTGGCCGATACGGTCAAGGCCGCGCAACGCGCCGCCTACGCCGCCGTGGAGCAGATCCAGTTCGATGGCATGCAATACCGTACCGACATCGGCTACCGCGCCATCAAGCGCTGACCGCCGATGTGGCGCCGCCACGAGGCCGTACCGGCCGCCGGCGGCCCGTCACGAGCGGACGGCTGGCGCCGGCGAGTGCCTCGCCAGCCGTTACAATCGTGACACACCCATGACGGCCGTGCCGGCCAGACGCCGGCACGGCCGCCCTTGCATCCGGGGCCCGCGCCCCTACCAGCCATGATCGATTCCCAGGCAGTCCGTGCCTACCTGCTCGGTCTGCAAGACCGCATCACCGACGCCGTCGCCGCCATTGACGGGCAGCCATTCCTGACCGACGCCTGGGAAAAGCCGCCCACCGAGCGCCTGCGCGGCAGTGGCCGCACCCGCATCCTGGAAGGCGGCGCCGTGATGGAGCGTGCCGGCGTGGGCTTTTCGCACGTGACCGGCGATACCCTGCCCCCATCGGCCAGCGCCAACCGGCCTGAACTGGCCGGGCGCGGCTTCGAAGCGATGGGGGTATCGCTGGTCTTCCATCCGCGCAATCCGTACGTGCCCACCGTACACATGAATGTGCGCTGCTTCATCGCCACCAAGCCCGGTGCCGATCCGGTGTGGTGGTTCGGCGGCGGCATGGACCTGACGCCGTACTACGGCAATACCGACGACTGCACCCATTTCCACCGCACCTGCAAGGCATCGCTGGCACCGTTCGGCGATGAGTTGTATCCGCGCTTCAAGCAGTGGTGCGACGAGTATTTCTTCCTGAAGCACCGCGGCGAGGCGCGCGGCATTGGCGGAGTCTTTTTCGACGACTTCCACGCCCTCGGTTTCGAACGCAGCTTCGAAATGATGCGCAGCGTCGGGGATGCCTTCCTGGATGCCTACCAGCCGATCCTGGAGCGCCGCAAGGACATGCCGTACGGCGATCGCGAGCGCGACTTCCAGGCCTACCGCCGCGGCCGCTATGTGGAATTCAACCTGGTATTCGATCGCGGCACGCTGTTCGGACTGCAGTCCGGCGGCCGCGCCGAATCGATCCTGATGTCGATGCCGCCGCAGGTGACATGGCGCTACGACTGGCAGCCGGAACCGGGCAGCGCGGAAAGCTCGCTGTACACCGACTTCCTGCCAGCGCGCGACTGGGCCTGACGGCAACTTTATGGCACATCCCAACCAAGACGCCGTGCCGGCCGCAGCAGCCGGCAAAGACGCCCGCCCCTATCGCCTGGGTATCCTGGGCGGCACTTTCGACCCGCCCCATCTCGGCCACCTGGCGCTCGCCAGCCTGTGCATCGACCATCTGGCGCTGGATGAACTGGTGTGGATCCCCACCGGCCAATCGTGGCAAAAGAGCGCTGACGTGACGCCCGCCGCGGACCGGTTCGCCATGACGGAACTTGCCGCCGCCGCGCTGACCGGCACTTCGGCAAAGATTCGCGTGAGCCGCATGGAAGTGGATCGCGAAGGACCAAGCTACACCATCGACACCGTGCGCCACCTGCGCCAGGAGTATGGCCCGCAAGCCTCGCTCTGCTGGCTGATGGGCGCCGACCAGCTCCTGCGACTGCACACCTGGCACGGCTGGCAGGAATTGTTCGCCCACGTGCACTTGTGCACCGCCACGCGCCCCGGCTTTGCTCTCTCGGAACTCGAAGGGCCGGTGCGCGAAGCGCTGGCCGCACGCCAGGCCGACACGCACCTGATACAATGCACGCCCTCCGGCCGGATGTGGATTGACCAGACCCTCGCTGTCGACTTGTCTTCCACCGGCCTGCGCCAGCGCCTGGCATCCGGCTTGCCAGCGGATGACCAACTGCCGGCTGGCGTGGCACACTACATCGCGAGCCAGGGGCTCTACCGCCCCGCATCAGGCCAGTCCTGAACTGGCCGCCCCCCCAATGAATTCAGCTGAACAAGAACGCACCATGGATATTCGCAAACTGCAACGCGCCATCGTCGACGGCCTCGAGGATGTCAAAGCGCAGGACATCAAGGTGTATGACACCAGCCACCTGACCGAACTGTTCGACCGGGTGGTGATTGCCAGCGGGACATCCAACCGCCAGACCAAGGCGCTTGCAGCGTCGGTGCGCGAGACAGTGAAGGATGCCGGCGGCCACATCATTGCGGTGGAAGGCCTGGAAACCGGCGAATGGGTGCTGGTCGACTGCGGCGATGCGGTGGTGCACATCCTGCAGCCGCAGCTGCGCATGTACTACAACCTGGAAGAGATCTGGGGCGACAAGCCGGTTCGCGTGAAGCTGGCCGCAGCCAAGGGCCTGGCCAAGGCCAGCGAGCCGATGGATGACGACGACGAAGACGCGCCGGCACCGCGCGCACGCCGCGCCACCGGCCTGCGACCGGCCCTGGCCCGCCTGCCCGAAGGCATGAAGGAACCCTCGCCGCCGATGGGTCACGAGGACACCGATCCGGACGCCATCGCGACCATCCGCAAGCCGCGCAAGACGACTGCGGGCACGAAGACCGCTGCCACCAAGACTCCGGCGACGCGCGCCGCCGCGCCGCGCAAGACGGCAGCCGGTACCCCGGCACGCAAGACCGCCACGCGTACTGCCGCGGCGAAGACCACCGCGACCAAGACCGCTGCTGCCAAGACCGGCGCCGCCAAGCCGGCCGCTCGCAAGCGCACCACGCGCTCGGCCTGAGCCTGAACATGCGCGCGCGGCTCCGTCCGCGCGGCAATGCACCCCATGCAACTGGTCATCGTCGCGGTCGGCCACAAGATGCCTGGCTGGATCGAAACCGGCTTCAGCGAGTATGCCAAGCGCATGCCGCCAGAGCTGCGCATCGAACTGCGCGAGGTCAAGCCCGAAGCCCGCTCGTCGTCGAACAACGCCGCTACCGTGATGCAGCGCGAAGCCGCTCGCATTGAGACAGTGTTGTCGTCGTTGTCGCGGCAGTGCCGCATCGTGGCACTGGACGAGCGCGGGCGCGACTTCACGACAGTGCAGCTGGCCGGCCAACTCACCGACTGGCAGCGCGAAGGCGGCGACGTTGCGTTCCTGATCGGCGGCGCCGACGGCCTCGATCCCGCATTGAAGGCGCGCGCGCAGACGCTGCTGCGGCTGTCCAGCCTGACGCTGCCGCACGGCATGGTGCGCGTGCTGCTGGCCGAACAGCTGTACCGCGCCTGGTCGGTCACGCAGAACCACCCCTATCACCGGGCCTGAGCCGGCGCCGGCAGTACAATGCGGGCCTCGGGCGGCCACTTCGGGCTTGCCTGCTCCAGAATCTCCGCTCCCTCCCGCCCCGATGCACGACTATCTTTATCTCGCCTCCCAGAGCCCGCGCCGCCGCGAACTACTGACGCAGCTTGGCGTGCGCTATGAACTGCTGCTCGCCGATGATGACGAGGACGCAGAGGCGCTGGAAGTCGTACAGCCCGGCGAAACGCCCGACGACTATGTCCAGCGCGTCTGCGCGCTCAAGGCCGAAGCCGCGCTGCGGCGCCGCGAACGGCGGGCGCTGCCCGACGCCCCCGTGCTCACGTCAGACACCACCGTGTGCCTGGGCGGTGACATCCTTGGCAAGCCCGCCGATGGCGCCGATGCCGCGGCGATGCTGTCGGCGTTGTCCGGCGCGACGCACCGCGTGCTGACCGCCGTCACCGTGGTCTCAATGCTGGGCATGCATCATGCGCTGTCGATCTCCCGCGTGACCTTCCGCGCGATGACCGCGTCCGAGATCGAGGGCTACGTGGCCAGCGGCGAGCCCCTTGGCAAGGCCGGCGCCTACGGCATCCAGGGCCGCGCGGCCGAGTTCGTCGAGCGGATCGAAGGCAGCTATTCAGGTATCATGGGCCTACCCCTGTTTGAGACGGCAGCGTTACTCAGGCAGGCCCGCCTGCGGTTCTGAACGGCATCCTCCAAGGCCCGCAAACCCGGGCAGACAATACATCGCCGGTACACCGGCAACGCGTTTCATCCGCCATGACTGAAGACATCCTCGTCAACATCACGCCACAAGAGACGCGCGTTGCCATCGTGCAGCAGGCCGCCGTCCAGGAACTGCATGTCGAGCGCACCCTGACGCGCGGACTGGTCGGCAACATCTACCTGGGCAAGGTCGTGCGCGTGCTGCCGGGCATGCAGTCGGCCTTCATCGACATCGGCCTGGAACGCGCGGCATTCCTGCACGTTGCCGATATCTGGCATCCGCGCGATCCCGACAACAAGAACGGCGCCCAGCTCGCCATCGAGAAAACCCTGTTCGAAGGCCAGGCGCTGATGGTGCAGGTCATCAAGGACCCGATCGGCACCAAGGGCGCGCGCCTGTCCACGCAAGTCAGCATTGCCGGGCGCACGCTCGTGTACCTGCCGCAGGATCCGCATATCGGCATTTCGCAGCGCATCGAGGGCGAGGTCGATCGCGAGGCCCTGCGCAGCCGCGTGCAGGGCCTGGTACCGACCGACGAGCGTGGCGGCTTCATCGTGCGCACCATCGCCGAGGAAGCCA
Organism: Cupriavidus sp. C3SS-1; assembly: GCF_057073755.1. Classification (NCBI taxonomy): domain Bacteria; kingdom Pseudomonadati; phylum Pseudomonadota; class Betaproteobacteria; order Burkholderiales; family Burkholderiaceae; genus Cupriavidus; species Cupriavidus sp. C3SS-1. Next base: position 895,757 of record NZ_CP172699.1, on the reverse strand, counting down.
GCGACGAAGAGCTTGGCAACGACATCGCCTACCTGCGCAAGATCTGGGCAACGATCCGCCAGAACGCCACCACCCAGCCGGCGCCGAGCCTGCTTTATCAGGACCTGGACCTGGCGCAGCGCGTGCTGCGCGACTTCATCAACGATGCCACCGGCGTGATCCAGATCGACTCGCGCGAGAACTACCAGCGGCTGGTGGAGTTCGCGCAGGAATACACGCCTGCGGTGCTGCCGCGCCTGTCGCACTACACCGGCGAGCGGCCGATCTTCGACCTGTTCAATATCGATGCGGAGATCGAAAAGGCGCTGTCGCGGCGCGTGGACCTGAAGTCCGGCGGCTACCTGATGATCGACCAGACCGAGGCGATGACGACGATCGACGTCAACACCGGCGGCTACGTCGGGGCGCGCAATTTCGACGACACGATCTTCAAGACCAACCTCGAAGCCGCGCACACCATCGCGCGCCAGCTGCGGCTGCGCAACCTGGGCGGCATCATCATCATCGACTTCATCGACATGGAGAATGTCGAGCACCGCGAAGCGGTGCTGTCGGAACTCAAGCGCGCCCTGTCGCGCGACCGCACGCGCATCACCGTCAACAATTTCTCGCAGCTCGGACTGGTCGAGATGACGCGCAAGCGCACGCGCGAATCGCTCGCGCACGTGCTGTGCGAGCAGTGCCCGGTGTGCCAGGGCAAGGGCCAGGTCAAGACGCCGCGCACGGCGTGCTACGACATCCTGCGCGAAATCATGCGCGAATCGCGCCAGTTCAATCCGCGCGAGTTCCGCATCCTGGCGTCGCAGGAAGTCATCGACCTGTTCCTGGAAGAGGAAAGCCAGCACCTGGCGATGCTGGGGGACTTCATCGGCAAGCCGATCTCGCTGCAGGTGGAATCGACGTTCCACCAGGAGCAGTACGACATCATCCTGATGTAGTCCGTCTGCCGCAGCCCTGAGGAAGGGCTGAAACAAAAAGGGTTGCAGGCAAAAGCCTGCAACCCTTTTTTGTATTGTCAGGCCCGGTAGACCGGGCCCCGGAGGCTGGTGCCTCAGTGCGGCATTTCATCGGTCGAGAAAACGTACCGGGAGCCATCCGTGTAAGTGTCGAACTTGCCACCGGCTTTTGCACCATCGGCATAGACGCTGTACTTGTCGGTACGCGCGCCGTCGGTATTCGGATCGAACTGGCCACTCCTGGCCAGAACCGGCGCGGCCGAGATGGCAGCAGCGATGGCGGTAATGACGATCAGGAGATAGCGGCTGGCGTTCATGATTTTCCTCTATGGTCACGACGCCTTTGTTTTTGGGGGTCCTGCTGCATTGCGGCATCGCGTAGACGAATACTAAGGGTTTTCCCTTGAAGTGACCAATCCCCAACGCGACAATAGCTTGTTGCAATTTTTGGAACATTGGGACGATCTGGCTGCTACAAGCCAACGACGACCGGCACCCGTGGTGCTACCGCGCACATCAGCTCATAGCCGATCGTGCCCGCCGCCGCGGCGACATCGTCGATCGGAACATGCTGCCCCCAGAGTTCGACCGGCGTGCCGACTCCGGCTTCCGGGCATTCGCTGAGATCGACCGCCAGCATGTCCATGGATATACGCCCGACGGTGCGCGTGTTCCGGTTACCGACACGAACCGGTGCGAAATGCCCTGCATGCGAAGAGCTCGTGCGCGGATAGCCATCGGCGTAGCCGCACGCGACGATGCCAATACGCTGGCGGCGCGTCGCGACATAGTGCGAACCATAGCCGACTGACTGGCCGGGCTGCAGGTCCTGCACGCCCAGTATCCGGCTGGTCAAGGTCTGCGCTGCCTGGAGGCCGGTGCCAGTCAGATCCTTCGCGCAGCCCGACGGCGCGGCGCCGTACAGCATGATGCCCGCCCGCACCCAGTCCGCATGGCAATCCGCGTGGCGCATGGTCGCCGCCGAGTTCGCGACGGAGATCTTTCCGGGCAGGTCCTGCGTGACGGCCCGGAATGTGGCGAACTGGTCCGCCACGCCGTTCTCGGTATCCGCATCCGAGAAATGACTCATGTGGGTCACCGTTTTCACCGCGGCAATATCGCTCAGGCGACGCCAGGCCGCGCTGTACTCCCCGGGATTGAAGCCCAGGCGATTCATGCCGGCATTCAGTTTCAGGCAGACATCGATCGAGCGCGGTGGCAAGCGACCATCGCGAGACGCCACCTCCAGCATCCGCAACTGCTCTTCTCCGTGGACCGCTGTGGTCAGGCGCAGCGAGGCAAGCAGCGCGATATCACTGTCATCGAAGAATCCCTCAAGCAACAGGATCGGGCCGGTCCAGCCCAGGTCACGCAGCCGGGCCGCCTCATCCAGGTCGAGCAATGCAAAACCATCGGCCGAGGTCAGTGCCGGGTAGACCCTGGCGATGCCGTGGCCGTAGGCATTGGCCTTTACCACGGCCCAGACTTTCGATGCAGGTGCCAGACGCCGTGCAATGGCGAGGTTGCTGGCGAGCGCGGACCGGTGGATGGTCAAGGAGATGGGGCGTGGCATAGGGTCGTTATCTGGATTGCCGTGGTAATGACTAGTACTGGCGATTCGCTCATATCCCGGAGCACTGACTATCGTATCGGCGTTGAAGCAGGCTTTGTTACTGAAATTCCACGAGTTTTCAGTAACAGCTTCCAAGTCCGGCAAGGGCGACAAAGCGGTCGGCGCGGCGTCAGGAACGGCTCGCCTCGCTGATGCCAGGGGTGGTGTTTCTACCTACGCGCAAGTGATCCGCATGACCCTGCGCGTTCGTTGCGATCCGCTATAACTCAGTTAACGCCGGCCCATCCAAAAGCACGGGCGGGAGCCCGCAGGTCGCTGGCGTTCTGTAGTGAGGTACCCCGGATGAAAGCCCCGCAACTGGGCCTATGTTTTTTGGCCATGTTTCTGTGCACTGCCTGCGAGCAGTTGCCGATCGCCCGGCGGTCACCTCCGCCACCGCCGTCACCCGCCGTCGCCGCAGCCCCGGCATCCGAAAGACCACTTCCCACGCCAATCGCCGCCCACGACATCAGCCTGGCCGGCACCTGCCGCCGCACCGAGGACGACGGCTTCCGCGAAGACGCGGTGATGCGCGTGGTCTCGAACGATGTGAAGTCGCTGAAATGGAAGCTGTGGGTATCCAAGCGCGGCACCTGCCAGTTCGATCTGGCAGATTTCAAGCAAGTTCAGAAGACGCCGCATATCGTGCTGCAAGCGACCGACGGCACCCAATGCGAACTGCTGATCTGGCAGGACCCACGGCGCATCACGCTCGCGCACGCCAATTGCCAGAAGCGCTGCACGCCCGGCATCTATGAGCAGGCGTGGCCGGTGCTGTTCAACCCGAATAACGGGAATTGCGCCGAGATCCGGTGAACAAGCGGCCCGGCGCGGAAGGACGCGCTTACTTGCTCTTGGGCACGCGGCCCATCAGGAAGAACTCGTCATTCGGACGCATGCTGATAGTGTTGGCCATGCGGTTCGACAAGCCGAAGAATGCCGTGATGGCGGCGATGTCCCACGCATCTTCATCGCTGAACCCGTGCTCGCGCAGCGCCGCAAAGTCGGCGTCGGCGATTTCGTGCGAGGCCTTGCAGACCTTCATCGCGAAATCGAGCATGGCGCGCTGGCGCGGCGGGATATCGGCCTTCAGGTGATTGACTGCGACCTGGTCGGCCACCAGCGGCTTTTTCTCGTAGATGCGCAGGATGGCGCCGTGCGCCACCACGCAATACAGGCACTGGTTTGCCGCCGACGTGGCCACCACGATCATCTCGCGCTCGCCCTTGGTCAGGCCGCCGTCCTTGAGCATCAGGGCGTCGTGATAGGCAAAGAAAGCGCGGAACTCGTCGGGCCGGTGTGCCAGCGTCAGGAAAACGTTCGGCACGAAACCCGCCTTGTCCTGGACTTCCAGGATGCGCTGCCGGATGTCGTCAGGCAGCGCCTTCAGTTCGGGTACGGGGTAACGGCTGATGGGATGGGCCGGGCGGGTCATCGCTGTCTCTCTCACGGTCGTTGTTGTCGCCCCATTGTAGCCAAGGCGCAACCCGCAAGCCGGCAGCCCCGGCCGGCCAGCAATCAGTGCGTGGCGAACTGGATCCGGTGCAGCCCGGCGTACAGGCCATTGGTGGCCAGCAGTTCGTCGTGGGTACCCTGCTCCGCCACACGGCCGTGATCGAGCACGACGATGCGGTCGGCGTTCTCGATGGTGGAGAGGCGGTGCGCGATCACCAGCGTCGTACGGCCGACCATCAGCGCTTCCAGCGCCGCCTGCACCTGACGTTCGGATTCCGAATCGAGCGCCGACGTGGCTTCGTCCAGGATCAGGATCGGCGCGTCCTTGTAGATCGCGCGGGCGATAGCCAGTCGCTGGCGCTGGCCGCCCGAGAGCTTCATGCCGTTGTCGCCAATGTTCGTATCGAGGCCTTCGGGCAGGTTCTTCACCACGTCGGTCAGGTAGGCGGCCTGCAAGGCGCGCTCGACCCGCGCCATGTCGATCTTGTCGTCCGGCCCGACCCCGTACGCCACGTTGGCGGCAACGGTGTCGTTGAAGAGCACCACGTCCTGGCTCACGAAGGCGATCTGGTTGCGCAGTTCGCGCAGCGCGATATCGCCGATCGCGTGACCGTCCAGCAAGATGCGGCCATTGGTCGGATCGAAGAAGCGCGGCACCAGATTGACCAGCGTGGTCTTGCCACTGCCCGAAGGACCGACCAGCGCCACCACCTCGCCAGCCGGCACGCGGATATCGATACCCTCCAGCGCCGGCCTGCTGCCTTCGCCGTAGTGGAACCCGACGCGCTCGAATACCAGGTCTCCCTTGGCACGCTCGATGCGCACGCCGCCGTCCTGCGGCTCGGGCGGTTCGTCGATCAGCCGGAAGATCAGCTCGGCCGCGGTCAGGCCGCGCGTGAGCGGCTGGTTGATGTCGGTCAGGTGCTTGAGCGGCGAGATCAGCAGCAGCATGGCCATCACGAAACCGGTGAAGCCGCCGATCGTGGTCTGATTGCCCTGCGCCTGCACCATGGCGATGGTGATGATGACCGACAGCGCGAGCGCGGCGAGGAACGCCGTCACGGGTTGGTTCAGGCCGCCGGCCACGGCCATGCGCATCGAATAGTTCTTCAGCCGTTCCGCCATGTTGCGGAACCGGTGCATCTCGTAGGCCTCGCCGCCATGCAGCTTCACGACCTTGAAGCCGCCCGCGGCCTCCTCGACCACGTACGCCGCGCTGTTGGTCAGCGTCTGGTGGTCGCGGTTAAGGCGGCGCAGGCGCCGGTTGATCTTCGACATCAGGTAGCCGATCACGGGCAGGATCACGGCCACGATCAGCGTCAGGCGCCAGTTCGTGTAGAAGAGGTAGATCAGCAGCGCCACCACGGTGAGCGAATCCCGCACCAGCGTGATGAACACGTTGGTCAGGATCGACAGTACCTGGTTGACTTCGAAGATCACCGCGTTGATCAGCGAAGCTGCCGTATTGCGGTGGAAGAACTGGGCAGGCGCGTGCAGCAAGCGGTCGAACATCTGCATGCGCATCTTCAGCAATACACGGTTCGAAATCAGGCTCAGCAGGTAACCCGACGCAAACTGGGCCACACCGCGAATGAGCGCGACACCTGTCAGGATGGCCGGCACGTGCCACAGCTTGCCGGCGTAGTCGCCGCCAAAGCCCTTGTCGAGCAGGTCGTTGACGACCTTCGGGATCACGCCCTCGCTGGCCGCGACCACGGCCATGGCCAGGATGGCGGCAATGAAAATGCGCAGCTCCGGGCGCAGATAGCCCATCAGGCGCTTGCCTACCTTTACGTCTTGTCCGGCCGACTGTTCGGACTTCGCTGGATTGCTCACTACCACCCTTAATTTGAATGATGCGACGCGCACCCGTCTGAGGGGTGGCACGAGAAACGCCGAAGGACCACCGGAACTGGCTGCCCGGCATGGCGAAAACGCCACAGAGAGGCGCAAAAAACGCAGCCATTGTAACCGCATTCCCGGGCATGGCAGGCGTGCCGGAAGGCGCGCGGGGCTGGCGCGGCGCCAGCCCCGCGCGCCCCGCCGTGGCCTCAATACACCAGCTCGACCGCCTCGTTGCCGAGCCACTGCCGCAGTTCGCCGAGCAGGGCTTCGTCAGGCTCGACGCGCCAGTTCGGTCCGAGGTGGATATCGCATGCGGCACTCGGATTGCGGTAGCGCACCAGCAGGCCAAGGCCCGCCAGGCCAGTGTCGCGCGGCTTGGCACGGTACTGGGTGAGCATGGTGCGCAAGCGTTCCATGGTCGAGTCTTCCGGTGCGAGCGCAATGCTGAGCGCGCTGGCATAGGCGCTGCGGGCCGTGGCGAGGTCCATCACCGACTCGGCCGTAAAGCGCACGCCGCCGGTAAAGGTGTCGTGGCGCGCGTTGCCGGTGGCGATCAGCAATTCGTCCTCGCGGAACATGTGCCGGTTGGCATCGAACAGCTCGTTGAAGACGGTCATCTCCACCAGCCCGGTGCCGTCGTCGAGTTGCACGATGATCATCTTGCCGCGCTGCGTCATCTGCGTGCGCACCCCGGCGATCACACCGGCGATGGTCTTGCCGCGCACATCGCGGCCAAACCCGCCGCCATTGCCCTGCACTTCCTTTTCGAGCCCCGCCAGCGTGCTCTTCACGAAGCGGCGCACCTCGTCGCGGCACGCGTCGAACAGGTGTCCCGAGAAGTAATAGCCAAGCGCCTGCTTTTCTTCCTGCAGCGTGCGCTTGGGCGTCCAGCGCGGCTCGTCGAGCAGTTCCGGGCCGTGCGCGTCGCCGGCATCGCCCATCAGGTCGAACAGCGAGACCTGGTTGGCCGACTGGGCCTTCTGGTCGGCCGCTTCCATGGCGATCGAGACCGAAGCGAGCAACTGCGCGCGGTTGTCGTTGAGGCTGTCGAACGCACCGGCTCGGATCAACGCCTCGATGGTGCGGCGGTTTACCTGGCGGCGATCGACGCGCTCGCAGAAGTCGAACAGGTCCGTGAACGGCCGTTCCGCGCGCGCGCGCAGGATGTCTTCGATGGCGCCCTGGCCGGAACCCTTGATGCCGCCGAGTCCATAGCGGATGGTTTTGGCATCGGTCGGCGCGAAGCGGTATTCGCTGGCGTTGACGTCGGGCGGCAGCACGGCAAGCTTGTTGAGCTTGCAGTCCTCGTAGAGGATCTTGACCTTGTCGGTATCGTCCATGGCCAGCGACATGTTGGCTGCCATGAATTCGGCCGGGTGATGCGCCTTGAGCCAGGCGGTGTAGTACGCCAGCAGCGCGTACGCGGCCGCGTGCGACTTGTTGAAGCCGTAGCCCGCGAACTTCTCCATCAGGTCGAAGATATCGTCGGCCTGCTCGGCGGAAAGTCCGTTCTTGGCGGCGCCTTCGCGGAACATCACGCGGTGCTGCGCCATCTCCTCGGGCTTCTTCTTGCCCATGGCGCGGCGCAGCAGGTCGGCGCCGCCCAGCGAGTAGCCGCCGATGATCTGCGCCATCTGCATCACCTGCTCCTGGTAGACCATGATGCCGTAGGTCTCCTTGAGCACGGGCTCGACGCGCGCATCCGGATACTCGACCTTCTCGCGGCCGTGCTTGCGCGCGCAGAAGCTGGGGATCAGGTCCATCGGGCCCGGCCGGTACAGTGCCACCAGCGCGATGATGTCCTCGAAGCGGTCAGGCTTGGCGTCCTTCAGCATGCCCTGCATGCCGCGGCTTTCCAGCTGGAACACGGCAACCGTGTTGGCCGTCTTCAGGATGTCAAAGGCCGGGCCGTCATCCAGCGGAATCTGGCTGCAATTCCAGTCCGCCTTGCTCGGGTCGAGCCGGCGGATATAGCGTTCGGCCCAGTCGAGGATGGTCAGCGTGGTCAGGCCCAAAAAGTCGAACTTGACCAGGCCGGCCGCTTCCACGTCGTCCTTGTCGTACTGGCTGACGACACCGCTCATGCCGTCGTTCTGCGCGCCCTGCGTGTAGAGCGGGCAGAAATCGGTCAGGCGCCCTGGCGCGATCAGCACGCCGCCGGCGTGCATGCCGACGTTGCGGGTCATGCCCTCGACACGCTGCGCCAGTTCCAGCAGCTGGCGCACTTCTTCCTCGTTGTTCTCGCGCTCGGTGAGCAGCGGCTCTTCCTTCTTGGCTTCCTCGATCGTGACGAGCTTGCCTGGCTTGAACGGAATCAGCTTGGCGATGCCGTCGACGAAGCCGTAGCCAAGGTCGAGCACGCGTCCTACGTCGCGCACCGCGGCCTTGGCCGCCATGGTGCCGAAGGTGGCGATCTGCGATACCGCGTCCTTGCCGTACTTTTCCTTCACGTACGTGATCACGCGGTCACGGCCGTGCTGGCAGAAGTCGATATCGAAGTCGGGCATGGACACCCGTTCCGGATTCAGGAAACGCTCGAACAGCAGCGCGTACTTGAGCGGGTCCAGGTCGGTGATGCCGAGCGCATAGGCCACCAGCGAACCCGCGCCGGAGCCGCGGCCCGGGCCCACGGGCACGCCGTTGTTCTTGGCCCAGTTGATAAAGTCCGCCACGATCAGGAAGTAGCCGGGAAAGCCCATCTTGATGATGGTGCCGGTCTCGAACTCCAGCCGCGCGTAGTATTCGGGCCGCTTGGCCTCGCGCTGCGCCTCGTCCGGGAACAGGACGGCCATACGCTTCTCCAGGCCGTCCTTGGCCATGAAGACCAGGTAGTCGTCGAGCGACATGCCGTCGGGCGTGGGGAACAGCGGCAGGCGCGGCTTGCCGAGCTCCAGCGTCAGGTTGCAGCGCTTCGCGATCTCGACGGCGTTCTCGAGCGCGGACGGGATGTCTGCGAACAGCGCGCACATCTCGTCCTGCGTCTTGAAATACTGGTCCGTGGTGAAACGGCGCGTGCGGCGCGGATTGGCCAGCAATTCGCCTTCGGCGATACAGACGCGCGCCTCGTGCGCAGTGAACTCGTCCGGCGTCATGAACTGCACCGGATGCGTGGCCACCACGGGCAACTGCATCTCGGCGGCCAGGTGCACGGCCTGCTGCACATAGGCGTCCGTGCCCGGATGGCCGGCGCGCTGCACCTCGATGTAGAAACGCTGCGGGAAGACGGTGGCCCAATGCTCGGCGGCGCGACGGGCGCCTTCGACGTTGCCATTGGCCAGCGCCATGCCGACATCGCCACCCATCGCGCCCGACAGCCCGATCAGTCCTGTCGCCAGCGGCTGGCCCGCTTCACCGGGTTCGCTGAACCAGCCGGGCTCGATTTCGGCACGGCCACGGTGCTGGTTCGACAGCCATGCGCGGGACAGCAGCATGCACAGGTTCAGGTAGCCGATGCGGTCCTGCACCAGCAACAGCAGCCGCGCGGGCTTGTCGCGGTCGTCCGCATTGGACAGCCAGACATCGGCGCCGACCACGGGCTTGACGCCGCCGCCGCGCGCTTCCTTGTAGAAGCGGATCAGGCCGAAGGCGTTGGCAAGGTCGGTGAGAGCGAGCGCGCCCATGCCATCCTTGGCCGCGGCCTTCACGGCATCCTCCAGGCGGACGATGCCGTCGACGACGGAATACTCGGAATGGACGCGAAGGTGTACGAAACGGGGGGCAGACATGGGCGACATTGTACCGGCTCGGGCATGGCAACGGCCGCCCCGCAGACATCGTCGACACGCCACGATAGCTGAGGACGACGCTAGGAAATGGCGGCCGGCAGCGGGCCGGCGCGCTATAATTTCACGTTTCCAATCAGGCAGTTATCGCGTGCTTTGCGCGCGTGATGCAGCGCAGCCCATCATGCAGATCGTCAACATCTCCGCTTACAAGTTCGTCTCGCTCAACGACATCGAGACCTTGCGTCCGGAAATGCGCTCGCGCTGCGAGGCGCTCGCCCTGAAGGGCACCATCCTGCTCGCGCCGGAGGGTATCAACATGTTCCTGGCCGGCCCGCGCGATGCCATCGACGGCTTTATGGCGTGGCTGCACGCCGACGCGCGCTTCGCGGACATTACGCCCAAGGAAAGCCTGTCGGACAACCAGCCCTTCAAGCGCATGCTGGTGCGGGCCAAGAAGGAAATCATCACCATGAAGCGCCCGCTGATCCGCCCCGAGGAAGGGCGTGCGCCGTCGGTACGGCCGGTCGACCTCAAACGCTGGCTCGACCAGGGCCATGACGACGAAGGCCGCCCGGTGGTGATGCTCGATACGCGCAACGATTTCGAAGTGGCGGTGGGGACGTTCGATACGGTGGTGGAATACAACCTCACCAAGTTCAGCGAATTCCCCGAAGCCGTGGAAGCCCACAAGGCGGATTTCCAGGGCAAGACCGTGGTGTCGTTCTGCACCGGCGGCATCCGCTGCGAGAAAGCCGCGATCCATATGCAGGAAGTCGGCATCGATCACGTCTACCAGCTTGAAGGCGGCATCCTCAAATATTTCGAGGAAGTCGGCGGCAGCCACTATCGCGGCGACTGCTTCGTCTTCGACTACCGCACGGCGCTCAACCCGAACCTTGAACCGGCTGGTCCCAGGCAGTGCTTTGCCTGCCGCGCCGTGGTCACGCCGGAAGAGCAGCAAAGGCCGCAGTACGTCGTCGGCAAAAGCTGCCCGCACTGCATCGGGCAACAAGGTCAGGCCGCAGCCTGATTCTGCGCGCCGCAGCGAAACTCAGGCGGCAAGCAAGTGGTAGAGATTGCGCAGCATGCCGGCCGTCGCGCCCCAGATGAAGCGATGGCCACCGCCTTCGCGCGGGAAGGGCATGGCATAGAACATCCGTTCGCCATCGACCCAGCGGAACAGGCGTCGCTCATGGTGCGAAGGGTCCATCAGGAAAGCCAGCGGCACCTCGAACACATCGGCCACTTCGGAGGCGTCGGGCCGCAAGGTGAAGCCGTCGCGTACCAGGCCCACCACCGGGCTGACATGGAAACCGGTGCCGGTGATGTAGTCCGGCAGTGCGCCTAGCACCTCCACATAGTCGCGTGCCAGGCCCACTTCTTCCTCGGTCTCCCGCAAGGCCGTATCAACGCGGCTGGCGTCATAGTCTTCCTGGCTGCCACCGGGAAAACTGATCTGCCCCGCGTGCGCGCTCAGGTTGGCATTGCGTTCGGTGAGCAAGATCGTCAGGCCATCCCGGCGCTCGACAATCGGCACCAGCACGGAGGCCTGGCGCAGGCTTCGGCTACGGTCGTACACACGGGATTCATCGGTCAGCTCGGGCGCCCAGGCCGGCGGCACCTGCAGCCGGCGGCGGATGAAATCCGCCCTCAGGCGCGGCGCGCTCAGCGCCGGTCGGCGCGTGTCGGTATCGATGATGGGGAGGGATTCGGGATCAAAGGCGGGGCGCATAACAGGTTGAAGTATGACAGATGCTCGTCTTCCGGCAGCGCAGCAATCCGGCACAGTTGCCAAAACGCAAAAAGGGCACCTTGCGGTGCCCTTCCCGAGGAAACGTCCAGCCGGCAAAACCGGCCAGCATGTCCGGCTTACTGAGCAGCCTTGACTGCCTTCGAAACCAGCTTTTCCTTGATACGTGCCGACTTGCCCGAGCGCTCGCGCAGGTAGTACAGCTTCGCACGACGCACGTCGCCGCGACGCTTCACTTCGATGCCGGCGATCAGCGGCGAGTACAGCTGGAACGTACGTTCCACGCCTTCACCCGACGAGATCTTGCGCACGATGAAGGACGAATTCAGGCCACGGTTACGCTTGGCGATCACCACGCCTTCGTAAGCCTGCACGCGCTTGCGATTGCCTTCCACCACGTTCACGCTGACGATCACGGTGTCGCCGGGTGCGAATGCGGGGATGGTCTTGTTCGCGGTCAGACGCGCGATCTCGTCTTTCTCGATCTGCTCGATGATGTTCATCGTTCTTTCTCCGTAACCATCGTGCCGGCGTTGGATGCCCCGGGCATTGCCCGGGCCCCGGCAGAGGATGGGGTTTTACCTGGCGGGAGAAATCTCCCGCCCTTCTTTCGCCTGCCATTCCGACAGGAATTTCTCGTCGGAACGGGTCAGCAAACCTTGCCCGCGAGCGGTCTCGATCAGGTCGGGACGCTTTCTCGCGGTATTGGCCAGCGCCTGCTGGCGCCGCCATTTTTCAATCTCGGCATGATGGCCGCCGAGCAGGATCTCGGGTACCCGCACACCGTCGTACTCTTCCGGCCGCGTGTAATGCGGACAATCGAGCAAGCCGTTGACGAAGCTGTCCTGCACCGCCGACTGCGCGTCGCCCAGTACACCGGGCAAGTGCCGCACCACGGCATCGATCAATGCCATCGCGGGCAACTCGCCGCCGGACAGCACGAAATCGCCAAGGCTGATTTCCTCATGCACGCGACGATCGATCAGGCGCTGGTCGATGGCCTCATAGCGGCCGCACAACAGTACCAGTCCGGGCCGCTGCGCGAGCGACATGACCTTCTGGTGTGTCAGCGGCGCACCCTGAGGCGACATCAGCACCACATGCGGCGTCTCGACGCCTGCCTGAGCCTGCGCGGCCGAGGCCGCATCGATCGCTTCTTCCAGCGGCCTGGCCAGCATGACCATGCCGGGCCCGCCGCCGTACGGCCGATCATCGATCGTACGGTAGTTGTCCGTGGTGAAATCCCGCGGATTCCAGGTACGCAGGGCGTACCGTTGCTGCTTGGCTGCCCGGCTGGTAATGCCCCAGTCGGTCAGCGCGCGAAACATGTCGGGAAACAGCGTGATTACATCGAACTGCATCCGCCTTCCCCCTCCAAACCGCACCGGCTCCGGTACAAGTTCAGTAGTCGAGCCCCCAGTCCACCACGATGCGCTTGCCCGCGGTGTCGACCGTGCGCAGGAACGCATCGACAAACGGCACGAGCCGCTCAGCGGCCTGACCGTCGGGCAATGCGTAAGCCACCTGCAGGATCTGGTGAGCCCCGTTATCGATCAGACCGGACACCTCGCCCAGCAACTCGCCTTGCTCGTTGCTCACGGTGCAGCCGATCAGATCTACCCAGTAAAACTCATTCTCGTCCGGCGCCGGAAAGTCCTCGCGCCGGATCCACACGCGTCGCCCCCTGAGCGCTTCGGCCAGATTGCGGTCCGAAACGCCGGTTGCCTGTGCCACCACGGTTCCGCTGTGCTCGCGCGATTGCGCGATCTTGACGCACACCGCCTGGGCACGCGAAGCCTCCGCCGTGGCCACCAGGCCAGCCTGCGGGGGCATCAGCAGCCACCAGCGGCGCGCATGCAGCAGCGCGGACGCATCATTGGCATGGGGCTGGATCTTGATCCAGCCGCGGATGCCATAGGCATCACCGACATAGCCGACCTCGACCAGATCATCCGGGAGGGGATCGGCATACAGCAGCGTCGCCGGCAGCTTGACCGCCTTGGACGACTCGCCTTGAGGCCGGTTCAGCGGCCTTGGCGCAGCGGCGCCCTGCTTTCGTTCAGTCACGTGTGCAATGAAAAACGCGCCCCGATAGGGAGCGCGCTGCAACCTGCTATCAGGCAGCAGCCTTGGCGGCGTTCTGCTTGACCAGGCGTGCAACGGTCGGCGACAGCTGGGCGCCAACGCCTTGCCAGTAGGCCAGACGGTCCTGCACAACGCGCAGGCCTTCTTCGCCTGCCGAAGCCAGCGGATTGTAGAAGCCAACGCGCTCAATGAAGCGGCCATCGCGACGGTTGCGCGAATCGGTAGCGACGATGTTGAAGAAGGGGCGCTTCTTGCTGCCGCCACGAGCCAGACGGATAACGACCATGAGATGGTTCCTCAGAAAACTTGGTGTTCGAACACGAAACGCAAGAGTATAGCCCAATATCCGTGGTCAAACAAACACTTAGACGGTTGACGCGATGCGTGCGCAAGGGCATCGTGGCGAAATCCGCGACTGGAGGCACGCCATGGGAATCGTCAGGCACTTCGTTGATCGCACCGCGCATCTGGCCGCACTGGCTTGCATCACGCTGCTGGGCGCGCCGTCCACCACGTTCGCGGCCCTGCCTCTCGCGGAGATCCAGTTGCCGCCAGGGTTCCGCATCGAAGTCCTCAGCGATACCGTGCCGGGCGCCCGCGAAATGGCACTGAGCCCCTCCGGCACCCTGTTCGTCGGCTCGAATTCCCAAGGCAAGGCCTACGCCCTGCCTGCGGCGCTGACCGGCAAGCCGGTGACACGCGTAGTGGCCCGCGGCCTTGCCATGCCAGTCGGCGTGGCCTTTCGCGATGGCAGCCTCTATGTGTCGTCCACCTCGCGCATTGTGCGGCTCGACGACATCGATGCTCGCCTCGACAACCCGCCGGCACCTGTCGTCGTGAGCGACCGGTTTCCCAAGGAAATGAGCCACGGCTGGAAATTCATCGCTTTTGGCCCGGACGGCTATCTCTACGTCCCGGTCGGCGCCCCCTGCAATATCTGCGCCCCGGACGAGAACCGCTACGCCAACATCATGAAGATACGACCCGATGGGTCGGACCTGCAGGTGGTGGCGCGCGGCGTGCGCAATTCGGTCGGATTCGACTGGCATCCCACGACGCACGAACTGTGGTTCACCGACAACGGCCGCGACAACCTCGGCGACGACCAGCCCGACGACGAACTCAATCGCGTTACGCAGGCCGGGCAGCATTTCGGCTATCCGTTCTGCCACGCTGGCAATGTCCCCGATCCCGAATTCGGCAGGCAGCGCCCCTGCTCCGAGTTCGTGCCGCCGGTGGCCAGGCTCGGCGCGCATGTCGCTGCGCTGGGCATGCGCTTTTACACCGGCACGCAGTTTCCGGCCGCGTACCGGAACAACATCTTCATTGCCGAGCACGGCAGCTGGAACCGCAGCGAGCCCATCGGCTACCGGGTCGTGCGCGTGACACTGGACGCGCAGGGCAAGGCGACAAGCCAGGAAATCTTTGCGCAGGGCTGGCTCCAGCACGGCAAAGCCTGGGGCCGCCCGGCGGACGTGCTGGTCGCGCCGGACGGCTCGCTGCTGGTCAGCGACGACCACGCAGGCGCGATTTATCGCATCCGCTACGCCCCCTGAAATCCCCCAAGGAGCGCCTGATTGCAACGAAACAATCCGTTACACCGGTAACGCGATTCGCATAGGCGGGCCGATGCCCCATGCGTACCATGAACCCAACTTTGAAACACAACGCTGCGCGTCTGGATCCTGGGATTCCGCATGTTCACCCGCTCATTCCTGCGCGACCTGGTGGCTGGCATCCTCGCCGTTGCGGGCTTGATCGGCGCCGTCGCCGCAAGTCATGCACAAGTCACGTTCTGGCCTCGCTCGCATGCCGATGCCCATGCCCCGCGTCTGCAGGCCGGCGGCTGGCAAATGGCCAGCGTCCGCGCCGAGAGCCGCGACCACGTCCAGGCACAGATCGACCGCATGGAAGCGCGCGCCCGCGCCGATGATCGGCTGAGCGGCAGGCCGAATGCCCCGAATGGCCGCGACGACAACCGTTCGCGCCCGCAGGAACGCACCAGCCAGAATGACGGCAACCGCAATGACAACCGCCCGGCCAGCGTAGGTCCGGGCTGGCAGGCCCGCGGCCGCGAAGGCGGCCGCTAAGCGCCCTGGAACTCGTCCGGGGGACTGCGGTCACTATCTGAGTGCGCCCCCAACGCGCGCACAGGCTGTCGCCCTCAAGCTGCCCCGCAACGTGCAGCGTACCGTCCGCGCGGACGGCATACCAAACTGACCTGCCTCTGCCCGGCACCTCCTGCAAGGCGGGGAGATCAGCCGGGCGACAGCCTCCACGGCAATGCCCCTGTCGTACAATGTGTCCCGGCTGGCACCCGCTGCCGCCGCGCCCCATTGACCGCTGCCGGTGGCATGCCCGCCGGCACCCTTCGCCACGTTGCCCTCCCCATGCCCGCAGCCAGCCAAGCGCCACAAGCCTCCCGGCCCACCGCCGCGCCGTCCACGCGCTCGAGATCGAAGCTGCTGACGGTGGCGCTCGCCTTCCTGTTCGGCAGCCTTGGCGCGCACCGCTTCTACCTTGGCGGACTGCGCGACCAGTATGGCTGGCTGCACCTGCTGGCCATGCTTGCGGGTATGGTTGGCGTTGCGTCGATGGCGGCTGACGCCGGATCGCCCGCGTTGAACTGGACCTTCGCGGTGGCCGGCGGCACCTCCGTGATCGGCGCCTTCCTGGCCGCGATCATCTATGGCCTGCGCCCGGATGACAAATGGGACGCCCGCTTCAACCCGAATGGCACGCCCACGCGCTCAGGGTGGCCAGTGGTGATCCTGGTGATCCTGTCGCTGCTGATCGGCACCGGCTTGCTGATGGCCGGGCTTGCCATCAGCTTCCAGACCTTCTTCGAGTCGCAAGTGGAAGCGGCGCGCGCACTGTCACAGTAAGCCGCTTGCCGACGCCGGCCAGCCGTGCAGCCGTCCTTGCCCGGCGACGCCAGTGGCACGCAGGCTGCTGCCCGATCTTTGCTGAACTTGTCCGCACGCAAAGCGTGGCCAATGACGGGTTTCCCTTCCGGGCAAATCGCCCATACTGGAAAAACCGCCGGCCTCCGGCGGCAATCCGTCCGGCCGGCCCCGACACCGACCGTGCAAAGGAGCAAGACCGACATGCCTACGTATGAAGAGGGACGCCTGGCGGCCATCGCAGTCAGGCTCGCGTTGTCTTCAGGGCTGGCACCGGCCCGCGCCAGGGCCGCGCTGGAGTTGGCAAGCAGCATGATCCGCGATCAGGAAGCGACCGCCGCCACTCAGAACAAGGTGCCCTGCGCGTCGTCCGCATCGGCCGTCCAACTGGGCGGCACGCGAAATCGCGACGTATCGAGTTCGAATCGGTTGTAACGGAATCCCAGCCGGTCTGCCGCCTTGTAGAAGCGCTGGCGCATCAGATCGGCCCACACCCCTGTTCCGCGCATGCGTGTGGCAAAGCTGGCGTCATAGGCTTTGCCCTCCCGCATGTCACGCACGCGGTTCATCACCCGCTCGGCCCGGTCCGGAAAATGGGCCTGCAGCCATTCCTCAAACAGCGGGCGCACTTCCCACGGCAACCTGAGCACGATGTAGTTGGCATAGACGGCACCCGCCTGGCGCGCCGCCTCCAGCACTCGTTCCAGGTCCGGCTCCGTGATGAACGGAATAACCGGCGCGATACTGACGCCAACCGGGATGCCTGCCTCCGACAAGGTGCGGATCGTACGCAGGCGCCGCGATGGCGTTGCCGCGCGCGGCTCCAGGGTGCGCGCGATGGTAGCGTCCAGCGTGGTCAGCGTCACGGCCGCCACGGCGAGCCCCTTGGCCGCCATGGGCGCCAGCAGATCGATATCGCGCTCGATCAGCGAGGATTTCGTGATCAGCGCCACCGGATGGTCGCAGGCGCTGAGCACTTCGAGGATGCCGCGCGTCACACGATGCTCGCGCTCGATCGGCTGGTAGGCATCGGTATTGACGCCGAGCGCAATCGTCTCGCAACGGTAAGCCGGCCGGATCAGCGCCGCGCGCAGCCGTTCGGCAGCGTTGGTCTTGGCATACAGGCGGGTCTCGAAATCCAGCCCCGGCGACAGGTCCAGGTAGGCGTGCGTGGGCCTGGCAAAGCAATAGATGCAGCCGTGTTCGCAGCCGCGGTATGGATTCAGCGAGACATCGAACGGGATATCCGGAGACGCATTGTGCGTGAGGACCAAGCGCGCGCGCTCGATCGTGACTTCGGTGCGCAGCGGCGCAAGCGGCGCGGTGTCAACCGGGACGATTGGAATGACGGGCCTGCGCGTCGCCGCTTCTTTCCCCGTGCCGGCGGACTCGCCGGCGCTTTCGTCGTTGCCGGACGCTCCCCAGCCGTCATCGAACGGCTCGCGCTGGTCCCGTTCGAACCGGCCCTGGATATTGCTGACCGCGCCCCGCCCCTTGCGCGCCACTGGCGGACGAACGCCGGCCGTGGCGCTCGCATCCTCGGCGTCGCGTTCGCGGCGCAATGCACCGTGCGGATCGGGGGCGGAATCCGGCGGGAAACGTCTCATCGTCAGGCTGGCTGCGCCTTCTCCTCCACGGAAATGGCCAGTGTCTCCTTGATCTCTTCCATCACTACGTAGCTCTTTGACTGCGCGGCGCCCGGCAACTGCAGCAGGATATCGCCGAGCAGGCGCCGATATTCGCCGATCTCGCGGATGCGCGCCTTGATCAGATAATCGAAGTCGCCCGAGACCAGATGGCACTCCAGCACCTCCGGAATCCGCAGGACTTCGCGGCGGAACTGCTCGAACATATTGCCCGACTTGTTCCCGAGCGAGATCTCGACGAACACCAGCAGCGCGCTGCCGAGCAAGCCCGGATTCAGCCGCGCGTAGTAGCCCATGATGACACCATCGCGCTCCAGGCGCTTGACCCGCTCGATGCACGGCGTGATGGTCAGCCCGACCGCCTCGGCGAGGTCTTTCATCGACATCCGGCCATCCGCCTGCAGCAGCATCAGGATCTTGCGGTCGAGGCGGTCGAGGGCACGCACCGGCTGGCGACTGGTTCTCATGAGTTATTCCTGTTTTTCTAAGAAATTCGAAAACTATGACTGGGTTATATTCAATAGTATAGAGACAAATCCTTCAATACCCTGACATCCTGGTTAGGAGCCCCCGAAACATGCGCGTTCTCGTACTTGGCAGTGGCGTCATCGGCGTCACCAGTGCGTGGTATCTGGCCAAAGCCGGTCATGAAGTAACGGTTGTGGACCGCGAAGCTGGCCCAGCGCTCGGCACCAGCTTTGCCAATGCCGGGCAGATCTCGCCGGGATACGCATCGCCGTGGGCCGCTCCGGGCGTGCCGCTCAAAGCCATCAAGTGGATGTTCCAGGAACACGCGCCGCTGAGCATTCGCCCTGACGGGACCCTGTTCCAGTTGCAATGGATGTGGCAGATGCTGCAGAACTGCAGCGCCGAGCGCTACGCCGTCAACAAGGAACGCATGGTGCGGCTGGCCGAATACAGCCGCGATTGCATCCGCGACCTGCGCGCCCAGACCGGCATTGCCTATGAAGGACGCCAGCAAGGCACGCTGCAAGTGTTCCGTACGCAGGGCCAACTCGATGGCGCGGCGAAGGACATCGCCGTACTCGAGGAAGCCGGCGTGCCCTACCAGTTGCTTTCGCGCGAGGAACTCGCCGCGAGCGAACCGGCGCTGGCCGCCGTCAGCCACAAGCTGAGCGGCGGCCTGCGCCTCCCCAACGACGAAACCGGCGACTGCCAGATGTTTACCGGACGCCTGGCAGCCATGGCCGAGTCGCTGGGCGTGAAATTCCTCTACAACCGCTCGATCAACAACCTGATGACCCAAGGCGACGCCGTGACCGGCGCCGTGGTCGATGGCGAGCCCATGCCGGCCGACCTCGTCGTCGTGGCGCTGGGCAGCTGGTCGACGCAGCTCGTCAAGCCGTTCCTGCATGGCATGTCCAACTTGCCGGTCTATCCGCTCAAGGGCTTCTCGATCACGGTGCCGATGACAGATGCCTCGCGCAGCCCGGTATCGACCGTGCTGGACGAAACCTACAAGGTCGCGATCACGCGCTTCGAGGATCGCATCCGCGTCGGCGGCATGGCGCAGATCGTCGGCTATGACCGTTCGCTCGATCCGGCTAAGCGCCGCACGCTGGAACACGTGGTCACCGACCTGTTCCCGGGCGCCGGCGATGTCAGCGAGGCCACCTTCTGGACCGGCCTGCGTCCGATGACGCCGGACGGCACGCCCATCGTCGGCCCGACCCAGGTACGCGGCCTCTGGCTCAATACGGGCCACGGCACGCTTGGCTGGACCATGGCCTGCGGCTCGGGCAAGCTGCTGTCGGATCTGGTCTCGGGCAAGTCCCCCGCGATCCGCGCGGACGACCTGTCGGTGGCACGGTACCTGAAGCCGGCTCGCACGCACGGCATGCCGCGTCCCGCGACGGCCTGACCGGGCCGGACATATCAGCAAAAAAGGGCGGCCCGACAGGCCGCCCTTTTTTGTATGCCGGAAAACGCCGAATCAGAACTGCTCAGGCGAAACGGCATTCACCGGCGCAGAGCCCGCGACGATGGCATCGCGCAACCCCGACGCTTGCGACAAGACATGCTCGGCGAAGAAATGCGCTGTGGCAATCTTGGCATCATGGAAGCCCGGATCTGCCGCACGCTTCGCGTCCGCCGCCAGCATCGCGCGGCCAAGCTGCCAGCCCGAGAACACAATGCCGCACAGCTTCAGGTAAGGCACGCTGCCCGCGAACACCGCGTTCGGGTCCGACTTGGTATTGGCGACGACGAACGCCACCACGGCTTCGAGCGCTGCACGGCCCTTGGCCAGTTGCGCCTGCACTGCCATGAAGGCCGCGCCGCCGTGCTTGCCCAGTGCGGCTTCGGTTTCGGCGATGCCGGCGCAGAGACTACGCGCCACCGCGCCACCGTCACGCACCGTCTTGCGGCCGACCAGGTCATTCGCCTGGATGGCGGTGGTGCCTTCGTAGATCGCCAGGATGCGCGAATCCCGGTAATGCTGTGCCGCACCGGTTTCCTCGATGAAGCCCATGCCACCGTGCACCTGCACGCCAAGGCTCGTCACATCGATCGACATCTCGGTGCTCCAGCCCTTCACGATCGGCACCAGGAACTCGTAGACGGCCTGGTTCTGCTTGCGCACCGCCTCGTCCGGATGGTTATGCGCCGCATCGCTGATGGCGGCAGCCACGTAGGCCACGGAACGCGCGCTTTCGATCAGGCTGCGCATGGTCATCAGCATGCGCTTGACATCCGGATGGTGGATGATCGTCACCGCCTCGCGCGCCGAACCATCGACCGGGCGGCTCTGCACGCGTTCGCGAGCATAGCCCACGGCCTGCTGGTAGGCCCGCTCGGAAATGGCAATGCCCTGCATGCCGACCGCGAAACGCGCCGAGTTCATCATGATGAACATGTACTCGAGGCCGCGATTCTCTTCGCCCACCAGCGTGCCGATGGCACCGCCGTGGTCGCCGAACTGCAGCACCGCGGTCGGGCTGGCCTTGATGCCCAGCTTGTGTTCGATCGACACGCAATGCACGTCGTTGCGCGCGCCCGTAGAGCCGTCCGCGTTGACCAGGAACTTCGGCACGATGAAGAGCGAGATGCCCTTCACGCCTTCCGGCGCATTCGGCGTGCGAGCCAGCACCAGGTGGACGATGTTGTCCGCCATGTCGTGCTCGCCGTAGGTAATGAAGATCTTGGTGCCGAAAATCTTGAAGGTACCGTCGCCCTGCGGCTCTGCACGCGTGCGCACCGCAGCCAGGTCCGAACCGGCCTGCGGCTCGGTCAGGTTCATGGTGCCAGTCCACGCGCCGGAGATCAGCTTGGGCAGGTAGGTGGCCTTCTGCGCATCGGAGCCGGCCGTCAGCAGCGCCTCGATGGCGCCGTCCGTCAGCAGCGGACACAGCGAGAACGACAGGTTCGCGCTGTTGAGCATTTCGTTGCAGGGCGTGCCAATCAGTTTGGGCAGGCCCTGGCCTTCGAATTCCTGCGGATGCTGCACGCCTTGCCAGCCAGCCTCGGCAAACTGACGGAACGCTTCCTTGAAGCCCGGGGTGGTAGTGACCACGCCGTCTTTCCAACTGCTCGGGTCCAGGTCGCCGGCGCGGTTCAGCGGCGCTACCACCTGCTCGTTGAACTTGGCGGCCTCTTCCAGTACAGCCTGGGCGGTTTCCGGCGTGGCTTCCTCGAAGCCCGGCAACTGGCTGACGGCTTCCAGCCCCGCCAGCTCGTTCATCACGAACAGCATGTCCTTGAGCGGTGCGCGGTAGGTCATCGATGTCTCCAAACGTGTATGAAAAAGCCGTTCGCGGGACAGGCCCGGAACGGCTTATGCAGCATCTTTACAGGGCCGGCCGCAAGGCAGCCGGCGATGCATCAGCCCAGTGCGGCAACCAGCTCCGGCACCACGGTGTTCAGGTCACCAACCAGGCCGTAGTCCGCCACCGAGAAGATCGGGGCTTCGGCGTCCTTGTTGATCGCAACGATCACCTTGGAGTCCTTCATGCCGGCCAGGTGCTGGATCGCGCCCGAGATACCGACGGCGATGTACAGCTGCGGCGCGACGATCTTGCCGGTCTGGCCGACCTGGTAGTCGTTCGGCACGAAGCCGGCGTCCACGGCCGCGCGCGAAGCGCCCAGCGCGGCGCCCAGCTTGTCGGCCAGCGGCGTCAGCACCTTGGTGTAGTTCTCGCCCGAGCCCACGCCACGGCCACCCGAGACGATCACCTTGGCGGCGGTCAGTTCCGGACGGTCGTTCTTGGCCACCTCGCGCGAAACAAACTGCGACACGCCTGCGTCGGCCACGGCCGGCAGGTTTTCCACGGCGGCCGAACCGCCTTCGGCGGCAGCGGCGTCAAAGGCCGTACCGCGCACGGTGATGACCTTGATCTTGTCCGACGACTTCACGGTGGCGATGGCGTTGCCAGCGTAGATCGGACGCTCGAACGTGTCCGGGGCGTCGACCTTGGAGATTTCCGAGATCTGCGCCACGTCCAGCTTGGCGGCCACGCGCGGCAGGATGTTCTTGCCGTACGGGGTGGCGGGAGCCAGGATGTGGCTGTAGTCGTTGGCGATGGCCAGCGCCTGCTCGGCCACGTTCTCGGCCAGGCCGTCGCCGAAGTAGGCGGCGTCGGCCAGCAGCACCTTCGACACGCCGGCGATCTTCGCGGCGGCGGCGGCAGCGGCGGCGGCGTTGGCGCCAGCCACCAGCACGTGGACATCGCCGCCGCATTGGGCAGCTGCCGTCACGGTGTTCAGCGTGGCGGCCTTGATCGATTGATTGTCGTGTTCAGCAATGACGAGTGCAGTCATGTTCTATCTCCCCGCGCTCAGATAACTTTGGCTTCGTTCTTCAGCTTCTGCACCAGCGTCGCAACGTCCGGCACCATCACACCCGCGCTGCGCTTGGCAGGCTCGACCACCTTCAGGGTCGACAGGCGCGGCTTGACGTCCACGCCGAGGTCTTCCGGCTTGACGGTATCGAGCGGCTTCTTCTTGGCCTTCATGATGTTCGGCAGCGTGACGTAGCGCGGCTCGTTCAGGCGCAGGTCGGTCGTCACCACGGCCGGCAGCTTCAGCGACAGGGTTTCGAGACCGCCGTCGACTTCACGGGTCACCGATGCCTTGCCGTCAGCCACGACCACCTTCGAGGCGAAGGTCGCCTGCGGCAGGCCTGCCAGCGCGGCCACCATCTGACCGGTCTGGTTCGAGTCGTCGTCGATGGCCTGCTTGCCCAGGATCACCAGTTGCGGCTGCTCCTTGTCGATCAGGGCCTTGAGCAGCTTGGCCACGGCCAGCGGCTGCAGGTCTTCGTTCGATTCCACCAGGATGCCGCGGTCGGCACCGATCGCCATGGCGGTGCGCAGGGTTTCCTGGCACTGCGCCACGCCGCACGACACGGCGATGACTTCGGTGGCAACGCCCGCTTCCTTAAGGCGCACGGCCTCTTCGACGGCGATTTCGTCGAACGGGTTCATGCTCATCTTGACATTGGCCAGATCCACGCCGGTGCCGTCGGCCTTCACCCGCACCTTCACGTTGTAATCCACCACCCGCTTGACTGCGACGAGTACTTTCATGCGCTCACTCCACTGATAGCTGATAGTCAGAAATTTGTCCGCTCGTCATTATAACCACCGGGTTGGCGGCTCTCATATTTTTCGAACGATCGTACTATTTTATCGGCAAAATTTTGCCGGGCATAGCCCGGCAGGCCTTTTGCACGCTGGTGATTGTGCCGCCACCCGGGCGGCACGCACATCGTCGATTTGGATGAAGTCCCCGACTTACCAGGCCGTAATCACCGAATCCTTGAAGGTGGAAGTGATGTATTGCTTGATTTCCGGCGACTGGTAGGCCTTCACCAGCTTGGCGACCCAGGGCTTGTTCTTGTCGGCCTCGCGGATCGCGATCAGGTTCGCATAGGGACCCTTCGGGCCTTCCATGGCGATTGCATCACGTGTGGGCGACAAACCCGCCGATTCCGCATAGTTGCCATTGATCGCGGCGGCGTCCAGGTCATCGAGCGAGCGCGGCAGTTGCGCGGCGTCCAGCTCGACAATGCGGAGCTTCTTCGGGTTCTCGACGATATCCAGCGGCGTTGCCTTCAGGCCGGCATTCGGCTTGAGCTTGATCAGGCCCTTGCTCTGCAGCAGCAGCAGGCCGCGGCCGCCGTTGGTCGGATCGTTCGGCACGCCGACGCGCGCGCCGGCCTTGAGCTGGTCCAGCGACTTGATCTTCTTGGAATACACGCCCATCGGGAACGTGACCGTGAAGGCGATATGCGTGAACTTGTAGCCGCGGTCCTTCATCTGGGCTTCGAGATACGGCAGGTGCTGGTAGCTGTTGGCATCCAGGTCGCCAGCGGCCAGCGCGGCATTGGGCTGCACGTAGTCGCTGAATTCAATCACCTGGATGTTGAGGCCATCCTTGGCCGCGACCTTCTTGACCTGCTCCATGATCTGCGCGTGCGGGCCGCCGGTGACGCCGATCTTGATCGGCTTGTCCTGGGCCATGGCGCCCGTGGCCAGTGTGGCGCCGAGGGCGGCGCCGAGAATCCATTGCAGCAGGTTGCGACGTTGCATGTCTTGCCTTCTTTCTCAAGTAGCCGGCTGACCGCGGATGCGACACAGCCTGTTTGGTTGCCGGTGAATCGACTCTGGTGCCGATCAGCGATGGCTGATGCGCCGGACCAGCCAGTCGCCAAAGCTCTGCACGGCCTGCACGAAGATGATCAGGATCACGACCACCGCGACCATCACCTCGGTGATGTAGCGCTGGTAGCCATAGCGGATGCCCAGGTCGCCCAGGCCGCCACCGCCGATCGCGCCCGCCATGGCCGAATAACCGACCAGGCTCACGAAGGTGATGGTCAGGCCGGCGACGATGCCGGGCATTGCCTCGGGCAGCAGCACCTTCCAGACGATCTGTCCGGTGGTGGCGCCCATCGACTGCGCCGCCTCGACCAGGCCCTTGTCGACCTCGCGCAGCGCGCTTTCCACCAGGCGCGCAATGAACGGGATCGCCGCGATGGTCAGCGGCACGATGGCGGCCGTGGTGCCGATCGACGAACCCACGATCACGCGCGTGAACGGGATCACTACCACCAGCAGGATGATGAACGGGATCGAACGCACCGCGTTGACGACCACGCCGATGGTGCGGTTGAACAGCGGATGCGACAGCACGCCACCACGATTGGTCAGGTGCAGCAGCACGCCCAAGGGCACGCCCAGCAGCGAGCCGACCACGCCGGAGATCGCCACCATCAGCAGCGTTTCGTTGAACGACGTGAGGAACAGGTCAAACATCTCAGACAACATGTTCGATCTCCTCGACCACCACGCCCTGTTGCTGCAGGTATTCCATTGCCGCCTTCACGTCGGCCAGTTCGCCAGTCGCCATGATCGCCAGGGAGCCGAAGGCCTGTCCCTGGATTTCATCGATATGGCCGTGCAGGATGTTGAAATCGAGCCCATAGCGGCGAATGGCCTGCGCCAGCACCGGCTGGTCCACGCCCTCGCCGGTAAAGGCCAGTCGGTAGACATGATCGCGCCCGTTGCCCAGCCGGCTTTCCACGCGCTTGAGCACGCTCTCGGGCAGCTCCTGCGCAATCACGTCGCCGATCATCGCGCGCGTGACTTCATGCCGGGGACGCAGGAACACGTCGATCACGCGCCCTTCTTCCACCACGCGGCCGGCTTCCAGCACCGCCACGCGATCGCAGACCTGCTTGATCACCTCCATCTGGTGCGTGATCATCACGATGGTCAGGCCCAGTTCACGGTTGATCTGCTTGAGCAGGTCAAGGATCGAGCGGGTGGTTTCGGGGTCGAGCGCGGAGGTCGCCTCGTCCGACAGCAGCACCTTGGGCTTGCTCGCCAGCGCGCGCGCAATGCCCACGCGCTGCTTCTGACCACCGGAGATCTGCGCCGGATAGCGGTCCTTCAATGCTGAAAGCCCGACCAGTTCGAGCAGCGGCAGCACGGTGCCCTCGATTTCCGACTTCGACTTGCCCGCCAACTCCAGCGGCAGTGCCACGTTCTGGAACACGGTGCGCGACGACAGCAGGTTGAAGTGCTGGAAGATCATGCCGATCTCGCGTCGCGCCAGGCGCAGCGCGCCGTTGTCCAGCGCGGTCAGGTCCTGGCCGGCGACGATCACGCGTCCGCTGGTGGGGCGGTTGAGCAGGTTGATGGCGCGTACCAGCGTGCTCTTGCCCGCGCCGCTGCGGCCGATAATGCCGAAGACCTCGCCCGCCCCGATGGACAGGCTGACGTCCCGCAATGCATGCACTTCACCCGATCCGCCGGGGAAGCGCTGCGAGAGTCCTTGCAGTTCGATCATGGGATTGACCAAAAGAAAACGGCAACAGGCGAGAAAATCTCCAGCGCTGTTGCCGCACGTTATTTTTATGAAGCGAGCATTTTAAGCGATTCGCTTCATACCCTAAACGAATTTTTGCCGATTCCCTTATGCGCCCACGGTATATAGGGCGTTAAATATGCCTTACGGGGCACGCCAATCCGGTGGACGCTTATCCAGGAAAGCCTGAACGCCCTCCAGCGCCGAATCGTCCATCATGTTGCACGCCATGGTTTGTCCGGCCAGCTGGTACGCCGCCTCGATGCCCATTTCGAGTTGCCGGTAGAACAGCCCTTTGCCCGCCGCCACGGCCGCCGCCGGCTTGGCGCAGACGCTCGCGGCCAGGCGCGCCACCTCTTCATCCAACTGTGCCAGGGGCACGGCACGGTTAATCAGGCCGCGGGCGCACGCGGTGGCCGCATCGATCATGTCGCCCGTTAGCAGCATTTCCATGGCCTGCTTGCGCGACAGGTTGCGCGACAAGGCCACGCCCGGCGTGGAACAGAACAAGCCGAGATTGACGCCGGACACGGCAAAGCGCGCATCGTCGGCGGCCACCGCCAGGTCGCACATGGCCACCAGTTGGCAACCCGCCGCGGTCGCGATGCCGTGGACTCGCGCGATGACCGGCTGCGGCATCTTGTGGATCGCCATCATCATGCGCGTGCAGCGGTCGAACAGGCGCCGGTAGTAATCGTGCGAAGGTTCGGCGCGCATTTCGCGCAGGTCGTGTCCTGCGCAGAAGGCCTTCCCCGCCCCGGCCAGCACCACGACGCGCACGGTGCCATCGGCGGACAATCGGGCAAAGGCACCCGTCAGTTCGTCCAGCAAGCCCTCGGACAGCGCGTTGAACGCCTCCGGGCGGTTCATGGTCAGCCGGGCAACGCCCTGCGCGTCGCGGGACTCGGTCAGCAGCGCGCTCACGCGCGGATCGGTATCGGCCATGCCAGGCTATCCTCCTTATCGTTCCAGCAGCACTTTCAGGTGCGCCAGGACGCTGCGCCCCAGCGCACTCAGGTTGTAGCCACCCTCCAGGCAACTGACGATGCGCCCGTTTGCGTGGGCGCGCGCCACATCGATGAGCTGGCCGGTAATCCAGGCGTAGTCCTGCTCGACCAGGCCCATCTGGCCGAGGTCATCCTCGCGGTGTGCGTCGAAGCCGGCGGAGATAAACACCATCTGCGGACGGAATTCATTCAGGCGCGGCAGCCATATGGTCTCGACCACTTCGCGCACGGCCAGCCCGTTGGTATAGGCCGGCAACGGGATGTTCGCCATATTGGTGGCGATATGCTCGGTGCCGCTATAGGGATAGAACGGGTGCTGGAAAAAGCTGCACATCAGCACGCGCGGGTCGCCGCGGAATGCGGCCTCGGTGCCATTGCCGTGATGGACGTCGAAGTCGACGATCGCCACGCGTTCGAGCCCGTGCGCCGCCAGCGCATGGCGCGCGGCGACCGCCACGTTGTTGAAGAAGCAGAAACCCATGGCGCGGTCGGGCTCGGCGTGGTGTCCGGGCGGGCGCACGCAGCAGAATGCGTTTTCCACCTCGCCCGCCATCACGGCGTCGGTCGCCGCGACCGCCGCGCCCGCCGCCAGCTTTGCCGCAGCCAGCGTATGCGAGTTCATCGAGGTGTCGGGGTCGATCGGGTAGTAGCCGCTGGCCGGGCTGGCGCGCTCCAGCGAATCGACATAGTCGGCCCCGTGCACGCGTTCGATCTGCTCGCGGGTGGCCGGCATCGCCTCGCGGCGTTCCAGCAGACCGTCCATGCCGTGGGAAATCAGGTGATCCTCGATCGCCTGCAGGCGTTCCGGGCACTCGGGATGGAAATGACCCATCTCGTGCCGCAGGAACTCCGGATGCGTGTAATAGCCCGTCGGCATGTCTTATCTTCGTGTTTTGTCTCCAAACGTTACGTTAGCACAGGACAAGGCCGCCAGCGCCGCGCCAGACCTGTCGCGGTGCCGCATTCGCGGGGAATAGCGGAGTGCCATCCGCTATACTCGCTGCGACTTGCTAAGGACACCATGACCGACACCCAGCGTTCATTGCGCCGCCCGTTGCTGGGCGCCGCGCTCTCCGCTGCCGCACTGGGACTCTGCGGCCTCTCGCCCAACCTCCTCGCCGCCGGCAAGCGCCGCGTGAGCGTCCGGGAAGAAGAAATCGAACCCGGACGCTATCGCGACAATGCACAAACGCGGGCCTTCATCGACGACATGGTGACCCGCCACGGCTTTGACCGCGGCGCGCTGGAAAACTGGTTCGGACAAGCCGTCTATTCCGCTACCGTGGCACGGCTGATCCTGCCGCCGGCCACGCCAGGGCGCAAAAGCTGGCGCGCCTATCGCTCGCGCTTTATCGAGCCGATCCGCATCAACGCGGGCGTGCGCTTCTGGCAGGAGAACCGCGACACGCTGCGCCGCGCCGAAGCGGAGTTCGGCGTGCCGGCCTCCGTCATCGTCGGCATCATCGGCGTCGAGACCATCTACGGACGCGACATGGGCACGTTCCGCGTGATCGACTCGCTCTCGACGCTGGCCTTCGATTACCCATCCACGCCCAACCGCGACGCCAGGACGACACTGTTCCGCAACCAGCTTGCGGACTACCTGCTGTGGTGCCGCGACACCCGCACCGACGTCTTTTCGGTGCTCGGCTCCTACGCG
The DNA here is from genome assembly GCF_057073755.1 of Cupriavidus sp. C3SS-1. Lineage (NCBI taxonomy): Bacteria > Pseudomonadati > Pseudomonadota > Betaproteobacteria > Burkholderiales > Burkholderiaceae > Cupriavidus > Cupriavidus sp. C3SS-1. The sequence continues at coordinate 866,785 of NZ_CP172699.1, read as the reverse complement.
GGCGCCATCGGCATCCCGCAGTTCATGCCGACCAGCCTGCGCGAGTACGCGACCGACTATGACGGCAACGGTCGTATCGACCTGCGCAACAGCCCCGCGGACGCGATCGGCAGCGTCGGCCGCTTTCTCCAGCTGCATGGCTGGGAAGCAGGCCGGCCCGTGGTCTGGCGACTGGCGCCCGATGAGGGCAGCCGCGGCATCGCAGCCGCGGCCGCGGACGGCGAACCCTGGCCGACGCGCACGCTGAACCAGTTGACCAAGGCCGGCCTGAGGCTCGATGAGCCCATCGACGCGGTCCGTGAAGGCGAGACCGGCGTCCTGGTGGTCGATCTGCCTACGCCCGACCAGCCCACCGAGTACATGATCGGCCTGCGCAATTTTTATGTGCTGACCCGCTACAACCGCAGTTTTTTCTACGCGCTGGCGGTGTATCAGCTGGGCGAAGCCGTCAAGGCCGCGATGGGCTGAGGCCCCAGGCAACCGACGTACATTGCGGCCCGCCAGCCTGTTGCTGGCGGGCCAATTCATTGCGCCCACGAATTGTGAACCAAAAGCCACCGCAATTTCCGGGCCAACCGTTGCGCTCCCTTACAATAGCGGCCTGACGCCACGTGACTTCCCGCGAGCCATTCGTGACACCATCCCAGACCCTGATTCCCGCAGATTTACTGAAGCAGTCGAAAAAGATACTGTTTATCGCCCACCTTGCCCTGGGCGACTTCACCTATCTGCAAAACTTCTTCAAAGCCTTCGCGCAGGCAAACCCGCACCTGGAAATCCATCTCTGGGTCGATGAAGTCCGTCGCACCAGCGATACCAAGGCCTGGGAATATCTCCGCAAGTACTCGCTCTACGACTGGGTTGCCGCGTGCCCGTTCTTCAGCAAGATCTATGCGCGCACGTACAGCCCGGAACTCTACGAAGAATCGATTCGCGAGGCCCGCCAGGAGCACTACCCGATCGTGGTGTCGCTGGCGACGCTGCGCCCGCACCAGTACGCAGACCTGGCGCGCACGATCAGCCCGGACGGCTTCGTGGTCGGCATGACGCGGCCGGTCCGTTTCTATCAGCCGCACCACTTGCTTGCCTACCGCAAGCTCGATGCATCGATTCCGCCGTACAAGGTCGACCGGTCCGCGCCGCGGCACATCAGCGACGTGTACGCCCACTGGTTCCGACAGATCAGCGGACTGGAAGTCAGCGCAGCGGAGCGCTTTCCGTTTGTCGACATTCCCGCGCGATGGCAACAGTATGCGCAGGAAACGCTGGCCGCCTGGGGCTTTGCCCCGCGCCAGGGGAAGCTGGTCTTCATCAACCCCTATGCCAAGACGAAGAAGCGCTGCTGGTCGCTGGAACAGGTCGCAGCCCTGATCCAGGGCATGCAGCAGCAGCCGCACTGGCGCGACAGCTGCTTTATTGTCAATGCCGTGCCGCAGGAGCTGGCCCATGCGCGCGAAGTCATCGGCGGATACGCCCTCGCGCGCACCGAGCTGTTCAGCGCCGAAGACAACTTCTTCCAGCTGCCAGCCATCCTGGCGCAATGCGACCTGATCATCTCGGTGGAAACGGCGGTGATGCACCTGGCCAATGCCGTGCATGTGCCGGTCATCGCACTGATGCGCCAGAAAAACCCGGAATGGGTGCCGATCGACCGCGACCACAGCACGGTCATCACCGCCCCCAACCGACGGGACTGGGTCAAGGCCGTCACCGTCGAACAAGTCATGAAGGCCATGCAATGAACCTGACCTCGTCCACCAGCACCGCGCCCGCGCCGATGACGGGCACCAACGGCAAGCCTTCGTTCCATATCGCCTTCTGCGTCGATGACAACTACTTCCGGCCGATGGGCGCGACGATCGCCTCGATCATCGACAACAACCCGGGGCAGCATTTCACATTCCATGTGCTGACGTTCTCGGCGCTGGAAGATAACCAGCGCCGCCTGAAGCAGCTGGAAGAAATGTATCCGGTCAGCACGCAGCTGCATCTGCTCGACCTGGCGTCGTTCACGCAGTTCTCGCATTTCCTTGGCCATTCGCACTATTCGCTGTCGATTTTCACGCGCCTGGTGATCCCCGAGGTACTGCGCGGCCAGACCGGGCGCGTGCTGTACCTGGATGCCGATATCCTGTGTGTCGGCCGCCTCGATGAGTTGGTCGACATGGACATCAGCAGCGATATCGCGGTCGTGGTGCCGGATGCCCCGGTCACGCTGCGCCGCCGCGTTGCCGCGCTTGGCCTGGCCCGCGAGGAGTACTTCAACGGCGGCGTGCTGTTCATGAATATCGAGAAGTGGCTGGCGGAAAACATTACGCCGCAGACGCTGGAAGCCTTGCTCGATACCAGCACCGACATGCGTTTCAACGACCAGGACGCGCTCAATAAAGTGCTCAATGGCCGCGCGCGGTATATATCGCCGCGCTGGAACTACCTGTACGACCTGATCCACGACCTGAACGTCAACAGCTTCGCGATGCGTCCGGTCGGCAAGGCCGTCTTTATCCATTTCGCTGGCTCGGTCAAACCGTGGGCGGATTGGAGTGGCCACGAAGCGCGAACCCTGTTCCGCAAGTATCTGGCCTTGTCACCGTGGCACGACAAGCCGCTCGATCCGGAGCCGAGAAACACCAAGGAAATGCGCATGCATTCGCGCTTCATGTTCCGCCAGGGGAAACCCGTGGAAAGCCTGAAGTGGTATGTGCGGTATTTGCGCAAGCGGGCGCGGCGGTAATGCCCCGATGGCATGACATCCCCCTGCTCTCACATCGAAGATAAATGGCAATTCGAAGCAAACACATACTGGTCAGCCGCACCGACAATATCGGCGACATAGTACTGACTTTGCCCATGGTCGCCCGACTGAGGCAATTGAACCCGAATGCAAAGATCAGCTTTCTTTGCCGTGCCTATGCCGCGCCGCTGGTCCGTTTCTGCACCGATATCGATGAAGTCATCGAACTGGAAAGCATGGCCGATGCGCCGGTCGAATTTCTGAAAAAGTCGGGGATCGATACCATCATCCTGGCGCAGCCCGATCGCAAGCTCGCCATGGCCGCCTTTCGCGCCGGCATCCGGCACCGGATCGGCAATGCCCGCCAGAAGCTCTACCTGCTGTTCTATTGCAACCGGCGCGTGCGCTTCAGCAAGCGGATCATGGAAGAGCATGAAGCGCAGATCAACTTTCAGTTCCTGAGCCCGTTCGGAAGCCGCAGCACGCCGTCCCTGGAGGAAATTCCCGGGCTGTACCACTTTGACATTCCGGCGGACACCGCCATTGCCGAAATGCAGGGCCGCTATGCGTTCAACCTGGTTCTGCATACCAAGTCGAACGGCCATGGCCGCGAATGGCCGATCGAGTACTACGCCAGGCTCGCCACGATGCTGTCGGCCAGAAAGGACGTCCATCTCTGGTTGTCGGGCAGCGCGAAGGAAGGAGAGTGGCTGAAGGCCAACGGCAGCGCGCTGCTGTCACAGCCAAACGTGACCAGCCTGTGCGGTACGCAAACGCTTGGCCAACTCACGACCTTCATTCATCAGGCTGACGGCCTGATTGCGAGCGGCACCGGGCCGCTGCACCTGTCGGCGGCGATTGGACAGCGCACGCTGGGGCTGTTCCCGCCCACGCGTCCGATGCATCCTGGCCGGTGGGCGGCGCTGGGAAATCGAGCCCAGAACTTGGTCGAGGATAAGAGCTGTACCGATTGCGCGAAGCTGGAGACGGTGACCTGCGATTGCATGTACCGGATCACTCCGGAGTCCGTCCTGGGGGTGGTCGAGGGCTGGATCCGGGACAAGGCCGCTGCATAGACCAACGAGACCAACGAGACCAACGAGGCTCGCGGATCAACATTCGGCCACTGGCAAGGCCGGTCGCCGAATGCTTCGACGCGCGGAAGCGCACGTCGCCTTGGGGCAAGCCTCTCAGGCGGGAAATACGCCGGTGGACAGATACCGGTCCCCGCGGTCGCAGACGACGAAAACGATTGTCGCGTTTTCCACTTCCTCGGCAACGCGCATGGCCACGCACAGTGCGCCCGCAGCCGAGATACCGGAAAAAATGCCCTCCTCACTCGCCATGCGGCGCGCCATATGTTCCGCATCGGCCTGGCTGACAGGCTCGGTGCGATCCACATACTTGGGGTCATAGATCTTCGGCAGGTAGGCCTCCGGCCATTTGCGAATACCGGGAATGCGCGAGCCTTCCTCCGGCTGCGCGCCGATGATCTCAATGGCGGGATTCTGCTCTTTCAGGTAACGCGAGACACCCGTGATGGTGCCCGTCGTACCCATCGCCGAAACGAAATGCGTGATCCGGCCTTCGGTATCGCGCCAGATCTCCGGCCCGGTCGTTTCGTAGTGGGCCAGCGGATTGTCCGGATTGGAGAACTGGTCCAGGATGACGCCCTTGCCGTCGCGCTCCATGGAATCCGCCAGGTCACGCGCGTACTCCATGCCGCCCTTCACCGGCGTCAGGATGATCTCCGCACCATAGGCCGCCATGCTCTGGCGGCGCTCCAGGCTCAGGTCTTCCGGCATGATCAGCACCATCTTGTAGCCGCGGATTGCCGCAGCCATGGCGAGCGCGATGCCAGTGTTGCCGGACGTGGATTCGATCAGCGTATCGCCGGGCTTGATGCGGCCACGTGCCTCCGCGCGGGCAATCATCGAGACTGCCGGCCGATCCTTGACCGATCCGGCCGGGTTGTTGCCCTCTAGCTTGCCCAGGATGACATTGCCGCGCGCGTCGTTGGCGGCACCGGGAATGCGCTGCAGTCTGACCAGCGGCGTATTGCCGATGGTGTCTTCGATTGTCTTGTAGGCCATGGTGCGGGGTGGAATTGGTCCCGCACATTGTAAACCAGGGCCCCGACACGCGCCGGAGGGGCCGGTTGGGCCCACTCCCGGCAGGGCCGCACAGGCTTACGCTTCCTTGTTGCCTTCGCCCAGCAGGTGATAGAGCAGGATGCAGCCAAAGGTTGCGGTGCCGATGCCCCCGAGCGTCATGCCACCAAGCTTCAGGGTCAGGTCGCCCGCAGCCACGGTCAGCGTGGCACCAACCGTGATGAGGTTACGCGAACTCGAGAAGTCCACGTGGTTCTGGACCCAGATACGGCCAGCCGTAGCGGCAATCAGGCCGAACACCACGATGGTCAGTCCGCCAATGACCGGGCCCGGGATGGTCAGGATCAGTGCGCCGAACTTTGGCGAGAAACCAAGCACGATGGCGACCACGGCCGCCACGACAAAGATCAGCGTCGAATAGATCTTGGTAACGGCCATCACGCCCATGTTCTCGGCATACGTGGTGACGCCCGTGCCGCCGCCGCTGGCCGACAGCATGGTCGCGATGCCGTCGCCGATGAAGGCGCGGCCGATGTACGGATCCAGGTTGCGCCCGGTCATCACGCCGATGGCCTTGATGTGGCCCAGGTTCTCCGCCACCAGCACGATGGCCACCGGGGCGATCAGCAGCATGGCGCTGGCCTGGAACACCGGCGAGGCGAACGACGGCAGCCCGAACCAGCTCGCGGCTGCCACGCCCGAGAAATCGATCGGCTTGCCAAGACCCATCTGGTTCGCGCCGGCATAGTAAATCAGGTAGCCAAACAGGCCCCCGATCAGCACCGGCAGGCGTCCGATCATGCCCGGCGCCCGAACCGCCACCAGCCCGACAGCCAGCACGGTCAGAAGGCCAACCCAGGTGTCGAACGAGGAGCCGCTCACCGCCTTGACAGCGACTGGGGCCAGGTTCAGCCCGATGGCCGCAACGATCGCGCCGGTCACTACAGGCGGCATCAACCGCTCGACCCAGCCATAGCCAACCGCCTGCACAACGAGCCCGATGACCGTGTACAGCGCGCCAGCGGCAATGATGCCGCCCAGGGCCACCGGGATATTGGCATTGGGCCCGCTTCCTGCGTAACCCGTGGCCGCGATCACGACGGCGATGAACGCAAAGCTGGAGCCGAGATAGCTCGGCACCCGACCGCGCACGCACAGGAAGAAGATGAGCGTGCCGATGCCCGAGAACAGGATGGCGATATTTGGATTGAAGCCCATCAGGATCGGCGCGATCGCCGTGGAGCCGAACATCGCCACCACATGCTGGATGCCGGCAAGCACGGTCTGCCCCGCAGGCAGGCGCTCATCCGGACCGATAACCCCTTCCGTCTTCAACCGCCACTTCGGCAGAAACCCTGCGTCCTCGCCATTCGTCATTGTCATGCTCCCTGTTGTTCTGCCCGGCTCTCCCCGGCCCCTCGGTAAAGGGCAGGCCCGGCCTGATTTTTTCGGATCTTGCGCGGCCGACTGAATACCGTGGCCTTCGCTGGCTGCCGCATGATACTCCGCCGCTGTCTGCAAGCGAAGCAGCGTGCGCCTGTCAGGTAGTGCATACCGACGGCACAACATGGAACCGGATGGATCGGACTCGAAGCAACAGGACCATGGCGCCGCGGTGCCCTTCCCTTGCACCGGCGGCGCCTTGCCATATCAGCGCTTGGCGGGCCGAGAGACAGCCGCCGCGCCGGCGGGAGCCGCTGCCGGCGCGGCCTTCGCACCGATCGTCAGGCCGGCCTCCTGCATGCGGGCTACCGACTTGGTGCCGACGCCGCTGACGCGCTCGGCAAGATCGTCCGCGCTCTTGTAGGGGCCATGCTTGGTGCGCTCGTCAATGATGTTCTTGGCCGTTGCGGGCCCGATGCCTTTCACCGAGGTCAGGGCTGAAGCGTCCGCCGAATTGACGTCCACCGCGGCCATCGCGGCTCCGGTGAACGACATCCAGAGCGCTGCGGCCAGGCAGCCGCGCCTGAGCAATGTCTTGAACATGGGTGAGTTCCTTATCCGTTTGCATTTGCGTTGCCTCGCCAGGATTGGCAAGGTGCGCTCAGGATAGGACCGGCCGCGTACGCCGGCGCGCGCCGCAACCAAAGTTCACGCGGATTGCACGGAGATGTTTCGGAACGCTTCTGCGATAGCCCCGCCGGGCACAATCAATGGCAGCGATCGAGCAACCACTGGCAGTAGCGCGCCACACCTTCTTCCATCGGAACAAAGGGCGTGGCATAGCCCGTGTCGCGCAGGCGTGACAGATCCGACTGCGTGAAGCTCTGGTACCGGCCACGCAGCGCATCGGGGAAGCGGATGTATTCCAGCAGGCCTTCCTGCACCAGTTCGTCGGGCGCCAGCGGTGGCTTGCCCTCTGCCGCGCGCAGCGTGTTGACCACGACCGCGGCGACATCGTTGAACGAACGGGCCTGTCCGGACCCGACATTGAAGATGCCCGAGCGGCGCGGATGGTCGAGGAAGAACAGGTTGACCCTCACCACATCCTCGACCGCAACAAAATCGTGGCTCTGGCAGCCCGGACCATGGCCAGCATGTTCGCCGAACAGCTTGACCGTGCCTTCGGCACGGAACTGCTCGAATTGCTGCCAGACGATCGAGGCCATGCGATTCTTGTGCGCCTCGCCGGCACCATACACGTTGAAATAGCGCAGGCCGACCACCTGCGACAGCGCGCCTTCCAGCCGCTTGCGCACGACCTGGTCGAACAGGAACTTGGAGTACCCGTAGATGCTCACGGGCCGCTCGCTGTCACGCACTTCGCGAAAGGTCGGGGACTCGCCGTAGACCGCCGCCGACGAGGCATAGAGGAACTGCGCATCCTGCGCCAGGCAGGATTCCATCAGCCGCTTGCTGTAGCGGTAGTTGTTCTCCATCAGGTAGCGGCCGTCCTGCTCCAACGTGTCGGTGCAGGCGCCCAGATGGAGCACCGCGCGCACCCTGCCGAACTCGCCGCGCTCGAAGCGGGGCAGGAAGTCGTCCTTGTCGAGGTAGTCGCGAATCTCGCAATCCACCAGGTTGTGGAACTTGTCAGGGCGATGGAGATTGTCGACGGCGACAATCTGGTCCTCGCCACGCGCGTTCAGTCCCTTGACAAGGTTGCTGCCGATGAATCCCGCAGCGCCGGTGACGATGATGGCCATGATCGGTCCGACAGAGAGTTCAACAGGGGCGCCGGAAACCTGGCGTTCAGTTCGCCGAGCCGAACAGCTCCGGATAGCTGACGACGGCCGTACCGAGCTTGCCGACGACAATGCCACCCGCGCGGTTGGCGAACTGCACCGCCTGCTTCAGCGGCACGCCGGCGGCGAGCATGGTCGCCAGCGTGGCGATCACGGTGTCACCGGCACCAGATACATCATAGACTTCGCGCGCCTGTGCCGAGACATGCAGCACCTCCGCCTCGGTGTAAAGAGTCATGCCCTCTTCCGAACGAGTCAGCAGCAACGCTTCGAGCTGCAGGTCGCGACGCAGGTTCTGCGCTCGCGCGGTGAGGTCCTGTTCGCTTTTCCAGGCCCCAACAACCCGGCGGATCTCCGCACGGTTGGGCGTGATCAGCGTGGCACCGCGATAGCGCGAGTAATCATCGCCCTTGGGATCGACCAGGACCATCCGGCCTGCCGCGCGACCGGCCTCGACCATGCGGCCGACGTGCGTCAGGCCACCCTTGCCATAGTCCGACAGGAGCAGCACCTCGTACTGCTTCACGAGCTCCTGGAAACCGTCCAGCACGGACAGCAGGACTTCATGTGCCGGCGGGTTCTCGAAATCCACGCGCAGCAGCTGCTGCTGGTGGGCCAGCACGCGCAGCTTGATCGTCGTGTTGACGCTCGCGTCGCGGTGCAGGTACGGCTGCACCTTGCAGGCGGCCAGCAACGATTCGATGGTCCGGCCGGGCTCGTCGTCGCCAACGACGCCGAGCATGCCGACCTGCGCACCCAGCGCGGCCGAGTTGCGGGCCACGTTGGCGGCGCCGCCCAGGCGCTCGTCGCTGCGCTTGATCTGGACGACCGGGACGGGCGCCTCCGGTGAAATACGCTCGACGTCGCCGAACCAGTAGCGGTCCAGCATCATGTCGCCGACCACCAGGATGCGCGCCTGGCGGATCTGATCCTGCGAAATTTGATTCATACCCTTGGTTCCTCTGGCATACCGATCCTACTCGGACACGGTCGCCTGCCGATACGTTCAGCGCTTCGCGGCCGAACGCCCGATCGCGTGGTACTCGATGCCGGCCTGCGCCATGGCCTCCGGCTCGTACAGGTTGCGGCCATCGAAGATCACCGGCGTCTTCAGGCGCCGCTTGATCTGCTCGAAATCCGGGCTGCGGAACACCTTCCACTCCGTCACGATCACCAGTGCGTCGGCACCATCGAGCGTCTCCATCTGGCCGGTATGGAAGCTGATCTTGTCGATACCGCCCGGGATATCCGCGAGGTCCGCCTCCAGCGCGCGCCGGGCTTCTTCCATCGACACCGGGTCATGCGTGCGCAGCGTGGCGCCGCGCGACACTAGTTCCCGTGCCAGCACGCGCGATGGCGCTTCGCGCATGTCGTCGGTATTGGGCTTGAAGGCCAGCCCCCAGAGCGCGAAGGTGCGCCCGCCGAGGTCCTCGCCGAAGTGGCGCACCACCTTGTCGCCCAGCACCTGCTTCTGCGCGCCGTTGACGGCCTCGACTGCCTCCAGCACGCGCATCGGCTTGCCGTGGTCCGCCGCCGTGCGCATCAGTGCCTGCACGTCCTTTGGAAAACAGGAGCCTCCATAGCCCGCCCCCGCATACAGGAAACTGTAGCCGATGCGCGGGTCGGAGCCGATGCCCATGCGCACGAGTTCGATATCGGCCCCAACCTCATCGGCCAGATTGGCCAGTTCGTTCATGAACGAGATCCGCGTGGCCAGCATCGAATTGGCCGCGTACTTGGTGAACTCGGCCGAGCGCACATCCATGTAGAAGGTGCGTTCGTGGTTGCGGTTGAACGGCGCATAGAGCTGGCGCATGGTGGCCTGGGCGTGGCGGCCGGCGGCGTCGGCGCCACAGCCCAGCACGATGCGGTCCGGCCGCATGAAGTCTTCCACCGCAGCGCCTTCCTTGAGGAACTCGGGGTTCGACACCACGGAATACTGGAGATCCTCCAGGCCGCGCGCGGCGAGTTCCTCCCGAATGACTGCCGCAACGCGGTCGCCCGTGCCCACCGGCACGGTTGACTTGTCCACCACGACCTTGAACCCGGTCATATGGCGGCCGATATTGCGTGCCGCGGCCAGCACATACTTGAGATCGGCGGAGCCGTCTTCATCAGGCGGCGTTCCTACGGCGATGAACTGCACATCCGCGTGATCGACGCTGGCGGCCACGTCGGTCGAGAACGTCAGCCGTCCCGCCGCGCGGTTGCGCTGGATGATTTCCTGCAGGCCCGGCTCGTAGATCGGCACGCCGCCGGCGTTGAGCATGGCGATTTTCTTTTCATCGACGTCGAGGCAGAACACATCGTTGCCGAGTTCGGCCAGGCACGCGCCGGTGACAAGGCCAACATAGCCAGTGCCAATAATGGTGACTTTCATAGCATGTACATGAAATGGTTTCGCACGGCGGCCGGGTCAGCCGAGTGCTTCCGATCGGCGGGGCGCATACGTCTCCCAACGGTTGCAGCCGGGACACTGCCAATAGAACAGCCGCGCGCGAAAGCCGCATTCGCGGCAGGTGTAGCGGGCGAGGTTGCGCGTACGCAGTTGCAGAAGATCACGGATCGCCACCGTCTCCCTGGCCTTGTCGTTGCCAGTGGAATCATCGGCACCGGCCAACGCATCGCCTGCCTCGGCAACAGCGGTGGCTGGCGCCATGTCGGCAGCCTGCGCTTCGAAATACCTGGTCAGCGCCAGCAGTGTCGGCTGGCGGCGCAGTTGCTCACGCATGAGGCGCGTCGCCGCTTCAGGCCCGTTTTGTTCCAGCTCGGTCTTGAATGCAACATCGAGCAACTCCGGCGCAAGGCTGCCCTTGAGCAGACCGCGCAGCCAGTCGAGCGCGGCGCCTTGTTCTCCGAGCCCGGCATAGGCTTTCACCACACGCTCGGCCACCAGCGGGAGGAACGAGGCATCCTGCCGCTCGATGCCGAGCCAGTGGCCCAGTGCGGCGCGGGCGTCGCCGGCTGCAGCGGCCACGTCGCCCAGCAGGATCGGCGCACGCACATTGGCGGGATTTTCCTGGATGGCCTGGTGCAGCCACTTGATCGCGTCTTCAGGGCGCTTGCGTTGCAGCGCATCCTGCGCGATTTCGCAGCAGAACTGGGCAATCTGCAAGCGATAGTCGGTCTTCTCGAGCGACTGCAGCTCGCGCGCGGCGTCGATGGCCTTCTGCCACTCCTTCTCCACTTCGTAGAGCTCGAGCAGCACGCGCTTGGCCGAGGCCGCATACGGGCCGGACATCAGCCGGCGCAATGATTCTTCGGCACGGTCGAGCAGCCCGGCGCGCAGGAAATCCTGTCCCAGTTCATACAGGGCATGCTCGCGCTCGGGTTCGGGCAGGTCCGGGCGCGTGGCCAGATTCTGGTGTACCCGAATGGCACGCTCGGTTTCGCCGCGACGCCGGAACAGCGCACCCAGCGCGAAGTGGAGTTCGGTGGTCTCGGGATCGAGCCTGGCCACTTCGATGAAGGCATCGATGGCCTGGTCCGGCTGTTCGTTGAGCAGGAAATTCAGGCCCTTGAAATACGAGCGGGGCAAGGCACCCTGCTCGCTGATGAGCTGGCGCACATCGAGGCGTGCCGCCATCCATCCAAGGCCAAAGACAAGTGGCAGCGCCAGCAGCCACCAGGTTTCAAACATCATGGATCAGACTTTCGGGCCTACTACGTTGTAAGGAGCGCTCTTGCCGTCACGTTCCGCGCCAGCCGGCATCGGCTCGCGGCCGGCATCGCCGAGCGCCCGGCGCAGCCGCGCCACTTCCATGCGCTGGCGCATCAGGCCTGGCGCAATCGCGGCCAGGGCCGCGACGGCGCCCAGGACAAAGGCCACGAACAGGATCAGGATCAGCGGGGCGCGCCAGACGGCGTCAAAGAAAAGCTGCAGCGAAGCGTCCGCGGTATTGCGTAGCGCCAGCACGAACAGCAGCGCAAACAGGACGATGCGGATAATCCAGGCGACGAGTTTCATGCGGTAGTGGCAGGCGTGGCGTTGCGGGAGCGCACAGGCGCATCCCTGCGTGCGCAGACCTCGGCATTGTAGCGGAATCACTTCCAGCAATCGAAAACGGCACGCCCACGGGATACCTTGAACAAAAAAAGCGCCCCGGGTGGAGCGCTTCTTTCACGACAACACAGTGCCGGCCTTAGGAGGCGGTCAGGAGCGAGCCAGATTCAGCCCGCTTCCCTCATGCAGCACCGTCGAACCAGCCGGCGTGGTGCCCTGGGGCCCCTTGCCGGACGGCGAACCGGTCAGGTGTCCGTTACTTGCGCCACCCGAAGGCGGCGTCAGGCTGCGGTCCACCCGTTCGCGCAACTCCTTGCCCGCCTTGAAGTGCGGCACCCGCTTTTCGGGCACCAGCACGCGCTCGCCGGACTTGGGATTGCGCCCAACGCGCGGCGGACGCCGGTTCAGACCAAAACTGCCGAATCCGCGGATCTCGATGCGATGGCCATCGGCCAGCGCATCCGACATCGCGTCGAGTATCGTTTTTACCGAGATGTCCGCATCCCGCAGCAGCAACTGCGGGAAACGGGCAGCCAGTTTTTCGACGAGCTCCGACTTGGTCATTGGCGTTCGCGCGGGCGTCAGGGCCTGCGATTACTGGTTGTCCTGGCCGAGCTTGGCCTTCAGCAGTGCGCCCAGGTTGGTCGTACCAGCGGTGCTGGTGTCGGCCTGGAACTTCTGCATGGCTTCCTGCTGCTCGACGTTGTCCTTGGCCTTGATCGACAGGTTGATGTTGCGCGACTTGCGGTCGACGTTCACAACCAGGGCAGTGATCTGCTCGCCTTCCTTCAGCACGTTGCGGGCGTCTTCCACGCGGTCAGCGGAGATTTCCGATGCGCGCAGGTAGCCTTCCACGTCGTCAGCCAGCTGAACCACGGCGCCCTTCGGATCGACAGCCTTGATGGTGCCGGTCACCAGCGAGCCCTTGTCGTTGGCCGAGATGAAGTTGTTGAACGGATCGCCCGACAGCTGCTTGATGCCCAGCGAGATGCGTTCCTTGTCGACGTCGATGCCCAGAACCACGGCTTCCACTTCGTCGCCCTTCTTGTACTTGCGCACGGCTTCTTCGCCGGTTTCTTGCCAGGACAGGTCGGACAGGTGCACCAGGCCGTCGATGCCGCCAGGCAGGCCGATGAACACGCCGAAGTCGGTGATCGACTTGATCTGGCCCGACAGCTTGTCGCCCTTCTTCTGGTTGCGCGCGAAATCGTCCCAAGGATTGGCCTTGCACTGCTTCATGCCCAGGCTGATACGACGCTTGTCTTCGTCGATATCCAGGACCATGACTTCCACTTCGTCGCCCAGCTGGACAACCTTCGACGGAGCCACGTTCTTGTTGGTCCAGTCCATTTCGGAGACGTGCACCAGACCTTCGATGCCGGCTTCGATCTCGACGAACGCGCCGTAGTCGGTCAGGTTGGTCACCTTGCCGAACAGGCGGGTGCCTTGCGGGTAGCGGCGCGAGATGCCCACCCACGGATCTTCGCCCAGCTGCTTAACGCCCAGCGAAACGCGGTTCTTCTCTTGGTCGAACTTGAGGATCTTGGCGGTGATTTCCTGGCCAACCGACAGCACTTCGCTCGGGTGGCGGACACGGCGCCAGGCCAGGTCGGTGATGTGCAGCAGGCCGTCGATGCCGCCCAGGTCAACGAACGCACCGTAGTCTGTGATGTTCTTGACGATACCGTTGACGATGGCGCCTTCCTTCAGGGTTTCCATCAGCTTCTGGCGCTCTTCGCCCAGCGTGGCTTCAACCACGGCACGGCGCGACAGCACAACGTTGTTGCGCTTGCGGTCCAGCTTGATGACCTTGAATTCCAGGGTCTTGCCTTCGTACGGGGTGGTGTCCTTGATCGGACGCACGTCAACCAGCGAACCCGGCAGGAATGCGCGGATGCCGTTGACCATGACCGTCAGGCCGCCCTTGACCTTGCCGGTCACGGTACCCGAGATGATTTCGCCGTCTTCCAGCGCCTTCTCGAGGTTCAGCCACGATGCCAGGCGCTTGGCCTTGTCGCGGGACAGGATGGTGTCGCCATAGCCGTTCTCGAGTGCGTCGATGGCCACGGAGACGTAGTCGCCGGCCTGCACTTCGAGTTCGCCCTGGTCGTTCAGGAACTCCTCCACCGGCACAAATGCCTCGGACTTGAGGCCGGCGTTGACGACCACGAAGTTGTGGTCGATGCGCACGACTTCAGCGGAAATCACTTCGCCAGCCTTCATATTGGAGCGGGCGATCGATTCCTCGAACAGTGCGGCAAAGGATTCGTTAGTTTGCAGGTCGGACATAAACGTAAGTAGCAATCCGCGGTACACCGGCCGGCACGACGATCGTGCTCAGTCTGCCATGTGCAGCGGGGTCAAGTTGAACACTGCCAGCCACTCCCACAAGGGGGGCCGGCACCATGGTGCAGGTAGCGTCCATCGCTTGGGTACGCCTGACGAAAGTCAGTGTTTGCGCACAGCGGCGAACCACTCCAGCACCTGCGCCACTGCCTGATCCACCGTCATGTCGGAGGTATCGAGCAGGTTCGCATCCTCGGCGGGACGCAGCGGCGCGGCGGCACGGTTTCGATCCCGCGCGTCGCGCGACTCCAGGTCACGCAAAAGGTCTTCGATATTAGCAGAAATTCCCTTATCAATCAATTGTTTATAGCGCCTGCGAGCGCGCGCCTCAACACTTGCCGTCAGGAATACCTTGAGCTGGGCATCGGGGAAGATCACCGTGCCCATGTCGCGCCCGTCGGCGACCAGCCCCGGCAGCTTGCGGAAATCGCGCTGCAGCTTGGTCAGCGCGTCGCGTACCGGCTGATGCACAGCCAGGGCCGAGGCCCGGTTGCCGATCGCCTCGGCACGGATCGCCAGGCTGACCTCCTCGCCGGACAGCCAGACGCGGTCCGGTCCGAACTTCACATCGAGGCGGGAGGCGGTTCTTGCAAGAGCATCGACATCACCGATGTCCACGCCCTCGCGGTCGCTGGCAAGCGCCACCAGGCGGTACAACGCGCCGCTGTCGAGCAGGTGGTAGCCGACCGCATCGGCCACCTTGTGCGCCACAGTGCCTTTGCCGGAGGCGGTCGGACCGTCAATGGTGATGACGTGAACGATAGTCATTGCTGATGATGCCGACAGAAAACTTCGATTTGAAAATCAATTGAGAATCATTATCATTTGATTCATCCTACCAGGACGCAGCGCCCCGCTCGTTCCGGTTATTCCCTCTCTTCATGCGCGAGGCAATCTACCATGGCCAAGACCCTGACGTTCGGCATCATGCACCTCGGTATCGCCTTCAGCGTGACCTACACGCTGACGGGGAGCCTGGCCGTCAGCGGCGCGGTCACCTTTATCGAGCCCGCCATCAATACTGTGGCGCACTACTTCTTCGACCGCTACTGGGCACGGCGGGAGCGCCGGCACGAACCGGCGCAAACGGGCACCACGGCGCTTAGCGCGTGATGGCGCCGAATACCGTGAAATAGTCCGGAAACGTCTTGGCCACGCAGCCGGGCTCGTTGATGCGGACCGGCAGCGGGCCGAATGCGGCCAGCGAGAAACACATGGCCATGCGATGGTCATCATAGGTGCCAATGCCATCGGCCGGGGTCTGCCACTGTGCGGGCGGTACCACCTTCAGGTAATCCGCGCCCTCCTCGACCTGGGCTCCGAGCTTGCGCAACTCGGTCGCCATGGCCGTGATGCGATCGGTTTCCTTCACCCGCCAGCTGGCGATATTGGTGAGCGTTGTCGTGCCTTCGGCGAACAGCGCGGCCACCGCCAGGGTCATGGCGGCGTCGGGAATATGATTGCAGTCCAGCTCGATACCGTTCAGGCGCCCGTCGTCGCGTTCGGTGCCGCGAACTTCGATCCAGTTATCGCCCGCCATGACGTTGGCGCCCATCCGGTTCAGCGCCTCGGCAAAGCGCACATCGCCCTGGATGCTCGCCATGCCCACGCCTTCCACCCGCACGGGACCGCCGCCGATCGCGCCGGCCGCAAGAAAATAGGACGCGGACGACGCATCGCCCTCGACAAAGATCTCTCCCGGCGAACGGTAGACCGCACCAGCGGGAACAATGAACCGCTCCCAGCCTTGCCGCTCGACATCGATGCCAAAACGCGAGAGCAGGTTCAGCGTGATCTCGATATACGGCTTGGAGATCAGTTCGCCGATCACTTCGATCTCGATCCTGCCAGTGGCCGCCTGTGCCATGGGCAAGGTCATCAGCAAGGCCGTCAGGAACTGGCTCGACACGTCGCCGCGCACGCGGATCGGCGCATCGATGCGGATCTGCGCGGCGCGGATATGCAAGGGCGGAAAGCCGTCAGTGCCGAGGTAGCCGATGTCCGCGCCAACCTGGCGCAGGCCGTCGACAAGATCACCGATAGGCCGTTCGTGCATGCGCGGCACGCCCGACAGCTTGTAGTCGCCGCCCTGCAGCGCGAGCGCAGCGGTCAGCGGACGAATCGCGGTGCCGGCATTGCCCATGAACAGCTCCGCCGCCTTGACGGGAAAACTGCCGCCCGAGCCGGTGACGATATAGTCGCTGCCTTCCTGGCGCCACGCGACGCCGAGCGTCTTCAGCGCCTGCAGCATGACGCGCGTGTCGTCGGAGTCGAGCAGGTCGCGCACGCGCGTCTCGCCGCCGGCCAGCGCTGCCAGCAGCAGCACGCGGTTTGAAATGCTCTTCGAGCCCGGCAAACGGACGGTGCCCGCGGCGCGGGTAAGAGGGCCAATCGTCAGGTGTTCCATGGTCTTCACACTAGGGCGCGCATCACGGCTGCGCCGATTCAGGGTTCAATGTTGGCCGCGGCCTCGCGGTCCGCGCCCCATTGCTGGCGAGTCTTGCTCGCGCGCGCAAAAATGCGCTCCAGCGCCGCGCCGTCGCCCTTCTCGATCTGCGTCCTGAGATGCGTCAGCACCGACTGGTAGGTATTCAGCTCGCGCAGCAGTGCCTCGCGATTGGCCACGCAGATATCGCGCCACATTTCCGGCGACGACGCGGCAATGCGCGTGAAGTCGCGGAAGCCGCCACCGGCGAACGCGAGCTTGAGCGCAGCGTCCTCGGCATTGCCGACCTGCGCGACCAGCGCGTACGACAGCACGTGTGGCAAATGGCTGACGGCGGCAAAGACCGCGTCGTGCTGCACCGCCGACAGGATGTGGCACTCGGCACCGGCGCTTTCCCACATCGCGCGCACCGCGGCGACATCGGCTCGCGCGTTTTCCTGCAGCGGGCATACCACGGTTTTCTTGCCGACATAGAGGTCGGCGAGCGCGGCTTCCACGCCATTCAGCTCGCGACCCGCAATCGGATGCGCCGGGACAAACTGGGCCGCCTTGTCGCCAAGCGCCGTCTTGGCCGCCATGATCACATCGGACTTGGTGCTGCCCGCATCGGTCACGATGGTGCCCGGCTGCAGGTGCGGCTCCAGCGCGTGCAGCAGCGCGAAATTCTGCGCCACCGGCGCGCACAGCACGATCACGCTGGCGTCGCGTGCTGCGTCTTCCAGCGAAGCGGCTTCGTCGATGACACCGAGGTCCAGCGCCTTCTGCAGCGAGGCCGGCGAGCGGCCCACGCCTATTACCTTGCCGACCACACCGGCGCGCCTGAGCGCAAGCGCGAGCGAACCGCCGATCAGGCCGACACCAACAATCACAACACGGGGAAAATGCAGAGCGCTCACAATCTCAGCCCTCGGGGGCGGGCAATACAGCGAATTTGAAAATAGCGAAAACTGGGATGCATGTCGTCGCGCAGCTTACTTCAGCGCGCGCTCCAGCGCCGCGATAAATGCAGCGTTCTCATCAGGCAAGCCGATCGTGACACGCAGCCAGCGCGGCAAGCCGTAGTTGCCTACAGGACGGACAATCACGCCCTGCCTGAGCAATGCCAGGTTGACACGCGCGCCGGCGTCATCGTCTTCGCCCACGCGCACCAGCACGAAATTGCCGGACGAAGCGACGGACTCAAGTCCAAGGCGCGAAAACGCGTCGACAAGTTGCGCCTTGCCGGCACGGTTCAGCTCGGCGCTGCGCTGCAGGAATGCCGTGTCGCCCAGCGCCGCAACCGCCGCGGCCTGGGCCACGCTATTGACGTTGAACGGCTGGCGGATACGGTTCAGCAGATCCGTCAGCTCGGGCTGCGCTACCGCATAACCGATGCGCAGGCCGGCGAGTCCATATGCCTTCGAGAATGTGCGTGACACCAGCAGGTTTGGATAGCGGCGCACCCACGCCACCGAGTCATATTGCTGGTCATCGTCGAGGTATTCGTAGTACGCCTCGTCCAGCACCACGGCCACATGGGCGGGCACCTTGGCCAGGAATGTTTCCAGCGCCGCTGCAGGCGCGAACGTTCCGGTCGGATTGTTCGGGTTGGCGACGAACACCAGGCGGGTATCGGCAGTGATTGCCGCTGCCATGGCATCGAGATCATGGCCGTAATCGCGCGCCTTCACCACGATCGCGCGCGCGCCTATTTCCTGGGTCGCCAGCGCATAGACCGCGAACGAGTACTCGGCATACACCACCGACTGTCCCGGCGTGACCAGCGCGTGCGCGGCCAGCTCAAGGATGTCGTTGCTGCCATTGCCCAGCGTGATCCAGTCCTGCGGCACGCCGAGCTTCGCGGAAAGCGCTGCCTTGAGCTCGAAGCCGTTCGAGTCGGGATAGCGCCCAAGCTCGGCCACCGCCGCGGCCACCGCGTGCCTTGCGGATTCCGGCATGCCCAGCGGATTCTCGTTCGAGGCCAGCTTGACGATGCTGGACTCGTTCAGCCCGAACTCGCGCGCCACCTCGGAAATCGGCTTGCCCGCCACATAGGGCGAGATTGCCCTGACGTAATCCGGGCCAAACGGCAATTTGCCGCCCTGGTTGCCTTGCTCTGCCATCTTGTCTCCTTGCCGCGCTTACTTGCTGGACGGGTACGACCCCAGCACCTTCAGGTAGGCGGCATTGCGCCGCAGCGTCTCGATCGCGCGTGCGACCGCCGGTTCATGCTGGTGACCTTCGACATCGACGTAGAAGTAGTACTCCCAGGCACCACTGCGCGCAGGACGCGACTCGAAACGGCACATCGACACGCCGTTCTCCGCCAGCGGCGCAAGCAGCTGATAGACCGCGCCGGCCTTGTTGGGCACCGACAGGATCATCGAGGTCTGGTCGCTGCCCGACGGCTCGGTCTCGTACCGTCCGATCACGGCAAAGCGCGTGCGGTTATGCGGATCGTCCTGGATATGCGGTCGGATGACATGGAGGTGATAGCGGTTGGCCGCCGTTTCGCCGGCAATCGCCGCGACGGTCGGATCTTCGCTCGCCATGCGCGCGGCCTCGGCATTGCTCGATACCGCCTGGCGCTCCAGATGCGGATAGTTCGCGGTCAGCCAATTCTGGCACTGCGCCAGCGCCTGCGCATGCGCGCGCACGACCTTGACGCCCTTCATGTCGGGCGAAGACGCCATCAGGTTGTGGTGCACCTTCAGCGCGATCTCGCCGCTGATCTTCAGCGAAGTCTGCAGGAACAGGTCCAGCGTGCGCGACACCGCGCCTTCGGTGGAGTTCTCGACCGGCACCACGCCGTACTCGACGGTCCCCGCCTCCACCGCGCGGAACACCTCGTCGATGCTCGGGCATGGCACGCCGGATACTTCATGGCCGAAGTGGGCATAGAGGGCCTGTTCGGAGAACGTACCGGCCGGGCCCAGAAAGGCAATTTCCAACGGCTTTTCCAGCCCGCGGCAAGCCGACATCACCTCGCGCCAGATCGACGCGACACTTTCGCCCAGCAGCGGCCCGGGATTGGCGGCCTGCACCTTGCGCACGACCTGCAGTTCGCGTTCCGGGCGGAACACCGGCGCGCCGTACTTCTTCTTCACCTCGCCGACATCCAGCGCGAGCTGCGCGCGCCGGTTCAGCATGGCCAGCAGTTCGCGGTCCACGGTGTCGATCTGCTCGCGCAGGGGGGCCAGTTCAGCGCCGAGCGCGCGCTCCGCCTCGCTCGGGGAAGCACCGCTCTGCGGCGTCTCCTCGCGCGCGGTGTTTTTGTCTTCGCTTGTCATTTGCAGGAACCCGTTGGGCCGCTCCGCGCGGGAGGGCCTGAGAATAAAACAACGCCGCGCGCACCGATGGCACGCGGCCGGCCGACGCGGCGCCTTCAGGCAGCGGCGCGTTCGAACTCGCGCATGAAATCGATCAGGGCATAAACGCCTTCGATCGGCATGGCGTTGTAGATGCTGGCGCGCATGCCGCCCACGGACTTGTGGCCCTTGAGTTGCAGCAGGCCGTTGGCGCGGGCCTGCTGCAGGAACGCCTCGTTGCGGGTTTCGTCAGCGAGGAGGAACGGCACGTTCATGCGCGAACGGCAGTGAGGATCGATGTCGTTGCGATAAAAATCGCTCTGGTCGAGGAAGTCATACAGCGCCTTGGCCTTCGCGATATTGCGCTGCTCGATCGCCGGCACGCCGCCCTGGCGCTTCAGCCACTTGAACACCAGGCCCGCAATGTAGATCGCATAAGTCGGCGGCGTGTTGTACATGGAGTCATGCTCCGCCACCACGCGCCAGTTGAACGCCGACGGGCACAGCGGGTGAGCGTGGCCCAGCAGGTCCTCGCGCACGATCACGATGGTCACCCCCGCGGGACCAATGTTCTTCTGCGCGCCGCCATACATGACCTGCACGCGCGACCAGTCCACCGGACGCGAGAGGATATGGCTCGAGGCGTCCGCGACCACGACGCGGCCCTTGTCCTGCCCGATATCCGGGATTTCGTGGAACTCCACGCCACCGATGGTTTCATTGGTGCAGAGGTGCACGTAGGCCGCGTCGTCCGACAGCTTCCAGTCGGCTACTGCGGGGATATTGGTGAACTTGCGGTCCGCGCTCGACGCGGCGATATTGACTTCGCCATAGCGCCGGGTCTCTTGCTCGGTCTTGACCGACCACGCGCCGGTCAGCACGAAATCCGCCTTGGGTTGCTCCGCATTGCGCAGGCGCATCAGGTTCAGCGGCACGATTGCGTTCTCGCCGATGGCGCCGCCTTGCAGGAACAGGATGCGGAAGTTCTTGGGAATGTGAAGAAGTTCGCGCAGATCCGCCAGGGTCTCGGCCAGAATGCCCTCGAACTCCTTGCTGCGATGGCTCATTTCCATGACCGACACGCCCGTCCCATGCCACGACAGCATTTCCTCGGCGGCCTGTTGCAGCACTTCGGCAGGCAGGGCTGCCGGGCCCGGCGAGAAGTTGAAGACACGTTCGGCCAATGCGCGCTGCAAGCCAGCGAGAGCGGGAGTCTGTGGATCGTTCATGGACTGGAAAAGAAAAATGGCTGCCGGTGTAACCCAAGCAGCCATTATCCCTCAAACCCGCATCCCGTAGGGCGATGCGGGGCGGGCGCCGGACCAGCGCCCTGCCAGGCCGGCGATTACTTCGCGGCAGCCGAGATTTCCTTTTCGGCGGCGTCGCGCATCGACTTGCCGACTTGCGGACCGTACTTCTGCATCATCGAACCCCAGATCTCCTGGGTCGCCTTGCCCTGGTTCGCCATGAACTTCTGGCCGGTAGGCGACTTCAGGAACGTGGTCAGGTCCTTGATTTCCTGGGTGCTGTAGTACTTGCCGAAGGCGTCATAGTGCGCCTGGATAGCATCCTTGCGGAAGCCGTCGGTGTTGAACGCCGTGCCGGCGCCGTCGACCATGCGCTGTACGGCACCGTTCTTCTTCAGCTTCTCGACAGCGGCTTGCTTCTGCTTGTCGCTCAGCGTCTTGTTCTCGACCAGCACCTGCTCCAGCACCAGCGGAGCTTCCTGCTTGGCGCCTTGCTGCCAGTTGTCAGCCTGGCCCTTCACAGCCTGGTCAGCCTGCATGACGGAAAGCAGTTCCTTGATGGCTGCGGTCTTGTCCGCGTCCTGGGCGTGGGCATGTTGCGCCACCATGAACGTAGGAACAAAAGCAGCCAGAACAGCGATACGTCGGTAGGTTTTGAGCATTGTGACTCCCTGGAAAATATGTCCGTTTTAGTCCGGCCCGCCATCTGGCGAGTTCCGGCCGGTGTCCTATTGTTGCAACAACTTACGAATTGGCGTCGGCGTCCGTGGGACCGTCGGCTTCTTCCGCCTCTTCCGAGCCGGCGCCGGTATCGGCATCGCTTTCCACAATGCGCTGAAGTCCCGACAATTT
This sequence comes from Cupriavidus sp. C3SS-1, assembly GCF_057073755.1. Taxonomy (NCBI): domain Bacteria; kingdom Pseudomonadati; phylum Pseudomonadota; class Betaproteobacteria; order Burkholderiales; family Burkholderiaceae; genus Cupriavidus; species Cupriavidus sp. C3SS-1. The sequence continues at coordinate 844,574 of NZ_CP172699.1, read as the reverse complement.
GGTACCTTCGTCGACGTTGATCAGCGTAACGCCTTGCGTGGCACGGCCCATCTCGCGGATTTCCGCCACGCGTGTACGGATCAACACCCCACCGGTGGTGATCAGCATGATCTCGTCTTCGGGCGAAACCAGTGCAGCAGCCACCACACGGCCATTGCGCTCGCTCGTCTGGATCGCAATCATGCCCTTGGTGCCGCGCCCGTGTCGAGTGTACTCAGTGATCGGCGTACGCTTGCCGTAGCCGTTCTCCGTGGCGGTGAGCACGCTGCCCGGCGCGTTGGCCTCGGTTTGCTCCGCCGTGTCGACGCCCTCGGCCGTCTCCGCCGGAGCTACCAGCATGGCGATGACCGTCTGGCTTTCGTCGAGGTTCATGCCTCGCACGCCACGGGCCTGGCGACCCATCGGACGCACGTCGTTCTCGTCAAAGCGCACGGCCTTGCCGGCATCCGAGAACAGCATCACGTCGTGCTGGCCATCCGTGACCGCGGCACCGATGAGGTAGTCACCATCATCGAGGTCGACGGCAATGATGCCGGCCTTGCGCGGGTTGGAGAACTCCGTCAGCGCCGTCTTCTTGACCGTGCCGCGGGCAGTCGCCATGAAGATGAAGTGCTCGGCGTCGAACTGGCGCACCGGCAGAATGACGTTGATCTTCTCGCCATCCGACAGCGGGAACATATTGACGATCGGCCGGCCGCGCGAGTTACGCGAACCTTGCGGCACTTCGTAGACTTTCAGCCAGTACAGGCGGCCGCGGTTCGAGAAGCACAGGATGTAGTCGTGGGTATTGGCCACGAACAACGTGTCGATCCAGTCGTCTTCCTTGGTGGCCGTCGCCAGCTTGCCGCGACCACCGCGCTTTTGCGCGCGGTACTCGGAAATCGGCTGACTCTTCATATAGCCGCTGTGGGACAGCGTGACCACCATGTCTTGCGGAGTGATCAGGTCCTCGGTATCCAGCTCGGTCGCGTTCAACTCGATTTGCGAACGGCGATCGTCTCCGAATTCCGCGCGGATAGCGGTCAGTTCGTCGGAGATGATGGTGGTGATGCGCTCCGGACGGGCCAGGATATCGAGCAGATCGGCGATAATCGCCATCACTTCGCGATATTCCTGGACGATCTTGTCCTGTTCCAGGCCCGTGAGGCGTTGCAGGCGCATCTGCAGAATTTCCTGCGCCTGCGAGTCCGAAAGCCGGTACAGGCCATCGGACTGCATGCCAAACACGGCTGGCAGGCCATCCGGACGGTAGGAGGCCCGACCCCCCGGGGTGTCGGATTCGGCACGTGAAAGCATCTCGCGAACCAGGCCGGAATCCCAGGACTTCGTCATCAGTTCCTGCTTCGCGATCGGCGGCGTCGGCGCCGCCTTGATGATGGCGATGAACTCGTCGATATTGGCCAGCGCGACGGCCAGGCCTTCCAGCACATGGCCGCGCTCGCGCGCCTTGCGCAGCTCGAACACCGTGCGGCGGGTCACCACCTCCCTGCGATGCTGCAGGAAGTACTCCAGCATCTGCTTCAGGTTGAGCAGGCGCGGCTGGCGGTCGACCAGGGCCACCATGTTCATGCCGAAGGTGTCCTGGAGCTGGGTGTTCTTATATAGGTTGTTGAGGACGACCTCAGGCACTTCATTGCGCTTGAGTTCGATCACCACGCGCATGCCGGACTTGTCCGACTCGTCACGGATGTCCGAGATGCCCTCGACCTTCTTGTCGGTGACCAGTTCGGCGATACGCTCCAGCAGCGTGCGCTTGTTCACCTGGTACGGCAGCTCGTCGACGATGATAGCCTGGCGCTGGCCGCGGTCAATGTCTTCGAAGTGCGTGCGGGCACGCATGACGACACGGCCACGTCCGGTGCGATAACCCTCGCGCACGCCCTGGATGCCGTAGATAATGCCGGCGGTCGGGAAATCGGGCGCGGGAATCAATTCAATCAGCTCGTCGATTGTCGCCTGCGGATTACGCAGCAGGTGAAGACAGCCGTCGACAATTTCATTCAGGTTATGTGGCGGGATATTGGTGGCCATGCCGACCGCAATACCCGACGAACCATTGATAAGCAGATTCGGAATTCGCGCCGGGAGAATAGCCGGCTCTTTTTCCGAACCGTCATAGTTCGGATCGAAATCGACTGTTTCCTTGTCGATATCGTGAAGCATCTCGTGGGCGATTTTCGAGAGGCGGATTTCGGTATAACGCATGGCGGCCGCGTTATCCCCGTCCACCGAGCCGAAATTCCCCTGGCCATCGACCAGCATGTAGCGCAGCGAGAAATTCTGCGCCATGCGGACGATTGTGTCGTATACAGCAGTGTCGCCGTGTGGGTGGTACTTACCAATCACATCGCCGACGATACGGGCCGATTTCTTGTACGCCCGGTTCCAGTCGTTGTTGAGCTCATGCATCGCATAGAGCACGCGCCTGTGAACCGGCTTCAAGCCATCTCGTACATCGGGAAGCGCCCGGCCCACGATCACGCTCATTGCGTAATCCAGATACGAGCGGCGCATTTCCTCTTCGAGGGAGACCGGAAGGGTTTCTTTTGCGAATGGATCCATTGCGGCGTGGTTTATGCGGCGGGTTTAAGCGAAAGGAGGCCGGTGTTTTCCGCCCCTATGCGCGAGGCATCCGGCGGCTGGCCAACGTGCCATTCTAACATGCGCGCGAACCCGCCTCCGCCCCCCTCCGCCGCCCCTGTCCAGGCCTCCGGCGCGCTTGACTTGAAACCCGTAAAGCCTGATGCCACAAGGCTTTCCGGGTAGTTCAAGAGCCATGTTGCACAAACACCACAGGGGCCAAAACCCGTTGATTGAATCGAATATATTTACTTCTTAGGAAACGAGCCTTGTGGCACAATTCCCCAGCGAAGAGCCAGACGTTGTTCGAAGTGGAGCATACACCACATCGAGAATGTTATACTCCGAAGAATGTATGACTTGTTTTCGTCCATTTGCTCGCAGTAACCCTGCGGTGATCTCATCCTGAGAGGAGAAATATGAAAAAATTTGCCAAGCTCGCGCTCGTTGCAGCTACCGCAGTAATGGCTGCATCCGCTCAAGCCCAGTCCGTCCCCTATGAAAAGAAGGCCGTGAATGACAACTGGGGCAACGGTACGAGCGAGTACGTGTGGAAGAATGGCACGAACGAGCTCTGCTGGCGCGACAGCTCCTGGACCCCGGCTACCGCCAATGCCCTGTGCGACGGCGCCCTGGCCCCGGCCGCAGCACCGGCACCGGCACCGGCACCGGTTGCTCCTCCGGTTGTTTCCAGCGAGAAGGTCACTTTCGCTGCTGACACCCTGTTCGACTTCGACAAGGCTGTCCTGAAGCCGGAAGGCAAGGCCAAGCTGGACGACCTGGTCTCGAAGCTGCAAGGCATTACCCTGGAAGTCATCATCGCCGTTGGCCACACCGACTCGTTCGGCTCGGACAAGTACAACGATCGCCTGTCGATCCGTCGTGCTGAATCGGTCAAGGCTTACCTGGTGAGCAAGGGCGTTGAAGCCAACCGCGTGTACACCGAAGGCAAGGGCAAGCGTCAGCTGAAGGTCGACGCAAAGTCGTGCAAGGGCACTCGCAAGGCCCAGATCGCCTGCCAGCAACCGAACCGTCGCGTGGAAGTCGAAGTGGTCGGCACCCGCAGCGCACGTTAATCGGAACTTTTCCGATGCAGAAAAGCCCAGCGCAAGCTGGGCTTTTTTTTTGGTACAGTTGGCCAGACTTCCTTCTATCTGCCGGCTCGCGCACATGGCGCCGAGCCAGCACCGCACACCATGACGTCGCCTACGCAAACCCTGCCGCCCTCGGCTGGCAATACCGCCGGCCGAAACGCCGACCCCAAGGAAATCGACAAATTCAGCGAACTGGCCCATCGCTGGTGGGATCCCAACAGCGAATTCAAGCCGCTGCACGACCTGAACCCGTTGCGCCTGGGCTGGATCGACGGGATCGCCGGACTGGCCGGCAAGAAGGTGGTCGATATTGGCTGCGGTGGGGGCATCCTGTCTGAAAGCATGGCACGGCTGGGGGCCCAGGTGCGCGGTATTGACCTGTCAAGCAAAGCTCTGCGCGTCGCTGACCTGCATAGCCTGGAGTCCGGCGTTGCCATTACCTACGAGGAAATCGCCGCCGAAGCGCTCGCGGCCCGTGAGCCGGGAAGCGTGGATGTCGTGACTTGCATGGAGATGCTGGAACATGTGCCGGACCCCGCCTCCATCATCCAGGCTTGCACAACGCTGGTTCGTCCCGGCGGTTATGTTTTCGTGTCCACGATCAATCGCAATCTGAAGGCCTACCTGATGGCCATCGTGGGTGCCGAGTACATCCTGCAGATGCTGCCGCGCGGCACGCACGATTATGAAAAGTTTATTACGCCCTCCGAACTCGCTCGATTTGCGCGCAATACCGGGCTGGAGCTGCTCGAGGTACGCGGCATGACTTACAACCCGCTCTCGCAGATCTATTCGCTGGGCCGGGATACGGACGTGAATTACATGATGGCTTTCCGCCGGGTGGGCGAATGAGTACCAGGATTGACGCCGTATTTTTCGATCTGGACGGCACGCTGGCCGATACCGCACCCGACCTGGCCGCTGCCGCCAATCGCCTGGTAGTGGAGCAGGGACGCCCCCCCGTCGCGTACGAGAAGTTGCGGCCGGTCGCCTCGCATGGCGCCCGCGGACTGCTCGGTGCAGCGTTCGGCAAGCAGCCCGAAGACCCTGACTTCCCTGCCCTGCGCGACCTGTTCCTCGATTATTACGAAGCCGACATTGCCGTTCATACCCGCCTGTTCGACGGCATGCCCCAGGTGTTGGCCGCGCTCGAGGCCGCCGGCATCCGCTGGGGCATCGTCACCAACAAGATCGCGAGATTCACAGTTCCACTCGTGGCCGCCATCGGGCTCGCGCCGAGGGCCTCTGCCGTGGTCAGCGGCGACACGACGCCATACGCGAAACCTCATCCCGCGCCACTGTTGCACGCCGCCGAAGTGAGCGGCGTGGCACCGCAACGATGCGTCTATGTGGGCGACGACTTGCGCGATATCCAGGCCGGCAAGGCAGCCGGCATGGTCACCATCACCGCCGCGTATGGATACTGTGGCGAAGGCGAACCGCCGGAAAGCTGGGGCGCCGACTACCTGGTGCGGCATCCTGCGGAGTTGATTCCGCTGCTCATGCCGGCCTAAGCTGGCGTTCGCAAGCAAAAACGGAACCCGGCGCGGCAACATCCGTCCAAACCGGGTACAATCCGTTTTCTCATCACTGGGGCCGACCTGGTTTCGACGTGGGTTGCGAAGCAGTGGAGGGCATACCGAGGACCCGTCACCTCGTTAATCAATGGGAATGTAATAACTGCTAACGACGAACGTTACGCACTGGCAGCCTAAGGGCCGCCGTCCTCGCACTGGCTCGCTGACGGGCTAGGGTTCGCAAGAACCAGCGAGGTCATTTACGTCAGATAAGCCCCGTCGGTGTCACGACTGCAGGGACGAAAACCAAGTGACTCGCCGTAACAGAGCGTGTTCGTCCGCGATGGTACGGTTAAATCAAACGACAGAACTAAGTATGTAGAACTCTCTGTGGAGGGCTTGCGGACGCGGGTTCGATTCCCGCCGGCTCCACCAGTATTTCCGAAACCCAGCCTTTGCCAGGCTGGGTTTTTTCTTGGCCGGATGGCCGCAAGACAAGCTGTCCGCCCACGCCGCATTGGCGTCTACAATACCGTCCTGCAGTCTGCCCTGTAGCGTTGCCATGTCCGACTATCCCCGCTTCACCATCAACCGCGCGCTGGTCGCGATCGTTCCGGAGCAGCCGTTCCTGGACTGGATCCGGGCTGTCGACCCGGAGCCCGTGCCCAACCTGACGCTCGAACACGTGCGGGAAGACCAGAGCGTTTTCCTCCTGCCGGAGGAACTCGCGGACACCGCCGACAGTGCCCGGCATTGGGTGGAAAAACGCTGGCGCAGTTTCTTCGAATTCATGCTCGCCGAGTGGTTCGACGAGTCACTGTGGCCAGAAAAGTTGTCGCTGGCCATGTTCCGCGACTGGTTCAGCCTTCACTACCACTCGACGGTATTCGACATGGTCGCGGACACCCCGCTGATGCACGACGACCTGTACGACGACGAAGACGGCGAGGAACTGCTGCACTGACGCGGCACCCCGCGCCGCCATCAGCGCAAAGTTCAGAGGAAGCGGTCGAGTATCTTGCGGCTGTGGCGATCCAGCGCCATCAGGTCGCGGATCAGGTAATGGATGCCGTGGCTGTCCGAAATCAGCAGCGTGCTGCCGGCCAGGCGGCGGATGTCTTCCTCGCCGCGCAACACCAGCGTGGTCCGTCCCCGGTCGGTCTGCACGGTCCACTCGCTCGGCGTAGCGAACGTAGCGACGCTGACGATGTGCTGGATCTCGGGCATGAATTCGCGCGCGGCCAGTTCTTCTTCCACCAGCGCACGCTGCTGTCCCGAAAGCCCGTCGAGCCGCGGCACCCAGGCCAGCTCGCGGCCATCCGTGCTCATCATGCCGATGCCATCATCGGGCGCGCCGATCGGGAAGGCGCGCACCGGCACCACGCCCTCGTGCGCCGTGCCGTCGCCAAGCGTCAGCACCAGCTTGCCGAGTGCGTTGCGGCTCAGCGTGAATTCGGTATCGGGAATTTCGTCGGCGTCGAGATTGGCGTCGAGATTGGCGTCATTAAGCATTGGCGGTCTCCGTGCCCAGCAGGGATTCCTCATCGGCCGGCTGGTCCTCGGTATCGACGTTGCGGGCTTGCGCCTGGTAGAGCTTGTAGTAGGCACCTTCGCTTGCGAGCAACTCATCGTGACCGCCCACTTCGACGATCTGGCCGCGGTCCATCACCACCAGGCGGTCGGCCTTGCGCAGCGTGGACAGACGATGCGCGATGGCGATCGTGGTCCGCCCCTGCACCAGGTTATCCAGTGCCTTCTGGATTTCCTTCTCGGTCTGCGTATCGACCGACGAAGTTGCCTCGTCCATGATCAGGATGCGCGGGTTGATCAGCAGCGCGCGCGCAATCGAAATGCGCTGGCGCTCGCCACCCGACAGCGCCTGGCCGCGTTCGCCGACCAGCGAATCGTAGCCGTGCGGCAGCCGCAGGATGAATTCATGCGCATGCGCGGCGCGTGCGGCCGCAACGATCTCCTCGCGCGTGGCGTCAGGCTTGCCGTAGGCGATGTTCTCCGCGATCGTGCCGAAGAACAGGAACGGCTCCTGCAGGACCAGGCCGATATGGCGGCGGTACTCCGAAACCGGCAGCGAACGGATGTCGATGCCGTCGACGCGGATCGCACCTTCGGACACGTCATAGAAGCGGCAGATCAGGTTGACCAGCGTGCTCTTGCCCGAGCCGCTGTGCCCGACCAGTCCGATCATCTCTCCTGGCGCTATCGACAGGTCCAGGCCGCGGATCACCGCGCGGTTGCCGTAGCGGAAGCCGAGGTCGCGCATTTCGATGGCGCCCTCCACCTTCTCCAGCTTTGCCGGACGCACGGGCTCCGGCACGCTCGACACGTGGTCGAGAATGTCGAAGATGCGCTTGGCGCCGGCCGCCGCCTTCTGCGTGACCGAGACGATGCGGCTCATCGAATCGAGCCGCGTATAGAAGCGGCTGATATAGGTCAGGAAAGCCACCAGCACACCCACCGTGATGGCGCTGTGCGAAACCTGCCAGATACCGAACACCCACACCACCAGCAGCCCGATTTCAGTGAGCAGCGTCACGGTCGGCGTGAACAGCGACCACACCGCATTCACGCGGTCGTTGATGGCCAGGTTGTGCTTGTTGGCCTCGCGGAAGCGGGCCACTTCACGCTTCTCCTGCGCGAAGGCCTTGACCACGCGAATGCCCGGAATGGTGTCGGCCAGCACGTTGGTGATCTCCGACCAGATCCGGTCGATCTTCTCGAAGCCATGGCGCAGCCGGTCGCGCACCAGGTGGATCATCCACGCGATGAACGGCAGCGGCACCAGCGTCACCAGCGCGAGCCACGGATTGATCGAGATGAGGATGGCCGCTGTCATCACGATCATCAGCACGTCGGTCGCGAAGTCGAGCAGGTGCAGCGACAGGAAGACGCAGATGCGATCGCTTTCCGAGCCGATGCGCGCCATCAGGTCGCCCGTGCGCTTGCCGCCGAAGTATTCGAGCGACAGCTTCAGCAGGTGCTCGTAGGTGGTGGTGCGCAGGTCCGCGCCGATACGCTCGGACACGCGCGCCAGCAGGTAAGTGCGCGCCCAGCCCAGGCTCCAGGCCACCAGTGCCGCGCCCAGCAGGCCTGCCAGGTACAGGCGCACCAGGTCATAGTTGATCGGCACGCCGTTCTGGAACGGAATCAGCACCTTGTCCATCAGCGGCATGGTCAGGTACGGCGGCACCAGCGTGGCCGCCGTGGACAGCAGCGTGAGGAAGAAACCCGTCAGCAGCTCCCAGCGGTACGGGCGCGCAAAGCGCCACAGGCGCAGCAGCGCCCAGGTCGATGGCGGTGTTTCCTGTTCACGGCTGCACTGCGGGCATTGCTCCTCGCCGGGCGGCAGCGGGGCTTTGCAGGTGGGGCACAGCACTTCGCCGGCATCCTGCGGCACCGCGGCTACAGCGGCGTCGCGGCGCGCCTCGAACTGGTCGACCAGCCGCAGCGCGGCGGGATTGTAACCAAGCGTGTAGCGCCAGCAGGCGAAGCGAGCCGTGCCATTGCCCAGTTCGAGGGTGCCAACGCCCGCGTGGTCGGTATGCGAGAGGTGCAGGCCGGGCTCGATGGCCCATTCCCGCACACTTTTTTCACCTGGAGCACGCGCTATAAGGCGCCGGTCCGTCACAACCAGCCACCCTTGGGTAAAATGCAGCCTCGCGTCGAGGTCGAGTTCCAGCCCGGCCAGGACGGTCTCGCCGGGGCGAAGCGCGGCGCCGGCTTCGGGCCGCCAGGGCTCGTCCGGGGCGTTGCTTTGTGAGACAGGCAGGGAGGATTGGGTCATTGTCGGCGCGCCTTGCAGCGTCCAGCTGAAACGGACATAACTTGAAACAATTTAGAATGGCCGCACACTGGCGGCCCGCGAATTTGCCCGCAAGTATACATAACGCAAACCAGCGGGGCTCCTGATGCATTGCACAATCGGATGTCAGCTAAAGAAGTCAACCTGACGTATGCTGTAACGTTACTGAAAGGTTAGGCTTCCATTTCTCGGGTGTTTCCGCCCATTGCCTCAAGCTAAATCAATGAAAAAGAAGGACATTGAGATTTTCGATGTCATGTCGCTGCGCGGCCCGAATATGTGGACATATCGGCCCGTGCTGGAGGCGTGGGTCGATATCGGGGAGCTGGAGGATTTTCCCTCCAACACGATTCCGGGGTTCTACGAACGGCTGTCGACGTGGTTGCCGACGCTGGTCGAGCATCGCTGCAGCATTGGCGAGCGCGGCGGCTTCCTGCAGCGCCTCAAGGAAGGCACATGGCCGGGCCACATCCTGGAACACGTGACGCTTGAGCTGCAGAACCTGGCCGGCATGCCCGGCGGGTTCGGCAAGGCCCGCGAGACCCCGGTCCGCGGCGTCTACAAGGTGATCGTGCGCGCCTGGCACGAGGAAGTCACGCGCGCCGCGTTGTTCGCGGCACGCGACCTGGTGATGGCCGCGATCGAGGACCGCCCGTTCGACGTCCCCGCCGTCGTCGACAACCTGCGCCGCCTGGTCGATGAGCACTGCCTCGGCCCGAGCACGGCCTGCATCGCCGATGCCGCCGATGACCGCGACATCCCGTCCATCCGCCTGTCCGACGGCAACCTGGTGCAGCTCGGCTACGGCGCGCGCCAGCGCCGCATCTGGACGGCCGAGACCGACCGCACCAGCGCCATCGCCGAGAGCATTTCGCGCGACAAGGACCTCACCAAGAGCCTGCTGGAATCGTGCGGCGTGCCGGTGCCCGAAGGCCGCATGGTCGAGTCGCCCGAAGACGCCTGGGAAGCCGCCGAGGACATCGGCGTGCCCGTGGTGGTCAAGCCGTACGACGGCAACCATGGCCGCGGCGTCTTTACCAACCTGGTGACGCGCGAAGAAGTCGCGACTGCCTACGCGGTGGCAATCGAGGAAGGCAACGGCGTGATCGTCGAGCGCTTCATCCCCGGCAACGAGCACCGCCTGCTGGTCGTGGGCGGGCGCATGGTCGCCGCCGCGATGGGCGAGACCGCCAGCGTGGTGGGCGACGGCAAGTCGACCATCGAAGAACTGATAGAACTGCAGATCAATTCGGACCCGCGCCGCGGCAGCACCGAAGATCATCCGCTGAACCGCGTCCGGCTGGACTCGGCGGCGCGCCTGGAGCTCAAGCGCCAGGGCATGGATGGCACCTCGGTCCCGCCCGAAGGCAGGACGGTGCTGATCCAGCGCACCGGCAACGTGGCCTTCGACGTCACCGACCGCGTGCACCCGAGCGTGGCCGCGCATGCGGCGCTGGCCGCGCGCGTGGTCGGCCTGGATATCGCGGGCGTGGACCTGGTGGCCGAGGACATCTCGCGCCCGCTGGCCGAGCAACGCGGTGCCATCGTGGAAGTCAACGCCGGCCCGGGCCTGCTCATGCACCTCAAGCCGGCGGAAGGCACGCCGCGCCCGGTGGGCCGCGCCATCGTCGACCACCTCTTCCCCGAGGGCGACGACACCAACCCCGGCCGCATCCCGGTGGTCGGCATTACCGGCACCAACGGCAAGACCGTGGTGGCCAAGCTGGTCGCCCGCCTGCTGCAGCTGTCGGGCAAGCACACCGGCCTGGCGTGCAGCGACGGCCTGTTCCTGGACCGCCGCCTGGTGCAGGGCGGCGACCGCGCCAACTGGGACGCCGGCCACCGCATCCTGATGAACCGCGCGGTGGAAGCCGCCGTGTTTGAGAACGACAGCGGTGCCATCCTTTCCGAAGGCCTGGTCTATGACCGCTGCCAGGTCGGCGTGGTCACCAACTTCGATGCGCCCGACCACATGGGCGACTACTACGTCGAAGATGAAGACCGCATGTTCAACGTACTGCGCACGCAGGTTGACGTGGTGCTCAAGAACGGTGCCGCCGTGCTCAACGCGCGCGACGAACGCGTGGTGGAAATGGCCGAGCTGTCGGACGGCGACGTGATCTTCTTCGGCCTGTCCGCCGAACTGCCGGCCATCGTCGCGCATCGTGCGAACGGCAAGCGTGCCGTGTTCGTGCGCGACGGCAAGGTCGTGCTGGCCACCGGCCACAGCGAAACGCCGCTGACCGATGTCGCCGCCATTCCGGTGACCTACGCCGGCCGCGTCTCGTTCCAGGTGGAGAACGTGCTGGCGGCCGTCGCCACCGGCTGGGCGCTGGGTATCTCCAACGACCTGATCCGCGCGGGCATCGTGACCTTCGACGTGGGCCAGGTCGACGTGCCGGGCCGCTTCACGCTGTTCGAGCGCAACGGCGCCATCGTCGTGGTGGATGACGCGCACAACGCCCCTGCGCTGGAGGCCCTGGCCGCCGCGCTGGACCGTTTCCCGGCCGAACGCCGCATGATCGTCTACGGTGCCGGCGTGCAGCGCCGCGACGAAGACATGGTCCGCCAGGGCAAGGTCCTGGGCGCCAGCTTCGACCGCGTGTTCCTGTGCGAAGACCAGAGCGTCAAGCGCGCGCTGCCTGACACCGAGGCTCGCGCCCTGCTCAAGCAAGGTCTCTACGAGGGGCGCCGCGTCACCAAGATCATCGACGAAGGCACGCGCCGCGACGCCATCGAGACCGCGCTTGGCCAGTTGGTGGCCGGCGACCTGCTGGTCCTGCAGTGCGACGAAGGCGCCCCCGGCGCCACCGTCGACCGCGTGCACCAGTGGATGGGCCAGCCCCCGCGCCGCGCCTGACGGCCCGAAGAAGAACGGAACCCAGAATCTATGGAAGTCTCTCGCATCCGGGCCCTGCGCGGCCCGAACCTGTGGTGCCGCCACACCGCCATCGAGGCGATCGTGGCCTGTCCGGAACCCTCGGACATGGTTGCCGCCCTGCCCGGCTTTGAAGACCGCTTGCGCGCGCGCTTTCCCGACATCGGGCCGCTGCATCCGGATGAAGACGCCGGCGAGCTGTCGCTCGCGCACGTGCTGGAAGGCGCCACGCTGCGCCTGCAGGCCGCGGCCGGCTGTCCCGTGACGTTCAGCCGCACGGCGCAAACCGTCGAGCCCGGCACCTACCAGGTGATCGTGCAGTACAGCGAGGAAGAAGTCGGCCGCCTGGCGTTCGACCTGGCCCAGGCGCTGTGCCTGGCCGCGCGCGACGACGCGCCGTTCGACCTGGACGACGCGCTGCACCGCCTGCGCGAACTCGACGAGGACGTGCGCCTCGGGCCCAGCACGGGCTCCATCGTCTACGCCGCCGTGGCGCGCGGCATTCCGTATCGCCGCCTGACGCAGGGTTCGATGGTGCAGTTTGGCTGGGGCAGCAAGCAGCGCCGCATCCAGGCCGCCGAAACCAGCGCGACCAGCGCCGTGGCCGAATCCATCGCGCAGGACAAGGAGTTGACCAAGAGCCTGCTCCACGCGGCCGGCGTGCCGGTGCCGTTGGGCCGCTCGGTGCGCAGCGCGGAGCAAGCCTGGGAAGCCGCGCAGGAAATCGACGCGCCCGTGGTGGTGAAGCCGCGCGACGGCAACCAGGGCAAGGGCGTGGCCGTGCGCATCCGCACGCGCGAAGAAGTGATGACGGCCTATGAGGTAGCTTCGGACATCAGTTCCGACGTGATCGTCGAGCGCTACATCCCGGGCCATGATTTCCGCCTGCTGGTGGTCGGCAAGCACCTCGTCGCCGCCGCGCGCCGCGATCCGCCGCAGGTGATCGGCGATGGCTCGCATACCGTGCGCCAGCTGGTCGAGGAAGTGAACCGCGACCCGCGCCGCGGCGAGGGCCATGCGACTTCGCTCACCAAGATCCGCTTTGACGATATCGCCCTGGCGACGCTGGCCAAGCAGGGCCTGACTGCGGAATCCGTGCCGCCGAAGGGCACGCGCGTGGTGCTGCGCAACAACGCCAACCTGTCGACCGGCGGCAGCGCCACCGACGTGACCGACGACGTCCACCCGGACATCGCCGCGCGCGCCGTGGCAGCCGCGCAGATGGTCGGCCTCGACATCGCCGGCGTGGACGCCGTGTGCGAGACCATGCTCAAGCCGTTCGAGGAACAGGCCGGCGGCGTGGTCGAAGTCAACGCCGCGCCGGGCCTGCGCATGCACCTGCAGCCTTCATACGGCAAGGGCCGCGCGGTGGGCGAAGCCATCGTGTCGACCATGTTCGCCGACGGCGACGATGGCCGCATCCCGGTGGTGGCGGTATCGGGCACCAACGGCAAGACCACCACGGTCCGCCTGATCACTCATCTGATGGCCACCAGCGGCCTGCGCATGGGCATGACCGGCACCGACGGCGTCTATATCCGCGGCGAGCGCATCGACACCGGCGACTGCAGCGGCCCGCGCAGCGCGCGCAACGTGCTGCTGCATCCGGACGTCGATGCCGCCGTGTTCGAGACCGCGCGCGGCGGCCTGCTGCGCGAAGGCCTGGCCTTCGATCGCTGCGACGTGGCCGTGGTGACCAACGTCGGCGAAGGCGATCACCTGGGCCTGTCGTTCATCAGCACGGTGGAAGACCTGGCCGTGCTCAAGAGCGTGATCGTGCAGAACGTGGCGCCGCACGGCATGGCCGTGCTCAACGCCGCGGACCCGATGGTGGTGCGCATGGCCGATGCGTGCCCGGGATCGGTGACGTTCTTCGCGCATGACCCGGGCCAGCCGGCCATGGCCACGCACCGCGCGCAGGGCAAGCGCGTGGTGTTTGTCGACGGCGACCATATTGTGGCCTCCGAAGGCGACAACGAAGTGCGCTTTGCGCTGGCCGAGATCCCGCTCACGCGCAACGGCACGATCGGCTTCCAGGTGGAAAACGCCATGTCGTCGATCGCCGCGGCCTGGGCGCTCGGCATCGACTGGACCATCATCCGCCGCGGCCTGGCGACCTTCGTCAACGACGCGCAGACGGCCCCGGGCCGCTTCAACGTGTTCGACTACCGCGGCGCCACGCTGATTGCCGACTACGGCCACAACCCGGACGCCATCCAGGCGCTGTGCAATGCCGTGCAGACCATGCCCGCCAAGCGCCGCATGGTGGTGATCAGCGGTGCCGGCGACCGCCGCGACGAAGACATCCGCAAGCAGACCCAGATCCTGGGCGGCGTATTCGACGAGGTCATCCTGTACCAGGACCAGTGCCAGCGCGGCCGCGAGGACGGCGAAGTGCTCGCCCTGCTGCGCGAGGGCCTGCAGGGCGCCACGCGCGCCAGCACGATCGACGAGATCCGTGGCGAGTTTGTGGCCATCGACACGTCGCTGTCACGGGTGCAGGCCGGTGACCTGTGCCTGATCCTGGTGGACCAGGTCGATGAGGCGCTGGCGCACATCGCCAGCCGCGTCGCGCAGGGATAAGCCAGCAGCCTGGATGGACAAAGGGCCAGCCCCGACGGGCTGGCCCTCTTTATTTGACTGGCGTTTTTAGTGCCTGCCCGGCAATGAAAGGCGGCGCTCCAGCACATGCTGCAGCCCCGAAAGCCCGGTGCTCAGCACCCAGTAGATGACCGCCACCGCAAGATAAAGCGGCAACGGCTGGTAGGTCGCCGCAATGACTTCCTGCGCCGTGCGCAGCAACTCCGTCACCGTGATCACCGATACCAGCGAGGTGTCCTTGATCAGGCTGATCAAGCTGTTGGAAAGGCTCGGCACCGCCAGGCGCAAAGCCTGCGGTCCGACCACATAGCGCAGCGTCTGCCCGGGCGTCAGGCCCAGGCTGTACGCGGCCAGCCACTGGCCGCGCGCGATGCCGAGGATCGCGCCCCGCATGCTCTCGGACAGGTAAGCACCCACATTGAGGCTCAGCGTCAGCACACCGGCCGGTGTCGGTTCCAGTGCGATGCCGATGCCCGGCAAGCCGTAGTAGACGACAAAGATCTGCACCAGCAAGGGCGTGCCGCGCATGATGCTGACGTACCCGCGCGCGATGCCCTTCAGGATGGCGTTGTGGCTGATGCCCATCAGCGCCACCACCGTGCCCAGCACCAGCCCGAAGGCCATCGACCAAAGTGCGAACTTGATGGTCAGCAGCGTGCCCTGCAGCAGCACGGGCATGGAATCGGAGACGATCTGGAGAGTGGACATGTGGAGGAGGCGGAAAGAGACGCGCCAATCGTAACGGCCTGCCGGAATGCGCGCAAACCCCGCGCGGCCTCCGGCCGGGCGGGGTACTGGTACTAGCAGGGATTACTTACTTGCCCGGCTTGGTCACGTCCGAACCGAACCACTTCACCGACAGCTTGGTCAGGGTGCCGTCCTTGCGCAGGTCATCCAGCGCATGGTCGATGGCCTGGGCGAACTTCGGGTTGTCCTTGCGGAACGGAATGGCCACCTCGGCACTGGCGCCCGGCACCACCGCGCCAGGGCGCAGCGGCAGGTTGGCGGTCTTGATCAGGTAGTTGACCATCAGCCGGTCGTTGAGCGCGGCATCCACGCGCTGCGCGGCCAGATCGCGCAGGTATTCGGGCGCGCCGGGATAGGTCTTGACGTCGATGCCCGGCACCGACTTGGCCAGGTCGTTGTAGTTGCTGCCCAGGCTCACGCCAAGCTTGTGGCCCTTCAGTTCTTCCAGCGACTTGAATTCGCGCTTGTCATCCTTACGCTGGATGAGCTGCGCGGCGGAATAGACATAGGGGGTGGAGAAGTCCAGCACCTGCTTGCGCTGCGGCGTCACCGAAACCTGGTTGACGATGACGTCGAACTTGCCCGCCTGCAGGCCGGCAATGATGCCGCTCCACTCCGTGGTAACGAATTCCGGCTTCACGCCGAGCTTGGCGGCGACGGCACGTGCCACATCCACGTCGAAGCCGCCCAGCTCGTTGTTGGGAGCGCGGAACCCGAACGGCGGATAGGTACCTTCCAGGCCAATCTTCAGCACGCCGGCCTGTTTGACGGTATCGAGCAGGTCCGCGGCCCTGGCCGCGGTGGCGGTCAGGCCGGCGGCGCCGGCGATCAGCGAGGCAGCCAGCAGGGATTTAAGCCAGCCATGACGAGTCGATCGCATATGTTCTCCAGTGGGATGCGGAATGGCCGGCGGCCTCTTGTATAGGGCCGCCGGCCGGTTGTGCTGCTATGAGCCTATATCGGCGTCAACGCTACCGCAACCGCTATCGATACGGAAATAACGATTCATCATGACTATATAACTGCCAGCCAGCCCTGCCGGTGTTACGTCCCTACTGGAACGCCTTGTCGTTCGGCGCGGCGAACAGCGCCTTCATGTCGGCGGACAGCGGATAGTTCATGTTGATGCCGCGCGGCGGGATCGGCGACATGAACCACTTGTTGTACAGCTTCTCGGCGCGGCCGCTGGTCATCAGGTCGGCCACCACGCCATCGGCCAGCTTCTTGAACGACGGGTCGTCCTTGCGGAACATGCAGGCGTAGTTCTCGGTCTGCAGCGGCGCACCCACCACCACCCAGTCGCCCGCGTTCTTGGCCTTGGTGCGCTCGCCGTACAGCAGCGGCTCGTCCATGACAAAGGCCGCGGCACGGCCGCTTTCCAGGATCAGGAACGACTGGCCATGATCCTTGGTGCTGATCAGGTTCATGTTCATGGCCTTCTCGCCGTTCATCTTGACCAGCAGGCGCTCGCCCGTGGTGCCGGCGGTGGTGACCACGTTGCGATCCTTCAGGTCGGTGAATTCCTTCACGCCCGAGTCCTTCTTGGTCAGCATCTTGATGCCGTACACGAACAGGCTGTTCGAGAACGCCACCTGCTTCTGCCGCTCGAGGTTGTTGGTGGTGCTGCCGCACTCGATGTCGATGGTGCCGTTCTGCACCAGCGGAATCCGGTTCTGCGAAGTGATCGGCGTGAGCCTGACCTGCAGGTTCGACAGCTTGAGGTCGCTCTTCACCTTGTCGACGATCTGTAGCAGGATCTCGTGCGAGTAGCCCATCACCTCCTTGCCGTCCGTGTACGAGAACGGAATCGACGACTCGCGGTAGCCGAGCGAGATCACCCCGCTCTCCTTGATCTTGCGCAGCGTGTCGCCATCCGCGGCGCTGGCCGCGGTGGCGGCGAATGTGCTGACCAGGCTGAGGGCGGTGGCTGCCAGCAGGCGCAGGGGGACCCGCTTGCGGCTAGTGTGCAGTTGCTTCATTTTGGCGCTCCTTCTGTTGAGGGTGCTTGTTGATCGAGGCATTCCATCGAAACCACGTACTGCAATACTGGAAACCGCTGCCGCGCGGCTAGGCGCGCGCGGCGGAAAACTCCTCTGCATTGACCGCGGGCTTGCGGCCGGCGAGCTGGTCGGCCAGCAGTCCCGCACTGCCCATGGCGAGCGTAAAGCCCAGCGCACCATGCCCGAGATTGAGCCACAGGCCGCGAAGCCGTGACGGCCCGACCATCGGCAGGCCGTCCGGCGTGGCAGGTCGCAGCCCGGCCCACGGCTGCAGCTGCGCCAGCGGGATATCGGGCACGATACCGTCAAACAGCGCGCGCGTCTGCGTCACCAGCGCGCCGACGCGCTCCGGATCGATGCGCGCGCCGCCGCGCACCAGGTCGGCCATGCCCGCCACGCGCAGTGTGTTGCCGATGCGCGCATAGACGATCTTGTTGGCGAAATCCGTGATGCTGATATGCGGCGCACGCGCGCCTTCCGCCAGCGGCACGGTGATGCTGTAGCCCTTGAGCGGCCACAACGGCGGCCGCACGCCGAGCGGACGCAGCAGCGGCACGCTGCCGATGCCGCCTGCAACCACCACGGCATCGGCCGGCACCACGCCGGACGCCGTCCGCACACCGCTGATGCGACCCCCTTCCTGTACCAGCCCCTGCACGATGGTGCCGAAGCGCATCGACACGCCGCCGGGCTGTTGTTGCAGCAAGCGTGCCAGCGACAGGCAGAAGCGGTGGCAGTCGCCGACTTCCTCGCTCGGCGTATAGATCGCGCCCGCGATCTCGTCGCGGATGCCCAGCAGCGCGGGTTCCAGCGCCACGCAGGCGTCGCGGTCCAGCGCCTGCTGTTCGCACCCCAGGCTGGCCTGGTAGTCAAGCAGGCGGCGCGCCGTCTCGAACGCGGCGCCATCGCGGTGCACAATCAGTTTGCCGCGCCGCGCAAAATCGAAATCCGTACCCGCCCCCGCCTTGCTGCCTTCGCTGGCCACGAACGCCTGCATCAGGTCGCGCGAGTAGAACGCCAGGCGCAGCAGCTTGCGCGTGGTGGCCTCGCTGGTGGCGGCGTTGCACGCGCGCATGAACGCGGCCAGCCAGCGCCACTGCGCGGGGTCCGCCACGGGCCGGAAGCGCATGGGCGAGTCGCGCCGCAACAGCCAGCCCGGCACCTTGCCCATCACGCCCGGGCCGGCCAGCGGCGCCACATAGCTGTAGCTAAGCTGGCCGCCGTTGGCGAAGCTGGTTTCCTCGCCGGGGCCGTCATGCCGTTCGAGCACGGTCACTTCGTGGCCGTCCTGTGCCAGCCGCCAGGCGCTGGTCATGCCGACCACGCCGGCGCCCACGATCACTACCCGCATTGCCATTCTTCTCGCGTTCGATCCGATGGCAGCAGCGTAGACGAGCGCACGCGGCTTGCCCAATGCCAATACGTGCCAGAATATGTCCTCAGGCTATGGGCCGCCAACGTCCCCCCCGCACCACCGCACCACCGCACCACCGCACCAGCTTCTCCATCATGCGATTGCGACAGATCGAAGTCTTCCGCGCCATCATGCTGACCGGCACGGTCAGCGAGGCCGCGCGCCTGCTCCACGTCTCGCAGCCCGTGGTCACGCGCGTGCTGCAGCATGCCGAGGCATCGCTCGGCTTCCGGCTGTTCGAGCGCGTGCGCGGCCGCCTCCAGGCGACACCCGAAGCCACCGCGCTATATGGCGATGTCGAAAGGCTATATGGCGAGATCGAGCGCGTACGGCGCGTGTCGGAAAGCCTGCGCCACAAGGGTGTCGGCCGCCTGCGCGTGGCGGCCACGCCGAGCCTGGCGAGCCCGCTGCTGGTGCCGGCGGTGCGCGGTTTTTGCGCGCGCTACCCCGATACCCAGGTACAGGTGCTGACCCACCATACCGACGAGATCGTCGGCGCGCTGCTCGCCAACCAGATCGACCTGGGCTTCGCCTTCTCGCCGCCGCGCCATGAAGCCATCACCTGCGAGCCGGTGGCCGTCGGGCATATGCTGCTTGCGGTACCACGCGACCAGCCGCTGCCGGCCGGCGGCCGGCGCCATGTGGTGCCGATGCGCAAGCTGATGGAGCGTCCCTTTGTCGGCTACGACGACAACAGCTCGCTCGGGCTGCTGGTGCGGCAGACACTCGCACGGCATGCGCTGGAGCCGCGCTCCACGCTGGAAGTCCAGACGTATTCGCTGGCGCTGGCGCTGGTGGAAGCCGGCCTGGGCATGGCGCTGCTTGACCAGTACACCGCGCTGAGCGCCAACCCCGGCAAGGTTTCGCTTCATGCGGTGCAGCCCGCGCTGCCGTTTGAAATACAGATGCTGCGCGCGAGCCACCGCGCGGCATCGAGCCTGGTCGACGACATGCGAGCGCAGTTCGCGCAGGTCGCCTCGGCCCTGGCCGCCACCCTGCCCGAGCGGCTCGAAGCGCCCGCCGCCAGCTTCGACGCCACCACGGCTGCCGCATCGCGAGGGCGCGATTGATTGACAGCCGCGCGCGCCCTGCACCATCATCAAGGCGCCCGAACGGTGCCCGTATCCAGCCATGTTCGTACTGATTCTGCTCCTCCTCGTCCTGATCAGCGCCTTCTTCTCGATTTCCGAGATTGCGTTGACGGCCGCCCGCCGCACCAAGCTCCAGATCTTGTCCGAACGCGGCGATCGCCGCGCCACCAAGGTGCTGCTGCTCAAGGAAGAGCCCGGAAACTTCTTCACCATCGTCCAGATCGGCGTGAACAGCGTTGCGATCCTGGCCGGTATCCTCGGTGAAAAGCATGTGTCGGACCTGGTGCTCGCGGGACTGTCGCCCTATATGGAGGTCGGCATTGCGCAGCGCATCGCGAATATCGGCTCGTTCCTGATCGTGACGCTGCTGTTCATCCAGTTTGCCGACCTGATTCCCAAGCGCATCGCCATGAGCTTTCCCGAGGCGTGCGCGCTTGCGGTGATCGATCCCATGCTGATGCTGCTGCGCGTGCTCAAGCCGCTGGTGTTCGTATTCAACGCCGCGGCCGATGCCACGCTGCGGCTGTTCGGCCTCCCGACCAAGACCGTCGAGCAGATCACCACCGAGGACATCGCCGCCATGGTCGATGCCGGCGCCGAGGCCGGCGTGCTGCTCAAGCACGAGATTCGCCTGATCGAGAACGTGTTCGAGCTCGATTCCAAGAGCGTCACGGCGATCATGACGCCGCGCGACGACGTGGTCTACCTGAGCCTGGACGAGACCGCCGACAGCGTGCGGCGCAAGCTTGTCAGCCAGCCGCACGCGCAGTATCCGGTATGCGGGCACGATCTCGACAACGTGCAGGGCTACATCGACTCCAAGGACATCCTGCAATTGCTGCTGGCCGACGAAACCGCGACCGTGATAGGCAATATCGGCAGGCACCATGACAAGAACGTGCTGGTGATCCCCGACACGCTGACCTTGTCCGAAGCCCTGACCCGCTTTCGCGAGATGCACCAGAGCTTTGCCGTGGTGATGAACGAGTACGGCCTGGTGGTCGGCATCGTCACGCTCGACGACATCGTCGGCGCGCTGATGGGGGACATCCTTTATTCAAGCGAAGACGAGCAGATCGTGCGGCGCGACGACAGCTCGTGGCTGGTGGACGGCCTGACGCCGCTGATCGACCTGAAAAAAGCACTTGAACTCGATTCGCTGCCCGGCGAGGACTACGTCGATACCGTGGCGGGACTGGTGATCTACGCGCTCAAGCGCATCCCGAAGAAATCCGAATCGATCACCGTGGCCGGCTTTCGCTTTGAAGTGCTGGACATCGACCATCACAAGATCGATCAGCTGCTGGTGTCGCGTCTGCCGGCCGGGACGACGACAGCCCAGGCGACGCCGCGGCCGCAGCCGGAACCTGGACACTGAGCGCACCCGCCTGGCGATACTGCGCGATCCGTCCGGGCAGGCGGAATGCCACCAGATAAGCGGCGGCCGTCATGACCGTGACCGCCGCGACAGTGCCAAGCTGCCATGCCGGCAAGCGCGCCGGCACATGCAGCGTGATGTAGGCGGTGCCGAGCAGTGCAATCCACGCAAGCCCGAGCACAAACCCGGCCGCTACATCCGACAGCCAGTGCATGCCCAGGTACAGCCGCGACAGGCCGATCGCCGTCACGGCCACGGTGGTCAGTGACAACACCGGGACGCGCACGCGCCACGGCTGGCGCAGGCAGATCAGGAACGCCAGGAAGCCATAGGTCACCATGCTGCTGGTGGCATGGCCGCTGGGGAACGAGTAGGACTCCAGCCCGCTGTAGATGCTGGCCGGACGATGGCGCTGCAGGCCGAACTTGAGCGCCACCACGCACGCGCGCGCACCAAGCAGGGCAACTGCCCAGTACGCCGCGGTGGCCCATGCTCGCCGCCACGCCAGCCACGCAAACACAGCGACGCCTACCGCCACCGAGACCTGTGCGCCGCCAAGCTCGGTGACGGCGATCATGGCGACGTCGAGCCAGCCTTGCCGCGACGCGCGCAGTTGCGCGAATACCGCTTGGTCCAGGACGAACAGCCCCCGCTCCTCGGCAATCCCGTCGACCAGCCAGAGCAGCGCGCCGCCGCATGCCAACAGGACCGCGCCCGCGGCCGCGACGAGCAGCAACTCGGCGGCGTCGCGCTCCAGCACCCGCAGCGTCACCACACGAAACCGCGAAGCGCGTCCGCCCTCGTCGGCAGTACGCCTGGCCAATGCCGACGCGCCCTCGGCGCGCCAGGCATCCAGCCGGCTCACCAGCGGCCGCAGGAGAATGAGCAACAGCGGGACCAGCCAGAACAGCAGCAAGACAGCCAGCGCGAACAGCGCCAGCACGCCGAGCACATTGGCGGGGATCAGCCAGTGTCCGTCACTTTGGAATCCCCGCGCGTCCATGATTGCTCTCGTGTCTCGTGCCGGTATTCAGCCGCCCGCAACGCGCGCAATGTTGGCGCGGGCCAGTGCCTCGCAATCGGCGAAGGCGTCCGTCACGAACAACCGCGGACGCTGTGCCAGCGTGGACAGGAAAGCGGCCCGGCGCTCGCGAAAGGCCTGCATCAGCGCATCGCCCGACAGCCCCGTGCGCGCCGCCAGCAAGGCGCGGTTCTCTTCAAAGACGGCAAGGCTGTATCCGTCGAAATCTTCCGCGGACACGGCGAGTCGGTACAGATCGAGATCGAGCACCGCCGCCGACTCCGCGACGGTGGCCTCATGCGTGCGCGTATCCAGCACGATCTGCGCGGCAAGCGAGACCGTAGCCGCATCGACGCCGGGTGCCATGGTCGGGATCAGCGAGGCCGACGCAGCCTCGTTGTGTTCGCAGCCGGGGACATAGACGGCATCATGGAACAGCGCCGCCAGCGCCTGGGCCGGGTTCAGCATCACGCCGCGGACCCGGGCCTGTTCGAATATTTCCAGCACATGGCGCCGGTCGTGATAGCGACGATAGGGGGCGTCATACAAGGCCAGCACATCGAGTACTGCCCTGCGCGGCAGGAAATCGAGGCAGGCCAATGCAGCGGGCCAGTCCGGCGCAAAGCGCGGCACCGTGCCTTGCGGCGTCGCCACGGGCTCGCTGAAGACGTCCGCGGTACGCACCCACAGCAGCGAACGATCGCGCATCGCTTCATAGACCACCACGGGGGACAGGTCGGCCTCGAAGCGGCCCACGCCGATCACGGCATAGGCACCGCCCTTGTAGTGCCGGTACGGCATGCCGGGCACCAGGTCGGCATCGCGCGGCAGTTCATCGGGATCGCCCTGGAAACGCGGACGATCTGCGGGGGTGGATGTCATCGGCTGCCCTCGGAAATACGGCCCGCTCGGAGCCGGTGAACGCGTACGCATGGGTAGCACTATCGGCTCATATCGATGCCCGGCATAGGGCTTGCGAAAAACCGGCGCACAAAAAACAAAACCGACGCCTGCTTGCGCAAGAGTCGGTCTGAGTTTTACTACAGTTTTCTTGTCTGCCGGTGGTCGAACAATCGGCAGCTTTTTGTTTGGCGGAGAGGGTGGGATTCGAACCCACGGTACCGTCGCCGGTACGCCTGATTTCGAGTCAGGTACATTCGACCACTCTGCCACCTCTCCGGTAACTTGGTCGCCGTGCAGCGAAACCAAGATTATAGACAGATTGAGCCAGCCAGCGCAATAGGCTGGCGTGCAATTTTTTTACAGTTCCGGTTCCAGTCGCGTGGAGCCGCCCATGTAAGGCTGCAGCGCGGCCGGGACGGTGACGGACCCGTCGGCGTTCTGGTAGTTCTCGAGGATGGCGACCAGCGTCCGGCCAACGGCCAGGCCGGAGCCGTTCAGCGTATGGACCAGCTCCGGCTTGCCCTGCCCCACGCGGTAGCGGGCCTGCATCCGGCGCGCCTGGAAATCGCCCATGTTCGAGCACGAGCTGATTTCGCGGTACGTGTTCTGCGCCGGGATCCAGACTTCGAGGTCATAGGTCTTGGTGGCGCCGAAGCCCATGTCGCCCGTGCACAGCACGATGGTGCGGAACGGCAGGCCGAGCTTCTTCAGGATCGCCTCGGCATGGCCGGTCAGCTGCTCCAGCGCGTCGAACGACTGCTCGGCCGGCACCACCTGCACGAGTTCGACCTTGTCGAACTGATGCTGGCGGATCATGCCGCGCGTGTCCTTGCCGTACGAGCCCGCTTCCGAGCGGAAGCACGGCGTATGCGCGACGAAACGCAGCGGCAGCTTGTCGCCCGCGACGATGGCATCGCGCACGATGTTGGTCAGCGGCACCTCGGCGGTCGGGATCAGGTAGAAATTCTCGGTACGCTCGCCATCCTCGCCACCGACCTTGCGCGGCACCTTGAACAGGTCTTCCTCGAACTTGGGCAGCTGGCCGGTGCCACGCATCGACGCGGCGTTGACGATGTACGGCACGTACATCTCAGTGTAGCCATGCTCCTGCGTGTGCGTGTCCAGCATCAGCTGCACCAGCGCGCGATGCATGCGCGCCATGCCGCCGCGCAGCATGGAGAAGCGCGAGCCGGTCACCTTGGCGGCGGTATCGAAGTCGAGGCCGAGCTTGTCCCCCACGTCGACGTGGTCGCGCACCGCGAAATCGAACTGGCGCGGCTCGCCGGCGCGGCGCACTTCGACGTTCTGGGCTTCGTCCTTGCCAACCGGCACGCTTTCGTGCGGCAGGTTCGGGATCGACAGCATCAGTTCCGACAGATTGGCCTGGATTTCCTCCAGGCGCGCGGCGGAGGCCTTGAGCGTATCGCCGATGCCGCCGACTTCCGCCATCACGGCCGAGGCGTCTTCGCCCTTGCCCTTGAGCATGCCGATCTGCTTGGACAGGCTGTTGCGGCGCGACTGCAGTTCCTCGGTCTGGGTCTGCAGTTGCTTGCGCTCTCTTTCAAGCGCCTGGAAGGCCGCTACGTCGAGTTGGAAGCCGCGCGTGGCAAGGCGTTGCGCCACGGCGTCGATGTCTTTGCGGAACAGCTGGATGTCGAGCATGTTGCGGTGTGAAGTGCGGGGCCGGCGACATGCCGGCGGACCCGCCATTTTACTTCACCCGCGCGCCCTGACGCCTCGGAACTGTGCGGGCTTGCCGCCTTATTCGCCGGTTTTTCCCTTGCCGCGGTGCTCGCGGTGCCAGGCGTCGTCCAGTTCGCGCAGATGGCGGAGCTTCTCGGCGATCTTGCCCTCCAGGCCGCGCGGTACCGGCTGGTACCAGCCTTGTGCCTTCAGGTCGTCGGGGAAGTAGTGTTCGCCGGCGGCATAAGCCTCGGGCTCGTCGTGCGCGTAGCGGTAGGCGTGGCCATAGCCGAGTTCCTTCATCAGCCGCGTCGGCGCATTGCGCAGGTGCACGGGCACCTGGCGCGACTTGTCCTTGGACACGAACGCGCGTGCCGCGTTGTACGCGTTGTAGCCGGCGTTGGACTTGGGCGCAACGGCGAGGTAGATCAGCGCCTGGCCGAGCGCGAGTTCGCCTTCGGGCGAGCCCAGGCGCTCATAGGTCTCGGCCGCATCCAGGGTGATGCGCGCGGCGCGTGGATCGGCCAGGCCGATGTCCTCCCACGCCATGCGCACGATACGCCGCGCCAGGTAGCGCGGATCGGCGCCGCCGTCGATCATGCGGCAGAACCAGTACAGCGCGGCATCGGGATCGGAACCGCGCACCGACTTGTGCAGCGCGCTGATCTGGTCATAGAACGCATCGCCCCCCTTGTCGAAGCGGCGCAGGTTCTCGGACAGCGCGCTGCCGAGCAGGGCGGTGTCGATCTCGCTCTTGCCGGCGTTGCGCGCGGCGCGCACCACGATCTCGATATTGTTCAGCAGCTTGCGGCCATCGCCGTCGGCGGAGGCCACGATGAGCTTCAATGCCTCGTCCTGCCAGGTGATGCCGCCCAGTTCCTGGCTGGCGCGCTGCGCGAGCTGCGTCTGCTCGGCATCGTCCAGGCTCTTGAGCACATACACCGCGGCGCGCGACAGCAACGCGCCGTTGACCTCGAACGACGGGTTCTCGGTGGTCGCGCCGATAAAGGTGAACAGTCCGCTCTCCACGTGCGGCAGGAACGCATCCTGCTGGCTCTTGTTGAAGCGGTGGACCTCGTCGACGAACACCAGCGTGCTGCGGCCGTGCGCGCGGAACTGCTCGGCGCGCTCCACGGCCTCGCGGATGTCCTTCACGCCCGACAGCACGGCCGACAGCGCAATGAATTCCGCGTCGAAGGCATCGGCCATCAGCCGCGCCAGGGTGGTCTTGCCCACGCCGGGCGGCCCCCACAGGATCATCGAATGCGGCTCGCCGGACTCGAACGCCACGCGCAGCGGCTTGCCCGCGCCGAGCAAGTGCTGCTGGCCGATCACCTCGTCGATATTGCGTGGACGCAGGCGCTCGGCGAGCGGTTGCCGGGAACGGTCGGAAGAATCGGAAAACAGCGTGTCCGCCACGGTATTCAGGCCTCGTAAATCGCAAGACCACGCGCCCGCTGCAAGGCATCGGCGTGGTGGGCGCCAGCGGCGCCGGGGAACGTGACAGTGTAGACCATTGTCCCGTCAGGCCTGCGCGGCGGCCGGAAACGCCACCACGTCCTCGATCTCCACGCGGATGCCGATCGGCTGGCCGATTACGTGGTCGTGGTGCGACGGCACCAGTGCGAGCACCTTTCCGCCGCCGGCCAGGCGCAGCGTATAGAGGATCTCGGCACCGCGAAACGCCTTGTGCACAACGTCGGCGCGCAGCGGGCTGGCATCGTCGTGCACGATGTCATCGGGGCGAACCAGCACATCGACCGGCGCGCCATCGGGCAAGCCAAGAGGCACCGCGGGGCGCAGCGTGCCCAGTTCCAGCCCGATCTCGCCATTGGCCAGCATGCGGCCCGGCATCAGCACGCCCTGCCCCACAAAGTCCGCCACGAAACGCGTGGCCGGGCGGTGATAGAGTGCATGCGCGCTCGCCCATTGCTCGATTGCACCGCCATGCATCACGCCGATCTCGTCGGCCATGGCAAAGGCCTCGTACTGGTCGTGCGTGACCAGGATCGCGGTGGTGCCCTGCGCCTTCAGGATGTCGCGCACCTCCAGACTCAGCCGCTCGCGCAGGTCGACGTCGAGATTCGAGAATGGCTCGTCCAGCAGCAGTAGTTCCGGCCTTGGCGCAAGTGCGCGCGCCAGCGCCACGCGCTGCTGCTGACCGCCCGACAGCTCATGCGGATACTTGGCGCCGGTGCCGGACAAGCCGACCAGTGCGAGCACTTCCGCCACGCGGGCCGCGCGTTCTGCACGCCCCACGCCTTTCAGCCCGAAGGCAACGTTGTCGGCCACGTTCAGGTGCGGGAACAGTGCGTAGTCCTGGAACACCATGCCAATGCGCCGCTGCTCGGGCGGGACGGCGTAGCCCGCGGAGGACACCAGCGTGCCGTCCAGCGCGATGCGCCCGTCCTGCAACGGTTCGAAGCCGGCAATGGCGCGCAGCACAGTGGTCTTGCCGCAGCCGCTCGGGCCCAGCAGGCAGGCAATGCTGCCACGGGCCAGCCGGAACGACAGGCCATCGACCACGACGTGCCGGCCGAAGGCATGCCGGATGTTGTCGACGTCAAGGACCGGAGCAATGACGGGCGCGCTGGCGCCCGATGGGGTGAAGGAATCGGCTCGCATCCGCGAATTATAGGGACTGGCGCGATGTGGCCCGCACGACGCCCACGTTGCTAGAATGGCCGGCTGTTCCAGTCGCCCAGCGCGCCGTCCGCATGCTACTGCTCCGTCATCGCCGCCTGCATCCGCTGACCCTTGCCGCGCTCGCCATGGCGTTGCTCGTGGCCGTGCCCATCGTGTTCGTGGCCGCCAGCGTGCTGGCTCCGGCCAGCGAGACCTGGCGCCACCTCGTCGACACGGTGCTGGCCGAGTATGTCGCCAACACGCTGTGGCTGCTGCTCGGCGTGGCCTGCGGCGTGCTGGGGCTTGGCGTGACATCGGCCTGGCTGGTGACGACCTACCGTTTTCCCGGACGCGGTCTGATGGAGTGGGCGCTGGTGCTGCCGCTGGCCATGCCGGCCTACGTGGTCGCCTACGCCTACACCGACGCGCTGCAGTTCGCCGGCCCGGTGCAAGCCTGGGTGCGCGCGCTCACTGGCTGGAAGGCGCGCGAGTACTGGTTCCCCGAGATCCGCTCGCTGGGCGGCGCCATCGCGCTGTTCTCGCTGGTGCTTTATCCCTATGTCTACCTGACCGCGCGCGCGGCTTTCCTCCAGCAGACGCAAAACACGCTCGAAGCCGCCCGGCTGCTCGGCCATGGCACGTGCAGCCGCCTGTGGCGCGTGATGCTGCCGCTGGCGCGGCCCGGCATCGTCGCCGGCACCGCGCTGGCGATGATGGAAACACTCGCGGATTTCGGCACGGTCGCCTACTTTGCCATCCCGACGTTCTCGACCGGGATCTACCGCGCGTGGTTCTCGCTCGGCGACAAGACCGCCGCCGCGCAGCTGTCGGCCTGCATGCTGGCCTTTGTCATGGCGATCCTGCTGGCAGAGCGCGCCAGCCGTGGGCGCGCACAGGTCTACGGCAACCAGCGCAGGGCGCCGGCTGACCCGCTCCCCGGCGTGCGTGGCTGGCTGGCGTTGCTCGCCTGCGCGGCGCCGGTGCTGCTGGGTTTCCTGATGCCGGCGCTGATGCTGTGCCGCATGGCGCTGACCGATGGCGATGCGCAGCTCGGCCCGCGCTTTTTCGGCCTGATCCGCAACAGCGTGCTGCTGGCCGGCACCACGGCGCTGGTCGCCGTCGTCATCGCGCTGGCGATCGGTTATGCGGGACGCGCCGCCAACGCCCGTCGCGGCTGGCTGGTGCGCGGACTGACGCGACTCTGCGGCATGGGCTATGCGCTGCCAGGCTCCGTGATCGCGGTCGGCGTGCTGGTGCCGGTGGCGTGGCTCGACAACGCCTTGTCGGGCTGGCTGCAGCAGCAGTTCGGCATTGCGGCCGGCCTGCTGCTGACCGGTGGCATTGCCGCGCTGGTCTATGCGCTGCTCGTGCGTTTCCTGGGCGTCGCGCTGCAGACCGTCAATGCGGGGCTGGGCAAGATCACGCCCAGCATGGACGCCGCGGCCCGCAGCCTTGGCCACGGCCCGGCCGCCACCTTGCGCCGCGTCCATTTGCCGATGCTGCGCGGCAGCCTGCTGACTGCTGCGCTGATCGTGTTTGTCGACGTAATGAAGGAGCTGCCGGCCACGTTCGTCATGCGCCCGTTCAATTTCGATACGCTCGCGGTCCAGGCCTACAACCTGGCCTCCGACGAACGCCTGAGCGAGGCCGCAACGGCGTCGCTGGTCATCGTCGCCGTGGGGCTGTTGCCGGTGGTGCTGCTGTCGCGAACGATTCGCCGGGGCGCGGATTCCTGATTTCCCTCAAGTCCGGAACGCAGGCTGCCGATATCCGGGCTTGGCCGGATCCGGATTCCCTTGATGGCGAACGCGCCTTCTCGCCGCCACGTGAAATTTCCATCGTCCGGGGACAACAGACAAGGCTAAGGGCTGGGCCGGCCAGACGTCGCCACCCACCACGCGGCCACAGATCGCCTTGGGGAATTATGCTGAAGTATCACTTTCTGGTCTTCAAGATGAACCGGCTGGTTGGCAAGGGCAGGCTCAGCAGCGTGGAGGAAGTTTCCCTGGCCGGCCAGCTGGCCGAAATGATCGACTCGCCAGGCACCGCACAGCGCGTGCTCGCCGACCTGGCCGATCATGCCAACCCGCAGATCCGGCGCATCACGATCAACGCCATCCGCCGCTCGCGCCAGTTGAGCGCACCCGGCCTGCCGGCCGTGCTGCTGCGCAGGATGGCCGATGCCGAACCGCTGCTCCGTCATGACGCGGTCGGGATTGTCCTGGACAACAAGATGGATGGCGCCGAGCTGCGCGCGGCGCTGCGACGGCTGGCCGGCAAGGTGCAGTTGCCGCGGGATGCCGACCGCGCCCGCGCCAATCCATCCGATGCCGGACTGGCGGCGCAGGTGCGCGCGCGGCTGGCACTCGACAAGCTGCTGGAAAAGAGCGCGGCCGAGCGCAATGCCGCACTGGCCGCCGGGGCGCTGGAGATCGGCAGCGGCCAGCCCTACGCAGAGGGGACCGTGGGGCACAAGGGCCTGATCCAACGCGCGTTGCGGCGCAAACAGGCCGGCCGGCGCCTCGACAGCAGCGTGAAGCTCACCTTCCGCAAGGTCGAGCCGACCGAGGTGACCGGCAACAAGCGCTTCCTGCTCTGAGAGCCGATCCGAGCGATTACTTGAAGCCCGCGCGGTCCAGCAGTTTCTGGGCCTGCGGCTGGTACTTGCCGAGTTCGCCCACGTTGATGGCATCCGCCTTGAACGGGCCCATGGCCTCGAGCGCGGGATTGGCGGCCTTCAGGCCCGGCACCACCGGCCACTCATTGTTGCCGTCGGCAAAGTAGCGCTGCGCGTCGTCGCTGGCCAGGTATTCCAGGAATTTGACGGCCGCCTCCTTGTTGGGCGCGTGCTTGAGCATGCCGCCGCCGGAGATGTTCATATGCGCGCCCTGGCTGCCCTGGTTCGGCCAGACCACGCCAAGCTTGTCGGCCACGGCCTTGTCCTCGGGCCTGGTCGATTTCATGATGCGGGCGATGTAGTACGTGTTGGCGATGGCCACATCGCATTCGCCGGCGGCCACGGCCTTGAGCTGGTCGGTGTCGCCGCCCTTGGGCGCGCGCGCCAGGTTGCCCACAACGCCGCGGGCCCATTGCTCGGTCCTGGCCTCGCCATCGTGCGCAATCAGGCTCGAGACCAGCGACAGGTTATAGACATGCCCGCCGGAGCGCGTGCACACCTTGCCCTTCCACTTCGGGTCGGCCAGGTCCTCATAGCGGCCGATATCGCCAGGCTTCACGGCCGTCTTGTTGTAGGCAATCACGCGCGCCCGCGCGGAAAAACCGAACCACTCGCCCGAAGGATCGCGGTAGTTCGCAGGAATGCGAGACGCCAGCACCGTTGACTTCACCGGCGCGAACACGCCCGCCTGCTGCGCGCGCCACAGGCGGCCGATGTCCACCGTGATGAACACGTCCGCCGGGCTGTTGGCGCCCTCGCTTCGGATGCGCTCCAGCAGCGGATCCTCCTGTCCTTCGATGCGGTTGATCTTGATGCCGGTCTGCCTGGTGAAATTGGCGTAAAGCGCCTCGTCGGTCTGATAGTGGCGCGCCGTGTAGAGGTTGAGGACCTTTTCCTGCGCGGTCGCGGCAAGCGGCTGCATCAGGACGGCAAGCGCTGCGGACCAGGGCAGCAGACGACAAATAGTGGCGGTGACACGCATGGCTCTTCCCCAGTGATGGCGGCGAACCAGCCCTGGCTCGCCTTGCTTATTCGGATAGAGCCGAAAAAATAATCATTCCCGTTTAGGCGGTCAAATTACATTTGTGTCATGTTTGACGCTGCTCAGGAGCAGCGGTGGGCAACTAGCCGCGACGGACCCACGCCACCTTGCCTGACGTGATGCCGAGCGTGCGGCGCTGCGGGTTGTAGTCCATGGTGCCGGGATACTGCTGGCCATCGCGCTCGCCCAGTCGCCATGCGCAGCCTTGCAGCATTGCGATGGCCTCGGCCTCGGTCTTGCCGACCAGGCTGTCGTCGCCAAGCTTGTCGGCCTGGCAGCCTTCCGGCGAACCCAGCGCGCCCTGCGGGCCTGTCGGGCTGCGCGTGGGGCCTTGGGAGGGTCCCTGGGCCGGGCTGGTAGCCCCTGCGGTCGTGACAGGGCTGGCGCTCCCCGAGGAGGATGCTGATGGCGCCGCCGCGCAACCGGCGCCCAGTGCGCCAAGCGCCGCTGCGAAGGCTAGCGTGTGTAGTGCACGCCGACGAAGGACGGAGAGCATATTCTTTTCCTTGGTCCGATAACTTCAGTCTGTCGCGACCCTTTGTTTCCGCGACCTCTATGGTGGGACAGGGTCGACCGGCATTCAGTTTCCTGGCAAGCCGATCTGAATCTTTTGGGCAGCGACCGCCCGCATGAATCGCCGGCAGTACCATGGCACGTACGGTCGTGCCGGCTGCCCCGGCCGTCCCACTGCTTTTCTCACCAGACGGAGACTGCCTGCCATGG
Source organism: Cupriavidus sp. C3SS-1 (assembly GCF_057073755.1). Lineage (NCBI taxonomy): Bacteria > Pseudomonadati > Pseudomonadota > Betaproteobacteria > Burkholderiales > Burkholderiaceae > Cupriavidus > Cupriavidus sp. C3SS-1. The sequence goes on along the minus strand of NZ_CP172699.1, from coordinate 812,783 downwards.
CCATCACCACCAGGGTTCGAAAGAAGAAGCAATATCGCAAAGCCGTACTCAAGCTTCGCACCGCCATCAAGCGCGGCGACGCCGAAGCGATCCGCATCCGGCGCGAGCAACTCAAGGCGCTGCCGGTGCCGCGCCAGCGCTACGCGCACATGGGCAGCACGGCTAGCTGATCAGCCCTTGGCCCGGTCGACCAGGGCCTTCATTGCATCGGCGGGCAGCGGGCCGTGACAGGTCCGCTCGCCGCCGGCTTCGCTGGTGACGAGCCAGACCTTGCCGGGCGCACCAGCGGGATGCAGCACCCAGGCCGGGCCGCGTGCACTGCTGCTGGGCGGCAGGTCTTCCAGCACGCCGGTGCTGGCCGATTGCAGCATGGTCGCGCACTCGTTCGCGGGCACGCGCGTCGCGGACAGGAAGGTCTGGTTGCCGAGCACTTCCGGCAGCGCCGTGTCGGAAGCCCGCAGGAAGGAATCGACATCGAACTTGCCGCCTCCCGTCGTCGCGCAGGCGGACAGCCCGGATACGACAACCAGGGCGGAAAACACCGGTTTCAGTGCAGACATGGCGCGCCTCATTGCTTCATCACGTCGGCGCCCTTGGGCACCGTGAACCGGAACGCATCCGCCGGCAATGGCGGGTTCTTCTGCATCGCAGAGAATGTGAGCAGCGTCGTGTTGCCGAAGGCGTCGCGCAACTCCATCGCCTCAAGGTTGCCGCCCTTGAAGCCGATGCCGATGCGTTCGAACTGCGTGTCCTTCGACTTGGGCGTCATTTCCAGCCACTCCACGCCGTCGCGCGTGGGGCCGTTCTTCACGGTGAAGTTCTTCTCGAAGTCGTTGCTGCCGAACAGGATGGCCGCCGGGCTGGAGCCCAGCGCGCCGTCAAGCTTGCGCTCGGTGACCTGGTTCAGGTCCTTGTCGTAGATGTAGAGCGTCTGGCCGTCAGCCTGCAGCAATTGCTCGTAGGGCTTGGCGTAATGCCAGGTGAACTTGCCCGGGCGCGAGAACACAAAGCTGCCGCTCGATGTGCCGGTAACTTTGAGCGTGTCGCCCTGTCCCTTGACCTGGCGCTGCGTGAATTCGCCCTTCGCGCTTTTGACGCCGGAAACGAAGCTGTGGAGCTGGTCGGTGGCGGCGGCCAGGGCCGTGGGCATGTGCAGGGCAAATACGGCCAGCGCTGCGCAGGCCGACACGAGAATGCGATTTCGCATGTATCAGATCCTTGCTGATGGAAGAGGCGCCGCACCGCCTGCGTATCTGCCGCGGCGGTGCAACCTGTCTGGTTAGAGCGCTGGAGCGGCGCTGGATTCCGCCCGGCGCCACTTGCCGGGTAACTGCATGTTACCGATGCGGCGCTCAGTCATCTTCCCTTGCGGCGCCCGGCGCTGCAAGGATGTCCCGGTTGCCGTTGCCCGACATGGCCGAAACCAGCCCGGCTTTCTCCATATCCTCCAGCAGGCGAGCCGCGCGGTTGTAGCCGATGCGCAGGTGGCGCTGCACCAGCGAGATCGACGCGCGGCGGTTCTTCAGCACGACTTCCACGGCCTGGTCGTAGAGCGGATCGGCTTCGCCACCGCCGCCACCGATGCCCGCGCCGCCGCCAAAGCCGTCCGTACCGCTGTCGCCTTCGGTGAGGCCGCCTTCCAGGATGCCTTCGATGTAATTGGCTTCGCCGCCTTCCTTGAGCTTTTCCACCACGCGGTGCACTTCGTCGTCAGAGACAAAGGCACCGTGGACGCGCACCGGCATGCCGGTGCCCGGGGCCAGGTAGAGCATGTCACCCATGCCAAGCAGCGCTTCCGCGCCCTGCTGGTCGAGGATGGTGCGCGAGTCGATCTTGCTGCTGACCTGGAACGCGATGCGCGTCGGCACGTTGGCCTTGATCAGGCCGGTAATCACGTCGACCGACGGGCGCTGCGTGGCCAGCACCAGGTGCAGTCCCGCGGCACGCGCCTTCTGCGCGATCCGTGCGATCAATTCCTCGACCTTCTTGCCCACGACCATCATCAGGTCGGCCAGTTCGTCGATGACGATGACGATGGTCGGCAGCTTGTCGAGCGGCTCTGGTGCGTCCGGCGTCAAGCTGAACGGGTTCGGAATCTTTTCTTCCTTGGCCGCAGCCTCGTCGATCTTCTTGTTGTAGCCGGCCAGGTTGCGCACGCCGAGCTTGCTCATCAGCTTGTAGCGCCGCTCCATTTCCCCGACGGCCCAGTTCAGCGCGTTGCCGGCCTGGCGCATATCGGTCACGACCGGGCACAGCAGATGCGGAATGCCTTCGTAGACGCTCATTTCCAGCATCTTCGGGTCGATCAGGATCAGGCGAACGCTTTCGGGCTTGGCCTTGTAGAGCAGGGACAGGATCATGGCGTTGATCCCGACCGACTTGCCCGAGCCCGTGGTGCCGGCCACCATGCAATGCGGCATCTTGGCCAGGTCGGCCACCATCGGCTTGCCGGCGATATCCTTGCCCAGCGCCATGGTCAGGCTCGAGGCGCTTTCGTTGTAGACCTGCGAGCCGAGGATTTCCGACAGGCGCACGGTCTGGCGCTTCGGATTTGGCAGCTCCAGCCCCATGTAGTTCTTGCCCGGAATGGTCTCGACCACGCGGATCGACACGAGCGACAGCGAACGCGCCAGGTCGCGCGCCAGGTTCACCACCTGGCTGCCCTTCACGCCGGTAGCGGGTTCGATTTCATAGCGCGTGATCACCGGGCCCGGATAGGCGGCCACCACCTTGACCTCGACGCCGAAGTCCTTGAGCTTCTTCTCGATCAGGCGCGAGGTGAATTCCAGCGTTTCGGCACTGACGGTTTCCTGGTGCGGCGGGATCGGGTCGAGCAGCGCCAGCGGCGGCAGGTCCGAATCCTGGATATCGGCGAACAGCGGCTGCTGCTTCTCGCGCTCGACGCGCTCGTGCTTGGGCACCGCCTGCGGGCGCACGATCTGTACCGGCTGCGCTTCCTCGATGCGCACGCGCTGCACCTCCACGGTCTCGGTGCGTTCCACCTTGGCGGCTTCGCCGATGATGCGGTCCTGCTTGCTTTCACGCCGGGCCTTGAAGCCCAGGAACAGGGACTCGACAAAGCCACCGATCTGTTCGGCCACCGTCAGCCAGGAGAAATGGAAGAACAGCGACAGGCCGATGGCCAGCATCAGCAGCAACAGCAGCGTGGCGCCGGTAAAGCCCAGCGCGGTCTGCAGCCAGCCGCCGAGCAGGTCGCCCAGCACGCCGCCAGGCGCGCGCGGCAGCGCGGCCCGCAGCGGATACATGCGGATGGCTTCCAGGCCCATGCTGGAAAAGAGCGTCAGCGCGAAGCCGATCCAGCTCACCGTCACGCCCTGGCGATGCTCCTCGCGCTCGGGCAGTTCCGCGGTCAGCGTGCGCCAGCCGCGCCAGCAGCGGCGCACCAGCAACACGGCCAGCCAGTAGGCCGAGAAGCCGAAGATGAAGAACAGCACATCCGATACCCAGGCGCCCACGCGGCCACCGAGGTTGTGGATATCTGCCACCTGGTTGGCGTGCGACCAGCCGGGGTCGGTCTTGCTGTAGCTGGCCAGCACGCAAAGGAAGCCCAGCGTGACGGCCAGCAGCAGGAACCAGCGCACTTCGCCAAGCAGTTTGCCGATGCGCGAAGGCAGCGCCGACGGGTCCGTCCGGGTGGTGGTGGTTGCTCTGGCCATGCCTTGGTCTGGTTCGCTTGCAGGTGATGGTGGCGGCCATTTTAACGTGGCGCGGCCCTATCGCCGCCATTGGAATTTGCAACAGTGGGCAAATGCGGCTCCTCTTATAATGTCGGTTTCGAGCAATGCCGGTGCGCAGCATGGCGCACCGCCACAGGAACGCATCATGGCAAAACACGCAAAAGTGCTGATTCTCGGATCCGGTCCCGCCGGCTACACCGCCGCTGTCTACGCAGCCCGCGCCAACCTGGAGCCGGTGCTGATCACCGGTCTGGCGCAAGGCGGCCAGCTGATGACCACCACGGATGTCGAGAACTGGCCCGGCGACGCCAAGGGCGTGCAAGGCCCCGAACTGATGCAGCGCCTGCTGGCCCACGCGGAAGAATTCAAGACCGACATCATCTTCGATCACATCCACACGGCGAAGCTGACGGATGAAAGCGGCAACCCGGCCCGCCCGTTCCGCCTGATCGGCGACGCCGGCGAGTACACCTGCGACGCGCTGATCATCGCCACTGGCGCCTCGGCGCAGTACCTGGGCCTGCCGTCCGAGGAATCGTTCATGGGCCGCGGCGTGTCCGCCTGCGCCACCTGCGACGGCTTCTTCTACAAGAACCAGGAAGTGGCCGTGGTCGGCGGCGGCAATACCGCCGTGGAAGAAGCGTTGTATCTGTCCCACATCGCCAGCAAGGTCACCGTGGTTCACCGCCGCGACAGCTTCCGGGCCGAGCCGATCCTGGTTGACCGCCTGCTGCAGCGCGTGAAGGAAGGCCGCGTCGAGATCCGTTACGACAGCGTGCTGGACGAAGTGCTGGGCGACGAATCCGGCGTGACCGGCATGCGCATCCGCGGCGCAAAGTCGGGCGAGGCCGAAGAGATCAAGCTTGCCGGCGTGTTCATCGCCATCGGCCACAAGCCCAATACCGACCTCTTCGTCGGCCAGCTGGCGATGGAGAACGGCTACCTGATCACCAAGTCGGGCCTCACCGGCGATGCCACCGCCACCAGCGTGCCGGGCGTGTTCGCGGCCGGCGACGTGCAGGACCACGTCTACCGCCAGGCCATCACCAGCGCCGGCACGGGCTGCATGGCCGCGCTGGACGCCCAGCGCTTTATCGAAGCCCTCAAGTAAGCCCCTGCGGCCCGGCCGACCGGCCGGGCCCTCCCCCTGCCGATATAATTGGCGCCGAGCCCCCGGAGAATTCCATGACGCACGGCGCCAGCAAACCCGACCGTCCGACCAAGCGCTTTGGCCTGAATGACCTGGCCGGGCTGCGCAAAACCCTCAAGGCCGATACCGAGCGCCGCGAAGCCGAACGGCTCGCCGCCGAACAGGCCGCGGAACGCGCGCGCGCGGAAGCCGATGTCTTTCGCAGTAGCGTGGGCCACGTCAGCCAGTTGCGCGAGCGCAATCACGCCACTCTTCCGAGTCCCCGCCCCGCCCCGATTCCGGTGCAAACCCAGCGCAACGACAAGGCCGTGCTGGAAGCGTCCCTGTCCGATGAATACGATGTCGACATGCTGCTGGAAACCGACGAGTCCCTGTCTTTCCGCCGCCCCGGCATCGGCATGGATGTCGTGCGCAAGCTGCGCCGTGGCGAGTGGGTGCCGCAGGACAAGGTCGACCTGCACGGCCTGCGCAGCGACGAAGCGCGCGAAGCGCTGTCGGAATTCCTGCGCCGCTCGGTACGCAACGGCGTGCGCTGCGTGCGCGTGATCCACGGCAAGGGCATCGGCTCGCCCGACAAGCTGCCCGTCCTGAAAGGCAAGGTCCGCAGCTGGCTGGTGCAGAAAGAGGAAGTGATCGCCTTCGTGCAGGCCCGCGAGTCCCTGGGCGGCGCCGGCGCGCTGATGGTCCTGTTGCGCCAGCCGCGCCCCTGATGCACCTTCCGCTCGAATTGCTGATGGGGCGCCTGCCCCTGATCCTCCATGTGATGGAGGTGATCGGCATGCTTTCGTTTGCCGTATCGGGCGTGGTCGACGCGCGCAAGCAGCGCCTGGACGTGGTCGGCACCTTCGTCGTAGCGTTCGCCACCGCCTTTGGCGGCGGCACGGTGCGCGACGTCCTGCTTGATCGCCGCCCGTTCTACTGGGTCGAGCACGAAGGCTATGTACTGCTGATCTTCGCGATGTCGGTCGGCGCGTCGCTGGTGTTGCGCGTGGTCAGCCGCGTGGCGTCGGAGCGCGCCATGATCGTGGCGGATGCGATCGGCCTGGGCCTGTTCTCGGTGACGGGCGCCTCGCTGGCGCTGGTGGCGCAGATGACGCCGACCGTGGCGGTCATGATGGGCATCATCTCGGCCGTGTTCGGCGGGGTGGTGCGGGACGTGCTGTGCAATGAAGTCCCGATGATCCTGCGCGACCGCTCGCCCTACGCGACATGCTCGTTCGTGGGCTGCTGGGCCTATATGGGGCTGACCTGGCTGCAGGTGCAGCAGGAAGCCGCGCTGCTTACCGGCGCACTGAGCATCATCGCGATGCGGCTGGTATCAGTGCGCTACGGCTGGAAACTGCCGAGCTGACGCCTGGCGGCGGCGCCCGGCGCATGCATCAGACCGCCGCTTCGTCCTGCTCGCCGGTACGGATACGGATGACGCGCTCGATCTCCGTCACGAAGATCTTGCCGTCGCCGATCTTGCCGGTATGCGCGGCCTTGACGATCGCGTCCAGCACGGTGTCGAGCTGGTTTTCGGCGACCACGACCTCGATCTTGATCTTCGGCAGGAAGTCGACCACATACTCGGCGCCGCGATACAGCTCGGTATGCCCCTTCTGGCGGCCAAATCCTTTCACTTCGGTCACCGTCAGCCCCGTCACGCCAACATCCGCGAGCGATTCGCGCACTTCGTCGAGTTTGAACGGTTTGATGATGGCGGTAATCTGCTTCATGACTGGCCCCTGGTTATAGTCGTTGGGTAACGCGCCGCCGGCGCGCAACGGGCGCGCACAGGGCGTGGTTCGCTTGGCATTTTACCAGCCATTGACGCGGCCTATCGATGGCGTGCGCCGTTCAATGCATGCGCAAGGTGCGCTGGCACGCGCGTGACTCGGCAGCCTCGCGCGCCACATGGCTGTGGATAACCTTGTGGGCAACCCTGTGATGAACCGGTGGCACAAGTTGTGGATCCCCTGTGGATCCCCTGTGGACGGTATGTGGATAGTTTCGGCTATGCCGTCGCGCGAAAGCGCCTGCGGTAGTCGGCTGGTGACACGCCCAGCCGCCGGATAAACGCGCGGCGCAGGCTGTTCGGGTCGTTGAAGCCTGTCAGAGCCGCGACGCGCTTGAGCGGATTGCGCGTTTCCTCGAGCAGGCGTCTGGCCGCGTCCATGCGCGCGCTCTCGACGAAATCCGCCGGCGTGACCTGGCATTCCTGCTTGAAGATCCGCGCGAAGTTGCGCGTGCTCATGCCGGCTCGCTCGGCCAGGCTCTCGACCGACAGCCGCTCCGCGAGGTTCTCGACCACCCAGTTCTGCACATCCCGGATCGCGCTCTTTTCCGCGCTCTGCGCGGCAAGGTGCGCACTGAACTGGGACTGGCCACCAGGCCGCTTCAGGAACATCACGAACTCGCGCGCGACCTTCAGCGCCACGGTGCGCCCGAAATCCTCCTCGACCATGGCCAGCGCCAGGTCCAGCCCGGCCGTGACGCCCGCGGAGGTGTACAGGTTGCCGTCCTTCACATAGATCCGGTCCGGCTGCACCCGGACCTGAGGAAACTGCCGGGACAGGCGTTCCGTGGAATTCCAGTGCGTGGTCGCGCTGCGCCCGTCCAGCAGGCCGGCGTGGGCCAGCAGCATGGCCCCGGAGCATACGGAGCCGAGCCGCCGCACCGTATGGGCATAGCGGTTCAGCCAGGCTCCGATTGCGCTGTCGTTCTCGAACAGGCTGACGTGCGGGCTGCCGGCGATCAGCAGGGTGTCGATATCCGGGCTGCTGGTTTCCAGCGTAGTGTCGGGCGTGATGGTCATGCCGTTCGACGCACGCAGCACGCCGGGCACCGGCGACACGATCTCGAATGCATAGGCCCCGGGCTCGCCCGCCTGGCGCGCCGCTTCGTGGAAGACATCGATGGGGCCGGCCAGGTCCAGCATCTGGACGCCGGGAAACGCAAGGACAGCGATCTTCATGACGGTCAGGCGGCGAATTCCGGTTTTGAAAGCTTAGTCAATTTCGGCCATCCCGCCCGTTCCGTGCCTTCGGCACGGGTCCGATAACGCACAATCGTAATCTCCGCGACACGCCGCCCCTCCAGCAAAGTCCGGCCCCGATCCAGCGGCGTGCTGTCCACGCGGCCGCGCTCTGCGCCCAGGACGGCGGCATCGCCGCCGGCCGCTCGCACGCGTTCCGCCACCCGTGAAAGCAGGATACGGCCCCCGATCCAGCCGTCGGGACTCTCCACCGTCGTGTAAGCCAGCACTTCGTACGGACCCGGCGGTTCACCGCGCGTCCAGATATCAATGCCGCCCACGCTTTCCCGCGCTCCGCCCCGGCCTTCACGCAGCGCGTGGCTGCCTTCATAGCGCTGGATCGGTGCCTGGATACAAGCGGCAAGTCCCAGACAGCACAACACCACCCAGGTGAACCTGGCACCTCTCGACTTCCTGATTTTCATATCGCTTCCCGAGCCCTTTCAACGGAGACGGAGCGCAGTCTAGAGGGCCCGCCGGCAGCGAAAACGCGGTTGGCCGAGAGCATTCACGGATTGGCAGGAATTGCCGTAACTAGCCGCTTTAAGTCAGCTCATGCTTTTTCCATAATGCATTGCACCAGGGGCACCTCTCCATTCCGGAAATTTGCCCAGGGTCGTTCCACCGCCGATGCGACGCGCTCGGCAACCCAAAGAGGCAGACGAAGCACCATGACTATTGCAGCCAATCCCGCCGCCGCGGCGCCCCTCCAGCGCAGTTCGGTCCAGCATCTCCCGGTCAACCTGTTCGGCGCCGTCATGGGCCTGTCAGGCCTGTCGCTGGCATGGCGCGGCGCGAGCAAGGTATTTGGCACGAGCCCCGCCATTGCCGATGTCATCGGCGTGGTGGCCGTGATCACGTTCGTGGCGCTGGCGATCGGCTACCTGGCCAAGTGGCGCCTGTACCCGGCCGCCGTCAAGGCCGAGTTCAACCATCCGGTCGCCGGCAACTTCTTCGGCACCATCACCATTGCCATCCTGTTGCTGTCGTCGGTGGTCGGCGTCTACAGCGAGACGCTTGGCCAGGTCGTGTGGACCATCGGTTCGGTGCTTACCATCGCGCTGACCTATGTGATCGCGAGCCGCCTGTTCCGCGGCAAGGGCGACCCCGCGCATGTCGGGCCGGCCTGGCTCATTCCCGGGGTGGCGACGCTCGATATCGCGGTGGCCGGAGGCACCATGCCGATGGCCTGGGCGCCGGAGGTGAACCTGCTCGCGGTGTCGGTCGGTGCCGTGATGGCGCTGGTGTTCTTCGCGATGATCTTCTCGCGCCTGGTCCACCATGACCCCCTCCCCGCCGGCATGGTGCCTTCGCTGATCATCCTGATCGCGCCGTTCGAGGTCGGCTTCCTGGCCTACGTCAACGTCACGCAGCATGTCGACATGTTCGCCGCCCTGCTGTTCTACTTCGGCCTGTTCCTGTTCGTGGTGCTCGCGGCCAAGGTGTTCCGCCGCTCGGTGCCGTTTGCCGCGTCGTGGTGGGCCATCAGCTTCCCGATGGCCGCACTGTCCAACGCCGCGCTGAAGTACGCGCATCATGCGGATACCGGCATGCTGCATATCGTGGCCGCGGTCATCCTGGCGCTGCTGACCCTTGCTATCGCCGTGCTGTTTGTCCGCACGCTGCACCGCCTGTTCACGCACCGCCTGCTGGTCGGCTGATGTTCGATCCGTGTCAAACCCGAGCTTTTGCCAAGATGTCCTGGATCTTGCTGGCCTGCGCCGGCGTGCTGGAAATCGCCTTCGCCTTTGGCATGAAATGGTCCGCCGGCTTCAGCCGGCCGTGGCCAAGCCTGTTTGCCGTGCTCACCGGACTCAGCAGCATCATGCTGCTAACGCTCGCCTTGCGGTCCTTGCCGGTGGGGACGGCCTACGCGGTCTGGACCGGCATCGGCGCAGCGGGCACGGCCGTGCTGGGGATGGCATGGCTGGGCGAGCCGGTATCGCCGGCTCGCATCGGCTGCGTCGCGCTCATCCTCTGCGGCGTGATCGGGCTGAAGCTGCTCTCGGCCGACGTATCGTGACCCGACCGACAACAACCCCATGCCACTGATCGAAACCGCCGAACGGGTGCTGTTCCAGGCCCTGGTGCACAGCCATGAGGGGACCAACGCGGCGTTCCGCCTGACTGGCCGCGAACGGCAGCAGGCCGACCCGGCCGGCATCTACGGATATGCCGTGGTCGACTGCCTCGCCAGCGGCAGGCAGCAGGCCTACCCGCTCGATGAAAGCGCCGACTGGCTCATGGCTTTCCGCCAGGACCTGCTGGCCGGCAGCTTCGAAACGCCGCCGGCCGCCTAACCGGCTAGCGCCTCAGTCGGGCACCTTCTCCAGGTCCTTGAGCCACACCACCGATTCCGAGTCGCTCGGGGCACGCCAGTCGCCCCGCGGAGAAAGCGAACCGCCCGAGCCCACCTTGGGCGCGTTCGGGATACACGAGCGCTTGAACTGGCTGGTGCGGAAGAAGCGGTCCAGGAAGATCGCCAGGTTGCGCTTGATATCGGGCAGGCCGTACTGGTTGCGCGCCACATGCGGGCCATTGGGCCAGATGCCGCGCTCGCGGTCGCCCCAGGCATGCAGCGACAGGAAGGCGATCTTCGACGGCGCAAAGCCGAAACGCAGCGTGTAGTAGAGATTGAAGTCCTGCAGCTCATACGGACCGATGGTGCTTTCGGTCTTCTGCTCCGGGCCGTGGTTCGAATCGCCGGGCACCAGTTCCGGGCTGATATCCGTATCCAGCACGTTGATCAGCACATCCGAACCGCCTTCCCCGACCTGCCCGGTTTCCGCCACCCAGCGCACCAGGTGCGAGATCAGCGTCTTGGGCACGCTGGCATTCACGTTGTAGTGCGACATATGGTCGCCCACGCCGTAGGTGCACCAGCCCAGCGCCAGTTCGCTGAGGTCGCCGGTGCCGATCACGATCGCGCCGTTGTGGTTGGCCAGCCGGAACAGGTGGTTGGTGCGCTCGCCGGCCTGCACGTTCTCGAAGGTCACGTCATAGACCTTCTCGCCGCGTGCGTAGGGATGGTCCAGGTCCTTCAGCATCGCCAAGCAGCTCGGGCGGATATCGATCTCGCGCGCCGTGCAGCCGACCAGCTCCATCAGCTGGCGCGCCTGGCTCAGCGTGCGCTCGCTGGTGGCAAAGCCCGGCATGGTGTAGGCCAGGATGTTCGAGCGCGGCAGCCCTAGGCGGTCCATCGCCTTGGCGCACACCAGCAGCGCGTGCGTGGAATCCAACCCGCCGGACACGCCGATCACCACCTTTGAAATCTTGCTCGCAGACAGCCGCTGCACCAGCGCCTGCACCTGGATGTTGTAGACCTCGTGGCAGCGCTCGTCGCGCTGGCGCGGGTCGGCCGGCACGTAAGGGAAGCGCGCGACCTTGCGGTCCAGCGGCAGCGCCTTGTCCAGCGACACATCCAGCGCAAAATGGACCACGCGGAACTTGTCCACCTCGGCCTTGTGCCGGCGCACCGAGTGCCCGAAGGTGACCTGGTGCATGCGCTCGCGCGACAGGCGTTCGACGTCCACGTCGGCGAACAGCAGGTGGGAGGTATCGGCAAAGCGCTCGGATTCGGCCAGCAGTTCGCCGTTCTCGCAGATCAGCGCCTGGCCGTCCCACGCCAGGTCGGTGGAAGACTCGCCCTTGCCGGCGGAGGTATAGAGGTAAGCCGCCAGGCAACGCGCCGATTGCTGCGACACGAGCTGGTGCCGGTAGCCCGCCTTGCCGATCACGATATTCGACGCCGACAGGTTGACCAGCACCGTGGCACCCGCCAGCGCGGCGAACGACGACGGCGGGACCGGCACCCACACGTCTTCGCAGATCTCGGCATGGAAGCGGAAGAACGGAATGTCTTCGATCTCGAACAGCAATCCGGCGCCGAATGGCACGTCCTGGCCGAGCAGGCGGACGGAATCGGTGGCCGCATTGTCGGCTTCGCTGAACTGGCGTGCCTCGTAGAATTCCCAGTAGTTCGGCAGGTAGGACTTCGGCACCACGCCCAGCACGCGGCCCCGCGCCACCACCACGGCGCAGTTGAACAACTGGTGTTCGACGCGCAGCGGCATGCCCACGATCAGCGCCGCCGACAGCTTGCGCGAGGCGTCGACGATCGTGCCGAGCGCCGCTTCGCAGGCATCCAGCAGCGCACGCTGGTGGAACAGGTCGTCGCAGGTATAGGCCGGGAGTCCGAGTTCCGGGAACGCGACCAGCACGGCGCCCTGCTTTGCCGCTTGCGTCGCCAGCGCGATGGTTTCGGCCGCATTGAAGGCCGGGTCGGCCACGCGGCAGACCGGCACGCCCACCGCCACGCGCGCAAAGCCGTGGGAATACAGGTTGAAAAACGGATTCTTCATATCGGGCCTTTGCCGGCGTCTGCAGCGCGCCGGCGTGGGCCGGCGTGGGCCGGCGGCATCGGGGAATCTGGGGGCCGCACTGTGACGGCCATGCGCCATTTTACGACGCAGCGCACGCCGACGCTGCGGCAGGAGCGGCGTGCGGCGGTATCGGGCGGTTTCCGGTAGACTCGGCCCGATCGTTGGAGACAGGGAATCAGGCGCAATGCAGTCGGAATCTTGCAACCAGGGCGACGCACTCGACACGCGGCAAGCCGCGGGACCGCCTGAGCCTGGCAGCATGCGGGACTACCGGACCGAGATCGTCTCGGATCTCGCCGAAATCGCTGCGGATACCTGGGATGCCCTGGTCGCCACCGATCCTGACGCCACCCCTTTCCTGCGCCACGCCTTCCTGCACGCGCTGCATGCCAGCGGCAGCGCCTGCGCAGACACGGGCTGGAATCCGCGCTATCTCACCCTGTGGGCACCCGCTGCCAACGGCCAGCCGGAAAGGCTCGCGGGCGCCATGCCGCTGTACGCGAAGGCGCATTCGTATGGCGAGTACGTGTTTGACTGGGCCTGGGCCGATGCCTACGCGCGCAATGGCCTGGAGTACTACCCGAAGTGGTTGTCGGCCATCCCGTTTTCGCCCGTGCGCGGCGCGCGGCTGCTCGCCGGGAACACCGACGCGCGGCGGATGCTGCTGCAGCTCGCGCTGGCACTGGCGGCGGACAGCGGGATGTCATCGCTGCACGTCCTGTTCCCCAACGATGCCGAGGCCGACCTGATGGAACAGGCCGGCATGATGATGCGGCATGGAGTGCAGTTTCACTGGACCAATACGGGATATGCGAGCTTCGACGATTTCCTCGCCACGCTGTCGCAAAAGAAGCGCAAGAACATCCGCGCCGAGCGCCGCCATGTAGCCGAAGCCGGCATCACCTTCCGCCACCTGCGCGGCGCGCAGATCGACGACGAGGCCTGGCGCTTCTTCAACCGCTGCTACCGCCAGACCTACCACGAGCACCACTCGACGCCGTACCTGAACCTGGATTTCTTCCGGCGCATCGGTGCGGCCATGCCCCAGCACCTGCTGCTGGTGATCGCCGAGCGCGCGGGGCAGCCGATCGCCAGCTCACTGCTCGTCTATGACGATACGCCGGGCATCAGCACGCTGTACGGACGCTACTGGGGCGCGCTGGAGTATCACCCGTGCCTGCACTTCGAGACCGCTTACTACCAGCCGCTGGAGTTCTGCATCCGCCACGGCATCGGTACCTTTGAAGGCGGCGCGCAGGGCGAGCACAAGATGGCCCGGGGCTTCCTGCCCGTGCCCACGCGCTCGGCGCACTGGCTCGCGCATCCGGCCTTTGCCGACGCCGTGGAGCGCTTCCTGGTACGCGAACGCGAAGGCATCGATGCCTACCTGGACGAACTGAACGAGCGCACGCCGTTCGCCCAGCGGGACTGACGGCTCAGCGCCGCCACATGCGGCGCAGGGTGTTGTCCCCCAGCATGTAGTGGTGGAACAGCGCCGCCATGGCGTGCAAGCCGATCACGAGATAGAACGCCGTTCCCAGCGTTTCGTGAATCTCCTTGACCTGGTTCTTCAGCGCCTGGTCAGGTCCCACGAGCGCCGGAATCTCGATGCCGAGCGCGGGCAGCGCCAGCAGGTGGCCGCCGGCATTGAGGGCGAGCAGGCCAAGGATCGGCTGGGCCACGATATACAGGTACAGCACCCAGTGCATCGCCTCCCCTGCCCAGTGCATCCAGCGCGGCCCCGGTTCCGCCGTCGGCGCACCATGCACAAGACGCCACAGCAGGCGCGGCACGGCCAGCACAAGAACCAGCACGCCAGCCCACTCATGCGTTGCCATGGCCAGCGACCGGGCCGGCGTGCCCTTGCCGGCGAAGCCTTTCAGCTCGATTGCCGCATAGGCGACGGCGACCAGCAGGAACACCGTCCAGTGGAAGAAAATGGCCAGTCCATCGTACCGGCGCGCGGTTCCGGAAAAATCGATGGCACCAGGCACGCTCTGCAGGCGGTTCATAGGGACTCCTGTGATTTTAGGGATACCGATAGCGTACTCCCACGTCCGGTTGTACGGCTTGCCGACGGTCAGCTTTCTCGCAATAAAAAACCCCGCCGTGGCGGGGTTCGTTCAGCAGCTGTTCAGGTTTGCGCGAGAACGACGCATAAATTGCCAGGCTGGCGGCAATTACATTACTTCTTGAAGTTCGCGACGCCGTCGGTAATTTCCTTGTGCGCTTCCTCGATGCCGGCCCAGCCTTCCACCTTGACCCACTTGCCGGCCTCCAGTGCCTTGTAGTTCTCGAAGAAGTGCTTGATCTGGTCGAGCAGGTTCTGCGGCACGTCCGACAGGCCCTTCATGAAGGCGGTGGCCGGCGACAGCTTGTCCAGGGGCACGGCGACCAGCTTGGCGTCCACGCCCGACTCGTCGGTCATCTTGAGCATGCCGAGTGCACGGCAGCGCACGACGGCGCCTGCCAGGATCGGGAACGGGCTCAGCACCAGCACATCCACCGGGTCGCCGTCGCCCGACAGCGTCTGCGGAATGAAGCCGTAGTTGGCCGGATAGCGCATGCCGGTGCCGATAAAGCGGTCCACGAACAGCAGGCCGGTTTCCTTGTCGGCCTCGTACTTCACCGGATCGCTCTGGGCGGAAATCTCGATGATGACGTTGAAATCGTTGGGGATGTCCTTGCCCGGGGAGACGAGATTGAAGCTCATGCGATTCTCCAGATGCCTGCGGTGTGTTTATGGATGGCGGGCATTATAGCGGCTCGCCCCTGACCCGAGGCTGACAAAGACCGTGCCTTGCGCGCCGCCCGGGCTGCGCGATAATGGCGAATTCTTCAGCCAGCGCTGAATTCCGAGCCACGCCGATTTGTCCCGATCGGTCCCGATTCGTCCATATTCGCACCGGAAACCCCGCGCAAGCCTCCCGGAGACCCCGCATGCATGCCCAGCATTTCGTTGCCAACCGCCTGATCGCGCCCGACAACGGCCTGCGCATCAAGGTGTTCGACCCGTCCAGCGGCGAACCCTTTGCCGAGATCGCCCGCGGCAACGCCACTGACATCAACGTCGCGGTGCACGCCGCGCGGCAAGCGGCCGATGGCGCCTGGGGCGCCATGGCGCCGGCCGAGCGCGTGCGCCTGCTCAACCGCGTGGCGCTGTCGCTGATCGCCCACGAAGAAGAGCTGACCGCGCTCGAAGCCCGCGACACCGGCAAGCCGTTACGACAGGCCCGCGCCGATGCGCGCGCCGTGGCCCGCTACTTCGAGTTCTACGCCGGTGCGGTCGACAAGCTGCACGGCCAGACCATTCCGTACAACCCGGGCTACACGGTGCTCACGCTGCGCGAGCCACATGGCGTGACGGGCCACATCATCCCGTGGAACTACCCGCTGCAAATCTTTGGCCGCAGCGTCGGCGCGGCGCTGGCCACCGGCAACGCCTGCGTGGTCAAACCGGCCGAGGACGCCTGCCTGTCGTTGCTGCGCGTGGCCGAAATTGCCGCCGAGGCCGGCCTGCCCGAAGGCGCGCTCAATATCGTCACCGGCTACGGCCATGAGGCTGGCGCCGCGCTGGCGCGCCACCCGGGCATCAACCACATCTCGTTCACCGGCTCGCCGCAGACCGGCAAGCAGGTGGCCCAGCTTGCCGCCGAGAACCATGTGCCGGTCACGCTGGAACTGGGCGGCAAGTCGCCGCAGATCATCTTTGCCGATGCCGATGTGGATGCGCTGGTGCCGGTGATCGTCA
This sequence comes from Cupriavidus sp. C3SS-1, assembly GCF_057073755.1. Lineage (NCBI taxonomy): Bacteria > Pseudomonadati > Pseudomonadota > Betaproteobacteria > Burkholderiales > Burkholderiaceae > Cupriavidus > Cupriavidus sp. C3SS-1. The sequence continues at coordinate 796,786 of NZ_CP172699.1, read as the reverse complement.
ACGGCATCATCCAGAACGCCGGCCAGACCTGCTCGGCGGGCAGCCGCGTGCTGGTGGAGCGCCCGCTTTACAATGCGCTGCTGGACCGGCTCGCATCGGTGTTCGAATCGCTGCGGGTCGGCCCTTCGGAGCTGGACCTGGAATGCGGCCCGCTGATCAGCCGCAAGCAGCAGCAGCGCGTGTGGGACTTCGTCTCCGATGCGCAGCACGCCGGCATCGCCGTGATGGCGCAGGGCCAGATCGTCGGAGAAGCGCCGGAGTCCGGCTACTACCAGGTGCCGATGCTGTTCCGCGATGTCCCGCCCGCGCACCGGCTGGCGCAGGAGGAAGTGTTCGGCCCGCTGCTGGCTGCGATGCCGTTCGACTCAGAAGCCGAAGCCATCGCCCTGGCCAACGGTACGCCGTACGGCCTGGTGGCGGGATTGTGGACACGTGACGGCGGGCGGCAGCTTCGCCTGGCGCGCAAGCTGCGCGCGGGCCAGGTCTTTATCAACAACTACGGTGCCGGCGGCGGCGTGGAGTTGCCCTTCGGCGGCACCGGCCAGTCCGGCTACGGCCGCGAAAAGGGCTTCGAAGCCCTCTACGCCTTTACCACCCTGAAAACCATTGCCATTCAACATGGGTAACATCAATTTCCTGTCGATCGCCTTTGCCATCTTCTTTTTCTGGATGGCCTGGCATGTGAAGAACAAGCGCGCCACCAACCCATCCGGCATGCCGCGCCTGCAGGTCTTCAAGCGCAAGTGGGGCGATACCGTGGGCGATCGCGTGCACTGGTGCCTGTATGTGGCGCTTCCGTTCCTGCTGGCGGTGATGATGGTGGCGAATGCATTGCGCGGGCGCGGGCCGTTCGCGCATTGAGCACCCTGAAGCGCCGCACGACATAACAAACCCAAGGAGACGAGCGATGAGACTGGCAGACAAGGTGGCCGTAGTAACCGGCGGCGGGTCCGGCTTTGGCGAAGGCATCGCGCACACATTCGCCCGCGAAGGCGCACGCGTCATGGTGGCCGACCTGCGCGAAGACGCCGCCGAGCGTGTCGCCGCAGCGATTCGCGAGGCCGGCGGCCAGGCCGGCGCGGTGCGCGCCGACGTCGCGCGCGAAGCCGACACCGAAGCCATGCGCGATGCCGCGCTGGCCGCCTTCGGCGACGTGCATATCGTCGTCAACAACGCCGGCACCACGCACCGCAACAAGCCGATCATGGAAGTGACCGAGGACGAGTTCGATCGCGTCTACGCGGTCAACGTCAAGAGCATCTTCTGGTCGGCGCGCGCTTTCATTCCGCATTTCCGCCAGCGTGGCGGCGGCGTGTTCGTCAATATCGCCTCGACCGCCGGCATCCGGCCGCGCCCGGGCCTGGTCTGGTACAACGGCAGCAAGGGCGCCGTCATCACCGCCAGCAAGGCCATGGCGGCCGAGCTTGGCAAGGACAACATCCGCGTCAACTGCGTCAATCCCGTGATCGGCGCGACCGGGCTGCTCGAAGAATTCATGGGCATGCCTGATACGCCGGAGAACCGCGCCAAATTCCTTGCCACCATCCCGATGGGACGCATGTCGACCCCGTCGGATGTCGCCAACGCCTGCCTGTACCTGGCCAGCGACGAAGCCGCGTTCATCACCGGCACCTGCATTGAAGTGGACGGCGGCCGCTGCGTATAGGTGTAGCGTCGTCCGTGCCATGGCTGTAGCTGTAGCTGCATCACCGATCGTAGAAGCGTCGTAGAAGCGCAATCATCCCGAGGAGACAGCATGACAACGACTGCAGTGAATCCCGGCGTCGGCGACGCCGCGTTTGAAGACGCCACGTACCGCAAGGTGAGCTGGCGGCTGGTGCCTTTCCTGCTGCTGTGCTACGTGGTGGCCTACCTGGACCGCGTCAACGTGGGCTTTGCCAAGCTGCAGATGCTCAGCGACCTGAAGTTCAGCGAGACCATCTACGGTCTCGGCGCGGGCATCTTCTTTATCGGCTACTTCCTGTTCGAAGTGCCGAGCAACGTGATCCTGCACAAGGTCGGCGCGCGCATCTGGATCGCGCGCATCATGATCACGTGGGGCGTGATTTCCGCGGCGATGATGTTCGTCACCACGCCGACCATGTTCTACGTGCTGCGCTTCCTGCTTGGCATCGCGGAAGCCGGCTTCTTCCCCGGCATCATCCTGTACCTGACCTACTGGTACCCGGCCAACCGGCGCGGGCGCACCACCACGTTCTTCATGACCGCCATCGCGCTGTCGGGCGTGATCGGCGGCCCGCTGTCGGGCTGGGCGATGCAGGCCTTCGACGGCCACAACGGCTGGGCCGGCTGGCAATGGATGTTCCTGCTCGAAGGCATCCCGTCGATCCTGGTCGGCCTGGTGGTGCTGGCCTACCTCGATGACCGCATCGCGCACGCCAGCTGGCTCAGCGCCGACGAGAAAGCGCTGCTCCAGCGCAATATCGCGAGCGAAGACGCGCACAAGGAAGACCCGCCCATCGGCACCGTGCTGTCGAGCCCGCGCGTGTGGCTGATGAGTGCGATCTACTTCTGCTTCGTGATGGGCCTGTATGGCGTGAGCTTCTGGCTGCCGACCATCATCAAGCAGACCGGCGTCAAGGGCGCGTTGGACATCGGCCTGCTGACCGCCATTCCCTATGGCTGCGCCGTGGTCGGCATGGTGGTGGTCGCGTTCAGCGCGGACCGTTCGGGCGAGCGCCGCTGGCACATTGCGATCCCGGCCGTGCTGGGCGCGCTGGGCCTGGTGCTCTCGGTGCAATGGCATGACAGCACCGCCCTGGCCATGGTGGCGCTCACGCTGGCCACCATCGGCATCCTGACCACGCTGCCACTGTTCTGGAGCCTGCCCACGGCGTTCCTGGCCGGGACCGGCGCTGCCGCCGGCATCGCCCTGATCAATTCGCTCGGCAACCTCGCCGGCTTCCTGAGCCCGTATGCGGTGGGCTGGCTCAAGGACCTGACCCACAGCACGGATTCCGGCATGTACCTGCTCGCCGCCTGCCTGGTGGTGGGTGCCGCACTGACGTTGTCGGTCCCGGCGAGGCTGGTCGGCCGCAAATCGTAATCCTTCCTCCGCCTCCCACACTGGCTGGATCGCCGCGGATTGCCGCGGCGCGCACATCGCGGGTGGCCTGCGCGCCGCCCGCCTCCCGCGAAACGCCCTCCGCCGACATGCATGTAGGAGCCTGACGGGCAGTGCGGGCCAGCATCTCTCCTTAGCATGGAATAGACAACTGCCTGCCCCCGCAAGGGGCGCTGGCGGCACTGTCCTTTCCTCTTTCGTCAAGGAGGCCAAGATGCGGCAACACTCGCTACAGATACCCCGCCCCAGCCACCTGCAAGGCACGCCGGAATGGCGCGCAAAGGCACGGCGGCTGGCGCTTCTCACGGGCGCCTGCGCATTGGCAATGTTTGCATTCGTGCCGGCTGCGGGACAAGCCCAGACTTACACGGCACCGGCGGATGCGGCGGCGTCGCCCATGACGCCCGCTCCGCCGGCACTGGACACGCCATCGATGCCGCCCACGACGGCAACACCGCCGGCAGCGGCACCTGCGCAGACTCCCGCGCCGATCAACACGGCTCCGGCAGCACCGTCGCCGCCGCTGGCAGCGCCCTCCCCGCCAGCGCCCTCCCCGCCATTGGCTACGCCTGCGCCGCCACCGCCGCGCGATGCGATGGTGCCGCGCAAGGCCGGCTCCGTGACCTACATCTGCGGCGGTGTGGCCACGGATGAACAGCGCGCGCTGGACGCGAAATCCGGCAACTACAATATGGGACTGCTCTTCACGCAGGGCCCGCGCGGCGAATACCTGTCGGACGTCACCGTGAGCCTGACACGCAACGGGCGCGAAGTCGCGAACTTCGTGGCGGACGGCCCGAAGTGCCTGCTGCGCGCACCGACGGGCAGCTACAACGTGCGGGCGACGTATGAGGGCCGGACCAAGACGCAAGTCGTGAGCACGGGCACGCACAATGCGCAGATGCGCTGGTGACTGACTGCGTAGCCGCGCGCATAGAGCGCCGGCTCGCTTGATCGAACTCGCTTGATCGAACTCGCTTAGCGAAGTCCGCAAGGCAAGCGGGCCGCCTCGGGGCGGCCCACTCTGTCATGCCTGCGCCCCGCAAGCCGCTTCAGGCTTCCGGCTGATCCCCAAGCATCTGCGCGACCGAACCTGCCATATTGGCGGCACGTGCGCCGATCAGCCGCTGCAGCGTGCCGAGCAACTCGTCCTCGTTGTAGGGCTTGCCGAGATACACGTCCACGCCGATTTCCTGCGCATAGCGCCGGTGCTTCTCGGCCGTGCGCGAGGTGATCATCACCAGCGGCATGTGGGCGGTGCGGCTGTCGGCGCGCACGTTGCGGGTCAGGTCGAAGCCGTCCATGTGCGGCATCTCGATGTCCACCAGCATGGCGTCCGGCATCACGTCCTGGAGTTGCTTGAGCGCATCGACGCCATCGCGGGCCAGCAGTACCTCGTAGCCGGCGCGCGACAGCAGGCGATGCGCCGCCTTGCGTACGGTCAGCGAATCGTCCACCACCATCACGGTAGGCTGCATCACCAGTCCAGGAACCGGTGTCGCGGCGCCATCGCCGTCCAGTTCGGCCACCGCGCCCAGCGACTGCGCAGCGGGCAACTGCATGGCCGCGGGCGCTGCTTCGCCGCGCACGCGCGCGAAGCGCTGGGCCAGCACCACCGGGTTGTAGATCAGCACGATTTCGCCGTCGCCCATGGTGGTGGCGCCAGCAATGCCTTCCAGGCGCGCCAGGTGCGGACCGATGTGCTTGACCACCACTTCGCGGTTGCCCACCACTTCATCCACATGGACCGCCACGCGCTCGGTGCCGCTGCGCACGACCACCACCGGCGAATACTTGCGGCCGGACGGCGTCGCCGCGCTTTCCTCGAGCAACGCGCCAAAGTAATGGAACGGCACGGCGTTGCCGGCCACGGTGATCTGGCGCTGGTTATAGGCATCAAGCAGGGCCTGCGTGCGCAGCTGCTGGACCTGGTCGATCATGCCGCTCGGCAGCGCATACATGCGCCCGCCCAGCCCCACCACCAGCACTTGCGTGATCGCCGTGGTCAGCGGCAGGTGCACCGTGAACGTGGTGCCGCGGCCGGCCGCGGTCGACAGCGTGATGCGTCCGCCCAGTGCCACGGTTTCCGCGCGCACGACATCCATGCCCACGCCGCGCCCGGCAAGCTCCGAGACCGAATCGGCCGTCGAGAACCCGGGCGCAAAGATCATCTCCGTCAGCCGCGCGTCGCTGGCGTCATCGTCAGGCGCCAGCAGGTCGCGCTCCACGGCGCGTGCGCGAATCCGCGCGAGGTCCAGCCCCGCGCCATCGTCGACGAAATGCAGCACGACCTCGTTGCCTTCCTGCTGCACTTCCAGCGTCAGCGAGCCGGCCGCCGATTTGCCAGCGGCGCGCCGGACTTCCGCTGTTTCGATGCCATGCGCCACGGCATTGCGGATCAGGTGCTCGATCGGGCCGGCCATGCGGTCCAGCACGGACCGGTCGACCTCCACCGTACCGCCTTTGATCAGCAGCCTGACTTCCTTGCCGGTCTCCGCTGCGGACTGGCGTGCAACGCGATAGAGGCGCTCGGCCAGCGCGTCGAACTGCACCATGCGGGCCTGCATCAGCCCGCGCTGCAGGCCGCGCGTGAGCCGCGCCTGTGCGGCCAGGTCGCCGGCGGTGCGATCGAAACCGCGGTGCAGGTTCTGCTCCACGGTAGCCACGTCGTTGACCGACTCGGCCATCATCCGCGTCAGTTCCTGGAAGCGCGTGAAGCGGTCGAATTCGAGCGGATCGAAGTCCTGCTTGTGCTGGGCGTCGGCAATGCGCGAGGCCATCTGCGATTCCGCCTGGATTTCGATCTCGCGCAACTGGCCGCGCAGGCGCGCCACGTTGTCGTTCAGTTCGCCCAGGTAGGCGCGCATGGAATCGAGTTCGCTTTCCAGCCGCGCACGCGTGGCGCCGACTTCGCCGGACTCGTTGATCAGCGTATCGAGCGCGCGGGCCTGCACGCGCACCAATGCGCGCTGGCGCTCGGACGCGTCCGGCACCGGTACCTGCGCCGGCGCGCCAGCCGTGGCCGTGCCGAGCGGCACCGGCAACGCCGCGCCCGCGCTTTCCGTGCTTTCCGCGCTTTCCGTCTTGGGGGCGGCGACGCTGGCCATCACCGGCGTAGCGCGCGGTTCCGGCGCGGCCAGCCCGTTGATGACGTCAGGATCGTCCGGCACGAGCAGGCGGCCAGCCTGCAGGGCCTCGACATGCATCAGGATCCGGTCGTACCACGCATACAGGCGACTGAACAGCTGCGGACCGACGCGCTGCGCGCGCAGGCTCGCGTCGAGCAGCGTTTCCATCTCGTGCGCGGCCTGCCCCAGCGCCATGGCGCCGGCCATGCGCGCACTGCCCTTGAGCGTATGCAGTGCGCGCAGCACCAGGCCACCTTGCCTGGCGTCTTCGGGCGCCGCTTCCCACGTGCGCACCAGCCGGCCGAGTTCGGGCAGGCTGCCGTGCGCTTCCTCCAGGAAGATCTCGACGAGGGTAGCGTCCAGTTCGGTGGTATCGGCCTGCACGACCGCCACCGGCAGCGGACGGGGGGGCGTCGGCAACGGAATCACCACCGCGTCATGCGTCACCGCCGCCGGTGCCTGCGGTGCCTGCGGTGCCTGCGGTGCCTGCGGTGCCTGCGGTGCCTGCGGTGCCTGCGATGCCGGCTGGGCTGGCTTTTCCGCTGCGGGGGGTTCTGCGTTCGCTTCCGGCTCCGGAACGTGCGCGGGCAATTGACCGAACAGGCTGGCCACGGAGCCATCCGGCTCGGCCGGCGCCTGCGGAGCCGGCACCTGGACCCGCGGGCGCAGCAGTGCGCGCTCGCCGAACTCGGTCAGGCTGCGGTGCAGGCTGGCATCCGCCTCGGGCCAGATCCCCGCGGCGAACTGATGCAGCATGCCGCGCAACCGTTCGACCGCCTGCTCCAGCAGGCGGAAATCACCGGGGTGAATGGCGACCGGGTGCGCGCCGAGCTGCAGCAGCAATTGTTCGAGCGCCTCGGCAATCTCGCGCACGGGTTCCAGCCCCACCGTCGAGGCGCTGCCCTGCAGCGTGTGCGCGACGCGCAGCGCCAGCTCGCTCGGGCACGGGTGGTTCTCATGGCGCCACTCGGAAATGTCGGTGGCGAACTGGCGCAGGAGATCGTCGGCCTCCTGCAGGTAGACGTTGTAGAGCGGCAGGCCGATGCGGATCGGGCCGATGACCTTGAAGTTGTCGTCCTCGCCGGACAGCGCGCCAGACAGGCGGAACGGGATGACGTTGTCGTCGTCGGAAGCGGCGGCGGGCGCCTCGCTCCCGGCCTCGGGCGCAGCTTCGGATGCCTCCGCAACCATGGTGCCCGGTACCGGCGCGTCGTCGATGAAGACCTGTTCCGGCTCCGCCGTGTCGGCAACTGCGGGCGCTTCCGGCTGCGGATCGCGCACCGCCTCAGCCGCGGCGACAAGCGGCGCGATGTCATGGGCCGCGCCGGCATCGCGATGCAGCAGCGCCACCCACGCGGACAACTCCGCGTGCGCGCGGCGCAGCAGGCTGAGCAGGGCCGCCACGGGCTCGCGTGCCTCGGCGATCCACAGGTTCATCACCTGCTCCACGGCCCAGGCCGCTTCGCCGTAGCGATGCAGGCCGACCATGCGGCTCGAGCCCTTGAGCGTATGGAAAGCGCGCCGGATGCGGCTAAGCGTATCGGCATCGCCGAGCGCGTCCAGGCCCGAACCCAGGTCGCCTGCAATGCCACCGAGAACTTCGTCGGCCTCGTGCAGGAAGATCCCGAACAGTTCGGCATCGAGCGCGGCGCCATCGTCGGGCGCCATCGTCGGTCCGGCCCCCTGCGGGACGACCGGCATCGGCTCGGCCAGTGCCGCCACCAGCCGTTCACCCGATGTGTCGCTGCCGGCCAGCCACGCATTGAGCTGCGTGCTGGCTTCGGTGGCCTGGCGGCGCAGCGCGGCATTGTCGTCGATGGCAGCCTGGTCCATCAGCGTCTGCAGCGCGGTGCGCAGTCGCTGGACCGGTGGCGTGTCGGCAGTGGCGCCGGTGCGGATGGCTTCGCTGGCCGCGGCACGTGCCACCGACAGCGGATCGTTGCCGACCGCGCCCGTCTGGCGCAGCGCCAGCGCTTCGTCGAGTTCCTCGTCCTCGGCTTCGTGGCGGCTGCGGCCCAGCTCCAGCGCATCGATAAACGCATGGACGCTGCCCAGCGTCTCGGCGATGGCGGACAGGGTCTCGCCGCGCAAGGTCTCGTCGACGCCGGCGCCGAGCCTGCCGGCTTGCCGCACCGCCTCCTGCACGGCCTCACCGGCCTGTTGCGCGTCGTCGTTCAGCCCGTGCGGCAGGCCATCGGTGTCCAGCAACGCATCCAGCGTGGCGCGCAACGCCTCGAAGGCCTGCACGGCTTCCGCCAGGCTGGTCCCGGCATCGGGCCGGGCCGCGTTGCGGTCATAGGTATCGAGCCACGATTCGCCGCCGTCCAGCTGCGCGCGCAACTGCGCGACGGCCTGCACGCGCGCCGCCTGGGCGCGGGCTTCGTCGGCCATGCGCGCCAGCCACGCCGGCGCCACGGCGGCCGGGTCGGCCAGGCATTGCGCGAGTTCCTCGCAGCGCGCGGCGAAGACCGCTGCCGTGGGGTTCGGGCTCATGCCATGCACGCGCCAGGGCAATGCCAGCGCCCGCGACAGGAACACGGCGATGCCGGTGGCGCCGAGCGCCTCGTGGCGGTCGGGTGCCGCGCCGGGCCGGAGCGCGGCCTGCGACAGGCACAGCTGCAGGGCCGGCTGCGCGAGCGGCTGCGCGGCCTCGGCCAGCGCCGCGAGCGCGATCTCCCAGCCCGCGGGATCGCCTTCGGCGGCACGCTCCAGCCCCGCAGCGGCCTGCTGCAGGTTGCGGGTGTCGATCGGATCGAGCCAGCCGTAGTAGCGCAAACGGTGGTCGGCGCCGGGCGTCGCGTGCGCGCGGTCGAGGCGGAACGCCTGCACGGTGCGCGCGATATCGGCGCGCACCGTCGTCAGGGCGATCTCGTCCACGCCGTGCAGAGGGGGGTCCTCCTGCGCGGACAAGGTGCAGACCAGCAGGAAGATGGCATCGTTGAGCAAGGCCTGCGGCACGCGCACCTGCCCCTGCTGGTATTGCCGCAGCAACAGGTGGGCACGGCCGGCAAAACGCTTCGATAGCAGGTCGGACGGCAGCAAGCCGTGGGCCAGGGCGCGGAACACCAGCGCCAGCACATGCCAGACGCCACGGTCCGGGTGGTCGGTGGCGCGGCGCGCCTCCTGCTCGCCGGCGCGGACGTCGTCCAGCGCTTCCTGCAACGGCAGGTACGCTTCGCGCAGCCGCTCTGACTCGGTGCACTGCAGGGGCAGCCGCAGCGCCTTGAGCAGTGCGGCTTCATAGCGCTGGCGCGCGCGCGTGACGGCCGTTGCGTTGCGCGTGGGCAGCAGGATGCCGGGCAGCATCTGCAGCTCGTCGAGCCACAGGTCGGCCGGATGCACGCGCTCGTCGCCGAGCAGCGACAGGATCTCGGCATACGGACGGAACAGCCGCAGCGGGTCCTGCTCGTCGCCTGCCATCAGGTCGTCGACGTATTCGGCAAGCGCCTGCACGCCGGTCCGGAACACGGCGAGCGTGCCGGCATTGGCCGCCACGCCGCCGCCGTCAAGGCCCTCGAGCAGGCGTCGCAACGCCTGGCAGTACGGGTCGACCCCGCGCAGGCCCACGATATGCACGGCGCCCGCTGCCTGGTGAAGTTGTTGACCGGCCAGGCGCAGCGACGTGGTATCGCGCGCGCCCAGCGCCTCGGGCGCCTGCTGGACTTCGTCGACGTAGTGGGACAGCTCGGTCGCGGCATCGTCCAGCGCGGCGCGCAGGCTCGGTGCCACCCACGCCAGCACGGACAGGTCGCGCGAGGCCGGCATGGCCGGCTCAGGCGCATCCGCCAGCGGCGCGTGGGTCAGGTCCGCTGACAGCATCTGCGGCAGCGGCTCGGCGGGGTCACGCGGTAAGGGAGAATTCAAGGACATCACGGCTTCCATTGCGGCCTTTGCGCGCGAGGCGGGGCAGTCCAGACGCGACAGCGGGCGTCATCAAGGTCAGGCAATCTTGAACCGCGATACGGAATTGCGGAGCTCTTCGGTCAGCTGCGTCAGCTCGCGCACCGAATTCGCGGTCTGGCGGGTACCGGCGGTGGTGTGCTCGGTCGCCTGCAGAATGCGTTCGATGTGACGGGCGACGCCGCCGGCCAGGTCCGCCTCGTGCGAGGTGGAGCGGGAAATCTGCTCGATCAGCTCGGCCAGCTGGCGCGACACGCGGCCAATTTCCTGCAGTGCGGCGCCGGCATTGTCCGACAGGCGCGCACCTTCCACCACGCCCTGCGTGCTGCGCTCCATGGCGTGCACCGCATCCTGGGTATCGGTCTGGATGGTGCGGATCAGCGCGCCGATCTGCTTGGTGGCCTCGCCGGAGCGTTCGGCCAGGCGCTGCACTTCTTCGGCCACCACCGTGAAGCCGCGGCCGGCTTCGCCGGCGGACGCCGCCTGGATGGCGGCGTTGAGTGCCAGCACGTTGGTCTGCTCGGTAATGTCCGAGATCAGCTCGACGATTTCACCGATCTCCTGCGACGACTCGCCCAGGCGCTTGATGCGCTTGGACGTTTCCTGGATCTGCTCGCGGATGTCGTTCATGCCCGCGATGGCGTTCTGCACGGCGTGCTGCCCCTGCTCCGCGGCAGTCAGCGAGGCGCGCGCCACATTGGCCGACTCGGCCGCGCCGCGCGACACCTGCGTGATGCGGTCGGCCATGTCCACCACCGATTCACCGGTCTGGCGGATCTGGCGCGACTGCTCTTCCGTCGTCGTGGCAAGCTGGTTGGAGGTCGCCTGCACCTGGCCCGAGGCCAGCGTCACTTCCCCGGCCGTCTGCTGCACGCGGCCCACCAGTTCGCGCAGTTCTTCCACCGTGTAGTTCACCGAGTCGGCGATGGCGCCGGTGATGTCCTCGGTCACGGTGGCCTGGCGCGTGAGGTCGCCGTCGGCGATGTCCTGCAGCTCGTTCATCAGTTGCAGAATGGCCTTCTGCGTGGTGTCGTTGTTACGCTTTTCCTCCAGGCGGCGCGTTTCGGCTTCACGCTCGCGCGCCTCGGCTTCCACGGCGCGCAGGCGCGAATCGCGCAGGTACAGCGCAGCCAGGCCGGCCAGGCACAACAGCGTCATCAGCGCCGAAACCACGGTGGCGCCCAGCGTCACGGGACGGAAGCGCGCCGCCTCGGCGTAGGACTTCTGCAGCGCGGAAAGTTCGCCGCGCAGGGCTTCGTTGTCGTTGAAGATCTGCTGCTGCGCGCGCTTGGCGGCGATCAGGCCGGGCAGGTTCTGCAGGATCGTCTGGGTGGTCTTCTGCACCGCGTCGAAGCGTTGCGAAAGCTGCTGCAGGTAGCCGCGCGTCTCGGCATCGGTCGCAGCGTTGAGCCGCAGCGCCTCGCTGCCGTTGAGCAGGCCGTCGAGCGTCTCGCGGAAGGTGTTGGTGTCCTTGCCGAGCAGGAACGCCGTCTCGGGGTTCACGCCTTCGCCCGACAGGAACTCGTTCAGGTTCTTGCCCAGGCGCTGCGTCAGCATCACCAGCTGCGCCGAGGCGGCGACCTCGCGCGTGTTGGAGCCGGACTGCAGCTTGAGCGCGGCAACCTGTTCCGCGGCCTCGAGCAGTTCGGGGTTCGAGGCGTTGAAGACCTGCAGCGTCTGGCCGATCGTGGTCAGCACCGGCTGCTGCGCGAGCACGTCGGCGGCACTCTTCTCGCTGCGCTTCCACGAACTGATCGCGGTTTCCAGCAGGGCCTGCGCCGCACCCGTGGTGGCGCGCACCTGCTTCTCGACGCTGCCCGCGAGCAGGGCCTGCAAGTCTTCGGCCAGCGCTTCCTTGGACTGGCGCAGCTGCGTGAAGGCCTGCACGTTGCCCAGCAGCGCCACCGGCGCGGCCTTGCCCAGGCGCTGCGAGTGCATCAGCATGTCGCCGGAGATCTCGATCTGCGCGGCGGCGTTGTTGGCGATGCGGTTGTCCATGTACACCGAGCCGAGCAGCGCCACCAGCGACACCACCACGCCGATGGTGAGCCCACGCTGCTGCGACGAGAACGGCATGCGTTCCAGCCATGACGACGCGGCATCGACAGGGGAACGGCCCAGCCCGCCGGCACGCATGCCGGCCGATGCCGCGCCGGCGCGGTCCTCCACCAGGCCCGCAGCCGCGTCGGCGGCCGGCTTCCGGCTTCCCAGGCTGATTTTCTTGAACCCCATAGCACCCTCTGTCCGTTGAATCGTTGTCTGGGGCGGCCTCGACCCGCGCCGCCGCGTTATTTATTCTTAATTCTGCTGCCCCCGACACCGCGACCCACGGCGCCGGAACTCCGCACGCGGCTATGCAGCGACCCGGCCTGCCTGGAGGAACGCCGGCGCATCGAGCAGCGCGCGCACGTCCAGCACCTGCCAGGCCCGGCCATCGCCATCATGGAGATGCCGGCCTTCCCATGCGGCATCGGCCGCCGGGTCCTGCGCAGGCGCACGCAGGTCCGCAGCGTGGCGCAGGCCGACCACGCGCGTGGCCAGGATGCCGCAGGCCCGCTCGACCTGGCGCGACAGCACCACGATCTTGCTGCCCGGCTGCAGCGGGGTTGGTCCCTCGCCGCAGAACAGGCCGAAATCCACCACGCCCAGCAGGTTGCCGCGCGCATTGACCAGGCCGGCATACCACGGCTGCGTCAGCGGCACGCGGCTCGGCTGCCGCATGTCGAGCACCTCGCCGGTCTGCGCCAGCGGCAGCAGCCAGCCGCGCTGGCCCACCTGCAGCGCCAGGTAGCTGTCCGCCGCGGGCACGTTGCGGGCTTCGCGCAGGCGCCTGGCCAGCATGGCCTGGTAATCCTGCAGGCGGGTCTGGCGGGTGCGTAGGTCTTGGCGTGGCGCGTTCATGTGCGTCTCCAGCTTACTGGCTGATGACGGGTGCCGTCAGTGGGACAGCGCCGCGATCTTGGTGAGCAATTCCTTGCTGTCGACCGGCTTGACGATGTAGTCCGAAGCCCCCTGTCGCATGCCCCAGATGCGATCGGTGTCCAGGCCCTTGCTGGTGCACATGATCACGGGGATATCCTTGAAGCGGTCGTCGCGCTTGATGGCGCGCGTGGCCTGGTAGCCGTTCTGGCCGGGCATCACCACATCCATGAGGATCAGGTCGAAGGCCTCGGCCTCCAGGCGCGTGAATGCCTGTTCGCTGTTGCCGGCGACGGAGACCTTGAAGCCCTGCTTGCCGAGCAGGTCGGACATGAACAGGGCTTCGGTGGGCGAATCATCGACGATGAGGATTTTGTTGATGGTTGTCATGAGTCAGTTCCTTGAATCCGGGTCATGCCGGCAGCGCGTTGCCGGCCGCCTGGGCAGGCATGCACGCCTGGACGGCTTGCAAGAGCGTGTCACGCGTAAAGGGCTTGGCAAGGTGATCGCGCGCGCCGACCAGGCGCCCGCGCGAGCGGTCGAACACGCCGTCGCGCGAGGACAGCATGACCACGGGAATGGCGTGGAAACGCGGACTTTTCTTGATCAGCGAGCAGGTCTGGTAGCCGTCGAGACGCGGCATCAGGATGTCGCAGAAGATGAGATCGGGACGCATGTCGCCGACCTTGGCAAGCGCTTCGAAACCATCCTCGGCAAGCACGACCTGATAGCCCGCCTGCGACAGGAAGATCTCCGCCGTACGGCGGATGGTGCTGGAATCATCGATCACCAGCACTTTGCGCGACGATGCCGGCGCGGACGCCGGCTCCGGTTCCGGCTGCGCGCTGGCGCCGGCATTGACCCAATGGTTTTCTGTTGGTTGTGCGACCCGCATGTTGTTCCCGCGACCAGCGTCTCCCTGCGGAGCACCGGCAATCTCTTGAGAACACCCGCGCGGAACGGCCTGGCCTGGCCAGCCGCCCCGACGGAACCCCGAATAATCTTCCCTGCAAAAGGCCGGTCATAAGACCGGCCTGTGGCGGCACGTGGAACCCGCACCTGCCTTTCCGTCCTTTGCCACCCCCAAATGGCGGGATGGACGAAGGATCATTTTGCGACAGAGTGTGACAAGACGCCGGAGGGCCGTCAATCCGGAGCGACCGGCACGGTCCGGCGAATTGTCGCGTCGGCGCGACGCGGCGATGCCGCGCGCCCGACGCCCGCGAGCCGTGGCCTCAGATGGCCACCATCTCGAAATCTTCCTTGCGGGCCCCGCACTCCGGGCAGGTCCAGTTGATGGGCACATCTTCCCATTTGGTGCCCGGGGCAATACCGTCTTCCGGCGCGCCGGCAGCCTCATCGTAGATCCAGCCACAGATCAGGCACATCCAAGTCTTGTATTCCATAACAGGCTCTGGCCGCTCTCCATTAAAATTCAGCGCAGATGGTACCGAATCGGCGCCGACGGCGCCAGCCGCGTTAGCCAGAATCGTGCCAAATCCGCCGTGTTCGCGCACGTTAGCGTACAAATACGGGATAAAAGCCGCGCTATTCCCGCGCATTGCACCGCTTTGCCCATCCTTTGGCGCCAGTTCGCGTCCGCTTGAACGCGTTTCCCGAGTTTTAGACCAGGCAGACCATGTCCCGTAACCAGCAGCTCTTCGACCGTGCCCAGCAAACCATTCCCGGCGGCGTCAATTCGCCCGTGCGCGCCTTCCGCTCGGTGGGCGGCACGCCGCGCTTCATCACGCGCGCCGAAGGGGCCTATATGTGGGATGCCGAGGGCCAGCGCTACATTGACTACATCGGCTCCTGGGGCCCGATGATCGTGGGCCACGCCCACCCGGAGGTGGTGCGCGCCGTGCAGGAGACCGCCGCGCACAGCTTCTCGTTCGGCGCGCCGACCGAAGGCGAGATCGAGATGGCCGAGGAAATCTGCAAGCTGGTGCCGTCCATCGAACAGGTGCGGCTGGTTTCCTCCGGCACCGAGGCGACCATGAGCGCGCTGCGCCTTGCGCGCGGCTTCACCGGCCGCGACCTGATCATCAAGTTCGAAGGCTGCTACCACGGCCATGCCGACAGCCTGCTGGTCAAGGCCGGCTCGGGCCTGCTGACCTTTGCCGACACCACGCAGAACGCGCCGTCCTCGGCAGGCGTGCCCGCCGACGTGACGCGCCACACCATGGTGCTCGAGTACAACAACGTCGAGCAGCTGGAGCAGGCGTTCGCCAAGCACGCGGGCGAGATCGCCGCCGTGATCGTCGAGCCGGTCGCCGGCAACATGAACCTGGTGCGTGCGAGCGACGCCTTCCTGAAGGCCATGCGCGAACTATGCACGCGCGACGGTGCCGTGCTGATCTTCGACGAAGTCATGACCGGCTTCCGCGTGGCGCTGGGCGGCGCCCAGGCGCACTACGGCATGACGCCGGACCTGACCTGCCTGGGCAAGGTCATCGGCGGCGGCATGCCCGCGGCGGCCTTTGGCGGCCGGCGCGACATCATGGCCAGGCTGGCGCCGCTGGGCGGCGTGTACCAGGCCGGCACGCTGTCTGGCAACCCGCTGGCGGTGGCCGCTGGCCTGACCACGCTGCGGCTGATCCAGGCGCCCGGCTTCTATGACAAGCTTGCCGCACAAACCCGCAAGCTGGCCGATGGCCTGGGCGAAGCCGCCCGCGCCGCCGGCGTGCCCTTTGCCGCCGACGCGATCGGCGGCATGTTCGGCCTCTACTTCCGCGAAGGCGTGCCGGGCAGCTTTGCCGAAGTCACGAAAAGCGATACCGCGCGCTTCAACCGCTTCTTCCACGCCATGCTCGATAACGGCGTGTACCTGGCACCGTCGGCCTTCGAGGCGGGCTTTGTCTCGGCCTGCCACGACGACGCCATCCTGCAGGCCACGCTGGACGCCGCGCGCAAGGCCTTCGCGGCCTGACGCGGACCGCTCCCCCGGGTCGCCGCCGGCGGTAACGCGCCGTGCGCTACACTTGAGATTCGCCTCAACCCGGGAGCCCCCGATGCGCGCCTCACTGCCCCTGCCCTCCTCCTCGAACCGGGCTGCCGGCTGGTTCCGCTGGCTGCTGCTGGCCTGCCTGGCCAGCCTGCTGTCGGCCTGCGGCTATAACGACTTCCAGACCAAGGACGAGGCGGTCAAGGCGGCCTGGGGCGAGGTCGTCAACCAGTACCAGCGGCGCGCCGACCTGATCCCCAACCTGGTCAACACGGTCAAGGGCTACGCCACGCACGAGCGCGAAACGCTCGAGGCCGTAACCAAGGCACGCGCCGCCGCCACCAGCATCCAGGTATCGCCCGAGACCCTGAACGATCCTGAAGCGTTCAAGCGCTTCCAGCAGGCCCAGGGCGAGTTGTCCGGCGCCCTGTCGCGCCTGCTGGCGGTGTCCGAGAACTACCCGCAGCTGAAGGCCGATGCCTCGTTCCGCGACCTGCAATCGCAGCTCGAAGGCACCGAGAACCGCATCACCGTGGCCCGCCAGCGCTACATTGTTGCCGTGCGCGACTACAACGTGCTCGCGCGCAGTTTCCCCACCAATCTCACGGCCATGGTGTTCAAGTACGAGGTCAAGCCTTCGTTCGCGGTGGAAAACGAGAAGGCCATCTCCACACCGCCGGCCGTCAAGTTCTGACAGCAAGGCAATCATGGGCACCCTGATGGATTTGCCCGCCTTCCGATCCTGGCGCCACTGGCTGGCCGCGCTGCTCTGGCTGGCCAGCGCGCTGGCTATGCCGGCCCTGGCGGCCAATGACGGTTTCGTACCGGTGCCGCCACTGACGCAGCGCGTCACGGACCTGACCAACACCCTATCCGCCCCCCAGCGCACCGCGCTGGAAAACGTGCTGGCCGAGTACGAGCAGCAGCGCGGCAGCCAGATCTTCGTCCTGATGCTGCCGACCACCGAGCCCGAGACCATCGACGCCTACAGCATCCGCGTGGCCGACGCCTGGCGCGCCGGGCGCAAGGGCATCGACGACGGCGTGATCGTCCTGATTGCCAAGGACAACCCGCCGGGCTTGCGCAAGATGCGGCTGGAGGTTGGCCGCGGCGTGCAGGGCTCGCTCACGGACGCCATGTCCAAGCGCATCCTGCAGGACATCATGGCCCCGCACTTCCGCCAGAACGACTTTTATGGCGGGCTGTCGGCCGGCATTTCCGCGATCCAGGCCACCATCGACAAGGAAGGCCTGGCCGGCCCGCAGCCGCGCAAGCAGGAATCGTCATTCTGGTCGGACTGGCTGCCGGTGCTGTTTCCGCTGGCCATCATCGTGTTCTTCTTCCTGACGGCCGCCACGCGGCGGCGCGGTCCGCAGATCATCACCACGCCGCGCGGCCGCGACGTGATCGCGGGCGGACTCGGCGGACTGGGCGGCTACGGCATGGGCAGCGACTGGGGACGTCGCGGCGGCTTCGGCGGCGGCGGTGACTTCGGTGGCGGCTCGGGCGGCGGGGGTGGCTTCAGCGGCGGAGGCGGCGGCGGCTTCGACGGCGGCGGCGCCTCCGGCAACTGGTAAGGAGAGCGGACCATGGCATCGCTGCGACGCGCGCTGCGCCACCTCGGCACCACCGCCGGCACCGCCCGCCGTTATTTCCCGGCACCGGCGCAGCAGCAACTGCACGACGCCGTGCACGCCGGCGAAGCGCGCCACCGCGGAGAGATCCGCGTGGTCATCGAATCCAGCCTGCCACTGGGCCATGCCTGGGGCGGCACCACGGCGCGAGCGCGGGCGCGTGCCCTGTTCGGTGCGCTGGAGGTGTGGAATACGGAAGAGCACACGGGGGTGCTGCTCTACATCAACCTGGCGGATCATGCGGTGGAGTTGCTGGCCGACCGGGGCATCGATGCCAGCGTGGGTGCCGACACGTGGCGCGCGCTTTGCGATGAACTGGCGCAGGGGCTGGCCCGGGACCTGTCCGTGCGTCCGGTGCTGGCAGCCGTGGCGAGCATTCATGACCTGCTGGCGGCGCACTTCCCCTCCGATGGTGGCCGCAACCCGAACGAGCTGGACGACCGGCCGCTGGTGCTTTAGACCGGTCCGAACGCAGAGGCCGGCATCTCGCGCATTCTATTCCCGGCTGCGTCATTTCAATACGGATTCGACACGTGGCGCTGCACGCGTCATTGGTGTAACGCGGCACCTGTTCACGCGCGAAACATCCCTATGCCCGATATGGCGCCAGGCGTGCGCCAACTAAGCTGATTGCACAACGGGATTGCAGCGAAAAAGGCGGAGCGCCTGACTTCCGCGCGAACGGGGGAAACATGTCGGAAAGCCTGGTACAAGCGGGTCAAGCGGGTCAAGCGTGCGTCGCGCCAAAGATCAACTTCCGCGAGCTGGTATTGGAGTGCGCGCTGAGGTCCACTACGGCGCTGCTCCTTGGCGGCTTCGCGTATGGCGCCATTCGGCACTGGCTCACAGCGCCATCGCGCATCACCCTGCTTTTGCTCGTGCTGGCGAACTGCCTGACGCTCGGCCTGAGCCTGTTTGCGCGCGTTCCGAAGAAGCGCGACTGGAATCCAGTCACCGTGCTCTGCTCGCTGGGCGGTACCTACTATTTCCTTGCCATCGAACTGGCGCCCGGCGCGCACCTTGTGCCGGAAGCATTTGGCGCGGCCCTGCTGGCCGCGGGGATTGCCTGGCAGATCTACGCAAAGCTTTCGCTGCGTTTGTCGTTCGGCATCCTGCCAGCGAATCGGGGAATCGTGTCGAACGGCGCTTACCGCTTCATGCGCCATCCGATTTACCTGAGCTATTTCGTCGCCGACATGGGTTTTCTGTTCACCAACTTCGGGCTGCAGAACTTGCTGGTCTATGCGGGCCTGTACACGCTGCAGGTCATGCGGATCAGCCGCGAGGAAGCGCTGTTGTTGGACGACCCCGAATACCGCCTGTATCGCGAGAAAGTGCGGTTCCGGGTCATCCCGGGAATCTACTGAGCTGGATCAACGGGAACGCCGCGCCCCCATGGCGTACCACGCCGCCGCAAGTGCCTGCAGCACCACCAGCCCGCTCCACGCCACCCTATGCGCCTGCATGGGATAGCAGCCGCCGACCGCCGGCCACAGATCGAGCACGAAGCCCACGCCCACCTGGCAGGCAAAGGTGGCGAGGAACACCGTCAACGTGAGCGCCGTGGTGGCGCGGCCGATCAGCGCATCGGGAAAGCTGCGCGCCAGCACGGCGTAGGTCAGGATACCGCTCGAGCCGAACACCCCGTAAGCCGCCCACAGCAGCGCCGGTGGCAGTGGCACCTGCGCCAGCAGCAGCACCTGGACCACGATAAACGCCGTCATGCCCGCCCCGGCAAAGGCATACAGGCTGATGCCCGCCCGCTCGAGGTGTCGCGCGGCCCACCCCGAGCCGACGCAGCCCACCATCATGGCAATGCCGATCACCGACACCAGCCGCGCGCTGGCGGCCGGCCCGAAGCCCCCGACGTCCCGCAGGAAAGCGCCCACCCACAAGGTCTGTACCGCCAGGAATACGCCCTGGTTCAGCAACGTCAGCGGCACCACGCGCCAGAAACGCTCGCTGGCCAGGATCTGGCGCGTACCGCGCAACTGCTCGCGCAGGCTTTCCTTGCCGGCGCGCGGCTTGTCCGGAACGCCGAACCACAGCAGCCCCGCCATCGCGAGCGTCACGCCCGCCAGCCCGGCACTGACCATGCGCCAGTCCGCCACCGAAAGCAGCCACGCCAGCGGCGTGCCCACCAGCACGGCACCGAGGCCGCCGATGGCCATCACCACGCCATTGAGCAGCGGCATGCGCGACAAGGGAAACCACATCGACAGCGCCTGGATTGCCGCGCCCAGACAAACCGACACGCCGACGCCGATCAGCATCCGGCCGGCAGCGAGGCCCGCCATGCCAGGCGCCAGCGCGAACACCAGCGAGCCGGCAACCGCCACGAGCAACATCGCAGCCTCGGTGCGGCGCGGGCCATAACGGTCCAGCAGGATGCCCGCCGGCAGTTGCGCACAGGCGAAGCCAAGGAAATAGAAACTCGTCAGCAGTCCCAGGTCGCCGGCACTGAGGCCCAACTCGCGTGTCAGGTGCGGCGCAAACCCAAGGTTGACGCCACGGAACACATAGGACACCAGGAAGCCCAGCGAAAACACGGCCAGCACGCGCCAGCGGGGATCGGAAGCACGCTTTGCGTGCGGGGACGCAGAGGAGAGGTTGGGAGGAGCGGTCATCGTCATGGGCTGGATTGTGCAACAGGTGCGCCAGGAGTGGCGGCGGACTCCGCTACGCCTGCCAAAGCCACGACGTATCACTCTTGAAATTGTTTTGATGCCCAATGTTGGCAATACAAATCAATTTCGTTTGATGCAACGAACCACAGCGGATCAGCGTTCGGTCAAAAGGCACCATTACCGTGGCAAGCCCCGGCGCCGACACTCTTCGGCGGTCAGAGTTTCACGGATGCAACCGATTTGCGCGGTCATGCCAACTACCGTGCAATTTCTACCCATCCCATCCATAGAGATGAGATGTGGTGGATGGCAGTTGGTGGCCTCATCCGCCGACTCGTGCAAAGGCGTGTCATCGCGCCGCCACGCGCACGGCGACAAGATCAAAAGAAGCCACAACGCCGATTGCGCCTGGGGATAACCCGGTCAGTGAAGTGCGCTTACGTGTAATCGCCTCGGTTACCTGTTACACACGCGCAACCATTCGGAGGTCTCTTTCGCGTGCCGACTCAGTGTCGTGGCCCTCAGGCGTTTCCAACAGCGCTCCCCACGTCCGGAGGGACCGACCGACTGGAAATGCCCCTTCATCCACAAGTGGATGAGTATGAGTGTCGTTTGCACCGTTTGTGCGCCACGCCCAGCCGCACGCGACGACCCGAGCAGTAACAAAAATGGAACATTTTGACTTTCCCACGCCCGGGCAATTTTCGGAGAACCAGAATTTCCCCTTTGATTTCATGCGTTTAACCGGCTCTGGCACATTCGTCGCGAATATGTCCTCGCGAACATGAAGCCTGGAATTGGGGAAGTCTGAAACCGAAGCGCCAACACACTGGCAAACGTTCGACGGAGATCAGTTTCAGAACGACCCCGCTTCCCAGGGCGGGATTCGGGCTGGTGCTGTAAGCGCAGGGCCGCGCGGAAGGGAACGGCTCGCACCGACGCATACCGTTGTGGTCTGAGCCGGGAAGTACAGGTGAGGTCTTTCAGGAAACCACGGGTCGCGCCAGCGCGGGCGGCCCGTGCAACCTGGACAGTCAAAGCCAGTCATGGATGACCATGGCGGCGATGGGGACCGCGAACAGAGCGGGATGCCGGTGCGCCGGCATCACAAGGGGTGTAGCCAGGCCTGCATGGCAGGCCTGGCAAAAAACAGAATTCGGGAAAGACGCCTGGCCGACGCGGCATCGACGCGGCCGGAGCGGGCCTGAGGGCCACCGAATCCGGTGTCCGGCAATTGCTGGCAGCGGTTTCGTCAATAAAAAGATCCGGGGAAATCGTATGAGCGCTTACGCCAACCGTCCGCTGCTCTACTTGTCGCAGCATCACGACGCCACACTGTGCCGGGCTCTGTCGCAACGCGGCTGGAAGATCAGCTTTGCGTCGAGCCTGCATGATCTCGACGCGCTTTCGCACAATCCACAGGCCTGTGCCGCGCTGCTCGATCTCCACAGCGGGTTCAGCGACGCCGAGCTGGAGTCCTTCGAGCCCTGGCTATCGCATCCGCTGCTGAGCTGGATTGGCATCGTCGCGAGCCGCGACGCGCTGAGCGATGCGGCGCGCCGCCTGCTTGGGCTTTACTTTGTCGACTACTACACCGCCCCGTTCGAGCTGGCGCATCTGGCGCATTCGCTCGGCCACGCGCAAGGCATCGCGCAGATGCGCCCCGCCGCGCAGCGCGCGGGTGCAAGCAGCGCGCGGCCGGACGGCATGATCGGTAATTGCCAGGCCATGCAGGCACTGTTCCGCGGCATCGAGAAAGTGTCGCTCTGGGACACGCCAGTACTGATCTCGGGCGAATCGGGCACCGGCAAGGAACTCGCCGCGCAGGCGATCCACCGTGCCAGCGACCGCGCGCAAAAGCCCTTTGTCGCCGTCAACTGCGCCGCCATCCCGCCCACGCTGCTCATGTCGGAACTGTTCGGCTACGAGCGCGGCGCGTTCACGGGCGCGGCCAGGCGCAAGTTCGGCCGCATCGAGATGGCCCAGGGCGGCACGCTGTTCCTGGACGAAATCGGCGACATGCCCCTGGAAAGCCAGACCAGCCTGCTGCGCTTCCTGGAAACCGGCAAGATCGAGCGCCTGGGCGGCACCGAATCCATCGAGGTGGACGTACGCATCATCTCAGCGACACACGTCGACCTGGAAGCGGCGATCGCGGCCGAACGGTTCCGCGGCGACCTGTACCACCGCCTGTGCGTGCTGCGCGTACGCCAGCCACCGTTGCGCGAGCGTGGCAGCGACCTCATGCTGCTTGCCGAACATATGCTCGCCGGCGTGCGCAAGCAGTCGCCGAACCACATCAGGGGCTTCTCGCCAACGGCGCTGCGCGCGATCCAGCTGCACAACTGGCCTGGCAATGTGCGCGAGTTGATCAACCGGATTCGGCATGCGGCGGCGATGTGCGAGGACGGAGTGATACAGCCGGAAGACCTGGAGCTGGCGGCGCCCGCCGAAGAACGGCCGCTGACGCTGGCAGCGATCCGCGAGGCCGCCGAGCAGAGCGCGATCGTGGAGGCGCTGCAGCGCAACCATGAGCGGCTGATCGATGTCGCGGCAGAGCTGGGGATTTCGCGGGTGACGTTGTTCAGGCTGATGCGGGATTACAAGCTGCAGGTGAGGAAGGGGGATCTGGGGCTGGTTTGCGTGCAGGGGTAGGGTCCTGCCAACACTCCAGGGTACAGCCATGCTGCCTGCCATCCGAGAACGCCTGCCTGGCAGCCACACGCTTGTCAGGCTGTTCCGGTTTGGCGTGTCCGGCATCATCGCAACAGGCATCCACGTGGCCGTGGCCACGTTCCTGATCTATCTGTTCGATGCGTCGCAGGTCGGCGCCAACGGCATAGCGTTCATCATCGCCAATGTCGGCTCGTATCTGCTCAACACGCTATGGAGCTTTGGCAGTACACCAGGGCGCGACAGCTATCTGCGATTTCTCCTGGTATCTTTGCTCGGACTTCTGCTGACACTGGGCATCTCGAAGGCCGCCGACATCCTCGGTGTGGACTACTGGGTAGGCCTTGCCTGCATCCTGTCCGTCGTGCCACCGGTCACGTTTGTGCTGCACCGGTCGTGGACGTATCGCTGAAACACGCCGCTCCAGTCCTTCCTTGCAGTGAAACTCCCGGGCGCTGGGCCAGCGGACGCCAGTGGTCCTTCTACTTCTGCTGGCAGCCAGCTGGTGTCGGCATCAGCCTGCAGCCGCATATGAGCGCTTCCAAGTCCTCCGCGGCCATCTCGCCCATCTCTTGAAACGCCAGGGCACTATCCCCCCTTCGCCGATGTCAGCCGAATTACGCGGCTATCGCCCTGCGCCCAGCGTTTCGGACGAGTCTCCTGATACCGACGCCTCACCAGGTAGATTGGCCGCCCCTTGGCTTCATCGTAGATGCGGCCGATATACTCGCCGACCACGCCAAGTCCGATCAGCTGGATGCCGCCGAGAAACAGCACCACGGAAAGCAGGGACGCATAGCCGGGAACAACGACCCCGAAGATCAGTGTCCGCGCCACGATGAAGGTGCCGTAGACAAAGGCGCTGAGGGCGATCAGCAGGCCGATATACGTCCAGCTGCGCAGCGGCAGCGTGCTGAAGCTGGTAATGCCCTCGAGCGCGAGGTTCCACAAGCGCCAGCCGGAGAACTTCGAGCGGCCCGCGCTGCGCGGCTCACGCTCGTAGCTCACGATCGCTGTCTTATAGCCCACCCACGCAAACAAGCCCTTCATAAAGCGATGCCGCTCCGGCAGCTGCTTGAGCGCGTTGATCACCACACGGTCCATTAAGCGGAAGTCCCCAACGTTCACGGGCAGCTTCAGGTCGGACAACCGGTTATGGATGCGGTAATAGCTGGCCGCCGTCACGCGCTTGAGCCAGGAATCACACTCGCGGCTGCTCCGCTGCGCCAGCACGACTTCCGCGCCCTCGCGCCAGCACGCGACAAGCTCCGGGATCAGCGAGGGTGGATCCTGCAGGTCCACGTCCATGGGGATCACGGCATCGCCCAGGGCTTCATCGAGCCCCGCAGTCAATGCGGCTTCCTTACCGAAATTGCGCGTCAGGTCGACTACGCGCACCCGTTCGTCGCAATGCGCGTAGGCCAGCATCTGGTCCAGTGTGTCGTCCGAACTGCCATCGTTCACGAGTACGATCTCGAAGCGGATGCGGTCGATGGATTCGAGGATCGGGATGACGCAATCGAAGAACCCCGCGATGCTTGACGACTCGTTGTAGCAAGGGACAACGAGTGAAAGCAATCTGAAATCGTATGGACCCGACATGATTCTCTCCCCGAGGCGGCGTGAGTGTTACCACGCCGTAGCCAATTCATCTTATGCACTTCCGTATTAAGCAATTCAGGCCTGATAGCGAAGCCTATGAATGGTGACCATCACAAGGCCAGACAGCCTCCGTGCACCGATGGCACAGCCGCCGAATTCCCAGGGCCGCTGATCAATCTTCAGCGCACTGGCGCGCATCGCCCCACATCAGTCAGCCGATGTCCGGCCCATGCGCTCCAGCCGGATGCGCCAAACGCCCAGCGCCAGCGTTACGATCAGCCCGATCGGCATCAACTGGATGCCGATCCAATCGCCCACCAGCAGCCCGTACAAGGGCAGTAGCCATAGCACTACCAGCAGTTCACGTTGGCCAGTCAGCCATCCGCAACGATTGGCATGAATACCCGACCACGCCATGGCAATTCCCAGGAAAGCCAGGTCGTAGTCGTACAGGTAGGGGGGGACCAGCAGCATTGCAGTCGACAGCACCGCGGCGCGAAGCGCGAAGCTGCATGGACGCGACCATGCGTAGATCACGGCGGCCACGGCTGCGCAGGCGCATATCGCATGCACGACATAAGGCAACAGGATGCCTCCGAACAGCAACTTGGCGGCTGCAAACATCGTCGGCATCCGGATGAGCGGTGCGGTACCGTTCTCGACTGCCGCGCGCGCAACCCCTGTTGCGCTCAGGAATGCCAGGAACGGCTCGACACCGAAGCAGGCCAGCGACAGCACCGCCAGTGCCGTTGCGCTTGCTGCCATCCCCAGCAACGCGCGCCACTGACCGGCACAGAGCAATGCAAGCGGAAACATGATTGCAATGTGCGGCTTGACCGTAACAAGCCCGAGCAACACACCGGCCACCACCGGGCGTTGGCGCAGGAGTGTCAGCGCCAGGCCAGCGGTGCCGGCAAGCCAGAGCGCGTTCTGCCCTGTCGCAATGCCTACGGCAACCCCCGGGAAGCCAAGTGCCGCAATCCACGCGCCACGCCACGGCAGTGTCCGGGACATTGCCCACCCATACCAGCTCGCACCACCCAACAGGAACAGAAAGGCAGCGGCCCCGTAAGGCAGCAAACCGAGTGGCAGGAGGGGCAGCAGGAATGTAGGCGGATACAGCCACGGCAGTGCGCCGCCGCCCGCCAGCACCTCAGGCACAGTTGCAATCTCTTTAGCCTGGAGCAGGTCAAGGCTGTACGGAGCGGCCGCTCCATGCTCGAGCGCAACGCTCGCCGCACTCCAGAAGACGA
This sequence comes from Cupriavidus sp. C3SS-1, assembly GCF_057073755.1. Classification (NCBI taxonomy): domain Bacteria; kingdom Pseudomonadati; phylum Pseudomonadota; class Betaproteobacteria; order Burkholderiales; family Burkholderiaceae; genus Cupriavidus; species Cupriavidus sp. C3SS-1. Next base: position 771,021 of record NZ_CP172699.1, on the reverse strand, counting down.
CGAAATCTGCGCCCGGCGGGAAAAGTCCAGCGATGTTCAGTATCCAGGCACGATACATCCAGATGCCAAAAAACACTGCGTAACAGATCAGCGCCGCGCACGAATACAACCGCATGCGCTCCGCATCGAGCCAGTGCTCGTCGGCCGCGGGGAACCATGGCTTGCTGCCTGCTAAGTGTTCAAAGGCCATTTCGTTGGCTCCCACGACTCTCATTCACGACCGACGCGACCGGCCAGCCCCAGCCTAACCCGCACCAGCCGCCGTGTGCCCTGCACCTGCCGACAAGCTTCGTCGACGCTTGGCTGACCTCATTCGACACCCCTGCCCTCGGCCCGCTCCTGATGGCTCAGTGTTGTCGCGCGTTCGCGGAAGTGCAAGCCAACCGATGCGTCTAGAAGGCGCGCGCGCTCATTGTTCGAAGCGCTTCCGCCAGCAACGTTTCTTTGTTGAATCATGCGGCCCCGGTTGCCGAAAGCCCCAGTACTCACAATAGGTTGACGACGACTCTGACTACGCGTTTGCCACAGCGCGGACGCTGCTGCGCGGGCATGTTGTTTCTATCGAGAAACGCGGGCCCTGGCGCACTGGCGCCTCATCCATTAGGCGGCCCCATGCGGCAGTGCCGCGTCGTGAAGGCAGATATTGTCCTCCCCCTGCCGGATGCGTTTTGCCCGGCTCACTGGCTTCCTCATGCTTTTGGCTGAATGCAACGCGCCGCCCCCCCACGGTTGCGGGCAGCGACCCATGCCACGCCCTAATCCATCGGTTCCCTCATCCAAATTAGCCTGTGCGGCGCGCGTTTCCAGCCGGCAACGAAGTACGGCCCGGAATCCGTCCTCCACGCCGACGAGGCCGGTCGGATGACACCTGGGTCTCCGCAAACCCTTGTGGGACAACAGTTTCGTACCGCCTGGCCCGCCATTTGCCTATGCCAAGCCGTGCGGCACTTGCAGTCAGCAGGATTGCCGCAATGTCGGCGCAGCTGGCCGGCACCAAAAAACACACGGGGAATATCTGCCATGCCTGTCACCCGCCGACCCGGTTTGCGACATCGGAACGCCAGCCACGCTGCCAGCTCCCTCAGCGGCGGCGGTGTGCCGTTCCGCTGCATGGCACTGGTCTGCCCGAGCCATGCGCAGCACTCGGCGCGTTGCATGCATGCCTCGGCACAACGCCGGCTGCAGGCGCGCACCCCGCAGGGTATGCAAAGCGGCGCCGGCCGCTGGCCATTTCATGCGTGCGCCATCTGCGCGCCGCCGTGCTACCACACCGCCAGGGATTGATCCACGTTGCGAGCGTTCCCTGACCTTAGTTCTGCGGTCCTGCAGTACCGAGTTCTTGTTCCTGAAAAAAGGAGATTGTCATGCAAACCCTGACCACCATGTTCAAGCAATTCATCCGCGACGAAGAGGGCGTGACTGCCATCGAATATGGCCTGATTGCTGCCCTGATTGCCGTCGTCATCATCGCGTCGGTCGCTATCGTCGGCACGCAGTTGAACAGCACGTTCTCCAAGATCGGCAGCAGTCTCACTAGCGCTAACGGCTAATACCTGGGGAGCCCGCATGGCTGGCCAACACCGATCAGCCATGCGGCCAGCACAACGCTCAGCACAACAGCTCCATCACCGGGAACGCGAAATGCAAAAGCTCCTCAACCTGACCGCGGATCTCTTGCACGATGACGCGGGTGTCACGTCCATTGAGTACGCGTTGCTCGGCATGCTTATCGCGGTCGCCATTGTCGCCTCCGTCTCCTCGGTCGGGGATGCCGTCAAGACTTTGTATGAATCCATCGCCGCCAAGATGCCGTGATGCATCCTGGTCAATGAATCTACTGCCGCCCAAACTACCAGTCCCTAGCGCCATGCCAACCGCCACCGTCGCCGCCTCCATTGGCCCCGCCACCATCGTCATCGTGTCGATCGCAGCGGCCATTGACCTGGACCGGCGTCGCATTCCGAACTGGCTGACCCTCGGGTCATGGATTGCGGCCTTGCCAATGCAGGTTGCCATCCACGGAATCACCGCGGGCTCGCTGGCGTGGCTGTGGGGGTGGATCGCTGGCCTGATCATCTTCCTGCCTTTTTACCTGCTGCGAGGCATGGCTGCTGGCGACGTCAAGCTGATGGCAGCCGTCGGTGCCTGGCTCGGTGCAAGCATGGTGCCGTCGATCGCCATTGCAACCTGGCTGATCGGCGGAGTCTGGGCACTGGCAGTGCTTCTCGTCACCGGACAAACGCGCGCGACGTTCTCGAACGTCGGCAACATGCTGCTGAATGCGGCCATTCAACGCCGCGTCGGGCTGGCTAACGCCGAGGGCAAATCATCCGCTGCTTCCATACCTTATGGTGTCGCCATCGCCGGTGGCACCCTGGCCATTCTTTTTTTCGGTACGTGAAACAGCCAACACAACCGCGCCTGCAGTGTCGGGTGCCTCGATGAGAACACGCAGATCCGCAAACAGGGGGCGGCAATGAACGAGCATCACGACGTGGGACACGCACCTCGACACCTGGAGCCCGTCCCGGCTGGAAAGAGCACCGGCGGCGACCACAGCTCGGTACCGCTGCCTCCCTGGCATGTGCTGCCGCGCACCATCGCCGATACCGGCCTTGAGATCGCCCAGCTGCTCGGCCTGTTAATGAAAGCGGCGTACCTGCACCGTACGGTTACCTTGGCAGTTTTGACGGATTCACTGAAGCTTCCTGCAGCGGTGGTCAACGAAATCGCCACTGTCGCGGTACGCGAGCGCTTGCTGGAAATTGCGCACCGCGGCGCCAGCGACCTCGACGTTCGCTTCCGCCTTACCGATGCCGGCTACACGCGCGCCGCCGAGGCGTCCGCGCGCTGCAGCTACAACGGTCCGGCACCGGTCAGCCTGGATGCTTACATCGAAGCCGTAAAGCACCACTCGGTCAGCCATGGCTCCGTCACCAAGGCCGACGTCACGGCGGCATTTCATGATCTCGTGATCCCGGTCCACTTGCTCGACGCGATCGGCATGGCGCTGAATACCTGCCGGGCGCTGATGATCTACGGCCCAGCTGGCAGCGGCAAGACCTACCTGGCGCAGCGCCTGGGCATGCTGCTGCCGGGAGCGGTGCCGGTGCCGCACGCGATCACCGTGGCCGGGGAAATCATTCAGGTGTTCGACCCCCTGGTGCATGTGCCATTCATTGACAGCGAGGCATCGATGGCACGCCGCTCGCTGGACCGCCGCTGGGTCCTGTGCCACCGCCCGGTAGTGTTGTCCGGCGGCGAACTCACGCTGGCCATGCTGGACCTGCGCTACGACCGCACCGCCGGCTTCTACCAGGCGCCGCCTCACATGAAGGCCAACAACGGTATCTACATTGTCGATGACCTGGGCCGGCAGCTGGTTGGAGTCGATGACCTGCTCAACCGCTGGATTGTGCCGCTGGACCGCTCGGTCGACATGTTCACGCTTCAGACCGGCGTGCGCTTCTCGGTGCCTTTCGACGTCTGGCCGGTGTTCTCGACCAACCTCGAGCCCTCGGCGCTCGGCGACGAGGCCTTCCTGCGCCGCCTCGGCAGCAAGCTCTACGTCGGGCCGCTGTCGCTCGATGACTACCGCGAGGTGTACCAGCGTACGGCCGCGGACTTCGGACTGACCAGCGCCGAAGCCGTCTTTGAATTCCTGGTCGACAGCCTGCACTACGAAAGCGACACGCCGCTGATGGCCTGCCTGCCGCGCGATCTGCTGCGGCTGGTGGCTTCGGGGGTGCGCTATCACGGCCATGCGCCACAGGTAACCCAGGAGGGACTGCTCGCCGCATGGCAAGCCTATTACGGATTGCGGAGCTCGGCCGAAGGCATGCCATCGGCCAGTACGCATCATCACTGGTCCATCGACCAGCGCGCGGCAAGCTGAACGTACCAGCTCACACGGAACTTCCAGGGGAGAGTCATCATGAAAAACACACGCGCAATCCTGATGCTGCTGATTGCCCTGCTCGCCGGCGTGGCGGCTGTGGTGTCGGCGTCGCGATGGCTGATGGAGCAATCGTCCAGTTCGGTCAAACAAGTGGTAGTGGCCGCCAATGACCTGAACCTGGGGCAGCCACTGAACGGCAGCCAGTTGCGCCTGGTCAGCTGGCCCACCGCCAGCGTGCCGCCAGGCGCGTTTGAAGACCTGAAGCTGCTCGAAGGCCGCGTGGTGCGGACCAGCCTGCAGCGCGGCGAACCTGTTCTCGATGCCAAGCTGGCACCCGTCGGCACCAAGGGCGGCCTGTCCGCCGTGATCAACGACGGCAAGCGTGCCATCACGGTGCGCGTCAACGACGTGGTCGGCGTGGCGGGCTTCGCGCTGCCAGGCAACTACGTCGACGTGATCGTCAATACCAACGAGGAAGCCAAGACCACGCAGAACAGCAGCATCTCGAAGATCGTGCTCGAGAAGATCCTGGTGCTGGCCGTGGCACAGCAGGTCAGCCGCGACGATACCCAGCCGAAGGTGGTCAATGCGGTGACGCTGGAAGTCACTCCCGACCAGGCCGAGAAGCTGGACGTGGCGCGCAGCGTGGGCACCCTGTCGCTGGTGCTGCGCAACCAGATGGACGTCGCCGACATCAATACCGGTGGCGCGACCAAGGGCACGCTGCTGGGCAAGGCGCCTGAAGCGCCGCAGGTCAAGGTGGTCACGCAGACGCAAACGCGCACCGTGGTCAAGACCCGCACGGTGGCGGCACAGCCGCACACAGGCAACTGTGTTGGCGTGCTCTCAGGCATCCAGGGCGGCGTCGAGTGCTTCTGAACTCGTACCGCACGGCATCGATGAATTTTGTGCTGTCACACAGCCTCTCCGGGGGGAGATTCAAAATGAACCAGAAACGATCCGAAGCCGCCGGCGGCACCCGCATCCTGGTGCTGGCTGCCATCCTCAGCACACCGCTGGCCGCGGCGGCGCAAACCGCCGTCGAGGCCGGCAACCTGACCCGTGCCACCGCGCCTTCGGCGTCGAAGGGGGCCCAGGCGCCGATGCAGATGACCATCAGCATGGCGCCTGCCGGCGCTGCGACCGCCGGCGCCGCTGCGCCGGTGCCGGCCGCGGACGCGCGTGGCCCGAATTGCACCGGCTCGGTCCGGGCTGAGTCGAGCGTGATCGTTCCGGTCGGCAAGTCGCAGCTGATCACGCTGCAGGAACCGGTAAAAAATCGCACGCTGGGCAACCCGAACGTAGTGCAGGCCACGATGGTATCGGCACAAACGCTCTATGTACTGGGGCGCGCAGTTGGAACCACCAACATGATCGTGCAGGGCCGTAGCGGCGGCTGCAGCATCATCAACGTCGTGGTCAACGCCGATGCCGGCGGTTTGCAGACATCGCTCGGCCAGCTCCTGCCCGGCGAACCCGGCATCAAGGTCATGACGGCTGCAGATAACCTGGTGCTGACCGGCAGCGTCACCAATTCGCAGGCCGCACTGCAGGCCATGGACATCGCACAGGCCTATGCCAACGCCGCGCAGGCTGGCGGTGGTGGCGACGCCAGCAAGAAGGGCGGCGTGCTGAACATGCTGTCCGTCGATACGCCGCAACAGGTGATGCTCGAAGTGAAGGTGGCGGAGGTCTCGAAGACGCTGCTGAACCAGCTCGGCTCATCGGTGAACCTGCAAGGCGGCTTCGGCTCCTGGACCGGCGGCCTGGTGACGTCGCTGCTGACCGGCGCCTCGGCGGCGATCTTCGGCAGCAAGGCCAACAACAAGCCTTTCCAGTTTGCCATTGACGCGCAGAAGAACGACAGCCTGGTGAAGATCTTGGCAGAGCCGAACCTGGTCACCATCAGCGGCCAGGAAGCCAGCTTCCTCGCCGGCGGGAAGATCTACATCCCGGTGGCGCAGGCCAACGTGCTGAACGGTGCCGGCACCGTCACGCTGCAGGAAGAAGAGTTCGGCGTGGGCCTGAAATTCACCCCCACGGTGCTCGCCAATGGCCGCATCCACCTGAAGGTGGCACCGGAAGTGTCCGAGCTGTCACCGACCGGCGCCACCGTCAGTGGCAGCAGCCTGGCGGGTCAGACTGTCTTGCCGCTCATCACGACCCGCCGCGCCTCCACCACCGTGCAGATGCGTGATGGCGAAAGCTTCGCCATCGGCGGCCTGCTGCAGGACAGCGCGCGCGGCTCGCTCAAGGCGCTGCCGGGTGCCGGCGAAGTGCCGGTGCTGGGCACGCTGTTCCGCAGCACGCAGTACCAGCAGGACCTGACCGAGCTCGTGTTCATCATCACGCCGCGCCTGGTCAAGCCGATGGCGACCAACAACTACCCGCTGCCGACCGACAGCTTCACCACGCCTGACCCGTTCTCGCTGTACTTCATGGGCAATATGGAAGGCCACCGCAATGCGCCGCCGGCGCCGGCCCCGTCGCAACCAGCCGCTCCGGCTCCGGCAGCAGCGCCCGCCACCGCGCCGTCGGCGCCGCGCAGCGAAGCCAATCCGGCCACGTCGATCTCGGCCACGCCGAATGGCCGGCCGCTGGAACAGCCCTCCACGGCGTCAGCTCCGTCCCCGGCGACGCCGCCCGCACCGGCCCCAACGGCCCCGCAGCCGGTGGCCGCCGCGCCCAAGGCGCCCGCTGCAACAGCGCGCAGCGTGGCGGCGATAGCGCCGCCGGAGGACTCGGCCTCGCGTATCGCCCGCATCGAAGCCACCGCCGCGCGCCTGGCGCAGGCCCGGACCACGGGCACGGCCAACGGCACCACGTCGGGCAGCAACTGAGCCGCCGCGCCACAGCAAACAGGAGAGCAAACATGAGCAAGATCTCGAAGCTTCCGCGCAGCGCCGCCCTGGTGGCGGGCGCCCTGTCCTGCCTCGGACTGTCGGCCTGCATGACAACCACGCCGGTGTGGGATGGCCAGCGGGGCGTGGCACTCGCCACGGTCAACCAGATGCAGATCATCAACCCCGACGCGCCGGCCGGCCTGCCGACTGTCACCGGCACCGACGGCAAAACCGCCGTGGCTGCGATGCGCAACTTTGACCGCTCGCTGATCCGCATGCAGCCGACCGGCGGCAGCACCGGAGGCTTCGGCATCGACTTCGGCTCCGGCGGCTACGGCGGCATAGGCATGGGCGGCGGCGGCAGCAGCTCGCGCTGAGCATGCCCAGGCACACCATCACGCCGGATCCGGGAAACCAAAAGAGAGACTTGCGAGGACACCATGCTGAAGATCCTGATCGCATCCGAGAACGCCGAACGGCTGGCCGAGATCAGCCGGCTCTGTGCCGCCGTCGGGAACTTCCGGGCCATGTCGCTTCAGGAAGGCCTGGCCCGCTTCCCGCTCCATGCCAGTCGGCTGCGCATGGCGGACATGCTGATCGTCGAGGTGCCGGAGCTGGGCCCGGCGCAAATGCTGTCGATCGAAGCGCTGCGCCAGCAACACGCCGATCTGCCCTGCATCCTGGTAACGCAGGCGCCCAGCCCCGACGTATTGATCAAGGCGATGCGCGCCGGCATCCGCGATGTGCTGTCGTGGCCGTTGGACAAGGCGCAACTGGCCGAGGCCTTGAGGCGGGTTGAAGCTACCCATGTACCGCGCGCGCAGGAAGCCGCCCAGGTCATCTCGCTGATCGCCTGCAAGGGCGGCGTGGGCACAAGCTTCGTCACTACCAACCTTGGCGATACGATTGCCAGGCAACATGGCAAGCGCGTACTGGTGGTCGACCTCAACCGGCACTTCGGGGACCTGACCCACATCGTCACTGACAAGACACCGCCGTCTACGCTCCCGGACGTCTGCGACCAGGTCGACCGCCTGGATGCAGCCTTCCTCGACGCCTGCGTGGTGCACGTGGAAAGTGGCTTCGACCTGCTCGCGGGAGCCACGGACCCGGTCAAGGCCACGAAGATCCAGAAGGACAAGCTGGAGTGGATCCTGTCCGTCGCGCAGCCGAACTATGACTTCATCATCTTCGATATGGGCCAGAGCATCGATCCGTTGTCGATCAGCATGCTGGACCTGAGCGAACGCATCTACGTGGTGACGGAGCCGGCAGTCGCGTGCGGCCGGCCAAGCCGCCGACTGCTCGACATCCTGCACGCGCTGCACTACCCGGCGGGGAAGATCCAGGTTGTACTTAACCGCACGGGCCGCAAGAACGAGGTGCCGCGCACAACCATGGAAGAGATCCTGGGGATGAAGGTGACGGTGACCCTGCCCGATGATCCGTCAGCCGTGGATGAAGCCGTGAGCCACGGCGAACCGGTTGGCAAGCTGAGCCGGCGCAGTGCAATCGCCCGGGCGTTACAGGCCATGGCCGCACAACTTGCCGCCCCGCCCGAGAACGGCCGCCATAGCAAAGCCGAATCCATTTCGCCACTGCGTCGCCTGATGTTGCGCACCAAGAGTACCTGACGATTGCCGCCTGGCCGCGCCAAACCCAATTCCAATGAAGGAGCCCATCATGTCGATCCGCGAACAGCTTGCCGGTGCCGGCCCCGCATTCACGACCAATGGCCACGCCGCGATCCAGTTCGCGACGGCCACGCCTGCCGGCATGGCTACGTCTCCGGGATACCACGCCCTCAAGCGCGAAGTGCACGAAACCGTGCTGGACCGCATCGAACTCGAGCGCCTGGCGCGCTATCCGCAGGAACAGGTGAGACAGGAAGTCGCCACACTAGTGAACCTGATCATCGACGAGCAACGGGTCCTGCTCAATGACAACGAACGACGTCAACTGACGGTCGAGATCTACGACGAGATGTTTGGCTTCGGTCCGCTTGAGCCCCTGCTAAAGGATCCCACGGTGTCCGACATCCTGGTCAACACTGGACGCCAGACCTATGTGGAACGACGCGGCAAGCTCGAACTGACCGACGTCGTCTTCTATGACGATGCGCACCTGATGAAGGTCATCGAGAAGATCGTCTCGCGCGTGGGCCGCCGCATCGACGAAACCAGCCCGATGGTGGATGCACGCCTGCCGGACGGTTCGCGCGTCAACGCCATCATTCCGCCGTCCGCCATCGACGGCCCCCTGCTGTCGATTCGCCGCTTCTCCGTCAACCCGCTCCAGGTTTCGGACCTCGTGGAACTGCGCAGCCTGACGCCGCCGATGGCGCAGCTGCTGCAGGCGCTGTCCAAGGCCAAGATCAACGTGCTGGTATCGGGCGGCACCGGCAGCGGCAAGACCACGCTGCTGAATATCCTGTCCGGCTTTATCCCCGAGGACGAACGCGTGATCACCATCGAGGACGCCGCCGAACTGCAGCTGCGCCAGCCCCACGTCCTGCGGTTGGAAACGCGCCCGCCCAACATCGAGGGCAAGGGCGAGATCACGCAACGTGCGCTGGTGCGCAACGCGCTGCGGATGCGCCCGGACCGCATCATCCTGGGCGAAGTGCGCGGCGGCGAGGCACTGGACATGCTCAACGCCATGAACACCGGCCACGAGGGCTCGCTGACCACCATCCACGCCAACACGCCGCGCGATGCCCTGACCCGCCTGGAGAACATGGTCAGCATGGCCGGCCTGACCATGCCGGCCAAGGCCATGCGGCAGCAGATCGCCTCGGCGATCACGGTCATCGTCCAGGCCGCGCGCATGACCGATGGCCGGCGCAAGATCATCAGCATCTCCGAAATCACCGGCATGGAAGGCGACATCATCAACATGCAGGAGATCTTCACATTCCAGCGTACCGGCGTCGACAAGGACGGCACCGTGCGCGGTCATTTCCGCGCGACGGGGGTGTACCCGAAGTTCGCCGAACGCCTGCGTGTGTTCGGCGTCGGATTGCCCGACGAAACCTACGATCCGGCCAAGCGCCATGAGGTCTGAGGCAGACACCGACTATCGCAACGATAACGCTACGCGGAGACACTCATGAGCATGATCTTCTATGCCTTTGGCATTTTGCTGTTCGTGGCCGTGGTGCTCTGCGTCGAGGGCGTCTTCATCTGGTGGAACAGCACGCATGGTGCGGCGGCCAAGCGCATCGAGGCACGGCTGCGGGCGCTGTCCGCCGGGGGCCAGGTCGGCTCCGAGCAGCTGTCGATCCTCAAGAAGCGGCTGCTCGCCGGGTCGCCGCGCATGCAGAAACTGTTGATGAGCATGCCCCGTGTTGGCGCGCTCGACCGCTGGCTCGAGCAGTCGGGCAGCTCCTGGTCAGTGGCCCAGTTGATGGGCTACTGCGCGACGGTGGCTCTGTGCACCATCGCGCTGATTCCGGTATCGCCGGTGCCCACACCGCTGATGCTGGTCGCCGCCGCGATCGCCGCGGTCCTTCCGGTCCTCCATGTGTCGCGCCAGCGGGCCAAGCGGATCATCCAGATGGAAGCGCAGTTGCCCGATGCCGTCGACATGATCGCCCGTGCATTGCGCGCCGGGCACGCGTTCAGTGGCGCGCTCGGCATGGTCGGCCAGGAAATGAAGGCGCCAATCGGCCCGGAGTTCCGCACCACTTTCGAGGAAATCAACTACGGTGTTGCGCTTGACGAAGCCATGACCAACTTGGCAATACGGGTACCCGTAGCCGACTTGCGCTACTTCGTCATTGCGGTCCTGATCCAGCGCGAAAGCGGGGGCAACCTGGCCGAGATCCTCGACACCATCGGCAACATGGTGCGCGAACGCCTGAAGCTGTTCGCGAAGATCCGGGTGCTGTCTGCGGAAGGGCGCATGTCTGCCTGGGTGCTGGGTCTGCTGCCCTTTGCCACCGGTGGGATGGTCATGGTGGTCAACCCCGACTTCATGAAAGTGCTGTGGGAAGATCCGATTGGCCTGAAGATGGTCGGCGGCGCACTGGTAATGATGGTGCTCGGCGTCTTGTGGATGCGCAAGATCATCCGCATCCGGGTATGACATCACCAAGATCGCAACGCAGGCAGCGCTCGAACAACATAGTGCTCGCGATTACGGGCAGGTAGCCTGACGGGGAGTCCATCATGCAAGGCATCATTCAGGGGTTTCAGTCCGATCAGCTGGTCGTGCTTGGGTTGATCTTCGTGGCGGCATTTGGCACGGTGTTTGGCGTGCTCTATGCGTTCTCGCCCAACCGCATGCGCGGCCGCGCCGAGCAACTCGCGGGCCAGGCAGGGCAGGTATCCAGTGGTGCCGGAAGGCAGCAGGCCCTGATCGACAAGCTCGTGCAATGGGCGCAGCCGGTCTCGCGACTGTCGCTGCCCAAGGAAGGATGGGAAGGTTCGCAATTGAGGGTGCGTTTCATGAACGCCGGGTGGCGTGGCGCAAGCGCCGCGCCGCTGTACTTCACCGCCAAGACAGTACTGGCAATCGCCCTGCCCATGGTCGGCCTGATCGCAGTCAGCAATCATCCGGCGCTACAGCAGCAACACACCATGCTCGCGTTGCTGACGCTGCTTGCCACCATCGGCTATTACCTGCCGAACACCGTGCTGTCGCACAAAGTGTCCGAACGCCAACGAGCGGTTTTCGAAGAATTCCCCGACGTCATCGACCTTCTGACGGTATGCGTGGAAGCGGGCCTCGGCCTCGACGCGGCGCTGATGCGCGTGGCCGATGAACTGGCCCTGCGCTGCCCGGTCCTTGCCGACGAACTGCAACTGATGCTGCTGGAGCTGCGCTCCGGCTTCTCCAAGGAGAAGGCGCTTTCCAACCTTTCGTTACGCACCGGTGTGGAAGATGTTGACAAGTTTGCATCCATGCTGATTCAGGCCGACCGCTTCGGTACCAGCCTGGGCGACTCGCTGCGCGTGCTGTCCGACATGTTGCGCACCAAGCGCCGCTTGCGGGCAGAAGAACAGGCAGCCAAGATTGCGCTGAAGCTGTTGTTCCCGCTGATTTTTACGATCTTCCCGTCACTGCTGCTGGTACTGCTGGGCCCGGCATTCATCCAGATCTATCGCGTCCTGTTGCCGACCATGGCCGGCCAGGGATAGCGTATCCGGATAGCCGGAAACGGTTCCCCCGGCTGTCTCCCGGTGCAACGCCGGCAAGACGGTCTTTGCCCGGGCCTGGCTCCGGGCTTTTTCGCCTTCTGCGAGAGCTCTCTGCGGCACCGCTCCGATCCACGGGACTTGACCGGATCGCCAGCCTTCTGAAGAATTCAACCGTCCGTTGCACGACGCATCATCCGAATGAATTCGCCCGGAGTTCCCATGAAACTACGTATCCTGAGCGACCTGCATATCGAGCACTCCATGCCGCAATCCGTGCCGGACTGCGAAGCAGATATCGTGATACTGGCCGGCGATATCGCCAATGGCCGCGAAGGCATCGATTGGGCAACTCGAACCTTCGGTCAGCCGGTGATCTACGTGCCGGGGAACCATGAGTATTACGAAGGCAACGTCGACGCGGTGGACCGGATCATGGCGGACGCGGCTGCCGCGCATCCCGGTGTGCACCTCCTCAACGGCGCGGTGGCGGAGTTCAGCAGCGCCAGTGGACGCGTACGCGTCCTGGGCACGACCTGGTGGACAGACTATTGCCTGTTCGGCGCCGACAGGCGCGAGGCATCGATGCAGGCCTGTTCTGCGGTGATGCTGGACCACCGTCTGATCGAGCTAAATGGTGACGACGGCCACCTTCGTCACTTCTCGCCGGAAGACGCGCTGGCGCGCCACGAGGTCGCCTCTGTGTGGCTCGCCAGGGAACTGGCGTTGCCCTTCGATGGCAAGACCGTGGTGGTCACACACCACGGCCCCGACCTCGGCAGCCTCGATCCGCGCTACTCGCACGACCTGGTATCCAGTGGCTTCCTGTCGCGACGGCCTGATCTGGTAGCGCAGGCCGATCTCTGGATCCACGGCCATACGCATACCAGCTTCGACTATTGGATCGACTCGTCGCGCGTGGTATGCAACCCTCGCGGCTATGTCAGCCGCCGCACTGGCGAGCTCGAAAACGCCCAGTTTGACTGGTGCTGCGTGGTCGAGATTTGATGCAAGCGCGGATTGCCTTGCCCCCGTAACAAGGGAAGCGGGGTCCGCCGCGCTTATCCTTCCTTTCGTCGGCCGATGACGCATCACCGCCGATGCACCGCTCATTCGAGACGCATCAGGTGGCGCCATTCCGTACCCATATTGTCGTCGGTAACCTGGCTCATACCGACAGTGCGAGCCAGGATGCGCGGACAGGATTCCATGGCATCCTCGCGACGAGAGCTGGCACGGTGCAGCGAGGATTCCCACTCGGCCATCAAGGCATCTGCGACGAGGCGGTCCTGGGCCCTACCCGCATCGAGGACCGGCCGGCCATTGACGCGATAGGCTTCCAGAGTCCGGCGGAAGTGTTCGAAGTCCCAGGCCAGAGGTGCACGCGACACAACCATATGATTGCTGAAACGCGCCCCGTAGGGGAATGACAGGCAAGCCGTGCGCTGAACCCGCTCCGAATCGGTCGTGTTGTAGTAAAGGATCCCCCCTGGATTTAAATGGGCATCGGCCAGTTGAAGGAACTCGGCAGACAGAAGATTGGTGGCATTGGCCCGGAAATGCCAAGTTGTATTAGAGACGATGGCGTCAAAACGCCGGTCGCGGTTCATGCGCAACCAGCGGCGTCCGTCATCAGTAACGAGTGTCACCTTGGGATTGCTCAGTACAGACGCAACTTCCGCCGCCCCCGCCACCAATTCCACGTAGCCGGGGTTGATCTCCACGATCGTGAGCGATCGGACTTCCGGATTGTTGGCAATCACCTGTGCCCACGAACCCGATGACAGTCCGATCATCAGCACGTCGCGCGGGTGGCGATGGAACAGGTTCAGCGCATAGGGACGCAGAATGCCATTTGTGTCATGCCGCAGATCGACGTTGAAACGGCCGTCATACATACCGCCGCCATACACAGTACCCTCCCGATCAACCGTGATGATGCCACTGCGGTTTTCGATCACATGAGCGAAGGGCCCCTTGGCTTCGGGTGAACCTTTCCATAACAGCGATTCCAGTACGCCGATACTGAGCGCCGGGAGTGCCACTACGGTCAACACGCCCATGGCGCCGGCACAGCCGGCATGCCAGCGCTTCACCTGCGGTGGTAGTGGCAGCCACGCGTGCAACAACAACAAGCATGCGACACCAGCCCCAACCAACACCATGGAAATGCTGACTAGTCCGAGATGCTCCATCAGGACAAAGCCGGTAAGGACGCTGCCCGTGGCCGAGCCGGCGATGTTGGCAAGATAGAGTAGAGCAATGCGCATACCGGCATGGCCGTCGGGGGACACGCCCCAATGGGCCAGGCAAGGTAGCAGCGCCCCCCAATTGCGAGCCACCACGAACACCACCAGCAGCGAGACGCCAAGCTCCGCGCCACCGGGCAGGGGGAAATGCGCCAGCAATGGCAGAAACAGCAAGCCCACCAGATTGGCCTTTAGCAGCGAACCTGACAACTGCCGCATTCCGTGTTCCAGCGCCCCGGCGCACCACTCCCCCGCCTGGCGCGATCCCGAGGCGATGCCGATCAAGAATGCTGCCAAAGTAGCCGAGAAAGCCGAGGCCCCGCTCCCGGAAGCATAAGACACTGTGCGGAAGAAAAAGATCTCATACGAGAGCGAGATTGCCCCGCCAGCACAAGCCAGGGCCACCACCGCGCCAAAGCGCAGTGCTGGTGTCGTGGTCGACGAAAACACCTGCGATGGTGCCGCGCCTGTATCGCCCCTACCACGGTCGCGCCAATGCGCGACCAACGCCACCACTGCTACGGCTGCGTTGATCGCAACCGCCACGTACACCGCGGCCTGCATGCCGAGAAAGGGGAACAGCAACACGGTACAGATCAGGCAAGCAACACCAGCCCCCAATGTATTGACGTAGTACAGCAAACCAACGGAGCCGCCCACGTTCCCTGAGCGTCGAGCCAGGTGTCCAACCAGCACCGGCAGCGTTGCGCCCATGAGCAACGTCGGCGCCAGCACCAGCGCCAGCGCCACTGCCGCTGTCGCGCTTAAGGGCAGACCCAGCGCTAGTGTGCCAACCCGGTCAAATACATCAAGCGAAACGAGGCCGAAGGTTCCGGTAAGAAGTTCGATCGCAGCCAGCAACGGAAGCAGGGCAAGGCCGCGTCGCTTCGACAGCAACCCTCCCGCGAGACTGCCCAGGCCAAGTCCCAACATGAAGGCGGTGACGACGATGGTCACCGACTCGATATTGACGCCGAGAATCCGAAACAGCGCCCGTTGCCATATCAGCTGGTAAATGAGCGCCGGGAATCCGGAAAAGAAAAACAGAACGCAGATGGTGTGCTTCCAACGCAGCGCAGTGGCATCCGTCGGGATTCTTCCGTCATCTCGAACCCGTATTTCCGTCGGCAATGCGTTTGCGATCGGGTTTCTCGTTTCCATGGATTCCCCTCTGGCCCATCATTCCTCTTCTCTGTAGCGCGTTAGCGATTCGAATACAACGGGCCAGCCAAAGTGCGAAGCGGGCACGCGATGCGCCCCGGCTCAGACCGGCTGAGGCGCTGCAGCGGGCTCCGCCCTTGCCAGCGTGCTCCTGTGGGCAAGCAAGTGCAGCGCGCCAGCAGTCAGCGCCCACAATCCCACGCCAGCCACGACATCGACAAGATAGTGACCACCTTCGGTGGGGGTCGACATGATCATCAACAGGTTAAGCAGGCCGATGATCACCACGCCCACGCGCGTCCAGCGCATCGCTTGCACAAAGAACAGTGCCATGGCCGTGTGATACGACGGAAGCGATATCAGGCCTTGCATTTGCGCAAGGTCGAACACCCGCATCGATCCTTCTCGCAGCACGCTGAAGTGAGAAACGGTAGCCATCTCTGCAGGGCTCGCCACGCCGAAAAAAACAAAGGCTCCGGCCGCCGGCCATGGAGCCGCGATCAGCAGCAGCAGCACACATGAGAGCATCAGGTTGGAAAGAAACTCCCGCAAGTAGGCAGCCCGCCCAAGCAGACCGATCAGCATTGGCACCAGCACCAGTTGAGGCAAACCGCTGGCATAGGCCAGTTGCAGGACGAAGTTAAGTGTCCAATGCGACCGCACCCAGACATAGGCCCGCGGCCAGTCAAAGCCCAGCATCGCATCCAATGCCGCCAGTTTGGTGTCCACCAATGGAGGAGCGAGCGTGACAAGCAAGTAGGACAAGACACTCATGACACTGGTGAAGGCAACCATCAACGCGCCACACTGCGCTACCAGCGCCAGCCGTCGGTAGTGAAGTCCGCGCGTTGTAGTCGTTACGCGTGGGAGGCCTGCAATCAAATTCAGCACGAAGGCGATGCCCCCCAGGATGGCCACGGCCACGCATTGCGCGACCAGACTGCCATGCGTGACCGAATGCCCGCTGACAATCAGCCAGACGAAATCCAGCGCAAGAATCACGAGCACAAACGCCCATCGGATAGCATCGCCCCGGGTAAACACCTGAGTATCAGTTGTCATTTTGCAGTCCCCCGGAACCGTTCGGACGGAAATCTAGGCCCTGCCGAGGAGGCATGGTGCATCCACTCGCAAACTTTCGGCTAGCCGACCCGCCCTTCTTGCCGCGTTGCGGTTTGGGACGCTGGGATCCTAGCTGCATACAGTGCCGCTTCCAGGATCCTGCCCCATGATTTCCCGTGGAAGATAGGTCACGAATCCGGGTACTGTCAGGCCGGAAGAGAACCCGATCCATGCCGCCGGTGATACCGGGGAAGCGCTCATCCCTGTCACGCTGACGGAAACCCCGGTACAGGATGTGCTGTCGCAACTTGCGCTGATGCCGTTCGCGTCGTACCAGGTAACAGCGACATTACTGGACGAGAGACTCGGAACGATCTGTTGCATCCGGCTGAGCACTGATCCCGATCCTCGCCCGCACACCACGGCCTGCCTTGCGCCCCACCGCGTGGCTTCCGCCACGGAGTTCCAGGTGAACAGAACGCGCCCGAACTCCAGTATTCCAAGAAGCACCGCAAAGAAGAGCACTGCGACGAGCGCAAACTCCACGGCCGTCGCACCCCGCTGATGCCTATTCATATGCCTGCCTCATCGTGGCTGAGATGTCGCTGAAGGAAATCGACGTCAGGGAATTGCTGCCGCCGGTGTAGAACCGCGTGAAGCCAAACAGGTCCAGCAGCGGTGTAAACGTATAGCCGGAGATCCGTACCGTAACCGTGTTGATGGCAGGATTGCTGCCCTGACCCATATTGGAAGTACAGGTCGGATCCGCCGCGTCGCAAATGCTGACCATGCCGATGGTCAGGCCCGGCACCAGCGTCGCCTGGTTATTGGTCACCACCGGAGTACCATAGACCACCAGTTGCTGTGCCATGGCATGCGCCGCCGCGTTGCCTGCCGCCTGCGTACTCAGATAGCGGGCTGCATCACGGACCGACTTGGCCAGCGTGTTGTACGTATAGATGGCGCGGCCAAACTCGGTGACTGCAAAGCAGATCGCCAGCAGCAGTGAGATGGTGATGGCGAACTCGACGAGCGCTACGCCTTTTTGTCGCTGTTTCATCGATTCCCCCTACTGTACGAGCGCCGGAATCATGGGGCCGAAATTGCCGCCGGCCAGGCCGTTGGTCGTGCAAGGACTGCTGATGCTCGCGGCGTTGCCGAGGTATTCGAACTGCACGGTATCTGTCGGACCGCTGATCGGCTGCAACATGAGCATGCAGGCAAAATCAGCCACTTTCGATGACGAAACCACCGGCACGATGACAAGGCGACGGCTCATCCCCAGCTTGGCGATGTCCCCCGTGCTGCCTGGTGAGGCCAGGTTCTTGTAGCCTCCCATCATGTTGAGGCCAGTAATGTTGTCGCCGGCTTTTACATCCGTGCCTGTATCGGCATAGCTGGCGAAGGTGAGCCGCTTGGCTTTGAAGTTGACCGCAGTCGGGTCGGCTCCGCCGGATGTGCCGGTATACGCGTTCCTGCCATTGGGCCAGTTCTTGATCGTGTAGGCATAGCCTGTGAAATCAGGCCGCAACGTCTGCATGTCTCCATTGTTCTTGTAGATGCCGAAGCGGCCGTTCCACTGATCGTCGACCGCGACTTTTGCGCCCGGGGTCCGCAGCGTATCGTTGACCTTGGAATTGCAATACCCGACGGACATCTCGTTCTTTGTCTCATTGGCATTGGTCGAGCCGTCCAGGTTGTACCACCCCATTTCCCCGGGACCAGCCGTCTTCGTCCCGTCGTAGAGTACCGGCACCCATTCGCCAACCGCGAAGCCATAGTCGGGCGAAGTCCCGCCGGATTTCGGGAGCAGGCCAACAGGGATCGGACAGGTGCTCTGAGCGTGGGTACGCGTGGCAACGCCTACGGCGGCCACGGCATTGCTGGTTGGCCCACCAACCATCTGGATCAGGAAAGCCACGATCCCGCTGGTCAGGTGGTTGCACTTGGCGTAGCGCGCATTGGCCACCGGCGTGAACGTCGAACTGAATGCGCCGGTGAGCGAGTCGCTGAACGTGACATCCGTGTCAATGAGCGATGCAGATGCCTTCTGGTATTGAACCTTGTTGGCGTTCCCGGCGGTCAGGCCGGCGCTGGTCGCCCGTGTCAGGGCATCCGCGGCGCCATCCAGTTCCTGCGCCGCCGCCAGCGCGCAGCTGTCGACGGCCGACTGCAGCTCGGTCTTGGCAACGAACATGGCCCCAAGGTCGATGACCAGCCCGGCCATGCCGAGCAGCACGGCGAGGGTCAGGCCCACAATCGGAAGAATGACCCCTCTTTCCTTCTTGTTGTCGTACCTGGACATATGGCTTCGCCCTTGGATATTCATGTGAGCACGATGGGGCGAATTGCGGGAACGGGTCCGAATAGCCATTACCCCGGCGAAACTTCCCAAGCCCTACCGACGTACATGCATTCTTGGCGATGCGTACGGCAATTGGTATCGATCCAATGGGGGAACGGGCCGCCCGGCTGTCAGCCGGGAAGCGATCAAGAAATGAAACGCGGGAACGAGAACACAGGACGCCGTGAGGGCTGGCGTAGGTTCTGCGACCAGACAGGGTCGGCGTAGCCGGCTCAATAGTGCCAGTGGATGCACTTACGGCAACGCTTAGCCGTATTGAGGCACCTGTGCTGCCCCGGCTAAGTCCGCAGCGTGTTGCAGAGTTGATTCATACCTCTGGCGAAAAGGCGTCACCGCATCGAGGCAAACAGCGCGCGCCAACATGACTTCGACACAAGCAAAAACCCCCGCAAGCTTTCGCTTGCGGGGGCTTTTTCAGACAGCCTGCCCGTTAAGGCAGTCGGTCGGCACAAATTACATCATGCCTTCCATGCCGCCCATGCCGCCCATGCCGCCCGGCATTGCCGGGGCCGACTCTTCCTTCGGCGTTTCAGCAACGGCGCAATCCGTGGTCAGCATCAGCGAAGCCACCGAAGCAGCGTTCTGCAGTGCGGTGCGGGTGACCTTGGTCGGGTCCAGCACGCCCATTTCCACCAGGTCGCCGTACTCGCCCGAAGCCGCGTTGTAGCCGTAGTTGCCCTTGCCTTCGATAACCTTGGCAACGACGACCGAAGCTTCTTCACCAGCGTTCAGCACGATCTGGCGCAGCGGCTCTTCCATGGCGCGCAGCACGATCTTGATACCGGCGTTCTGGTCCGGGTTTTCACCGGTCAGTGCCGAGATCGCAGCGCGGGCACGCAGCAGGGCCACACCGCCGCCGGGGACGATGCCTTCTTCCACTGCAGCGCGGGTAGCGTGCAGGGCGTCTTCGACGCGGGCCTTCTTTTCCTTCATTTCGACTTCGGTGGCAGCGCCAACCTTGATCACGGCAACACCGCCGGCCAGCTTGGCCACGCGCTCTTGCAGCTTTTCACGGTCGTAATCCGAGGTCGCTTCTTCGATCTGGGCGCGGATCTGCTTGACACGGCCTTCGATCGCACCAGCGTCGCCGGCACCGTCGATGATGATGGTGTTTTCCTTGCCGATCTCGATGCGCTTGGCCTGGCCGAGGTCGTTCAGGGTCGCCTTTTCCAGCGTCAGGCCGATTTCTTCGGCGATGACGGTGCCGCCGGTCAGGATGGCGATGTCTTCCAGCATGGCCTTGCGGCGGTCGCCGAAGCCCGGAGCCTTGACGGCGGCGGTCTTCAGGATGCCACGGATGTTGTTGACCACCAGGGTCGCCAGGGCTTCGCCTTCGACGTCTTCAGCGATGATCAGCAGCGGGCGGCCGGCCTTGGCCACTTGCTCCAGCACCGGCAGCAGGTCGCGGATGTTCGACACCTTCTTGTCGAACAGCAGCACGAACGGGTTGTCCAGCTGGACAACCTGCTTTTCCGGGTTGTTGATGAAGTACGGCGACAGGTAGCCGCGGTCGAACTGCATGCCTTCCACGACTTCCAGCTCGTCGGCCAGCGACTTGCCGTCTTCGACGGTGATCACGCCTTCCTTGCCGACCTTGTCCATGGCTTCGGCAATGCGCTCGCCGATCGAGGCGTCGCTGTTGGCCGAGATCGCGCCAACCTGGGCGATTTCCTTGCTGGTGGTGGTGGGCTTGCTGATCTTCTTCAGCTCTTCGACGGCGGCGCCGACAGCCTTGTCGATACCGCGCTTCAGGTCCATCGGGTTCATGCCGGCGGCGACGAACTTCATGCCTTCGCGCACGATCGACTGGGCCAGAACGGTAGCGGTGGTGGTACCGTCACCGGCGTTGTCGCTGGTCTTGGAAGCCACTTCCTTGACCATCTGGGCGCCCATGTTCTGCAGCTTGTCCTTCAGCTCGATTTCCTTGGCCACGGACACGCCGTCCTTGGTCACGGTCGGGCCGCCGAAGCTGCGCTCCAGCACCACGTTGCGGCCCTTCGGACCCAGCGTAACCTTCACTGCGTTGGCGAGGATGTTCACGCCTTCGACCATCTTGGCACGGGCGGCGTCGCCAAATACTACGTCTTTTGCTGCCATGTTCTGATTCTCCTAATTCGGTACGGTGCTAGTCGTCAACAAGCAATTACTTGTTCACCACGGCCATGATGTCTTCTTCGCGCATGACCAGCAGTTCCTGGCCATCGACCTTCACGCCCTGGCCGGCATACTTGCCGAACAGCACACGGTCACCCACCTTGACGTCGAGGGCAATGTTGTTGCCCTTGTCATCCTTCTTGCCCGGGCCGATGGCCAGCACTTCGCCTTGATCCGGCTTCTCGGCGGCGTTGTCGGGAATCACGATACCGGACGCGGTCTTGGTTTCGTTGTCCAGACGCTTCACGATCACACGGTCGTGCAAAGGACGCAGATTCATACGGGACTCCTAGATACAAAAGTGAGTTTTGATTCACAAGCGAGCCGCGATCAGGGTCGGCGGCCGCGGAATTTCGGGTACCGCAGGGGGCTGTTAGCACTCACCCCCAGCGAGTGCTAATTATAGGGACGCGGTATGGCCATTTCAAGACAGCGACTTGATGGGGGTTTTCCCTTGGTGGGTGTCGGGGGCCTTTAGTGACGCGGAGGCGAAGGTGGCGAGGTGGCGAGATTCGTTCAACCCTGGCCTCTTACGGCTTCCCGCGCCAGCCCGAACTCCTCGCGCAATGTCCCCGGCTGTCACGCCGGCGCCCCGCCACGTCAATCCCGATGGCGATGGCCTTCCTAGAATGCTGACAGTTCATTCCGGGCACGTGGCGGTGCCCACAACCGGTGACAGGCAACGATGGCGAACTCTGAGCGATTTCTGGTAACCGGGGCACTGGGATGTATCGGCGCATGGACGGTGCGCCGGCTCGTACAGGAAGGCGTGCCGGTCGTTGCCTTTGACGCGGACAACGATGTCCGGCGCCTGCGCCTGTTGATGGACGACGCACATCTGTCGCGCGTCGAGATGGTTCGCGGCGACATCACGGACCTGGGCCTGCTCGAGGCAACACTGGACAGGTATCGCATCACGCATGTCATTCACCTGGCGGCGCTGATTCACCCAAGGTTCAAGGCCGATCCCCTGCTGGGGGCCCGCGTCAACGTGCTGGGCGGCGTGAATCTGTTCGAGGCAGTGGCGCGGCGCGCCCAGCGGATCGCCGGCATCGTGTACGCGTCATCGATCGCGGTGTACGACAGTTGCGGCGCGGCGAGCGATGCAACCGTCCTGCACCACACCTGCGGGCATCCGACGACCCTCTATGGTGTGTTCAAGCAGGCAGAAGAGGGCATGGCGCGCGTGTATTACCAGGACAGAGGCGTCTCCAGCATCGGCCTTCGCCCGGCAACAGTATTCGGCGCCGGAAGAGACTATGGCCTGACCGCGGCGCCCACCCAGGCGGTCCTGGCGGCAGCGCTCGCGCGTCGTTTCCATATTCGATACAGCGGCCGCAGCCAGATTCACTATGCCGACGACCTTGCGCGCATGTTCATCGCGTGCGCACGTTCCGGCTATCGCGGCGCTGACGTCTTCAATATCCACGGCAGCGTCGCAGACATGGGCGAAGTCGTCGAGACGATCGAATCGGTCATACCGGAAGCGCGCGGAACGATCACGTTCGCCGGGCCATCGCTCGGACTGCCCGAAGACTACGACGCGACCGCGCTGGAGAATGTGATTGGTCCCCTGCCCCGCACGCCGCTGCGCGAAGCAGTAAGCGAGACCTTCAGACTCTTCCGCAGCGGGATCGCCAGCGGCGCAATCCGCGACATCTGATTCCGTTTGCCGCGGCGGTGCCGTCGCGCCACGATCTGCGCATTCCCCGACGCATTTCCCCGTTTTCCCACATTGCCTCCGAGGGCATCCCCGGATTGGGCTTTCCCTAACTGTCCCGAAATGTCAAATATTTGCCCCTGAATGTTAAGACGCTTTGCGCCGCCCACCCATACTTCTCGCACGACTGCCGTCGTCCATGGCACCCATTTCGAGACCACACCCATAACGGGGAGACATCTATGCCAATCCGCCCTACCCTGAACTGCGTGCGCCGCGCCGCCGTCTGCGCTGTCCTGGCCCTGTCCATGCCCGTCGCCATGGCATGGACCAACAAGCCCGTCCGGGTGCTAGTCCCCGCGCCTGCCGGCGGCACCATGGATGTGCTGGCACGCGTGCTGTCCGAAGCGATCACAGCCGAACTGGGCCAGTCCGTGGTGGTCGACAACAAGCCGGGGGCCGGCGGCGGCATTGCGATGAACACGTTGCTGGCGGCGCCGGCCGATGGGCAGACCATCCTGGTGTCGACCACCAATGTGCTCACGGAGATCCCGCATGTGATGAAGGTCTCTTACGATCCGATGAAGGATGTGAAGCCGGTGGCCGCGGTGGCCAGGTCGACTCTCCTGCTGGTCGGCTCGACGACCTTGCCGCCCAAGGACCTGCCGAGCCTGATCAGCTATGTAAAGGCCCATTCGGGCCAGCTCAGTTTTGCTTCCTACAGCGCGGGCACCGTCGCCCACTATGCTGGCCTGATCATGAACCAGAAAGCTGGCATGGATCTGCAGCACGTGCCCTTCGCCGGCTCTCCGCCGGCGCTGACACAGGTCATGGGCGGACAGATCGCGGTGATGTACGACGGCATGGTGACCTCGCTGCCGATGATCAAGGCCGGCAAGCTGCAGGGCTATGCCCTGGCCGCGAAACAGCGTTCGCCGCTGCTGCCGCAAGTCCCGACCTTTGCCGAGCTGGGCTATCCGGACATTGACTTCAACAACTGGGCGGGCGTGTTCGTATCGTCCAAGGTGCCGGCGGACGTGGTCCAGAAAATCCAGGCTGCCGTCTACAGGGCGGCCTCGACGCCCAAGGTGCAGGAGCGGATTCTCGGGCTCGGCTTCGAGACCGTACCGGCGCAAACCCCGGCTCAGCTTGGCCAGGCCTTGCGCGCCGAATACGATCGCAATGCCGCCATCGTGAAGACCTATAACATCCAGCCCTGACGGACCGCGGCTCCGGCGGCGTTGGCTGCCGCCTTCCTGCCGGAGCTCGCGCTCAGTCACCGACGATCATCGCGGCGATCTGCCGCAATCATTCAAGCTTCGCCGGTTGCGCTCCGTCTTCCCCGGCGCCCGTCGCCCGCGTGTCCCCCGGATACGCAATGTCCCCAACGGTCACGTCGAAGACCCGCACCATCATCCGCCCGGCCGCCTGCTTCCCTAGACTCGGTACACATGCCTTACGGCGCAGCGCAGGGCGCTGATGCCGCGATACCTGCCACCCGGACGCGCGCCGGGAAACATGAAGGAGCCAGCATTGCCATTCGAGACCTGTGCCCTCGACCAGGCTGATACCCCTGAAGAGGTAGGGCTGTCCGCGCGGCGGCTGCAGTCGATTTCGTCGGTGCTCAATGCCGATGTCGACCGTGGCAAGATCCCGGGCGCCGTCGTGCTGGTTGCGCGCAAGGGCCGGATCGCCTGGTTCGAGGCGTTCGGCTTCGAGCATGCGGATACCCCGCGCCGTCCGATGCAGCGCCACTCCGTCTTTCGCCTTGCTGCGATGACCCGGCCCGTCACTGGCGTGGCGGCGCTGATACTGATGGAAGAAGGCCTACTGGCCCTGAACGATCCGGTCGAACGCTACCTCCCGGAATTCGCGCACCTCCAGGTAGGCGTCGAGACGGCCGACGGGAAACCCGGCGGGCGCCGCCTTGTGCTCGAACCGGTGCGCCGCGCCATGACCATCCACGACCTGTTCCGGCACACGTCCGGCCTGACATACGGGCAGTTTGGCGATTCGCTGGTGCAGCGGCAGTATCGCGAAAGCGGCACGATGGACCCCGGGCAGACCAATGCCGAGATGGTCGCAAAGCTGGCGGCCATCCCGTTGCAATGCCAGCCAGGCGAGGTGTTCGAATATGGCATGTCCACCGACGTGCTCGGCCGCGTCATCGAGATTGTCTCGGGCATGGACCTGGCCCGCTTCGTCGCGGAGCGCGTGACCCAGCCGCTGCGCATGCATGCAACGGCCTTCGGGCTGAAGCGCCGGGACGGCGCCGGCCTGGCACTGCCATCCGGCGCATCCGGCAAATCGACCGCCCTGTTCGACTACGACGAGCACGACCCGCCTCGCTGGCATTCCGGTGGCGCCGGCCTGCTGTCCACGGCCGGCGACTACGCGCGCTTCTGCCAGATGCTCCTCAACGGCGGTGTGCTCGATGGCGTGCGCCTGCTCTCCAGGAAGACCGTCGCCTTGATGCTCGGCAACCATCTGCCCCCGACCACGCGCTATGGCAGCTCGACCACAGGGCTCGGCATCAACGCGCCATTGCCCGATCTCGGCCAGGGCCACGGCCTGGCAGTGGGCGTACGCACCGCGCAGGGCCTGAGCCCGGTACCGGGATCCGTCGGCGATTTCTACTGGGGCGGCGCCCTCGGGACCTATTTCTGGGCGGATCCGCACGAGCAACTGGTCGCCATCCTGATGCTTCAGGAAAACGACCTGGCGACCCGCGTCGGATACCGGTCCCTGTTGCGCAACATCGTATATGGCGCGTTGGAAGACTGAGCAGCGAGCGCGTTACGGCGACCGGCAGTGCGGCCCGCGCACACCGCACCAGGCACAAATTATGGAGGAGCAAGCATGAAGACAATGAACCGGCGCTGGATCCTCAGGCAGCGCCCCGTCGGCGATATCGGCGACAACGACCTGCAGCTCGTTGAAACACCGCTGCCACAACCGCGCGACGGCGAGATCCTGGTGCGCAACATCTATCTCATGGTAGCGCCGACCAACCGCGTCTGGATGAGCGAGATCGACCAGTACATGGCCCCGGTGGCGCTGGGCGAGGTGATGCGCGGCGTCACCATGGGCGTCGTCATCGAATCCCGCCACCCGGAGTTCAGGCCTGGCGACATCGTCGAAGGTGGCATGGCGTGGGAAGAGTACTCGGTAACGCGGACCGCGCGGCGCGTCCCGGTGGAGTACGGCCTGCCCCTGCCTGCGTATGCGAGCGTGCTTGGCAGCTCCGGCATGACCGCCTATTTCGGCATGCTCGACATTGCCAGACCCAAGGCTGGCGAGACCATCGTAGTGTCGGCCGCCGCGGGCGGCGTCGGCTCGATCGCCGGCCAGATCGGCAAGATACTCGGCTGCCGGGTGGTGGGCGTCGCCGGTGGCCGGGCCAAATGCCAACTCGTCAGGGATGAGTTCGGCCTCGATGCCTGTGTCGACTACAAGGGCGGCAACCTGCTTGCCGATCTTCGCGACGCCTGCCCGGACGGCATCGACGTCGATTTCGAGAACGTGGGCGGGGACACCATGGATGCCGTGCTGGCCCTGATCAATCCGGGCGCCCGCATCGCCCTGTGCGGGATGATCTCGACTTACAACGCAAGCGGCGACTGGTGGAGCCCGAAGCTGTTCCGCAACGTCATCATGAAACGCGCCCGCATCGAAGGCTTCCTCATTGCCGACTACCGTTCGCGGTTCCACGAAGCCGCGGAAGCCCTGGCGAAATGGGTCAGGGACGGCCGGCTCAAGTACCGCGTCGACATCGTTGACGGCATCGAGCAGGCGCCCGCCGCCCTGAACCGCCTGTTTACCGGCAAGAACACCGGCAAGCAGCTTGTCCGCCTCGCGCCAGAATCCGTAATCGGCTGAATACCGCGGCCGCGCAGCCCTTAACCACCAATATCCATGATTCATACAGACATCGGCGGCAACGAGTCCCGGCCGGACGCCCGCCCCCGCCTTCAGGACTTTCAGGGCAAGACGGCAATCATCACAGGCGCCGCGTCGGGCATCGGCCTGGCACTGGCCGAGGCACTGGCGGCGCGCGGCGCCGACCTTGCGCTGGCCGACATCGACGCGCACGGGCTTGACGCTGCACGCGACCGGCTCGCATCGACCGGCAGGCGCATCTGCACGCGCGTACTGGATGTTTCCTCCGATGCGGACGTGCGCGATGCGGCGGCGGAGTTCGCGGCGAAACTGGGGCGCATCCACCTGGTCTTCAACAACGCCGGCATCGATATGAGCGGCGAACTGGCTTCGCTATCGGAGCAGGACTGGACCCGCGCGTTCGGCATCAACGTGTTTGGCGTGATTCACGGTATCCGTCATTTCCTGCCGCTGCTGCGCCGGCACGGCGAGCCGGCGCATTTCGTCAACACGGCGTCGGGCGCGGGCTTCTGGGTAAATGGCGACTTTCCCATGGGCGCCTACGCGGCCACGAAATACAGCGTGGTGGCCCTCTCCGAGGCACTCGAGCAGGAACTCCGCGGCACCGGCATTGGCGTCTCGGTGCTTTGTCCTGGCCCGGTGAAGACCCCCATCGCCGAACGCTCAAGCCATACGAGCGAATCGTTCCGTGCCAGCGTTGCCGCTGGCACGGCGCCGGAACTGGTGGCCAGCCAGACACTGGAGGCGATTCGGGCAGGCGAGTTCTACATCTTCACGCCGACACGCATGAAGCCGCGCCTGGAAGCACGATTCGCGCGGATTCTCGGCGCGCTGGAGCGCGCGCCCGCCGTCACCACCGGCACGCCCGCGACATGATCCATCTGATCTTCCTCTGCACGCGGCGCCCCGATGTGGACCGCCACGATTTCCTGCGCTACTGGCGAGAAGCGCATGCGCCGCTGGCGGCGGACTTGCCCGGTGTGCGGCGCTACGTCCAGAACACCGTCCGTGCGGTCCCCGGTCAGGCTGCGCACTACGATACCGTGGACGAGATCTGGGTCGACGATAGTGCGGCTCTCGATGCGCTCCTGCACAGCGCGGAGTATGCCGGGTCGGCGCTGGCGGGCGCTGGCAAACTGGTCGCCCCCGGGCTCTGCGTGCGTCTGCACACAACGGATCACGTCGTACATGCCGGCGCATCGATCGCCAGGGACGAATCGTTGCCAAAGCGAATGACCTTCTTCAAGCGCAAGGCGAATCTTGGCCGCGCGGACATGCTGCGCTACTGGCGCGGCACGCATGGGCCATTGGCCGCGTCGGTGCCGGGTCTGCGCCGCTATGTCCAGAGTGCCACGCTGCCGGCCGCCTGTGCCGATGCCTGTGAGCAAGGCGAGCCGCGGTTCGACGGCGCGGCGCAGATCTGGTTCGAGGACGATGCCGCGCTGCAGGAAGCGGTGTGCTCCCCGCTCTTCCGGGAATCAGTCAAGCCGGACGAAGCGAACTTTATCGATACCAACGCCGCCGTGACGCTGTCGATTGAAGCTGAGCACCGCATTGTCTGGCCGCAAGCGGCCTGAACAAGACCGCACTACACCCGCTGCTCAGGGCTCGCCACCAGTAGCTGTTGCAGCGGAAGCGGTCCCACCGGCTGCATGCCATCGGTGCGCCATGCACTGGGGCTGCAGCCAAAATGGCCACGGAACCAACGCGAGAACGCGCTCTGCATTGAAAACCCGAGCAACACGGCCACGTAGCTGACCGCGCGGTCCGGATCCCGGAGATACTGCACCGCCTGCAAGGCACGGACCTCATCGAGAATGGTGCTAAAGGTCGAGCCTTCCTGCAGCAGCTTGCGGTGGACCGTGCGCCGGTCGACGCCGAGCTGGCTGGCGACGCGCTCCACACTGCAGTTGCCCGACGAGAGCAAGGACAGCACCATGCGCCGGACTTTTTCTGTCATGGACAGCGTCGCACGCGCACTCAGTGAGTCCAGATAGGCATGGGCGTACTGCGCCAGCTCCGGGCGCGCGGAGCGCGGCACTGCCTCCATGTCCTTCAGCTCGCAGACAATGCCGTTGAAGTCGCAACCGAAATCCACGGCCTGGCCGAACACGCGCGCGTGCGCCGCCGGATTTCTCGGGGCGCCATGCGCAAGGCAGATACGCCGCGCGCGCCACCGTTGACCGATCAGCTCCTGAAGCATCCGGTAAAGCGACACGACTACCATTTCGTCGGCCTGGCGTGTCGACCCGGAATGCTCGACCATCAGCGACACGCGGATGACAAGAGCGCCCTCCCGTTCTTCCACGCCGAGGAATAGAGCCTCGCTGTGCAACGTGATGTAGCGCACCATCGCGCCTAGCGCATCGCGCAGCGTCCGCGAATCTCGCACGGCCATGCCGAGCGGCCCCAGTACCGACAATTGACGGCCCTCTCCCATGCGCAGGCCGAAGTCTTCGGCATCGGACGCTGCCGCGGACATTTCGAGAAGGCGGCAGACTGCGCTCGCGGAAACCAGGTTGTCGCCGTCGTCCAGGCAGCTTGGCGGCAGTCCCACTTCTGCCAGGCTCCGCAGTGGATCCAGGCCAACCGAGCGCGCCACCTCGGTATAACGCGACAGCGTGGCAATGCGGACTAAACGGCTCATGGGCCTCCTTGCACGGGCGGCGGCTGCAACGCCATTGCAGCCTTCGATTGTCGCGGCGACCGTGTCCGCGTCCGTCGGTCGCCTGTCCGGCGTCAGGCGCGGCGCATCAGGCTGTAGCTCTGCGCGCTGGGGCCGAAATCGGGCATGCCGGCCAGGAACAGGGCAAGCGGGACAACATCGGCGGGATCCTTGAACCATTCGCCCGGCGGTATGGCAACGTCACGCGTCATGTCCGTCCTGACCGGCCCCGGTATCAGCTCATTGACGCTGATGTTGTCCTCCTGGAGTTCCATCGCCAGCGACTGGGTAAGCATCCACAGGCCGCTCTTGGAGCACGAGTAGGCCGACAAGCCCGCATTGGGCCGATTGCGCTGGCCGGAGCCGACCATGATGATCTTGCCCGCACCGCGGCGGCGCAGGTGGGGAATGGCGGCATGGGCGGTGTGGTAGGCGCCCGTCAGGTTGATATCGATGGTCTTGCGCCAGAGCACCGGATCGCTGTCGGCAATCCTGCGCTGCTCGAGCGCGACACCGGCATTGGCCATGACGATATCGACACCGCCAAAGGCGTCGCTGGCGCGCTGGAACAGGGTCGCGACGGTCTCGTAGTCCGCCACGTCAACGGTCTGCGCGATGGCCCGGCCACCCGCTTCGCGGATCAGCGCGGCGGTCTGCGCGATGTCGGCCTCGCTGCGGGCGCTGCATACCACCGCGGCACCGGCGCTGGCATAGGCCAGTGCAATGGTGCGTCCGATGCCGCGGCCCGCGCCGGTGATCACGGCAACCTTGTCCTTGAGCATGTTGGGGTCGATCTGGCTCATTGTCGGTCTCTCAGTCTCGCTTTGCGTTGCAATGGTGTGTCTGTC
The DNA here is from genome assembly GCF_057073755.1 of Cupriavidus sp. C3SS-1. Lineage (NCBI taxonomy): Bacteria > Pseudomonadati > Pseudomonadota > Betaproteobacteria > Burkholderiales > Burkholderiaceae > Cupriavidus > Cupriavidus sp. C3SS-1. Next base: position 741,078 of record NZ_CP172699.1, on the reverse strand, counting down.
TCTTTCAGAACGGGCGATCCCCGATCACCGTGGCCCGGTCCATCCTGCGATGGCACGGCGGGTAGTCCATGACCGCGTAATGCTGGGTCGAGCGGTTGTCCCAGATCGCCACGCTGTTCGGAGTCCAGCGCCAGCGCACCTGATACTCGGGAATGTAGGCTTGCGTGATCAGGTAGCGCAGCAAGTCGGCCGCGCCGGGGTTGAAGTCCTGCCCGAAGCGCACGCGTTCAGGCGTATGGAAGTTCGTAAAGTGGGTGGTAAAGCCGTTCACGAACAGCACCTTCTCGCCGGTCTCGGGATGCGTCCTGACAACAGGGTGCTCGGCGTCCGGATACTGGGCCTTCAGCGCGAGGCGCTTTTCGATCGGCATGGCCGCGCCGAAACTTGCCTCGATGCTGTGGCGCGCGCGCAGGTCGGCGATCTGGTCCTTGATATGTTGCGGCAGGTTCTCATAGGCCAGCACCATGTTGACCCACATGGTGTCGCCGCCGACAGGCGGGCATTCACGGCAGCGCAGGATGCTGGCAAGCGGCGGAGCTTCGCGCCAGGTCGCATCCGTGTGCCAGGAATTCTCATAGCGCGGCGTGGGCTCGTTGGGACTCTTGTAGATGCGGACCAGCCCGGGATGCTCGGGGTCGCTGCCCGCCACCGGATGGTCTTCGAGTTCGCCGAAGCGGCGGGCAAAGGCGACATGCTCGCCGGCCGTGATGTCCTGGTCGCGCAGGAACAGCACACGATGCCTGAGCAGCGCTTCCCGAATACCGGCAAACACGCCGTCATCGTGGATCGCGTCGGCGAGGCTGACGCCGAACAGTTCGGCGCCGATGGAACAGGTAAGTGGCTCGATTCGCATTGCGACTCCGAAAGGTTGAAGGCAGAGATCGATGCTGATGGGTCGAAGCAAAGTATTGAAGAACCCGCGCGCGATGCGTTGACATTCCGGGGCAGCCACTTTACATTTTGGGGCGCCTGGGGGAACACCTATGTCGACGCTGCTGCAACACGTGAACCTGACGGAGTTTGTCGACGTGGCCCGCCAACTCGGCCTGGATCCGTACCGCCAACTGCGGCAGGCGGGTATCAGCCCGACTGCCCTGGTGGACCCGGAAATGCGGGTGCCGGCGAAGTCGGTCATGCGCTTGCTGGAGGATTCGGCACAGCTTGCCGGCCTGGAAGACCTTGGGCTACGCGTGGCTGAGGCCCGTCAACTGACAACGCTGGGGCCACTGTGGACGGTGATGCGCGAGGGCGCCACCCTGCGCGACGCGCTGGACGCAATGGCGCGCTATCTGCATTTGCTCAACGAAAGTCTCGATTTGCGCATCGAGACCGTCGGGGACGCCGCGCTTGTCAGGCTTGAACTCCTTGTATCCGTGGAAGGTTCCATGCGGCAATCGACGGAGTTCGTCATCTGCCTCTGGTTCCGCTTGTTCAAGCTGCTTGCCGGCACGGCATGGAAGCCGCGCAGCGTCTGCTTCAGCCATTCCGCGCCGGCCAGCCTGGCCACGCATCGGCGCGTGTTCGGTGTACCGGTGCGCTTCCGCCAGGATTTCGACGGCATCCTGCTGGCCGCCTCCGATCTCGACGTGGCCAACGCAGCCCCGGATTCGGCACTGGGCCGTCATGCGCGCGAGTTCCTGGATACCAAGCTCGCGCAATCCGGCCCCACCATGCCGGACAAGGTTCGCAAGCTGGTATTCGCGCTGCTGCCAACTGGCCAGTGTGGGGCCGAACAGGTAGCCCTGCAACTTGGCATCAACCGCAAGACGATGCATCGCCACCTGGCTGCCTATGGGCAGAACTACCTGTCCGTCGTCGACGCAGTCAGGTTCGACCTCGTCACGAGATACCTGAAAAACAGCGAGCGACCGCTGTCGGACGTTGCGATCCTGATGGGTTTTTCCTCGCTCAGCGCCTTCTCCAGGTGGTTCTCCATGCGCTTCGGCTGCAGCGTGTCGGCTTGGCGCCGTCAACCACCGGCACCGGAAAGCAAGCGCCAGGCGCCGCGTATCGCGGCCAGCTGCGCCCCTGCGCGAAGGAGGGGCGAATCGGACACGAAATGACGGGAACTACTCGAGACCTTCCAGCAGCCCCAGCAGCTGGGCGCGCCGTACGGCGTGTTTGCGCGTGCCGGCGTTCAGCTTGCCGAACAGGTTCTTCACATGCCACTTGGCCGTGACCTCGCCCACGCCGATGGCCTGCGCGATTTCCTTGTTGGAGAGATTGCGCGCGAGCAGTTCGAGGACTTCGCGCTCCTTGGGGGTCAGCACCGTGCTGGCAACTGCGCGCGGCTCCGCCGCCGGGCGCCCGGCGCGGCGCGGCATGCGCGCCAACGGCAGCTGCTGGCCGGTGCCCGGTTCTGCGGCTCCCTCTTCTACCAGGCGACTGGCCCAGTCGGCCAGCGCCGGATGCGCGTCGGCGAAGGTGCGGGCCAGGCCATAGGTCTGCGCAAGGTTCATGGCTTCCTGCATCAGCGGGCGGCTGTCCTCGCCCCCGCGATGGCGCACGAACGCCTCCAGCGCCATGATCTCGATGCGCTTGCGCCCGAGCTTCATGGCCTCCGCGGCAGGCGCCGCACGGCGCAGCGCATCCAGCGCGGATGGCCAGTCCTGGGCGGCGATCGCCGCGTTGGCGTGTGCCATGGCCTGCATCAGCGCCACGTCGCGGCGCCACAGCGGGCCATGGTCCGCGTCAGCCCCCGCGGCCAGTTCGTCAAGGCGGACGATCAGGGCCCGGCAGGTCTCGGCACGGAAGCGCCCCGCGTGCATGCGCACCTGGTCCGCCAGGCTCGCAATGCAAAGCCGCGGCGTCCGGCGCGCGACGCCTGCCGCGTACAACGCTTCCAGCAGGTCGAGTGCGCGATGCTCGACGCCTTGCACAGCTGCCACGCGCGCAGCGCTCAGATATGCCAGCAACGACGTCTCGGCCGTGCCCGACCGCTCCAGCACGTCCAGCCGGTTGGCGAGCAGCGCAGCCGCTTCATCGACCAGGCCGCACTCGTAGACCGCCGCGGCCAGCAGCGACGCGAGCATGCAGGCGAGCGGGTGGCGACGGCCAAGATCGGCTTCCGCGCTTGCCAGCGCGGGCCGCAGGATCGCTTCGCTCAACATTACCTGCCCCTCGCGCAGGTAGCTCAGCCCGACCACGAATTCGCCCCAGCGCGCTGCGTAGCGATGTCCCTCGCCCAGGTCGCCGTGGGGCGCGAGCTGCAGATAGCGCCGCGCGTTCCCGGTCTGCCCGTGCAGGATCGCGGCCATTGCCAGGCGGTTGGCATGCATCTGGGCGAGGCGCGGGTCCTGCGCCGCAGGCTGCTGCTGCCATGGCTCCAGCAGCGCCAGGCAACGGTCCGGTTGGTCCGCGTAGTAGGCCGCGATGCTCAGAATCAGCGCGCATTCATAGCGCAGGGCGGTATCGTCGCCTGCGCCCTCCAGCATGCGTTCGACCAGCGCCTCGGCCTCCGCGTGGCGCTCGCCCAGCGCGAGCACCCAGGCAGCGGCAAGGCGCAGGCCCGGGTAGCGGTCCAGCTCCGCGTCAGGCAGGCGCTCCAGCCATTCGAGCACGGTACCCAGCCGCCCCTGCATCGCGGCGTCGTATAGCGAGCGCCCTGCCAGCTCGTAGGCAAGCGCATGCTGGCCCGCCGCGTGAGCGTGACGCGCGGCTTCCTCGGTGATGCCGCGCGTGGCGAGCCAGCGCAACGCCCGCGTATGCAGTTCGGCCTGCTCCATGGGGGGCAGCTCGGCCACGCGCGCCTGCAAGGCGCCGCGCGCGAGCGCGTGCAGCCGGCACCAGTCGCTGTTGTCGCTGGAGACAAAGATCGGTGTCTCGCGGACCAGCCTTGCCAGTTGCTCCGGCGCGTGCTCGACGCCCGTCAGCGCGCGGCACAGGTCCGGATGAACGTGGTCGACGACGGCGATGCGAGTCAGGAAAGCGACGTCGTCGGGCGAGAGCTTGGCAATCAGGCCACCAACCAGGTGCTCGCCTTCATCACCGGGGCGGGCCGCCATGGCATCCACGACGCTGCGCGGATCCGCGCCGCGCTCCATGGCCGCCAGGAGCAGTTGCAGACCGAGCGGCCATCCGTCGGTCAACTCATGCAGCCGCGCGCAGTTATCGGGGTCGATCCGGTCGCCGAAGCGGCTGCGCACGAGGGTCATGGTTTCATCGAAGCGCAAACGCAGCGCTTGCGCGCCGATGCCGGTGCATTGGCCGTATGCCGTCAGGTCGCTGAGCGCGGTGTCGAACCCGCCGCGCGCGGCGACCACGATGCGCAGATTGGGAGGCGCGTTGTGCAGCAGGTAAAGCAGAGCCGCAATACCGTCCTGCGAGAGACGTTCGGCTTCGTCGACAATCAGTACAAGGTCCAACGAGGTCTGGGCCACCTCGGCAAGCCAGGCCGTGAGCCCTTCCGTGCTGCCGAGCGCCGCGGCCGCGCCTTCGAGAAGGGTGAGGCCAAAGCCGGGCCGTGCGCAGCCTGTGCGGACGGCGAGCACAAGGCATTGCAGGAAATGGAGCGGATCGTCGTGAGTATCCGCGGAAACCCAGGCGACGGCCGCGCCGCGTGCCAGGTACTCGCGGCGCCATTGCGCCAGCAACAGCGTCTTGCCGAAGCCCGGCGGCGCCTGCACGATTACCGCGGGGCGGTCGCGCAGCGCTTCGCTGTCGAGACCAAGGCGCGCACGCGCAAGCAAATGCCGCGGCACGCGCGGCGGCATGGTCTTGAGCGCAAGCTCGGAAAACGCGGCGCCCGCGCCGCGGTTCACGGAGGTCATCTGGCAAGTACTGGTTGGCGTGGATGCGGCGCTCGCCGGGACGTGCATGCCGGGCTGCGCGCGCGGCAATGCAGCTTCGTGGCTTCGCCCTGCCGTTGGGCGCGGCGTGCCAGGCTCGAAATCTGGTGTCTCATTATAGGCACACCGCGGACCTGGCGGGCAATCGCCCCCTCCTCCGCGGAGGGGGCGTACAAGGTGTGCCGCGGCTAGCATGCGTGCAGGTCGAAACGGAACGCGAGGTGCGGTCGATGCAATGCTTGGACGTGTGTCCGCTGGAGCAAGTGCGCGTGCTGGTCGGGGTGCCGACATGAGCCGCCTTTGTGCCGATGCCGACGCCTTCACGTGCCGGCACCTGCTGGTCCCGCTCGATGAAACGGATGAAGGCATGGCCACCGTCGTCGGGGCCATCGAGCTGGCACGCATCGCGGCCGCACGGCTCACGTTCGTCCATGTGCCGCTCACGGCCACAGCGCCGCGCGGCCATATGAGCCGCGGCCGCGAACTGCTCGGCAAGGCCGAGTCGGTGGCGCGCGCGCAAGGGATGCCATGCGCGTCGGCTGGGTCAACCGGCGGCGACGCACAGGCGACCATCCCCGCCGTCGCGCGCGAGGCCGGCTGTGACCTGGTCTTCATTGGCGCCCACGGACACGGCGTGATGACGGGGCCGCTGGTCCAGGCTGTGCTCGCGGCGGGCCTGCCGGTGTTCGCCATGCCGAATCCCGCGCCGGCGACACCAGTGCCGGCGATCCGCGGCATCCTCGACGAACACCGGGCCCTCAGTGCCGTACTGCGCGCCTGGCTGGACATGCTCACGGCCGCGAAGGACCACGGCGCCAGCGTGGACGTGTCCGTGATGCGGGGCATGACGCGATTCATCGAGACCTTCGCGGTCGCCCGCGACCATCCCCGCAAGCGGGCCTGCCTCTACGGCAGGCTGCGCCGACGCACGGCCCGGGCCGACGCCGAACTCGACGAACTGGAGCGCCAGCATGAACGCGATGCGCAATGGGTCGGCGCACTCGCCGAAGCCGTGGAACGGTTTGCGGCGGGCGGCCCGCTGGCCGAGTTGCTGAGCCAGGTCGATCGCTACGCGCAGTTTGCCTGGGCGCTCATGGGGCGCGAGGAAGGCGTCATCCTGCCGGCGGCGCAGCGCTACCTGACCGATGCGGACTGGGACAGGGTGAACGCCGCCTATGGTTCGGCGAATCCGGGCACCGTGCCCGGCGCGCGTACCGGCGGGCATGAGCACCCCCTGTTCGGCACGCTGCTTGCCTACCTCGCCGACCTTGCGGATGCCGATTGCGTGGCCCGCATTTGCTCGCGACCCGAAAGCGTATCGATGCAGTGCAACTGAGCGCACGGCCACACGCGTCGAATCGTGGCCATTGGATCAAGACTGTCAAACCGGCGCCTGGACGCGCCACTCACCATCAGGATGGAGACCATGCAATTTCTCGACGATTCCCTGCACCCGGAAAACCAGGACAAGGTGGTCATCACCGTGGCCCCGTATGGCCCCGAGTGGATGCCGCAGGACTTCCCGGAAGACATCCCGGTGACCATGGAAGAGCAGGTGCAAAAGGCCGTGGATTGCTACAACGCTGGCGCCACCGTGCTGCACCTGCATGTGCGCGAACTCGACGGCAAGGGCTCCAAGCGCCTGTCCAAGTTCAACGAGCTGATCGCCGGCGTGCGCGCCGCGGTACCGGACATGATCATCCAGGTCGGCGGCTCGATCTCGTTCGCGCCGGAAGATGAAGGCGAAGCCGCCAAATGGCTGTCGGACGACACCCGCCACATGCTGGCCGAACTCACTCCCAAGCCCGACCAGGTGACGGTGGCGATCAATACCACGCAGATGAATATCATGGAGCTGCTCTATCCCGAGTACCTGAAGGGTACCTCGCTGGAGCAGCCCGCCTACCAGGCCGCCTACCGCGAAATGACGGTGCCGGCCGGCCCGGGCTGGGTGGAAGAACACCTGCGCCGCCTGAGCAACGCCGGCATCCAGCCGCACTTCCAGCTGACCGGCATCCATGCGATGGAAACGTTGGAACGCCTGGTGCGCGCCGGCCACTACAAGGGCCCGCTGAACCTGACTTGGATCGGCATCGGCGGCGGCTTTGACGGCCCCAACCCGTTCAACTTCTTCAACTTCGTGCATCGCGCGCCGGACGGCTGCACGCTGACTGCCGAGTCGCTGCTGAAGAACGTGCTGCCGTTCAATATGATGGCGATGTCCATGGGCCTGCACCCGCGCTGCGGCATCGAGGACACCATCATCGACCAGCACGGCAACCGCATGACCTCGGTGCAGCAGATCGAGCAGTGCGTGCGCGTGGCCAAGGAACTTGGCCGCGAGATCGCCTCGGGCAAGGAAGCGCGCGAAATCTACCGCATCGGCACGTGGTACGACAGCGCGGAAGAAACGCTGGCCGCCCACGGCATGGCGCCCAACCGCCAGGCCGGCATCAGGAACCTGCCGCTACGCGCCGCCTGATGCGCAAGGCCGCCCGGCCGGCATGAACTTTCCCCAGGAGACCTGAATGGCAAAAGCAATCCGCTTCTATGAAACCGGCAGCGCCGACGTCCTCAAGCTTGAGGCCGTGGAAGTCGGTGATCCCGGTCCGGGCCAGGCCCGCGTCCGCCATACCTATATTGCCGTCAACTTCATCGATATCTACTTCCGCACCGGCCACTATCCGCTTCAGCTGCCCAACGGCCTGGGCTCCGATGCCGTTGGCGTGGTCGAGGCCGTCGGCCCGGGCGTCACCGACATCCGCGTCGGCGACCGCGTCGGCTATCTGCTCGGGCCCCAGGGCGCTTACTCGGACGTGCGCGTGATGCCGGCGGAAGTCCTGATCCCGCTGCCCGATGGCGTCTCCGACCGGACCGCCTCGACGCTCATCATGAAGGGCATGACGGCCCAGTACCTGTTCCGCCAGGTCTACCCGCTCAAGGGTGGCGAGACCATCCTCTATCACGCCGCCGCGGGCGGCGTCGGCCTGATCGCGTGCCAGTGGGCACGCGCGCTTGGCGTGACCATGATCGGCACGGTCAGCTCCGACGAAAAGGCGGAGATCTCCAGGGCCAATGGCTGCACGCACACCATCGTCACGTCGCGAGAGGATATTGTCGAACGTGTGATGGAGATCACCGACGGCAAGAAGGTCCCGGTCGTCTTCGACTCGATCGGCAAGTCGACGCTGGATGCATCGCTGTCCTGCCTGCAGGTGCGCGGCACCCTCGTCAGCAACGGCACGACTTCCGGGCCGGTGGAAATCGACAGCCGCACGCTCGCCGCCAAGGGTTCGCTGTGGGTCACGCGTCCGGCCATGGTGCACTACGCTACGCCGCGTTCGCACATGCTCGACATGGCCCGGGAGGTGTTCGACATGGTGCTGGCCGGCAAGATCACGAGCGAGCCCAGGCAAAGCTTTGCGCTGGCAGACGCCGCCGAGGCCCATCGCGCGCTCGAATCGAGGAAGACCAGCGGAGCCACCGTACTGGTACCGTAACCGTTGCGTCCCGGCGCGCGGGCAACACCGCCCGTACGCCAGGACGCATGCGCATCACGGGGCGACGTGCTCACGGCACGATCGCCCCGAACCCGTTGCTGGAACATTGCAGGAAATCGGAGGAATCATGGACTTGAGGCTGGAAGGCAAGCGCGCGATCGTGACAGGTGGCAGCCGCGGCATTGGCAAGACGATTGCCCTGCAGCTCGCGCAGGAAGGCGTTGATGTCGTGCTCGCTGCGCGCGGGAAAGAGGCGCTGGATGCAACAGCCGCTGAGCTTGCGGCGCTGACCGGCCGCCGCATTGTGCCGCTGACGGTCGATACCGCCGACAAGGCTTCCGTCGACGCCATGGTGGAGCAGGCGATCGAAGCCCTGGGGGGCATCGATATCCTGGTCAATGCCGCAGCCCTGCCAGGTGGCATCTCGCCGGCCACGCAACTGGACCAGATCGTCGATGCGCAAGCACTCGAAGATATCGACATCAAGGTCATCGGCTATCTTCGCACCGCACGGGCGCTGGCGCCGCATCTGGCCGCAAATGGCTGGGGACGAATCATCAATATCGGCGGCCTGGCGATCTACCATACAGGCCGGCCCATCGCCACGCTTCGCAACGTCGGCGTGGCCGCAATCACCAAGAACCTCGCGGATGAACTTGGCCCGAAGGGCATCAATGTCACGGCGGTCCATCCCGGACCCACGCGCACCGAGAAGACCGATGCGGCAACCGAGGCGTGGGCGGCGACCAAGAGCAGCCTCGGCCGCATGATCGATGCCAGCGAGGTCGCCTGCGTGGTCACCTTCCTCGCTTCACCGCTGAGCGTGGCAATCAATGGCGAAGCCATCGCGGTCGGCGGCGGAACACCCGGCAGCATCCATTATTGAACTCACTCTGCGCTGCCGGCGGCAGCCTCGCCTTGCTGGCCCGCTTCGGCGTGGGCCAGCAAGGCGGGTTGCCAGTCACGAAGAAATCAATGGCCCTGCTCTTCCTGCAGCCGCTGGCGCAGCACCGCGCGCAGATCCTCGCCATATCCGGTAAGGGTGCCGCCATCCACGGCCAGCATCTGGCCCGTGATCATGTCGGCACGGTCGCTGGCAAGGAACGATACCGCTTCGCCGATCTCCTCGGGCTTGCAGAACCTGCCCAGCGGCACCGTCCGCCTGATCAGCGCATCGCGCTTTTCCGGACTTGCATAGGCTTCAATGGCGGGCGTCAGGATGCCGCCGGGGCACACGGCATTGACATTGATGCGCTGGTCCGCCAGCTCCCATGCGAGGTGTTGCGTCAGTCCCGTGACCGCATGCTTTGACGCGGTGTAATCCACACTGCTGAAGTAAGCCATGCGAATGCCGGCGATCGAGTCGATATTGACGATCTTGCCCTTGCCCTGCGCCTTCATGGCAGGGATGACCGCCTGGCAGCAGAACAGGATGCCCTTGGCGTTCACCCCCATCACGCGGTCCCAGTTTTCTTCCGTGACGTCGCACACCAATGCGGAGGCGCCGCCGACGCCGGCGTTGTTGACCAGGATGTCGATGGCGGCAAACGCCTCCAGCGTCTGGCGGGCCATGGCCTCCGTGTCTGCCTTCTTGCTGATGTCGGCGCGGATGGCGATTGCACGCTTGCCGTCCGGATCAATGCTGGAAGCGACGCGTCTGGCGGCGTCAAGGTTCAGGTCTACCACGGCAATCCTGGCGCCCTCACGCGCCAGCACGCGGGCTATGCCTTCGCCCCCGCCCTGCCCGCCGCCCGTAATGATTGCTACCTTGTCCTTAAGCTCCATGCTGATCTCCTTGCGATCTTGTCAGAGGTCGATACCGTGGGCCTTTTAGTATCCAGGAACAAGGCGAAGCATTTTGACAATCCGGGGCATCCAATTGACATTTCGGGGAAACTGGGGAAACCCCGAAGGCGGCCTCATCCACATGAGCACCCAGGCCCGCGCCGCGCGCTATGCCCTATGCCGACACGAGCGCCCTGTACCCGCCTTCGCCCCACCCGGCGAAAGCGCCTTTTGCTGACTTTTGCCGCCCGCAAGTGACCCGTCGGCCAAGCCGCGAACTGCCGCGCCCGCCAAGCACGACACCGCTGTCAGACATCCTCCCCCCAACCATTCGGCCCAACCCCGACATCCCCAACCCGGCGCGCTCGCTAGAGTGAAGCTTGCGGCTGACGCCCCGCTGGATCACAGGTGGCGCTACCTGCTCCCGTGCAACAGCCTGCCGGCCGCATCCGACAACAACCTGATGAGGTTCCAAATGGATCTGAAAAAGCCCGTCCGTCCGACCCATCTGGCCGGCGCACTCGCCGCGGTCCTGACCGGTCTGAGTTGTGCCGCCGCTCTTGCCCAGACTCCCGCCCCGACAGCCCCGACAGCCCCGACCGCCCCCGCCGGTGCGCAAGGCGTGCCGCCTGGCATGACGCAAATCGAACCACCTAAGGACCCGCTGGTGGAGCGCCGCGAGGCGCGCAAGAAGGCGGCCGATGACTACAAGGCCACCAAGAAGACTGCCAAGGGCGAGTACAAGCAGGACGTCAACGCCGCCAAGCAGGAACGCAAGGCAGAGAACCAGGCCGCGGATGCCGCCGCGCGCCAGGAACTCACCGCGCCGAAGCAATAGCGATCTGCAGCCACCAGCGTTGGCTGTGGACTGGCAAGCCACTGCCAACGCTGCCGTCGGCCGCCGGTTCGGCTTGTACCCATCCGTTTCCGGCCTAGACTCTAGTAGCGCGCACCGCAGGCATTCGCGCAGCGGCGGCGCTGCCGAACATGCCCGCTTCCCGCTTGCTTCCATCGTTGGCTGGCCTTCTCTTGCAAGGCCTGGTTGGGGCGGCCTGCTGCTTCGGCCCGCTTGCCGCCGCGCAGCAAAAATCTCCGCCGGCCTCCGCGCCGGCAGCGGTGGCGCCCGCCGCCGCAACGGATGACGCCTCCGCCCGCCGCCTCAATCTCGCCAACAAACCCTGGACGGGCGACTTCGATGCGATGGTCGATCGCCACCTCATCCGCGTGCTGGTGCCCTACAGCCGCACGCTGTACTTCAGCGACAAGGGCCACGAAGCCGGCCTGACTGCCGGACTGGTGCGGGACTTCGAGCGCTATCTGAACAAGACCTACGCGAGCCGGCTCGGCAAGCGCCCGCTGACGGTCATCATCATCCCCACGACCCGTGACCGCCTGCTGCCCGACCTGGCCGCCGGGCTGGGCGACATTGCCGCCGGCAATTTGACCGTGACCGATGCGCGGCTCAAGCTGGTCGACTTCTCCGCGCCACGTGACCGCAAGCCGGTGCGCGAACTGGTCGTCACCGGGCCCAAGGCGCCGCTGCTGTCCAGCGTGGCCGATTTGTCCGGCAAGACCGTGCATGTGCGACGCGCCAGCAGCTACTTCGATAGCCTCACGGTCCTGAATGACAGCCTGCGCAAGAGCGGCAAGCCCGCGATCCGTCTGGTGATGCTGCCTGACGCGCTCGAAGACGAAGATGCCATGGAGATGGCCAATGCCGGCCTGTTGCAGATCCTCGTGGTGGATGACTGGAAAGCGGCAATGTGGGCGCAGATCCTGCCCAATATCAAGGTACGCGATGACCTCGTGGTCCGGGCCGAAGGCTATGTCGGCTGGGCCTACCGCAAGAACAGCCCGCAGTTGCGCGCAGCGGTCGATGAGTTCTATCTCAACTATGTGAAGAAGCAAGGTGTCGCGGAATACCGGCTCAAGCAGATGATGAAGAGCATCAAGCAAATCCGCAATAACACCAATGACGAGGAATACAAGCGCTTCGAGCAGACCGTCGCCTTCTTCGAGAAGTACGGCAAGGACTATAGCTTCGACCCGCTGATGCTGGCCGCGCAGGGCTTCCAGGAGTCGCAGCTGAACCAGAAGGCCCGCAGCCATGTGGGCGCGATCGGCGTCATGCAGGTCATGCCCGCCACCGGCAAGGAACTCAACGTGGGCGATATCAGGCAGACCGAGTCCAACATCCACGCGGGCACCAAGTACCTCGACAAGCTGATGACCCGGTATTTCCCCGATGCGCATTTCTCCGAAGCGAACCGTCCACTCTTTGCCTTCGCCAGCTACAACGCCGGGCCCGGCAATATCGCGAAGATGCGCAAGGAGGCCGCGGCGCGCGGCCTGGACCCGGACAAGTGGTTCAACAATGTGGAGATCGTCGTGGCCGAGAAGATCGGCATTGAAACCACGACTTATGTGCGGAACATCTACAAGTACTACGCCGCCTACCGCCTGTTGCAGGACATGCAGGCCACGCGAGACCGCGCGCTGAAGGAAGTCGTCAAATAGGCCTTGCCCCGGATCGCGGTCGGCGCCGTGCGCGCCGTACCGTTGCGAAGCGTTCAGTCGGCCAGCCCGCTGGCGTCGATATAGCCGAGCGCTTCGGTCACGGCCAGCCGCGCCTTGAGGACGTAGCAGACGCGGCGGTCGCGGATGGCCAGCGTGACCACGTTGGCCTGCAGCATTTCCTCGAACAGGTGGCCGGCGCGCTTGATGGGCAGCCCGGCCAGTTGCGCGAGGTCGGCCGCGGGCAGCCCTTCCTCACCGGCCTGCAGCAGCGCCCGGCAGATCTTCACGCGCGCGGGTTCGGTCATCAGCGCCATGGTCAGCGCGCTTTCCTGGGTCTCCATCGACACACCTCGATCGTCCGGAGGGCGCCGCCGCCCTCGCTTTTTTTCACGTTCTACGCGGACCGGGCGGCAAAGGCAATAGGAGCGCGCACGGGCTGCGTGGATTACAACACGCAGCCGTCGGGCCCGCAGACGGGTGATGCGCCGCCGCCATCGTTGAAGCTGGCCTGCCACCGCTGCGCGATCGCTGCCTGCCATTCGGCCGGCCTGCCGAGGTAGGGACCGAAGTCGAGCACGTGGAAGCCATCGTCCGTCTGGAGCGCAAAAGTCGGGAAGCCCCGGCCGCCAAGCGCGCCCAGCATGCGCCGGCTGGCGTCGATATGACGGGCGACCAGTGCGCCCGCCGCCGCGCCATAGGCCGCGTCGAATGCCTGAGGCGCCATGCCGACTTCCACTGCCAGCGCGGCCAGCACCTCGGGCCGGGCGATCTGCCGCCCTTCCACGTAGTGCGCGTGCTGGATGCGCTTGAGCATGGGGGGCGCCAGGCTCCGCGGCAGGCCGGCCGAGAGCGCCTCGGCAGCCAGGATGGCGGTGATGGGCGGCTCGGAATCGAACACGGCCTGCGGGTCGCAGAGCAGGCCGTTGAAATAGGCGTCGCCGAACGGCTGGCCCGTGAGCGCGTGGATGCGCCGGTCATGCGGCATCACATAGTTGCGCAGCGCGGGCGTCACCGGCTGGCGTTGCGCGCCGGCCATCATGCCGCCGGCATGCAGCGCCAGCGCCAGGCCGGGCACGGCCTGGGCGGCCTGCACCAGCGGCGCGGCGGCATAGCACCAGCCGCACAGGGGATCGTAAAGGTAATGGAGGGTGGCGGTCGTCGTCATGCCGCCATGATAGCGCCGGAGGCGGCGTGCGCCTCCGGCGCCGCGTGGCCGCTCAGGCCAGCACGAACGGCAACTGGCGCTGCCGCTTGCCCGTCAGCACGAACAGCGCGTTGGCGACCGCCGGGGCAATCGGCGGCACACCCGGTTCGCCAAGGCCCGTGGGCGGATCCTGCGACGGCACGAAGAACACGTCGACCACGGGCGCGTCGGTGATGCGCGGTGGCGGGTAGTCGGGGAAGTTGCTGTTCTTCACCACGCCGTTCTCCATCTCGATGGCAAACCCGGGCCGCGTCATCGCCAGCCCGAAGATGCAGGCGCCCTGGATCTGCGCCTCGGCCGACAGCGGGTTGACCACGCGGTTGGCATGCACGCCGGCGGTCACGCGGTGCACGCGCGGCTGGCCCTTGACCAGCGAGACCTCGGCCACATGGGCCACCACCGAGTTGAACGACTCATGCACCGCCACGCCCCAGGCATGCCCCTTGGGCAGCTTGCGCTTGCCGTAGCCGGACTTCTCCACCGCGAGCTGCAGCGCGGCGCGATGGCGCGCGTGCCTGCTCTCGTCGAGCCGCGCCAGCCGGTAGGCCACCGGGTCCTGCTTCGCCGCCGCGGCCATTTCGTCGACCAGCGTTTCCTTGACGTAGGCGGTGTGCGTGTTGCCGACCGAGCGCCACCACAGCACCGGCACGTCGACCTGCGGATGATGCACCGCGAGCTGCAACGGCAGGTTGTAGTCGTTCTCCAGCAGGCCCTCGGTCATGGTCGCGTCCACGCCGTTCTTGACCATGAACGGCTCGAACGGCGTGCCCTTCAGGATCGACTGGCCGACGATGGTGTGCTGCCAGCCCACCACCTTGCCCTGCGCATCCAGGCCGATGCGGGCGCGGTGCACATGCAGCGGGCGGTAGTAGCCGCCACGGATATCGTCCTCGCGGCTCCAGATCACCTTGACCGGTTCGGTGTGGCCGTTGGCGACCCAGGCACGCACCACATTGGCGGCTTCGACCAGGTAGTCCGACGTGGGCACCGCGCGGCGGCCAAAGCCGCCGCCCGCCATCATGGTGTTGAGCGCGACCTTGTCGGGACCCAGTTCGAACACGCGCGCCACGGCAGCCTGGTCGACGGTCTGGAACTGCGACCCGACCCACACCTTGACGGACCGCACCTTGCTGCCAACCACCTCGGGCTGCAGCGTGCAGTTCAGCGGCTCCATCGGCGCATGGGCCAGGTAGGGGAACCGGTATTCGGCGTCGATCTTGCGCGGGGCGCCGTTCACGGCCGCGGCGATATCGCCCTCGCCCGCGCGCGCCACGGTGCCGGGCTGCATGGCGAGCTTCGCGTACTCGTCGAACAGCGCCTGCGACGACACCTTGGAGCCGGTGTCCTCCCACTCGATCTGCAGCGCGTCGCGCGCCTGCTTCGCGGGCCAGTAGCCATCGGCCACCACGGCCACGCCGGTGCCGCCGCGATCCACGGGCACCAGCATCACGTCGCCCACGCCCTTGATCGCGCGGGCCTTGTCGGCATTGAACGACTTGACCTTGCCGCCAAAGCGCGGCGGGCGGGCCACTACGGCCACCATCATGTCCTTCACGTCGGTATCGATACCGAACACGGGCTGGCCTTCCAGCTTGCCGCGCGCATCGAGCCGCGGCGTGGGCTTGCCCACCAGCCGGAACTGCGACGGGTCCTTCAGGCGCACCTGCTGCGGCACCGGCAGCTTCATGGCCATGGGCGCCAGTTCGCCAAACGTGGCACGCCGGCTGCCCGAGCTCACCACGCCCTGATCGACCTTGCAGCTGGCGGGATCGACCTGCCATTGCTGCGCCGCCGCGGCGACCAGCATGGCGCGGGCGCGCGCACCGAGTTCGCGGTACTGCTGGAACGAATGATTGATGGCGGTGGAGCCGCCGGTCATCTGCATGCCGAAGCCGGGGTCCTTGTACGGGTCGCCGGCGGGGGCCAGCGCGGCGCGCACATTGCGCCAGTCCACGTCCAGTTCCTCGGCCAGCGCCATGGGGAGCGCGGTGTGCACGCCCTGGCCGAATTCCAGCCGGTTCACCGCGATCGTCACCGTGTTGTCCGGCGCGATCACCAGGAACGCCTGCGGCGCCGAGGGCTGGCGCTTCGGTGCGCCCTCTTCCTGCGCCTGCGCCACGGGCACCATGCCCAGCGCCAGGCCGCCGCCGGCGAGGCCGGTCAGCTTGAGGAAGCTGCGGCGGTCCAGCGTCGCCACGCCGGTATCGCCAATGCTGTCGGTATTGCCACCCCGCGCCTTTGCGCCGGCCAGGGCTTCGAGTCCACGAATACGCATGTCAGTCGCTCCGCTCAGGCCAGCGCGCGGGCCGCATCCTTGATCGCGGCCCGGATGCGCTGGTAAGTGCCGCAGCGGCACAGGTTGCCGGCCATGGCCTGGTCGATGTCGGCATCGGTGGGCCGGGGCTTGGTGCGCAGCAGCCCCACCGCGCTCATCACCTGCCCGTTCTGGCAATAGCCGCACTGGGCCACGTCATGCTTGATCCACGCGTCGAGCACCGCGCGTCCGACCTTGTCGGCCTTCACGCCCTCGATGGTGGTGATGCGCGCACCGGCCGCCGCCGAAATCGGCGTCACGCAGCTGCGCGTGGCCGTGCCATTGATATGGACCGTGCAGGCGCCGCATGCGGCCATGCCGCAGCCGAACTTGGTCCCGGTCAGGTCGAGGTTGTCGCGCAAGGCCCACAGCAGCGGCGTGGACGGATCCACGTCGACTTCCTGCGCCTTGCCGTTGATGTTGAGGGTGGTCATGCGGGGACACTCCTTGGGTACGTTGCCCGTCATTCTTGTTCACACGCCGCAAGCCACCGCCATTGACCGGCCGCCGCGGACAAATGAGCATAGTGCAATTCCAGTCACCTTGCCGACGGGGTGTGCCGCGCCGGCGTGATGTGGGATTTTGTGCACGAACTTTGTGCAAGCTGGCGCAGTCAGTCAGAAGACCAGCACACATTCACGGCCACCGCAGCAACAGTGACACCGACTATTCCAGAATCCCGCGAACGCGCCATCGCGACACTCGACAGCATCCAGGCCCTGCGCGGGCTGGCGGCCGCGTATGTCGTGCTGTACCACTCCGGCCTGGCACTGGGCACGGCGCAGACGCCCGTGCTCGCGTGGATTACCGCCAACGTGATCAAGCGCGGCCATGTCGGCGTGGATGTGTTTTTTGTCATCAGCGGCTTCATCATCGCGTGGGTTGCGGTGCTGGCAAGGCCGCGGCCCGAAACGCCGCTGAGCTTCATGATCCGGCGCTGCTGCCGGCTGGCACCGCCGTACTGGACCATGTCGGCGATCCACGCGCTGGTGCTGAACCCGGTCACGCCAGCGGTGTTCGCGGCGTCGCTCGCCTTCGTGCCGACCAGCACGGACCACGCGCCCTACTACGGTTATCCCGCGTTGTACGTGGGCTGGTCGCTCAACTACGAGATGGCGTTCTACGGCGCCTTTGCGCTCGGGCTGTGGCTCGCTGGCCGGCGCGCGCTGTGGGTGGTGCTGGCGCTGTTCACCGTGTTCACGCTGGTGCTGCCGTGGTGGCGCTTTGGCGCGCCGGTCGTGGACCCCGCGCAGGGCTATGCGTTCGCTTCGCCGTGGATGGCGATGGCGAGCAATCCGCTGGTGCTGGAGTTCCTGCTCGGCTGCCTGCTGGCGTGGGCCTATGCGCGCTGGCGCCACGTGCTGACGCCCGGCGCGGCGTGGGCGATGCTAGCCCTCGGCACCGGCTGGTTCCTGGCATCGCTGCCGCTGGCCGGTCCCGATTTCAGCCTGGCGGGGCGCGGCCTGCCCGCCGCCGCGTTGCTGGCGGGCGCGGTCGCGGCCGAGCACACCGGCCTTTTGCGCGTGCCGCGCGCGCTGGTATGGCTGGGCGAGTTGTCGTACGCCCTCTACCTGGTCCACCCGACCGTGATCGAAGGCGTCAAGCGGCTGATGCCCGAACTGGCGCCGGACCAGTACGTCCTGCAACTGACGCGATTCGCCATCGATGCCGCGCTGGCCCTGTTGCTCGCCATGCTGCTGCACCGCTGGGTCGAACTGCCCGGCATCGCGGCCGGCCGGCGCCTGGCGCGACGGCCAGGCTGACGGCTCAGCTGCGCAGGCTGGCCAGGTACAGGTAGAGCGCGGTCAGGTCGGTGTCGTTCATGCGGCCGAAGGAGTCGAACGGCATCACGCTGCTGATGGCCGATCCGTCGGGGCGCTTGCCGCTGCGCATCATGGCGATAAAGGCGGCGGCCTTGTCGTAGCGCGCCATGGCGCCACCGGAAACGGGGCGCAGGTCCGCCGCGGGCGGCCAGTCCGGCGGGGCACCGGGGATCTTGCCGCCGCGCAGGTCCGCCCGGTGGCAACCCTGGCAGGCATTGGCCACGTATCCGCCATACTGCGCCGTCACCGACGGCACGATGGCCGGCGACGGCGGCAGCTTGTGGTCGATCTTCGAAGCCGCGTCGCGGATCAGGCCCGCGCCATACATGGCGCGCACGAACCACGGCATGCGGATGTCGGCGGGCGCGCCAAGCCCCGGCGGCAGGCTGCGCAGGTACGCCACCAGCGCGGCCAGGTCATCGTCGCTGAGCCGGTTGTAGTCTTCGCTGGGCATGACCAGCAGCGGCCGGCCCGATGGCCCGACGCCGTGGCGGATGCTGCGGACCCAGTCGATGGGCTGGTAGCGGGCGATCTCGGCATTGCCGCGCGTCAGGTCCGGCGCGCGCACCTGCAGGCCGGCCGGGTCATCGAATACCTGGCGCCCGCCCCCGGCGGCGCCATGGCATTCCATGCAGCCGCGCGATTCGAACAGGTACTTGCCAAGCGTAATGCTGGCGGCATCGTCGCGATACGCGACCGGCGCGACCTTGAGGTCGATGGTGCGCCCGGCCTTCTGGTCGCCGATCAGCATGGCGCCATAGACCACCGCGGCAGCGGTCACGGCCGCACCGGCCAGCGACCAGGCCGCCACACGCAGATAACGCGCCATGCTGCTTCCTCCCTGCGGAGATCGCGCCGCCCATGCGGCGCCGGCGTTTCAGATTGCGGGGGTGGCATCGCCGTGTCTGTGGGGAAAGACACACTTGCCGGGGGGCCGCGCGACCGCAGCGCCATACCAAAAAAAACCCGCCAGCACCAGTGGCAACAGGGGCGGGACCTGCCTGCTGTCTCCCGCCTGCCGGCGTACCCGAACCGATAGAGTGGCGCTACGCTGGGGCACGGTCCGCCCTGGCGACGTTGAACCCGAATTCCTGCCTGCCAGAACCGTCCATGACGTCCGACACGGTCGATACGGCCGCTCCTTCCATTGGCGCCCCGCTGCGCCGCTGGCTGCCCATGCTGATCTGCGGCATGGGCTACTTCGCCCTTGCCGCGCTGGGCATCTGGCTGGCGCGCCTGCCTGGCAGCGTGGCCACGCTGTGGCTGCCCAATGCCTTCTGCCTGGGCCTGCTGCGGCTGCGCCCGCGCGCCGAGGCACCGTGGCTCCTTGCGAGCATGGCCGGCGCCAACCTGGCAGCCAACTTCCTGTTCCTGGACGGCGCCGACACCGCCGTGCTGCTGGCCGGCGCGAACCTGTTCGAAGTCGCCTGGTCCGCACGGCTGCTGCGCTTTGTCTGCGCGCATGCCGGCGCGGAGCGCCTGGGCCCGCTCGGCAATTTCGCGCTCACGCTCGGCGTGGCCTGCGTGCTGGGCCCGGCGCTGGGCGCCACGGCCGGCGCTGCGGCCCTGACCTGGCTGGCCGGCAACCGCTTTGCCAGCATCTGGTGGCTCTGGTGGCAGGCGGGTGCGCTTGGCATGGTGGTGCTGCTGCCGCTGGCACTGACCATCAACGCGGCGCGCGAGCGCGCGACGTTCGCGCGCAAGATGCTGCTGCCGCAGGCGGGGCTGCTGGCGCTGTGCCTGGCCATCGGCGCCTTCGCGCTCTGGCAGGGCCATGACCCGTTCGTCGCCATGTCGCTGCCGCTGGTGCTCGCGGCCATGTTCGCCAACCCGTTCGGCACGGCGCTGCTGACGCTGCTGGCCACGCTGACCATGGAACTGGCCGCGGTGGCGGCGCAGGTGCAGCAGTCGGTGCCGCTGTCGGCGGCGCTGATCATGGTGTTCCCGGTCTGCATCGCCTACCTGGCCGAGCAGAACCGCCACGGCCGCGCCAGCCTGCACAGCAGCGACCAGCGCTTCCGCCTGGCCATGGAACACTCGGCCATCGGCATGGCGCTGACCGGGCTGGACGGCCGCTGGCAGACCGTCAACCGCGCGCTGACGGACCTGCTCGGCTACAGCCCCGCGGCGCTGCAGCAGCAGCGCTTCCAGGACATCACGCATCCCGACGACCTCGATGCCGACCTGCGCCAGGTGCAACGGCTGCTGGCCGGAGAGATCGAGTCGTACCGCATGGAAAAGCGCTTCCTCCACCAGGACGGCGTTTACCGCTGGGCCCTGCTGGCGGTGTCGCTGGTGCGCGACCAGCAAAGCCGCAGCCCGCTGCATTTCATCGCGCAGATCGAGGATATCCACACGCGCAAGCTTGCGCAGGAGCAGTTCGAACAGCTCTCGCGCCGCACCCAGCTCGCGGTCGAAGCCGGCGGCGTGGGCATCTGGGAATGGGATTTCACCAGCTCCGGCATCACCTGGGATGCGCGCATGCACGCGCTGCACGGCACCGAAGCGGCGCGCGGCGCGCCGGTGATCGCTCAATGGATTGCCATGCTCCACCCCGAGGACGTGGCGCGCGTGAACGGCGAGATGCGCAAGGCCATCCGCGGCGAAACGCCGTTCGACACCGAATACCGCGTGGTGCGGCCCGATGGCGACGTGCGCCACGTGCGCGCCATGGCCAATGTCACGCGCCGTGACGACGGCACCGCGCTGGCGCTAGTGGGCACCAACTGGGATATCACCGAGCAGCGCCGCCTGACCGAGGCGCTGTTCGAGGAAAAGGAGCGCCTGCACATCACGCTGCAGTCGATCGGCGACGCGGTGATCTGCACCGACGCCGCGGTCCGCGTGACCTTCATGAACCCGATCGCCGAACAGCTCACGGGCTGGACCATGGCCAGCGCCAGCGGCCTGCCGCTGGAGCGCGTGTTCCGCATCGTCGATGAAATCACCGGGCTGCCCATTCCCAGCCCGGTCGAAGCCTGCCTGCAGACGCTCACGCCCGCCTACCTGCAGGAGGGCGCGGTGCTGCAGAGCCTGACCGGCGAGCGCCACGACGTGCAGGACTCCGCCGCCCCGGTGCTCACCGCCTCGGGCAACGTGCTCGGCGCGGTGCTGGTGTTCCAGGACATCACCACGGCGCGGGCGATGCAGCGCGAGCTGGCCCATTCGGCCATGCACGACGCGCTCACCGGCCTGCCCAACCGCACCTGGTTCGAAAAGCGGCTGCGCGAGGCCTGCGACGCCGCGCGCACGCAGGGCCATCACGGCGCGCTGTGCTTTATCGACCTGGACCGCTTCAAGATCGTCAATGACACGGCCGGCCACGGCGCCGGCGACATCCTGCTGCGCGAACTGGGCTACCTGATCCGCAACCATGTGCGCGCCGACGACCTGCTGGCGCGGCTCGGCGGCGACGAGTTCGGGCTGCTGCTCAAGGACTGCACGGTCGACCAGGCCGAGGCCATCGCCCAGGGCGTGATCGACGCCATCCGCAGCCGGCGCTTCCCGTGGGACGGCCGCGTGTACGACGTGGGCGCCAGCATCGGCATTGCCGCCATCGACCAGGACGTGCCGCCGGTGGGCGAGCTGATGAGCCGCGCCGACGTGGCCTGCTACGCCGCCAAGGCGGCCGGGCGCAGCCGCCTGTCGGTCTATCGCCGCGACGAAAGCGACGCGCGGCGCCACCATCGCGAGCTGGAGGTGGCCGCGGGCATCCACTCGGCGCTGGAGGGCAACCGCTTCCGGCTGTTCGCGCAGGAAATCCGCGCGCTGCAGCAACAGCCCGGCGACGGCCGCGAGGAACGCCATATCGAGATCCTGGTCCGCATGGTCGACGAGGATGGCGAGATGATCATGCCGGGCGCCTTCATCCCGGCCGCCGAGCGCTATGACCTGATGGGACACGTCGACCGCTGGGTCATCCGCAACGTGCTGCGCGAATACGGGGCGCGCCTGTGCGCGGTGCCGGGCCTGTCGGTGTCGGTCAACCTGTCGGCCAATTCGCTGGACGAGCCTTTCCTGCTGCCGTTCCTGCATACCGAGCTGGAGCAGTCAGCCCTGCCCGCCAGCCGGATCCGGATGGAGATCACGGAAACCGCGCTGATCAACAACATGGCCGCCGCCAACCGTGTGGTGACCGAAATGCGGCGCGCCGGCTGCACGGTGGCGCTGGATGATTTCGGCTCCGGCCTGTCGTCGTTTTCGTATCTCAAGCAGTTCCCGGTGGACTATCTCAAGATCGACGGCAGCTTTATCCGCAACCTGGCCGACAATATGGTCGACCGCGAGATCGTCAGCTCGATCAACGATATCGGCCACCGGCTCGGCGTGCGGACCGTGGCCGAATGGGTGGAAGACGAGCGCACGCTGAACGTGCTGCGCGCGATCGGCGTGGACTACGCGCAGGGCTATGCCATAGGGCGCCCCGTGCCGCTCGATGCCTATCTCGCTGACTGCGAGAACGGTATCGCGCGGAAAGTGACCCAAGGCCCATAACACGGGCTTTCAGCGCGTCGAAGGCCAACGCAGTCATTCGGTAATCCGAACGACTGCCGCTCCCGGTATCCGGATAGCCGAACACGGGCGCCGGCATCACATTTTTTCTCCTTTGTTTTCAGTGGCTTAGCCTGCCTTCGAGGGCATGCGGCCCTGGCACGCCTTGTGCGATGTATGGCGCCACCGACAGGGCCAACAGGCAGTCAGGCCGTCCCAGCGACGCGCCGACAAATGCCAACACCAAGGAGGAGACATATGACGGAACCCGACCATCAACCAGTCCGCGCCGCCCCGGCGCGATTGCGGCGCCTGTTGCCCCGCTGACGTCCCCGGCCTGCGCCGGCGCGACGCACCGCCCTTGCCGGCGGCACAGCGTTCCGGCCTTGCCGATCCCGCAATACAGCCGTCCGGCTCCTTTCCCGTCCGCGGGCGAGGCACCGGGCGCACGGCCTGACCCACGATGAAACTGAACCGACTGCCCACCCTGATCTTCATTGCGATGCTGCTTGGCGTGCTGGTCGGCACCGCCGCGCACAATCTGTCGCCGGACGCCGCCACCGCCAAATCGATTGCGGACCACCTGTCCATCCTCACCGACGTGTTCCTGCGGATGATCAAGATGATCATCGGCCCGCTGGTGTTCGCCACGCTGGTGGCCGGCATCGCCAGCATGGGCGACGGCCGCGCCGTCGGCCGCATCGGCATGAAGGCGATGGCGTGGTTTATCGGCGCGTCCATCACCTCGCTGCTGCTCGGACTGCTGATGGCCAACCTGCTGACCCCGGGCCACGGCATGAACCTGCCGCTGCCGGCCGCCGACGCCGCCTCGACGCTCAAGACCGGTTCGCTGAACCTGCGTGACTTCGTCGCGCACATGTTCCCGAAGAGCTTCGTCGAAGCCATGGCCACCAACGAGATCCTGCAGATCGTCGTGTTCTCGCTGTTCTTCGGCTTTGCGCTGGGCACGGTCAAGGACGGCGTGGGCAAGCCGGTGCTGCAAGGCATCGAAGGCCTGGGCCACGTCATGCTGAAGGTGACCAACTACGTCATGGCGTTCGCGCCGGTGGGCGTGTTCGGTGCCATCTCGGCCGTCATTACCGCGCAGGGCCTGGGCGTGCTGGCGGTCTACGCCAAGCTGCTGGGCAGCATGTACCTGGCGCTGGCGCTGCTGTGGGTGGCGCTGATCGGCGGCGGCTACTTCTTCCTGGGCCGCGACGTGTTCCGCCTGCTCAAGGGCATGCGTACGCCGCTGATGATCGGCTTCGCCACGGCCAGCAGCGAATCGGCCTACCCGAAGGTGATCGACCAGCTGACCCACTTCGGCGTCAAGGAGCGCATCACCAACTTCGTGCTGCCGCTGGGCTACTCGTTCAACCTGGACGGCTCGATCATGTACACCTCGTTCGCCGCGCTGTTCGTGGCCCAGGTGTATGGCATCCAGCTGTCGCTGACCCAGCAGATCACCATGCTGCTGGTGCTGCTGGTCACCAGCAAGGGCATCGCCGGCGTGCCGCGCGCCTCGCTGGTGGTGGTGGCTGCCGTGCTGCCGATGTTCGGGTTGCCGGAAGCCGGCATCCTGCTGGTGCTCGGCATCGACCACGTACTGGACATGGGTCGCACTGTGACCAATGTGCTTGGCAATGCCATTGCCACGGCTGTCGTCGCCAAAAGCGAAGGCGCCATCGGCGCGCCCGTGCCGTCCGACGAGGATGAACCCGTCGCGGACAGCGCCCCTGCCCTGGCACCCGGCCAGGTGATGGCGGGCAAGTAAGCCGTCCTGTTCCCGCAGGACACGCGCCGGAGCCCGGCTGCCGATCAGGCAGCCGGGCTTTTTTCTGCGCTCTACTGCAACTCGATCTTTGCAATCGCAGCCAGCCGCTTCCACCTGGCGATTTCTTCCTTCTGATAGCTGTGCAGTTCCGCAGGCGTGGAAACAATCAGCGTTGTGGACTGGCGCTGGTAGTAGTCCCTGACCTCGGCGGACGCCGCAGCCTGGTTGAACAGCTCGCCCAGGCGTTGCGCGACCGGCTCGGGCGTCCTGGCGGACACCGCCGCCGCCACCCAGTTGTAGGCCAGGAAGTCCGGCACGCCCGCCTCGCTTGCGCTCGGCACGTTGGGCAACAACGGCGAGCGCTGGGGGGCCGTGTAGGCCAGTGCGCGCAGTTTGCCCGACTTCACCAGCTCGATGGCGCCGCTGGCGTCCACCACCGCGAAATCGACATTGGCGGCCAGCACGCCGTTGATGGCATCGCCCGCGCCCTTGTAGGGCACGCCGGTCGTCTTCATGCGGCTCTGCTCGTTCAGCCACTCGCTGTACAAGGTGTACGAGACGGAGCCAGTGCCGTAGTTGAGTGCTCCGGGGCGCTTGCGCGCGTCCTCCACCAACTCGCCGAGGGTTCGATACGGTGAGTTCTGCGGCACGATGATCAGGCACGGTCCGCGCGACAGCAGCGTGATCGGCCTGAAATCGGTCAGCGGGTCGTAGGGCAGCTTGCGGAAGGTTGCGGCGTTGGTGGAGAGCGTGGAATTGCTGCCAATGAATACCGTGTAGCCATCGGCCGGCGCACCAAGCAGCGTCTGCACGCCGATGAAGCCGTTGCCACCGGGCTTGTTCTCGACCACCACGCCCTGCCCTGTCAGGTCGCCGATCTTCTTGGCAAAGACGCGCGCGGTCATGTCAGTGCCACTGCCCGACGGAAACGGCACGATGAAACGGATCGGCCGGTTGGGGAAGCCTTGCGCCCATGCGGGCGGCAGGCCGGCCGCGCACGCCACGCCTGCCATCAAGGTGAAACGTCGCCGCGAAGCGCTGAAAGTGGTGGTCATGTGGTCTCCTGTCATGCGTCCGGCGGCATCTCGCGCCGGTATCGGTACTTCAGTGAATGCCCGGCCCGGCGCACGCTAGCGCTTGAGCCCCAGCAGATCGCGGGCGATCACCCAGCGGTGCACTTCGGACGGGCCTTCGTAGATGCGCATCAGCCGGGTTTCGTTGGCCATCTGCTGCAGTGGCATTTCCTTGGTCATGCCCATGGCGCCGAATGCCTGCATCGCGTGGTCAATGACGTCCCATGCCATTTCCGTGGCGAATACCTTGATCATCGAGACCTGGGTGCGGGCCTCGTCGCCGTTGTCGATGCGGGCCGCGGCCTCGTAGGTCATCAGGCGGCACGCGTGGATGCGCGTGGCGGCGTCCGCAACCCACCACTGGATGGCTTGCCGGTCCGCCAGCGCGGCGCCGAAGGTACGGCGTTGCGGCGCGTACTCGCACAGCATGTCGAGCGCGCGCTGCGCCCGGCCGATGCACCAGGCCGCCATCTGCACGCGGCGGCTGGACAGCCGCGCCTGCATCGGCGCGAAGCCCTGCCCTTCCACGCCCAACAGTTGGGAATGGGGAATGCGGCAGTCTTCCAGCACCAACTCGTAGGTGCTGGCGCCGCCGATCATCGCGATGCGCCGCTCGACCTTGAAGCCGGCCGTGCCGCGATCAACGAGGAAGGCGGAGATCCCGCCGCGCGCGCCGCGCGTCTTGTCGGTGACGGCCATCACGATGGTCCAGTCGGCGCGCGCGGCGCGGCTGATCCAGATCTTGCGTCCGTTGAGCACCCAGTCATCCCCGTCGCGCTCGGCACGCGTGGTCATCATGGCGGGATCGCCGCCAGCGCCAGGCTCGGAAATGGCAATCGCGGAAATCGTCTCGCCCCGTGCGTACGGCTCCAGATAGCGCGCGCGTTGCGCCGCGTCAGCGGTCTTCAGCAGCATGCGCAGGTTTGGCGAATCGGGCGGCAGGTCGTATGGCGTGACGGTCTTGCCCAGCTCTTCGTTGACGCCGACCATCGCCACCACGGGCAAGTCCGCGCCGCCCATCTCGGCGGGGGCGTCCAGTCCCCACAGGCCCAGTTCGCGCGACATCCCGTCGAGCCGGTCCTGCTCCAGCGGGGTCAGCATGAATTGCCCGCCCTCGGCCTCGCGCGCCAGCGCGGCCGGCTCGAGCGGAATCAGCTGTTCGCGGACGAAGCGCGCCACCAGGTCCTTGAGCATCTGGTGTTCTTCATCGAGTTCGAAATGCATGCGTGGTCTCCTGAAAAAAAATCTCGTGGCGTCAGGCCGCGGCCGCGGTACCGGCGATCGCGTCGATATCGCACGGCGCCAGGCCGGCCTCGCGCAGCACTTCCGCGGTGTGCTCGCCCAGCAACGGCGCGTGGCGGCGCAGGGCCAGCGGCGTGGCCGAAAACCGGGCCGTCGGACGCATTTCGCGCAAGGGCCCTTCAGTGGGATGCACGGTGGGCTGGAACAATCCGACCGCTTCCAGATGTGGATGCGATGGCAGTTCGTCGGGCGCATAGATCGGCGTGGCGGGGATATCGAGCGCGTCGAACAGCGCCATCCACTGCGCCGTGGTGCGATCCGGCGTGATCTCGCCGAAATGCTGGTACAGCGCCCGGATGTGGGTATTGCGCTCGGCACGGCTGGCAATGTTGTACTTCGCGGCCAGGTCCTCGCGGTCCACGGCGCGGAAGAACGCCTTCCAATGCCGGTCCGTATAAGGCAGTGCACAGATCCAGCCATCGGCGGTCCGCGCCGGCCGTCTGCCGCCGCCCAGCAGCCGCGCATAGCCGGCCCCTCCCGTGGCGGGATCGAAGGTCAGCCCGGCAAGATGCTCGGCCATCACGAAGCTCGCCATGGTCTCCAGCATCGGCACTTCAACGGCCTGCCCCTCGCCATGGCGCTCACGGTGCAGCAGCGCGGCCAGTACCGCGTTGGCCAGCGCAAGGCCCGTGGTCTTGTCGGCGATGAGGCTCGGCACGTACTCTGGACGGCTGCCGGCGGCGGCACCCAGCGATACGAGACCGCACGCGGCCTGGATGATGTCGTCGAAGGCAGGCTTGTCGCGGTGCGGGCCGTCCTGGCCGAAGCCGGTCGCCACACAGTAGACGATGCGCGGATTCATGGCGGCCACGGCGTCATAGCCGAAGCCCAGTCGCTCGATGGCGGCCACGCGCATGTTGTGGATGAAGACATCGGCGCCGGCGATCAATTGCCGCAGGGCCGCCGCCCCCGCTTCGGTCTTCAGGTCCAGCACCACCGAACGCTTGTTGCGGTTCAGCGCCAGATAGATCGAACTCATGCCCGGATGGCGCGAGACGCCGTTGGCACGCATCAGGTCCCCTTCGGGTCCCTCGATCTTGATGACGTCCGCGCCCAGGTCGGCCAGCGATTGCGTGGCGAGCGGGCCGAGTACGACCGATGTCAGGTCCAGCACGCGGATGCCGTCGAGCGGGCCGTCGCAAGCGGATTGCCTTGATTGCATCGTTTCTCTCCTCAGCTACGCTGAAACACGGGCGTGCGGCGTTCCGCCATGGCGGCAAGCCCCTCCCGAAAATCGGCGGTGGCAAACTGCGCACGCTGAATGGACAGCTCGCGCTGGTTGGCCTCGTCAATGCGGTCCGCCAGGCCCAGCCGCAGGGTTTCGCGCGTGCTTTCCACGGCCAGCGGCGCAGAAGCTGCAATTTCATGCGCCAGTGCCACGGCATGAGCGCGCACGGCTTCCTTCGCGACCAGTTCGTCGGCCAGGCCGATCCGTACGGCTTCCTCGCCGTCGATGCGCCGGCCCGTGTAGAGCAGGCGTGCTGCCTGTTGTTCGCCCACCAGCCGCGGCAGCGTCACGCTCATGCCAAAGCCGGGATGAAAACCGAGCCGGTTGAAATTGGCGCTGAAACGCGCTTCGGGGCAGGTCACGCGGAAATCGGCAACCAGCGCCAGGCCCATCCCCGCGCCGATTGCCGGCCCCTCCACCGCCGCGACGATCGGCTTGCGGTTGCGATAGAGCTTCATCGCCTGCGCATAGAACGCCGCTGGATCGCGCGACACAGTACCCGCGCCACTGAAATCGGCCCCGGCGCAGAAGGTGCCGACGCCGGAGGCCAGCACCACTGCGCGGCAGCCGTCGTCTTCATCGAGCCCAAGCAATATCTCGGCGAGCTGCCGCATGACGTCGACGTCGACGAAGTTGTGAGGGGGCCGGGATATCTCGATCTGCGCGACGTGCGCGGCGCGGCTCAGCGTGATGACAGCAGAAGCGGAGGTCATGGCGAAGCATTCCAGGGGTGAAGAACGCAACCAGTATTCGCTGGCCAGCGCGGCTGCGCTACACTGCAATTTCGGATTCTGAAATTGCCGCGGGTGCCGCAGGACGTGTACGTCGCGGCGCCGCGCTTCCCTGCCATGCCCACTTCCCGATCCGCCTCACCGCCGCGCACGAGTTCGCGCACGTCCGCCCACGCGGCCGAGCCGTCGAGCCGAGAGCTGACGCACAGCACGGGCTGCTTCACGCGGCAGACCGAAGGCAGCCAGTCGCTGGAGCGCGGCCTGATGCTGCTGCGCGCGTTTCGCATCGGGTCTTCGAGCCTGACCAATGCGGAACTTGCCGCGCGCACCGGCCTGCCCCGGCCGACGGTGAGCCGGCTCACGCGCTCATTGGTGGACAGCGGGTTCCTGCGCTATGACACCACCGAACGCGCTTACCGCCTGGCCGCCGTGGTGGTCAGCCTGGCGGACGCCTTCTACCATGCAGTCGAAGTGCCGGAGATCGCCTTGCCGCTGATGCGCGCGATTGCCGAAACGGAAATGGTCAATGTCGGCCTTGCCGTGCCGGACCAGACCGCGATGGTCTACCTGGCCTCCGTGCGCTGCAGTAGCGACAGCGTGTCGCGTACGCGGCGCGTGGCGCGCGGCACAAGGATCCCGATGGAACAGGCCTCGATCGGCATGGCCTGGCTTGCCTGCGAAACGCCGGCGGTACGCGCCGAATTCCTGGCGCGGATCGAACGGAAGGCAGGTGAGGACTGGCCGGCCGTGAGCAAGGCGCTATCGCGCGGCATCGGCCAGGCACAGAGACTGGGCTACTGCACAGCCAACTACCAGCCGGGGCACCTGACCGCAGTCGGCGCCGCGTTTCGCGGCCCGGACCATCAGTGGTACGGCCTCAATATCAGCTTCCCGCACAAGCCCAGCGAGAAGAGGCGGGACGTGGCCCGGTACGCGCCGTTGCTGCTCGACCTGATCGGGAAGATCCGGGCGGCGTGCGGCATCGTCGACGATGCAACGTAGGACCACGTGTTTCACCATCAAGCCTTGGCGTAGGTGTCGGCCGACAACACCTCAAGCGCAACGAAGGGCTGGTCGCCTTCAACCCAGGCTTCGTGTCCTGGCGGGATCGTGTACGAATCGCCAGCGCTTATTGTCTTCTCGGTTCCGTCTTTCATTCGAACGGTAAGACGTCCGGATACTGCATAGCCCACATGGGAGGCCTGACAGTGGTCGGTCTTCGCGACCGGCCTGATGCACTCCGACCACCGCCATCCGGGTTCGAAATTGAAGCGCCCGATGGTGAAGCCTTCAAGCTGGACGACCTCGATCCGCGTCTTCGCCGGGGCGCGCACTTCGTCGGGCGACGCGTGGGATTTCACCTCAAATCTGGTTACGGCAACTGGGGCTCCCATGTCTTCACCTCCGTCTATCCAAAAAAGAACGGTTGCCACCGACCGGAACAACAACGCACCGGAAGACGGATTGGCGCTGCCCGGCGGGGACAATCCAAATCTAGTACAGACGGACGGAAAACAGGTGCGGTTTCAGCGTGTCGCTCGTGCCTCGACGGCTGCCGTTGCGAATGTCTGGCGCTTCATGACGACAAATCGGCTGGCCACGAACGTCGCCTTCCCCAAGGCTCGCTAATCCCCGAGCGCCCGCCAGGGAATCCGTCCCCTGCGCAAGATGCCACCCATCCCGGTGTGGTAAAAATAGGCCCCGCCGAAGCCCCCGGCCCTCGCCCCAAAACCAGCCTTACCCAGCACTTCATGACCGGCTCGCCAGACCCACACCACCCCGCCCCCCGCCCCGCCGCACTGCGTGGCGCCGCGCCGTTGCTAGCGCTGCTGGCGCTGGCCGTGCTGGTGGGCCTGGCCGGATGGCTTGCCTACCGCTTCAGTTACGACACCGCCCTGGCCCGGCAGGCCGAGCGCGGCCAGGTGCAACTGCGCCTGTATGCGCAGGCGCTGGAAAGCGAACTGGCGCATTACGACTACGTGCCCGGCCTGCTGACACTGGACGAGCGCATCGGCACGCTGCTGCGCCAGCCCAACGACGTCGCCGCGTCGGCGCGCGCCAGTGACTACCTGTCCGCCCTTAACACGCGCGCCGGCACCCGCGTGGTCTACGTGCTCGACGCGCGCGGCAAGGTGCTGGCGACGAGCAACTGGCAGCGGCCCGACAGCTACCTGGGCGAGGACCTGAGCTTTCGCCCATACTTCCGCGCCGCCATGGAAGGCCAGCTCGGCCGCTTCTACGGCGTCGGCACCACGCGCGGCGAGTCCGGCTATTACCTGTCCGCACCGCTGGGCGAGCGCGACAACCCCGACGGCGTGGCAGTGGTCAAGATCGGCCTGGAGCCGCTGGAAAACCGCTGGCAGGGCGCCGACAGCCAGATGCTGCTGGCGGACGAGAACGGCGTGGTGATCCTGGCGTCCGACCCGTCCTGGAAACTCGCGGCCCTGCGCCCGCTGTCGGCGGACGCACGCGCCCGCTTCGCTAGGAGCCTGCAATACAACCGCGCGCCGCTGCCGCAGCTGCCGCTGTCGGAAGTGCGCGTGCTCGGCAATGGCAGCGACCGCCTGGTGCGGTTGCGCCAGGGGCCACCGATGCTGGCGCAACAGTCCGCGCTGCCGGGCACCGACTGGCAGCTCACGCTGCTGTCCAATACGTCGCAGGCACGGCTGGCGGCGCTGAACAGCGCCGCGCTGGCCGGCGTGCTGACGGCCTTTATCCTGCTGCTGGGCGCGGCGTGGAACGTGCGCCGGCGCATCATCGGCGAGCGGCTGGCCGCGCGCGCCGCGCTCGAAGCCGCCAACAGCGAGCTGGAGCGCAAGGTGGCCGAACGCACCGCCGACCTGTCGTCGGCCAACCAGCGCCTGCAGGCCGAGGTGGCCGAACGCATCCGCACCGAAGCCGTGCTGCGCCAGGCCCAGGACGGCCTGCTGCAAGCCGGCAAGCTGGCCGCGGTGGGGCAGATGTCGACCGGCATCGCGCATGAACTCAACCAGCCGCTCGCGGCGCTGCGCACCATTTCCGGCAATACCGGCAAGTTCCTGGAACGCGGCGACTACGACACGGCCCGCGCCAACCTGCGCACGATCATCGGCCTGGTGGAGCGCATGGGCCGCATTACGGGTGCGCTCAAGTCATTCGCGCGCAAATCCAACGGCGCGCGCCAGGCAGAACTGGCCCAGGCCGTGGACAACGCGCTGTTCCTGCTCGACACCCGCATCGCGGCCGTGCATCCGAGACTGCATCGCGAGGTGGAACCCGGGCTGCTGGTCGCGTGCGACCCGAACCGGCTCGAGCAGGTGCTGGTGAACCTGGTCGGCAATGCGCTGGACGCCGTGACGGGGCGCGAGCAACCCATGATCTCCGTGCATGCCCACGTCACCGGCGGCATGGCGCACCTGACCGTGCGCGACAACGGCCCGGGGCTGTCGGAAGAAGCCTTCTCGCGCCTGTTCGAGCCGTTCTTCACGACCAAGCCCGCCGGCGAAGGGCTGGGCCTGGGCCTGACGTTGTCGGCCGGCATCCTCAACGAAAACGGCGGCAGCCTGTCCGCCTCCAATCATCCGGACGGTGGCGCGTGCTTCACGCTGGTCCTGCCGCTGGTCCGCCAGGAAGCGTCCCATGCCGGCTGAACTGACCGTACTGATCGTCGAGGACGATGCCGACGTGCGCCTGGGCTGCGAGCAGGCACTGCGGCTCGAAGGCATCGCCACGCGCGGCGTGGCCAGCGCCGAGGCCGCGCTGCGCGAGACCGCGGCCGGCTGGCCCGGCATCGTGGTCAGCGACATCCGCCTGCCGGGCATCGATGGCATGGCCCTGCTCGCGCAACTGCGCGCGCGCGACGCGTCGCTGCCCGTGATCATGATCACCGGGCATGGCGACGTGGCGCTCGCCGTGCAGGCCATGAAGCAAGGCGCCTATGACTTCCTGGAAAAACCGTTCTCGCCCGAGGCACTGGTGGAAGCCACGCGCCGCGCGCTGGAACAGCGCCGCCTGACGCTCGAAGTGGCGCAGCTGCGCGAACGCCTGGCCGGCCGCGACAAGCTCGAGGCCACGCTGATCGGCCGCTCGCCCGCCATCGAACGGCTGCGCGGCCTGATCGCCAACCTGGCCGACACCGCCGCCAATGTGCTGATCCACGGCGAGACCGGCACCGGCAAGGAACTGGTGGCGCGCTGCCTGCATGAAGCCAGCCGTCGCCATGCGCGCCACTTTGTCGCCATCAACTGTGGCGGCCTGCCCGAGCAGCTGTTCGAAAGCGAGATCTTCGGCCACGAGGCCGGCTCGTTCACGGGCGCGGCGCGCCGCCGCATCGGCAAGGTGGAGCATGCCGAAGGCGGCACGCTGTTCCTCGACGAGATCGAGAGCATGCCGATGCCGCTGCAGATCAAGCTGCTGCGCGTGCTGCAGGAACGCGTGGTGGAGCGCCTGGGCTCCAACGAGCAGGTGGCCGTGGACACGCGCGTGGTCGCGGCCACCAAGGCCGACCTGCGCGCGCTGGCCGACGCCGGCCAGTTTCGCTCCGACCTGTACTACCGCCTCAACGTGATCACGCTGGAGCTGCCCGCGCTGCGCGAACGGCGCGAAGACGTGCCGCTGCTGTTCGAGCATTTCGTGGCGCAGGCCGCGCTGCGCTTCGGGCGCGACCCCGTGCCGGCCACGCCCGCCGAACTGGCGACGCTGGTGGCGTACCCGTGGCCCGGCAACGTGCGCGAACTGCGCAACCTGGCCGAGCGCCACGTACTCGGGCTCGGCTGCGATCCGGGCCACGGCACCACCGCACCGGAGGCCCTGCCGCTCGCCCAGGCCGTCGAGCAATTCGAACGCGCGCTGATCGCCGATGCCCTGCGCCGGCACGACGGCAACCTCACGCGCACCAGCGAGGCGCTGGGGGTGGCGAAGACTACGTTGTTCGACAAGACCCGCAAATACGGCCTGTAGTCCACCAGCGGCAAGGCGTCGGGAACTGCAGCCCTTTGCAAGGGTCCCTTTTGGCAGGACGCCGCATTGCCGGTGGATTGCGGAATGTGTGGCAAAGAACAAAAATGTCAGTTGATTATTGATTCGAGCCAGTGATGTTCTGCTCTTTCCGGCATATTATTGGGTTCCGGCGCAGCGACGCGTGTGAACCCAAACGCATCGGCGTCGCGAACCGGCAAGCCAAGAACAACCGTCCAAGAACAACCATAGCAGCAAGACAGCTGCATGCCGGCCAGGGAGCGCGCCGGCGAACAGGGTCAGCTAACCAGGATGACGGCAGCAAGCCGTGCGGCGCAGGTGCCTGGCGCAGCGCGGGATCGTCATCGGGATTACTTCGGGTGATGGGATGAAACTGGATCCGGCACTTGCTGAAAAGCCTTACTACAGCACGCGTACAGCGGCGAAACTGCTCAATGTCTCATTGGGCACCGTGCAAAAGATGGTCGAGCGCGGCGAGCTCGGCGCCTGGAAGACCAATGGCGGCCACCGCCGCATCCACAAGGAAACCGTGCACCGCCTGCTTGCGACCCGCGTCGGGCATGACGCGCCGTCCGGCAGCAATGCGCTGGATCTCGTGGTGTTCCATCCCAATCACCAGGAAGCGCAGCGCATCCACGGCCAGCTCGGCAAATGGGGACTACCGCTGCGCACGGCGGTGGTGGACGACCTGCTCGACACCGTCATCGCCTCCGTCAGCGCGCATCCGCGCGTGGTGCTGTACTACGTGGACGAACTGAACGACGCCGAGTCCGCCACCATCGAAAAACTCCAGAATTTCTTCTCCAGCCTGCACGTGATCTTTGCGGTGATCACCAACCGCCAGGCCTACGACGGCGTGGCCGATGCGCTGCAGCACTGGGGCATCATGGTGTTCCTGAAAACGCCCTCGCTCGAAGAGGTCAAGGGCTTCCTGCGCGCGCAATTGATGATGGGCCGCGGGGGCTGAAGCCCCCGCCATGATTGCCCGCGGCGCAGGCCGATCAGGCCAGAACCGTTTCTCGCGATGCCGCCGTGTGCGGCGCCTGCGCTTCCATCATCCAGCCAAACAGGTTGCGCGGGTCCCGCGGCAGGGCCACCAGCTCGATGTGCCGTCCGGCATGGCGCGCACGCGCGGTGGCATACAGCCAGCGCAGGGCCGAATAGTCTTCCAGTGCAAACCCGACCGAATCGAAGATCGTCACTTCGTCCGCGGCATCGGGCCCCACCGCGCGCCCCGGTGCGCGCCCTGACAGCACCTGCCAGAGTTCGGTGACCGGCGCATCGGGCGCGAGTTGCTGGATCTCGCCTTCGAGCCGCGTCTGCGGTTCGTACTCCACCACGATGCGCGCCCGGCGCAGGATGTCCGCGTGCAGTTCCGTCTTGCCCGGGCAGTCGCCGCCGATGGCGTTCAGGTGCATGCCAGGGCGCACCATGTCGGGCGTCAGGATCGTCGCGCGCGTCTTGTCGGCGGTGACGGTGGTGACGATGTCCGCCCCGTCCAGCGCGGCCTGCACGTTATCAACAGGAACGATGGTCAGGCTCGGAACGCCCGCGAGATTGCGTGCCAGCCGCGCGGTGGCGTCGCGGTCGATGTCATAGGCACGGACTTCGCGCACGTTCAGCATGGCGTGGAAGGCCAGCGCCTGGAACTCGGCCTGCGCGCCGTTGCCGATCAGGGCCATCACCGTGCTGTCGGGCCGTGCCATGGCGCGCGCGGCCAGCGCCGCGGTGGCGGCCGTGCGCAGCGCCGTGGCCAGCGTCAGGTCGGCCAGCATCAGCGGGAAGCCGGTCTCGACCTCGGCCAGCATGCCGCAAGCCATCACGGTCGGCATAGCGAAGCGCGCGTTGCGCGGATGGCCGTTCACATACTTGAACGCATACTGCACGCCGTCGCTCACGGGCATCAGCTCGATCACGCCTAGCGGCGAATGGCTTGCCAGCCTTGCCGATTTCTCGAACTGTTCCCAGCGCAGGAAATCCTGGCGCACGTGCTCGGCCAGCTGCGCAAGGGCCGCCGGCACGCCGATGGCGCCAACCATTCTGGCGACGTCCGTGGCGTCCAGGAAGCGGGTCATGGCGGTGTCTTTCATGGTGGACTCCCAGATTCTCCGTAGTGCCCGTTCACGCTGCCGCGCGGGTCGTGTTGACCGCCCCGCTGCCGCGGTCCAGCCGCAAGGTCATGCAATAGGCGCCGCCGCCGGACAGCATGAACGGCGACAGGTCGACTTCGCGCAGGTGGTAGCCGCGCCCGCCAAGTTCGGCGCGCAGGTGCGGCGTGGTGCGGGTCATCACCACCTGGTCGTGCAGGTTGACGGCATTCACGCTGAAGTGGCGCAGGTCATCCTCGGTCGCCTCGATGCGCAGGCTGGCCGGCACGCGCGCGCGCAACTCGCGCAGCGACGCTTCGGTGAAGGCCGGCGGGTAGTACAGCACATCCCCGCCCGACAGCGGGCAGAAGCAGACGTCGAGGTGGTAGCTGTGCTGGGTGGCCAGTTCCAGCGCCACCACTTCGCGGGCGAAGCGGGCCGACATGGCATCGGCCGCCTCGCGCGAGGAACGCGGGCCGAAGCCGGCCCAGAAGTGGCCACGGCTCGCGTCCCAGATGCAGTCGCCCGCGCCCTCCTGGTAGCAGCCGGCCGGCAGTTGCATGACTTCATCGACCAACCCGCGCTGCCGCAGGCTTTCGAAGATGCTGGCGAACGGCGCTTCTTCGCCGCGCCGCTGCGGGTAGCGGAAGCGCGCCAGCACGGCGCGGCCATCGAGCACCACCGCGGCGTTGGCCGGGAAGACCATGTCCGGCACGCCCGGGAAGCCCGGCGCCAGTTCCACCGTGAAGCCGGACAGGCGCAGCGCATCGTGCAACGCGTCAAAGGCGCGGCTGGCGTTGCGGTGCATGCCGCGCGGATCGCGCGCCCAGGCTTGCGGATCCATCCACGGGTTGATGCTGTAGGACACATCGTAGAACGTGGGTTCGACAAGCAGGATGGTAGGGGTGGTGATCACGGCGGCTCCTTGGGGTCGTCGGTGGCGGGCTGCTGGGCAGTGGTTGTTCGATTGCATTCTGGTGCCGGCCGGTGTTAACTAATAGCCAGCAACTTGCGCAAATTGCCGCATCGAATGCGCAAAACGCTAACCCTCACCAGCGAAACGCCAAGCCCCCATGGATGCCATCGATCACCAATTGCTGTCCCTGCTGCGCGACAACGCGCGCATGCCTGTCACGGCGCTCGCGCAGGCGCTGCGCGTGTCGCGCGCGACCGTGCAGAACCGCATCGACAAACTGGAGAAGGAAGGCCTGATCGTCGGCTATACGGTGCGGCTGCGGCCGGACGCCGAGCCGCACCGCATCCGCGCGTGGATGACGGTGGCAGTGGAAGGCAACAAGGCCCGCAGCGTGCTGCAGGCCTTGCGCGGCGAGCCGAATGTGCAGGCGCTGCACACCACCAATGGCCGCTGGGACATCATCGCGGAACTGCGCGCCGATACGCTCGAAGCATTCGACCGCACGCTGGACCGCATCCGGCTGATCGATGGCATCGGCGCCACCGAGACCAGCATCCTGCTGTCGACCTACAAGCTTTAGCCCGTAGCGCTCAGCTTGGCCGTCGCGGCGCCGCGCAGGCGTTCGCGGCTGAATTCCTCATGGAACACCTGGCCGCTTGGCCGCAGCAGGTCGCGCAGCGAGACAATGCCGATCAGACGCATGGTGTCGGTGCTTTCCACCACGGGCAGCCGCGCCACGCTCGACGCGGCCATGCTGCCGGCCGCCGCGCGCGCGGTCTGGGACGGCACCAGCACCTGGGCCTGCGCGACCAGCAGGTCGCGGCAGCGCAGGTCTGTCGGCGCCGATCCCGCGGAGGCGCCGCGCACTGTGGCGCGATCCAGCATGCCCAGCACGCGGCCATCCGACACCACCGGATAGGCGCGGTGCGCCGCATGTTCGCCGAAATAGCGCGCTGTCGCGTCGGCCACCGGCAGGTCTGCCTCGATAGCGATGACCTCGCGCGTCATCAGCTCGGCCACATGGGCGCGCTCGAGCGGGTCCACGCCGTATTCGCGATAGATATGCAGGCCGCGCCGCGCAATCTTCTCGGTCATGATCGAGCGCTTCATGGTCAGCACCGAGAAGCCGTACGCGACCGCGGTGGTCAGCAGCAGCGGCAGCAGCGCCTCGGTGTTGTGCGTCAGCCCGAACGCGAACACGATGGCGGTGAGCGGCGCGCCCAGCACGCTGCCCAGCACGCCGGCCATGCAGACCAGCGCCCACATCTGCGGCGAGCCGCCCGGCAGCCACGGCGCCAGCACGGTGCCCAGGCCCGCGCCGAGCATCAGCAACGGGGCCAGCACGCCGCCCGAGGTCCCCGAACCGAGTGCCGCGATCCAGATCAGGGCCTTCACCACCAGCAAACCCACTGCCACGCTGAGGGCCAGGTGGTTGTTGAGCAGGTCGCCGATCACGTCGTAGCCGACGCCGAGCGCGCGCGGTTCGAAGTAGCCGCCGATGCCGACCAGCAGGCCGCCGATCGCGGGCCACCACATCCAGTGCACCGGCAGGCGCGAGAACGCGTCTTCAGTCCGGTACAGCGCCAGCGTGAGCGCCGCGCCGACGATCCCGCACAACAGCCCGGCCACCAGGCACGAACCCAGCGCCACCGCGCCCACCGGCGCGGTCTGCAGCGGGAACAGCGGGCCGGCCTCGAACAAGAACGGCCGCATGAAGCCGGCCACCGCGCAGGCCAGTGCCACCGGCAGCAGGCTGCGCGGGCGCAGTTCGAACAACAGCAGTTCGATCGCCAGCAGCAACGCCGCCACCGGCGTGCCGAAGATCGCGGTCATGCCGGCACAGGCGCCCGCCACCAGCAGCGACTTGCGCTCGCCGGCGGTCAGGTGCAGGTATTGGGCCAGCAGCGACGCCAGCGAGCCGCCCGTCATGATGATCGGCCCTTCCGCGCCGAACGGGCCGCCGCTGCCGATCACGATGCCCGACGACAGTGGCTTGAGCACCGCCACGCGCGGCGACATCTTGCTCTTGCCGAACAGCACGGCCTCGATCGCTTCCGGAATGCCGTGGCCGCGGATCTTGTCGCTGCCGTAGCGCGCCATCAGGCCGACGATCAGCCCGCCTACCGCGGGCACGAGGATGACCCAAGCGCCCAGCGTATGGTGCGCGGGCGAACGTTCGGCCAGCGACAGCGTCTGGTAGAAGAACAGGTTGGTGAAGAAGCGGATCAGCTTCAGCAGGACATCGGCGGCCAGCGTGCTGACCACGCCGATCAGCAACGCGATGCCGCACAGCAGCAACAGGCGCTGGCTGACGGCATAGTCGCTCTTTTCGGTATGCATGGGGGCTCCTTGGATTCTTGTGCGATGCGGCAAGAATCAACGCGGACATCCGCCAGACATGGATCTTGCCAAAGGCCGCCAAATATATCACTCCGTGATATATTACGACGACCATTCCAACGCGCCCCCCGTCCCGAATGCCTTCCGCCCCCGCCGTCGCTGCACTGGCACAAAACGCCCGTGCCTGGCTCCGCACTTTTGTTCCCCTGCCGGTATCGGCCAATCGCATCGAGCGCATCAAGAGTTGCTTCGGTGCCTTGCTGGGCCTGTTCCTGACCGAGTGGATCAGCCACCAGACACTGGGCGGCTTCAACCCCTGGTTTGTCGCGCCGATGGGCGCTTCTGCGGTGCTGCTGTTCGCAGTGCCTTCGAGTCCGCTTGCGCAGCCGTGGTCGATCATCGGCGGCAATCTGTTTGCCGCGCTGGTCGGCGTGGCCTGCGCGCGCTGGATTCCCGACCAGGGCCTGGCTGCGGCCACCGCAGTGGCCGTCGCCATCGCCGTCATGTTCCAGTTCCGCTGCGTGCACCCGCCCAGCGGCGCGGTGGCGATCACCGCCGTCTTTGGCGGCCCCGCGGTCAGTGCGCTGGGCTTCGGCTTCGTGGTCGTGCCGGTGCTGTTCAATTCCATGCTGCTGTTGCTGATGGCGCTGGCCTTCAACAACCTGTCGCGGCGGCGCTATCCGCACCGCCCGCCCGAGCCGCCGGTGCAGCACCTGACCAGCGACGTGCCGCCCGGACAGCGCGTGGGCTTTACGCGCGCCGACCTGCACGACGCCCTTCAGGCACGCGGCGAATTCCTCGACATTGAAGAAGACGACCTGGAAGCGATCCTGGTGGCAGCGCAATTGCGCGCCTACCGCCGCCGCTTCGGCAACGTGCTGATCTCGGACATCATGTCGCGCGACGTGGTGACGGTGCGCCCCGAGCAAGCGGCTACCGAGGCATCGCAACTGCTTTCGCGGCACCGCATCAAGGCGCTCCCGGTGGTCGACGATCATCGCAAGCTCCTGGGCATCATTACCCAGAGCGACTTCTTCGCGGCGCAGCGCGACACCGGTGCCCGCCGCCTGGCCGGCACCGTGCGCGACCTGATGACCCGCGCCGTGGTCACCGCGCGCGCGGACCAGCCCATGGTCGAGCTGGCGCAGGCCTTCAGCGACGGCGGCCTGCACCACGCGCCGGTCATCGACGATCACCACCACCTGGTCGGCATGGTGACGCAGTCGGACCTGGTTGCCGCGCTGCTCAAGGACGGCGTGATGAGCGCTACGGCCTGACCTGTCGCGCTTTCCTGAACCGCAAACGGGCGCTAAGGCGCCCGTTTGCGTTAGGAGGCCGTGCTGGCGCATGTCCTACAGCTGTGGCACTGTGGGCTGTACCCCGGCCATCTCCGTGCGAGTGCCTGCCCCCGCACCTGAAATGCCCCGCTCGCCGCCGTCGGGACTGACGTAAGCTATATTTACGCCGTTTCCGTCACTCCGGCGGAGTTGGAGAAGTCATGAATTCCGGCCAACTGATTGAAAAGATCGCCGCCGTGTTCGCGCTGGTCGTGCTGATCGGCGGCTCGTTGCTGGTGCTGGCACCGTTCACCACGGCACTGCTGTGGGGTGCAATCCTGGCATTCAGCTCGTGGTACCCCTATACCGTGCTGTCGCGCTGGCTGGGCAACCGGCGCAGTCTGGCGGCGCTGATCTGCGTGGTGCTTGCCGCAGTGATCGTGCTTGGCCCGTTTGTCTACGCGGGCGCGAGCTTTTCCGCACATATCGATGAACTGACCGGCCTGGTGGACCGCTACACGGACCAGGGCATCCCGCAGCTTCCCGACTGGCTCAGCAGCCTGCCTTATGTGGGTGGCTACCTGCACACGACCTGGGAGTCGGTGATCCATGCCGACTCTGACATGGTCGCCAACCTGCGCAAGCTGATCGCGCCGGTGGGCCATGTGCTGCTTGGTGCCGGCCTGTCGATCGGCGCAGGGCTGGGCCAGCTGGCGCTGTCGATCATCCTGGCTTTCTTCTTCTACACCGGCGGCGAATACGCAGTCGCCTGGCTGCGCGCCGGCATGCGCCGCATTGCCGGCGAACGTGCCGACCACCTGCTCGAACTGGCCGGCAGCACGGTCAAGGGCGTGGTCTACGGCGTGCTGGGCACGGCGTTTATCCAGGCGGTGCTGCAAGGCATCGGCCTGTGGATCGCGGGAGTGCCGGCGGCTGCCATCCTCGGCTTCGTGACTTTCTTCCTGTCGGTGATCCCGGTGGGGCCGCCGCTGATCTGGCTGCCGGCCGCGCTGTGGCTCTACCACGCCGGCGACACGGGCTGGGCCATCTTCCTGGTGGTGTGGGGCGTGGGCGTGGTCAGCATGGCCGACAACGTCGTCAAGCCGCTGCTGATCAGCAAGGGCACGGGCATGCCGCTCATCTGGATCATGATGGGCGTGCTGGGCGGCGCGCTGGCGTTCGGCTTCCTCGGCGTCTTCATCGGCCCGACCTTGCTCGCCGTGGCCTACGCGCTGCTGCGCGACTGGACCGTCGGTTCGCAGATCGAAGCCGTGCGGCGCGCGGAAGCCGCTGGGCCAGCGCCGGCGGAGAGCCCGCCGCCAGCCCTGGTCGACAACCCCGACGCACCGGCGGTCGCGCCGGGCAAGCGTCCCGGCTGAGTGCGACGCATGGCACACGGCGACACCGGCACCCCGCTGGACGCAAGCACGCTGCACGGACTGGTCGCCTGCGAGTACTGCGACGCGGTGTACCAGCGCGCTCCGCTGGCGCGGGGCGAACGCGCGCTATGCCTGCGCTGCGGCGGCCAGCTGTACCGCGAAAGCGCGCGCACCTACCGGCACCTGCTGCCGCTGGTCATCACCGCGCTGATCCTGTTCCTGATCTCCAACGCTTTTCCGATTGTCGAGATGGACCTGAAAGGCGTGCGCACGCAGACCACGCTGCTGGGCGCCGTGCAGGCGCTCTATGCCGACCATATGTCGCTGGTGGCGGCGCTGGTGTTCGCCACCACCATCCTGTTCCCGCTTTCGGAAATGCTGATGATGGTCTACCTGCTGGTGCCCATGACGGGCCACCGCATGCCCGCGGGCTTTGACCGCATCGTGCGCGGCATCCGGCAGACCCGGCCGTGGGGCATGATCGAAGTGTTCATGATTGGCGTGCTGGTCACGCTGGTGAAGCTGTCGAGCATGGCGCAGGTGCTGCCCGGCATCGCGCTGTGGTCGTTCGGCGCGCTGGTGGTGGTGCTGGCGGCCATGCTGTCGTTCGATCCGCGCGACCTGTGGCATTACCTGGAATCGCCGCAAGCGGCCGAGGACACGGACGCGGACGGAGCCGTCCGATGAGCGATACTCAGCCACCGCGCCGCAAGTTGCCGCGCCTGACCGGCGCGCGCGAGCATCTCCAACGCTCGCGCCAGTTCGCCAGCAGCGTGGTGCAGGAGATCACCGACGACGACGAGCGCACGCCGCTGCCGCAGGTGCCCACGGCCGCGCGACTGGGCCTGGTGTCGTGCCACGCCTGCGACCTGGTCAGCCCGCGCGCGCTCGAAGGCCAGCCCTGCCCGCGCTGCGGCGCCACGCTGCACCACCGCAAGCCCGACAGCCTGGCCCGCACGTGGGCGTTCCTGCTGTCGGCCTACATGCTCTATATTCCCGCCAACCTGCTGCCGGTGATGGTGACCCAGTCCATCCTGGGCACGCAGCAGGACACCATCCTGTCCGGCGTGATCTACCTGTGGCTGTCGGGCTCGCACCTGCTCGCGGGGATCGTGCTGATCGCCAGCATCATCGTGCCGCTGCTGAAGATGGCGATCCTGACGCTGCTGCTGGTGTCCGTGCACATGCGCTCGACCTGGCGCCTGCGGCAGCGGACCAGGCTGTATGGACTGGTCGAGGTGATCGGCCGATGGTCCATGCTGGACATATTCGTGGTGGCGTTGCTGGCCTCGCTGGTGCGGGCCGGGGCGCTGGCCACCATCATCCCCGGCGGCGGCGCGCTGGCCTTTGCCTCGGTCGTGGTGCTCACCATGCTCGCGTCGCTGAGCTTCGACCCCCGCCTGCTGTGGGACTCGCTGGAACAACAAGATGCCTGACACTGACAACCTTCCGCCCGCGCCGCCGGGGCTGCCGCAACCCGAACGCCGCCGCCGGGCGCGCTGGCTGCCTTCGCTGGTCTGGCTGATCCCCATCATCGCCGCCGTGGTCGGCATTTCGCTGCTGGTCCACACGCTTTCCTCGCGTGGGCCCGAGATCACCGTGAGCTTCCGCTCGGCCGAAGGCCTGACGCCGGGCAAGACGGCCGTGCGCTACAAGGACGTGGATATCGGCCTGGTCAAGTCGGTGCGGCTCGCGCACGACCGCTCGCACGTGCTGGCCGTGATCGACCTGACCAAGGATGCGGAAAACTTCGCCGTGGCCGACACGCGCTTCTGGGTGGTGCGGCCACGCTTTGCCGCGAGCGGCGTATCGGGCCTGGAAACGCTGCTGTCCGGTGCATACATCGGCGTGGACGCGGGCAAGTCCACCGAGACCACGCGCGATTTCAAGGGACTCGAAGCGCCGCCCGTGGTGACATCGGACTCGTCCGGCAAGCAGTTCGTGCTGCGCGCCTCGGACCTGGGCTCGCTCGATATCGGCTCGCCGGTCTATTACCGGCGAGTGCAGGTGGGCCAGGTGGTGGCTTTCCAGCTCGATCCGAACGGGCGCGACATCACCCTGCGCGTATTCGTCAACAAGCCCTATGACAAGCTGGTGAACGCCGATACGCGCTTCTGGCACGCCAGCGGGGTCGACCTCAAGCTGGATGCGTCGGGCCTGAAGCTGTCCACGCAATCTCTGGTGACCGTGCTGCTCGGCGGCGTCGCCTTCCAGGCGCCCGAGGGCACCAGCGCGACGGACGGGGCTGCGGAGAACACGCAGTTCCTGCTGGCAAGCGACCAGACCGAAGCCATGAAGGAGCCCGAGGAGCTGGCGCCTACGCTGGCGGTGCTCAACTTTGACCAGTCTGTGCGCGGCCTCTCGCCGGGTGCACCGGTGGACTTCCGCGGTGTCATCGTGGGCCAGGTGCGTTCCATCGGCATCGAGTTCCAGCGCGACAAGAAAGCGTTCCGCATGCCGGTGGTGGTGGAACTGTATCCGTCGCGCATGGGCTTCCGCGAACGCGACGTGCAGGATCCGACCCGCCGCCACGAGATCATCGCGGGCCTGCTCAAGCGCGGCATGCGCGCGCAGTTGCGCACCGGCAACCTGCTGACCGGGCAGCTCTACGTGGCGCTGGATTTCTTCCCGAAGGCACCGCCGGCCAACGTCGACCTGAACGCGCCGATTCCTGAATTCGCCACCACGCCGGGTACGTTCGACCAGTTGCAGGCGCAGGTCGGCGATATCGTCAACCGGATCGACAAGGTGCCGTTCGACCAGATCGGACAGGACTTGCGCCAATCGGTGGTGGCGCTAAATGCCACGCTGGCGAGCGCCGACGCGCTGGTGAAGCAACTCAACGGC
This sequence comes from Cupriavidus sp. C3SS-1, assembly GCF_057073755.1. Lineage (NCBI taxonomy): Bacteria > Pseudomonadati > Pseudomonadota > Betaproteobacteria > Burkholderiales > Burkholderiaceae > Cupriavidus > Cupriavidus sp. C3SS-1. Next base: position 696,747 of record NZ_CP172699.1, on the reverse strand, counting down.
GATGTCGCGCCGCAGGTGCTGGCCGCGTTGCAGGACGCGCGCAAGACGCTGTCGACCGCCAACGGCACGCTGTCCTCCGACGCGCCGCTGCAGCAGGATGCGCGCCGCATGGTGCAGGAACTGACCCGCACCGCGACGTCGCTGCGCATACTGACCGACTATCTCGAACGGCATCCTGAAGCGCTGCTGCGCGGCAAGACGGAGAAAGAATGATCAATCGTACCGATGCCACGCGCGCATGTGCCGTGGCCGCCCTGCTCGTCGCCACGCTGGTGGCGGGCTGCGCCTCGCCGGAACCGCGCTATTACACGCTTGCGCAAGGGCCCGCCGCCGCTGCAAGCGCTGCAATGCCGGCTGTGACCAACATCGAACCGCTCTGGATCGAAGTCGCCCCGGTGCGCGTGCCCGAACGCCTGAACCGGCCGCAGCTCGTGGTGCGCGACACCCGCAATGGCAATGAGGTCGGACTCAAGCTGCTGGACCTGTCGCGATGGTCATCGCCGCTGCCCGACGAGATGCGCGACGCGCTGTCGCAACGGCTGCAGGCGAGTTTGGGGGCGGTGGATACCTACCAGCAAGGGCTGTCTGATGTGACGCCGGTCTACCGGATCACCACCGATGTGGTGCGGCTCGATGCCGATATCGGCCAGCGCGCCGGGGCGACGATCAACTGGACCGTGCGGCGGTTGCCGGATGGGAAGGTGGTGAGCGGGCGGACGGAATCGGACCTGGCTGCGCCCGGAGAGGTCGAAGGCGTGGTGGCGGCTTATCGGGAGATCCTGGGGGCGGCGGCGGGGGATATTGCGCGCGGGGTGATGGGGTTGAGGCGGTGAGAGGCAAACAAAAGGGGCCGGTCCGGATACCACTGGCACCGGATCTATGGTTCCCACGTCCACGGGTTAAGCAGATCGACGCCTGACGCGATGAAATCAGAAACATTGCGTGTTGCGACGGTCATTCCGTGCACAAGGGCCGTCGCGGCAATAAGGCAATCTCTGAGCAGCTTCGGGTCAGGAACATGCGGTCTAGCGCCTCGTTGCGCCACGGCGGTATCGACCGGCAAAATGCGCCCCGCAAAGGCGGGCAGGACGTGGTTAGGACTGGCTGCTCATTGGCTCCGGGAAAGTTGCTCCCCTGGCCACGCAAGAAGCCTGCCTGCCGGATTCAGTCTTCCGCGTCCCACTGGGTCGCGCCAATCTCCCGCCGCTGCGCCCTTCGACGCTCAGCCTCCGCCATCGCCTGCAGGCATTGCGCCGGACCGCCGCGCACAAGCCTGGCCGGGCAGGCCAGCATCAGATTTTTCGGCAATCCGAAGTCCTCGACCAGATACCCCCGCTCATCCCGCGCACGTCCGAGTTCATCGACCGAGGAAGTCACGCGTTCGCGCAGCGATCCATCCTCCCCGTAGTAGCCCCACACCGGCTTGTTCAGCGCCACGGCGAAACCGACCTCGAAGGCCGTGCCGGAGTCCGGTTCCCCGGGGCCACGAAAATCCCCCAGGTTGGCCATCACCATATCGGCGTGCCGGATCAGCGCGATATTGGCGTCATAGATCCAGCGCGCCGTGTCCGGCCCGGACATCCCCACAGGCGCCGCCTTGTCGAGCGGATACAGACCTTCAAACCCGTACTCCGCGCAGAGCGCCTTGAGCTGTTGGCCCCACTCGACAGCATCCACACGGAACACATCGAAACCGGCCAGATAGAGGGTCTTCATCGCATGGGCGCATACGCGCAACGTTGGTGGCAAGGTTGCCAGCATAGCTCAGCAGGTTCCCCCGCGGACGGCAAGGCTGGCAGCCCTGCGCTACCATTGCCAGTTCCGTTTTCCCGCGATTACCCTCCCCTCCCATGTCCGCATTCCACATCCTCCAGGTCGGCCCGCTCGCGCCGCGAACCAACCTCACCCTGCAGGAGCGCTTCAGCGCCGCTGCGCTGTGGCAGCAGGCCGATCCGCTTGCCTGGGCGCGCGAGCATGGCGGTGCGGTACGTGTCGTGGTGACCTCGGCCCGGCACGGTTGCACTGCCGCGCTGATCGACGCGCTGCCCCGCCTTGAGGCCATCGTCAGCTTCGGCGTTGGCTACGACTCGATCGCGCTCGACGCCGCCCGCGCCCGTGGCATCCAGGTCAGCAACACGCCTGACGTGCTCAACGACTGCGTGGCCGACCTGGCTTTCGGCCTGCTCATCGATGCGGCGCGCGGCATTGCCCATGGCGACCGCTTCGTGCGCGCGCAGCGCTGGCCGCAGGGCGGCTTTCCGCTGACCACGCGGGTATCCGGCAAGAAGCTCGGCATCCTGGGCCTGGGCCGCATCGGCGAGATCGTCGCGCGCCGCGCGGGCGGCTTCGACATGGAGATCGCCTATCACAACCGCCGCCAGCGCGAAGGCGCACCGTGGCGCTTCGAACCGGACCTGAAAGCGCTCGCCGCATGGTCCGATTTCCTTGTGGTCGCCTGCGTGGGCGGCCCGGAAACCGAGGGCCTGGTCTCGCGCGAGATCATCGAGGCGCTGGGGCCCAAGGGAATCCTCGTCAATGTCTCGCGCGGCAGCGTGATCGACGAAGACGCCATGGTGGCGGCGTTGGCCGACGGCAGGCTCGGCGGCGCGGGCCTCGATGTGTTCCGCGACGAACCCAATGTCCCGCAGGCGCTGCTGGCACTGGACAACGTCGTGCTCGCCCCGCACATGGCCAGCGGCACGCATGAAACCCGCGCCGCCATGACCGCGCTGACGCTGGAAAACCTGGAAGCGTTCCTGGCCACCGGCAAGGTGCTCAATCCCATCCTGTAAAACCTGCCAACCCGCGCCCTATACTGGAAAACGCCGGCCACCAGGCCGGCGTCAGGAGGCAATATGGGACGAAAGTATGTCGATTGCCGCGAGTACCCGAGCGACATCGGCTGCACGGTTGCACTCAGCGCCGACAGCGAAGATGAACTGCTCGAAGCCGCGGTCCAGCATGCCGTGGCGGTGCACCAGCATCAGGACACTCCTGAGCTGCGCACGCAGCTGAAATCCATGTTCAAGGACGGCTCACCACCGGCCTGAACCCTGTTGGCGCGCCCGGCCCGGCGCGCCTTCTACCGTCCTGCCTGTGCGGCATTCGCCGCGCATGATGTTCCCCTTGTGCCGAGATCAATACCCATGCGCGTAACCCTGGGGCAAGATTGACGTCTCGCTATATACAGACGTATATTGCGCCTGACAGTACACAGAAGCCATCCGCGCGTCCCAGCGCTCCCAGGAACCTTCCGATGCACACTTCCCGCTCCGTCCGCACGCCGGGCACGGCGTGGCGCCGCCGCGCCGTTCATTTCGCCAGCGCCACGCTGGCCGCCCTGGCGCTGGCCGCGCCGCCGGCATTCGGCGCCGATCTGGTGGTATCGGCGGCGGCGAGCCTGACCAATGCCTTCAAGACCCTGGCCGAATCTTTCGAGAAGGCTCACCCTGACACCAAGGTCGTGCTCAACTTTGGCGCGTCCGACGTGCTGATGCAGCAGATCATCAAGGGCGCGCCGGCCGACGTGTTTGCCTCCGCCGACCAGCAAGCGATGAACAAGGCCGAGGCCGAGAAAGTCGTGGTCCACGCCACGCGCCGCGACTTCGCCGCCAACCAGGTCGTGCTGATCGTGCCGAACGACAGCAAGCTTCAGATCCACGCGCTGCAGGACCTGAACAAACCCGAAGTGAAGCGCATCGCCTTCGGCAACCCGGCCTCGGTGCCGGTCGGCCGCTACACCAAGGGCGCGCTGGAAGCCGCGGGCCTGTGGGACGCCGTCTCTGCCAAGGGCGTGCTCGCGCAGAACGTGCGCCAGAGCCTGGACTATGTCGCGCGTGGCGAGGTCGAAGCGGGCTTTGTCTTCGCCACCGACGCGGCGCTCATGCCCGACAAGGTCAAGGTAGCCGTGCGCGTGCCCAGCCGCACGCCGGTGACCTACCCCATCGCCGTGACCAGCCTGACGAAGCAGAACACGCAGGCCACCGCCTTCGTGAACTACGTGCTGTCGGCCGAAGGCCAGGCGATCCTGGCGCGCTATGGCTTCCAGAAACCCTGATCGGGATCGATGCCTGCCATGGATGCTGTCTGGGTGCCGCTGCTGCTGTCGCTGAAGGTTGCGGGCTGGGCCACCGCGCTCAATGCCGTGCTCGGCGTGGCCGCCGCCTATGCGCTGGCGCGCTGGCGCTCCCCCGCGCGCGACGTGGTTGACGCGGTACTGACCCTGCCGCTGGTACTGCCGCCGACGGTGCTCGGCTACTACCTGCTGGTGCTGGTGGGCCGGCGCGGCGTGTTTGGGGAATGGCTTGGCAAGCTCGGCATCGAACTGGTATTCACCTGGCAGGGCGCGGTGCTGGCGTCGACCATCGTCGCCTTTCCGCTGGTGCTGAAATCGGCGCGCGCGGCGTTTGAAGGCGTCGACCACCAGCTCGAAAACGCCGCACGCGTGCTCGGCGTGCCGGAAGCGGCCATCTTCTTCCGCGTGACGCTGCCACTTGCCGCGCGCGGCATCATTGCCGGCGTGCTGCTGGCGTTTGCGCGTGCGCTGGGCGAGTTCGGCGCCACGCTGATGGTCGCCGGCAACCTGCCGGGCCGCACGCAGACGCTCTCGGTCGCGATCTACGAAGCGGTACAGGCCGGGGATGACAACACCGCCAACCTGCTGGTGCTGGTTACCTCGGTCACCTGCATCCTGATCCTGGTCGTGGCGGGACGGCTGGTGCCGGCCGCGGCGCGCAATCCGGCCGAAATCTATGAACGCGGACGCGTGCGGCGCGCGCGTTCGGCACAGTGAGGCTGCCATGGGCATGCAAGTCAGTATCCGCAAGCGCATGGTGTCGGCCGACCGGCATTTCGCGCTCGACATCGCCTTCGATTCGGCCAGCCGCCGCATCGCGCTGTTCGGCCCGTCCGGCGCCGGAAAGAGCCTGACACTGCGCGCCATTGCCGGACTGCTGATGCCGGATTCCGGCCGCATCGTCCTGAATGACCGCACGCTGTTCGACGCCGAGGCCGGCATCAACGTGCGCCCGCAAGAGCGCCGCGTCGCCTACCTGTTCCAGGAATATGCGCTGTTCCCGCACCTGACCGTGGGGCAGAACATCGCGTTCGGCCTGTCGAAGAGCTGGCGCAATCCGCGCCGCGGCGCCACGCATCCGGAGAGCGATCGCTGGATCGAGGCCTTCGGCCTGCGCGAGATCGTCGGCAACTATCCCGCCGAGATCTCCGGCGGGCAGAAGCAGCGCGTGGCACTGGCGCGCGCGCTGGTGGCCAAGCCCGATATCGTGCTGCTCGACGAACCGTTCTCGGCACTCGACCCCGCGCTGCGCCAGCGCATGCGCCAGGAACTGCGCGCCTTGCAGGCCAGCCTCGACGTGCCGATGGTGGTCATCTCGCACGACCCGGCCGACGTTGAAGCGCTCGGCGAACACGTGCTGGAGATCCGCGAAGGCCGCATCTACGGCAGCGGCACTGCGCGCCAGCATCCGCCCGTCTACGCCCCGCTGCGCGCCGGCGTGGTCTGAGCCGCGCGCAGCAGATCGACATAGGCGCCCTCCAGCAGGGCGCCTGCTCCCACTCCCAACTGGTCCAGCAAGCCGTGCGCCTCCGCTACGCCAGCGGCGACGCTCTCGTCATCGGCCAGCACCACCTCCAGCTCCAGGAAATCGCCGAGTCCTTCCACGCGGTCCAGGTGGACACGCGTGCGGCCCACCAGGTACAGCGTGCGCATCTTGCGCACGCGCCCCGCTTCGCCGTGTGCGGCAGCCAGTGCCGCACGCAGCGTATCGGGCGATGCCGTGGGCGACAGGATGTAGAAGCTTTCCTTGGGGCCGGGCTGGTCCGGGCGCGCATAGAAGATCAGCTCGCCGCGATCGGCACTGAACGCCCTGAGCTTGAGCCGGCCGTTGGGGCACGGGAAGAAGGTGTCGTCCTGCTCAATCTGCTCCGGGCCGCTGCTTGCCAGCGCCGCAACACGCGATTCGATGGCGCCGATGCTTTCCAGACGCGCCTTGATTTCGACATTCCTTGCCATGGGTACCTCTGCCTTGATGTGCGTGTTCAGCCCAGCAGCAGCTTCGCTGCGATGACCCACATGGTGACGCCGATCACCGCGTCCAGCACCTGCCAGGCGCGCGGCTGCGCAAATACCGGCCGCAGCAGCGCGGCGCCATAGCCCAGCGCGAAGAAGAACAGGAACGAGGCCGACATCGCGCCTGCGGCGAACTGCGTCTCGCGGCCATGGAACTGCGTGGAGACCGATCCGATCAGCATCACCGTGTCGAGGTACACATGCGGATTGAGCCAGGTGAACGCCAGGCAGACGCCGAGCGTCCCCAGCAGCGGCCGGGGCTCGGCATGGCTCGGATCGAGCACCGCCGACGAGCGCAGCGCGGCCAGGAAGCTGCGCGCGCCATACCAGATGAGGAACGCTGCGCCGCCATAGCGCATGGCCGCCGCAAGCCACGGAAGCTGGCGGATCATGACCGCAAAGCCCGACACGCCCGCCAGGATCAACAGCGCATCGGACAATGCGCAGACCAGGCAGACCCAGAACACATGCTCGCGGCGCAGTCCCTGCCGCAGCACGAAGGCATTCTGGGAACCGATCGCAAGGATCAGCGACAAGCTAAGGGAAAAACCGGCCAGCGTGGCGTCCATGTACGGGGATGTCGGGGCTTGCGTCGAAGCCCGACATTATGGACGACGCGCCGCGCGCAGCGCACGCGTGCCTGTCTATCCAACCACGCCAAGGATCACGGCCGATGCCTTGAAGATCGCCAGTGCGCGAACGCCTTCGGCCAGGCCCAGCGCCTGCACGCTTTCATTGGTGACGATGGCCGCCACGCTGCCGCCGCCATCGAGATCCAGCACGATCTCCGCATTGACGGCGCCGGGCACGACCCGCGACACCACGCCCGGAAGCTGGTTGCGCGCGGACAGGCGCAGGCCCGGTTCCGCCAGGCCGACGATCACCGACGATGCCTTGATCAGCGCAAACGCCTCGACGCCTGGTTTCAGATCAAGCGTCTCGACGCTTTCATGCGTGATGGTCGACACGATGGTCTGGCCGCCCGGCAAGGCCAGCACCACCTCGTCGTTGACTGCGCCGCCACGGACGCTGTCGACCTTGCCAAAGAGCTTGTTGCGCGCACTGGTACGGATCATGAAACGCCTCATTACATTAAGGTCTTCGGCCGCGCTGTCGCCCAGGCGGCCCAGGTGGGCGACGAAGCGCCGGTGTTCTTCCTCAAGCGCCCGATAAGTGCGGATCAGCTGCTCGGCGCGTTCGGTGAGGCGCGTGCCGCCGCCGCCCTTGCCGCCCGCGGCGCGCACGACAAGCGGTTCGCCGGCGCTATTGTTCATGGCGTCGATGGCGTCCCACGCAGCCTTGTAGCTGATGCCCACGGCACGGGCCGCTGCCGTGATCGAGCCGTGCTCGCCGATGGCGGCCAGCAGCGCGATGCGGTCCTTGCCGCCCCAGTCGTGTGAGCCGGAGCGGAACCAGATGGCTCCCTGGAGTTCAAGCATGGCGGAGTTGCGCCACCGTGCAAAGGCGGCGCGTCAGAGTCGGAATGCGGCTATGGTAATCGCTTTGCAGCGTCAGCCGGCGCATCGTGTTCCTGATGCACGGGGATGTACCAGTGCATGCGCCCGCCGGCAAAGACGTGCCGGTCCAACTGCCGCAGCAGGCTCCACGCCGTGAACCGGTCGACCGCGAGATCGACCCAGGCCCACGGGCGCTCGGGATCGCCCTCGCGGATGATCTCCACGGAGTTGACCGCCACATGCTGCGCGAGCAGGTCGCGCAGCATCGCTTCGGTGACCTTGCGGCGCAGGCCGCGAATCAGTATCTGCATGGCACAGGCATCGCCTTGATGCTCGGTGACGTGCCGCGCTACGCGCTGTGGCCACCGCCGCTGCGCTTGCCGCGTGCCGGTTTGCTTGCCTGTGGACGCGCGGCCCGCGAGCGTTCGCTGCCAGTCTTGGCCGCCGGAGCCACCGGCAACACGGCAGGCTGCGCCCCGCCGTGCGCGTGGTCGGTGCCGAGCACGTCGGCCACCTCGCGGTAGTGCACCAGGCGCTCGCCCTCCAGCGGCGCGCTGACGGTCAGCACACGATGCGCGGCCATCATCAGCCTGCGGCGCTCTTCCTGTTCCGGCACCATCCGCGGCAGCGCATGCAGCGCGCGCTGGCGGTCAAGCTGCACGATGAAGGTCTGCTGCCGCACGAGCGACTTGAACTCGGCCAGTGTCAGGCCGCCACGCCCCTCGGGCTGCTCGCGCGCTATCTCGCGCAGCAGGTTGAACGGGCGTTCCTCGATCGCCGCATGGGCGTCAGCCACATAGGCCAGGACGCGCACGAAGGCTTCGCGCATGCCGCCCTGCGCGATGGCCGCCTCGGCATCGCGCAGGCGCAGCTGCGCCAGCTCCTTGCGCAGTTGCACCGTCACAGGCGACTCCAGATTGACCGGCGCCTGCGCCGTCAAGCCCACCAGCGCCGCCATCATCGGCGACTGGTACATCGCTTCGAATACCTGCTCGTACCAGGCATCGCGCATATCGCGGTACTGGTCCAGCGCAGCGGTGATCTGCGCCGACACCGCACGCTCCATCGTCAGCAACGGATTGTCCTGCGCGACGGGATGGCGGTGCTCGCGCACCATCGGCGCCAGCGCGCCGATCCACGCCATCCACGGATTGGCGTCGGTGGTCACCGAGCGCTCCAGCCGCGACGGATGGAGCGCGCGCGCGGCCTCCGCGGTGAATTCGTTCGATGTCGCGCGCACCATCGGCGACGCGAAGGCGTCATAGAGGTGCTGGTTGACTTCGGAGATGCGGCGCACCACCTCGAACGCACGCTCGTCCTCGCGGCCATCGTCGAGCGCGAGGATGTCGGCGATCTTGCGGCGCTCGAAGCGCACCAGGTAGCGCCCTTCGATCAGGTTGCGGTGCGGCGTGCCGGGCGCGATGTCCTCGATCTTGGCCTCGTACAGTCCCGGCGGCAGCACGTCGATCAGGTCCAGCGCGCAGAACAGTTCGCTATGCTCGCGGTTGGCCACGCCCGCCGACACGAAGATGCCCAGGTGCCCCACGGTCGGATGCAGGCAGTAGACGATGACCTGGTCATTGGCGACCAGCTCTTCGTCCGTCGCGTACAAGTCCGGAATCCAGTTCAGTGCCTGTTGCGGCGGCGTGATGTTGTCCCCCCACGACGCGAACACGATCACCGGCGAGCGGATATTGCGCAGGTCCACCACGGTCTTGCCATCGGCGCTGCGCACCTGCCCGGCGGTCAGGCGGTTGCCGACGAACAGGTTCTGCACGATCCAGTCGATCTCTTCCCGGTTCATCAGGAAGTGGCCGCCCCACCAGCGCTCGAATTCCAGGAAGCGCGGACCTTCGGTATCGGCCTTGGCGTAGACGTTGTAGAGCTTGCTCCAGAGCGTGTTGGAAGGATTGAGCTGCTCGAAATTCTGCACGAGCCAGGCGCCGTCGAAGCGGCCATTGCCCATGTCCGCCGTCAGCGAGGCCAGCCACGACCCGCCCAGCAGGCCGCCGCTGTAGCGCATCGGGTTGGTCCCCCGCACGCCGGACCAGTACGCCAGCGGCGCCCCCGCCACCAGCAGCGGGCCGACCGCATCCGGCGCCACGGCCGCGAGGATCATCAGCGCCCAGCCAGCCTGGCAATTGCCGATGATGAAGGGCTTGCCCGGTGTATCGGGATGGCGTTCGTTGATGATCTGGAGGAAGCCCGCTTCGGCGCGGGCGACGGCCTCGATGGTCTGGCCCGGGCACGGATCGCGGAAGAACGTGATGAAGTAGCACGGATGCCCGGTGCGCAGCGCGATGCCGATTTCGCTGTCGGCCTTGAAGCCGCCGATGCCGGGGCCGTGTCCGGCGCGCGGGTCGATCACGACGAAGGGGCGCTTGGTCGGGTCGGTCGGCATGCTGGCCGGCGGGATGATGCGCAGCAGCGCGTAGTTGACCGGCTGGGGCAGCGTGCGCGCGTCGGCGAGCATCTCATGCTCGAACACGAGCACCGGCGGCATGCCTTCGCGTTCGTGCTCGCAAGACTCATTGCCGCGCTGGCGCAGGATGTCCATGAGCAGGACCGAGCGCTGCCAGGCATCCACGCCGTATTCGAGCGCGGCCCAGGGCCACGCGGCGAATGGAGCGAAGGCGCCGAACTGCGCCAATGCGCCGGTGGTTTCAGGCTGGCCGGGCTTGTCGTTGGACAGGCTGACGGATTCGCTAGCTGACATTCCACTTCCCTCTGTTGGCATCGGGTCAGGCGCGTCATTGTGTGCCGAAGCCGCCCCTTGAACGAAGCGGAAGTGACGCGTTGTGCTTTGCAGCAAAAACAAGCGTACCAGTGGGCTGTTCCAATGGCAACCGCGCCATGTGGGCGAGCGCCTGGCATCTGCGGCGCACGCAAAGCGCAGTTTTCGCGTCATTGGGACGCGTGAATCGTGGTCTATACTGGGCCCGATGCGCCTTGCGCAGCGCAACATGTTGCGCCGAACGAGCCAAGCCAAACGGAACTGCTATGTCTCGCCACACAGTCATGCATCGGCCCGGCTCGCGGTCGGGGCCGTGCGCAACGGCGATGCCGAGCTACCGATGAAGGGCAGCCTGCACACCGCCGACGAGGCTTGCGCATGCGCGCCGCAGCGCCGAGGCTGCCGTCAGCGTCTGAGCCGCCCCCGAACCCTTTGCGGAGTGCATCGAGCGTGAGTACCCATCATCCTGTCATCCTCGTCGTCAATGCCGGCTCGTCGAGCGTCAAGGTATCGGTCTATACCGTGCCCGAAGCCGCGCACGAAAATGCCGATATCAACCCTGTGCCGAGCGCGCACGGACAGATCGAGGGCATCGGCGTCGCGCCGCGTTTGCACGCCAGCATGGCCGATGGCCATGTCGTCGCCGACGAGTCCTTTCCGGTGTCGCAGGTTGCCGATCATGATGCTGCGTTTCGCCTGGTGCGGTTGGTGTTGAGCATCGGCCTGCGCGATAACCCGCCGGTGGCCGTCGGCCATCGCGTGGTGCACGGCGGCAGCGACTTCTCGCAGGCGGTGTGCATTGACGATGATGTGATTGCGCGGCTTGAAGCGTTGATCCCGCTGGCGCCGCTGCACCAGCCGCACAACCTCACCGCCATCCGCGCCGTGCGCAAGGCCGCGCCGGACCTGCTGCAGGTAGCGTGCTTCGACACGGCCTTCCATGCCGGCCATGACATGCTTGCGCAGGTGATGGCGCTGCCTTACTCCTACTACGAACGGGGCATCCGGCGTTATGGTTTTCACGGCTTGTCCTATGAATACATCGCACGGCGCCTGACCCAGGTGGCGCCGGACCTGGCCGAGGCACGCGTGATCGTTGCGCACCTCGGCAATGGCGCGAGCCTGTGCGCCATGCGTCGCGGGCGCAGTGTGGACAGCACGATGGGACTGACCGCGCTGGATGGCATGCCGATGGGCACGCGCTGCGGCTCGATCGATCCGGGTGTGGTGCTGTGGCTTGCGCAGCAGGGCATGACCGCCGATGCGATCCAGTCGATGCTGTATGGGGAATCGGGGCTCAAAGGGTTGTCTGGCGTCAGCAGCGACATGCGCGTCCTGCTGACCAGCGACGAGCCGCGCGCGCGGATGGCGGTGGACTTTTACGCGCTGCGCGCCGCGCAGGAAATCGGCAAGCTCGCGGTTACGCTGGGAGGGATGGATGCGCTGGTGTTCACGGCTGGGATTGGCGCCAATTCTCCTGCGGTGCGGGCGCGCATCTGCGCGCATCTGGAAACGCTGTTCGGCGTAAGTCTAGATTCGACGGCCAATGAGGAGAACGGGCAGCGGATCAGCAGCAATGGCAGCCGGGTGCCGGTATTGGTGCTGCCGACCGATGAAGAAGGAATTGTCGCGTTGAGTACGGCGAGGATGATGAGGAAGTGTCAGCGGTGACTCGGCTGCGCTGCGCGCGGCTCAGTAGCAACCTATGAGGCGGGGTTGCGCGCACGGCGGTGCATGCAAGCCCGACTCCCGCTCACGCAAGGTAATACCGCCTGAGGCCTTCTACATCGACCTCCAGGCCGTCGGAGAGATATCTCGCCATGTTGCCGTAGGCGCCTTCAATCGCCTGCATGGAGGCATCCAGGTAACTGGCACGTACCTCCAGCAGCGGCATCATGACCTCCGGCCGGATGCCAAGACCCGTCATGCGTTCGAGCGCCTGCGTATTGAACGCGGCATTCCGCTGGTTGGATTCAAGGTAGTTGGCAAGAATGTCGTCCTGCCCAACGCCAAGCGCCGAAAGCAACAGCAGCGAAGCAAACCCCGTGCGGTCCTTGCCCGCGGTGCAGTGATACAGCAGCGTCTTGCCGGCCTGCGCGTTGCGCATGAATTCGCGGAAGACATCGCGGTACAGCACCGGGAAATCACGATAGACACCCAGCATGAATGCATCCACGTCCTCCGGCGTGCTTTCACGCAGGCGCGGCATCAGCACATCCATCGCCATGCTGCCTTCAAGCACCGGCATCGCGATCCAGTTGAAGCGCTGGCCAAACGACGCTTCGTCCGCCGACTTCTCGCCCGGCGAGCGGAAGTCCACCACCATGTCGAGTCCCAATCCCTGCAGCCGCTCGATATCGGCACCGCAGGCAAGCGCCGGGTTGCCGCTGCGGTACAAGCGGCCATGCCGTACACGGCGCCCGCCAGCGCCGGCAAGACCGCCCAGGTCGCGCGCATTGCTGACGGTCTCAAGTTGCAGTCCGCTTTCCCATTGGTTGATCATCCGTTTTCCTTATTCTGTCTTCCATGGCGCAACCTGTTCGCGCCGGGCGCCGGGCGATACGATCACGTCAGGCCACCGCCGATAGGCCCAATTATTTCAGATCACTCCGGCGCATGCATCACCTGCCGCCTTCCCGCATTGCGCCGAACCGCTGGCCATGCCGCTTTCGGCGCCGGGCTGGCACAATACGCGCCATGAAAAGTCTCTGGTCCGCCTTTGTCAAACTGCTGGTGCTAGCCATCGTCGGCGGCGCGCTGCTCGCCACCGTTGCCGTGTTGGTGGCCAACCGGCAGCTACCGTCGCTCGATGCGCTGACCGCGTTCCGCAGCACGTCCGACTACGTTCCGCTGCGCGAATTTCCGCGCGACCTGACGGTCGCGGTCGTCGCCATCGAGGACGAGCGCTTCTACCTGCATGACGGCATCGACTACGTGGGCGTGATCCGCGCCGGCGTGGCCAATCTCTCTGACGAACTGTCGCAGGGCGCGTCGACCATCACCATGCAGGTGGCGCGCAACTTCTTCCTGTCGCGCCAGAAGACCTATACGCGCAAGCTCTACGAGGTGCTGCTGTCGTACCGGATCGAGCATGCGATGAGCAAGGACGAGATTCTTGAGCTGTACATGAACAAGATCTACCTCGGGCAGGGTGCGTATGGATTTGCCGATGCGGCGCGGACCTACTTCGGCAAGCCGATCGGAAAGCTGACGCTGGCGGAATGCGCGATGCTCGCCGGCCTGCCCAAAGCACCGTCTGCCAACAATCCGGTGGTCAATCCGCGGCGCGCACGGCAGCGGCAGGCGTATATCCTGCATCGGATGCTGGAGCTGGGGAAGATTTCGCGCGGCGAATATGACGGCGCGCTGCTGGAGCCGATGCGCTTGAAATAGCGCTTCGCCTCAGGGATGTCGTAGTGCAATGGCGGGCGTGGGCGCGCGATGCCGGGGCGCCCGCCAGAAGACCTTATTCGACCATCGCGCGATGCCGCCCCATCGCCTCCCGCACAATCTCAAGCAGGCCGGCGCCGGCATCGGCATCGACATGCCCCAGCAAAGCCCTGCGCATCCGCGGCTCCCAGAACCGCTTGATGTGACCGGCGATATCCGCAAGCGCCTCTTCACGATCGGGCATCGCTTCGAAAAAGCTGCCAATCTGGTTGGCCATCGTAATCAGGTTATCGATCTTCATGCCAGGCTCGCTTCGTGTTGCAGGCGTTGGGGATGGGTGTAGACCACGTGGCCGCTGGCGCGGACAAAGCCGGCCAGCGTGACGTTGGCCTGTTCGGCCAGCCGCACGGCCAGCGCGGTCGGCGCGGATACGGCGGCCAGTACGCCGGCGCCAAGTGACGCAGCCTTGAGCACCATTTCATAGCTCGCGCGGCTGGTCACGAGCACCGCACCCGTGGCGATCTCTTCGCCACTGCGCGCCAGCGCGCCGGCGAGTTTATCCAGCGCGTTGTGGCGGCCCACGTCCTCCCGCACCATCGCGACATGGCCATCGGCGCGCAGCCACGCCGCCGCATGCGTCGCGCCGGTTTCGCGCTGCAGCGCCTGCCTCAACTGAAGCTGCACGAACGCGGCCTGGATCACCTCGGTATGGAAGCTCGCATCGGTCTTCACGGGAGCCGGCATGCGCATCACCTGCTCCAGCGATTCGGTTCCGCACAGGCCGCAGCCCGTGCGGCCCGCGAGCGAGCGGCGCCGTTCCTTCAAACCCATGAACGCTTCCGATGCAATCTCCAGCCGGACCGCAATGCCATGCTCGCGCGTTTCGACCTCGATGTCGTACACGTCGCGCGGACTGGAGACAATGCCTTCGCTCAGGCTGAAGCCAAGCGCAAAGTCTTCCAGGTCCGCCGGCGTGGCAAGCATCACCGCATGCGAGATGCCGTTGTACTCCAGCGCAACGGGCACCTCTTCGGCCAGCTCGTCCGGGCTCAGCGCGTGTTCACCGTTGCGCCAGCGGCTTACGGCAAAGGTGCTGTGCGTGGCCGGCTCACCGTCGGTTTGCTGCGCCGGTTCGAGTTCCGGCGCGTTCAGGCAGCGCATCATGGTGCGGTCCTCCTGTCAGCCTACCGCGGCCGGATCGGCACTGGCGGCTTCAAGCAGCTGCAATTGCTGCGCGTTGAACGCGTGGTACTCCTTCTGCCACGCGGACGGCTGCGCCACGGGCATTACCTGTACCGCCGTCACCTTGTACTCGGGGCAGTTGGTGGCCCAGTCGGAGTTGTCGGTGGTGATGACGTTGGCACCGGATTCCGGGAAGTGGAAGGTCGTGTAGACCACGCCCGGCTGCATGCGCTCGCTGACAATCGCGCGCAGCACGGTCTCCCCTGCCCGGCTTTGCACGCCGACCCAGTCGCCGTCCTTGACGCCGCGTTCCTCGGCATCGTGCGGATGGATCTCGAGGCGGTCCTCGTCATGCCAGTGGACGTTCTCGGTGCGCCGCGTCTGCGCGCCCACGTTGTACTGCGACAGGATGCGGCCCGTGGTCAGGATCAGCGGGAATGCGCGCGTGATCTTCTCCGTGGTCGGCACGTACTTGGTGATGATGAACTTGCCCTTGCCGCGCACGAACTGGTCGATGTGCATGGTCGGCGTGCCTTCCGGCGCGTCCGCGTTGCACGGCCACTGGATGCTGCCGAGCTCGTCCAGCCGCTTGTAGCTGACGCCGGAGAACGTCGGCGTCAGGCGCGCGATCTCGTCCATGATTTCCGACGGATTCTTGTAGTCCATCGGATAGCCGAGCGCGTTGGCCAGCAGGATGGTCGCTTCCCAGTCGGCATAGCCGGCCTTCGGCGGCATCACCTTGCGCACGCGCGAGATGCGGCGTTCCGCGTTGGTGAAGGTGCCATCCTTCTCCAGGAACGACGAGCCCGGCAGGAACACGTGCGCGTACTTGGCGGTCTCGTTCAGGAAGATGTCCTGCACCACGATGCATTCCATCGTCGACAGTGCTGCCGCGACGTGCTGCGTGTTCGGGTCGGACTGCACGATGTCCTCGCCCTGGCAGTACATGCCCATGAAGCTGCCGCCGAGCGCGGCTTCGAACATGTTCGGGATGCGCAGGCCCGGCTCGGGGCTGATCTGGACATTCCACGCCGATTCGAACAGGCCGCGCACGGTCGAGTCCGACACGTGGCGATAGCCCGGCAGTTCATGCGGGAACGAGCCCATGTCGCACGAGCCCTGCACGTTGTTCTGGCCGCGCAGCGGGTTCACGCCCACGCCTTCGCGGCCGACGTTGCCGGTGGCCATGGCGAGGTTGGCGATGCCCATCACCGTGGTGGAGCCCTGCGCATGTTCGGTAACGCCCAGGCCGTAGAAGATGGCCGCATTGCCGCCCGTTGCATACAGACGCGCGGCGCCGCGCAGCATGTCGGCCGGGACGCCGGTCACGCCCTCCATGGCTTCGGGCGAGTTCTCGGGCAGCGAGACGAAATCGCGCCATTGCTGGAACGCACGGTCCTCGCAACGCTCGGCGATATAGGCGTCAGCCAGCAGGCCTTCGGTCACGATCACGTGCGCCAGCGACGTCACCAGCGCGACGTTCGTACCCGGACGCAGTTGCAGGTGGTAATCGGCGCGGATATGCGGCGAATCGACCAGGTCGATCCTGCGCGGATCGACCACGATCAGCTTGGCGCCGGCGCGCAGGCGCTTCTTCATGCGCGACGCGAACACCGGGTGGCCATCGGTCGGGTTGGCGCCGATCACCATGATCACGTCGGACTTCTCGACCGACTTGAAGGTCTGCGTGCCGGCCGATTCGCCCAGCGTCTGCTTCAGGCCATAGCCGGTCGGCGAGTGGCAGACCCGGGCGCAGGTATCGACGTTGTTGTTGCCGAACGCGGCGCGCACCAGCTTCTGAACCAGATAGCCCTCTTCGTTGGTGCAGCGCGACGAGACGATGCCGCCGATCGAATCCTTGCCGTGCTTGGCCTGGATGCGCTTGAACTCGGAAGCCGCGTAGCCGATGGCCTCTTCCCACGACACTTCGCGCCACGGATCGGTGATCTTCGCGCGGATCATCGGCTTGAGGATGCGGTCCTGGTGCGTGGCGTAGCCCCAGGCAAAGCGGCCCTTGACACAGGCGTGGCCTTCATTGGCCTTGCCGTCCTTGTACGGCACCATGCGCACCACCTCGTTGCCCTTCATCTCGGCCTTGAACGAGCAGCCCACGCCGCAGTAGGCGCAGGTGGTGACGACGCTGCGCGGCGCCTGGCCCAGCTTGATGACGGAGGTCTCGGTCAGCGTCGCGGTCGGGCAGGCCTGCACGCAGGCGCCGCACGACACGCAGTCCGATTCCATGAACGACTGGCTGGTGCCCGGCGACACGCGGGATTCGAACCCGCGGCCCGAGATCGTCAGCGCGAACGTGCCCTGCGTTTCTTCGCAGGCGCGCACGCAGCGGTTGCAGACGATGCACTTGGACGGATCGTAGGTGAAGTAAGGATTGGATTCGTCCTTCTTCATCTCGGTGTGCGTGGCGATGGGGCCGCCGTCGTTGTAGCGCACCTCGCGCAGGCCCACTTCGCCGGCCATGTCCTGCAGTTCGCAGTTGCCGTTGGTCGGGCAGGTCAGGCAGTCCAGCGGGTGGTCGGAGATATACAACTCCATCACGCCGCGGCGCAGGTCGGACAGCTTGTCGCTCTGCGTCTTCACCTTCATGCCGGCTTCCACCGGGGTGGTGCACGAGGCCGGATAGCCGCGGCGCCCTTCGATCTCCACCAGGCACAGGCGGCACGAGCCAAAGGACTTCAGGCTGTCGGTGGCGCACAGCTTGGGCACGCTGACCTGCGCCTCCATCGCGGCGCGCATCACCGACGTGCCGGCCGGCACGGTGACGCTGACGCCGTCGACCTCGAGGGTGACCATCTCGGTCGATTCGCTGGCGGGGGTGCCGAAGTCGATCACATCGCGGCAATCCATGGTTGTCTCCCGTTGTTCTGTTCGTGAAGTCGGCTTGCGTCGACCTATGCCGCCTGGGCAGCGTTGGGGGCGAGGCCGAAGTCCTCGGGGAATTCATTGAGCGCGGACAGCACCGGGTACGGCGTCATGCCGCCCATGGCGCAGAGCGAGCCGTTGAGCATGGTGTCGCACAGGTCGCGCACCAGCTTGATGTGCTTGACAGGTTCGTTGCCCGCGATGATCCGGTCCATGACCTCGACGCCGCGCGTCGAGCCGATCCGGCACGGCGTGCATTTGCCGCACGATTCGACCGCGCAGAACTCCATCGCGTAGCGGGCCTGTTTCGCCATGTCGACGGTCTCGTCGAACACCACGATGCCGCCGTGGCCCACCACGCCGCCGAACGCGGCATAGGCCTCGTAGTCCATCGGCACGTCGAAGCGCGATTCCGGCAGGTACGCGCCCAGAGGGCCGCCGACCTGCACCGCGCGCACGGCGCGGCCGCTGCGCGTGCCGCCGCCATAGTCATGGAGCAGTTCGCGCAGCGTCACGCCGAAGGCTTTTTCCACGAGGCCGCCCTGGCGGATATTGCCGGCGAGCTGGAACGGCAGCGTGCCGCGCGAACGGCCCATGCCGAAGTCGCGGTAGTGCTGCGCGCCGCGCGCCAGGATGACGGGCACGGTCGCCAGCGAGATCACGTTGTTGATCACCGTGGGCTTGCCGAACAGGCCTTCGAGCGCGGGCAGGGGTGGCTTGGCGCGCACCACGCCGCGCTTGCCTTCCAGGCTTTCGAGCAGCGCGGTTTCCTCGCCGCACACATAGGCGCCTGCGCCCTTGCGCACTTCAAGCTGGAAGCGCTTGCCGCTGCCGCGCAGATCGTCGCCAAGCCAGCCTTCCGCGGTTGCAATGGCGATGGCGGCGTCCAGCACGGCAATCGCATGCGGGTATTCGGAACGGCAGTAGATATAGCCCTGCTCCGCACCCACGGCGAGGCCGGCAATGGTCATGCCTTCGATCAGCATGAACGGATCGTCTTCCATCACCATGCGGTCGGAGAACGTGCCCGAGTCGCCCTCGTCCGCGTTGCAGACGATGTACTTGATGGCGGACTTCGCGCCCAGCACGGTCTTCCATTTGATGCCGGTCGGGAACGCCGCGCCGCCACGGCCGCGCAGGCCGGAGTCGGTGACTTCCTGCACGATCGCCGCAGGCTCCATCGACAGCGCGCGCTCCAGGCCGGCGAAGCCTTCATGCGCGCGGTAGTCTTCAAGCGACAGCGGATCGGTGATGCCGACACGTGCGAAGGTCAGGCGCTCCTGGCGCTTGAGGAACGGGATCTCGTCGGTCAGGCCGTGTGCCAGCGCATGCGCGCTGCCTTGCAGCAGACCGGCGTCGAACAGTCCCGGCACATCGCCCACGCCGACCGGACCGTACGCCACGCGGCCCGCATCGGTCTGCACCTCGACCAGCGGCTCGAGCCAGAACATGCCGCGCGAACCGTTGCGCACGATGCGCACGGACTCGCCACGCGCCGCGGCTTCGCGTGCGATGGCACGCGCCACGTCGTCGGCGCCCAGGGCCAGCGCGGTGGAGTCGCGCGGGACGAAGATGGTGGTGACAGCGGCGTTCATGCCTGGGCCTCCTCGTTGGCGGGCTGGACGTCGCGCAGCTGGCGCACCAGCACGTCGAAGCGCTTCGCGTCGACGTAGCCGTGCAGTTGCTCGCCCATCATCACGGCCGGGCCGCAGGCGCACTGCCCCAGGCAGTAGACCGGCTCCAGCGTGACCGCGCCGTCGGCGGTGGTTTCATGGAAATCGCAGCCCAGCGCGCGCTTGGCATGTTCGACCAGCGCATCGGCGCCGACCGACTGGCAGGCCTCGGCGCGGCAGACCTGCACCACGTGGCGGCCGGCGGGCTGCTGGCGGAAATGGTGGTAGAACGTGATCACGCCGTGCACCTCGGCGCGGGACAGGTTCAGCGCCTTGGCGATGACGGGCACGGCCGTGTCGGGGATGTAGCCCTGGGTGTCCTGGATCTCGTGCAGGATCGGCAGCAGGGCGCCGGGCATGTCCTGGCGCGCCGCCACGATCGCGGCGATGGCCGCTGAGCGGGCCGCGTCGGCCGGCGCCGTAGCGGGGGTGGCGGTATCTGGCATGGCGTCTCCTGTGGGGGCCGCATCCTCGGCGGGGCGACCGTTATATGCTATTTTTGACCTATTTACCGGGCTATAACCACGGCTTTATGGCCGTTGGAGCGACTATAAGTAGTTGTTTGCCGAGGTTCAATAAGCTATTTTTTTCATATGATCCGCATCTCGATTTCGCCACACCTGCAGATCCGGGACGATGACAGCCCGGCCGCCGAACCGCTGGACGTATCGCGCCTGGTCGCGCTGCTGGGACACATCGAGACCTCGGGCAGCATCAGCCAGTCGGCCGAGGCGGTGGCGCTGTCGTACCGCTATGCCTGGGGCATCCTGCGCGATGCGGAATCCCTGTTCGGCGGCCCGCTGATCGCCAAGACCCGTGGTCGCGGCAGCGCGCTGACGCCGCTGGCGCAGCAGCTGGTCTGGGCCAGCAAGCGCATCGGCGCGCGGCTGTCGCCGACGCTGGACAGCCTGGCGTCCGAGCTGGAGATCGAGCTGAAGAAGCTGATGGAAAGGACCGACCCGGTCGTGCGGCTGCATGCGAGCCACGGTTTCGCGGTGGCGGCGCTGCGCGATTTCCTCGATGAGCAGCAGGTGCGGCACGACCTGAAATACTGCGGCAGCGTCGAGGCAGTGGCCGCGCTCGCGGAAGGCGCCTGCGATATTGCCGGCTTCCATGTGCCAGTCGGCGAGTTCGAGGAGGGCATGGTTCGCCACTTCACGACGTGGCTGAAACCCGACACGCACTGCCTGATCCACCTGGCCGTGCGCAGCCAGGGGCTCTTCACGCGCATGGGCAATCCGCTTGGCCTGCACACGCTGGAGGACCTGACGCGCAGCGACGTACGTTTCGTCAACCGGCAGGTCGGCTCGGGCACGCGGCTGCTGCTGGACCTGATCCTGGCCGCGCGCGGCATCGACCCGGCACGGATCGAGGGCTACAACAACGGCGAATTCACGCACGCGGCGGTCGCTGCGTATATCGGCAGCGGCATGGCCGATGTGGGCTTTGGCGTGGAGACGGCCGCGCGGCGCTTCGGGCTGGAATTCGTGCCGGTGCTCAAGGAGCGCTATTTCTTCGCGATCGAAAAGAAGAAGCTGACCAGCCCCGCACTGGCTGACGCCGTGGGCGCGCTGACGAGCGAGAGCTTCCGCCAGCGCGTCAATGAACTGCCCGGCTATGACGGCAGCCTGACCGGCACGGTGCTGACGCTGGCCGAGGCCTTTCCGGAATACCGCGCGGAAAGGCGCTGAACGGGAAACCGGGCGGCTTACCTGACCAGCAGCGACAGTCGGTCCGGATGGCCGGCCCAGTCCGCATGACCGGGCAGCGGCCCCTTTGCCTTCAGCAGCGGCGGCCAGTCCGCGCGGCGCGCCAGTTCGGCGTTGAGGGCCACGAAATGGCGCTGGTCCTCGGGCAGGTCATGCTCCGAATAGATCGCGCCGACCGGGCACAGCGGCACGCACATCGAGCAATCGATGCACTGGTCAGGATCGATGGCCAGGAAGTTGGGCCCTTCGTGGAAGCACGACATGGGGCAGACTTCCACGCAATCGGTGTGGCGGCACTGGATGCAGGCATCCGTCACGACAAAGGTCATCTTTGGGGGCAAACAGCGGACAGCAAACCCTTTGATGCTAGCGCGCCACCGCCGCCGGCGGGCCGGCAAGCGCTGTCGGACTCGTTCAAAATGCCTGAACCGCAGCAGCCGGATCAGTAGATCTCCGGAACGATCATGTCCTGCGGCACCGGAATGCGCACATAATCGGCATGCCGCTCGCGCTTGGGCAGCACCACGGGTTCCTGGTCGACGTCCGTATAAGGCACCTGCTGCAGCAGGTGATGGATGCAGTTGAGCCGCGCGCGCTTCTTGTCCACCGCCTGCACCACCCACCAGGGCGCTTCCGCGATATGCGTGCGCTCCAGCATGATTTCCTTGGCGCGCGTGTAGTCTTCCCAGCGGCGGCGCGACTCCAGGTCCATCGGGCTGAGCTTCCACTGCTTGAGCGGATCGTGGATGCGGCTCAGGAAGCGCAGGTGCTGCTCGTCGTCGGAGATCGAGAACCAGTACTTGATGACCTGGATGCCCGAGCGCACCAGCATGCGCTCGAACTCCGGCACGGAGCGGAAAAACTCTTCGTACTGGTCGTCGGAGCAGAAACCCATGACGCGTTCGACGCCGGCGCGGTTGTACCAGCTGCGGTCGAACAGGACGATCTCGCCAGCCGCGGGCAGGTGCGACACATAGCGCTGGAAATACCACTGCGTGCGCTCGCGGTCATTGGGCGCGGGCAGCGCGGCCACGCGGCACACGCGCGGGTTCAGGCGCTGTGAAATGCGCTTGATCACGCCGCCCTTGCCGGCCGCATCGCGGCCTTCGAACAGCACCACTATCTTGTGGCCGCTGTTGACTACCCAGCTCTGCAGCTTGACCAGTTCGCCCTGCAGGCGGAACAGTTCGTGAAAGTAGCGCTGGCGGTGCGCCCGTTCATCGGGTCCATCCTCGGCCAGCATGGCCTGGCCGTCGGGGCCCGTCACGAATTCACGATCCTCCAGTTCGAGTTCCAGCTCTTCGTCGTACTGGTCCGCCACCTCGCGGTGGATGCGCCGGATCAGCGCCTCTTCATGGTTGGTCATGTCATGCTCCCCATGCTTGTTCCGGTTTCGGCCAGGGCCTGGCACAGGCCCTCAGGGGGGCAATGCTAGTGCCCAAGTATGGCAATGGAGTGAAGGACTGCGCTACGACTACAAGTGGTTGCTCCCCGCTCCCATCGGCTGCGGGTGTTTTCTCCCCTCTCCCATAAACGGGAGCGGGGAGAAAACACGGGGCACGCCACCGTTGCCAGCATCCTCACGACGCTCCACGGTTCCTCGCTGCGAAAAGCCGCGGTTCACTCCAGCCCCAGCGCCCGCAGCCGCCGGTAAAGCGTGCGCTCGCTGCAGCCCAGGTGTGCCGCCAGCGCTTTGCGCGTGCCCGGGAATGCCAGCGCCAGCGTGCGCAGCGCCGCATCGTCGGGCCAGCGCGTGCGGCCGTGGCCTTGCCATGCGATCTCGCCCGGCGAATCCACGCGTACCGGCGTGGCCCGGCCCTGCAATAGTTCAGGCGGCAAATCGCGGGCGCGGATCACGCCGTCATCGGCGAACAGCATGGCGCGCTCCAGCACGTTGCGCAGTTCGCGGATATTGCCGGGCCACGCGTAGGCGCTCAGCCTTGCCGCAGCGTCGTCATCAATGCGCACGGTACGGTCCACCGGCAGCGCGCGCCGCAGCAGCGCCTGCGCCAGCAGCGGGATGTCCTGCCAACGCTCGCGCAAGGCAGGCAGGTGGATCGGAAACGCATTGATGCGATACAGCAGGTCCTGCCGGAATGTGCCCTGCGCCACCATCTCCTGCAGCGGCTTGTGCGTGGCCGCCACGAGGCGGAAGTCGGCGGCATGCGTTTCCAGCCCGCCCACGCGGCGGAACGTGCGCGACTCGATCAGCCGCAGCAGCTTGACCTGCATGGCCAGGGGCACGTCGCCGATCTCGTCCAGGAACAGCGTGCCGTGCTGCGCGGTTTCCACCAGCCCGGGCTTGCGCGACTGCGCGCCGGTGAACGCGCCTTTCTCATAGCCGAACAGCTCGCTCTCGAACAGCGTTTCAGACAGGCCCGAGCAGTCCACCACTACGAACGGTCCAGTGGCGCGATCGCTGGCGTCATGCAGTGCGCGCGCGAACATCTCCTTGCCGGTGCCGGACTCCCCTTGCAGCAGTACCGGCAACGCGGACGGCGCTACGCGATGCAATTGTTCGAGCACCGCGTTGAACGCGGGCGAGCGTCCGACCAGCCCGCCCTCGCTGACGCGTGCGGACGCGCTCCTGACGGTATCGAGCCGTTCGACAAAGGCGACGATGCTGCCGTCGGCGCCCACGATGGGCCGCAACTCGACATCGACATGCTCGGGACCGCGCGGCGTGTGGTGAACGTGCAGGACGCGGTCGCTGCCCAGCGTCTCGCGCGCCTTCTGCATCGGGCAATGCTCGCCGGCGCGGTCGCAGGGCTCGTCGTACTGGTGCGAGACCTGGTAGCACTTCCTGCCGACGGTCTGGGTCCCGTTGCGCGCGAACTGCCGCTGGTAGGCGGGATTGGCCGCGACGATGTTGTAGTCGGGATCGAGCACGATCATCGGCTGCGCCTCATGTTCGAGGAAGGCGATCAGCGGACGCATCGCGTCGGCCTGGACCGGCGCATTGCCGGTCTCGGAAGGGGAAGTTTTCGGGGGCGCCATCATTGTAGGCAATCCACTGCCACGGACTGCCAATCACTGCCATATGACAGAGGAGTATGCCATAGGCGCACGCTGGAAGCGGCGCTCCCAAACGGCCCCAGCATCTCTTTCTCCTTGATTACCCTGAAAAAAACCGCCCTGATCGCCAGCATGCGGCGCAGCAGGCACGGAAATTGACTTACTACGGCCCATAACATCAACTGGCAGACAAAATTGGCAGCTACCCCCTCGGCCCCCAGCCTTGCCGTAGAAGGCTTTTTCGACCCTCGTACCAGTACCGTCAGCTACCTCGTGCTCGACGAGGCCTCGCGCCAGTGCGCCGTCATCGACAGCGTGCTGGACTATGACGCCAGCGCCGGCCGCACCAGCACCGCCAGCGCCGACCACCTGATCGCGCGGGTACAGGCGCTCGGCGCCACGGTCGCGTGGATTCTCGAAACCCATGTCCATGCCGACCATCTTTCCGCCGCGCCGTACCTGCAGGCGCAACTTGGCGGCATGACCGCCATCGGCAATCACATCACCACCGTGCAGGACGTGTTCGGCACCATGTTCAACGCCGGCACCGCGTTTGCGCGCGACGGCAGCCAGTTCAACCGCCTGCTGGCCGACGGCGACGTCCTCAACATCGGTGGGCTGGAGATCACGGTGCTGGCCACGCCGGGCCATACGCCCGCCTGCCTGACCTATCTCGTCAGCGACGGCAGCCGGCAGGCCGCCTTTGTCGGCGACACGCTGTTCATGCCCGACTACGGCACCGCCCGCTGCGACTTTCCGGGCGGCGATGCGCGCACGCTGTACCGCTCGATCCGGCGCATCCTGTCGCTGCCGCCGCAGACCGAGCTCTACCTGTGCCACGACTACCAGCCCGGCGGCCGCGAACTGTGCTTCCGCACCACCGTGGCCGAGCAGCGCCGCGCCAACCTGCATGTCCACGACGGCGTGACCGAAGACGATTTCGTCGCCATGCGCACGCAGCGCGATGCCACGCTCGGCATGCCCGCGCTGATGCTGCCGTCCGTGCAGGTCAACATGCGCGCCGGCCACCTGCCGGAGCCGGAGGACAACGGCGTGCGCTACCTGAAGATCCCGCTCAACGCGGTTTGAAGCCCTGCGGCCCGGCCGCCTCTCTTCCGCCGCCTGCCGGCGGCGGGCAGCATTTACCCTCAAGGAACGCCCCAAACATGGATCCTCGCCCCCAAGATCCCCGCCCTGCCGTACGTAGCGGCCATGCCCCGGCCGCCAAAGTCATCGACAGCACGCACCGCGTGGTCATCATCGGCGCCGGTGCCGCCGGCATCGCCGTGGCCGCCAGTCTGCTCGCGCGCGAGCCGGGGCTGGACATCGCACTGATCGACCCCGCGCAGCACCACTACTACCAGCCCGGCTGGACCATGGTGGGCGGCGGCGTCTTCAAGGCCGCCGCCACCGTGCGCGCGATGGCGGACTGCATTCCGCCGCAGGCGCGCTGGATACGCGCTGCGGTGGCCGCATTCGACCCCGAGCGCAACGAGGTGCGGCTCGACGATAGCCGCATCGTCCGCTATGAGCAGTTGATCGTCTGCCCGGGCTTGCAACTCGACTGGGACGGCATTGAAGGCCTCACGCACGCGCTGGGGCGCAACGGCGTGACGTCGAACTACCGCTTCGACCTGGCGCCCTACACGTGGCGGCTCGTCAGCGCGCTGCGCGGCGGCAAGGCGCTGTTCACGCAACCGCCGATGCCGATCAAATGCGCCGGCGCGCCGCAGAAGGCCATGTACCTGGCCTGCGACGCCTGGCGGCGAAAAGGCACGCTCGGCGCCACGCGTGTCAGCTTCCTCAACGCCGGCGCAGCGCTGTTCGGCGTGGCGGATTACGTGCCGGCGCTGATGTCGTACGTGCGGGCATACGGCATCGACCTGCGCCTGCAACACCGGCTGACCGCCATCGACGGTGCGCGCCGGCGTGCGCGCTTCGTGCGCACCCTGGCCGACGGCACCACGCAGGACGTCGAAGAAGACTTCGACATGATCCACGTCGTGCCGCCGCAAAGCGCGCCCGGCTTTATCAAGGCCAGCCCGCTCGCGGATGCCGCCGGCTGGGTCGGCGTCGACCCGGCCACGCTGCGCCACCCTGCGTTTGCCAACATTTGGGCGCTCGGCGATGTGACTAACACCGGCAATGCGAAGACCGCGGCCGCCGCGCGCAAGCAGGCGCCGATCGTCGCGCACAACGTGCTGGCCAGCCTGGGCCGCGCGCAGGGCCTGGCCCACTACGACGGCTATGGCTCGTGCCCGCTCACGGTCGAGCGCGGCAAGATCGTGCTGGCCGAGTTCGTCTATGGCGGCAAGGTCAAGCCGACGTTCCCGAACTGGTTCATCGATGGCACGCGCCCTTCGCGCGCGGCGTGGATGCTCAAGGCCAACGTCCTGCCGTCGCTCTACTGGGAGGGCATGCTCAAGGGCCGCGAGTGGCTGGTGCGGCCGGCAGTGGTCGGATAGCCCGCGATGGAAGCCACTATCCTGACCGCCGCGCTCGGCGGCGTGATCGGCGCCATCCTGGCCGCCACGGGCGCGGGGGGCGGCATCCTGGCCGTGCCGATGCTGGTGTTCGGCCTGCATCTCGGCGTCGCGCAGGCCGCGCCCATGGGGCTGATCGCGGTGGGGATGTCGGCCGCGGTCGGCGCGGGACTCGGCTTGCGCGACGGCATCGTGCGCTATCGCGCCGCGGCGCTGATCGGCATGCTCGGCATGGCCGTGGCGCCGCTCGGCGTGGCGCTGGCCGGGTGGCTGCCGAATGCGCCGCTGATGGCGGCGTTCGCGCTGGTGCTCGGGCTCAATGCCTGGCGCACCCTGCGCAAGGCCGGCACGGTGGCAGCGCCCACGGAACCACCGCCGTGCGTGCTGCAGCCACAGCGTCGCCGGTTGCTATGGACGCGTCCGTGCGCCCGCGCGCTGGCCGCCATCGGCGCGCTGTCCGGCTTGCTGAGCGGGCTGCTCGGCGTGGGCGGCGGCTTTGTCATCGTGCCCGCTCTGCGCCGCTATACAGACCTGCCTGCGCGCAGCGTCCTGGCCACGTCGCTGGCGGTGATCGCGCTGGTGTCGGCAGGGGCCATCGCGGCGGCCACCGCGCGGGGCCGCGTGGACTGGGGCATGGCCCTGCCCTTCGCGCTCGGCGCGGTGGCGGCGATGCTGGCGGGCAGGCGTTTCGTCGCGGCGGCGCCGCCGGCACGGCTGCAGCGCCTGTTCGCGCTGGTGAGCATGGCCGCGGCCATGCTGATGCTGTGGCGCGTTGCCACGGGCGTGGCGTCAACGGCCGCCTGATCCAGTTGCAGCGAGAGCATGACGATCGCCCCCCGCTTTAAGTTTCGCTTAAGTCTCAGCCCATAGACTGCTCCCGTACCCAAGCACCGGATCGCCCGGACAGGAGAAACTCATGGCCCCCCAGGAACTGCAGGCACTCGAAACCTTTCTGACCCAGCTTGTGCAGGCCCGCGCCAGCGCCAGGGACCCGCAGGCCCAGCAGCTCATCGCCGAAGCCGTGGCCCGGCAGCCTGACGCGGCCTACCTGCTGGTCCAGCGCGCCATGCTGCTCGACCACGCGCTCGCCTCGGCGCAGGCGCAGGTCGCATCGCTGCAAGCGCAGCTCGCCGCCGCGCAGGCCAACGCAGGCAATGGTGGCTTCATCAGCGCGCAGAACGCATGGGGCAACACGCCCATGCAGACGGCACCCGCGCCGCAAGTCATGCAACAGCCTGCGCCGCAAGCGATGCCACAAACGATGCCGCAAGCCGCGCCGGTGCAGGCATCGCGCCCGGGCTTGCTCGGCGGCGGCTTCGGCAGCACGCTGGGCAGCATCGCCACTACCGCGGCCGGTGTGGCTGGCGGCGCGTTCCTGTTCCAGGGCATCGAGAACCTGTTCCACCACAACAGCGGCAGCGGCTTCCTCGGCCAGTCGGGCTCGGGCCAGGCACCGTCCGAGACCATCGTCAACAACTACTACGGCAACGACGACGCGGGCAACAGCAATATGGCCACGGCAAACGGCTTCCTTGACGATGGCGGGCTGTCCGGCGGACTCGACGACGGTGGCTTCTTCGACGACGATTCGTCGCTGGCGTAAAGCGCACACGGCGCAACGCGCGCCGGCAGGAAGCTTCCCCTGGGCGAGGGCCAGATGCTATGTTGGCAGGACGGATTCGAGGCAGGCCGCGTCGCCCGCGCGAAGCGACCTGCCCGTACCGCACATTCGCGCCCGCCATCCAGGGGAGGACATTGCATGCGCGCACGCTTGCGCCCGCCCACCGAAGGATTCCGATGGCTGTGGCAGTTATCTGCGGCCGGCTGGGGATATTGCGGCCTGGCCTACGCAAGCGCCGGACGGCTGCCGCCGCACTGCTGGCCGGCCAGGTCCGGCATGCCGCTGCGCGACCGGTATTCGTCGCGCCGGACCTCGCTGGTGCTGTTCACGCTCGCCTACCGCAAGGGCGTTGCGCCCGGCGGTGCCGCGCCGCCCAGTGAAATCGTGTCGTGGCGCAACCAGGCGTGGATAACGGCCTAAGGGCCTAAGGGCCTAAGCAGCCCGCACTCGCCGCGGTAGCGAAGCGCCATCGCGCCATCTCTCGCGGGCAACGCCAACGCGCGGCTTGCGGCCACGCGGCGTGACGTACACTGGGCATTCGCCCCCTGCCGCCACGCGACCATGCTCGATCTCCTGCGCAAGACCACCGATGTGCTGTTCGATACGAACCGCCGTTTCCGCCAGGCCAGGCAGTTCCATGCAATTCGCGTCGCGCTCGCGCTGCTGGTTTCGATCGCGCTGACCACCGGCATCGACATCCCGCACGGCGAGTGGGCCACCATTACCGTGCTGGTGGTCATCGGCGGGCTGCAGCACCACGGCAATATCCGCCGCCGCGCGGCCGAGCGCGGCCTGGGCACGCTGATCGGCGCGCTGGCGGGCCTGGCGCTGATCGTGCAGCAATCGTATGTCGGCTTGCCGCTGCTCACCTATGCGCTGATGGCCGTGATCTGCGGCTATTGCGCGTACCACGCGATCGGCAAGGGCGGCTATATCGCGCTGCTCGCGGCGATCACCGTGGTGATCACAGCCGGCCATGGCAACCAGAATGTCTATGACGCGCTGTGGCGCACCGTCGATGTGTTCATCGGCACGGCGATCGCGCTGGTGTTTTCGTTCGCGCTGCCGGCCTATGCCTCCTATGCCTGGCGCATCCGGCTGGCGGCGCTGCTGCGTGCGAGCGCGGCGGTCCACCGCAGGATGCAGAGCGGCTTCACCGATGCCGCGGAACAGCGCACGGCAATGCTCGACCTCGGCACGCGGCTGATCCCGTTGCGTGGACTGATTCCGTCCGTGGCCAAGGAGACCGGCGTGCCGGCCGCGGAGTTCGAAGAGATCCAGCACGCCGCGCGCGTCTGCATCAGCGCGCTGGAACTCATGGCCGCGATCGAACAGGAGACCGGCCTGCGCGAGGGCGAAGACCCGGGCATCGAGCCCGCGCTGCTGTCGATGGCCGAGGCGCTCGAGACCGGGCAGGCGCCATCGCCGGCCTCGTCAGCAACCGCCGCCCAGGCCGACCCGCTGCCAGGCCCGCTCCCTTTCATGGCGCGCCAGCTCGCCGCCGACCTGGCCCGCATGCGCGCGCGCCTGGACCGGCTCGGCGCGCAGCACGGCTTTCCCTACGGAACGCGATAGCCCGCACAGGGGCACCGTCCGACGGCGCATCGATACCCGGACCTCCGTGCCCCATGCGCGTGTCCGCAAATCGCCTACGCCCTTGTCAGACGCGCGCCGATTGCCGCGGTGCCTCGTCCGGTGAATTAATCAAGGTGAACGGGACAACCGGAGGTACCGGAATGAAGTCCATGGACGTGCATGTCGTGCCGGCGCAGCAAGGCTGGGCCGTCGAGGAAGCCAGCAGCCCGGCCAGCCGGAAGCTGTTCGCGACGCAGGAAGATGCGATCGAGGTCGCCACCGAGATGGCCCGGGAGCGTCGCAGCGAGCTGTTCATCCATGGCAGGGATGGCCAGATCCGCAGCCGCAGCTCATTCGGCCATGATCCGCGCCATATACGGGGCTGATGGCCTCGGCACACGTAGTCGGCATGCAATTCTGGCGTGGAGCTTGCTGCGAGTATTGCGCACAACCCTGCGGAGCCAGCCATGGACCCGATCGAGGAAACCGCCCGCTTCCTGCAGCGGCGCGGACTGCGACTGGCCACGGCCGAGTCATGCACGGCCGGCCTTATCGCTTCGCACATCGCCGATGTGCCCGGCTGCGGCGGCACATTGCAATGTGCCATCGTGGCCTATTCGCCTGATGCCAAGACGCGGATCCTCGGCGTAACCGACACGCTCATTGAACGGCACGGGCTGACCAGCGAGGAAGTGTCGCTTGCCATGGCAAAGGGCGCGTTGAAGATCAGCCGGGCCAACGTCGCCGTGGCCAATACCGGCGTGGCCGATGATGGCGCGCCGGACGGCACGCCGCCGGGCACGCAGTGCTTTGCGTGGCTGATCCGCCTGCCGGCGCGCGCTGCCCTGCCCTATGCATTCACCGAGACCAGGCGCTTTCGCGGCAACCGCACCGAGATCCGCGAGGCGGCAGCCGTATGGGCACTGCAGCGCATTCCGCACTACTACGCGCTGGCAACTTCTACCGGCACGCCGCCCTAAGGGGCGCCCATCCTTACCGATATCGAGGCACCACTCATGACTTCCACCAGACAAGCACCTGAAAAGCATCCGTCGGACCACACGCCGCAGTCCCCGCAAGCCCCGGACACCGTCGAGGTGAAGGTCTCCGGCGAAGGCAACGGCCTGGTCGATGACGAGACCTCGGGCTCGATGCCCTTGCCGGACCCCGGCAAACCGGTCCTCGACTCCCGCAAGACGGCCAACCAGGCCAACGGTGGCGAAGGCGACGAAGACGCGACCAGCCAGTAAAGCGGGCGAGATCGCGCGCGGGCCGCCGCACGTTGACGGGCTCCCCGACAGCCCCCATGGCATGGCGAATGCGTGGAGGGTGGTATCACTGGAGCTGAGATGAACAAAAATGTCGTCACGATCGGGGGTTCACGCGGGGCGTTCGCCGTACTGCGGACCGTGGTGACGGCCCTGCCCGCGAAAATCGACGCCGCCATTTTCGTCGTGCTGCACGTGGGCAAGCACAAGTCGGAACTGCCATCGCTGCTGAGCCGCTGGGGCAAGTTGCCCGCATCGTATCCTGTCCATGGCGATCCCTGGCACCACGGGCATATCTATGTGGCACCGCCTGACCACCACATGATGATCACGGAGGATACGATCCAGCTTTCCCGCGGTGCCAAGGAGAACTTCAGCCGCCCCGCGATCGATCCGCTGTTTCGCTCCGCGGCCGTGGCGCTTGGCGCGCGCGTGCTCGGCGTGATTCTCAGTGGCGATCTCGACGACGGTGCCGCCGGGCTGGCCTTTGTTCGGGCGTTCGGCGGGCGCACGTTGATCCAGAACCCACACCAGTCCGAGGCGGCGTCCATGCCGCGATCGGCCATGGAGGCAGCCGGCGCCGACGCCACGGCGGGCCCCGAGGAGCTCGGTGAAGCGATCCTGGCCATGCTGAGCGCCGGCATCGAGGGCGAACGCAAGCCCATGCGGGAGAAAGACATGCAAGCACTGCGAACCGAGGCCGCTACCGCCGAAAGCGCAATCGGCGGCTATGAGGCGCTGGACAGCATTGCTTCCCGCGCGACGATCACGTGTCCCGACTGTGGCGGAGCGATGTGGCAGCTGCGCGACGGGCAGCCGCTGCGCTTCCGGTGTCATACCGGCCATGCCTTCAGCGGCCTGGCTTTGACCACTGCGGAGGACAAGGCCGCCGAGCAGGCGATGTGGACGGCGCTGCGCGCGCAGAAGGAGGCGCTGGCGCTGGCGCGGATCCGCGCGACGCAGGCAAAGGCCGACGGCAACCATGACGCCTACCAGCTTGAGCAGTCGCGCATCCAGCAATGCGAACGGCTGCTGAAGGTCCTGCACACCGCGATGTCCACATGAGCGCGAGGTGCGCCGCGGTGCCGCTGCGGCCATGACGATACGCGTCGGCATCTCCGGCTGGCGCTACGCGGGGTGGCGCGGCGTGTTCTATCCACCGGGGCTCGCGCAGCGGCGCGAACTCGAGTACGCCTCGCGCCAGGTGGAGAGCATCGAGATCAACGGCTCGCACTATTCGCTGCAATCGATCGAAAGCTGGCAGGCATGGCACGACGCCGTGCCCGATGATTTCATGTTTGCGGTCAAGGGCCCGCGCTATCTCACGCACCGGCTGCGTTTTCGCGACGAGACGGCCGTGCCGGCATTGGCAAACTTCTTCGCCTCCGGCGTGCTTGCGCTGCGGCGCAAGCTGGGCCCGTTCCTGTGGCAGTTTCCACCAAACTTCCGGTTTGACCCCGAGCGCTTCGAACGCTTCTTGTCGCTGCTGCCACGCGACACCAGTGCGGCACTCGCGCTGGCCCGTGCGCATGACGGGCGCGTGAAGTCCCCCTGGCTGGCGGCAGAGGCCCACCAGCGGTTGCGCCACGCCGTCGAGATCCGGCACGAAAGCTTCCGTACCGCGGAATTTCCCGCGCTGCTGCGCCGCCACCGCGCTGCGCTGGTGATATCGCACGCGATCGCCGACTGGCCTTACTCCGAAGACGTGACCAGCGACTTCGTCTACATCCGACTGCACGGCGCCGAAGCGCTATACAGCGGTGCCTATGCCGACCAGGCGCTGGACCGCTGGACGCAACGCATCCGCGCCTGGGCCGCCGGTGGCGAGCCCGCCGATGCGCTGCGCATCGGCAAGGCTGCCGCGAAGCGCGCGCGGCGCGACGTGTACTGCTATTTCGACAACGACAAGAAGGTCAACGCACCGTTCGACGCGCGCAGGCTGCGCGAGCGGCTCGACCGGACCGGGCATTGAAGACTGGGGCTGCCGCAATGTATGGAAGCCAGCCGCGCCACCTTTACCATGCGAGCCGTGGCGACAGGACAAACAGCAGGTAGACGAACCCCACGACGCAGAGCAAGACCAGCAGCGAAAGATAGAAGCGGCTGCGCCCATGCGGATCGGTCTTGCGGTACAGACGGTGCGACTTCTCGAAATGCGGCCTCATGGCAGCGCTGCGCAAGGCGGTTTCATCACGCGCGTCCGGCCGCAGGCTCTGTGGCCACGCGCAGTTCGCTGCATAACACGCAATCCGGCAGGCATTCACTGGCCACCGCTTCGACGCGCAGCTTCGTGGCCAGGTCGCGCACCGTGCCGCGCAATGTCCATACGCCGTCGCGAAGTTCGGCCTCGACGATGCCGGGATCGACGATCCCGGCCAGCTCGATTTCCAGCCGTTCGCGCAGCCGCGCTTCGCTGGCCGGCACTGCCGTGCGCACGCCGTCCCCGTCGAAGCGCCCGGGCAGCGGCTCGGGCATTCCGCTGCGCCCGGCTGGTGTCGGCCCCGGCGCATTGGCTGGCGCGACACCATACATGCCGTAGCGCTCGACGCCCGCCGGCTCGTTGAGCCCCGACGGTACATAGGGCTGCACGGGCTCGTTGTCGTGACTGGCAGGCTTGACGTCGCCGGCCGCGGCGTGGCCGTGATCGTCGCTCACCGCGCTGTGGCCACCATAGCGGTAGTCGGTCAATCTTGTTCTGTCTTCAGGCATGGTGCGGACTCCAGGAGATCCACCGTGATCCACACGGCTCTGATGTTCTGCGAGCAACGTTTGTACCAAGCCGGGCATGCATGACGTGACCGCATATCGTATTGGCCTTTTTTGGCCCGGCATGGCTTCATCGGCCGGAATCAGCCGGGCCACCTTCAAGCTGGCGGTAGTTCTTGCGCCGCCATTGAAGAAAAGGGGTACGGGAGTTGCTTGCAGCGTCGCCCGCGGCGCCTGTATCGGGCGTCCGGTTCCCGCGTCAGGCATGCTCGCCAAGCAACTCCGTTTTACGCGCTTCGAGCTGCTGCGCGACATCGGCGAGATCGACCTTGGCCTGGATGACGGCGGGGAACAGTTCGTTCTCCTCTTCCTCGACATGATGGCCGACATACTCGGACAGCACCGTGTATCGTGCCTCGAGCATTTCCGGCTCGCCGGACTCGATCTCCGCGACCAGGTCCTTGGCGACGCCGTGCTCGACCTTGGCCTCATCGAGCATGTCGTCCATCTTGTCGTTCACGCCGCGCAATGCGGGGTAGAAGATCTCTTCCTCGATCTGCGCATGGACCGTGAGCTGGCGGCAGGTCTCCGCCGCAATGGACTGTTTGTCGGCATCTTCCTTCGCGTCCTGGAACTGCTTGAACAGCTTCTTCACGGCACGATGATCGTCGGCCAGCAGGCCAAGGGCGGCACGTTGCCCGGTGGGGATTTTCGATTTGTCCATGATGTCGTCCCTGCAATGGAGATTGAGCCATTGGCGCGCCCGCTGCGCAGCACGCCTCGCCCGCCAGCAGCAAAATGCGTTCCATGCGGGGCGCCGTGGTCAGATTCGAGGATGCGCTGGAGCGGCAGTCCCGTGCATGTCACGCTTCTTGCGTCTGCAGGGGAGGCGTTTTCAACCCGTGCAGGAGACCGCATATGAAAGCAGTGGTATTTCACGCGATTGGTGACATCAGGCTGGAGGACGTGCCCGATCCGCGCATCGAAGAGGAATCCGATGCCATCGTGCGGCTCACCGCCAGTGCTATTTGCGGCACGGATCTGCACTTCGTACGCGGCACGATGGAAAGCCTGAAGCCGGGCACGGTGCTCGGCCATGAAGGCGTGGGCGTGATCGAGCAGCTCGGCAAGGCAGTGCGCAACCTGGCAATCGGCGATCGCGTGGTGATTCCGTCCACGATCGCATGCGGATACTGTTCCTATTGCAGCGCCGGCTACTACGCGCAGTGCGACAACGCCAACCCGCATGGCAAGCAGGCCGGCACGGCGTTCTACGGCGGCCCGGAGCAGACCGGGCCGTTCCAGGGCTTGCAGGCCGAGAAAGCGCGCGTGCCGATGGCATCGGTCAATCTCGTCAAGCTACCGGACACCGTGACGGACGAGCAGGCGATCATGCTGTCCGACATTTTTCCCACCGGCTATTTCGCCGCGGATATGGCGGGCATCCATCCCGGCCATAGCGTGGCCGTGTTTGGTTGCGGCCCGGTCGGGCAGTTCGCGATTGCGTCGGCAAAGCTGCTGAACGCCGGACGCGTGCTGGCGATCGATGCCGTGCCGGACCGGCTGGACATGGCGCGCGCACAGGGCGCGGAGACCATCAACTTCGACGAGGAAGATCCGGTGCAGGCCATCCTGGCGCTGACCGGCGGCATTGGGGTCGATCGCGCCATCGACGCGGTCGGTGTCGATGCCGTTCACGCGCATCATGGCCCGGCGTCGGGCGATCCCGCCAATGCCGAAGGAGAGAAACTGAAGGACAAGCTCGCGCCCCACGCGCGCCCTGACGGCCGCAACTGGGTCCCCGGCGATGCGCCCGCACAAGCGCTGCAATGGGCAGTGAAGAGTCTGGCCAAGGCCGGGACACTGTCGATCATCGGCGTCTATCCGCCCACCGACAACACCTTCCCCATCGGCGCGGCCATGAACAAGAATCTGACGCTGCGCATGGGCAACTGCAACCACCGCGCGTATATCCCGAAGCTGGTTGAGCTGGTGCGCACGGGTGCCATCGATCCGACCGCGATCCTCAGCAGGACGGAACCACTCGCCGATG
This sequence comes from Cupriavidus sp. C3SS-1, assembly GCF_057073755.1. Lineage (NCBI taxonomy): Bacteria > Pseudomonadati > Pseudomonadota > Betaproteobacteria > Burkholderiales > Burkholderiaceae > Cupriavidus > Cupriavidus sp. C3SS-1. The sequence continues at coordinate 660,916 of NZ_CP172699.1, read as the reverse complement.
CGATCGCGGCATACCGGCAGTTCGACACGCGCCAGCCGGGGTGGATCAAGATCATGCTGGAGCCGGCAAGTGCCGGTTAATGGCGGTAAGTGGCCGCGCAAAAAAACAAGCCCTCGCTGTGGAGGGCTTGTTTTCAATGCCGAGGCCCGAGCTGAACTGTCGGAGCCTCATGGGCTATCGCGCCGGCGTGCTGATCGCGTCAGCACGCAGCGGATCTCAGCCGGCGAAGTTCTTGCTGGCGAAGTCCCAGTTCACGACGTTCCAGAATGCCTCGACGTACTTGGGACGGGCATTGCGATAGTCGATGTAGTAGGCGTGTTCCCACACGTCGCAGGTCAGCAGCGGCTTGGCGTCGGTGGTCAGCGGGGTGGCGGCGTTCGAGGTGGACACCAGGTCGAGCGAACCGTCGGCCTTCTTGACCAGCCAGGCCCAGCCCGAACCGAACGTGCCGACGGCGGTCTTGGTGAACTCTTCCTTGAACTTGTCGAACGAGCCCCATTTGGCGTTGATGGCATCAGCCAGCGCGCCGGTCGGCTGGCCGCCGCCGTTGGGCTTCATCGATTCCCAGTAGAAGGTGTGGTTCCACACTTGGGCAGCGTTGTTGAAGATGCCGCCGGACGACTTCTTGGTGATCTCTTCCAGGGTCGCGTTCTCGAACTCGGTGCCCTTGATGAGGTTGTTCAGGTTGGTGACGTAGGTCTGGTGATGCTTGTCATGGTGGAACTCCAGCGTCTCCTTGGAGATGTGCGGAGCCAGGGCATCATGCGCGTACGGCAGCGGGGGGAGCTTGTGTTCCATTGTTCTGTCTCTGTGGGTTGGGGTTGTGGTCGGGAATGCGGCCGGGGAATTGCCGATTGTAGGAGACTTGCAAGACCCACGCAAACCGCGGCGCAAAGCCCCCTGAGGTCATGTTAGTTTGTCCGCGGCGGGTCGGTCTGGGTTCAGATTCCGCCCAGCTTGGCCTGTACGGCGGCAATCGCGACGTCGGCCACGCCTTCGGCCAGATGGGCCTCCACCACGCTGCCGGGACGCAGTTCCGCAGGCGAGCGCAAGGCGTGTCCGCGCGGGTCCAGCAGCACCGCGTAGCCGCGTTCCAGCGTGCGTTGCGGGGCCAGCAATTCCAGCGCGCCCGCCACGCGTGCCAGGCGCTGCGCCTGCCGCTCCTGCTGGCGGGCCGCCGCGGCCTGCATGCGCTGCGCCAGCCGCGCGACGCCGGCACCGGCCGCCGCCGTGTCGGGCCGGCAAGCCGTCCAACGCATGGCGAGCAGCTGCTGGCGATGGCGCTGCGCCACCAAGGTCTCCCGCAACGCCGCACGCAAGTGTCGCGCCAGATTGTCGACACGCGCGCGCCGCTCCTGCAGTTGCGCTTGCGGGCTGCGCAGCCGCCGCGCGAGCCAGTCCAGGTGCTGTGCGCGCCGGTCCAGTTCCCGTCGCATCGACTGCACCAGGCCGTCGCCGGCGCGGCGCGTCAGCGCCAGCAGATGCCCGCGGTCCGGACTGACCAGTTCGGCCGCGCCGGTGGGCGTGGGCGCGCGCACGTCGGCCACGAAATCGGCAATGGTGAAATCGGTTTCATGGCCCACGCCGGAGATCACCGGCACCGCGCTGCGCGCAATGGCATGCGCTACTACTTCTTCGTTGAAGGACCACAGGTCTTCGATGCTGCCGCCGCCGCGGCACAGGATGATCACATCGCATTCGCGCCGCGCGCTGGCCTGGTCGAGCATGTCGGCAATTTTCTGTGCGGCGCCGGCGCCCTGCACCGGCACCGGATAGACCGCCACCGGCACATGCGGCGCACGCCGGCGCAGCGTGGTCAGGACATCGCGCAAGGCAGCCGCCTGCAGCGAAGTCACGATGCCGATCGCACGCGGATGCGTCGGCACGGGCCGCTTGCGCTCGGGAGCGAACAAGCCTGCCTGGGCGAGCTTTTCCTTCAGGCGCAGGAACGCCTCGTAGAGATTGCCAAGGCCCGCGCGGCGCATGGCCTCCACCCCGAGCTGCAGGTCCCCGCGCGCTTCGTACAGCGTGACCACGGCGCGTACTTCCACCGCTTCGCCTTCACGGGGCGTGAAATCGACATGCTGGTTGCGCCCGCGAAACATCACGCAGCGAATCTGCGCTCGCGCGTCCTTGAGCGAAAAGTACCAGTGGCCGCTGGAGGCCCGGGTGAAGTTCGAGATTTCGCCGCGCACCCACGTCAGCGGAAATCCGCGCTCGAGCATGGTCGCGATCGCGTGGTTCAACTCGCCGACGGGAATCGCTTCGCGCGGGTTGCGGGCAGGCATGGAGGACGATTCGCGCGAAAAGGTCTGCGGCTCTGGCATGGGGCGTCGCCGCGCGTGCGGCGTGGGTTGGACATGTCCACAGCATAACGGCTATGTCAAGAGGACAGTTATGTTGTCGCAGACCATTGGCGGAGTCCCCATGAGTAGGTACAACCCTTTGATTCTTATGAATTTTCAGACCGCAACAAAAATTAGGCAATGTAACCAATTTCCTTACGCGTCAACCACTTACGGGGCGCCTGTGGGGCTTGTTCACAAAGTTATCCACAGGATCTCTGGATAAAAGAGAACCATCCGGCGCAACTGGTGTAAAGGTGTAGCGCTCGCCGCCTGCATCCAACCCACTGCCTTCCGCCATGTCGGAGGGATGGATCGCGGGGGCCACTCGCCTGTTTTGAGCCCGTTGGCGCGTGTCATTGCCCATTTTTTTGGCAACAACAGAAAAACTCAGAAAAATCAATGACTTAAGGCCGATCTCCAGAGGTTGTCCACAACCCGTCCACAATGCTCTCCTTGTGCTGTGTGGAAAAAGACCGACATGGATCAAGGCGACGGCCGCGGAGGTCGCGAGCCCGTTGCGCGCCACATTGCCTATTTTTTAGGCGACAGGATGACTTTTCATTAAAATCAATGACTTAGGCGTCTTCTCAGAACAATTTCCACAGGCCGTCCACAATCCTGTCCCGCAACCGTGTGGAAAGCAGCGGGTAAACCCCTCCCGAGGCTCGGAAAGGGCTATCCACAGCCGAATAAATGCCGTGAGACCCCATCTGCACAAAAAACAGGCAGGATCTCCTTTACCCTTATGGATCAACAGGTTAGCGTGCTTGTCAGGCTGGTTTCCACAATCCATCCACAATCCTGTCCCGCCTGGCTGTGGAAAGTGTGCGCCGCCGCACCGATGCGCGGCCGAGACACCCTTTGACAGCGTCTTGCCGCGCGCCATGGCGCGGGTTAGAGTGCTGCCTGATTTTCGGAGCAGTGCCGCTGCGTGCAAGCCTCGGTGTGCGCGTATCCAAGGCCTGCCATATAAAGCCGGTCGTTGTCTTGTCGTGTCTGATTGTCGTTCCTGGTTGTCGATTCGGGGGTCCCATTGTTTTCGATCATTCAAGCGGCCGGCTGGCCGATCTGGCCGCTGCTGCTCGCTTCGGTAATTGCGCTGGCACTGGTCGTCGAGCGTTTTCTGACCCTCAAGCGCAGCAAGGTACTTCCCGCCCGCCTCTACGATGAGGCGCTGTCGGCCGCGCAGCAACGCCGCGCCACGCCGGAGGTGGTCAACACGCTCGAACAGAGTTCGCCGCTGGGCCGCGTGCTGGCGGCGGGCCTGCGCCACGTGGTGCTGCAGCCGCATACCTCGCGCGACGCCGCCAAGGAAGTCGTGGAAGAAGCCGGGCGCGTGGTCGCCCATGAGCTGGAGCGCTACCTCAACGCGCTCGGCACCATCGCTTCGGTCGCGCCGCTGATGGGGCTGCTGGGCACGGTGATCGGCATGATCGAGATCTTCGGCAGCCAGGGCGGCACGGGCGCCAATCCCGAGCAGCTGGCGCACGGTATCTCGGTGGCGCTGTACAACACCGCCTTCGGCCTGATCATCGCGATTCCCGCCCTGATCTTCTGGCGCTATTTCCGCCGCCGCGTGGACGACTACGTGGCCGAACTGGAATTCCGCGCCACGGCGTTCCTGGACGCCATCCTGCCGCAACGGCGCGGCTGAGCGCCGGAACAGCCAGGAAGCGCCATGCAATTCCGTTCCCGCCAGCGGCGTGAAGAGCCGGAAATCAACCTGATTCCGCTCATCGACGTACTGCTCGTGATCCTGATCTTCCTGATGATCACGACCACCTACTCGCGCTACACCGAGCTGCAGATCCAGCTTCCGACCGCCGATGCCGAGCGCGCGCAGCAGCGCCCGCAGGAGATCGTCGTGTCGGTGTCTTCGCGCGGCGTCTACTCCGTTAACAAGCAGGTGCTGGAGCAGAAGGATGTGACCAGCCTGGCGGACCAGCTGCGCGCCGCGGCCGGCCCCGCCACGAGCGGCCAGCCGCCGGTGGTCATCGTCAACGCCGATGCCCAGGCAACGCACCAGGCCGTCATCAACGTGATGGAAGCCGCGCGACTGGCCGGGCTGTCGCGGCTGACCTTCGCCACGCAGAGCGCCCAGCCGCGCTGACCGCTGCCAGCATCGGGCCCCGCCGGACAAGGGGCCCGGGGTTGCCGCATGCGCACGGCAATGCCCATAATGTGCGCGTCCGGCTGGCCACAGCGCCAGCCAACCAATCCTCCCCCTGCCCTCCCATGTCCGTTCCACGCCATGACTTTGCCGATTTCGTGACCGCCCAGTGGCAGCGCCGCGGCTGGTTCGCGTGGGTGATGCTGCCGTTCTCGCTGCTGTTCGGCCTGATCGCGCGAGTGCGCCGCCATGGCTACCTGCATGGCTGGTTCAAGTCCACGCGGCTGCCGATGCCCGTGATCGTGGTCGGCAACGTGACCGTGGGCGGCACCGGCAAGACGCCGGCCGTGATCGCGCTGGCGCAGGCACTGACCGAGGCCGGCCTGCGCCCCGGCGTGGTGTCGCGCGGCTACGGCGTCACGCTCAAGCATCCGCGCCGGGTCAAGCCGACGTCGAAGGCATCGGACGTCGGCGACGAGCCGTTGCTGATCGCGCGCGCGGCCGACGTGCCGGTCTGGGTGTTCCCCGACCGCGCGCTGTGCGCGCAGACCATGCTGGTGTCGCATCCCGGCGTCAACGTGCTGCTGCTCGATGACGGCCTGCAGCACTACCGCCTGCAGCGCGACTTCGAGATCGTGATGTTCGACGCCCGCATGGGCGGCAACGGCCTGCTGCTGCCGGCCGGCCCGCTGCGCGAGCCGCTTTCGCGTCCGCGCGACGCCACGCTGATCAACGACCCCAACTTCCGCGCCACGCCGGACCGGCCCGATGTCTATGGCATGCGGCTGGAACTCGACGATGCGTGGCAGCTCAACGACCCCGCCATGGCGCGCCCCGTCAGTGCCTTTGCCGGGCGCCGCGTGCTGGCCGCGGCCGGCATCGGCAACCCGGAGCGCTTCTTCGCCAGCCTGCGCGGCGCCGGCCTGAGCCCGAGGACGCTGCCGCTGCCGGACCACTACGATTTCGCCGACGATCCGTTCGCCGGCAACCCCGACGCGCTCGACGCCGACGTCATCCTGATCACCGAGAAGGATGCCGTAAAATGCGAGCGATTCGACGACCCGCGCATCTGGGTCGTTCCCACCACGCCCGTGATCGACGCGGGCCTGGTCGACAAGATCCGGCGTGCCGTGCAGGCGCGCATCCCGGCCGCGACGGCGCCTGCATCGGGCGGCGCCACCGGCCCCAACAAGGAACCCCGAGATGGACAACCGGCTGCTTGAAATCCTGGTCTGCCCGCTTTGCAAAGGCAAGCTGGAATACGACCGCGCCGCGCAGGAACTGATCTGCCACGCCGACAAGCTGGCCTACCCGATCCGCGACGGCATTCCCGTCATGCTGGCCGACGAGGCCCGCCAGTCGGTGCCGGGCCGCGTGATCGACCCGGATGCGCCCCGGGCTGGCTGAGACCCGCATCATGAGCATTCCCGCCTTCACCGTCGTCATTCCCGCGCGGCTAGCGTCCACGCGGCTGCCGGACAAGCCGCTGGCCGATATCGGCGGCAGGCCGATGGTCGTGCGCGTGGCCGAACGCGCGCATGCCTCGTCGGCGCGGCGCACGGTGGTGGCCACCGACGCCCCGGCCGTGGCGCAAGCCTGCGCCGCGCATGGGATCGAGGCCGTGCTGACGCGCGCCGACCATCCGTCGGGCACCGACCGCCTGGCCGAAGTCGCGGTCCGGCTTGGATTGCCCGACGACGCCATCGTCGTCAACGTGCAGGGCGACGAGCCGCTGATCGACCCGCAACTGATCGACGATGTCGCGCTGCACCTTGCGCACCATCCCGACTGCGCCATCGCGACCGCCGCCCATCCCCTGCACGAGGTGGCCGAGGTCTTCAACCCGAACGTGGTCAAGGTGGTCTGCGATGCCGCCGGCCGTGCGCTCTACTTCTCCCGCGCGCCGATTCCCTGGTCGCGCGACGACTGGGCCGGCGTGCCCGCGGTGCCCGCCTCGATGGCGCAGGTGCCGCTGCCGCCCATGCCAGTCCTGCGCCATATCGGCCTGTACGCCTACCGGGTCGGCTTCCTGCGCCGCTTCCCGACGCTGGCGGCGGCGCCGCTGGAGCAGACCGAGGCGCTGGAGCAACTGCGCGCCATGTGGCATGGAGAGCGCATCGCCGTGCTGGAAACAGCCGCCGCGCCAGCGCCCGGCGTCGACACGCCGGCCGACCTGGAGCGCGCGCGCGCGCTGTGGGCCCAGGGCATGGCGCAGGAAGGTCCCTGAGCCACTTTGTTGCGCGGCGACGGCTTTTGCGTTGGGGTTCATACACCTGCAACAGGAATCGGCCCGATTTCGGGCCGGATTCTCTTCGCCTCGTGGCATAATGCCTGGCGATACAGAGCCGTCGGAATAGCGCACCAGAATGCGCTGGCCGGCCAAGGCTCGGTGGGGAGATACAGATAGAGCCCGTCCGGTGACCCGCGCCGCGTTCCGCAGCGCCGCACCGGCCGACCACGTGACCTGATCCAAGCGCGCGCAGTAAGTCCTGCGTCAAGTTACGGCGTTACCCTCGTTCTCGTCTCCCGCCACACCAGATTCAAAACTCTGAGGACCCGTAAATGCGTTTGATCCTGTTGGGCGCGCCTGGCGCCGGCAAAGGCACGCAAGCCAAGTTCATCTGCGAGAAGTTCGGCATTCCGCAAATCTCCACGGGCGACATGCTGCGCGCCGCAGTGAAGGCCGGCACGCCGCTGGGCATTGAAGCCAAGAAGGTCATGGACGCAGGCGGACTGGTGTCGGATGACATCATCATCGGCCTGGTCAAGGACCGCCTGAAGGAAGCCGACTGCAAGAACGGCTACCTGTTCGACGGCTTCCCACGCACCATTCCGCAGGCCGAGGCCATGAAGGAAGCCGGCGTCGCGATCGACTACGTGCTGGAAATCGACGTGCCGTTCGACGCCATCATCGAACGCATGGGCGGCCGGCGCGTGCACGTGGCATCGGGCCGCACCTACCACGTCAAGTTCAACCCGCCCAAGGTCGAAGGCGTCGACGACGTGACCGGCGAAGCGCTGATCCAGCGCGACGACGACAAGGAAGACACCGTGCGCAAGCGCCTGGACGTCTACGCCCAGCAGACCCGCCCGCTGGTCGACTATTACTCGGACTGGGCCGCCAAGGGCGACAGCACCGCCAAGGTGGCACCGCCCAAGTACCGCAAGATCGAGGGCATGGGCGACGTCGAGAGCATCACCGCGCGCGCGTTCGAGGCACTGAAGTAAGCCCCGGCACTTGAGCCATCCCAAAAAAGCGACCTCCGGGTCGCTTTTTTGTTTCTGACGAGGCATGGCCTCCCCTCTTGCCAGCTGCGCATGGCTCCGTACAATAGCGCGGAAGTTGACGTTTACGTAAACGGCAGTTGCCACGGCGACTGATCACAGAGGAGACAGCAGATGGACATCCAGGGCAATGTATTCATCGTTACGGGCGGCGCGTCGGGCCTGGGCGCCGGCACCGCGCGCATGGTGGCCGAGGCGGGCGGCAAGGTCGTCATTGCCGACCTGAACGAGGCCGCGGGCAATGCGCTCGCACAGGAGCTGGGCGGCACCTTCGTCAAGTGCGACGTGGCGTCCGAAGCCGATGGCCAGGCCGTCGTGGCCGCCGCGCAGGCGCTGGGCCGCGTGGCGGGGCTGGTGAACTGCGCCGGCATCGCCGTCGCCAGCAAGACCGTGGGCAAGAACGGCCCGCATCCGCTCGATGCCTTCGACAAGACCATCCGCGTCAACCTGATCGGCACCTTCAACATGATCCGGCTGGCGGCGGCAGCCATGGTGCAGAACGCGCCCGATGCCGAAGGCGAGCGCGGCGTGATCATCAACACCGCCTCGGTGGCGGCGTTCGACGGCCAGATCGGGCAAGCCGCCTATGCGGCCTCGAAGGGCGGCGTGGTCGGCATGACGCTGGCCATCGCGCGCGACCTGTCGCGCGACGGCGTGCGTTGCGTGACGATCGCCCCGGGCCTGTTCGAGACGCCGATGCTGCTGGGCATGCCGCAGGATGTCCAGGACGCGCTCGGCAAGATGGTGCCGTTCCCGTCGCGTCTCGGCCGCCCGGCCGAGTATGCCAAGCTCGCGCAGGCCATCATCGGCAACACCATGCTCAACGGCGAAGTGATCCGCCTTGACGGCGCGATCCGGATGCAGCCCAAGTAAGCGTCCGCTCTCCCCACTGCTGCGGGCTCAGGCCGGCAGCAGCATCACCAGCATCAATCCCGGCGCCGCCGCCGGCCATAGCGTTAGCTGCTCGAACTGCAGCGCGCCGAGGGCCGGGTGGTGGAAACCGCGGCGTCCGCCTTCCCGGTCTTCCACGTCCTGGGACTGCCAGGCGGCGCGAAAGGCCGGGCTTTCCATCATCAGGCCCTCGATCAGCGCACGCATGGGCGCATCGTCCGCGTGGCGGATGCTGTGCGCGCGGAATTCCGCCACCAGGCGGCCGGCGCGGTGCGGCCAGTCCTCGACCAGCGCCTGCAGCGGCGCGGACAGGAACATCGCGCGCAGCAGATTGCGCTCGGGGTTGTCGGCATCGAGCCAGCCGACGAACAGCCGCGCCGCGGCCTCGTTCCACGTCAGTGCGTTCCACTGGCGATCCAGCAGGTAGGCCGGGCCGTTGATGGCATGCACGCTGGCCATGACTGCCGGGGGAACCGCCTCGGTGCCGGCCTGCTGCGCATCGCGTCGCCCAGCCAATTCGAACAGGTAGGCACGCTCCGCCCGCGACAGGCGCAGCGCGGTGGCCAGGCTGGCCAGCGCCCGCGCCGACAACGCGACCGGGCGCCCCTGCTCCAGCCAGGTCACCCACGTGGCGCTCAGTCCGGCCAGCTGGGCCACTTCCTCGCGGCGCAGGCCCGGCGTACGGCGGCGTCGGCCGGGCGGCAGGCCCACATCGTCGGGCGCGAGCCGTTCACGGTGGGCGCGCAGGAATGCGCCGAGTACCGCCTCCCGCGTGACCAGCGCGGCCGCGCCCGGCTCTGATGGAGGATCCGGCGATGCAAAGGTATCTGAAAGAGATTCGACCATAGGCTGGTGCGTCTTATACCAGGATAAAACGGTAACTTGTACCGGGAAAACGATCGCCCTACAGTAGTCCGGAACCCGCACCGCGGGCAAGTCCCCGATCATCAGAAGACCGGCATGCAGCCGGTTCAGGAGCCAGTCATGCAACAACAGGAACTCGTCGCGGCCCAGTTCGGCGCCACCGCCAGCGCTTACCTCACCAGTGCCGTCCACGCGCAGGGCGCAGACCTGGAACAGCTCAGGCAGGAGCTCGCGGACCTGATCCCGGCCGACAAGCGGGCATCCAGCACGGTGCTGGACCTCGGCTGCGGCGCCGGGCACGCGAGCTTCGCCGCCGCGGCCGTGGCGGGCACGGTCACGGCGTATGACCTGTCGCAGGAAATGCTCGACGTGGTGGCAGGCGCCGCGCGCGAACGCGGGCTCGCCAACGTCGTGACGCGCCAGGGCGCCGCGGAAACGCTTCCGTTCGAAGACGGCAGCTTCTGCGCCGTGGTCTCGCGCATGAGCGCCCATCACTGGCGCAATGTGCCGGCGGCGCTGCGCGAGATGCGCCGCGTGCTCAAGCCGGGTGGCAAGGTCGTGCTGATCGATATCGTGGGCGCCGAGGATCCGCTGCGCGACACCTGGCTGCAATCGGTCGAATTGCTGCGCGATCCGTCGCACGTGCGCGACTACACCGGCCCGGCGTGGCGCGCGATGTTCGCGTCGGCGGGCTTCGCGGCAGACGAAATCGGCGTCTCGCCGGTCTGGCGCATCGGCATCGAGTTCCAGAGCTGGGTCACGCGCATGCGCACCGCGCCGGTGGCGGTCGAAGCCATCCGCCACCTGTGGCAGCTGGCGCCCGCCGAAGTCCGCGAGCACTATCGCGTGCAGGCGGACGGCAGCTTCGACCTGGAAGCGGTCATGGTCACTGCCCGGGCACGCTGAAGACACCGAGGCCGCTCAGGCGGCCTCCGGCTCCGGCCCCGCTGCCGTGATGCCGAGATTGCGGACCAGCGACCATACCGCCGCCGCGGCCGGCGACAGCGAGCGATCCGCGCGCCGCACCATGACAATGCGGCGCTCTTCGCGCGGCACCAGCGGCCGCCATACCAGGGGCGACGCCGCCGGCAGCGGCAGCGAGTAGGTCGGCAGCACCGACGCGCCGATGCCGGCCTCCACCATGCCGAACACGCTCGCCGAGTGTCCCATTTCCTGAATCACCCGCGGCACGATGCCGTGGCGCCCGAACACGCGATCGATCAGGGGCCGGCTGCCCGAGGCGAGGTCCAGCAGCACCAGCCGCATGCCGTCCAGCGCCGCCCACGGCACCGTCTTTTCCTGCGCGAGCGGATGATCGCGCAGGCACACGAAGCAGAACGGATCGGTCACCAGCGGCTCGATGGTCAGTCCCTCATGCACGAGCGGGTCGATCAGCACGCCGAAATCCACGCCGCCGACACGCACCTGCTCCAGGCCATCGGCCTGCACGTTGTCGCGCACGGTCAGGCGGATTTCCGGGTATTGCGCCGCGCATGCGGAGACAACCATCGGCATCAGCCGCGCCGAGATCGTCGGGGCGCCAGCGATCACCACACGACCACGATAGTGCTCACCAAGCTGGCGGGTGTCTTCGAGCGTGTCGTCCAGCTGGCCCAGCAGCCGCTCCAGGGCCGGCGCGAGAGCATGGCCCGCCGGGGTGAGTACGACTTCCCGGGTAGTGCGATCCAGCAGCCTCACGCCAAGTGCCGTTTCAAGCTCCGCGACGCCGCGGCTGATCGCGGATTGCGTCAGACCGATGGCATCGGCCGCCCGGCTGAAACCGCCCTTCTCCGCCACGGCGAGAAACACCCGTAGCTGCCGGATTGTGTAATTCATGCAACGACGAGATAAATGAATGCAATAAATGAATTTGCATTCTAGACCTGGGTGTCGTCCAATACTAGGCTAAACCCTTAGACGCCTTAGAAGTCCAGCATGCTTTCCAAGCTCAAGAAACTCTACGACCTGATCGACGGCTTCGTCCTGATCATGCTGACCGCCATTGGCATTGCCCTGCTCGCGCCCGAGTTCGGCAGCAGCCGCGGTCCGCTGCACCTTGGCACCGTCACCAGCCTGGGCGTGGCGCTCGTCTTCTTCCTGCATGGCGCGGCATTGTCGCGTGACAAGCTCGTGGCAGGGGCCCGGCACTGGCGCCTGCACGTGTTCGTGCAGACCTTCACCTACGTCGTATTCCCGGTGGTCGGCCTGCTGCTGATGCTGTCGCTGCGCAATTCGCTGCCGCCGGACCTGCTGCTCGGCGTGTTCTATCTTTGCGCGCTGCCGTCCACGGTATCGTCGTCGGTGGCCATGACCTCGATGGCGCGCGGCAATGTGCCGGGCGCCATCTTCAACGCCACCATCTCGGGCCTGATCGGCATGGCCGTGACGCCGTTGCTGATGGGCCTGGTGATCAGTGCCAGCGGCGCGTCGATGCCGCTGGGCAAGGCGCTCACGGGCGTGGCGCTGCAGCTGCTGCTGCCGTTCGCGCTGGGCCAGTTGATGCGCCCGCTGATCGCTGGCTGGCTGGCGAAGAAAAAGCACATCACCAGCAAGGTCGACCGTGGCGTGATCGTGCTGATCGTCTATTCGTCGTTCTGCGACGCAACCGCCGAAGGCCTGTGGCACCACTACCACTGGCAGACCATCGCCGCCGTGATGGGGCTGGCCGCCGTGCTGCTGTTCGTCGTGCTGGGCACGACCACGTTCGTTGCGCGCCGCCTGCACTTCAGCGTCGAGGACGAGATCACCGCGGTGTTCTGCGGCTCCAAGAAGAGCCTGGCCAACGGCATTCCGATGGCCAATATCCTGTTCGCCGGCCACCCGGCGCTGGGGCTGCTGGTGCTGCCGCTGATGGTCTATCACCAGTTGCAGCTCATCGTTTGCTCGGTCATTGCCGCGCGCTATGCGAATCGCGATGCGCTCATCGAGGACGCGAGCACCGCACGCGCCTGAGCTTCGCCGCACGGATGAAAAAACGGGGGATGCAGTGCATGCATCCCCCGTTTTTCTTTTCCGCCCCGTGACCGCTACACCGAAGGATTCTTCGACAACGGCGGATTGCGCGCGAAGTAGCTGCGAATCCCGCGCAGGATCGCATTGGCCAGTTGTTCCTGGTGCGCGTCGTCATTGAGCTTGCGCTCTTCCTCGGGGTTGCTGATAAAGGCCGTCTCGACCAGGATCGACGGGATATCCGGCGCCTTCAGCACCGCAAACCCGGCCTGCTCCACGCTACCCTTGTGCAGTCGGTTGATGCCGCCGATTTCCTGCAGCACGGCCTTGCCGACCTGCAGGCTGTCGTTGATCTGCGCCGTGGTCGACAAGTCCAGCAGCACGCGCGCGACCTGCGCGTCCTTGTTCAGGTTGGCGCCGCCAATCAGGTCCGACGCGTTTTCTTTGTTGGCCAGCCAGCGCGCGGCCGTGCTGGAAGCGCCGCGCTCCGATAGCGCAAACACCGAGGCGCCCTTCGCTTCCGGCGACAGGAAGGCATCGGCGTGGATCGACACGAACAGGTCCGCCTGCACGCGGCGGGCCTTCTGCACGCGCACGTTCAGCGGCACGAAGAAATCGGCGTCGCGCGTCATCATCGCTCGCATATTGGGCTGCGCATCGATCTTGGCGCGCAGCCGGTGCGCGATCTGCAGCACCACGTCCTTCTCGCGCGAGCCCGAGGCACCGATGGCACCCGGATCTTCGCCGCCATGGCCGGGATCGATCGCCACCGTCAGCAGGCGGCGCATCTTGAACGGGCGCTCGGCAGTGGGATCGCCCTGCGCGACGGGCGGGACCACCGGCGCGTTCGGCCTGGGCACCACGGGCACCGCAGGCTTCGGCGGCCTGACCGCTGCAATGGGCGGCGGCGGCGCCGTGGTCGCGGGCACGTCGCCCTTTTCATCGAACTTGCGCACGAGCGCGCCGATGGCGTCTTCTTCCGCGCCTGCCGGGGCCCCGGCGATGCCGTCGGAACCCGGCGGCGGCGCGCTGTTGGCGAAGCGGCGCTGCTTTTCCTCGGTGTCGCGCACCAGCTTCCACAGCGGATCGGGCGGATTCACCGGATACAGGTCGAACACCAGCCGGTTCTTGTAGCTGCCGATCGGCGCCAGCGTGAACACCTGCGGCGCGACGTTTTCCTTCAGGTCGAACACCATGCGCACCACGCGCGGCCGGTTCTGGCCGACGCGCACCGTCTGGATATAGGGATCGTTCGACGTGATCTTGGCCACCAGTTCGCGCAGCGTGGGCGAGAGGTCGAGGCCGTCGATGTCCACCACGAGCCGGTCCGGGTCGTGGAGCATCTGGTGCACGGCAGCCAGCGGCGTGTCGGATTCAATCGTGACGCGCGTGTAGTCCTCCGCTGGCCATACGCGCACGGCGACGATGCCGGCGCCAAAGGCCAGTTGCGGTCCGGCCAGTGTCAGCACGGCCGTGCCGGCACCCAGCTTCAGGCACTGCGCCATCCATTTGCGGCGGGCCTGCAGCAGTCCGTCGGGTCCATCGGGTCGGTCGGTGGCGAGTCGCTTGATCAGCATGCGTTAAGCAAGGTAATTCCAGTGGGAGTATAGGCGCGCAGCGTCGCAATCCGGCGCTGGCCGGCCACATCCGCCATATCGTCCGCGGAGATGTCCGATTGGAGCAACACGTGCAGGTCCGGTTCCCCAAGCAGGCGTCCGGCCTTCTCCGGCCACTCCACGAGATTGAAGGCGGGCTCGGCAAAGCAGTCGCGGAAACCTGCGTCGATCCATTCCTCCGGATCGGCGAAACGGTACAGGTCGAAGTGGTAGACCGTCAGCGGCGACCCGTCGGCGCGCGCCACGTCGTAGGGCTCGCACAGCGTGTAGGTCGGGCTGCGGACCTTGCCCGCATGCCCGAGCGCGCGCAGGATGGCGCGCGACAAGGTGGTCTTGCCCGCGCCAAGATCGCCCGAGAGCTGCACGTGCACGGTGGTGGGCGGCAAGGCGCTGACCACGCCGGCGAGCGCCGCACCGAAGCGCGCGGTGGCGGCTTCGTCGGGCAGCGTCAGGGAACGTTCTTCAAGCAGGGGCATTGCGTACAATTCAGGGATGACCGACCGAGCATCCGAAGCGCCAGGCGCCCCCACTCCGCGGCCCCAGGCCGCTGCCGATGCAGCAGGCAAGGGCGGCCTGGAGGCGCTCGTGCTGTCAATCCGGGAGTGGGGTGCCGAGCTGGGCTTTGCCTCGGTACGCATCGCGGATGTCGATCTCGGCCATGCCGAGCCAGGTCTGATGGCATGGCTGGCCAAGGGTTACCACGGCGACATGGATTATATGGCCAACCATGGCCCGCGGCGCGCCCGTCCCGCCGAACTGGTGCCCGGCACGGTACGCGCCATCGTGGCCCGCATGCCCTACCTGCCCGCCACCGCTGCACCGGACTGGCGCCGGCATGAACTGGCACGGCTCGACGACCCCGCCACCGCCGTGCTCTCGCTCTATGCGCGCGGCCGGGACTACCACAAGGTGCTGCGCAACCGGCTGCAGCAGCTCGCCAGCCGCATCGAAGCCGCCATCGGCCCGTTCGGCTACCGCGTGTTCACCGATTCGGCGCCCGTGATGGAAGTGGCGCTGGCCAGCCAGGGCGGCCTGGGCTGGCGCGGCAAGCACACGCTGCTGCTCGACCGCGACGGCGGCTCGATGTTCTTCCTCGGCGAGATCCTGGTCGACGTCCCGCTGCCGGCCGACCCGCCCGAGGCCTCGCACTGCGGCAACTGCCATCGCTGCATCGACATCTGTCCCACGCGCGCGATCCTCGGGCCCTACAAGCTCGACGCGCGCCGTTGTATTTCTTACCTGACCATCGAGCACAAGGGGCCGATCCCCGAGCAATTTCGCGCGCCCATGGGCAACCGCGTCTACGGCTGCGACGACTGCCAGCTGGCCTGCCCCTGGAACAAGTTCGCGCACCGGGCCACGCTGCCCGACTTCGAGGTACGCAACGGCTTCGACGCCGCGGACATGGTCGACCTGTTCCTGTGGACCGAGGCCGAGTTCAACCAGCGCCTGGAAGGCAGCCCGATCCGCCGCATCGGCCATGAACGCTGGCTGCGCAACCTGGCGGTGGGACTCGGCAACGGCCTGCGTGCCGCCGCCTCCGGCCAGAGCCCGCAAGACCACGCGCTGGCCGCGCGGATCCGCGTCGCCCTGGAAAGCCGCCGCGAAGTCGCCACGCCGCTCGTGCGCGAGCACATCGACTGGGCGCTTGCCCAAGACCAGGCGGTCAGCTGACCAGCGCGAGCCAGATCGGCGTGGTGAGGATCGCGGCCACCGTCATCACGGAGATGGTCGCTGCCACCATCGGCCCGTTGCCGCCCATGCGCGCCGCCAGGATATAGGCGCTCGACGCCGTCGGCAGCGAGGCATACAGCACCACGATCTGGTATTGCAGCTCGGTCAGCGGCAATAGCCGGCCCGCCAGCCAGGCCACACAGGGCATTGCCAGCAGCTTCACGCCGGACCACCACGCGACCGGGCCGACCGTGCCGGCCGCGCCACTCATCTGCAGCCCCGCGCCCACCGTCATCAGGCCGAGGGCCGTCGATGCCGAGCCGAGCCGGTTCAGCGTCATGGCCAGGACCTCGGGCGCATGCAGGCCCAGCAGGTTGGTCAGCAGCCCGCCGGCCGTGGCCAGGATCAGCGGATTGCGCACCAGCTCGCGCCACAGCCGCGTCTCGCCATGCCGCGCCAGCGCCCATACCGCCGCCACGTTGCACAGCGGCACCGTGCAGCCCACGATCACCGCCATCATGGCCAGGCCCTCGCTGCCACCGATGCGCGAGGCCAGCGCCAGGCCGATATAGGAATTGAAGCGAAACGCCGTCTGCAGGCCCGAGGCAAAATCCACGGCACCGGGTCGCAGCACCCATTTGACGGCGTACCCGGCGACCATGCCGAATGCCATGACGCCCAGCGCGAGGCCGAGCATGGCCGAGGTCGAGGAGAAATCGAACACCGCGCTGTTGGTCGACTGCAGCAGCAGCGCCGGAAACAGCACGAAGTAGACCAGGCGTTCCACGCCGCTCCAGAAGGCACGGTCGAACGGTGAATAGCGAACCAGCAGCCAGCCGATCAGGATCAGGCTGAAGTCCGGGACCAGCAGGAGAGCGGAAGACATCTCGTGGGCGTTTTCGTTGTTATCGAGGCGCGGCGGCCGATGTAGGGGGGGAAATCGCGGAATGTGCAGACTAGGGCAGATCCGGATTGGTATTTTTCCAGAAATGGGCCAGCATGGCATACCAAGTTGTACGCCTGACCCTTTATGCTGCACCGTCGTCAACCGCCATCGCCGGGCCTATGGATTGCCCCGCGCCTGTGTTCACCCTCCCGCCCCACCGCGCGCCGCGTGCTGGCCTCGCTCGCCGCAAGCCTGGCGCTTGCCGTACTGCCGGCCGCCGCCGGGGCGACGGAATTCGAGGGTCTGCGCTTTGACGATGCCGCGCGCGTGGCCGGCAAGGAGCTGCAGCTCAACGGCACCGCGCTGCGCTCGGGCCTGCTGCTCAAGGGCTACGTGGCGGCGCTGTACCTTCCCGAGAAGGCGCGCAACGCCACCGTGGTGCTCGGCACGTCCGGCACGAAGCGGCTGCAGTTCCGCATGCTCCGCGAAGTCGATCCCAACGTATTCGCCAGGGCGATGCAGAAAGGCATGCGCGAAAACCACAGTGAGCTGCAGATGCAGATGCTGTCGGCCCGGATGGTCCAGTTCGAACGCACCATCGACCAGGTCGGAACCGCCCGCAAGGGCGACGTGATCAACCTCGATTTTTCGCCGGACGCCGGTACCGTGGTCGCCATCAACGGCACCCCGCGCGGCCGCCCGATCCCCGGCGAGGACTTCTACCAGGCCGTGCTGCGCGTCTTCCTTGGCGAACACCCCGTCGACCGGGACGTCAAGCGCGGCCTGCTGGGCGGCTGAGGCCGCCGGTCATGATGTTGCCGCCAGCCGTGCCGCCACCTGCGGCGCGGCGGCGGCGTTTTCTTCCGGGCATCACCCCCGCCCGGACTTTCCTGACGGGAGACCTGATCTCATGCAAGCTGGCAAAATCGCTTTGACCCTGGCCCTGGCCACCGCGGCATCGGTCGCGCAAGCACAGAGCTTTCCGACCAAGCCGATCCGCCTGATCATTCCGTTCGCGCCGGGCGGCACCACCGACATCGTCGGTCGCGGCGCCGCCGACCAGATGAGCCGCATCCTGGGCCAGCCGGTGGTGGTCGAGAACCGCGCCGGCGGCGGCGGCTCGATCGGCGCCGACGCCATCGCCAAGGCGGCGCCCGACGGCTACACCATCGGCATCTCCACGGTGTCGACCATGGCCGTGAACCCGGCCTGCAATCCCAAACTCTCGTACGACCCGATCAAGGACTTCAAGCCCATCACGAACCTGGCCAACGTGGCCAACGTGATTGCGGTGAACCCGAGCTTCCCGGCCAAGAATTACAAGGAATTCCTGGCCGTGCTGAAAGCCAACCCGGGCAAGTACTCGTTCGCGACGTCCGGCACCTGTGCGTTCGGCCATATGCTGGGCGAACAGTTCAAGGTCTCGACCAAGACCTTCATGGTGCATATCCCGTACCGCGGCGCGGGCCCGGCGCTGAACGACGTGCTGGCCGGCCAGGTGCCGATCATGGTGGACAACCTGCCGTCGTCGATGCCTTACATCAAGGCCGGCAAGCTGCGCCCGATCGTGGTGGCTTGGAACAAGCGGGTGGATTCGCTGCCGGACGTGCCGACCTTTGGGGAGATGGGACTGAAGGAGCCTAACGATCCGGCCTGGTACGGGCTGGTGGCTCCGGCCGGGACGCCTGACGACGTCATCAAGAAGCTGAACGAGGCCGCAGTCAAGGCATTGCAGGACAAGGGCTTCCAGGAGCGTTTGCGTGCCGCCGGTGCGGAGCCCTCTGGCAATTCGCCTGCGCAGCATGCGGCGGAGATCAGGAAGGAGTTCGACAAGATGAAGAATCTTGTTAAGGTGCAGAACATCAAGCTGGAGCAGTAAGACGCTCTTTCGCACATACCGGGCCGCCTGCGGGCGGCTTTTTCTTTTTGGCTGGCTGGGGATATCGTGCTTGGCAGGCGCCTGCGTTTCGCCGGCGTAGCCGGCGAGTCACTTTTTGTCCAAGCGACAAAAAGTAACCAAAAAACGCGTTTACCTGCGGGCACAAGCCCAAGCGCGTAGAACCCACCTCCTTCGAAATCGCTGATCTGGGAGTGGTGCCCCTTTCCAGCGACTGAGTCATTCCGGTCTCTCTCCCTGGTGCCGCCCATCTCGGCAAAACGATTAAAATCCAGGCTTCGCTTCCGCTACTGCCATGCACGCTCCTTTCGACGCCATCCTCCCCGCGCCTTTTGGCAAGGTCGGCGTACGTGCCGACGATGCGCAGATCCGCGAGATCTTCTATTTGCCTGCGAACGTGGAAAGCGTGGCGCCGCGCAGCGCGATCATCCTGCGGCTCGCTGCGCAACTGGACGCCTATTACGCTAACGCGGATGCGCCCTTTGACGTGCCGCTGGCCATTGCCGGCACGCCGTTCCAGCGGCAGGTATGGCAGGCGATTTGCGCGGTGCCGCGCGGCGGGCTGACTACCTATGGCGATATCGCACGCAAGCTAGGCGGCGTGGCGCGCGCGGTCGGCCAGGCCTGCGGGCAGAATCCGCTGCCGATCGTGATCCCATGCCATCGCGTGGTGTCCGCAAACGGCATCGGCGGCTTCTCCCACCATGCCGAGGACGGCTTCCACCTGGAAGTGAAACGCTGGCTGCTGCGCCATGAAGGCGCCATGCTGCTATGAAGCGTCGCGCCGGCACCAGCCGGACGACACGCAAGCCGCGCGCCATGCACGTCGATGCGGATGCCGCCGCACTCGATGCCGCCATCGCCCCCGAACTCGACCTCGTCGGCCGCTTCTGCGATGCCCTGTGGCTGGAGGACGGCCTGTCGCGCAACACCATGGACGCCTACCGGCGCGACCTCGCCTTGCTGGCGCGGTGGCTGCATCAAACCGGCAACGGTGGCCTGCTGGACATTGGCGACACCGAGCTGAATGCCTACTTCCTCGCGCGCCACCCCGAGACCCGCGCCTCGTCCTCGAACCGCCGCCTGGCCGTGTTCCGCCGCTTCTACCAGTGGGCGCTGCGCGAGCAGATGATCCAGGCCGATCCATGCATCCTGCTGCGCCCCGCCAAGCAGCCGCCACGCGTGCCAAAGACGCTCTCCGAAGCACAGGTGGAAGCCCTGCTCGAAGCGCCCGATACCGGCACGCCGCTCGGCCTGCGCGACCGCACCATGCTGGAGCTGATGTACGCGAGCGGCCTGCGCGTGTCGGAACTGACCCAGATGAAGACGGTGGAGATTGGCCTGAACGAAGGCGTGGCGCGCGTGGTCGGCGGCAAGGGCGACAAGGAACGCCTGGTGCCGTTCGGCATGCAGGCCGGCGACTGGCTGCGCCGCTACCTGGCCAGCGCGCGTCCCGCGCTGCTGGCCGGCCGCGCCTGCGACGCGCTGTTCGTCACGCAGCGTGGCGAAGGCATGACGCGCCAGGCCTTCTGGCACCTGATCAAGCGCCATGCGTTCGATGCCGGCATCAACGTGCCGTTGTCGCCGCACACGCTGCGGCATGCGTTTGCCACGCACCTGCTCAACCACGGCGCCGACCTGCGCGTGGTTCAGCTGCTGCTGGGCCACGCCGATATCTCCACGACACAGATCTACACCCACGTGGCGCGCGAGCGGCTGCGCGAGCTGCACCAGCAGCACCATCCGCGCGGCTAACGATCTGTTGTCCCGTCCTGCCTGCAACCCGACATGAGCAAATCGAAACATATCTCGGAAACCCCGGCTACCCAGTTCCTGCGCCGGCAGGGCGCCGCCTTCGGCGAGCATCCGTATGAATACGTGGACCATGGCGGCACCGGCGAATCGGCACGCCAGCTTGGCGTGCCCGAACATGACGTGGTCAAGACCCTGATCATGGAAGACGAGCGCGCGCAGCCACTGGTGGTGCTGATGCACGGCGACTGCTCCGTGTCGACCAAGAACCTGGCGCGCCAGATCGGCTGCAAAAGCGTGCAGCCGTGCAAGCCCGAAGTCGCGCAGCGGCACAGCGGCTATATGGTCGGCGGCACCTCGCCGTTCGGCACGAAGAAGCGCATGCCGGTGTATGTGGAGGCGACGGTGCTGGAGCTTGAGAAGATCTATATCAACGGAGGACGGCGCGGCTACCTGATCAGCCTGGACCCGAAGCTCCTGACCACGCTGGTCGATGCAAAACCCGTGGAGTGCGCGCTGCCCGACTGACCCGCCGGTGTCGGTGGCGGATATTGGGGAAGTCACGCTCGTGGCGAACCCGCCGCCGCGCTACAATCCCGCCAATTCCAGACAAGGCAGCCACTGCCCGCGCATCCCCTCATGGCCAACCTGCTATTCGCCCTTGCCGCCTACCTGATCGGGTCGGTCTCCTTTGCGGTCGTCGTCAGCAAGGTCATGGGCCTGCCCGATCCGCACAGCTACGGATCCGGCAACCCGGGCGCGACCAACGTGCTGCGCACCGGGAACAAGAAGGCGGCCATCTTCACGCTGATCGGCGACGCCCTCAAGGGCTGGCTCGCGGTCTGGCTGGCGAGCCGTTTCGGGCCCGCGTACGGCGTCGATGACAACGGCCTCGCCATGGTCGCGCTTGCTGTGTTCCTCGGCCACCTGTTTCCGGTGTTCCACCGCTTTGCCGGCGGCAAGGGCGTCGCCACGGCGGCGGGCATCCTGCTGGCCGTCGACCCGATCCTGGGCCTGGCCACGCTGGCCACCTGGCTCATCATTGCGTTCTTCTTCCGCTATTCGTCGCTGGCCGCACTGGTCGCAGCGATCTTCGCGCCGTTCTTCTACGTGCTGATGGAAGGCATCGACGCCATGGCCGGCGCGATCCTGGTAATCGGCATCCTGCTGATCGCGCGCCACCGCCAGAACATCACCAAGCTGCTCACCGGCAAGGAAAGCCGCATCGGCGAGAAGAAGAAGGTCTGAGCGCCGCGCTGCTCTACTCCATCAGCGCCGGACCGAAATGCCGCCACGGATCGAATGGCGTCGCGGCTGGCTGACGGGCTGCAATAAAGATGATGCGCGAGCGTGCCGGTGACTGGAGCAGCGCCTGCGCCTCAAGCGTCCAGCGCTTGCCGCAGATCTGCAGTAGCCGCGGCGCATCCTCACCTTCCAGGAACACCATGCCCTTGCCGCGCAACACGTGTGCGGGCAAGGCGTCGAGCGCGCGCTCCAGGTCGGCACGCCGGAAGCGGATCGACGAGGCAAAGCTGCTGCCGGCGAAGACATCGGCATGGTCGGCCCCGATGGTTGCGGCTTCATTGCCGATACCGCCCGCCATCGCGGTTGCGCCCAGGTCCGGCCCCAGGATCAGGCTCGGGTCGACCTCGCCGTGCCGGCATGCGTGCACGCGCGCATCCGGCACCTCCGCAGCCAGCCAGTCGCGCACCGCTTCCAGCGATGGCGCATCGACCAGATCCGCCTTGTTCAGCAGCACCAGGTCGGCCGCACCCAGCTGCGCACGCACGGTGTCGCCGACATAGCGGTCGGCAGCCAGGCGCCGCACGGCTGCGGCGTCCACCACCGTCACCACGCCTTCGCAGCGAAAGCCGGCATTGGCACGGCCGATCTGTGCGATGCGGGCCGGATCCCCCACCCCACTCGCTTCGACCAGTACGCGCCCGGGCGGATCGGGCAGCTGCAGCACCTTCAGAAAGGCCTGCATCAGGTCGCCGCCGACCGCGCAGCACACGCAGCCGTTGGTCAGGCTGATGATGCCCTCGGACATGCCCGGGGCACCACGGGCGATCAGTTCGGCGTCGATGTTGATGGCGCCGAAATCATTCACCATCACCAGCACGCGCTCGCGCTGCTGTGTGCGCAGCAGGTGGTTGAGCAGGCTGGTCTTTCCGGCGCCGAGAAAGCCGCCGAGCACCGTCAGCGCAATGTCCGGGCGTTGCATCAGGCATTCCCCGGCGCCGGAAAGACCTTGCCGCCCAGCACCGTGCCCCAGACGGGCACGTCGCGCAGGTTCGCTGGCGGCACCGCGAGTGGATCGTCTTCCAGCACCGCGAAATCGGCATGCTTGCCCACTTCGATGCTACCCACCAGATGATCCATGCGCAGCGTATAGGCGGCACCCAGGGTCATCGCGTGCAATGCGTCCTGCACCGAAATGCGCTCGCCCGCGCCCAGGACGCGGCCGCTCGCGGTCTGGCGGTTGACCGCGCACCAGGCGGTGAACAGCGGCCCGATCGGCGTGATCGGCGCGTCCGAGTGCAGGGAGAACGGCACGCCGCTGCGCAGCGCGCTTTGGGCGGCGTTCATGCGATTGGCGCGGTCCGGCCCGACCGTCATGGTGTAGTGCGCATCGCCCCAGTAGAACAGGTGGTTGGCGAACAGGTTGGCGCACAGGCCCAGCGCCGCCATGCGCCGGAACTGCGCGGGGGACGCAAGCTGGCAGTGCTGCAGCGTATGGCGGTGGTCCCAGCGCGGATGCTTGCGCAGCACGCCTTCGACCGCATCCATGGCCAGCTCGGTCGCTTCGTCGCCGTTGGTGTGGATATGCACCGTCAGGCCAGCGCGGTGATAAACGGCAAGCACCTCTTCTACCTGCTGCGGCGGCATCACCCACAAGCCGTTGGCGGCGCCGTTGTAGTAGCCCGGCCAGCTCATGCGCGCGGTAAAGCCCTGGATCGATCCGTCGATCACAAGCTTGACCAAACCGAAGTGCAGCTTGTCGGTATTGCCCTCCATCGCCTGCGCCACGCGCTGCGCGCCACCGCCTTCCTGATCGCGCAGCGGTGCGTAAGCCGGCACCATGCGCACGGGGAAATCGGGGTCCGCGGTGACCCGGCCCAGGTTGGACACGGCCTCCGCATCGAGGCTGTTGACCAGATCGGTCGCGGTGGTCACGCCGGCCTGCTGCGCCACGCGGCCAAAATTGCGGATGCCCTCCTCGGTTTGCCCGGCATCGAAGAACACATTGCCGAGCAGCCTGAACACCAGGAACATCGCGGCAAATTCCTGCAGCTCGCCGGTCGGCAAGCCGTCGCTGTCCTTGGCGATGCCGTCCACCGGCGTTGCGGCATCGATGCCCGCCGCTTCCAGCATGGCGGTGTTGACGTTCATCAGGTGCATGCTGGCATGCATGACCACGATGCGGCGCGTGGCCGAGACCTGGTCCAGGTGCCGCGCGGTCATGCGCGCTCGGCCGAAGTGGATCGGATCGAAGCCCCATGCCAGCAGCGGCTGTCCGGAGTCCTGCAACTGCGCCTGCGCTTCCCGCAGGCGCTCCACCACGGCGTCAAAGCTCTTCAGGCCGGGCCATACGCGCCCGTCCGGGCCGCGGCGGTCGTAGTAGCCGACATAGACGAACTTCCACATGCCGCCTTCGAGCAGATGCGAATGCCCTTCGATCAAACCGGGCATCAGTACTTTGTCGGCAAAGCGCGTGTCGAGCGTCGCCGTGCCCCAGCCGGCCAGGTCCTCGGCACAGCCTACGCCCAGGATGCGGCCGTCGCGCACGGCGACATGCGTGGCGACGGGTTGCATCGGATTCATGGTGAGGATCTTGCGCGCCGCGTAGACGGTGATGGGCGACTGGCTCATATGGGGTCTCCGATTATTCGTGTTGAAAGTCGTTGATGTCGTTGCGGCTCACGCAGCGGCCAGCGCCGGCTTGCTTGCCGGCACGCAACTGGCCATTGGCGAACGCGGCATGCCCTGCACCAGCTCGACGCGATGGCAGGCCACCGCATGGTCCGCGCCAAACTCGCGCAGTACGGGAGCCTCGGTCCGGCAGCGCGCCTCCGCCACCGGACAGCGCGTGTGGAAGTGGCAGCCGGCGGGCGGATTCAGCGGGCTGGGCGGATCGCCCTCGAGCCGGATGCGCGCACGGCTGGCCAGTTGCGCGGGATCCTTCACCGGCTCCGCGGACATCAGCGCGTGCGTGTACGGATGCAGCGGCGCACCGAACAGCCGCGCGCGGCTGCCGCGTTCGACGATCCGGCCGAGGTACATCACTGCAACCTCGTCGCACAGGTGCTGCACCACCGCCAGGTCATGCGAGATGAACACATAAGTCAGATCGCGCTCGCGCTGGATGCGCGCGAGCAGGTTGATCACCTGCGCCTGGATCGCCACATCGAGCGCCGATACCGGCTCGTCGCACACCACCAGCGACGGATTGACCGCCAGCGCCCGCGCAATGCCGATGCGCTGCCGCTGCCCGCCCGAGAACTGGTGCGGGAACAGTTGCTTCTGGTCCGGGCGCAGGCCGACCAGCCCCATCAGCTCGTCGACGCGTGCATCGATCTGCCGCGCGTCCATGCAGGTCAGCTGGCGCATCGGCTTGGCGATGATGGCCTCGACACGCTGGCGCGGATCGAGCGAGGAGTACGGGTCCTGGAAGATCATCTGGACCCGCCGCCGCATTTCAAGCTGTGCGGGTCCGCGCTCACGCAGCATGTCGATGCCATCGAGCATGGCATGGCCGCCCGTGCTCTGGATCAGCTGCATCAACGCCAGTGCGGTGGTGGACTTGCCGCAGCCGGATTCGCCGACGATGCCAAACGCGCTGCCGCGCCGCACCTGGAAGCTGATGCCGTCGACGGCATGGACCTTGGGCACCTTGGCGAAAGGATGCGGCCGGCGCAGATTGTAGTGCACGCGCAAGTCGCGCACGTCGAGCAGGACATCCTGGTTCGAAGCCAATGGCATGGTTCAACCCTCCACGGCCACGGTGGCCGGTACAGCGCCGGCAGCTTCGCGCAGCCAGCAAGCCGCCAGGTGGCCGCCGTTATCGAACATCGGCGGCCGATCGCCGCAGCGGCTGGCCGCGCGCGTGCAGCGCGGCGCGAAAGCGCAGCCGGCGCCGAGCTGGTCCAGCGCCGGCACCACGCCCGGAATCTCGGGCAGAGGCGCGGGCCTGCAATCGCGCAGCGCACTGGCGGCATCCACATGCAGCACGCAGTCGAGCAGCCCACGCGTGTACGGATGCGAAGGCCGCGCCAGCACCGTATCGACGCGTCCTTCTTCGATCTTGCGGCCCGCGTACATCACCATCACGCGGTCGGCCAGTTCGGCAATGGCGCCCATGTTGTGGGTGATCAGGATGATGGCGGTGCCGAGCTGGCGCCGCACATCGCGCAGCAGGTCGAAGATCTGCGCCTGCACAGTGACGTCCAGCGCGGTGGTGGGCTCGTCGGCGATCAGCACCTTGGGACGGCCCGCCAGCGCCATGGCGATCATCGCGCGCTGGCGCATGCCGCCCGACAGCTCGTGCGCATACTGGTCGACGCGGTGGGCCGGCTCGGGAATCTTCACTGCATCGAGCAGCGCCACCGCTTCGGCGCGCGCGGCGCGCATGCCCATGCCGCGATGGCGCACGATGGTCTCGACGATCTGCTGGCCCACGGTGAAGACCGGGTTGAGCGCGGTCATCGGCTCCTGGAAGATCATGCCGATATCCCGGCCGCGCACGTCGCGCATGCGTGCGGGCGGCAGCGCGAGCAGGTCCTGGCCGCCAAGGCGGATGGTGCCTGCGGTGATGCGGCCCGGCGCTGGCACCAGTTGCAGCAGCGACAGGCTGGTCATGCTTTTGCCACAGCCCGATTCGCCGACGATGCCGAGCACCTCGCCGGCATCCAGGTGGAATCCCACATCGTCCAGGACGCGCACGGGTCCCTTGGCAGTGCGGAACTCCACGCACAGCCCCTCCACTTCCAGCAACGGCTTGCGGTCTCTTTCCATGCGGGCTCCTTCAGCGCTGGCGCAGTTTCGGGTTGAGGGCATCGTTGAGGCCATCGCCCACGAGACAGATGGCCAGCACCGTGAAGAAGATCGCCATACCCGGGAACATCACCGACCACCACGCTTCGAAGATCTGGTCGCGCGAATTGCCGATCATGTAGCCCCAGCTGGTGATATCGGGATCGGACAGCCCGATGAACGCCAGCCCGGACTCGAACAGGATGGCCACGCCGACGTTGAGCGCCAGCGCCACGATCAGCGGCGGCGAGGCATTCGGCAGGATCACGCGGAAGATGATGTTGGCGTTGCTGGTGCCGATGGCGCGCTCGGCACGGACGAACTCGCGCTCGCGCAGCTTGAGGAATTCGGCGCGCGTCAGACGCGCCAGCGGCGGCCAGCTGACCAGCCCGATCACCACGATCACCGTGCCGATCTTGGCGCCGAACACCGCGACCAGCACCATCGCCAGCACGATGGGCGGCAGCACCTGGAAGAACTCGGTCACGCGCATCAGCACGGTGTCGATCCAGCCACGGTGATAGCCAGCCAGCGCGCCGACCAGCACGCCAATCACCAGCGTGGTCGCGGTGGCAGCGAGTCCGATGGCCAGCGTCACGCCGGCGCCGTGGATCAGTCCGGCAAGCACGTCGCGGCCGAGGTAGTCGGCGCCCAGCGGCGCATCCGCCGATGGCGGCGACAGCGGCGCGGCCACCACGTCCTGCGGATTGACGGCATAAAGCGCGGGTCCGATCAGGCCGGCCAGCGCAATGGCCAGCAGCACGAGCGCGCCGAGCACCGCGCCACGGTTATGCAGGAACAGTTTCCATCCGGTGTTCATTTCAGTCTCCGGTGCGAATGCGGGGATCGAGCAGGCTGTACAGGTAGTCGGTCAGGATGTTGGCCACCACCACCATCGCGCTGGACATCAGCAGGATGCCGAGCATCAGCGGATAGTCGCGGTTGAGCACGGCGTCCGAGGCCAGGCGGCCAAGCCCGGGCCAGTTGAACACGGTCTCGACCAGCACCGCGCCGGCCAGCGCGTGCGAGAACTGCAGCCCGGCCAGGGTGACGATCGGCAGCAGCGTGTTCTTGAGCGCATGGCGGTAGACCACCACGCGTTCGCTCATGCCCTTGGCGCGCGCGGTGCGGATATAGTCCGCGCCGAGCACGTCGAGCATCGTGGCGCGCGCCTGGCGGCTGTATTGCGCCAGGTAGATCATCGCCAGCGAAACCACCGGCAGCACCAGATGGTGCAGCACGTCTGCCGCCAGGGCCCAGCCCTCGGCGCGCTGGCCCATGGTGTACATGCCCGACGCCGGAAACACCGGCAGCCAGTAGGCGAAGGCGATCAGCAGCATCATGCCGCTCCAGAACACCGGCGCGGCAAAGCCTGCCAGCGACAGGAACGTCACCAGGCCGCTGACGGCGCCGCGCGGACGATGCGCCGACAGCGCGCCGAGCAAGGTGCCGATCACCACGGCGAGCAGCAGCGCGGGCAGCACCAGCATCAGGGTATTCGGCACGCGATCGAAGATCAGCGTGGTCACGGGCTGGTGGAAGAAGAGCGAGTCGCCCAGGTGTCCGGACAGCACGTTGCCGACATAGGCCGCCAGGCGCTGGCCCAGCCCGGCATCCAGGCCCATCTGCGTGCGCAGGGCCGCGAGCTGTTCGGCGGTCGCGCCGCCGGACTGCGCCGCGATCACGTCCGCCACGTCGCCGGGCGCGGCCGACAGCAACAGGAAATTGAGCACCACCACGGCCAGCACCATCAGGGCGCCGGCGCCGAGGCGGCGCGAGAGGTAGATCAGGGTATGCATGCGGAGCGGCCCGTTGGTTGATGATCGACGTGAGCGGCCCGCCGCGCCCATGGCACGGCAGGTCCCTTGTCCCTTCGGTACGGCCGGGCCTATTTGGCCCAGTACACTTCGTCGAACGGCGCGAACGCGCCCCAGATGCTGCCCGGCAGCCCGCGCAGTTTCTTGTTGGCGACCGAACTCACCGGCGCGGTGTTGAGCCACGCGACCGGTACCTCGCTGTTGACGATCTTCTGGAAGCGGTCGTAGAGCGCGGCGCGTTTGGCGGTGTCGGTCTCGGAGGCGGCCTCGGCAAGGATCTTGTCGACCTCGGCATTGGCATAGCCCTGCGTGTTGGACCAGATCACGCCCTTCTTGATATTGCCCGACTGGTAGGTGCGCGCGACGCCGATCACCGGATCGCCCCAGTTGAAGACCGAGTCGGTGGTCATGTCGAAGTCCCAGCTGGCGATGCGCTGCGACCAGGTCGGGAAATCCGGCGAGGGGCGCAGTTGCGCCTGGATGCCGACCTTGGCCAGTTGCGGGCGCAGGTACTCCGCCACCAGTTGCGAGGTATCCGGAGCGCCCGGCAGGAAGTCCAGGCGCAGCGCGAAGCGCGTGCCGTCCGCCTTCTTCGGATAGCCCGCCTCATCCAGCAGCTTGTTGGCGCGTGCCAGGTCCACCTTGTAGGGGTCCAGCGTCTTGCTATAGAACGGGCTGGCCGGATGGACCGGGCCCCAGGCCGGTTGCGAGCGGCCGCGCTGCAGCTTCTGCGAGATGAAATCGCGGTCGATGGCGTAGGAGATGGCCTGGCGCACCTTCACGTTGGCGAGCGGACCCTGGCGCGTGTTGAAGGCCAGCCAGTTCAGCGAGCCGACGCCCTCGTAGCCGCTGCGGGTGACCGTGAGCTTCGGATCGGCCGCGAGGCGGTCCACATCCGCGATACGGAACGGAGCGAAAGCAACGAAGTGAATGTCTCCGCGCTGCATGGCCAGCGCCGCCGCCGCGCGATCGGGCACGATGCTGTAGGTGATCTTGTCCAGGTACGGCTTGCCCTTGCGGAAGTAGCCGTCAAAGCGCGCCAGCGTGAGGTATTCGCCGGGCTTGTACTCGACGAAGCGGAACGGACCCGAACCGACCGGCGCGTTGTTCTTCGGGTTCTGGCGGATCGGCCCGTCGCTGTAGACATGCTTGGGCAGGATCGGCATCAGTGCCGGTGTCGAGCACGCGAGCAGCAGCGCCGGATTGGGCTGCTTGAGCCGGAACACTGCAGTGTGAGCGTCCGGTGTCTCGACCTTGTCCAGCGCTGCCAGCATCGCGGGGCCAAACGGATGATTGGCCTTGACGGTCTCGGCCGAGAACGCGACGTCGGCAGAGGTGATCGGCTTGCCGTCGTGGAATTTTGCGTCCTTGTTGAGCTTGAACGTGTAGGTCAGGCCGTCCGGCGACACGCTCCAGCTATCGGCGAGATACGGGTGGAACTGCCATTTCGCGTCGGCCTGCAGCAGGCTGGCGAACAGCTGCGATGCGGGCACACCCGTTGCCACGCCCGACTGGATGGCCGGGTTCAGCGAGTTGATCGCCGTGATCGAAAGCACATTGAGACTGCCGCCGCGCGTGACTTCCTCGCTGTGCGCGTGGGCAGCGGCGGACATCAGCAAGGCGGCGGTGCCGAGGCGCGTGCTCGCACGCACGATCTGTTTGAAGCTCGTCAACATCGGTTCTCCCTTCGTATCCGGCGTGCCAGCGCAAGCACCGGCAATGCCAGACCTGGCACGACCTAGAGGGTCCGTCCGCCCGGCAATGCGGTGGCGGCGATATCACTGACTTGAGGCGGGATCGAAGCGTGCTGTCTTGCACCGGCCCTCTGGTCTTATAGGCGAGGCGGCGCTGGACTCGATAGGTCCAGTTAAGGGGATTCGGTGGGGCCAGAGTCAGCGTGCCGTGAGCTACCCGTTGCAGGAGCGAGGCTGAGAGGAGATCGGTGAGTTGTCAATCGAGGTAATCCTGAGCCGCCTGTTCCCGCCCTGCTTCTTCTCGCGCCATATTCCGCTCGAAGCAACGGACACAAACTGAGCTCTTGCTTCGCGTCTTCCGCGAAGCACTGCAGAAATTCCTGCAGTGCAAATTCGAGTCTTCCCCATCCGCTTCGAAGCCGGTTTCGCCATTCTCGACCTGTTGCGTGGCGCAGGCACTTGCTTATTCACGCGCGCCCGACGGCCGTCCGCGTGGATTCTTGGAGGCCCCAATAAATGATGCAAGAACCTAGATGGCGGCCTGGACAAACTCAAGGTTGTCTTTGCTGCCGGTTCTGCAAAAGAACAGAAGGGATCTGATGCGAGAACCAACAAACGATCAGTGGAAAAGTATGGCGCCAGAACAAAAGAAGACCTACAAGGTCTTCATTGGCGTAGTTTTAATTCTTCTGGCCATACTTTTGATCAGGAAGTTGGTCTTTTGAATGACTCACCTCCGGTCCCGGATCGACGCCCCAGTGCCTCGGCATGTGGGCTCGCAGCCTGTCTCCATCTTCCCCTACGCCGCCGCCCCCCCAAACAACATCTCAACCCTAAACCCCCCATCCTCGGCATTCACAAGGTTAAGCTTCCCCCCCGCCTGCCGCACAAGCCGATCCACGATAGCCAGCCCCAGCCCCGAATGAGCATTCCCGCCGCGCGCTGGATCCAGCCGCACGAACGGCAGCGTAACGCGTTCCTTGTCCGCCTCAGGAATCCCCGCCCCCTGGTCTTCCACCACCAGCAGATACCCGTCCGGCGTGCGCGTCGTCGCGATGCATACCGGCGGCTTGCCATACACATAGGCGTTGTCGACAAGATTGCCGATGATCCGATCCAACTGCGTGGCAATCATTCGAAATCCATCACCGGCACCCAGCGACAGCACCACCTGCCGTTCCTGCTCCGCGAGCGAGGCAGCCAGTTCATTCACCCGACGGTCCACCGGCACCGGCCGCGCAGTCGGCTCACTGGTCTGTGCAAAGCTCAGAAACTGTTCCACGATAGCCGCCATCGAATCGACATCGCGCGTCACGCCCGCCGCCGCCTTCGGGTCCGACAACAACTCCGCGCGCAGCCGCAGCCGCGCCAGCGGTGTCTTCAAATCGTGCGCAATGCCGGCCAGCATGGTGTTGCGCTCCTGGTCGATGCGCGTCAGGTCCGCCACCATGCGGTTGAATCGCTCGATCAACTGGCGCAGCTCATGCGGCCCGCGCTCGCGCAGCGGCGCTACCGGCTGCTGCCGGGACAACTGCTCCGCAGCCGCCGCCATGTCGCGCACCGGCCGCTGAATCTGCCACGCGATCAGCAGCGCAAAGATGATGGCCACGCCCACGACAAGCATCACGCCCGGCACGAGCCGGTTGTCGGGCGGAGGATTGTGAACCCAAAGGATCGGCATGGCGATCCAGTTGTCGCGCGTCGGCAGCTTGATCCACAGCCGCGGCGTGGCTTCGTCCTCGACCCGGATCTCGGTGCCTTGCGGCAGGCGGGTGATGAACTGCTCCACCAGCCGCCGCGAGCGGCCCTTGGGCACGATGGTGTGTTCTTCGGCGCTGGCCTCGCTGGCCACCTCCACCAGGCTCGGCAGCGGCACGGGCGGGCGCGCATCGAGCGCGCGCTGGATGCTGGCGAACTGGAACAGCATCTGCTCGACCGAATAATCCACCTGTTGCTGGCGCCGGTCCATGCGCAGGATGGCCAGCCAGGAGAAATGGCTGATCACCAGCACGGCAGCGATCAGCAGCGCGATGCGGCCGAACAGGGTATCAATACGCAACTTCATGTCGGGCTCGTCGTTGCCGCCATGCCGTCAGATCGACAGCCGCGGCGGCATGGGCGTCACTGCGGAATGTCTTCGGCTTCGTCGGGCACGAACGTGTAGCCGCGCCCGCGCACGGTCTGGATGTAGCGCGGCCGCTGCGCGTCTTCGTCGAGCAGCCGGCGCAGGCGCCAGATCTGCACGTCGATGCCGCGATCGCTGATGCCACTGGCGGTGCCGTACATCAGCTCGACGATGCGCTCGCGCGAAAGCACTTCGAGCGGATGCATCAGCAGCAGCTTGAGCAGCGCGAACTCGGTGTCGCTGATCGACAGCACCTGGCCCGCGCGCTGCAGCGAGCGCTGTCGGAAATTCACGCGGAACGGCCCGAACGCGATCGACTCGCGGTCTTCGGGCGCAGCCGCCGGACGCGCCAGCTTGCGGCGCAGCACGGCATTGATGCGCGCCAGCAGCTCGCGCGGCGAGAACGGCTTGCCAAGATAGTCGTCGGCGCCGATCTCCAGGCCCACGATACGGTCGATCTCGTCGCTGCGTGCGGTCAGCAGGATCACCGGAATATCGTCGTTCTTGGCCCGCAGGTTGCGCAGCGCGGTCAGGCCATCGACCTTCGGCATCATCAGGTCCAGCACGATCAGCGCCGGACGTTCGCGCTCCAGGCGCGCCTGCAGGCCGTCGCCGTCGTGCAGCACGGAGACGGCAAAGCCTTGCTGGGTCAGGTACTCCCGCAGCAGGTCGCGCAGTTCAGGGTCGTCGTCGACGACAAGGATCTGGGTGGGCTGGTTCGTTCGCATAGGCACATGATAGTCAGGCTGGCCGCTTTCCTGCCGAATCGGGCTGGCGGCTTTGTTTCCGGAGATTACACGGGCGGCGCTGGTAATCCTCTGTAATAAACGCAGGCCGCGCTGAAACACGTGCATCCGGCGTCTCACATTATCCTTGCGGCATGGCATGCCTTTGCGCTGCCCGGCCTACCCGCAGGCCGCTGCCCCACGTGGGCAGAACCCCACGCCAGATGGGGCTAGTGCCGCACCTGATGCGGCATACTGCAAGCATCGCCGCGCCCGAGACCGCGCGAAGAACGCCGGCGCATAACGCGCCGCTCCCATGGATTCCGGACATGTCGAACCCCGAACAAGGCCAACACCTCACCCCGCCGTCCCGTCCACCGCAGGATCCCGGTCGCTCGCCGCGCCGCAAGCTGATCGCCACAGCCCTCGTCGTGCTGCTCGCCGGAGGCGGCTGGTACTGGTACAGCCACCGCGGCGCCGGCCCGGGAACGCAGGCGACCCGCGGCCCCGGCGGCGCCAGTGGTCCGGGCGCGCCGGGACGTGGCGGCGCCGGCGCGCCTCGCTCGCCGGTCGTGGTATCCACGGTCGCGCAGCGCGACATGGACGTAGTCCTGAACGGGCTGGGCAACGTCACGCCAGTGTCCAACGTCACCGTGCGCGCCCAGGTGTCGGGCCCGCTGCTCAAGGTGCTGTTCAAGGAAGGCCAGATGGTCAAGGCCGGCGACGTGCTGGCCGAAATCGACCCGCGCCCGTTCCAGGCCGCCGTGGACCAGGCCGTCGGCCAGCTGGCTCGCGACCAGGCGCTGCTGCAGAACGCGCGGCTGGACCAGAAGCGCTACAAGACCCTGCTGCAGCAGGACTCGATCTCCAGCCAGCAGGTCGATACACAGGACGCGCTGGTGCGCCAGTACGAAGGCGTGGTCAAGACCGACCAGGGCAACGTGGATAATGCGAGGCTGCAGCTGGGCTATACCAAGATCGTCGCGCCGGTGTCGGGCCGCATCGGCCTGCGGCAGGTGGACCCTGGCAATATCGTCAATACGTCCGACACCAACGGCATCGCGCTGATCACGCAGATCCAGCCGATTGCCGTGCTCTACACCATCCCCGAAGACAACCTGCCCGCGGTGCTGAAAAAACTCAACACGGGCGAGAAAATGCCGGTGCAGGCGTGGGACCGCCAGATGCGCAACCAGCTTGGCGACGGCGCGCTGCTGACCACCGACAACCAGATCGACACCACCACCGGCACGGTCAAGCTCAAGGCGATCTTCCCGAACGCCGACGGCATGCTGTTCCCGAACCAGTTCGTCAATGTGCGCACGCGCGTCGACACATTGAAGGACGCCACCGTCATTCCGGTGGCCGCCGTGCAGCGCGGCCAGCAAGGCACCTTCGTCTACGTGGTCGACGACAGCAGCAAGGTCAAGGTGCAAGTGGTCACGCTCGGGCCCGGCGACGGCACCCGCACCGCCGTGCTCAAGGGCGTGGAGCCTGGCCAGCGGGTGGTGGTCGATGGCGCCGACCGGCTCAAGGAAGGCATGACCGTGGAAGCCGTGGACCCCGCCGCACGCGCGGCCCAGCTGGTGCCGGCCAGCCAGCCGCGCGGACGTGGACGCCGCCGTGACGGCAGCGGCTGGGGTGGCGCCAGTGGCGCCCATGCCGACGGCGGCGCGAGCGCGCCGCAGGGCGAACACCGCCGCCAGCGCGAAGGTGCCGGCACGGGCGGTGCCAGCGGCGCCGCGGCCGATGCCTCCGCCGCGCGCCGCCAGCAGTAAGGATTCCGCATGAACCCGTCACGCCTCTTCATCGAGCGCCCGGTAGCCACGGCGCTGCTGATGCTGGCCATCCTGCTCTCCGGGCTGGTGGCCTACCGGCTGCTGCCGCTGTCCGCGCTGCCCGAGGTGGACTACCCCACCATCCAGGTCACCACGCTTTATCCGGGCGCGAGCCCCGACGTGATGACTTCGTCGATCACCGCGCCGCTCGAACGCCAGTTCGGGCAGATGCCGGGGCTCAAGCAGATGTCGTCGTCCTCGTCGGGCGGCGCATCGGTGATCACGCTGCAGTTCGAGCTGACGCTGCCGCTCGACGTGGCCGAGCAGGAGGTACAGGCGGCCATTAACGCCGGCAGCAACCTGCTGCCGTCCGACCTGCCGATGCCGCCGGTCTACAGCAAGGTCAACCCGGCCGACGCGCCGATCATGACCATTGCCATGACCTCCGACACGCTGCCGCTGCCCAAGCTGCAAGACATGGTCGACACGCGCGTGGCGGCCAAGATCTCGCAGATCCAGGGCGTGGGCCTGGTCACCATCAGCGGCGGCCAGCGCCCAGCGGTGCGCATCCAGGCCAACCCGACCGCGCTGGCGTCGCTAGGCATGTCCATCGACGACCTGCGCACAGCCATCGGCGCGGCCAACGTGAACGGCGCCAAGGGCAGCTTCGACGGGCCGGCGCGCGCCTCGACCATCGACGCCAACGACCAGCTGCGCTCGGCCGACGAGTACAAGCAGATCATCATCGCCTACCAGAACGGCGCGCCGATCCGCATCACCGACGTGGCCGATATCGTCGACGGGCCCGAGAACAGCCGCCTGGCCGCATGGGCCGGCGGCAACCCGGCCATCATCCTCAACATCCAGCGGCAGCCCGGCGCCAATGTGATCGAGGTGGTGGACCGCATCAAGACGCTGCTGCCACAGCTGCGTACCGCGCTGCCGGCGTCGGTGCATGTGCAGCTGATGACGGACCGCACCACCACCATCCGCGCGTCGGTGCATGACGTCCAGTTCGAGCTGTTCCTGGCCATTGCCCTGGTGGTGATGGTCATCTTCGTGTTCCTGCGCAACGTCTCGGCCACCATCATCCCCGGCGTGGCCGTGCCGCTGTCGCTGGTCGGCACGTTCGGCGTGATGTACATGGCCGGCTTCTCGATCAACAACCTGACGCTGATGGCGCTGACCATCGCCACCGGCTTCGTGGTCGATGACGCCATCGTCATGATCGAGAACATCATGCGCTACATCGAGGAAGGCGATTCCCCGATGGAAGCGGCGCTGAAAGGCTCGAAGCAGATCGGCTTCACCATCATCTCGCTGACGTTCTCGCTGGTGGCCGTGCTGATTCCGTTGCTGTTCATGGGCGATGTGGTCGGCCGCCTGTTCCGCGAATTCGCCATTACGCTGGCGGTATCGATCCTGATCTCCGCCGTGGTCTCGCTGACGCTCACGCCGATGATGTGCGCGCGGCTGCTGCGCCACGTGCCGGAGGCACAGCAATCGCGCTTCCACAAGGCCACCGGGCGCTTCTTCGATAACGTGATCCACCGCTACGGCATTGCGCTCGAATGGGTGCTCGACCGCCAGAAGGCCACGCTGGTGGTGGCCATCGCCACGCTGGTGCTGACCGTGCTGCTGTACATGCTCGTGCCCAAGGGCTTCTTCCCGGTGCAGGACACCGGCCTGATCCAGGGCATTACGGAAGCCGCGCAAACCACGTCGTTCCAGGCCATGGGGCTCAAGCAGCAGGCGGCGGCCAAGGTGGTGGCGGAAGACCCGGCCGTGGCCAGCGTGTCTTCCTTCATCGGCGTCGACGGCTCCAACACCACGCTCAACGCCGGGCGCATGCTGATCAACCTGAAGCCCAAGGGCGAACGCGAATCGATCGGCGTGGTCTCGCAGCGGCTGCAGCACGCGGTGGAAAGGCTTGGCGGCATTTCGCTGTACACGCAGCCGGTGCAGGACCTGACGATCGAAGACCGCGTGTCGCGCACGCAATACCAGTTCACGGTGGAGGATCCCGATCCGCAGAACCTGTCGACGTGGGTGCCGCGCCTGGTCGAGCGCCTGCGCCAGGAGCCCGAACTGCGCGATGTGGTCAGCGACCAGCAGAACAACGGCCTGCGCGCCTATGTGGATATCGACCGCGACGCCGCGGCGCGTTTCGGCATCACCACGGCAGTGATCGACAGCGCGCTGTACAGCGCCTTCGGCCAGCGGCTGGTGTCGACCATCTTCACGCAGTCGAGCCAGTACCGCGTGGTGCTGGAGACCATGCCCGAATTCCGCAAGGACCCGCAGTCGCTCGCGGAACTGCGCCTGCCTTCCTCGTCCGGCGGACAGGTGCCACTGGGCGCGTTCGCGCGCATCAGCGAACGCACGGGGCCGCTCGTGGTCAACCACCAGGGACAGTTCCCGGCGGCGACCATCTCGTTCAACCTGGCACCGGGCGAATCGCTGGGCGCCGCGGTCGACAAGATCAGCAAGGTGGAGCAGGAACTTGGCCTGCCGATCTCGATGCAGACCGAGTTCCAGGGCGCTGCGCTGGCGTTCCGCGCGTCGCTGTCGAACACGCTGTGGCTGATCCTGGCCGCGGTGGTGACGATGTATATCGTGCTGGGCGTGCTGTATGAAAGCACCATCCACCCGGTGACCATCCTGTCGACGCTGCCGTCGGCGGGCGTGGGCGCGCTGCTGGCGCTGCTGCTCGCGGGGCAGGACCTGGGCATCATCGCGATCATCGGCATCATCCTGCTGATCGGCATCGTCAAGAAAAACGCCATCATGATGATCGACTTCGCGCTCGAAGCCGAGCGCGAAGCCGGCATGGCGCCGCGCGACGCCATCCTCCAGGCCTGCCTGCTGCGTTTCCGTCCGATCCTGATGACTACCATGGCCGCGCTGCTGGCCGCGCTGCCGATGATGCTCGGCACCGGCATCGGCTCGGAACTGCGCCGGCCTCTCGGCGTGACCATGGTCGGCGGCCTGCTGGTGAGCCAGGTGCTGACGCTGTTCACCACGCCGGTGATCTACCTGGCCTTCGACCGCGTGGCCTATCGCCTCAAGGACTGGCGCAAGCGCCGCTTCGGCGACCCGGGAGAAGGCGGCCCGGATGAAGGCGATCCGTCGGCAGCGGGGCCGCGATGAACCTGTCCGCCACGTTCATCCACCGGCCGGTCGCCACGGCGCTGCTCACCATCGGCATCCTGCTGGCGGGGCTGGCGGCGCTGCGCCTGCTGCCGGTGTCGCCGCTGCCGCAAGTGGACTTCCCAACCATCTCGGTATCGGCCTCGCTGCCGGGCGCAAGCCCCGAGACCATGGCCGCCACGGTGGCCACGCCACTGGAGCGTGCGCTGGGCACCATTGCCGGCGTGACGGAGATTACCTCCAGCAGCTCGCTCGGCTCGACCCGCGTGACGCTGCAGTTCGACCTGTCGCGCGATATCGACGGCGCCGCGCGCGACGTGCAGGCGGCCATCAATGCGTCGCGCGCCACGCTGCCGACCAGCCTGCCGAACAACCCGACCTACCGCAAGGTGAACCCGGCCGACGCGCCGATCATGATCATCGCGCTGACTTCGCCGACCATGACGCGCGGCCAGCTCTATGACGCGGCGTCGACGATCCTTTCGCAAAAGCTGTCGCAGGTGGAAGGCGTGGGCCAGGTGACCATCGGCGGCTCGTCGTTGCCGGCGGTGCGCGTGGAACTGAACCCGACCGCGCTGAACAAGTACGGCATCTCGCTCGAGGACGTGCGCAATACCATCAGCGCGACCAATGCCAACCGGCCGCTGGGCACGCTGGAGAACCGCTCGAGCAACTGGCAGGTGTACGCCAACGACCAGGCGATGAAGGCGAGTGACTACATGCCGCTCGTGATCCGCTACGCCACGCCAGGCACGTTCTCGTCGGCGTCGGCCGGCGCGCTGATCGCCAGCACCGCCAACGCCGCGGCCATGGGCGGCGTGAGCACCAAGGTGGTCAACGGCGTGACCGTGACCACGATCACCACCAGCAGCGGCACCACCACCGTGACCAGCGGCGCCACCGGCGGCAACAACGCCACCAAGGGGCCCAACGCCTTCGCCGTGCCGGTGCGCCTGCAGGACGTGGCGAGCGTGGTCGATTCGGTGCAGGATATCCGCAACGCGGGCTCCGCCAACGGCAAGCCGTCGGTGCTGCTGGTGCTCAACCGCTCGCCGGGCGCGAACATCATCGAGACCGTCGACCGCGTGCGCGACATGCTGCCCAAGCTGCAGAAGATGATCCCCGGGGCCATCGCGATGGACGTGATGATGGACCGCACGCCGACCATCCGCGCGTCGCTGCGCGAGGTCGAGCACACGCTGATGATCTCGGTGGCGCTGGTGATCATGGTGGTGTTCCTGTTCCTGCGCAATGTGCGCGCGACGTTCATCCCCAGCGTGGCCGTGCCGGTATCGCTGATCGGCACGTTCTCGGTGATGTACCTGGCCGGATTCTCGCTGAACAACCTGTCATTGATGGCGCTGACCATTGCCACCGGCTTCGTGGTGGACGACGCCATCGTAGTGCTCGAAAACATCTCGCGCCATATCGAGGAAGGCATGAAGCCGCTGGCGGCCGCGCTGCGCGGCGCGCGCGAGGTCGGCTTCACGGTGCTGTCGATGAGCCTGTCGCTGATCGCGGTGTTCATTCCGCTGCTGATGATGGGCGGCATCGTCGGGCGCCTGTTCCAGGAATTCGCCATCACGCTGTCGGTGTCCATCCTGGTGTCGCTGGTGGTGTCGCTGACCACCACGCCGATGATGTGCGCGCGACTGCTGCGCCCTGCGGTGCCCGAGCAAGAACAAGGCCGCTTCTTCCGCGCCAGCGAACGCGTGTTCCGCTGGCTGCATGACGGCTATGCGCGCACGCTGGCCGTGGCGCTGCGCTACAGCGCGGTGGTGTGGCTGGTGCTGCTGGCCACGGTGGCGCTCAATGTCTGGCTGTACGTGAT
The DNA here is from genome assembly GCF_057073755.1 of Cupriavidus sp. C3SS-1. Lineage (NCBI taxonomy): Bacteria > Pseudomonadati > Pseudomonadota > Betaproteobacteria > Burkholderiales > Burkholderiaceae > Cupriavidus > Cupriavidus sp. C3SS-1. Next base: position 621,491 of record NZ_CP172699.1, on the reverse strand, counting down.
CGTGCCCAAGGGCTTTTTCCCGCAGCAGGACACGGGCCGCCTGATCGGCTTCATCCGCGCCGACCAGGCCACCTCGTTCCAGGCCATGCAGCCGAAACTGGACAACTTCATCCGCATCGTCCAGTCCGACCCGGCCGTGGAAAACGTCACCGGCTTCACCGGCGGCTCGCAGCGCAACACCGGGCAGATGTTCGTCACGCTCAAGCCGCTGTCGCAGCGCAAGGAAAGCGCCGATGCCATCATTGCGCGGCTGCGCATCAAGCTGGCCAAGGAGCCCGGGGCAAGCCTGTTTCTCACGCCCGTGCAGGACATCCGCGTCGGCGGCCGGCAGAGCAGCTCGCAGTACCAGTTCACGCTGCAGTCGGACGACCTGCAGGTGCTGCGCGACTGGGAGCCGAAGGTGCGCGCGGCGATCTCGAACATCAAGGGCATCGAGGACGTCGACACCGACACCAACGACAAGGGCCTGCAGACCTCGGTCATCATCGACCGCGATGCCGCGTCGCGCCTCGGCGTCACGGCGCAGCAGGTCGATGCGGTGCTCAACGACGCGTTTGGCCAGCGGCTGGTGTCGACCATCTACAACCCGCTCAACCAGTACCGCGTGGTCATGGAACTGAGCCAGGAATACTTGCAGGGGCCGCACGCGCTGAACGACATCTACGTGGTCACGGGCAACGGCCGCCGCGTGCCGCTGTCGGCGTTCGCCACGGTCATGCCGACCAGCACGCCGCTGGGCGTGAACCACCAGGGGCAGTTCGCCGCGTCGACGATCTCGTTCAACCTGGCCGAAGGGTTCTCGCTGTCGCAGGCCACCGATGCGGTCAAGCGCGCCATGGCCCAGATCGGCGCGCCCGAGACGCTGCAGGCCAACTTCCAGGGCGGCGCCAAGGCGTTCCAGGACTCGCTCAAGAGCCAGCCGGTCCTGATCCTGGCGGCCATCATCACGATCTACATCGTTCTTGGCATCCTGTATGAAAGCTATGTCCACCCGCTGACGATCCTGTCGACGCTGCCATCGGCGGGCGTGGGGGCGCTGCTGGCGCTGCTGGCGTTCCAGACGGAGTTCAGCATCATCGCGCTGATCGGCGTGATCCTGCTGATCGGCATCGTGAAGAAGAACGCGATCATGATGATCGACTTCGCCATCGATGCCGAGCGGCGCAACGGCCTGTCGCCGCGCGATGCCATCCACCGCGCCTGCCTGCTGCGTTTCCGCCCGATCCTGATGACCACCATGGCCGCGCTGCTGGGCGCGGTGCCGCTGGCCATCGGCCGCGGCGACGGCGCCGAGCTGCGCGCGCCGCTGGGCATCTCGATCGTTGGCGGGCTGGTGGTGAGCCAGTTGCTGACCCTGTACACCACGCCGGTGGTCTACCTGACGCTGGACCGCTGGCGCCTGAAAGCGAAGGCCTGGCGTGAACGCCGCCGCGGCGGTCCGCGCGATGCCGCGCCCGCTACCGGCACTGAATCATGAAGACGATGATGAACTCCCTCTCCCGCCTCCTCACCCGTGGCGCACCCGTGCCGCTGGCCTGCGCGCTGCTGCTCGCCGGCTGCGCCGTGGGTCCCGACTACAAGCGGCCCGATGCGCCGGTCTCGACCGCGTTCAAGGAAGCGCCTGCCGACGCCGAAGCCTGGACCGGCGAGTGGAAGACCGCCGAGCCGCAGGACGCCCACGCGCGGCCACAGTGGTGGCAGGTGTTCGGCGACAGCCAGCTCGATGCGCTGATGTCGCAGGTGCAGATCTCGAACCAGAACATCAAGGCCGCGGAGGCGCAGTACCGACAGGCGCTGGCCTCGCTGCAGGCCGCGCGGGCGGGCTTCTTCCCGACCGTGGATGCACAGGCGGGCGTCTCGCGCGCGCGCGGCGCGAGCGGCAACACGCTCAATGGTCAGAGTGCGACGCTGGGCGCGACCTGGGAACTGGACGTCTGGGGCCGCGTGCGGCGGCAGGTGGAAAGCAGCGAAGCGACCGCGCAGGCCAGCCAGGCGGACCTGGCCTCGACCCTGCTGTCGACGCAGGCGACGCTGGCGCAGAGCTACTTCCTGCTGCGCATTGCCGATGCACAACGGGCGCTGCTGGACCGCACCGTGGCCGACTATGCGAAGTCGCTGCAGCTCGTGCAGAACCAGTACAAGGCTGGCACCGCGCAGCGTTCCGACGTACTGCAGTCCGAAACGCAGCTCAAGAGCGCGCAAGCGCAGCAGCTCGATATCCAGATCACGCGTGCGCAGCTTGAGCATGCGATTGCGGTGCTGGTGGGCAAGCCCCCTTCGGACCTGACACTCGGCCAGGCAGATCTCGCCAGCGCGCCGCCACGCGTGCCGGCGGCGGTACCTTCGCAACTGCTTGAGCGGCGTCCCGACATTGGCGCAGCGGAGCGTCGCATGGCGTCCGCCAACGCGCAGATCGGCGTAGCGCAAGCCGCTTATTACCCGACGCTGTCGCTGTCGGCCAGCGGTGGGCTGACGGCCAGCACGCTGGCGCGGTGGATATCCCTGCCGGACCGCGTCTGGTCAATCGGCGCGGGGCTGGCCGGCACGCTGTTCGATGGCGGCCTGCGTAGCGCGGCCAAGGCGCAGGCCGTGGCCGCCTATGACCAGACCGTTGCCAATTACCGGCAGACCGTGTTGGGGGCGTTCCAGGAAGTCGAGGACAACCTCGCCGCGCAGCGGCTGCTCGAACAGGAATCGGTGGTGCAGAACGATGCGGTGCGGGCGGCGCGCGATGCGCTGGCGCTGGTTAACAACCGCTATCGGGCTGGTACGGCCAGCCTGCTTGATGTGCTCGTCGCCCAGACCACGGCTTATACGGCCGAGCGCACGGCGCTGACGCTGATGGGCCGGCAGTACACGGCTAGCGTAGTGTTGATCAAGGCGTTGGGGGGTGGGTGGCATCAGGAGGAATTGGGCGGTGGCGCGGCTGCTACTGTCGGGCAGAGGTGAATGTGATTTGACGAGGTGTCGCCCTTGGCTGGCGTGGCTGTTTCGCCGGCGTAGCCGGCGACCTACTTTTGTCCGAGCGACAAAAGTAGGCAAATGCGCGTCTTCGTGGTCGACGAACGGCTCAATGGATACTGACGGTACAGGGCATAGCCACACTGCCTGCCGCGTAGATGATCAGGATAGAGGCGTCGGAAGAGCAAACCCGGATTACTTGGTGGCCCCTGCTAACCGCGTCATCGGTTGGACGCCTACGGCTGCGCTGCGCGCGTGTCGGAGTCCGGCTTTGGCCGCGGCAATGCCTGCCCACATATCCTCTCCCGTAACCACCGCGCCGCCTTGCCAGGCGGGCGCTGCTTCTGCCACACCAGTTCCAGCGCCACTGGCCAGTCCTGCTCCTGGAACGCCAGCGGCGGCGATACGAGCTGCGCCGCCGCAGGTGAATTGGCCACAACGTGCCATGGCACGAACGCCCATCCAAGCCCCCGTTTGACCAATTCGACAATCACCCACTGGCTCTCGACCCACCAGACGTCCGATGCCACGCGCAGTCGCATCTTTTCCTCGCTGTCAGTGCGCGTCGCGACCATGAGCTGACGGTAGCGCTTCAATTCTTCCCAGTCGACACGCTGGCCGCCCGCAAGCGGATGGTCCGGCGCGCACAGGATCTTCATCGGCACCCAGCCCAATGCATGGAAACCCAGCGCGGGCGGCAAAATCTCCTGCCGCCACATGATGCCCAGATCCGCGCCGCCTTCAATCACCAGCCGGCTGACGTCCTCCATCAAGGGAAACAGCAACTCCAGCTCGACTGCGGGAAAGCGACCGGAAAATTCCTCAAGCAGCATGCCGAGCGTCTCTTCGGGATACAACTCGTCCACCGCCAGGACCAGCCGCGTCTCCACGCCCTCGCCAAGGCTCATGGCCACGCCACGGAAATGCTCGCAGCGCTCCAGGATCACGCGCGCCTCGACCAGCAGCCGTTCGCCGGCCGGGGTCAGCACCGGATAGCGGCCGGAACGGTCGAACAGCGCATTGCCAATATCGATCTCGAGATTCGCCACCGCCGTGCTGATCACCGACTGAGCCTTGCCCAGCCGACGCGCTGCAGCGGAGAAGGAACCTGTCTCGGCCGCTGCCGCAAAGGCCTGGAGCTGCTCAAGGGAAAGGGACATGGCGGATAAATTGGTGATGTATCGGTTTTAGCGATACTACCTAACTTGGCACCCCCATCAAAGCAGATAGACTCCATGCCATCGAACATTCTGCAGGAGAGCCCCATGCGCAACACCCGTGACCGGATCCGCCACGCCGTCGGCTTCGAAGTCATCGGCTTGCTGGCGTTCGCGCCGCTTGCCAGCGTGGTGTTCGGCTACGAGCTGCACCAGATGGGGTTGATCGGCGCGGTCGCGTCGCTGATCGCGGCGGTCTGGAATTACGTCTACAACGTGCTCTTCGACAAGGCCATGCTGCGGTTCACCGGGCAGCTGCGCAAACCGGTCTTTGTACGCGTGCTGCATGCCGTGCTGTTCGAGCTTGGCCTGCTGGTGGTGTTCCTGCCGTCGGTGGCCTGGTACCTCGATATCAGCCTGGTCGACGCGCTGATCATGGACATTGCCGTGGCCGGCTTCTATATGATCTATGCGCTGATCTACAACTGGCTGTACGACATCGTCTTTCCGGTGCCGTCGCTCAAGGCCGACAAGCGGGAAAGCGGCGCCGCGCTGGGCTGACATCGCGCCCGCGTCACGCGGGTATTCCCCGACGCCGAGGCGCCTTGTCCGGCCGGATCGAATAGTTATACTCCATAACGAAATTCGAGCCGACCGGACTAGGCGCCTTTTTGCATGGTCCCGCTGTCGCGCCATGACGCGGAGACCACATGAAGATCGCAATCGCCGGCGGCGGCATCGGCGGACTGACGCTGGCGCTGCTGTGCCACCAGCAAGGCATCGAGACTGAAGTCTGGGAGGCCAGCGAAACCCTGCGCCCGCTGGGCGTAGGCATCAACCTGCTGCCGCACGCGGTGCGCATCCTGTGCGCGCTGGGCCTGCGCGACGGGCTGGCCGCGATGGCGGTCGAGACCTCGTCGCTGTCCTATTTCAACAAGTTCGGCCAGCGCATCTGGCATGAGCCGCGCGGCCTTGCCGCCGGCTATGAATGGCCACAGTTCTCGATCCATCGCGGCGAGTTCCAGATGCTGCTGCACCGCACCGCCGTCGAACGCCTCGGCGCGGACCGCGTGCATACCGGCCATGCGTTCGAGTCGGTATTGAGCACCGGTACGCACGCCGGCGAGCCGGTGCGCTTCAGCCTGCGGCGCCGGCACGACCAGGCCGAGGTGCAAGCCAGCGCCGACATCCTGGTCGGCGCGGACGGCATCCATTCGGCGGTGCGCCGGCAGTTCTACCCGAGCGGCGACGCGCCGCGCTTTTCGCGCCGCATGCTATGGCGCGCCGTCACCGAAGCGCCGCCTTATCTCGACGGCCGCTCGATGTTCATGGCGGGACACCAGGACCAGAAGTTCGTCGCGTATCCGATCTCCGAGCCGCTGCGCCGGCAGGGACGCTCGCTGATCAACTGGATCGCCGAGCTGCGCGTTCCAGGCGATGTCTCCGACACGCCGCCGCGCAGCGACTGGAACCGCCAGGTCGACAAGTCGGTGTTCCGCGACGCGTTCGCCGGCTGGCAGTGGGACTGGATCGACATTCCCGCGCTGATCGACGGCGCCGCCGCCATCTACGAATTCCCGATGGTCGACAAGGACCCGCTGCCGCGCTGGACCTTCGACCGCGTCACGCTGCTCGGCGATGCCGCGCACCCGATGTATCCGATCGGCTCGAACGGCAGCGCCCAGGCGATCCTCGATGCGCAGTACCTGCTCCAGAGCCTGCTCGGCACGCGCGACATGGCCTATGCGCTGCGCGAGTACGAGGCCGAGCGGCTGCCGCGCACCGCCGGCATCGTGCTGCGCAATCGCATGAACGGTCCGGAGCAGGTCATGCAACTGGCCGAAGAACGTGCGCCGCAGGGCTTTGCCGATATCGAGCAGGTGATTGCGCGCGCCGAGCTGGAGGCGATCGCGCTGCGCTACAAGCAGTTGGCAGGTTTCGACCCGCAGTCGCTGCAAGCGGCCCGGCGCTGAAGGCCGGACAACGGACAAGCGACTCACAACCCATAACAACGAGAGGAGACAACCACCATGACGCCCCTGCGCCCGCGCATCCTTCCCCTGCTGATCCACTTCGCTGCCGCCGCGGCCCTGTCCGGCGCGGCCGGCGTGGCGATGGCCGACGTGACCGTCGGCGTGAGCCTGTCGACGACCGGGCCATCGGCGTCGCTGGGCATTCCGCAGAAGAACAGCATGGCCTACCTGCCGGAACGCATCGGCGGCGAAGCGATCCGCTACGTGGTGCTCGACGATGCATCGGACCCCACGCAGGGCACCAAGGTGGCGCGGCGCTTCGTCACGGAGGACAAGGTCGACATCATCCTCGGCTCGTCGGCGGTGGCGCCATCGATCGCCATTGCGGAAGTGGCCGATGAAAGCCAGACCGTGCAACTCGCGTTCTCGCCGATCGAACTGAAACCCGGGCGCGGCGCCTGGACCTTCCGGCTGGCCCAGCCGGTGCGCCTGATGGCGGAGGCGCTGGCCGCCACGGCAAAGGCCAATGGCGTAAAGACCATGGCCTTCATCGGCTTTGCCGACGCCTATGGCGAGACCTGGCTCAAGGACTTCACCACGGCCGCGAGCGCGGCCGGCATCCGCCTGATCGCCACCGAGCGCTACGGCCGGGCCGATACCAGCGTGACAGCCCAGGCCATCAAGCTGATCGCCGCCAGGCCGGACGCCATCATGATTGCCGGCGCCGGCACCGGTGCGGCGCTGCCGCACACCACGCTGCGCGAGCGCGGCTACAACGGCCCGGTCTATCACACCCACGGCGCGGCCACCAGGGACCTGATCCGCATCGGCGGCCGCGCGGTCAATGGCGCCATCCTGTCGGCCGGGCCGGTGATCGTGCCGGAGCAGCTGCAAGCCGGCAATCCGGTACGGCAGCCGGGGCTGGACTATGTCGGCCGCTACGAAAAGCAGTACGGCGCCGAAAGCCGCACGCAGTTCGGCGCGCATGCCTATGACGCCGGGCTGGTGCTGCAGCGGATCGTTCCGGTCGCGCTCAAATCCGGCAAGCCGGGCACGCCGGAATTCCGGCAGGCTCTGCGCAAGGCGCTGGAGACCGAGCGCGACATCGTGGTGTCGCACGGGGTACTTAACTACAGTGCGCAAGACCACTATGGCTTCGACCAGCGTGGGCGCGTTATGCTGATAATCGAAAACGGCAACTGGAAGCTGCTCAAATGAGCCCTGAACCGTCAGACGCCCCAGTCGACATGGCACCGCATCCGGTCGCCACGGCCGCCGCTGAGCGCGGCACGCCAAAGCGCACGCGCGCCGCGGCCCCGCGGCGCAAACCCCGCGAGCCGCTGGCGCCCGATCCCGCGACGCCCGGGACGGCGGCCGACAGCGGCTTCGACCCGCATGTGCCGGATATCGACTACGGCGTGCTCGACACCCTGGTCGGCTACGCAATCCGCCGCGCGCAGATCCGCATCTACGAGGACTTTGTCGCGTCGCTGGCGCAATGGCAGATCACGCCACCGCGTTTTTCGGCACTGGTGATCATCTCCCGCAACCCGAAACTGAAACTCACCGAACTGGCGCGCATCCTGGGCATCGCGCGCTCCGGCGCGGTGTTGCTGGTCGATGCGCTGGAAGAGATGAACCTGGTCGCCCGCCGCCCCGCTCCCGAGGACCGCCGCGCCTACAGCTTGGTACTGACACCAACTGGCAAGCGCACGCTCGCGGCCGCGAAGCAGGCGGTCGTCGCCCATGATGCGCACGTGGCCTCGGCACTGACCGAGCAGGAGCAGGCCACACTCAAGTCGCTGCTCGGACGCCTGGCGCCGCCGCGGGCGCAGTAATTGCCGGCGCGTACGGGATGGCTGCGATGGCTGCCGGACGTGTCATCCGGCAGCCCCCGGCCATGCGTTAACATGGCCGCCATGCCAAGAAGAATCACCGTGTTTTGCGCGGCCGCCGTCCTGCTGCTTGCCGCCGCCCAGCCTCCCGTCCTCGCCCGTCCCGCCAAGGCCGCCAGGATTTCCGCCAGCATGCCGGCCGATGCCCCGCTGGTGCGCGCCGGCCTGCCGGCCCAGGTCGCCGCGGCGCTGCAGCGCGCGCACGTGCCGGCCAGCGCGGCCAGCTTCTACGTGGTCAAGGTCGGTGCCCCATCGGCGCGCGCGAGCTGGAACGCGCAGCAGCCGATGAACCCGGCCTCGACCATGAAGCTGGTTACCACCTTCGCGGGCCTGCAGCTGCTTGGCCCCGACTACCGCTGGCAGACCTCGCTCTACGCCGACAGCCAGCCGGACGGCTACGGCACCGTCAACGGCAACGTCTACCTGCGCGGACGCGGCGACCCGAAACTGGTGCCCGAGGAAATGGCCAAGCTCGTGGCCAGCGCGCGCGCGGGCGGCGCCACCACGATCAATGGCGACCTGGTGCTCGACCGCAGCTACTTCGCCGACGGCCTGAACGGCAACGGCACCATCGACGGCGAAGTGCAGCGCGCCTACAACGTCGGCCCCGACGCGTTGCTGTACGCCTTCAAGACACTGTCGTTCACGCTGACGCCCGATGACGCGAACCGGTCCGTCGCGGTGACGGTAACGCCAGCCCTCGCGCAACTGCGCCTGGACAATCGCCTGACGCTGACCAACGGCCGCTGCGGCGACTGGCAATCGAGCGCCACGCCGACCGTGGCGCCGCAAGGGGACGGCACGGTGGTGGCGTCGTTCTCGGGCGCCTATGCGAGCGATTGCGGCGAACACGTGCTCAATATCGCAGCGCTGTCGCACAGCGAATTCGCGTGGGGCGGCTTCGTCGCCGAATGGCAGGCCGCGGGCGGGCGCTTCGCGCACCTGCCGGCCCTGCGCCGCGGCACGGTCCCGCGGGGCGCGGTTCTGCTGGCGCGGCACTACGGCCAGCCCCTGGGCGCGATCGTACGGGACATCAACAAGTACTCGAACAACGTGATGGCGCGCCAGCTGTTCCTGACCATCGGCGCCGAAATCGACCGCGGCGGCCCTGCCAGCACGGCGCGCTCCACGCGCGTGGTGGAGCGCTGGCTGAGCCGCCAGGGCCTGGACATGCCAGGGCTGGTGCTCGACAACGGCTCGGGCCTGTCGCGCGAGGAACGCATCAGCGCCTATGACATGGCGCGGCTGCTGCAGCAGGCGGTGGCCAGCAATGTCGGCCCGACGCTGCTCGATTCGCTGCCGATCCTCGGCGTCGATGGCACGCTGCGCAACCGGCTCACGCGCGCCAACGCGGCCGGCAATGCCTATCTGAAGACCGGCACGCTGCAGGACGTGCGCGCACTGGCCGGCTATGTGGATGCGCTCAACGGCGACCGCTATGTGGTGGTGAGCTTTATCAACCACCCCAACGCGTCGCAGGCGCAGGAAGCGCACGATGCGCTGATGCAGTGGGTGTATCGGGGCGCACCCTGACACGCGCTTGTCAGCAGGCCGCGCGGGCCAGCGTGGGGGCCAGCCAACGCTGGCCCCGATTTTGTTAAGTATCCACTTACCAGGGCCGCGCCCGCCCCTATAATGGCGCAATGCCGGCAGCCCCCGCTGCGCCGGCGCCCTCCGCGCAGTTCCCCCGACATTGCCCATGAATTCCCCTCAACCCTCGGCCTGGTTGCGCCTCTGGCATCGCATTGCACCCGCCGAGCGCGCCTCATTTATCGAAGGCGTGCGCTTTTTTGCACCGTCGCTGCCCGCCGTGTTCTCGTGGGGCCTGGTCACGGGCGTGGCGATGAGCAAGTCCGTGATGACGGTGCCCGAGGCCATCGGCATGTCGCTGCTGGTCTATGCGGGCTCGGCGCAGCTCGCGGTGCTGCCGCTGTTCGCGGCCGGGCTGCCGTTGTGGACGGTGTGGCTGACCGCGGCCATCGTCAACCTGCGCTTCGTGATCTTCAGCGCGGGACTGCAGCCGCATTTCAGCTATATGCCGCTGTGGCGCCGCACGCTGCTCGGCTCGTTCAACGGCGACCTGCATTTCGTCTATTTCATGCAGCGCTACAGCACGCCGGGCTACGAGCCCGGCAAGGAAGGCTATTTCTGGGGCATGGCGCTGGCCAACTTCGCCATGTGGCAGGCCTCGTCGATCATCGGCATCGTGCTGGCGAGCCTGTTCCCGGACAGCTGGGGCCTGGGGCTGGCCGGCACCATGGCGCTGATCCCGGTGATGTTCGCCACCATCAATTCGCGCTCGACGCTGCTGGCCGTGGTGGTCTCGGCCATCCTCGCGCTGCTGTGCTTCGACCTGCCCTACCGATTGAGCCTGGTGGTGGCGGTGATCGGCGCCATTGCCGCCGGCATGGCCAGTGACGAGCTGGCCGCGCGCGCCACGCTGCGCCGCATCCACAGCCGCAAGACTTCCGCGCAGGCGACGGGCGAGTCCGCGGTCACGCCGGCGGAACAGGGAGACCGGGCATGAGCCACACGGAAATCTGGATCGCGCTCGCCGGCATGGCGGTGATCACCATCGTCACCCGCGCGCTGTTCCTCATGGCGGGCGAACACGTGACCGTGCCGGACCGGCTCCAGCGCGCCCTGCGTTACGCGCCGGCAGCCGCGCTCGCGGCCATCATCCTGCCCGACCTGATGACCTGGCACGGCCATTTCACGCTGGCGCCGTCCAACTACAAGCTCGTGGCCGGCATCTGCGCGGGCGTGTTCTACCTGTTCACGCGCCGCATGGTAGGCATGATCGCGATGGGCATGGCGGTCTACACGGCGCTACGCCTGCTCGCCTGACGGCGCCTGCCCGGCGCCCAGCACCACGCCAAGCCGCGTCAGCAGGTGCGCCAGTTGCGCCTGCGTGCCGGTGCCGGTCTTGGTGAAGATCGCCTTGAGCTGCGTGCGGCTGGTCTCGCGCCGGATGCCAAGCTGCTCGCAGGCCTCCGGCAGGCCGATGCCCGTGGTCAGCAGCATGGCCAGCCGGCTCTCGGCGGGCGTGAGTCCGTACAGTTCGCGCAGCACGCCCGCAATGCCCATGGCCTGCGCGCCGGCCTCATGCACCGCCACCAGCACGGCCGGGTGCTGCCAGTCGACGGCCAGATGGTGGGCCACCGGCAGCGGCAGCACCACGACCTGGGCCTCGCGGCCGTCCGGGCCGGTCGCGCGCAGCGCCTGCGCCGGCTGCACGATGGCCGGATCGACGGCGGTGCGCAGCACCTCGGGGAACGGTCGCGACAGCCGCCATTCTTCGGCCTTGAGCGATCCCGCGGCAGCGCCGGCCCCAAGCGCCACAATGGGCAGCAGCCGGCGGCTCCACGCCTCGCCGGCCTGGTTCGCCAGCAGGACCTGGCCGTCCTCGGTAAACACAATCACGGCAAAGGGCAGCCGCTCCAGCAACTCCGCCGAGACATGCGCGAGCGTCGACACCTGGCGCGTGCGGTCGCGCAGCGCGATGGCGTGGCGCACGTGCGGAATGGCCCAGTCCAGCGCGCGGGCATCTTGCGTCGAATAGCGCGCACCGCCCTGTGGCCGCTGCAGGGACAGGAAGACCTCGTAGTGCGGCTGCCGCTCGATCAGGCAGGCCATCAGCGACGACAGCCCGTACTGCCGGAAGAATTCGCCATAGAACGGCAGGCTGCGCATGGCCTGCTCGCCCAGTTCGCGCGAGTCGATGTACCAGTTGCCCACGGTCAGCTGCGAGACGAACGGGATCGCCGGATCCAGCGCCTCGTAGTAGTCACGGTACGCGGCGACTTCTTCGGGCACCGGGTTGACCACCTGGTTGACCAGCACACGGTCGCGCACCGTATCGCGCACCACCAGCGCCGCGTGGATGCTGCCGCTGGACTGGCACAGCGCGGCCAGGCTGCGCTGCCAGGCATCGGCATCGAAGATGCCCTGGTAGAGCGCGCGAATGGTGTCGTGCATCTCGTCTTCGTTCATTGCCTTTCCTGCTTGTTCTTGTCAGGGCAATTGCCGGGCCGCGGCGGGTTCAGTCCCCTTCCAGTGCCGCCGCCAGCCGGGACAGCAGGTGCGAAAGCTGCGCCTGGCTGGTCGTGCCGGTCTTGTGGAATACGGCCTTGAGCTGGGTGCGGGCGGTCTCGTGACGGATGCGCAGCTGCTCGCTGGTTTCGGGCAGGCCCTGCCCGGTGACCAGGGCGGTGGCAAGGCGGGTCTCGGCCGGCGTGAGGCCGTACAGTTCGCGCAGCACCGTGCCCAGCTTCGGCGGCGTGGGGCCGTCTTCATGCACGACCACGAGCGCGGCAGGCTCCTGCCATTCGGAGGCGAAGGCGTGTGCCGGCGGCAGCGGCAGCACGATCACCTGCGCGCCGTTGCCGTGGCCGTCGGTGGCGTGCGCGGCCTGCGCCGCGGCGGCGCGCCGCGGATCGCAGGCGGCCTGCAGCATCTCGTCGAACGGGCGCGACAGCGTCCATTCCGATACCTTGCCGGCCGGGTCCAGGCGCCGCGCCCACTGTTCGCCGGCGCGATTGCCCATCAGCACCTGCCGCCGCGGCGACATGACCAGCAGCGCGAAGCTCAGGCGCTCCACCAGCTGGGACGACAGGCTGGCCAGCGTCGACAAGCTGTGCGTGCGGTCCCGCAGGGCCATGGCGCTGCGCATGTGCGGGATCGCCCACGCCAGGCCGCGCGTATCGTCGCTCGAGAAGAGCGGCTGCGACATGGCGCGCTGCATCGAGAAATAGACCTCGTAGTGCGGCTGGCGCGCGACCAGGCAGGCCACATAGGAACGCAGGTCGAACCGGTTGAAGAAATCGCGGTAGAACGGATGGCGCGACATGGCGCCCTCGCCCAGGTCGCGTGCGTCGATATACCAGTCACCCGGCTTCATGCGCGGCGCGAAATGCTTGGCCGGGTCGATGGACTGGAAGTTGCTCTCGTATTCCCCGAACAGCTCCACCACCGGATTGACGATCTCGTTGACGGTGACCTGGTCGCGCACGGTATCCCACACCATCATCGATGCGTGCGCGGTACCTGCCATCTCGGTCAGGATGCGCAGGCTCCCTTGCCACGCACCAGGGTCAAGAATGCCCTCGTACAAGCCACGGATCGCTCCATGCATGTCCGCTTCGTTCATCTGCTTCCCCTGCATTCACGACGAATTGTCCGCCCGGCAGGCTTGTGGCTCGCCCGGTGGCTTATTGTTGTTATGGCCGCTGTAGACCGGCTCTGTGCTCCTACGTGTCTGACAATGCAGACTTTGCATACATTACCGCACTCGGGGCAGGAGCACGATATACCCGGCACCCTGCTTTGGTGGGGAGCGATGTCGGCCAGCACACGCTCGAGACAAGGCTTGTGCACAAACAAGCACATCAATGGTGCAGGTTGGTCCGGAATCGTCTAGGCAATGACCACGATCAGGTAAAATGCTTGTTTCCCCGAAATTTCAGCGAAATCTCGCGCCATCACACCGTCATGACCTCCGTCCTGCGTCTATCCGACCTCATCTCCCAAGGCAAACTCTCCGGCAAGCGTGTCTTCATCCGCGCCGACATGAATGTGCCGCAGGACGACGCCGGCAATATCACCGAGGACACCCGCATCCGTGCGTCGGTACCCGCCATCGAGGCCTGCCTGGCTGCCGGTGCCGCGGTGATGGTCACGTCGCACCTGGGCCGCCCGACCGAGGGCGAATTCAAGCCGGCCGATTCGCTGGCGCCGATCGCCAAGCGCCTGTCGGAACTGCTCGGCAAGCCGGTGCCACTGGTGCAGAACTGGGTCGATGGCGTGCAAGTCGCGCCGGGCCAGGTGGTGCTGCTGGAAAACTGCCGCGTAAACAAGGGCGAGAAAAAGAACAGCGACGAACTGGCGCAGAAGATGGCCAAGCTGTGCGACGTCTATGTCAATGACGCATTCGGCACCGCCCACCGGGCCGAGGCCACCACGCATGGCATCGCCAAGTACGCACCGATCGCCTGCGCCGGCCCGCTGCTGGCCGCCGAGATCGACGCGCTGGGCAAGGCGCTCGGCCAGCCGGCGCGTCCGCTGGTGGCTATCGTCGCCGGCTCCAAGGTGTCGACCAAGCTGACCATCCTGAAATCGCTGGCCAGCAAGGTGGACAACCTGATCGTCGGCGGCGGCATCGCCAACACCTTCCTGCTGGCCGCCGGCCTGAAAATCGGCAAGTCGCTGGCCGAGGCCGACCTGGTCGCGGACGCCAAGGCCATCATCGACATCATGGCCGCGCGCGGCGCCTCGGTGCCGATCCCCGTGGATGTGGTCTGCGCCAAGGAATTCAGCGCCACCGCCGCCGCCACGGTCAAGGACGTCAAGGACGTGGCCGATGACGACATGATCCTCGACATCGGTCCGAAGACCGCCGCGCAGCTGGCCGAACAACTGAAGGCCGCCGGCACTATCGTCTGGAACGGCCCGGTGGGCGTGTTCGAGTTCGACCAGTTCGGCAACGGCACCAAGGTGCTGGCCGAAGCCATCGCCGATTCGAAGGGCTTCTCGATTGCCGGTGGCGGCGATACGCTGGCCGCCATCGCCAAGTACGGCATTGCCGACCGCGTGGGCTATATCTCGACCGGCGGCGGCGCGTTCCTGGAATTCCTGGAAGGCAAGAAGCTGCCCGCGTTCGAGGTGCTGGAGCAACGCGCGGCCGGCTGAGGCCAGATTCGCCCATGTCCGCACAAGGATCTCCCGTCATGACCCGCTCGACCAAGATCGTTGCCACCATCGGCCCCGCCTCCAGTTCGCTGGAAGTGCTGACGCGCATGATCGCGGCCGGGGTGGACGTGGTGCGGCTGAACTTCTCGCATGGCACCGCGCAGGACCATATCGACCGTGCGAAGCTGGTGCGCGAAGCCGCGCAGGCGTGCGGGCGCGAGGTGGCCATCATGGCCGACCTGCAGGGCCCCAAGATCCGCGTAGGCAAGTTCGAGAACGGCAAGATCACGCTCAAGCCGGGCGATCCGTTCGTGCTCGATTCGGCGTGCCAGCTTGGCAACGAAGGGCGCGCCGGCCTTGACTACAAGGACCTGCCGCGCGACGTGGGCCCGGGCGACCTGCTGCTGCTCAACGACGGCCTGATCGTGCTGGTGGTGGACCGCGTGCTCGGCAGCGAGATCTTCACCACCGTGCGCATTGGCGGCGAGCTGTCCAACAACAAGGGCATCAATCGCCAGGGCGGCGGCCTGTCGGCGCCGGCGCTGACGGCCAAGGACATGGACGACATCAAGACCGCCATGGCCCTGGGCGCGGACTATGTCGCGGTGAGCTTCCCCAAGAACGCCACCGACATGGAAATGGCCCGCCAGCTCGCGGCCGTGGCCGGCCAGCCGCACGGCCAGAAGGCGCGCATGATCGCCAAAATCGAGCGCGCCGAAGCCATCAACCCGGGCGTGCTGGAAGAGATCCTGCAGGCTTCGGACGGCATCATGGTGGCGCGCGGCGACCTGGCCGTGGAAGTCGGCAATGCCGCCGTGCCGGCGCTGCAGAAGCGCATGATCAAGCTGGCGCGCGAGGCCAACAAGCTGACCATCACCGCCACACAGATGATGGAAAGCATGATCGTGAACCCGGTGCCGACGCGCGCCGAAGTCTCCGACGTGGCCAACGCCGTGCTCGACGGCACCGACGCCGTGATGCTCTCCGCCGAGACCGCCGCGGGACGCTTCCCGGTGGAAACGGTCGAGGCCATGGCCGCGGTCTGCATCGAAGCCGAGAAGTCCGAAGTCGTTCAGCTCGACACGGACTTCCTCAACCAGACCTTCTCGCGCATCGACCAGTCGGTGGCGATGGGCGCGCTATTCACCGCCTATCATCTGCAGGTGAAGGCGATTGCGGCGCTGACCGATTCGGGCGCGACCGCGCTGTGGATGAGCCGCCACCGCATCCACGTGCCGATCTACGCGATGACGCCCAACGTGGCGTCGCAGCGCAAAATGCAGCTGTACCGCAACGTGGTGCCGCTGCCGCTGCAGGCCAGCACCGACCGCGACACCGCGCTGGAGCAGGCCGAAGCGCTGCTGCTCGCGCAGGGCGTGGTGCAGCGCGGCGATTTCATCGTGCTGACCATCGGCGAGCCCATGGGCCAGCCCGGCGGTACCAACACCCTCAAGATCGTCAGGGTGGGAAGTTGAAGCAGTTTTTGCGGCGGCAGGCTGTGCAGGATTGCCCGGCCGCCCGGCATGGCGCAAAGCGCCATCAGAACAAGATACAGAGACACCCCATTTACCTTCAGGAGTTTTGACATGCCACTCGTATCGATGCGCCAGCTGCTCGACCACGCTGCCGAAAACGGCTATGGTCTGCCGGCATTCAACGTGAACAACCTCGAGCAGGTCCAGGCCATCATGCAGGCGGCCGACGAGGTCAATGCCCCGGTCATCATGCAGGCCTCGGCAGGCGCCCGCAAATACGCCGGCGAACACTTCCTGCGCCACCTGATCGAAGCTGCGGTCGAAGCCTATCCGCACATCCCGGTGGTGATGCACCAGGACCACGGCCAGTCGCCGGCGATCTGCCAGGCCGCGATCGACCTGGGCTTCTCGTCCGTGATGATGGACGGCTCGCTGCGCGAAGACGGCAAGACGCCGGCCGACTACGAGTACAACGTCGACGTGACCCGCAAGGTCGTGCAGCTGTCGCACGCGATCGGCGTGACCGTCGAAGGCGAACTGGGTTGCCTGGGCTCGCTGGAAACCGGTGAAGCCGGCGAAGAAGACGGCATCGGCGCCGAAGGCAAGCTGGACCACTCCATGCTGCTGACCGACCCCGAGCAGGCCGCCGACTTCGTCAAGGCCACCCAGCTCGACGCGCTGGCCATCGCCATCGGCACCTCGCACGGCGCCTACAAGTTCACGCGCAAGCCGACCGGCGACATCCTGGCGATCAACCGCATCAAGGAAATCCACGCGCGCATCCCCAACACCCACCTGGTGATGCACGGCTCGTCGTCGGTGCCGCAGGAACTGCTCGAAGAGATCCGCAAGTTCGGCGGCGACATGAAGGAAACCTACGGCGTGCCGGTCGAGGAAATCCAGGAAGCCATCAAGTACGGCGTGCGCAAGATCAACATCGACACCGACATCCGCCTGGCCATGACCGGCGCGATCCGCCGCTTCTTCGCCGAGAACCCGAGCAAGTTCGATCCGCGCGAATACCTGAAGCCGGCCCGCGAAGCCGCCAAGCAGGTTTGCAAGGCCCGCTACATCGCCTTCGGCTGCGAAGGCCAGGCCGGCAAGATCAAGCCGGTGTCGCTGACGGATATCGCCAGCCAGTACAAGTCGGGCAAGCTTGCCCAGGTTGTGCAGTAATGTCCCCTGACCGCCATCCGCGCATGCGGATGGCGGTTTGACGTTCCGGCCGCCGCGGCAGCTTCTTGCGCCCGGCGGCTTCGCCGTTTTATCGGAACCACCATGTCCAACGCTCTCTACCAGTCCTCCATCACTTCCCTGCCGCTGCTTGGCCACGGCAAGGTGCGCGACAACTACGCCGTCGGCGAAGACAAGCTGCTGATCGTCACCACCGACCGCCTCTCGGCCTTCGACGTCATCATGGGCGAGCCGATCCCCGACAAGGGCCGCGTGCTGAACCAGATGGCGAATTTCTGGTTCCGCAAGCTCGCGCATATCGTGCCGAACCATGAGACCGATGTCGCCGCGGAAACCGTGGTGAAGGCCGAGGAAGTCGCGCAGGTGCAGGGCCGCGCCGTGGTGGTCAAGCGCCTGAAGCCGATCCTGGTCGAAGCCGTGGTGCGCGGCTACCTGGCCGGCAGCGGCTGGAAGGACTACCAGGCGACGGGCAAGGTGTGCGGCATCGAGCTGCCGGCCGGCCTGCAGAACGCGCAGAAGCTGCCCGAGCCGATCTTCACGCCGGCCGCCAAGGCCGAGATGGGCGAGCACGACGAGAACATCTCGTTCGGTGAAGTCGAGGAACGCATTGGCGTGGCGCTGGCCCGCCAGATGCGCGACATCTCCATCCGCCTGTACAAGGAAGCGGCCGAGTACGCCGCCACGCGCGGCATCATCATCGCCGACACCAAGTTCGAATTCGGCCTGGACGAGAACGGCACCCTGACGCTGATGGACGAAGTGCTGACCGCCGATTCGTCGCGCTTCTGGCCGGCCGATTCGTACCAGGTGGGCACCAACCCGCCGTCGTTCGACAAGCAGTTCGTGCGCGACTGGCTCGAAGCCGTGCGCATCGACGGCAAGCCGTGGCCGAAGACCGCGCCGGCGCCGAAGCTGCCGGACGACGTGATCGAGAAAACCGCGGCCAAGTACCGTGAGGCGCTGACGCGCCTGACGGGCGAAGAACTGAAGTAAACCACTTCGTCATTCCCGCGCAGGCGGGAACGACAACAGAAGGAACAGATAACGTGAGCCAACAAGACAAGCCGCTCGTCGGCGTCGTAATGGGCAGCAGCTCCGACTGGGACGTGATGCAGCACGCCGTGGCCATGCTGAAGGATTTCGGTGTGCCGTTCGAGGCCCAGGTGGTTTCTGCGCATCGCATGGCCGACGACATGTTCCGCTATGCCGAGACCGCGCGCGGCCGCGGCATCCGCGCGATCATCGCCGGTGCCGGCGGTGCCGCGCACCTGCCGGGCATGATTGCCGCCAAGACCATCGTGCCGGTGTTCGGCGTGCCGGTGCCGTCCAAGTACCTGCGCGGCGAGGACTCGCTGCTGTCGATCGTGCAGATGCCCAAGGGCGTGCCGGTGGCGACGTTCGCGATCGGCGAAGCCGGTGCCGCCAATGCGGCGCTGCACGCCGTCGCCACGCTGGCCACCACCGACGAGGCGCTGGCCAATGCCCTGGAAGCCTTCCGCGCGAAGCAGACCGAGGCTGCCCGCGCCATGACGCTGCCGCTGTAATCCCACCGAGCTGTAACCCCGGAAACCACGGAACCGAGCAATGCCGACCGATATCCATCCCTACCTCTCCGAAGCCCACACGCCGGAGTCGCGCGCCGAGTTCGGTGTCGACAACCCCAGCGCGCCCATCCTGCCCGGCGCCTGGCTCGGCATGCTCGGCGGCGGTCAGCTTGGCCGCATGTTCACGCATGCGGCGCAGAGCATGGGCTATCGCGTCTGCGTGCTCGACCCGGACCAGGACAGCCCTGCCGGTTCCGTGGCCGACAAGCACATCTGCGCGCCCTACACCGATGAGGCTGCGCTCTCCGAGATGGCTCGGCTGTGCCAGGCTGTCAGCACGGAATTCGAGAACGTGCCGTCGCTGTCGCTGGATCGTCTGGAACAGCTCGGCTCCTTTGTCGCGCCGCGCGGCTACTGCGTGTCGATCGCGCAGAACCGCATCGGCGAGAAGAAGTTCTTTGCCTTGTGCGCCGAGCGCACCGGCGTGCCGACCGCCCCGCACTGGGTCATCCAGCACGATGCGGACGTCGACCAGTTGCCCGACACGGTGCTGCCCGGCATCCTGAAGACCGCCCGCATGGGCTACGACGGCAAGGGCCAGGCCCGCGTGAAGACGCGCGAAGACGTGCGCGCCGCATGGAAAGCCATGCAGCACGTCCCGTGCGTGCTGGAGCAGATGCTGCCGCTGGCCTACGAGGTCTCGGTGCTGGCCGCGCGCGCCGCCGACGGCAGCACCGCCACCTGGCCGCTGGCCGAGAACGTGCATCGCGACGGCATCCTGTTCTCGACCACGATGCCGTCCACCAGCGTTTCGGCCGACATCGCCGACCGCGCCCGTGCCGCCGCCGCCATCATTGCCACGGAAATGGGCTATGTGGGCGTGCTATGCATCGAATTCTTCGTGCTCACCGACGGCTCGCTGATCGCCAACGAAATGGCGCCGCGCCCGCACAACTCCGGCCACATCACCATGGATGCGTGCGAGACCAGCCAGTTCGAGCAGCAGGTGCGCGCCATGGCGCGCCTGCCGCTGGGCAGCACGCGCCAGCATTCGGCCGGCAAGATGCTGAACCTGCTGGGCGACGTGTGGTTCGAGTTCGGCCTGGAACGTACGCCGGCATGGGATGAAGTCCTGGCCCAGCCCGGCGCCAAGCTGCACCTGTACGGCAAGAGCGACGCGCGCCCGTCGCGCAAGATGGGCCACGTGAACTGCATCGGCGACAACGCCGAGGCCGCCGAGCAGGCATTCCAGGTGGCCGAGCAAGCGCTGCATATTCCGGTCTGAACTACGCTACGCTAGCTTCTAGGAACAAGATGTCTCGCATGCCTACGGCCGCCGAACTTGACGAAGCGGTCCGCCTGCTGGAGGCCGGCCAGCTGGTCGCCTTTCCCACTGAAACCGTCTACGGGCTCGGCGCCGACGCCGAGAGCCCGGAAGCCGTGGCGCGCATCTTCGCGCTCAAGGGCCGGCCGTCGAACCATCCCGTGATCGTGCACGTGGTGGACGGCGCCGACATCGGCTATTGGGTCGACGAGGTGCCGGACGCGGCAAACAAGCTGATCGAAGCGTTCTGGCCCGGCCCGCTCACGCTGATCCTCAAGCGTGCCGCGCATATCGATGCGGCAGTGGCAGGCGGCCAGGACAGCATTGGCCTGCGCTGCCCATCACATCCCGTTGCACAGGCGCTACTGTCGCGCTTCAAGCGCGGCCGTGGCGGCATTGCCGCGCCCTCTGCCAACAAGTTCGGCCAGGTCAGCCCGACCACGGCGCAGCACGTGCGCGACGAGTTCGGCGATGCGGTCTATGTGCTCGAAGGCGATGGCGTGGAAGTGGGGATCGAATCCACCATCGTCGACCTGTCGCGGCTGGATCAGGGCATTGGACCCGTGCTGCTGCGCCCGGGTGCGATCACGCCGGCGATGATGGCGCAGGTGCTTGGCGAAGCGCCCTTGCCTCCCGACGCCGCGGCGCCACGCGCTTCGGGCACGCTCAAGGCGCACTACGCACCGCATACCCCGCTGGTGCTGGCCGATGCGGCAGAACTGGTGGCGCAACTGCCCACCCTTGCTGCCGATGCCCGCGTGGCGTGGGTCGGCCGTGCGCCGATCGACGATGCCCGTTGTACCTGGGTGCAGGCGCCCGCGGATGCTGCTGCCTATGCGCGCGAGCTATATCGGCTGCTGCGCAAGCTCGACAAGCAGGGGTACTCGCGGCTGGTGTTCGAGCCGCTGCCGGACGGGCATGAATGGGCAGGCGTCAGGGATCGGCTGCAACGAGCGGCGGCGGCGTTCGGGGGGTAAGGCTCTCGCCGCTCTTCGCAGCCGCGATGAGCCGACTTGTTGTGATTGAGCGAAGCTCCTTCCCTTGTGGGCTGGACGGTCCGCTCGAACGCGATGCCCCCTACTGTCCCGACAAATCCCGTTGCAGGATCGACCCTCAACCTGAAGATCCTGCCGGTTACCTTCGAGCAACACTGCACTATTCTGGCTGGCGTATGCGCACCAAATCGGCCTGCTGAGACGAATCTTCGCTCACATTTAGTCATGCCAGTGGCCGGGCCACGCGTCACTACGCGCAGCCCGGTAATCCAGGCATCCCGATCAATCGATCGAAGCCCCCACCGTCTTCACCACCCCCGCCCATTTCTGCCGATCCGCCTTCACCGTCGCCCGGAACTGCTCCACGCTTTCCACGCGCGGCGAATTGCCTGCGTCGATCAGTTTCTGGCGGATAGCCGGTGTTTCCAGCGCGACCTTCACCGCATCGTTGATCTTGCGCGAGATTTTTGGATCCATCCCCTTCGGCCCGAAGAAGCCGAACCAGATGGTGCTGTTGAAGCCCGGCAGTCCGCTTTCGGCGATGGTTGGCACTTCCGGCACCACCGGCACGCGCTTGCTCGTGGTCACGCCAAGCAAGCGGACTTTGCCGGCGCGATATTGCGGCAGCACGCTCTGAACCTGGTTGAAGATGCAGCACACTTCGCCCTTGAGCACGGCCTGCAATGCATCGGGGCCGCCCTTGTAGGGGACGTGAACCATATCGAGGCCCGCGCGCGCATTGAACTCGGCGAATGCCAGGTGCGTGCCGGTGCCGTTGCCCGTCGACGCATAGTTGTACTTGCCCGGATTGGCCTTGACCTTCTCGATGAACTCCTTGACCGACTTCACATCGATCACGGCCGGGTTGATGGTCAGCACGTTGGACACTTCGACCAGCGGTGCGATCGGTGTGAAATCGGCATCGGCATCAAACGGCAAGGTCTTGTACAGCGCAGGGTTGATGCCATGCGTGGCAGCAGTGCCCAGCAACAGCGTGTAGCCATCCGGCTTGGCATGCGCCACGACTTCCGAAGCAACATTGCCGCCGGCGCCCGGACGGTAGTCATAGATGATCGTGGTCTTCAGCGACTTCTGCAGCGACTCCTGCAACGTGCGGCCCACCATGTCCACGCCCGAGCCGGCGGTGAAACCCATCAGGATCGTCACCGGCTGGTTCGGCCATTCGCCTTGCGCCTGGGCGGGCGCGGCAATGGCGCAGGCGGCGACCAGGCCGACAGTCAACTGGAGTGCTGAACGGAGGAAGAAGCGCGAGGGCAGGCGGGACATAGGGGGCACCGTCGAAGGAAATGAATGACAGGGGCGCCGGAACCAGCGCGACGCCATCACGAGCCAGGGTCTTGGCGCCCCGGACCGAAAGCCACACGATAGCAATGTTCGGGCCAAAACCAAACGACCGAGTTCGCTTGAAGGTATGCCGAGCCGGCATATGGTCGTGCCACAGCAACGCTCAGCGCCGCAGCAGCCCGACCAGCTCATCGACGTCAGGCAATGCCGCGCCGATGCCAGCCACGGCGTCCTCGCCGGCGTCCAGCACGCCATCGGCCAGCGCGCGTTTGTCCTTGTGCAACTCGACAATGCGCTCTTCGATCGTCCCCGCCGTAATCAGCCGGTACACCGTGACGGGACGCAGCTGGCCGATGCGATGGGCGCGGCCCATGGCCTGGTCCTCAGCGGCGGGGTTCCACCACGGGTCAGCGATGATCACGTAGTCGGCAGCCGTCAGGTTCAGGCCGAAACCGCCTGCCTTCAGGCTGATCAGGAAGACATCGCCCTCGCCGGACTGGAAGGCCGCCACGCGCCGCGTACGCTCCGCGGCCGGCGTGGCGCCGTCCAGGTACTGGAGCGCCAGGCCCGCACGCTCCAGCCCTTGGCTGAGCAGACGCAGAAAATCTACGAACTGGCTGAACACCAGCACCTTGTGCCCGTTGGCGGCAAGCTCGCTGGCCAGTTCGACGAAGGTGCGCAGCTTGGCGCCCTCCTGCCCGATCTCGGGTGTGACCAGCCGCGCATCGCAGGCGGCGCGGCGCAGCCGCATCAGTTGCGCCAGCACGTGGATGCGCGCCTGCGCCTGGAACTGTGCCTGCGCGATGGCCCTGGCCCGCGCGCCTACCGGTGCGCCGCGCGTGGCCTTGCGCGCGGCTTCTACACGTGCCAGCGCGGCTTCGGCGTCGGACTGGGCCTGGCGGCGCAGCGCTTCGTAGTGGGCTGCCTCGACCGGCTCCGGCTCCACGCGGATGACCACCTCGGTGCGCGCGGGCAGATCGTCGAGCACCTGCGCCTTGGTCCGGCGCAGCACGAACGGCGCGATCATTCGCCGCAGCCGCTGCCGGACTTCAAGCGCGCCGCTGCGCTCGATCGGATTGGCGAAATGCTCGTTGAAACGTGCGAGCGAGCCGAGCAAGCCCGGGTTGCAGAAGCGCATCACCGACCAGAGTTCGGACAGCCGGTTTTCCACCGGCGTGCCGGACAGCGCCATGCGAAACCCTGACGGCAGGTCAAACAGCGCCCGCGCGCGGCGCGAAGCGGCATTCTTGATGGCCTGCGCCTCGTCGGCCACCACGGTGTGCCACTCGCGCGCGCAGAACGCGTGATGCGCCTGCTGCAGCAGTGTGTAGGAAACGATCACGAGGTCGCCGGCCCCGGCTTTTGCGAGCAGGGTCTCGCGCTCGCCGTCGGCATAGACATGAACGTCAAGGGTCGGCGCGAATCGCCGCGCCTCGGCGGCCCAGTTACCGCACACGGAAGTCGGTGCGACCACAAGGCCCGCACCACCGCCCGCGCGGGCCAGCAGCACCGCCAGCGCCTGCAGCGTCTTGCCCAGGCCCATGTCGTCGGCCAGGCAGGCGCCGAGCCCGGCCGCGGCCAGCGTCATGGCCCAGCGGAAGCCGTCATGCTGGTACGGGCGCAGTTCCGCTGCCAGGTTGGCCGGCACGGCGATATCCGCCTCGCGCGCGGCGCGCAGCCGCGCGAGCCGCTGGCGGAAATGCGCATCGGGATCGATCCCCGCGCCGGCCAGCACGTCGTCCAGCCACGGCGTCGCCATCAGTGGCACGCGGATGCCATCGGGCACGCGGTCGGCCACGCTGGCCAGGTCGCGCAAGCGGCCGCGCAGCGTGCGCGTGAGTGCTATGTAGACGCCCTGCCCCATCGGCACGAAGCGGCCGGCGTGGCTGCCGGTCCAGTCGATCAGCTTGCCGAGTTCGAGCACGAGCCCCTCGGCCACGCGCAGCTCGCCCACCAGCCGGTACCAGGCGTTGCGGGTTTCGACGGCCACGCTGAGCTGCGGCAGGTCCGCGGCCAGCACGCGCATCTCCTTGCCGCGCGGCCACTCCAGCGCCTGGACGGCCGGCAGGCGTGGCAGCGCTTCGACCACGGCCAGTGCGTCTTCGGCATCGTCGAGCATCCAGTTGTGCTCGCCGCCGGGCGGGGCCAGCGGCACCAGGAACGGCAGTTCGGCGAAGACCTCGGCCACGTGGGCCAGCTCCGCCTCCAGGTCGCGCTGCGTGGACAGCGTTTCGCCACGCACGGTGGCCATCAGCCGCTCGCGTCCCGCCCCCGGCGCCAGGCGCGGGCCGAGCGGTCCCAGCGGCGTGACCACCAGCCGCAGCGCAATGCCCTGGCCTCGTGGCGCCACTTCGGCGCGCAGCCGCGACTCGGGCTCCAGTTCGCGTACGGCGCCGGTCGGGTCCGCCTCGACCTGGAAATGCCCGGCCAGCGCGCGCAGCGTGCGGTCCAGTTGCGCGCGGCCGGCTTCGGGGATGGCCAGCCCGTCGGCAATCAGCCGAGCTGCCCCTTGTTGCGCGGGCGTGAAGCGAATCACGCGCAGCCGCTGCGGTCCATCGCGCAGCACGGTGATCTGCCGCAGGGCCTCGGCATCCTGGCGTGCCGCGGCCGGCAGGAAGGCGTCCATGTCGGGCGCTTCGCGCAGCGGGGGATAGATGCGCAGCACATAGCGGCCGTCGGTGTGCACGGCCTCCAGCGCGGGCGATCCTTCGATCACCTCCAGCGGCTGCTCCGGCGATCGGGCCAGCACCACGGCCGGATGTCCGATCAGTGCGACGATAGCCGCCGCCCGGTCGAGCACGTAGCGCCGGTTGTGCGACTGGTCGCGCCGGATGGCTTGCGCGACGCGTGTATCCCAAGGTTGCAGTTGACCGTCCTCCGCCACGCGCGCCAGCGCTATGGGCCGGGGCTTGCCCCAGCCGCGCGCGCCGCGCGACTGCTCCAGCGGCTCGATCGCGGCGACGGCGCCGTCGGCATCCAGCGTCAACGCCCATAGCAAGCGGCGATCGTGCGCGTTGCCGGCGGCCGCGCTGCCGCCAGCGAGCTCCTGCAACGCTTCCAGCGCCTGTTGCCAGGCCTGCGAGGCGCTGTCGGGGCGAGCTGCGGGGTCGGGAGGAAGGGCCGAAGGCACGGGAACCGGTGCGGACAGAGGAATTTGGGGAAGAACGACGGGAAAGCGGGCATTTTAGACCGCCTTTCCCCGTCAGCCGCGTTGGCACCCATGTCGCCGCAGCTTACAATGTGTGCTTTTGCCGCAGCCGGGTTTCCGGTGGGATCGGCAAACCAGACAAGAAGTGGCTGACGTTCCATCCGGCCTGGCCGGCACGGCGACAGCCCGACCCAAATCCGAAGCACGACACCCCGCAACACCATGACGCAAACCGCCAACATCGTAGAAATCGGCGCTGAAGACATTCCGCTGCACTGCCCCACCGCCAATACGCCGGCCTGGAACTACCATCCGCGCGTCTTCCTGGATGTGGTGGATACCGGTGAAGCCAAGTGCCCGTACTGCGGTACGGTGTACAAGCTCAAGCCGGGCACCGTGCTGAAGGGCCACCACTGAGCGGCGCGCGCCGCTCCCGCGGCACCCCGACGCTCCGGGCCGCCTGGCGGCGCTCCGGGGCGTTGACGTTTCCGCCCGTCGCGCTCAAGCGCGGGCAAGCTTCGCCCCATTCATGAAAAAAGCCCTCGTCATCGCCCCCGACCGGATCAGCGACGCGCTGATGGCCCAACCGCTGCTGGCGCTGCTCAAGGCACGCCATCCGCGGCTGGTCATCGATGCCCTTGCGCCCAAATGGGTCGGCCCCGTGCTGGCACGCATGCCGGAGATGGGCAGGGTCTTTCCGAGCGACCTGACGCACGGCAAGCTGCAGCTCTCGGCCCGCTTCATGTTTGCCCAGCAGCTCAAGAACGAAGGCTACGACATGGCCTACGTGCTGCCGGAGACGCTCAAGTCGGCGCTGATCCCATGGCTCGCCGGTATCCCGCTGCGCGTCGGCTACCGTGGCGAATCGCGTTTCGGCATGCTGAACGTGAGCCACGCCAATCCGCCGCGCAACGGCCGCCCGGTCATGGCCGAGCACTACGCCCGCCTGGCGCTGCGGCCCGGCGCCAAGCCGCCGGCGGAATTATCCGAGCCGCGCCTGCGCACCGACCCGAACCGTATTGCCGCCACCGCGGAGCGCTTCGGCATCCCACCGCAGACGCGCCTGATCGCCTTCTGCCCGGGGGCCGGCTTCGGCCCCGCGCGGCGCTGGCCGGCCGCGCATTTCGCCAGGCTGGCGCAGATGCTGCGACGCTCGTACCCGTATGCCCTGATGATCACGCTGGGCGCGGCGGCCGACGCTGATGCCGCGGCCGAGATCACGAAAGAGGCGCCCTTCGTGCGCAACCTGTGCGGGCAGACCTCGCTCGACGACGCCATCGACTTGCTTGCGCTGTCCGAGGCCGCGGTCTGCAACGATACCGGCCTGATGCACATCGCCGCGGCGCTGAACCGGCCGCAGGTGGCCGTGTTCGGCTCCAGCGATCCGCGCCAGACGCCGCCCCTGTCACAGGCTGCGAGTATCATGTGGCTGCAACTTGAATGCAGTCCGTGTCTCAAACACGAGTGTCCCCTGGGACACCTGCGCTGCCTGAAGGACATCGAGCCCGAGATGGTGTTCGTCGAGCTGCGCAAGCTGCTGCACCGGCCCTGACTCCTGACATCGCGACCATGCCCCGTTTTGCCCGTCTGTTCGATTCCGCGGAAGACATTGTCCAGGCCTTCCGCGAGGCCATGAAACTGCGCGATGCCGAGGGCGCGCTGCGGCTGTGGCTCGACGAAGACTCGATCACCTGCATCATGCCTGACGGCCAGCGCCTTATCGGCCATGAACACCTGCGCCAGGCGTTCTTGCAACTGCTCGAAGAACAGCCGGTGCTGATCGATGCGATCGAGACCAGCAGCCATGCGTCGCTGGGCGTGTCGATCTTCGACGTGACCGAGGCCCTGCGCTTCGGCGCGGACCGGGTCGAGGCCGACCTGTACGTGCACACCACCTACGTGCTGATGCAGAACCACGAGGGCTGGCGCCTGGCCCATATCCACTGCAGCCCCGCCAATGCCGTCCAGGTAGCCTCCGTGGCCGCGGCGCCGGGACAGGCGCTGCACTGAAAGCCGCCACCAGCCGCGCGCCTGCGCGAGCGGTCCTTCGCATGATCCAGCCGGCATGACGCAGCTTCCGCACCATCGCCTGCCCCCCAACACCCAGGCCAGTACATCCGCCCATGCTTATGGGGATGGCATCGCCATGCCGTGGTGGCTGCGTGGCGGCCACGCCCAGACCATTATTCCGGCGCGTTTTACGCAGCGGCCGCCGCGCGTGCACTTTCGCCGCGAGCGCTGGGAAACGCCGGACCAGGACTTTATCGAACTGGACTGGACCACGCACGCCGTGCGCGCCAACACGCCGCTGCTGGTGATGTTCCACGGGCTGGAGGGCGACTCCGGCAGCCACTACGCGCAGGCGCTGATGCACGCATTGCAGCCGCGCGGCTGGCAGGGCGTGATCCCGCACTTCCGCGGCTGCTCGGGCGAACTCAATCGCGCGCCGCGCTTCTATCATTCGGGCGATTCCGCCGAGATCCGCTGGGTCCTTGAACGCCTGCGCCGCGAGCATTGCGCCGATGGCAGGCCGATGCTGGTGGTCGGCATTTCGCTGGGCGGCAACGCCTTGCTGCGTTACCTTGGCGAACAGGGCAGCGCAGCTGGCTATCTCAGCGCTGCCGCGGCTATCTCAGCCCCGCTGGACCTGGCCGCCGGCGGCGCGGCGCTGTCCGCCGGGTTCAACATGCTTTACACGCGCATGTTCCTGCAGACGCTCAAGCGCAAGTCCCTGGCCAAGCTGGAGCAGTTTCCCGGTCTGTTCGACCGCGACGCCATGCTGGCGAGCCGCGACCTGTACGCGTTCGACAATATCGTGACCGCGCCGCTGCACGGCTTTCGCGATACCGACGACTACTGGAAACGCGCATCGAGCAAACCCGTGCTGGGCGAGATTGCCGTGCCCACGCTGGTGCTCAATGCGCGCAATGACCCGTTCTTGCCGGCTCGGTATCTGCCTGGCCCCGCCGACGTCAGCCCACAGGTCTGGCTGGAGCAGCCCGAGCACGGCGGGCACGTTGGCTTCATGACACCGCGCACCGGCCTGCTGGGACAGTTGCCGCTGCTGCCGTTCAGCGGGCATATCGAATGGCTGCCTGCAAGGATCCTGCGCTTCTTCGACAGCATGTCCTGAAGCCGGCCCGCAAAGAGGAGACACGACGATGGATGAATCCGTCCGGCAAGCGATGGCGCGCTGGCCCGATGTGCCGAACTGCTACGGCTGGCTAGCCCTGGACCGACGCGGCCAATGGCGCCTGCGCAACGAGTTCGCGCAACAGCACGGCCTGTCGGGCGACCCGATCCGGCACGAAACGCTGGTGGCGTTCATCGAGCGCAACTACCTGCATGACGAGCGCGGCGCGTGGTACTTCCAGAACGGGCCGCAGCGCGTCTTTGTGTCGCTGGCTTATGCGCCATGGGTCGTGCGGCTGCATGAAGGCCGCCTGCGCACGACCACGCAGCGCGCGTTTGCCGCGCAAGCCTGCTTTGCCGACGAACAGGGCAATGTCGTGCTGGCCGGCAAGATCGAAGGCGAGGAAGGTGATTCGCACGCGGCGCTGCTGCACGACCACGACCTGGACCTCTTCAGCGGCACCTGCGAGTGGCATGGCGACGCATGCGGCGCGGATCTCGGCGTGTTCCGCCATGACGGCCGCGACATTCCGATCGAACCGATTGGCGCCGACGAGGTGCCGAAGCGCTTCGGCTTCGTGCGCGACCCGCAGGCGCCGGCCGCCTGATCGGGCCGGCCAGGATCAGTTGGGCATGCCCTTGTTGTCCTGCCGTTCCTCGCGGTATTGCCGC
Source organism: Cupriavidus sp. C3SS-1 (assembly GCF_057073755.1). Lineage (NCBI taxonomy): Bacteria > Pseudomonadati > Pseudomonadota > Betaproteobacteria > Burkholderiales > Burkholderiaceae > Cupriavidus > Cupriavidus sp. C3SS-1. Next base: position 592,029 of record NZ_CP172699.1, on the reverse strand, counting down.
TGGAGCTGGTGCAGCCGCGCATCGACCTCGGACAAGGTGTAGAAATCGCCATCGCCGGCCTTGCGCGCGATCTGCAGCTGTTCGATCGCGGCCTGGAAGGCGCCCTCCATCGCATACTTCTCCGCCAGCGCCTGGTGCTGCTGCACACGCTTGCCTTGTCCGGCGTAGGCACGCGCCAGCATGTCCCACCATTCGCTGCGCCCGGTCTCTTGCCGCGTGCGCTCGCGCAGGAACGCGACCGCCGCATCGTACTGGCCGGTGCCGAGCAGCGTGTCCGCATAGGCAAGCGCCACGGCGTGCGACAGCGGGAAGGCCTTCATCGATGCCGTGGCCTGGCTCATCGCCTCCGGCACGCGGCCCTGCTGGCGCGCGAGTTCGATCGCCATCACGTCGAGCATCGGGCTGCCCGAACTGGCGCCGGGAATATTGCCGTAGAGGCGGCGCGATTCGGCCAGCTCCTGCTCGGCGGCAGGGTAGCGGCCCAGGCGCTGTTCGATGAAGGCCAGGCCGTAGTGCAGCGCCGGCGAGCGCACCACGGAGGCGCCGGCCAGTTGCGCGCGTATGGCAGTGCGCAGGTTCTGCAGATCGCTGGGCGAGCTTTCCTGGATGACGCGGGCGCGCATGCGCGCAAACTCGTAATCGGGCGTGTTCGACACCTTGCGGGCCATCACGTGGCTGACGCGGTCCTGCATGTCGGCAATCCGCTCGGACGTAAGCGGGTGGGTGCGTACATACGAGGGCACCGAATTCTCCGCCGTACCCGATGAGCGTTGCAGCCGCCGGAAGAAGTCGGGCATGCCCTGAGGATCGAACCCGGCAGCCGTCATGATCTGGAAGCCGACGCGATCGGCTTCGCGCTCGGCGCCGCGCGAGAAGGACAGCTGGTTGGCAATGGCCGCGCCCTGCCCGCCCATGGCGAGCGCTGCGGCGGCATCGGGACTGCGCGTGGCCGCCAGCCCGGCCAGCACCATCGAGGCCAGTGCGATCCACATCGACTGGTCCTGCTGGGTGATGCCGCGCGCGATATGGCGCTGCATCACGTGGCCGATTTCGTGGCCGAGCACCGACGCGAGTTCCGACTCGGTCTCGGATTGCACCAGCAGACCGGTATGCACGCCGACATAGCCGCCCGGCAGCGCGAAAGCGTTGATGCTGCGGTCGCGCACGGCAAACAGGTCGAAGCCGGTGGCGAAGGTCCCGGAGCCGTTCGAACCCGAGATGCTCTGGCGCCGCGCGGCCTGCACCAGCCGGTAGCCAAGCGCGTTCAGATAGTCGGACAGCAGTGGGTCGGCCACATAGGCCGGATCGCGCCGGATATCGCGGATGATGCGGTCGCCCAGGCGCTTTTCCATATCCGGCGACAGCGCCGCCGTGGACGGATCGCCCATGTCCGGCAACTGGACGCCGCCAACATCGACCACCGGATTATTGGTGCGCAGGCCGAACTCGGATTTCTGCCCCGCCTTGACGCTGCGATTGAGGTTGTCGTAGACCTGGTCGCTGGTTTCGACGGGGGGCGCGATCGCCACCTTGGCCGCGGCGCCCGACGCCCCCGCCGGCGCGCTGCCCTGCGGCCACGCGGGCGTGACCATGGTCAGCGCGATCAGCGCCACCAGCGAGCGGCGCCATGGCCTCGCATGCCGTGCCGGGACATGTGATGCCGGGCCGGCAGGCGTAGCGCCTGGCAGCCCGCAAAGGCCGGCGGGGCCGGGCCTGCGAAGCAATGGGGTCTTGGGCATGTTGCTATGATAGCGGCCTCCGCAAGCCGTTCCCATTAGCGGTTTGCCGCACGTTGCCGTACAGGAACCCGCCATGACGCAGCTTACCCATTTCGATACCGCCGGACAGGCCCACATGGTCGATGTCGGCGACAAGGCCAGCACCCATCGCGTGGCGGTGGCCACCGGCACCATCACCATGCTGCCCGATACCTTTGCGCTCGTGCGCGACGGCACCGCGAAGAAAGGCGACGTGCTGGGCATTGCGCGGATCGCCGCAATCATGGCAACCAAGCGTACCGCCGACCTGATTCCGCTGTGCCACCCAATCGGCCTGACCAAGGTGGCAGTGGACTTTGCGCTGGACGAGGCGGCCGCCAGCGTGACCTGCACGGTCCGCACCGAAACGCGCGGCCAGACCGGTGTGGAGATGGAAGCGCTGACCGGCGTGCAGGTCGCGCTGCTGACGATCTACGACATGTGCAAGGCGGTGGACCGGGGCATGGTGATGGGCGGTGTGCGCCTGATGGAGAAGCACGGCGGCAAGTCGGGCGACTGGGTGGCCGGCGCCTAGACGGAAGCCTTCACAACCGGAGGTCTACGGCGCCTCCGCCCAGTCGGCAAGAGTCTGATGCCCGTCCGATGACGCTGAATCGTAAATCGTCAGCGGAAGAGAACCGGCCACGCGTCCGACGGCTGCATCGGACCATTCGCTGCACCGGATACTGTTGCGGCCCGCTTCCTTCGCTTCATACAGCAGGGCATCGGCTGCGGCAATCAAGGTCTTTTCGGTGGCACCGTGCCTCGCCACCGAAAAATCCACGGCCAGCACGCCAAAGCTGGCGGTCGTCGGGATCTTGCCGCTGGCGGCGTCGGCAGTCGGATTATCCACAATTGCCGCGCGCAACCGCTCGGCGACGGACAAGGCACCGTCAAGATCCGTTTGCGACAGGACCAGCAGGAATTCTTCCCCGCCGTAGCGCACCACGCTATCGACATGCCGGCGCGTCATCGCCTGAAGCAGGTCCGCCACATGTTGAAGCACGGCATCGCCGGTCTGATGGCCGAAGGTATCGTTGATGCGCTTGAAGTGGTCGATATCGCAAACCACAAGGGTCAGCCAATACTTGTAGCGCTCCGCCCTCGCAATTTCCATCGGCAGCAGCGTTTCATGCAAATGGCGCCGGTTGTAGCACCCGGTGAGATGGTCCCGGGTCGACTGGTGCTTCAGCTCGATCAGCGCCCGGTATTCGTCGCGCCATAGCCGGTGGTAGCGGCGGGCTGCCACCAGCCCGAAGCTGTTGGCCAGCAGCAAGAGCATCGTCATGGTCAGGGCATCCGAATGGGTCAGGCTCCCCTTCTTCACCGCGATCAGGATGAAGACCGCAGTGGCAGCGATAGCGATGCCCTTTGCAATGACCAGCCGGTTGGGAATAAAGATATAGACAACGATCAGCATGATGCACAGTGACATCGCATGCCATGGAATCTCGCTGGGTCGGTACCAGACGATCAGCATGAAGGTTGCCATGCCCACGACCTCGGCGGCACTGGCCACGAACCAGTGCGCCGCGATGGATTCGGACTCGTCGCGCAGCAGATACAGGCCCATGACCGCCGTGATCGCGACCAGCATGCGGCCGACGAACAGGATCAGCGCCACGCGCCCATAGCCCAGCGCCGCGACATCCGTCATGGAAAAAGCCAGATAGAAGGCCGAGCAGAACAGCAGTGTCAGGTGCAGGGACGACCGGCTGCGCGTCAGATGGTGGCGCTGGAATGCCAGCTCCGTTTCTGCCCGGCGGAACTCCACGCGCAACGGGTCAATGGCAAATTCAGATGGGGATTCGAGGTTCACGGTCTTGTGTGCGTGATAACTTCGAAACACTTTATTACAAATTCCGCCGCAGTGCGGTGAAGTAGAAAAATCAAAGTGCATTTTGCAACGCCCCGGCGAACGGTGGATCGCCCTGCGTACGGTCGGCGCATCGTGCCGTAATAAAGGTAACGCCGCATTTCACGGTGCCTGCGGCACCGCCGGCGGGCGTAAATTGGTATTCAATATCAATCAGGCCAGCATGGCCGGACAGGCCGCGGCACCGTAGTGCCGGCGCGGCCTGGCGCATTCGCATAGGTGAGATCCATGAACGGGCGCAAGCTTTGCCAGTTGGCACTGGCTCTGGCGGCGGTCACCACCAGCGGCGCGGCAGTCGCCGGCCGGGCCTATTATCACGGCGGCGGCGGCTACTATCACGGTGGCTATTACCACGGCGGTTACTATCACGGCGGTTACTACCCGGCGCGTGTCGGCGTGGGCGTGTATTTCGGCCCGGGATTCGTGTACGGGGGGTATCCCTATGGCTACTATCCGTACCCGTACTACTATCCGCCCGCGGTCATGACCGCACCGGCGTCACCGCCGCAATACATTGAACAGGGTCCCAACGGACCGGTAGCCGCGCCCGGACCGGAAGGCGGCATGCCCGGACCTGAAGGCGCCATGCCCGACGCACCGGCGCAGGCGTGGTGGTACCACTGCAACCAGCCGGAAGGTTATTACCCCTATATCCACGCATGCCCTGGCGGCTGGCAGAAGGTGCCGGCGCAGCCGCCGGCCGGTTCCGTCCCCCCTGACCCGGGTGCAACGGGGATGTCGTCATGAAGGCATGTGCTTGCGTTATCCGTCGTCCGCTGGCCGTTCCACTGGCTGTGGCAACGCTGGCATTGGGTGCCTGCGCCGTGATGCCATCGGGTCCCTCCGTCATGGTGCTGCCGGGTACTGGCAAGAGCTTTGACCAGTTCCGGATTGACGACGGCAACTGCCGCCAGTACGCATTCGGACAGGTGGGTGGCGTCAGTTCCGCGCAGGCGGCGAATACCAGTGCGGTCGGCAGCACGGTGGTGGGTACCGCGCTGGGCGCCGCCGCGGGCGCGGCATTCGGCGGCGGCGAGGGTGCAGCCGTGGGTGCCGGCGTAGGTTTGCTGACCGGTGCGGCATTCGGCGCGAGCAATGCGCAGTACTCGGGCTACGGCACGCAGCAACAATATGATGGCGCCTACCTTCAGTGCATGTATGCCAGCGGGCACCGCGTGCCGGTCCACGGCAACATGGCAACGGTGGCGCGGCCAGCGCCGTCTTACTACTATCCGCCGCCGCCTCCGCCACCGGGGTACGGCGGGTCGTATTGAGCGGTCAGTCCGGTTCGGGCATGTGCTGCGCCTGCTGGCGGATCCATCGACAGAATTCGCGCGGCCGCGCCGTATCGGAGACTTCGCCGCAGGCTTGGTCGAGCGCGGCGTACTGTGCCGCCTCATCCCCCACGTAGTAGTAGCGTAGCCGCTCCAGCCACGCGCGGCCTTGCGCGGGATCGCCCGTCAGCGCCATCAACCATGCGGTGCGGGCAATCATCGTCGGCGTCGGCAGCAGATGCACGGCGGCGATATGGGAAGGCAACAGTTGTGCGGCATTGGCAGGCGTGATGATGGCGCGCTCGGCGACATCGGCTGACGCATACTGGCGGAACCAGTAAGCAGGCATCGGCAGCGTGACACGACGCTCGCGGCTGGCATACTCGCGCGCCTCGGCACGCCGGTAGTCCTGCCACATCGTAGCGAGCACGATCGCGCTGACCGCTGCGAATCCCGCAAGCAATCCTAGCGACAGCCAGCGCGGCATGTGCCATCGGCCGAAACCGCGCGGCTCGAGCCAGCCTAGCATGAAGCAGAACGGCAGGAAGAAGTACAGGTAATGCAGCGGGTACTCGAGCATCGAATGCGCGCACAGCATGGCCAGCCATGTCAGGACGACGACGGTTTGCGCTCGTTCGTCGTTATTCGCCTGGATCAGCCGGACACGCACCACGCGCCACAACCATCCCGCCAACGCAATGGCCACGCCAGCGGTCCCGACAATACCAGTCTTGGCCAGCAGGTCGAGTATCGCGTTGTGGGAATGCAGGGCCATCTCGACCTTCACGCCGACTTGCGGCAACAGCTGGAACTGGGCCCAGCCGAACTCGCCCCAGCCTACGCCGAGCCACGGGTGGGTGCGGAACATGGCCCAGGCGTGGGTCCAGAGTGCGCGGCGGGCGGACGTCTGGTCCGCGGACTTTAGTTGTGCGACGGTATCGAACAGGCGCCAGTCGAAGGCGTGGCTGGCGGCCTTGATGGTCGGTTGTAGCGCCAGCAGGACGACGACCGTGACGACGGCCGCAACCAGAAGGCCGACCGGTCGCTGCATCGGATCGATATCGCGGCGAGCGCCGCGCGCAAGCCATGCGGCGAAGATGGCGTACAGCGCAGCGATGCCTACGTGAATGACGCCGGTGCGTGAGCCTGACAGCACGATGCCGGTTTCCAGCAGGACCACGGCTGCCAGCCACATCGGGAAACGCAGCTTACCGCGCGAGGCTAGCCATGTCGCGGCGACCAATGCCATGCCGTCGATGGTGGCCTGGTGATTGGGCTGGTTGACGTTGCCCCAGAGGCGGCGGTTGTCGTCATAGAAGTAGGAGGAGACTAGGCCGAAGGTTTGGGATTCGAGATGGAATAGCTGGACCCACTGAAAGAGGGTGCCGAGCAGGCCTGCTAGGAGGAAAGCGGTGGCGAAAGCGTCTGCTATGGCACGACGCTTCTCTGGCGACGCCAAAGCGCCATAGCGCCACGCCGCGAGCATGACTGTTGCGCCGAGTGCCAGTGTGAGCTGCGTCGTGAAGCGGCTGCCCGTCAGATCAGTGAGGCCGGAGGCTGATTGGATTGCGCCAAGGGCAATCAGCCAAATCGGAAGGATTGCAATCCAGGGGATGTGCGCATCGGTCGTCTCGGACGAGGATCGGAACGTCGATACCGGCAGCACACAGGCAAGCAGCAGGAATGCTGATGCTGCCGCCCACTCGCCGTAGAAAGTGGCCAGCGGGAGAGTGTGCCGGGAAACCAGGAGCGGGAAGGCAATTGTGAGGACAAGGAAGATCGCCGGAACGGCGGTCCTAGGCTGCGGCATGCGGCGCCTTGGTGGGGAAAAGGCGGATGATAGCTTGAGGGACAGGCAAAGAAAAAGCGCCCGAAGGCGCTGACAATCGAGTAATCGACCGCAATTAGCGATTTGTGGCGGGCATGATGTTCGCGGGGATGGTATCGGCGGCAGCCTTCGTATACACAATGCCAGTTCCCGCTGCGTTCGGTGTCCAATCTGCGTTATAGACGAAGCTGCCCACGGCGGTCGAACCCGTGAAGGCTACGTTCACCTTTCCAGGGACCGGCGGGGTACCGGCCGTGGCCGCAGTACCCGTCAATGCAACAGCACCAGTTGCGAAGGTAGGCGTCGGCAGGGCTGCAATGTTCAGCGCGGCAGCAGTTTGACACGCCGTTCCGTCACCGGCATTGTTCTGAAGGCACTCGGCAATCAGCGTCTTCAGCGTTGCAAGGTCGGAAATGTTGGTCTGCCATTTGGACCTAGTGACGTAATCCTGATACTGCGGAATCGCAATCGCCGCCAAAATACCAATAATCGCCACAACGATCATCAGTTCGATCAGCGTAAAGCCCTTCTGAACCCGACGGCCCAGCTTCTTGATTTGTTGTACCCGTTGCATGAGATGACCCCTCGAAGAGATTTTAGGTTGTCGCACTGCACGTCTTCGATTTGTGAAGTGCGGGGAGGATAGAGCAGGTACTGTGCCAGGCATAGATACCCCACTAACAGGGGGCCAGGCGACAAATTTCGTCACCCGGCAAACGTGCACCCATGTCCTAGCACCAAAAATTGTCAGTTGTCTGCCAATGTCTCCTGCCGCACCGACAAAATATGCGATAACTCACATAAGTTAGTCCGCATTTCCGGGCATCCATCAGCAGAAAGGGCAGCCACCAGGGCTGCCCTTTGCTATGCGGCGTTCAGCACGCCCGCTTCGTCAGGCCGTCTGTGCAGCGCGGCGGCTCATCAGTTTGCCGACCACGACCACCAGGAGCGCCCCGGCAATGCCGAACACCAGGTGGGCGTGCGGCACATTGAGTTCGAACCAGGCAGCATCGACCGGATCGCTCACCAGCATTTCACCGGCCAGGTAGCCCAGCAGCGCAGCACCCAGCACGATGATGATCGGGAAGCGCTCCATGACCTTGAGCAGCAGCGTGCTGCCGAACACGATCAGCGGGATCGACAGGCCCAGGCCCAGGATCAGCAGCATCAGCTGGCTGCCTTCGGGGCCCTTCTGCGCGGCAGCAGCCACGGCCACCACGTTGTCCAGGGACATGACGAGGTCGGCGATCAGGATGGTGCGAATGGCTTGCCAGATGTTGTCCTTGGCGTCGTGGCCGTCTTCGTCATCTTCGCCGGTCAGCAGTTGCACGCCGATATAGACCAGCAGCACGGCGCCGACGATCTTCAGGTACGGCAGGCTCAGCAGCTTGACGGCTGCCACGGTCAACACCACCCGCATGATGATGGCAGCGGCGCTACCCCAGAAGATGGCCTTCTTCTGTTGCGCAGGCGGCAGATTGCGCGAGGCGAGCGCGATAACCACCGCGTTGTCGCCGGACAGGACGATGTTGGTCAGGATGATCGATCCCAACGCAATCCAGAACGTGGTGGAAGACAGCAGTTCCACGGCATTGCTCCTCGAGGTTTCTATCTAATATGTCCGACCGCGCCCGATTGCGGCAGTTCGGATGTCTGAAAAAACAGACATGTATAGCGTGCGAACCTTTCGATTCGATTTCAAGTCAGGGGCAAACTTCTCGGGAAATACCCTAGGAAGCGCTTCGCCACAATGACATTGCCCCCGCACTTGGCGGGGGCAATCCCGCTCCAGGCAGGCCGGAGCGGTTCCACACAGGGCCTTGCGCGCCGCATGACGCGCCGGGCCTGGATGTGTGACTTACAGCATGGCCTTCAGCAGGCGAGCCATTTCCGACGGGTTCTTGGTCACCGTGATACCGCAGGCTTCCATGATTTCCAGCTTGGCCTGGGCGGTGTCGGCACCACCCGAGATCAGCGCGCCGGCGTGGCCCATGCGCTTGCCCGGAGGGGCGGTGACACCAGCGATGAAGCCAACCACCGGCTTCTTCATGTTTTCCTTGATCCAGTAAGCCGCGTTGGCTTCGTCCGGGCCACCGATCTCGCCGATCATGACCACGGCGTCCGTTTCCGGATCGTCGTTGAACATCTTCATGACGTCGATGTGCTTCAGGCCGTTGATCGGGTCGCCACCGATACCGACAGCCGACGACTGGCCCAGGCCGAGCGCGGTCAGCTGGCCCACGGCTTCGTACGTCAGCGTGCCCGAGCGCGACACCACGCCGATGCGGCCCTTGCGGTGGATGTGACCCGGCATGATGCCGATCTTGATTTCGTCCGGCGTGATCAGGCCCGGGCAGTTCGGTCCCAGCAGCAGGGTCTTCTTGTTCTCGCGGCGCATGCGGTCCTTCACTTCCATCATGTCGCGCACGGGAATGCCTTCGGTGATGCAGACCACCAGGTCCAGGTCGGCGTCAACGGCTTCCCAGATGGCGGCAGCGGCGCCTGCGGGCGGCACATAGATGACGGAAACGGTGGCGCCGGTCTGGGCCTTGGCATCCTTCACGCTGGCGTAGATGGGAATGCCTTCGAAGTCTTCGCCGGCCTTCTTCGGGTTCACGCCTGCGACGAAGCAGTTCTTGCCGTTGGCGTAGTCACGGCAGCCACGGGTGTGGAACTGGCCGGTCTTGCCAGTGATGCCCTGGGTGATGACCTTGGTGTCTTTGTTGATCAGAATCGACATACGTTATTCCTTTGCTTGGCTCTGGCAGCGCGGGCACGCAGCCACGCGCGCTGCCCCAGTCCGCTTGAATGTGTTTTGGCGCCCGGATTACTTCTTGCCGGCGGCAGCAGCCACGACCTTCTGGGCGGCTTCTTCCATGGTGTCGGCAGCGATGATGGGCAGGCCCGAATCGGCCAGCATCTTCTTGCCCAGGTCTTCGTTGGTACCCTTCATGCGGACCACCAGCGGCACCGTCAGGTTCACGGCCTTCGACGCCGAGATCACGCCTTCGGCGATCACGTCGCAGCGCATGATGCCGCCGAAGATGTTGACCAGGATGGCTTCAACGTTCGGGTTGCTCAGCATCAGCTTGAAGGCTTCGGTCACCTTCTCGGTGGTGGCACCGCCGCCCACGTCGAGGAAGTTGGCCGGCTCGCCGCCGAACAGCTTGATGGTGTCCATGGTGGCCATGGCCAGGCCGGCGCCGTTCACCAGGCAGCCGATGTTGCCGTCCAGCGAGATGTAGGCCAGGTCGAACTTCGAGGCTTCGATTTCGTTGGCGTCTTCTTCATCCAGGTCGCGGTAGGCGACGATTTCCGGGTGACGGAACAGCGCGTTCGAGTCGAAGTTGAACTTGGCGTCCAGCGCGATGACCTTGCCTTCGCCGGTCAGGATCAGCGGGTTGATTTCGGCCAGCGAAGCGTCGGTGTCGTAGAACGCCTTGTACAGGCCTTGCAGGGCCTGGCGAGCCTGGGGCACGGAAGCGTCGGGCACGCCGATCTTGCGGGCGATGTCGTCGGCGTCAGCGTCGGTCAGGCCGGTCGACGGCTCGATGATCAGCGTGTGGATCTTTTCCGGGGTGTGGGCAGCGACTTCCTCGATGTCCATGCCGCCTTCGCTCGATGCCATCAGGGCGATCTTCTGCGAAACGCGGTCCACCACCAGCGAAACGTACAGTTCCTTCTTGATGTCGGCGCCTTCTTCGATCAGCAGGCGGTTGACCTTCTTGCCTTCCGGACCGGTCTGGTGCGTGACCAGCTGCATGCCCAGGATGTTGGTGGCGTAGGTCTTGACCTCGTCGATGCTCTTGGCAACCTTCACGCCGCCGCCCTTGCCACGGCCACCCGCATGAATCTGTGCCTTGACCACCCAAACCGGGCCGCCAAGCTCTTCTGCGGCCTTCAGGGCTTCGGCAACCGAGAACGCGGGGATGCCGCGCGGAACCGGCACATTGTATTTGCGCAGGATTTCCTTGCCTTGGTACTCATGGATATTCATGCGTGTTTCCTTTCGGGTAGGCGTAAAAGGTAGAAGGGAAGAATCTGAAAGAAGACGAACTCTCTCGTCCGTGGCCGATCCTGAGGATCAGCCGGAAGTGCCGGTTGGCCGGTCGTACGGAACATTGCCGTGGCCGGCAGCCGCTTGCGCCTGAGGCGTGTTCGCAGCAACCTGCTCCGCCTCGGCCCGAACCTTGGGCTTCGGCTGGTGACCATACCAGCGTGGGTAAAACTCTCGAACCACCTCGCCATCGAAACGCAGCGCGTGGCAGCCGTTCAACTGGTAAGGGGGTTCGGGATTGGGATCATTGTCGGCGCCATCGCGAATGCTGATGACTTCGCCGGCGAATGCCTGGATCGCGGCACTCGGCAGCACGCCAGCGGCTTCGGTCAGATGCGAGCAGCCCTGGATACCGGACAGGCGATCGCGCACCGCCTTGCGGAAGCCCTTGCGCAGGTTCAGTCCGATCAGCTTGCGGTAAGCCGGGCCGATCTGGTCGCATTGCGTCGGATACGGCACCCAGTCGGAACAAGCCTCCGCATCCAGCACGTTGAGTTGCTCGTCTATCGTGACGCGCAGCCACAGGTCGTGCAGCGGCTGTCCAACCGGACGGATCCGGCCGCCAGCGAGGTCAATGTCACGCGGCTTGGTGTCGGTCAGGTTGACCTCGATGTCCCACAAGCCGTCTTCCCTGAGGTAAGCCTGGGCCGTAATGGCGCGGGTATGACGCAGGGAGCGGTTGACGGGCTGGGAAAGAGGCATGACCAGACTGGGAATACGGGGGCAAGGTACCGTGGAAAGGCAACGGCGCCGAAAAACCCGAAGAGTTTAACATGCCGGACCGCTTTGCCCGGGAACATCCGCATGCGCCAAGTGTCGGCGTCGGATTGTCGGCCAACGGGAGCGGAAAACCGGCGGATAAAAGCCATATGGCCGCTCCCGGTGCCGGACTCGGCCCGCGGCGTAGCTGGCATACGGCCGAATACACTTGTCGCCAGTACTGGTATTGCCCTGAACTCAGGCCGGATACGCGGGCCGGCCGCCCTATTCCATCCCGTCCGGATACTCGTCCTCGGCGCCCTGGATCACCTTGCCGATGACCGAGCGCGAAAAACCGCGCGCCATCATGAAACGGATTTGCTTCGCCCGCTCTTCCGGCGTGGCCGGCGGGGTGCCGAAACGCTTGCGCCAGACCTCGCGCGCGCGCTCGGGCTCGGACTCGCGCAGGCGATCTCGCAATTCGCCCAACTGCTCGCTGCCAAGCTGGTGGGTCTTGGCCTCCTGGATGACGCGGGCTGCACCGTAGCGGCTGCCGCGGCGGTGCAGCAGGCTGTCGGCAAAACGCTGGTTGGACAGCCAGTTCTCGCGCTCGAGCGCATCGAGCAGCTGTTCGAGCTGCTCGGGGGATTCCGCGTGCGGTGCCAGCTTGCGCGCCAGTTCCGCCCGGCTGTGCTCGCGGCGCGACAGGTAGCCTACGGCGCGGGCCTTGAGGGAAAGCGGGGGTCGGGTGGCCATCGGCGCAATTCGGAATTCGGAATTCGGGTAAGGCGGGAAACAAAAAAGGCTGGCGCATCGGCAATGCGCCAGCCCCCTGGAGCGTGCCTGTCGGCAGCGCTCAGTCTTGTTCCACGACCGCGGCCGCCTGCACGCCATTCATCGGCGCCACGCCCAGCGCGGTGCGGACCTTGTTCTCGATCTCCTGGGCAATGTCCGGGTTCTCGCGCAGGAATTCGCGCGCATTGTCCTTGCCCTGGCCGATCTTGTCGCCGTTGTAGCTGTACCAGGCGCCCGACTTCTCGACGATCTTGGCGTCCACGCCCAGGTCGATGATCTCGCCCTGGCGCGAAATACCCTGGCCGTAGAGGATATCGAAGAAGGCCTCGCGGAACGGCGGCGACACCTTGTTCTTGACCACCTTGACCTTGGTCTCGTTGCCGATCACGTCGTCGCCCTTCTTGATCGAACCGATACGGCGGATGTCCAGGCGCACGGAGGCATAGAACTTCAGTGCATTGCCGCCCGTGGTGGTTTCCGGCGAACCGAACATCACGCCGATCTTCATGCGAATCTGGTTGATGAAGATCACCAGGCAGTTGGTGCGCTTGATGGTGCCGGTCAGCTTGCGCAGCGCCTGGCTCATCAGGCGGGCCTGCAGGCCGGGCAGCGAATCGCCCATTTCGCCTTCGATTTCGGCCTTGGGGACCAGCGCGGCCACCGAGTCGATGACGATCAGGTCGACCGAGCCCGAACGCACCAGCGCATCGGTGATTTCCAGCGCCTGCTCGCCGGTGTCCGGCTGCGAGATGAGCAGGTCGCCGACGTTCACGCCCAGCTTGCCCGCGTAGTTGACGTCGAGCGCGTGCTCGGCATCGATAAAGGCGCAGGTGCCGCCCAGCTTCTGCATTTCGGCCACGACCTGCAGCGTCAGCGTGGTCTTGCCCGACGATTCCGGACCATAGATCTCGACCACGCGCCCGCGCGGCAGGCCGCCGACGCCAAGCGCGATGTCCAGGCCGAGCGAGCCGGTGGATACCACCTGGATATCCTTTTCGACCTCGCCATCGCCCAGGCGCATGATCGAGCCCTTGCCGAACTGCTTCTCGATCTGGGAGAGCGCGGCGGCAAGCGCCTTCTGCTTCTCGGCGCTCACGCCGGCACCTGCCTTCTTGTCGTCCATGGTCGTCCTTGAGTCAAATGTTGAGTCAATGGTGGTATAAAGGGTCGAATGTGGCGCGGCACCGGCATTTCAGAATTTTCCGGCTCTTCCGGCTCTTCCGGCTCTTCCGGCTTGCTGCCGACCGGTTTCCCGGGTCTCGCCACAACTACAAAATCACCCGACTGCCTGCACAGCCGCCTTCTGCTGCGGCCTGCGCGGAATGTGCGGGTACTGTATAAAAAAACAGTATGCTTGGCAAGCCCTGTCCGCATTGTTTGCGTGGCCGCTGGCAATGCCGGCCGTGGTGGAGACAACCATGCGCATTCTGATCGCCGAAGATGACGATGTGCTGGCCGACGGCCTGACGCGCTCGTTGCGTCACTCCGGTTATGCCGTCGACCATGTCACGAATGGCCTGGAGGCCGATTCCGCGCTGTCGACCCAGAATTTCGACCTGCTGATCCTGGATCTGGGCCTGCCGCGCATGCCGGGCCTGGAAGTCCTGAAGCGCCTGCGCGCGCGCGGCGCCATGCTGCCGGTGCTGATCCTGACCGCCGCGGACAGCGTGGGCGAGCGCGTCAAAGGCCTGGATCTGGGCGCCGACGACTATATGGCCAAGCCTTTCGCGCTGACCGAACTTGAGGCCCGGGTGCGCGCGCTGGTACGACGCGGCGCAGGCGGCGGCGCCACGCTGATGCGCCATGGCCCCCTGTCCTTCGACCAGGTCGGTCGCATTGCCTATATGAACGATCAGATGCTGGACCTGTCGGCGCGCGAAATCGGACTACTGGAAATCCTGCTGACGCGCAGCGGGCGGCTGGTCTCCAAGGAACAACTGGTCGACCATCTGTGCGAATGGGGCGATGAAGTCAGCAATAACGCGATCGAGGTCTACGTGCACCGGCTGCGCAAGAAGATCGAGGTCGGCGGCATCCGCATCGCCACCGTGCGCGGACTGGGCTATTGCCTGGAAAAATTCCAGCCGGCCGTGGCCGCCCCGAACTAAGGCGTCCGCGCGCCGTTCCCGTCCACGCAGCCGATCACTCGACCGAAACCGCCTACACCCTTTGCCGAGATGAGCCAGCTGCGACTGCCATGGCGGCATCGGCCCGCCAAGGATCCCGCGCCCCCGTCCGGCGCCTCCGATCCCGACGACCTGGCCGACGCCCTGCCCCATCTGGAGGAAAGCACCGCCCACCCCGCCCCGCGCTCGCTGTTCGGCGAGATCCTGGACTGGATGCTGGCGCCGCTGCTCCTGCTGTGGCCGATGAGCATCGCCGTCACGTACCTGGTGGCCAAGTCGATCGCCAACGGGCCGTTCGATCGCGCGCTCGAGGCCAGCGCCATCGTGCTGTCGCAGCAGGTCCGCGAAGTGAATGGGCGCGTCACGCTGCAACTACCGTTGTCGGCGCGCGAGATCCTGCGCGCGGACGAGACCGACAACATCTACTACCAGGTCGTCGGCAAGCGCGGCGAGTATGTCGCCGGTGACCACGACCTGCCGCTGCCATCCGAAGAAGACCAGGGCCATCCCGGCCTGGTCTCGCTGCGCGATGACCGCGTGGCGGCCAACGACGTGCGCGTGGCCTACACCTATGTCGATCTCAAGAACGTCGGCGGTACCCAGCCCGTGCTGGTGCAGGTGGCAGAGACCCTCGACAAGCGCGCGCGGCTTGCCAACGAGATCATCAAGGGCGTGATCCTGCCGCAGTTCGTGATCCTGCCGCTCGCCGTGGTGCTGGTGTGGTTCGGGCTCACGCGCGGGCTCGCGCCGCTCACGGCGATCCAGCAGCGTATCCGCGCGCGCAATCCCGGCGATACCAGCCCCATCGACGAGCGCGCGGCGCCGCAAGAGATCACGCCGCTGGTCGCGTCGTTCAACGAGCTGCTGGCGCGGCTGGACCAGTCGGTGCAGACGCAAAAGCGTTTTATCGCCGATGCCGCGCACCAGATGAAGACCCCGCTTGCGGGACTGCGCATGCAGGCGGAACTGGCACAGCGCGAACAGTCGCCGGAGGAATTGCGCCGGTCGCTGGCGCAGATCGCGGGCAGTTCCGAACGCACGGCGCACCTGGTCACGCAGTTGCTGTCGCTCGCTCGCATGGAGAACCTGGCTGGCGCGGGCAGCATGGCCGCGCTCGACCTGGCCGCGCTGGCGCGCGACGTGGTGAAGGACTGGCTGCCGCGCGCCTGGGCCCGGCAGATCGACCTGGGACTCGATGCCAGCGACCATCCGGTCATGGTCCAGGGCAATCGCCTGATGCTCACCGAAATGCTCAATAACCTGATCGACAACGCCATCCGCTACACGCCGCCCCACGGACATGCCACCGTGCGCGTCAGCGCCGATGCGTTCGAACCATTCGCCTATCTCGATGTGGAGGACACCGGGCCGGGCATCGCGTCCGCGGATCGCGAGCGCGTGATGGAACGGTTCTATCGCGTGCTGGGCACCAACACCGAAGGCAGCGGCCTGGGCCTGGCCATCGTCCGGGAGATCGTGCAGCAGCATGGCGGCGAAGTCCGGATCGATGACCACGTCTACCAGCAGGAGCCTCGGCTGGCCGGCGCGCGGTTCCGCATCACGCTGCGGCAGCCCACACCGGAGCCGGCGGCATGAGCACGCCTGCCCCGCACGATCCGGCGCTCAAGCGCGCCTGGCGGCGCAACCAGCGCTGGATCTGCGCGCTGCTCGCGGCCTGGTTCGTGGTCACCTTCGTCGTCAGCTGGTTCGCCCGCGACTTGCGCTTTGACTTCTTTGGCTGGCCGTTCTCCTTCTGGATGGGCGCACAGGGCGCGCCGGTCGTCTACGTCCTGATGACCGCGCTCTATGCGTGGCGCATGAACCGGGCCGACGACGAAGCTGACGCGGGCGCTGCAGACGGCTCCCCGCCTTCGGAGGGCATGAAACCGGAAGCCGGCAAGGATGCTGCTTAGCACCAAGCCGGCATAGCGCGAGCGCACGGCGCTCGCCGCACTTTCGCCTTCGCAATGCAGCACCGAAAGTGCCGGCTCAAGCGCTGCGCGGGCTAGCGTATACCCCGACGATTTACGCGCCAGACAGCGGAAATCTGTCAGAACTCAGTAAGTTTCGCCTCCCAAAATCCAGTCAGCTCCGGTGCCTATGGCTCCGCAGCGCGCCATGTCTTGCGGTGCGTCCGCGGCCTCGCCGGTGAACCATTTCAGACGGAGGAGACAACAACATGGCAAACCCGCAGAACGTAGCGATGCCTGGAGGCAGCGCGCAACATGCGCCGATGACGACCGAGGAGAAGAAGGTCATCCTGGCCTCGTCGCTCGGCACGGTGTTCGAGTGGTATGACTTTTACCTGTACGGCTCGCTGGCGGCAGTGATCGCCAAGCAGTTCTTCGCCGGCCTGGATCCCACCTCCGCCTTCATCTTCGCACTGCTGGCCTTCGCCGCCGGCTTTATCGTGCGCCCGTTCGGCGCTCTGGTATTTGGCCGCCTCGGCGACATGATCGGCCGCAAGTACACCTTCCTGGTGACGATCCTGATCATGGGCCTGTCGACGTTCATCGTCGGCCTGCTGCCCGGCTTTGCCACCATCGGCTGGGCCGCCCCGATCATCCTGATCGCACTGCGCATGCTGCAGGGCCTGGCGCTCGGCGGCGAGTACGGCGGTGCCGCCACCTACGTGGCGGAACACGCGCCGCACGGCAAGCGCGGGTCCTACACGGCCTGGATCCAGACCACCGCGACGCTGGGCCTGTTCCTGTCGCTGATCGTGATCCTGCTGTGCCGCGAACTGACCGGTGCCAATTTCGACGCCTGGGGCTGGCGCATTCCGTTCCTGGTCTCGATCCTGCTGCTGGCCATGTCGGTGTACATCCGCCTGTCGATGAGCGAATCGCCGGCGTTCCAGCGCATGAAGGCCGAAGGCAAGACCTCGAAGGCTCCGCTGACCGAATCCTTCGGCCAGTGGCGCAACCTGAAGATCGTGATCCTGGCGCTGCTGGGCCTGACCGCGGGCCAGGCCGTGGTCTGGTACACGGGCCAGTTCTACTCGCTGTTCTTCCTGACCCAGGTGCTGAAGGTCGACGCCAAGACGGCCAACCTGCTGATCGCCGGCGCGCTGGTGATCGGCACGCCGTTCTTCCTGTTCTTCGGCTCGCTGTCGGACAAGATCGGCCGCAAGTGGATCATCATGATTGGCTGCGCCCTGGCCGTGCTGACCTACTTCCCGCTGTTCAAGGCGATGACCCACTATGCCAACCCGGCACTGGAACGCGCCCAGCAGTCGGCACAGATCGTGGTCACCGCGGATCCGGCAAGCTGCTCGTTCCAGGGCAGCCCGATCGCCCGCGAGATCGACTTCCGCAGCTCGTGCGATATCGTCAAGCGTACGCTGGCCCAGGCATCGGCCAGCTATGAAGTGGTAGCCGCCCCGGCCGGTACGGTGGCATCGGTGAAGATCGGTGACAAGGAGATCAAGTCCTTCGACGCCACGGTGACCACGGGCGCGTTCGACGACGCCAGCAAGAAGCAGATCGCCGAGTTCAAGAAGGCCGTCGGCGCCGAGATGTCCGCGCACGGCTACCCGACCAAGGCGGATCCGGCCCAGATGAATACGATCATGGTGCTGGTGATCCTGGTGATCCTGGTGATCTACGTGACCATGGTCTACGGCCCGATCGCGGCGATGCTGGTCGAGATGTTCCCGACGCGCATCCGCTACACCTCGATGTCGCTGCCCTACCATATCGGCAATGGCTGGTTCGGCGGCTTGCTGCCCACCATCTCGTTCGCGCTCGTGGCCCAGAACGGCAACATCTACTACGGCCTCTGGTACCCGATCATCATCGCCGCGGTCACCTTCGTGATCGGCGCGCTGTTCGTGCGCGAGACCAAGGACGTGGATATCTACGCGAACGACTGAGCCAAACCCTTTGAGGCAAGACCGATCCGGTAATCGGTCGCTCCAACCGGCAGGCCGCAAGGCCTGCCGGTTTTCTTTTCACGCCCGTGTCATCATCTTTTCAAAGAGGTGTTGACAGGTCGTAAATTCCCGGTAGAATAGCGGTCTCTGTTGGCGAATTAGCTCAGTCGGTTAGAGCGACGGAATCATAATCCGCAGGTCCGGGGTTCGAGTCCCTGATTCGCCACCATCCATTCTCAAAGGGGGTTAGCGCAAGCTAACCCCCTTTGTCTTTCCGGGTTCCGTTGAGCGGTCCCGTCTTCGCCGGCGACTACGCTGCCGCGACGCGGTCATTCAGAATGGCCGCCCTTCTCGCGCTCAGCCTCGACTGCCGCCCGGCGGCACTTGACCTGCCGGGGACAGCCATCACAGCAACCGGTGCCGGCGCGCATAGTCGACCATCTCGACGACGGACTCCACATTCAGCTTGCACATGATGTTGGTCTTGTGGGTGCTCACGGTCTTGCTGCTGATCAGCAGCAGCGCGGCGATCTCCCTGTTCGAGTGTCCGCGCGCCAGGTACTGGAGCACCATGAGTTCGCGCTCGGTCAGCCGCGCCAGCCTGCCGGCAGACGGCAGGCGCAGCGAGCGTGCGGCTTCCAGCGTCTGCGTGGGAAACACCAGGTAGCCCGACATCACGCCCTGCGCGGCCTGGACCATTTCAGCCAGGTCCCGCTGGCGCGGCACGAAGCCATGGGCCCCTGCGCGCAGCGCCTGCACCGGCGCCATCGTGGCATCGCTGTCGGACAACACCAGCAGCCGCACCGCGGGATAGCCGGTGGCCAGCCGCCTGATCAGCGCGATGCCGGCCTGGCCAAGCGTGTCCAGCTCGATCACGACCAGCCGTGGCTGGCGATCACGCACCAGCTGCCGGGCCAGCCGCACGTTGTCGGCCAGCAGCGTCCGGCGCGCGCCCAGCGCATGGACGATCTGCCACGATGCCTCGCCGGGCGGCGCAGGCCCTGCATCGACGATCAGGGCTTCATCGAACGAGGTGGGGTCCAACGCGCGGCTCCATGTTGAAGGGACTACCGCGAAGATTAGGTCGTGGGCTCCACGCCGGATCGGCGAAACGGCCGCATCTGCATGCGTACTTGTCGCAACGAAGCTGGAGAATTTCTGCGTCCGGGGCGGGCTTATGCGCTTTACGCTATACGCCCGCCTCCCGCAACGCGTTCAGCTCGCGCTCAGGACGGCTTTGCCGGCGAGAAGCGCGGCGCCGGCGTGGAGCGCGCGACTTCGCGATCGCCCTGGCGGTGCAGGCGGTAGGTGCCGCGCGCCTGGTTGTGCGGATGGCGTGCCGCCTCGTCCAGCGTGAGCACGCGGGCAAAGCAGACATCGGTACCGCCGAGCAGCGATTCCCAGTGCGTGCTGGGACGCGAAGCGATCAGCGCGGCGATGCGCGCCTTCACCGTCGGCCACTGCGCGCGGTCATACTGCGCGGCCGGATCGATGTCCGTGAGTTCGAGGCGCTCGAGCAGTTCGCGATAGAACTGCGGCTCGAGCGCGCCGAGCGTGATGGCGCGGCCATCGGCACACGCATAGACGTCGTAGAACGGGGAGTCATGGAAGGCGCTGGGCTGCGGGCCGCCCAGCGTGCCGGCCGCGCGCGATACCTGCACCAGCGAGCCGAGCATGGCGACGATGTCGGTGATCGCCGCATCCACCACGCAGCCCTGCCCGCTCGACCGCGCGTGCAGGATGGCGCTGGTGATGCCGAATGCCAGGCCGAGGGCCCCCGTGGCATCGCCGACCACCGTGGGCGGCACCATCGGCAGCGCGCCGTCACGCGCGGCCATCGACAGCAGGCCGGTCAGCGCAATGTAGTTCAGGTCGTGCCCGGCGCTCTGCGCGAGCGGGCCGGTCTGGCCCCAGCCGGTCATGCGGCCGTAGACCAGGCGCGGGTTGCGCGCATGGCATTGCGCCGGACCCAGCCCCAGGCGCTCCATGGCACCGGGGCGCAGCCCCTCGATCAGGGCGTCGGCGCCGGCCACCAGGTCCAGCGCGGCAGCCACGTCCTCGGCGGACTTCAGGTTGAGCTGCACCACGGTCTTGCCATGCTCGAGTTCCATTTCGGCCGGCACGTTCTGGCCGCGCAGGATCCGCCGGGCATCGGGGGCAACCGGACGGGTCACCAGCGTGACTTCCGCGCCCAGGCCAGCCAGCATGGCTCCGCACAGCGGCCCCGGACCGATCCCTTCGAATTCCACTACCTTGATGCCACGCAGGGGCAGGAGGTTGCCGCTTTCGCTCATGTTTGCTGTCTCCGTCGAGCGCTCCGGCCGGGCCGGATCGCCTGATGTTCTGGGGTAGAAAGGCCGGGCACCATGTCGCGGCAGCGCCAGCCGGGCTCGGCACATGCTAAGCGCGCTTACCAGCGAGCGGCAATGGCTAAATGTGTCAGGCGCCTTGACATATCCTGCCGCATTGCCGCTCCGGGAGCGCAAAAGGAAATTTCCGAGTCACTTGATCTAAATCTGATTGTGGCGCAAGACTTGCTGCCATGATGGTGACGGACGGCCCGCCGCCCGCTCCTTCAATCCGCGGCGCCGATCCTGCCTATCCTATAACCTGGCGTATCCGTTCAGCGCCCCTCCAGGAGATTCCCGCCATGACCAATATCGTGCTCGCCACCGACGGATCGGCCTTCAGCGACGCGGCCGCCCGCTTCATTGCCGAAGGCAAGCTGTTGCAAAGCGGCTTTACCGTCCACGTGGTGCACGTCGCGCCCGAAGTCAGCGGACAGGTCCGCGCCTTTGTCAGCAAGGAAACCATCGACGCCTGGCACCAGGAGGCCAGCGACAAGGCCATGGCCGGCGTGTGCGAGATCCTGTCCGCGGCCGGCATTCCGTTCGAGCGCCACGCGCTGCACGGATTCGCGCCCGAGCGCATCGTCGCCTACGCGCGTTCAGCGGATGCTCAGGCTATCGTCATGGGGACACACGGCCGCGGTTCGTTCTTTGATGCGGTGATCGGCTCCGTGGCGGGCCGCGTGCTGGCGCAGGCGCCCTGCCCGGTGCTGCTGGTCAAGGCGCCCGAAAAGGCCTGAGCGGGGCGGGCCGACCGCCGCACCGCCCCTCTCCAGTCAGTCTCTCAAGCGCCCCACAGGGGCGCTTCTTCCATCAGCGCGACTTGCTCGCGCAGTTCCAGGATGCGGTCCTGCCAGTAGCGCGCCGTTCCGAACCACGGAAACGCCGCCGGAAAGGCGGGATCGCGCCAGCGGCTGGCCAGCCAGGCGCTGTAGTGGAGCAGCCGCAGCGTGCGCAGCGCTTCCACCAGCCACAGTTCGCGTGGCGCGAACTCGGCAAAGTCTTCGTAGCCCGCAACGATATCGGCCAGCTGGTCCTGCATGGCGGCACGGTCGCCTTCGAGCAGCATCCACAGGTCCTGCACGGCGGGCGCCATGCGGCTGTCGTCGAAATCCACGAAATGCGGACCTGCGGCAGCCAGCCCCGTGGCCCGGGCGTCGTCGCCGTCGATCCACAGCACGTTGCCGCGATAGCAATCGCCATGCACGCGCAGCAGGCGCACGTCGCCGGCGCGGTCATAGCAGCGGCGCACGCCGTCCAGCGCAAGCTCCACCACCGCCTGCCACGGTTCGCGCAGATCGGCCGGGATACAGTCTTGCGCGATCAGCCAGTCGCGCGATGCCACGCCGAAGGTCTGCGCGTCGAGCACTGGTCGGGCCTGGTAGACATGGGCAGAACCCACGGCGTGGATGCGCCCGATGAAACGGCCGAGCCAGGTCAGCGTGTCGGCGCGGTCCAGCGCGGGTTCGCGGCCGCCACAGCGGGGAAAGACGGAAAAGCGGAAATCTTCATGGCGTTGCAGCGTGCTGCCGTCCGGTCCGGCAAGCGCCGGCACCGCGGGAATCTCGGCATCGGCAAGTTGCTGCACGAAGGCATGCTCTTCGAGGATGGCGGCATCGGTCCAGCGGCCGGGCCGGTAAAACTTGGCCACCACAGGCTTGGCGTCCTCGATGCCGATCTGCCAGACCCGGTTCTCGTAGCTGTTGAGCGCCAGCAGCCGGCCGTCAGGGCGCATGCCCGCCGACTCGAGCGCATCGAGGATCAGCTCGGGCGTCAGCCCCGCGAACGGAATGCCGCTGTCGCCGGATGCTTGATGTGCGCTCATGCCTTCGGGCCTGGCGGGCTCAGCGCCCGCGCTTGGCCGGTGTGCCGCCAAGCAGCGCTGCCTGCGCCGGACGGCGGTTGCGTGCCGGGGCGCCGGCCCCGTCCTGCGTCGGCCGCGGCTGGCCTCCGCTGCGCGGCTGGGCCGGTGCGGCATTGCGGCTTGCGCCACCCTGCCCGCGGCCGGATTCGCCGCCGGCATGGCCTGCGCCGCCACGTGGCGCATTCTGGGCAGAACGCTGGCGCGGTTGTGCCTGCGCCGGTTTGGCCGCCGCAGGCGCAGCCGCCTTGGGCTGCGCGCGGCCACGTCCGCCGCCCTGTCCACCACCACCGCCGCCACCCTGACCACGCTGTTGGCGGCCCTTCTGGATGGGCTCCGCCGCGATGCTCGGATCCACCTCGAAGCCGGTCAGTACGGTCTGCTCCAACTTGCGCTTGATCAGGCGTTCGATATCGCGCAGCAGCCCGTGCTCGTCCACGCAGACCAGCGAGATCGCCTCCCCCTCTGCGCCCGCGCGGCCCGTACGGCCGATGCGGTGCACATAGTCCTCGGGCACGTTGGGCAGGTCGAAGTTGACCACATGCGGTAACTGATCGATGTCGATGCCGCGCGCGGCGATATCGGTCGCCACCAGCAGGCGCAGCGTGCCGGCCTTGAATTCCGACAGCGCGCGCGTGCGTGCCGACTGGCTCTTGTTGCCGTGAATGGCAAGCGCCGACAGCCCCTCCTTGGTCAACTGCTCGGCCAGGCGGTTGGCGCCGTGCTTGGTGCGCGTGAACACCAGCACCTGGTGCCAGTCATGCTGGCGCACCAGGTGTGCCAGCAGTTCGCGCTTGCGTTCG
Organism: Cupriavidus sp. C3SS-1; assembly: GCF_057073755.1. NCBI lineage: Bacteria > Pseudomonadati > Pseudomonadota > Betaproteobacteria > Burkholderiales > Burkholderiaceae > Cupriavidus > Cupriavidus sp. C3SS-1. The sequence goes on along the minus strand of NZ_CP172699.1, from coordinate 568,731 downwards.
CGGTCCACCGGGTAGACGCGCTGCTCGACGGTCTCGGCCGTCGTGTTGCGGCGCGCGACCTCGATCGAAGCCGGGTTGTTCAGCAGCCGGTCCGCCAGCCCGCGGATCTCGTCCGAGAACGTGGCCGAGAACAGCAGGTTCTGGCGCTTCGGCGGCAGCACATTGAGGACCTTGCGGATGTCGTGGATAAAGCCCATGTCGAGCATGCGGTCGGCTTCATCGAGCACCAGCAATTCCACATGCGAGAGGTCGATCGTGCGCTGGGACACATGGTCGAGCAGACGGCCAGGCGTTGCCACGACGATGTCCACGCCGCGCCGCAATTGTTCGATCTGCGGGTTGATGCCGACCCCGCCGAACATGACCATCGAGCGCAGCTTGAGGTGCTTGCCGTAGTTGCGCACGCTTTCTTCCACCTGGGCGGCAAGCTCGCGCGTGGGGGTCAGCACCAGCGCGCGCACCACCGGCCGGCCCGGGCGCTGCGCGCCGGATTCGGACAGCAGTTGCAGCATCGGCAGCGTGAAGCCGGCGGTCTTGCCGGTACCGGTCTGGGCGCCGGCAAGCAGGTCGCCGCCTTTGAGGATGGCGGGAATTGCCTGGGCCTGGATGGGAGTCGGGGTGGTGTAGCCCTGTTCGGCCACGGCCCGCACAAGCTTGTCGGACAAGCCGAGTTCGGAGAAAGACATGAATGGATGCTTCGGCCGTCTGCTGCGCGCTGGGCGCGCCAGCCAGCAGGCGACCTGTGTGATCTGAAACAACGCCGGTCGGGGGACCGGCGAAGCGGGGGCCGGCGGCATCCGCTTACGAAACAAAGGTCGGTAGTGTAACAGCCAAGGGCAAACCTTTTCGGCACATGGGCACGCCGTGCCGGCTGATACACACCGGCACGCGGCGCGCGGGTGTGGCGCTGCGCTATCATGCGGCCACCACCCGTCCCGGGGCGACGGCGCGGCGTCGCGCCACCCACGCAAGCACTCATGCGGTTCCGATTCCTCGAAGACCAGGAAGTCACGCTGTTCGCGGCGATTCCGGTCGGCATTCTGGCAGCCATAGCGACCACCCTGTTCAAGGAAGCCCTGGAAAGGGCCGGCGTCGTGATTTTCTCCAGCGACGCGGACGTCGTCGCGGTGTTTGCCGGGCTGGCGCTGGCCTGGCGCATCGTGGTACCGGCCGTCGGCGGCGCGCTGGCGGGCTTGCTGCTCTGCGCCGCCAACCGCTTTTCCGGCAGCGGCGGCGCGACCGACTACATGGAAGCCGTGGCCAACGGCAGTGGCCGCCTGCCGGTGCGCGTCACGCTGCTGCGCTCGCTGTCGTCGTTCTGCTCCATCGTCAGCGGCAGCTCCGTCGGCAAGGAAGGCGCGATGATCCAGCTCGCCGCGCTGTGCGGCTCGCTGTTTCCATCGACACGCATCGGCCGGCCCGACGGCGCCTCGAACATGGGCCGCATGCTGACCGCCTGCGGTGCCGCCGCCGGCCTGGCCACGGTCTACCACACGCCGCTTTCGGCCGCCGTGTTCGTGGCTGAAGTGGTGTTCGGCGCACTGGCGGTGCAACGGCTGATGCCGCTGTTTCTGGCTTCGGTGGCAGGCGCCATGGTCAGCCAGTGGCATGGCGGCCTTCAGCCCCTGTATCCGGGCCTGCACATCGAGCCGGACCTGCGCCCGCAGCTGATACTGGCCGCGGCAGGCCTTGGCGTGACCGCGGGCATTGTTGGCGCACTGTTCCTGCGCGCCGCGAGCAAGGCGCGCGGGCGCTTCGCGCGCGTGCCAGGCGGCCCCGTGGCGCGGCTCGCACTGGGCGGCGCACTGGTGGGCGTGCTGGCCATGGGCGTGCCCGAAGTGGTCGGCAACGGCTTCTCGACGATCCAGACCATCCTGCAGGAACAGCCGCTGACCGTCTCGGTGGGCCTGGTGCTGCTGGCCAAGCTGGCGGCTACCGTCATCAGCATGGGCTCCGGCGCGGTCGGCGGCGTCTTCACGCCTTCGCTGTTCGTCGGCGCGGCGCTGGGCCAGTTGCTGGCGCTGGCCATGCAGGCCGTAGTGCCCGGCGCACCGGCCTCGCCGGTGCTGCCGCTGGTCGGCATGAGCGCCTTTCTTGCGGCGACCAGCCAGGCGCCGTTGATGTCGGTGCTGATGGTGTTCGAGATGACGCTGGCCCCGGCGCTGCTGCTGCCCTCGATGATCGGCGCCGTGGCGGCGTACTACACGGCTTCGCGCTGCCAGACGCTGTCGCTCTACAGCGTGATTGCCGAGCGCGCGCAGGCCTCCGCCGCCGAAGAGAACGCGCGCGCCATGACGCTGGCCGGGCTGTGCGATCCGACCGATACCACGCTGGCGCCGGATGCCTCGCTGGCCGCCGCGGCCGACAAGTTTGCCGAGACGGGCACCCGCTACCTGTACCTGGTCGAGCCCGATGGCCGCCTGCTGGGCGCGCTGTCGATCCACGCGCTGCAACGCGCGCAGCGCGAAAATTCCACCACCGGCGTGCTGGCGCTGGCCCAGCGCGACTTCCCGTCGCTGACCCCGGAATCGCGGCTGCGCGACGCGCTGGAGGTCTTTGCCGCGCATGGCATCAACCGCATTCCGCTGGTGCGCGATGCGGACAGCCGCGAGCTGATGGGCACGGTCTCCAAGCAACGTGTGCTGCAAGAGGCATCCTGTCTGTTCTAGGCGACGCGGCGAACGGGCACGGCACGGTGCCGGTCGAACGGGGTAAAATACGCGGTTGCCCTTCAGCCCCCATGTCAACCTGAGCTGCGCCCTTTCCGGAGCCAATATGCCCGCTGGCCGTTCCCTGCGTCGGAGTGCTTCATCGCGTTTTCTCAAGCCGCTGCTGGCCCTGTCGCTGGGCACGGCACTGTGGCTTGGTGCAGCCGGCGCCATGGCGCAGCCGATCCGCGTGATCCCGGTCGATGCGCCGCAGGCGAAGCTGGTCGTCGCCGCGCCGTCGGCCGGGGCACCGCAGACGGTCACGCTCGATGGCAAGACCTTCGGCGTGGCGCCGGGCCTGCGCGTGTTCAGCAGCGACAACGAGCTGATGAACATGGCTGCCATCGCCGGGCAGAAGCTGCCGGTGCGCTACAAGCTCGACCTGTACGGCCAGCTCCTGACCGCATGGGTGCTCAGCGAACAGGAACAGAAGGCGCTGAAGGCGAAGTCCTGACCCACCGAAGTACGGAGGCGCATGCGCCGTCCGTGTTGTTGCCACACCCTGATGCCCCCAGGTGAACCACTGAGACCGGCACCATGAAGAAAGTATTTGTGAAGACGTACGGCTGCCAGATGAACGAGTATGACTCGGACAAGATGGTCGACGTCCTGAACGCCAGCCAGGGGCTGGAACCCACCGACAACGTCGAAGACGCCGACGTGATCCTGTTCAACACCTGCTCGGTGCGCGAGAAAGCGCAGGAGAAGGTGTTCTCCGAACTGGGCCGCATGAAGGCGCTCAAGGCCGCCAAACCCGACCTCGTGATCGGCGTGGGCGGCTGCGTGGCCAGCCAGGAAGGCGCGAGCATCGTCTCGCGCGCGCCCTATGTCGACGTGGTGTTCGGCCCGCAGACGCTGCACCGCCTGCCCGACCTGATCGCGCGCAAGCAGCGCACGGGACAGTCGCAGGTCGATATCTCGTTCCCCGAGATCGAGAAGTTCGACCACCTGCCGCCGGCCCGCGTGGAAGGCCCGAGTGCCTTTGTCTCGATCATGGAAGGCTGCTCGAAATACTGCAGCTACTGCGTGGTCCCGTACACGCGCGGCGAGGAGGTCTCGCGACCGTTCGAGGACGTGCTGGCCGAAGTGGCCGGCCTGGCGGAACAGGGCGTGCGCGAAGTTACGCTGCTGGGCCAGAACGTCAACGCCTATCGCGGCGCCATGGGCGGCACCAGCGAGATCGCCGACTTCGCGCTGCTGATCGAGTACGTGGCCGAGATCCCGGGCATCGAACGCATCCGCTACACCACCAGCCACCCGAAGGAATTCACGAGCCGCCTGGTCGAGCTGTATGGCCGCTGCGACAAGCTCGTCAACCACCTGCACCTGCCGGTGCAGCACGCCTCCGACCGCGTGCTGATGGCGATGAAGCGCGGCTACAGCGTGCTCGAGTACAAGAGCATCGTGCGCAAGCTGCGCGCGCTGCGGCCCGATATGTCGATGTCGTCGGACTTTATCATCGGCTTCCCCGGCGAAACCGAAGCCGACTTCGGCAAGCTGATGGCGATGGTCGAAGAGATTGGCTACGACACCTCGTTCTCGTTCATCTTCAGCCCGCGCCCCGGCACGCCGGCGGCCAACCTGCACGACGACACGCCGCACGAGGTCAAGCTGCGCCGCCTGCAACACCTGCAGGCCACGATCGAGGAGAACGTGCAGCGCATCAGCCGCAATATGGTGGGCTCGGTGCAGCGCATCCTGGTCGAAGGCCCGTCCCGCAAGGACCCGACCGAACTCCACGGCCGCACCGAGAACAACCGCGTGGTCAATTTCGCGCTGCCGGGCGTACCGCAAGCGCAGCGCGACCGCATGATCGGCCAGATGGTCGACGTGTCGGTCACGCAGGCGTTCCCGCATTCGCTGCGCGGCGAGATCGTGGTGCGGCAATGAGCGAAGCCACCCCACGCGCCAGAATGAAGATTCCTACCGCAGAATTCGTCGCCCCGCGCGACGACAACACGCGGCTGCAGAACCTGTGCGGCCCACTCGACGAGAACCTGCGCCAGATCGAACAGGCGCTCGACGTGACCATCCAGCGCCGCGGCCACCGCATGACCGTGCGCGGAACCAACGCGCAGGATGCCGCCCTCGCGCTGGAGCGCTTCTACAACGAGGCGCGCACCGCGCTGTCGATCGACGACGTGCAGCTGGGCCTGGTGGAGGCACGCCAGATCTCGGCGCACGGCAGCTACCTGCCGCAGGCCGACGACGAGAACGGCGCCACCGAGTTCGAGGACGACTCCCCGGTACTGCATACGCGGCGCTCGGGGCTGCAGGGCCGCACCGCCACGCAGCGCGAGTACCTGCGCCACATCCTGTCGCACGACCTCACGCTGGGCGTCGGCCCGGCGGGGACCGGCAAGACCTACCTGGCGGTGGCGTGCGCGGTCGATGCGCTCGAGCGCGACACGGTCAAGCGCATCGTGCTGACGCGCCCGGCCGTGGAAGCCGGCGAGCGCCTGGGCTTCCTGCCTGGCGATCTCGCGCAGAAGGTCGACCCGTACCTGCGTCCGCTGTATGACGCGCTGTACGACCTGCTCGGCTTCGACCGCACGCAGAAGATGTTCGAGCGCCAGATGATCGAGATCGCGCCGCTGGCGTACATGCGCGGACGCACGCTGAACCACGCCTTCATCATCCTCGACGAGGCGCAGAACACCACGCCCGAGCAGATGAAGATGTTCCTCACGCGCATCGGCTTCGGCTCCAAGGCGGTGATCACCGGCGACACCACGCAGATCGACCTGCCGCGCGGACAGAAGAGCGGCCTGGTCGAGGCCCAGCACGTGCTGCGCGATGTGCGCGGCGTCGCCTTCTCGCGCTTTTCCAGCATCGACGTCGTGCGCCACCCGCTGGTGGCCCGCATCGTCGACGCCTATGACGAATACCACGCCCAGCACAAGGACGCGTAAGTGAAATCCAAGAAAGCCCAGCCTTCCGGTATCAGCCTGACCCTGTTCGATGGCGAAGGCCGTGCGCGCAAGAGCGCCGCCCACGCCGTGCGCGTGCAGCTGCCCGATGGGCGCAGCCTGACCGTCGACCTGTCGCAGGCCGCCGACGGCGTGGTGGCCCTGCTGGCCGAGCACACTGACACCCGGCAGCAGGCCGGCCTGCTGGTGCGCCCGGACAATAACGATGCGCTGTCGGTGGCGGTCATGGCCACGCCGGTGGTCACCACGACGGGCACCCCGGCCACGCCGCCCGCGCTGGAACTTGAAGTGCAGCAAGGCGACGGCGTCGGCAAGCGCGCCGGCCTGCCTGCGCGCAAGCAGATCGAGACCTGGGTCACGTCGGCGCTGTACGCCGACGCCGCGCTCACCGTCCGCTTCGTCGGCGAAGACGAGGGCCGCGCGCTCAATCGCACCTATCGCGGCAAGGACTACGCCACCAATGTGCTGACTTTTGCCTACGCCGAGAATGAGGACGACCCGGTGAGCGGCGACATCGTGCTGTGCTGCCCCGTGGTTGAAGCCGAGGCGCAGGAGCAGCGCAAGCCGCTGGAAGCGCACTATGCTCACCTGATCGTGCATGGCGTGCTGCACGCGCAAGGATACGAGCACGAGGACGACGCCGAAGCAGAGGAAATGGAAGCGATCGAGACCGAAACGCTGCAGGCCCTGGGCTATGACGATCCTTACCGCGACGACCACAGGCCGGTCGCCCACTGAACGCCGCGCCCCTTCGCACCTGAAGTGAGCCCACCCGCACACAGCCTGCCGCCTTGGCGGGCTGTGTCACGGGGATCGACGGGCTTTTAGTGTATCCTTCAGACGATCTCCACCACGCGCTTGCCGCGAAATGAACGACCCCTATCCCAGTTCGAAGCCTGCCCAATTCAGGCAGTCCGATCGTCCCCGATCGCTACTCGAACGCCTGACCGACCTGATTTCCCCTGAGCCCGAATCCCGCGCGGAGTTGCTTGCCGTGCTGCAGGATGCGCATGAGCGCAACCTGATCGACGCCGATTCGCTGTCCATGATCGAGGGCGTGTTCCAGGTCTCCGAACTGACCGCCCGCGACATCATGGTGCAGCGCTCGCAGATGGATATGGTCAATATCGCGGACGCGCCGCAGACCTTCATCCCGTTCATGCAGCATACGGCGCACTCGCGCTTCCCGGTGTATGAAGGCAGCCGCGACAACATCATCGGCATCCTGCTGGCCAAGGACCTCCTGCGCTACTACACCGACGAGCAGTTCGACCTGCGCGAGACGCTGCGCCCGGCGGTGTTCATCCCGGAATCCAAGCGCCTGAACATCCTGCTGCGCGAGTTCCGCAACAACCGCAACCACATTGCCATCGTCGTCGACGAATACGGCGGCGTGGCCGGGCTGGTCACCATCGAAGACGTGCTGGAACAGATCGTCGGCGACATCGAGGACGAGTTCGACCTCGACGAGGACCAGGACAACATCCTGCCCCTGCCCGATGGTGGCTGGCGCGTGCACGGCCTGACCGAGATCTCGCAGTTCAACGAGGTGTTCGGCACGGCGTTCTCCGACCACGACGTCGATACCGTGGGCGGCTTGCTCTCGAACCATCTCGGCCACGTGCCGCATCGCGGCGAGATCATCACGTTGCCGCCCGTCAGCTTTGAAGTGCTGCGCGCCGACGCGCGCCAGGTCCACCTGCTGCTCGTGCACCGCGAGTCGCCCGCGAACCACCTGGCCGACGCATGAAGCGCCCGGCCCCGGTGCTGGCCGGCACGTCCGGCGCGGCGCGCGAGCGCGTGTCCACCGCGATCCTCACCCGCCTGCTGCTGGCCGGCATGCTCGGCATTGCCCACACCCAGGCCTTCGCCCCGCATGACTGGTGGTGGCTGCAGATCCTGTCGCTGGCCGGCCTGGCCGCGCTGATCGCCGATGCCCCGCGCGCCCGCGTGGCCGCCGCCACCGGCTATGCCTTCGGCCTGGGCTGGTTCCTGTCCGGCATCTGGTGGCTCTACATCAGCATGCATGTCTACGGCGAGATGCCGGCCTGGATGGCAGCGCTTGCCGTGGTGCTGTTCAGCGCCTTCCTGTCGCTCTATCCGGCGCTGGCCGGCGCGGCCTGGCATCGCGTTGCCACGCGCCTGCCGCGGCTGTCGATCTGGAACCCGCTGGCCTTCGGCGCGGCATGGGGACTGTCGGAGTGGCTGCGCGGGGTGATCTTCACCGGCTTCCCGTGGCTGTCGGGCGGTTATGCGCATGCCGATGGTCCGCTGGCCGGCTTCGCCCCGCTGTTCGGCGTGTACGGCATCGGCGCGCTGGCCGCTACCGTGGCCGCGCTGCTGGTGCTGGCCGTCCGTGCATTCGGGCATCGCGACGGCGGCCGCGGCCTTGTGGCCGCCGTGCTCGTGGCGGCGCTGCCGATCGCCGGTGCAGCGCTGGCGCCGATTGCGTGGACCACGCCTGCTGGCAGCCCGATCACGGTCCGGCTGCTGCAGGGCAACGTGCCGCAGGACATCAAGTTCGAGCAGGCCGGCGTGCAGCGCTCGATCGAGCTGTACCGCGACATGATCACCGCCACGCCGGCCGACCTCATCGTGACGCCCGAAACCGCGTTCCCGGTCATCCTGCAGGATCTGCCGGTCGATGTCGCGATGGCCATGCGCGACTTCATGGAGAAGTCCGGCACCGCCGTCCTGTTCGGCGCCGCCGGCGCCGATTCACCGGTCGATTTCACCAACAGCGTATTTGGCATCGGCCCGCTGTCGCGCGGGCTCTACCGCTACAACAAGCACCACCTGGTGCCGTTCGGCGAATTCATCCCGCTCGGTTTCCACTGGTTCGTCGACATGATGAAGATGCCGCTCGGCGACTTCCGGCGCGGCGGGCTGGAACAGGCACCGATGCCGGTGCGCGGCATCCGCGTGGCGCCCAATATCTGCTATGAGGATCTGTTCGGCGAGGAAATCGCCCAGACGCTGCGGCACCAGGCCGCGCCCGCGAACATGATGGCGAACCTGACCAACCTGGCGTGGTTCGGCGACACCATCGCACTGGACCAGCATCTGCAGATTTCACGCATGCGCGCGCTGGAAATGCGTCGCCCGATGTTGCGCGCGACCAATACCGGCATGACCGCCGTGGTGACGCCGGATGGCAAGGTTCAGGCACGCTTGCCGACCTTTACCGTCGATACGCTGACGGCCCGGGTGCAAGGCATGCAGGGGCTGACGCCCTATATCCGCTGGGGAAATGTGCCGGTGCTGGCCTGGTTTGCAGCCGTGCTTGCGTTGGCCGCCTGGCGCGCGCGGGGCGCACGCTGAAACTGACTGCCGGGTCGCAGGCAGCAGGTTTGCCAGGGCGCGTCCGTCACGGGTAGTGCGGTGCGCGTCCAGGCCCGGCATCGCCGCGGTGTGGCCTGGCTATGCCGTCTCCTTCCAGTCGCCGCCGAATCAGGCGAGCAGGCTCGTCACTGCTGCCGCGGCGATCATGACCGCGATGGCGAGCAGATAAGGTTTGCGAGAAAGTAATGCCATGACCGTGTCCCCATCATTTGGTGGTTCTTAGCAACTCTGACAACTGGTTGCTTACTCATACTGTATACAAAAACGTTATCGGCAAGGGCACCCCAAGCCTGAATCCCCCGTCGGTGTTTTCCCCATGCGTTGCGAAAGCCCGACATGCCGCCGCGGCCCGCAAAGGCAGGCCGGCGCCCAAAAACCCGATAGAATTCAGGGTTTGGCACCAACCGTATGCGTCGCCCGCTGCACTTTGACTGCAGCCCGCGCCCTGAATGGCGCGGCATTGCGGCGGGACTCCCGATCTAGTCTTCCTATGCTGACCTTCCAACAAATGATTCTGACCCTGCAGGCCTATTGGGACCGGCAGGGCTGCGCACTCTTGCAACCCATCGATCTGGAGGTCGGCGCGGGGACTTCGCACGTGCACACGTTCCTGCGCGCGATCGGCCCGGAGCCGTGGCGCGCGGCCTATGTGCAGCCGTCGCGCCGCCCCAAGGACGGCCGCTACGGCGAGAATCCGAACCGCCTGCAGCACTACTACCAGTACCAGGTCGTGCTCAAGCCCGCGCCGGAGAACATCCTCGAGCTGTACCTCGGCTCGCTCGAAGCGCTGGGGCTGGACCTGAAGCAGAACGACATCCGGTTCGTCGAGGACGACTGGGAGAACCCCACGCTGGGCGCATGGGGCCTGGGCTGGGAAGTCTGGCTCAATGGCATGGAGGTCACGCAGTTCACCTACTTCCAGCAGGTCGGCGGCATCGACTGCAAGCCGATTACGGGCGAGATCACCTACGGCATCGAGCGCCTGGCCATGTACCTGCAGAAGGTCGAGAACGTCTATGACCTGGTCTGGACCGAGTGGCAGGAGAACGGCGAAACGCGCCGCCTGACCTATGGCGATGTCTACCACCAGAACGAAGTCGAGCAGTCCACGTACAACTTCGAGCACAGCAACACCGAAATCCTGTTCCGCCATTTCGCCGAACATGAGAGCGAGGCCAAGCGTCTGATGGGCAATGGCGGCGAGACAGCCGACAGCGGCACCCAAGCGCAAGCCGGCACCGGCCCTCGCCTGGCGCTGCCCGCCTACGAACAGCTGCTCAAGGCCGCCCACACGTTCAACCTGCTGGACGCGCGCGGCGCGATTTCCGTGACCGAGCGCGCCGCGTATATCGGCCGCATCCGCAATCTTTCGCGCCAGGTCGCGCAGGCCTATTACGATTCGCGCGAAGCGCTGGGCTTCCCGATGTGCGGCGGGGCCAAGGCATGACGTCGCTGACGCGCAGCGCGCTGTGCTGCGCCATGGTCATGGCAGTGCTGGGGCTGACGGGCGGTGCCGCCGCGCGTGCCAAGACCCAGCCCGCGCCGAGCCCGCAGGCGCTGCTGCTGCCGGCCGATCTGTCCAATGTATGCGAAGCCGAACCGCAGGCACTGCAGGTCGCCATGGCGCGCCACTGGCAGCCGTCGCTGAGCTCGCTCGATCAGTGGACACAGCTGGTGCGGTCGTTCGCGTGCGACCTGTCGGGCTCGCGCGATCTTGGCTGGCACCGCGTGCCGCTGCGTGCGTATGAAAGCGCGATTCGCTATCCGCTGACCTGGACCGATACGGAAATCCGCAACGGCAAGCCGCGCCGCGTCATGCGCACCTACTATTCGGCCGCGCAGTTGCCGCCGAAGATCGATTTCTGGGTGGGCGGGCGCATCGACGAGATCCGCTACGACAAGCGCCTGCGCCGTATCGAAGCGCGCTTTCCGGCCGCGGGCAGCCGCGCCGCCGGCAACGGTGCGGCAAGTGCCGTCGCCGTGCCGCAATGCGCGTTCACCACCCTGCAATTCCGGCAACAGAACGGCCTCTGGCTGCTCTCCGGTGTAGAACCTAATCTTGAGCCGCACTGCTGATTGCAGGGCGTGCCACAACTTGTTGGAAACGATTCATGTCGCAACCCATGACCGACTCGCTGCTGATCGAACTGTTCACCGAAGAGCTGCCGCCCAAGGCCCTGTCGCGCCTGGGCGAGGCCTTCGCGCAGGGCCTGTTCGCCGGCCTGCGCGAGCGTGACCTGCTTGACGACGGTGCCGCCGTCACGCCCTATGCCTCGCCGCGCCGCCTGGCCGCGCTGGTATCCGGCGTGCGCCGCAGCGCGCCCGACCGCGAGCAGCGCGAGAAGGTCCTGCCGCTGACGGTGGCGCTAGGCGCCAATGGCGAACCGACCGCGCCGCTGGCCAAGAAGCTCGCCGCGCTGGCGAAGTCCGTCGGTGTGCCGGAAATCGACTGGCAAACGCTGGAGCGCGCCTCCGACGGCAAGGCCGAGGCCTTCTTCTATCGCTACACCGCCCGGGGCGCGGAGCTGGCCGCCGGCCTTCAGGCCGCGCTGGATGACACTATCGGCAAGCTGCCGATCCCGAAGGTGATGAGCTACCAGCGCCCGAGCGGCGACACAGTCCATTTCGTGCGCCCCGCGCACCGCCTGGTGGCCCTGTTCGGCAGCGAGATCGTACCGGTCTCCTTGCTTGGCCTGCAGGCCAGCAACCTGACGCAGGGCCATCGCTTCCTGTCGCAAGGCGTGATCGAGATCCCGCACGCGACGCAGTATGCGGACGCGCTGCTGCAGCAGGGCAAGGTGATCGCGAGCTACGCGCAGCGTCGCGAGTCGATCCGTGACCAGTTGCTGAAGGCTGCCGGCGCAGACCAGGTCGTCATGCCGGATGCGCTGCTCGACGAGGTGAATTCGCTGGTGGAATGGCCGGTGGTCTACGCCTGCCATTTCGAGGAAGCTTTCCTGGCGGTTCCGCAGGAATGCCTGATCCTCACGATGCAGACCAACCAGAAGTATTTCGCGCTGACCGACGCCGACGGCCACCTGCGCAACCGCTTCCTGATCGTTTCCAATCTCGCCACGGAAACGCCGCAGTCGATCATCACGGGCAACGAGCGCGTGGTACGCCCGCGCCTGGCCGATGCCAAGTTCTTCTTCGACCAGGACCGCAAGAAGACGCTGGCTTCGCGCGTGCCGCAGCTGGCGAGCGTGGTCTACCACAACAAGATCGGCACCCAGCTTGATCGCGTGCAGCGCCTGCAGCAGATTGCCGGCCACATTGCCGATGCGCTCAACGCGGCTGGCGTCGCCGTGGACAAGGCCGCTGCCATGCGCGGCGCCGAACTGGCCAAGGCCGACCTGCTGACCGATATGGTCGGCGAGTTCCCCGAGCTGCAAGGCACCATGGGCACCTACTACGCCCGCCACGACGACGAAGCCGAGGACGTGGCGCTGGCGTGCTCCGAGCACTATCGCCCGCGCTTTGCCGGCGACGCGCTGCCCGAAGGCGCCGTCAGCACCGCCGTGGCGCTGGCCGACAAGCTGGAAACGCTGGTCGGCATCTGGGGCATCGGCCTGCAGCCGACTGGCGAGAAGGATCCGTTCGCGCTGCGCCGCCATGCGCTGGGCATCCTGCGCATGCTGATCGAGAAGCCGCTGGCGCTGTCGGTCGACGCGCTGCTCGCGCTGACCCAGCAGGCCTTTGCCGGCGTGACGGCCGTCAAGGCCGCCCCTGAGGCGATTGCCGATTTCCTCTATGACCGTGTGCGCGGGTACCTGAAGGACAAGGGCTACACCACCAATGAAGTCGAAGCCGTGGTCAGCCTGCGCCCACAGCAGCTGCACGACGTGATCGGCCGCATGGAAGCCGTGCGCACGTTCGCCGCGCTGCCGGAAGCCGAAGCGCTGGCCGCCGCCAACAAGCGCATCACCAACATCCTGAAGAAGAACGCGGACGCCGCGCAGGACATCGCCGCCGTCAACCCGGCCCTGTTCCAGGAAGATGCCGAACGCGCGCTGCATGGCGCCATCGAACAGGTGCGCCCGGCCGTGGCAGCGGCCTTCGCCCGCGGCGACTTCACCAGCGCGCTGCGCGACCTGGCCCAGCTGCGCGAGGCCGTCGATGGCTTCTTCGACAACGTGATGGTGATGGCCGAGGACGCGCAGCAGCGCGCCAACCGCCTCGCGCTGCTGGCCTCGCTGCATGCGCTGGCCAACCGCGTGGCCGACATCTCCAAGCTGGCGGCCTGACCCGGGCCGCACGCCACACCGGAAACCAGACATGCCGCAGACACCGCCCAAATTCATCGTCCTCGACCGCGACGGGGTGATCAACCTCGACAGCGACCAGTTCGTGAAATCGGCCGACGAATGGGTGCCGATCGAAGGCAGCCTAGAAGCCATCGCCATGATGAACCAGGCGGGTTACCGCGTGGTGGTCGCCAGCAACCAGTCCGGCATCGGCCGCGGGCTGTTCGAGATGAGCGCGCTCAACGCCATGCACGAGAAGATGTACAAGGCGCTGGCCAACCTTGGCGGGCGGGTCGACGCCGTGTTCTTCTGCCCGCATACCGCGGCCGACGCGTGCGACTGCCGCAAGCCGAAGTCCGGTCTGCTCGAACAGATCAGCGAACGCTTCGGCATCGAACTCAAGGGCGTGCCGATCGTCGGCGACTCGCTGCGCGATCTCGAGGCCGGCGTGGCGGTCGGCTGCACCCCGCACCTCGTACTGACCGGCAAGGGCCAGAAGACCCTGGACAAGGGCGGTCTGCCGCCCGGCACGCGCGTTCACGACGATCTGCGCGCCTTCGCCCGCTGGCTGGCCGGCGGCGACGTCGCGCCGCGCCCGGCTTCTTCCTGAATTCCCTGCTGACCCCATCAAGCGCCCCCTCGATGACCTTTTTGCGTTCCCTTCTGTTTGCGCTGTACCTGCTGGTGCTGACACCACCCTACGCAACCGTCTGCTTTATCGTCTTCCCGTTCATGAATGCCGCGCGGCGCTTCGATTTCGTGCGCGGGTGGACCCGCCTTGCGATCGGCGCGGCGCGTGTGATTTGCGGCATCCGCTACCAGATCGAAGGGCGGGAGCACATGGACACCATGCTCGACAAGCCCGTGGTGCTGCTCTCCAAGCACCAGTCCGCATGGGAAACCATCGCCTATGTGGCGTTGATGCCCAAGCCACTGTGCTTTGTCTTCAAGCGCGAGCTGCTGCTGGTGCCGTTCTTCGGCTGGACCCTCGGTTTGCTGAAGATGGTGCATATCAACCGCAAGGAAGGCATCAAGGCGTTCTCCTCCGCCGCGCGCCAGGGCCGCGAGCGTTTGGCCGAGGGCGCGTGGATCATCATGTTCCCTGAAGGCACGCGCACGCCGTCGGGCCTGGAGAACCCGCGCTACAAGAGCGGCGGCGCCCGCCTCGCCGTGGAAACCGGCGCATGGGTGATTCCGATGGCCGTCAATTCGGGCCGGGTGTGGCCGCGCAACTCGTTCTTCAAGTACCCGGGCATGATCACGATCTCCATCGGGCCGTCGATCCCGTCGGCCAACAAGACGGCCGACCAGCTCAACCAGGAAGTGCGCGACTGGATCGAGCGCGACATGCGCCGCATCGACGCGCCGAGCTACGGCAACGGACAGGCCGCATGAGCTTGCTGCGTCCCGCTCCCGATGCCCCCGGCGCACAGCTGGAACTGCCGCTGGCCGACAGCGCGCAGGACATCGTGGCCGGGATGGCGCCGACTCCACCCGCGGCCGGATGGCCTGCACCCCAACCGGATGGCCGCCGGCTCCAGTTGGGCGAGCACACGCTGCACTACAGCCTCAAGCGTTCGTCGCGCCGGACCATCGGCTTCACGGTCGATGACCGCGGCCTCTCAATCACGGCCCCGCGCTGGGTCACGCTGGCCGATGTCGAGAGCGCCATCCGCGAAAAGCAGCGCTGGATCCTGAACAAGCTCGGCGAATGGCGCCAGCGCGAAACGCGGCGCGTGCTGCCCACGGTGCAATGGCGCGATGGCGCCACGCTGCCGTTCCTTGGGCAGACCATCACGCTCACGCTGGAATCGCCGATCGGCGCGGTGCTGTTCAATGGCGAGACGCTTGTGCTCCACCTGGCCATGCCCGCGCATGCCGACGAGCAGCAGATCAAGGATCGCGTGCAGAGCTGGCTGCAGCAGCAGGCGCGGCGCTTGCTGCCGCAACGGCTCGACCTGTATGCCGAGCGCCTGGGCGTGCGTCATAGCGGCTTCGCCCTGACCTCCGCCGCCACGCGCTGGGGCAGCTGCACCGCCGACGGCAAGATCCGCCTGAACTGGCGGCTGATGCATTTTCCGATGTCGATGATCGACTATGTCGCGGCGCATGAACTGGCGCATCTCAAGGAGATGAACCACGGCCCGCGCTTCTGGGAGACCGTGGAATCGATCTTCCCGGAGTTCCGCGATGCACGGGCACAATTGCGGGCCCATCCGCCCGAACTGCTGCCGACGTTCTGAGCGAACGTCCTGAATGGCGACGGCACGCCTGGCCGCGCCGGTGCGTTTCACGCAAACGCACTAAAATGTCGCATTCCCCTCAAGAACGACCCACAGGGCATCTCAAATGCGACTCCTCCATACCATGCTGCGCGTCGGCGACCTGCAGCGCTCGATCGACTTCTACACCCGCGTGCTCGGCATGCAGCTGCTGCGCGAAAGCGACAACACCGAGTACAAGTACCGCCTGGCGTTCGTCGGCTATGGCCCGGAAAGCGAAACCGCGGTGCTGGAGCTGACCTACAACTACGGCGTCGACAAATACGACCTGGGCACCGCCTACGGCCATATCGCGCTGGAGACCGACAACGCCGCCGCGGCCTGCGACCGCATCCGCGTGGCGGGTGGCAAGGTCACGCGCGAAGCCGGCCCGGTCAAGGGCGGCACTACCGTGATCGCGTTTGTCGAAGACCCGGACGGCTACAAGATCGAACTGATCGAGCGCAATTCGACGCGCGACGCCAGCCGTCCCTGAGCGCGCGGCATGGACGCGCAGACCCTGAGCCGCCGCCCGCTCGATGGCGCCGCCGTCGGCCTGATGGTGGTGCTGTGCGCCGCCTGGGGGCTGCAGCAGGTCGTGATCAAGCTGACCGCGCCGCTGATGGGCGCGGTGCTGCAGGCGGGCGTGCGCTCGGCCATCGCGGCGCTGCTGGTGTTCGGCTTTGCCGCGTGGCGCGGCACGCCGCTCTGGCAGCGCGACGGTACGCTGCGCGCGGGCCTGCTGGCGGGATTGCTGTTCGGCGCCGAATTCTTTTGCATCTTCGTCGGACTCGGCCACACCACGGCATCGCGCATGGCGGTGTTCCTGTACACCGCGCCAATCTTTACCGCGGTCGGACTGCATTTCGCCGTCGCGGGCGAGCGTCTGCGCGCAGCCCAGTGGCTGGGCGTGGTGCTGGCCTTCTGCGGCATGGTGCTGGCCTTTGCGGACGGCATAACCGCCGCCTCCGCGCATGGCGGCACGCTGGCCGGCGATGCGCTGGGCGTGGTGGCGGGGCTGCTGTGGGCGGCGACCACCGTGGTGGTGCGTGCCACGCCGCTGGCCAGTGCTCCGGCCAGCAAGACCCTGCTCTACCAGCTCGCGGTATCGGGCGTGCTGCTGCTGGCCATGGCCCTGATGGGCGGCCAGGCGGACAGTGTCCAGCTCAACGGCGCCGTGCTCGCCAGTCTCTTCTACCAGTCGGTGCTGATCGCGTTTGCCAGCTACCTGGCGTGGTTCTGGCTGTTGCGGCGCTACTTGGCCTCGCGGCTCTCAGTGTTTTCGTTCCTGACGCCGCTGTTCGGCGTCGCCTTCGGCGTAGTGCTGATGCAGGATGCGATCGGGCCGCGCTTTGCGGTCGCGGCACTGCTGGTGCTGGCGGGGATCGTGCTGGTGAATCGCCGCGGTTGAGCGTCGCGGGACGGAAGCAAAAAACGCGCGGAAAGATCCGCGCGTTTTTTGTTGGCCGATCGGCCTGGTAGCGTCTCAGCGGCTGCCGAACGAGAACATGCCCAGCGCCTCTCGCACCTCGTCCAGCGTCTGCTGGGTGATGGCCTTGGCCCGGTTGGTGCCGTCGCGCAGCAGGTCGAACACATAGTCGGGATCCTTGGCGAGCTGCTCGCGGCGCTCGCGGATCGGGCCCAGCAGTTCGTTCAGCACGCTTTCGACGCGGCGCTTGAGCACCATGTCGCCCAGCCCGCCACGGCGGTAATGCGCCTTGAGCTCTTCCACTTCTTCCGTGTTCGGGTCGAAGGCATCGAGGTAGGTGAACACCATATTGCCCTCGACCTTGCCCGGGTCCGAGACCTTCAGGTGATCCGGGTCGGTGTACATGCTGTGCACGGCTGCCTTGATCTGCTCGGGCGCAGCGCCCAGCGCAATGGCGTTGCCCTGCGACTTGCTCATCTTGGCCTTGCCATCGACGCCCGGCAGGCGGCCGAACTTCGGGATCAGCGCCTGGCATTCCTTCAGCACGTCGCGGCCGACCTGGTGGTTGATGCGGCGCACGATCTCGTTGGTCTGCTCGATCAGCGGCGCCTGGTCCTCGCCCACGGGCACGATGTCGGCCTTGAACGCGGTGATGTCCGCGGCCTGCGCCGCCGGGTAGCACATGAAGCCAGCCGGGATATCGCGGCCGAAGCCACGGGCCTGGATCTCTTCCTTGATGGTCGGGTTGCGCTCCAGGCGCGCTACCGTGACGAAGTTCAGGTACATCAGCGTCAGCTCGGCCAGCGCCGGCAGGTACGACTGCACGGTGATGGTCGTCTTCGCCGGATCGATGCCGACGGCCAGGTAGTCCAGCGCCACTTCCAGCACGTTGCGGCGGACCTTGTCGGGATCGTGCGCGTTGTCGGTCATGGCCTGCGTGTCGGCCAGCAGCAGGTATTGCTCATGCGTGTCCTGCAGCTGCACGCGCGTCTTGAGCGAGCCAATGTAGTGGCCGAGGTGCAGCGGGCCGGTGGGACGATCGCCGGTCAGGATGACGGGTCGCTTGTTGGTTTGCGTATTGGCGGTCATGACGGAAATTCGCGGAAAATTCGGGATGGTATCGGTCTGGCAATCAGGCGGCGGGCCGATCGGAAGCGGCACCGCCCAGGCGGCGCGCCAGTTCGACGTACTCGCCGACGGGCACCTCTTCGGCGCGGCGGCTCAGGTCGAAGCCGATGGCCTCGAAATCGACCTGGTCCCGCAGGAACGATAGCGTATTGCGCAGCACCTTGCGCCGCTGCGAGAACGCTGCGGTAACCAGGTCGCCCAGCACGGTGATATCGCAATCCGCATGCGGAGAACGCAGCCGGCCGTCCACCGTGCGCGGCCACGGAATCATGCGCACCACCGCGGAATCGACCTTCGGCGGCGGGTTGAACGAACCCGGTGGCACGTCGAGCACGTGTTCCATGTGGTAGCGCACCTGGAGCATGATCGACAGCCGGCCGAAGGCCTTGCTGCCGGGCTCGGCCACCATGCGGTCGACCACTTCCTTCTGCAGCATGAAGTGCTGGTCGCGCACGTGGTCGGCGTACTCCATCAGGTGGAACAGCAGCGGGCTGGAAATGTTGTACGGCAGGTTGCCGACGATGCGCAGCGGGCGCCCCGCCACCGCCAGGCGGCTGAAGTCGAACGCCAGCGCGTCGCCCGCGTGGACCAGCAGGCGGTCGCCATAGCGGCGGCGCAGCCGTTCGACCAGGTCACGGTCCAGTTCGACCACCTGCATCTGCGGCACGCGCTCGAGCAGCGGATCGGTCAGCGCGCCCAGGCCCGGGCCGATCTCGACGAGCACATCGTCTGCGGTCGGATTGATGGCATTGACGATGCCGTGGATGATCGAATCGTCGACCAGGAAGTTCTGGCCGAATCGCTTGCGGGCCACGTGGCCCTGGTGCATGTTTGAACGCATGGAGGATTACACCACTAGTGCGATGGCCTGGCCGTTGCATGCCTGCCGTTGGCATGCCCGGCCATGGTGACCGCACTGCGGATCGCCTCGATCATGCTGCCGTGCTCGGCCTGGCCGCTGGCGGCCAGGTCGAGCGCGGTGCCGTGGTCGACCGAGGTGCGGATGAAAGGCAGGCCCAGCGTGATATTCACGCCGTGCCCGAACGTGCCGTACTTCAGGGGCGCCAGCCCCTGGTCGTGGTACATCGCCAGCACGCAGTCGGCGTCGCGCAGGTGGCGCGGCTGGAACAGCGTGTCGGCGGGATAGGGGCCGCGCGCATCGATGCCGGCATCGCGCGCCTGCGCCAGCGCCGGTTCGATGATGTCGATCTCCTCGCGGCCCATGTGGCCGCTTTCCCCGGCATGAGGATTGAGACCGGTCACAAGGATGCGCGGCCGCGCAATGCCGAACCAGCGCCGCAGGTCGGCATCGATGATCGACAGTGTCTGCAGCAGCAGCGGTATGGTCAGGGCGTCGGGCACCGCGCGCAGCGGCAGGTGCGTCGTGGCCAGCGCCACGCGCAGCATGGCGTTGGCATGCGCCGGCTGGGGACCGGCCAGCATCATCACCACGCGCGGCACGCCGGCCGCCTCGGCAAGGTATTCGGTATGGCCGGTGAATGGCACGCCGGCATCGTTGATCGTGCTCTTCTGCACGGGTGCCGTGACCATCGCCGCGAAACGCGCGGGGCTGCCATGTTGGGCGCGGCAGCCGGCAATGGCGGCGTCAAGCATCGACAGTACGTAGGGACCGTTGCGCGCATCGAGCCGGCCCGGCTCGCAGGCAACCGCCAGCGGCACGTGATGGACGACTACGTCGCCCTCGCCCAGCAGGCGTTCCCAGGCATGCGCCACGCCGAGCGCGGCGGCGCGCGATGCCAGCAGTTGCGCATCGCCGAGCACATGGTAGCGGCAGTGGCCGTTTTCGCCCGCGAGCCGCAACAGCGCCCCGATGGTGATGTCGGGGCCGATACCGGCGGGTTCGCCGGTCGAAATGGCTAGCGCAAGCGGGTCGGGCATATCGGGATCGTGCGGCGGGGGCCTCAGCGCTGTCGGTTGACGCGGTATTCGACGTACGCCGCCGAACGGAGCTGGCGCACCCAGTCATCATAGGCGGCGCGCAGCTTCTGCTCGCGGATTTCCGCACGCGCGAAGTCGCGCTGCTTCTCGGGCGCCATCTCGGTTTCGCGGCGGTTTTCCACCTGGATCAGGTGCACGCCGAATTGCGTCACCACCGGCTCGGAAATCTCGCCTGGGCGCAGCCGGTTCATGGCCTGCTCGAACTCCGGCACCAGTTCGCCCGGCGATACCCAGCCAAGCTCGCCGCCCGCCTGGGCCGAGCCGTCCTGCGAGAAGCGCTTGGCGGCATCGGCAAAGTCGCCGCCGTGCGTAATGCGGTCGCGCAGCGTGCCGAGCTGGCGGCGCGCCTCCGCTTCCGGCATGTTCGGGCCGGTGCGGATCAGGATGTGGCGGACCTGGGTCTGCGTAATGCGCGAGGCTGCAGCCGGGCTCGAGGCCGCCGCAGCCGGCGCCACGCGCTTGGCGGTCAGCTTCAGGATGTGGAAGCCATTGGCGCTTTCCACCACTTCAGGCGCCACGGCGCCGGGTTGCAGGTCGACTACCGCATTGGCGAAGATGGCCGGCAGGCGGCCGATCTCGCGGAAGCCCATGGAGCCGCCCTGCGCCGCTTCGGGCGCCTGCGAATTCGCCTGCGCCAGCTGCGCGAAATCGGCGCCGCCCTGCGCTTGCTTGAGCAGCCCTTCCGCCTTGGTCTTCAGCGCCTGCTTCTGCGCATCGGAGGCATCTTCGGGCACGCGCACGAGGATCTGCGCGACGTTGAACTCGGTCGGCCCAGTCGCCGCCGCGCCCTGGCCACCACGCGCGGCAAGGTAGTTGTCGATCTCGCCGTCATATACCTGTACCTTCGAGTCCACTTCGCGCTCGCGCAGGCGGATCACCTGCACCTGCTTGCGCAGCTCGTCCCGGTACTTGGTCCAGGTCATGCCGCTGGACTCGACGCGACTGCGCAGTTCCGTTGGGCTCAGGCGGTTCTGCTGCGCCACCGATTCGATGGCACGGTCCAGTTCCTGGTCGGTCACCTTGATGCCGGCATCCTGCGCGGCCTGGGTCTGCACGCGCTCCATCACCAGGCGCTCGAGCACTTCGCCAAGCAGGTCGGCGCGTGCGGGCGCCGGGCGGTTGGCGGCGCGAAGCTGGCTCTCGATCTCGTCGGCGCGGTCAAGCAGTTCACGCCGCGTGATCACGCTGTTATTGACCACCGCGACGACCTCGTCCACCAGCTGCGAACGCTTGCCGCTGCTGCCGGGTTGCGGCACGCCAAGCTGCGGCTGGCTCGACGGGACGGCCACGTCCGAGGACTGCGGCACGAAGATGCCGGTGGTGCGCGGCCCTTGCGAAGGCGCCTTGAGCTGGGCCAGGGCCGGCCCGGCCACGGCGGCCAGCACGGCCGACAGCAGCACGCGGCGCCAGGGCGACGACACCAGGGAAAACACGGCAAATTCTTGACGTTTCATCGTAATCCGTCATTCATAGTGATCGAACTGGGTCGTCGGCACCGGCTTGGCGGTGACGGGTTCGTACCCAGGAACATTCAGGCGCAGGATATCCAGCGGATTCGAGCCGATCTTCGACAGCCCGCGGAACTCCACCTGCAGGAAGATGCGGCCGGTGTAGCCCTGCGAGGTGTTCCGGAAGCGCTGGTAGACCACACGGCCGACCCAGCAATCGGCGGCATATTCCACGCCGGCCAGCGCATCGACCATCTGGTTGGCGTTCCGGTCGAAGGCGAACCGCCCGATGCCATAGGCGCGTTGCGTAATCGGCCACTGACCGGAAATCTCGAACTGGTCGATGGCGGTATTGTCCGTCACCGACGTGGCGCGCCGGTAGCGGTAGCCCACGTTGAGCAGCTTGCGCGCCTCCGGGCGCCAGGCAAATGCCAGGTTGGAGTAATTGACGTGCTCCGAATCCGGATTGTATTGGATCCCCGCGTCGACATAGTAGCCGCGGAACAGCTGGATCGTGGTGGCGGCCAGCAGGTCCGAGCTGCCCGCCTTCGGGTCCTGCAGCGTGCCGTTTATCTGCACGCGCTGGCCGGTGAAGTCGTAGCGCTGCGCAATCGTGCCGCGGAAACGCTCCACGCCGGTATCGGCTTCGATCAGGCGCGTGGTCACGCCGGCGGTCAGCTTGTTGTTGTCGGCGACCCGGTCATAACCGGTGAACGGGTTTTCCGAGAAGATCTGCCCGTAGCCGAAGTCCGACTGCACGGTATCGAACAGCGGGAACTGGCTCTGGTCGACGAACGGCGTGTAGACATAGAACAGCCGCGGTTCGAGCGTCTGCAGGTAGTTGACCCCGAACAGCCGGCTCATCGTCGGCGCAGTGCGCTCGAAGGTCATGCCGGAATCGAGGCTGACGGTCGGCACCGTCCGCGAGAAATTGTTCTGCGCGGTCGGCGTGTTGCTTTGCGCCTCCATCTGGTATTGCGTCGCATTGAAGATGACCTTCGGCGTCACATACCAGCCCGGGCGCACGATCGGATAGCTGATCGTCGGCTGCACGAACATGCGCTCGCCCTGCGGCTGCTGGAAGCCGTTGGACGTCAGCGGAATGCGGAAGCGTGTGTAATCCGTTTCCACCTGCACATCGAAACCGCCCAGGTCATAGCGGATGTACTTGCCGTTGAGCTGCGGCTCGCGCTCGTAGGACGGCCCGCTCGGCAGCAGCGTCTGGAACTTCTGCACGCGCGCCAACACCGTGAAGTCCTGCCAGTTGTAGGTGACGCCGCCTTCCTGGGTGTACTGCCGCAGCGTCGATTGCGACACCGTGCGCGTCAGGTCGTCCGGATACTTGTCGTCCGATACGCGGTTCAGGTTCAGGTAGGCGTTCAGCCCCTTGGCAAGGTTCTGGGTATGCTGGAACGAGTAGGACCAGCGGTTGGTGCCGGTCTGGCGGTCATCCGGCAGGATTTCCGCGCGCAGCCGGCCCGAATAGCCTTGCCCCAGGTACCGGTAATCGCCGCCGAGCATGAAGCCGCGCGACGTCATGATGCGCGGATAAAGCGTCAGGTCGCGGTTCGGCGCGATGTTGAAGTAGTACGGCAGCGTGACATCGAGCCCCGATTTCGAGCCGTAGCCGAACAGGGGCGACAGGAAGCCGCTGCGGCGCTCGTCGGTCAGCGGGAAACTGAACACCGGCGCGCCTGCGATGGGCACGTCGAAGAAATGCAGCACGCCGCCGTAGGCCACGCCGACCTGGCGATCGCTGTCCAGGTCGAGCTGGCGCGCGCTGAAATACCAGTCGGCATTGTCCGGCGAACACGTGGTGTACGTGGCCCGCTTGATCACGCTGCGGTCCTTGTCCACGAAATCGATGCGTTCGGCCTTGCCCGTGCCGCCGGTCTGCTGGAAATAATAGTCGGGCGAGAGCATGTAGCCCTCGTTCGCCTCGATCTTCATGCGCGCCTCGGGGCCCACGGCCAGCGCGCCGCCGCGCGACACGCGGGCATTGCCGTGGGCGAAGGCCTCGTCGGTATCCTGGTCGTAGGTCAGCTTGTCGCCCTTGACCACGGCACCGCCACGGCGCAGCTCGGCGTTGCCTTCGATTTCCACGCCGCGCTCGTTATAGCCGTTCAGCCGGTCGCCGGACACGAATGCCGGCGGATTGTCGCCGGGCTCGCCCGACTTGGACGGCTCGGCCAGGCGCGGCACGAGTTCGCCCGACACCGTCGGCGCGGGCGGCACCTGGGGGGCGACTTCGATAAGGGGCTCGGTCTGGTCTATGTCGGGGATGGCGGAACTCGACATCTGCGCGTGCGCGCCCACCGACAGGCCGGCCATGGCCAGCACCAGCGGCCGCAGGGCGCCGGCAGGCAGCCGGCCAGTGCGGCTGGAAGGGCCGGAAAGCGCAGGCGGCTTGTTGGCTCGGTGGTTCGTTGATCGTCGTTGTTCGGTCATGCGAGCGGGTTTTCAGTCACGTCGTCGGTGGCGGCTTGCCTGCGAGCCGCCAGCGCCGTCGAAACAGGCTGCGGGGCAACCGAAGGCCCCTCCCGGGGGCCGCCCGGCGCCCGGGTCTGGTCGGGTATTATACGGGGCAACCAATACTACCTTTCCGGCATGGCAGCACTTCCTCACGACCCGCGCCTGGACCAGCTCAAATCCTGGGTATCCGGACTCGGTCCGGACTGGTCCGTCGATCCCGATTCCTGCGTACCCGCTTCGGCCGACGCCAGCTTCCGGCGCTACTTCCGCGTCAGCACGGCCAACGCCGCGCATCCAACCGCCATTGTGATGGACGCGCCGCCCGCGCACGAGGACTGCCGGCCGTTCGTCCATGTCGCGGCGCTGTTCGGCGCCGCCGGCGTGACGGTGCCCACGGTCCTGGCACAGGATCTGGAGCAGGGCTTCCTGTTGCTGGCCGATCTGGGCAGCCAGACCTACCTGTCCCGGCTCGACGATTCCTCAGCAACCGGCATGTACGCCGACGCCGCGGTCGCGCTGGTCCGCATCCAGGCCGCTACGCGTGCCGGCGAACTGCCGGCCTACGATCGCGCCCTGCTGCAGCGCGAACTGGACCTGTTCCCCCAGTGGTACATCGCGAAACACCTGGGCGCGACGCTCACGGACGCCCAGCAGGCCGACCTGCGCGAAGTGATGGATGTGCTGCTGGCCAACATCCTGGCGCAGCCGCAGGTCTACGTGCACCGCGACTATCACTCGCGCAACCTGATGGTGCTCCCCGGCGGCGCCAACCCCGGCGTGCTCGATTTCCAGGACGCCGTGATCGGCCCGATCACCTACGACGCGGTCTCGCTGTGGCGCGACGCCTATATCGAGTGGGACGAGGAGCAGCAGCTGGACTGGCTGATCCGCTATTGGGAGCGCGCGCGCAAGGCCGGGCTGCCGGTGAACGCCGATTTCGGCGAGTTCTACCGCGATTTCGAGTGGATGGGCCTGCAACGCCACCTGAAGGTCCTCGGCATCTTCGCGCGCCTGTACCACCGCGACGGCAAGGACGGATACCTCGCCAACCTGCCCCTGGTGCTCAAGTACACGCGCCAGGTCGCGGGCCGCTACACGGAACTGCGCAAGCTGATCCGCCTGCTCGACGCGCTCGAAGGCGCCGCGAGCCCGGCCGGCTATACGTTCTGAGCGGGGCTCGCGCAGTGCCCCCGCCGGACCATCCCGACAATCCCCGCGCCATCACGCGCTCGGGCGAATGGTGGGCGGGCGTACGCGCGCTCGCGCCCATGCTGCTGGGCGTGGTGCCGTTCGGCCTGATCTATGGCGTGCTGGCGGTCGGCGCAGGCATGCCCGCCTGGCTGGCCTGCGCCATGAGCGCCATCGTGTTCGGTGGCGCTTCGCAGATGATCCTGACGCAACTGTGGTCGGCCGGCACGCCGGCCCTGGTGATCGCCGTCACCGTCGCCATGGTGAACCTGCGCCATGCGCTCTACTCCGCCACCATTGCCCCCACGCTGGCCCACCTGCCGCGCCGCTGGAAAGCGCTGATCGCCTACCTGCTGACCGACGAAGCGTTTGCCGCCATGACGCACCGGCTGGCCGACACCGGCCCGCGCGCGCGCTACCGCCACTGGTTCTACTTCGGCGGCGGTTTCGCGCTGTGGGCCAGCTGGCAAGTGTCGACGCTGGCCGGCGTGCTGGTCGGCGCACAGGTGCCGCGTGACTGGCCACTGGACTTTTTCCTGCCGCTGACCTTTATCGGCATCATCGTGCCGGGCCTCAAGCACCGCGCGCAGGTCGCCGCGGCGCTGGTGGCGACCGCCCTTGCGGTGGCGTGCTTCGGCATGCCCCACAAGCTCGGGCTGATGGTGGCCGCACTCGGCGGCATTGCCGCCGGCATGCTGCTGCTCGGCCGTGGCAACGTGTCCGGCGAACGTCCGGCCGGCAAGGACGCCGCGATCGGCAAGGAGCCGGCATGAACTCGCTGACCTTGCTGTGGGTATTCATTGGCGCGGGCCTGGCCACCTTCCTGATCCGCCTGTCGTTCATCGCGGTCGAAGGCCGCGTGCGGCTGCCGGCGTGGTTCCGCACCGCGCTCCAGTTCGTGCCGGCCGCCATGCTGTCCGCGCTGATCGCCCCAGACCTGCTGATGCGCGGCGGCGAACTCTACGTGAGCCCGCTCAACGCGAGGCTGGTTGCCGCCCTGGTCGCGATCG
Organism: Cupriavidus sp. C3SS-1; assembly: GCF_057073755.1. Taxonomy (NCBI): domain Bacteria; kingdom Pseudomonadati; phylum Pseudomonadota; class Betaproteobacteria; order Burkholderiales; family Burkholderiaceae; genus Cupriavidus; species Cupriavidus sp. C3SS-1. The sequence continues at coordinate 542,612 of NZ_CP172699.1, read as the reverse complement.
TGATCGCGGCGCGCACGCGCAGCATCGGCTGGACCATCGTCGGCGGCATGGCCGCCCTGCTCGCCATGGAGACCCTGATTTGAAAGCCATGATCTTCGCCGCCGGCCGCGGCGACCGCATGCGTCCGCTGACCGATAGTTGCCCCAAGCCGCTGCTGCCGGTGGGCGGCAAGCCGCTGATCGTCTGGAAGATCGAGGCACTGGTGCGCGCCGGGCTGCGCGACATCGTCGTCAACCATGCCTGGCTCGGCGAGCAGATCGAGGCCGCGCTGGGCGACGGCAGCCGCTTTGGCGCGCGCATCGCCTATTCCGCCGAAGGCAGCGCGCTGGAGACGGCCGGCGGCATCGCCAAGGCGCTGCCGCTGCTGTCGCGGGCGCCTCAGGCGGAGCACGGCGAGATCTTCCTGGCCGTTTCCGGCGATATCTTCTGCGAGTACGACTTCCGCGCCCTGTTGCCGCGTGCCCGCGAGATGGCCGGTGCGCCGGTCCCGCGCATGCATCTGGTGATGGTGCCCAATCCGCCGTTCCACCCGGCCGGCGACTTCTCGCTGTGGCCCGACGGCCGGCTGGCGCTTGACGCGGCGCCGGGAGCCGAGCGCCTGACCTTCGGCAACATCGGCCTGTATGACACGCGCCTGTTCCGCGATATCGCCCCCGGCACCAAGGTGGCGATGACGCCTTGCTATCGCGCCGCCATCGCGGCGGGCGCGGCCAGCGGCGAGCGCTTCGACGGCCGCTGGGAAAACGTCGGCACGCCGGCCCAGCTGGTCGCGCTGAACGACGCCGTCGCCGCGCGCGGCACGGCCACCGCAGGCGGCGCCTGAGTCGCCTGCCTGCGCTGACGGGCCCCGAGGTCCGTCAGCGTTAGAATCTGATGCATTCCCCCATCCAGTTGGCAATCCTATGTCCGCACCCGATACAGCCCTCCTGGCGTCTTGCCGCGATCGTCGCGCGCGCGTGCTGCAGCACTTGCGCGCCGGCGGCGGTGGCGTGGCCATCCTGCCCACGGCGCCGGAAGCCATGCGCAACCGCGACAGCGACTACCCGTACCGGCATGACAGCTATTTCTATTACCTGACCGGCTTCACCGAGCCCGATTCCGTGCTGGTGCTGGTCGCCGGCCAGGGCACCGAAGCCGACCGCAGCATCCTGTTTTGCCGCCCGAAGCATGAAGAGCGCGAGATCTGGGACGGCTTCCGTTACGGCCCCGACGGCGCACGCGCGGCCTTCGGCTTCGATGAAGCCCATTCGGTCGAAGAGATCGACGCCATCCTGCCCGGCCTGCTCGCCAACCGCGCGCAGCTCGCGTATCCGCTGGCCGCGTCGACGCGCACCGACATGCAGGTGCGCCGCTGGCTGGATGCGGTGCGCATGCAGGGCCGCGCCGGTGTCGCGGCGCCATCGGTCGCGGTGGACATCCGTACGCTGCTCGACGAGATGCGGCTGATCAAGGATGCCGGCGAACTGGCTACCATGCGCCGCGCCGGCGAGATCTCCGCGGGCGCCCACGTGCGCGCCATGCAGGCGACCCGCCCCGGCCTGCGCGAGTACCACCTGGAAGCCGAGCTGCTGTACGAATTCCGCCGCCACGGCGCGCAGAGCGTGGCCTACAACTCTATCGTCGCGGCCGGGCCCAACGCCTGCGTGCTGCACTATCGCGCCGGCCCCGCCGAACTGCGAGACGGCGACCTGTGCCTGATCGACGCCGGCTGCGAGCTGGACGGCTACGCGTCGGACATCACCCGCACCTTCCCCGTATCCGGACGCTTTTCGCCGGCCCAGCGCGAGCTGTACGACCTCGTGGTGGCCGCGCAGGAAGCCGCGATTGCCGAGACGCGCGCGGGTGTCCCCTATAACGTGCCGCACGATGCCGCGGTGCGCGTGCTCGCGCAGGGCATGCTCGATACCGGCCTGCTGGATCGCAACAAGGAAGGCACGCTCGACGACGTGCTGGCGAGCGGCAGCTACCGCCGCTTCTATATGCACCGCACCGGCCACTGGCTCGGCATGGACGTGCACGACGTGGGCGAATACCGCGCGGCCGCGCCCGCCGTTGACGGCGAACGCCCGTGGCGGCCGCTGGAGCCGGGCATGGTCGTGACCGTGGAGCCTGGCATCTACGTGCGTCCGGCCGAGGACGTGCCGGAACGCTACTGGCATGTCGGCATCCGCATCGAGGACGATGCCGTGGTCACCGGCGGCGACTGCGAGATCATCACGCGCGGCGTGCCGGTCAAGGCCGACGAGATCGAGGCCCTGATGCGCGAGCGCAATAGCATTACCGGAGGCAAAGCATGATCGGATGGCTGCGACGACTGTTCCCCGGCAGCGCCGGGACGCCGCACAACGTGCCCACGAAACGCCACGTCGATCCGAACGAACCGTTCGTACTCAACCTCTACGACGACCGCGTGGTGGTACACCGCCCCGACGGTCAGCGCGAGGAGGTCATGTGGGATTCGCTCGAACGCGTGGTAGTGCGGGTTTCCAAGGCCGCCCCCTGGGCCGGCAAGGCCTGGCTGATCCTGGTGGGCGCCGCCGACAGCGGCCAGGGCTGCGTCGCGCCGCTGGACGCGGCCAACGCCAGCGCCCTGCTGGAGCGCCTGCAGGCCCTGCCCGGCTTCAACCAGCAGAAACTCGACAACGCCCTGCGCGATGCCGAGGCCGGCAAGTCGCGCTCCGACGCGATCTGCTGGAAACGCGGCGCGCCCGAGCAGGCGCCGGATCTCACTACGGACGGGAGCGCCGGCAATGACCCAGGCCGAGCCTGAAGTCAGGGACATCGCCATCGTCGGCGGCGGGCCGGTAGGCCTGGCGCTGGCCTGCCAGTTGCTGCTGGCGACCGAATGGCGCATCACGCTCATCGATGCGGCCACGCCGGCGCGGGCGGCGCGCGACCCGCGCGCCATCGCGCTGTCGCATGGCAGCCGGCAACTGCTGGAGCAGGTAGGTGCGTGGCCGGTGGCGGGCACGGCGATCGAGCATATCCATGTTTCGCAACGCGGCCATCTCGGCCATGTGAAGCTCCACCATGAAGACTATGGCGTACCGGCGCTGGGCTATGTGGTGCGCTACGGCGAACTGTGCAACGTGCTCGAACGCGCGCTTGGCCGCGCCGTCCAGCAGGCCGGTGCATCTCGGCTGCTGCGCGTCTTCGAGACCCGCATCGACGAGCTGCGGCAGGATCCGCTGATCGGCGGGAACTTCGATGGCCTGGACGCCATGGCCGGCGCCGTGCACCTTGCCGGCACGACGGCCGACGGGCAGGCGGCGCGCTTTGCCGCGCGCATCGCCGTGCAGGCTGAAGGCGGCCTGTTCCACCAGCAGGTCGCGCATGGGGGCCAGGGCGCGCGGCATCGCGATTACGGCCAGACCGCCGTGATCGGGCACGTTGCCTGCTCGCGGTCACGGCCGGGCTGGGCGTGGGAGCGATTCACCACCGAAGGGCCGCTGGCGCTGCTGCCTTACGACGAACATGGCGTCGACGGCTACGCGCTGGTCTGGTGCTGCCCGCCCGAACAGGCGGCGCGCCGGCTGGCGCTGTCCGACGCCGATTTCGCGGCCGAGCTTGGCGAGGCATTCGGCGACCGCCTGGGCCGCTTTACGCTGGCCGGCAAGCGCCACGCTTTCCCGCTCGGGCTCAACGCTGCGCCCGTCACGGTCGACGGCCGCATCGCGGCCGTGGGCAATGCCGCCCAGACCCTGCACCCGGTGGCGGGCCAGGGGCTCAACCTCGGACTTCGCGATGCCTTCGCGCTGGCCGACTCGCTGCGCACGGGCTGCACGCCGCGCGCGCTGAAGGCCTTCGCCTCGCGCCACCGCCTGGACCGGGCGGTGACCATCGGCGTGACCGACCTGTTGCCGCGCGCATTCGGCGTCCACTACCCGATGGCCGCCCATGCGCGCGGGGCTTCGCTGGCGGCGCTGGCCTGCCTGGCGCCGCTCAAGCACGCGCTGGCACGGCACATGATGTTCGGCATGCGCCGCTGAAAAGCCCTGGGAAAGCCGCGCATGCGGCTTTCGCCACTTTTCGCCCAGCCGGGTCCAGCGTTTTCAGACGCCACCTATTGTCTTGATGCTCAATTCTTGGGCAGCGGCAGTCGTTTGGCGTTAGAATCCAGCCCTCGCTCATGCCCGTGAAGATTGCCGACAGCCGTTTCGGCGCGGGCGTGTTTTTCCGTTTCACTCCAGAACCACGCAGCCGGGCCGACCCGATTTGCATTGCGCCATGCGCATGCCGCCGGGAGCCGTGGCCGCCGTAATCACCGGAATCGCCGCCTCAACGTGCAAATCGGACCACACCAGCTTCGCAACAACCTGTTCGTCGCCCCCATGGCGGGCGTGACGGATCGCCCGTTCCGCCAGTTGTGCAAGCAGCTCGGCGCCGGCTATGCGGTGTCGGAAATGGTGGCGTCCAATGCACAGCTCTGGAAAAGCGAAAAGACCATGCGCCGGGCCAACCATGCCGGTGAAGTGGAGCCCATCTCGGTCCAGATCGCCGGCGCCGAGCCGGCCATGATGGCCGAGGCCGCCCGCTACAACGTGGACCGCGGCGCGCAGATCATCGATATCAACATGGGCTGCCCGGCCAAGAAGGTCTGCAACGTGGCCGCGGGCTCCGCGCTGCTGCAGAACGAGCCGCTGGTGGTGCGCATCGTCGAGGCCGTGGTCGGTGCCGTCGGGGATCGCGTCCCGGTCACGCTGAAGATCCGCACCGGCTGGAACCGCGAGAACCGCAACGCCCTGCGCGTCGCGCGCATGGTGGAAGACGCGGGCATCAGCATGCTGACCATCCATGGCCGCACGCGCGCCGACCTGTACCACGGCGACGCCGAGTACGAGACCATCGCCGCGGTCAAGGCCACCATCGGTATTCCGGTGGTCGCCAACGGCGATATCACGACACCGCAGAAGGCAAGGCAGGTGCTGGCGCTGACGGGCGCCGACGCCATCATGATCGGCCGCGCGGCACAGGGCCGGCCGTGGCTGTTCCGCGAGATCGAGCACTTCCTGGCCACCGGCGAATTGCTGCCCCCGCCGGAGGTGGCCGAGATCCGCGCCATCATGAATACGCACCTGGAAGACCACTACGATTTCTATGGCGAGTTCACCGGCGTGCGTACCGCGCGCAAGCATATTGCGTGGTACACGCGCGGGCTGCGTGGCGCGAACGTGTTCCGCCATCGCATGAACACGCTGGAGAGCACAGGCGAACAGCTTGCCGCGGTCAATGCCTTCTTTGACGAGCAGGCGCAGTGGTCCGACCGGCTGGTCTATGTCGATGAAGCCGGTGCGGGCGAGAGGGAAGATGAAACGGACAACAACAACAAAAAAGGGGAGTTGCTTGCCGCATGAGCCGCAACGCTATCGACCAGTGCATCCGGGACAGCCTGGACAGCTACTTTCGGGATCTGGATGGCGAAGAGCCGTCCAATATGTACAACATGGTGCTGGAGGCCGTCGAGCGCCCGTTGCTCGAAGCCGTGATGGTGCGCGCCGAGCGCAACCAGTCGCTGGCCGCCGCCTACCTGGGCATCAATCGCAATACGCTGCGCAAGAAGTTGCAGCTGCACGGTTTAATTTGAATTTGAAGCGTTTCGTACAGCCATGATCAAGCAAGCTCTCCTTTCCGTTTCCGACAAGACCGGCATCGTCGAATTCGCGCGCGAACTGAACGCGCTCGGCGTCACGCTGCTTTCCACCGGCGGTACCGCCAAGCTGCTGGCCGACAGCGGCCTGCCCGTCACGGAAGTGGCCGACTACACCGGCTTCCCCGAGATGCTCGACGGCCGCGTGAAGACGCTGCACCCGAAGGTGCACGGCGGCATCCTGGCGCGCCGCGACCTGCCCGAGCACATGGCCGCGCTGGCCGAGCACAATATCCCGACGATCGACCTGCTGGTAGTGAACCTGTACCCGTTCCAGCAGACCGTCGCCAAGGATGACTGCACGCTGCCGGACGCGATCGAGAATATCGACATCGGCGGCCCGACCATGCTGCGCTCGGCGGCCAAGAACCACCGCGACGTGACCGTGATCGTCGATCCGGTTGACTACGCCGTGGTGCTCGACGAAATGCGCGGCAATGGCAACAAGGTCGGCTACGACACCAATTTCCGCCTGGCCACCAAGGTATTCGCGCACACCGCCCAGTACGATGGCGCGATCACGAACTACCTGACCAGCCTCGGCACCGACAAGTCGCACCAGGGCCGCAGCGCATACCCGCAGACGCTGAACCTGGCCTTCGACAAGGTGCAGGAAATGCGCTACGGCGAGAACCCGCACCAGTCCGCCGCGTTCTACCGGGACCTGAAGGCGGTGGATGGCGCGCTGGCCAACTACGTGCAGCTGCAGGGCAAGGAACTGTCGTACAACAACATCGCCGACGCCGATGCGGCGTGGGAATGCGTGAAGTCCTTCGACGTTGCCACCCCGGCCTGCGTGATCATCAAGCACGCAAACCCGTGTGGTGTGGCTGTCGGCGCGAATGCGCTGGAAGCGTATGACAAGGCTTTCAAGACCGACTCGACCTCGGCCTTCGGCGGCATCATCGCCTTCAACGTGGAACTCGACGAAGCTGCGGCGCAGGCCGTTGCGAAGCAGTTTGTCGAAGTGCTGATCGCGCCGTCATTTAGCGCGGCTGCGCGTGCCGTGTTCGCGCCGAAGCAGAACGTGCGTTTGCTCGAGATCCCGCTGGGCAAGGGGGTCAACCAGTATGACTTCAAGCGCGTGGGCGGCGGTCTGCTGGTGCAGGGCCCGGATGCCAAGAACGTCAAGCCGTCGGAACTGCGCGTGGTGACGCGTCGTCATCCGACCCCCAAGGAAATGGATGACCTGATGTTTGCGTGGCGCGTGGCCAAGTACGTCAAGTCGAACGCCATCGTGTTCTGCGGCGGCGGCATGACGCTCGGCGTCGGCGCCGGGCAGATGAGCCGCGTGGATTCGGCGCGCATCGCCAGCATCAAGGCGCAGAATGCCGGACTGACCCTGGCCGGGTCGGCTGTGGCGTCGGATGCGTTCTTCCCGTTCCGCGACGGGCTGGATGTGGTGGTGGACGCCGGCGCGACTTGCGTGATTCAGCCGGGTGGTTCGATGCGCGATGACGAAGTGATCGCTGCTGCGGATGAACGTGGTATTGCGATGGTGCTGACCGGTACTCGGCATTTCCGTCACTGATTCTGCGGCTTCTTTTGCGAAGGGCTCCGGGTTCGCGGGTGATGTTGCCTGTGGCTCGGGGCTTTTTTGCTTCTGGCTGGTTTTGGGGGAATAAGGGCGGTATCGTGCTTGGCGGGCGCTGCTGCTCCGCCGGCTACGCCGGCGAAACAGCAGCGCATCCAAGTACCAAGAAAACGTCTGTCGCCCCCTCCATCCCCAAAAATAAATGCGCATCTTAGGCATCGACCCCGGCCTCCGCACAACCGGCTTCGGCGTACTGGAAAAGCACGGCAACAAGCTTTCCTACATTGCCTCGGGCACCATCAAGAGCAATGGCGACACTGACCTGCCTGCGCGCCTGAAGACCTTGTTTGACGGCATCAGCGAGGTGGCCCGCACCTACGCACCGGACTGCGCGGCGATCGAGAAGGTGTTCGTCAACGTCAACCCCCAGTCGACCTTGCTGCTGGGCCAGGCCCGCGGCGCGGCGATCTGCGGACTGGTGGGGCAAGGCCTGCCGGTATTCGAATACACCGCCCTGCAACTCAAGGTAGCGGTAGTCGGCTATGGCCGCGCCAACAAGGAACAGGTGCAGGAGATGGTGATGCGGCTGCTGAGCCTGCCGGGGCGTCCGAGCACCGACGCCGCCGATGCGCTCGGCGTGGCCATCTGCCACGCCAATGGCGGCGACACGCTTGGCACGCTGTCCGGCCTGGCCCCCGACCTCGTCCGCAAGGGCATGCGCGTGCGTCGCGGGCGGCTGATCGGCTGACAAATACCGCGGCAAGAGCCCAACACGCCCGTCTCTTACAATCGAGGGCATTTGCCGCGCGGCGGCCACGAACCCTCGACCATGCTCCGCTTCCGATTCTGTCTTCCCGCAACCCTGGCGACAATCGTGCTGGCCGGCTGCGCCACGAAGCTACCCACGCCTTCCGCACCCAAGCCTACCGCCGCAGCCAAAGAAATCCCCGCGCCCGCACCGGCCAGCAAACCGCTGGTCATCGCGCACCGCGGCGCCAGCGCGCTGCGCCCCGAGCACACGTTGGCCGCGTATGCCAAGGCCATCGAGGACGGCGCGGATGTCATTGAGCCCGATCTCGTCATCACGCGCGACGGCGTTCTCGTGGCGCGCCATGAAAACGAAATCGGCGGCACCTCCAACGTGGCCGAAATGCCGCAGTTTGCCGACCGGAAACGCACCAAAGTCATCGACGGCGAACGCCTGAGCGGATGGTTCACCGAGGACTTCACGCTGGCCGAACTCAAGACGCTGCGGGCACGCGAACGCATCCCGAAGCTGCGCCCCGACAATGCCCGCCTCAACGACCAGTTCGAGATCCCGACCTTCGACGAGATCGTGCGGCTCGCCCAACAGGCATCGCTGCGCACCGGCCGGCAGATCGGCCTGTATCCCGAACTGAAGCACCCAAGCTACTTCCGCGGCATCGGCAAGCCGCTTGAAGACAAACTCCTCGAAGCGCTGCGCCGCCAGCCATACCTGCGCGAGGCGCCCGTCTTCGTCCAGTCTTTCGAGGCCGGCAGCCTGCGCGAGGTGCGCAAGGCCCTGGGGCATGGCATGCCCAATGTCAGGCTGGTGCAACTGATCGGCAACCCGAAGCAGACCCCGCCCGACTGGCGGCTGGCCGGCGACACGCGGACCTATGGCGACATGCTGAGCCCGACCGGCCTGCGCGAAGTAGCTGCCTACGCCGACGGCATCGGCCCCGAGAAGAACAGCGTGGTGCCGCGCGATGCGCAAGGCGGCCTGGGCGCGCCTTCCGCCGTCGTGCGCAACGCGCACGCGGCTGGCCTGCTGGTGCATCCCTATACATTCCGGCCCGAGAATGCCTTCCTGCCCAAGGCCTTCCGGACTGGCGGAGATGCCGCCACGCGCAGCCCCGCCGGCATGGTGCGCGAGGTGGAGGCCTTTGTCGCTGCCGGCGTGGACGGTGTCTTCACCGATGACCCGGCGCTCGGCCGGCGTGCCATCGACGCCCGGAACCCGTGAGGCGCGGATGCGCCGCTGGGCTACACTTGCGGCCTTTCGCAGGACCGTAATACCGCAATACCGTTGAACCGACCCCGCTCCTGCCCATACCGCTAACGCTAACGCACACGCAAAACCATGATCGGACGCATCGCCGGCACCCTTATCGAGAAAAATCCTCCGCACCTGCTCGTGGACTGCCACGGCGTCGGCTACGAGATCGATGTGCCGATGAGCACGTTCTACAACCTGCCCGCGACCGGCCAGCCGGTGACGCTGCTGACCCAGCTCATCGTGCGCGAGGACGCGCACCTGCTCTACGGCTTCGGCACGGCGACCGAGCGCAACACGTTCCGCGAGCTGATCAAGATCACCGGCATCGGCGCGCGCATGGCGCTGGCGGTGCTGTCCGGCATGTCCGTGCCGGAACTGGCGCAGGCTATCACGCTGCAGGAAGCCGGGCGCCTCACGCGCGTGCCGGGCATCGGCAAGAAGACCGCCGAACGCCTGCTGCTCGAACTCAAGGGCAAGCTCGGCGCGGAACTCGGCCATGCGCCGGGCGCAACCCCCGTGCATGACAACGCGGTCGATATCCTCAACGCGCTGCTGGCGCTCGGCTACTCGGAAAAGGAAGCCGCCGCGGCCATCAAGCAGGTGCCTGCCGGCACGGGCGTTTCGGATGGCATCAAGCTGGCGCTGAAGGCCCTGTCCAAGGCGTGAAGCGTAAAATAGCGCGACACCTGACGCCGCAGCCATGATTGAAACCGACAAGTTCTCCGCCCCCGACCGCATGATCGCCGCCACGCCCGCTTCCGCGCACGAAGAGGCGTTCGAGCGCGCGTTGCGGCCCAAGCTGCTCGACGAGTACGTCGGCCAGGAGAAGGTGCGCGGACAGCTGGACATCTTCATGCACGCGGCGCGCAACCGCCGCGAGGCGCTGGACCACGTGCTGCTGTTCGGGCCGCCCGGCCTGGGCAAGACCACGCTCGCGCATATCATCGCGCGCGAAATGGGCGTCAACCTGCGCCAGACCTCCGGTCCGGTGCTCGAACGACCGGGCGACCTGGCCGCGCTGCTGACCAACCTCGAAACCAACGACGTGCTGTTCATCGACGAAATCCACCGGCTCTCGCCGGTCGTCGAGGAAATCCTGTACCCCGCGCTCGAGGACTACCAGATCGACATCATGATCGGCGAAGGCCCGGCGGCGCGTTCGGTCAAGCTCGACCTGCAGCCGTTCACGCTGGTCGGCGCCACCACCCGCGCCGGCATGCTGACCAACCCGCTGCGCGACCGCTTCGGCATTGTGGCGCGGCTGGAGTTCTATACGGCCCAGGAGCTCGCACGCATCGTCACGCGCTCGGCCCAGTTGCTGGGCGCCCGGATCGACCCGCAGGGCGCGCTGGAAATCGCCCGCCGCGCGCGCGGCACGCCCCGGATTGCCAACCGGCTGCTGCGCCGCGTGCGCGACTATGCCGAAGTCAAGGGCGATGGCACCATCAGCCGCGAGATCGCCGATGCCGCGCTGGCCATGCTGGACGTGGACGGCGTGGGCTTCGACCTGATGGACCGCAAGCTGCTGGAGGCCGTGCTGCACAAGTTCGGCGGCGGCCCCGTCGGTGTCGACAACCTGGCCGCGGCGATCGGCGAAGAACGCGACACCATCGAGGACGTGCTGGAGCCCTATCTGATCCAGCAGGGGTACCTGCAACGCACGCCGCGCGGCCGCGTCGCCACGGCGGCGGCCTACCTCCACTTCGGCCTTCCCGCGCCCGACCGCGGCGGCACCGGCGAGCTGCCCGCCTGAGGAAAACCGGCTCCCGGCGGTGAATGCTGCACCGCCACAAGCGCTCGCCCGGCGCCTCCCTGTCGTCAATTAAACTTTTTTGTCCCGCATCCCAAATTTTTTCGAAGTGGATTGCTGGCCCCTGCCCGATTGTCCACAATGGCTTCAACGGCACCCCAGCCATGGTGCCCCGGTAGCCGTGCCAATTGGCATGGCCGCTTACCATCGCCAAGGAAAACCATGATCCGTCGTCCGTCCTCCCTGCCAGTCGCAGTGTTAGCGGCTGCCATGCTTATCGCCACCAGCGCCTACGCCCAGCGTCCGCAGGCTCCGGTCGGCGTTGCCGAGGAGGCCGTCGTCAGCGGCAAGATCATCGATATCGATCCGAACACCAAGGCTGTGCTGGTACAAGGCCCGCGCGGCAACGTCGTCGAACTGGTGGGCGGCGACGAAGTGAAGAATTTCGGCCAGATCCACAAGGGCGACATCCTCACCATCGCGCGTGGCGCGGCGCTGGTGGCATCGTTGGAACCGGTGGACAGCAAGTCGTCCGCGCTGGCGGAAACGGTGGACCGTACTTCGCGCGCGGCCGAAGGCAGCAAGCCCGGCATCATGCGCGAGATCACCACGACTGTGACGGCGGAGATCACGAAGGTCGATCCGGCCAAGCATCTGGTCACGTTCCGGGGCCCGCGCGAAACCTTGCGCACAGTCAAGGTGGAAGATCCTGCCATCGATCTCAGCAAGATCCAGCGTGGCCAGATGGCAAAGATCGTCTATCGTGAAGTCGTAGCCATCACGGTCAAAGCCCCGGCTGCATCCGCAGCCAATTGACCCCGAAGCCAGACGCGGTACTTTACCCCACCAGGAGGTTACCTATGAATCGACGCCATTTTGTTACCCGGGTTGCCGGATCGGGGCTGCTCGTCGCCACCGCGTTCACGGTTGGCTGCACGACGACAGGCACCAAGGCCTCGTCCGATCCGGCAGCGAAAAGACAGGAAATCGATGCGGGTGTGGATGGCGCGCTGAACCGCCTGTATTCCTCAACCAACGGCTCTCGCGAACTCGCCAACCGTGCGCAGGGCATCCTGGTGTTCCCGCGCGTCATCTCGGCGGGCCTGGTGGTCGGCGGCGAATACGGCGAAGGAGCCCTGCGCTCGCACGGTTCGACCGTGGGCTACTACAGCACCGCGCAGGCTTCGGTTGGCCTGACCGCAGGTGGCCAGTCCAAGGCCGTCATCATCATGTTCATGACGCCCGAGGCCTACAACAAGTTTGTGGCAAGCAAGGGCTGGACCGCCGGAGCGGATGCGAACGTGGCACTGGCCAAGATCGGCGCGGACGGCCGGCTCGATACGCTGACCAGCCAGCAACCGGTGGTGGGCTTCGTGCAGACCAACGCGGGCCTGATGTTCGATGCGTCGATCAACGGCGCCAAAATCTCCAAACTGGATATCTGATCCCGGAAGCGCCGACCCGCGGCTGGATAGCCGCACGAACCGGTACACTTACCGCACGATCCCGGCTACGGCCGGGATTTTTCTTGCTGCACGGCAAGGCACGTCCCCGGCTGGCATAATCGCCCGAAAAAACGCAGGCGCGCAAAGCGCCGCCAAACCGGGAACCTCGATGTCCGCCCTGCCCACCGCCGCCACAGCCGCCTCCACCCATACCGGGCGCGTCTACCGTTACTACGATCTCGTCATGGTGGCCTTCGTCACCGTGCTGCTGTGCTCCAACCTGATCGGGGCCGCCAAGGCGGCGCAAGTGACAGTCCCACTGCTGGGGCCGGTTACCTTCGGCGCCGGCGTGCTGTTCTTCCCGATCTCGTACATCTTTGGCGACGTGCTGACCGAGGTCTACGGCTATGGCCGCGACCGCCGCGTGGTGTGGGCGGGCTTCGCGGCCCTGGCGTTTGCGACGTTCATGAGCCTGGTGGTGCTGCACATGCCCGTGGCGCCGTTCATGGCCGACTACCAGAAGAGCCTGGAAGATGTGTTCGGCAATACCTGGCGCATCGCGTTAGGTTCGCTGATTGCCTTTTGCTGCGGCAGCTTCGCCAACAGCTATGTGCTGGCCAAGATGAAGCTGTGGACGGGCGGACGCTGGCTGTGGAGCCGCACCATCGGCTCGACGCTCGCCGGCGAGCTGGTCGACTCATCCCTGTTCTACGTGATTGCGTTCTACGGGATCTGGCCGCTGGAGAAGGTGCTCCAGGTCGCGGTGGCGCAGTATGTGCTCAAGACCGGCTGGGAAGTCGTGATGACGCCGGTCACGTACAAGGTCGTGAACTTCCTCAAGCGCGCCGAGAACGAGGACTGGTACGACCGCAACACCAACTTCACGCCGTTCCGCCTGCGCGTCTGAGGCCGGCGGCCTGCCCGTGGCGTCCCGTCAGGGAACGCGCCGGTCCACTTCATCGAGCGCCAGCGCTTCCAGGTGGGTCACGTCGCCCCACTGGGCCAGCGTCAGGTGATGGCTGTCGCTGCGCAGGCGGTTGATGCTGGCGTTCAGCAGTTCATGCTGGCGCGGCGCTTCCAGCGTCATGCCGGTGGCCTCGCGGTAGAGACAATCGAGCACGCCGCCGTGGGCCACCAGCGCGATGCGCTCGCCCGGATGACGACGCGACAACGACAGCGCGATCTCGACCGCGCGATCATGAAACTGCGCCAGCGACTCGCCCTGAGGCGGCGCGTAATCTGGCACGCGCGCCTGCCAGCGGGCGAAGTCCTCGGGCAGTTGCTCGGCAACCTCGGCATAGGTCTTGCCCTGCAAGGTGCCGTAGCTGCGCTCGCGCAGGCGCGGCTCGGAGCGAACCTGCAGGCCGAGCGCGTCGGCCAGGGGCGCAGCGGTCTGCATGGCACGGCCCAGGTCGCTGGAGTAGACCGCGTCGATCGGCTCGCCTGACAGCGCCGCGGCGAGCGCCCGCGCCTGGGCTTCGCCGGTCTCGTTGAGCGGGATGTCGAGCTGGCCCTGCAGCCGGCGCTCGCGGTTCCAGGCCGTCTCGCCATGACGGATCACAATCAGGTGCGTGTAGGCCAGCGAATGCGGCCCGGAGCTTTGCAACATGCCCTTTCCTTGCATTTCCTTGCCCGGCGCGGACGCCGGGCACGCGACCTCAGCCGGCCACCTTGGGGTTGAGCGTGTAAGTGCCGGTCAGGCTTGCCTGCGCCAGCACATGGCCGCGGATGGCTTCCAGCACCTGGGCGCCCGTGAACTTGCCGTCCAGCGGCACCCGCTCCAGGTCCAGCGCGTAAACCGTGAACACGTAGTGGTGCAGCAGCGTGTCGTTCCACGGCGGGCACGGGCCGTCGTAGCCGTAGTAGTCGCCCTTCATGTCGGCGTCATTGGCGAACCAGCCGGTGTAGTCGTTGATGCCGTGGCGCAGGCCGCCGGCGGTGGCCGTGCCGCCGGCCGCTTCGGGTCCCGGCTTGCCGCGCGCGATCACGCCGTCGCTGTGCGAGCCGGCGGCGATCGTGGTCAGGCCCGGCGGAATATCGACCAGCGCCCAGTGGTAGAAGTCCACGCGCGGCAGCGATGCCGGCACTTCGCGGCCTTCCTGGTTGACGTCGTCCCCTTTGCTCGGGACATCGCGGTCATGGCAGATCAGGACGAAGGACCGCGTCTGGGCCGGCGCGTCTTCCCAATGCAGGTCTGGATTGCGGTTGCTCGACAGGGCCACGTGGGCATCGGCGTCGGGCACGCAGAAGGCGAACTCGCCGGGGATCGGCGTGTTGTCGGCGAAGGACTTGCTCCAGAGTTTCATTTGTCTCTCCTGTCTGTGGATGGCCAGCGCGGGCGCGGCCACCGTGGTTTCCTGCTGCCTGTCCGGGTTGCGGCAGCCTGCGGCGGGCTCAGGCGTTGCCGGGCGGCGACACGCGCAGCCAGAACGTCACGGGTCCGTCGTTGGTCAGGCTCACTTGCATCATCGCCCCGAATTCGCCCGTCTGCACGTCCGGGTGCGACGCGCGCGCCCGCTCGACGAAATACTCGTACAGGCGGCGCCCGTCCTCGGGCGACGCCGCCGGCGTGAAGCTGGGCCGGGTACCGCTGTTGGTATCGGCCGCCAGCGTGAACTGGGACACCACCAGCAGCCCGCCCGCCCCGCCGTTGCCGTCCATATTCTGCACCGGCAGGTTCATCTTGCCGTCCGCGTCGGAAAACACGCGATAGGACAGCATCTTGGCCAGCAGGCGGTCGGCCTGCGCCTCGGTATCGCCGCGCTCGGCGCAGACCAGCGCCAGCAGTCCGGCGCCGATCTCCCCGGTGGTGCGGCCGCCGACGGTCACCCGGGCCTGCGCGACGCGCTGGATCAGTGCGATCATCGTCCGGCTCAGGCCAGCGTCACGCGGGCAAAGCGGCGCTTGCCCACCTGGACCACATAGGTGCCCGCTGCCACCTTGACGGCCTTGTCGCTGACCGTGGCACCGTCGATCTTCACGCCGCCCTGCTCGATATTGCGGTTGGCCTCCGACGTGGACGGCACCAGGTTGGCCTGCTTGAGCAGCTGCGCGATGCCCAGCGGCGCACCCGACAGGCTGACGGCCGGGATGTCGTCCGGCACGCCGCCGCGCGCGCGGTGGTTGAAGTCCTCGAGCGCCTTCTCGGCATCGGCCTGGCTGTGGAAGCGCGCCACGATCTCCTGCGCCAGCATCACCTTGCAGTCGCGCGGGTTGCGACCGAGCGCGATTTCCTGCTTCATCAGGTCGATCTCGGCCAGCGGGCGGAACGACAGCAGCGTGTAGTACTGCCACATCAGGTCGTCCGAGATGCTCATCAGCTTGCCGAACATCTCGCTGGGCGCCTCGGTCACGCCGACGTAGTTGCCCTTGGACTTCGACATCTTCTCGACGCCGTCCAGGCCCACCAGCAGCGGCATGGTCAGGATGCACTGCGGCTCCTGGCCGTATTCCTTCTGCAGTTCGCGCCCGACCAGCAGGTTGAACTTCTGGTCGGTGCCGCCGAGCTCCAGGTCGGACTTCAGCGCGACCGAATCGTAGCCCTGCATGAGTGGATAAAGGAACTCATGGACCGAAATGGGAATCCCAGACCGGAAGCGTTTGGTGAAGTCGTCGCGCTCCATCATCCGGGCCACGGTGTACTTGGCGGCCAGCTGGATCATGCCACGGGCGCCGAGCGGGTCACACCACTCGCTGTTGTAGCGGATTTCGGTGCGCGCCGGGTCGAGCACCAGGCTGGCCTGGCGGTAGTAGGTCTGGGCGTTGGTCTCGATCTGCTCGCGCGTGAGCGGCGGCCGGGTGCTGTTGCGGCCCGACGGGTCGCCGATGGTCGAGGTGAAGTCGCCGATCAGGAAGATCACCTGGTGACCCAGGTCCTGGAGCTGGCGCAGCTTGTTCAGGACCACGGTGTGCCCGATGTGGATGTCCGGCGCAGTGGGATCGAGGCCGAGCTTGATGCGCAGGGGAACGCCGGTCGCTTCGCTACGGGCCAGCTTCTGGGCCCATTCGGCTTCAATCAGCAGTTCGTCGCAGCCACGCTTCGAGACCTCAAGCGCGTGCATGACCGACGGCGTGAGGGGATATTTGGCCGCGGGGCCGGAGGATGCTTCAGTCATGACGTAAGTCTTTGAAATACATGAAAATTTGGCGGATGCGCCACTCGGCCCCGGGCCGATTCTTGGTATAATCCGCGCTTCCTGGCGCCAAGCGGTACCAAGCCCGCGCGCCACCCGCCATTCTAGTGCCGACACCAGGTGGCAAATAAATTTGAATAGCACGCGCCGCACCTCGGGGGAGGAAGGCAGACGACAGACATCGTCGCGGCAGCGGTGCCCAGACCAAGGCTGAATTTTACGTGATGTGGTCCAGACTCCGCGAAGTTTTCGCGCGTGAGCTGGTGGTTCTCGTCGACCCGACCAACCCCCAGCACGCGCGACGGCGCAAGCAGCTCACCGCTTCGGTGGGCGCGATTTTCACGCTCGGCATGGCTGCAGCCATGGGCGTGGCGCCCCGCAGCGCCTTCAACGACCCGGATGCGCCGCGCGTCAACGAGACGCTGCGCATGCCCGATGTGCGCGAACAGCTCGCGCAGCTTGTCGATGTCGATTCCGATGCCGTCTACGTGCGCCAGGAGCGCATGCAGCGCGGCGACACCATTGCGTCGCTGCTGCGCCGCCTGGGCGTGGACGATCCCGACGCGCAGGCGTTCATCCTGAAGAACCCGACCGCGCGCGGCCTGTTCAACCTCAACCCAGGCCAGGCCGTGCAGGCGCAGATCGACGACAGCAATATGCTGGTGTCGCTGCAGGCCAACCTGGGCGGCGACGCCGCAACGTCGCGCGAACTCGTGATCGAGCGCGTCGAGCCGGCAAAGGCCAGTGGCACGACGAGCTACAAGGCGCGCGTGCAGAACGTCGATAACGACCTGCGCTACGAGATGGCGTCCGGCTCGATCTCCGCGGGCGGCTTCTTCAAGGCCATGGACGCGGCCAACGTGCCCGATGACATCGTGCAGCAAATGCTGTCGATCTTCTCCGGCGTGATCGATTTCCAGCATGACATCGCCAGTGGCGACCGCTTCCGCATCATCTACGAAGCCGGTTTCCAGGACGGCGCGTTCATCCGCAACGGCCGCGTGGTGGCGATCGAGCTGATCAACCGGAACCAGCTCCACCAGGCGCTCTGGTTCGCGCCCGAAGGCGAGCGCAACGGCGCCTACTACACCTTCGACGGCCGCAGCATGAAGCGCCCGTTCCTGCGTTCACCGGTGGAGTTCTCGCGCGTGTCGTCGGGCTTCGGCGGCCGCGATCATCCGCTGCATCATGAGTGGGTCCAGCACAAGGGCGTGGACTTCGCAGCGCCGACGGGCACCAAGGTGCTGGCCACCGGCGAAGGCACCATCGACTTTGTCGGCCGCCAGAACGGCTACGGCAACATCATCATTCTGAAGCACGCGAACGGTTATTCGACCTACTACGCGCATCTGTCCGGCTTTGCCGGCGTGCAGCAGGGGCAGAAAGTGACGCAGGGCCAGGTGATCGGCTATGTCGGGCAAACCGGCTGGGCCACGGGACCGCACCTGCACTATGAATTCCGCTTCAACGACGTGCCGCAGAACCCGCTGAGCATCGCACTGATGGAAGCGCCCGTGCTGACCGGCAAGGCGCGCCAGGAATTCCTGGGCTATACCAGCACCATGCTCAGCCGCATCAACGCGCTGCGCACCTATAACGTCCTTACCGCGGCCAACTGACGGCCGCTCCGCCCGGAGACTCCATGCGCGCCCACGGCGACCGCTATATCGGCATCATGTCTGGCACCAGCATGGACGGCGCGGACGCCGTGCTGGTGGACTTCAGCGGCGAGCGCCCCGCAGTGCTGGCCGCCGCGCATGAACCCTTCCCCGAGGCGCTGCGCACGGACTTCGGCCAGTTGCAGCAGCCAGGCGACAACGAGATCCATCGCGAGGCGCTGGCCGCCAATGCGCTCGCACGCGTCTACGCTGGCTGTGTGACCTCGCTGCTCGGACAGGCGGGACTGCAGCGGGATGATGTTGCCGCGATCGGTGCGCATGGGCAAACCATCCGTCATCGGCCGGGCCTTTACGACAAGATCGGCTATACGCGGCAAAGCCAGCATCCCGCACTGCTGGCGGAACTGGCCGGCATAGACGTGGTGGCGGATTTCCGCAGCCGCGACGTGGCGGCGGGCGGGCAGGGTGCACCGCTCGTGCCGGCACTGCACCAGGCGCTGTTCGGCGACGGGGCCGAAGCGCGCGTGATCTGCAATATCGGCGGCATCTCCAACATCAGCGTGCTGCCCGGCAACGGCGGCGCCGTGATCGGCTTCGACTGCGGACCGGGCAATGCGCTGCTCGACTACTGGATCGGCGAACAGTTCGGCATGCCGTTCGACAACGACGGCGCGTGGGCCGCAAGCGGACGCGTCGACGACGCGCTGCTGTCCGAATGCCTGGCCGACCCTTATTTCAATGCCGCACCGCCCAAGAGCACGGGCCGCGACCTGTTCCATCCCGCATGGCTGGAAGCGCGCCTCGCGACGCGCGGCAATCCCAAGCCGACGCCGGCCGACGTGCAGGCGACACTGGCCGCGTTGACCGCCGAGGCGATTGCGCGCGATGTCCGTACCCACTCGCCCCAGGCGCGACGCCTGATTGTGTGCGGCGGCGGCGCCCGCAACGGCTACATCATGCGGCGTCTGGCGCAGGCGCTGCCCGGCCTGTCCGTGCAGACCACCGAAGACTTCGGGGTGCCGGTTTCACAGGTGGAGGCCATCGCCTTCGCCTGGCTGGCGCGCCAGTGCCTGCTGCGTCTGCCGGGCAATGTCGCCACCGTCACCGGCGCCGCCGGTCCGCGCGTGCTTGGCGCGATCTACCCGCGCTGATTCACCATTCGGCGGCCGGACTCAGGCCGGCACCGCCGCCCCGCTCTCCACCACCCAGTCGATGAACGCCCGTGCCAGCGGAGACGCGCGCACCGCCTGTGCGCGCGCCAGCACGACACGCTGCGCGCTCACCGGCTCGCGCAACGGCAGGCACGCAATCGGCAGGCCGTCATAGCTGTGGTCGCCGGCCGGTCGCGTGCAGGACAGCGCAACACCGTAGCCATGCGCCACCAGGCCGCGCTGCATCTCGAAGCTCTGTGTGTACTGGTGCAGCGTCGGATGCAGGCCGTGGGACCAGAACAGCGACAGGAAGTACTCACGAGTCTGCGGGATATCCTCGAGGATCAGCCGCTCGGCGGCCAGCTCCGCGAGCCCGATGTCGCGCTGGCCCGCCCGCGCATGGTGCGCCGGCAGCAGCGCGTAAGGCGGCAGGCTTGCCAGCACCCAGCGATCGACGCGCTGGTCGAAGCCGAGGTCATAAGTCAGTGCGAGTTCGGCCTTGCCGGCCTGCAGCGTGCGATGGATGCTGGCCAGGTCCGCTTCGAACAGCGTGATGGAAATGCCCGGGTGGCGCTCGCGGAAGCCCGCCAGCAGGCGCGGTACGAAGTATGGACCCAGATCCTGGAAGCAGGTCATCGACAGCCGGCCGCTTAGCCCTTGCTGTCCCACCTCATCCACGGTGATGCCCGCTGCGAGCGCCAGGATATCGCGCGCCCGGGTAAGCAGCCGCTGGCCCGCGGGCGTGAGCTCCAGGCCGCGGCTGACCTGACGGCGGAACAGCGCCTCGCCCAGCGTGTCTTCCAGTTGCGCGATGGCCGTCGACACCGACGGCTGGGATACGTGGCGCGCCCGCGCAGCGGCGCTGATGCTGCCATGCTCGGCCGCCGCCACGAAGTATTCGAGTTGCCGGAACGAGAAGGGGATCATGATTTCCTATACTACAGCATAGGAAATATATGCTTTTCCTATTGATCAGGGTTGCCGATACTGGGGTCGTCCCCGCACCGGAGCCTTGCCATGGAGATCACCGCAGAACAGATTCGCAGCTACCAGCGTGACGGCGTGCTGGTGTTGCGCGGCGCCTTCACCGATTGGGTGGAGCGCTTGCGCGACGGTTTCGAACAGAACCTGGCGCAGCCCGGCCCGTTCGCGATCGAAAACGTGCGCCACGGCGAACGCGGGCGTTTCTTCGAGGACTACTGCAACTGGCAGCGCATCGAACCGTTCGAGGCGTTCATCCGCCATTCACCGGCCGCCGCCATTGCGGGGCAGATCATGCAATCGCTGACGGCGCAGGTGTTCCACGAGCACATCCTCGTCAAGGAACCCGGCACGGCCAAGCCAACGCCGTGGCATCAGGACCTGCCCTATTACTGCGTGGATGGCCTGCAGACCGCCAGCTATTGGATTCCGCTGGACCCGGTGACGCAAGTTAACACCCTGCGCGTCGTGGCGGGCTCGCACCGCTGGCCACGGCTGGTCCGGCCCAAGCGCTGGGCCAGCAACGAGAACTTCTATGGCGGCGATGACGCCTTCATGGAAATGCCCGATGTGGAAGACGGCAGCCATACCATCCTGCAGCCCGAGCTGGAAGCCGGCGATGCCGTGGTGTTCGATTTCCGCACCGTTCACGGCGCTGCCGGCAATACGGGCACCAGTCGGCGCCGCGCGTTTTCGGCACGCTTCCTGGGCGACGATGTGCGGTTCCTGGAGCGGCCAGGCCGGACATCACCGCCGTTCCCGGGGATTGGCCAGCAAACCGGCGAGCGGATGCGGGAAGACTGGTTTCCGGTGGTCTGGCGAGCGCCGCAGGAATAAAAAAAGCGCACCCGGAGGTGCGCCTTTTTCCGAAACGTCTTGCCTCAGACCGAGAACGAAGAGCCGCAACCACAGGTGGTGGATGCGTTCGGGTTCTTGATCACGAACTGCGCACCGTTGATGTCTTCCTTGTAGTCGATCTCGGCGCCGACCAGGTACTGATAGCTCATCGAGTCGATCAGCAGGGTGACGCCGTTCTTGACCATAGTGGTGTCGTCTTCGTTGACTTCCTCGTCGAACGTGAAGCCATACTGGAAGCCTGAGCAGCCGCCGCCCTGCACGAACACGCGCAGCTTCAGCTCGGCATTGCCCTCTTCCTCGATCAGCTGCTTGACCTTGTCGGCGGCGCTGTCGGTAAAGACGAACGGTGCCGGCACGTCCTCGGTTGCGGGTGCCTCTGCGACTGCGTTCATGGGGTTCTCCTGATTAGATACGCCTGTATTCTAAGCGCTACTGGAAAATCGTGCCGAAACCCTTGGTTTTCAAGGGCTTCTGCGAAAGATCGCACGTGGCGCTCAGGCCGCTTTCCCGGCTTCGGCAACGTCGAGCGCGGCATCGGCGCTTTCAATGTCCTCGTCGGCGCCTTCGGCGGCCAGAAGTTTCGGGACCGTCTTGAGTTCTTCCTGGCCCAGCGGCACTAGCCGCCCTTCCACCAATGCGCCCTGATGCATCTCGAGCGCGGCATAGCGCACCTCGCCCAGCACGCGTGCGTGGGGCTGGAGTTCCAGCAATTCGCCGGCATGGACAGGCCCTTTCACCGTGCCATTCAGGATCAGGTGGCCGACGGCGATCTCGCCTTCCACCATGCCCTTCTCGCTGATGACCAGCATGCTGGGCTTGTCGCCGGCGGCGCGGATATTGCCGCGCACCTTGCCGTCGAGCCTCAGGCCGCCTGCAAATACCAGATCGCCATCGATGGCGGTGCCTTCACCGATCAGCGTATCGATCGAGAGCCCCTTCTTCTTGGAAAACAACATCCCTCGCTCCTTGATGGATTCTAAAGCGCTCTGCCGTCAACATGCGGAGCGCATTGTAATCGGTGAAGCAGTCATTCTCCCCACCAAAGCAGGGGCCGAAATTGTGACTTTTTCCGCAGGCAGGACCTCTCCCGTCCGCCACGGACGAAAAAAAACCGCACGACCAGCGTGCGGTTTTTCTTGTTTCGCGCGATCCGGGCAATGCCGGACCGGCGAACACACATCAGCGCTTCGAGAACTGCTTGCGGCGACGTGCCTTGTGGAAACCGACCTTCTTACGCTCCACTTCACGCGCGTCACGCGTGACGTAGCCAGCCTTCGACAGGGCCGGCTTCAGCGTTGCGTCGTAGTCGATCAGGGCGCGGGTGATGCCGTGACGGACAGCACCGGCCTGGCCGGTTTCACCGCCGCCGGTAACGTTGACCTTGATGTCGAACGTTGCGGCGTGCTCGGTCAGTTCCAGCGGCTGGCGCACGATCATCAGGGAAGTTTCGCGAGCGAAGTATTCCTTGATGGGCTTGCCGTTGACGATGATATCGCCCTTGCCCGACTTGATGAAGACACGTGCCACGGCGCTCTTGCGGCGGCCAGTACCGTAATTCCAGTTACCGATCATGGATTGGCCTCCTTAGATTTCCAGCGCCTTGGGCTGCTGCGCTTCGTGCGGATGCTCGGCTTCGGCGTAAACCTTCAGCTTCTTGATCATCGCGTAGCCCAGCGGCCCCTTCGGCAGCATGCCCTTCACAGCCTTCTCCAGGGCACGGCCCGGGAAGCGCTGCTGCATCTTGCCAAACGTCGTTTCGTAGATACCGCCCGGGTAACCCGAATGGCGATAGTACTTCTTGTCCGTTTCCTTGGTACCCGTGACACGCAGCTTGGCTGCATTGACGATGATGATGTAATCACCCGTGTCGACGTGCGGAGTAAATTCCGGCTTGTGCTTGCCGCGCAGACGGCGTGCCACTTCGCTGGCAACACGGCCGAGGACTTTGTCCGTCGCGTCAATCACGTACCAGTCGCGCTTTACCTCATGAGGCTTGGCGGAAAAGGTCTTCATGATTTTTCCTGACTATTAGAGAACTGCCCGATTACTGACTCGCGAAGGCTTGTACTCGCCCCTGCAAATCTCGTCGGCCGATCCTGTGGACCTGGCCTTCCTGCTTGTCTTCGCAGGCTCTCCCTACTTCTCTTCCCGCGGGCATGGCGGAAAAGCCGTAGATTATACTGTCGAACGTGAGACGGACACAAGCAAAGCCAAGGGATTTCGTCAAGATCGCCATACGCCATATCGCCGCTGACAATGAATGCGACGGGCCGACGCGTTTGATGCACTTGTCCGGTACAGGCGAAAAAAAACCCAAGCCGGTTGAGGCCTGGGTTTGAATCCACCAAAGGAGGAGGGTGGAGGAGACACTGGGAGATCGACGGTGTTTCATGCGGGCGGTGCGGAGGACTTGGCCGATGGCTTCGTTTTCGCACTCTGGCGCGCTGTCTGCGCCGTCGTTCAATGAATGGAATTATACATGGGGTAATCCCTGATGCAAGCGAAATTTGCACTGCGAAATGCAATTCCACATCATGGGATGACGCCCTCCTCACCGGGAATGCGTATTTTTCCTTTAAAATCAGCGTGTTGACATGAAGTTTGCATTGTCATGGGGCTGACACATTAGAAGAAACCCTCGGTTTCAGCAGGGATATCGGCTTCGACCCGCTCGGCTTACGATGTCATAGGCCGGAAAAAGCAAGATTCAAGATCACGCGCTTGTGACCGCAAACGCACGACTCAGATAACAGGAACGAACAAAATGGAATGCAAAGTGACATGGATGGGCGCCGAGGGCATGAGCTTCGTCGCCCAGACCGGCAGCGGGCACATCGTCGCCATGGACGGCGCCCCGGAGGGCGGCGGCCATAACCTGGCGCCGCGTCCGATGGAGATGGTGTTGCTGGGTACCGGCGGCTGCACCGCCTATGACGTGGTGCTGATCCTGAAGCGCGGCCGCCAGGAAGTGAGCGGGTGCAGCGTGAAGCTCGAAGCCGAGCGCGCCAGCGAAGACCCCAAGGTCTTCACCCGCATCAATTTCCACTTCGTGGTGACCGGCAAGAACCTGAACCCGGCCACGGTCGAACGCGCGATCAAGCTCTCGCACGAGAAATACTGCTCGGCGTCGATCATGATCGCCAAGACCGCGGAAATTACGCACACGATGGAAATCGTCGAAGGCTGACGAAGCGCGGAGGCCCGGGCAGTCCGACACTGGCCTGGGCAAACATCGGAAGACAAGTGCAAAGCAGGCCGATAAGCCGGATTCTGTGCACGCCACCGCACCTTGCGGCGGGCGGCGCGTGACAACCATTCCTCTAGGCCGGCTGTTACCAGCCGGCTCCAGCTCCCTACCCGCAGGCTCAGCGGGCCGCCTCGATGCCTGCCTATTTGGGATTGCTCCAGGTGGAGGTTACCGCGTTTCACCCTTCCCGCCAGGAAGACCTGGCGGCAAGACTCGTCTCTGTGGCCCTATTCCGCACGTTGCCGTGGATGGCTGTTAGCCAACACCCTGCCCTGTGGAGTCCGGACTTTCCTCCCCTTGCACCTTGCGATGCAAGCAGCGATTGTCTGGCCTGCTTTGCGGCCCGAAGTCTAACACCATTGCGGGCCGCCGGTCAGTCCACGATCGACTGCCGCCGGCCCGGCCGGAAAACCGTCGTGTCCGCGTAGTACGCCGCATCGGCATTGGCATCGCACCAGCCGGGAATGCCCATGACGGGCAGCGGCGCGAAGCTGCTACCGCCACGGAGTGTGCCGGCGTCGGACGCCGCACGCAATGACACGGCAAGCGCGTCATCGAGCATGGGCGATCCGGCCACTGCCGCCGGCAGCGCCAGCGGCCAGGCATGGGCTGTTACGGCTTTGTACGGAGCCACCAGCTTTTCGAGCAGAGCGTGGCCGAACGGCACCACCACGCAATGGCGGCCCCAGTCTTCCCTGCGCCCGACAAACAACTCCTGCCACCCAAACCCGCGCAGCGCGGCCTCCAGGCCAGCATCCACGCTGAGGAACAGTACGGCGTTCTCGTCGAACAGCGTTGCGGCATCCCGCACGCCGCCACGGCCAGCCTGCACTCCAACGCATTCGATCACCCCGGCCTGGATCGCATTGAGTCGTGCCTTGGCCCGGGGGAAATGCAGCCAGATCAGCGCGTTGAAGAAATCGTGGAGATTATCGCGAGTGGGCACCTCGCCAGTGGCGTGAATATGCGCCTCGTAGGCGATACCGGCCGGCAACGCCTCTTGCGCGACGAACTCGAGCGGGACCCCCTGGCTATTGCATAACCCGGCCCGGGATGCCTGATCGTTCAGGCAACCGTGCAAGGATGCGCCCTGCGTCACGCGCCCGGCCACGCTTGCGCCAATGGCCTCGAACGGCCGGAACCACGGCCGCGCCCAGTCGATCCCTGAAAGAGAAGCGGCGAACGCCAGGTTCGCCGCCGATGTGACTGCCGTCAATGCCTTGTGCTTCAGCGCGCCTTCCAGCGCAGCGTTTCGCCTGCGCGCAGCGGCACCAGCGTGGCGTCCCCATACGGCAGCTCGGCCGGCAGTTCCCAATCTTCACGCTCCAGCGTCAGCGTGCCGGTATTGCGCGGCAGGCCGTAGAACGCCGGGCCGTTGAAGCTGGAGAACGCTTCGAGCTTGTCGAGCGCGCCAGCGGCATCGAACGCCTCGGCATAGAGTTCCATCGCGTGCAGCGCGGTGTAGCAGCCGGCGCAGCCGCAGGCATGCTCCTTCAGGCCGCGCGCGTGCGGGGCGCTGTCGGTGCCCAGGAAGAAGCGCTCGCTGCCGGACGTCGCCGCGGCGACCAGCGCCTCGCGGTGGATCTCGCGCTTGAGCACGGGCAGGCAGTAATAGTGCGGGCGGATGCCGCCGGTGAAGATCGCGTTGCGGTTGTAAAGCAGGTGGTGCGCCGTGATGGTCGCGCCCACCGGGCCGCTGGCATCGCGCACGTACTGGGCCGCATCCTTGGTGGTGATGTGCTCGAACACCACCTTCAGTTCCGGGAAGTCGCGGCGCAGCGGCGTCATGACGCGGTCGATGAAGACGGCTTCGCGGTCGAAGATGTCGATGTCGCCATCGGTCACTTCGCCATGCACCAGCAGCGGCAGGCCCACGCGTTGCATCGCCTCGAGCGCGGCCGAGCAGCGGCGGATGTCGGTTACGCCGGCATCGCTGTTGGTGGTGGCGCCGGCCGGGTACAGCTTGACGCCGTGCACGAAGCCGCTCGCCTTGGCCGCTACGATCTCCTCGGCCGGGGTGTTGTCGGTCAGGTACAGCGTCATCAGCGGCTCGAAGTTCATGCCGGCCGGCAGTGCCGCCAGGATGCGGGCGCGGTAGGCCTGCGCCTGTTCCACCGTGGTCACGGGCGGCTTCAGGTTCGGCATGATGATGGCGCGGCCGAACTGGCGCGCGGTGTCGGGCAGCACGGCTGCGAGCGCCGCGCCGTCGCGCAGGTGCAGGTGCCAGTCGTCCGGGCGGGTAATGGTGAGCTTCTGGGTCATGGCTTGCTGGGCCTGCCGCCGCAAGCGCGGCAGGCGGTCTGGAAGTTAGAGAATCAGGATGGCGCGGTAATCGTTCACATTGGTGCGCGTGGGACCGGTCACGACCAGGTCGCCGATGGCATCGAACAGGCCCCAGGCGTCATGCGCGTCGAGCTGGCGGCGCGCCGGCACGCCAGCCGCCTCGGCACGCGCCAGCGTGGTCGGGTCCGCGAGCGCACCCGCATTGTCCTCCGAACCGTCGATGCCGTCGGTATCGGCCGCGATGGCATGCACGCCTTCCATGCCTGCCAGTTCGATGGCCAGCGACAGCAGGAATTCCGAGCAACGCCCGCCCCTCGCCTTGCCGCTGCCGCCACCGGCGGGCAATGTGACCGTGCATTCACCGCCCGAGATCAGCGCCACGGGCGCGGCAAACGGCGCATTGTACGCGCGAATTTCGCGTACCAGCGCGGCATAGACGCGCGCGACCTCCTGCGCCTCGCCCGTCACCGTATCGCCGAGGATGACCGGGGTGATGCCCTGCTCGCGGAACAGCGCCGCGGCGGCCTGCAAGCTGTCGTGAGCAGTCGCAATCATGCGGTTGTCGACGCGCGCGAACAGCGGATCGCCAGGCTTGGGGGTCTCCGGAACCTCCCCGCGAGCGCCGCGTTCCAGGTGCGACTGCACGCTCCCCGGGACCGTGGCGCCATAGCGCCGCAGGATATCGAGCGCGTCGGCAAACGTGCTCGGGTCCGCCACGGTCGGTCCTGACGCAATCGCGCTGGGATCATCGCCGGCCACGTCGGAGACGATCAGCGTCGTTACCGGCGCCTGGCTGGCTTGCGCAAGCCGCCCGCCCTGGATGCGCGAGATGTGCTTGCGCACGATATTCATCTCGGTGATCGGAGCACCGCAGCGCAGCAGTTCCTTCGTCGTCGCCTTGAGGTCCGCCATCGGAATGCCTTCGGCCGGCAGCGACAGCAGGCTCGAGCCCCCGCCGGACACCAGCACCAGCAGGCGGTCTTGCGGCGTCAGCGCCGACACGCGGGCCAGGATCTCGGCCGCGCCCTGTTCGCCGGACTCATCCGGCACCGGGTGTCCGGCCTCGATCACGCGCACATGGTCGGTCGGGAGCCCATGCGCATAGCGCGTGATCACCAGCCCCTCGATCCGCGTCTTGCCGGCATAGGCCTGCTCCACTGCGAGCGCCATCGACGCCGCGGCCTTGCCCGCGCCCACGACCAGCGTGCGCCCGCCAGCCTGCGGCGGCGGCAGGTGCCCGGCCACGATCTTGAGCGGATCGGCGGCCGCCACCGCGGCCTGGAACGTCTCAAGCAGCAGCGCGCGCGAATCGCCCTTGTAACCGCCCGCCGCCATCACAATGCCTCCGCGATCGCGCGGCCAAGGTCCGCCGTACCGGCCTTGCCGCCGATGTCACGCGTCAGCGGCGCATGTTCGGGCCCTGCGGCCAGCACCTTCTCGATCGCGCCCAGCACCGCCGCGCCGGCCTCATCATGGCCAAGGTGCTCCAGCATCATGGCGCCACACCAGATCTGGCCGATCGGATTGGCCACGCCGCGCCCGGCGATATCCGGCGCGGAGCCGTGCACCGGCTCGAACAGGCTCGGATACGTGCGGTCCGGGTTGATATTGCCCGACGGCGCGATGCCGATGGTGCCGGTACACGCGGGGCCCAAGTCGGACAGGATGTCGCCGAACAGGTTACTCGCCACGACCACGTCGAACCAGTCGGGATGCTGGACGAAGTGCGCGGTCAGGATGTCGATGTGGTACTTGTCGACCTTCACGCCAGGGTAGTTCGCCGCCATCGCCCCCACGCGCTCGTCCCAGTACGGCATCGTGATCGAGATGCCATTGGACTTGGTCGCCGAGGTCAGGTGCCGCTTCGGACGCTTCTGCGCGAGCTCGAACGCGAATTTCAGGATGCGGTCGACGCCGACCCGGCTCATCACCGTTTCCTGCATCACGATCTCGCGCTCGGTATTCGGGAACATGCGGCCGCCGATGCTCGAATACTCGCCCTCGGTGTTCTCGCGCACCACGTAGAAATCGATATCCCCGGGCTTCCGGTCAGCCAGCGGGCTCTTGATGCCAGGCATCAGCCGCACCGGCCGCAGGTTCACGTACTGGTCGAATGAGCGGCGGAACTGCAGCAGCGAGCCCCACAGCGACACGTGGTCGGGCACGGCATCGGGCCAGCCGACGGCGCCAAAGTAGATCGCGTCGTATTTCACAAGCGTGTCGAACCAGTCGTCCGGCAGCATCTTGCCGTGGCGGGCGTAGTAGTCGCAGCTGGAGAAATCGAAGTGGTCGAACTGGAAGTCGATGCCGAACTTGCGCGCGGCGGCATCCATGACGCGAATGCCTTCGGGGATCACTTCCGTGCCGATTCCGTCTCCGGGAATCACGGCAATCTTGTATTGGCTCATAGGTCGGGAGGCGTGTTGCGGGATGGCCGGAGGCACCCTTTAGGCATGCGCTTGGCAGCGGCCCGGGGGCGTTGGATAATGTCTGCATTCTATTGCAAAGCGGCAGCCCCCTGCCGCCCCGGTGCCCCGCCATGTGCCAGCTGCTAGGCATGAATTGCGCCACGCCGACCGACGTGACGTTCTCCTTCACCGGTTTCGCCGCCCGCGGCGGCGTGACCGACCACCATTCCGACGGCTTCGGCGTGGCGTTCTTCGAAGACAAGGCCTGCCGGCTCTTCATCGACAACCAGTCGGCCGGCACATCGCCCGTAGCGGACCTGATCAAGCGCTACCCGATCAAGTCCAAGAACGTCATCTCCCACATCCGCAAGGCCACGCAAGGCACGGTGCTGCTCGAGAACTGCCACCCGTTCATGCGCGAGCTGTGGGGCCGGCACTGGATCTTCGCGCACAACGGCGACCTGCTGAACTTCGCGCCGTTCCTGTCCGGCGTTTACCAGCCCGTGGGCGACACCGACAGCGAACTCGCCTTCTGCACGCTGATGCAGGGGCTGCGCAAGCGCTTCCCGGGCTCGCAGCCGCCGCTGAACGAGCTGTGCCATGCGCTGGCGGACATCACCCGCGAAATCACCACGCACGGCGTCTTCAACTACCTGCTGTGCAACGGGCAGGCCTTGTTCGCGCACTGCTCGACGCGGCTGTACTACATCGTGCGGCAATGGCCGTTCTCGACCGCGCACCTGATCGACGCCGACCTGTCGATCGACTTCGCCCAGGTCACCACGCAGGATGACCGCGTTGCGGTGATCGCCACCCAGCCGCTGACCGACAACGAGACCTGGACGCGCTTCGAGCCGGGCGAGCTGATCATGTTCATCGACGGACGTCCGGAGATGACGCTGTCCGTGCCGATTCCACCCGAAGTGCAGGCGAAGAACGCGGCCAATACGGCCTGCACCTGACACCGGACGGTCCGGCCAACGAGAAAGGGACGCCATGGCGTCCCTTTCTCGTTGCGGCGTGCTACAGGTTCAGTGCGGGCTCAGTGCTGCAGGATCTTCGACAGGAACTGCTTCGCGCGATCCGAGCGCTGCTCGATATTGCCGAAGAACTCTTCCTTGGCGCAGTCCTCGACGATCTTGCCCGCATCCATGAAGATCACGCGGTTGGCCACCTTGCGTGCAAAGCCCATTTCGTGGGTCACGCACATCATGGTCATGCCTTCCTGCGCGAGCTGCACCATCACGTCCAGCACTTCGTTGACCATCTCCGGGTCCAGCGCCGAAGTCGGTTCATCGAACAGCATGCAGATCGGGTCCATCGACAGCGCGCGCGCGATCGCCACGCGCTGCTGCTGGCCGCCCGAGAGCTGGCCCGGATACTTGGCCGCCTGGCTCTTCAGGCCCACGCGCTCCAGGTACTTCAGGCCCTTGGCCGTGGCCTCTTCCTTCGAGCGGCCGAGCACCTTCATCTGCGCGATGGTCAGGTTCTCGGTGATCGACAGGTGCGGGAACAGCTCGAAATTCTGGAACACCATGCCCACGCGCGAACGCAGCTTGGGCAGGTTGGTCTTCGGGTCGCCGACCGAGGTGCCGTCCACCAGGATATCGCCCTTCTGGAACGGTTCCAGCGCGTTGACGGTCTTGATCAGGGTCGACTTGCCCGAGCCCGACGGTCCGCAAACCACCACGACCTCGCCCTTGGCAACCCTGGTGGTGCAGTCGGTCAGCACCTGGAAGGAGCCATACCACTTGGATACATTGTTGATTTCAATCATAGGGCCACCTTTTTCTGGTAACGCTTGACCATCAGCGAAACGGAGTAGCAGATAACAAAATAGACAAGGCCGGCGAACAGCAGCATTTCCACAATGCGGCCATCACGCTCGCCAACGCCGTAGGCCTGGCCAAAGAAGTCCGCCAGCGCGCTCACGTAGACCAGCGACGTATCCTGGAACAGGATGATGCCCTGCGTCAGCAGCAGCGGCACCATGTTGCGGAACGCCTGCGGCAGGATCACCAGCTTCATGGTCTGCCCGTAGGTCATGCCCAGCGCCTGCGCGGCGAACATCTGCCCGCGCGACACGCTCTGGATACCCGCCCGGATGATCTCGGAGTAGTACGCCGCCTCGAACAGCGAGAACGCGATCAGCGCCGACGTCATGCGCAGGTCCGATGCCGGAGACAGGTTGAAGGCGCTTTGCAGGAGTTGCGGAATAATCAGGAAGAACCACAACAGCACCATCACCAGCGGGATGGAGCGGAAGATGGTCACGTACCCCTGCGCAAACCAGTTGAACGCCTTGATGGACGACAGGCGCATCATCGCCAGGATGGTGCCCCAGACAATGCCCACCACGATGGCCGTAACCGTGATCTTGAGCGAGACCAGCATGCCCTCGGCCAGCACATCGAGCGTGGCAGGAGTGATGGAGCTGAAATCGAATTCGTATGCCATGGCGCCCCCTTACTTGCTGCCGATGAAACCGGGCACGCGGCTGCGGGCCTCGACCCAGCGCATGATCAGCATGACGACGATATTGATGACCGCGTACATCACCGTCACCGCGATGAACGACTCATACGGGCGCGCGGTGTAGTCCACCAGTTGCCGCCCCTGCGCCGCCAGTTCGAGCAGGCCGATCGTCGACGCCACGGCCGAGTTCTTGAAGATGTTCAGGAACTCGGACGTCAGCGGCGGCACGATGACGCGGAAGGCCATCGGCAGCAGCACGAAGCGATAGGTCTGCGGCAGCGTGAAACCCATGGCTAGGCCCGCGTTGCGCTGGCCGCGCGGCAGCGAATTGATGCCCGAGCGCACCTGCTCGCAGACCCGGGCCGCGGTGAAGGTGCCCAGGCACAGCATGGCGGCCAGGAACTGCTGGGTGAACGGGTTCATCTGCTTGATGGCCTCGCCGCCGGGCAGCAGCTCGGGGCCGACGAAGTACCAGATGAACAGCTGCACCAGCAGCGGAATGTTGCGGAAGAGCTCGACATAGGCCGCGGCAAGGCCCGACAGCCACTTGTTGGGCACGGTGCGCAGCACACCAAGCACGGAGCCGATGGCGAGCGCGATGACCCAGGACGATAGCCCGAGCGCAACCGTGACCTTCAGGCCGGAAATCATCCAGTCCAGGTAGGTCTCGTTCTGGGCCGCCTGCTCGAGGAATACTCCCCAATGCCAGTTGTAGTTCATGATGCGTCCTCAAAAAGAAACGGAAGGACTCGCCTTCCGTTTCGCACGCCTGATTTCAGCAGGTCAGTCGAGCGCCTTGTCGTTCGGGCTCTTGATGAGCGCCTTCATGTCTTCCGACAGCGGGAAATCGAGATTCAGCCCCTTCGGCGGCACCGGCTGCATGAACCACTTGGTATACAGCGTGTTGATGGAGCCGTCCTTCATCATGCCGGCGATGACGTTGTCGGAAACCTTCTTGAACTGCGGGTCGTCCTTGCGGATCATGCAGCCATAGGCCTCGCGCGATTGCGGCTTGCCGACCACGATCCAGTCGGCCGGGTTCTTGGCCTTGGCGCGCTCGCCATACAGCAGCGCGTCGTCCATCATGAATGCCACCGCGCGGCCCGATTCCAGCGTCAGGAACGACTGGCCATGGTCCTTGGTGCTGATGATGTTCATGCCCAGCTTCTGGTCATCGTTCATCTTGCGCAGCAGGCGCTCGGAGGTGGTGCCGGCCGTGGTCACCACGTTCTTGCCCTTCAGGTCGGCCCAGTCCTTGATGCCGCCATCCTTCTTCACCATGATGCGCGTGCCGATGATGAAGATGGAATCCGTGAAGGAAACCTGCTTCTGGCGCTCCAGGTTGTTGGTGGTCGAGCCGCACTCGATGTCGATGGTGCCGTTCTGCAACAGCGTGATGCGGTTCTGCGAGGTGATCGGGATTTCCTTCACCTGCAGGTTCGGCATCTTGAGCTGGTCCTTGATGGCTTCCACGATCTTCATGTTGATATCGTAGGAATAGCCGACCTGACGGACGCCGCCGAGGTTGTAGTTGAAGGGGATCGACGAATCTCGCACGCCAAGCGTAATCACACCGGTATCTTTGATCTTCTTCAGCGTGCCCGTCAGTTGCTCGGCTGCCTGTGCGGTACCGCACACCAGGCCAGCGGCCAGCATCAGGGAAGCCAACTTGGCAAATTTCATAACATCTCCTTGACCATGAAGAGAGAAAGGCGGGATTCTAATGACGAATGTCCCACAGATGAAACAGTATTGCGCAGCATCCCGCTCAAAACAACTGGGTTTTACTCCTAGAAGTGGAATTCAAGGCATAGGTGCGCACCCGTTGCCGGATACGACAACGCGGCCCTGAGACAAATCCTCGGGCCGCGTCAGGCGGTTATTGCCATGTTGCTGCGTCGCACCAATCAACGTCTCGGCGCAACGGCGTTTGCATCAGGGATACAGGCCGCGCATTTCGCGCGCTTGCAGGATCCGCGAACAGGCCACGATAAACGCGGCCGTGCGCAGCGTTACCTTGTTGTCCTGCGCCACCTGCCAGATCGCGCGGAATGCCTCTTGCATGATCCGTACCAGGCGCTGGTTGATTTCCTCTTCGGTCCAGAAGAAGCTTGAGAAGTCCTGCACCCACTCGAAGTAGGACACGGTCACACCGCCGGCGTTGGCAATCACGTCCGGTGCCACCAGGATATTGCGCTCGCGCAGGATGTCATCAGCCTGCGGCGTGGTGGGGCCGTTTGCACCTTCGATGACCAGCTTTGCCTGGATCTGGGGCGCGTTCTGCGCCGTGATCTGGCCTTCGAGCGCGGCCGGGATCAGGATGTCGCAGTCCAACTGCCAGAACTGTTCCGACGAGATGACTTCGGCCTTGTAGCCGTCGATGGTGCCGCTGTGCGAGGCGTATTCCATCATCGCCGGCACGTCGAGGCCGGCCGGGTTGTACAGCGTGGTGCGGTGGTCCTGCACGGCCACCACCTTGGCGCCGGCTTCCTGGAACAGCTTGGCGGCGACAGCGCCGACGTTGCCGAAGCCCTGCACCGCCACGCGGGCGCCCTTGATCTCCAGGCCGATATTGCGCGCGGCCTCGGAGCCGACCACGAACACGCCGCGGCCAGTCGCCTCATGGCGGCCGAGCGATCCGCCCAGCGAGATCGGCTTGCCGGTCACGACGCCGGTGGACGTGCTGCCGGAGTTCATCGAGTACGTATCCATCATCCACGCCATCACTTGGGCATTGGTGTTGACGTCCGGCGCCGGGATGTCCTTGCTCGGCCCGATGATGATGTTGATTTCGCTGGTGTAACGGCGCGTCAGGCGCTCCAGCTCGGCGTGCGACAGCGTGCGCGGATCCACCCGGATACCGCCCTTGGCGCCGCCGTAGGGCACGTTCACCGCGGCGTTCTTGACCGACATCCACGCCGACAGCGCCATCACTTCCGAAAGCGTCACGTCCTGGTGGAAACGCACGCCGCCCTTGCCCGGGCCGCGCGACAGGTTGTGCTGCACACGATAGCCCTCGTAGTGGGCGATGGTGCCATTGTCCAGCTCGATGGGTACGTCGACGATCAGCGCGCGCTTGGGGCGCTTGAGGGTTTCAACCCAGCGTGCCAGCGAGCCCAGGTAAGGCGTGACACGGTCGACTTGTTGCAGATAGATGCCCCAGGGGCCGAGATTGTCGGCGTTGAGGTAGGACGGCAGTGCGTGCTTTTGGCCAGCAATTTGAGTCGGTGCTGCGGAAGACATCGGGTGGGTTCCGGGGTGGAGAATGCCCGCAAGCTTAGGCGTGGGGCCAGTTCGGAATCCAATGCCGTTTGCTCATCCGCTCATGCAAAATGCGCATAACGTTTTCCAACCAATGATCAATTGAGTGCCGGCCGATGCAAGCCACGAGCGTGCTCCCTCTCCCGCTTGCGCGAGAGGGAGCAAGACAACGCTAAGCCGGCGTCTGCGCCGGCACCAGTGTCGACCACACCTGATCCACCAGCTGCCGCTTCCTCCGTGCCGCCGTGGCCCGCCGGTCATTGCCGTTCTCGCCCGGACGCTCGCGGTACAGCCGGATCTCCATATCGATCGACAGTGGCAGCCCGCGTGCGGACTCTGCCCGCACCAGCCGGCCCTGTGCCACGTCGTCGCGCACCGCGCTCTCGGGCAGGAACGCCATGCCGTGGCCAGACAGCGCCATGACCTTGAGCGCCTCGGCCATGTCCGTTTCGTAGCATTTGTCGAGCTTGAGTTCTTCCGAGGTATCGGCGAGCAGCATGTCGACCATGCGGCCGAGGAAGGCATTGGGCGTGTAGCTCAGGAACGGCACCGGTTTCTTGTCCGTGCCGGGCAGCCGGTACAGCGGCTTGCCGGTGCTGTCGGGCACGCTGTAAGGGGACAGCCGTTCCATGCCGAGCACCAGCATGTCATAGCGTGACGGATCGAGCTGGATCGCCTGCCGCGCGTGGTGGTAGACCATCACCAGGTCGCAGCCGCCCTCCACCAGCATCAGCACCGCGTCGTGCACGTTGAGCGCGCGCAGCCGGCACGGCAGCGTGCCGACCTTGCGCTCCAGCGCCTTGAGCCATTCCGGAAAGAACGTCAGCGACAACGTGTGCGGCACGGCAAATTCCAGCACCTGCGCGTTGGATGAACGCTGGCCGCGCATCAGCGCCCGCGTCTCGCTGACCTGCGCCAGCATCGCCAGTGCCTGCTCGTAGAACACCTTGCCGGCGGCGGTCAGGCTGGTCGGGTAGCTGGAGCGGTCGATCAGTTCCGTACCGACCCACGCCTCCAGCGACTGTATCCGGCGTGAAAACGCCGGCTGGGTGACATGCCGCAGTTCGGCCGAGCGCGAGAAGCTGTGCGTCTCGGCCAGGCTGACGAAGTCTTCAAGCCATTTGATTTCCATGACGCGGATTATCCACCGGCCCGGGCGCCGGTGGCACTGGCATGCAACCTATTTCGTGTAAATGATGTGGAGTGGAATGTCATTCCATCAATTGGTATATTACGAGCATTGGATTGCAAGGTATCACAGCATCCGACGACAGAATGCATGCCTTTGCTCTGCGGCCGCTCCTATGATTTCCCTATACCCAGAACACCACGGAGCCCGCCATGCCACCCAGTCCAGCCGCCGCAGGCGGCACGCCCGCCGTCCACGCCGGCCCGCTGGGCCAGCTTGCGCTCAGCATGGAGGCCACCTTCGCGCACAGCGCCCGCATGGTGGCCAACCATCTCGACAGCTGCCTGCCGGACGCCGATACGCTGCTGGCCTGCCTGCCGCCCGGCGCGCTGCTGGGCAGCCCGCACGCCTACACGCGCCACCTGGTCTATGCCGATCCGCTCGCGCGGTTTTCGGCCATGTTGCTGGTCTGGCGCCCCGGGCAGTCCAGCCCGGTGCACGGGCATCGCACCTGGTGCGCCTACCGCGTGCTGCATGGCACGCTGAGCGAGCGCCACTACCAGTGGAACCCTTCCACCCGCCGCGCCGCGCAGAGCGGCAGCGTCGAGCGCCATGCCGGCGCCACCTTCAGCGTGCCGGCAGGCTTGCAGCACATCCATGCGCTTGGCAATGCCAGCGACAGCGTTGCCGTGTCGCTGCATGTGTACGGCGTGGACCACGACCACATCTCCACCGGCGTCAACCTGCTGGTTGACACCATCGACGCCTGACACGCCGCCCGGTAGCGGCGCCAAGGGCCAAGACTTCAGGGAATACCGCATACACCGATGGACCGCTACGACAAACAGATCCTTGCCATCCTGCAGGAAGACGCCACGGTGCCGGTGGCCGAGATCGGTGAACGCGTCGGGCTGACTTCCACACCGTGCTGGCGCCGCATCCAGAAGCTCGAGGAAGCCGGCCTGATCCGCAAGCGCGTAGCGCTGCTTGATGCCGGCAAGCTGAATGCCGGCGTGACGGTGTTCGTCTCGGTCCGCACGAGCCAGCACAACGTCAAATGGCTCAAGCAGTTCCATGCGCTGGTGGCCTCGATTCCGGAAGTGACCGAGTTCTACCGCATGGCCGGCGACACCGATTACCTGCTGCGCGTGGTGGTGCCGGACATCGCCGCCTATGACCGCGTGTACAAGAAGCTGATCCAGGGATCGGAACTCGCCGACGTGAGTTCCAGCTTTGCGATGGAACAGATCAAGTACACCACGGCGTTGCCGCTTGATTATGCGTAGCGTCGGCGCTCAGGCGTCCTGCGTGGCGTCGCCGACGTCGATCGCCAGTTCGTCCCGTACCGCTTCGCCGCGTGCCGCACTGCGCGCCTGGATTTCCCACATCTCCGCATAGCGGCCGCCTGCGCGCATCAGCTCGGCGTGGGTGCCGCGCTCGACGATGCGCCCATGGTCCATCACCAGGATCTGGTCGGCATGAACCACGGTGGACAAGCGGTGCGCGATCAGGAGCGTGGTGCGGTTCTGCGCGAGCCGCATCAGTTCGGCCTGGATGGCCTGCTCGGTGCGCGAGTCCAGCGCGGAGGTCGCCTCGTCGAACACCAGGATCGGCGGATTCTTCAGCAGCGTCCGGGCGATGGCCACGCGCTGCTTTTCCCCGCCCGACAGCTTGAGGCCGCGTTCGCCGACGGGCGTGTCGTAGCCCTGCGGCAGTTCGCGGATGAACTGGTCGATCTGTGCCGCGCGCGCGGCGGCGATGACTTCGTCATGGGTGGCATCGGGCCGGCCATAGGCGATGTTGTAGAAGATGCTGTCGTTGAACAGCACCGTATCCTGCGGCACGATGCCGATCGACCGGCGCAGGCTGTCCTGCGTGATCTCGCGCATGTCCTGCCCGTCGATCAGGATGGCGCCGTCGCTGACGTCATAGAAGCGGAACAGCAGGCGCGCGAGCGTCGACTTGCCCGAGCCGCTGTGCCCCACCACTGCCGTGGTGGTGCCCGCCGCGATCGTGAAATCGACATCGTCGAGAATCACCCGATTCGATTCATAGCCGAAGCGCACATGGCGGAAGCGCACTTCCGCGCCCTGCACCCTGAGCTGCTGAGCGCCCGCGGTGTCGGCCACCTCCTGGTGCGTGCCCAGCAGCACGAACATGCGGTCCATGTCGGTGGTGGCCTGCTTGATCTCGCGGTAGATCACGCCGAGGAAGTTCAGCGGGATATAGAGCTGGATCATCAGCGTGTTGACCAGCACCAGGTCGCCGAGCGTCAGCTTGCCCGCGACCACGCCCACGGTGGCGCGCCACAGGATCAGGATCAGTCCCGCCGCGATGATGGTCTGCTGGCCGAAATTCAGGAACGACAGCGAGTTCTGCGAACGGATCGCCGCGGTGCGGTAGTGGCGCAGGTTCTCGTCATAGCGCTGCGTCTCGTACTCTTCGTTGCCGAAGTACTTGACCGTCTCGAAGTTCAGCAGCGAATCGATCGCCTTCTGGTTCGCGCGCGAATCGAGCTCGTTCATCTTGCGGCGGAAATGCGTGCGCCATTCGGTCACGACGATGGTGAAGACGATATAGCCCACCAGCGCGCAGCCCGTGATGGCGGCAAACCAGATGTCGTAGTGCAGCACGAAGAAGCCGAGCACCAGCGCCATCTCCACCAGCGTCGGCAGGATGCTGTACAGCGAGTACGAGATCAGCGACTGGATGCCGCGCGTGCCGCGCTCGATATCGCGGCTCATGCCGCCGGTCTGCCGGTCCAGGTGAAAGCGCAGCGACAGCGCGTGCAGATGGCGAAACACCTGCAGCGCGATTTCCCGCACCGCGCTCTGCGTCACCTTGGAAAAGAGGATTTCCCGCAACTCCGTGAACAGCGTGGACGACAGCCGCAACACGCCATAGGCCACGATCAGCCCGACCGGCACCACCAGCAGCGCGCGCGGGTCGCCGGCGGTGATGTTCATGCTGTCGATCAGCCGCTTCATCAGCACCGGCACGCCCAGGTTCGCGACCTTGGCCGCCACCAGGCAGACCAGCGCAAGCATCACGCGCCACTTGTAGTGCCAGACATAGGGCACCAGGTTGCGTACGGTCTGCCAGTCGCTGCGCGGCTGGCGTTGGCCGGGGAAGAGCGTGGCGGGCTTTGCGGGGGGCGGTTCCGCGGTCGTGGAATAGCGGCGCATACGATAGAATTCAGGCTAATGGCCGATTGTCGCAGAGATCGCGCCGGCCGGCAGGGCGCCTCCCGGGTGCGTCCGCTCGGCGCGATTGCCGCCTTCCCTTCCTTTCCGGTTTCCCGCCATGAACTCGCCCCATACCGTCCCAGCCCTGCCAGCCGGCAAGAGCCCCGCACTGCGCGTTGTCCCGATGCCCGCCGATGCCAATGTGCATGGCGACGTGTTCGGCGGCTGGATCATGGCGCAGGTGGACATCGCCGGATCCATTCCCGCGGTCGAACGCGCCCAGGGCCGCGTGGCCACGGTGGCCGTGAATTCCTTCCTGTTCAAGCACCCCGTGTTTGTCGGCGACCTGGTGAGCTTTTATGCCGAGATCGAGAAGACCGGCCGCACCTCGATCACGGTATCGGTCGAGGTCTATGCGCAGCGCATGCGGCACAGCAATGAGATCGTCAAGGTGACGGAAGCCACGCTGACGTATGTGGCGACGGATGAGAGCCGCCAGCCGAGAGTGTTGCCGGCGGAGTAAGGCTGAAGGTCGGCAGAATCATCTTGCCGATTGTTGTTTCCCCTCTTCCCTTGATGGGAGAGGAGAGCAAGCCCACAGTAGAAGAAACGCCCTCAGCCGTTCAGCTGAACTTCGTAAAATCCGGCTTGCGTTTCTCGAAGAACGCCGTGAACGCCTCCTTCGCTTCCGGTGCCACCAGCATGCGCCGGAACACCTCGCCCTCCTCGGCCATCTTCTTCTCGACGGCCGCCACGTCATTGCCCTTCATCAGCCGCTTGGTCTCGCGCAGCGACGAGGCCGGCAGCGCGGCCAGCTTGCGCGCCTGCTGCAGTGCAAAGGCGTGCAGTTCCGCCACCGGCAGCACGCGTGTGACAAGACCAAGCTGGTGCGCTTCCTGCGCGCCGAACGGCTCGCCCAGCATCAGCTTCTCGGCGGCGCGCTGGTAGCCGAGCAACCGCGGCAGCAGCAGGCTGGATGCCGCCTCCGGGCACAGGCCCAGCTGCGTGAACGGCAGCGACAGCTTGGCCGTTTCAGATGCATAGACGAAATCGCAATGCAGCAGCAGCGTGGTGCCGACCCCCACGGCCGCACCGCTGACTGCCGCGACGATGGGCTTGCTCGCGTGGCTGATCTGGTCCAGGAACTGGAACACCGGTGCCGGCTCGGTGCCTTCACTGCCTGTCGGCGGGCGCTGCATGAAATCTTCGAGGTCATTGCCGGCGGTGAAGATCTCGTCCTTGCCGCGAATCAGGATGACGCGCACCGTGCTGTCCGCCTCGGCCGCGCGCAGCGCATCGGCCATGGCCTGGTACATTGCCGCCGTGATGGCGTTCTTCTTCTCTGCACGATCGAATTCGATCGTCAGGATGCCCTGGTCAATGCTGGTGCTGATGCTCATGAATGCCTCTCGTGGTGATACGTGGCTGCAATGACGGGATGGGGCGCCGCCAAGGCAGCCCCCCATCTGGCACGCTGCGTCAGACGCGCTCGAAGATCCCGGCTGCGCCCATGCCCGTGCCCACGCACATGGTCACCATGCCGTACTGCAGGTTGTGGCGACGCAGCGCATGCACCACGGTGGCCGAACGGATCGCACCGGTCGCGCCGAGCGGGTGGCCCAGCGCAATGGCACCGCCCATGCGATTGACCCTGGCCGGATCAAGCTCCAGGTCGCGCATGACTGCCAGCGACTGCGCGGCAAAGGCCTCGTTCAGCTCGATCCAGCCGATCTGGTCTTGCGTCAGGCCTGCAGCCTTCAGCGCCGCGGGAATCGCTTCCTTCGGACCGATCCCCATGATCTGCGGCGGCACGCCGCGCACCGCGAACGACACGAAGCGCGCGAGCGGCACCAGGTTGAACTGCTTCAGGATCCTCTCGGACACCAGGATCAGCGCGCCGGCACCATCGGACGTCTGCGAGCTGTTGCCGGCGGTCACGCTGCCCTTGTTGGCGAACACCGGGCGCAGCTTGCCGAGGCCTTCGAGCGAGGTATCGAGGCGCGGACCTTCGTCCAGCGCGATGGTGCGCGTCTTGACGCTGACCTCGCCGCTGGCCAGGTTCGGGAACTTCTCGACAATCTCGATCGGCGTGATTTCATCGTTGAATTCCCCCGCCTGCTGCGCGGCAATGGCCTTCTGGTGCGAGGCCAGCGAGAACGCATCCTGGTCTTCGCGGCTGACCTGCCATTGCTGCGCGACCTTCTCGGCGGTCAGGCCCATGCCATAGGCAATGCCAACGTTCTCGTCGCGCGTGAAGATGTCGGGCGACATCGACGGCGAGTTGCCCATCATCGGCACCATGCTCATCGATTCCACGCCGGCGGCGATCATCACATCGGATTCACCCACGCGGATGCGGTCCGCGGCCATCGCCACCGCGCTCAGGCCCGAGGCGCAGAAGCGGTTGACGGTGATGCCGCCCACGGTGTTCGGCAGGCCCGACAGCAGCGCGCCGATGCGCGCCACGTTCAGGCCCTGCTGCGCTTCGGGAATCGCACAGCCGACGATGGCGTCTTCGATCAGCGCCGGGTCGAGCGACGGCACCTGCGCCACGGCGGCCTTGAGGATCATCGCCAGCAGGTCGTCCGGGCGCGTATTCTTGAACGCGCCCTTCGGCGCCTTGCCGATCGGCGTGCGGGTCGCGGCAACGATGTAGGCGTCTTGCAGTTGTTTCATGATGTCGGTTCCTCGCTGCCTTAGTTGCGGACGGGCTTGCCGGTCTGCAGCATGCCCATGATGCGTTCCTGCGTCTTGCTGGTGCCGAGCAGGTCGACGAAGGCCTTGCGCTCGAGCGCGAGCAGCCATTGCTCGCTGACGAGCGAGCCGGCCTCGACGTCGCCGCCGCACACCACTTCGGCGATGCGCGCGGCGATCAGGAAATCGTGCGCGGAAATAAAGCCGCCGTCGCGCATATTGACCAGCGAGGCCTTGATGGTCGCAATGCCCGAGCGGCCGGCCACCGGCACCAGTGCCGGCAGCGGCGCGCGATAGCCGGCGTCGGCCAGCGCGCGCACCTGGTTCAGCGCTACATGGAGCAGTTCGTGCACGTTGAAGACGACCTTGTCCAAGTCCCGCAGGTAGCCCATCTGGCGGGCTTCGAGCGCCGATCCGGACACCTTGGCCATCGCCGCGTTCTGGAAGCGGCTGGTCAGGAACTGCAGGTAGTTGGTGCTGCCGGCCGCCTGCGCTGCGCGCGCTGCCGCCAATGCTGCTTCCTTCAAACCGCCGCCGGCGGGCACCAGGCCCACGCCCACTTCCACCAGGCCGATATAGGTTTCCAGCGCCGCCACGCGTGCCGCCGAATGCAGCATCAGTTCGCAGCCGCCGCCCAGCGCAATGCCCGATGCGGCCGATACCACGGGCACCGCCGCATACTTCACGCGCATCATGCCGTCCTGGAATTTCTTCACGAAGGGCTCGATGCCCTTGGCGCCGCCCATCATGAAGGCCGGCATCGCGGCTTCCAGGTTGGCGCCCGCGGAGAACGGGCCGCCCGGCGCGCCAAGCTGCAGCGATGTCGGCTGCCACACGACCAGTCCCTTGTATTCGGCTTCAGCAAGATCGATTGCGCGCGTCAGGCCGTCGATCACGTCCGGCCCGATGGTGTTCATCTTGCTCTTGAACGAGACCACCAGCACATCGTCCTCGCCCTCGGCGACCCAGATGCGCACGGCGTCGTTCTCCTCGACGGTGCGGCCGGCCTTGCGTGGATCCACGGCGGCCGTGCCCGCCAGCGCGGCGCGGAATACCTGGCGCCGATAGACCGGCAGCGTGCTGCGCGCGATGAACTGCTGCGTGGCCGGCGCCCACGAACCCTGCGCCGCATGCACGCCCTGGTTCTCGGCCACGGGTCCTTCGAACACCCACGCGGGCATCGGCGCATTGGACAGCGCCTTGCCTGCGCCGATATCTTCCTTCACCCACTCGGCCACCTGCTTCCAGCCGGCGGCTTGCCAGTCCTCGAACGGACCCGAGTTCCAGCCGAAGCCCCAGCGGATTGCCAGGTCGACATCGGCCGCCGAACCGGCGATCTGTTCGAGGTACACCGCGATGTAGTGGAACACGTCACGGAACACCGACCACAGGAACTGCGCCTGCGGATTGGTCGATTCGCGCAGCAGCTTGATGCGCTCCGCCGGCGCCTTCTTGAGCATGCGCACGACGATCTCGTCGGCCTTCTTGCCCGACTCGACATACTGGCCGGTCTTGGCGTCGAGCACCTTGATCGCCTTGCCTTCCTTCTTGTAGAAGCCGGCACCCGTCTTCTGGCCCAACGCGCCTGCATCGACCAGCCCTTTCAGCACGGCCGGAGTCTTGTAGACCGGCGCGAACGGATCGTCATGCAGGTTGTCTTGCATGGTCTTGATCACGTGAGCCATGGTGTCCAGGCCCACCACGTCGGCGGTGCGGAACGTGGCCGACTTGGCGCGGCCCAGTTTCGAGCCGGTCAGGTCGTCGACGATGTCGAACGGAATGCCGAATTTCTCGGCCTCGGCGAACACTGCCAGGATCGAGAAGATGCCCACGCGGTTGGCGATGAAGTTGGGCGTGTCCTTCGCGCGCACCACGCCCTTGCCCAACGTGGTGGTCAGGAAGGCTTCGAGCTTGTCGAGGATCTCCGGCTGCGTGGTCGCGGTCGGGATCAGCTCGACCAGGTGCATGTAGCGCGGCGGGTTGAAGAAGTGCACCCCGCAGAAGCGCGCCTTCAGGTCGGCGTCGAAGCCATCGGACAGTTCCGTGATCGACAAACCAGAGGTATTGCTCGCGAAGATGGTATTTGCGCCAAGATGCGGCGCGACCTTCTTGTACAGGTCGTGCTTCCAGTCCATGCGCTCGGCGATCGCCTCGATCACCACGT
The DNA here is from genome assembly GCF_057073755.1 of Cupriavidus sp. C3SS-1. NCBI lineage: Bacteria > Pseudomonadati > Pseudomonadota > Betaproteobacteria > Burkholderiales > Burkholderiaceae > Cupriavidus > Cupriavidus sp. C3SS-1. The sequence goes on along the minus strand of NZ_CP172699.1, from coordinate 498,628 downwards.
CGCATTCCTCGAGCAGGGCGATATCGTCTTCGTAGTTGGCGGCCTGGATCAGGCCGGCCTCGTCCTTGATGCCCAGCGGCGCGGGCGAGAGCTTCTTCAGGTTCTCGATGGCGCGCAGCGCGATCCCGCTCTTGGGGCCTTCCTTGGCCGGCAGGTCGAACAGCACCACCGGCACGCGCGCGTTGACGAGATGGGCGGCGATCTGCGCCCCCATGACGCCGGCGCCGAGCACGGCGACTTTCTTGACGATGAAATTGGACATGAGCGCTCCTGATGGATGTGAGCGTTTTGATGAAGGGCGACCCCTCCCTCCTGTCATGAGGAGAGAGGGCAGGCAATCAGGCCGTCAGAACAGGTCGGCGTCCAGCGCCATCAGCGTGGCCGAGCCGGCCCGCGCCTTGCGGATCTCGCCGGCCGTCTCCGGCAGCAGCTTGGCAAAGTAGAAACGCGCCGTCGCCAGCTTGGCGGTGTAGAACTTGTCGCCGCCGCCTTCTTTTTCGAGCGCGATCTTGGCCATGCGGGCCCAGAAGTACGAGAACACCAGGTGGCCCACCACACGCAGGTACGGCACCGCGGCGGCGCCCACTTCGTCTGCATTGCCCATGGCCTTCATGCCGATTTCCATGGTCAGCTTCTGCACCTTGTCGCCCAGGTCGGCAAGCGGGTTGATGAACTCCTGCATCGCTTCGTTGGTGCCCTCTTCCTCGACGAACGCCTGCACGATCTTGCCGAAGGCCTTCATCCTGGCGCCCATGTCGCCGAGGATCTTGCGGCCCAGCAGGTCCAGCGCCTGGATGGTGTTGGTGCCCTCGTAGATCATGTTGATGCGGGCGTCGCGCACGTACTGCTCCATGCCCCATTCGGAGATGTAGCCGTGGCCGCCGAACACCTGCATGCCTTCGTTGGTGCTGGTGAATGCGTTGTCGGTCAGGAAGGCCTTGATCACCGGCGTCAGCAGCGCCACCAGGTCGCCGGCCTGCTTGCGCACGGCCTCGTCGGGGTGCGACAGTTCGCGGTCGATCTGCAGCGCGGTCCAGTAGCTGAACGCGCGGCCGCCTTCGGCATAGGCCTTCTGCGTCAGCAGCATGCGACGCACGTCCGGATGCACAATGATCGGGTCGGCCGGCTTGTCCGGCGCCTTCGGGCCGGTCAGCGCACGCATCTGCAGGCGATCCTTGGCGTAGGCCACCGAGTTCTGGTACGCGACTTCGGTCAGGCCCAGGCCCTGCGCGCCGACGCCCAGGCGCGCGGCATTCATCATCACGAACATCGCGTTCAGGCCCTTGTTGGCCTCGCCCACCAGCCAGCCGCGCGCGCCATCGAGGTTCATCACGCAGGTGGCATTGCCGTGGATGCCCATCTTGTGCTCGATCGAGCCGCACTGGATGCCGTTGCGCTGGCCGGGGTTGCCGCTCGCGTCCGGAATGAACTTCGGCACGACGAACAGCGAGATGCCCTTGGTGCCCTGTGGGGCGTCCGGCAGGCGCGCCAGCACCAAATGGATGATGTTCTCGGCGAGGTCGTGCTCACCGGCGGAGATAAAGATCTTGGTGCCGGTCAGCAGGTAGGAACCGTCGGCCTGTGGTTCGGCTTTCGTGCGCAGGATGCCGAGGTCGGTGCCGCAATGCGGCTCGGTCAGGCACATGGTGCCGGTCCACACGCCCGATACCAGCTTGGGCAGGTACGCCTGCTGCAACGCCGGCGTGCCGTGCGCGTGCAGCGCCTCGTAGGCGCCGTGCGACAGGCCCGGGTACATGGTCCACGCCTGGCTGGCCGAGTTCAGCATCTCGTACAGCACGTTGTTAACCACGATCGGCAGGCCCTGCCCCCCGAAGGCCGGGTCGCAAGCCAGCGCCGGCCAGCCGGCTTCCACGTACTGGTCGTAGGCTTCCTTGAAGCCGGTCGGCGCCTTCACCACGCCGTCGCCGACGTAGGTGCAGCCTTCGCGGTCGCCCACCTGGTTGAGCGGGAACACCATGTCCGAGCAGAACTTGCCGGCTTCCTCGATGACCTGGTTGATGGTGTCCGCGTCGATGTCCGCGTGCGGCGGCATCGCCTTGAGTTCGGCTTCGGCGCCGAGCAGTTCATGAAGCACAAACTGCATGTCGCGCAACGGTGCGGTGTACTGGCCCATCAAAAGCTCCTTGGAGTTTCACGATGCCGCCACGCCGCCCGTGCGCCACCCGACAGGCGGGTGACACGGTCCGTACGCGACAGCCTCAGGTACGGTAAGACTGAATCAGTTTGTTGAGCGCGACCATGGCAAGCTCGGCGCTGTCCGGCAGGCGCAGGAAACGTGCGTCGTGATGCAGGCCCAGTTCAAGGCTGTACATCTCGAACAGCATCAGGCGCGGATCGCTGTCCGCGCGCAGGTGCCCCTCTTCCTTGGCCTGGCTGATGGCACGCGTCAGCGCCGATCGCCAGATGCTGACGCTCTTGACCAGCTCGTCACGCACCAGGCTTTCCGCGCGGTCGTCGTACTCGACGGCGCCGCTGATGTAGATGCATCCCGTCGTCACTTCCTGGATGCGTTTCTCCATCCACCGGCGCACCATCGACCACAGCCGAGGCAGCCCGCGCGGCTCATGCAGAGAAGGGTAAAACACCTCCTGCTCGAACCGCCGGTGATACTCGCGCACAACTTCCACCTGCAGGTCTTCGCGCGAACCGAAATGCGCGAAGACGCCGCTCTTGCTCATCTGCATGCGTTCCGCCAACAGCCCGATGGTCAGACCTTCGAGCCCGTCGCGGGACGACAATTCCAGTGCGGCATCCAGAATCGCCACGCGCGTCATCTCCCCCTTGCGCATCGGCGCGGGGGAAGCGGTGGCGGATTCAAGACGAGCTGACTGGTGTCGCATAATTATTTCTCCGTTCTTGTGGCGCCTTCACTGGGCACCACGTATGACCCTGACGTTGCTTATTGCATGCGGCGGCCGCTGAAATGCCGGTTTTCGCCGCGAATGCACGCAGTCTAAGCCAAAAAAGAACGGTCGTTCAGATTATTCTTTCGCGCCCCGTTGCCATCAAGCTTTTAATTAGACCCACGTTTCTAAACAGGCTGCGTTGCAACATCATCGCGCCGCCTGTTGCTTCAAGCCACGCAGACTGCATCGTGCTGCGAAGCAATACGTCGTGCGCCGCCCTAGTAGCGCCCCGTCACGCCGGCGATGACGACGCCAAAGCGCAACACCATGTACGCCGCCCAGTTCGCGACGCGCCTTAGCGAAGAGCGGCGTGCATGGGCTTCGGGCATGACGCGCACGCTGCACTGCGCGATGGCCCGCTCCAGTTCCCCACGCAAGCCGGCGGCGAAGGCCGGATCATAAATGCAGACGTTGGCCTCGCGCGCGAGCAGCAGGCTGAACGGATCCATATTGCTCGACCCGACCGTGGCCCACGACTGATCGACCACGCCGACCTTGGCGTGCAGGAAGCTTTCGGCGTACTCGTAGATCTCGACACCGGCGTCCAGCAAGCTGGCATAGAGCGCATGCGTAGCGAAATGCTGGAGACGGTATTCGACCCTGCCCTGCAACAGCAATCGTACCCGCACGCCGCGGGCGCGGCACGCGAGCAGCGCGCGCCGCATCTTGTGGCCGGGCAGGAAATACGCGTTGGCCAGGATCACGTCGTCACGGGCCACGCCCAGCGCGCGCAGGTATTCGCGCTCGATGGTGCGGCGGTTGCGCAGATTGTCGCGCAGCAGCAGCGCCGCCAGCACGCCGCCCGCGGTGTCCCGCCGTGGCGGCAGGTCGGTGACGAGCGGGTAGCCCGCCGCCGCGCCCGCCAGGCCCACGTCGTGCAATTCGCCGCGCAGCGAGAGCCGCCACCACAGCCGTTCGGCCGTCAGTGCAATGCGGTCCACCAGCGGCCCGCTGACTTCGACGGCGAAGTCGTAGCGGGCCCCCAGCCCTGCCTGCTCGAATGGCCCGTGATTGTAGTCGTCGATGATGTTGATGCCACCCACGAACGCCACGCGCCGGTCAATCACCGCCAGCTTGCGGTGCAGGCGGCGCAGGTGCCGGCGCGCCAGCCGAAAGCCGCTCAGGACGCGGTAGACACGCAGTTGCACGCCGCCGTCCCGCAGGCGCTGCGCGAGCTCCCCGGACATGTCGCCGGCACCGAAACCGTCCACCGTGAGCCGTACCGATACGCCGCGCGCCACCGCACGGACCAGCGCGTCGCTGACGGCGCGGCCGACGTCGTCGTCGGCATAGATATAGGTCTCGACGATGACCTGGAAGGCCGCTGCATCGATGGCCTCGATCAGCGCCGGGAAGAAATCGCCCCCCCCGCTGAGCAGGCGTACCTGATTGCCCCCCACCGGCTTGCTATGCCTACCGGCCCAGCGCAGCAGGCGCCGCCGTCCCGCGGGCGCGGCCGTGGTGCCGGTGTCGCCGTCCCGCGCCGCAACCTGCGCCACGGCGGCGGCACGCGTGGCGGCCAGCTTGTCGGTGTCGGATATCCGTGACATGACGCGATTATGGAACACAAGGCGCCATCTGCACATCGTGCGGCGCATCTCTGCTATCGTCGATGCACTCAGGCACCCAGGGACAGCACTGTGAAGGTATTCGGCATCACCGGCTCGTCGGGCAGCGGCAAGACCACGCTGCTCGACGCGCTGATCCCGCGCTTCGTCGCCACCGGCATGCGGGTCAACGGCATCAAGCACACGCACCACGGCTTCGACCCCGATACACCGGGCAAGGACTCCTGGCGCATGCGCGAGTCCGGCTGCAGCAATGTGGTGCTGGTCGGCGCGCGACACTTGACGCTGATGCGCCATTACCCCGAGGATGTCCCGTCGCCGGAACTCGACGATGCGCTCGCCGTGCTGCCGGCGGATACCGACCTGGTCCTGGTCGAAGGCTACAAACGCAGCGATTTCCCGAAGCTCGAAGTGTTTCGCCCATCGCTGGGGCGTGCGCCCCTATGGGATGAAGTACCTGGTGTGGTCGCCGTGGCCACCGATGCGCCGCAAGCCGTGGCGCAGATGACGTCCCTGCCGGTGCTGGACCTGGGCGATCCCGACGCGATCTTTCAGTTCATCCACAGCCGGCTGGACCAGGCCCAAACCGGCTAGGCGGCCTTCCCGCCGGCCGCGCTGCCGTCATCGGCGTTCTGTGCCAGCTCCGCCACCAGCGGCACGTGGTCCGAGCGCTGCGCCCAGTCGCGCCCGGTCAGGGCATGCGCCCGCTCGATCTCGAAGCCGCGCACGTAGATGCGGTCGAGTTGCCACCACGGCATGTGGCTCGGAAACGTATGCAGGCGCGCGCCGCGTGCGTGAGACGCTTCCACCGCGCCAAGCGTGTTGCAGATCTGCGCGTCGAGCCGGTGGTTCCAGTCGTTGAAATCGCCGGCGATCACCAGCGGCGCCGAGGGCGGCACCACGTTGCGCACGCGCTCGACCAGCGCCTCGGCCTGGCGCGCGCGACTGCGCGCGAACAGGCCGAAATGCACGCAGATCAGGTGGGCTTCCCTGCCGTTCACGTCGGCCACCGCATGCAACAGCCCGCGCTGCTCGAAGCGGTGATCGGAGATATCGAGGTTCTCCGACATCAGGATCGGATGTCGCGACAGGATCGCGTTGCCGTGGTGGCCATGTTCGTAGACAGCGTTGCGCCCATACACGGAGTGCGGGTAAGCATCCGTGGCCAGGTAGTTCAGCTGCGTGTGCTCGGGATCGAACAGCGCCGCGGCGACCAGTCGGTCGTTGCGGTCCTGGACCTCCTGCAGGAACACGATATCGGCGTCCATGGCCTGCAGCCCTGCGCGCACGTTCTGGATTCGGGGGCGGCGCGAAATGCCGGTCACGCCCTTGTGGATGTTGTAGGTGACCACGCGCAGCTTCATCAACCCGCTCCACAGACGGCCGGCCTGCCCGCACCGCGCCAGGCAAGCTGGCGCACCGCCTCCGCGTTGCTGCTGGAGAAGCACTGTTGCGCGGCGGCTTCCCATGGCAGCCAGCGCGACTGCAGGTGCTCGCGTGGCGCAAGCGTCACGGGCAGCGGCCCGGATACGCACAGGCCAAACCAGTGTTCGGTGTTGCGCGTGACGCCGGCCTCATACCGGTGGCGCCACTGCGGATAGATGTCGTACTGGATGGTGTGCTGCCAGTCGGCGAGCTGGTGTTCGCCGGCGATGATGCCGGTCTCCTCGAACACTTCGCGCGCGGCGGTCAGCGCCAGCGGCTCGTCATGGGTGTCCAGGCTGCCGGTCACGGACTGCCAGAAGCCCGGCCGATCGGCGCGCTCCAGCAACAGCACTTGGAGATCTGGCGTGTAGATCACGACCAGCACGGATTCAGGGATCTTGTAGGACATGGAACATGGGTCCGATGGACACCCCCAAGGATAGCGCAGCCGCGCCCGCTTGCGACGCCAATGACCGCCGCGTTCAGGCGGCGTCGCGTTCGGTTTCGGGGTGCATCGGGTCGATGCTCAGCCAGGTGTCGAAGACGTCGGGCGCGTCGCCGTGCCCCCAGGCTTCGCGCAGTTGCTGCATCAGCGGCGCAAGCGCTTCCCGGTAGCGCAGCGCGGCGTCGCGCGCCTGGAATGCCAGGTCGTCGGCACTGCCCTGCGCCTGCTCGCGCAGGATGCCGCGCTGCTGGACGATTTCCTTTTCGCGCTGGCCCAGGGCGTTGTACTTCTGGATCAGGAAGCGCTGGTGATCGCCGGCTTCCTCACGCTGTGCCGAGCGGGCGTTCGCCTGTTCGAAGCGCATCACGATGCTGGCGGTCTCCTGCTCGACGTGGGCCGCCTCGGCCTCGAGCGCACGGAGCGCGTCCTGCCGGCGCAGGGCGTCGCGGCGGCTGTCCTGCACGCGCGCGGCTTCTTCCTCGAAGGTGCGCTGCGCGAACAGGTAGGCCTGCACCACGGGCTGCGGCGCCACCACCAGCAGCGGATCGGCACCGGCGGCACGCTGGCCGCTCAACAGGGCATCGTCGGGAATGCGCAGGTTGCCCAGCTCTTCCAGCCAGCGGCCGCGCGCCATCACGGCGGCCACGGTGTCCAGCGCCACGTGGCGCAGGGCGTCGGCACGCTTCGATTCCACCGGCTCGACCACGGTCCCCCCGCTGGTCGCCTGCGCGGCGGCGTGGGCAATGTCGGGCACACAGGCCGCCACTGTCGTTGCCACCGATTCCGACATGGCCCGCGCCGACTTGCGTACCGCGCGGCGCAGCTCGAAGCGTGCCAGCAGCATCATGACCAGGCCGGCCACCAGCCAGGTCACGAGCGTTTCGGCATGGGCCAGCAGGAACTGGCGGATCAGGTCTGTATCCAGGTTCACGTTATTTTCCTCCCGCGCCGGCCACCTTGAATGCGGGAGCTCGGTCAACGCCTAGATAAAAGAGACACTGCGAGCCCGGGCGATGTTCCGACCAGTAACAAATGGAAACTTTGGCGCGCTGTCCGGCTCCGGAATCACTTCGACCAGAAACGAAAAAACCGCGCCACAAGGCGCGGTTTTTTTGTCGGTCGCAACCGTCAGGCTCAGACCGTGGTCTTCGGCTCGGTGGCGCGCAGGCGGATATGGAGTTCGCGCAGCTGCTTTTCGTCGACCGCGCTCGGCGCCTGCGTCAGCAGGTCCTGGGCGCGCTGGGTTTTCGGGAAGGCGATCACGTCGCGGATCGAATCGGCACCGGCCATCATGGTGACGATACGGTCCAGGCCGAACGCCAGGCCGCCATGCGGAGGTGCGCCATACTGCAGCGCATCAAGCAGGTAGCCGAACTTGGCGCGGGCTTCCTCGTCGCTGATCTTCAGCGCGCGGAACACCTTGCTCTGGATGTCCGAGCGATAGATACGGACCGAACCGCCGCCCATTTCCCAGCCGTTCAGCACCATGTCGTAGGCCTTGGCGATGCACTTGCCCGGGTCGGTTTCCAGGTACTGCAGGTGCTCGTCCTTGGGGCTGGTGAACGGGTGGTGCATGGCGACCCAGCGCGCGTCTTCCTCGTCGTACTCGAACATCGGGAAGTCGATCACCCACAGCGGCTTCCACACGTCTTCGAACAGGCCGTTGGCCTTGCCGAATTCCGAGTGGCCGATCTTCAGGCGCAGCGCGCCGATGGCGTCGTTGACCACCTTGGCCTTGTCGGCGCCGAAGAAGATGATGTCGCCGTCCTGGGCGCCGGTGCGCTTCAGGATCTCGGCAATGGCCGCGTCATGCAGGTTCTTGACGATCGGCGACTGCAGGCCGTCACGGCCCTTGGCGACTTCGTTGACCTTGACCCAGGCCAGGCCCTTGGCGCCGTAGATGCCGACGAACTGGGTGTAGGCGTCGATCTCGCCGCGCGAAATCGCACTGCCACCCGGCACGCGCAGGCCGACCACGCGGCCGTTGTCGCTGTTGGCGGGGCCCGAGAACACCTTGAAGTCGACGTCCTTCATCACGTCGGTCAGATCGGTGAATTCGAGCTTCACGCGCAGGTCCGGCTTGTCCGAGCCGAAGCGGGCCATGGCTTCGCGGAACTCCATCACCGGGAACTTCGCGTCCAGGTCGACGTCGATGGCGTTCTTGAACACCACGCGCATCATGTCCTCGAACAGGTCACGGATTTCCTGTTCGGTAAGGAACGACGTCTCGCAGTCGATCTGCGTGAATTCCGGCTGGCGGTCGGCGCGCAGGTCTTCGTCGCGGAAGCACTTGGTGATCTGGTAGTAGCGGTCGAAGCCCGACACCATCAGCATCTGCTTGAAGATCTGCGGCGATTGCGGCAGCGCGAAGAAGTGGCCCGGGTTCACGCGCGACGGCACCAGGTAGTCGCGCGCGCCTTCCGGCGTGCTCTTGCCGAGCATCGGCGTTTCGATGTCGATAAAGCCTTGCGCATCGAGGAACTTGCGGACTTCCATCGCCACCTTGTAGCGCAGGCGCAGGTTGTACTGCATCTGCGGACGGCGCAGGTCCAGCACGCGGTGCGTCAGGCGGGTGGTTTCCGACAGGTTGTCGTCGTCGAGCTGGAACGGCGGCGTGACCGACGGGTTCAGCACGGTCAGTTCATGGCACAGCACCTCGATCTTGCCCGAGGTCAGGTTGGTGTTCTCGGTGCCGGCCGGGCGCGGACGCACCTTGCCGGTAATGCGGATGCAGAACTCGTTGCGGATCTCTTCCGCGGCCTTGAACATCTCCGGGCGGTCCGGGTCGCACACCACCTGCACCAGGCCTTCGCGGTCGCGCAGGTCGATGAAGATCACGCCGCCATGGTCGCGGCGGCGCTGCACCCAGCCGGTCAGGGCCACTTCCTGGCCCGAAAGTTGTTCGGTCACCAGACCGCAGTAGTGAGTACGCATGGAGGACATAGATGTTTCCCGGTAATACGCGACCGCCCGCCGGGCGGCCCGTGATCAATTGGTATGCGAAGGATCGGCCGTCTCGACCGCTGCCGCGTGGCCGGCATCAGCGCCGGTCGCCCTGGCAGGGCTGACGGGATCCGCCGGGCGGCTCGGGCCGCCGTTTTTGCGGGGCAGGTCCGCCGGTGCCACCACGCCCATCGATACGATGTACTTGAGCGCGGCGTCGACGGTCATGTCGAGTTCGATGGTGTCGGCCTTGGGCATCATCAGGAAGAAGCCCGAGGTCGGATTGGGCGTGGTCGGCACGTAGACGCTGACGTATTCGCCCTGCAGGTGGTTCTGCACATCGCCGCCCGGACGGCCGGTCAGGAAGGCGATGGTCCACGAGCCTTCACGCGGGTACTGCACGAGCAGCGCCTTGCGGAAGGCATTGCCCGACGACGACAGCAGCGTGTCGGAGACCTGCTTGACGCTGGTGTAGATCGGGCCCACCACCGGGATATGGCCCAGCAGCGCTTCCCACCAGCGCACCAGGCGCTGGCCGATGAAATTGTGCGCGAGCAGCCCGACCAGCAGGATGCACAGCAGCGTCAGGATGGCGCCAAGGCCGGTCACGCGCTTGCCGAATAGCAGCTGGTCCGGGCGCCAGGCCTCGGGCAGCAGCGCCAGGCTCTGGTCCATGGTGCCGATGACCAGGCTGAGCACCCACAGCGTGATGCCCAGCGGCACGAGCACCAGCAACCCGGTCAGGAACCAGGTCTTCAGCGCGGAGGTTTTCTTAGCGACCACGGCCGTCCTGCGTTCAGTGGCAGGCGCAGGCGCTGCCGCAACCGCCAGCGGCGGGCGCCGAGGAAGCCGTGGTGCTGGCGGACGATTCGGTCGATGCCGCAGCCGTGCTCTCGGCAGCGGCAGGCGCCGCCGCGCCGGAGGTCGCCGCGGCGCTGGTGCCGCCGCTGCCACCGCGGAAATCGGTCACGTACCAGCCCGAACCCTTGAGCTGGAAACCGGCCGCGGTCAGCTGCTTCTTGAAGCTTCCGGCGGCGCCGCAGGACGGGCAGTCGGTCAGCGGAGCGTCGCTCATCTTCTGCAGCACATCGCGCCCGTGGCCGCAGGCGTCGCAACGGTAGGCATAGATCGGCATGGTATGTCTTTGGCGAAAAATCAGGATCGGAACAACGCAGGCGTCGTCCGCGCGAGCGCGCGCGACGATGCAAAGCCTTGAATTATAAACCCTTACGGGGTTGCCTGACGGGAGGAAATACGGGCACGAAGCAGCACATTCGGCCGCCAGGACCGGCCACGTGCCACCAGGCAGCCGTCCCGCCGAGGTAGCGGTCAGGCGATATGTACTTCCTGGACCGGCGCATGATCCGCAATCCACTGCGGCAGCAGCGATCCGACCACCATGCCGCTGATCGAGAACAGCAGGCCGACCATCTGCGGCGGCATGGTTGCGTCGGCGAACGCGATCTCGCAGGTCAGCCAGGACCCGAGGCCCAGCAGGATGGCCGCCAGGCCGCCCTGGCGCGTGGCGGGCTTCCAGAACATGCCGAAGGCCAGCGGCACGAACGACGACACCAGCGTGACCTTGTAGGCATTTTCGACCATATGGAAGATCGACAGGTGCGAGTTCAGCGCGAACAGGGTCACCAGCCCCGTGAACACCAGCACGACCGTCTGCATCACGCGCAGGAACTTGCGGTCGTCGAGATGCCGGAAATACGGCCGCAGGATGTTCTCGGCGAACGTCACCGAGGGCGCCAGCAGCGTCGCCGAGGCGCAGCTCTTGATGGCCGACAGCAGCGCGCCGAAGAACATCACCTGCGCGAACATCGGCGCGTGCTGCAGGATCAGCTGCGGCAGGATCAGCTGGGAATCCGAGTTGATGTATTTCGCCACCATGCCCGGATCGATCAGCGTGGCCGAATAGGCCAGGAACATCGGGATGAAGGCGAAGAAGAAATACAGCACGCCGCCCAGCACCGACGCGCGCCCGGCAATCTTTTCGGTGCGCGACGACGTCACGCGCTGGAACACGTCCTGCTGCGGAATCGAGCCGAGCATCATGGTGAACAGCGCCGCCGCAAACCCGATGATCTGCACCAGGTCCAGCGAGGGCAGGAACTCGAACTTGCCGGCTGCCGCCGCATGCGACACCACCGCCACCACGCCGCCGGCCTGGCCGCTGACCTCGTAGCCGATGTAGAGCATGCCCACCACGATGATGATCATCTGGAGGAAGTCCGTCACCGCCACCGCCCACATGCCGCCGAACAGCGTGTACACGAGCACGCTGGCCGCGCCGATCATCATGCCGGCGTCCTGCGACAGCGCGCCGTCGGAGACCGTGTAGAACACCAGCCCGAGCGCCTTGATCTGCGCCGCCACCCAGCCCAGGTAGGACACCACGATGCACAGCGTGGTCAGCACCTCGGCCAGCCGCCCGTAGCGGTTGTGGTAGTAGTCGCCGATGGTGAGCAGGTTCATCCGGTACAGCGGCCGCGCGAAGAACAGGCCCACCAGGATCAGGCACAGCGACGAGCCGAACGGGTCCGAGACCACGCCGGACAGGCCTTCTTTCAGGAATACCGCGGGAATGCCCAGCACGGTTTCGGAACCGAACCAGGTGGCGAAGACGGTGGCGGTGACCACGTAGAACGGCAGGCTGCGCCCGGCCACGGCGAAATCGGCGGTGTTGCGCACGCGCAGCGCGGCCCACAAGCCGATGCCGACCGAGATTACCCAGTAGATGATGACGAACCAGATCAGCATGCCGCTGCCCTATGCAGAAAGTGCCCTTGTGGCGAGAAACCGAATGCCGGGGCGCAGGTGCTGGGCTGCCGTCCCGGAGTCCAATTCATCGGTCGGGGCCGCTTGAGGGGCATTGCGACGCCGGTCCCCTGAGCGGGATGGCGCACTTGGCCTGCGGTCGTAGCCGAATCAAAACGCGGATTATAGCGACGCAGAACTTGGCCGGCGAAGAAAAATCCGATGCCGGGCCCGATCGGGCCGGCCGTGCAGCGTAACGGCCACAGCGCAGGCGCCGGACTGTTGCGCCGCCGCCTGCGTCAGGCCCGGCGGCGCCAGACCTGCCAGCGCTCCTGCCCTTCGAAGACCGGCAGCGGTGCGGCGGACGGGCGGTCATCGATCCGTTCGAAGGCGGGCTCCAGCAGGGCATCCAGGTCGGACGCCAGCATCGCAAACGGCGGCCCGCCGCGCTTGTCGCCCAGAAAGAAATAACCGGCCAGCAAGCCACCGGCCGGCAGCAGCGCCGCCACGCGTTCGGCGTAGGCTTCCCGCAGCGTCGGCGGCAGCGCGCAGAGAAAGGCGCGCTCGTAGATCAGTTCGCAGCGCGGCTCCGGCGTATAGGCGAAAAAATCCGCCTCGCGCACGATCGCGGCGGCCGGGCCCAGCGCACGGCGGGCCGAGGCGACCGCCTGCGGCGAAAAGTCGATCGCCGTGACCGGCCAGCCGCGCTCGAACAGCCAGCCCGCTTCCCAGCCGTTGCCGCAGCCGGGTACCAGCGTCGGGCACGGCGTCTTGCCGGTCACGAACTGCTGGAACTCCGCCGGCACGCCTTGCAGGTCCCAGGGCGTGAAGCCTTGTTCGAAGCGCTCGTCCCAGAACGCCGGGTCCGCGGCATTGCGGGTGGTGAAGGACGGCGGGCTGGCTGCCTTGTCGGCCGGGTTCATGTGGTCTCTCCTTCGAGGCGTCAGTAGCCGGACCACGCCAGCAGATGGGTCAGCACGATGCCGGCCAGGAAGCCGCCGACCAGCAGCAGCACGGTGCCGACCAGCCGGTTGGTGCGGCGCTGCTCGGTGACGAGCATGGCCAGCAGCCGCTCCTGCTCGCCATTGGTGTTCAGCGCGCGGCGCTCCAGGAACTGGTGCGCCAGGCGCGGGAAGTCGGGCAGCATCTTGGCCCACAGCGGCGCCTCGACCTGGATCCGTTCCCACGCGCCCTTCCAGCCCACCTGCTCGTGCATCCAGCGTTCAAGGAACGGCTTTGCGGTTTTCCACAGGTCCAGGTCGGGGTCGAGCTGGCGGCCCAGGCCTTCGATATTGAGCAGCGTCTTCTGCAGCAGCACCAGCTGCGGCTGGATCTCGACGTTGAAGCGGCGCGAGGTCTGGAACAGGCGCATCAGCACCATGCCCAGCGAGATTTCCTTGAGCGGCTTGTCGAAGTACGGCTCGCAGCAGGCGCGCACCGCGCTTTCGAGTTCTTCCACGCGAGTGTCGGGCGGCACCCAGCCCGATTCCACGTGCAGCAGCGCCACGCGGTGATAGTCGCGGCGGAAGAAGGCGATGAAATTCTGCGCCAGGTAGTTCTTGTCGAATTCCGACAGCGCGCCGACGATGCCGAAGTCCAGCGCGATATAGCGGCCAAAGGTTTCCGGCTGCACCGATACCAGGATGTTGCCGGGGTGCATGTCGGCATGGAAGAAGCCGTCGCGGAACACCTGCGTGAAGAAGATCTCGACGCCCTCTTCCGCGAGCTGGTGCATGTCGACGCCGGCCGCCTTGAGCGATTCGGTGCGCGAGATCGGGATGCCGTGCATGCGCTCCATCACGAACACCGTGCTGCTGCACCAGTCCCAGAACACTTCGGGCACCAGCAGCAGGTTGGTATCGGCAAAGTTGCGGCGCAGCTGGCTGGCGTTGGCCGCCTCGATCATCAGGTCGAGTTCGTCGTGCAGGTACTTGTCGAACTCGGCCACCACCTCGCGCGGCTTCAGGCGCTTGCCGTCGGCCCAGAAACGCTCGAGCCAGGTGGCCATGTCGCGCATCAGCGCCAGGTCGCTGTCGATCACCGGCAGCATGCCGGGCCGCAGCACCTTGACGGCCACCTCGCGGCCATGGTTCGGGCCGCCCCGCAGCGTGGCGAAGTGCACCTGCGCGATGGACGCGCTGGCCACGGGCTGATGCTCGAACGTCTCGAACAGCTCGTCGAGCGAGCGCCCGAGCGAACGCTCGACGATCCGCACGGCCACCGCCGAGTCGAAAGGCGGCACCTGGTCCTGCAACATCGCCAGCTCGTCGGCGATATCCGGCGGCATCAGGTCGCGGCGCGTGGACAGGACCTGGCCGAACTTGACGAAGATCGGCCCAAGCTTGGTCAGCGCCAGCCGCAGCCGCTCGCCGCGCGGCATGTCCAGCTTGCGCCCGATGGTCATGACGCGGACCAGGAAGCGGATCTTGCGGTTCTGGAAACCGGACAGCACAAGCTCGTCCAGCCCGTAGTACAGGATGACGAAGAGGATCTTGCCGAGGCGCAGAAGGCGGGTCATGCGACGGAGTTCAGGAAACGGTGGCGCTGCGCGAGGCGGGCGGCAGCAGAAATTGGCGTCATGCCGGCGGCGCGATCAGCGATGGGCGGACGGCAGCGCCGTCGACCCGGCGGGACGGGCGCGCTCGAGCCGCTCCAGGCGTTTCTCCAGGCGGGCCAGGTCATCGCGCAGGCGGCCCACGTCGGCGCCAAAGCCGTCCAGCGCCCCATGGCGCACCAGCGTCGGCTTTTCATCCAGCAGGTACTCGGTGACGTTCTCGACCAGCGTGCGCCCGACGCGCGTAGCCTGCTCATGGGCCTGGCGCGCGCCATCGACCATGCGCTGGGCCAGGCTGTCGCTGAGCGGGCCGCCGAGGATCCCGCGAAACGCGCGCGACAAGTCCTCGGCCGCGTCCCAGCGCAGGTTGCGCGCCAGCATCGAAACCGTGTTGGCCAGCTCGGCGTCGCCTTCGATGCGCACATGGCGCATCGCCGCGGCCTGGCCGCCGTCCGCCACGTCGGCGGCAACCAGCGGCCATTGCTGCAGCGGCACCAAAATCGTGACCGCCGGCGCTTCGGCCGCGGGCGCCAGCTCGATGGCACCGTCCTCGGTCACGCGCAGCGACAGCGCGAACGCGGCCGCGTCGAGCCGGACCACGCGGCCGGCAAACGCCGCCAGTTGGCCACGGGCCCAGGGTTCCTGTTCGAGCAGGTGGTTCAGCGCGGCAACGGCGGGCGCGGCCAGGGCGGAAGGCAGAGGGTTCATGGCGATTGGCTTGCTGCGAACGGCTGGACAGGCAGGGCCGGCAAAAGCGCCGGGCGCCGCCTCCAAACGGAAAAGGCCCGCGCTTGCGCACGGGCCCTCCATTCTAAGCTACTCCCCGCTGGCGTCGCCGCCATGGGGCACTGACTGCACTCAGGATTCCTGCTGGATACCGGCCAGCAGCCAGCCGCCCGTTCCGGAAACCGGCTTGGCCAGGTTCCAGACCTCGGCGAACGGCTGCGCCGCTTCGCCGGCGCGCTCGCGGATCATGCCCGAGAAGCGCACGCTGGCCAGGTGCTGGGTCGGCGACGATTCAATGCCCAGCATCTGCGCTTCCAGCGTGACCACGTCCGTCTTGTTGACTTCGGTGCCGCGCTCGGCCAGGTCCATCTTGATCTCGGCAAACATTTCCGGCGTCGTGAATTCGCGGATGTCGTCGAGGTTGCCGGCATCCCACGCCGCCTGCAGGCGCACGAAATGCACCTTGGCATTGCGCAGGAAGGCTTCGGTGTCGAAGTCGGCCGGCACGCCCCACGGCTGCTGGGCCACGGTATCGCCGGCGAGCGGCGCGGCGCTCGCGGCGGGCATCACCGGATTCGCGGCCGGCGTCGGCGTCTGCTGGCGCAGCATCGGCTCGGCGTTGCCGCCCATGCCGCCCACATTGCCGGCACCGGCGTAGGCCGGCTGCTGGCTGCGCTGGCTGCCGCCACGGAACTTGCGGATCAGCCAGATCACCACGAACGCGACCAGGGCAATCAGGATCAGGTTGGCCAGGAAGCTGGCCGCCGCGCCGCCCAGGCCAAAGTGCGACAGCAGCGCCGCAATGCCCAGACCCGCGGCAAGGCCGCCAAGCATGCCCGCCCAGTTGCGCTTGGGCTTTGCCGCGGCTGCGGCTGCGCCGGCAGCCCCGGCGGTGGCCGGCGCAGCCTGCTGCGCAGGTTGCTGGGCCGGCTGTTGCGACGGCGTTTGCTGTGCCGGCGCCTGCTGGCGCTGCTGCGTCACGGTGGACGATTGCTTGCCGATGCTGCGCGAACCGCCCATGCGCTTGGCATTGGCGTCCAGCGCCGCGCCGAGCGCGATCGCGGCAATCAGCGACCCCACCAGGAATTTTCCGCGAATCGAAGACATGTTCAGTGATCCCTTGTCAGTTTCCACTCAAATCCGGTCTGAAATGCCGAATTCAAGCCAGAAATGGCGATTTAGTACTTGCGCCCGACGTGGAGCGCCACGACTCCGGCCGTCAGGTTGAAGTATTCGACCTTCTCCAGCCCAACTTGTTCCATCAAGCGTACAAGTGAAGTCTGGTCCGGATGCATTCTGATCGATTCTGCCAGATAACGATAGCTGGGGGCATCCCCCGCCACCTTCTCCCCGAGCCACGGGAGCACCTTGAACGAATAGATATCGTAGGCCTTCTCCAGCGGTTTCCACACCTTGGAGAACTCCAGCACCATGACTTTGCCGCCGGGCTTCACCACGCGGCGCATTTCGGCCAGCGCGGCGTCCTTGTGCGTCATGTTGCGCAGGCCGAAGGCCACCGTGACCAGGTCGAAGTAGTTGTCCGGGAACGGGATGCGTTCGGCGTCGCACAGCGCCACCGGCGTGACGATGCCCTTGTCGAGCAGGCGGTCGCGACCCACGCGCAGCATCGACTCGTTGATGTCCGTGAGCCAGACCTGGCCGGTCGGGCCGGCCTGCCTGGCGAACGCCTTGGCCAGGTCGCCGGTGCCGCCGGCGATGTCCAGCACCTTCTGGCCGGGCCGCACGTTGGCCTGGGCGATGGTGAACATCTTCCACAGCCGGTGCATGCCGCCCGACATCAGGTCGTTCATCACGTCATACTTGCTGGCGACCGAATGGAACACGCCGGCGACCTTGCCGGCCTTTTCCGATTCGTCGACCTTGTCGAACCCGAAGTGGGTTTCGCTCATATCTCAGACTCCAGGTACAGATCAGTGGTGATGGCCGCAGCCATGGCCGCCGGCGGCCGCCATGGGCGTGTCGCGGTCGGCGCCGGCGGCTTCCAGGCGCTGCAGGTAATCGGCCCACAGCACATCCTGCTGGTCGCCGAGGCGGTACAGCAGTTCCCAGGAATAGATGCCGGTATCGTGGCCGTCGGTAAAGCGGATCTGGATGGCGTAGTTGCCCACCGGCTCGACCGCGGCAATGCCGACCTCGCGCTTGCCGGTCTGCAGCACTTCCTGGCCGGGGCCATGCCCCTGCACCTCGGCCGACGGCGAATACACGCGCAGCAGCTCGAACGGCAGCCGGAAGTCGCGCCCGTTGTCGAAGCCGACTTCAAGCACGCGCGATTGCGTGTGCACCGTCAGCGCGGTGGGATGGGGAGTATCTTTTTCGAGGCCTGCCATAGTGGGTTCGCCGGCGCGGGCGCCTGGTGGGTTGGCGTGATGCGACGTGGTGCTACCTGTTGCGGTACGCGTTCACGCCTCGCATACGACCCGATAGCTTACCGCAGCGCTCTCGCCTTGCCCATCTTGGGTGCCGGCGCCCTCATCCGGCACATAACGCAGGCGGCGGCCATGGAACGCCGCGACCGTGCTGCGGTGGGCAATGCTGATGATGGCGGCGTCGGGCAGTGCGTCGACCACCATCCGGTACATGATGCCCTCAGTCTCCTCGTCGAGGGCGCTGGTCGCCTCGTCCAGGAACAGGTAGCGCGGCTTCTGCAGCAGCGCGCGGGCGAAGGCCAGGCGCTGCTGCTCGCCGGGCGACAGCCGCAGCGACCAGTTGTCGAACACATCGAGCTGGTCCACGAGCTGAGGCAGCCGCGCCTGCCTCAGCACCGCCTGCAGCGCCTCGGCCGCGTGGGCGGTGCCTGCGTCCGGATAGGCAAGCGCGTCGGCCAGCGTGCCGATCGGCAGGTAGCTGCGCTGCGGCAGGAACAGCGTGCGCGCGTCGGACGGCATGGTGATGGTGCCGCTGCCGTATGGCCAGATTCCGGCCAGCGCGCGGAACAGCACGCTCTTGCCGCAGCCCGACGGTCCATTCACGAGCCAGCGCTCGCCCGGCGCGATCGACAGCGAGAACGGCGCCACCAGCGGGCGCTGGCCGACGCTCGCGCCGCGCTGGGCGCGCACCGGCAGCGCCAGGCCCAGGCCGTCGACACGGATCCCGGCCTGCGGCTCGCCGCTATGCTCGACCTCGATATCGCGCACGCCGGTATGCGACTCGTCCTGCCGCTCGGCAACGCGGATCGCTTCCTGGAAATCGATCAACCGGTTGGCCGCGGCCTTCCAGCCCACCAGCGTGGCGTAGCTGTCCACGAACCACGACAGCGCGCCCTGCACCTGGCCGAAGGCGGAGCTGGTCTGCATCAGGCCGCCGAGGGTCATCTTGCCGGCGAAGTAGCGTGGTGCGGCCACAAGGATCGGGAAGATGATGGCGAACTGGGCATAGCCGGAACTCACGAAGGTCAGCCGCCGCGTATAGCGCATCAGCTGGTTCCAGTTCGCGCGGATGCGGTCGAAGCGCGCGCGCAGGCCGGCCTGCTCGGTCGGCTCGCCGCGGTACAGCGCGACGGGTTCGCTGTTCTCGCGCAGGCGCACCAGCGTGAAACGGAAATCGGCTTCGTATTGTTCCTGCTGGAAATTCAGGCCGATCAGCGGCCGTCCGACCACGTGCGCAATCAGCGAACCGATCACCGCGTAGCCCGCCGCAAACCACACCATATAGCCCGGGATCACGATTTCGTTGCCACCCAGCGCCAGGCTGATCGGGCCGGACACCGTCCACAGGATGCCGACGAAGGACAGCAGCGTCACCACCGAATTGAGCAGGCCCAGCGATAGCGTCAGCGCACCGTCGGTGAACTGGCGCAAGTCGTCGGAGATCCGCTGGTCGGGGTTGTCAGTGGTATGCGTCTGCTCGATGCGGTAGTACGCCTGGTGCCCCATCCAGTGGCCCATGAACTGGCTCGTCATCCAGGTACGCCAGCGCATCTGGAGCATCATCGTGTAGTACTGCCGGGAGATGGCAGCCACGATGAAAAACGCCGCGATCCACGAAAAGCGCAGCAGCAGCACCTTGAACGAGGCATAGTCGCGCTGCTCCAGCGCGTTGTAGAACACGCGGTTCCACTCGTTGAGCAGCACGTTGATATAGACGATGCCCAGGTTGAGCGCGACCACCAGCGTCAGCAGGCCAAGGCCGGCCTTGCGGTCTTCGGACTTCCAGTAGGGCCGGATCAGCGCCCAGGTCGCGGCCATGCGCAGCCGGCTCTGGATCTTGAGGGCCCGGGCGGGAACGGCCGGGCCAGGTACGGTAACGGAAGTCGGGGTCGTGGACATAGCGGCAGCGGTTCGCCCGCCGGCGCTTCGGCGGGCTTGTTCTTCTGGAACGAGCAAGGGCCGCGGCGGCCCTTGCCATGACAACACGAGTCAGACGCATCCCGCTCGGCGCGGTTCCGTGCGCCTGCCGGCCTCAGTCGTCGGTGGCGAGCGCCGAAAGTGCCGCACGCAGCGCCGGCAGCCGGCCTTGCAGCTCGGCCACTCGCGCCGCGTCAGCGGCGCGTTGCGGAGCCGCCCAGATTGCCTCGGGGAAATGCGTGTCCCAGCGGTAGCGCGCAATGATATGCCAGTGCAGGTGCGGCACCATATTGCCGAACGCGGCCAGGTTGATCTTGTCGGGCGTCATGACCTCGCGCACCACGCGCTCGACCCGCGCCACCAGCCGCATCAGCCAGGCCTGGTCGCCATCCTCCAGGTCGGTCAGCTCGGCCGCATGATCGTTCCAGACGATGCGGCAGAAGCCGGGGAAGCGATCGTGCTCGACCAGGATCACGCGTGCGCGGTCGCCCATCCAGACGAGTTCGCCGCCGTCGGCCTCACACAGCGGGCAACCCGCTGCGCGTGTCACACCAGCACCCGCTCGATGCCGCCGGCGTTGGCCTTGGCCACGTACTCCGGCATCCAGTTCTCGCCCAGCAGATGCTTCGCCATTTCCACGACGATGTAGTCGGCCTGCACCGACGCATCTTCGTTGTAGCGCGACAGCCCCTGCAGGCACGACGGGCAGCTGGTGAGGATCTTGACGTCACCGGTGAAGCCATCGGTGCGCAGCTTGTCGGCGCCCTTGGTCATCTCCTCTTCCTTGCGGAAGCGGATCTGCGTCGAGACATCCGGACGGGTCACCGCCAGCGTGCCGGATTCCCCGCAGCAGCGCTCGTTCTTCTCGATCTTGCCGGCGCCCGCGTTGCCGCCCATCAGGTCATTGACCAGCTTGGTCGGGTCCATGGTCTTGATCGGCGTGTGGCACGGGTCGTGGTACATGTAGCGCGTACCGGTCACGCCTTCGAGCTTCACGCCCTTTTCCAGCAGGTATTCGTGAATGTCGATGATGCGGCAGCCCGGGAAGATCTTCTCGAACTCATAACCGGCGAGCTGGTCGTAGCACGTGCCGCAGCTGACCACCACGGTCTTGATGTCGAGGTAGTTCAGCGTATTGGCCACGCGGTGGAACAGCACGCGGTTGTCCGTGACCATCTTCTCGGCCTTGTCATACTGGCCGTTGCCGCGCTGCGGATAACCGCAGCACAGGTAGCCCGGCGGCAGCACGGTCTGCACGCCCACGTGCCAGAGCATGGCCTGCGTGGCCAGCCCCACCTGCGAGAACAGCCGCTCCGAGCCGCAGCCCGGGAAATAGAACACCGCTTCGGTCTCGGGCGTGGTCGCCTTCGGGTCGCGGATGATCGGCACGATCTCGTTGTCCTCGATGTCGAGCAGCGCGCGCGCGGTCTTCTTGGGCAGGTTGCCCGGCATCTTCTTGTTGATGAAGTGGATCACCTGCTCGCGCACCGGCGCCTTGCCCACGGTGGCGGGCGGATGCGCGGTCTGCTTCTTCGCGAACTTCTTCAGCACCTCGTTGCCCAGGCGCTGTGCCTTGTAGCCCCAGTCGATCATGACCTTGCGGGTCAGGTTGATGGTCTCGGGGTTGGTGGCGTTCAGGAAGAACATCGACGCGGCCGTTCCGGGGTTGAACTTTTTCTGCCCCATCTTGCGCAGCAGGTTGCGCATGTTCATCGACACATCGCCGAAGTCGATCTTGACCGGGCACGGCGTCGCGCACTTGTGGCACACCGTGCAGTGGTCGGCCACGTCCGAGAACTCGTCCCAGTGCTTGATCGACACGCCGCGGCGGGTCTGCTCTTCATACAGGAAGGCCTCGACCAGCAGCGAGGTCGCCAGGATCTTGTTGCGCGGGCTGTACAGCAGGTTGGCGCGCGGCACGTGCGTGGCGCACACCGGCTTGCACTTGCCGCAGCGCAGGCAGTCCTTGACGCTGTCGGCGATGGCGCCGATGTCGCTCTGCTGCATGATGATGGACTCGTGCCCCATGAGCCCGAACGACGGCGTGTACGCATTGCGCAGGTCCGCGCCCGGCAGCAGCTTGCCCTTGTTGAAGCGGCCCTGCGGATCGACCTTCTGCTTGTAGGTGCGGAAGTCGCCGATCTCTTCCTCGGTCAGGAATTCCAGCTTGGTAATGCCGATGCCGTGCTCGCCGGAAATCACGCCGTCGAGCGAGCGCGCCAGGTCCATGATGCGAGCCACCGCGCGGTGGGCATCCTGGAGCATCTCGTAGTTGTCGGAGTTGACCGGGATGTTGGTGTGCACGTTGCCGTCGCCGGCGTGCATATGCAGCGCCACGAACACGCGCCCGCGCAGCACCTGCTTGTGGATCGCCTGCGCTTCGTCGAGGATCGGCTTGAACTCGCCGCCATTGAAGATCTTGCGCAGCTCGGCGCGCACTTCGGCCTTCCAGGACACGCGGATGGTGCGGTCCTGCAGCAGGTGGAACACCGTGGCATCGGGCTGCTGCACCAGGCGCGCGTCGAAGGCCTGGCCGAGCAGGCCCAGGCCGTGGCCGATCAGCGACGCCTTGGCGGTGGCCAGCGGCACATCGAGGTGGTCCTGCAGGTAGCGCCAGCGCGCGCGGATTTCGCGCAGCAGCGTGAGCGCGTGCTGGACGCGGTCTTCCAGCAGCTCGGCGCTTGGGATCTCGTTGGCGTCGTCGCTGCGGCCCAGCGGCAGGTTGCCGCGCGCGAAGAAGGCCTCCAGCGCGTCGACCAGCGCGAGCTTGTTCTTGATCGACAGCTCGATATTGATGCGCTCGATGCCGTCGGTGTACTCGCCCATGCGCGGCAGCGGGATCACCACGTCTTCATTGATCTTGAAGGCGTTGGTGTGCCTGGCGATGGCGGCGGTGCGCGAACGGTCGAGCCAGAATTTCTTGCGGGCCTCGGGGCTCACGGCGATAAAGCCTTCGCCGCTCTTGCCGTTGGCCATGCGGATGACTTCCGAGGTGGCGCGCGCCACGGCGTCTTCATCGTCGCCGACGATATCGCCGATCAGCACCATCTTCGGGAAGGCGTTGCGCTTGCTCTTGGTGGCATAGCCGACCGCGCGCAGGTAGCGCTCGTCCAGGTGCTCCAGGCCGGCGAGGATGGCGCCGCCCGGGGTCTTCGACTCGGCGTCGAGGAAGTCCTTGATCTCGACGATGCTCGGGATCGCATCGCGCGCCTGGCCGAAGAACTCCAGGCACACGGTGCGGATGAACTTCGGCATGCGGTGCAGGATCCAGCGCGCGCTGGTGATGATGCCGTCGCAGCCTTCCTTCTGCACGCCGGGCAGGCCCGCCAGGAACTTGTCGGTGACGTCCTTGCCCAGGCCTTCCTTGCGGAACTTGCGGCCCTCGATGGCCAGCGTCTTGGTGCGCAGCACCTTCTCGCCTGGCGCACGGTTGCCGTCGGACCACTTCAGTTCGAAAGTGGCGACCGGCACGTCGTGGATCTTGCCGAGGTTGTGGTCCAGGCGCGTGACTTCCAGCCAGTTGCCTTCCGGATCGACCATGCGCCACCAGGCCAGGTTGTCCAGCGCGGTGCCCCACAGCACGGCCTTCTTGCCACCCGCGTTCATGGCGACGTTGCCGCCGATGCAGGAGGCGTCGATCGAGGTCGGGTCCACCGCGAACACCAGGCCGGCCTTGTCGGCGGCGTCGGCCACGCGGCGCGTCACCACGCCGGCGCCGGAGAAGATGGTGGCAACCTTGTGCGGGACGTTCGGCAGCTCGGTCTGCTCGACCGGGCCGAGCTGTTCCAGCTTCTCGGTGTTGATGACCGCGCTCATCGGCGTCAGCGGCACGGCGCCGCCGGTATAGCCGGTGCCGCCCCCGCGCGGGATGATGGTCAGGCCGAGTTCGAAGCAGCCCTTCACCAGGCCGGCGATCTCTTCCTCGGTGTCCGGCGTCAGCACGACGAACGGATATTCCACGCGCCAGTCGGTCGCGTCGGTCACGTGCGAGACGCGCGACAGGCCATCGAACTTGATGTTGTCCTTCTGCGTGACGCGGCCCAGCACGCGCTGCGCGCGCTTGCGCAGGTCGTAGGCGGCGGCAAACTCGTTCTTGAAGTCCTCGATCGCCTGCTTGGCGAACGCGACCAGCTGCTCCACGCGGTGCGAGCGGTCCTCGGCAGCCGGCTCGGCGTGCTCGGCACGGTCGGCGGCGCGGCGCTTCTCGATCTCGCCCAGGCGGTGGTGCAGCGCGCTCACCAGCATCTGGCGGCGCTTGGGGTTCTCGAGCAGGTCGTCCTGCAGGTACGGGTTGCGGCGTACGACCCAGATATCGCCCAGCACTTCGTACAGCATGCGCGCTGACCGGCCGGTACGGCGCTCGCCGCGCAGCTCGTCCAGGATGCGCCAGGCCTCTTCGCCGAGCAGGCGGATGACAATCTCGCGGTCCGAAAAGGACGTGTAGTTATAGGGGATTTCACGCAGGCGCGCAGGGGCGTCCTGCGCGGCCAGCTTGGCGTCGAGCACGAGTGGGGCGTTCATGGGGGACCGCTTCCTGCTGGCGCACTGAAGGTGTGCGCCGATCGTTCATTAAAGCGCGATTGTACTGCATGGCACGGTTTCGCCGCGCCGCAACATGGCACAACCCGTGCCGGAACAAGGGTTTAGCGCCGCCTTGTGTACTGTCTGCCACATGCAGGTTCAGAACCAGGCGCGGAACATTTCAGCAATGTTGTGCCAAAAACTGTCCGGTATCCACAGCAGGCTGGCTGTCATGGCCAGGTAGCGCAGGAATTTGCCGATCGCCATATAAACCAGGCTCGGCCAGAACGGCAGCCGCAGCCAGCCCGCTAAAGTGCACAAAGGATCACCAATTGCCGGCAACCATGATGCCAGCAGCGTGGGCGGCCCCAGCCGCCTCATCCAGTGGAAGTAGCGCGCGTCGAGCTTCGGCTTGGTGGGCTTGCGCACATGTTTGCGATGCTCGAGATGTTCCTGCTCGTGTTCGCGCGCCTGGCGCCGCTTGCGATAGCGCACCAGCGCGAGCTTGGCCGCGTAGCCGAGCCACCAGTCGATGGCGCCGCCCGCCGTATTGCCGAGCGTGGCCACCACCACCGCGGGCCAGAACATATGCGGATTGAGCTTGATATAGCCGAACACCGCCGGTTCCGAGCCGAGCGGCAGCAGCGTGGCCGACACCAGGCTGACGAGGAAAATGGCGGGCAGGCCCACCTTCGGTAAGGCGACGATGTCGAACAGCCAGTCGAAGAAGGCTTCCATGTCGTGGGGCTGGTATCGGGCTAGTGCCGGAGTTGGTGCCGGGTAGTCTCGATCATTCTAGCTGTCCCCCTTTCGGGGCACGCGCAACCCGCATGGCAGTGGCCCGCGATTTGTGATTAACTGTTACAGCCCGTCGCGGCCAAACGTTCGCCGGCCGCCGGGGGGTTCCTCCCGCACGGCAATGGCCGTGGGCAGCACCGGCAGCACCAATATCACGAAATAGCCGTAGCAAACGGCAGTACCGCGTCGTGGCCAGTCCCGCGCTGTTTATTTTGGGATTTCGGGGAATTGGTCATGCGCGTCCACCCACATGGAGACAAGCATGGCGATTCCGATCCGCCTGACGGTCAATGGCAAGCCCGTTGACGCCCAGGTAGAACCCAACACCCTCCTGGTCCAGTTCCTGCGCGAACAGCTTCGCCTTACCGGCACCCATGTCGGCTGCGACACCGCGCAGTGCGGCGCCTGCACGGTCCACCTGGACGGGCGCGCGGTCAAGTCCTGCAATATCCTCGCGGTGCAGGCCGATGGGGCCGAGGTCACCACCATCGAAGGACTGTCCGGCATACGCGTCGGCAACGGGGCGCCGATGCACCCGATGCAGGAAGCCTTCCGCGAATGCCACGGCCTGCAGTGCGGCTTCTGCACGCCGGGCATGGTGATGGCCGCCACCGCGCTGGTGCAGGCCCAGCCCGACGCCGATGCCACCGCCATTCGCCAGCAGCTCGAAGGCAACCTGTGCCGCTGCACCGGCTACCACAACATCGTCAGGGCCGTGCAGCAGGGGCAGGCCGCCATGCGCGGCGCCACCGCCACGAGCGCCGAGTAAGGGAGGCCAGCCATGAACGCACCCGAATCGCAGAAGTTCGTCGGCTCGCCGGTCAAGCGCAAGGAAGACTTCCGCTTCCTGACCGGCAACGGCCAGTACACCGACGACATCGTCCTGCCGCAGCAGAGCTACGGCTATTTCGTGCGCTCGCCGCATGCGCATGCGCGCATCCGGTCGATCGACAAGAGCGCCGCGCTGGCCTCGCCCGGCGTGATCGCCGTGCTGACCGGCGAGGACATGGCCGCCGACAAGGTGGGCGGCCTGCCGTGCGGCTGGCTGATCCACAGCATCGACGGCACGCCGATGAAGGAGCCGCCCCACCCTGTCATCGCACAGGGCAAGGCACGCCATGTCGGCGACCAGGTCGCCCTGGTAGTGGCCGAAACGCTCGCGCAGGCGAAGGACGCCGCCGAGAAGGTCGAGGTCGACTACGAGGAATTGCCAGCCGTCGTCAACGCTGGCGATGCCGCGGCGGCCTCCACGCTCGTGCATGACGACGTGCCGGCCAACACCTGCTACACGTGGGGCCACGGCGACAAGGCCGCGACCGATGCCGCGTTCGCGAAAGCCGCGCACGTGACCACGCTCGATATCGTCAACAACCGGCTGATTCCCAACGCGATCGAACCGCGCGCGGTCAACGCCAGCTACGCGCGCCAGGACGACAGCTACACCGTCTACGTGGCCAACCAGAACCCGCACGTGGAACGCCTGCTGATGGGCGCCTTCGTGCTGGGCCTGCCGGAATCGCGGCTGCGCATCATTGCGCCCGACGTCGGCGGCGGCTTCGGCTCGAAGATCTTCCTGTATCCGGAAGACGTGGCGCTGACCTGGGCCTCGAAGAAGGTCGGCCGGCCGATCAAGTGGACCGCCGAGCGTTCGGAGTCGTTCCTGACCGACGCGCACGGCCGCGACCACGTGACGAAGGCCGAGCTGGCGCTCGACAGCGACGGCAAGTTCCTGGCCATGCGCGTGCACACCACCGCCAACATGGGCGCGTACCTGTCGACCTTCGCCAGTAGCGTGCCCACCATCCTCTATGCGACGCTGCTGGCCGGGCAGTACGCCACGCCGGCCATCTACGCCGAGGTCAAGGCGGTGTTCACCAACACCGCGCCGGTGGACGCCTACCGCGGCGCCGGGCGTCCCGAGGCCACCTATGTGGTCGAACGGCTGGTGGAAGCCGCCGCGCACGAACTGAAGACCGACCCGGCCGAGCTGCGCCGCAAGAACTTCATCCGCCAGTTCCCGTATGCCACGCCGGTCGGCCTGACCTATGACACCGGCGACTACGAGCCCTGCCTCGCGCGCGCGCAGGAACTCGCCGACGTGAAGGGCTTCCCGGCCCGCCGGGACGAGGCAAAGCAGCGCGGCAAGCTGCGCGGCCTTGGCTACTCCTGCTACATCGAAGCATGCGGGCTGGCACCGTCGAACATCGCCGGCGCATTGGGCGCGCGCGCGGGCCTGTTCGAGGTCGGCGAGATCCGCGTGCACCCGACCGGCAGTGTGACGGTGTTCACGGGCTCGCACAGCCACGGTCAGGGCCACGAGACCACCTTCGCGCAGATCGTGGCGGACCGGCTCGGCATTGCGCTGGAGTCGGTCGAGATCGTGCATGGCGATACCGGGCGCGTGCCGTTCGGCATGGGCACCTATGGCTCGCGCTCGCTCGCAGTGGGCGGGTCGGCGATCATGAAGGCGCTGGACAAGATCGAAGCCAAGGCCAAGAAAATCGCCGCGCACTTGCTGGAGGCGTCCGATGCCGACGTCGAGTTCAGCAACGGCGTGTTCCGCGTGGCCGGCACGGACCGCACCAAGACCTTCGGTGAAGTCGCGCTGACCGCGTACGTGCCGCACAACTATCCGCTCGACAAGCTGGAGCCGGGCCTGAACGAGAACGCGTTCTACGACCCGACCAACTTCACGTATCCGTCGGGCGCCTATGTGTGCGAGGTAGAGGTCGATCCGGACACCGGCGAGTCGCAGGTGATGAAGTTCACCGCGGTCGACGACTTCGGCAACATCATCAACCCGATGATCGTCGAAGGCCAGGTACACGGCGGCATCGGCCAGGGCCTGGGCCAGGCCATGCTGGAGCAGTGCATCTACGACAGCGACAGCGGCCAGTTGCTGACCGGTTCCTACATGGACTACGCCATGCCGCGCGCGGGCGACCTGCCAGACTTCACCGTGGAAACCGCCAAGGGCACGCCCTGCACGCACAACCCGCTCGGCGTGAAGGGCTGCGGCGAAGCTGGCGCCATCGGCTCGCCGCCCGCGTTCATCAACGCGCTGGTCGATGCGCTGTCGCCGCTTGGCGTGAAGGACCTGCAGATGCCCGCCACGCCGCACCGCGTGTGGCAGGCCATCCAGGCCGCCCGGCCCTGAGTCCGCCGACGAACCGTAAAGGAAACCGACATGTACGCATTCCAGTTTGAACGCGCGGCGGATGCCAAGGCAGCGGTCGCCAAGCTCCGGGCCGATCCGGACGCCAAGTTCCTGGCCGGAGGCCAGAGCCTGCTGGCGGCAATGAAGCTGCGCCTGTCCGCGCCGTCCACGCTTATCGACGTGGCCCGCATTCCAGGCATGAGCGATATCCGCGTCGAAGGCAACGAGATCGTGATCGGCGCCGCCGCGCGCCATGCCGACGTCGCTGCCAACGCGGAGGTACGCCAGCGCATTCCCGCGCTGGCCGCGCTGGCCGATGGCATCGGCGACCGCCAGGTGCGCGCGATGGGCACCATTGGCGGCTCGCTTGCCAATGACGATCCCGCCGCTTGCTACCCCGCCGCGGTGCTGGGCCTGGGCGCCAGTGTGGTCACCGACCGCCGCATCATTGCGGCCGATGACTTCTTCAAGGGCCTGTATGAAACCGCGCTGGAGCCCGACGAACTGATCACCGCCGTGCGCTTCCCGGTGCCAGAGAAGGCGGCCTACATCAAGTTCCGCAACCCGGCCTCTCGCTTCGCGCTGGTCGGCGTGATGGTCGCGCGCACCGGCGGCAACGTGCGCGTCGCCGTCACCGGGGCGGCCGACAGCGTGTTCCGCTGCCAGCCGCTGGAACAGGCGCTGGCGGCCAACT
Organism: Cupriavidus sp. C3SS-1; assembly: GCF_057073755.1. Lineage (NCBI taxonomy): Bacteria > Pseudomonadati > Pseudomonadota > Betaproteobacteria > Burkholderiales > Burkholderiaceae > Cupriavidus > Cupriavidus sp. C3SS-1. Next base: position 469,803 of record NZ_CP172699.1, on the reverse strand, counting down.
TCACCGCGGCAGCGGCGAAGGCGGTGAAGGTTGATCCATCGCGGCTCAATGCCGATCTGCATGCGTCGGCGGAGTACCGGGCACATTTGATTCCGGTGCTGGCGGCGCGGGCGGTGGAGGCGGCGCTGAAGGGATAGCCGGCATGCGCCAAGCCTCTGCCTTGCTCCCCTCTCTCCTTGGGGAGAGGGGTTGGGGGTGAGGGCCGGCGTCACACGAAGTGAAGGTGACCGGTACTGCAAGCGCCGGCCCTCACCCCCGGCCCCGCTCCCGCAAGCGGGAGCGGGGAGCAACCAATGCGTTCATCAGCCGCTTCAGTCGCTGCCGCCCATGCTTCCCACCTCCATCGACCAAACCCAGTCGCTCCTCGAATCCCACCAATACTTCGCCGACCGCGAAACCGCGACGGTGCTGTACCTCGCCCTGCGCATGCAGCGCCCGCTGTTCCTTGAAGGCGAACCCGGCGTAGGCAAGACCGCCCTGGCGCAGGCCATGGCCGAAGTCATGGGCACGCGCCTGCTGCGCCTGCAGTGCTACGAAGGCCTCGACGCGGCCAGCGCGCTGTACGAATGGGACTACCCGCGCCAGATCATGGCCCTGCGCGTGGCCGAGGCGCGCGGCGAGCGCCCCGAGGCGCAGTCGCTCTATCACGACGACTACCTGCTGAAACGCCCGCTGCTCGAAGCCCTGCTGCCCGATCCCGCAGCACCGGGCGCGCCGCGCGTGCTGCTGATCGACGAGATCGACCGCGCCGACGAACCGTTCGAAGCGTTCCTGCTCGAGATACTGTCCGAATACCAGGTGTCGATCCCCGAGATCGGCGTGATCCGCGCCGAGCGGCCGCCGCTGATCATCGTCACCTCCAACCGCACGCGCGAGGTCCACGACGCGCTCAAGCGCCGCTGCCTGTACCAGTGGATGGGTTACCCACAGCGCGAGCGCGAACTGCAGATCGTCGCGGCGCGCGCGCCGGAAGCCGCCGCACGGCTGCAGGCGCAGGCCGTCGATTTCATCCACCGGCTGCGCGGCATCGACCTGTTCAAGGCGCCCGGTATCGCCGAGGCCATCGACTGGTGCCGCGCGCTGTCCGCGCTCGGCGTGACCGAACTGGACCCGCAGTCCGTGCGCGACACACTCGGCGTGCTGCTCAAGTACCAGGACGACCTGGCCCGCGCCGATGGGCCGACCGTGGCCGAACTGCTCGCGGGCGCATCCGCCGCGACCTGACCGATGGCCACGCTGCACCCCGCCCGCGCCGGCAAGCCCGGCCCCGCCCTGCCGGTGCTGGCGCGCAACGTGGCGCATTTCATGCGGCTGCTGCACGACGGCGGCTTCGCGCTGTCGCCCGCACATTCGGTCGACGCGCTCGATGCGCTGCAATACGTGGACATCGGCCGGCGCGACGACGTTCGCGCGGCATTGGCCGCGCTGGTGTTGTCCGGCCCCGACCAGCGGCCGCTGTTCGACGCCGCCTTCGACCTGTTCTGGCGCGACCCCGACTGGGAAGGCAAGCTGCGCGCGATGCTGCTGCCGCGCGTCGATGCCGGCGCGCCGCCGCCGCGGCGCAGCAACCGGCTGGCCGATGCATTGGCGGCACGCCAGCCTGACCTGCCCGCCCGGCCGCAGCAGACCGAAGCGGACCGGATCACGGTGCCGCTGACGTTCTCGGACCAGGAGCGACTGGCGCAGCGCGATTTCGAGACGCTGACCGGGCAGGAATGGCGCGCGCTGCAGCACCTGGTGCGCAAGCGCCGCGCCCACCTGGCCATGGAGCGCACGCGCCGGCTGCGTCCGGCCAGCAGCGGCACGCGTGCCGACCTGCGCGCGAGCGCGCGCCTGGCCGTGCGCCAGCATGGCGAATGGCTGCGCTGGAAATACCGCCGCCATGCCGAACGCAAGCCGCCGGTGGTGCTGCTGCTCGACATCTCCGGATCGATGAGCCAGTACTCGCGCGCCGTGCTGTACTTCTGCCATGCGTTGACGCTGTCGCGCGAGCGGCTGTCCGTATTCCTGTTCGGCACGCGGCTCACCAACATCACGCGCGCCTTGCGCGAGCGCGACCCCGACGAAGCTGTAGCCGTCATCACCGGCCAGGTGCGCGACTGGGCCGGCGGCACGCGCATCGGCGAAGCGCTGGCGAGCTTCAACCGCCAGTGGGCACGCCGCACGCTATCGGGACGCGCCACGGTACTGCTCGTCACTGACGGGCTGGACCACGAACATATCGACCTGCTGGACCAGGAGATGGCGCGGCTGCGGCGCTTTGCTCACCGCATCATCTGGCTCAACCCGCTGCTGCGCTACCCCGGCTTCGCGCCGCAGGCGCGTGGCGTGCAGGCCATCCTGCCGCATGTGGATGCGCTGCGTCCGGCGCACAATCTCGACAGCCTGCTCGGCTTGCAGACCTTGCTGTCCGAGCCGGACGCCGGCACGGCTTTCGCTTCGCCTATGAAACCAATCACAAGAGACAAGGAGCGCCCCCCATGGAAATGAACCAGAGCCAGCGCCTGCCGGTGCCTCAGCAAGTGGCATGGGAAGCGCTCAACGACATCGCGCTGCTCAAGCAGTGCATCCCCGGATGTGAGAGCATCCAGCCTGACGGCGAAAATGCCTACCAGCTCGCCTTGACCGCGGCGGTCGGCCCGGTCAAGGCGCGCTTCAAGGGCCGCATGGCGCTGCAGGATATCCAGGCACCGGACAGCTACACCATCCAGTTCGACGGACAAGGCGGTGCGGCCGGTTTCGGCAAAGGGTCCGCACGCGTCACGCTGGAACCCGAGGGCGATGAAACGGTGCTCACGTATGCGGTCAACGCGCAGGTGGGCGGCAAGATCGCGCAGATCGGCTCGCGGCTGGTAGACGCCGCGGCGCGCAAGATGGCGGAGACCTTTTTCACGCGTTTCACCGAGGCACTGGCTGCGCCGGCGCCCGATGATGCCGAACCACAACAAGACGCCGCCCCCGATGGCAGCGATGCGCAACAAACAGAGCAACAATCAGAGGAACCCAAGCGGAAGCGATCATGGACAGCGTGGATCTCGAAGTCCTGAGAAGCAGTGTTCGGTGGCAGCAGGAAGGCCACCGTGTGCTGCTGGTGACGGTAGTCAGGACCTGGGGCTCGTCGCCCCGCCCGGAAGGCGCGATGCTGGCCGTGCGCGATGACGGGCTTGTCGTCGGCTCGGTGTCCGGCGGCTGCATCGAAGACGATCTGATCGACCGCGTGCGCCGGCTCGGCATCACCGCGGATCATCCCGAATCTGTCAAATACGGCATCAGCGCCGAGGAAGCCCACCGCTTCGGCCTGCCGTGCGGCGGCACGATTGAACTGGTGACCGAGCCGCTCGCCCCCGCGAGCGGCATCGCGGAACTGCTCGACGCCGTCGAGAACGGCCGGCTGGTGACGCGCACGCTCGACATGGCGACCGGCAACGCCACGCTGGGGCCGGCGGAGGCCACCGATGGCCTGGCCTTCGACGGCCAGACCTTGCGAACCATTCACGGCCCGCGCTATCGCATGCTCGTGATCGGCGCGGGGCAGTTGTCGAAGTACCTGTGCCAGATTGCCGTGGGCCTGGGCTTCCAGGTCACCGTGTGCGACCCGCGCGAGGAATACACGGAAACGTGGGACATCCCGGGTGTGATCATGGTGCGGACCATGCCCGACGACACCGTGACGGAGATGAACCTCGACGAGCGTTGCGCGGTGATTGCGCTCACGCACGATCCCAAGCTCGACGACCTGGCGCTGATGGAAGCGTTGCGCACGCGCGCGTTTTACGTCGGCGCGCTGGGCTCGCGTCGCAACAACCAGGCACGGCGCGAGCGCCTCAAGGAATTCGACCTGAACGACGTTCAGCTGTCCCGCCTGCACGGCCCGGTCGGCATCTTCATCGGCAGCCGCACGCCGCCGGAGATTGCCATTTCCATCCTGGCCGAAGTGGTGGCCGCCAAGAACCATGTCTCGCTGCCCGACATCCTGCAGGTGGAAGGCGCCAAGGCGGCACGGGAAATGGCGGCCGGCACCGGCAGCAGCTGCAGCACCTGAGGATGCGCCATGACCGCCGCCCGCAATGCTCCCCTGATCAAGACCGACCTGCCGACCGGGGTTCTCCTGGCGGCCGGGTTCGGCCGGCGCTTCGACGCCAATGGCCAGCGCAACAAGCTGCTGGAGACACTGCCTGACGGCCGCACCATCGCGTGGCGCAGTGCGCGGACATTGGCCGCTGCGCTGCCTGACTCGATTGCCGTGATCCGGCCTGGCCATCCGGCGCTCGCCGAGGAATTGCGGCGCGGGGGCTGCCGGGTGGTCGAAGCGGCCGGGGCCGAAGCCGGCATGGGCGCAGCGTTGCGCGCCGCGGTCGCGGCGACGCCCGACGCGCGTGGCTGGGTGGTGGCGCTTGCCGATATGCCGTGGTTGCCGATGGAACTGGTCAGGGCGGTGGCGTTGACCATCACCACGCCTGACACCATTGCCGCGCCGTGGCGCGACGGGCAGCGCGGGCACCCGGTTGGATTCGGGGCAGCCTGGCGGGAGGAATTGCTGAAGCTCGACGGGGACGAGGGAGCGCGGGCGCTGTTGAAGGCGCAACCGGTGACGAGGATCCTGACGGAGGACGACGGGGCGTTCAGGGACGTGGATCTGCCGGGGGATTTGAACTAGCTGCTACGAATGCCGTAGCGCCTGGTTCCTGCCCTCTCCCACGCGTTGGAGAGGGGAGCCACGGCGTCACGAGGCGTTACGCCATCCGCATTTCAAGGCAAGTGATCGCTAACTGCCCTCCCGCAACTGCTCAGCCAGCCCGGAAGTCTTGGCCGCCATGATGAAATCATTCCTGTGCAGTCCCTTGATCTTCTTGGTCCGCCACGACACCGTGGCATGCCCCCATCCAAAGCTGATCTCGGGATGATGCCCTTGCGCTTCCGCCAGTTGTCCCACGCCATTGGCGAATGCCAGCGCCTGCGCGAAGTTGCGGAAGGTGAAGCTTCGCTCGAGCCTGCCGGCGTCATCGGTCAGCGTCCATCCGGGCGTGTCGGCCAGCAGCCCTTCGGCCTCGGCACGCTCCAGCGGCGGAATGCCCCCACGGCACGGCGTGCAGGTCTGCGAATCCAGTCTCTCGGTCATGGCTAGCTCCTTCTGCAGCCGCAACAAGTCCTCAGCCGCCCTCGGTTTCCGACAAGGCACGCAGGTATTCCCGACTCCACCAATGCACATCCTGGCAGCGGACCCGTTCCAGCAGCTTCTCATGCCGCGCCTGCCGCTCGGCCAGCGGCATGTGCAAGGCCTGCTGGATCGCCTGCGCGGTGGAGTACGTGTCGTAGGGGTTCACCAGCAACGCTTCCTTTAGCTGCTCCGCCGCGCCGGCAAAGCGAGACAGCACCAGCACGCCGGGATCTGCAGGATCCTGTGCCGCGATAAATTCCTTGGCGACCAGGTTCATGCCATCGCGCAGCGGCGTCACCAGCGCGACGCGGCTGGCGCGGCACAGGCCCGGTAGCCGCTTGCGCGCCGTGGTGCGGTGGATATAGCGCACTGGCATCCAATCCAGCTCGCCGAATTCGCCATTGATCGCGCCGCTTAAACGTTCCATCTCGCTGCGCAAGTCCGCATACGCATCCACCGATTCGCGCGATGGGGCCGCGATCTGTACCAGCGTCGCGCTCTTGCGATTCTCGGGGTACTCGGCGAGCAGCCGGTAGAAGGCCTTCAGCCGCTGCGGCAGCCCCTTGGAGTAGTCGAGCCGGTCGATGCCGAGCAGCAACCGGCGCTGCGCATACTGCGCGCACATCATCTCGAACGTTTCCTGCGCCTCCGCGCCACGCCCCAGTTCGGCGAACTCGTCCACATCGATGCCGATCGGAAACGCCTCCGCACGCACGGTGCGATGGTACGCACGGTAGCGATGCTCGCCCATCGGTTCGGCGAACGCTTCGTTCTGCACGTAGCGCGAGAAATGCTCGAGGTCGGTGTGGGTCTGGAAGCCGATCAGGTCATACGCAAACAGCGCCCGCATCAGCCAGTCATGCTGCGGGATCGCCGCGAGGATCAGCGGTGGCGGCAACGGGATATGCAGGAAAAAGCCGATGCGCTGGCCACAGCCGATGGCGCGCAGTTCGGCCGCCAGCGGGATCAGGTGATAGTCGTGGATCCAGATGACATCGTCGGGCTTCAGCAGCGGCGCCAGCTTGCGCGCGAAGAGCTGGTTCACGCGGCGGTAGCCGTTGAGGTAGTTCGAGTCGAAGTCGGCCAGGTCCAGGCGGTAGTGGAACGCGGGCCACAGCACGCCGTTGCTGTAGCCGAGATAGTACGAGTCGTGGTCCTCGCGGCACAGGTCCACCGTGGCCAGCGTGACGTTGCCGGCTTGCTGCAAATGCAGCTCGCCTTCGCCCGGCGTGCCGCCCTGGTTAGTTTCCAGCGCCTTGCCGCTCCAGCCGAACCACAGGCCGCCGGTCTGGCGCAGCGCTTCGGACAACGCCACCGCGAGCCCGCCCGCGGCAACATTGCGCGGATCGGCAACGCGGTTGGATACCGCTACTAGTCTGGGCATATAGAGCTGTTCGTGTTAATCATGCCAGCCCCGGTCAGATCACGCTGTCCCACGGCGCCGACAGGCGCATGGCGCCATTGATCAGCCCGACCATCGAATAGGTCTGCGGGAAGTTGCCCCACATCTCGCCGGTGACGGGATGGGTGTCTTCGGACAGCAGGCCCAGCGGATTGCGGGCCGCCAGCATGGCCTCGAAGATCTTCCGCGCCTCGTCGCGCCGGCCGATGCGTGCCAGCGCATCGATACGCCAGAACGTGCAGATGTTGAAGGCGGTCTCGGGCTTGCCGAAATCGTCCGGCGCTTCGTAGCGGCGCATGTAAGGGCCGTCGCACAGGCTCTCTTCGAGTGCCTTGACCGTCGACATGAAGCGCGGATCGCGCGGGTCGATGAAGTTCACCTCGGCCATCAGCAGCACGCTGGCATCCAGCTCCTTGCCGCCGAAGCTTTCGGCAAATGCCTGGCGCGATTCATTCCAGGATTCGGCCAGGATGCGCTCCTTCATGCGTTGCGCATGGCCGTGCCAATACTCCGCGCGCGCCTGCAGTTCCAGCTTTTCCGCCACCTTGGCGAGCCGGTCGCAAGCCGCCCAGCTCATCAGCGCAGACGAGGTATGCACGCGCGCACGCGTGCGCAACTCCCACATGCCGGCATCGGGCGTGCCGAACACTTTCACGGCCTGCTCGCCCACTTCTTCCAGCCGGCGGAATTCGGCCGGGCCGCCACGATGCAGCAGCCGGTGGTCGTGGAAAGCCTGCGCCGCGCCCAGCACGACATTGCCGTAGACATCGTGCTGGAAGTGCTCCTGCGCCTGGTTGCCCAGACGCACCGGACCCATGCCGCGATAGCCAGGCAGGTGGTCAAGGATGCTTTCGGGCAGTTCGCGCTCCAGCCCGATGCCGTACAGCGGCTGGATATGCCCGTCCTGCGACTGCATCACCACGTTCGACAGCCAGCGCAGGTAGTCCTCCAGGGTGCCGACTTCGGACAGGCTGTTGAGCGCGCGCACCACGAAAAACGCGTCGCGCAACCAGCAGTAGCGGTAGTCCCAGTTGCGCCCGCTGCCGGGGGCCTCGGGAATGCTGGTGGTCATGGCCGCGACGATCGCGCCGGTCTCCTCGTACAAGGACATCTTGAGCGTGATCGCGGCGCGGATGACCGCGTCCTGCCATTCGCGCGGCACCGCAAGACGGCGGCTCCACATGCGCCAGTAGGAGGTGGTCTCCTGCTCGAAATCGCGCGCGGTTTCCTCGACGCCGTGATTGAGCGTTTCGTCCGGGCCGAGGATGAAGTTGTGGCTGCGCGTGAGCAGGAACGGCGTGTGCGACAGCACATAGGCCAGCGGCGCATCGGTGGTCATGCGCAGCGTCATGCTGTCGCCGATGTAGCGCACATGGCTGCTGCCGCGCGTGATCTCCGGCACCTTGCGCCCCCAGTCGAAGCGCGGCGACACCACCACGCGCACGCGCGGCGCGCCGCGCACCGGGCGGATGCGGCGCACGAGCGTGATGGGCCGGAAATAGCGGCCCAGCCGGAAGAAACGCGGCGCGAAGTCGGTGATCTCCAGGCTGTTGCCGTGGATATCGGTCAGCCGCGTGCGCAGCACGGCGGTATTCGGTTCGTACCACTGGCTCGACGCGTGGAAGTCCTCGATCTCGATCGAGAAATGCCCGGCGTTCTCGCTCGGGTCGAGCAGCGCGTTGAAGACCGGGTCGCCGTCGAAGCGCGGCATGCACGACCACACGATCCGGCCGCGGCTGTCGGCCAGCGCCGAGAACGCGCAGTTGCCGATCATGCCGAGGGACAGCGACGGCGCCGCATGGCGCTTGCCGCCATCGACGGTCTTGTACACGCCGTCGGACGGCGGCTGGCCCAGCTCCGACGGACTGCTTGGATTGCTTGCGGAAGTCACAGCGAATCCCCCTCAAAGATGTCGTTGTGGATTGGACGCCGGGGGCAGATCGGCCCGACGCGGCGTGCCGTCGAGCGCGTGCGCTGAGCGGTGCAGCCAGCAACGCAGCGCGGCCGGCCCGGTAACGCTGACCGTCGCCATGGTGTCGCGCTGGCCAACCAGCACGCCGAGGCCGCCGAGCTTGCGGATCACGGCAAAGCCTGCCTCGTCCGTCACATCGTCGCCGGCAAAGACCGGGCCGCGCCCAGCAAATGGCGGCATGTTCATGAAGGCGGCAATGGCGTCGCCCTTGTTGATGCCCGCGGGCTTGATCTCCACGACCATCTTGCCGGGCATGCCCTCAAGTCCGTTCGCGTGGCGCAGCGCGTCGGTGACGGCGGCGCGCACCAGCCCCTCGAGTTCGGGGGCTTCGCGATAGTGGATGGCAACCGCCACGGATTTGCGCTCCAGGCGCAGGCCCGGATGGCGGCGCACCAGGGCTTCCAGCGGCGGAATCAGCGGCTCCAGGCCGGGCGCCGGCTTCATCTCGACGCGCGCTCCGCCGCTGCGGAGTTCGGCCCCGTGAATGCCGGCGGCCGGCAGGCACAGCGGCTGCAGGAAGTAGTCGAGTTCGACGATCGGCCGGCCGGATACGATGGCGAGCGCGCCGTCCAGGTGCTCATGGAGTCGGCGCAGCGTTCCGACGAGTTCAGGCTCGACCTGCACCAGCTCGGGGCGGGGTGCGAGGTCGGCCAGGGTGCCGTCGAAGTCGAGAAAGAGCGCCGTATTGGGTTCGATTAGCGGTAACGGGGGCATCGCGTTAAACCGTAGCATGGGGTCCCGGCGAGCGTCCACCGGGCGCTGTCCTACACGGCACAGTTCGTCACATTGACCTGGCCCCGTCCGCCCCACAGTGCGCGCGGAGCCACCCCGGCCGGGATGCCCATTGGCGTCCAAGGCCTTGTGCGGCGTGCCGATCCTTTATCATTGGCGGTTTCCGCCGAAATTTCCGGCCTTTTTTGCGCGCCCTTCTTGCGCCCCATTTTTGCCCTTCCCTGCGCCGTTCCGTCGCGCCGCCAGGGCTCTTCGCCAACCGCAGACATGAACCGCAAGCCCGCCTCCTCCAAACCCGACTATCTCAGGAAGATCCTGACCGCCAAAGTCTATGACGTGGCCCAGGAGACCGAGCTGACCTTCGCGCACAACCTGTCGGCGCGCACCGGCAACTCGGTGTGGTTCAAGCGGGAAGACACCCAGCCCGTGTTCTCGTTCAAGCTGCGCGGCGCGTACAACAAGATGGCGTCGCTCACGCAGGAAGAGATCAAGCGCGGCGTAATCGCGGCGTCGGCCGGCAACCACGCGCAGGGAGTGGCCCTGGCTGCCGCGCGCCTGCAGTGCAAGGCCATCATCGCCATGCCGGTCACGACGCCGCAGGTCAAGATCGATGCCGTGCGCGAGCGCGGCGGCAAGTGGGTGGAGATCGTGCTGCACGGTGATTCGTACAGCGACGCGTACAACCATGCGGCGGTGCTGGAGAAGAAGCACAAGCTGACCTTCATCCATCCGTTCGACGATCCTGAAGTCATCGCCGGCCAGGGCACCATCGCCATGGAGATCCTGCGCCAGCATCCGGGCCCGATCCACGCGATCTTCGTTGCCATCGGCGGCGGCGGGCTGATCTCAGGCATCGCCTCGTACATCAAGGCCGTGCGCCCGGAGATCAAGGTGATCGGCGTGCAGACCGTGGATTCCGATGCGATGAAGCGTTCGGTCGAAGCCGGCAAGCGCATCGAACTGAAGGATGTGGGCCTGTTCTCCGACGGCACCGCGGTCAAGCTGGTCGGCAAGGAGACCTTCCGCATCACGCGCGAACTGGTCGACGAGATCGTGCTGGTGGACACCGATGCGATCTGCGCGGGCCTGAAGGATGTGTTCCAGGATACGCGCAGCATCCTGGAGCCTGCCGGCGCGCTCGCCGTGGCCGGCCTCAAGCTGTACGCCGAGCGCGAAAAGCTCAAGGGCCAGCACCTGGTCGCGATCGCTTGCGGCGCGAACATGAACTTCGACCGCCTGCGCTTCGTCGCCGAGCGCGCGGAAGTGGGCGAGGCACGCGAGGGCGTCTTCGCCGTCACCATCCCCGAAGAGCGTGGCAGCTTCAAGCGCTTCTGCGAACTGGTGGGCACGCGCAGCGTGACCGAGTTCAACTACCGCATCGCCGACAAGCGCATGGCGCACATCTTCGTCGGCGTGCAGATCGCCAGCCGCGCCGAAAACGACAAGATCGCGGCCAATTTCCGCCGCCACGGCTTCGACACGCTGGACCTGTCCAACGACGAACTGGCCAAGCAGCACATCCGCTACATGGTCGGCGGCATCTCGCCGCTGGCGCATGACGAACTGCTCTATCGCTTCGAATTCCCCGAGCGGCCGGGCGCGCTGATGAAGTTCCTGTCGAGCATGAGCCCGAACTGGAATATCAGCCTGTTCCACTATCGCAACCAGGGCGGCGACACCTCGAACATCCTGGTCGGTATCCAGGTGCCGAAGAACGAAAAGCGCGCCTTCCGCGCCTTCCTGTCGACGCTGGGTTACGTACACTGGGATGAGACCGAGAATCCGGTCTACAAGCTGTTCCTCTCCGACCGCGCAGAACAAGCATGAGCCTTCCCGAACACTCGCCGCTGGGCAAGCCCTCGGCCTACAAGACCGAATACGATCCGACGCTGCTTTTCCCGATTCCGCGCCAGCCCAAGCGCACCGAGATCGGCCTGCCCGAAGGCAAGCCCGTGCCGTTCTTCGGGGTGGATATCTGGAATGCGTACGAGGTGTCCTGGCTGAACATGAAAGGCAAGCCGCAGGTGGCGCTGGCTACGTTCATCATCCCCGCCGGCACGCCCAATATCGTCGAGTCGAAGTCGTTCAAGCTGTACCTGAATTCGTTCAACCAGAGCAAGATCGCGTCGCCCGAAGCGTTGCAGCAACTGCTGCACCATGACCTGTCGGAAGCGACGGGCGGGACGGTGCAGGTGCGGCTGGTGACCGAGGCCGACCTGGGCAAGCAGAAGATGGGCGAGCTCGATGGCTTGCTGCTGGACCGGCTCGATATTGAAGTCGACCGCTACGAGCCGGCGCCCGATTTGCTGCACGCGGACCAGGCCGAATCGCCGGTGGAAGAGACGCTGGTGTCGCACCTGCTGAAGTCCAACTGCCTGGTGACCGGGCAGCCCGACTGGGGCAGCGTGCAGATCCGCTATGTCGGCGCGCCGATCAACCAGGAAGGGCTGCTGAAGTATCTGATCTCGTTCCGCAACCACAACGAGTTCCACGAGCAATGCGTGGAGCGGATCTTTATGGACGTGATGCGGGCGTGCAAGCCGGTGAAGCTCGCGGTATATGCGCGCTATACGCGGCGGGGGGGACTGGATATCAATCCGTTCCGGACCAACTTCAACACGCCCTGGCCGGATAATCTCAGGAACGCCCGGCAGTAAGTATTGGGGTCGTGTGCTTGTGCCTGGCGGGCGCTGTCAGAGCGGCAACGCCCGCCTCGCCTTCAGAATTCCGCGTGGAACCGGACTCCGTAGAACTTGGCCGGTCCGCGATCCGCGTTATATCCCGGATTCCTGACATACTGGAAATCCGGACTGATACTCAGGTATTTGAACGGCTGAAAGCTGTAATAGATTTCAAAGACCTGCTCCGGCGCATAGTTGAGCGCCCCATCCCCCAGGAACGCCCCTTGCCCGCCAGCAGCCAGATAAGCGCGATGGTTCGCGCCCAGCATGTTGGCGGCAAAAGCCATCCCGACGGCATCGCGCGCCCGGCCCCATGAACTGCCATTGAGCACGCCGCCGAACGACACCTGCCGCCCGATCTCGGTGAAGGCATAGGTCTCGGTCTTGTCGTCCGACATGCTGGCGCGGAAGAACACCCCCAGCGAATCATTGATCTGCTGCAGCATCGTCAGGCCGACGCCGACCTTGGCGTGCTCCTGCCGCACGTTGGCCACGTCGGGGGCGACGTTGTTGGCCTGCCCGAACTGGATCGCGTCATTGAACGACCCCATGCGCGCCTTGTTGCGGAAGAACAGCAACCGCGCCGTGCCGGGCCGCCCGTGCACCGAGTAGCGCCTTTCGACTTCCAGTACATCGCCGTAATGCTCGAACATCCGCGTGTCGAGCTCCAGCCCGTTCGATTCCAGCGGTTGCAGGAAGCGGCCGATGCGCGCGGACCAGTCGTCGCCAATGTATTCGAGCGCTACGCCCCAGTTGTAGCCGCGCGCGTCGGCGGCGTAGTCGAACGCGCCATGCGTGAGGAACGACCAGTTCATGAACTGGGTGCGTGGATCGGAGCCGTAGTCGTTCTGGTCGAACACGTCCAGCACGCCAAAGTTGCCGGCGGTCAGCACCACGCGGCGCTTGTCCACCGTGCGCGCGAACTGGTTGAAGTCAGCGTCGAGCTTCTCGGTCTCCCCACCAAGCCCCCAGGTCTGCCGGATGAAGGCGCGCGCGCGGTAGACAACGGGATTGGTGCTCGCGCCCTTGGCAAGTTCCCCATTGGAGAGCCCGGCCATGCCATGCAACTGCGAAAACGGCACACCCTGCGCGACTTCGGGATTGAGGTGAAATTCCGCGCCCTGCCACAGGCGCAAACCGAGATCGAGCGTACTCGTGAACGAGTAGCTCTTGGCCCGATCCGTGGTCAGGCTGTTCGGCCCCGAGTAGGCGGCGTTGAAGGCGGGCTTGCGCTGCCAGACATAAGTGGCCTGGCCGTGGAAGGCGAACGGGCTTTCGGTCGCGGCGTCCGTGCCGGCTTCGGGCGCCGCGTCTTGCGACAGAGCCGGCGCACAAGCCCCCGCCGACAGCATGGCGGCAAGGCAGCGGGCAAAAATCTGGCTCGGCAATGCAGCCGGGAATCGAAAACGCATGGGCGGGAGTTGTTCTGATTCGGACCGTGGAACCAGACTATGGGCGGGTCGAAGAATAGCCAAGGCGCTATGACGTGTCTACCGCCCTTGCTGCGACGCAGCATTCTGCCATGAACCCAAAGGTGACTGATCATCAACGTTGTAACAAGTCTTGAATTAATTAACTCAAAAATTAATATCAAGCGGCTGCTCTCGTAATTAGCGATGCCAGCCGCATGCCACCATCAGCCGTCCGGAAGACCGCAAAGCCACGTGCCGAACGCCGAGGTCCGGGCCGCCCGACGGCCGGGAATCCCGGCCAGCGCGACCAGTTGCTCGACGCCGCCACCGAGCTGTTCGCACGCCACGGCGTCGCCGGCACGCCGATCCGCGCGATTGCCGAGCATGCGGGCGTGACACCCGCGCTGGTGCACTACTACTTCCGCGACCGCGACCAGCTGCTCGATGCCATCGTCGAGGAACGCCTGCAGCAACTCGTCGACGCGATCTTTGCGCCCGCGGCGGCCGCCGAAGACCCGGTGGCCATGCTGGTGGGCATTGCCGGCCGGATGATTCGCGTGGCCGCCGCCACGCCATGGTTTCCCGGGCTATGGATTCATGAAGTGGCCGGCGCCGACGGCCTGCTGCGCGAGCGCGTGCTGAACCGCTTCGCGCTGCAGCGCGCAGGCGCATTGAGCGCGCCGCTGGCCGCGGCGATCGCCGGTGGCAAGCTCAATCCCGGCCTGGAGCCGGCACTTGTGATGCCGTCGCTGATCGGACTGACGCTGCTGCCGCTGGCAACCTCGCATATCTGGCAGCGGCTGCCGGGCGCGGAGCATGTCGATACCGAGACGCTGGTCCGCCATGTCAGCACGCTGCTGACCCAAGGCCTCGCCCCCACTGCCAAGGCGCCGTCCGACGGCGCCAACGACTGACCGCACCCACGCCATGCCCCGAGCTGCCATGCAAGCCTCCTCCCCGACCGCCAGCCACGCCACCACACGTCGAACCTCGCGCACGCTGGCCCTGCTGCTACCGCTCGCGATCACGGCATGCAGCCAGGACAAGTCCGCCACGTGGCAGGGTTATGTCGAAGGCGAATTCGTCAGCGTCGCGTCGCCGTTCGCGGGTCGGCTGGACAGCCTTGCGGTCAAGCGCGGCCAGCAGGTGGACAAGGGCACGGCGCTGTTCGTGCTGGAATCCGACGATGAACGCGCCGCACGCCAGCAGGCAGCCGAGCAGGTGCGCGCCGCCGAGGCGCAACTGGCTGACCTGAAGACCGGCAAGCGCCCGGTCGAGGTCGAGGTCAGCCGCGCCCAGCTCGCGCAGGCGCAGGCCACGGCGCAGCGCAGCGCCGCGCAGTTCAGGCGCGACCAGCGGCAGTACGACATCGGCGGCATCTCGCAAGCGCAGCTGGAAGAATCACGCGCCACCGCGGCCAGCGACGCCGCGCGCGTGCGCGAACTGCAGCGCGATATCGACGTCGCGCGCCTGCCGGGCCGCGACGCCCAGCAAGCCGCACAGGCCGCGCAGGTCGAAGCCGCGCGCGCGGCGCTGGCCCAGGCGGAATGGAAACTCTCGCGCAAGGCGGTATCGGCCACGCAGGCCGGGCTGGTCTATGACACGCCCTATCGCCTTGGCGAATGGATCCCCGCGGGCAGCCCCGTCGTGCGCATGCTGCCGCCGGGCAACGTCAAGGTGCGCTTCTACGTGCCGGAGACCGTGGTCGGGGCGCTGCGCAACGGCCAGTCGGTGCAGGTGCATTGCGATGGCTGCCCGGCCCCGGTGGCCGCCACCATCAGCTACGTCTCGAACGAAGCCGAGTACACCCCGCCGGTGATCTACAGCAACGAGACGCGCCGCAAGCTCGTGTTCCTGATCGAAGCGCGCCCCACCGAGGCTGACGCGCCTAAGCTGCGGCCCGGCCAGCCCGTGGAGGTACACCAGCCATGAGCAGCACGCCTGGCGCAAACGGCACCCATCACACGAATGACGCGAATGGCGCGAATGGTGCAAACGGCGGCCTGGCCATCGACGTGCGCGGCCTCAACAAGCACTACGGCGACAAGCATGTCGTCAACGATCTCACCATGCAGGTCGCGCGCGGCGAGATCTTCGGCTTCCTGGGCCCGAACGGCAGTGGCAAGACCACGTCGATCCGCATGATGTGCGGGCTGCTCACGCCCGACTCGGGACAAGGCACCTGCCTCGGCTTCGACATCCTGCGCGAGACCGACGAGATCAAGCGCCGCGTCGGCTACATGACGCAGAAATTTTCCTACTGGGACGACCTGTCGATCCGCGAGAACCTGGACTTCGTCGCGCGCGTCTATGGCATGGCCAACCGGCGCGAGGCCGTTGACCACGCCCTGGAAGGCCTGGGGCTGGCCACGCGCTCCGCGCAGCTCGCCGGCTCGCTCTCGGGCGGCTGGAAGCAACGGCTTGCGCTCGCGGCCTGCCTGCTGCATGAGCCGGAGCTGCTGCTGCTCGACGAACCGACGGCCGGCGTAGACCCGAAGGCCCGCCGCGATTTCTGGGAGCAGCTTCACCTGCTGGCCGCGCGCGGCATCTCGGTGCTGGTCAGCACGCACTACATGGATGAGGCCGAGCGCTGCCACAAGCTCGCCTACATCGCCTACGGCAGGCTGCTTGCGCAAGGCACCGCCGAAGAAGTCGTCGCCAGCCAGAAGCTCGCCACCTGGAGCGTCGAGGGCGCCGACCTGGCCCAGCTCTCCGAGCAGCTGCACGGCGCGCCGGGCGTGGAACAGACCGTCGTCTTCGGCACCGCGCTGCACGTGACCGGCCGCGACGGAGCACTGCTCGGCGAGACCCTGCGGCGCATGGCGGGCCCGGGCCGGCGCGTCGAGGAAACCCAGACCAGCCTCGAAGATGTCTTCATCCACATGATGAGCCGCGCCGAAGACAACATGGGCGCGAACGCCGAGGCGGGCCGCAAGGCGCGCAAGGACCAGCCATGACACGCAACGGTCGATTCGCCTTCTCGTTCGAGCGCTGGTGGAGCATCGTGCTCAAGGAGTTCCTGCAGCTGCGGCGCGACCGCGTCACGTTCGGCATGATCGTGGGGCTGCCGATCATGCAGCTGCTGCTGTTCGGCTTTGCCATCAACACCGACCCGCGTCACCTGCCGACCGCCGTGATTTCCGCCGACCAGAGCGAATTCACGCGATCGTTCATCGCCGGCATGGCGAACTCCACCTACTTCAAGATGGTGGGCACGCTGCCCGATGAGAACGCCGGGCGCGAGGCGCTGATGAAAGGCAGCGTGCAGTTCGTGGTCAGCATCCCGCCCGATTTCACGCGCAAGCTGCTGCGCGGCGAACGGCCCGCGCTGCTGGTCGAAGCCGATGCCACCGATCCGTCCGCAACCGGCGCCGCAATAGCCGCGCTGGCGCAGTTGCCCTTCAGCGTGGCGCGCACCGACCTGAAAGGATCGCTCGCGCCGCTGGCCGGCGGCAAGGCGCCCTTCGACGTGCAGGTGCAGCGGCTCTACAACCCGGAAGGCATCACGCAGTACAACATCATCCCCGGGCTGATGGGCGTGATCCTGACCATGACCATGGTGATGATGACGGGCCTGGCCATGACGCGCGAACGCGAGCGCGGCACCATGGAGAACCTGCTGGCCACGCCCGTAAAGCCGATCGAGGTGATGACCGGCAAGATCGTGCCGTACATCTTCATCGGCCTGATCCAGTCCACCATCGTGCTGATCGCCGCGCGCTGGGTGTTCCAGGTGCCATTCATCGGCTCCGTGCTGGTGTTGTACATGGCGGCGCTGCTGTTCATCGCGGCCAACCTGACCGTGGGCATTACGCTGTCGTCGCTGGCGCAGAACCAGTTGCAGGCGATGCAGCTCACCTTCTTCTACTTCCTGCCAAATATCCTGCTGTCCGGCTTCATGTTCCCGTTCGCGGGCATGCCGGGCTGGGCGCAGGCGATCGGCAACATCCTGCCGATGACGTACTTCCATCGCATCATCCGCGGCATCCTGCTCAAGGGCAACGGCTGGACCGAGCTATGGCCCAATATCTGGCCGATGGCGCTGTTCATCGTGGTGGTGATGACGATCGCGGTGCGCTTCTACCGCCGCACGCTGGACTGACGGAGCCAACGCCATGCGTCCACCTGTTCCGCTTCTTGCCTGCCTGCTGCTCGCGGCGTGCGCGGTTGGCCCCGATTTCCGCACGCCGGCGCCGCCCGCCGACACCGGCTACGTAGCCGGGCCGCAGCCGCAGGCCACGGTTGCCGCCGACATGCCCGGCAATCTGCTACATGGCCAGCCGCAGGCGTTCGCGGCCGGCACCGATGTGCCCGCGCAATGGTGGACACTGTTCCGCAGCCCGGCGCTCGATGCCACCATCCGCGCCGCGCTCGATGACAGCCCCACGCTGGCGCAGGCGCAGGCAAAGCTGCGCGAGGCACAGGAGAACCTGGCCGCACGCACCGGCGCCACGCGCTGGCCGACGGTGGACGCGAACCTCAATACCACGCGCCAGCAGGTCAATTTCCAGTCGCTCGGCATCACGGCAATCCCGAGTCCCGGGCCGTTCACGCTATATGGCGCGACGGTGCAGGTTTCGTACATGCTGGACCTGTTCGGCGGTCAGCGGCGCGAGCTGGAAGGCCTGCAGGCCGCCGTGGATTACCAGCGCTACGAGTTCGAGGCCGCGCGCCTGGCGCTCGCCGCCAACGTCGCCACCGCCGCGATTCGCGAAGCGGGCCTGCGCGCGCAGCTGGCCGAGACCGTGGCGATTGCCGAGGCGCAGCAGCGCGAGGTAGCGATTGCCGAGGACCGGCTGCGCACCGGCGGCATCGCGCGCGTCGACGTGCAGCGCCAGCGCGCGGAATACGCGCAGACACTGGCACTGATCCCGGGGCTCGCGCAGCAGATCGAAGCCACGCGCCACCAGCTTGCGGTCTACACGGGCCAGACGCCCGCCGCGGCGCAGTTGCCCGAGTTCAGGCTGGAGGACCTGCAGCTGCCGGTTACGCTGCCGGTCAGCCTGCCCTCCACGCTTGCGCGCCGCCGCCCGGATATCCGCGCGGCCGAGGCGCTGCTGCACCAGGCCTCGGCCAATATCGGCGTGGCCACGGCCAATCTCTATCCGCAGATCACGCTCAGTGCCAGCGGCGGCTGGCAGTCCACCACGGCGCGCAACGTGTTCGACAGTTTCAATGTCTGGAGCCTGGCGGCCGGACTGGTGCAGCCCGTGTTCCACGGTGGCGAACTGCTGGCGCGCAAGCGCGCCTCCGAAGCCGCCTACGAACAGTCATTGGCGGCCTATCGCCAGGCCGTGCTGCAGGGCCTGCAGAACGTGGCTGACTCACTGCGCGCGCTGGAAGCCGACGCCGCCACGCTGCGCGCGCGCGCCGACAATGCGCGCGAGGCGCGCGCCACGCTGGCCATCGTCTCGGAGCAATACCGGCTGGGCGGTGTCAGCCAGCTCGCGCTGCTAGATGCGGAGCGCCAGTCGCGGCAGGCCTCGCTGGACCTGGCGCAGGCGACTGCAAGCCGGCTCGCGGATTCCGCCGCGTTGCTGCAGGCGCTGGGGGGCGGCTGGTGGGAGGAAGAAGCACAGGCCAGCGCCGCCGCAGCGGCGGCGCCGGCCATGCAATAAGGGCTTGGCTCGCTCAGCGCCCGAGGAACCCGCGCAGGCGCCGCACGCCCTCGTCGAGCCTGGCCGGATCACAGGCATAGCACCAGCGCACGAAGCCCTCGCCTTCGTCGCCAAACGCACTGCCCGGTGCCAGGCCCAGTCCTGCCTCGCGCACGAGCTGCTTGCACAGGGCCAGGCTGTCGGAGGCGCCTGCCAGGCGGAAGAACACATACATCGCGCCATCGGGCGCATGCGCATCCACGCCCGGCAACGCGGACAGTGCGTCCACCAGATGGTCGCGCGCGGTGCGCAGCCGCTGCACCAGGTCGCGCGTGAAGGGCTCGCCGTCGCGCACCGCCGCCACGCCGGCCTCCTGCACGAACGACGGCGCGCACGAGGTGTTGTACTCGATCAGCTTGCCGAGATCGTCGATCATCGATGACGGCAGCACCATCCAGCCAAGCCGCCAGCCGGTCATGAGCCAGGCCTTGGAGAATGAATTGACGCAGATGACGCGCTCCTCGCGCGAGGCGATATCCAGGAACGACGGCGCGGTGCGGCTGGCGCCGCCGCCAGGCTCGTCGCCGTAGTACAGGCGCTCGTAGACCTCGTCGGCGATAATCCAGATGCCATGCCGGCGGCAGTGGTCCAGCACGGTACGCTGTGCCGCGCGCGACATCACCCAGCCGGTCGGGTTGTTGGGCGAGTTGACCATCAGCGCGCGCGTGCCGGGCGTCAGCGCGGCCAGCAGCTTGCCGACGTCGAGCGTCCAGCCGTGCGCGCCATAGTCGAGCGAGACGGTCTCGACCGAGGCGCCGAGGATCTTGGGAATCTCCACCAGGTTCGGCCACAGCGGCGTCACCGCCACGACGCGGTCACCGGGGCCGGCGACCAGTTGCGCGGCCAGCATCAGGCCATTGACGCCCGCACTTGTCACGGCCACGTTGTCGATGCCCGTCGCGCCATGCAGCGCGCCGACATAGTCGGCCAGCGCACTGCGCAGCGGCGCGATGCCGAGATTGTGGGTATAGAACGTGGCGCCACCACCCAGTGCGCGCGCCGCGGCATCGCGCACGAAGTGCGGCGTGGCCTGGTCCGATTCGCCGAACCAGAACGGCAGCACGTCAGGCAGGCCGATGCCGGCATTGGCAACTTCGCGGATGCGTGAGGCGCGCAGGTCGCGGACAGTGGAGCGGGCGACGGGGGAATCGGACGGATCGGACGGGTGGCGGCTTGGGCTGGCGGGCATGGGCATTCCTGCGGTGGGCACAAGATGCCAAGCGTAGCGCAAAGCCGCCAGCGATGCCGGGTATGAAGGCGGCGGCGTTGCGGGCGTTACCTTGAGGGACTGTAAAGGCCCGGCCCGCGCCCGTTGTCTTCCGGGGCCGCTCCGGATGGCCTCAGCTTCAGGCCGAATCCGCTTTGCGCCCGGTCGTCACGGCTGGGACGCAGGGAATACTGGTCGGAACGGGACGGACGCGGCGCCTGAACGGCAGAGGCTGCCGCAGGCGCGCTCGCGCCCCCTCCTCCGGCCGAACGGGCAGGAGACGCCACAACCAGCAACGCCAGGACCGAAATCAGGGATCTGTGGAACACGAGAAACGCCAATGCCTTGCAGCGACGACGAAGCCCATATTGTGACAGGGGCCTGAAGACGTCGCCAGCGACGCCTTCGGGCCGCGACGTTATTGGTCGATCTGCGAATACCAGTAGAGCCGCTTGCGCTTGCCCACACCCGTGGGCACGACCTTCTGTCCGCCCAGCGGCGACGTATTGTTACCACCGCCAGGTCCCGTCTGGTTACCACCACCGATCAGGACGCCGACATTGCTCGTGACACCGGAGCCATCCGTGACCGAGACAATGCCGAACACCGGAGAGGGCGGCAGCCCGCCGCCGTCGAAAGTGACGTAGCGGTTGGCGTTCTGGCCTAGCCCGGTCAGGAACGACACGGAATATCCGCGGGCAATGCCAAGGTCCGGATAGCACGCGCCCGGCGTGGGCACCGACGGCGTATTGGTACCGAAGTACGTATAGCCCGACACCGTCAGCGGTGCGTTGACGATCTTCTCGCCCCGGCCCAGGGTAATGTAGAAGCCCTTGCCACTGGTCGTGTCCACATACTGCGTGGCGGTCGCATTGAACAGGCTCGCTTCCGTCAACGGTGTCCATGTCGCCGGCAAGCCACCCGTGACAACCGTGTCCTTGATTACATAGAACCGGTTGACCACGTTGTAGGCCGTGCCCGGTGTCGTCGACGCGGAATAGAGCGGATGCTCGCGGTCGCCAGTGCCCATCGTGATGGCGTCGTAGGTTCCGGTAGACACCACGTCAGGGGCGTAAAGGAACTTGCGCGCATCATTGGTATTGGTTGCGCCGCCCAGCGCCGCCAGCATGCCCATGGTCCAGTTGGACGGGGCCGAACCCTTGCTGGTCTCGAAATCTATACGCCAGACATTGCCGCCGACGTCGCCGACATAGGCTTTGTCGACATAACCATCGCCATTGCGATCGACTGCGGCCACATCGGAGGGAATCGCACGGCTCAGGCCTGAGGGGCTTGAGCAAACGCTGCTGCCCAGACCACCGCAATTCGCCAGCCATGCCTGCACGACCGTGCCCTTGATGGCATCCAGCACCACCACACCGCGTCCGACCGTGTTCGACCCCGACGACGGGTCGCTGTCTTCGGCGGTGTCGTAGCCCGCGCCCATGACCAGCACCGGATTCGTGCTCCCTTTCACCAGCACCACGCGCGGCTGCGACCAGGTCTGGCCCAGTTCCGGAATCTGTGCATTCGTCACGGACCAGAGGTACTTCGGGTTGACCGGGTCGGTCACATCCATTGCGTACAGCAACGAGCCACCGCGCCGCGCCGTGATGTACAGGATCACGCGCGGACTCTTCGGATCGCGCATGTCCTGGTAGAGCGTCGTGGTGCCGTCAAAGAAATAGTCGCGCGGCGTGCCGTAGGTGGATCCGGGAAGCTTGATGGCGGGGAAATTGGTATAGATCCGGCCGAGCTTGCCATAGAACTCGGGGGGCACGAATCCCCACAGCTCGCCACCGGGCCGCACGCCGTTGATGCCGCTCGACTGGTTGCCGTTGATGGCGCGGAATACACCATCGTTGGCGCCGTAGAACACCACGATACCGGTCGGGCTGCCGTAGTTGACCACCACCGGGCGCGAATGCAACACATCGCCGTGGATCGACGGACGGACCGTAACCAGGCCGCCAGGACCGGCTTCGGCCTCCGACCCTGCCACGATGGTCGTGCTCGAGCCGCTCGAACCCTTGCCATTGCCTGATGAACCGGATGCCGCCGAGAGGGCCGCATAAACGTCCGTTCCGCGCACCCAGTTGATCATGTTGTTGACGTCCGCGGCGGTGGACTTGAGTGCCGTCTGGCCATTGGTGCCGGTCAGCCAGCTGTTGCTGGTGTCGAACGATGCCAGCGCCGTGCCGGCGGCGCATGCCCCGCTGGCGCAGGTCAGAAGACGGCGGCCGCTCTGGTCGGTCAGGTACTGTGCGCGCTGCATTTCGCCGGCGCCACCCTTTTCGACGACTTCGCCGTCCGCCAGGTCCAGCGCTTGCGAGTTGCCGGACGGGCTGTTGACCCAGAAGCCTGTCGATGGCCAGCTTGTGACCCCGGTCTTGCCATAGCCGGCAGTGCTGAACGTAAGTGGCGGCTCGGCACTCCAGTAGCTCTTGGCGTTCGGCGAAATGAAGCCGGTGCCGGCGTTACTGATGGCGCTCTGCTGGTTCGGGCCCGCGGGGCTCGAATCCAGCATCACGAGCTGGTTGTTCGCGTCATAGCCGAGCTTGTACTGCTTCAGGTTGCCGATCCAGCGCGGTGCCGCCGTGGCATCCGGGCGGAACATGCCGATATAGACCTGGTTCAGGTAGGTGCCCTGGCTGTTCACGCTGACTGGCAGGCTGACCGAGGCGAACACATTGTTGACCGCCTGCATTTCGCTGAAGATCTCCAGCAACGCGTTGGTCATGGCATCGATGTCGCCCATCTTGACAACATAGGACTTCCCCCCGCCGTTGCTGGCCATGCTCTTGGTAAAGTCAACATAGTCGGGGTTATTGCCATCAGTCACGGCAATCGTGTACGTGATGACATTCTGGTTGTTCGCCAGGCTCCCGTTCACGTCGGTCTGGTACATGAACCGCGCCCACTCGTCGCCCCAGTTGCTCTGGTATTTGGTGTTGGTTCCAGGAATGGTGATCTGCTGCTGTTGCGCAGCGGTAGCCCCGGCTGCAGCCAGTGTCGCGGCAGACAGCTGGCCGCCGTCCTGTGGCTTGCCATTGTTCATTGCGTTCGCAATGTAGATGACAAAATTACGCTGACATGGATCGGTGATAGGCGACCGGCCCGCGTAATTCGTGCCCGATATGCCCGTCTTTCCAGCAAAGAAGGCCCACGCCTCCTGCATGCCGCCACCCACCTGAGAGCCATTTCCCTTGTCGCCATTGCGGTCAATGGTCTTGAGATAGTTCATGAAGTTGGCGGTGCCGGTTGCGTCCATCAACGGCAGGGCGGGCGCAGGCGGCGGATTGGGCGGGGTCGCCGCCTGGAATTTGAATTGCCCGCCGTAGTTGCTGCCGGTGCCGAACATCATGAGGCCCATGTTCATGTTTCCGGCCATCGCTGGATTCTGCGATAGCGTCGCCACTGCCGCATACAACGCGCACTGCTCCGCGCCGACGTTGCTGGTGTTGTTGGCGGATGCGACATAGCCGGGCGACTTGCAGTTGACGGCAACGTTTGCGTCCCAGGCCGCGGCATTGTCCAGGATGAGCAGGACATTGGGCTTGCCAGTCGTACTGGTCTGCAAGCCGGTGAACAGGTCGATATCTTCGGCCAGTGCGCTGCGGACGCTGGCAAAGCCCAGCAAGGTGAGCGCGCAGACCGCATAGCGGCGGAAACGACGAGCCTGGTTTGACATGCTGGATCCTGGAGCTTGGATGGTGGTACCGGCGACTGCGTCAACGCAGCGCCATGAGGGCAATCGGTGCGTTCCGTTCGTCAAGGGCATACCGCGGGCGCGGGCACGCGTACGCCAATGCCTTGATGAACCGTCACGGCCGCATTGGTCACGCCGGCATCGTTCACCGTGGACGCGACATCCCATTGCGTCGATTCACACAGGGAACTCCCCGCAGTGCTGGTAGAACCGGTGAGGATGCCGGTGTTCTGGCTGCCCGAACCGACGAAGCAGGAAACGTCGTTGGGGTCGTTCAGGTTCAGTTGCGTATTCTTGATCGGCAAGGCCGAGATACATGCCGGCGCGGCGACCTGGGCGGTGTAGTCCGCCTTGCCGTCGGCGTTCACATCGACGGGCACCGCAGCGGCGGCCGATGCCGGGGCGGCCGTAAAGTCCTGGCTGATGACCTGCTCGACGGCTTGCTGCGCGGCATTGCGCGCCTCCACCGTGTGCTGCTGGTTGGCGGCCACCTTGACATTGGTCAGGCCAGAATTGACGACGGCCAGCGTGATCAGCATGAACATCGCCAGGAAAATCAGCGTGACGATCAGCGTCACTCCGGACTGGCTGCGGCGAAAGAATTTCACTTATTGCTCCCGTGCGCCGGCCACATTGACCACCCGCGCAACCGCCGAGTACACGTGGCGCTTGTAGCGGTCATTGAAAGGCCCGCTTGCCGCCGCGCGGCCCAGGTCGTATGTGCGGTTGTCCACCTGACCGTTCGACGCCTGGATATTGCGCGCCAGCACGCTGGTCCGCAGCGTGGTGACATTGGACCAGTTGGTCAGGGCAACACTCCAGTCATAGCCAGGCACACTCGGGCAGGCCGCGGCATTGTTCACCCCCGGATCGTCGACGTAGCAATCCGCGGAGCCGTTGTTGTCGAGGTCCACGCCGTACTGCACGTGCATGTCCTGGATGCCCTGCGCGAGCGACTGGGTCTGGAAGGCGCCGTTGACCAGTTCGGCCATCTTCAGCGTGGGGATACCGTCGCCGCCATTGGCGCACAGGTCGCACGCCGAAAGGTAGAAGATGCGCACCATGGCCTGGCGCAACGGCGCACGCACGGTCGGATCGCAGGTCTTGGTGCGCATGGTGAAGGCCGCGGCACTGGCATCGAACACAAAGGGCGCGCCATCGTCAGGGCAGGAAGACACCTGCATGTACGGCACCCCGACGGCCGCCGCGGCAGCCACCGACGTCGAAACACGGCGCATCACCACAATCTCGGAGGTCGGCGCGAGGTCCGCAATGCAGGGCAAGGCGGTTCCGGGCGCGTACCCCATCACGGGCAGAGGAAACGTGACGGAAGGCGACGTGGAGAAGCCCAGCGCGGCGACAGAGGTTTCGCACGGTGCCGGTTGCGGTTGCGCCGGCGTGGCGCCCTTGGTAATGCCGCCCGTGCCGAAAAAGCCCGCGAGCTCGGCGTCACGACGGATCAGGTCCAGGGCATAGCGCCCGTTCTCGATCTGCTCGCTCGACTTGACCAGTTCGGACCGGTTGACGCTGTTGGCGTAGTAAAGGCCGGCCAGCGCGGTCAGCAGCAGCAGGCCCAGCGTAATGCCGATCATCAACTCGACCAGCGATACGCCTCGCTGGCGCAGCAAGAGACTGCGGCGCACCCCGGTCATGACAACACTCCGATCCTGACTTGCGTGCTGACCGCGCGGCGATTCGCGTCATTGCCATATTGTCCCTGTCCGCAAGGCAAGGACGGCGCAACCGTCTGCGTGAAGCCTTGCCACGCGACCGTGATGCGATAGATCTGGTTGGCCACATCCACGTTCTCGATGCAGCCGCGCGCGCCGATCATGGCGCCGACGGCCTGCGCGCCACTTGCGCCGACCCGCGCTTCGGCGCTGCCAAGCAATGCCGCATTCCAGGCCGCAAGGTCGCCGGTGGCCATGGCCTGTTGCGCCGCCGTGCCCTGCGTGCAAGCCGCGGGGGCGGCAGCGCCAGTGCCCAGGCTCATGCCGGTGGCGCCATTCGAATAGCAGGTGGCGATTTGCCGGTTGGCATTGATCCGCGTGGCCATATCCTGCAGCAGGGCAAGAGCCTGGACGCGCTGGTAGGACTCCATCTCGGACTTGCTGGAGCGCGCGACCAGCCCCGCCGTTCCCATCAGGGCGACGAGCAGGATGACGAGCGCAACCAGGACTTCGATCAGCAGGAAGCCCCGCTGCCGGGCCTTGCGCGCCCTCGATGCCCGCGTGGGGAAACGCCTCATGAACAAGCTCCTGCGGACGATGCGACCCGGCCGGTCTGGCTGATCTGGACGCATACAGTTGAGGCGCTGGTGGCCCCGCTCGAGGGCGCTACCTGGAAGGTCTGCGTGCCGCCGCCCGTTAGGCGGCCATCGTTGCCCACGCTCAGCGTGTTGCCCGCGCTGGCGGCAATGGTGAGCCCGTTGTACGGGCCGAAACTGCGCACGGTCTCGGCGCCGACCGCGACAATCCAGCCGCCGGTCCATGCGGCGCCGGTCGCCGCCATGCTGACGGTGGCGTTGCGCTTGACGGCCTCGCTACGCGCCAGCACCAGCGCAGACGACACATCAAGCGCCGCGCCGCGGACCCGCTGCATCGCGATCATCGACTGAAACGAAGGCGCCGCCATGAACGCGACGATGCCCAGCACGGTGACGACGGCGATCAGCTCGACGAGCGTGAAGCCGCCACGCGCCCGGCGCTGGCGAGCCGCGCGGGAAATGAACGGATTGCACGAAGTGCGCGGCGCCACAGGCGAGACTCCGGCGGACATGGTCACTTCCAGCAGGTGGTGCCACTGCCCGAGGCTGACTTGACGCCGGCATTGGTCAGCGTCAGCGTGCCGCAGGCCGTGTCAGCGCTCAACTGGGCGCCCTGAGGCGCCGCGTCGATGCGGTAACCAGGAGGGGGACCCGCGACGGGGGTGATCGTCACGGTGTACTTGGAAGCGACTTCGGGCGGCAGCGTGGTGTACCCGAGCGTAGTCATGTCAGGCGCATAGGCGCGGTTGTCCAGCAGGAACCGCTCCTGTGCGCCGGAAATTTCGAGCATCAGCGCTGCCGCTGCAGCCCGGTTCGAGCGCACGACGTACTGCGTGTAGGAAGGAATTGCGATCGACGCCAGGATCCCGATGATCGCCACCGTGATCATCAGCTCGATCAGCGTAAACCCGCGTGTCGGCCTGGCGCGGCGCGCGCGCGCGCGCCGGCATGGCATGCCGCCAGCCCCAGACCTGCTTACCCCAATGACCCGAAACGACAGCCCGAAACGCTTGACCCTGCTGTCGTGTCGCACTGCCGGGCTTCTATGTCCCATGCCGCGCTCCGATGCATATTATGTGCTGGATGACCTATTTCCAGCGCTATGGCGCGAAGTGTAAGCCACGCTTTTACACGGGTCAAAGAAATTACTATATCGGGACCGCGGCGTTGCAGCGACAAGACAGAATGCGCAGGCAACCACAACCCCACGATCGACTGGGGTTATGCCGGCAAGACAGCCGCGACCGCGCCGGTAAAGCGTTCGACGATATTGTCGATCTCCTTCGCGGTGCAGATGAATGGCGGTGCGAACAGTACGTGGTCGCCGTGCACGCCGTCGACGGTGCCGCCCATCGGATAGACCAGCAAGCCGTTCCTGACCGCCGCGGCCTTCAGCTTCGCGTGGGTCTTGAGCTGGGGGTCGAGCGTCGCCTTGCTGTCGCGATCGGCGACGAATTCCACACCGACGAACAGGCCGCGCCCGCGGATGTCGCCCACGCGCGGGTGGTTGCCGAACGCCTCGCGCAGGCGCGCGCGCAGCTGCTCGCCGCGCTCGCGCACATTGGCCAGCAGCTTGTCTTCGGCAATGGTGCGCTGGACGGCCAGCGCGGCGGCGCAGGCCGTGGCATGGCCGATATAGGTGTGCCCGTGCTGGAAGAAGCCGCTGCCGGCGACGATGGTGTCGTAGATGCGGCGCGTGGAGATCATCGCGCCGATCGGCTGGTAGCCGCCGCCGAGGCCCTTGGCAATGGTGACGATATCAGGCACCACGCCGTCCTCTTCGCAGGCGTAGAGATAGCCGGTGCGGCCCATGCCCGACATGACCTCGTCCAGGATCAGCAGCACGCCGTACTTGTCGCACACGGCCCGGATGCGCTTCAGGTAGTCCGCCACCGGCGGCACGGCGCCGGCCGTGGCGCCGACCACGGTCTCCGCGACAAAGGCCGCCACGTTCTCGGGCCCGAGCTCCAGGAGCTTGGCTTCTAGTTCGTCGGCCAGCCGTTGCGCGTACTGGACATCGGTCTCGCCGGCCGCCTGGTCGCGATAGGCGTAGCAGGGCGACACATGATGGGCCGGCACCAGCAGCGGCAGGAACGGCTCGCGACGCCAGGCGTTGCCGCCAATGGCCAGCGCGCCGAGCGTGTTGCCGTGGTAGCTCTGGCGCCGCGCAATGAAATGGCGGCGGCTGCCCTGCCCCAGCTCGACAAAGTACTGCCGGGCGAGCTTGAGCGCGGCCTCGACCGCCTCGGAACCGCCCGAGACGAAGTAGACATGATCGAGGTCGCCGGGCGCGGCCTCCGCCAGCGTCTGCGCCAGCGTCTCGGACACCTCGGTGGTGAAGAACGAGGTGTGGGCGTAGGCAATGGTGTCGAGCTGAGACTTGATTGCCGCGATCACGCGCGGATGGCCATGGCCGAGCGACGACACCGCCGCGCCGCCCGACGCGTCGAGGTAGCGCCGGCCTTCGCTGTCAACCAGCTCGATGCCGTGGCCGGCGACCGCGACCGGCAGGGCCTGGCGGGGATTGCGATGAAAGACGTGGGTCATGGCGATCGTTCCTGCAAAAGAGGAATAGGGCAACGGGGATCGGGCAGTGCGCCACCGACTTACAGCTTCCGGACCGGATGGTCGATATACAGCCAGCGGCAACGCAGTGCTCCGAAGTATAAGGAGAAGGCTGCGCGAATTGCAACATATGTTGCATAAATATCGAAATAGAAATCGAATGGATCACGGCGCCGGGACGCCCGTTGCCGCCCAATGCGCAGGCCGCATCACACATCCGGGGGATGCCTTGTCGCGCCCGGCTGTGCAACAATCGTTACAACCTCGATCCGGAGCTTCAATGTCGTCCACCAGCATCACCCCGCCAGAAGACCTGGGCGCCCTGGAAGCCCGGCTGCGGGCGAGTTATCCGACGCTGAGCGTGCAGTTCCAGAGTGGCGCGCGCTACCTGCTGGACCATCCCCAGGATGTGCCGGTGCTGTCGATGCGCAAGATCGCCGTCAGCGCGGGGGTCCAGCCGGCCACGCTGGTGCGGCTGTCGCAGCATCTGGGCTTCGAAGGCTGGCAGGGCCTGCGCGAACTGTTTGTCGACGCCCTGCGCGGCGGCGCGCAGCCCTACGCGCGCCGGGCACGCCAGGTGGTGAAGGACGGCGGCACCAGCCGCATGCTCGGCGAGATGCTCGAAGCCCAGCACAACAACCTCGACCAGATCGGCGCCGGCAACGAGAATGCCCTGCAGACCGCCGCGGAACTGCTGTCGGCCGCGGCCTGCGTGCATGTGGCCGGATTCCGGTCATGCTTCCCGATCGCGTACACCTTCCACTACGTCTACCGGCTGTTCCGCAGCACCGTGCAACTGGTGCGCGGCGATGCGGGCAGCCTGGAGATGGAGCTGCGCGCCTTCGGCCCGCGCGATGCCGTGCTGGTGGTCAGCTTTGCGCCGTATTCGCAGGAGATCATCCGCGTGGCCAGCGCGGCGCGCGAGGCCGGCTGCAAGGTCGTGGCCCTGACCGACAGCTCGGTCGCCCCGATTGCGCTGGCCGCCGATTGCACACTGCTGTTCTCGGTGGAAAGCCCGTCGTTCTTCCCTTCGATCACGGCCGGCATCGCCACGGTCGAAGCGCTGGTCGAGCAACTCCTCGCACGTAAAGGCAAGGGCGCCATCCGTGCGCTGGAACAGGCAGAAGGCGAACTGCACCGCGCCGGCGCCTACGTGCCGGCTGACCGCGGCTGACCACGGGCTACTCGAACGCGTGGTCGTTCGGGTTCGCGTAGGCCTTCTTCACCGGCTCGCTCATCGGGAACTCGAAGTTGATGTTCTTGGGCGGCACGGGCTTGAGGAACCACTTGTCGTAGAGGGTATTGATCTCGCCGCTCTTCATCAGGCCGGTCAGTACGCCGTCGACCAGCTGCTTGAAGCCGGGATCGTCCTTGCGCATCATGAAACCGTAGGCTTCGAACGATTGCGGCGTACCGACCACCACCCAGTCGCCCGGATTCGTCGCGAGCGTGCGGGCGCCGGACAGCAGCACGTCGTCCATCATGAACGCGGCCACCCGTCCCGACTGCAGGATCAGGAACGATTCGCCATAGTCCTTGGCGCTCTGGATCGTGATATTGGCGTGCTTCTCGTCGTTCAGCTTACGCAGGATGCGCTCGGAAGTCGTCCCCGCATTGGTGACCACCGCCTTGCCGGACAGGTCGGAGAAGTCATGCACCGGGCTGCCCTTCTTCACCAGCAGCCGCGTGCCGGCCACGAAGAACGTAGTCGAGAACGCCACCTGCTCCTGCCGCGACTTCAGGTTGGTGGTCACGCCGCACTCCAGGTCCACCGTGCCGTTCTGCACGAGCGAGATGCGGTTCTGCGACGTGACCGGCACCATGCGGACTTGCAGGTTGGCCACGCCGGTCTGCTTCTTCACCTCGTTCACCACGCGGTCGCAGAGATCCTGAGAAAAGCCGATCACCTTCTGGTTGCTGTCGTAGTACGAGAATGGGATCGACGACGTGCGATGGCCGATCGAGATGGTGCCGGACGCCTTGACCTTGCTTAGCGTGGGGCTGCCGGCTACGTCCACGGCCTGCGCGGCGCCGGCGACCAGGGTGCCGGCCATGGCCAGGCTCAGGCAGGCGAGTTTCATGGGGTACATGGTGGCTCCTTTGAAAGGCGATGTTCGGGGCGCCGTCGAGGTGATGGGATGCTAGGCGTTTAGCAACGTATGTTCCATCATGGATTACCATGAAACGCTTGTTCTATTCGACGGGTTTCCCTCCTTCGTCTTTCAGTCAGGGCCAGCCCTCAATCCGTGCACTTGGTCCGATAGGCCTCCTGCAGTTCCTTCTTGGGTCGTTCCCGTTCCAGTTCGGGCACTACCCTGCCCTGGGCGGTTTCAATGGACTGGCCGCCGACCTGGTACTCGCGTTTGGGCGCCCCGGCGATTTGCGCCGCCAGTTCGCGGCATTCGGCGGCGAGCGATTCGCTGCGGGATCCGGGCCGGTACGGCGACGTGCCTTCCTGTACCGCATTCCCGATCGCCTCGGCGGCGGCGTCCTTGCCGTCCTGGCGCTGGGCGTGGGCGCTGCACACGGTGCCCAGCGCCAGGATTGCGGCAAGGCGGAACATCGCTTTGAATCGACTCTGCATGACAGGCTCTCCTTTGTTATGCGTGGCTCGCGGCAGGTAGTATCGCCCAGCCCGGGACGCTATTGCTCCGAACCCGAACGCCTTTCCGCGTGTACCTTTTCATCGAACTGCCAGTCGCGCCGCATCATCACGTAGGTGAATGATGTCGACCAGCCGATCAGGATCAGGCCGACCAGCGGTTCGATACTGGCGATCAGCCGGCTCGCGCCGACCGGGTAGATATCGCCGAGGCTCTGCGTGGTGTAGGTCTCCAGGGCGAAGTAGACATAGATCACCGGCGTGATCTCGCGGCTGCCGGTCAGGCCGCCCAGGCCAAGACCGTGGTCGCATAACCAGAACCCCAGCGCAAAGACCATCGCCTCCAGGCAGTGGACCACGATGATGCCCATGATGAGCACGCCGATATTGACGCGCCCGCTCCAGCGACTGGGGTGCAGCGCCGAGAACAGCCGCAGCGCTTCATAGTGGATGGCCACCACCGTCACGGTCAGGATGGCGGCACACAGCAAGGCCAGGGAGTAGTGCTCGGCGGAGGATTCCATGCGCGATCGGGACGGTCGGGACGATGCCAGCCAGTGCTGGTACCTCGAACATAACACCGGAATGCCTGCCCCGGCACCTTCGCAACAGGATCCCGGGCGCCGCCATCGCGCATCGACTATGCTGGATTTCCCAACCTCATGAACGGGAGGGAACGTGCGCAAGACTCTTTCTGTCCTCGCGGCAATCCTGCTGGCCGGCGCCAGCACCGTTGCCCTGGCCCATAACTGTCCCAACGAGATGAAGGCGATCGACGCCAAGCTCTCGACCAAGCCGGCGCTGTCGCCGGAAGACGCCGCACGCGTGCAGAAGCTGCGCGCCGAGGGCGAGGCCTACCACAAGGCCGGCCAGCATGATGACGCGATGAAGTCGCTGCTCGAGGCGAAGAAGATCCTCGGCATCTGACGCTGCCCGTACCACAAGGAAACGCCGCCCGCGCAGGTCAGCCCGCGCGGGCGGCTTCTTTGTTGCGGGAGGATGAAGCAGACGCGATCCGCGTCAGGTTCCGGCACCCACCTGCTGGATCACGCCATTGGGCGCCACCAGGTAATAGTTCGCACCGACGCCAACCCAGTGCGTGCCCTTGCGCGGCGCCGGCAGGCTGTATTGCTTCCAGTCATCGATCACATACTGACGGTCGCGGAACTCGGTGGGCAGGCGATCGCCCTTCTTCCATTCCTGGACTTGCATATAGGGCGACGTGGCAGCGGCAGAGGCCGGCGCAGCGGGCTCGGCCATCTTCGACTTGCCCTTGTGTTGGGCAAAGCTGGCGGAAGCCGTCAGGACGCCAGCGATCAGCAACAGCGCGGGCAGCGCTCTTTTTATCTTCATGGTGATCTCCTTGCGTACGGAAAACCGAACTGCCGGTGCACCCGGACAGCCACTACCAGCTTAGTCACAAATCGGCGCATACGCTTTCAGCACGTGTCGAAGTGCCTCGCTGGACACCGGTCACGCGGGCCCCCGGCGAGGGGCCGAACCGCACTCAGTTGCCGGCAGCGGCCGAGAGCCAGCCCTCTTCCGTGCTCGCGGCCGTTACCTGCCTGGCGATCGAACCGGCCAATCGCGTGGCGTCGGCGTAGATGCTGTCGCGCTTTGCTTCGGACACGCCGTGCACACCCGTGCCGGCCGCCGCGGCCGTGGCAATGTGGCCAGCCGCCGCCCCGACGCCGCCGGTTTCTGCAACGCCGGGCATATGGCCGCTGTCGGCGGTCGCGACGAAGCTTTGCAGCGGCACCGGCGCACCGTTGGCGGGCTTGTACGAGATCCGCACGGCGACACCGACTTCGCTCTTGCCGGCGCCCAGGCCGATCAGCAGGCGACGGCGGCTGGAGCCTTCATCGATCTTGCTGAAATCGCCGTCGACGATCAGTGCGCTGGCATTGGCGGGGGCCGGGCCATCGGCACGCACGGCATGCAGTCCCTGGGACTGCAACTGGCGCACGATTTCGTCCGCCACGTGTTCGCTGGCTTCCGCGGCCGTGCCGGACTGCGTGCTGGCGGACCCGCCGCCGTTCATCGTCTTCAGCTTCTG
Organism: Cupriavidus sp. C3SS-1; assembly: GCF_057073755.1. Taxonomy (NCBI): domain Bacteria; kingdom Pseudomonadati; phylum Pseudomonadota; class Betaproteobacteria; order Burkholderiales; family Burkholderiaceae; genus Cupriavidus; species Cupriavidus sp. C3SS-1. The sequence continues at coordinate 436,384 of NZ_CP172699.1, read as the reverse complement.
CACGAAACCACGGTCCAGCTTCACCTGCCCCGCCTCGGCCTTGAACGCCCGCACATAGATGACGTCCGCATGCACCGGCTGCATCGGGCCGGTTTGCTGGATGCCGGTCACGCCGGCGCTGGCGCAACCAGCGGCAAGCATCGCGCCTGCAGCAACGGCGGCAACGGCCAGGCGCCTGGTGTTCAGGGCGAGGGCTTGGAAGGGGGTATGCATATCAGGTCCTTGATCGGGGGGCGGATGCCATTCAGTGGTCGGGAACGTTGTCGCCGCGAGGTGTTGCGGTGCGTCGCGTCTCGGTAACCAGAGTATGGAAATTCCCCCCGCAAAGCGCCATGCGGCAATTATTTCGCGCGATGTCACGGCGTGGCGCCATGACGTGCTCCGATGCGCTAAACGCCTGGCGTGTGCAACGGCAGCGTCACCACGGCCTCCAGGCCGCCGCCATCGCGCGCGCGGAACTGCAGCGAGCCGCCGTGCAGGCGCGCAATGCGATCGACGATCGCCAGGCCAAGGCCGGTGCCGCCCGAGAGGCTGCGCGCATTGGCGCCGCGGCTGAACGGCGCCTTGAGCTGCTCCAGCTCCGCCGCCGTGATGCCGGTGCCGCGATCGCACACGGCAATGCCGGCGTGTTCGCCGTCGCGCCACGTGCGCACGCCGAGGCCGGTCTTGCCGTAGACGACCGCGTTCTGCATCAGGTTCATCAGCAGGCGCAACAGGCTGACGGGCCGGTACGGAACTGGCGGCAGATCGCCGAGCGAGAGCTCGAACGCATGGCCGAGCCCGGCGAAGTCCGACGCGAGCTGGCCGACCAGCGCATTGAGGTCCCCGGGCTGCGGCAGCTCTTTCTCGCCGCTGCCCGCATAGTCCATGAACTGCTGCAGGATGGTCTCGATGTGATCGAGATAGCCTTCGGCCGATCCCACGAAGTCCTCACCGGCGCCACGCGGGATCGACATGGCCATCGCCAGGCGCAGCTTGGTCAGCGGCGTGCGGATATCGTGCGAGACCCCGGCGAGCATCAGCGCGCGCGTCTGCTCGGCCTGCTGCAGCGCCTGCGTCATCTGGTTGAAGGCGCTGCTGACCTGGGCGATCTCCGTGGGCCCGTCCGTCGGCAGCGGCGGCGGCGATTCCCCCGCGCAGATGTGGCGCGCGGCCTGCGCCAGGTCCCGCAGCGGACGGTTCAGGTGAAGCTGGATCAGGTAGCCGGTCAGGGCGGCCAGCAAGGCCAGCGCGGTGGACAACACCAGCGCCGTGGCGATGCCGCCCGCGCGCGCATCCTCGGTCATCGGCATGGCGACCCAGCGCGGCAGGTCGGCCACATGCAGCCGGATCCATAGCCGCTCGTCATCGCCGGTCTGCCATCGCACCGGCATGTCGGGCGGCAGGTGGCGCTGCAGGGCCGCCAGGAACACGTCGCGCTGGTAAGTGCGGAACAGCAGCAGCACGTTCGGGTCCGCCCGCGGCGGAGCCTGTTCGGGGTCCTGCAATTGCGCGCCGAGCCGCTGCGCCACCGCACCGCCCGTGCCTGCCGGCATGGCGCCGAGCACGCCGTCGAGCATCTTCACGTAGTCGGAAAAAATAATGGCCGCGCGCTCGATGCGGGGCCGCTGCACGAAATGCAGCAGCACGCTCAGCGAACAGGCCTGCGTGATCGCCACCAGCACGACCAGCAGCGCGATATTGCGCGCCAGCAACGAGCGCGGCACCCCGATGCGCATCACGGCTCGACGCCGGCCACCAGCATGTAGCCGACGCCCCACACGGTCTTGATGAAGCGCGGCTTGGACGGATCGTCCTCGACGATCTGGCGCAGCCGCAGGATCTGCACGTCGATGCTGCGATCGAGCGCATCGTGATCGCGTCCGCGCGCGCGCGCGAGCAGGTTGTCGCGGCTCACGGCGCGGTTGGGTGAAGAGCCCAGCGCGTGCAGCAACAGCATCTGCGCGGAATGCACCTCCACCGGCTCGCCGCGCCGCATCAGCGTCTGCTTGCCGACATCGAAGCTGAAATCGCCGAAGCGCAGGGTCTGAGAGGTCACGGTGGGATCGCCGGCGGCCATCTTCTGGCGCCGCAGCAGCGCGCGCACGCGCGCCACCAGTTCATCGGGCACGAAGGGCTTGGCAAGGTAATCGTCGGCGCCGGTTTCCAGGCCCGCCACGCGGTCCATCGGATCGCCCTTGGCGGTCAGCATCAGGATCGGCAGCGTCTGCCCTTCGGCGCGCAGGCGGCGGCAGATGGCGAGGCCGTCTTCGGGCTCCATCATCAGGTCCAGCACGAGCAGGTCATAGGGCTCGCGATGCAGGTGGCGGTCGAGCTGCTTGCCGTCGGCGACCGCGCGCACGCGGAATCCGTGCCCGGTCAGGAAGCGTTGCAGCATATTGCGCAGCTCGGCTTCGTCGTCGAGCACGATAATCCTGTTCACCTGCTCCATGGCGGGTTCTCCGGCCTAGGCATCGCCCCACGGCGTCCTGGAGAAACAATACACAAGACGGGCACTGCCATCATCGTTCTCCGTGGTATGGCCGGCGCGCGCCGTCGAGCAGGACGCTGCGCGGGGGTATCCGTTACACGATGTGCACGGGCACCCACATGCCGCCGGCCCAGTGGCCCGGCACCATGACCGCGGCCCGCGGCGGACGCGCCAAATAAACCGTGCGCGGCGCGACATACACGGTACGCGGGAGGGGAGCAGCACCAACGACGACCGTCGCTGTCGGCAGCGGCGGCACGGCGACCACCACCTTGGCAGGCGGGGGCGCGACATAGATGGCGGCCGGGGCGGGCGGCGGGATATAGACCGTCGCTGGCGGCGGCGGGACGACCACCGGCGGTGTTGCCACGGCCACGACCGCACTGCCGGTCGTCACCGTGCCCATGGCAACGACCGTGCCGCCGTGGACGACGGTGCTGCCGCCGCCCGTGGTCACGACGCCCGGCGCCACGCTGGTCGCGCTGCCGGCGTGCGTCACGGTGCCGCCGTCCGCGCCGGTGACCGTGCCCGAGCGTGCACAGGTCGCGCCGGCGCAGGTCGTCGAGGCCGCATGGCTCACCGTGTTGCCGTTCGCGCCGGTCACGGTGCCCGACGAGGCGTACTGGCCGGCACCTTCTCGCGTCACGGATCCCGCGGTACTGGCGGTTTGCCCGTCCGGCCCGGTCAGGCTGCCGGTGTGCGAGCACGTGCCGCCCGCGCAACTGGTATTGCCGTCGTGCCGCACCGAGCGGCCGTTCGGTCCGATCGCCGTGCCGCTGTTCGAGAATTGCCCCGGCGCGTTGCGGGTCACGGTGCCGGTGTTGGTGGCCAGGCCGCCGTAAGGGCCGGCCACGCCGCCGGCATGCGAGCAGCTGCCGCCACCGCAGGAGCCGAAGTGCGCGCCGTTGTAGGTGCCGCGCGGCGTGTAGGCCGTACCGCGGCCGGACCACCCGGCAAACGCCGGGGTGCTGGCCAGGACGATCAGCGCACCGGTGGCGGCGGCAAGCAGGCGGGGAAAGCGTGAGGTCATGTCAGGTCCTTCAGTTTCGGTTTCGGCCGGCCAGTGCGGCGGCAACGGACCGAACTATAGGAGGACATCCCGCGCCTGTCGCCGTGGAAAAGATGTCGCGGTATTTCACGGCGCGGCGCGCCTGCGCCGGCATCCAGGCGCTATGGCGCGGTCTTCCCCTCTTTTTCATCCTGCGCCGAATAATCATAAAGATGCGTGTTGTCCGGCGTCTCCCCCACCCTGGTACCCAGCGGGCGGAACAGGACGCCGCGCCGGAAATTCCGGCTGTCCGACCTGGCGTTACGCTTGGCAAGCTCGGCGGCATCGGCATAGGCCATCGGGGCTTTCTCTTTCTCGATTTCGAGCCGCAACGTCTGCTCGTCGACGCGCACGCTGTACCGGCCCATGTTATAGAGCAGATACATGGCATAGAGGTTGTCGAAGTCCTTGTAGGCGCCCTGCTCCCGGCGGAAATCCAGCGACAGGACCGACGGAAAGCGATTGGGCAAATCCTTGAAGGCGACCTGGTCTTCCTCCAGCGGGTCCACATAGGTCGATCCGCCATACTTCTTGTACAGCACGACATCCATGGCGTAGCCGCGCGCGCCCCACTCGCGGATGAGCTTCATCGCCATCTCGGTCGGAACGTTGGCGTTGGCGGCGGCGACCACCCGGCGTCCGGACAGGATCCTGGCGCTCGTCACCGCCAGGTCCTTGTAGCCGGCGCCATACCGGAATGCCGCGCCAATGGTCTTGGCGCAGTTCAGGCGCAAGTAGTCATACCGGATCTCGCCCCGGTGATACTCGGTGTTCCGGGCGCGCCCGTGGTAATCGTCATTGATGCGCCGGAAGTAGGCAACCAGCGCGGCCTTGTCGCTCGCGGGCACGCCGTGCACGCGTACGCCGATCACCGAGCGCTTGTAGATCTCGCCGAAGTCCAGGCCGAACGAGGCCGTAGGCGCCACCGAGGAGACCGTCCTGAACAGGTATTCCTGCTTCGGGATGGCGACCATCAGGTCATCGGTGTAATGGCCCGCCGCGTGCCTGGCGTCGCGGTCGGCATAGAAGTTGGCCGAATAGACGACATCATCGCCGGGAACCTGGTCGCGAATGGCCAAGGCAATGTGGCCGGCGGAGCCGCCCTTGGAAGTGCCGAAGCTGATCAACAGCTCGAGGTCATAGGGATCGGCGCGCAGGGCATCGGCGATTTCCACGAGATTGGAAGGTTCGGGGCCGCCCTTGCTGCCGAAGTCCGCGGCGCCCGCTGCCGTCGACAGCAGCACGGCGATCGTCACGGACACTGCCGCCAACCCTGCGTTGCCGGGCAGATTCCCGATCGACGACAGCAGCATCCGCTTGCATGCCAGCACAGGCCACATCGCACCACCCCCGAAGTTTGGCGATGCCGCGATTATTACCGGGGGTGGCGGAACGCGTCGAGCCGGCAAGACCCGAAGGCGGATTCAGTCCGTGCCGGTCGTCATGGCCAGGGGCTCAGGCGTGCGGTGAATCGCCGGCCGCGACCGTCACGCCGCACTCGCTTGCGACCGCGAGCAGCCTGGCGATATCGGGCGGGCCGGGCGGGATCTCTTCGTCGATCCGGGTGAACAGGCGGGAAGCCATGCCACCCTGGCTGGTGACGGAGATCATCTCGCCACCGCCGACACCGAACCTGAAGTGATGCATGGTGCCGGCAGGCACATGCACGAAGGTCCCCGGCGTGGCGGTGATGACCTGGTCGTCGTAGCCGATGTCGATGGTGCCGCGCGTGATGTAGAACGACTCGTCCCAGTCGTGGCAGTGCGGCGGCGGTCCGCTGCCCTCTTCGCCCTGTTGCAGGAAGACCTCATAGCCTTGCGTGGCGGTGTTTGGCGCCAGCACCGTGATCTTCTCTCCAACCACGTTGAGCGCGCGCGCATGCGCGTCGGGAGTCACTGCGAAGGGTTGCGGCTTCATGGTCGGTTGCCTCCGGCAACGCAGGCCCCTGGGGCCTGTGCTGTCTGCAGAAGTGACCACCGGCGTCGTCGGTTGCGCGCGGGGCCAGCGCCCGTATTGGTTGATGCAGCCGACGGCGGGACGTTGCTGATCCTCGAACCAAGATAGCAGACGCCCCGCGCCGCGCACACCTTATGTGCGTGCGGACCGAGCTAGCCCGATCTGTTCCACGGTAGGTGGCACCGTTCATCGCGATCATGCCCTTGGCCGGGCTCAAGGGATTCATTCTCGTGATGGTGCTTGGCATGCGCGCCGTTTCGCTGCGTAGCCGGCGAGTCACTTTGTGTCAGACTCCCGGTCACCCGGGAAACCCTTGTCTCTTGCTAACACTTCCCCTTGCCGGGTGTGTCAGGAACTTTCACCCCCAAGTCAGTGCGTCCTGCCGGGCGTACACCAAGAAAAAGGCCCGCGCATTGAGCCGGCGCGGGCCATGATGAAAGCGTTAGCGGGCAAAGCGCGATCGTCCTCGCCCCGTTAACCCGGCGTTGTCAGTGAGACGCTCCTTCGACTGCGCCAATCCCGGTCTCCGAACGCAGCTCCTGCGCCTCGAAGCCCGCCTTGTCCACGCGAGCGCGTGTGGAACTGTCCGTCAGCGAGAAGATCCAGATGCCGACAAAGCCGATCGTCATCGAGAACAGCGCCGGCGAGGTGTAGGGGAACGGCGCATCCTTGAAGTGGAACACGTCTACCCAGACTGCCTGCGACAGCACGGTCAGCACGACCGCAGACAGCAGCCCGAGGAAGCCGCCGATCGTCGCACCGCGCGTGGTGCAGCCCTTCCACAGCACCGACATGAACAGCACCGGGAAATTCGCCGAGGCCGCGACGGCGAACGCCAGCGACACCATGAACGCGATGTTCTGCTTCTCGAACACGATGCCCAGCACCACCGCAACAATGCCCAGCACGATCGTCGTGATCTTCGACACGCGCAGTTCCTCGGTGCTGGTTGCCTTGCCGTGCTTGAAGACGGTCTGGTACAGGTCGTGCGACACGGCCGACGCGCCGGCGAGCGTCAGCCCGGCCACGACCGCCAGGATCGTCGCAAACGCCACGGCCGAGATAAAGCCGAGGAACACGTTGCCGCCCACCGCGCTGGCCAGGTGCACCGCCGCCATGTTGACGCCGCCAAGCAGCTTGCCGCTGCCGTCCTGGAAGCTCGGGTTGGTCCCGACCAGCACGATCGCGCCGAAGCCGATGATGAACGTGAGGATGTAGAAGTAGCCGATCCACGTGGTCGCCCAGAACACCGACTTGCGCGCTTCCTTGGCGTTGGGCACGGTGAAGAAGCGCATCAGGATGTGCGGCAGGCCGGCGGTGCCGAACATCAGCGCGATGCCGAACGAGATCGCCGAGATCGGGTCCTTGATGAAGTTGCCCGGGCTCATGATCGAGTCCTTCTTGGCATGGACTTCCACCGCCTTGGCGAACAGCGCCTCGGGGCTGAAGTGATACTGGGCCAGCACCATGAAGGCCATGAACGTGGCGCCGCCAAGCAGCAGGCAGGCCTTGATGATCTGCACCCACGTGGTGGCGGTCATGCCGCCGAACAGCACGTACACCATCATCAGCGCGCCGACGATCACCACCGCGACCCAGTACTCCAGGCCGAACAGCAGCTTGATGAGCTGGCCCGCGCCGACCATCTGCGCGATCAGGTAGAACGCCACCACCACCAGCGTGCCCGATGCCGCGAAGGCGCGGATCGGTCCCTGCTTGAAGCGGTACGCGGCGACGTCGGCAAAGGTGAAGCGGCCAAGGTTGCGCAGCCGCTCGGCCATCAGGAACGTGATGACCGGCCAGCCCACCAGGAAGCCAATGGAATAGATCAGGCCATCATAGCCGTTGGCATAGACCGCCGCCGAGATGCCCAGGAACGATGCCGCGGACATGAAGTCCCCGGCAATCGCCAGCCCATTCTGGAAGCCCGTGATGCCGCCGCCGCCCGTGTAGAACGTCGCGGCCGACGTGGTCCGCTTGGCCGCCCACTTGGTGATGAACAACGTGCCGATCACGAACAGCACGAACATGCCGATGGCGGTCCAGTTGGTCGGCTGCTTGACCGCCTGCCCAAGGTCGCCCCCTGCCGCCAGCGCGGCCGTCGAAAGCAGCAGCGTGCCGCTGGCGAGGATTGCGTGGTTCGCTTTCATGCCACCTCCCGCTTGATCTGCTCGGTCAGTTCGTCATAGGCGTGGTTGGCATGGCGAACATAGAGACCGGTGATGACCACGGTGAAGATAATCACGAACAGGCCGATCGGCATGCCCCATGTCATCACGCCCGCGCCTGTCTTCGTGGCGAGCAGGTCCTTGTCGAAGGCGATCAAAAGTACATACCCGTAGTAGATCACGAGCATCACCGCGGTCAGCGCCCAGCCGAGCCGCGAGCGCTTCTGCACAAGCTCGCGATACGTCGGGTTGGCCTTCAGTCTTGCGACCAGTTCTTCGTTCATCTGTGTCTCCTGCCAATCGTGCTACGGCCTTGCCGTGGGCTGACAGTGCATGCGCCAGCAGCGCATGCGCGGTGGTCTCAGCCCCGGTCCGTGACGATAAGGTAAGGCCTGCCCCTTACCTGCTTCTTACACGGGACAGGTCTTCGTACCGGGGAAAACACGTAGATGACGCGCGCGAAGGAGACTGCGACGGCACTGGCAGCGGCGCGCATGCGCGCAAGTGCGGCAACGGACATGCGCGGCAGGCACGCCGCTGACAGCGCGCACCGCTGTCAGCAAGCCGTAAGCATCAGAACTTGTGCCGCATGCCGAGCGCAACGCCGACCATCGACGTGGCGCCGTTGCCGAGCACATAGCTGTTGCCGAGCGCCAGGCTGTTCGCGAACGCGATCGATGCCGAGTCGAGCATCAGGCCGGCGTGCTTCGCATACGCCGCCGACAGATAGACGTCGGTGCGCCTGGAGAGGCTGTAGTCCGCGATCAGGTTGAGCTGCCACGGATTGGCCACACTGGTATTGCCGAACACGTTCCTGACCTTGTCGTAGTCGTACTCGAGCGTCAGCGTAAATGCCGGCGTCACCTGGTAGACGCCACCGATCCAGAAGAAGTCGTCCCGCACGGCGGTGACCCCCGCCGCGGTCTTGTTCTGCCCCCAGCGATAGCCGCCCATGACGCGGCCCCACGGCAGGTTGTAGCTGAGCGCCGCGGTGGCCTTGCGGAAGGTGCCGCTGCTCGTGCTGGCCGGCGTGCTGATGGTCGGGTTGAACTGGTCGTAGGCCAGCGCGGCCCAGAGCGATCCGCCCGTGTACGCCAGCGACGCGCCCCACGCGCTGTCGCGCCGCGCCTGCCCCGGGACTTCGCCGGCGCCGCCGAGCGCGAACCCGGACGGGACCGCCTGCGGCAGTGCCACGCCGGTGCCGAAGGAATAGTGCGCGACACCGCTGAACGCACCGAAGTTGCCGGTGTACTTGATGGTGTTGTCCTCGCGGAAATTGGCGCCGGTGAACAGCGTGATCGGCTCGTATTCCGTGGCGAAATACGCCGGCACGAAATTGACGATGCTGTCGAACAATGACGTGTACTGGCGGCCCAGACTCAGTTGCCCGTACCGCGCGTTCTTGATGCCGACGAAGGCCTGGCGGCCGAACAGGCGGCCAGTCTGCTGCGACGTGCCGGTATCGGCGTTGAAGCCGCTTTCCAATACGAAGACCGCCTGCGTGCCGCCGCCAAGGTCCTCGACGCCGCGAATGCCCCAGCGCGACCCCGACATGCCGCCCGATGTCAGCCGCACCACGTCATGCGCGGGCCCGGGGTTGAACCCGTTGACGGCCGTCGGCACGGCGCCGGCATGGCTCACATACTCGATGCTCGCATCGACCACGCCATAGAGCGTGACGCCTGACTGGGCCCACGCGGGACAGGAACTGGCAAGCGCCACGGCGGCGGCTGCAAATCGATGGAATCTCACTCTGCTTTCTCCTCTGTTGTTGTGATGTGTCGGGCTGCACTCATTCGGGCTTCACGCCGGCGTCAGAGATCACCTTCTCCCAGCGGGCCTTCTCCGCGTCGATGAAACGAGCACCGTCCGCGCGCGACATCGGCATCGGATATGTGCCGAGGTCTTTCAGGCGATCGATGAAGGCTTGCTGAGACAGGCTCTGGTTGACTGCCGCATTGATCCGGTCGAGCACCGGCATGGGCGTGCCCTTCGGCGCGAAGATCGTGAACCAGCCTTTGGCGATCAAGCCCGGTGCGGCCTCTTTGGCCAGCGCAATGCCTTCCAGGCCGCGCAACGGCGCATCGGATGTCACGGCGAGCGCCCTGAGCCGCCCCGCGCGAACGAGCGGCAGCAGCGGCGCGATGCCATCGACGTAGACCGGGATATCGCCTTTCACCACGGCCTGGATTGCCTGTGTCGTGCCACTGAAACTGACCTGGCGGAATTTCGTGTTCTGCAGCTGGCCCATCATCTCGGCCGTCAGGTGCGGCACGGAGCCGCGCGTGGGACTGCCGATCACCACCTCGTCAGGATGCGCCTTGCCGTCGCGCAGCACGTCGGACAGGTTCCTGTACGAAGTGTCCGTGCCCGCCACGAACATCATCGGCGTGTAGGCCACCGTGGCAGCCACGGCGGTATCGCGCTGGATGTCGAACTTCGCCTCCTTGTACATCACCGGCGTCGTCACGGCAGCGGCCGCGTGGAAGAGAACGAGCGTGTAGCCGTCGGCGGGCGCCTGTTTCAATGTGCTCATGGCCACGATGCCGTTGCCGCCCGGCTTGTTCTCCACGATCACCTGCTGCTTCCATGCGCTCGCCAGGCGTTCCGCCACCTGTCGCGCAATGATGTCGGGCGCGCTGCCCGCAATGGAGGGGACGAGGATGCGGACCATCCGGTCCGGATAAGCGTGCGCGTGCGCGATCGGCGCAAGGATGGAACCGGCCAGCAAGGCCAGGGCAAGAAGGGGGCGCTTCATGTTGTCTCCGACATCTGTTGCGCCTGACCCGAATGGCCGGCGCTTTATTTGATATGAACTCAAATAAACATTGTAGTTTTATTGACTGCATCTCAAATAAGTAGATACCACTACCGCCTGGCCCGCTGCGAAAGTCAGTGGGAGGAAATCAGCAAGAGGGAGTGTGGCCGCTTAAGTGGGGCCTGTTTGCCGACAAAGCACGAAGGACCGGCCGGTTGGCTCCCCTCTTCCATTTATGGAGAGGGGTTGGGGTGAGGGCCGGCGTGTCTCGATGCGATGCGCCGTACTTCGTGGAAGCGCCCGCCCTCACCCCGGCCCCTCTCCCGCAAGCGGGAGAGGGGAGAAAACAATCTACCCATCTACGCAGCGCGCGCGCCCTTCTTCTTTGCGGGCTTCGCATTGCGCGGCCAGCCTTCGATGCCGTCGAGCGTAATGCGCAGCCCTTCTTCAAAGGCCGTGTCGGAAGACAGCTTCGAGAATGCCTTGCTGACGAAGCGTGCGCCGGGATACTGCTCCGCCGATACGCCGTCGAGCTTGCTCTGGATAAAGGCCTGGTGATAGGCCGGCAATTGCCGCGACGCCTCGGCCATGCTGGCCGAGACGAGGTATTGCGCCAGCAGGTGATACGCCAGCGCAACCTGCTCCGCCGAAAAATCGCCCTGCATGAAGGCCGACGTCATGCGGTTGAAGAACTCCAGGCCATAGTCGGTTTCACCGGGCTGCACATCCTGGAACAGGCGGTACCGGTTATGCGACGCCACATAGTTGCTCACGCCGGGGTTTTCGATCGCGACCTGGAAGCTGAGCCGCGAGATCCGTTCGACATCGGCGCGCCAGTCGCCCGTCAGCGGCTGCAGGCGCAGTGTCCGCTGGCGGTAGTAGTCATTGAGCACGCCGGTGACGAGCTGGTCGCGGCCACCGAGGTAATAGTGGATCAACCCCGGGGCCACGCCAAAATCCTTGGCGAGCTGCACCATGGAAATCTGGTCCAGCGGCGTGGTCTTGGTCAGCTCGATCGCGTGCTGCAGGATCGTCGCGCGGCTGAGCATCGGCTCGGCGCCGATCGGCGATTCCGTCTTGGGCGGACGTCCGCGCCGGCGCGGTACGGGGCTGGACGGCTGCGGTGCGGCGGCCTTGGCTGCGGGCGATTTGCGTGCGGCGGGCATGATGGAGAGGCGAAGCGGGCCGGCTAGGAATTGGTGGTGTGCCAATTCTATCCGCGTTCGCCGGTTCTGCCACGTCGCCGCCTTGCTACGCGGAGGCCGCCGCCGCGGCTGGCTCGACCCGCTGCGCGATGCGATAGCGGCCGAGCGACAGCACCAGGCCGGATGCCGCCAGCAACATGCAAGGCAACACGAGCAAGGGCACGTCGTAGCTGCCATGCCGGTCGAACCACGCCCCGAGCCCGATCGGCCCGATCACCGCGCCAAGCCCATAGCCCGAGAACGCGATGCCGAACAGAGAACCAAACGAGGTCAGCCCGAAGTAGGAACGCACAAGGTACGAGATCAGGTCGCCCTCCGCGCCAATGGTCAGGCCGATCAGCGTCGTCGCAATCAGCAACGTGCCGTAGTCGTGCGAGCCGCGCAGCAGGAATACGCCAATGGCTCCCCCAACAAAGAACACGCCGGCGACCAGCGGCGCGTGAATGCGGTCGATCAGCAGCCCGGTCATCAGGCGTCCGAACAGCAGGCCGACGCCCATCATCGACGCGCTGCGAGCCGCCATGGCCGCATCGAAGCCGCGGTCCGCGAACAGCGACGGCAGGTGGGGGCCGAGCGACAGCGTGGCGGCCGAACTGAGCACGAAGACCAGCCAGATCGCCCACAGCCGATAGCTGCGCACCGCGGCCGACAGCGGCACGCCGGCCGGCGCGGACGATGCCGGCCGCCCTGCCCGGCTGCCGGCGGGAAAGCGCTCGCGCAGCAGCCCGCACGCTGCCAGCGACAGCACCACCGAGCCCGCGCCGAGGACGAGATAAGCCGTGCGCCAATTGAACATCGTCACGAGGTACTGCGCGGTCATCGGGAGGATCACCGTGCCGGCGCCGAGGCCGCACATCGCGATGCCAAGTGCCAGCCCGAGGCGCCGGTCGAACCACTGCGGCAACACGGCCAGGTAGCCCAGCACCGACGTGGCGGCGCCCGACACCCCAACGACAATCGATAACCCGACCCAGGTCAGCATGCTGCCGTTCTGCAGCGCCATGGCGCACGTGGCAAGCCCGAATACGATGGCCGAACACGCAATCACGCGGCGGATGCCGAAGCGGTCCATCATGGCGCCGACGATCGGGCTGACGATGGCCAGGCCGAACATCGACGCCGCGTAGGACAGCGATGCCTGCGAGCGCCCCCATCCGAACTCGGCGGCAAGCGGCCGGACGAACACGCCAGCCGTGGCGTTGAACAACGGCGCATAGCCGGCCAGCATGCCGAGTGCGGCGCCAAGGATGATGCTGGCATGGATGCGGATAGACACGCGCGGCAGCGCATCGGGGGCGGTGTGCATGGTTTGTCTCCTGGTGGTTGGCGCCGCCATCTGCGGGCGGCTGCCGAATCGGAACGGCGCCGGTCAGCGCAATCCGGTCAGCGCAATCCGGTCTGGCTGCCGAGGTAGGCGCCCGCGCCGGGCGCCGTGGCGGCAAGGCCGAGCCGGCGCAGCATCTGCCGCGCCGTACACACGGCCGTGGAGGTCACGGGAATGCCGAGTGCCTGCTGGGCAAGTTCGATGGCGGACAGCGACGGCATCTGCACGCACGCCGACAGCACCACGGTATCGACGCCACGGACGTCGAGCCGCTTCACGTCCTCCAGCAGTTGCAGCGGATCGCGCTCGCCAACCTCGAGGTTGTCGAGGATCGAGAAGTTGATCGCATCCTTGACCTCGATCCCTTCGTGTTCGATGTACTCGACCACGGACCTGGTCAGCGCGTCGCTATACGGTGCCATCAGCGAGATGCGGCGTGCGCCGAAGTCTTTCAGTTCATCGACCAGCGCGCCCGCGGAAGTCATGATCTGCGGGCGGTACGGTGCCTCCGCCATCGCCTGGCCGAGATCCTCGATCACTTGCCGGTGGTAGCCCATGCCCATGCACATGGTCGCCACCAGGCAGGCCGTGCTCATGACGTCGACACGCGCATCGGCCAGCTCCAATGCGCAGCGGCCCATGTCGCGGTTCATCCTTTCAAGCTCCTCGGCCACCACGCGGTGCATGCGCACACGGCTGGAATGGAAGCTGAACTGCTCCGGCAGCACCTGCATGCGCGCGGCGAAGATGGCCGGGACCTCGCGCTCCATCGTGAGGTTGGAGCTGGGCACGATCTGTCCGATTCGATACTTCATCGTTGAAAATTCCGGGAACGTTCGAGGGGGGTTGAGACTGCGGCTAGAGGGCGGGCGCAAGAAAGCGTTTCAGCTCGTCGCGTAGCGAATCCGGGATCGGCGTGCCTTCGCGGCGGTCCAGGCGCACGCAGATCGGCGAGAACATCGCGTCGAACACCGGCGCGCCGTCGGGCCGGCGCGCCACGCATCGGATGTCGAACGAGCGCGTGCGAATGGCTTCCACCGTGCAGGTGATGTCGATCACGTCATCGGGCCACAGCGTGCCAATGAATTCGAAGCGCATCGCCTTGCATGGCGTGCCGACGCCGTGGACTTCGCCAAGCCTGCCGTCGCCGCCGGCCATATGCGCGGTATAGAGTCCGACCGCGCCCAGCAGGTAGTCCGTGAAGCGCCCGGTGTAGACCACGCCGGCGGGGTCGCAGTCGCCCCAGCGCACGCGCCGCCTGACGACGAACGGGCGCTCGCCGAGCACGTACTCCGTGGCGTTGATCATGGCTGACCCACTGCGGCGTTGCCGGTGACGCCACCGGCGGCAAGCTCCGCCATCAGCGCCGGGAACTGCGCGCGCAGGCGGCCGGCATCCACGCGGCCGGTGCGCGTCATGAAGCGGAACACGAACTCGTGCGGCGTCGGCAGTTCCATCCACTCGCGGATGTGCTCGTACCAGTTGTACGAAGCCTCCGACGCGCTGATCAGCTTGGCTTTCTCTGGCTTGCGCACGGCTTCGTACTGCAGCAGCGCGGCAGGCACATCGGCGGGATGCGCGACGATGGCATCGGCCAGCGCCATGGCGTCTTCCATGGCGATGCGCGTGCCCGAGCCGATCGAGAAATGCGCGCTCGTCAATGCATCGCCGATCAGCACCTGGCGGCCGACATGCCAGTTCGCGTTGAGGATGACCGGAAACTGCCGCCACGCCGAGTTGTTCGACACCAGCGCGTAGCCGTCCAGCTCCGGCGCGAATACGCGCTCGAACAAGGCCTGCCGCGCTTCGGCGCTCATGTCCTCCATGCCGAAGTCGAGCCACGTCTGGTGGTCGCACTCGGCGACGAACGTGCTCATCGAGTCGGAGTACGGGTAGTAGTGCGCGACGAAATAGCCGCCCTCATGCTTGCGGAACACCAGCGCCGGACTGGGGAATGGCTTCTCGACGCCGAACCATGCGAAATGGTTGGTCAGCATGCGGCGCGTGGTGCCGAAGCCGGCCTCGTTGGCCGTGCGCAGTTGCGAGTTGATGCCGTCGGCGCCCACGATCAGGTCCGCGTCGATGGCGTTGAAGTCGGCGATGCGCTTGTTGTAGGTGACATGCACGCCGAGTTCGCGGGCGCGCTGCTGCAGCACCTCCAGCAGGCTGATGCGCGGAATTGCGCCGCCGCCCGCACCGGGCTTCTTCATGACGATCGGCTGCTCGTGGCACACGATCGCATGCTGGTCGTTGAACCGCATGACCCTGGCCAGGCGGTCGACCACGGTCGGCGATGCCGAGCGCAGGTTCGCCAGGCCGGTGTCGGCCAGCACCACGCCGAAGCCGAACGTGGCGTTCTCCGGGTTCTGCTCGAAGACGTCGATCTCGACATCCGACAAGCGCTCCTTGAGCAGGATGGCGAGGAACAGCCCGGACGGCCCGCCGCCGATGATGGTCGCTTTCATTGCGAGACTCCCGGCGCGATCACCAGCGCGTCCATGTCGAACTGGCGGATCTCGCCCGCCAGGCCGCCGGTCAGGGCGCCGTACCACACGGCTGGCTTGAAGCCCAGTTCCTTGCGGCGGAACTGCAGCGTCGGGTTGCCATCGATGCGCACATAGCCATTGCCGAGCGACGTGGTGCGGTAGCCGTCGGTCTTGCGTGCCACGTCGATCAGCGGCGCGAACTCGGGGACGTCGAGCACATAGACGGAGGCCTTGTCCTGGTCGACGCCGTGGCCTTCGATATTGCCGGCCTTGCGCTGCCAGACCGGCTCGATCGACGCGAAGGCCGCGCCATCGTCGCGTGCCCGTTCCAGTTCGATCGCCGCCTCGATGGTGAGCGCCGCATCGCGCTGGTCGGCATCGCTGAACGGGCGCACCTGCCATGTGATCTCGATCGGGTAGCCGTTGGGGTCGTTGAAGTAGATCGATTCGATCACCTCGTGGCGGATCTGGTAGCGCAGCGGAATGCCCACGGCTTCGACGCGCTGGCGCCATTGCAGCAGCTCGGCTTCATCGCGCACGCGCCACGCGGTGTGTGTGGCGCGGTCCTGGTAGTGCTCGCGCACCGTCAGCCAGTCCGGCCGCTCGGTGCCGATGTAGTAGAAGAAGGCGATGGTGCTGCCGTTGCCGCTGTCGAAGAAGAAGTGCAGGAAATCGGCGTGGTTGTCCGGGCCCCAGCCCTTGGCCGAGATCGCGTGAACCAGCGGCAGGCCGAGCAGGTCGCGGTAGAAGTGCACGGTCTCGGCCAGCTTCCAGGTCGGCCGCGCGGTGTGGTGGACGCCGTGCAGCGCGACTGCGGGAATGGCGGCTTGCGTGGATTGGGTCATGTCTCTTCCTTATTCACTGGCTTTGCTGAACGGCATCTTGTTCCGCCATCTTTTCCGTCTCGGCTTGCAGGAGCTGCACGATGCGGTCGCGCAGCAGCACCTTGCTGAGTTTTCCGGAGGCGGTCAGCGGAAACTCGGGAATGATCTCCAGCCGCTCCGGCCACTTGAATTTGGCAAGGCCGGCTTGTTCGAGGAACTGCGCCAGGGCCGGCAGCGTCAGTCCCGCTGCCGCGGCGGCGGGCTCCAGCAGGACGAATGCGCACACGCGTTCGCCGTAGACCTTGTCGGGCATGCCGACCACGGCCGACGCCAGCACCGACGGGTGTTCGTTGATGACGTTCTCGAGTTCCTCGGCATTGATCTTTTCGCCGCCACGGTCGACCACGTCCTTGATTCGGCCGCGGAAGAAGTAGTAGCGCTTGCCCTCCACCATGGCCGACGACATCAGGTCGCCCGAGCGGTAGAAGCCATCGGCGGTGAAACGCGTGGCATCTTCCTTCTCGGACTTGTAGTAGCCGCGGATGGTGTACGGGCCGCGGAACAGTGCCTCGCCAGCCTCGCCTTCGGGCACGTCGTCCTCGGTGCCGGGGTGGACGATTCGCACTTCGTCGGCCGCCGAGACCGGGCGGCCGACCGATTGCTCGCGGATCTCCTGCGGGTCCTCCGGACGCGTGAACATGATCACGCCTTCGGTCATGCCGAAGATGTGGTGCGTCGGCGACCCCGTCAGGCGCGTCAGGTTGGCCGCGTTCTTGGGCACGATGAAGTTGCGCCGCAGCCGTTCAGCCGGCGTGGATCGCAGCAGCACCGGCGCGATGCGATTCAGGATCGGACCGGCGACGCCGAACCAGGTGGGCTCGTAGTCGCGCACCACGGCCTGCAGCGTGTCCTCGGAGAGATCGGGTGCCACGGTCACGGTCGCGCCGCTCAACAGGAACGGCCCGAAGAAACAGCCCATGTTGAGGTTGTGCATGTACGGCGTGGGGAAAAACAGCACGTCGTCGGCGCTGTAGCGGTTCCATTCCGCCACCGCGCGCATGTTGTACAGGTACTCGCTCTGGAAGCGCGGAATGATCTTTGGCACGCCCGTGGTGCCGCCCGACAACTGGAACACCGCGGCCTGGAACGGCTCATGCTTGACCTCGGCCAGGATGCCCTGCGCGCGCTCCAGCGGCATGTCGCGAATCAGGTCTGCCAAAAGCACAGCGCTGCCGCGGCGTGTCCCACGTGCCTGCAGGATGAAGGCAAAGCTCGGCACTTCGGCCTGCATGCCCTCGGCAAACCCCACGTCGTCGAACTTCGGGTCATCGCCCTGCACGAAGTGCAGGCGCGCGTCGCACAGCTTGCCGAGATAGCCGATCTCGAGCTTGCGGAACGCCTGCAGCGAACACAGCGGGATGATGCCGGCCTTCAGGCAGCCAAAGAAGGCCAGCAGCAGTTCATTGCAGTTGCCGCACTGGAAGATCGCGCGGTCAAGCGGCTTCAGCCCCAGTGCCAGAAGCGCGGCGCCGAGCCGGTCGGTCTGCTCGTCGAACGCCTGGTAGGTGAACTTGCCTTCCGGCCCGGCCAGCGCGAGCCGGTCCTTGTGCTCGCGGAACGACTGGCGGAAGGCACCGACCAGCGTCTCGGTGCCCAGGTAGCCGTCCGCCACATACTGGCGCAGCCGGTTTTCGTCGGGATAGCGCACGCCGTCTAGCAGCACTGACGGGCGCACGTGGGTGGGTTGCAGCATGTCTACCTCTGTCGTTTTATGGATTTTTCCGGCGGTGCCGGCTCAGGCCATCGTCTCGCGCAGCCACTCGACGATGTGCCGTCCAGCGATGCTTTGGCCGGACGGTTCCTCACGGCTGAGGGCCATGCCGTGGTGGTTGCCGCGCACGCGGAGGTGCCGCCTGCGGGCCGCGGGAATCTGCGCGTAGATCTCGCGGATATCGGCGGGGAAGGTGCACTGGTCGCCGGTGTATTCGATCAGCAGCGTGGGCTGGTGCAGCGTGCCCAGCGTCTTGTCCAGTGCGGCATTCGACGACAGCCCCGACCATGTGGACAGCCACGACTCCGGCGTGACCGTGCGGCCAAAGCCGACGCTGCCCCAGTTCGACGTGAACGGGTCCCTGCCCCACAGCGAACCGGTCTTCCGGTCCGACGGGTCCAGCGTGATATCCCACGAGCGCAGGTCGGCGTCGGTGCGCCAGACCTGGAAGATCGGCGCATGCGCGCCCATGCGCCGATCGGCCTCCGTGGCGACGCCGGCCTTGAGCGCCGTGCGCGCCTCGTGCTTGGCGCGCAGCATCGCCCTGGCGCGCGCATCGATGCGGGCCACGCGCGCGCTTTGCGCTTCCCGGTAGCGAGCGACGAAGTCGGGGGCGTAGTGGCCCTCTCCGGTTTCGGCGTCAAAACCGTTGGCCTTGGAGAACGGGTCCAGGGTTGGATCGGTCTGCATCGGGTCGTCTTCATCGATGACGGATGGATCCATGCCGCTCATCAGCAACTTGCCCTGTCCCGGATGCGGGGACACGAGGATGAATGCGTCGACCGCCGGCATGTGCAGTTCGCCCAGGTTCGTCGGACGGCCAGCCGGCGTGCGCGCGATGCGCTGCTCGCGCGGCGTCAGTGCCTGCTGGTTGTAGAACGTATAGAGGCCGGCGCCGCCGGAGTTGCCAAGCATCACGATGTTCTCGTAGCCCAGCTCGCGCAGATGGGTCATGCCCGCGGCCACATCGAACAACGCGATCTCATGCTCCAGGCGCAAGTCATTGCCGATCGAGCGCGGACCCTGCACCCAGCAAGCGCAGCCGGCATCGAGCACGAACGGCACGAGGTAGTGCGTAATGGCCATCTCGCGCGGATGCATCAGCGTGACGACTGTCTTCTCCTTCCCGGTCATGGTGAACAGGAAGCCAAGCGTGCGCTGGCCGTCGGCAGTGGTCAACGCATAAGGCACCATCTGGTATGGACGATCCATCAGGCGGGCGTCCCATGAGGCGCCTCGCATGCCGGCCGTCACTTGTGGCTTCCGCTGGTCTGTCACGCTGTCTCCTTCGATAAATGTCACCGTCTCAATAATCTAGGTGTTATTTGAGATGCTGTCAAATAAATATGCGGCGCATCGAGATGTCTGCGGTTCGCAGAAGCCGACGGCATCGAATACACCACCACGTGCACCGGCTGGTCCCGACCGTCACAGACGCACGGTTGCAACGCTTTTACGTTTCGACTATATTCGAAACATGGAAACCGATAACGCCCTTGAAGCGCTTGCTGCGCTCGCCCACGCCATCCGCCTGGCCGTGTTCCGTCTGCTCGTGCAGGCCGGCCCCGACGGCCTGCCGGCTGGCCGCATTGCCGAACTGATGGCGATGCCGGCGTCATCGCTGTCGTTCCATCTAAAGGAGTTGCATCGCGCCGGACTGCTGGCGAGCCGCCAGGAGGGCCGGTCGATCATCTACATGGCTCGCTTCGAGACCATGAATGCCCTGCTCGGCTATCTCACGGAGAACTGCTGTGGTGGCAATCCATGTTCGCCAGTGTCCTCTTGTTCCGTCGCCACGGCGTCCTAAGCCATGCAACGCTTCCACGTCCATGTCGGCGTCACGCCGAAGCCATCCGCCAACACCGCCCGCCGCACGCCCGAATCCGGCTGCTGCCGAGTTTCTCCCGACGCGCCCATGCCAGTCCTGAGGACGCACGCGCTCGCCTTGAACCTGCACCATGTCTGAACTGATCACTCCCGTCTCGGCCGAGGCGCCGCAACCCAGCGCAATTGGCTTCTTCGAGCGCTATTTGACCATCTGGGTGGCGCTCTGCATCGTCGCCGGCATCCTGCTCGGCCAATGGCTGCCGGGCGTCTTTCAGACCATCGGTGCCATGGAAGTCGCACAGGTGAACCTGCCGGTCGGCGTGCTGATCTGGGTCATGATCATCCCGATGCTGATCAAGATCGATTTCGGCGCGATGGGCCAGGTGGCGGGCCACTGGCGAGGCATCGGCGTGACGCTCTTCGTCAACTGGCTCGTCAAGCCGTTCTCGATGGCGTTCCTGGGCTGGATCTTCGTGCGCCATCTGTTCGCAGGCTGGCTGCCAGCCGACCAGCTCGACAGCTACATCGCCGGCCTGATCCTGCTGGCGGCGGCGCCCTGCACGGCGATGGTCTTTGTCTGGTCGCAGCTCTGCAAGGGCGATCCGTACTTCACGCTGTCGCAGGTGGCGCTCAACGACGCCATCATGGTCGTGGCCTTCGCGCCGGTCGTCGCGCTGCTGCTGGGGCTGTCGTCGATCACTGTCCCATGGGACACGCTCATCACGTCGGTCGCGCTCTACATTGTGGTGCCGGTGCTGATCGCGCAGGTCATCCGCAAGACGTTGCTGGCACGGGGCGAAGTCACCTACAAACGCGTGGTCGGTGCCCTCGGTCCCTACTCGA
Source organism: Cupriavidus sp. C3SS-1 (assembly GCF_057073755.1). Lineage (NCBI taxonomy): Bacteria > Pseudomonadati > Pseudomonadota > Betaproteobacteria > Burkholderiales > Burkholderiaceae > Cupriavidus > Cupriavidus sp. C3SS-1. The sequence goes on along the minus strand of NZ_CP172699.1, from coordinate 415,704 downwards.
TCACCGCCCTGCTGGCGACGCTTGTGCTGCTGTTCGGCTTCCAGGGCAATGCCATCGTCGAACAGCCACTGATCATCCTGCTGCTGGCCGCGCCCATTCTGATCCAGGTCTTGCTGAACTCCGGCCTGGCGTATTTGCTGAACCGCAAGCTCGGCGTGGCTCATTGCGTGGCCGGCCCATCGGCGCTGATTGGCGCGAGCAACTTCTTCGAGTTGGCGGTGGCCACGGCCATCAGCCTGTTCGGCTTCCAATCCGGCGCGGCGCTCGCCACCGTCGTCGGCGTGCTGATCGAAGTCCCCGTGATGCTGTTTGTCGTCGGCGTCGTCAACCGCTCGCAGGACTGGTACGAATCGCACTGAGGAATTCCCATGACCGTCACCATCTATCACAACCCGGCCTGTGGCACGTCGCGCAACACACTGGCCATGATCCGCAATGCGGGCATCGAGCCAACCGTCATCGAGTACCTGACCTTGCCGCCTGACCGGCAGACCTTGCAGGCAATGATCCGCGATGCCGGGCTCACCGTGCGCGAAGCCATTCGCGAGAAGGGCACGCCCTTTGCCGAGCTTGGCCTTAGCGATTCGGCGCTGACCGATGACCAGTTGCTTGATGCGATGCTGGCCCATCCGACCCTGATCAACCGGCCCTTCGTCGTCACCGAACTTGGTGTGCGGCTGTGCAGGCCGTCGGAACTCGTACTCGACATCCTGCCGGCGCCTCAGCAAGGCGCTTTCACCAAGGAAGACGGCGAGGCCGTGGTCGACACGCAAGGCCGGAGGATCCAATGACCGGGGAGCTGCCCAACATTGCTCCTGCGGTATTCGACACGCCGGATCTCCACAAGCTGGAGCCTGCACGCGTCAGCACCCACCCGCCGCGCATCCTTCTGCTTTACGGCTCGCTGCGCGAGACGTCCTATAGTCACCTGCTGGTGCAGGAAGCCGAACGGATTCTCCAGCACTTCGGGGCGGAAACCCGCGTGTTCGATCCGCGCGATCTGCCGATGGCGGACAGCGTCACTGCCGATCATCCGAAGGTGGTGGAGCTGCGCAAGCTCTCCGAGTGGTCGGAGGGCCAGGTCTGGTGCAGCCCGGAACGCCACGGCACCCTGACCGCCGTCTTCAAGAACCAGATCGACTGGCTGCCACTGGAGATTGGCGGCATTCGCCCGACACAGGGCCGCACGTTGGCGTTGATGCAGGTGTGCGGTGGCTCGCAGTCATTCAACGCCGTCAACGCGCTGCGCGTGCTGGGTCGCTGGATGCGCATGGTGACCATTCCTAACCAGTCGTCGGTTGCCAAGGCGTATCAGGAGTTCGACGCCAACGGCCGCATGAAGCCGTCGTCCTACTATGACCGCGTGGTCGACGTCATGGAGGAGCTCTACAAGTTCACGCTGCTGGTGCGTGACCGCAGCGACTACCTGACCGACCGCTACAGCGAGCGCAGGGAGGCAGCGCCTGCCAACGCGACGACGCTGGCTGCAGCCGCCATGAGCCACGAGGGCGAAGCCCGGAACGGAGACACCGATAGCGGTGAAGTGGAATAGATCCAGGTCCGCCTGTGATCCGCTTACGGTGGGACTTGCACCCACAAGAGTGCGCCCGTGCTGGCGCACAAGAAAAACCCCGCTCGAAGGCGGGGTCGATCTTTACACTTTTTGCTTACGGACCATTAGAACGGAATATCGTCGTCCATATCCTCGAAGCCGTTCGACGGTGCCTGTTGCGGACGGCGCGCACCGCCTTGCTGGCCACCGCCGCCCTGACCGCGGCCGCCGCCGTAGCCGCCGCCGCCCGACGCTTCACGGCTGTAGCCACCGCCGCCACCACCACCGCCGTAGCCGCCTTCATCGCCGCCACCACCAGCGCTCTGGCGCCCGCCCAGCATTTGCATCTGGTCGGCGACGATTTCGGTGCTGTACTTGTCCTGGCCACTCTGGTCCTGCCACTTGCGGGTGCGAATGCGGCCTTCGATATAGACCGACGAGCCCTTGCGCAGGTATTGGGCCGCGATTTCGGCCAGCTTGCCGAACATCGAGACACGGTGCCACTCGGTGGCTTCCTTCATTTCGCCGGACTGCTTGTCCTTGTAGCGGTCAGTGGTTGCCAGGCGCAGATTGGTCACGGCGTCGCCGCTGGGCATGTAACGGGTTTCCGGGTCCGCGCCCAGGTTCCCGACGAGAATGACTTTGTTGACCGATGCCATGTGATAGTTCTCCAAAAGCCACGCGCTGTGCTGAAAAGCGTGGCATACGCTCAGTATGTAGATTGAATCGGATTGCTGCAGCTGCGGCGACCACGGGGCCATCCACTGCCAGGATCCCGCAGCCATTGCGACGCTCGTGACGATGTGACGACTGCAAAAGCGACAACGTAAACGAACAACGCGCCCCCGGCCAGATAGTCGGGAGGCGCGGTCATGCTAGGCCATATTCGGCCAGAAACTGTTGCAAAGTGATGCGGCTGACACCGCTTCAGGCTGCCGCCTGTGGACTTGCCTGCCCCCTGGCCGGCGGCGGCTTCATGCTCCAGGCGATTATAAGCCAGACCAGAAGCACCACCGCGCAACCCACGAACACGGCGCTGCGCCCTTCATGCTTGAGCAGCCAGCCGCCCACCACGCCGCCCAGGAACAGGCCCAGCGCCTGCGTGGTGTTGTACACGCCGAGCGCAGCGCCGCGCGAGGCGGCGGCGTAGCGCGACACCAGCGACGGCTGCATGGCCTCCAGCACGTTGAAGGCGACAAAGAAAAACAGCAGGACGACGACAATCGCCCACAGGCCGTGCACCGCGGCGAACAGCAACTGGACCGCGGTCATCAGTCCCACCGCGCTCAGCAGCACCGGCCGCACGCGGCCATAGCGCTCCGCCGCCATCATCGGCCCAAGCATCAGCACGAAGGACACCAGCACCACCGGCAGGTAGACCTTCCAGTGCTGGTCGAGCGGCATGCCCGCGTCGGCCAGCATGGCGGGCACCACCATGAACATGGCAACCTGCGAGGCGTGCAGCGCCAGCACGCCGACGTTCAGGCGCACGAGGTCCGGATTGAGCAGCACCTGGCGGAACGGCAGCCGGACCGGATGCGGCGGCGGCGGGCTCGGCACCACGAACAGCGTCACGATAATAGCCACGGCGCCCAGCACCGACATCAGCCCGAAGATGCCCGGCATGCCGATGGCATGCAGCAGCGGCGAGGCAATCACCAGCGACAGCGCGAAGGTCAGCCCGATGCTGCCGCCCACCATGGCCATGGCCTTGGTGCGGTGGCGTTCGCGCGTCAGGTCGGCGATGCAGGCCGTGATGGCCGCGGAAATCGCGCCGGTGCCCTGCAGCGCCCGGCCCAGCGTAATGCCGAACAGCGTGTGCGAGAACGCGGCCACCAGGCCGCCCGCCACGAACAGCAGCAGGCCCGCCACCATGACCGGCTTGCGGCCTATGCGGTCCGACAGCCAGCCGAGCGGGATGTGCAGGAACGCCTGCATCAGGCCGTAGATGCCCATGGCCAGGCCGACGCGCTGGGCATCATGGCCGTCCGGCAGGCCGCGCGCGTACTCCGCGAAGACCGGCAGGATCAGGAACAGGCCCAGCATGCGCAGCGCGAAGATGCTGGCCAGCGAGAGGCTGGCGCGCAACTCGGTACGCGTCATGCGTTCGCGCTGGGGCTCGGTCTTGGAATCGCCGGCAACGGCGGCATCTGGGGAAGAAGACGGGATCGGCGACATGGCGATCGTGGGAATGGGTCAGGCTGGTTGCCGGCGCTGGCGGCAATGGCTGTTTCGATCGGCATCCGGGGCAGAAGTTGCCATCCCGGTCGACCAGGCAAGCGCGGCATTCAGCCCGGTTCCCACAGGTGCGCGCCTTGTGCAGGCAACCCGGGAAACCGAAGTTCGGTATATTAACAGGTTTGCTTCTTCGCGCTTTCCGGGTCACCTGGGATCGGCGGGCGACCGCCGGCGCGCGCATCGGCAGGCGGATCGCGGTGATCGGAACGACCCGTGGCATCGCTTGCGGATGGCGCATGAAGCACCCGCATTCCAGCAATTCAGTTTCGGATTTCCGTCAGACCGACCTGTCCATGCGCGCCGCGCTGGCCGGCGGCCTGCCCGGCGACGACTTTTCGGCCTTTTGGGCATATGGAAGAAATCAAGATCCGTGGGGCCCGTACCCACAACCTGAAGAACATCGATCTCGACCTGCCGCGCAACCGGCTGATCGTGATTACCGGCCTGTCCGGCTCGGGCAAGTCGTCGCTGGCGTTCGATACCCTGTACGCGGAAGGCCAGCGCCGGTACGTGGAATCGCTCTCGGCCTACGCGCGCCAGTTCCTGCAGCTGATGGAAAAGCCGGACGTGGACCTGATCGAGGGCCTGTCGCCGGCCATCTCGATCGAGCAGAAGGCCACCAGCCACAACCCGCGCTCGACGGTCGGCACGGTGACCGAGATCCACGACTACCTGCGCCTGCTGTACGCGCGCGCCGGCACGCCCTATTGCCCCGACCACAACCTGCCGCTGCAGGCGCAGAGCGTGGCGCAGATGGTGGACGCCGCGCTGGCACTGCCCGAAGACACCAAGCTGATGATCCTGGCGCCGGTCGTGTCCGACCGCAAGGGCGAGCACTCGGACCTGTTCGACACCATGCAGGCGCAGGGCTTCGTGCGCTTTCGCATCCGCTCGGGCGGCGGCACCACGCACGAGGCCGAGGCCAAGGTCTATGAGGTCGACGCGCTGCCCAAGCTGAAGAAGACGGAGAAGCACACCATCGAAGTCGTGGTGGACCGCGTCAAGGTGCGCCCGGACATCAAGCAACGCCTGGCCGAATCGTTCGAGACCGCGCTGCGCCTGGCCGATGGCCGGGCCCTGGCGCTGGAACTCGACACCGGCAAGGTGCACATGTTCAGCTCGCGCTTCGCGTGCCCGATCTGCTCGTACTCGCTGCAGGAACTCGAGCCGCGCCTGTTCTCGTTCAACAACCCGATGGGCGCCTGCCCGAGCTGCGACGGCCTGGGCCAGATCACGTTCTTCGACCCGAAGCGCGTGGTGGCCTTCCCGAACCTGTCGCTGGCCTCCGGCGCGATCAAGGGCTGGGACCGGCGCAACCAGTTCTACTTCCAGATGCTGCAAAGCCTGGCGGCCTTCTACGAGTTCGACACCGATACCGCGTTCGAAGAGCTGCCCGCCAGGGTGCAGCAGGTGGTGCTGCACGGCTCGGGCGAAGAGGAAATCCCGTTCACCTATATGAACGAACGCGGCCGCACCACGGTGCGCGCGCATGTGTTCGAAGGGATCATCCCGAACCTGGAGCGCCGCTACCGCGAGACCGATTCGGTAGCGGTGCGCGAGGAACTGGCCAAGTACCAGAACAACCAGCCCTGCCCGGTCTGCCACGGCACGCGCCTGCGCACCGAGGCCCGCCACGTCAAGGTCGGCGAAGGCGAGCAGGCGCGCGCCATCTTCGAGATCAACGGCTGGCCGCTGCGCGAGACGCTGACTTACTTCCTCACGCTCGACATGCATGGCGCCAAGCGCGAGATCGGTGACAAGATCATCAAGGAAATCACCGCGCGGCTGAACTTCCTGAACAACGTGGGGCTCGACTACCTGTCGCTGGAGCGCAGCGCCGACACGCTGTCCGGCGGCGAGGCTCAGCGCATCCGCCTCGCCTCGCAGATCGGTTCGGGCCTGACGGGCGTGATGTACGTGCTCGACGAGCCGTCGATCGGCCTGCACCAGCGCGACAACGACCGCCTGATCGGCACGCTCAAGCATCTGCGCGACATCGGCAATTCGGTGCTGGTGGTCGAGCATGACGAAGACATGATCCGCGCGAGCGACTACGTGGTCGACATCGGCCCGGGCGCAGGCGTGCACGGCGGCATGATCGTGGCCGAAGGCACGCCGCGCCAGATCGAGGACTCGCCCGCGTCGCTGACGGGGCAGTACCTGTCGGGCCAGCGGCGCATCGAAGTCCCGGCCCAGCGTGCAGCACCTGACGACGAACGCCTGCTGCGCATCGTCAATGCGAGCGGCAACAACCTGCGCAACGTCACGGCGGAGGTGCCGGTCGGGCTGCTGACCTGCATCACGGGCGTGTCGGGCTCGGGCAAGTCCACGCTGATCAACGACACGCTTTACCACGCGGTGGCGCGCCACTTGTACGGCTCCACGGCGGAGCCGGCGCAGCATGACCGCATCGAGGGACTGGAGCATTTCGACAAGGTCATCAACGTCGACCAGAGCCCCATCGGGCGCACGCCGCGCTCGAACCCGGCCACCTATACGGGCCTGTTCACGCCGATCCGCGAACTGTTCGCCGGCGTGCCGTCGGCCAAGGAACGCGGCTACGATCCGGGCCGCTTCTCGTTCAACGTCAAGGGCGGGCGCTGCGAGTCGTGCCAGGGCGACGGCGTGCTCAAGGTCGAGATGCACTTCCTGCCCGATGTCTACGTGCCGTGCGACGTGTGCCACGGCAAGCGCTACAACCGCGAGACGCTGGAAGTCCTGTACAAGGGCAAGAACATCTCCGAGGTGCTGGAGCTGACCGTCGAGCAGTCGGTCGAGTTCTTCAGCGCGGTGCCGGTGGTGCGCCGCAAGTTGCAGACGCTGCTCGACGTGGGCCTCGGCTATATCCGCCTGGGGCAGTCGGCCACCACGCTGTCGGGCGGTGAAGCGCAGCGCGTGAAGCTGTCGCTGGAGCTGTCCAAGCGCGACACGGGCCGCACGCTCTATATTCTCGACGAGCCCACCACGGGCCTGCACTTCCACGATATCGAGCTGCTGCTCAAGGTCATCCACAAGCTGCGCGACCAGGGCAATACCGTGGTGATCATCGAGCACAACCTCGACGTCATCAAGACCGCGGACTGGTTGATCGACATGGGTCCGGAAGGCGGCGCCGGTGGCGGCCAGGTGATTGCGCGCGGCACGCCGGAGGATGTGGCGAAGAGCAAGGCGAGCTTTACGGGGAAGTATTTGAAGCCGTTGCTGGCGCGGTAGGGTTCGTTTGAGGCGCATCAACTTGAGGTGACATTGCTGGCCTCGTGGACGTCAACCGATATCGAGCATCCATTCTTCGTCATCTCTCCCGACGTCGAGATGGAGAAGGCTCCGCCGATCGTGCCCAGGCACCGGGAGAGCGGCACCGCCTTGCATTCGAACCCGCAAGTCCTACCATGAACGGCAAGGACGGCCACGATGGCCGCCACGACCAACATCCGGAGGCCAGCCATGGAACTCCTGTCGGTACCGGTCACCAAGCCGGAAGCGACCAACTTCATCTTCGGCCAGTCGCATTTCATCAAGACGGTGGAAGACCTGCACGAGGCGCTGGTGGGCACCGTGCCCGGCATCCGCTTCGGGCTGGCGTTCTGCGAGGCCTCGGGCAAGCGGCTGGTGCGCTGGTCTGGCAATGACGAGGCACTGATCGACCTCGCCTGCGAGAATGCCCGCACCATCGGCGCGGGGCATGCCTTCTTTATCTTCCTGGGCGACGGGTTCTTCCCCGTCAATGTGCTCGGCGCCGTGCGCGCGGTGCCGGAGGTCTGCCGGATCTACTGCGCGACGGCAAACCCGGCCGAAATCATCATCGCGCAGACCGAAAACGGACGGGCCGTGCTGGGCGTGGTGGACGGCGGATCGCCGCTGGGCATCGAGACCGATGCCGATGTCCGTGAGCGCCGGGACCTGCTGCGCAAGATCGGCTACAAGCTCTAGCCTACTGGCGCGCCGCGGTGCTCAGCTGTTGCATCGGCGGTGCGCCGGGCGCATCGTCTTCCCTCATGCGGCTGCGGTTCAGCACGCCGGCCTGCTCGAGCACCGGGTAGGCCGTGGCGCAGAACAGCGAGTTCAGGCGCTTGAGTTCGCTGATCACGTCCAGGTGCAGCGAACTCGTCTCTATGCTTTCCGCGGTCTGCACAGCCACACGGTGCAAGTGGGTGCGCGCATATTTCTGCTCGAGTTCGCGGAAGTTGGCTTTCTCGGCCATCAGCGTCTGCGCGCTCTTGAGATCGCCATTGAGAAACACCGACAGGCCGATCCGCAGGTTGGCCACTAGCCGCGCATGCATCTCGGCGATTTCCTGCATGCCCGCTTCGGAAAACATCAGGTTGTGGGCGATCTTCTTTTCCTTCGCGTCGACCAGCACGCGCTCGATGATGTCGCCGGCGTGTTCCAGGTTGATGGTCAGCGAGATGATTTCCGTCCAGCGCTGGCCATCGCGTTCATCCAGCGCTTCCAGGCTGATGCGGGTCAGGTAGAGCTTGATGGCGGTATAGAGATCGTCCACCTCGTTGTCGATGCGGCAGGTGGCGGTCGCCAGCTTGGCGTCGTTGGTGCGCAGCACGCGCAGCATGTTGTCGAGCATCTGCTCGATGCGGTCGCCGATGCGCAGCACCTCGCGTGCGGCGTTGGCCAGCGCGAGCGTCGGCGTGGGCAAGGCGGCGGGGTCCAGGTGGCGCGGCGTGACCTGGCTTTCGCCGGTGTTCCGGCCGGGCAGCACCGTTTCGCACAGCCTGGCCAGCGGCGCGGTCGCGCCCAGCAGCAGGATGGCCAGCGCCACGTTGAACAACAAGTGAAAATTGACGATCAGGCGCTGCGGATCATGGTCGATCAGCGCGAGCAGGCGCTCGGCCTCGCCCAGGAATGGCAACGCAACCAGGCAGCCGAGCAGTCGCGAGAGCAGGTTGCCGAGCGTGACGCGCTTGCCGGGCTGGTTGTTGCCCGATGTGGTCAGCAGCGCCGAGATGCCCGACCCGAGGTTCGCGCCCAGCACCAGCGCGAGCGCCACATGGATCGACACCACGCCGGCGGAGGCCAGCGCGCCGCAGAACAGCACCACGGCCAGGCTCGAATAGCACAGGATGGTCAGGAACGCGCCGATCAGCATGTCCAGCGCGGCGTCGCCGGTCAGCGTGCCGAACAGCACCTTGACGCCCGCGGCCTGCACCATGGGGCGCGTGGCGATCGAAATCAGCTCCAGCGCCAGCGTGATCAGACCCAGGCCGATCAATACGCGGCCCACGTGGCCAGGCTTGCTGCCTTTCCAGGACAGGTGGAGGATCACGCCGACGAAGATCAGCAGCGGCGACAGCCACGACAGGTCCAGCGAGAAGACCTGCACCATGATCGCGGTGCCCACGTTGGCGCCGAGCATGATGGCCAGCGCCGGCGCCACGGCAATCAGGCCCTGGCCGACGAAGGAACTGACGATGACGGCGGTGGCGTTGCTGCTCTGGACGAGGCCGGTGACGCCCAGCCCGGCGGCGAAGGCGGTGAACCGGTTGGCGACGCTGGTCGAGAGCACATGCCGGAGATTGGCGCCGTAGACGCGGAGGATCCCGACCTTGACGATGTTCGTGCCCCAGACAAGCAGGGCCACGCCGGAAAGAAGATGCAGAAGTACGCCCATCGTGCGCCCCTGTGTGACCGGTGACGGCTACAGCTCGGAGGCTCCGCCCGGTCATCATGTTGTTGTCAAGGGCTCATTATGCGCGCGACAGGGGGTCGGGGCAACGCCATGGGGCGTGAAGCGCACGCATCCGGCGCGCGCCGGATGCATCGGTAAAGCGTCCGGTCAGGGCAGCGCGACCTTGATGCCCAGGCCGACGAAGATCGCGCCGGTCGCGCGATCGAGCCAGCGTCCCGTGGCCGGACGCCTGCGCAGCCACGCACCGAGCCAGCCCGCGCACAAGCCGAACAGCGAGAACACCACGGCGGTCTGCAGCATGAACACCAGGCCCAGCAGCACGAACTGCAGCGCCGGGTGCGCGGCGTCCGCGCGCACGAACTGCGGCAGGAACACGAGGAAAAATAGCGTGACCTTCGGGTTCATCATGTTGCCCAGCACGCTCTGGCGGAACACCTTGCGCAGCGGCACCGCGGCCACGTCGGCGCCCTGCGAGAGCCCGCCCTTCGCGCGCAGTGCCTGGATGCCGATCCAGATCAGGTAGGCGGCACCCGCATACTTGATCAGCTGGAACGCCAGCGGCGACGAACGCAAGACCGCCGCCAGCCCCACCGCGGCGACCATCGTGTGGAACAGGCAACCGACCGCAAACCCCAGCGCCGCCACCACGCCCGCACGCCGGCCCTGCGCCATGCCGCGCGCCAGTACCTGCAGGTTGTCTGGACCGGGGGCGAGGGTGATGGCGATCGAGGTCACCAGGAACAACAGCAAGTCGGGCATCGGGTCTCCATCGGATTCGATCGGGCGGCGGGCGCATCAGCGCTTGGCCAAATCAGTGGCCGTCGAACCGGCACACCGTGAACAGCGGCAGCCCGCCGCCCTGCAGCAGGCGCGAGCCGCCCAGCTCCGGCAGGTCGACGATCGCGGCGCCCTCCACCACCGTGGCGCCCAGCCGCTCCAGCAGCTTGCGACCGGCCATCATGGTGCCGCCGGTAGCGATCAGGTCGTCGACCAGCAGCACGCGGTCGCCAGGCTTGCAGGCATCGGCGTGGATCTCGACCGTGGCGCTGCCGTATTCGAGTTCGTATTCCTCGGCCACGGTCTGGAACGGCAACTTGCCTTTCTTGCGGATCGGCACGAAACCGAGGTTCAGCTCATACGCGACGATGGCACCCAGGATGAAGCCGCGCGCATCAATGCCCGCGACCAGGTCGAGTTGCGCATCCATGTAGCGGTGCACGAAGACGTCGATCAGCACGCGCAGGGTCTTGGGGTTCTGCAGCAGTGGCGTGATGTCGCGGAACTGCACGCCGGGCAAGGGCCAGTCCGGCACGGTACGGATGCGGTCGCGCAGGTAGCCTGTGACGTCGCCGAGCTCGGGGGACTGGATGATGGAATCTGCCATGGAAATCGAGAAATGTAGGTTGCGCCACGCGCGCCCCGGGATCGCCGGCCGTGGTAACGGGTTACCACCCCGACCGCGCGGGCCGCACGCAAAATGGCCCTGCCGGTGCCATGCCGTGCCAACAAGGCCGGCCGAAACACCCGTAACCATACAGGAGACCGCGATGGCAAAAAAGATTCTGATGCTGGTGGGCGACTTCGCCGAAGACTACGAGACGATGGTGCCGTTCCAGGCGCTGCAGATGGTGGGCCACACCGTGCATGCGGTATGCCCGGACAAGAAGGCCGGCGATCAATGTGCCACCGCCATCCACGATTTCGAAGGCGACCAGACCTACACCGAAAAGCGCGGCCACAACTTCACGCTCAACGCGAGCTTTGCCGAGATCGATCCGGCCACCTATGACGCCCTGGTCATCCCCGGCGGACGCGCTCCGGAATACCTGCGCCTGAACACGCGCGTGCTGGAGATCGTGCAGCACTTTGCCAGCGCCGGCAAACCCATCGCGGCGGTATGCCATGGCGCCCAGTTGCTGGCCGCCGCCGGCGTGCTGGAAGGCCGCACCTGCTCCGCCTACCCCGCTTGCGCGCCGGAAGTGAAGCTGGCCGGCGGCAAGTATGCGGATATCCCGGTCGACCAGGCCCACACCGACGGCAACCTCGTGACAGCGCCTGCATGGCCCGCGCACCCGGCGTGGCTGGCCCAGTTCCTTGCCGTGCTGGGGACGCGGATCGTACATTAGAGGCTTCCGAACATCGCGCGGGCCAGATCTGGCAGGCGCCGCCAGCACGGGAGTTACGATGTGTGAGATCTTCATCCGCGCCAACCCGCAGTCCTATGAATGCCAGGCGCGATCGCTGCGGCTGCATGGCGTCGCCACGAGCATCCGGCTGGAAAACCTGTTCTGGGAAGTGCTCGACGAACTGGCGCAGCGCGACGGCATGACCGTCAACCAGCTCATCACCCGGCTGCACGATGAACTGACGGCGCATCGCGGCGACGAGGCGGTGGCTGGCAATTTCTCGTCATTCCTGCGGGTGTGCTGCCTGCGCTACCTGATGCTGCAAGGCGAGGGGCGCATTCCCGCCGACAAGGGCGTTCCGATCCGCTCGCTGGACGCACGCGCCGTGCTGGACAGCTTGCCACCATCATGGGTCGATGTACCGGCAGGAGCGGCGCACTAGGCGCTTGCACGCGCCACTGTGATTCCGCTCAGTCGCTGAGAATCCGCGACTCCGCTGCCTCAAGTGCCTCGGGCGTACCGCGCAGCACGACGATATCGCCCGCTTCCAGCACGGTGTCCGGCTCCGGATCGAAGGCGCTGATGCCACGGCGGCGCACGGCCGTGACCTCGGCCCCGATCCGCTCGAGTCCCAGCGCGCCGATGCGCCGTCCGACCGACGTCGCGGCCTCCCCGAGCGACACCGAATGCAGGCGCACCGAATCGCGTTCGACCATGTCTTCCTCGTCATCGCGGCCGTGGAAGTATCCGCGCAGCAGGCTGTAGCGCGCATCGCGCGCTTCCTGCACGCCACGCAGCACATGCCGCATGGGCACGCCGAGCAGCACCAGCGCATGCGAGGCCAGCATCAGGCTGCCCTCGATGATCTCCGGCACCACTTCGGTCGCGCCAGCCTTCTGCAGCGTGTCGAGTTCCGAATCGTCGACCGTGCGCACGATCACCGGCAGCGCCGGCGCCAGTTCCTGCACGTGGTGCAGCACCTTGAGCGCGGACGGCGTGTTCGCGTACGTGACGACGATCGCCGCGGCGCGGTGGATACCTGCCGCGATCAGCGCCTCGCGCCGGCCGGCGTCGCCATAGACCACGGTATCGCCGGCCGCCGCGGCTTCGCGCACGCGGTCCGGGTCGAGGTCGAGCGCCACGTAGGTGATGCCCTCCCTCTCGAGCATATGGGCCAGGTTCTGGCCGCTGCGCCCGTAGCCGCAGATGATGGCGTGCTTCTCGGTCTGCAGGCTCTGCGCGGCGATGCGGGTCATGTTCAGCGACTGCATCAGCCATTCGTTCGCGGCAAAGCGCAGCACAATGGCGTCGCTGTACTGGATCAGGAACGGCGCGGCCAGCATCGACAGCAGCATCGACGCCAGGATCACCTGGATCAGCACCGGGTCCACGAGGTTCAGCCCGTCGATCTGGTTGAGCAGCACGAAGCCGAATTCGCCGGCCTGCGCGAGCCCCAGGCCGGTACGGATCGCCACGCCCTGGCGCGAGCCGAACAGTCTTGCCAGGACCGCAATCAGCACCAGCTTGAACAGGATCGGCACCACCAGCAGCAATAGCACCAGCCAGACGTGCTCGAGCACCACCTGGATATTGAGCAGCATGCCGATGGTGACGAAGAACAGCCCGAGCAGCACGTCGCGGAAGGGCTTGATGTCTTCTTCCACCTGATGCCGGTACGGCGTTTCCGAGATCAGCATGCCGGCCATGAACGCACCCAGTGCCATCGACAACCCGAGCCGTTCGGTCAGCGCGGCCATGCCGAGCGTGACTAGCAGCAGGTTCAGCATGAACAGTTCCTGCGACCGCCGCGCCGCCACCACGTGGAACCAGCGGCTCATCAGGCGCTGGCCGAGGAAGAAGATCGCGCCCATCGCCACGGCGATCTTGGCCGTGGCCAGGCCCAGCGCCACCACCAGGTCGCCCGGATCGCGCGACAGCGCCGGGATCACGATCAGCAGCGGCACCACGGCCAGGTCCTGGAACAGCAGCACGCTGATGATGTTGCGCCCATGCTCGCTTTCCAGCTCGACGCGCTCGGACAGCATCTTCGAGACGATGGCCGTGGACGACATCGCCAGCGCGCCGCCAAGCGCCACCGAAGCCTGCCAGGAGAGCGGGAACAACCAGTTGAACAGCCAGCTCGCCGGCACCACGGCCAGCATCGACAGCACCACCTGGGAGCCTCCCAGCCCGAACACGAGCCGTTTCATGGCGCGCAGCTTGCTGAGGCTGAATTCCAGGCCGATCGAGAACATCAGGAAGACCACGCCGAACTCGGCCAGGTACTTGGTCTGCGCCGTGTCGCTGGCCAGGCCCAGTGCGTGCGGGCCGATCAGGATGCCGACCGCCAGGTAACCGAGCATGGGCGGCAGCTGCAGCATGCGGAACGCGACCACGCCGAATACGGCGGCAGCCAGCAGCACCAGGGTCAGTTCCAGCGGAGAATGCATCAAGATGCTCAGGATGAACCGACCGGGCTGGCCGGCCGTGCCCCGGCACGGGCGCCCTGCCGGCGGAACACGGCAAGCGCGGCGCTCGCCGGGACGGCCCGGGCGTCGCCGCATTCGTTGGTATACTTCGTCGCCATGATAGCCAATTTCGATGCGGATCGAGCACTCAGGCTCGCCCGCAGTACCCTCCAGATTGAAGCCGACGCGGTCGCCGCGCTCTCCGGGCGCCTGACCGCCGACTTCGCGCACGCCGTGCAGCTCGTCCTGCAGTGCAGCGGACGTGTCGTGGTGTCGGGCATCGGCAAGTCGGGCCATATCGGCCGCAAGGTGGCGGCCACGCTGGCCTCCACGGGTACGCCCTCGTTCTTCGTGCACCCGGCCGAGGCCAGCCATGGCGACCTCGGCATGGTCACGCGCGAGGACGTGCTGATTGCCTTCTCAAATTCCGGCGAGACCGGCGAGCTGCTGTCGATCATCCCGATCGTAAAGCGCATCGGTGCTCGGCTGATCTCGGTCACCGGCAACCCGGAATCGAACCTGGCCAAGCTGGCCGACGCCCATCTGGATGCCGGCGTGGAAAAGGAAGCTTGCCCGCTGAATCTGGCGCCGACGGCCAGCACCACCGCGGCGCTGGCGCTCGGCGATGCGCTGGCGGTGGCGGTGCTGGATGCGCGCGGCTTCGGCGAAGAAGACTTTGCCCGCTCGCACCCAGGCGGCGCGCTCGGCCGAAAGCTGCTGACCCACGTGCGCGACGTCATGCGCAGCGGCAACGCCGTGCCGGAAGTCCGCGAGAACACGCCACTGGCCCAGGCGCTGATGGAAATCACGCGCAAGGGCATGGCCATGACCGCGGTGGTCGACCCGGACGGCATCGCCATCGGCGTGTTCACCGACGGCGACCTGCGCCGCCTGCTGGAAACGCCGCGCGACTGGAAGACCGTGCCGATCGGCGAAGTGATGCACCGGAATCCGCAAGTGGTCCACGAAGACCAGCTCGCCGTCGAAGCCGTGCAGGTCATGGAAGCCAACCGCATCAACCAGTTGCTGGTGGTGGACCATGACGGGCGCCTGGTGGGCGCGCTGCACATCCACGACCTGACCCGCGCCAAGGTCATCTGAAGCGCGGCGCGAACGCAACGAGACCATGCAGGCACTCCTGTCCTCCCTCACCGGGATCGTACTGCGGCTGCTGCCGCTGCTGCTGATGGCCGTGGTGGCCGGCAGCACGTTCTGGCTGGTGCAAGTCAATACGCAGCAGGAAGGCACCAAGGCGCCGACCGTGCGCAAGCACGAGCCCGACTACTACATGGAGCGTTTCTCCGCCACCGAGCTCGCGCAGGACGGCAGCACCAAGATGCGCTTCACCGGCGACAAGATGGTCCACTTCGACGACGACCAGACCTACGAGTTCACCCGTCCCGCCATGCGCGCCTACCAGCCCGAGCGTCCGCCGGTCACCGCCCGCGCCGATCGCGGCCGCATGAATGCCGAAGGCTCGGTGATCGACCTGTATGGCAACGGCTACATCGAGCGGCAAAAGGGCGCCGATGCCGCGAAGGACCCGCTCATGACGGCCGCGTCGGAGTACTTCCAGGTCCTGGTCAATGACGACATCGTCAAGACCGACAAGGCCGTGAAGCTCACGCGCGGCCCGTCGGTCATGACCGCCAACGGGCTGATCTTCAACAACGTTACCCGCGAAGTACAATTGCTGGGCAACGTACGCGGCACCATCATCACCGGTGCGCCCACCCGGACTCCGGGATCCTGACAACAACAGCCGCCCGCGCCCGACCGGGCGGCACCGCGGACCTGAGCATCGCGCCCGACCTTCCGCTTTCCTGCGACCCTTGCCAACATGATTGCTTCCCTGACGACCCTGTCCCGCCGGCGCGCCGCCCCGCTGCTGCTGGCCGTGGCCACCGCGATTGCCGCGCTGGCGCCGCTGGGCGCCCATGCCGAACGCGCGGACCGGGACAAACCGCTGGTCCTGGAAGCCGACAACGCCAGCTACGACGACGTCAAGCAGATCTACACGCTGACCGGCAACGTGGTCCTGACCAAGGGCACCATGGTGCTGAAGTCGGATGCGGCCGAGATCCGCACCGACCCCCAGGGCTACCAGTACGCGGTGGCCACGGCCAAGGGCGGCAAGCAGGCCTATATCCGCCAGAAGCGTGAAGGCGTGGACGAGTACATGGACGGCTGGGGCGACCGCATCGAATACGACGGCAAGCAGGAACTGTCCAAGCTGATCGGCCACGCGCGCATGGCGCGGCTGCAGGGCGCCAAGCTGGTCGACGAGATCCGCGGCGCGGTCCTGACCTATGACAGCCGCAACGAGTTCTACACCGCCGCCGGCGGCGGCGACAACACGTCGGCCGGCAATCCGTCGGGACGCGTGCGCGCCGTGCTCTCGCCGCGCCAGGAGGCCAGCGGTGCGGCCGCCAGCCCGCCCCTCGACTTGAAGTCGGCACCCGCGCCGTCCAGCAAGCCCTGAATCACGCGCCCGAACGCATCACCGCCACCATGACCGATACCGCAATGCTCGCCCCCACGCCCGCTTCCGCCGCTCCCGACGCCCGTGCCGACAGCAGCACGATGGTCGTGCGCCACCTGAAGAAGCGCTACGGGTCTCGCACGGTGGTGAAGGACGTGTCGCTCGAGGTGAAGAGCGGCGAGGTGGTGGGCCTGCTCGGCCCCAATGGCGCGGGCAAGACCACGTCGTTCTACATGATCGTGGGCCTCGTCGCGCTGGACGAGGGCGATATCGTGCTCGACGGCCAGCACATAAGCGGCCTGGCCATCCACGAGCGCGCGCGCATGGGCCTGTCCTACCTGCCGCAGGAAGCGTCGGTGTTCCGCAAGCTCAATGTGGAAGAGAACATCCGCGCGGTGCTGGAGCTGCAGCTGGTCAACGGCAAGCCGCTGCCGAAGGCCGAGATCGACAGCCGCCTCGATACGCTGCTGGACGACCTGCAGATCGCCCACCTGCGCAACAACCCCGCGCTGTCGCTGTCGGGCGGCGAGCGCCGCCGCGTGGAAATCGCCCGCGCGCTGGCGTCCTCGCCGCGCTTCATCCTGCTTGATGAACCGTTCGCCGGCGTGGATCCGATCGCCGTCGGCGAAATCCAGCGCATCGTCAGCTTCCTGAAGGCACGCAACATCGGCGTGCTGATCACCGACCACAACGTGCGCGAGACGCTTGGCATCTGCGACCACGCGTACATCATCAGCGAAGGCACCGTACTCGCATCGGGCCAGCCCGACGAAATCATCGCCAACGAGTCGGTGCGCCGCGTCTACCTGGGCGAGAACTTCCGCATGTGAAGCCGGGGGCGGCAGGTGGGCTTGGCAGAGACGATCAGGCAGCATCAGCGATAGCAATTTCCGTTCCAACATCGGTTGGATGCGCATAGAATAGGTCGCATGAAACCGTCGCTACAGCTCCGTCTCTCCCAACATCTGGCACTCACGCCGCAACTGCAGCAGTCGATCCGGCTGCTGCAACTTTCTACGCTTGAGCTGCAGCAGGAAGTCGAGCAGGCCTTGACGGAAAACCCGCTGCTGGAGCGCGAAAACGACTGGATCGACAGCCCGCTGCGCGTGGCGGCCGATGGCTCGGTCAACCTGCAGAGCGCACCCGCGCCCGCACCGGCCGAACCGCAGGGCAACAGCGACGCGAACCCCAGCAGCCCGGGCAGCGAGGATGAGAGCTATAGCGACAGCGGTAGCGAGGATTACGGCAGCGACTGGAGCCTGGACGATTTCGCGCGGCGCCCGCAGGGCGAGGACGACGAGAAGACGCCCATGCAGCTGCGCGACGCCGAACCCACCTTGCGCGAACACCTGATGGAGCAGCTCGCGCCGCTGAAGATCTCGACTCGCGACAAGGGCCTGGCGATCTTCCTGATCGAATCGCTCGACGACGATGGCTACCTGAGCGCGTCGCTCGACGAGATCTGCTCTGAGTTGCCCGAGGAACTCGAATTCGAGGTCGACGAACTGCAGGCGATCCTCACGCTGCTGCAAAGCTTCGACCCGCCCGGCGTGGGCGCGCGCAATGCGGCCGAATGCCTGAGCCTGCAGCTGCGCCGGCTGCAGCATCCGCAGCGCGAACTGGCGCTCTCGATCGTCAACCATCACCTCGAACTGCTTGCCGTACGCGATTACACGCGCCTGAAAAAAGCACTGCAGGTGGATGAAGCGGCGCTCAAGGCCGCGCATGAACTGATCCGCTCGCTCGCGCCCTACCCAGGCCACGCATACAGCCGCCCCGAAGCGGACTTCGTGGTGCCTGACGTATTCGTGCGCAAAAGCGGCGGCGGCTGGATCGCGCAGCTCAATCCGGATGTGATGCCGCGCCTGCGCATCAACGACATGTACGCGCAGATCCTGCGCGGCGCCAAGGGTGAATCCGGTGCCGCGGGGCTGCAGCAAAAGCTGCAGGAAGCGCGCTGGCTGATCAAGAATATCCAGCAAAGGTTCGACACGATCCTGCGAGTTTCGCAGGCGATTGTCGAGCGTCAGAAGAACTTCTTCACGCACGGGGAAATCGCGATGCGCCCCTTGGTTTTGCGGGAGATTGCCGATACACTGGGATTACACGAGTCAACCATATCCCGGGTGACGACCAATAAATACATGGCAACGCCGATGGGTACTTTCGAACTGAAGTACTTTTTTGGCAGCCACGTTTCCACCGAAACCGGTGGGGCGGCTTCTTCAACGGCGATCCGCGCCTTGATCAAGCAACTTATAGGAGCCGAAGACCCGAGGAGTCCTCTTTCCGACAGCCGAATTGCCGAATTGCTGGGTGAACAAGGCTTCGTTGTCGCGCGCCGTACCGTCGCCAAGTATCGCGAAGCCCTGAAGATCCCTGCTGTCAATCTCCGCAAGACTTTGTAGCCGAGTTGCACCGCCTGCCTGGTGCAGCTCTTTCAGAAGGAGAAGCGCTATGAACTTCAAGATCAGTGGACACCACCTGGACATCACGCCTCCGCTGCGTGAGTACGTGGAAACGAAGCTGGAGCGTATCGTCAGGCATTTCGATCAAGTCATTGGCGTCAGCGTGCTACTCTCAGTCGACAATCACAAGGAAAAGGACAGGCGTCAGTACGCGGAAATCAATTTGCACCTTCGGGGCAAGGACATTTTTGTGGAAGCCCATCACGAAGACCTGTATGCGGCCATCGACGCACTCGTCGACAAGCTGGACCGCCAGGTGATTCGCTACAAGGATCGCGTGCAAGGCCACGACCGTGAAGCGGTCAAGTACCAGATGGCCGAGGCTCAACTACAGCAGCAATAATCAAGCCTGCCAGTCGCAAGGCTGGGCACTGAAAACAGGACTGATAAAGCAAGCCGCGCCATGTAGCGCGGCTTTTTTGCATCTGTAGCCCTGGCCTTGCGCGTGTCCTGGACACAAGTGTTCGCAACTGGCGCAGCACGGTGTATGCTCTCCAAGACATAGCGCGTAGCGACTCCGGCGCGAGCACCGTACCCAGGTGTGGCGGCGCCAGCACGGACCAGGCCATACAGGGCGCTGCATTGCACAAGAACAGGGGAGACGCTGCTCTATAATGGCCGAACGCTTGGTAAGCCATGGCGTGGCCGCAACCCGGCCCCACTTCGTTTCCGGGCTGAGCAGTCCGATCTGCCTGCTAACTGAAATCCTCGCATCGCCCATGAATCGTTTGGCCAAACTGCTGCCACCCGGCAACATCAATCTCGACGTCAGCGTCACCAGCAAGAAGCGTGTATTCGAGCAAGCCGGGCTCCTATTCGAGAACAACCATGGCGTGGCGCGGGCGACCGTGACCGACAACCTGTTCGCGCGCGAGTCCCTGGGTTCGACCGGTCTGGGCGCGGGCGTGGCCATTCCGCACGGGCGCATCAAGGGGCTGAAGCAACCGCTGGCTGCCTTCATGCGGCTGGCCGAGCCGATCCCGTTCGAATCGCCGGATGGCAAGCCCGTCTCGCTGCTGATCTTCCTGCTGGTGCCGGAACAGGCTACGCAGCAGCATCTCGAGATTCTTTCCGAAATCGCCCAATTGCTGTCGGATCGCGACATGCGCGAAGGCCTGGCAACCCTGGCCACGCCGGACGCGGTCCATGAACTTCTGACGCAGTGGCATCCCTGACCCCTCCCCTGGGCTGGCAACAGACCGGACAATCGTAAAGTCCGGCACAGTCCCCCCCGCCCCGAAAGTCATCACGCATGGAACTCACCGGCGTCACCTCCCAGTCGATCTTCGACGACAACGCAGCCGACATCAAACTCTCGTGGGTGGCTGGCCTGGAGGGTGCGGATCGCGCCTTCGACGTGGAGTTTGCCCGCGAGGCCACCTCGGCCGCGGACCTGGTCGGCCACCTGAACCTGATCCACCCGAACCGGATCCAGGTGCTCGGCAAGCCCGAAATCACCTATTACCAGCGCCTCGACGACGAGACCCGCAAGCGCCAGATGGGCGAGCTGATCCTGCTCGAGCCGCCGTTCCTGGTCGTGGCCGACGGCATGGAGCCGCCGCCGGACCTGGAACTGCGCTGCACGCGCTCGTCCACGCCGCTGTTCACCACGCCGGTTTCCTCGGCGGCGGTCATCGACCACCTGCGGCTGTACCTGTCGCGAATCTCCGCGCCGCGCGTGACCATGCACGGCGTGTTCCTCGACATCCTCGGCATGGGCGTGCTGGTCATGGGCGAGTCTGGCCTGGGCAAGAGCGAACTCGGCCTGGAGCTGATCTCGCGCGGCCACGGCCTGGTGGCCGACGACGCGGTGGATTTCGTGCGCCTGGGACCGGATTTCATTGAAGGCCGCTGTCCGCCGCTGCTGCAGAACCTGCTCGAAGTACGTGGCCTGGGCCTGCTCGACATCAAGACCATCTTCGGCGAGACCGCCGTGCGGCGGAAGATGAAGATGAAGCTGGTGGTCCAGTTGGTGCGCCGCAATGATGGCGAGTTCGAACGGCTGCCGCTCGATTCACAGTACCTCGACGTACTGGGCTTGCCGATCCATATGGTCAAGATCCAGGTGGCGGCCGGCCGAAACCTCGCCGTGCTGGTCGAGGCCGCCGTGCGCAACACCATCCTGCGCCTGCGCGGCATCGATACGCTGCGCGATTTCATGGATCGCCAGCGCGCCGCGATGCAGGCCGATGCGGTCTCGCGCGGGCAAGGCCGCCTGCTCTGAGCGGGCATCGCGACACGTTTTCAATTGCTTACATCGGCGTTGACAAATAAGTCAACGCGGTGGGGATATCTTCCGTTTTGTGCTGTAATGGGCATCGAGCCCAGTCCGGAGCCGCAGCGTTCACTGTGAGGGTGGCGAAAAGCGGCCATGAAGTTTTCCACAGCCAGGAGAGCAAGCATGAAGAAACTGATCGCGATGTGTGTGTTGGTAACGCCGCTGCTGGCCACCGGCGCAATGGCACAGCCCGCCACCCAAACCACGCCTGCAGCGCCCGCCATGCCGGCCGCGCCGGGCCCCGGAGACAAGGCCGTACCGGCATCCGCCGCCAAGGCGCCCACCGCGCAGCAGCAGAAGATGAAGGACTGCAACGATCAGGCCGCCGGCAAGAAAGGCGACGATCGCAAGGCCTTCATGAAGCAGTGCCTCTCGGCCAAGGGCGTGCAGCCGACCAAGACCCAGCAGGAAAAGATGTCGGCCTGCAGCAAGGAAGGCAAGGGCAAGAAGGGCGACGAATACAAGTCCTTCATGAAGGAATGCCTGTCGAAGTAATCGGCTGCCGATCCGGACAAAATGGCGAACCGCGCGGTTCGCCATTTTTGTCAGCGCGGCCCCTGTCATGACGTGGCCACTTCCGGATGCTATGCTTCCGATGCTATGCGCATCATCCTCATCACCGGCATCTCCGGCTCCGGCAAATCCGTCGCACTGAACGTGCTTGAAGATGCAGGCTACTACTGCGTCGATAACCTGCCGGCCCAATTCATCCCCGACCTGGCCCGCTATCTTGCGGCCGAGGGCTATACGCACCTCGGCGTCGCCACCGATATCCGCAGCCGCGAATCGCTGGACCACCTGCCCGACACGGTTCGCCAACTGGCGGAGACCCATCAGGTCGAGGTCGTGTTCCTCACGGCCAGTACCGACGCACTGGTGCAGCGCTATTCGGAAACGCGTCGCCGCCATCCGCTGTCGATTCTGACCAACGGCGCGCCCCGCTCCGAGGAAGAACGGGCGGCGTTCAATGACCGCGGGCTGATGGAAGCCATCGAGATGGAGCGCGAACTGCTCAGCCCCCTGGCCGAGTCCGCGCACCGCATCGACACCAGCAACGTGCGCACCAATACGCTGCGCAGCTGGATCAAGGAACTGATCCGCGAGGACAGCCAGCGTCTGACGCTGCTGTTCGAGTCGTTCGGCTTCAAGCACGGCGTGCCCAGCGACGCCGACATGGTCTTCGACGTGCGCTCGCTGCCCAACCCTTACTACGACCTGGCGCTGCGCCCGCTGACCGGCCGCGATGCCCCGGTGATCGACTTCCTCCAGGCCCAGCCGATGGTGCTGGCCATGGCCGAAGACATCCGCGCCTATGTCGAAAAGTGGCTGCCGAGCTTCATTGCGGATAACCGCAGCTATCTGACCGTCGCCATCGGCTGTACCGGCGGACAGCACCGTTCGGTCTATATTGCGGAAAGGCTCGCCAACTATTTCCGCGCGCATGGTAATGTGCTGGTGAGACACCGGGAACTCGCGCCGGCGGCATAGCGGCCTGCGTGCGTGGTTTTCCCGTGTCGCCAGGTACGTCAAGCCTGGCAGCATGGCGGTCGCCGCGCCCGATCCGGCGGCCGGTTTCCCCGATCCAGTGGAACACCAGCCATCGCATGTCCTCGACAGACCTTCTCCGCCACACCGCCCCCGTCGACGCGACGCCGCCGACGCTGGACAACCTGCCACTCTTTCCGCTGCACACGGTGCTGTTCCCGGATGGCCGCCTGCCGCTGCGCGTATTCGAGAAGCGCTATGTGGACATGGTGCGCAATTGCCTGCGCGACGCGTCGCCGTTCGGCGTATGCCTGATCGCCAGTGGCGAGGAAGTCGCGCGCTCGGGCAAGCCAACCGTGCCGGAATCGATCGGTTGCCTGGCCGAGATCATCGATTGCAATATGGAGCAGCTTGGCGTGCTGCTGATCGAAACGCGCGGACGGCAGCGCTTCCGCGTGCTCGAGCACCATAAGCGCGACGACGGCCTGATCGTGGCCAGCGCCGAGCTGCTGCCCGCGGACATCATCGACTGCAAGCTGGAACTGCTGGGCGAATGCCTGACGGTGCTGCGCCGGATCGTCACGCGGCTGCATGCCGAGCAGCCCGATCGCATGCCGGTTGCCGAGCCCTACCTGTGGGACGACCCAAGCTGGGTCACCAACCGCCTGTGCGAACTGCTGCCGGTGCCGCTCAAGGCCAAGCAGATGCTGATGGAACTGCCCGACGCGGGCATGCGCATCGAGATCGTGCACCGCTACATGCGGCAGCACCACATGGTGTAGCCAGTCCCGTTCGCCGAGCGCGACTCAGAACAGGCCGCCGCGGGCCTGCAGTTCGAGCAGCTTGCGCACCGGTGCCGGCGTGCCGAGCGCGTCGAGATCATCGAGCGAAAGCCATCTCTGGGCCGGCCCCGAATCGGTTTTACGCAGCGACAGCGCGGCCATGTCGACCCGGATCGCTCGGATCTGCAGCCGGAAATGCGTAAAGACATGGACCAGTTCGCCCGCCAGCGCCGCGCGCGCGGGTTGTCCGAAGGCGCGCGCATAGCCCAGCGCATCGTCCTCCGCGAGTTCCGCATCGAACGGCACCGTTGCCACGGGCATTTCGGGGAGGCTCCACAGGCCGCCCCAGACACCGCTGTCCGGGCGAAGCTGCAGCAGCACGTCGCGGCCATGGCGCACCATGACCATCACGGTACTGCGCTCCGGTATCGCCGCGCGCGGCTTGGGTGTTGGCAACGTCCCGGTCAGGCCATCGCGGCGCGCCACGCAGTCCGCCGACAGCGGGCAAGCCGCGGCATCGGCCAGGCATGCCGGCTTGCCGCGCGAACAGACGGTTGCGCCCAGGTCCATCAGGCCTTGCGTGTAGGCCACCATATCGTCCGCCTGGCACGGCCCGGCCGCGGGCAACGCGGCCTCTGCCAGTTCCCACATGCGTTTTTCGATGGCGCGCTCGCCCGGATGGCCGTGAATGCCGAAGACGCGCGCAAAGACGCGCTTGACGTTGCCGTCGAGGATCGGCGATCGCACGCCCGCGCTGAAGGCCGCCACCGCCGCCGCGGTGGAGCGGCCAATGCCGGGCAGCGTGGCCAGCACGGCGGGATCGGTTGGAAACCGGCCACCATGCTCGCTGACGACCTGCATGGCGCAACGGTGCAGGTTGCGCGCGCGCGAGTAGTAGCCCAGCCCTGCCCACAGCGCCATCACCTGGTCCGCAGGCGCGGCGGCCAGCGCCTGCACGGTCGGAAGCTCCGCGATAAAGCGCTGGAAGTAGTCGATGACCGCGCTCACCTGCGTCTGCTGCAGCATGATCTCCGACAGCCAGATCCGGTACGGGTCGCGCGTGTTCTGCCACGGCAGGTCGTGCCGGCCGTGCACGCGCTGCCAGTCGACCACGCGCGCGCCGAAGTCGGCGGGGACATGGATGTCGGACTGCAACGCGGCATTGGCGTTGACGGTGGCGGACGAGACAGCCGGGGCGGACTTGCGGGGCATCGGGACAATCAGGCGCATGAATCGCACGGCAGGCAAACGGGCCGCGCAATAGAAAAAGCGCCGCTCGAAGGCGGCGCCACATGATATACCGCCCGGCCCGGGATCAGGCGACGGCGAGCTGCGCGCCCTTTGTGTCAGTCCCGCCCGGACGGATGATGCGCTGGATATGTGCCTCGATGCGCCCGCTGCGTTCGTCCAGGCCGTTGAGCACTTCTTCCAGGTCGGCGATCCGGCTTTCCAGCGTGTCGGTGGCCTCGTGGATGCGTTCGATCGAATCGACACGGCGGCGCAGCTGCTTCTGATGCTCGCGTACCTGCGCTTCCAGCGGCGTCATCACGGACTTGAGCCAGACTTCGATATCACGGTTCAGGTCACGGAAATTCTCCAGCACGCGGCTGGCCATGGTGTCGAACGCGCCCTGCACCAGGTTTGGCCTCGAGCGCGTCAGCATGCTGACCGCGCCGAAGTGCGACTGCACGAGCTGCAGGATCTCGCCGAGTTCGGCGACATAGCGCGAGGTCACGAACTGCATCGGCGCCGGCAGCGTGAAGCCATGCTCGGCATTGAAGCGCCGGTACATGCTGTCGATGAGCTGGTGCAGCTGGCCGATCTTGTTATCCGCGTCGGTGATCAGCGTGGTCAGCCGCGCGAACAGCGCGTCCATGTCTTCGCGCAGGCCGCGCGAGAAGAAGCGTTCCTTCATCTGCTCGCGCGCGTCGCGCATGGTGCGGCGCACGTCGCGCAGTTGCAGGCTCTTGATGATGTCCGCGCTGTGGCGGCCAAACACCAGCCGCAACGCCTGGAACTTGCTGATGCTCTGCTCGAACTCTTCCTTCTCGCTCTGCACGCGCATCAGCATGTGCTTGACCATCGCGTGGTTCTTGCCACGCAGGCCGCGCAGTTCGAACAGCTGTTCGACGATGTCGCGTCGGCGGCTCTGCAGCAGTTGCTGCGCGCCGCGCGCCATGTCCTGCACCGAGCGATGGACCTGGTCGGCGACGATCTCGCGCCGGCGCGGAATCAGCTGGTCGGACAGCACGTGCTCGAAATTCGGCAGGCCGCTGCGTGCCAGCAGCGTCTGGTCATGCGTGACCTTGGCCACCAGGCCCTTCTGCGCCGACACCGGATAGACGCGCCCCTGCTCGATGCCGAGCACCTGCGCCGTCGAGGTGACCTGGCCCGAGATCTCCTTCGCGATCTCGCCCTGCGACTTCAGCGGGTCCCACAAGCCGTCGATCTTGTTGAGTACGGCCAGGCAGCCGCGGCGATGGCCGGCGCCCACGTGCCCGCGCCAGAGTTCCAGGTCGCTCTTGGTCACGCCGGCGTCCGCGGCCAGCACGAACACCACCACGTGTGCATCCGGGATCAGGCGCAGCGTCAGCTCAGGCTCGGTGCCGATCGCGTTCAGTCCCGGCGTATCGAGGATCACCAGCCCCTGGCGCAGCAGCGGATGCGGGAAATTGATGACCGCGTGGCGCCAGCGCGAGATCTCGACCATGCCTTCGGCATCCACCGCATAGGCGGCGTCCGGGTCTTCCTCGTGGTACAGGCCCAGCGCTTCGGCCTGGGCCGGCGGCACGCGGATGGTCTCGACCACATGCTGGAACGCCGCCAGCATGCCCTCGGGCGATGACGGGTCCAGCGGCACCGAGTGCCAGTGCGAGGCCGATGTGCCAGCCTCCAGGAAATCAGCGGTCGAGGCCTCCTGCAGCCGGGTTTCGATCGGCAACAAGCGGATGCTGGGCGGCTCGTGCTCGTCGTAGCGCAGCTCCGTCGGGCACATGGTGGTGCGTCCGGCCGATGACGGCAGGATGCGGCGCCCGTAGTCGGCGAAGAAGATGGCGTTGATCAGTTCGCTCTTGCCGCGGGAGAACTCGGCAATGAAGGCGACCTTGAGCCGGTCGCTGCGCAGCACGCTCTGGATGCGCTGCACGCGCTCTTCGGCGGTCGCGTCGTAGAGGTCGTGCTGCTGCAGCCACGACTGGAATTCGGTCAGCGACTGGAGTACCCCGGTTCTCCAGGCGCCGTATTGTTCAAATTGTTGTGCGAGCGTGGTCATGGCGGCGGTTCGGCTGGGTTCCTGTCCGGCAATCTGGCGCAAGTGCCGACTTTGCAAGCGTGCGGTGTTTTTGTAACTTTCTATGACTGCGCACAAGATACAGGTTTCCGGGGCGCTTTTGTGGCGCTTTTGTGGAATTCGCGCCCCTTGGCCGCAGAGTGTTGCGCCGAGCCATCGACACCCGGCAGGACGCTCCCCTCGGCCGCCAGGGGCGCCGCGATTCAATGCTGGCAGTGCGTACAGTAGAAAGTCGAACGCTGGCCCTGGACGATCTGCCGCACCGGCGTGCCGCAGATCCGGCAAGGCTCTCCGGCGCGGTCGTAGACAAAGCAGTCGAGCTGGAAATAGCCGCTCGCGCCGTCGCTGCCGACAAAGTCGCGCAGCGTGCTGCCACCGCGTTCGATGGCCTGCGCCAGCGTTTCGCGCACCGCCAGCGCCAGCCGTTCGCAGCGCGCCAGGCTCAGCCGGCCGGCCGGCGTGGTCGGGCGGATGCCCGCGCGGAACAGGCTTTCGGAGGCGTAGATATTGCCCACTCCCACCACGATATTGCCGGCCAGCAGCACGGTCTTGATCGCCGCGGAACGCCCGCGCGTATGGCGGTGCAGCCAGCCGCCGCCGAAATGCGGATCGAACGGCTCAATGCCGAGCCCGCGCAGAAGCGGGTGTCCGGGCAGCATGGCCTCGCTCAGCGGGCTCCAGAGCACGGCGCCGAAACGGCGCGGATCGCGAAAACGCAGCACGATGCGGTTCCCGCCGGCATCGTCCAGCGCCAGGTCCAGGTGGTCGTGGATGCCGGCGGCCGGCGCATCGGGCAGCACGCGCAGCGTCCCGGTCATGCCCAGGTGGACCAGCAACCAGCCGGCATCGCCCGTGGCTTCATCGACGCACTCCAGCAGCAGGTACTTGCCCCGCCGCTCGATACGCTGCACCAGGCGTCCGGCCAGGCGTGCCTCCAGGTCGTCGTCGATCGGCCAGCGCAAGCCGCGATGGCGCACGATCACGTCGGCAATACGCCGCCCCACCACATGCGGCAGCAGGCCGCGCCGGGTCACTTCGACCTCCGGCAATTCAGGCATCGAACCTCTCCGTTGGTTACCGCTCCAAACTCCTGCCGGAAGCGCGCACGCCTTGCTGCGCCGGCAAGCAGCGCATTGTAGCGGCAGGCTACAATGCCCCTATCATTCGAACGCCTGAACGCGCCGGAGCAATCATCACATGTCGGAACTTTTTCCGGATCCCGTTGCGAGACCCGCTGCCATGGACTTCCCCGCGAAGGCCATCACTGTGCGCCCAGGCATGTCCGCTCGGTCGGCGGCCAGTACCGGGCGCCACATCCGGTCCCTGATCGCCGGCGCCTGCCTGGCACTTGGCGCGCTCGGCGCGGTCCAGGCCGCGCCGGCGCAGCCCGACAAGTCGCCCGCCGGCGTCACGCTGCCGAACATATCGCTCACCGGCGACATCATGTACAGCGTGATGGCTGCCGAGATCTCGCTGCAGCGCGGCCTGGTCGGCCCGGCCTATCGGACTTATGTCGAACTGGCCCGCTCCACGCGTGACCCGCGCTTTGCCCAGCGCGCGACGGAGATCGCCTTCAATGCGCGCATCCCGCAGCAGGCGCTCGACGCCGCGCGGCTGTGGAGCGACATCGCGCCCGGCTCGCCGGCGGCGCGCCAGGTGCTCTCGACCCTGCTGGTGCTCAATGGGCGCTGGAGCGACGCACGGCCGCTGCTGGTCCAGCAGTTGGCCGGCGTGCCCGCCAACCATCGTGCCGAGGGCATCCTCCAGCTTCAACAGCAGATGTCGCGCACGAGCGATCCCGCGGGCGCCGCGGCGCTGCTGCAGGAGCTGACCCGTGACGATGCGCGGCTGCCCGAAACGCAGCTTGCCATTGCCCGGGCACAGGAGATCGCGGGCAACATGCCAGCCGCGCTTGCGGCGCTCGATGAAGCGCTGCGGCTGCGCCCCGATTTCGAGCCGGCGGCGCTGATGGCAGCCGAATTGCGCGCCGAGAGCGAGCCCGACAAGGCGATTGCCGGCCTGCGCCGCTTCCTCGACAAGTCGCCGCGCTCGGTCAGCGGCCACATCACGCTGGCGCGCCTGTACCTGATGCGCAATGACATGCCGGCCGCGCGCCAGGAATTCGAGACGCTGCGCAAGGTTGCGCCAAACGACCCGCGCGTGCCGCTCGCACTGGGCCTGACCAGCCTCCAGGCCAAGGAATTTGGCGAAGCCGAGCAATACCTGACGGAGTACCTGCAGCTCGCCGAGAAGGTGCCGACAGCCAATCCGGACATCGCCTTCCAGTACCTGGCGCAGATTGCCGAAGAGCGCAAGGACTACGCGGGTGCGATCCAGTGGCTGGAACGCATCGAGGACAGCCGCCTCGCTCCGGCCGCCGCGGCCAAGCGCGCGCAGTTGCTCGCGCGCATGGGCAAGCTCGACGATGCCCAGGCCATCTTCGGAGACATGCTCAGCGACGCCGAGGACATCCCCGATCCGGCCCAGCGCTCGCAGCGCATGATGGCTATCCGCCAGGCCGAGGTCGCTACGCTGATGGAGACCAAGTCCTACGACCGCGCCCGCAAGGTGCTCGACGAACGCATCACGGCGGAGCCGGACAATGCGGACTGGATCTACGAGCTGGCCATGCTGGACGAGCGCCAGAAGCGCTACGACAGCATGGAGAAGGGGCTGTTGCGCGTGATCGCGCTGCAGCCGGAGCAGAAGCAGGGGTACAACGCGCTCGGCTATTCGCTGGCGGACCGCAATGTGCGCCTGCCCGAAGCGCGCAAGCTGCTCGAGCGCGCCTCTGAACTCGGGCCGGATGATCCGTACATCATGGATAGCCTGGCCTGGGTGAAATTCCGCATGGGCGAGCTGCAGCCGGCGGCGGAGCTGCTCAAGAACGCCTATGCCAAGGCGCCCGAGGCCGAGATCGGCGCGCACCTGGGCGAAGTGCTGTGGCAGCTCGGCGAGCGCGACGAAGCCCGCAAGACATGGACCGAAGCCGCCAAGATCGAGCCGGAAAACGAAATCCTGGTCGATACCCTGCGCCGCTACAACGTCCTGCTGTCCAAGTAAGCCCGGGCCGGTCCATGCGACCGGCCGCGCCATCTGTCGCGGGCCGTCCCACCAGGGCGGCCCCGCTTTCCTGAATGCCGAACATGAACCGATCCCGCCGCCTGGCCCTGCTTTGCCTTGGCGCGCCCATGCTGCTGGCAGCCTGCGCCAGTGTCGCGCCTTCGCGCGGCTTCGATGCCGGCGAAACCGCCGCAAGCCGACACTACACCGGCCGCTTTTCCGCAAACTACGTTCGCTATGGCCGCGACGAAGGGGTGCAGGGCAGCTTCCGCTGGGAGGAACAGGGCCGCAACGTTCGCCTTGACCTGCTCTCGCCGCTGGGCCAGACGCTGGCCGTCGTCACCGCCACGCCTTCGGGCGCGACCCTCGACCTGCCCAACAAGCCGCCGCGCAATGCGCCGGAAGTCGACAGCCTGCTCGAGGACGCGCTCGGCTTTGCGCTGCCGGTGGCCGGCATGCGCGACTGGCTGCACGGGCGCCCTTCGGCCGGACGCCCGGCCAAGGCCACGCGCGATGCCCAGGGGCGCCTCGCCATGCTGGCACAGGACGGCTGGAGCGTGCGCTACGTGGCCTGGCAGGATGCGCCCGACAGCGCGCAGACGACGACGGCGCGACCGCGCCGCATCGACCTGGAGCGCGACGGCGGCCCTACGCCGCTGTCGGTCAAGCTCGTGATCGATCCGGAGGAAACACCTTGACCGGGACCACCAACTTGCCTCCGCCGCAACTGCGCGATTGCCCGGCGCCGGCCAAGCTCAACCTGTTCCTGCACGTCACCGGCCGGCGCCCGGATGGCTACCACACGCTGCAGACGGTGTTCCAGCTCGTGGACTGGTGCGATACGCTGCATTTCCAGCGCCGCGACGACGGTATCGTGACGCGCGCCACGGACATCCCCGGCGTGCCGGCGGAGACCGACCTCGTCGTGCGTGCCGCGCGCGCGCTGCAGCGGGCGACGGGCACGCACTACGGCGCCGACATCGAGATCGACAAGATCCTGCCGATGGGCGGCGGCATCGGCGGCGGCTCCTCCGACGCGGCCACAACGCTGCTGGCGCTGAACCACCTGTGGGGACTTGGCCTGGCGCGCGCGGAGCTGATGCGCATCGGGCTGACGCTGGGTGCGGACGTGCCCGTCTTCGTGTTCGGGCAGAACGCCTTCGCCGAAGGCATCGGCGAAGAACTGACGCCCGTCGAGCTGCCTGACAGCTGGTTCGTCATCATCCATCCGAAACAACATGTGCCGACGTCTGAAATTTTTTCGGACGAGTGCTTGACAAGGGACACCCCCCTCTCCATAATTGCGGTCTTCGCTGCTTGCACAAACAAATTCTCTTTCGGTCGCAACGACCTGGAAGCGATAGCAACGGCGAAGTTCGGCGAAGTTGCCCGAGCCCTTGAATGGCTGAAGCAGTTCAATCAGCATGCAAGGATGACCGGTTCCGGAGCCTGCGTGTTTGCGCGTTTTCCAGACGAGCAGACGGCGCAGCAGGTCCTGAAGCGGTTGCCTCCCGAGTGGGATGGCAGGTGTGTGCGCAGTCTGGCACATCACCCGCTCGCAGCGTTCGCATAGCAAGTTATGGTTCGGCGCGGTACAGCAGTCAGGTATCACGACGAGCAGCAAGGTTGTGTAGGGGAGTCGCCAAGTTGGTCAAGGCACCGGATTTTGATTCCGGCATTCGAAGGTTCGAATCCTTCTTCCCCTGCCATTACATTCCTATAGTGTCCTCACGGACCCTCAGTATCAGTTACCGGCCTTGCCGGTGACTACAAGCTCCCCCAGCAGCAAGACAGGTGCCCCGAATGAGCAGCGAAGGCTTGATGGTATTTACCGGCAACGCCAACCCCAAACTCGCGGAGGCTGTCGTACAGCACCTCGGCATTCCTCTGGGCAAGGCGCTCGTTGGCCGTTTCTCAGACGGCGAAGTTCAGGTTGATATCCAGGAAAACGTTCGCGGCAAGCACGTCATCGTGCTGCAGTCCACCTGCGCGCCGACCAACGACAACCTGATGGAACTGATGGTGATGGTCGACGCGCTCAAGCGCGCCTCGGCACGCAGCATCACCGCGGCCATGCCCTACTTCGGCTATGCCCGCCAGGACCGCCGCCCGCGCTCGGCGCGCGTCGCGATCTCGGCCAAGGTCGTGGCCAACATGCTCGAAGTCGCCGGTGTCGAGCGCGTGCTGACAATGGACCTGCACGCCGACCAGATCCAGGGCTTCTTCGATATCCCCGTCGACAACATCTACGCATCCCCGGTACTGCTGGGCGACCTGCGCGAGAAGAACTACGGTGACCTGCTGGTCGTGTCGCCGGACGTCGGCGGCGTGGTCCGCGCCCGTGCGCTGGCCAAGGAACTGAACTGCGACCTGGCGATCATCGACAAGCGTCGTCCGAAGGCCAACGTGGCCGAGGTGATGAACATCATCGGTGAAGTCGACGGCCGCAACTGCGTGATCATGGACGACATGATCGACACCGGCGGCACGCTTTGCAAGGCGGCCCAGGTGCTGAAGGAGCGAGGCGCGCTGAAGGTTTTCGCCTATTGCACGCACCCCGTGCTGTCCGGCGGCGCGGCTGCCCGCATCGCGGACTCGGCACTGGACGAAGTGGTGGTGTGCGACACCATCCCGCTGTCGGAAGAAGCTGCCAAATGCAGCAAGATCCGCCAGCTGTCGACCGCCCCGCTGCTGGCCGAGACCTTCACGCGTATCGTCAAGGGCGACTCGATCATGTCGCTGTTCGCGGGTTCCTGATAGAATTTTCGGCTTTGCCGCGCTGATTGCGGGTTTTTCGGCAATTAGCGCGTGTGACCGGCGCATCAGTTTCGATTGCGCCACAACAGGGCTGTCTGGTCGCGGACAGCCTTCTTTACTTTGGAGTCATCATGAAAGTAGTCGCTTTCGAGCGTAGCGTACAGGGAACGGGTGCGAGCCGCCGCCTGCGCAATTCGGGCAAGACCCCCGGCATCATCTACGGCGGCGCCGCCGACCCGAAGATGATCGAACTGGATCACAACGCACTGTGGCACGCCCTGAAGAAGGAAGCCTTCCACTCGTCGATCCTGGACCTGGAAGTTGCCGGCAAGTCGGAAAAGGCGCTGCTGCGCGCATTCCAGATGCACCCGTTCAAGCCGATGGTGCTGCACGTCGATTTCCAGCGCGTGTCGGCCAGCGAAAAGATCCACGTCAAGGTGCCCCTGCACTTCATGAACCAGGAAACCGCTCCTGGCGTGAAGCTGGGCCACGGCCTGGTCAACCACATCGTGAACGACCTGGAAGTGTCGTGCCTGCCGGCCGACCTGCCCGAGTTCATCGAAGTGGACGTCGGCACGATGGAGCTGGGCCAGACCCTGCACCTGGCTGACCTGAAGCTGCCGAAGGGCGTGACCGTCGTGACCCACGGCGACGAAAACCCGGCCATCGCCAGCATCTCGCTGCCGGCTGGTGCCGCTTCGGCCGCCGAAGGCGCTGAAGGCGAAGGCGAAACGCCGGCTGCCTAAGCTGCCCACCCGGCATTGCGGCCTGGCCGCAAGACGGAAAAAACCGCCGGTCCTGCCGGCGGTTTTTTTTGGCGTATGCTTGGCGGCTGCGGTTCGACATGAACCCCGCCGCCATCCAATCCAGTTCATCGCATGATCAAGCTCATCGTCGGCCTAGGTAATCCCGGAGCGGAATACGAGGCTACCCGCCACAACGCCGGCTTCTGGCTGGTGGACCAGCTGGCCCGCATGGGCGGCACCACGCTGCGCGTGGA
Organism: Cupriavidus sp. C3SS-1; assembly: GCF_057073755.1. Taxonomy (NCBI): domain Bacteria; kingdom Pseudomonadati; phylum Pseudomonadota; class Betaproteobacteria; order Burkholderiales; family Burkholderiaceae; genus Cupriavidus; species Cupriavidus sp. C3SS-1. The sequence continues at coordinate 382,075 of NZ_CP172699.1, read as the reverse complement.
AGGCCGTTTCCACGGCCTGGCCGGACGGGCCCGCCTGTGGGACCAGGACATCTGGCTGCTCAAGCCGTCCACGTTCATGAACCGCTCTGGCCTGGCCGTGGTATCGCTGGCCCGCTTCTACAAGATCCTGCCTGACGAGATCGTGGTCGCGCATGACGAGATGGACCTGCCGCCGGGCGCCGCCAAGCTCAAGCGCGGCGGCGGCGCGGGTGGTCACAACGGCCTGAAGGACATCGCCGCGCATCTGACCACGCAGGAATTCTGGCGCCTGCGCCTGGGCGTGGGGCATCCGCGCAACCTGCCCGGCGGCGCCGGCGCGGGCCGTGAGGATGTCGTCAACTTCGTGCTCAAGCCGCCGCGCAAGGAAGAGCAGCAGGCAATCGACGAAGCCATCGATCGCTGCGTCGACCCGCTCGGCCTGCTGGCCAGGGGAGATGCCGAGCGCGCCATGGCGCAGTTGCATACCGCGCGTTGATCCAGCCGGCGCAGGCATAGCCCTGCGACACCTACGTGAAAACGAATGACAACGGGCCGCCATCAGCGGCCCGTTGTCATTTCGATATCCGTTTCGCATCCGGTCTCTTGTTGCAGACATCTTGTCATCAGAGTTACACGGACAGCACCTACATTGCGGGCTCAGCAAGCGGGCCGGCATTACAGGATGGCGGCCGCACATGACAAACCCCACAGGAGAAAGTCCATGTCGTACCTGACCGACGCAGCGCGCGCCGCCAGCCGTGCCGCCAAGCCCGATGTTGACGTGCCCGGCCAGAGGCTTGAGGACATCGTCGCCGCCAATCCGGCACGCCGCCGGGTGCTGCGCGGCGGCCTCGGCCTGTCGCTTGCTTCCGCCTTTGGCAGCGGCGTGCTGGCCGCGTGCGGCGGCGGCGACGATTCGGTAGCGGCACCTGCAGCGGCACCTGCTCCCGCGCCGGTCGTCACGCCCGACGCTGTCCCAATAAGCTACGAAGTCACCTTTGAACCTGTGGCCAGGTCGATCGCCGATACCGTAGTCGTGCCCAACGGCTACCGCGTCGACGTGCTGTTCTCCGCGGGCGATCCGGTCGAGGCCGGTTCCACGGGCTATGCAGGGGCCTTCCAGTCGTCGGCCGAAACCGAGCGCCAGGCAGGCGGCAATCACGACGGCATGCACTACTTCGCGCTGCCGGGCGTCGATCCGCAGAAAGGCGGCCTGCTGGCGATCAACCACGAGCTGCCCGACTACAACATCCTGTTTGCCGGCGGCATCTACAACGCCAGCACCGCCACGCCCGAGGAAAAGCGCATCGCGCTTTCGGCCGTCGGCATCTCGCTGATCGAGGTGGAGCTGGCCGCAAGCGGCAACTGGCAAGTCAAGCGCGGCTCCGTCTACAACAAGCGCCACACCGGCAACTCGCTGTATCGGGTGAGCGGCCCGGCCGCGTCCGCAGTAGGCTCGACCGTGGTCGGCATGCTCAACAACTGCTCTAGCGGCTACACGCCGTGGGGCACGTACCTGACCTGCGAAGAAAGCACGGACAATTACCTCGACCCGACCCAGGACGAGAAAGGTTACGGATGGGTTGTCGAAATCGATCCGTACGGCACGCTCGGCGCCCCGGCCAAGCGCACCGCCATGGGTCGCTTCGACCATGAGAACGTCGCCTTCCTGGCTGATGCCAGCAACAACGTCGCCTTCTATATGGGCGACGACGGCACGCCAGGCTGCATCTACAAATTCGTGCCGGCCAAGGCGTTCGACCCGGACAACCGCGCCGCCAACGCCAACCTGCTGGACAGCGGCACGCTGTTCGTCGCCAGGTTCAACGCCGATGGCAGCGGCCAGTGGGTGGAGCTGACGCAGGGCAAGAACGGCCTGACCGTCGGCGCCTCCGACCCGGGCAACTGGACCCAGTTCGCCACATCGCCCGCCCCGGCCACGGTCGACTTCACCAGCCAGGCCGACGTGCTGGTCAACACCAAGGCGGCCGCGCGCGTGGCCGGCGGCACGCTGATGGACCGTCCCGAGTGGATCACGGTGGCGCCGGACAAATCCATCTATTGCACGCTGACGAACAACAGCGGACGCAAACAGACCGACGCCGCCAACCCGCGCACAAGCAATCTGCATGGCCACATCATCCAGTGGCGGGAAGCAGGCGGCTCACCGCTGGCCATCACCTTCACCTGGAGCATCCTGCTGCAGGCCGGCGACCCGTCGCTGGCCACGGCCAACCTGAAGGGCAATATCAACGGCGACACGTTCTCGAGCCCGGACGGCCTGCGCGTGGACCCGAAGGGCCGCCTGTGGGTCGAGACCGACTCGAGCACCAGCGCCAGCTACATCAACACCTTCGGCAACAACAGCATGTACTACATTGCGCCGACCGGTCAGTCAAAGCGCTTCCTGACCGGCCCGACCGGCTGCGAGATTACCGGCATTGCGTACACGCCGGACCTCACCACTTGTTTCATCAATATCCAGCATCCCACCGGCAAGTGGCCGGATGCGGCCAAGCCGCCGCGCTCGTCCACCATCGTGGTGCGCCGACCCGACGGCAAGCCGATGGGCGCCTGACCGCGCAGCGTTGTAGGCAGTACCGTAGTAACCGGGGAAAATTAAACCCCCGCCACCTTGCGGTGGCGGGGGCTTTTTTGTGCCGTACCGGCCTGTCGCCCGTAGGGGGCGGCAATTCAGGCCACGTGCTTGGCGGCCGTCAGCAGGCGGTAGCGCTGCATCAGCACCTCATGGGTCTCGATCCGGTTCGGATCCTTGGGGATGCAGGCGACCGGGCAGACCTGCTGGCATTGCGGTTCGTCGAAATGCCCGACGCATTCGGTGCACTTGTTGGGGTCGATTTCATAGATCTCGGGCCCCATCGAAATGGCTTCGTTCGGGCACTCGGGTTCACAAACGTCGCAGTTGATGCAGTCGTCGGTGATCAGTAGCGCCATGGTGTTTCCTTCCAGCTGACGCGCCCGCGCCCGGACTGGCCGCGAATCGACGCGTCTGAAACCGGTATTTTATTCCGGTTTGGCGATTTTCTCTTGCAGCCAGCGCTCCACCGACGGGAACACGAACTTGCTGACATCGCCGCCAAGCACCGCAATCTCGCGCACGAAGGTGCCGGAGATGAACTGGTACTGGTCGGACGGCGTCAGGAACATGGTTTCCACGTCCGGAAGCAGGTAGCGGTTCATGCCCGCCATCTGGAACTCGTACTCGAAATCCGACACGGCGCGCAGGCCGCGCACGATCACGCGTGCGTTGTTCTTGCGGACAAAATCCTTGAGCAGTCCGGCAAAGCCCTCGACACGCACATTGGGATAGTGGCCCAGCACTTCACGAGCGATGCTGATGCGCTCTTCGAGCGAGAAAAACGGGCGCTTGTTGGGGCTGTGCGCCACGCCAACCACCAGCTCGTCGAAAATATTCGACGCACGGCGGACCAGATCCTCGTGCCCCCGGGTCATGGGATCAAACGTGCCGGGGTAGACCGCGATGGCCATACTTCCTCCTTGATCTGCCCGCTGCCGGCCCTTTTCCGGACCGCCCTGACCTACCGGCCGCGCCGGGTGGTTGATGCGTCGCGAGCGTTATAACAGCGGCGTAGTGTAACGCTAATTCCGTGAATTGGAAGTCGTCAACGTGTGCTTTTGCCGCATCGCACCGTGCTCCGCCGCATGCATCAAGCTGCACCGTTCCCGGCGCTGCGGTGCTGTAGCAGGTGGAAATGCACCGCCCCGGCACGGGCCTGGCGGACGATCTCCAGCGATGCGGGGACCGGCGCATCCGCGCCGGTCAGCGAACGGTCCGTTTCGACGTACACGGCGCCGCCGGGCCTCAGGAGCCGCGCCGCATGCTCGAGTGCCGGCCGCAGCCAATCCTCGGCAAAGGGCGGGTCAAGGAAGATCACGTCGAAGCTCGCGTCCGGCATCTGTGCCGCAATGGCGAATGCGTCGCCTTGCATCACCCGCATCTGGGAAGCATCGAGCCGGTACTGGTTGTCCCGGAGCTGCTTGGCCACGCGCGGGTTGAATTCGACCAGCGTGACGCCCTGCGCACCGCGCGATGCCGCTTCGAAACCGAGCGCACCGGAGCCGGCGAACAGGTCCAGGCAATTCAGGCCGGCAAGGTCCTGTCCGAGCCAGTTGAACAGGGTTTCCCGCACGCGGTCAGGCGTGGGCCGCAGCCCTTGCGCTTCGGGCACGGGCAGCATCGTGCGCTTCCAGCGGCCACCGATGATGCGGACCTGGGACGGCGCCTGGCGCGGCGCCGGAGAAGACGATCGCCCGCTCGCGGCGGGCGATGGAGATCGGGAACGCGAATTCATCCCGTGATTGTAGAGCCTGACGGCGCTTCGGCCACCCCTAGACGTTGCGGATCGCGTGCGAGGGGCGCCAGAGGACTATCGGTCACTCCGGACCCCCGACGATCACCGTAGCCATGGCGTCGGGATGGACATGGCGCCCGAACGCCGCCTTCACCTGCTGGCCGGTGACCTTGCCGATCTGCGTCGTCCAGGTGTCCAGATAGTCGAGCGGCAGTCCGTACCAGCCGATATTCGCCACGTTGGTCAGCAGCTTGCGGTTGCTGTCGATGCGCAGCGGGAAGCCGTTGATGAGGTTGTCCTTCGCTGCCTTTAGCTCGGCATCGGTCGGGCCTTCGGCGACGAAGCGGGCCAGCACCTGCCGGACCAGCGCCAGCGCCTCGTTGGTCTGCTCCTTCTTGGTCTGCAGGCTGATGCCGAACGGGCCCGGCTGCTTCGACGGCGCAAAGTAGCTGTCCACACCGTAGGTGAGTCCGCGCTTCTCTCGCACCTCATCGGTCAGGCGCGAGCTGAAGCCGCCGCCGCCCAGCACGTAGTTGCCGACCAGCAGCGCGAAGTAATCCGGATCGCCGCGTGCGATCGACGGCTGGCCAGTCACCACCGCCGCCTGCTGCGCGGGATGCGGCACGCGCTGCTCGCTGGCCGGAATGGTCATCTGCACCTGCGGCATGGCCGGCGGCGCACTGCCCTGCGGCAGGCCGCTGGTCAGCTTCTCGGCGATCACTTCGGCCTGCTTGCGGTCGACCGCGCCGATCAGCGTGACCACCGCGCGCGACGCGCCGTAGTTGTCGCGCCAGAACTTGACGATGTCGTCGCGCGTGATCGACTCGACCGAGGCCGCAGTGGCCGACACGCCGTACGGGTGGTCCGGATACATCGCCTTGGCCAGCGCCTTGTCGGCGATCACGCCCGGCTTGGCGTCGGCCTCGCGGATCGCGCTGACCAGGCGCTGCTTCTCGCGGCCCACCACGGCATCCGGATAAGTGGGCGCCTGGATCAGTTGCATGGCCAGCGCCACGGACTGGTCGAGCTCCGGCTGCGCGGTCAGCGTGCGCATGCCGATGCCGCCGCGGTCACCGCCGGCGGCGCCGCCGAAGACGGCCCCGGTATCGGCAAAGGCGTCGGCAATCTGCGCCTCGTCGCGCGCGGGCTGGCCGTTGCGCGCGGCCGCGCCCTTGTCGAGCAGCGCCGCCGTGAGCGTGGCCAGGCCAGCCTTGCCCGCGGGGTCATAGCGGCTGCCGGCGTCGAAGTCGACATTGACGTCGAGCATCGGGATCGACGGGCTGTGCACATAGAACACCTGGGCCCCGGTCGAGGCGGTCCAGTGTTCGATCGGAATGGCGGCCAGCGCGCCTTGCGCGACCAGCAGCGCGAGCGCGCCCAGCGCCGCGCCTGCCAGCCGGCGCAGCGCGCGCGGCGAAGGAATAGTCGACTCGCTCATCGCGCTCATCTCGCTCATCTCAGATAAGGACATGCGTGGATTCTCAGTGGCGCAGGCCTTCGGGGGCCTTGGCCTTGGGCTTGTTCGGATCAATCGGCTGCGGCAACAACGTGGCTACGGTCAGGTTGTCGTCGTTGAAGTACTTCGCGGCCACGGCCTGCACCTGGGCCGGGGTGACTTCCTTGATCTTGTCGAGGATGCGATCGATATTGCGCCACGAAATGCCGGAGATCTCCGCGACACCGATTTCCATGCCCTGCCCGAACACTGAATCGCGCTTGTAGATCTGACTGGCGACGACCTGCGCCTTGACGCGCTTGAGTTCCTCCGGCGACACGCCGTTCTTGGCGATGCGCTGGATCTCCTCGCGCAGCGCCGCCTCGATCTGGTCGGTGGTATGGCCATCGGCCGGCGTGCCGTCGAGCACGAACAGGGAATTGCCGCGATTGATGCTGTCGTAGCCGACATTGACGTCGTCGGCCAGGCGCTGCTCGCGCACCAGCTCGCGCGTCAGACGGGCATTGTCGTAGCCGTTGAGCACAGCGGCCAGCACCTCCAGCGCGTAGGGGTCGACATCCTTTTCCACGTCGCGCAGGCGCGGCACCTTGTAGGCCATCACCATGTACGGGTTCTCGGCCGGCGCCTTCACCCAGATGCGCTTGATGCCGATCTGCGGCGGATCGGCCTGCTCCTTGCGCAGCGGCAGCGTGCGCGGCTTGAGCTTGCCGTAATAGCGTTCGGCCAAGGCACGCACCTCGGCCGGCTTGACGTCGCCGGTAACGATCACCGTGGCGTTGTTGGGCACGTACCAGCCACGGTACCAGGCCTGGACATCGTCCAGGCGCATGTTGACCAGGTCGTCCATCCAGCCGATGACCGGGTGCCGGTAAGGCGCGGCGACATAGACGGCGGCGAGCAGCTGCTCGTAGACCGTGCCGCGCGCCGAGTCGTCGGTGCGCAGGCGGCGCTCCTCCATCACGACCTTCATCTCGCGCTCGAACTCGCCCTGGTTGAAGATGAGGTTGGCCATGCGGTCGGCCTCCAGCTCCATCATCCTTGGCAGGTATTGCTTGCTGATCTGCTGGTAATAGAGCGTGAAGTCGCGGTTGGTCATGGCGTTCTCGCGCCCGCCGAGCGCCGCGACCTGCTTGGAGAACTCGCCCACGCCGACCTTGGGCGTGCCCTTGAACATCATGTGCTCGAGCATGTGGGCGACGCCGGTGGTGCCGCTGACCTCGTCGACGCCGCCGACGCGGTACCAGATCTGGTGCGCCACCGTGGGCGCGCGATGGTCTTCCTTGACGATCAGGCGCAGGCCGTTGGACAAGCGGTATTCGGTCGTGCCCTGCGACGTGGCGCCGACCGGGGCCGTCTGTCCGGACGGCATGGGCGAGGCGACCGTGCGCTGCGCCTGGGCGCCGGCCGACCACGGCAACGCGGCCAGCAGCAGGACGGGCAGTGCCCGCCTGGCCAGGCGTTGCAGCGACGCCGGGCCCGCGGCACGGGTGGGGAAGGGTTCAGGGCGGGCGGCGCCCGTTCCGGTCAAGACTGTGCAATGGTCCATGCAACCCCGTCTGCTAGAATTTTGCCGATCGATTCATGGTTCCATGAATCAGCTGTGTTACGAACTATACGCAAAAGCAGGCGCGCACCACAACGAGAGGCTGGTGGGGTGCCGGAATAACGCGTAAGGCCTGATTGATTAATGACGCCGCCGGACGGCGGCCGATCCTGACGGGGTATTGACCCCTTTCCCCAATGTTTAGTTTCTGGAAGAAGCGCAAGGCCGAGCCGGCCCCAGCGCCGGCAGAACAGCCCGCCACGCCGGCTTCCGCTCCGGCGCCCTCCCCTGTCGCCAGCCCGGCACAGTCCTTTGCCCCATCCCCCGCGCCCATTGCACCGGTCGAGCCGGTCGCGCTCGAAGAGCTGGAACTGACCCCCGCGCCGGCGCAGACGGCCGAAGCCCGCCGCGGCTGGGTGCAGCGCCTGCGCACCGGCCTGTCCAAGACCAGCCGCAATATCAGCACGCTGTTTGTCGGCATGAAGGTCGACGAAGCCCTGTTCGAGGAACTGGAAACCGCCCTGCTGATGGCCGACGCCGGCGTCGAGGCGACCGAATACCTGCTCGGCGAACTGCGCAAGCGCGTACGCAATGACCGCATCGAGACTGCCGAGGGCGTCAAGGCGGCGCTGCGCGACCTGCTGATCCAGCTGCTGCGTCCGCTCGAAAAAACCATGGCGCTGGGCCGCGAGCAGCCGCTGGTGATGATGATCGCGGGCGTCAACGGTGCCGGCAAGACCACCAGCATCGGCAAGCTGTGCAAGCATTTCCAGCACTACGGCCAATCCGTGCTGCTGGCCGCCGGCGATACCTTCCGCGCCGCCGCGCGCGAACAGCTGACCATCTGGGGCGAGCGCAACAACGTGACCGTGGTGGCGCAGGAAAGCGGCGACCCGGCCGCCGTGATCTTCGATGCCGTCAATGCGGCGCGCGCGCGCGGCATCGACATCGTGATGGCCGACACCGCCGGTCGCCTGCCCACGCAGCTGCACCTGATGGAAGAACTCAAGAAGGTCAAGCGCGTGATCAGCAAGGCCATGCCCACGGCCCCGCACGAGGTGCTGCTGGTGATCGACGCCAACACCGGCCAGAACGCCCTGGCGCAGACGCGCGCCTTCGACGATGCGCTCGGCCTGACCGGCCTGATCGTGACCAAGCTCGACGGCACCGCCAAGGGCGGCATCCTGGCCGCCATTGCGCGCCAGCGTCCGGTGCCGGTCTACTTCATCGGCGTCGGCGAGAAGGTGGAGGACCTGCAGCCGTTCAAGGCCGAGGAGTTTGCCGACGCCCTGCTCGGCTGATGGCTTCGCCAGAATGAGAAAACGCCCCGGCATGCCGGGGCGTTATTCATGGCAGGGATGCAGCCAATCACTCGGCGTCCGGCTGTTCCTTGGGCTGTGCTTTCTGGAAAGCGGCCAGCTCCATGCACGCGTCCTGGATCCGCGCGATGGTCGGGTAGCGGCTCACGTCGATATTGAAGCGCCGCGCGTTGAAGACCTGCGGCACCAGGCAGATATCGGCCAGCGTCGGCGTATCGCCGAAGCAAAAGCGGCCGGCCTTGCCCTGGCGCTCCAGGTTGGCCTCGAACGAGGCAAAGCCCAGTTCGATCCAGTGCCGGTACCACGCGTCCTTGGCCTCGTCGGCAACGCCCAGCGTGCGCTTGATGTACTTCAGCACGCGCAGGTTGTTCAGCGGATGGATCTCGCAGGCAACCTCCAGCGCCAGGCCGCGCACGTAGGCGCGGTCCAGTGCGGTGCCGGGCAGCAGCTTCGGCTCGGGATGGATCTCGTCCAGGTACTCGATCATGGCCACCGACTGCTGCAGCACCTGGCCCTCGTCGAGCACCAGAGCCGGCACCAGGCCGTCCGGATTCACCGCGCGGAACTCGGGCAGCAACTGCTGCCCGCCGTCCTTGAGCAGGTGTACCGGCACATAGTCGTACGGCAGCCCCTTCAGCTCCAGCGCGATACGTACTCGATAGGACGCGGAGCTCCGGAAATAGCTGTAGAGCTTCATCGGATCAGACCACCTTGATGGTAAGGTCGCCCACGCCGCCGACGTGGCACTGCATCACGTCGCCCTTGACCACCGGGCCCACGCCCTCGGGCGTGCCGCTGAAGATCACGTCGCCGGGCTGCAGTTCGAACAGCTTCGACAGGTACGACACCATTTCCGGCACCGACCAGATCAGGTCGGCCAGGTCGCCGCGCTGCTTTTCCACGCCGTTGACGGACAGCGTCACCTCGCCCTTCTCCGGATGGCCGATGGCCGATGCCGGCACGATCGGGCCGATCGGCGCCGAATGGTCGAAGGCCTTGCCGGTCTCCCAGGGGCGGCCCGTCTTCTTCGATTCGTTCTGCAGGTCGCGGCGCGTCATGTCGAGGCCCACGGCGTAGCCGAACACGTGGCTGGCGGCCTGCTCGACCGGGATGTCCTTGCCGCCCTTGCCGATTGCCACGACCATTTCCACTTCATAGTGGACGTTGCTGGTGCCCGGCGGGTACGGGAAGGTGCCCTCGGAACCGTCCGCCACGTAGCTGACCGCGTCCGACGGCTTGCAGAAGAAGAACGGCGGCTCGCGGTCCGGGTCCGAGCCCATTTCGCGGGCATGGGCGGCATAGTTGCGGCCGACGCAGTACACGCGGCGTACCGGGAAGCTAGCGTTGCTGCCTCGCACGGGCACGCCAACGGGTGCGGGCGGGGCAAAAACGAATTCGGTCATGCATCTCTCCAGGCTTGTTCTGATATTCCTGCGCACGAGTGCGCGGCGTCGCCAGCAGACACCCCCGCGCGCAGCAGGGCAACAGCATACACCTTGCCCGCGGGGCTGCGTACGACGGCATACAGTGGATGGGGGAAAGCCCCCGATGTGCCGGCGGGCGTGCCGCAGTGGGTTCCCGGCGCGGATCTTGCGTAACGCGAGGCAACCCAGAATACCCATGACTCGCCACCCTGCGCCCCCTTCGCCAATTCAGTCCAGCGCGTCCTCGCACGGCAGCGCACCGGCCACGCGCACGTTGCGCATCCTGCTGGTGCGCGACCCGCATGACGTCGACCCGCTCAATGTCGAGACCATCCGTGGCGGACTGATCAGCACGGGATTTACGGACATCGAGACGGTGGACGCCGACCTGCGCCTGCCCGATGTCATCGCGGCCAGGCAACCGGACCTGATCATCATTGCTTCCGAGTCCGCCGCGCGCGACACGGTAGAGCACGTGTGCGTTTCCACGCAGCATGCGCCACGTCCGATCGTGCTGTTCACCGACAACGACGACGCCCAGCGTATCAAGGCCGCGCTGTCGGCCGGCATCACGGCCTATATCGTCGACGGCCTGCGCGCCGAGCGCGTCAAGACCGTCCTGGACGTCGCCTACGCCCGCTTCGAACTCGACCAGCAGTTGCGGGCCGAACTCGACGCCACGCGCCTGAAGCTGGCCGAACGCAAGGTGGTGGAACGCGCCAAGGGCCTGCTGATGCAGGCGCGCGGCATCACCGAGGACGAGGCCTACAAGCGCCTGCGCAGCATGGCCATGGAACGCGGCCTGAAGCTCGTGGAGGCGGCGCAGCGCGTGCTCGACGTGATGGGCTGAGCCTGCGCGTGCGGTGCGGCCGCGGCACGCGGCTGGTGCAATGCACAAAACTGGCGCCGACCCATGACCGTGGCGCCCCCCCGACCCGGCTTGCGCGCAGCTGGCGGGCACGCCTCGTCCCCGAACTCCGCTTTTTGCCCCGCTCTCGGCCGTCGGGCCGCCTCCCGGCCACCGCAATGCCCTGGCACAGCCATTGCGTTATCCGCACATCGGCCAACGAGGGTCGATCACAACTCAGGCGGGCACGGCCAACGCGGGCCGCGCTACGCCACGGACAACGGCGTCCTGAACTGCACCCTGTCTTCTGGCGAACACGGGCTGCGGATCGGGATGCCTTTTCTTCTTGGAGCCCAGCAATGCCCTCTCGCCTCAGGATTAGCAAGCCGCAGCACGCCGCGGTCGACGCCACCCTCGCCACTGCCGACGTGGCACCGGCTAGCAGCGGCCGCCGCCGCGCGCTGGCCACCATGGCCGGGGCCAGCGTGATGACGCTGGTCGATCCGCTGGTGCGCGCCGGCGCCTGGGCGGCGGGTTCGGACGCGCCCGAGAAAGCCGAGGTGCGCATCGGCTTTATTCCGCTGACGGATTGCGCCTCGGTGGTCATGGCTTCGACGCTCGGGCTGGACAAGAAGTACGGCATCAGGATCACGCCGACCAAGGAGGCTTCGTGGGCCGGCGTGCGTGACAAGCTGGTCAACGGCGAACTTGACGCGGCTCACGTGCTGTACGGACTGATCTATGGCGTGCAGCTCGGCATCGGCGGCCCGAAGAAGGACATGGCGGTGCTCATGAGCCTGAACCACAACGGTCAGGCCATCACGCTGTCATCCAAGCTGGCCGAGAAAGGCGTGAAGGACGGCGCCAGCCTGAAGGCGCTGATGAGCAAGGAAAAGCGCGACTACACCTTCGCGCAGACCTTCCCGACCGGCACGCATGCGATGTGGCTCTATTACTGGCTGGCCGCGAACGGCATCAACCCGATGCAGGACGCCAAGGCCATCACCGTGCCGCCGCCGCAGATGGTGGCCAATATGCGCGTGGGCAATATGGATGGCTTCTGCGTGGGCGAGCCTTGGGGCGCGCGCGCCATCGCCGACAAGATCGGCTTCACGGTGGAGACCACGCAGGCGATCTGGAAGGACCACCCCGAGAAGACGCTCGGCACCACCGCCGAATTCGTGCAGAAGTACCCGAACACGGCGCGCGCGATGGTCGCGGCCATCCTCGAAGCCTCCAAATTCATCGACGCATCGGCCTCGAACCGCCGCAAGACGGCCGAGACCATTGCCGCGAAGTCCTACGTCAATACCGACATGGACATCATCCTGGACCGCATGCTGGGCCGCTACAGCAATGGCCTGGGCAAGACCTGGGATGACCCGGACTCGATGAAGTTCTACCAGGACGGCCTGGCCAACTTCCCGTTCCTGTCGGACGGCATGTGGTTCCTCACGCAGCACAAGCGCTGGGGCCTGCTCAAGACCCACCCCGACTATCTCGCGGTGGCGAAGCAGGTCAACCGCATCGACGTCTACAAGCAGGCCGCCACGGCGGCGCAGGTGCCGCTGCCCAAGAGCGACTTCCGCACCGCGAAGCTGATCGACGGCGTGGTATGGGATGCCACCAAGGACCCGAAGGCCTACGCCGACGGCTTCAAGATCGATGCCTGACGTGCAGGCCCATCGACATCGTTTCGGATTGCCCGTGAACCAAGGAGCCAGAAGTGAATGCCATCGCCAGACCCGCGCCGGAAGGCGCCCCCGGCTTGCAGGCCGATCCTGATGCGAGCGAACGCGCGCGGCGCCGCGCGCTGGAAATCGAAGCCCAGGCACGGCGCGCCGAACGCCGCGAGGCGCTGCGCGCCGCCCTGCTCGGATGCATGCCGCCGCTGCTGGGCTTCGCGCTGTTCGTGCTGGCCTGGCACGGCATCGCCACGTTGATCCCCGCGCTGCCAACGCCGGGCGCCACCTGGCATGCCGCCGTGCCGCTGTTCGCCGACCCGTTCTACCGCAATGGCCCCAATGACCAGGGCATCGGCTGGAACGTGCTGGCATCGCTCGCGCGCGTGGGGGCTGGCTTCGGGCTGGCAGCACTGATTGGCATTCCGGCCGGCTTCATCCTCGGACGCTTCGCCTTCCTGAATGCGATGGCGTCGCCTGTGATCAGCCTGCTGCGGCCGGTGTCGCCGCTGGCGTGGCTGCCGATCGGGCTGCTGCTGTTCAAGGCGGCCAACCCGGCCGCGATCTGGGCCATCTTCATCTGCTCGATCTGGCCGATGGTGATCAATACCGCCGTGGGCGTCACGCGGGTGCCGCAGGACTACCTGAATGTGGCGCGCGTGCTGGACTTGTCCGAATGGAAGGTGTTCACGCGCGTGCTGTTCCCGGCGGTGCTGCCATACATGCTGACCGGCGTGCGGCTGTCGATCGGCACCGCGTGGCTCGTCATCGTCGCCGCGGAAATGCTGACCGGCGGCACCGGCATCGGCTTCTGGCTGTGGGACGAGTGGAACAACCTGAAGGTCGAGCACATCGTCATCGCCATCTTCGTCATCGGCGTGATCGGGCTGCTGCTGGAACACGCGCTGCTCGCGCTGGCCCGGCGCTTCAGCTACGGCAACCCCTGACTGCGCCGCGCGCAAACCCAACGGAAATCGCCATGAAAAAGTTCGTCAGCATCGAAAACGTCGGGCAGACCTTCAAGACGCGCAAGGGGCCGTTCGTGGCGCTGCGCGACATCGAACTGCAGATCGCGCAGGGTGAGTTCATCACGCTGATCGGCCACTCCGGCTGCGGCAAGTCCACGCTGCTGAACCTGGTCGCGGGCCTGGCCACGCCGACCACCGGGACGCTGATCTGCGCGGGCCGGGAAATCGCCGGCCCCGGGCCCGAGCGCGCGGTGGTATTCCAGAACCACTCGCTGCTGCCGTGGATGACCTGCTTCGACAACGTCCACCTGGGCGTGGAACGCGTGTTCGGCGGCAGCGAGAGCAAGGCGCAGCTCAGGGCGCGTACGCACGACACGCTGGCGCTGGTGGGCCTGGCCCACGCGGAAGGCAAGTTCCCGCACGAGATCTCGGGCGGCATGAAGCAGCGCGTGGGCATTGCGCGCGCGCTCGCCATGGCGCCCAAGGTGTTGCTGATGGACGAGCCGTTCGGCGCGCTCGACGCGCTCACGCGCGCACACCTGCAGGATGCCTTGCTCAAGATCGTGGAGCGGACGCGCAGCACCGTGGTCATGGTCACGCACGACGTGGACGAGGCCGTCCTGCTGGCCGACCGCATCGTGATGATGACCAACGGCCCGGCGGCCACGATCGGCGAAATCCTCAGCGTCGGCCTGCCGCGTCCGCGCGACCGCGTGGCGCTGGCCGAGGACAGGGACTACCACGCCTGCCGCACGGCGGTGCTGGATTTCCTCTATCGCAAGCAGCGCAACCCGGCCCTTCAGGAAGCGGCGTGAACGGCCACCGACGCGCCCGCCGCCATGGGCGTGGCGGCGGCGCTCCGCTATCATGAAGCGAAACACCAAACCCCACGCTGCCCGCCCATGACTGCATCCACCGCCACACCCGCCACGGGCCCGTTTTCAGCGGCCCGCTACATCAAGGAAATCGGTCGCGGCGTGAACGGCGCCCGCGCACTGCCGCGCGAAGACGCGCAAACCCTGTTCGACGCCATGCTGGCCGGGCGCGTATCCGACCTGGAACTGGGTGCCGTGCTGATGGCCTATCGCATCAAGGGCGAAGCCCCGCACGAACTGGCCGGCATGCTCGAGGCCGCGCACGCGCACTGCCAGCCGCTGGCCGCGCCGGGCGATCGACAGGTGGTAGTCATCCCCAGCTACAACGGCGCGCGCAAGCAGCCCAACCTGGTACCCTTGCTGGCCCTGCTGCTGGCTCGCGAGAATATTCCAGTGCTGGTGCACGGTTCGCGCGAATTCCAGGGCCGCGTGACTAGTCTGGCCCTGTTCGAGGCGCTGGGCGTACCGCTGTGCGCCACGACCGACGAGGCCACCGCGCGCCTGCGCGATGGCGATGGGGCGAATGGGCCGCTGGCGGTGGTGCCCGTGGATGTGCTCTCGCCGGGCCTGTCGCAGTTGCTGGACCGGCGCACGGTCATCGGCCTGCGCAATTCGTCGCACACCGTGGCCAAGATGCTGCAGCCGGTCGGCTCGCATTCGCCGGCCGAGGCCCTGCGCCTGTACAGCTACACGCACCCCGAGTACCGCGAAACGCTGACGGACTATTTCTCGCATGAGCCCGCCAATGTGCTGCTCGCCCGCGGCACCGAAGGCGAGGTGGTGGCCGACGCGCGCCGCGGCAGCCGCATCGACTGGCTGCATGACGGGCACCAGCAGACCCTGGTCGACCCGACCAGCGGATCGATTGCCGATGTGCCCGAGCTGCCCCAGGGCAGCGACGTGGCCGAGACGGCGGGCTGGACGCGCCAGGTGCTGGACGGCTCGGTGCCGGTGCCCGCGCCGATCGCAACGCAGGTGCGCGCCATCCAGGAATGCCTGCGCCAGGGCACGCGCGTGGCCTGGGCGAGTCCGCTCTGACCCCCAGGCGCTTCAGGTCTTGCGCGGCGGCAGCGGAATGCGCTCGGTCTCTCCGGGGACATGGGGGAAGCCATCGTCCTCCCAGCGCTGCGAAGCCGCCTCGATCGCTTCCTTGCTGCTGGCCACGAAGTTCCAGAAGATAAAGCGGTGACCGTCGGTGGGATCTCCGCCCAGCAGCATCACGCGCGCCGGCGCGGTGGCCGTCAGGGTGGCCGCCAGGCCGGGCGTCAGCACGACCATATGCTCGGCCGGCAGCGCTTCGCCGTCGAGCGCCACGCTGCCGTCGACCGGGTAGACGCCCCGCTCGGCATGGTCCGGCGGGATCTCCACGCTCGCGCCGGCATCGAGTTCAATCGCGACGTAGAGCGTGCGGCTGAATACCTTGACCGGCGATGTCTTGCCAAAGGCATCTCCGGCAATCACCGTCATGCGTACACCGGGCTGTTCGATTTTCGGCAGCGTGGCACCGGGATGATGGAAGAACGAGGGCGCCACGGTCTCATGGTCCTTCGGCAATGCCACCCAGGTCTGGATGCCATGCAGGCGCGCGCCGGCTTCGCGCACGGTCTCGGGCGAACGCTCCGAATGGACAATGCCGTTGCCCGCGGTCATCCAGTTGACGTCGCCGGGGCGAATGAGCTGCTCGCTGCCAAGGCTGTCGCGGTGCATGATCTCCCCGTCGAACAAGTAGGTCACCGTGGCGAGGCCGATATGCGGATGCGGCCGCACATCGGCACCGTGGCCAGGCGGCAGCGTCACCGGCCCCATATGGTCGAAGAAGATGAACGGGCCGACGGTCTGGGCGGCAGCGGCCGGCAGCAGGCGACGCACGGTGAAATCGCCCAGGTCTCGTACATGGGGCTTGAGCAGGTGTTCGATGGCAGACATAGCTCCTCCGGATCGTGGGGCAGGCTCTTGCACAAGCCGTGACGGGCTCGCGACGGCACTGTCAGTGTAGCGTCTGGCGCAATACTGTATCCCGCCGGCCGGTGCGAACCCCGAACCCTCACGGGCCTCTAACACAGGATATCGGAGCACCGGTATGCCGTCTTAGTACCTTGCCGCGCATAACACTATCCGAATATAGATGACAATCATCAGGAACTATCAAGGCGTTAGGGACTCCAATTAGCACTCACCCGGCTTGAGTGCTAAGATGTGTTGCAATGCTGTGCCGTCCCGTCCGGAGCGGCACACCGGCAACCGAACCGCCGGATGCGAAAGGAGTAATTGAGTGAACGCAGTCTTGCCTGCCGACCAAACCGTGCTGAACAGCCGTCTGCCGACGGCGCCCAAGCTGGCTGGAAGCTTTGCATTGACCTTCCCGGCCACCGTGGGCAACCTGGAAAGCTATATCCAGGCCATCCACCGCATTCCCCTGCTGACCGCCGAGGAAGAGCAGCGTCTCGCGCGCGAACTGCGCGACCATGATTCCGTAGATGCCGCACGCCAGCTGGTGATGTCCCACCTGCGCCTGGTGGTGTCGATCGCACGCCAGTACCTCGGGTATGGCCTGCCGCACGCTGACCTGATCCAGGAAGGCAATATCGGCCTGATGAAGGCCGTGAAGCGCTTCAACCCGGACCAGGGCGTGCGCCTGGTGTCGTACGCGATGCACTGGATCAAGGCCGAGATCCACGAGTACGTGCTGAAGAACTGGCGCATGGTCAAGGTGGCGACCACCAAGGCCCAGCGCAAGCTGTTCTTCAACCTGCGCAGCCACAAGAAGGGTGCCCATACCTTCACGCCGGAGCAGGTCGAAGCCGTTGCGCGCGAGCTCAACGTCAAGCCCGAAGAGGTGATGGAGATGGAAACCCGCCTGTCGGGTGGCGATCTCGCGCTGGAAGGGCAAATCGAAGACGGCGAGGAAGACTTCGCCCCGATCGCCTACCTGGCGGACAACCACAACGAGCCCACGCGGGTGCTGGAAGCCCAGCGTCACGACCGTATGCAGGTCGAGGGCCTGGAAGAAGCGCTGACGCGCCTGGACGACCGCAGCCGCCGCATCATCGAGGCGCGCTGGCTGAACGTCGAGGACGATGGCTCGGGCGGCGCCACGCTGCATGAGCTGGCCGATGAATTCGGCGTGTCGGCCGAACGGATTCGCCAGATCGAGGCGGCGGCCATGAAGAAGATGAAGGGCGCGCTGCAGGCGTTTGCCTGATCGCCGCCGCGCCAGCACAATCGCTGGCGCCATGCAAAAGGCCGGTCCACTGGACCGGCCTTTTTTCATTCCCGCGCCGCGCTCAGGACAGCAGCTGCTTGATATCGTGGGCAATCGGCTCTGGCCCTTGCCCGTGACGGATGAACAGCCGCAGCCGCCCTTCCGGGTCGAACACGTAGCTGCCGGCCGAGTGATCCATGGTGTAGTTGTTCGGCGAAGAACCCGGCACCTTCGCGTAGTACACCTTGAAATCCTTGGCGACCTTCTGCAGCGCCGCCTCGTCGGCCGGCCGCATGCCCAGGAAGCGCGGATCGAACGCCGGCACGTACTGCGCCAGCAGCGCCTGCGTATCGCGCTCCGGATCGACCGTGACGAACAGCACCTGCACCTTGTCGGCGTCCGGGCCGAGCTGCTCCATCACCGCCTTGAGTTCGGCCATGGTGGTCGGGCAGACGTCGGGACAATGCGTGTAGCCGAAGAACATCACCACGACCTTGCCCTTGAAGTCGGCGATCGTGCGCACCTTGCCGTTGTGGTCGGTCAGCGAAAAATCCTTGCCGAAGTCCGCGCCGCCGCTGATGTCGACGTTGCGGAACGAGGCCTTCTGCTGGCCGCAGGCGGCAAGCGCCAGCGCCAGGAAGGCCAGCGCGGCTAAACGGCGGAACGAGGCGAGGAGCCCGGAAGATTGGCTTGGCTTGTTCATGCAAGATTGGAAGTCGGGGCGCCGGCAAGACTGCGGTGGCGCGCGATGGCGAGGGCAGCACACAGTATCGCCCATCCGCGCCGTGCGGCACGGCGGCCGCGACAAGATGCCGCAGGCCGCGAACAAACGTGCCGCTCAGATCTGCGGCACGAACTTGAAGTAGTGATCGACCAGCAAAGCCGCGAACAGGATCGACAGGTACAGGATCGAGAAGCGGAAGGTGCGCTGCGCCAGTTCGTCGGAGTAATTGCGGTACAGCGTCCACGAGTACTTCAGGAACCAGGCGCCCAGCACCAGCGCGCTGACCAGGTAGATATAGCCGCACATGCCGTACACAAAAGGCAGCAGCGTCGCGGCGATCATGACCAGCGTGTACAGCAGGATATTGAGCAGCGTGTACTTTTCGCCGTGCGTAATCGGCAGCATCGGCAGCCCCGACTTGGCGTAGTCGGCACGGCGGTACAAGGCCAGCGCCCAGAAATGCGGCGGGGTCCACGTGAAGATGATCAGCACCAGGAACCAGGCCTCGGCCGGCACGTCGTTGGCCACGGCTGCCCAGCCGAGCGCCGGCGGCATGGCGCCCGACAGGCCGCCGATAACGATGTTCTGCGGCGTGGCCGGCTTGAGCAGGATGGTGTAGACGACGGCATAGCCCAGGAAGGTGGCGAAGGTCAGCCACATCGTCAGGTCGTTCGCGAACACGTGCAGCAGCCACATGCCGGCGCCACCCAGGACGGTCGAGAAGATCAGCGTCTGGGTAGTCGTGATCTCGCCGGTGGCCGACGGGCGCCAGGCTGTGCGGCGCATCAGCGCGTCGATCTTCTGCTCGACCAGGCAATTGATCGCGAACGCGGCCCCGGCCAGCAGCCAGATGCCTGCGCCGCCGCCGATCAGCACGCGCCACGGCACCATGCCCGGCGTGGCCAGGAACATGCCGATGATGGCGCAGAACACCGCGAGCTGCGTCACACGCGGCTTGGTCAGGGCGGCATATTGACGGACCAGGTGACGCACCCGGCCCACGGATTGGGATTGTGTTGCGGTTACCACGGGAGGGAGTTTGTCTTTCATGTGGCGCGAGCGGCAGTCGGCACGCTGGAAGCAGCGCCGGCGCGACGGGTCGCGAGTCCTATATTGTAGTTGAGTCGCACCAGCAGCAGCAGGAGCACCGCCGCGCCGCCATTGTGGGCCACCGCGGCCACCAGCGGCCAGTCCAGCACGATGTTCGAAAGTCCGGTGGCCAGTTGCAGCGCCAGCACGGCCAGCAGCCAGTGCGACGCGCTGCCCAGCCCTTCCAGCCGGCGCGCGCGCAGACCGAACCATGCCAGGTAGGCCAGCACGACCACGGCGAAGCAGCGGTGCACCCAGTGGATCGCCACCAGCGCCGCATGCGGAATGTAGTCGCCGTCAGCCGTCATGCCGAGCTGGCGCCATAGCGTGAAGCCGTGCGTAAAGTCCATCTCCGGCACCAGCCGGCCGTTGCACAGCGGGAAATCGGTGCAGGCCATCACCGCGTAATTGGTGCTGACCCAGCCGCCCAGGAAGATCTGGATCACCAGCAGCAGCAGCGCCAGGCGCGCGGGCCAGCGCAACGCCCCGGCCTGCGGCGCCACGGGATGCGGCGGATCATTGCGGGAACCGAGCCAGATCAGCGCCGCCAGCAGGCTCATGCCGAGCAGCAGGTGCGTCACGACGATGATTGGCTGCAGCTTCATGGTCACCGTGAAGGCGCCGAACGCGCCCTGCACGCACACCAGCAGCAGCACACTGGTGGCGAACCACGGCGACTGCTTCAGTTCCTTGCGCTTGACCCACGCCAGCACCATCAGCGTGATGATCAGCACGCCCACCGCCATGGCGAAATAGCGGTGGATCATCTCGATCCACGCCTTGGCCAGCGTCACCGGGCCGCTGGGCAGCGCGGTCTGGGCGGCGTGGATCGGCTCCATCGCCGCATGCGGGTTGGAATGGCCGTAGCAGCCCGGCCAGTCCGGGCAGCCGAGGCCGGAATCGGTCAGCCGCGTGAAGCTGCCGAACATGATCAGGTCGAGCGTCAGGAACGCGGTGATCCAGACCAGCTTGCGGTACTTGTTGCGGTCGCCGCGGACCAGCACGTAAGAGACCGGGAACAGCGCGATCAGGATGCCGATGATGGCGAGTTGAAGCAGCATGCCAGTCGTTCCCTCAGCCGATGCGCGAGACCCGGAGCAGCTTCTTGAGATCGCCGCTCATCTTCTTGGGGTCGGGGTCCTTCGGGAAGCGCATCATCAGGTTGCCAAGCGGATCGACCAGGAAGATGGTGTCCTCGATGCGGCCGCCCTCGGTCGCGGGTATCCATTGACGCGCCACGTCAGGCGCAATGCGAAGGAAGCGCACGCCGGCGTAGGGCTCGTTGTAGGCCGCGGACAGGCGTTCGTCGACAGCGCCTTCGTCCGTGATCAGCCATACCGGCACGATCCGTTCGCGGTCCTGGCCCTGACCCGCGCGGATCTGGCGGATGGTGAACAGCTTCTTTGCGCACGCTTCGTCGCAGGCCGACCCATCGGCCGTTACCAGCAGCCACTTGCCGCGGAAACTTTCGAGCGGCACGGCTTCGGCGCGCTCGTTGGCGACGCGAACGGCGGGCATCGGACGCTGGGGATCGATCAGCGCGCCATAGTTGGTGGCGCCGCCCGTCGGCTTGAAGACATAGAAGGTCAGGTAGGACGCGATCACCGGCGATGCGCACACCAGCAGCAGCATCAGCATCTGGATGCGGCCGCGGCGGGTGCGGGCGTCGATGCGCGAATCCGGCGCCGGTGCCGTGCCGGCCGGAGCCGGGGCGGAGTCTTGGTGTGGCATGCGTACGTCTGTCGTTCGTTGGTCGTGGCCAGTTGGCCGTCAATTGGGTCCTGCCCCGGCAAGCCGGCGCGCGCGGCGCCAGCCCAGCGCAATCACCAGCACCAGCGTCAGCGCGGCCAGGCCGAACCACTGGAAGGCGTAGCCGTAGTGCCGGTCGGCGCCCAGATCAGCGGGCGCCCAGTCGCGGGCTAGGCCGTCGCCAGTATCGGTGCGCTGCTCGATCACGATCGGCTGCAACGCCACGCCGGTCTCGGCCGCGTAGGCGGCAAGGTCCACGTTCTGCCGAATCCGATGGCCGGCTTCGGCGCTTGCGTCCTGGCCCAGGCTATAGACCCTGGGCACCGCCGCAAGTGCCGTGCCT
This sequence comes from Cupriavidus sp. C3SS-1, assembly GCF_057073755.1. Classification (NCBI taxonomy): domain Bacteria; kingdom Pseudomonadati; phylum Pseudomonadota; class Betaproteobacteria; order Burkholderiales; family Burkholderiaceae; genus Cupriavidus; species Cupriavidus sp. C3SS-1. The sequence continues at coordinate 360,541 of NZ_CP172699.1, read as the reverse complement.
TCGACGGTGACGTCACCGGCTGGCGTAGCGAATGGCGCAATGCGCGTGCGGTCCTGGACATCGCGCGGCAGCCAGCCACGCAACACCAGCACGCTGCGGGCGGCGGCGCCATCACTCCGGATCTGCAAGGGCGTCAGCACCAGGAAGCCGGCGCGGCTGTCGGAACCATTGCCGTGGGGGCGATTATCCAACAAGACGGTCCGGTCCGCGTCAAAACGTCCGGTGACGCGCACGGTGCGGTCGGCCAGGCCGCCCGGCGCGGGTGCCGTGGTCAACGTCACCGGCGGCTGTGCGGCCAGTGCCTGCAGCCGTTCGGCACGCGCGATCTTCTCGTGCGCGCGGTTGAGCTGCCAGTTGCCGAGCATGCAGGTCGCCGCGATCACCACCGCGGCCGCAACCGTCGGTACCGGACTCAGGGCGCGCCAAAGCTTCATCGGTCCGCTCCCGTGGCATACGGCGACATGCCGGCGGTGCGATAATGGCCCTTTCCGCCCCCGAGCCCGCGGCACGCATCGTACGTATCGTACGTATCGCGGCCAGCCTGCCCCGCCATGCGCTTTGTCATCATCGTCGCCTTTCTCCTGATCATTGGCAGCCTGGCCTCGGCCCTCTTCTTCATGATGCGCGACCGCGGCAGGACGCCGAACATGATGCGCTCGCTGATGCTGCGCGTGGGCTTCTCGGTAGCGCTGTTCCTGTTCATCCTGTTCTCGAACTGGATGGGCTGGATCCACAGCACCGGCATCCGCATGAATCCCTAGACGCCTCGTCTTCCGAAACCGCAAAAAACAAGCGCCGCAGGCTGGGTTTCCCTCCTGCGGCGCTTCTGTTTTGTGGTCCCGCCGCGGAAGGCGCTTCAGGCCTTCCGCCGGTACGACAAATTGCTGCTTACAGCCAGTACACCACGATGTAGAGAAACAGCCACACCACGTCAACGAAGTGCCAGTACCAGGCGGCGCCTTCGAACGCAAAGTGATGCTCGGGCGTGAAATGGCCCTTGAGCACGCGAATCAGCACGACGGTCAGCATGATCGCGCCCATGGTCACGTGGAAGCCGTGGAAGCCGGTCAGCAGGAAGAACGTGGAACCGTACACGCCCGAGGTGAGCTTCAGGTTCAGTTCCGAGTAAGCGTGCATGTACTCGTACGCCTGGAAGCACATGAAGATCGCGCCGAGCAGGATGGTCAGCACCAGCCCCTGGATCAGCTGGCTGCGCTTGCCTGCCAGCAGCGCGTGGTGCGCCCAGGTCAGCGTCACGCCCGACATCAGCAGCAGTGCCGTGTTGATGGTCGGGATCGGCCACGGACCCATGGTCTGGAAGGTCTCGACCACGCCGGCGGGGCCGGTGTTGGGCCATACGGCGGCGAAGTCAGGCCACAGGATCTTGTTGTCGAGGTCGCCCAGCCACGGCATGGCGATGGTGCGGGCATAGAACAGCGCGCCGAAGAAGGCCGCGAAGAACATCACTTCGGAGAAGATGAACCAGCCCATCGACCAGCGGAACGACAGGTCGATGTTCTTGCCGTACATGCCCCCTTCGGATTCACCGATGGCGTCGCCGAACCAGCTCTTGAGCACGAACAGGAACCACAGCAGGCCGAAGCCGCACAGGTACGGCGCCCAGTGCTGTCCGTTCACCCAGCCGGCAGCGCCGGCGCCGGTCATCAGCAGGCCGATGGCTGCCGTGATCGGGTGGCGCGACGGTCCCGGTACGAAGTAGTACGGAGCGTTTGCGCGATTCGCACTCATTCTTTTATCTCCAGCTCAGAGTCTTGGTTCAATCGTTATATCGGCACACCCGGCGGCCTTGTCTCCCTGGCCGCCGGCGGCACTGCTTTTCTGTCTACCCTACCTGCCCTGCTAGGCCGCGGCCGAACTGACCACGACCCGTACGATCGTGACCAGGATCGCGATGAACACAACCGCCGCGATCACCCCGGCAATGACCACATGCACCGGGTTCAGCCTGGCCATGTCGCTCTCGTGCTCCGCGCCCTTGCGCAGGCCGATGAACGACCACAACACCGCACGCATGGTCTGCGCGAACGACATCTTGCGCTTGACCGCGTCTTTCAACTCGTCCACGGCGTTTCCTCCTGCCTCAGCCGCCGCTGCGCGCCGCAGGCGGGCTTTCCAGCGCGCCCTGCGGTGCCTGCGCCACCGGCGTACCCACTTCAAAGAAGGTGTACGACAGCGTGATGTTCTTCACGTCCTTCGGCAGCTTCGGATCGATCACGAATACCACCGGCATCTCGCGTGCTTCCTTGGCCTTGAGCGTCTGCTGCTTGAAGCAGAAGCACTCGAGCTTCTTGAAGTACTCGGTCGCCTGCTTGGGCGCGTAGCTCGGGATCGCCTGCGCCGAGATATCGCGCGACTGCCCGTTGGCCACCTCGTAGACGATCGTCACCATCTCGCCCGGATGCACTTGCATGCTGTTCTTCACCGGACGGAAGGCAAAGGGACCGCGCGCGTTCGAATCGAACTCCACCGTGACGGTGCGGCTCGTGTCGACCTGCGTGTTCTTGAGCGAGCCGCCATACAGCTCGCGCGTGGTCACCACGTTGATCCCGGTGAGGTCGCAGATCTTCTTGTACAGCGGCACCAGCGCGTAGCCAAAGCCGAACATCACGCCAACGATCACGACCAGCCGCAGCATCATGCCGCGGTTGAACCGCTTGTCGGCTTCCCTGCCCTGACCTTGCTGCTGCTCCTGCTGATCGACGCTCATCCCGCTTCCCCGCTACCCCGCAGCTTCAGCCAAGGAACACCATCTTGGCGAAGAACCCCAGAAAGAAAACCACCACGATGGAAAACAGGATCAGTCCCAGGCGCCGGTTGGCGGCTTTCTGGCCTGCTTGCGATGGTTTTTTTTGTGGAGCCTGCATCTTCTGCATCTTGTATTACCTGCCGGCACGGAAGGCGGCTGGCGCCCTCCGTGCCTTGTTGCGTTCAGTGCTTAGCGAACTTGCGGCGGCACTTCAAAGGTGTGGAACGGCGCCGGCGACGGCACGGTCCACTCCAGGCCCTCGGCACCATCCCAGGGCTTGTCCGCGGCCTTCTCGCCGCCACGGTAGGACGGCAGCACCACGAAGAAGAAGAAGTACACCTGCATCAGGCCGAAGCCCAGTGCCCCGATCGACGCGATCGCGTTGAAGTCCGCGAACTGGGTCGGATAATCGGCATAGCGGCGCGGCATGCCGGCCAGGCCCAGGAAGTGCATCGGGAAGAAGGTCACGTTGAAGAAGATCAGCGAACCCCAGAAGTGGATCTGGCCGCGGGTTTCGTTGTACATGAAACCGCTCCACTTCGGACCCCAGTAGTAGAAGCCCGCGAACAGCGCGAACAGCGAGCCGGCCACCAGCACGTAGTGGAAGTGCGCCACGATGAAGTAGGTGTCCTGCAACTGGATGTCGATCGGGGCGACCGCCGGCATCAGGCCGGTGAAGCCGCCGATGGTGAATACGAAGATGAAGCCGATCGCGAACAGCATCGGGGTCTCGAAGGTCATCGAGCCGCGCCACATCGTCGCAATCCAGTTGAAGATCTTCACGGCCGTCGGCACCGCGATCAGCATGGTCGCGTACATGAAGAACAGCTGGCCCGTCACCGGCATGCCGGTCGTGAACATGTGGTGTGCCCACACGATGAACGACAGGATGGCGATCGACGCCGTGGCGTACACCATCGAGCTGTAGCCGAACAGGCGCTTGCGCGCGAAGGCCGGTACCACGTGCGAGATGATGCCGAACGCCGGCAGGATCATGATGTACACCTCGGGATGCCCGAAGAACCAGAAGATATGCTGGTACATCACCGGGTCGCCACCGCCCGCGGCCGAGAAGAAGCTCGTGCCGAAGTGGCGGTCGGTCAGCACCATGGTGATGGCGCCGGCCAGCACGGGCATCACGGCGATCAGCAGGTAGGCGGTGATCAGCCAGGTCCAGCAGAACATCGGCATCCGCATCAGCGTCATGCCCGGGGCGCGCATGTTGAGGATGGTCACGATGATGTTGATCGAGCCCATGATCGACGACGCGCCCATGATGTGCATGGCGAAAATGGCCATGTCCATGCCCGGACCCATCTGCACCGACAGCGGCGCATACAGCGTCCAGCCGGCGGCGGTGGCGCCGCCCGGCGCGAAGAACGAGCCGGCCAGCAGCAGCGCGGCCGGCGGCATCAGCCAGAAGCTGAAGTTGTTCATGCGCGCGAACGCCATGTCGGAGGCGCCGATCTGCAGCGGGATCATCCAGTTGGCGAAGCCGACGAAGGCCGGCATGATCGCGCCGAACACCATGACCAGGCCGTGCATGGTGGTGAACTGGTTGAACAGTTCGGGGCGGAAGAACTGCAGGCCCGGCTCGAACAGCTCCAGGCGGATCAGCAGCGCCAGCACGCCGCCAGACAGCAGCATGGTGAACGAAAACAGCAGGTACAGCGTGCCGATGTCCTTGTGGTTGGTCGCGAACAACCAGCGGCGCCAGCCATGCGGGTGATCGTGCGCGTGATCGTCGTGCGCGTGATCGTGCGGATGGCCGATTGCGTCGTGGGTAGCAGTACTCATCGCAAATGCTCCTCTAATCCTGTCCTGTCTTCAGCCGGTCAGCCCGCGCTGCGGTTGCCCGCGATGCTGGCCTGCTTGCTGCCCTGGTCCTTGGCGGGCTTGGCGTCCGCCTTCGGTGCCTCGCCGCCCGCGGCGCCGCCGCCTTCGGGGAACTTGCCGGCGCGGGCATTCACGAAGTCGCTGGGCTGGATCACTTCGCCGGTCTTGTTGCTCCAGCTGTTGCGCACGTAGGTCATGGCCGCGGCCAGTTCGGTATCGGACAGCTGCTTCCACGACGGCATGGCGTTCTTGCCTTCCAGCATGATGTGCATCTGGCCGGCCTTGGGGCCGTTCACGATCTTGGAGCCGTCCAGCGCCGGGAATGCGCCGCCGCCCTTGCCGTTGGGCTGGTGGCAGACCGCGCAGTTGGCGGTGTAGACCTTCTCGCCGCGGACCTTCATCTCGTCCAGCGTCCAGGTCTTGTTCGGATCATCGGCCTTGGCGGCCATTTCCTTCTTCTTGCCGTCGACCCACTTGGTGTAGTCGGCGTCGGACACGACGCGCACGACGATCGGCATGAAGGCGTGTTCCTTGCCGCAGAGTTCGGCGCACTGGCCGCGGTACACGCCGATCTTCTCGGCCTTGAACCAGGTGTCGCGCACGAAGCCGGGGATCGCATCCTGCTTGACGCCGAAGGCCGGGATCATCCAGGCGTGGATCACGTCATTGGCCGTGGTGACGATGCGCACCTTCTTGTTGACGGGCACCACCAGCTCGTTGTCCACCTCCATCAGGTAGGTGTTGGACTTCGGCGCTTCGTTATTGATCTGTTCACGCGGGGTGGTCAGGGTCGACACGAAGGAAATGCCTTCGCCCTCGCCCTTCAGGTAGTCGTAGCCCCACTTCCACTGGTAGCCGGTGGCCTTGATGGTGACGTCGGAATTGGTGGTGTCCTTCATGGCCACGACGGTCTTCGTCGCCGGCAGGGCCATGGCGATCACGATCAGGAACGGGACGATGGTCCAGACCACTTCGACCGTGATGCTTTCGTGGAAGGAGGCGGACTTGGCACCCTTGGCCTTGCGGTGCGTGAAGATGGAATAGAACATCACGCCGAACACGGCGACGAAGATCACCGTGCAGATGATCAGCATCATCCAGTTCAGCCAGTGAATCTGCTCGGCGATCTTGGTGACCGGCTCGGTCAGGTTCAGCTGACGCACGGCGGGACCGCCGGGCATGTCACTGACCGCCAGGGCCGCCTGGCTGGCAAGCAGGGATGCGCTCGCCAGGCAAACTGCGGATGCCTTCTTCCACATTTTCATTTGTTATCTACCCAATTTACAGATTCAAATCTGCCCCCGCCTCCGCCCCTGCCACCTCTCAGAGGCGGCGCAGGGCCGCTGCGAGCTCCTGGGCGAACTTGCGCCGCCTGTGCAGGTCCAGATAGCACCCCACCTGCACATCGCGCCCGCCCGAGCGCAGCGTTACCAGTGCGCGGGGCGATTCCCCCAGTTCGACCCGCACCCAGTGCGGGTTGAATTCCTCGCGCGTCAACCGCTGCGCGCTGGCTGTCTCCACGACCAGCACGCCATCGTTGATGCTGACACGCTCATAGTCCGTCGCATGACGTGCGTACACAAGCAGAGCAATCCCCAGTCCGAGCAGGTCCAGGCCGGCAAACGGCAGCACGAGCCAGGACCCTTGCACCGCGAAAAACAACGCGATGGCAAGCGAGACAGTGAAGATCGAGAGGTAAAACCAGCCGACCTGGCGTGGGGAAAGCGAGCAATTCCGCTTCATCAGCCAGTCGTGGGGCGCGGGAGGAGGTCCGTCGAGATTTCCGCCGGAGTCACCACTTGCCGTCTGGAATGCGATACCCAAGTCTTGCATCGCCAACCACTCTGCATTTGGATGCACACCCGGGACGATTGCGCCAGGAGTGCACCTTGCGAGTGCAACTCCAGGACGTTCTTGTGCCAGGGGACCACTGCGACAAACTGGCGCATTATAGGGCGCTTCGCATACCCGGACAAGGCCGCACATTGACCAAAGCGCTTGCGCGCCGTAAGGATTTATGCTTAGACGCTATCCATTGGATTACCCGTAAAGCCAATGCCGGCGCGGCTTTGCGGGCGATGGGCACATCGTGCCGCGACACGAAAGTCAATACAGTCGTAACCGCTCGACGCCGCGTTCAGCGACGCGGTCTTGCCCGGCCAATCTTGTCCAGCGGCACCACGGCATGGCCCTGCTCATCGAGCTGCTGCGCACCACGCGAGGGCAGTTTCCACGCGTGGCCATAGACGATCTCGAAGCTCAGCGGGATCACCCCATCGGCGTCGCGCCGGCGCGCCAGGGCCGCGCAGACCGCCTCGTGCCAGCGCCGGCCATGCAGGCCGGCGTGGCGCGCGTCCGGGTGCGCGCGCAAGCCACCGAAGGCCTGGACCTCGCGCAGCAGCGTCTCGGGCGATTCGTAGGTCACGGTCAGCGTTTCCATGTCCATCACCGGCGTGGACCAGCCGCTGTGGACCAGCATGTCGCCGATGTCGTGCATGTCGACAAAGCGCAACGTATGGGGCGCGGCATCGACCTCGGCGAAGGCCGCGCGCAGCTCGCGCAGCGTATCGGGACCGAACAGCGAAAACATCGCCAGGCCTTCGTCCCGCGTCACGCGATGCCATTCGGGAAACACGCGGTGCGGCTCCGGATGCCAGTGCAGCGCCAGGTTGGACCACAGCAGGTCGAAGCTGCCGGGCGCAAAAGGCAATGTGGCAAGATCGCCCTGGACCAGATCGAACAGCGGGCGCTTGCCAAGCAGGCGGCCAACCCAGCCGGGCCTCCGCTGCGGATCGCGTTGCCCCGCTTCGGCCAGCATCGCGCCGGAGATATCGAGGCCGGCGATCTGCGCATCGGGAAAGCGTGCCCGCAGGCCCGCCAGCCCCTGGCCATGCCCGCAGCCAAGATCCAGCGCGCGCTGCGGCGCCAGGCGCACGACTTCCATGCGCTCCTGCATGCGGCGGCCGATCTCGCCGAGCAGGAAGTCGAGCTGGCCGAACGCGGCGCTGCGCCGGTCGAAGGCCAGCCGGGTCAGGCGCGTGGGCGGCAGGAAGGCATCGGGGGAATCGGCGGCATGCAGGGACACGGGAAAACCAGGCAACAGGAAGACGGGGAAGTCGCGGCAGCAGACACCGCGCATGGCGGCCGCGCGCGTTGGCGGGCGGCTGGACGGCAAGTATACGCGCGCATCGCGAAAGCCGCCGGGCATGCGCGCGGGCTGACGCGTGCGCTGTTGCCGTGCGCCTGTGCGCTCTGCGGCGTGGTGCAGGACGAAGTGGTGTGCCGCGACTGCGTCAGCGACCTGCTCTACCCGGTGTCGCGCTGCCCGGTCTGCGCGATGGGCCGGGCGCCCGGCGAGCCGTGCCCGGCCTGCGCCCAGCACCGCCCCGCATTCGACCAGGCCGTCACGCTGGGCGACTACGCGTTCCCTCAGGACTCGCTGGTGTTGGCACTGAAGTACGGCAAGGTGCTGCCACTGGCCAGCTGGCTCGCGACCGCGCTGGCGGAGCGGATGCAGCGCGGGTTACGCACCGGCGCGCTACGGCCGGACGTGATCGCACCGATACCGCTGTCGCCGCAACGGCTGGCCGAACGCGGCTTCAACCAGGCCTGGGAGATCGCCCGGCCGCTCGCGCGCCACCTGGGCGTACCCAGCGACCCCGTGCTGCTCGAGCGACCGCGCGACATCGCCACCCAGCACTTGCTGGATCTGGCGCATCGGCAGTTGAACGTGCGCGGTGCATTCCGCCTGGGCCGCCGGCAGTCGCTGGCGGGCAGGCACATCGGCCTGGTCGATGACGTCATGACCTCGGGCGCTACGCTGGATGAAGCGGCGCGCACGCTCAAAGCGCACGGTGCGGCGCGGGTCAGCGTGATCGTGGCACTGCGCACGCCCTGAGCGGATGACAGCGCGGATGACAGCGCCGCGGTCGCGCGGTAAGCTGCGCACCGTTTTCGATGCCCCCCCTTTGCAAGGAAGTCCCCCATGTTCAACGTCGTCCTGGTCGAACCGGAGATCCCGCCCAATACCGGCAATGTGATCCGCCTGTGCGCCAACACCGGTGCGCAATTGCACCTGGTGAAGCCGCTGGGATTTCCGCTGGAAGACGCCCGCATGCGGCGCGCGGGACTCGATTATCACGAGTACGCGACCATGCGCGTGCATGACAACTGGGACGCGCTGATGGCCAGCGAACAGCCCGACCCGACCCGCATGTTCGCGCTCACCACGCATGGCTCCACGCCGTTCGGGCAAGTGAGTTTCCAGCCTGGCGACTGGTTCGTGTTCGGCTCCGAGACGCGCGGGCTGGCGCCGGAACGGCGCGAAGGGTTTCCGGCGTCGCAGCGCATCCGCCTGCCGATGCGGCCCAATAACCGCAGCCTGAACCTGTCGAACACCGTGGCGGTGGTCGTCTTCGAAGCCTGGCGTCAGAACGGCTTTGCCGGCGGCGCCTGAGCGCGAGCTTTGTGACCGTTATTCGGGCTGCACGCCCGCGGCGCGGATCACCTTGTCCCAGCGCACTTTCTCGCTCGCCATGGTCTGGCGCAGCGATGCCGGGGCCGTGCCGGCCGGCACGAAATACTGCGCGCGCATCTTCTCGCGCACGTCGGCGCTGCCAATGATGGCGACCAGCTCACGGTAGAGCCGGTCGATGATCGCCGGTGGTGTGCCCGCCGGCGCCAGCACCGCCTGCCATGAAATCGCTTCGAATCCCGGATAGCCCGATTCCGCGACGGTCGGCACCGAAGGCAGCACGCCCGTGCGCCCCGTGGTGGTGACCGCCAGGATGCGCAGCTTGCCCGCATTGACCAGCGGCATCGCAATCGCGGGCACCATGAAGCCGGCCTGGATCTGCCCGCCGACCATCGCCGTGGTGACCTGCGGGAAGCCCGGATAGGGCACGTGCTGCAGGTCGATGCCGGCCATGGCCTTGAGCTGCTCCATCGCCAGGTGCGCGGCGCTGCCATTGCCGACCGAGCCGTAGTTCAGCGCGCCGGCCTTCGATTTGGCCAGCGCCACGAATTCGCGCACGTTTTGCACGGGCAGCCTTGCATCGACCACCAGCACATTGGGCGACGTCGCCACCAGCGTGACCGGGGCCAGCTGGCGGAACGGGTCATAGCCGAGGTTGCGCGACAGCGATGGCGCCGTCACCAGCGGCCCGTTGATCGTGAAGAGCAGCGTGTAGCCATCGGGCGAGGCCTTCGCCACCATGCCGGTGCCGATATTGCCGCCGGCGCCGGGACGGTTTTCCACCACCACCGGCTGCCCGAGCGTGGCCGCCAGTTTTTCCGTGAGGATGCGCGCGATCAGGTCCGGCGACGATCCCGCCGGGAACGGCACCACCATGCGCAGCGGCCGCGACGGCCAGGTGTCGGCCCAGGCCGGGGAAACAGCGCTGGCGGCGCAGGCACAGGCAATCGCGATCAGCGTGTGGCGACGGGAAGTCATGCGATGTCGAGGTCGGAAAGAAACTGGAAGGCGGCTATTCGTCGCGCGCGTCGCGCTGCAGCAGTTGTGCCACGGCATCGGCGGCGCTCAGGCCTTCGAACAGCACGGCGCACACGGCACGCGTGATCGGCATCTCGACCTTGTGGACAGCGGCCAGTGCCGCCACGGCCTGCGCGCAACGCACGCCTTCGGCGACGTGGCCGAGACCGGCCAGGATCTGCTCCAGAGTCTGCCCAGCCGCGAGTTGCTGGCCGACCTTGCGGTTGCGCGACAGGTCGCCGGTGGCGGTCAGGATCAGGTCGCCCACTCCGGCCAGGCCCATGAACGTTTCCACGCGCCCGCCGAGCGCCAGGCCCAGGCGAGTCATTTCCGCCAGGCCGCGCGTCACCAGCGCGGCGCGTGCGTTCAGGCCCAGGCCGAGGCCATCGCTGGCGCCGGTGGCAATCGCCAGCACGTTCTTCACGGCGCCGCCAACCTCGACGCCGGTCAGGTCGTCGCTGCCGTAGATGCGCATGGCGTGGTGATGGAAAGCGGCCTGCGCACAGTCGGCAAGTTCAGGGACGCTGCACGCCACCGTCAGCGCGCACGGCAAACCCATTGCCACTTCGCGGGCAAAGCTGGGCCCGGTCAGCACGCCGTAGTCGAAGCCGCTGCTGCGGCCGGCGACATCGAGTTCCTCGCGCACCATCTGGTGCGGCAGCGCGTGCGTGCCGGCTTCGAAGCCCTTGCACAGCCACAGCATGCGGACATGGCCCTCGCCGCGCGTGGCCAGCCTGCGGGTCATCTCGCGCAGGCCCGAGACCGGCGTGGCGACCACCACGAGACCGTCCGGATCGTCGGCGGCATGAGCGACCGCCCGCTCGAAATCGGCCTCGACACGCAGCCGCTCGGAGAGCCGCACACCAGGCAGATAGGCATCGTTGCTGCCGCTGGCCCCGATCGCGGCAAGCTGGGCAGGATCGCGCCCCCACAGGATCACGTCATGGTTGACGGCGGCATGGCTGGCGAGTGCGGTACCCCAGGCACCCGCACCGAGGAAGGTCAGTTTCATGGCGGCTCGAACGGTGGATCGGCGCAATCGATGGTAATCCGGTGTGCGTGCCCCGGAAAGGCAAAACGGGGCCGCGGCCCCGTTTCGTCAGGCAGTGCGGGACTGCGGGATCAGTGGCGAGCCTGGCTGCCGTCGGGCATCACGATGCCGCTGTTGCTGTTGCCGCCGCCGGCGGCCTGGGCTTCTTCCATGGCGGCCTGCAGGCGCTGCTCGTACAGGGCCTGGAAGTTGATTTCCGACAGGTGGATGGCCTGGAAGCCGGCGCGCGTGATCACGTCGGCGATATTGCCGCGCAGGTACGGATACAGGATCGTCGGGCAGGCAATGCCCAGCAGCGGGTCGAGCTGCTCGACCGGCACGTTGCGGATGTCGAAGATGCCGGCCTGGTGCGCTTCCACGAGGAAGGCGACCTTTTCCTGGACCTTGGTCGTCACGGTGCCCGTCACCACCACTTCGAAGATGCCTTCCTGCAGCTGCGAAGCGGCCACGTTGACCTGCACTTCGACCGACGGCGCTTCCGATTCCAGGAAGATGCCCGGCGAATTCGGCTGCTCGAGCGACATGTCCTTGAGGTACACGCGCTGGATGTTGAAGAAGGGTTGGTCTTCCTGCTGGGTGTTTTGCTGGTCGCTCATGAAAGGCTTCCGGGATGGGCGTTGGGCGTGGCGGCCGGTATCGGCACGAGCCTGCGCCCGGTTGGAAAACGCATATGGTACATGACGCGGGTGGCAATATCACCCGCGCCGGAGCGGGCTCAGGCAGCCAGCAGCGGCGACAGGCCGCCCTGGCGGTCCAGCGCTGAGAGATCGTCGAAACCGCCAACATGGGTGTCGTCGATATAGATCTGCGGCACGGTACGGCGGCCGGTGCGCGACATCATTTCTTCGCGCTTGCCGGGTTCGCGGTCGATCAGGATCTTCTCGATCGTCTCTACGCCCTTGGCCTTGAGCAGGCGCTCGGCCATCACGCAATAGGGACACACCACCGTGCTGTACATGACGACGCGGGCCATGCTGAATCTCCTTCGATACTCAAACGCCACGGCCCTGCCAGATGCAGGGTCCGGCGCGATGTGACGGACAGGCCGGCCAGTCGGGCGCGGCTTACTTGATGACCGGAAGACCGGCCTGCTGCCAGGCGGCGAGGCCGCCTTCAAGGGCATAGGTCTCACTGTACCCGGCTTCCTTCAGCGCTGCCTGAGCCTTGCCGAGGCCCTGGCCAGTCTGGGATACCACGATGATGGGGACGGCCTTGTCCTTTGCAAGACCGGCCGCGCGCGTGGCCAACTCGGCCAGCGGGGCGCTCTTGGCCTGCGGCAGGTGGCCCTTGGCATACTCGGAGGCATCACGGATGTCGACCACCACGGCGCCGCGCTTGTTGATCAGCTGGGTGGCGGTCACCGTATTGACGGCTTTTCCGCCGGTGCCGCGGGCAATCGTGGGCCAGGCGAGCAGTCCGCCGGAGACCACGGCAAGTGCGATCAGGGCAAGGTTGTTATAGTCGGCGAAGAAATTCACGTTGGCGTTCCGTTGGGTTGGGTCGGCGGCATTATAAAATACGCGGTTTGGTGTCCGGGCCTCCGCTGTCAGGCACAGCGGCCATTGTCGCCTCATTGTTGCCTGGCTGGCACATGGCGACGCGCATGGGGCGATACCGGCGCACGCAGGTTACCTACACTCTGGAAGCAGCAGCATGTACAAGCTAGTCCTTATCCGCCATGGCGAGTCGACGTGGAATCTCGAAAACCGCTTCACCGGCTGGGTCGACGTCGACCTGACCGAAACCGGCGCCGCCCAGGCCCGCCTGGCCGGCAAGCTGCTCAAGGATGCCGGCTTCGCCTTCGACGTGGCCTACACCTCGGTGCTCAAGCGGGCCATCCGCACGCTGTGGCACGTGCAGGACGAAATGGACCAGATGTGGATTCCGGTGCGCAACGAGTGGCGCCTGAACGAACGCCACTACGGCGCGCTGGCCGGCCTGAACAAGGCGGAAACCGCCGCCAAGTTCGGCGACGAGCAGGTGCTGGTGTGGCGCCGCAGCTACGACACCCCGCCGCCCGCGCTGGAACCTACCGATCCGCGTGCCTCGTACGACGATCCGCGCTACGCGAGCGTTCCGCGCGAACAAATCCCGCTGACCGAATGTCTGAAGGACACCGTGGCCCGCGTGCTGCCGCTATGGAACGAATCCATCGCGCCCGACATCCAATCGGGCAAGCGCGTGGTCATCGCCGCTCACGGCAACAGCATCCGCGCCCTCGTGAAATACCTGGATCAGATCTCGGATGACGATATCGTCGGCCTCAACATCCCCAACGGCACCCCGCTCGTCTATGAGCTGGACGCCAACCTGCGCCCCCTGCGCCACTACTACCTGGGCGACCAGGAAGCCATCGCCGCCTCCCTGGCGGCCGTGGCCAGCCAGGGCAAGGCGCGCTGAAAGCCCGCCGGGCGACCTGCACCAGCCATGGTGCGGCCGCCCACCGACCGCCGGTACGTGACAGGCCTTTTTCTTCACACCCACTTATACTGTCGGACAAACCGCCCCGCGCCCCACGCGTGGCGGCTGCAGCCGGCATAATCCCCCTACGTACACGTTCAGGCAGCCCTCATGCGTAAGACGCTCAAGAACATCAGTCTCGTTTCGGTCGGACTTGTCGCCGGCGTGCTGGCCACGCTGCAGATTTCGGCAACCGCGCAGAATTCTTCCGGCCCGTTGCCGCTGGACCAGCTGCGGCTGATGGCCGACATCTTCGGGCAGATCAAGCGCGAATATGTTGAGCCGGTCGATGACAAGAAGCTGCTGACCGAAGCCATCAAGGGCATGGTCGCCAGCCTCGACCCGCACTCGGCCTACCTGGACGAAAAGGACTTCAAGGAACTGCAGGAAGGCACGCGCGGCCGCTTCGCCGGCCTGGGCATCGAGATCTCGCAGGAAGAAGGACTGGTCAAGGTCATCAACCCGATCGAGGACACGCCCGCGTTCCGCGCCGGCATCCAGCCCGGAGACCTGATCACCCGTATCGATGACAAGCCCGTGCGCGGCCTGCCGCTGGAGCAGGCGGTCAAGCGCATGCGCGGTGAACCGGGCACCAAGGTCACGCTGACGATCTATCGCAAGAGCGAGGAACGGACCTTCCCGGTTTCGATCACCCGCGCCGAAATCCGCGTCCAGTCGGTCAAGACCAAGATGCTGGACAACAACACCATCGGCTGGGTGCGCCTGACCAGCTTCCAGGAACGCACGGTGGCGGACCTGGGACGCAGGCTGAACGAGATGGCGCAGAAGAACCCGGGCCTGAAGGGCATCGTCCTGGACCTGCGCAACAACGGCGGCGGCGTGCTGCAAGGCGCGGTCGGCGTGGCAGCGGCGTTCCTGCCGGAAGACTCTACCGTGGTCTCCACCAACGGCCAGGTTGCCGACGCCAAGCGCGTGTACAAGGCGACCTTCAATAACTACCGCCTGTCGTCGATCGAGGACGATCCGCTCAAGGACCTGCCGGCGCTGTACAAGAAGATCCCGATGGTCGTGCTGACCAACGCCTATTCGGCGTCGGCGTCCGAGATCGTGGCCGGCGCGCTGCAGGATCACCACCGCGCGCTGATCATGGGCAAGACCACGTTCGGCAAGGGTTCGGTGCAGACCGTGCGGCCGCTGACCAATGACACCGGCATCAAGCTGACCATCGCGTACTACTACACGCCGACGGGCAAGTCGATCCAGGCCAAGGGCATCCGCCCGGACATCCCGGTCGACCAGAACGCGGACGGCGATCCGGACGACGCGCTGATCACCCGCGAGATCGACACCGAGCGCCACCTGCACAACAAGCAGGAATCGGAAGAGCCGGAAATGAACGAGCGCGAACAGCGCCGCGTGGAAGAACTGCGCCGCCTGGAAGAGGAAAACGCGAAGAAGACGCCGGAAGAGCGCGAGAAGGATCGCCGCAAGAAGCCGATCGAATTCGGCTCGGCCGACGACTTCATGCTGCAGCAGGCCATCGCCCAGCTCGACGGCCAGCCGGTCAAGCGTTCCAAGTCGAAGCTCGAAACCAACCCGCCCGCCGACAAGCCGGCCAAGGCCGCACCGGCGAAGAAGAGCCCCAGCGCCCCGGCGGCCAAGCCTGCGCCGGCGCCGGCCAAGCAGCCCCCGGCGAGCGCGCCGATGGGCGCGCCGCTGGGCACGCCGACCGGCAAGGCGCCCTCGCCCTGAGCGGCACCCTGACCAGAAGCGGCCCCGCGGGGCCGCTTTTTACATTGCACGCCCGGCCCTAAGTTGCCTCCGGGCCCTGTCCTGAGCCTGATGCCATGAACGACGATCAACTGCTGCGCTACTCGCGCCATATCCTGCTCGATGAACTGGGCATCGAAGGCCAGGAACGCCTGCTGGGCGCCCGCGCGCTGGTGATCGGCGCCGGCGGCCTGGGCGCCGCGGCCCTGCCCTACCTGGCGTCGGCCGGCGTCGGGCGGATCAGCGTGGTCGACAACGACCACGTGGACCTGACCAACCTGCAGCGCCAGATCATCCACACCACGGAAAACGTCGGCCGCCTGAAGGTGGAATCGGCGCGCGAAGGGATGCTGCGCATCAACCCGGGCGTGCAGGTGGAAATCATCGCAACCCGCGTCGGCGATGCGGAGCTGGACCAGCTCGTGGCGCAGGCTGACGTGGTGCTCGATTGCTGCGACAACTTCGCCACACGCCAGGCCGTCAACCGTGCCTGCGTACGGCACCGCGTGCCGCTGGTGTCTGGCGCGGCGCTGCGCTTCGACGGCCAGATCAGTGTGTTCGACCGGCGCCGCGACGACGCGCCGTGCTACGCCTGCCTGTTCCCGCCGTCAGAGCCAGCGCCCGAAGTCGCCTGCGCCACCATGGGCGTGTTCGCGCCGCTGGTGGGCATGGTCGGCACCGTGCAGGCTGCCGAAGCGCTCAAGCTGCTCAGCGGCGTGGGCCAAAGCCTGGCCGGCCGGCTGCTGATGGTCAATGCCATGACGATGGAGTGGACCACGATGCAGCTCGCGCGGACGCCGGACTGCCCGGTCTGCGCGGGACACTAGCGCAACGCCGGCCAAGCTCAACGCGCGGAGCGCTCGCGCAGCCACTCGGTCACCGCGGCGCGGTCGCCGCGGAACACGATGCGCTCCGCTCGGTTCTGCTTCTGGTAGGCGTACATCGGGTCGTAGTAGTCGCGCAACAGCACTTCGATCCAGCAACGATGCAAGCCGGTTTCGCCTTGCTCCGACTGGCGGACCAGCGCCTGCTCGAGCAGCGTCGACAGCCGCGCGTAGCGCTCGCCGCCCAGGCGCGGGGAGATTGCCGCCATGGCATCACGCAGACGCGCCGCATACGCCTCGAAACCGGCCTCCGGACCGAGCTGGTCGATGTGCTCGGCTGCCAGGCCCAGCACATAGTCTCGCAACACGCGTTCGACGCGCTCGTCGAATGGCGCCTCCAGCCACACCAGCGGGCTCGCCTGCATGCGCTGCCACAGCACCTTGGGCAGGTCCCGGCCGCCGATGAAGCGGCCCTCGTCCTCGACCACCAGCGCGCGGTAGCCGGCATCGGCCCGCCGCAGCAGGTCGATGGCCAGCGCATTCTCGAAATCGACCTGCGGCGGTTGCGCCTGCGCGCGGCGGCCAAACGCGGAGCCGCGGTGACGGGCCAGCCCCTCCAGGTCCACGGCCGCCGGCACCTCGTCGATGACGTCGGTCTTGCCGGTCCCGGTCATGCCGCCAAGCACGAGAATATCCCGCGTGGCCGCGGCTTGCTCCGTCACGTCGATCAGGAAGCTGCGCATGGCCTTGTAGCCGCCGGTCACGCGCGGGTATTCGATGCCCGCCTCGTCGCGCAGCCACCGCTGCACGATCTGCGAGCGCAGGCCGCCACGGAAGCAGTACAGGTAGCCGTCCGGATGCGCGCGGGCAAACGCCGCCCATTGCGCTAGCCGCGCGGCCTTGATATCGCCCGACACCAGGCGATGACCCAGTTCGATCGCCGCGTCCTGCCCCGCCTGCGCATAGCAAAGGCCGACCTGATGCCGCTCCTCGTCATCCATCAGCGGCAAGCTGACGGTGCCCGGGAAAGCGCCGCGCGCAAACTCCAGTGGCGCCCGCACATCCATCATCGGCGCGCCGCTCAGAAACAGCTGCCGGAAGTCGCCGGTGTCCTCACGCATCAGACCACCTCCGGCGCACGACGCGTTCAACGACAGTGGCGAGTTCCGCACCGGCGCGGATCACGTCGGGCATATTGGGGAAAATGGTGCAGCCACAGCCGGCCCCGTGGCTGCCCTGCGTCAGGCGAATGGATTTGGCCATGGTCATGGCTCCTGTACGGCGGTCTGGATGAAGAAAAGAATTGGAATGAGAAGGGTTACTGCAGGTGGGCAAACAAGGCGGCGGCGCCCGGATGCGCCACGCGGGGATGCCGGCCACCCGAAAAGGCAGCCCGGCAGGAACTGGCGGCTTACTGCTCGCCCGGCTCCATCTGCGACTGCAGGTAGTTCTGCAGGCCGACCTTGTCGATCAGGTCCAGCTGCGTCTCCAGGTATTCGATGTGCTCCTCGGTGTCGGTGAGGATATCGACCAGGATCTCGCGGCTGACATAGTCGCCAACGGATTCACAGTATGCAATCCCTTCCTTCACGGTGGCATGCGCGCCCTGCTCGAGCTTCAGGTCGCACTTGAGCATCTCCGGCGTGTCTTCGCCGAGCAGCAGCTTGTGCAGGTCCTGCAGGTTGGGCAGGCCGTCGAGCATCAGGATGCGGTCGATCAGCCGGTCGGCGTGCTTCATTTCGCCGATCGATTCCTTGTACTCCACCTCGCCGAGCTTCTTCAGGCCCCAATGGCGATACATGCGCGCGTGCAGGAAATACTGGTTGATCGCGGTCAGCTCGTTCTTGAGCTGGGCATTCAGATGCTGGATGACCTTTTTGTCACCTTTCATGGGTGGCTCCTGTTGCATCGGGCCCGCGCCAAAACACGAACGGCGCCAGAGGCGCCGTTTGCAGTCGAAGCAAGAATGCGCGAAAACGCGCCGTGAACCCCGTTTCAGTTCATGGGCGCGTTCAAGCCACCAACGCCTGACGCTGGTCGTTCGCGACTGCCGGGTCCCGAGTGTCCATTATGGTACATGTGGTGGACACCGAACAGGTAGAAATCTCCACAACCTGGATGCTCCCGATCGTGGCAGCAGTCACGTTTCGCACGGCGGCTACGCCTTCCTGCAGCACCTCGTGGGCGCACTCGCGGCACCGGCCGCAGCAGGTCCCGACGCCAAGCGTCTCGGCCAGTTCGTCGAGGGTCTCGACGCCCAGAAGAGCGGCTCCATGGATTTCGCGATCGGTAATCTGGTTGCAGATGCAGACGTACACAACTCCCTCCTTGGGGGCTGGCGGCACCGGCTTGCCGCTCGAATGAACGTCAGAATACCAAAGATCGAAAATGATAACAATTCCCATTAAGCCACATGTGCAAAGGTGGGATCTGCATCACGTCCGGAAGCGTTGCAAGCCATTTTTGGCGCACATTCATCATGCAAAAGTGACGATTATGCGCAAACTTGCAGAAAAACCCTTTGCGTCCTAGGGCTTAGCGAGTTGCCGCAGCGCGGCTTCCTGCTCCTCGGGTTCGTAGGCGCTGAGCACCTGGTCGACGAGCGGCTCGAGACGGGTGCAATCGGCGTGCAGGACTTCCTGCTTGACCCGCAACAGCTGCGCCGGATGCATCGAGAATTCGCGCAGGCCCATGCCCAGCAGCAGGCGCGTCATGCCGGGATCACCAGCCATCTCGCCGCAGACCGCCACCGGCACGCCGGCCCGGTTGGCTTCGCGGATGGTCCGGGCAATCAGTTGCAGCACGGCCGGGTGCATCGGATCGAACAGGTGTGCCACGGCATTGTCGGCACGGTCGATGGCGAGCGTGTATTGCGTCAGGTCGTTGGTGCCGATCGACAGGAAATCCATGCGCTTCAGGAACAGCGGCAACAGCAGCACCGCGGCCGGGATCTCGATCATGGCGCCGACCTTCAGGCCGGGATCATAGGGCACGCCGCACTCGTCGAGCTGGCGCTTGGCCTGCGCGAGCAATTCGAGGGTCTGGTCGATCTCGCGCGCATGCGACAGCATCGGCACCAGCAGCCGCACCGGCCCGAAGGCCGAGGCGCGCAGCAAGGCACGCAGTTGCGTCAGGAACATGGTCGGCTCCGACAGCGACCAGCGGATCGCACGCAGCCCGAGCGCCGGATTGAGCGCGGTCTCGAAATCGTCGCCGCGTCCGTCCAGCGGCTTGTCGGCACCGACGTCGATGGTACGGATGGTCACCGGCAGGCCATGCATGGCCTCGACCGCGCGACGGTAGGCGGCAAACTGCTCGTCCTCGTCGGGCAACTCGCCGCGCCGGTTCATGAACAGGAATTCCGAGCGGAACAGGCCAACGCCCACGGCGCCCGCCGCCAGCGCGGCGCCGGCGTCCTCGGCCATTTCGATATTGGCCAGCAGGTCGACCTCCTGGCCGTCCAGGGTGACCGCCGGCGTGTGCCGCAAGCGCTGCAGGCGCTTCTTTTCCAGCGCGCGCTCGCTCTGGCGGTGGCGGTATTCCTCGAGAATGATGGCCGAGGGATCGACGATCACCAGCCCGGCGTCACCATCGATGATGATCCAGTCGTCCTGCCGGATCAGCTCGCTGGCGCTCTGCACACCGACCGCCGCGGGGATGTCCAGGCTGCGCGCGACGATGGCCGTGTGCGAGGTGCGGCCGCCCATGTCGGTCACAAAGCCGTGGAAGACGGTGTGGCGGAACTGCAGCATGTCGGCCGGCGCGATATCGTGGGCCACCACGATCACGCCCGGCGCCGGCTCGCCGTCGGCGGCCAGTGCGGGCACAGGCGCGGGCGCCAGCACCGGCGCGCCGGCCAGCGCCTTCAGGATCCGTTCCACCACCTGCTGGATGTCGGCCTTGCGCTCGCGCAGGTATTCGTCTTCGATCTCGTCGAACTGGCGCATCAGCTCTTCAAGCCGCGTGGTCAGCGCCCACTCCGCGTTGTAGCGGCGCCCGCGGATCAGGGCTTCCGGCTCGCGCGACAAGGCCTCGTCATCGAGGATCATCGCGTGCACGTCCAGGAACGCCCCCATTTCCTCGGGGGCTTCGCGCGGCAGGTCGCGCTTGAGTGCGGACAGTTCGGCCCGCACGGCGGCGCGGGCCGAACGCAGGCGCTCGACCTCGTCGTCGAGCCGGTCTTCATCTACCAGGTAGTGCGAGACGTCCAGCGCCGCGGGCGCCAGCAAATGGGCGCGGCCGATGGCGACGCCGCGGGAGACCGGGATGCCGTGCAGGGCAAATGACATGTGCCGCTCCGTCAGGAACGTTCAGGGAAGCATCGTGGCGCGGCGGACCTCACTCGCCCTCGCCAAAGCGATTGGCGATCAGCGCCAGCAGCGCGTCCATCGCCGCCTGCTCGTCCGGCCCGTCGGTCTCGATGGTCACCGTGGACCCGATGCCCGCCGCGAGCATCATCACGCCCATGATGCTCTTGGCATCGACCTGGCGCCCGTTGCGGGACATCTTGACCTGACTGGCAAAGCTGCCGGCCAGCTGGGTCAGCTTGGCCGATGCGCGGGCATGCAGCCCGAGCTTATTGATTATGGTGGTGTCCCTCTGCAGCATATCGGTCGGGATGGTTGGCTGTTTGGTTTTGTACGGTTGTTGTGCCGACCTGCAGCACGCCCTGCGATCCCCCGGCAAGCGCCTTGGCCACCAGCTGGTCGAGCTTTTCCCCGCGATAGCAGATGGCGCGCACCAGCATCGGCAAGTTGACGCCGGCCAGCACCCGGACACGCCCCGGTTCCGCCAGCCGCGCCGCAATATTGGCTGGCGTGGCCCCGAAGATGTCGGTCAGCACCAGCGCGCCGTTTTCGTCGCAGACGGCATCGAGCCGTTGCCGGGCTTCCGCAAGGACGGTGGCGGGATCCGCGTCAGGAAGGACGTCGATGGCCTCCAGCCGCTGCGGCTGGCCACAGTAGACGTGGGTGGCGCAATCGCGCAAGGCCGAAGCCAGTGGGGTGTGCGCGATGATCAGAATTCCTGCCATGTTGTGAATCCGTTGGACTGGCCCGATTGTAGCAGGCGCCTTCCCCGGTTTTTTCGCCCTCCTGGCCGCCTTACGCCCGCTTTCGGACTCCTCCTACCGGCGAGCTTTGCTCAGGCCCCTGGTGCCTCTACCGCATGTTCGAGCGCGTCAATGAACATCGCGGCCACCTGGAACCCGGTCTGCTGGGTGATCTCCTGGAAACAGGTCGGGCTCGTCACATTGACTTCCGTGAGGTAATCGCCGATCACATCGAGCCCCACCAGCAGCAAGCCTTTCTCCCACAGCCCCGGCGCCAGCGCCTCGGCGATCTCGCGGTCGCGCACGCTCAGCTCCTGGGCGCGGCCCGTGCCGCCCGCGGCCAGGTTGCCGCGCACTTCGCCGGCCATCGGCACCCGCGCCAGCGAATACGGCACGGGCACCCCGCCGATCAGCAGGATGCGCTTGTCGCCGTCCTTGATCGCCGGGATATAGCGCTGGATCATCAGCGTGCGGCGGCCGTCCTCGCCCAGCGTCTCGACGATGGCACCGAGGTTCATGCCGTCCGGGCCCACCCGGAACACGCCCATGCCACCCATGCCGTCCAGCGGCTTGATGATGATGTCGCGGTGTTCGGCGTGGAAGTCGCGGATGCGCGCGATGTCGCGCGTCACCAGCGTCGGCGTGATGAATTCCGGAAACTGGTTGATCGCCAGCTTCTCTGAATGGTCGCGGATGGCGGCCGGCTTGTTGAACACGCGCGCGCCCTGGGACTCGGCCAGCTCCAGCAGCCAGGTGCTGGTGACGTACTCCATGTCGAACGGCGGATCCTTGCGCATCAGCACCGCGTCGAAGTCCTTCAGCGACGTGAGCGCCGGCGTGCCTTCGCGGAACCAGTCATGGCTGTCGCCCGTTAGCTGCAGCGGCGTGGCCACGGTCTCGACCTGGTCGCCGAACAGCGACAGCTGCGACTGGAGGCTCCAGAACAGCTGGTGGCCGCGCGCGGCGGCCTCCGTCATCATGGCGTAGGTGGAGTCCTTGTAGGTCTTGAAGGTCTCCAGCGGATCGGTGATGAAGAGGATGCGCATGGCGGCTCGTCAGAGAATCGGATTCGGGTCGGTCTTTTCGAGTTCGAGCGAAGCCGCCAGCAGGGCGAGCCGCGCCACCACGCCGTACATGTAGAAGCGGTTCGGCACCGCCGCGCCCGGCTTGGCGTGGCTGTCCGGGATGCCGTTGGGCGCGAACGCCAGCGGCACGAAGTGCATGCCCGGGGCGTTCAGGTTCTCGTCGTTGCCGCG
Source organism: Cupriavidus sp. C3SS-1 (assembly GCF_057073755.1). Lineage (NCBI taxonomy): Bacteria > Pseudomonadati > Pseudomonadota > Betaproteobacteria > Burkholderiales > Burkholderiaceae > Cupriavidus > Cupriavidus sp. C3SS-1. Next base: position 338,075 of record NZ_CP172699.1, on the reverse strand, counting down.
GCCGGTGTGCACGCGGTAGAAGCCGCCGACCACGTAGCGGTCGATCATGTAGACCACCGGCTCGGCCACGGCCTCGTTGACCTTCTCGAAGGTATGGACGCCTTCCTGGATGATGACGTCGCTGACCTCCAGGCCTTCCTTCACGACGCTCATCTTGTTGCGTTCCTTGCGGTTCAGGCCCTTGACCTCGGACGGGTCGCGCACGGTCATGATGCCCATGCCGTAAGTGCCCGCATCGGCCTTGACCACCACGTAAGGCGTTTCCTTGATGCCGTATTCGCGATACTTCTTGGCCACCTTCTTGAGCACGGCCTCCACCGAGTCGGCCAGCGCTTCCTCGCCGATGCGCTCGTGGAAATTCACGCCCGAACAGCGCGCAAAGTACGGGTTGACCATCCACTGGTCGATGTCGATCAGCTTGGCGAACTTCTTGGCGACCTCGTCATAGGCGGCGAAGTGGTTGGTCTTGCGGCGCGTCGACCAGCCGGCGTGCAACGGCGGCAGCAGGTACTGTTCGTTGATGTTCTCCAGGATCGGCGGAATGCCGGCCGAGAGGTCGTTGTTCAGCAGGATCGAGCAGGGATCGAAATCCTTCAGCCCGAGGCGGCGGTCCTTGGTGCCGAGGCGTGCCAGCGGCTCCACCACCAAGCTCTGTCCGTCGGGCAGTTCGATCGGCGTCGGCTCCGTGATTTCCTCGGACAGCGACCCGAGGCGCACATTGAGGCCCGCCTGGCGCATGATCAGCGACAGCCGCGCCACGTTCTGCAGGTAGAACATGTTGCGGGTATGGCGCTCGGGGATCAGTAGCAGGTTCTTGGCGTCCGGGCAGATCTTCTCGATCGCGGCCATGGCCGCCTGGACCGCCAGCGGCAGCATTTCCGGCGCCAGGTTGTTGAACCCGCCCGGGAACAGGTTGGTGTCGACCGGCGCCAGCTTGAAGCCGGCATTGCGCAGGTCCACCGAACAATAGAACGGAGGCGTATGTTCCTGCCATTCCAGCCTGAACCAGCGCTCGATGGACGGCGTGGCGTCCAGGATTTTCTTCTCCAGTTCGAGCAGCGGACCGTTCAGCGCGGTGATGAGATGCGGGACCATATCCATCCTGTTGATCTATTGGTCGTCTTAATCGTTCGCCCAGATTGTAGAGGAACGGCCAATTGGCTGCTGGCACGCCCTTTATAAGGATATGCCCGGCGCAGCATAAGGGATGTGGATATGGGGACGTCCGCGCAGATGTAAACCCCGGCGGCGGCACAAAAAAAGAAGCGCGGCATTGCCGCGCCTTCAAATGGCCTGACAGATACGGGGAGCGTTCTGCAGGTGGAGGAAACTGCCTCACTGGCAATTTATGTGCGCTACCCCCTAAATACAATTGAAGCTTTTTAAGATCGGATTTAAGCACCCGGCGAAGAACCGCTCTGCCGCGCCAGGCCTGCCCTTGCGGCGCGACAGAAAAAAGCCCGGCACGCGGCCGGGCAAAACTCCTGAGAGTCGATTCCCAATCAGCTCTCCAGCACAACACCTTTACGATCAGACCTCGTAAGCAGTTTCACCGTGCGAGGTGATATCCAGGCCCTCGCGCTCTTCTTCTTCCGGCACCCGCAGGCCGATCAGCATGTCCACCAGCTTGTAGGCCACGAAGGCCACCACGCCGGACCACACGATGGTGGTGAGCACGCCCTGGAACTGAATCCAGACCTGGCCGGCGATCGAGTAGTCGTCCGCCACCTTGTTGGCCACGTAGTCGTAGATGCCGGTGCCGCCGAGGCTCGGCGCGGCAAATACGCCGGTCAGCAGCGCACCCAGGATGCCGCCAACGCCGTGCACGCCGAACACGTCGAGCGAGTCGTCCATGCCCAGCATGCGCTTCAGGCCGGTCACGCCCCACAGGCACAGCAGGCCAGCCAGCAGGCCGATTGCGATCGAACCCATCGGGCCGACGAAGCCGGCTGCCGGGGTGATGGCCACCAGGCCTGCCACAGCACCCGAGGCACCACCCAGCATCGAGGGCTTGCCCTTGCCGATCCACTCGCCGAAGGTCCACGCCAGCACCGCGGCGCAGGTGGCCAGCAGCGTGTTGACGAAGGCCAGCGCGGCCGAGCCGTTGGCTTCCAGCGCCGAGCCGGCGTTGAAGCCGAACCAGCCGAACCACAGCAGCGAGGCACCGACCATGGTGAAGGTCAGGCTATGCGGACGGATCGCCTCGCGGCCGAAGCCGATGCGCTTGCCGAACATGAAGGCACCCACCAGGCCAGCCACGGCGGCGTTGATGTGCACCACGGTGCCGCCGGCGAAGTCGAGCGCACCCTTCTGGAACAGCCAGCCGGACTTGGCCGTTGCTGCCGTACCCGCGGCGGCGTCGGTGAACGAGTCCGGACCCGGCCAGAACCAGACCATGTGGGAGATCGGGATGTACGAGAAGGTGAACCACAGCACCACGAACACCAGCACGGCCGAGAACTTGGCGCGCTCGGCAAAGGCACCGATGATCAGGCCACAGGTGATGCAGGCAAACGCGCACTGGAAGGCGAAGTACGCCAGTTCCGGCACGGCCACACCCTTGCTGAAGGTGGCCGCCACGGCGTCGACCGTGAGCCCCTTCATGAACAGCCGGTCGGTGCCGCCGAAGAAGGCATTGCCCTCGGTGAAGGCGAAGCTGTAGCCATAGACGGCCCACAACAACGCGACCAGCGAGAAGATCACCAGGCACTGCATCAGCACCGACAGCATGTTCTTGGAGCGCACCAGGCCGCCGTAGAACAGTGCCAGTCCAGGCAGCGTCATCAGGATCACGAAGGCCGTGCTGACCAGCAGCCAGGCGGTATCGCCCTTGTTGGGCACGGGCGCGGCCGGCGCGGCAGCCGCTTCGGCCGGGGCAGCGGCGGCGGCGGGGGCGGCCGCTGCTGCCGCAGGCGCCGCGGCTGGCGCGGCGGCGGCGGCGGCCGGCGCGGAGGCCTCTGCCGCCGGCTTGTCCTGCGCGACGGCATGGGTGGAAAGGCCGACGCCGGCCGTGCCGATGGCCAGGGCCATCGCGCCCGCCGTCAGGATTCGCTTGAACCAGGTTTTCATTTGTCTAGCCTCTTGTCGTTGTGCTGTCACAGGGCATCGCTGCCGGTCTCGCCGGTGCGGATGCGGATGACCTGCTCGATCGGCGCCACGAAGATCTTGCCGTCGCCGATCTTCCCGGTGCGGGCCGACTTTTCGACGGCCTCGATAGCACGGTCCACCACATCGTCGGGCACTGCCACCTCGATCTTCACCTTGGGCAGGAAGTCGACGATGTACTCGGCGCCGCGGTACAGCTCGGTGTGGCCCTTCTGGCGGCCAAAGCCCTTGACTTCGGTCACGGTAATGCCCGACACGCCGACGTCGGACAGTGCTTCACGCACCTCGTCTAGCTTGAAGGGCTTGATGACTGCGATGATCAGTTTCATCGATTTCTCCTGTGGGCACGCCGCTGCGGCCTGCCCTGGCTGACGCTCAATTAGAAAGTCTTGGAAAGGGACACCCACCCCGTGTTGTTGCCGACGTTGTGGTTATAGCTGTTGGTGTAGAACGAGTCCTTCGCGTTGGTGCCGATATAGGCCACCGCCACGGAGAAGCCCTTGCCCAGGTCCTTGGTCAGGCCGAGCTTCCAGTCCAGGTAGGAAGCCGCGCTGATGTGCTGGACGTTCTGGTAGCCGACATGCGCGTTCAGCGTCAGGTCCCACACATTGAGCGGGTAATTGAAGCTCAGGTCGATGTAGCTGCTGTACTGGCTGTTGGCGATGCCGAACAGGTTGGTGAGCGCCTGGGAGTACTTCAGGAATACCGGACCGTAGCCGATGCCGGCGTAGAGCTCGGTGGTGTAAGGACGCGGCTGGCTGTAGCCGCCCGGATAGAAGTACTGCAGCACGCCGACGTCATAGTTGAACTCCAGGTCGCTGGCCTTGAAGGTGTTCTTGAAGCCGCCGTAGAAGTCCATCTCGATCGGTGCCGACACCGACTTGTCGGCGTCCGAGATCCAGCTGATGCTGGAGTTCCAGTTGCCGATGTAGAAGCCGCTCTCATGCGCGTAGTCGAAGCCGCCCTGGATGGCCGGACGGCGGTTGGACTGGCTGAGGCCGCGATAGCGGTAGTCCGACACCAGCGCGACGTTCGCCGTGAACGTATGCGGCGACGCGGGCTCCGCGGCAGCGGCGGCCGGGGCTGGCGCCGCAGCATCCGTGGCGCTTTGGGCGAATGCGGTGGCAGCGGAACTACAGAGAACTACCGCGCTGACTGCAAGGGCCAACTTCTTCATGGGTTCCTTCTCCTTTTCCTTTTGGCTCGGATTTCGTTTTTGGGGTTTCGGTGATGCGGGCGAACTCATTACTGCAACTGCCGTGCCAGCTCTGCGGAAACCAGGCATCCGGAAATACCGGAAGGACGAAGGGTGATCAGAACCCGGCTTCAATTTGCCTTGCAGCAAAGCCAGATCGCGTCAAAAGGTGTGAACGGCCGCACGGCGGAGCTTTCATGCACGTGCCTGAAGGGCGATAATCGAAGCCTGAAGATGACCGGCCAGCACGTCGGCGGACGGGCCGCCCGCAATATGGGCGCCCAATTCCTGTGCGAAAGCGAGGCATGCGGCAGGTCATTCCCAGGACTGGCACCACCAAGGTGCGCGAAGGAGAAACCATGAAACCGACCGATCTCTTCAACGACCTGCAGAACAAGGTCAACGAGGCACTGCGCAACTCGCCGGCAAGGGATATCGAAAAGAATGTGCGCAGCATGATGACCCAGGGCTTCGCCAAGCTTGACCTGGTCACGCGCGAGGAATTCGATGTGCAGTCGCAGGTGCTGGCCCGCACGCGCGCGCGCCTGGAGGAACTGGAAGAACGCGTAGCCGAGCTGGAGCGCCGCGCCGGCATTCCGCCCGGACCTGGTGCCGTGGACAGCACCGGGGGCGCATGACGCCCAGGCCGCTGCCTGACCCGTTGCCGAAAGGCCGCCGTTTCACGGCGGCCTTTTTCGTTAACGCTTCCAACAAGCTTCCATCACAACCGCGTCACAACGACGTTCGAGACACATGAGCCTTGCCGTCCTGCACAGCCGCGCGCTCACCGGTATCGAGGCGCCGCCCGTGCGTGTCGAAGCCCACCTGGCCAATGGCCTGCCTGTCTTCACCATCGTCGGCCTGGCTGACACCGGCGTGCGCGAAAGCCGCGAGCGCGTGCGCGCCGCCATCCTGAACAGCGGCTTCGAGTTCCCGAGCCGCCGGATCACCGTCAACCTGGCGCCGGCGGACCTGCCAAAGGAGTCGGGCCGTTTCGACCTGGCCATCGCACTAGGCATCCTGGCGGCCAGCGGGCAGATACCGTCGGCGGAGTTCGACCAATACGAGTTCGCCGCCGAGCTGTCGCTGTCGGGCGACCTGCGGCCGGTGCGCGGCGCGCTGGCGATGGCCATGCGCCTGGCGCGCGAGAACGCCGTGCGGCAGGCCTGCGGCGACACCCCGCGCGCGTTCCTGGTGGCAGCGGGCAACGGTGCCGAGGCGGCACTGATCGAAGACCTGGCCGTCCACGGCGCCGCCACGCTGCGAGAGGTCTGTGGCCACTTCGCGCCGCCGTTCAACCAGCGCATTGCCCGCGCGGTCCCGGCCGCGCTCGCGCTGGTGCCGGAGCCTGGGCCGGACCTGCGCGACGTGCGCGGCCAGGCGCAGGCGCGGCGGGCGCTGGAAGTGGCCGCCGCTGGCCAGCATTCCGCCCTGCTGGTGGGGCCACCCGGCACGGGCAAGTCGATGCTGGCCCAGCGCCTGCCCGGACTGCTGCCGCCGATGTCGCTGGACGAGGCACTGGAATCGGCCGCCGTGCTGAGCCTGACGCCCGGCGGCTTCAAGCCCTCGCGATGGGGCGTGCGGCCGTGCCGGTCGCCTCATCACACCGCGTCCGGGCCGGCCATGGTCGGCGGAGGCGGCAATCCACGCCCCGGAGAAATCTCGCTGGCGCACCATGGCGTTCTGTTCCTGGACGAACTACCCGAGTTCGACCGCAAGGTGCTCGAGGTGTTGCGCGAGCCGCTGGAATCGGGCCGCATCACCATAGCGCGCGCGGCGGGCCATGCCGACTTCCCGGCGTGCTTCCAGTTCGTGGCCGCCATGAACCCGTGCCCCTGCGGCTACCTTGGCCATCCGGAGCGCGCATGCCGCTGCACGCCCGATCAGGTCCGGCGCTACCAGTCGAAGATTTCAGGGCCGCTGCTCGACCGGATCGACCTGCAGATCGAAGTTCCGGCGCAGGATCAGGGCGAGATGCTGGACGGCCCCGCCGGAGAACCCAGCGAGGTCGTGCGCGCCCGCGTGCTGGCCGCGCGCGAGCGCCAGCTGGCGCGGCAGGGCAAGCCCAACAGCGGCCTGGCCGGGCGCGAGATCGAGCACCACTGCCCGCTCGAGCCGACCGCCCAGGCCTTGCTGCGCGGCGCCATGGCACGGCTGGCGTGGTCGGCAAGATCGTACTTCCGGGTGCTCAAGGTAGCGCGCACGATCGCCGACCTCGAGGGCGCGGGGAACCTGACCACGGCGCACATCGGCGAGGCGATCCAGTATCGGCGTGCATTGCGCACACCGGGTTGATACCGCACGATGGATTCAGCGCCGCGGCGGTACGCCTACAGGCGGTTCCACGGGTGGCGGGACCGGATCGTCTTCCGGCGGCAGGGGCAGGTCGGGCGGGACCCCCGGGGGCGTGGGATCGTCGAGGGGCGGGACGGTATGCGCCGGGCGCGCGGTCGTACCGGCGGGCGAAAGGAAAGTCGGCATCAGGGGATCTCCGCGACGAAGGTCTCCCCTCATTGAAGCAAACCGGACCGCTTATCGCCAGCAGCGACCGGCAAGCCGCCCTCAGGCGTGCTGGCGGCGCACGAAGAACAGCGCCGCGCCGACGGCCATCAGCACGCTGCCGAAGAAGCGGTTCTGCCAGCGCACGGCGCGCGCATTGCGGAACAGGCCTTGCATGCGCGAGGCCAGCAGCGCATAGCCATGCATGACGACCAGATCGACGCCGCACATCGTCACCGCGAGGATGGCCAGCTGCGGCCCGAGCGGATGCGCGGGATCGATGAACTGCGGCAGCACCGCGACCATGAAGATGATCCCCTTCGGGTTGGTCACGTTGGTCAGCAGGCCGGTGGCAAAACGCCGGCGCGGGCTCATTGGCGTCACGCGTACGGCATCGCTGCCATTCGCTGCCGTGCCTTCCTCAACCCGCGCCCGCCATTGCTGCAGGCCCAGGTAGATCAGGTACATGGCGCCCACGGTCTTGACCGCGGCGAACGCATGCTCCGACGCCAGCAGCAGCGCCCCCAGCCCGCCACCGGCAATCAGCAGGATGATGACCAGCCCGGCCTGCAGGCCGAAGATGGTGGTCGACGTCCTGCGCACGCCGTACGACAGGCCATGGCTCATCGACAGTACCGCGCCTGAACCGGGCGACACGGCAATGACCCAGCACGCGGCGAAATAGGCCAGCCAGACTTCCCAACGCATCACTTCTCTCCTTCAGACAAACCTTGAGACAAAACGTGGGGGCGGATCAATACGGATGGAACCCGCCCAGGAACTGTTCCACCTGCTCGGCATGGCGCTGGTCGCGCGCGCCCTCGCCCGACTCCAGCACCACCGCCTGGTAAGCGCGTGGGCCCACGGCCACTAGCCGCGCGGTCAGGCGGCGCGGCAACTTGTCCTGCGGAGACACGCCGCTTGCCTCGACTTCGATGCCGTCGAGCGGCCGCGCCGGCTGGTCGGCGGACTGGATCGTCACCGCGCGCGCGCGCACGGGCTCGCCGACATGTACGCCAAGGTTGGCCAGCAGGCCGGATTGCATGGCAGCCAGCGCCTCGCGGCGCAGGGCGGCATCGTCGGCCGGCAGCGTGACGACGCCGACAGCGAACAGCATCTCGTCGACGCGCGCCGCCTCCATGGTCATCGGCAGCTTGTGCCCGGCAATGGCCACGTCGCGCGCGGCGCTGGTCGGCTTGCCCGGATAGAGCGCGGCATAGCCGCCCTCGCCCGACTGGATCGTGCGCCAGTCATAGCGCGGCGAACACGCGCCGAGCCAGGCCACGGCAAGCATGGCCGGCAACACCAGGCGAAGCCGGGAGAACCACTGACAGACCTGAGGAGGGGGCATCGGGGGCGTGGCCGCTACGTTGCGGCGCGGATTGTCGGGGCCGGGACGGCGGCGGGCTGGCGCCTCGCCGCCGGGCGGAAACCGGTATTATCCTGGAAGCCGCCGGCCCGTGCTTGCTGCGCTTTACACCATGCCCCCGCTGATCCCGATCCGTCGACCCTCCGTTCGTCTTGCGGCCGCAGCGCTGCTCGGACTTGCCGCCCTGGCCGGCTCCGCCAGCGCCGGCACGCCACATCTGCCGCGCGCGACTGACCTGGCCGCCCATGCCGCCGAAGCGGCGCGCCGCGGCGAGCCGCTCGTGGTGCTGGTCTCGCTGCCCGATTGCGGCTACTGCGACACCGTGCGCAAGAGCTATCTCGGCCCGCAGGCAGCAGCCGGCGAAATCGCCGTTCGCGAAGTCGACATGACCGCCGACACCCCGTTGCGCGACACCGATGGCTCGATGACCACGGCACGCGCGTGGGCCAAGGCACATCAGGTGCGCGTGGCGCCGACCGTACTGTTCCTCGATCGCGAAGGACGGCAGGCCGCAACCCCGCTGCGCGGCCTCCAGCCCGATTTCTACGGCGCCTACCTGGAACAGGCCCTGGGCCAGGCGCGTGCTGCTGTCGCCACCGCACGCTGACCACCGCCACTGCGGCGGATTGACGCACGCGACGGAATGCAGCAGCGCGCCGCGCCCGGGTTTAGAATGGCCTGTTGCCAGTTGAACGGGGCCGGCCCCTGCCGGACCGCATTGCCATGACAAACGCCGCCTCCGCCACTTCCCGACCCCGCAAGCTTTGGCCCATCGCCGTAGTCGTCGTAGTCCTCGCCGCGCTGGGCTGGTTCGGCTACCGCGCGCTGTCGCCATCGAGCCAGGTGCCCGCCACCACCTTCACGCTGCTCTCGGGCGAGAAAGTCAGCACGGGCGACCTCAAGGGCAAGGTCTACCTGATCAATTTCTGGGCCACGAGTTGCGCCACCTGCGTCAAGGAAATGCCGGACATGGTCCGCACCTATGAGCAGTACAAGGGCAAGGGGCTGGAATTCGTAGCCGTGGCCATGAACTACGATCCCCCGATGTACGTGATGAACTACGCCAAGACGCGCGGCCTGCCGTTCAAGGTCGCGATGGACTCGGACGGCGCCGCGTCCAAGGCCTTCGGCAATGTGCAGCTCACGCCCACCACCTTCGTCGTGGACAGGGACGGCCGCATCCTCAAGCGCTATGTCGGCGAGCCTGAATGGGACGCACTGCACAAGCTGCTCGACGGCGCGCTAGCCAAGGCGGCCTGACGAATTTTCCGGCAACGGCTGCAAAACGGGGATAAAAGGTGCTCATCGGGCACCTTTTTTGTTGGGCTGGTGCCGCGCCCGCTGCGACTGGCTTGCGCCCGGGGCCTGTATGGATATACAGTTTGCGCCAGTCTTCCTACCCGCCCTGACGGCGGCCACACCCGAACCGCCCGTGTCACTGGATCTTGCCCCTCTCGCGGAATTGCCTTCCGCCCTTGCCGAACATGCCACACCGGACGCTGACGTCCCCGCCTACCTGGCGCGGCTCAATCCGGAACAGCGGACGGCGGTCGAGCACACCAGCGAAGGTCCGCTGCTGATCATCGCGGGTGCGGGCTCGGGCAAGACCAATACGCTCGCCCATCGTGTCGCGCACCTGGTGCTCAAGGGCGCCGATCCGCGCCGCATCCTGCTCCTGACGTTTTCACGCCGCGCGGCGGCGGAAATGGGCCGGCGCGTGGAGCGCATCGTCGACCAGGCGCTCGGCATCAGTACCGGCGCCGGCCGGGCCGCGCTGCAGTGGTCGGGCACCTTCCACGCGATCGGCGCACGGCTGCTGCGCGAATACGCGGAAACGCTGGGCTTATCGCCGGCCTTCACCATCTGCGACCGGGGCGACTCCGCCGACCTGATGCACGTGGTGCGGCATGACCTGGGCCTGTCCGAGCAGGCCAGCCGCTTCCCGAAAAAGGAAACCTGCCTGTCGATCTATTCGCGCGTGGTCAACACGCAGGCGCCGCTTGAAGACGTGCTCAAGCGCTGGTTCCCGCGCTACACCATGTGGATCGATGCGCTGCGCGCGCTGTTCGCGGGCTATGTCGAAGCCAAGCAGAAGCAGCAGGTGCTCGACTATGACGACCTGCTGCTGTACTGGGCGCAGGCACTGACCGAGCCCGCCATCGCACAGGACATGGGTGCGCGCTTCGACCATGTGCTGGTCGACGAATACCAGGACACCAACGCGCTGCAGGCGTCGATCCTGCTGGCGCTGCGGCCCGATGGCCACGGCCTCACGGTGGTCGGCGACGACGCGCAGTCGATCTACGCGTTCCGTGGCGCCACCGTGCGCAATATCCTCGATTTCCCCGCGCAGTTCGCGCCGCCCGCGCGGCAGGTCACGCTGTCGCAGAACTACCGTTCGACGCAGCCGATCCTGCAAGCCGCCAACGCGGTGATCGGGCTTGCGTCCGAGCGTTACACCAAGGATCTATGGTCCGAGCGCACCTCGGCCGAGAAGCCGGGCGTGGTCGTGGTCAACGATGAAGCCGACCAGGCCCGCTTCGTGGTCGAGCGCGTGCTGGAGCGGCGCGAGGCAGGCCTGGCGCTGATGGCGCAGGCGGTGCTGTTCCGCGCGGCCGACCACAGCGCGCAACTGGAGATCGAACTGGCCCGGCGCAATATCCCGTTCGTGAAATTCGGCGGCCTCAAGTTCCTCGAATCCACGCACGTGAAGGACGCGATGGCCGTGGTGCGCTGGCTGCAGAATCCGCTCGACCGCATCGCGGGTTTCCGCACGCTGCAGTTGCTGCCCGGCATCGGGCCCAAGACTGCCGCGCGCGTGCTCGACGCACTGGCGGTGGCCACCGAGCCGCTGTTCGCACTGGAATCGTTCGAGGCGCCGCCCGCCGCCGCGCCAGCCTGGAGCGACCTGCTGGCGCTGGCGCGCACGCTGCTCGGACCGGCCTCGCCGTGGCCGTCGGAGTTCGAGCAGGTCATCGCCTGGTACCAGCCGCACCTGGAGCGCATCCACGACGATGCCGCCGCGCGCATGGCGGACTTGCAGCAGCTGGAGCGCATTGCCGCGACCTATGCCTCGCGCGAGCGCTTCCTGACGGAACTGACGCTGGACCCGCCCAGTGCATCGAGCGATGAATCGGGCGTGCCGCTTCGCGACGAGGATTTCCTGATCCTGTCGACGATCCACTCGGCCAAGGGCCAGGAGTGGAAGGCGGTGTACGTGCTCAATGCCGTGGACGGCTGCATGCCGTCGGACCTCGCGACGGGCACGACAGAAGAGATCGAAGAGGAAAGGCGGCTGCTGTACGTGGCGATGACGCGCGCCAAGGACCATCTGGATGTCGTGGTGCCGCAGCGTTTTTATGTGCACCAGCAGCCGGGGTTCGGCGATCGCCATGTCTATGCGTCACGCACGCGTTTCCTGCCGAACCGGGTGATGCCGAATTTCTACAGCCGGTCCTGGCCGCCTCCGCCGATGCCGGGAGAAACGACGTCGAAGGCAACGCTGGCGCCGGTGGATCTGGCCAGCAGGATGCGGAATATGTGGCGGTGAGCCGCGGACGCTGACTCGCCTCAGCAAACCCGCCGGTTTGCTCCCTCCTTCCACGCAGTGGGACAGGGGAGAAACACCGCGGTCGATGGAACGCCGCAGTCAATTCCCCTTACGCAACCTTCTCCAGCAACAAACCCTTCAGATACTCCCCTTCCGGGAAGGCCGACAGCATCGGATGATCCGTGCCCGCCGACAACCGGCGCAGGATGCGCGCATCGGCACGCGCATCGGTCACCGCGCCGGCCACGATCTTCTGGAACAGCTCCATGCTGATCGCACCCGAGCACGAGTACGTGAACAGCAGCCCGCCCGGACGCAGCAGCTGCGTGCCGACGAGGTTGATTTCCTTGTATGCGCGCGCGGCACGATCGATATGCTGCGCCGACGGCGCGAACTTCGGCGGGTCGAGGACGATCAGGTCGAACTGGCGGCCTTCCGCGCGGAATTCGCGCAGCGTCTTGAACACGTCGGCATCGAGCCACGTCGCACGGTTCTCGTCGAAGCCATTGAGCGCAACATTGCCCGCGGCAATCTTCAGCGCCTCGCCCGAGGAATCGATCGAAGTCACCGATGTGGCGCCGCCGCGCAGCGCCACCAGCGAAAAACCACCGGTGTAGCAGAAGCAGTTCAGCACCTCGCGCCCGGCGGCGAGGTCGCCGACCAGCTTGCGGTTGTCGCGCTGGTCGACATAGAAGCCGGTCTTGTGGCCGTTGCGCACGTCAACGTAGTAGCGCACGCCATGCTCGGTCACCGACAGCGCCGGATCGGGCTCGGCGCCGGCCAGCACGCCGGTCACCAGTTCCAGCCCCTCGCGCTGGCGCACGGCGGCGTCGGAGCGCTCGTACACGTTGGGGCATCCGGTCTCCTTGACCAGCGCCTGCACGATGGCGGTCTTCCAGTGTTCCACGCCGGCGGAATTGAACTGGCACACCAGTTGGCCATTCGCGCCGTTGCCGTAGTAATCGACGATCAGGCCCGGCAGGCGGTCGGATTCGCCGAAGATCAGGCGCACCGCATCGCTGTCCTTCACCCACTGGCGGCGATAGGCGATCGCCGCGGCCACGCGGCGCTTGAACAGCGCGTGGTCGACCGGCTCGTTCTCGTCGAAGGTCCACGCGCGCGCGCGGATCTGCGATTCGGGGCTGTAGGCGGCCTTGGCCAGGAAACGGCCATCGGCGGCGCGCACGATGACGGTCGCGCCCGGTTCGCAGCGGCCTTCCGTGGTGGCGATGCCCGTGGCGTAGATCCACGGATGGCGGCGCAGCAGGGACTTTTCCTTGCCGGGCTTGAGGGTGATGGTGTTCATGTTGGTATGGAAATACAGCAGAGTCCGGGGCGTCAAAACCGCGGATATGCAAGCCGAGGGCACCCCTCTCCCGCCTGCGGGAGAGGGGTGGGGGAGAGGGCGGGAGCGTCAACGAAGTGACGGGCGTCGATATCGCCAGCGCCTGCCCTCTCCCCCGGCCCCTCTCCCGCGAGCGGGAGAGGGGGAAAACAAACGGTGTTCTGAGGGTCGATGCCTTACAGCACCACCTTCACCATCGGATGCGCCGTCAGCGCGCGATATAGATCGTCAAGCTGTTCGCGGCTGGTGACCCACACCGTGACCGTCAGGCCCAGATAGTTGCCCTTGCTCGACGGACGCATTTCCATCTTCCCGGCGTGAAAGCCCGGGTCGAACTCCTGCACCAGCGTCACGATGGCTTCGGCAAAGCCGTCCTGCATCGCACCCATCACCTTGATGGGAAAATCACTGGGGTACTCGATCAGCGACTGCTCGGGCGGGATATCGCCAGGCTTGCCGCCGCCATGGTTGTCGGTTGCCATTTCAGTTTCTCCAGCAACCCGGCGCGCGCATGGCGTGCCGGGCCGCTCCATCACATTACTTGCGCTTGAACCACAGGCGGATGGTGTCCCACAAGCGGCCGAAGAAGCCTGCCTCGGGCACTTCTTCCAGCGCCACCACGGGGAACTCCGCCACCTTGGTGGTGCCATCCATCAGCTTCACCGTGCCCACCTGCTGGCCCGCGGCGATCGGGGCGATCATCAGTTCCTGGCGCTCGAGCACCGGCTTCAGGCGACCGCCCGTGCCCTTGGGCACGGTGACGAAGGTCTCGTTCTGCACGCCGATCTTGACCGTGCCGGCCTTGCCCTTGTAGATGTCGGGCGTGGCCAGCACCTGGCCCTTGTCGTACAGGCGCAGCGTGTCGAAGAACTGGAAGCCGTAGTTCAGGATCTTCAGGCTTTCCTGCGTGCGGATCTGCTCGGTGGCCGTGCCGATCACGATCGACACCAGGCGGCGCGAGCCATTCGGCACGTTGGCCAGCGGGCGCTGGGCCGACGAGATCAGGCAGTAGCCGGCGGACTTGGTATGGCCGGTCTTCAGGCCGTCCACGGTCGGGTCGATGTACAGCAGGCGGTTGCGGTTGGGCTGCCTGATCTTGTTATAGGTGAACTCCTTCTGCGAGTACATTCCGTAGTACTCGGGGAAGTCCTTGATCAGGCGCGTGGACAGCGTGGCCAGGTCCACGGCCGTGGTGTAGTGGTTCGGATCGGGCACGCCATCGGTGTTGGTGAAGTGCGTGCCCTTCATGCCCATGCGCTGGGCTTCGCGGTTCATCATCGCGACGAAGCCTTCCTCCGAGCCGCCCACGGCTTCGGCCAGCGCCAGCGAGGCGTCGTTGCCGGACTGCACGATCAGGCCCATCAGCAGGTCGTTCACGCTGACCGGCTTGCCGGCTTCGATGAACATGCGCGATTCATCGCTTTTGACCTTGCGCACGATCTCGGTCGGCGTAATGGTCTGGTCCAGCGTCAGGCGCTTTTCCTTGAGCGCCTCGAACACCAGGTAGGCGGTCATCAGCTTGGTGAGCGAAGCGGGCTCGATGCGCAGATCGGCATTCTGCGACGCCAGGGCCTGGCCGCTGGTCACGTCGTACAGCATCCAGGACTTGGCCGCCACCTGCGGCATCGGCACACCCTGTGCCAGCACGGCGGCGGGCGCGGCGGCCAGCGTGACGGCCGCGACGAGCGCGGCGGGGGCAAAGACGGACGCAAGGCGCGGCGTGGCTCTGTTCAGCATGTTTCAGTTTCCGACAAGATAAGTTTCGCGAAGAACGGTTGCGGGCGCCGGCATGGCACCCGGGACGGCGTGCCGACTGGCCTCACCGGTCCCACGCATTGACGACGAGCTGCTTGATCAGGTGCAGCTTGCGGTGAAAGAAATGATCGGCGCCGGGGATGACAATGACCGGCAGCTCCTGCGGGCGGGCCCAGTCGAACACGCTTTGCAGCGGCACGGTGTCGTCCTGCTCGCCATGGATGACGATGGTATCGGCCGGCACTTCGGCCACCTCCCAGCGGCTCGCGGCGGTACCGACCAGCGCCAGGCGCTGCGCGGGCGTGCCGGCATCGGCCAGGCGCTTCGCGACGTGCGTGGTCACGAAGCTGCCGAACGAGAAGCCGCCCATGGCAAGCGGCAGCGTGGCGGCATCGGGCGACCACGCGGTCTGTTCGCGCATCCACGCGACCACGGCCAGCAGGTCGTCCTGCTCGCCCACGCCGTTGTCATGCACGCCGGCGCTGTTGCCGACGCCGCGGAAGTTCGGGCGCACCGTGGCGTAGCCCAGCTGCACGAAGCAGCGCGCCAGGGTCTGCGCCACCTTGTTGTCCTTGGTGCCGCCGAACAGTGGATGCGGGTGCGCCACCAGCGCCAGGCCGCGCGGCGCCGCTTGCGGCAGGTCGACCGAGAGGTCGATCGCGCCGGCCGGGCCGGCGATGGTCAGTACCTGGGTATGCGCGTTCATGATGGCAATGGACGATGCAAAGCAACTGGGGGCAATGGAAACGCTGCCGCTACGCTCGCGCTGGAGCGGCACTGCTACGGGAACAACCGGAAAACCTGGGGACATCCTCGACACCGGCGCTGCCGCGCCGGCAGGCGTCGCCGTCAGTGGTCCACCATCAGCCGAGTTACCGGCTCGCCGTGCAGCAGATGGCTGTCGATGATCTCGTCGATATCGTGCTCGTCGACGTAGGTGTACCAGACGGCCTCGGGGTAGACCACCAGCACCGGTCCAAGTTCACACCGGTTCAGGCAGCCGGCCTTGTTGATGCGCACGCGGCCTTCCCCGCCGGCGATGCCCAGCTCCTTGCAGCGCTTCTTGGCGTATTCCTGCATGGCCTTGGCGTTGTGCTGGGCGCAGCAGTTCTCGCCGTCCTCGCGCTGGTTGAGGCAGAAAAAAACGTGGTGCTGGTAGTAGCTGCTCATGCGTGCTGGGGGAAAGGCGAAAAACGCGGTGGCACCGGCTCGGGTCCGACGCGTCCGGCATTGATGGAAGCTCGGAATTATACGGTGTGTCGGCGGCCGGACTAAGGCAATCCGGCGCTCCATCGGCATCGCCGGCACGCCCCGCGCGCAAACCGGGCCGCGGATGTGCCATATCGGGCACCCCACGCATCGCCACCGTTCCGGATCCCCGGAGCCGGCGATTCCGGAATTCCGGAATTCCGGAGTGCCGGACCCTGCGCGCGATGCCACGCCTCGTTTCAAATCAATGACTTAGCGTCTTTCCACACGCTGGCATATCGATTGCAATTCCTGAATCCGAGACGCGCTGCATTCCGTGACGGCGTGCGCCCGCCACGCCGGTGGGTATGGTCAAAAAACCGAGGACGACATCATGAGGAAACCCTTCTACAAGATCCTGTACGTGCAGGTGCTGTTCGCCATCTTCGTCGGCATCCTGCTGGGCCATTTCTGGCCCGACACAGGCGTGGCCATGAAGCCGCTGGGCGATGGCTTCATCAAGCTGATCAAGATGATCATCGGCCCGATCATCTTCTGTACCGTGGTGACCGGCATTGCCGGCATGAGCGACATGAAGAAGGTCGGCCGCGTCGGCGGCAAGGCGCTGCTGTACTTCGAGATCGTCTCGACCTTCGCGCTGCTGATCGGCCTGGGCGCCGCGCACCTGCTCAAGCCGGGCGTGGGCTTCAACATCGACCCGTCGACGCTCGACACCGCGTCGATCGCCCAGTATGTGTCCAAGGCGCACGGCCAGAGCACGGTCGAGTTCCTGATGCACATCATCCCGGAAACGGTCTTCAGCGCGTTCGCCAACGGCGACATCCTGCAGATCCTGCTGGTCTCGCTGTTCTTCGGCGCGGCCCTGGCGGCCATTGGCGAGCGCGCGCGTATCGTCGTGCAGCTGATCGACCAGGTGTCGAAGGTGTTCTTCCACATCGTGCACGTCATCACCAAGGTGGCCCCGATCGGCGCGTTCGGCGCGATGGCCTTCACCATCGGCAAGTACGGCCTGGGCTCGCTTGTGCCCCTGCTCAAGCTGATCGGCACGTTCTACTTCACGGCCATCGTTTTCGTGGTGTTCGTGCTTGGCACGATCGCGCGCCTGACCGGCTTCAACATCCTGCGCTTCATCTCGTTCATCAAGGAAGAGCTGCTGATCGTGCTCGGTACCAGTTCGTCTGAAGCCGCGCTGCCGCACCTGATGGAAAAGCTGGAGAAGCTGGGCTGCTCCAAGTCCGTGGTGGGCCTGGTGGTTCCGACCGGCTACTCGTTCAACCTGGACGGCACCAACATCTACATGACCATGGCGGTGATCTTCATCGCGCAGGCCACCGGCATCGAACTGACGCTGATGCAGCAGCTCACCATCCTGGGCGTCGCAATGCTCACGTCCAAGGGTGCCAGCGGCGTGACCGGCGCGGGCTTCATCACGCTGGCGGCGACGCTGGCGGTGGTACCCACCATTCCGGTGGCCGGCATGGTGCTGATCCTCGGCATCGACCGCTTCATGAGCGAGTGCCGCGCGCTGACCAACATCATCGGCAATGGCGTGGCCACCGTGGTGGTCTCGGCCTGGGAGCGCGAGCTTGACCGCGCCAAGCTGCGCCGTGCGCTGAAGCAGAGCACCGACGATGAGGCAGAACTCGCCGACGCCGGCCAGAACGTCTGAGGCCGCGCGCGGTGCTGGCCGGCCCGGTGGGCCGGCCGCGCCGCAGCGGGTATCATCGGCGCGACAGCCTCCGCGCGCGCCGATGCCCCATTCCGACGACTTCCTCGCCGTACATGACCCCGCCGCCATCCAGGCGGCGCACGAGCCCGGCAGCGAGAACCGCCGCTGGTGGGGCTTTGCCGTGGCGCTGGGCGCCGGCCTGGTGCTGCTGTGCGCACTGACCTGGCTGGTATCGGTGCAGCGCGGCCTGGCGGCCTTGCAGGAGTCCACGGCCACGCGCGCCGACCGCTACGCCGCCACGCTCGAAAGCACGCTCGACCGCTACGAATTCCTGCCCGCGCTGGTATCGCTGCACCCGTTCGTGCGCGGCCTGCTGCAGGCCCCCGGCGACCCGGCCCGCGTGGCCGCCGCCAACCACTACCTGGCCGAAGCTAACCGGCGCTCGCACGCCTCGGCCACCTACGTGATCGCCACCAACGGCATCGCGCTGGCCGCCAGCAACGCCGGCGAGCCCGGCAGCTTCGTCGGCACCGACTATCGCTTCCGCCCCTATTTCCAGATTGCCGCACGCGGCGAGATGGGACGCTTCTACGCCATCGGCATCACCAGCGACGAACCTGGCTACTACATCGCCCAGCCCGTGGAGTCGGGCGGCAAGGTGATCGGCGTGACCGTGGTCAAGCTCAACCTGGAGTGGTTCCAGCGCGCCGGCGGCGGCAGCGCCGAGCCGCTCATGGTCAGCGACGCCCACGGGGTGATCTTCCTGTCTTCCGTGCCGGGCTGGCAGTACCGCACGCTGGGCCCGCTGCCCCCCGAACTGCACGAAGAACTCGGCAAGACGCGCCAGTACCACGACCGCGACGTGACGCCGCTGCCGCTGGAGCCGCTGACCTCGCCGGTGACGGCGTGGCTGGCCGCCACCGCGCTGGACCCGGGCGCGCGCCTGGTGCGCGTGCGGGCCAACGACACCAATCCGGACGGCACCGAGCGTGCCGACCGCTACCTCGAACTCGGCCGCAAGGTGGGTCCGGCGAACTGGACCATGCAGGTGATGGCGCCGCTCGACCCCGTGCTGGCCAATGCGCGCAACGCCACCGTGGCCGCGGCGTTGGCCTATGCCTGCATCTGCCTGCTGCTGGTCAACTGGCGCCAGCGCCGCCAGCGCGCGCGCGACATGCAGTACAGCCGCCGCCTGCTCGAAGCTGCCTATGACGAGCTGGAGCGGCGCGTGGAGGCGCGCACCGCCGACCTGATGGCCATCAACGAGAAGCTCGAGGAAGAAGTCGCCGAGCGCACCCGCGCCGAGGGCGAATTGCGCGCGGCGCAGGATGAACTCGTGCAGGCCAGCAAGCTGGCCGCGCTCGGGCAGATGGCCGCGGGCATCACGCATGAGCTGAACCAGCCGCTGGCCGCGCTGCGCACGTTCTCGGACAACACGCGCGTGCTGCTGGAGCGCGGGCAGCTCGGCGCGGCCGAAGGCAACCTCTCGGCGATTGCCGACCTGACCGAACGCATGGGCAAGATCACCGGCCAGCTGAAGCTGTTTGCCGGCAAGGCGCGGCCGCCGCGCCGCTCGGTGCTGGTGCGGGCCGCGCTCGAACACGTGCTGGCCCTGCTGGCGCCGCGGCTGTCCGCCGTGGCCTTGCATGTGGACGGCCTGGACGCGCTGCCCGGCATCGCCGTGCGCGCCGACGAACTCAAGCTCGAGCAGGTGCTGCTCAACCTGATCGGCAACGCGCTCGACGCCATCGCTAGCGCCGCGCCCGTGCAAGGCCGCATCGACGTGTCCGTGCGCGCCGAGGCGGGCGCCGTGACGATCGAGGTGCGTGACAATGGCACCGGCATCCGGCCCGAAGACCTGCCGCGCCTGTTCGAGCCGTTCTTCACGACCAAGGAAACCGGCCAGGGGCTGGGCCTGGGCCTGGCCATCACGTCATCGATCGTGCGCGAATTCGGCGGACAGCTGAGCGCCGCCAATGCCGATGGCGGCGGCGCGGTATTCACCATCGTGCTGACGCGCGCCCGGGCGGAAGCCGGCGCGCCGGTCAGCCAGACACATTGAGGCCCCCGATGCAAGACGGTTTGCGCGTCCTGTTCGTCGAAGATGAACCACTGGTGCGCCAGGCCACGGCACAGAGCCTGGAGCTGGCCGGGTTCTCCGTGCTGGCGCTGCCCTCGGCCGAGGCTGCCCTGCCCCACCTGAGCGCCGACTTCCCCGGTGTGCTGGTCACCGACGTGCGCCTGCCCGGTGCGAGCGGGCTGGACCTGTTGCACCATTGCCGCAACGCCGCGCCCGGCATCCCGGTGATCCTGGTGACCGGGCACGGCGACATCACCATGGCCGTGCAGGCGATGCGCGAAGGCGCCTATGACTTCATCGAAAAGCCCTTTGGTGCCGACCGCCTGACCGACACGGTGCGGCGCGCCATTGAACGGCGCGGCCTTGAGCTGGAAAACCAGGCCTTGCGGCGGGAGCTGGCTGGCTCCGCCGCCGGCACGCGCATCATCGGCCGCTCGCATGCGATCGACCAGGTGCGTGGGCTGGTGGCCAACGTCGCGGCCACCGACGTGCCGGTGATGATCAATGGCGAGACCGGCACCGGCAAGGAGCTGGTGGCGCGCAGCCTGCATGCGCTGTCCAACCGCGCCGACGGGCCTTTCATCGCGCTCAACTGCGGCGCGGTGCCGGAGTCGATCTTCGAAAGCGAGATGTTCGGCCACGAAGCCGGCGCGTTCACTGGAGCCGGCAAGCGGCGCATCGGCAAGCTCGAGCACGCCTCTGGCGGCACACTGTTCCTTGATGAGATCGAAAGCATGCCGCTGGCGCTGCAGGTCAAGCTGCTGCGCGTCTTGCAGGAAGGGATGCTGGAACGGCTCGGGTCCAACGCATCGGTGAAGATCGACGTGCGCATCGTGGCGGCCGCCAAGGGCGACATGGATGCGCTGGTTGCACAGGGCGTGTTCCGGCAGGACCTGTACTACCGCCTCAACGTGGTCACCATTGCGCTGCCGCCGCTGCGCGAGCGGCGCGAGGACATCGTGCCGCTGTTCGAGCATTTCATGCTGATTTCGGCGGTGCGGTACCAGCGGCCTGCGCCGATCCTGTCCGAGTCGCAGCGCCAGGCCCTGGCGCAGCGCCCGTGGCCCGGCAATGTGCGCGAGCTGCGCAATGCCGCGGATCGGCTGGTACTGGGCGTGCCTGAAGGCGGGCAGGCCGGCGCGGCGGCGGCACCCGACGAAACCGCGCCGCTGCGCGAACGGATGGAGCATTTCGAGCGCGCCGTAATTGCCGATGCGCTGGCGCGCACCGGCGGCGCCGTCAGCCAGGCGGCCGACCTGCTGCAGGTGGGAAAAGCGACCTTGTATGACAAGATCAAGCGCTATGGGTTATAGGCGCTTCATTTCGCCTTAGGCAATGCGTGCCCCAGAGTTTTCACTACGCTGCCATGGCAACGTCACAATCGACGACTATATTTCGTGTGCGGTTGCGGCATTGGCAGGTGCCCTGGCTGCTTGCTTCTTTTATCAGTCTTCGTGGTAATTGGTGCCCCGCTTGTGCGGGGCGTTTTTTTTGGCTCTTCGCTGAATTGCAGGGACATAGCTCTTGGGAAGCGCCGCTGTTTCGCCGGCGTAGCCGGCGACTTACTTTCTTGTCCAAGCGACAAGAAAGTAAGCAAAGAAGCGCGTTTACTTGTCCTAGCGGACGAATATTGATCGTAGTGTGCGAAGAATTTCGTACGGGTATGAACTTCAGAGACTGCCCGGCTGCCTGCCGCGGGGAGCGCGTCCGAATGCAGGCTCTCACACAATGATTGAACGAGCCCCGAAACTGTCCGTGGCCCGATACTGCCCGCGATATCGCATCATCGCCTTCGGCTGCTGCGCGGCTCAGTAGTCGGCAGGCGGGACGACATCGACGGCGCGGATTCTGGAGCTTCCGTTTCTTCTCTTCCCTTCCCTTGGTTTTTCAGTGAGTGCGCGCAGCTCAGCCGTAGGCGTCCTACCGATGGCGTGGTTAGGATAAGCCACCAAGTAATCCGGGCTCGCTCATCTGAGGTGTCTGTCCTGATCGTCATTGCCCCCCCGGCCAATGTGACAGGCTCCGACGATTCCCCCAATTGGCGTAGATTGACGCTTCTAGCCTCCCCAATTCGAAACTCCCTATAATCGAACGACCGTTCATTTCAGGGTGCCACCCGGCGCCCTCACGTGGTTCAGGAGACTCCATGCCCGCCGCCCGACAACTGCCTCAGGTACTGCAAAACCTGGCTCTTCCCGTCATCGCCTCGCCGATGTTCATCGTCAGTTATCCGGAACTGGTGCTGGCGCAGTGCAAGGCCGGCATCGTCGGCTCGTTCCCGGCGCTGAATGCCCGCCCGGCGGAACTGCTCGACGAATGGCTGACGCAGATGCAGGAAGAGCTGGCCAGTTTCCAGGCGGCCAATCCCGGCAAGCCGGTCGGCCCGATCGCCGTGAACCAGATCGTGCATGCATCGAACGCACGGCTCGAACACGACATCAAGGTCTGCGTGGACCATAAGGTGCCTATCTTCATCACCTCGCTGCGTGCGCCGATGAAGGAGATGATCGATGCCGTGCACAGCTACGGCGGCATCGTGCTGCACGACGTCATCAGCCTGCGCCATGCCGAAAAGGCGCTGGAAGCCGGCGTGGACGGCCTGATCCTGGTAGCCGCCGGCGCCGGCGGACATGCCGGCATGCTGTCGCCGTTCGCGCTGGTCGGCGAAGTCCGCAAGATTTTCGACGGTCCGATCGCACTGTCGGGTTCGATCGCCACCGGCGATGCGGTGCTGGCCGCCCAGGCCATGGGCGCCGACTTCGCCTACGTGGGCACGCGCTTCATCGCCTCGCAGGAAGCGCACGCGAACGAGTCGTACAAGCAGTCGATCACCGGCTCGGCCGCCGCCGACATCATCTACACCAACCTGTTCACCGGCGTGCACGGCAACTACATCCGCGAGAGCATCGTAGGGGCCGGCCTCGACCCGGAGAACCTGCCCGTGGCCGACAAGAGCAAGATGGATTTTTCCAGCGGCAGCTCCAAGGCCAAGGCCTGGAAGGACATCTGGGGCGCCGGCCAGGGCGTGGGCCAGATCCACGATATCCCGCCCGCCGGCGAGATCATCGCGCGCATGAAGGCGGAGTACGACGCGGCCAAGGCGCGTCTCGGTATTGCGCGCTAAGCACGCCAAGCCCGCTTGCCTCCTTTGACGTCCCTGCACCGCGACACTTCGAAGCCTGCCGTCACGGCCGGACTAAGCCGGCGGCAGCGGCTGCTGCGCGCGATGTGGGTGACATTGGGGGCGATCAGTCTCTTGCTTGGCATCATCGGCATCTTCTTGCCGGTGCTGCCGACCACGCCGTTCGTGCTGCTCGCCGCAGGCTGCTTCGCGCGCGGCTCCGAACGCTTCCACGGCTGGCTGCTCGAACATCCGCGCTTCGGCCCCCTGGTCAGCGACTGGCAGCGCCACCACAGCATTCCGCTGCGCGCCAAGTGCCTGGCCTTGGTGATGATGTGGTCGTCGATGGGTGCGACGGCCTGGTTGATGCGCGAACGGCCGCTGGCGTCCGCCGCGCTGATTGCATGTGCTGCGGCGGTGAGTATTTGGATGCTGCGCCTGCCGACCCGGCCACAGGGTGGGCACGATAGCTAACGGTCGTTCAATTGGCTGCATGCCGGGGCGCGTAGGGCCGCACAGGGTGATGCTATTACGAGCGCCGGCCCTCACCCCGGCCCCTCTTCCGCGAGCGGGAGGGGAGCAAACCGTCGGTCAATTGGATTGCACTGGTTAATCGTAACGACGCGCGTCCTCGATCACCCTGCCGTCCTGCGGCAACGATCCCGACGGCACGAAGGCCACTTCGCCGCGCAGCCGCATCACTTCACGCAGCGACTCCGCCACGGCCAGGCGCAAGCCCTCGTCGCCGTGCGCGGCATCGCAATGCAGCGTCATCACGTCGGCGCCCATGGTGCCGGTCACGACGAGCCGCGCGGCGCGGATCTCCGGATGGCGGCGCAGTACATCGGCCACCTGCCCCGGATGCACGAACATGCCCTTGACCTTGGTGGTCTGGTCCGCACGGCCAAGCCAGCCCTTGAGGCGGATATTGGTGCGCCCGCACGGACTGGCACGGCGCGAGGAATCCGTGACGACGGCCGACAGGTCGCCGGTGCCGAAGCGGATCAGCGGATAGTCGCCGTTGCCGAGCACCGTGACCACCACCTCGCCCGTCTCGCCCTCCGGCATCGGCCGCGTGCCCCCCGGCTCGACGATCTCGACCAGCACGCCCTCGTCCACCACCCAGCCATCGCCGCCTTCGGTCTCATAGGCGATCAGGCCGACATCGGCCGTGCCATACATCTGCCGCACGCGGATCCCGCGCTCCTGGAACCAGCCGCGCAGCGAAGGCGGCAGCGCCTCGCCCGAGACCAGCGCCTTGGTCAGGCTGTGGCACGGCGCCCCCATTTCCTCGCCGCGTTCGAGCAGCAGTTTGAGGAACGACGGCGTGCCCGCGTAGGCGGAAGGCTGCAGGCTCGCCAGCGCCTGGACCTGCGACTCGGTTTGGCCGACACCCGCGGGGAACACGCAACAGCCCAGCTTGTGCGCGCCGGTTTCCATCATCATGCCGGCGGGCGTGAAGTGGTAGGAGAAGGTGTTGTAGACCAGCTCGCCCGAGCGGAATCCCGCTGCGAACATGGCGCGCGCGATGCGCCACCAGTCGGCGCCGTGGCCGTCCGGTTCGTGGATCGGGCCCGGTGACTGGAAGATGTGGCGCAGGCCGCCGACTGGCGTGGCATTGAGCCCGCCCAGCGGTGGCATGGCCTTCTGCCGTGCGCTCAAGTCCGATTTGCGCGTCACCGGCAACGCGGCCAGTGCGTCGCGCGAGGTCAGCGCGGACGGATCTACATCGCGCAGCGTTTCGGTGAAGTAAGGCGCGTGCGCTTTGGCATGGGCGATCTGGCGCGAGAGCGCGGCGAGCAGCGCCTGCTCGCGAACTTCCGGCGCGCGCGTTTCCAGCGAATCGAAGTATTCGGGCATGGTTAATTACGACGAATAAGGTCGTTGAATAGGCAGCGTGTTGCTCTTCCCTCTCCCGCTGAGGGGGAGGGGAAACCATCGGCGTGCGTTACGCCAGCCAGCGCTTTCTTCGCCGGTAGCTCTTTACGTCCCGGAACGACTTGCGCTGCGCGCCGTCGGCATCATTGGCGGCCACGCCGAGGTAGAACTCCTTGACGTCCTCGTTGGTGCGCAGCGACTCGGCGTCGCCATCCATCACCACGCGGCCGTTCTCGAGGATGTAGCCATAGTCGGCATAGCGCAGCGCCACCATGGTGTTCTGCTCGGCCAGCAGGAAGCTGACCTTCTCGCGCGTGTTCAGATCCCGCACGATCTCGAAGATCTCTTCGACGATCTGCGGCGCCAGGCCCATCGACGGTTCGTCGAGCAGGATCATCGCGGGCTTGGCCATCATGGCCCGGCCGATCGCACACATCTGCTGCTCGCCGCCCGAGGTGTAGCCGGCCTGCGACTTGCGGCGCGTCTTCAGGCGCGGGAAGTAGTTGTAGATCTTCTCCAGCTCGTCGCGCGTCTCGCCGCGCGACAGGCCGCGCGTGTAGGCGCCGGTCAGCAGGTTTTCCTCGATGGTGAGGTGGGCAAAGCAGTGCCGGCCCTCCATCACCTGGATCACGCCGCGCCGGACGAGATCGTTCGGCGTGAGCTGGTCGACGCGGTCGCCGCGGTATTCGACCGAGCCCTTGGTGACATCGCCACGCTCCGCGTGCAGCAGATTGGAGATGGCCTTGAGCGTGGTGGTCTTGCCCGCGCCGTTGGCCCCCAGCAGGGCGACGATCTTGCCCTCCGGCACTTCGAGCGACACGCCCTTGAGCACCAGGATCACGTGATCGTAGATGACTTCGATGTTGTTGACGCAGAGAAGGGTCATGGTACGGCTCGTATTGGTGTTGCGATAACTCCGGGCTTCGCGTTCGACCCGGTTGTCTCGCCTCCCCCTCAGGGAAAGGCGAGACAACCGTCAGGACGCGTTCAGCATCACGACTTCATGCACCCCGGCGTGATTCCCTTCTCCTTCGCGTACTGCGCCGCGGTCGCCTTGAACAGCGGGTGGATCAGGTTCTTGTTGCCTTCGATCCAGTCGGACACCACGACCCACTTGGTGCCGTCCCACTGCTGGATCTTCACCTTGCCCGAGCCCTCGTGGTTGTCGCAGCTGGTCTTGATTTCCGGCAGCAGGCCGGTCGCGCCAAGCTGCTGCAGGCGCGCGTTGGTCAGGTTCAGGTTCTCGAAGGCCCAGCGCATCTGGTCGCCGGTCATCGGCTTGCCCTTGCCGAACTTCGCCTGCGCCACGCGGATGGCTTCCACGGTCACCACGGCCGCAGAAACGCCGCGGTTGTAGAGCACCGAGCCAACCTTGTTCTTGTCCTGCATATTGCCCTTGCCCGCGCCGTAGACCACCTTGTCGATGTCGGCGATCAGCGGCACGCCGCGGCCCGCCACGTTCCAGGTGGCGCTCATATAGCCTTTCGCGGCTTCGCCGGCCGGCACGGTGTCCTCTTCCGAGCCTGCCCACCACGAGCCGATCATCTTGTCACGCGAGAAGCCCACCTTCTGCGCGGCCTTCAGCGCGGTCTGGTTCATCACGCCCCAGCCCCAGAAGATCACGTAGTCGGGGTTTTCCTGGCGGATCTTCAGCCACTGCGCGCCCTGCTCGTTGCCCGGGTGCGCTACCGGTATCTCGACCAGGTTGAACTTGCCGAGCTTCGCTTCCGCCTGCAGCGCCACAATCGGCTCCTTGCCATAGGCCGAGTCGTGGTACAGGTAGACGATCTTCTTGCCGGCGAGCGAGCCGCCATTCTTGGTCGCCAGGTATTTCACGATGGCCGAGACCTGCATCTGGTAGGTCGTCACCAGCGGGAAGGCATAGGGGAACACCGAGCCATCGACCGCATCGGTGCGGCCGTAGCCCATCATCACCAGCGGCACCTTGTCGGCGGCGGTCTTGTCGACCAGCGCGTACGAGATGCCCGTCGACATCGAGTGATACGCGGTCCCCCTGGTGGTGGCGTTCTTCGCCTTCAGGCGTTCATAGCACTCCACGCCCTTGGCGTTGTTGTACTCGGTCTCGCACTCTTCCCAGCTCAGCTTGACGCCATTGACGCCACCATCCTTCAGGTTGACGTAGTTCAGGTAGTCGACGAAGCCGCCATACCAGGACTGCCCATTGGCGCCATACGGGCCCACGCGGTAGCTTGGCAGTGCCACGAACTGTTCGTTGGTCTGCGCCAGTGCCGTTGCGGCCGGCACCATCAGCGCCGCTGCGGCGCTCGCGGCCAGCACGGCACGCCGCACATTGCGAATCAGGGTTGTCATGACAGTCTCCTTCACCTTGGCAGGTGCGTTTGTTATGGGGTACCCGTTTGATCGAAAGCTACGTCGGAAAGCGATTGATGCGATTAATGCGGGAACGGCCACAGCCTCAGCTTCTCCTTGGCGATCTGCCACAGCCGCGCAAGGCCGTGCGGCTCGACGATCAGGAAGAAGATGATGAGCCCGCCGAACACCATCAGCTGGATGTGCGATACCGTGGCATTCGTGAACGGCAGGTGCAGCAGCGACGCCAGCGGCGGCAGTACGTTGTCCAGGAAGATCGGCAGCAGCAGGATGAACGCCGCGCCCAGGAACGAGCCCAGGATGCTGCCCACCCCGCCAATGATGATCATGAACAGCACGCGGAACGACAGGTCCAGCGAAAAGCCGTCGGGCTCCACCGACCCCAGGTAGCAGAACGCGTACAGCGCGCCGGCCACGCCGCAGTAGAACGAGCTGACGGCAAAGGCCAGCAGCTTGGTGCGCATCAGCGGAATGCCGATCACCTCGGCCGCCACGTCCATGTCGCGCACCGACATCCACGCGCGGCCCGTGGCCGAGCGCACCAGGTTCTTGGCGATGAACGCCAGCACCGTGACGATGGCCAGCACGAACAGGTACTTCTTCACCGGCGTGTCGATGGCCATGCCGAACAGGTCCAGCCGCTGCGCGGTAATCACGCCCGACGAACTGTTGTTGGAGAACCAGGGGAACTTGGTCAGCGCCCACACCACGAAGAACTGCGCGGCGAGCGTAGCCACCGCCAGGTAGAAGCCCTTGATGCGCAGCGACGGCAGGCCGAACGCCACACCGACCAGTGCCGCGGACAGGCCCGCAAGGATGAACGTCAGCAGCACCGGCAGGCCTTCCACGCGCAGCTGGAAGTTGTAGGCCGCGTAAGCACCCACCGCCATGAACGCCGCCGTGCCCAGCGACAACTGCCCGGCATAGCCGGTGAGGATGTTCAGGCCGAGCGCCGCGAGCGCGAAGATCAGGAACGGGATCAGGATGGCCGAGAACCAGTATTCCGAGCCAATGAACGGAATCACCAGGAAGGCCATCGCCATCAGCACGGCAAAGCCGATGCGGTCCTGGCGGATGGGGAAGATCTGGCTGTCGGCGACGTAGCTCGTCTTGAACTGGCCGGCTTCACGATAGAACATGGAAAGTCTCCTGGAGCGAAGTCGGTTCAGACGCGGTCGATATGCTTCTCGCCGAACAGGCCTTCGGGCCTGACCAGCAGGAACAGCAGCGCGAACACATACGGGAACCAGCCCTCGATGCCACCGAAGTTGCCGCCGAACGCCGACTGGAACACGGGCGGGATGTAGATCTCGGCGAGCTTCTCCGAGGCACCGATGATCAGGCCGCCGACAATGGCGCCCGGCACCGAGGTAAAGCCGCCGAGGATCAGCACCGGCAACGCCTTCAGCGCCGTCAGCGTCAGCGCGAACTGCACGCCATTGCGCGAGCCCCACAGCATGCCGGCCACCAGCGCGACAAAGCCCGCCACGCCCCACACGATGGCCCAGATGTGCTGCAGCGGAATGCCCAGCGACAGCGCGGCCTGGTGGTCGTCGGCCACCGCGCGCAGCGCGCGGCCCACCTTGGTGTACTGGAAGAACAGCGCAAGCGAGCCGACCAGCACGCCGGCAATCGCCGCCGCCGCGATGTCGAACTTGGAAAGGACGATGTTGAAGTTGGTCAGGATCGACTCGATTGGCTCGTCGACGATGCCCAGGTTGATCGGGCGCACTTCGTTGCCGAACAGCAGCGGCCCCAGGCCTTCCAGGAAGAACGACAGGCCGATGGTGGCCATGAACAGCGTGATGGGCGGCTGGTTGACCAGCTTGCGCAGCACGAAGCGCTCGGTGCTCATGCCGACAATGATCATCACGACAAAGGCGCCGATCACGGCGGCCCACATCGGCAGACCCTTGTCCATCAGGCCGACCACGGCCAGCGCGGCGAAGTAGACCATCGCGCCCTGCGCGAAGTTGAACACGCCCGAGGCCTTGTAGATCAGCACGAAGCCCAGCGCTACCAGCGAGTACATCAGGCCCGACAGCAGGCCGCCGAGCAGGATTTCAATGAAGAACGTCATGGCTGCGTTCCGGTGGAATCGGTTGAATGGAGAGCCGTTCGCGGGCTCAGTGCGACGTGCCCAGGTAGGCCTTGATCACATCCGGATTAGCCTTCACCTCATCCGGTGTCCCGTCGCCGATCTTCTTGCCATAGTCCAGCACCACCACGCGGTCCGAGATATCCATCACCACGCCCATGTCGTGCTCGATCAGCACGATGGTGGTGCCGAACTGCCGGTTCACGTCCAGGATGAAGCGGCACATGTCCTGCTTCTCTTCCACGTTCATGCCGGCCATCGGTTCATCGAGCAGCAGCATCGACGGCTCGGCCGCGAGCGCGCGCGCCAGCTCCACCCGCTTCTGCAGGCCGTAGGGAAGGCGCCCCACCGGGGTCTTGCGGATCGACTGGATCTCCAGGAAGTCGATCACCTCCTCGACCTTCTGCCGGTGCCGCATCTCTTCATTGCGCGCGGGCCCCCACCAAAGTGCATGCGCGAGGATGCCGGTGCGGAACTGCGTGTTGCGGCCGGTCATGATGTTGTCGAGCACCGTCATGCCCTTGAACAGCGCGATGTTCTGGAACGTGCGCGCAATACCCTGGCGCGCCGCGTCGGTCGGATGCATCTGGCGGCGCTCTTCGCCGCGGAACACGATGCGACCCTGCTGCGGGTGGTACACGCCGTTGATCACGTTCAGCATCGAACTCTTGCCCGCGCCGTTGGGGCCGATGATGGCGCGGATCTCGTGCTCGCACACATCGAACGAGATATCGGTCAGCGCCTTCACGCCGCCGAACGACAGCGAGATATGCTGCAGGTCCAGGATCACCTCGCCACCGGTACGCGCTTGCTCATGTGTCTGCTGCGAACGCTGCACGCCGGCTTGCAGGCCGATGTCGGCCAGCGGCGCGCCGGGCGCCATCGGGCCGGCCGGCGCGATGGCGCCGCCGCCGGGGATGGCGCCCGATGCATCCGTGCGCGCCATGCCGTTCCATTCCGGTTGTCCGCCGCGCTGCCCTGCGCTCGCGCGGTCCGATCCTTGCCAGGCCACTTGCGTCATGCTCTTGCTCCCCTGCTCACGCCGCGCGTGCCGACGGCGGCAGGCGTTTGGCATCCACCAGCTTCAGCGTGGCCGACACGCTGCCCTCGCGCCCGTCCTCGAACTTCACGCGCGTCTCGATGAACTGCTCGCTCTTGCCGGCGTACAGCCCTTCGATCAGCACCGCGTATTTCTCGGCGATAAAGCCGCGCCGCACCTTGCGCGTGCGGGTCAGCTCGTCGTCGTCCGGGTCCAGTTCCTTGTGCAGGATCAGGAAGCGAGAGATCTGCGACCCGGCCAGCATGGCATCGCTGGCCAGGTCGGCATTCACCTGGTCCACGCATTCGCCGATCATCGCGATCACATCCGGCTGGGCAGCCAGGTCGACGTAGCCGGCATACGGCAGGTGGCGGCGCTCGGCCCAGTTGCCCACCG
This sequence comes from Cupriavidus sp. C3SS-1, assembly GCF_057073755.1. NCBI lineage: Bacteria > Pseudomonadati > Pseudomonadota > Betaproteobacteria > Burkholderiales > Burkholderiaceae > Cupriavidus > Cupriavidus sp. C3SS-1. The sequence continues at coordinate 307,415 of NZ_CP172699.1, read as the reverse complement.
CATCGAAGTCGATATTGATGAATGCGCAGACCTGGTCGCGGCCAGTGCCGAAGGCCACCGCTTCCTTGATGTACGGGAAGAACTTCAGCTTGTTCTCGATGTACTTGGGCGCGAACATCGAGCCATCGGCCAGCTTTCCCACATCCTTGGCGCGGTCGATGATCTTGAGGTGCCCGTCGGCATCGATTACACCGGCGTCGCCGGTCATGAAATAGCCCTCGTCGTTGATGGCCTCGCGCGTGGCGTCGTCGCGCTTGTAGTAGGACTTGAGCAGGCCCACGCCGCGCACCAGCACCTCGCCGTTGTCGGCGATGCGGATTTCCATGCCCGGTGCCGCCGGGCCGACGGAATCGAACTTGACCTGCCCGTCCGGCTGCAGGCAGACATAGGCGCAGGTTTCGGTCTGGCCATAGAACTGCTTGAGGTTTACGCCGATCGAGCGGTAGAAGCGGAACAGGTCGGGGCCGATCGCCTCGCCCGCGGTATAGCCGACGCGGATGCGGCTCATGCCGAGCACATTGCGCAGCGGACCGTAGACCAGAAACTCGCCGGCGGCATAGCGCATGCGGTCGGCCAGTCCGACGGGCTTGCCGTCGAGGATGTCGGCACCACAGCGGCGCGCGACATCCATGGCCCAGTGGAACAGCTTGCGCTTGATCCAGCCCGCGTCTTCCATGCGGATCATCACTTGCGTGAGCAGGCCTTCATAGATGCGCGGCGGTGCGAAGTAATAGGTCGGCCCGATCTCGCGCAGGTCCGTCATGACGGTCTCGCGCGATTCCGGACAGTTCACGGTGAAGCCCGCCACCATGGCCTGTGCGTAAGAGAAGAGGTTGTCGCCGACCCATGCCATCGGCAGGTAGGACAGTACGTCGTCCTTCTCCGTGAGGCCGTCGAAGCCGCAGCCGTTCTGCGCCGAGCCGATCAGGCCGCGATGCGCGTGGCACACGCCCTTGGGCTTGCCGGTAGTGCCGGACGTATAGAGAATGATCGCCGTATCTTCGGGCTCGCCTGCGGCAATCGCCTCATCGTAGAAGCCCGGATGTGCCTGGTCATATTCGCGGCCGATTTCCTGCAGGCGCGCGTACGACATCAGCGAAGGATGATCGTAGTCGCGCAGCCCGCGCGGGTCTTCGTAGATGACGTGGCGCACGCTGCGGCCAGAGGCAGCCAGTTGCTCTTCGACTTCGAGCAGCTTGTCCACCTGCTCCTGGTCTTCGACGATGGCGAAGTCGATCTCCGCATCGTTGAGGACGTACACCATTTCATTGGCAATGGCGTCCTGGTACAGCGGCACCGGCACGCCTCCCAGCGCCTGGGCTGCGGTCATGGCCCAGTACAGACGCGGACGGTTGTCGCCCACCACCGCCAGGTTCATGCCGCGCGTGAAGCCCAGTGCCGCGAGGCCGCATGCCAGCGCGCGGACTTCGTGCGCGGCCTGTGCCCAGCTGTATGTCTGCCAGATGCCGAGATCCTTTTCGCGATACGCCGGATGCGCAGGCCGTTGCCGGGCGTGCTCCAGCAGCAATCGCGGAAAGGTCGTCGCCGACGATTCCTGCATTGCTGTCTCCTGTCCCTCCGTCGTGGGGATCCACGCGCGGTGTCAAGCGCCGGTCCGGGTCGTTATACTTGGCCTGTTTTGCCCGGCGGCCATCATGCCGCAGCGCATCAAGCCCGTCGTGCCTTGTGTTGTGGCACTTGCCGGCTCCGTAGTGATCGTAAGATAGCCGATGCCTTTCCCCCCGGTTGTCACGCCGGTGACAATTCCGGGTTAATCCCTACAGGACCTTTCCAGGCCATGCTGAACGATTTCGTCGACCGCTGCGTATGGGCCGCGGACCTCAGTCCGGAGCAGCGCGAACGCGTGCGCCGCGCGATGTTCGTGCGCGAGTACACGCAAGGCGACTACGTCTGCCACAAGGGTGAAATCGCCGAGCACTGGCTCGGCGTGCTCGAGGGCATCGTCAAGATCACTACCGTGTCGCCATCAGGAAAGTCGGTCACCTTCACCGGCGTGCCGACCGGCGGCTGGTTTGGCGAAGGCGCGGTGCTCAAGTCGGAGATCCGCAAGTACGACGTGATGGCACTGCGCCGCTCGTCCATCGCCTTCCTGCCGCGCGAGACTTTTCAGTGGCTGCTGGATACCAGCCTGCCGTTCACGCGCTTTCTGCTCACACAGTTCAACGAGCGGCTTGGCCAGTTCATCGCCGCGGTGGAATACGAGCGCCTGCTCGACATCGACTCGCGCGTGGCGCGCGCGGTGTCGTCGCTGTTCAATGAACATCTTTATCCGGGCATCGGCACCACGCTTGAGATCTCGCAGGAAGAGATCGGCCTGCTCGCCGGCATTTCACGCCAGCGCGCCAACCAGGCGCTCAAGGTGCTCGAACAGCAGGGCCTGGTGCGCGTGGATTACGGCGTGATCGAAGTGCTCGACCTGGACGGGCTGCGCCAGTACGGCGAGTGACGGCATGCCGGCGCGCACCGCGATCGACGAGGCCACGCTGCAGGCTTATCGCGAGACCGAATATCGCGTGCATGGCGATGCGCCGCTGATACTGAAGATCGACCAGCCAAGCGCACCGCTGGCCGCCTTGCATGCGCGGCTGCGGGTGGCGTCGAGCGCGTTCATCACGGCAGCGAATCCATTCAGCCAGCAGCCATGCGATCCATTGCGCAACGACGCGCGGCAGCATGCGCTGGCCGACGAACTCGCGCGACTCGGCTTTGCCGTCATCGCCGGCATCGGTCAGCATCCGGACAACGGCTGGCCAGGCGAGCCCAGCTTCCTGGTTCCCGGGATATCGCTCGACACCGCCAGCGCGCTCGGCACGAAGCACGGCCAGAACGCCATCGTCTGGAGCGGGGCCGATGCCGTGCCGCGGCTGATCCTGCTGCGCTGAACGTGCGCCGCGCCTTTTCCTCCCGGCGCCTGCTGGCTGGCGCGGCCGCCTTGGCGGCCGCCGCCTGCGCGCCGCTGCCTCCGGCGCCATCCATCACGCCTGCCGTACCCGCCGCTGCCATGATCGACGTGGTGGTGCGCGGCTGGCACACCGACGTCTGCCTGCGCAGCGAGGATGCGGACCCCGCCGTGCGTAGCCTTGCCGCCGGATTCGAGGAGGTGCGCTACCTCTGCTTCGGCTTCGGCGACCGTTCCTACGTGGTACGGGGCAACCATGGGGTAGTGACCATGCTGCTGGCACTCGTGCCGGCGCGAGGGGTGGTGCTGATGACCGCGCTGCGCGCGCCGCCGGCCGAAGCGTTCGGCGCGGGGAATATCGTTGGCCTGGCGGTCAGCCAGCCCGGATTGGAGGGATTGCGCACCTTCCTGCGCCACGCGGTGCAAAGGGATCCGGACGGCTACCCCATCAGGCTTGGTGCCGGCCCATATGAAGGCGGTGCCTACCTGTCGGCGACTGCTGCCTATAGCTTGCTCTATACGTGCAACACGTGGACGGCAGACGCGCTGCGCCACGCCGGGTTGCCACTGGCCCCCGTCGCAGTGTTCGCGGACGACATCATGATGCAGGTCAGGCGGATCGCCTCGGAACAGTCAGGCGCAGGGCTGGCGCCCTGAAAGCTGCCAGGGCGGCTAATAGCACGGCAACTGTGTACACGTGACCGTGGTGCCGGAGGACGGCCTTGCTGCTGCATTGTTGGCCGGAGGATTGGGGTCGCTGCTGCTGACCGAGATACAGCCGGTCAGCGACAAGGCGAGGAGCAGGACAGCCAGACAGGTTCTTTGCATTGCCGTCTCCGTTGGTGGGCTGGGGCGATTTCAGTTATAGGCGAAATCCAGGCCCTGCCCCCGGAGGCGGGCTACCAGCGGTCGCGGTCGTGGCCACGACCGTGGCCGTGGCCATGGTCACGGTCGTCGTCCCAATCGCGGTCACGATGGCCGCGGTGGCCGTACCACTGCTCGCGTCCCCACCAGCGGCGGCCGTCCCAATAGCGGTCCCCATGCCAGCCCATCACGATGGCCGGAGCAACGACGACCGGCGCCGGGCCATACGCAGCCACCGGCGGCGGGCCGTAGACAACGGGAGGAGGAGGCGCCACATAGACCGGCGGCGGCGGCGCTACATAAACGGGGGCAGGTTCGACGTAAACCGGTGCGGGCACGCCGATGCTGACGCCGACATCGACACGTGCCATCGCCGGGCTGGCTGCCAGCGACAACGCGCCAAGCGTGAAGGCGGCTAGAAGGGGTCGGATCATCTGGTTCCTTTTCTGTCTTGATTCCATGATTCACTCTAACGCGGCGGTCACGTAACGGGTGGCGTGGAATTGTTTCTGCATGTGAAGCTATGTAAGCGTCGTTCGCGGCGCGCGGCGAAGGCTTTGATTCACGTCGAAAGCAAACCGGCCGCCTCAATGGCGGCCGGCGATTACTGCACATGCGTTGCGTCAGTGCAACGCCCGTGAGTTGCAGGGATTACTTGCTATACACGTACACACCACGGCCCGTCTTGCGGCCCAGATAGCCTGCGGCCACCATCTCGCGCATCAGCATGGCGGGGCGGTACTTCGGATCGGCAAACTCCGTGTACAGCACTTCCATCACTGCCAGCATGGTATCCAGGCCGATCATATCGGCCAGCGCCAGCGGGCCGATCGGGTGGTTGCAACCGAGCTTCATGCCTTCGTCGATTTCTTCCGGCGACGCCAGGCCTTCGCCCAGCACGCAGAAGGCCTCATTGATCATCGGGCACAGGATGCGGTTGACCACGAAACCGGGGCTGTTCTTCACCGTGATCGGGTACTTGCCCAGTTCCTTCGCCAGCGCCTCGACGTCGGCGTGCGTAGCGTCGCTGGTCTGCAGGCCGCGGATCAGCTCGACCAGCGCCATCACCGGCACCGGGTTGAAGAAGTGCATGCCGATGAAGCGGTCGGCGCGGCTGGTCACGGCGGCAAGCTTGGTGATCGAGATCGACGAGGTGTTCGACGCGATGATCACTTCCGGGCCGACGATCCCGTCGATCTGCTTGATGATCTTGACCTTCAGGTCGAAGTTCTCGGTGGCGGCCTCGATCACGATGTCGGCCTTCTTCAGGTCTTCATACGCGGTGGAGCCGTGAATGTGCGCGAGCGCGGCGGCCTTGTCGGCTTCGCTGATCTTGTCCTTCTTGATCAGGCGGTCCAGGCTGCCGGCGACGGTGGCAATGCCCTTCTGCACCGCTGCGTCGCTGATATCCACCATCACCACGTCCAGGCCTACTACCGCGCAGGCCTGTGCGATGCCGTTGCCCATGGTGCCGGCACCGACGATGCCCACTGTCCTGATTGCCATCTCTCTGTTCCTCGTTGCTGGTTATGTATTCGTTGTCCGCTAGCGCTCGGGCAGCCGCTCAGGCAGCCTGTTCGCGCAGCGCGGCGATGACGCGCTGCGCGTGGGCCTCGAGCACGTCCGGGGTCTGCGTGTCGCGCGCGTGGCCGCGCAAGGCCTGGTCCGAATAGCGCGGCACGATATGGAAATGCACGTGCGGCACGGTCTGGCCGGCAGCTGCGCCATTGAACTGCCCGATCGACAATCCGTCCGGATTGAAGGCCTGGCGCACCGCGCGCGCGACGCGCTGCGTGGTGCGGATCGCGGCCTCGGCGCCGGCTTCCGACAGGTCGAACAGGTTGACCGCGGCTTCCTTCGGCACTACCAGGGTATGGCCGTCGGATTGCGGCATGATATCCATGAAGGCGATGGTCTCGGCATCTTCATAGACCTTGATGCACGGCAGTTCGCCACGCAGGATCTTCGCAAAAATATTGTTCGTGTCGTACTGGCTGTTCATGGTCGGGGGGCGGCGTGGTTCCGGGGTCCGGCGAGCTGTCGAGTTTAACGCACAGGGGCGGCCATGGCCGTGATAGCCCCCCGCCGCCCCTCGATTTCCGTGCAATTTTCTGCCTTTTATTTCACATATTGCGGCGGTACTGCCCTCCGACCTCGAACAGCGCGTGCGAAATCTGCCCCAGCGAGCACACGCGCACCGCGTCCATCAATACCGCAAACACATTCTGGTTGTCGATCACGGCCTGGCGCAGGCGCTGCAGCATGGCAGGCGCCGCGTCGGCATGCGCCTGCTGGAATGCGGCCAGACGGTCGAGCTGGCTCTGCTTCTCGGCTTCGCTGGAGCGCGCCAGTTCCAGCTTTCGCGGGATCGGGTCGCCGTCCGGATTGCGGAACGTGTTCACGCCGATGATCGGCAGCGTGCCGTCATGCTTGAGCTGTTCATAGTACAGCGACTCCTCCTGGATCTTGCCGCGCTGGTAGCCGGTCTCCATCGCTCCAAGCACGCCGCCGCGCTCGGCAATGCGCTCGAACTCCTGCAGCACGGCCTCTTCGACCAGGTCGGTCAGCGCTTCGATCAGGAAGCTGCCCTGGTTCGGGTTCTCGCACTTGGCCACGCCCCATTCGCGATTGATGATCAGCTGGATCGCCAGCGCGCGGCGCACCGATTCGCCGGTGGGCGTGGTGATGGCCTCGTCATAGGCGTTGGTGTGCAGCGAATTGCAGTTGTCGTAGATCGCGATCAGCGCCTGCAGCGTGGTGCGGATATCGTTGAAGTCGATCTCCTGCGCATGCAGCGAGCGGCCCGAAGTCTGGATGTGGTACTTGAGCTTCTGGCTACGCTCGTTGGCACCATACTTGTCGCGCATCGTCACCGCCCAGATGCGGCGCGCCACGCGGCCGAGCACGCTGTACTCGGGGTCCATGCCGTTCGAGAAGAAGAATGACAAGTTGGGCGCGAAGTCGTCGATGTGCATGCCGCGCGCCAGATACGCCTCGACATAGGTGAAGCCGTTGGCGAGCGTGAAGGCGAGCTGCGAGATCGGGTTCGCGCCGGCCTCGGCGATGTGGTAGCCCGAGATCGACACCGAATAGAAGTTGCGCACCTGGTGGTGCACGAAATACTCGGCAATATCGCCCATCACCTTGAGCGAGAACTCGGTCGAGAAGATGCAGGTGTTCTGGCCCTGGTCTTCCTTGAGGATGTCGGCCTGCACCGTGCCGCGCACGTTCTGCAGCACCCACGCGCGGATCTTGGCCTCTTCGTCGGCGCTCGGCTCGCGGGCGTTGTCGGCGCGGAATTTATCGAGGTTCTGGTCGATGGCGGTGTTCATGAACATCGCCAGGATGGTCGGCGCCGGCCCGTTGATCGTCATCGACACCGACGTGCTCGGGCTGGTCAGGTCAAAGCCGTCATAGAGCACCTTCATGTCGTCGAGCGTGGCGATCGACACGCCGGAATTGCCGACCTTGCCGTAGATGTCCGGACGCACGTGCGGGTCTTCGCCGTACAGCGTGACCGAGTCGAATGCGGTGGAAAGCCGCTTGGCCTCCATGCCTTCCGACACCAGCTTGAAGCGCCGGTTGGTGCGGAAGGCATCGCCCTCGCCGGCAAACATGCGCGTGGGATCTTCGTTCTCGCGCTTGAATGCGAACACGCCGGCGGTGTACGGGAAGCTGCCGGGCACGTTCTCGCGCATCAGCCACTTCAACACTTCGCCATCGTCTTCGAAGCGCGGCAGCACGACCTTGCTTATCTTCGTGCCAGACAGCGTGGTGCTTACGAGCCGCGTACGCAGTTCCTTGTCGCGAATCCTCACCACGTAGTCGTCACCGCTGTAGGCCTGCTGCATTTGCGGCCACATGTCCAGCAGCTTGCGTTCGAGCGCGCCAAGCGCTGCGTCGCGCTGCGCGCAGAGGTTGTCCAGTGCAGCAACGCCTTCGCCCTGCGCTTGCGCGAGCATGCGGCTGGACGCACGCAATTGCTGGCGCTCACGCGCGATGCGGCTCTGCTCCGCCACGCGCCGGTGATAGCCACGCAATGTATCGGCCAGTTCCGCCAGGTAGCGGTTGCGCTGCGGCGGAACGATGACGTTCTGTCCGGTCGAAACGCGGCCGGTCAGCGCCGGCAGCGTGCCCGGCTGCAACTTCAGTCCCTTCGCGGCCAGCGCCTCGCGCAGGCCCTGGTAGAGCATGGTCACGCCGTCGTCATTGAAGCGCGACGCCTGCGTGCCGTACACGGGCATGTCCTCGGGCTTGCCATGCCATTGTTCGCGGTTGCGCTGCACTTGCTTGGCCACATCGCGCCAGGCATCCTGCGCGCCTCTGCGGTCGAACTTGTTGATCGCGACGAAATCGGCGAAGTCGAGCATGTCGATCTTCTCGAGCTGGCTCGCGGCGCCGAACTCCGGCGTCATCACGTAGAGCGAGAGGTCGACGTGCGGGACGATGGCCGCATCTCCCTGGCCAATGCCCGAGGTTTCGACTACGACCAGATCGAACCCGGCCACCTTGCACGCGGCGATGACATCGGGCAGTGCCTGCGATATCTCGCTGCCTGCCTCGCGCGTGGCCAGCGAGCGCATGAAGATGTTCGGATGGTTGATCGCATTCATGCGGATGCGGTCACCGAGCAGCGCGCCGCCGGACTTGCGCCGCGACGGGTCGATCGAGACCATCGCGATGCGCAGCGTGTCCTGCTGGTCCAGACGGATACGGCGGATCAGTTCGTCCGTCAACGACGACTTCCCAGCGCCGCCAGTTCCGGTAATGCCCAGCACTGGCACCGTGGCCTGGTCCGCCTGCGCGCGCAGATCCGCCACCAGCGCCGGATCCGCTTTGCCGTTCTCCAGCGCGGTAATGAGCTGCGCCAGCTCGCGACGGTCGCCTGCGACCACCGCGTCGAGCGTTGTCGGCGCATAGCGGCTCAGGTCGATATCGCAGCGCTGCACCATGTCGGCAATCATGCCGGCCAGGCCCATGCGCTGGCCATCCTCGGGACTGTAGATGCGCGCCACGCCGTAGGACTGCAGTTCGCGGATCTCGTCCGGCACGATCACGCCGCCACCACCGCCGAACACTTGCACATGCTCGCCGCCCTTCTCGCGCAGCAGATCCACCATGTACTTGAAGTACTCGACGTGGCCGCCCTGGTAGCTGGAGATGGCAATGCCCTGCGCGTCTTCCTGCAGCGCTGCGGTCACCACTTCATCGACGGAGCGATTGTGGCCGAGGTGGATCACCTCGCAGCCGTAGGACTGCAGGATGCGCCGCATGATGTTGATCGATGCGTCGTGGCCGTCGAACAGCGAAGCCGCCGTGACGAAACGCACCTTGTTGACGGGGCCGCGCGCCTGCGCCCGGGGCGCGTCGCGACGGGCATCGCGCACATCGGAAAGATCGGTCATGGTCTCCACCGCTGGCTGGATTGGCTCGCGGCCGCCTGCAGCCTGGGGCGCCGGTCTGGTGCCGGCTTGGCCGTGCTTGCGGCGGGCGTGGTCCCCGGCGGCTACGACGGGGGCCAATCGATTATATGGCGTTGACGTTTACGTAACCCAAGTCAGCGATTGTGCGGCGAATCAATCACATCGCTACGCGTAGTAACGTCTTGCGTTATTAACGCCATGCGTTATCATAACCATGATTACGTCGTTCAACTGCCGCGACACCGCGCTGCTTTTCGGTGGTACCCGCGTTGCCCGATTTACCAACATCGAACAAGTCGCCATCCGAAAGCTGCAGCAAATTCATGCGGCGGACAGCCTTGGCTTCCTGCGGGTCCCGCCAAACAACCGCCTGGAAGCACTCAAGGGAGACCGTGACGGGCAATTGAGCATACGGATCAACGACCAGTGGCGCATCTGCTTCCGGTTCGCCGATGGCTACGCAGCCGACGTCGAAATCGTCGACTACCACTAAACACGCAAAGGAGCAGGCAATGTCTCGTGAAGTCCCGCTCGCCCCCCCAGGCGAGATCCTGCAGGCGGATTGGCTCGAGCCGCTAGGCCTGTCCCAGTACGCCCTGGCAAAGGCCATCGACGTGCCGCCGCGCCGCATCAACGAAATCGTCAAGGGTGAACGCGCGATCACCGCAGACACGGCGGTGCGCCTGGCGGCCTTCTTCGGCACCGACGCGCAAAGCTGGATGAATCTGCAGACCTACTACGACACCGAAATGGCGAAAGAAAAGATCGGTGCCGCCAAGCTGGCGGAGATCAAGCGGCATTCGGTCTCCGCCTGAGTGGCGGAATGAAGAGGGCCGCGCATGGCGGCCCTGGCAGCGGCTGACGACGCCATCACCGCACGCCCAACCGCGGGCACTCCCCAAACGCATCCGTCTTCCACTCGCCCCAGCGGTGCGCCAGCACGCGCAGCCAGCCGGCAAGTCGCGCCCACGACAACGGCGCGGATACTGCTGCCAGCGCGATACGCGCCGGGCCGCCCTCGCCCGACAGCCAGAAGCGCTCGCCCTCGGCCAGCGCAAAAACGTCGCCAGGCCGCAGCCAGAAGTCGGCCACGCAGCCTTCCACCGTGACCCATACCCGGCCCTCGATCACCTTCACGCTTTGCCCGTAGCGCGCGCGCAGGCTTACCGGCTGCCCCGGTTCATCCAGTTCAAATACCCTCAGTTCACGCATGTCGCACTCCTTGCCAGCGCGGCGGCACCGATCTCCGCCATGCTTCCATTATTCGCATGCCCGACTAGAATCCCATGTACAGTTGTGAACAGTTTTCCATGAACTGTTCAGTAGTTTTTCCTGACAGTTCGACTGATAGGTCGACGCCACCATGAAGCTGATCATTGACCCCACCACGGGCGTTCCCCTGACCGAGCAGATCATCCAGGGCGTGAAGGCCTGGATCAGCTCCAGCGAGGCGCGCCCCGGCGCACGGCTGCCTTCGATCCGGCAGCTTGCGGCCAACAGTGGCATCAGCCGCTTCCCGGTGATCGAGGCCTACGACCGGCTGGTGTCGCAAGGACTGCTGGATTCGCGCCATGGATCGGGCTTCTATGTGGCGGAGAGCCCGCTGGCCACCCGGTCGGCGCGCGGCTGGTCGGACCCGAGCCTGGCCGAGGACCTGTCCGGCCACATCATGGAGCAGTTCAACCATCCCAGCGGCGCGCTCAAGCTGGCCGGCGGCTTCGTACCCGAGACCTGGCGCGATGTGGAAGGGCTGACCCAGGCCATCCGTGCGGTGTCGCGCAACGACATCGACAGCGTGATTCACTACGCGACACCGCTTGGCCACCCTGAACTGCGCCGGCAGGTGCTGCTGCGCGTGCGCCAGCTCGGCATTGCCGCGGAGCTGCCCCAGGTGCTGATCACCACCGGGGCCAGCCAGGCACTGGACCTGGTGGTGCGCCACCTGCTCAAGCCGGGCGACACGGTGTTTGTCGAAGATCCCGGCTACTACAACCTGTTCGGCCTGCTGCGCCTGCACGGCGTGCAGCTCGTAGGCGTGCCGCACACGCCGTCCGGCCCAGACCCCGAGGCCACCGAGGCACTGCTGCGCGAGCACAAGCCCAAGCTGTTCTTCACCAACAGCGTGCTGCAGAACCCCACGGGCTCGACCCTTGCGCCGCCAGTCGCGTTCCGACTGCTGGAACTGGCGCGCCGCCATGGCTTCCGCTTTGTCGAGGACGATATCTTCTCGGACTTCCAGACGCACTTCACCGACCGGCTCGCCACGCTGGACCAGCTGGAGCACGTGATCTACATCGGCGGCTTCTCGAAGACCGTGTCGGCCTCGCTGCGCACCGGCTACCTGGTGGCGGACAAGGCGCTGGTGAAGGACCTCGTCGATGTGAAAGTGCTCACCAGCGTGGCCGGCTCGCACTTCGCGGAGGCGGTCACCGCCTCGCTGCTGGAACGCGGCGCCTATCGCAAGTACGTGGAACGGCTGCGCCTGCGCGTGCGTGAGTCTTCGGCCAACGCGGTGCGCCAGCTTTCGGCATGCGGCTGGGAAGTGTTCTGCGAGCCCGCGGGCGGCAACTTCCTGTGGGCCCGTCCGCCGGGCATCGAGGACTCGCGCGAGCTGGTCGCGCTGGGCGAAAAATACGGCGTGATGCTCGCGCCCGGCAACTACTTCCGGCCGGGCGGCGAGACCTCGGCGTGGATCCGCGTCAATACCGCGTATGCCAACGAACCGCGCTCGGTGGCGTTCATGCGCGAGGCCGCCGCCATGGGCCAGGAGAGCGCAAGGGGCTGAGCCTCAGCCGCCGTGGTTGTGCAGCACGGCGTTGCGCCGCGCGTAGAGGAAATACACCGCCAGGCCGATCGCCAGCCACACCAGGAATGCGATCCAGGTGAGCGCCTGCAGGTGGGCCATCAGGAACAGGCAGAAGCCCGCGGACAGCAGCGGCACCACCGGCACGCCCGGGCAGCGGAACGCGCGCGGCAGGTCGGGCCGGGTGCGGCGCAACACCAGCACGGCAACCGAGATCAGCGTGAAGGCAGCGAGCGTGCCGATATTGATCAGCTCGGCCAGCACATTGAGCGGCACGAAGCCGGCAATGATGGCGAACACGATGCCCACTGTCCACGTGGCGAAGTACGGCGTGGCATGCACGGGATGCACCGACGAGAGCCGCTCGGGCAGCAGGCCATCGCGCGACATGGCAAAGATGATGCGGGTCTGGCCGTAGGTCATGACCAGGATCACCGTGGTCATGCCCAGAATGGCGCCGAGGTCGACAAAGCCAGCCACCCAGTTCTGTCCGGCGAACTGCAGCGCCAGCGACACGGGATGATCCACGCCCTCGAATTTCGCGAAGGGCACGATGCCGGTCATGATCGCGGCCACCACCACGTACAGCACGGTGCAGACCGCCAGCGAGCCGACAATGCCGACGGGCAGGTCTCGGCTCGGGTTGCGCACCTCCTCCGCGGCCGAGGTCACGGCGTCGAAACCGATGAAGGCAAAGAAAACCAGCGCCGCAGCATTGAACACGCCGGTCATGCCGAACGGCGCGAACGGCTGCCAGTTCGCCGGTTTCACGTGCCACACGCCCACGGCGATGAACAGCAGCACCACGCTGATCTTGATCGCCACCATCACATTGTTCAGCCGCGTCGATTCCTTCACGCCGTACGACACCACCCAGGTGATCGCCAGCATGATCAGCATGGCCGGCAGGTTGACCATGGTCGCCACGCCGGGCACGGCGCCCGGCGCCGCCGTGAGCGCCGCCGGCAGCTTCAGCCCGAAGCCGGCGACGAGCGACTGGAAATAGCCCGACCAGCCCACCGACACCGCCGAGGTGGCCAGGCCGTATTCGAGCAGAAGGTCCCAGCCGATCATCCAGGCGATGATCTCGCCCAGCGTGGCATAGCTGTAGGTATAGATCGATCCCGACACCGGGATGGCGGAAGCAAACTCGGCATAGCAAAGCGCGGCGAAGCCGCAGGCCATGGCCGCGATGACGAAAGACACCGTCAGCGCCGGGCCGGCGGTCAGCGCGCCGGTGCCGGTCAGCACGAAGATGCCGGTGCCGATGATGGCGCCGATGCCCATCATCACGAGGTCGATCGGCCCGAGCACTTTCTTCAGGCCGTCGTGATCGGCCACGGCGAGCATGGCGTCAATATTCTTGGTGCGGAACAGACTCATCAGAATTACCCCCGCGAATGCCGTCTTGTGGATGGCTTCGCCTTTTCCTGGAAAGGACGGGAGTTTACTCTTGTGAGCGTGCGCCAAAAGCCACTAGGCGCCGGGCGGGATGATCCACGTCACGCGTCACGCAGATCATCCCTGCGGGGGGACGCTACTTCGCCACCGGCATCGTGAACTCGGCGCCCTTCGCGATCGAGTCTGGCCAGCGCTGCATCACGCTCTTGTAGCGCGTGTAGAAGCGCACGCCCTCTTCGCCGTAGGCGTGATGGTCGCCGAACAGCGAGCGCTTCCAGCCACCGAACGAATGCCACGCCATCGGCACGGGAATTGGCACGTTGATGCCCACCATGCCAACCTGGATCTGCCGCGCGAACGCGCGCGCAATGCCGCCGTCGCTGGTGTAGCAGGACACACCGTTGCCGTACTCATGCGCGTTGATCAGCGCCACCGCTTCGGCAAAGTCATGCACGCGCACCACCGACAGCACCGGGCCGAAGATCTCTTCCTTGTAGATCGTCATGTCGGGCGTGACGTTGTCGAACAGCGTGCCGCCGACATAGAAGCCGTTCTCGTGGCCCGCGACCTTGTGGCCCCGGCCATCGGTCACGAGCTTTGCGCCTTCCTGCACGCCCTTCTCGATATAGCCTTCGACTTTCGCCTTGTGCGCACCGGTCACGAGCGGCCCCATTTCGGCGTCGGCTTCCATGCCGTTGCGGATCTTCAGCGTCGAGGCGCGATCGGCCAGGCGCGGAACAAGCTTGTCGGCCACATCGCCCACGGCCACCGCGACGGAGATCGCCATGCAACGCTCGCCAGCCGAGCCGTAGGCCGCGCCGACCAGCGCATCGACGGCCTGGTCAAGGTCCGCGTCGGGCATCACCACCAGATGGTTCTTCGCGCCGCCCAGCGCCTGCACGCGCTTGCCTTGCTTCGTGCCTTCGGTGTAGATGTATTCGGCGATCGGCGTCGAGCCGACGAACGACAGCGCCTGCACGTCCGGATGCGCAAGCAGCGCATCGACGGCCGCCTTGTCGCCCTGCACGACGTTGAACACGCCGTCGGGCAAGCCAGCCTGCTTGAGCAGGTCGGCAATCAGCAGGCTCGGCGACGGATCGCGCTCGGATGGCTTGAGCACGAAGGTATTGCCGCACGCGAGCGCCACCGGGAACATCCACATCGGCACCATCACCGGGAAGTTGAACGGCGTGATGCCGGCCACCACGCCCAGCGGCTGGCGCAGGTTCCAGTTGTCGATGCCGCCGCCCACGTTGTCGGTGAAATCGGTCTTGAGCAGGTTCGGAATGCCGCAGGCAAACTCGACCACCTCGATGCCGCGCGTGACTTCGCCCTTGGCGTCGCTGAACACCTTGCCGTGCTCGCGCGTGATCAGCGCGGCCAGGTCGTCATGGTGCTTGTCCAGCAACTCCTTGAACTTGAACAGGATGCGCGCGCGGCGCAGCGGCGGTGTGTCGGCCCACGCCGGGAACGCGGCCTTGGCGGCCGCGACGGCATCGGACACGTCCTGCGCGGTGCCAAGCGTCACGTGCGCGGCCACCTCGCCGGTGGCCGGGTTGAAGACATCGGCAAAGCGCGCGGATGCGCCTTGCCGGACCGTGCCACCGATGTAATGGTGGATTTCGGCGATCTGCCGGTTCTCTGCAATATTCACTTCGGCGTCCCTCGTTACTGCACTTCCCGCAGGGCCTGCTTGACGGTGTCGAACAGTTCGGCGATCTGCGCCTCGCTGATGATCAGCGGCGGCGAAAACGCCAGGATGTCGCCGGTGTAGCGCACCAGCACGCCGCGCTCCAGGCACTTTAGGAAGGCTTCATACGCCCGCGCGCCAGGCTGGCCCGGACGCGGCTCCAACTCGATGCCGGCCACCATGCCAAGGTTGCGGATGTCCTTCACGTGCGGCGCCTCACGTACGCTGTGCACGGCGGCTTCGAACGCGGGCGACAGTTCGGCGGCGCGGCCGAACAGGTTTTCGCGCTGGTACAGGTCCAGCGTGGCGATCGCGGCGGCGGCGGCCAGCGGGTGGCCCGAATAGGTGTAGCCGTGCGCCAGCTCGATCGCACCCGGTGCGGCGGAGTTGACCACCGTGTCGTGCACTTCGCGGCGCACGGCTACGGCGCCCATCGGCACGGCGGCGTTGTTGATGGCCTTGGCCATCGTGATCAGGTCCGGCGTGACCTTGAAGCGCTCCGCCGCGGTGGCGGTGCCCAGGCGGCCGAATGCGGTGATGACCTCGTCGAAGATCAACAGGATGCCGTGCTTGCTGGTGATCGCGCGCAGCTTGTCCAGGTAGCCGACCGGCGGCACCAGCACGCCGGCCGAGCCAGCCAGCGGCTCGACGATGACCGCAGCGATGGTCGACGGATCATGCAGCGCGACAATGCGCTCCAGCTCGTCGGCCAGGTGTGCGCCCCACTGCGGCTGGCCCTTGGAGAACGCCGCTTCGGCGATGTTCAGGGTGGCCGGAAGGTGGTCGGTGCCAGGCATCAGGTTGGCCGAGAACGCCTTGCGGTTCGGCCCGATGCCACCCACTGCCATGCCGCCGAAGCCTACGCCGTGATAGCCGCGCTCGCGGCCGATAAAGCGCGTGCGCTGGCCCTCGCCGCGCGCACGGTGATAGGCCAGGGCAATCTTCAGCGCGGTGTCGACCGACTCCGATCCGGAGTTCGTGAAGAAGATGCGGTCCAGGCCCTGCGGCATGATGGCGGCCACTTTGGTGGCGGCTTCGAAGGACAGCGGATGACCCATCTGGAACGGCGGCGCATAGTCCAGCGTGGCGGCCTGGCGCGCCACGGCCTCGGCAATTTCCTTGCGGCAGTGGCCGGCGGCCACGCACCAGAGGCCCGCGCAACCGTCCAGGATCTGGCGTCCGTCGTGGGTGGTGTAGTACATGCCGCTGGCAGACGCCAGCAGGCGCGGCGCCGCCTTGTACTGGCGGTTCGCGGTAAAGGGCATCCACAGGGCATCGAGATCGGGAATCACGGTCTTGGCGGCGTCCATACGTCCTCCTCTGGCAAGCGGGTTGGCGCGCGCTGTCACGGCGAAGTGCGTGCAGCGGCAGGGATGTCGGCCACTCTACCGGCGGCCCAGGGGCGACAAAATATACAGTCCGGACAACGTCACCTTACCGTACAGTTTAGGCAAGGCAAACCGTACAGGATTGTGCCGCTGCAGCAGCGGCACCGTGTCACGCTAACGGGACCCGCCACGCGGTGCCGGGCGGCGTCACACATTGCAGTGCGTCATTTGCGGCGTGGATACCGGCGCGTTGCCCAGATGCCTTCGTGCTGCCGCTAAACTGTACAGGTTGCTTCCGTCTGAAGTGCCGCATGCTGATCCTTGACCTGACCCGCAGCCGCCGCGGCGGCGAAACTCTGACCGAACAGATCGTGGCCGGCATCGCCGCGCTGGTGGACCGCCGCGCGCTGCGCGCCGGCTCCGCGCTGCCGTCGGTACGCCGCTTTGCACAGCAGCATGGCATTAGCACCTTCACGGTGGCCGAAGCCTACGGCCGGCTCACCGCGCTGGGCTACCTTGCCGCACGCGCAGGTTCCGGCTACACCGTGGCCCACCGCCATGCGCCGGCGGGCGGCGCGCGTGCGCCGCGTTGGGAAGCGCCCGGGCTCAATGCGGCGTGGCTGCTGTCGGATGTGTTCGCCGACCATTCCGTGCCGATCAAGGCCGGCGCCGGCTGGCTGCCCGGGGACTGGCTCAACGAGGAAGGCCTGCACCAGGCCATGCGCGCTGCCGCGCGCGTGCCGGCCGCGCAGGTGTCGGGCTACGGCCAGCCTTACGGCTATGCGCCGCTGCGCGAGCATATCGCCGCCGGTCTCGGCCAGTACGGGATTCCGATGCAGGCGCAGCAGGTGGTGCTGACCCAGGGCGCCACGCAGGCGCTGGACCTGGTGGTGCGTACGCTGCTGCGCACCGGCGATACCGTGCTGGTCGAGGCGCCCTGCTACTGCAACCTGCTGCAGATCCTGCGGCTCGCCGGCCTGCGCGTGGTGGGCGTGCCGCGCACCGCGGCCGGGCTCGATACCGATGCACTGGAAGATGCCATCCGCACGCACGCCCCGCGTGCGCTGTTCGTCAACACCGTGCTGCAGAACCCGACCGGCGCCAGCCTCACCAGCATGAACGCGTTTCGCGTGCTGCAGCTTGCCGAGCAGCACCGGCTGCTGGTGGTGGAAGACGATATCTACCGCGAACTCGCGCCGGCGGGTTCGCCCATGCTGGCCGCGATGGATGGACTGTCGCAGGTGGTCTACGTCAATGGCTTTTCCAAAACCATCACGCCGTCGCTGCGTGTCGGCTATCTCGCCGCCAGCGCGGACCTGGCCAAGGCCTTCGCGCGGACCAAGATGGCAGTCGGGCTGACCTCGTCGGAAGTGACGGAGCGGCTGGTGTATTCGGTCCTGACCAGCGGCCACTACGGCCGCCATGTGGCGGCGCTGGCCGAACGGCTGCGCGCCCAGCAGGACCGCGTGACGGAGAAGATGGAAGCGCACGGCCTGGAGGTGCTGCTGCGCCCGGAAGGCGGGATGTTCGCCTGGGCCCGCGTGCGCGACGCGCTACCCGATGGCCTGCCGATGACCGGCAACCGGCTCGCTACGCTTGCGCTCGAACATGGCATCTGGCTGGCGCCAGGATCCTATTTCGAGCCGGAGGAAACGGATTCGCCATGGATCCGCTTCAATGTGGCGACCGGTGACGCGCCGCCGTTATGGGACTTCCTGGATGGCCTGTCGGACCGGGAGCGCGCCGTGCGCGCTGTCTGAACCGGCCCGCTGCCGGGCTCAGCTCCAGAGGCGCTCGACCACCATGCCAGCGGTCGCGCAGATGCCAATCCAGACCGCCATGCAGACGGCGATAAAACGGTAGCTCATATCGAAATTGACAACAACAATGGGGATGGAATGTGAATATTTCTTGAAATTATACATGCATACGTGAATGTATGTATAAACGAGAGCGCATCACATGCAGCACGCGGCCGCCTGCGCATTCCCGCTCCGGCCACAGGGGCGCCCCGGCTTCGCGCGCGGCGGTCTGCTACCCTACCCGCTCGCTTCCTGCTCCCTCCGACGGATCCGCCCTCCATGCACACCGAAGATCTCTCTACGTGGACCCACAGCCACGTATTCGACACTGGCAACCATGCCGCCGAGCGCAGCACCCGGCTGGTGATGATGATCACGGCCGTCACCATGGTCGTGGAAATTGCTGCCGGCTGGTGGTTCAACTCCATGGCATTGCTGGCCGACGGCTGGCACATGAGTTCGCACGCCCTGGCGATCGGCATGACGGCTTTTGCCTACGCGGCCGCGCGGCGCTACGCGTCGGATGCGCGCTTTGCCTTCGGCACCTGGAAGATCGAAGTGCTCGCCGGCTTCGCCAGCGCCGTGTTCCTGATTGGCGTGGCGGCACTGATGGCGATCGGCTCGGTGGACCGGTTGTTCAGCCCTCAGGCCATCCACTATCGCGAAGCCATGGCCATCACGGCGCTCGGCTTGCTGGTGAACCTCGGTTGCGCGCTGATCCTCGGCGGTGCGCACCATGATCATGACCATCATGGACACGGGCATCACCACGGCCACCACCACGACGATCATGCCCACGCGCACGGGCATGGCCACCATCACGACATCAACCTGCGCTCCGCCTACCTGCATGTGGTGGCCGATGCCGCGACGTCGGTGCTGGCCATCGTCGCGCTGGCCGGCGGCTGGTGGCTCGGCTGGAGCTGGCTGGACCCGGTGATGGGTCTGGTCGGCGCGGTGCTGGTCGGCCGCTGGGCTTTGGGGCTGCTGCGCCAGAGCGGAACCGTGCTGCTGGATCGCGAGATGGACCACCCGGTGGTCGGTGAAGTGCGCGAAGTACTGGCCGGATTCGAACCCGCCGACGACGACCGCGATGCCATACGCGTGACCGACCTCCATGTCTGGCGCGTCGGCAAGCAGCAGTTCGCCTGCATCGTCTGCCTGGTCACGCATGAAACCACCCTGACACCGCAGCGCGTGCGCGAGGCCTTGTCCGTGCATGAGGAGCTCGTGCATGTGACGGTGGAGATCAGCATCTGCCGCGACGAAGACCATCCGGGCGTGCGCGCCGCGCGGCACGCCTGACGGAGCCTGCTGCCTGTTCCCCACCGACTGGAAAGACCCGGTTACTTCCGCTCTCGGGAAAACGTGCCGGCGCTCACGCGCACGGCTTCAGGTCAGTTCGCAGCACATGCACAGCGGCGGCGTGTCGGCATGGCGATGGAATTCACTGGAGGACAGCACCTCGGCCGGCAGGCTCGAGGCAGAGATCAGCGAGAAGCCGTAGCGCGCGAAATAGCTCGGGCAGGTAGGGGTCAGCAGCACGGCGCGCTTGGCCCCGTTGGCACGCGCCCGCATCAGCACCGCGCGTACCACATGGGTGGCGATGCCCTGGTCGCGGTATTCCGGCAACACCGCCACCGAGCGGATCACCACGATCTCGCCAAAACGCTCGCCAGCCCCGCAGCCGACCACCTGCGATTCGTGCACGGCAACGTGGAAGTGCTCCAGCATGCGGAGTACATCGTCGGTTGGCAGGCTGCAGCGTTCCAGCACCGCGCCGACCGCAGGCGCATCCGGAGGTACCGCTGCCCGGATTCGCAGATCTTTAATCATCGGGAGCCTCTTAACCTTGCGTCACTACGGGAACACCACGGAAGCCCTGCATGGTCGTCACGTGCGCAAGCGCCGGATGCACCTGCACGCGACACATTGCCGCGTCAACACACTACCGCAAAGAGCCCCGTTGTTCCAGACGGTAACAACGCGTAAACAACGCTCACGGTACAGCATGAGACCGGCTGGTTCCACGCCCGTACGGGTGATATGCGAAGGGACAAGCAGGGATCGTGCCGCTCAGGGCACCGCAGGCATCCGGCGCCATGCGCGCGGAAGGAAACTGGAGGCGGGGATACGGAATCGAACCGTCGTAAACGGCTTTGCAGGCCGTCGCATCACCACTCTGCCACCCCGCCGTGGACGAAAGATCCGGGGACAAATCGTGTTGCGGGGCGCAGTGTAGCGGTAAATCGGAAAGTTTGCAGGCGCCGTACTCGCGGCGGGGTTATTCGACCCCGCCCATGCCGGACTGGATGTAGTTCTGGATGCCGACCTTGCCGATCAGTTCGATCTGCGACTCGAGCCAGTCGATATGTTCTTCGGTCGCTTCCAGGATGTCGACGACGACTTCGCGCGATACGTAGTCGCCCACCGATTCGAAATACTTGATCGCTTCCTTGCAGCTGGCCTGGGAAATCTGCTCGAGCTTCAAGTCGCAAGCCAGCATTTCACCGGTGTTTTCGCCGAGCAGCAATTTATCGAGGTCCTGCAGATTCGGCAGGCCGTCGAGCAACAGGATACGCTCGATCAGCTTGTCGGCATGCTTCATTTCCTCGATCGATTCCTCGTATTCGTGCTTGCCCAGCGCATTGATGCCCCAATGCCGGTACATGCGCGCATGCAGGAAATACTGGTTGATCGCGGTCAGTTCGTGCTTGAGCTGGGCATTGAGGAGCTGTATGACCTTCTTGTCAGATTTCATGGCATATCCCCTTCCCCCGGGACAGAAAATACTGTTTTTCCTTGTCCGATCCGGTCCGGCTTTTGCGCCGGTCTATTTTCATGGTAGGCCCGATTGGCGCGACATCAAGCGAGACGGCAAAATGCGCGGGAAATCATCGCCTGCTGTGCGCTGGATCGAGAATGCGTATGGTTTTGATTTTCGACGCGATTATCAGTCGCGCGTAAAAATGCCAGGAACGCGGTAGTTGCCCATCCGGAAGGAACAGCTCGGCGCCCATTGCCCGTAAAAAAGGAGTGGGATACCTGCTCTTTCCTATTCTCTGGAGAGCCGATCGCGTGCTGAACCGTTCGACAAAGGAACAGGGAGTGGATCATGAATCTCACGCAGCCAACATCCCGACTCAGGGTGAACTGCTTCTCGCTGTCGCTTGACGGCTACGGTGCCGGCCTGGACCAGAGCCTCGCCAATCCGATGGGAGTCGGCGGCATGTCGCTGCACGAATGGGTGTTCCCCACGCGCCGCTTCCAGGCCATGCTCGGCCGCGAGGGCGGCAGCACCGGGGTCGACAATGACTTTGCCGAACGCGGCTTCGAGAATCTGGGCGCATGGATCCTCGGCCGCAATATGTTCGGCCCCGTGCGTGGGCCGTGGCCCGATGACGACTGGAAAGGCTGGTGGGGCGACAACCCGCCCTATCACGTGCCGGTGTTCGTGCTGACGCACCACGCGCGGCCATCGATCGAGATGGAGGGCGGCACGACCTTCCACTTCGTCACCGATGGCATCCACGCGGCGCTGGCGCGCGCGCGCGAAGCCGCGCGGGGCCGCGATATTCGCGTGGGCGGTGGCGTGGCGACGATCCGCCAGTACCTGCACGCCGGCCTGATCGACGAGATGCACCTCGCCATGGCGCCGACGCTGCTCGGCGGCGGCGAGTCGCTGCTTGCAGGCATTGACCTGCCGGCGCTCGGCTATGCCTGCACCGAACACGCGAGCACGCCCGCCGCGCTGCACGTCGTGCTGACGAAGCGGGCGTAGCGCCGGCACGGCGTGCGGGTGTCCTCCACAAACAGAATCGCATAATAGAAGTTTAGAATAACAAGTGAAACTCGCCTAAGTCATTGTTTTAATTAAGCTTTTATCAGCCAGTCGCCCGCTGGCGACCGCCCCGGGCACGTGCAAATAAAAAAAGCCCGCCAGAAAAATTCTGACGGGCGCTGGACGGGAACACTATCGCATAACGAAGCTGCAGCTCCTTAGCGTCCGTGACTCCTATTGCCAAGAATCTTGGACATGAAGGAACCAAGGACGCTGTCGCCACGCGTGCTGGGCTCCGCGACGATAGCCTCCTCTTCGAAATTGGATTCGTCCGGCTCGTCTTCTCGGCCGTCATGCTTCCTCGGCTCAGGCGGATTTCCGAATTCGCCTTCACCCTTCTGAACTGGGCGAGCTCCGAGACCCAAAATGTCTCGCTCGACCGCTCCACGAGCAGCGGACTCTTCACTGGCCAGTTCTCGCCGCGCCTGGGTCACGGTCGCGCCCGTCTTGTATGTTCCCCCGTTTGACTTCTCAGAAGAGTCCCGCATCAAGCCTGCCTTCCAGTTTGCAAGCTTGTTCCCCGCCGCATTTGTTGCAGCTTGTACACGCCTCTGCGCCCGTCGGAATAGGTTGGACAGTTTGCGGTCAAATCGAAGCGCCCGCCCGAACCGTTCCGTAGTCCGGGCCGTCTCAGCGAGCTCGATGAATGAGCCGTCATCACGCTCCCACAACAGATAGGTAGCATCATCCATCGGAATGCGAATACGGATGCCGGGATTGTCAGGTCGGCGTGGCCGCTGCATTTCCACGTTGTAGAAATCGACAAGCTCCTTACTCGTATAGAAGCCTCGTCCATACTGAACCCGCCCCCGTCGTACCGTTCGAGTATCCGACTCAAGCAAACGCAAGTACAGCTCGCGCTCTGTCCACTCTTTTGATGCTCCGCCCAGTCGCTTTCGCCGGTACCAGCCAAAAACCGAAGCTGGATTAGGTTTCACATCGTCGGTAATCATTGTATCCGTCAGAATATTGTCGACATCCGCCGTCAAGTTGTACTCGTTAATTGCGTAGACAAGGGTTCTTTCGAAGTCCAGAGTCGTCAGTGTCGCTTCCTGCTGAGCCTTGTCCTGGCGCTCCTTGTCCGCCCGCTCTCCGGTTCGCTTGTACGCGCCAGGCAAGTCAGCCGTTCGCCGCTGAAAGATTGCGTTGACCCCCTCAACAACGCCCTTCAAATCAGCGCGTCTCGGCGGAGCGATAGCCTGGTCGAGCTTCAGTTCGTTCACGACGGCCTCCGTGACAGAAATCGATATACCTGGTCCACGGTCAAAATAAACTTCATCACAAGTTCCATGAACGAGGCCTAGAAGTCTCTCTGTAATGCCGAGGCGGGCCAACGTCCGAGCTTTCGATGTGAAGCTGCTGAACAAACAATGCTTGTAGGTATTCCCCGACTCCGAACGTATCGTTACATACCATCCAACGACTGCGCGGCTACGGCGGCAAACGGCGAGAATCACCGTCGGCTTTCCTACAGCATCCAGACGCTTCTTACCAAAGATGAGATACATGTTGTATTCCATCCCATCTAGGTCATACGTATCAATCACTCCAAAGCCGCCATCCGTGGCACTGCCCGTTCTAGCCGCGTACTCCTGGGCCCATGCGACATAGCCGACCCGTGACTCCTTTAGACGCCTCTCTTTGACAATCCGATAACCATGTTCGAGAAAGAGGCGCTCATCCGGACGAAGATGGAATGGGATGTTCCGCAATCGAGGAAGCATGTGGTCGCGAAAGACCTGAGAGACCTCCTTCCCCGCTGGATAGTGGGTCTCCAGCATTATTGCCCACTCCTCACGCATCTCCAGCTGCATGTTTGCGCCGCGGTGAATGGTGTTCGGGTCAAGCACCACGTTTGCGTTGGGCCTACCCAGCTTTTCGTCCGTTGAGTCTAGCCTGCTTACTCCCGGAGCCCCCTGCAACGGACGAAGTGGGTAGAGCGCGCCCCGCCCGCCGCCATACCAAAGATAGCGAGTGAGCACTGTCATCAAGCGTGGGACCGGCACCCCTACCAGCGCAGCGACCGCATTTAGTCGCTCCGTGCGGAACTCCTCGCAGGACAAGTACCGCTCCAAGCCATCCCCAATCAGCAGCGTGACCCATTCAAAGCGAAGCGCCAAGTTGGTCTCGTCCGTGTCGCTGAACCGCCGCGTCTCCTCATCCATGAACGCGTGTCTCACACAGTCGTCGGTCTTCCTGATAGTGAGATTGACCAACGGACCGATGTCGTTCCTCTCCCAGCACACCGGAGCTCTACTGCTTCTGGGAGTTATCTTCGGTTCTACCTGCAGGACCCATAACTGGGTTCCATCTTTACTATGAATCAAATAGCGCCAATACGTAGCCTCTTCGCCAGCCTTAGTCCACTGGAGAAGCGACATTGGCATGAAAGGTAGATATTCAGAGTTCTCCATTACGTCTTCTCCGTGAATGGCGGATTTTCATCAGCAAAGGGGAGTCGATGTTCGCGTCGAAGCCGAGGCACATCCCCCTCTGCCGGGAACTCCAACGTTATCCCTCGTTCAGCAAAAAATTTTGATTCGAGTTCATGCCACCTCACAACGTTCTCATGGAGCGACATAGTCGAACAAGGCAGATTTTTATATTCGTCCATTACATCTTCTCCAGGAACAGTTGCTTGTCCTCACCAAGCGGGAATCGATGGTCAAGTCGAAGCCAACCCATAAGCACTGCGATTCCAAACATTTGATAACATTCAAGCAGAGTCCATTTGCGATTTGCACATTTCAGAAGGTGATTTAACGAGCCCGATGCGCTACTACGATTGACTCGCCCCGCATATTCGCGAGCGTCCTCCATCTGACGCGCAATATTCGCTTCCCTCAGAAATCGCTTCAGCACTTTATAGTTACCGTACTCTGCATCAGAGAAGTCCTGCTCCGTCAGGCACTCCCACGTAATCCCTCGTTCAGCACACCACTTGGCTTCGCGTTCATGCCGCCTCACAACCTTCGCATCGTCGAGCTGTTCTCTTGGCTTGATGGATACACAGTGGTAATGCAGTTGCTGGGTCCGTGGGATACAGAGCGTAAGCATGAAGTCAAACGTGGCAACAGACGTTTTTGGGAACGGACGCCCAGCGCGGTAGTACCTCAGATACTTCTCAGCATCCCAGAATGGATACTGAGAACGAGCTTCTATGACCCATGTGTGAAAATCGAACTTCGCCAGTGCCTTTGCCTCAATCAAAGAGTGCTGGGGGGAGCCGGTCCCGGTCTTTATCCGGACCCAATTTCCGGACAATCCTCTCTTGCCAACTCTCGCCGAGTGCCAGGGCTTGTATCTTCGTCCAGTTGGAATGCCACATATATCCCACTCCGGCAGCTTGCGTCCCCACTCGAGGAGTTGGACCTGTGGAAGTTCAAGCACCTTCATCGATTCCCCTCGACGAAGCAATGCTCATAGGCGACAACGCTTCCAAATCCCGTCGAGTATCGCCACTCTCTATCGACTTCCTGAGTCGCCATCTGAACTCGTGGTGCTGTTGTCTTGTCATGTTTGCGAGTTTCTCTGCGGTAGGGATGAAATGAGCTGCAACCCCAAGCCCACTCGCTTCTTGAACGAGGGCATTCGACGTGCGGATATGCCAGGCCTGCCAGGTCTCCTCTCCAGCCTTCAGCGCTTCCTGCGTTAGGGGGTATCGCGACGCATTCTTCCCGCAAACTAACGTGCCCTGCGGGAAGCCTTCAAGCAAGATGTGCTTGGAGATTCGTCCCGAGAATCCGGATTCTCGCAGTTCAAAAGCCTTTGCTTTAACGTACGCCGCCATCAGCGCATCTCTCGCATCCGAGTTATCGGGTAGACTTGGGGTTCGTACATACAGTTGACTATCCGGTGGCAAGAGCTTTCCACCGTATTCTCGGAGCCATGTGGCGATGTATGGCCCAGCACTATCTATAGTCGGCGTCTCAGTGAATTTGCTTTCACCAGATGTCGGTAACCCGAGACGGTGCAAGTAGTCGCGGGTTACTTCGTCGCGCTCTTCAGGAGTCATCCGACTTCCTCTGCGTCGAATCTTCTCTGACAGTCCTTCACGAGGCTTCGGTTTTCCTACCTCAGCGCTCGTTGTCAACGCCAAGTGTTCGACAGAGCCAAATAGCGCATAGCCGACTGCCAGCGCCGTCGATGCGTCGCCGAACGGCCGCAGTCCGTTTAGCGCAGCCCTGAATTGTTTTGAGGTGCGCGGGTCCGGAAGCGTGTCAAAGGCGCTTTGGCTCAGCTTCGCCCGTAATACGTCCCGGAGACGTCCATAGTGCAAATTGAATTCACCTCGAATGCCGAGGTGCTCAAGCCTGCCACCCACTGCTTCGGCAAAGAGTTCGCCGTTCAAGTCCTCAAGCCCAGTGTAGTTAAGGAACTCAAAGATAAAGGTCGAAAGTCCATGCTCAGCGCACTTATCTCCATGTAAGACCGGCCGCCGTGCAACTAGCGGCTTTCTCTTGCAGATACAGGCTTGAAAACTTGGTGTTGCGAGTTTTGTCGAGCGTCGGACACGACGCGAACAGGTCTCGCAATACTCAAAGATGGGTTCGCTATGCAGCGCGCACAAATTTGATAGCTGAAGAAGATGTTCTCTATGCCATACCGCGGACTGGTACTCTTTGGTGTCATCCTCGATGCAGGCAGCACACAACCCTAATGCCCACGTAATGCCGGAGCGACGGGGGGACAAGGTAAGTTGGTCACCCTTCTTGGCATGGGACATGGTCCGAGTCTCCACTCTTGCTCGGCTAGCACCGTCTCCAACGAGCTTGGACAGCGGAAAGAGAGTGTGGAGCCGTCTCGTTTCGAGGACGGATGGAACAGCATCCCCGAGAAGCTCAACAATCGCGGGAATGTTCCCAGGCACGCACAGATTGATGCGCCTTGTCGGGTCGCCCAACGTGCTGCTCGAAATCTGTAAGGCTGCATTGCTCCACGACAGGTTGCTTATGCGATATGTATATGGGCCAAGTCCTTCATGTTTGGCAATTTTCGGGGTAGCCAAGAATAGCGTCGGGACCTGGGCCGCCGCTGCTGCGGCGAAATCTAGCAATCGGTTACCTATATTTCTCATTCTTCTCACTTTCTGCATCACACATCAGAACGCGTTCAACTGTCCCTTCGCGCAAAATTGCGCCACGCGCCATCTCCCAGACGGCGGTGCAACCAGGCCGACACCGATTGCGGGCCCATGCTAGGCGTTGACGTACGAACTGGTCACGGGACCCTTGCCAAGGCGCAGTCCCGGAGGCCAACCTCCCTGCGATGAACTCGATTTGATACTCGGTCATTCGGGTAGTCTTGCGCAGGCGGTACTTGGACGCCGGTAGTGGACGGCCATCAACACCTCTAATTTCCTTCGCCTTGTTTAGGGCTGTTTCGCTTCTGCTAAGCAGGCTTCCGTAAGCAGTTCTATTGATTCTTCCGCGTCGCCGAATCCTCTTTGGCGAGTGTTCTCTGAGCCAAAGTGGGGCGCCCCTGCGCAGTCTTCCCCATAGTGCGCAATTCGATTTCCTCAATTCCGTCCGGCACATGTTGGGGTTCGCGAGCACGATTGCTTCCCAATGTGCTTTGTCTCTCTCCAGGCCAAGACTGCTTCGTTGTCGCCTCGCCACCCCGATACGCTCGTGGTAGACGGCGCATATCCTCCTGACTGTTGTGACGGATGTATGCAGACGAGTCGCAACATCCTGTGCTGTGGCACCTTGCACCAGAAGGAGGCAGACGTCATCGACCATGAATTCTCGTCGGCTATCGACCGTCACAAGACCGAGGCGTTGAGCCTCAAACGCCAGCGCGCTCGGGTCTGTATGAAGCAGCCGTGCCGCGGCCGCTATAGATGGCGTCGTAATAAGAGCGTTACGAACTTCATCGGTACACGGCCGACGCAATGGCGATTTGGAGACCCGTATCGGGTGCGCTCTTTGCTGACAAGCATTTTCTTCACAGAACCAATGAATCAGACAAGCGGCGACCGGATGAAGGCTTCTATCGTCACGCTGAAGTGCTTGTGCTGCGGACAGGATGAAGTGCTCGTCCGTTGCCAACGTCCGAAGACGAAGGTCAATGAATCGCCCACTGAAGTATTGACAGAAATCAGTGGCAAGCTGTGCCAAGCGCCACCGGCCGGAGGCCGAGATATAGGCAGAGTGGTGCAACTGCTCGCGCAGGCTATCCTTTCGGAACGGCGACTTCGCTACCGTCGTTTCGACACAAATCCTGGTAAGTCTGGCGTACTTGAGCTCATCCCTCCAACATGGCCCACCGGTGCCACTATCGACAAAGCAGTCAGAAGTACACGTTTCGCTTGTTAGTCGTTCACCATGTACGGGACATATGTGCAGAAATGGCGGGACGTGCATCCGATGAACGAAAGTAGTGCCGTATCTAACCACCGCAATCTCTTTACATACTGGGCACGCCGCGCCCGTGTACAGTTCTTCCATGAATGCCACGGGAAGACGGCTTGGCCGGATAGGCCCGTGGGAGTTGCCTAGCACTCTTCGCAGAAACGATTCAGCGGCGTGGGCTGATGCACAGCACGCGTAGTAGTCATACAACAAGTGCTCGTTGACTACGACGTCGACAGAAGGAAAGAGTGGGAGACTGGCGCACAATGAGTCCAGTGCGTACACCACCCCCTCAATCCCTACTCGAGTTCGCCCGGCGACCATCCGAAGGAACTCGCGCAATGGCAATCCCGCAAGATGAGCGCCACGTCTAAGTGCGCTCGGTACAGTCTCTCCGGGGAGCAGTCCGGTCCCCGCAAGTAGTCCACGTTGTCCGACCACTGTATCCATATCGCGCGGCGCCAACGTCATTGTCGTGTCTGAGCGAGATGAGGTCGTCATGCTCATTGCCTTCTGTAAGAAAGTCGGTTTGGCTCGTCTTCGCTCGGCAGAAAGTCAAAGGCACTGAATGGCAGGTAGTCGCCCCATGCATCCCTATCTCGAGGTGCGATAAGCGATGACGTTCCCTCGCGATGTAGCAACCTCACCAATGGCCGGAACGGCATCATTACCTGGCTGCCGATTCTTTCAGCCATCACGAGAGTCGTCGCTGCAGTGACATCGGGTTCTTTGTCTTCAGCATTAATAAGTTCAACGAGGAGTTGCTCCATCACTGCGCGGAGGCATGCAATGTTTCCGTTTGTCGTCCTATGCAGCGTCCACGGCAATTTGGTCGGCATCGACTTAGGTTTCCTCCGGAGGTCATGCGCCCAAAAGAACTGGACCATACGAATCCACTCATCACCATAGGGCATGTTGTCGAACCAAACAGCTCTGGCCACTCCGAGTCGAATTCCTATTTCCCCCAGCTGAGCAAGCCGTGCAGCTATAGGAAATGTGCACGAAATGACAATTGGAATACCGGTGTAGTCCATGAATTCGGCAAGGTACGCAAACAGGTCGTCAGATGCGTCGCATACATTGGATAAGTTGACGCCGTCTACGAAGAGAAGCGCCGGTGAGACCAGAAGCGCAAGCGACTTGGTCGAGGGTGCGAGTTGGGTCCTCTTGAAGTTTCGACATGTTGCTGCATCCAGGAATTTCGTGTCGATGGCTGAGTCGACGAGCCCACGCATTGCGTAATGGAACCCTTCTGGTGTGCCGCAGGAAGGCCAGCGAATGAACAGAACGGCAATTTGATACAGGCCAACGGGAACAGCTACGGTCCCTCGTAGTGGCTCAGCCTTCGTGCCAATGAGTTCAGCCGCCTTGGCCATAAGGGTGCTTCGCCCGTTGCCTGATGCCCCCGCTAGCAGCATCCCTTGAACCTTTCTGTGATGCCGCATTGGACTGGGCGGCAGAGGTCCTGGCTGGCGGCTTTTCAGCATGCTTGCCTGCCTTAGCAGCGATTTGCTGAAGGTGCTGTCATTGATGTTCCGATAGCTCAGTGCAATGCGCCCCTTCCTGATAGCTTCTTGGACAACACGACACGCTACATTGGTCGGTGCGTAGGCTCCATCGAAATCGGCAAGAGCGGCAACTCTTTCCTCTCTCGATGCAGAGCGAATCTGAGTGTCCTGAAGTAGGGTCGTGTTTTCCAACAGTGAAGCAACTTCCTCATCTCCCGGCACGTGACGCACAGCAGTCAGCGCAGGGTTGAGGTCAAATGCCGCCACCTGGTTGTCTAAGATAAATTCCGACATCGCTTGAATGATTTTTTTAGCTCAATGCACCAACGCGTCGCAGCCAACGCAGAAATG
The DNA here is from genome assembly GCF_057073755.1 of Cupriavidus sp. C3SS-1. Classification (NCBI taxonomy): domain Bacteria; kingdom Pseudomonadati; phylum Pseudomonadota; class Betaproteobacteria; order Burkholderiales; family Burkholderiaceae; genus Cupriavidus; species Cupriavidus sp. C3SS-1. Next base: position 277,131 of record NZ_CP172699.1, on the reverse strand, counting down.
GAAACGTAGGGATGGAATGCGAGTCCGCTCAGTGAGGCGTCCGCAAATCCTCTGCATACACAACCGGAGACTTGGCTACCGACGTGGCCAGCTCGCGACAGATGCAGTCGGGGTCTCTTTCGCGTGGTTCAGATAGGCTTGTGCTGCACGAATGCTCGACGGCATCTTTACCGCGGGTTGTTTGTTCCCAAGGCGCGCTAATCAGAGACCCCGGAATTTCATCCCGACGCCACCTATCGTTCCCTCAACGCAATCGGGATTGCCGGTACAAGGGCACTCAGAATTTGAGATGCTTGTCCCGTTATCGACAACTCGAACCCGGCGACATGTTGTCTTTGACACTCGGATTCTCACCGACAGGCCGGTTCGATTCTCGGTCTGGCTGTGGAATTGCATGGTGTTTGCCCCCCTGCTACACGCGGCACAACATTGCTCGCGAGAAGCGCGACGGTTGAATCTCGTTGTTTGCCTGGGTCCACCCTCGTCCTCAGAAAACGCAGCGAACCGTCAGCATCAAAAATTCAATGAGCCTCGAGCTTGGAGACGTCGGCTGCCGTTGGGCAGCTTAGCTGCCCAACGGCAGCCGACGTCTCCAGCAACGCACAAAAAAATTTGACTTGCCCGGCGACGCCAGGTTGACGAGACAAAATGGGGGCAGCCGCGCGCAGGCGCGGTGAGATAGAGGCAGTCACACGACTCTCCTTTAATCAGTGCCCACCCGTAGGGGCGAGCGAAAACACTTGACCGAGAGAGGCGCGTGTGGCAGGATACGCGCGCGTGGCTCAAACACGCGGTCCCTGTAACACGGGGCCACCCCAAGGGCAAGCACCGTTTATCGGTCCTTGCCCTTGTTCTTTGGTGCGTACGTACTGAGTCACCAAATCATCCGGGGCAAGAACCAACACTGCTTGTCGACTGACGCACGAAATGTGCACTGCTGTCAGTCAGGGTCAGCATCGTAAACGGCTAACAAACGAAATTCAAGCGCCTTTCTCCGTTTCTGAATTTCTCCATTTTTACGCAATACTAAATCCAGCGCTGTCTTGCTTTTAAAAAGCGTAAATAGCAATATGCCAATGCGTATAGCGATAATTATCGCAATATGCAACTGGCAACACTCGGCGAAGCGGCCAAAACCCTTACCAGATAAGGCATTTAGACAGATTCTTAAGGGAACAAGACTTCCTTCACTGCAAGCTTAACTCTGAGGGCACCTGGACCCTCATAAGATGGATTCTTGCATCCCTACTGGCGTCCGCCGACCACTTGAGGCAAGCGATATTCCTCGCCACACAGCGCCTTTGGAAGGTAGACTAAATGCCTCATCGCCACAGCGCTGCTTGGCGCAGATTCGTCACCGTGAAGTGCTATTTCGGGCAAGCCCGTCAGGGAATGCAACAGTGAGCTACGTGGAAACGCCATGGACGCGCCTGGCTTCGCGTACCATGCGAAGCCTGCTCGTGCGCAAAGGGGTAACTTGCGAAGCGGCCGCGGCCTGCCTTCGCGAAATCGGCGTGGAGGCGTCGACCAGAAGCGTCGAAGGGAAGGCGACGAGGGGAACGTACTCGTTCGCGTTTTTCCTGCAAGTATTGGAAGCATTGCGCGTGGACCGCCCCAAACAATGGGACGCGCTTCTCAGCGCGCATCCTGGTGCAGAGGAATGTGCTGCGCATATCGTTCACCACGTACTTCGAAAGCACCGCCTGAGGTCCAACAAGGCTGCCGAGCATCTCGCCAGCGTTGGTCCCCCAGTCTCTGTTGATGCATTCACCGCCTTGGTCGAGTCCGGAACCTTCCAGTTCTCGCTCGTCTTGCAACTTAGCAGCCTGGCTCCCATTGAAGGGCTTGAGCGCTACGTCGACCATAGCGATGTTCTTGCCGCTGCTGCTGAGACAAAGCGAGAACCAAGCACAACACTGAGATAGGGCAGACATTTCGACTCCGTTCTTCGGCTTCCGTTGTGTGGAAATTTCCACACCATCAATCTAGCTCACCCTGACAAAAATGCAAGGGAAAATAGGCTGATGTAGGGCCGCGGAGCATATCGGATTGGCACCGTGTGAACTGAGACTAGAATTCAGCCCCGACGCTATTGCCCGCCAGTTCGACTTTCCAGACGCTTGCGGAAGCTCGGAGCTTGCCATCCAAAGACCGCGAGCTAGACTTTCAGTGCGATGTCGACGTTAGCTATTTGCGTCCGCTCAGTCGCGCGGGATACCACAGAGACATCGGCGGCTCATCGTATGCGCAAATAGACTGCGAGAGCGGCACGAGCGGAGACAGTGATGGACCATTTGAACAGTTCCCACCCTGGACCATACAGGCACTTTATGGGCTCACAATGGCGCACTGCTCGGCGGTCACGCATTGCATAACGCGAAGGTCGTATGAAAGCCCGCGTGCGGAGGTTGCAGGCATCCAGAAGCGGCGCAGTGAATGAACGAGCGTCTCGCAGGCATACGAACTATCTGGGAGGCCAGTTTGCTGACGTCGGTGCTAGAACACATGATGTCCGACGGCGTGATTCGTTCCGCGGTGAGCTTCCGGTGGAGCGGTGAAAGACCTGCCCCGCGCGCAGAGGCGCTTGTTGCACATGCAGGCCAGGACGCGCAAGCGCGCAACTAGCGACTGATATGCAAACACTTGGGAGAAGATGATGACTGGGCGCGCAATTCCCGATGATTTCCCAAGAGAGCAATGCGCCGGCGTCGTCTCGGGGTCGCAGCCGAAGCTCCTGCTGCGTGGGATTGACGGACGATTCTACGCTGGTCTCACTGAAGATGAATTGTGGGCGCGTTACGACGTGTGCGAGGACCTTGCTCAACAACTTGCGCTCTACGCATCCAGAAAGATGATTGAAAGCGGCTGGCTGCTGGACGACGTACTAAGCCGAGTTGAAAAAAGCGTGACCAACAAAGTCAGTACGTGCCGTTGGGACCTTTCGCCTGGCGAAATAGCGTGGACGATGAAGCGGATACCCGAGTTACTGACAAGCCCGGCGAGCAGCGACAAGAACCAGCGCTAGTAAAAGAGCCCTATCGGGAAAGATGAGCATCGGAGCACCGCGCGGATACTGGAACTAGCCGTTGGCCAGATATGGTCGGATAGAACCTACTGTGCATGTCGGAGAACGGATGGCAAGCCTGTACGTCCCGACCGGACATTCGACAGTCATTTCTGGCAACGCCAGTCTTCGTTACCTGGCGCTCACGGAGTAGCCGCTCCTGGAAGAGGAGGGTGACGGGCAAGCAAGATGATGGCTTCGGATAGTCCGCACTCCGCCGACAAAGATTTTGCGAGGATTGAGATGATGCGGCGACTGCAGGACATCTTTAACAAGATGTACAAGCCTCCCACGGATGGCACACGTCAAGTGTTTGCGCTATCTCGAGCGGACGCGGAAAGGCTGCCTCAGCTGCCATCGATGGCGGTCATCTCAATCACAGCGCCAGACCGTCCCCCAGCCAACCTGGGTTGCTTCGTTCATGTGCGTTTGAGTTTTGCCGATGTGGACTTCTTGAGCCCCAATTTATCGGTCAGGGCGCAAGGAAAGCTCGGCCACGCATTCACCATTGAGCAAGCGCAGGCCATTCGCCGATTTGTGGAGTCCCTGCCGAGCGACGTAACCACTGTGGCCGTCCACTGCGAGGGGGGCCACTCGAGGTCTTGCGCTGTCGCTCTGGCACTGCATCGCTTGTATGGCTACCACGAAGCCTTGGGCCGGCTCACAGATGCCAACCCTTCGGTCGTTAGCGTATTGATGGGTGATGTACGGCCTCAACGGAAAGCAAGGCGCGGTCAAGTATGAGTTCCGGCTCTCGACCTCCCCTGCAGCGGATTCACTCATGGCAGGCTGAAGCCTAGACCATGCCATGACTCGCAGGCACCTTACACTAGAAGAAATGGAGGCCGAGATAGGAGGCTATCTGAGGACCTACCGCATCCATCGCAACATCGACCAGGCTACCCTCGCAAATCGAGCTGGAATCAGCGTCCGAGCCCTGCGGAATCTTGAAGCTGGAAACGGTTCGTCGCTGCGCACCCTATGCACGGTGCTTAGAGCTTTGGGCCGCGAATCGTGGCTGGACACAATTGCGCCATACCCCACTATCAATCCGTTGATGCTTACAAGGCACGCCAAGCCACGACGGCGGGCGAGCAAGCCTAGGAAGAAGAAGCCGACATTCAAGGAACCGTCGTCAGCAATGCCGGACGTGGGTGAGGACGATGGCTTCCATCGCAATGGCAGCGAGCAGACCTAACGCCCTGGCCGCTTGTGAGATGGTGGCCCGTGGCCTCGGACACTGGGGCAACGCGAATCTCTCGTTACTACTGTTCGTTGAACTCATCATGCTAAAAGTCACTGTAGAAGTTGTCGGCCAGAACGGCTCCGCCAGGGAGATAGCGACCGCTTACATAGGCCGGCTCGAGCGGAGTGCCACTCCCGACTACGTGGTGCAGCTGCGCGAAGACCAGCGCGAGCACAGCGAGAAACGAACCCTGCATGCTTACCCGCGCCACGCATCATCCATCTTTGACCTCGTCGCGCGCGCTCTCGCTGTCGGGTTGACCGGGACCGAGGAGCTCCCACCTCGCCCTGAGCCCCTCCGTGTTCCTATCCACCGTTCAGGTAACACCGACTACGTTCGCCTGGGCGAAATACCCGAGCCTGCAGCGACGCTCTTCCGCAAACGCATTGAGTATTCAGGGTGCCCCGTCATTGAAGAGGACCCCATGCCGATGGACTGTGCTTACGCGTCCGACTGGCAGGACTTTTTGACCGGCCAGAGATAGCGCAAGAAAGCGCTCTCTCCAGTTCCGACGGGCTGCGGAATTGTCCAGAAGTGCGGTATCAGCCATGTCACTCGCTCTTCCATTCCGCTCACGGTTCGCTATACTGGCACTGTATATCCATACAGTATCACGTTGAGGCCATGCTTCCAGAACCAGCGAATTGCCCGTTGTGCGGCGCTGCCGCGGAACGGATACGGTCGTCCCCACTACGTGGGTTCAAGTACACCTGCCCGTCATGCGGCTCGTTCGGCATCGAGTCCGCCGCCTTGGCCAGCCTAGTTGCCCCCGCTTCGACGCGGCAAGACCTCGCACGGCTGAGGGCGTTCGGACATCTGCCGCTCATCCAGCGTGACAAACAAGGGGTACGCGTCGGGCCTGGGCGGGGTTAGGAGACGCACCCGTAGCGAAATCGCGCTGAGGAGAGTCGTCGGTTGCTACGGGGTCTTGGTCTGCCGAGGTAGCGGGATTGAGGAATAGCATCATGGGAAACAGCCATCTGGCTTCGAAGTGCCATCTCAGAGGAGACAGCCTTAACGAGCCGCCAGTGCCCGGAGCAAACGGCATCCTCGCACGCATCCCTGGACAGTACGTTTCTGCCGCCGTGAGCCTGCTGCCGCCCGCGGCATTCGCGCCGGAGCTTCATCAAGAGGTCGAAATGGACGCTGGACCAGCAGGAAGGGTTCGCTTCTTCGTAAAGAGGATGCGAGCCCGGCACCACCGACACTCGCACTACTTCTGGTCGGTGTACCGCGCGGAGCCGGTGAGCGTCGAGAATCCGCTCTGATGAAGCGTTCCCCTTACGACTCGAGACAGGCGCGCCGGAGGGACAAGGTATGCGAGTCTGCGGCGCTGTGACGGAGGGAGCCCCGTTGGATGCCAGGTGCGCAAATAGGTGTCGGCGTCTCAATATCACGCACGGCCTCCATGCTTGTATCACCTTCTGGCGCAACACGGAGGTAGATGTAGCGCGCCACAATGGCAGCCACGACAACGACGACGGCGGCAAGGAATGCTCTGGCGAAGAGCTTTGTCCAAGTGGTCACGCGATGACGGCCATCAATCGTAGAAATCGCGGTACATGTCGCCGCAGTGATGGTCACGGTAGTACCGCCAGACGCCTGCTGCAATACCAACGACAACGAGAACCGGCCATACGGCATTCAATAGTGGAAACGCCGGCTCGCACTTCACCGTCGCTAGCTTACTGACCGGCATGCAAGGAATCGTGTTGAAAGCTTGGGCGCCCAGAAATGCAATGAATGCGAAGAGCCACCACCTGACGATTTCCCAGACAAACCGATACTGTAGCTGCTGAACTGAAGGACGACGGCGACGCCTTGGCATATTTGGACCGGGATTGAGCGGATGTCATCACTCTGCCTCATGCCGTTTCCGCCGGCGCCCCTCAAGAGGGTGATGTTGTGGAAACGAGACTATCCTCGACCGGTGACCTCGTTCACCTGGAAGTCGCGGGACGTTAGAACGATGCGAGAGTTGCTTGGAACCCTGCGACTCCTTGCCGCTGCATCTCTGATGCGCTCCCATCCCTTCATGAAGGAGCCCAGAATTGCATGGTCTCTGTCCTTGGCGGGGAAACTCGCAAGTGCAAGACCGAAATAGTTTTCTAAGGCTTCGCGGCTTACCGCAAAAGTCTGGTTGTACCCGCCGATTAGATACTGAAACTGGACCCCAATGTCGTCATCGATGTCCGCTACCTCAAATCCAACGGGGTAGACCATAGCCTCCTCCGACCGCATATCGATGGAGTTAGAATACACCTGATACTGCAGCTAGTGACGCTTCTGTTCAATGCCGACGTGAGCGAATCCTAACGATGCACAGATTCAACGCCCCCCCCCTTGTTGAAGCGCAACAACTTAGGGCGCGCTGCAGCGATTCTTTGGGTGAAGTCTCAGATGGCCAAGCACAGCATCGCAATAGATGACCTGGTTGCCGCCGGATGCTTTGCCGCTACGACTCCGATTACCAGCCAGACGGTTCGTCCAGTTCGCTTCAGAGACGCCGCGGGCCATAGCTGGGATGGCCACGGCGACCTACCCGAATGGCTTCAGCGCGCGGTCAATGCAGACCACGGACCATTTCAGGATTTCTTGAGTACGGCGGTCAGGCTAGCAGCCACTATAGTTCTTACGGCCGCTCGCTGTAATCGTGTATGTACCTCCACGCGGTCCCGTGTAGCACGTTTGCCCAGAGCCCGTCTTGCGAGGCGCAGCCAAGGCATTCGTCACCTGGCTTGGAGGTGTGCGAGAAGCATCAGGAGCAACGAGATGCGCGCTCCCACCCTCGCGGTGACAGTGGTAGTCACCCGTCTTTCGATTGTTGTGGCACCCATTGGCATCTAGGCCTCCGCCATGGGCGTACACCGCAGTAGAAAACGAGATAGAACATAGAAGGACAGCAACGATGCCGTTGGCGCCGACCTGAAGACAGCGGATATGTGCGGCAGGCAGTGCGCCCATGGACCTTCTCCCGTGGTTGTAATTTTTGTGCTCGGAAGCCGCTCGTCGTTCGCCTTACCGAGAAGGGCTGATTTTCGAATCTCCAGCGTTGTCGAACCATCCCGCCATAGGGGTAGGTGTCGGCCGCTCTTTCGCCTCCATTTCAGAGCGCAGCCAAGAGGAAACTGCCTTGGCAGACATGCAGCCGATTGAAGCTGGAAGGTCATGTGCAGCCAGGATTGTCAGCAGCTTGCCCCAATTTGGCTGCAGCCTGCCCGCTATCGCGACCTACAGAATCACAGGCGTGTTGAGTAATTCGTCCGTTCCGCCAACACCAGCCGGAAAATGTGTTGCCAGAAGGTTTCCAATTGACTCTATGCCTCGAAGCACGCCCTGCTTGAACTCGTTCCGGCGAAAGGCGTCTTCCATTTCTTGGCAAATGGCGTCCCACTCTCCTTGCTGAACCCTCGCATGGATTCCACGGTCAGCGACAATCTCAACGCTGCGGTCTGCCAGCAAGAGATAAATCAGAACGCCATTGTTGTGCTCAGTGTCCCAGACGCGCAGTTGTGAAAACACTTCGATGGCACGGTCACGCGCAGATAGTCCCTTGAGCAGGCCCGTCCAACTCAGTGCCCCCTCGACAACAAAGCAGAGCTGGCCAATATGGCTGGACTCGCTGGCTGAGATGGCTCGCTCAACGACATTAAGTGAATCTTGCGGAAAAGTTCGCCGAATCTGCCAGTGGGTCATCAGCAGATGTCGCGCCATGCGCTGAAGGTTCGCCATCACCATTTTCCCGAGGCACCGCCGCCGCCAAAGCCACCACCGCCCCCGCCGAATCCGCCTCGTCCAGACCCGCCGCCGAAGCCGCCACGACCGCCGATACCCCGCAAGCCCATGTGGGAGCCACCAAACATCGTAAAGAAGAGCGCAATGGCGCCAGCCATTACGCCGATAGCGATTGCTCCGGAAAGTAGCCATCCGATAATGCCGACCACGCCTCCGGTGGCAACGGCACCTGGGCCTCTGCCAAAGAGGGAGCGCAGCAATCCGCCCACCACGAGCGTCAGCACCAGGATGACCGGCAGGAATTGCCGCACCGAGTCATCACCGCGCTCGCCTCTTGTTCGCCTCGGTGGGGGCAACGGCTCGCCGTTGATGACACCGATGATGCGTTCGACGCCAGCCGTGACGCCCCCATAGAAGTCCCCCTGCTTGAAGTGGGGAACGATGTCATCGCTGATGATGCGCTTGCTCATCGCATCGGTGAGGACACCTTCGAGGCCATAACCGACCTCGATACGCATCGTTCGGTCGTCTTTCGCGATGATGAGCAGGGCTCCGTCATCCGCTCCTTTACGCCCAAGTTTCCATTTTTCGACCACGCGGATGGAGTATTGCTCAATGACTTCGGGTTGCGTGGTCGGAACCATCAGCACGCCTATCTGACTTCCCTTCTCGCTCTCGAAGGCTTGCAGCCTTTGTTCGAGAGCAGCCCGTTGTTCGCTTGTCAGCGTGCCGGTCAGGTCAGTCACGCGCGCCGTGAGGGCGGGAACGGCGATGTCCGCCGCAGCGCCCAGAGACACCGAAGCGAGCAAGACCAGGAACAAGCCTTTGGCAACCGCAAGCCATTTCACTTGGCACCCCCAGGCGCGCTGGCGGGAGACCCACCGAAGTCAACATGGGGTGGCTTGGCTATCGCCGTTTCGCTTGCAACCGTAAAGTTCGGCTTCTCCTTGTAGCCAAAGGCTATTGCCGTCAGATTAGAGGGTAGCGAGCGCACCGTCACGTTGTAGGCCTGCACGGACTGGATATATCGATTTCGCGCGACAGCTATCCGATTCTCAGTACCCTCGAGCTGGGACTGCAAATCCCTGAAGCCCGCGTCGGCCTTCAACTGCGGATAGTTTTCGGAAACTGCCAGGAGCCTGGACAACGTTCCGGACAACTGCTGCTGGGCTGCCTGGAACTGCGCGAATGCCTTCGGGTCGTTCAGGGTCTCTGGTGTGACCTGAATGGCGCCGACCCGTGCTCGCGCCTCGGTTACCTGCGTCAGAACCTCACGCTCATGGCTGGCGTAGCCTTTCACGGTGTTCACCAGGTTTGGCACCAAGTCAGCACGGCGTTGGTACTGGTTCACCACCTCCGACCAGCTTGCCTTGACCTGTTCATCCTGAGTTTGAATGGTGTTGTAGCCGCATCCTGTCAGACTTATCAGGAGTATTGCCGCCAGTACCAACCATAGCTTTCGCACGAGACATCTCCTTGCTGCCAGCGCCTGCGCTCCCGTGAGGGTACACCCATCGCAAATCGGGTTTTCATCACACATCCTAGGTCGCGCGACGGGCCGATTGCTTGATTTGCCTCAACAGCGGCGGCGGACGCCGGGGCGACCTTGGGCGTGGCTACATAGAATGGCGATATGGAGCCTTTGTCATTGGGGTGAGTGATGCTGACCGCCGAGAACATTGCGATTTCCGTCTCTAGTGCGCCTTCGAGGTGGATGGACCAGACCGAGATGTGCGAGCACAAAGGCGTCGGGCACCCAGACAGCCTTTGCGACGGTGCCGTCGAGGCTGCAGCCCATGCCCTGTGCCGTGCCTATCTGGACGACTATGGGGCAATCCAGCATTTCAATCTCGACAAGGCGCTCCTCGTCGGCGCTATGAGTGAGCCGAAATTCGGTGGCGGGCAGCTCTTACGACCTATGCGCTTGGTGGTCTCGGGCCCTGTCACCGAACTGCCATCTGTCAGTGCTGAGCAAATCGTTGAGCGGGCCATTCGTGATTACCTCCTGACCTGCTTAGGCCGGGCCGGCAATGAAATTCGGGTAGAGCCCATACTCCGACCTTCGGCCCCAAACCTCCGGCGCGTCACCGGCACATCCGTCCCGCTGTCGAATGACACTTCTTTCGGCGTCGGGTATGCGCCACTTTCAAGCCTCGAAGAGGCCGTTCTGTCAGCCGCGCAGCTACTACGCTCAAGTGAATTTAAGTCCTCTTTTCAGGCAGCCGGACATGATTTCAAAGTCATGGGCAGTCGACTCGATGGGCATCACCGTCTCACCATCGCGCTGGCGTTTGTTGACCGCTATATAAGCGCGGTCGATGAATATTTCACTGTGAAGGGGCAGATTGCGTCATACCTTATGGAACGCATCGAAACGGCGGTTGAGATTGCCATCAATACCCTGGACGACAACGATGCCAGTGATGAAAGTGGAATCTACCTGACCGTCACTGGCCTAAGCGCGGAGCATGGCGATGACGGTCAGGTGGGTCGCGGGAACCGGGTCAACGGCTTGATTACCCCATACCGGCCAATGTCACTGGAGGCCGCAGCGGGAAAGAACCCGGCGGCCCATGTTGGCAAGCTCTATAACGTGCTGGCCCACAGATTGGCTGGACTTATTGCGAAGGACGTTGGCGGCGTCAACGAGGTCGTAGTGCGGCTTCTTTCCGGTATTGGCCGCCCAATCAACCAGCCACAACTGGCAGCCATCGATGTTGTAGCGGAACAGGGGCTCTCGTCGACTCAGCAACAGGAAATCCGTGAGCTACTTCGGCAGCAGCTGGCCAACCTTCCCACGTTGGTCAAGGAGTTGGCGACAGGGACGATTCAGGTGTTCTAAGGCCTTCTCGCCTGCCGACATCCATACACTAAGGCACCATTTTCGAGCATCGCCCACTTTGAGAAGGGTGCGAGCAATTCGCATTCCTTGACTGACATCAATAAGCAAGTTCCCCGAAGGACGAGACTATTAAGGTAAATCCTGCCTTGCAGCCGCCAATCGCCCCCAGGAGGATGGCATGTCGACCAGGTCCGCTACCCCTACGGTTGGAGAAGAATCCACCATCATGGGTGGGCACGCTCCCCAACCGACAAGTCACCTGGATACTGCTCGCCAGCAAAACGTGCGCGACCCTGTTTGTGGCATGGAAGTTTCTCCCGGGGAAGCGGCCGCCAGTGCGGAAGTCGACCACCAACGCTATTGGTTCTGCTCCAGCCACTGCCAACAGGCGTTCCTCGTCAACCCGGCCCGATACATTCGGCCGCCGCTCGCCGAAGATACCCCAGGGGGCGTAAGCATTTCTCCGCCCCCCACGGCCGTACTCCCAGCGACCACCGTCGGTGCCAAGCAAACCGCCAAGGACCCCATTTGCGGAATGATGGTGGACAAGGCGACGGCCCTGTCCGCCGAGCGTGGCAACCGCAAGTACTACTTCTGCAGCGAGAGTTGCCTACGGACTTTCGAGTCGCCAGAAAGCGAGTTGAAGGCCATGAAGACGCGCGTGACGATTGCCCTCACGGGCGTCCTCGCGCTTGCTGTGCTGCGGGCGGGTGCATTCCTGGCCCTGGCAGCCGGCGCCACCCTGCTGACGTGGGCACCGATTCCGGCTCTGCCTTGGTTCACGTGGGGCATGTGGCTGTTCTTGTTGGTCACGCCAGTGCAGTTCATTGGCGGCTGGAGCTTCTACAAGGGCGCGTGGAACGCCATCCGAACCCGCAACATCAACATGGACTTCCTCATCGCATTGGGGACGTCCGTCGCGTACTTCTACAGCGTGGTGGTGCTGTTCTTTCCAACCTGGTTGCCAGTTAAGGTCGAGGAGCGGGACGTCTATTTTGAGGTGTCGGCGGTAATTATTGCCTTCGTGTTGCTGGGCAAGTACATGGAGGAAATCATCAAGAAGAAGTCGTCGGCAGCGGTACGGCGCCTGCTCGACCTTCGTCCGGCCGTGGCGCATGTGTTGCGTGATGGGAAGGAAGTGGAAATCCCGGCCGAAAGCATCATGGTGGGCGAGGCCGTTGTCGTGCGCCCGGGCGAGAAGATTCCCACGGATGGCAAGGTCGTGGAGGGTGAGTCCAGCGTCGACGAGTCAATGTTGACTGGCGAGTCGATGCCCGTTGAGAAGAAGCCTGGTACTGCCGTCATAGGCGGCACCCTGAACCGCAGCGGCGCCTTTACATTCCAGGCGACGAAGATTGGCGCCGATACCGCGCTCGCGCAGATTATCAAGATGGTCGAGGACGCCCAGGCCAGTACCGCCCAGATTCAGCGGCTGGCGGACCAGGTCACTGGTTACTTCGTGCCTGCCGTGGTTTCCGTTGCCATGTTGGCATTGGTGGGTTGGAGCGTCGCGGGGCACTTCCCCCATGGACTGCTCGCGTTTGTGGCAGTTCTGATTATCTCTTGCCCGTGTGCCCTCGGTGTCGCGACCCCGGCCGCCCTCATGGTCGGAGTCGGCAAGGGCGCGGATAACGGCATTCTGATTCGCGGCGGGGAAGTGCTGGAGCGCGCTGAGAAGCTGACGGCGGTGGTCTTCGACAAGACCGGTACGATTACGCGAGGCGAGCCGACCGTCACCGACGTCATCTCATTGTCGAACCATGAGGAATCAACGCTATTGACCTTGGCTGCCGCCGTCGAAAGCGGGTCTGAGCATCCTCTGGGCGAAGCCATCGTGCGGGCTGCCCAACATCGCGGCCTTACCATCCCCAAGGCAACCGGCGTTACCGCCCTGTCTGGCATGGGTATCCAGGGTCAGGTCGACGGGCAACAGACCTGGCTCGGGAATCGGCGGCTGTTTGTGCGCCAGGGAATCCCGACCGGTGACGCTGAGTCGGTGCTGCAAAGGCTCGAGGCCGACGGGAAGACCGCCATGCTGGTAGGCGCTGGCAATACGCTGCTTGGCATAGTCGCAGTGGCCGATACGGTGAAGCCAGAGGCCACCGAGGCTGTCGCCGCCTTGAGGGCACGCAACATCAAAGTGGTGCTGCTCAGCGGAGACAACCGTCGGACGGCGGAGGCCATCGGCCGGCAAGTCGGCATCGACAAAGTGATTGCTGAAGTCATGCCGGAAGACAAGGTCGAAACCATTCAGGCCTTGCAGAAACAGGGCGAAGTCGTGGCGATGGTAGGTGACGGCGTCAATGATGCACCGGCACTCGCAGCGGCGGACATCGGTATTGCCATCGGCTCTGGCTCGGACGTCGCCAAAGAGACGGGAAGCATCATCCTCATCCGCGACGACGTCCGTGATGTGGTGGCATCCATCGAACTCTCGCGCGCCACGATGCGAAAAATCAAACAGAACCTCTTCTGGGCGTTCATCTACAACACCGTCGGGATTCCGGTCGCCGCCTTCGGTCTGTTGAATCCCATCTTTGCGGCTGCAGCCATGGCGCTGTCGTCGTTGAGTGTGGTGGCCAACTCCGCGCTGCTCAAGCGTGTGCGGCTTGGCCAGGCCAGTAGGGAGGTGATATGAAACATACTGTCGCATGGATTTGCGCGGCACTGGCGACGCTCCTTGCCATCGTCGTCGTTTACTGGTTCGGTATATCGCCACTCACGCTACTGGTCGCAATTCTTCTACTCTCCTGCCCGGTCGTCGTAGTGTGGGTCAGCTGGCGGCTTTCCCGTCAGTGCGAATGTGACATTCAACAGGCCGTGGAGCGCGAGCGCAAGGCCAGAGGCAATCCTTGACGAGGAGGCCTTCACATGAACTGGCTCTCGCAGAATCTGACGTGGCTCCTGCCAAGCGGAATTGGCATCGTGGCCTTGATAGCGTGGCAGCGATTCACGAGCCGTCGAACCAATCCAGACGGTGCGCAACGCTACACAACGCAGGAGTACAGCTCCACTGCCCGTGACCCAGTCACCGGCAAAACCGTTGACGTGGCTCACGCTATCACGGCGAACTTCGAAGGTCGGACATTTTTCTTCGAATCCGAAGCGTCGCGCAAGGTATTTCAACAAGACCCCTCAAGATACATTCATCGGCACCACCACCACGGTTGCTGCTAAACGATTTCCCGAGTCGGAGGCAGGTATGAATCACGAACATAGCAGTCACGAGCATCCAGACGATACGGAACGGAAGATTTCCCGCTCCAGGTTGGTCACGATTGGCTTTCTCTTGGTGATTGGCTACTTCCTCTGGACGGAGCACCGGGCGCACGTCATTCAGTTCCTGCCGTTCCTGCTGCTGGCGGCGTGCCCGTTGATGCATCTCTTCATGCATCACGGCCATGGCCCCGGTCACGGCCAGCGCGACGAGCGAAACGACATGGGCCAAAAGGGAGAGCGATGATGGAACACAACGCGCAAAACGGGTACGGCCTGTGGTCGCTGGTGATTATTAACTCGGCGGTCTTCCTCATCTTTGCGTTCAGCTTTACCAAACCGAAGACTGCTCGGGACTGGCGCTCCTTTGGAGCCTTCTCGGCGTTCATCGTGGCGCTCTTCACCGAGATGTATGGGATTCCCCTGACCATCTATCTCCTGTTGCCATGGCTGTCGGCAAAGTTTCCCGGAATCGACTTCCTGTCCCATGACGCCGGCCATCTTCCGGAGATGATTTTCGGCTGGCAGGGCAATCCCCACCTGGGCCCCTTCCACATCGCCAGCGACATCCTGATTTTCGGCGGATTTCTCATGCTGTCTGCGGCGTGGCGAGTCTTGTACAAGGCTCAGCAGGAACACACCTTGGCCACCACTGGGCTCTACGCTCGTATGCGGCATCCGCAGTATGTGGCGTTCATCCTGATTATGTTGGGATTCCTGCTGCAATGGCCCACGATACTCACGTTGGCGATGTTCCCCATCCTGGTCTGGATGTACGTTCGCCTTGCCCTAGCCGAGGAGCGGGACGCACTGGCGGAATTTGGACAGGAATATGAGGCATACCGGCGAAGAACTCCTGGTTTCATCCCGCACTTTGGAGATGGCGAGATGCCTCGGACCAGGCCTCACTGAGGCTTGGCTGGAACCCGTTGCAATTGGAGGCTGCCATGAATCCCTTCAAAACTGGTGTGACGTTGTCAGCCACGGTCGTGCTCTTCTATGCCTTATGCACGCTCGTCTGGATGGCAGCCCCCGAGCCCTTCATGAACTTCATGAACGCGCTTTTTCATGGGCTTGATTTCCGACGCCTGCAGACTGGCGAATCGGTGTCCTGGTGGTCCGTCATCTACCCGGCCATTGTGTTTGCCGTCTGGTTCTTTGCCGCCGGCAGTTTCTTTGCCTGGCTCTTTAACACCCTCAGGAGTGACCGCTGACCCAATGGCATTGACGTAATGGAACTCTCACCAGGGTCTGAACCCTTGGTGTAAAGCTGGCTCGTTGTTGAGGCCGGATGGGCTCGGTGGTCGTGCAGACAGCACTGGTCGCCGAGCTTTTGATTGACCACAAGATGAAAAGGCCCCCATGGAGCCGCGTCAACAGTTTTCCCTTTGGTACATACTCGCGGCGGTCACGGCGATGCTTATCTTTCAGAGCGTCTTCCCTCCCTCTCACGTCGAGACGCTGCCGTACAGTGATTTCAAGGTCTTATTGAAGGCTGGCAAGGTCAGGAATGTCACACTCGGAGAAGGCGCCATCACGGGGACGCTGAACACCGATGGCATCGAGAATCTGCTTCCCAAGCAACAGGTCGACGAAATGCTGCAGCAGGGAAAGGGAGACCACGCATTCTCGGCAGTCCGCGTCAATGACCCCAATCTGGTCCAGGAACTCGAAGCGGCAAAAGTACGCTTCGTGGGCCAAGCAGACAACAAATGGATTGGCGTCCTGCTGTCATGGATTGTCCCCGCGCTGCTGTTCTTTGCCATATGGAGCTTTCTCATCAAACGAGTAGGCGCTGGCGCCGGCGGCATGATGGAAATTGGCAAAAGCAAGGCCAAGGTCTACATGCAGAAAGAAACAGGCGTGACCTTCGCCGACGTTGCAGGCATCGACGAAGCTAAGGAAGAGCTCGCAGAAATCGTCAACTTCCTGAAAGACCCCCAGCGCTACCGGCGCCTGGGCGGCAAGATTCCCAAGGGCGTCCTGCTCCTCGGCGCGCCGGGCACCGGCAAGACACTGCTGGCTAAGGCGGTCGCGGGCGAAGCCGGCGTTCCATTTTTTAGCATGAGCGGTTCGGAGTTCGTGGAGATGTTTGTCGGCGTTGGTGCAGCGCGTGTTCGCGACCTCTTCAACCAGGCCGAAACCAAGGCCCCCTGCATCATCTTCATCGATGAACTGGATGCGCTCGGCAAGACCCGTGCACTCAACGCGGTGTCCGGCAACGACGAACGCGAACAGACGCTGAATCAGTTGCTGGTCCAGATGGACGGCTTTGATACCAACAAGGGCGTCATCATCATGGCGGCCACCAATAGGCCTGAAATCCTGGACCCCGCGCTGTTGCGCCCCGGGCGGTTTGACCGCCACGTCGCGCTGGACCGGCCTGACCTGAAGGGTCGCGAGCAGATTCTCAAGGTACACGTCAAGAATGTCGTCCTCGCGCCAACTGTCGAGCTGACAAAACTGGCAGCCCGCACACCTGGTTTCGCTGGCGCCGACATCGCCAATCTCGTCAATGAGGCCGCGCTTCTTGCCGCCCGCAAGGGCAAGGATGCGGTGGACATGACTGATTTTGATGAGGCACTTGACCGCATCGTGGGTGGACTCGAGAAGAAGAATCGCGTAATGAATCCGCAGGAGAAGGAGACCATCGCCTACCACGAAGCGGGTCACGCCATCGTGGCGGAATCGCGACCACACGCCGACCGCGTGTCGAAGGTCTCCATTATTCCGCGAGGCGTAGCTGCGTTGGGATACACGCAGCAGACACCGACAGAAGACCGCTATCTGCTGAAGCAGAGCGAACTTTATGACCGGCTCGACGTCCTGCTAGGGGGGCGCATTGCCGAGCAAATTGTCTATGGAGACGTCTCAACCGGGGCCCAGAACGACCTCCAACGTGCCACTGACATGGCTCGCCAGATGATTACGCAGTTCGGCATGAGCGAGGAGCTGGGGCTTGCCACATACGAGGATATGCGGAATCCGCTCTTCAACGACGCAGGCATGATGCCCCGTGACCGGAAAGAGTACAGCGAGGAAACCGCCCGGACTATTGATGCGGAGGTCCGAAAGATTCTCGGTGACGCGAGCCAGCGCGTGAAGCAGACGCTGCTGGCGAATCGGCACAAGCTAGACGCGCTGGCGAAGCTACTCCTCGAACAGGAGGTCGTAGACCGGCCTACCCTGGAGCTGCTGCTTTCCGAAAAAGTCACCCCGCTGACCTCTGGGAAGTCCCACCCAGCCGCGACAGAGGCGCCAAATTCTCGGAAGGTGAACCATGAAAACGAAGGCAAGTAGCAAGAGCGCTACTACCGAGATAAGCGCCATCTCCCATGAGACCTACGAGGAGAATCTCCACCTGCTTCAAATCGAACTGGTCAAGCTACAGAAGCACTTCATTTCCTGCAGCGACCGGATTCTGGTGATTTTTGAAGGCAGGGACGCCGCCGGGAAGGACGGCACCATCAAGCGCATTGTGGAACATCTCAGCCCGCGTGAAACCCGCGTTGTCGCGCTTGGGAAGCCCTCCGACCGTGACCGAGGCTCATGGTATTTCCGGCGCTATACGGCCGAACTCCCGGCCGCCGGCGAGTTCACCCTCTTCAATCGCAGTTGGTATAACCGGGCGGGCGTAGAACGCGTGATGGGCTTCTGCACCGACGCCGAGGTTGAGGAGTTCATGGCAAGCGTTCCGGAGTTCGAAGGGATGCTGGTGCGCTCGGGAGTTCGTCTTATCAAGTACTACCTGGACATCAGCAAGCCCGAACAGAAAAAGCGCATCGAGGAGCGCCGCAGAGACCCGCTAAAGCAATGGAAAGTCAGCCCCATTGACGAGCAGGCGGTGTCACTGTGGAAGAAGTACAGCAAGGCTCGCAACGAGATGTTTGCTCGAACCAGCGACATCGTGCCATGGAACGTCGTGCGTGCCGACGACAAGCGCGTCGCGCGCCTCAGTGTCATCAAGGATTTACTGACGCGCCTGCACTATGCGGACAAGGACGAAGAGCTGATTCGCCCTAATCCCGAAGTTGTGTTCCCTTACGCGGAGGAACATCTGCTGAGCGGGGCGATTGCGAAGTGAACCGGTAGCTCAACGAGACCTGTGAACTGCGAGGATGGATGAGATGAAGACCAGCATCATTGAAGTTGGAGGCCTCCTTTCCGTTCTCAGCGCTCACGGGGTGGAGAAGCGGCTCGCCGCCATACCAGGGGTTGTCAGAGCAGACGTCAATTGCGTCTCGGGCAGCACGACGGTCGAGTATGACGATACGGTGACGAGTCTAAGCGCCATCAAGGCGAAACTCGAAGAGTGCGGCCACCATTGCTATGGCGAACTCGTGCCGCAGCACATTTGCACGCCCGAAGACCCGCCGGGCGACCTCGTCGCAAGCGGCATTGCTGGCGAGCACGCGCACACGGCAGCCCGGCTAGCTGCACTTGGCAGACACCCGGACCATGTCCATGCGGCTACACACGGTGCGAAAGGGAAAGCGAAGGACCACACGGCACATGACCACATGGCCCACGACATGGGACACGGGGCTGGCATGGACATGGGAGAGATGGTTCGCGATATGCGCAACCGCTTCTGGATTTGCCTGGTCTTCACAATTCCCATCTTTCTGTACGCCCCGATGGGGATGAAGATTCCCATGCCAGCTCCCCCGTTCGGACTGGAGATGAACCTGTGGCTGTTCCTGCTGGCGAGCGCGGCCATCCTGTACCCGAGTTGGCCCTTCTTCGTGTCCGCGTGGCGCGCCCTCCAAGATGGCACGCTCAACATGGCCACGCTGGTTGTCCTGTCCGTCGGGACGGGCTACCTGTTCAGCGTCGGGGCGACTTTTTTCTTTACCGGGGAGCAGTTCTATGAGGCCTCGGCCGTCCTGCTGGTATTTATCCTGCTGGGACACTGGCTGGAGATGCGAGCCCGTGCCGGTGCATCGGACGCTATCCGTTCACTGATGAACCTGGCTCCGCCCAAGGCTACGGTAGTGCGTGACGGCCGAGAGGTGGAGATTCCGACTGCGGAAGTGAGGCTGGGCGACGTCGTTATCATCCGTCCAGGCAACAAGATTCCCGCTGACGGTGAGGTCATCGACGGCAGTTCCCAAGTGGACGAATCGATGCTGACGGGCGAGTCGCTACCTGTAAGGAAAGGGCCGGGCGACAGCGTCATCGGCGCGACGATTAACAAGAGTGGCAGCTTCCACTATCGGGCGACCCGGGTTGGCAGTGACACCGCTCTGGCACAAATCGTCAAACTGGTGCAGGAGGCGCAAAACTCCAAAGCGCCAGCCCAACTATTGGCCGACCGTGCCTCGCAATGGCTGGTGCTCGCGGCCCTTGCCATCGGCATCACAACGTTCGTTGTGTGGTACTGGTGGTTAGGCCAGACCGTTCTGTTTGCCCTGACGCTCACGATTACTGTCTTCGTCATTGCCTGCCCGGATGCGCTCGGGTTGGCAACCCCAATGGCGGTGATGGTTGGAACCGGCCTCGGTGCCATGAACGGGATTCTGTTCAAGAATGCTTCCGCTTTGGAAGAAGCCACCAAGCTGAATGTCATCGTATTCGACAAGACTGGCACCCTGACCATGGGGGAACCCGAGGTCGTGGACATCTTCGCGCCGCCGGAAGTGGACGCGAACGCCATGCTCGGGCTGGCCGCCTCTGTCGAGCAAGCGTCGGAACACCCACTCGCCCAAGCCATCCTCAAACGTGCCGGTGCACTGGCGAGGCCCGTGGCCACCGGTTTCACGAATGTCGATGGCATGGGGGCCACAGCCGACATCGACGAGAAGCCCGCGCTCCTCGGTAATCGGAAGCTCATGGCTACCCACGGCGTAGACATGAACGGCCTTACTGAGAAGTCTGACCTGATGCAAGGAGCTGGCAGAACGGTCATTCATGTTGCGCATGGCGGCAGACTGATTGGCCTGATTGCCATCGCCGATGCCCCGAGACCGACCTCAGCTGCAGCAATCAAGAAGTTGCGCGAGCGCGGCGTGCAGGTGGCGATGCTAACGGGGGACAACAAGGCCACTGCCGAGCGCATTGCGACTGGCTTGGGCATCGAGCTAGTGCTGTCGGACGTGCTGCCTGGGCAAAAGGCTGAGAAGGTCAAGGAACTGCAGGCGCAGGGCAAGAAGGTTGGTATGGTGGGCGACGGCATCAATGACGCGCCTGCGCTGACCCAGGCCGATGTCGGATTCGCCATTGGCGCTGGCACTGACGTGGCAATGGATAGCGCCGACATTGTTCTGATGAAGAGCGACCCGTTCGACGTGGTGGGAGCCATTGAGCTGTCGCGCGCTACGCTGCGGAAAATGCACCAGAACCTCTGGTGGGCGGTTGCCTACAACCTTATTGCCTTTCCGTTGGCCGCAGGTGTCCTATACCCATTCACCCTGAGTCCGGCGATTGCGGCAATATCCATGTCCGGCAGCTCCGCACTGGTCGCAATCAATGCGCTGTTGCTCAAGCGTACGAAGCTGGCCGGTATCCGCGGCGCGTCGCAGTCGGTATCACCCGCGGATGTACCGGCGCCTGTTGGTGGCTGAGCAGAGTTACATGGCCGAGAATACAGAACGCCACGTGGCCAGGTCATCGGGGAACGGAAGTGCCCGACGTCTGCCGGCGCATGCGAGGCATGCAAAAAAGCTCAGCCGGCTGGTCTTTCCAAGTTTCCTCGAACTTCTGGCGACGCGGGCGGACCAGGCAATTTACCCCTTCGTGGTCGGTGGGCTTGCCTTCGTCGCAACGCTCAGCATGTGTATCCCCATGGTCCCACTGGTAACGACTTCGGTGCTGCTTAGCGCGCGGCGATGGAAGGCCATCGCGTTGTGCGCCGCTGTCGGCAGCGGGGCGGCGGCGCTCGTGCTCTACGTGGTCTTCCACCATCTCGGCTGGGAGAAGTTGCTTGGCTATCTCCCCGAACTCACACGCTCGGCCCGATGGGTGCAGATTGCCGCCTATACCGAGGACTATGGGCTCCTTGCATTGGTGGCAATCGCGGCGTCACCTCTGCCGCAAACACCGGCGCTCGTCTTCGTCGCGCTGGCGGAACTCTCTCCGCTGGCCGTGTTCGGCAGCATTCTTGGTGGAAAACTTGCGAAGTATGGTGTGGTTGCTTGGCTTGCCGCTCGCGCCAGAGACCCACTGCAGGGTGAGATAGTAGAAATGATGACGTCATTGGGAAGGAATAAGGTGCCACATGGCCGAAGACACGATTCAACGTAAGGGACGCCCGGCGCGCTCCTCCTCCGTTGCTGCATCTCCTGACTCGCAGATGACCTCGCCATCCACTGCTGAGACGCCGCATGCGGCAGTTGCGAGGGATATGGTCAACCAGTGGTGGGACTATGCCGCTGACGTTGCTCAGCGTTGGACGCTCTTCGTCGATGTCCTGAGGCAACGCGCCAACAATATGCTGGCGCACGAAGAGGCTGGCCTTCCGCCACTGCTGCACTTCGATTATGAAATGCTGCTCGATGGCAGGACATTTGAGCGACCGGCCAACTATGCCTTGCTCCGCATCACTCGCTGTGGCACGGACCATCTGGAGGAGCGCGTACGCCCTGGCGCAAAGCCAGTCATGGTGATTGACCCTCGCGCCGGTCACGGGCCGGGAATTGGTGGCTTCAAGCGTGATTCCGAAGTCGGCATGGCCCTGTCCGAAGGGCACCCCGTGTACTTCGTCATCTTCTTCCCGATTCCTTGCCCTGGTCAGACACTAGCTGACGTTCTCCATGCTCTGCGAGCGTTTGTTCAGGAAGTGGCCCGGCTGCACGACGGTCAGGAACCCGTCCTCTATGGAAACTGCCAGGCTGGGTGGGAGGTGATACTGCTGTCCGCCCTCTGCTGTGAGCATGTATCTGGCATTTCCGTTCTCAATGGCTCGCCACTGTCGTACTGGTCTGGCGAGCCAGGCGTGAATCCGATGCGCCTCCTCGGCGCGTTCTGTGGCGGTGTCTGGGCTGCGAACTTTCTTGCGGACCTGGGCGATGGCCGCTTCGATGGTGCATGGTTGGTGCAGAACTTCCAGTTCCTCAAGCCGGAGTCGGCGCTATGGGAAAAGTTCTACGCGGTCTTTGCTAACCCCGAGCGGGAGCAGGAGCGATTTCTGGAATTCGAGCGCTGGTGGAACGGATTCTACTTTCTGAGCCGCGAAGAGCTGGTAGCGACCGTCCAAGACCTGTTTGTCGGCAACAAGCTCGAAACGGGCGAGGTTCACGTGGATTGCGACTGCACGGTCGACCTACGGCGCATCGCCAAGCCGATTGTTATTTTTGCGTCCTACGGCGACAACATCACGCCACCACATCAGGCCTTGGGCTGGATACCTGTGGTGTACGCAAGCACCGACGATTTGGTCGCCGCAGGCCAGCGGATTGTCTACCTGACCAATCCGCATGTGGGCCACCTTGGCATTTTCGTATCTGCAAGCGTTGCGCTCCATGAACACCGAGCCATCTTGCAAAGCATGGAAGCGATAGAAGCACTGCCTCCGGGCTTATATGAGATGCGACTGAGCAGCGATACACCGCAGGCCGTTGGAGACACGCAGAAGATTCGTGTCACGTTTGACCCGCGCCGCGTCGAGGATATTCAGTTCACGTATCCGCGCGCCGAGTTTGAGCGCGTCCGTGCGGTTTCGGAATTCAATGAGAAGCTATACGAGCATTTTGTCGGCCCATACGTTCGCGCTGCCGCAACGCCATGGGGCGCGGAGTGGCTGAAGTGGGCACATCCCATGCGCTGGACCTGCTATGCCTGGTCTGAGCGGTTCCAGCCCTGGCTTTCACCAATCGCAGCGATGGCGGACGAAGCAAGGTCGGCCCGCGTGGAATCGACGGAAGTGAACCAGTGGCGTTCTCTTGAGCAGGCCATGAGCACCATAGCGGCGGGTGCATTGCAAGCGAGCCGGTCTATCTGCGATGTCGCCGCCGAGGTAACGTTCCTCTGCCTCTATGGACAGCCGTGGCTGTATGTTCCCACGGAGCGAACTGCTCCTGAAACTTGTGACGGGTCGTGCTGTCAGCCACATGACCGCAGTTTGCGGTCACGAGCGCCGTGTACCCCGACTCAAGGCTTCACTGAACGATAATGGTGCCCTTTTCGCCAGCCTCGTAGTGGCCCGGCAATAGACAGCCAAAGGCTGTCGTGCCGAACTTCGTGAACTCCCAAATTAGCTCGGCTGAATTTCCGGGCCCAACTGTAATGGCGTTGGGACTGTTGAACGCCTTTCCTGGCGCCTGCATCCGGGTGTGATAGAGCTCGGTCAGCTGACTGTCGGTCCCCAGCACCATCTCGTGCGGTACCTTCCCTGAGTTCTTCACAATGAAACGTACCGTCTCGCCTCTTTTCACCGTTATCGTCGATGGTGTGAATGGCGCGCCGTCTGACGCTGTCAGCGTGATGGTGTGGCTGACTTTGGCGGGGTCACCAGGCTTCCCGACAGCGGCGACTCCTCCTCCCCCATGGCCGTGTCCGTGCAACCATTCCGGCTCGTTGCCGGCTGCCAGGGCGGAAGCGGGCAGCGCGAAGGCAATGGCAAGAGCCGTCCATCTGCATGTCTGCCCGAGTTTCATTGGACAACCCCTCTGCTGGACAGAAGGGAGAGCTTCCATGACAGACCCCTCATCGAACGCCACAATCAGGAGCAAGAGAACAACACGCGTGACAAAACGAAACACGGGCAAGCAACAACAACTATCTGGCTGCGGACTACAGTTTATCGAATGTCACGCGGACCTCGAAGTGGCGCATCAGGCCTTCGCCCCGCCAACGGACCGGAGCTGTATGCCTCGGTTACTTGCCCATCATCCCACCCGGGCCCATCCCAGTGCCGGGACCCATGCCGCCGCCCATCATGCCTTGATTGTCCATCATCATTGGCATCACTTCCTGCATAAAGGCCATGTGCTGGCCCATCATGTCGTGACACATTTGCATCTGGGCCGGCGTGGCTTGGCCTTTGCCCTTGCTTGGACCAGCCATTCCCATTCCCATCATGTCCTTTTGCATGATGGACATGGCGTCCTGCATGACTTTGTTGCGTTCGGCCATTAGTGCCTGACGCTCTTCCGATGTATTGGCTCGCGACAGCCGCTCGCGGATAGCACGAAGGTGGGCGACCTGTGCGTCGAGGTCAGCGTTTCCCGTGGCTTGGGGAGCAGCCGCCGGGGCGGCTGCCGGTGCCGGCTTCTTAACCGGCTTTTTGGCTTCCTCCTTCGGATGGTGCTGCTCGTGCTCCGCGTCCGTCGATGGCGAGGCGGAGAAGACCGCAGGCGCCCAGGCAAGAGTGGCGGCGGCGAGGAGGATGGGAAGGCGGCGGATGTGGACCATGCTAAAGCTCCTCATGTCTAAGGAAGACAATTTACTATGGACTATACGCCACGTGTGTGCCACCAAATTGACAGGAATCAACCAAAATCCTGCGTTCGACCGCTGGGCGACCGAGAGTATTTGGGACGACCGAGCTATCTCTTCTTTGGACCGCCAAAAAGCTGGTGGCCTCGCATCGAGCCTCAACTAGCGGGGTTCAAGCGCGGATGCGTCTCCTCACCCACATATAGAGCAAGAGCCCAGACAAGAACATGGCTCCGGCGACGCCTGCCATATTTGGGTTGAAGCCAGCAGCCGAACTGGAGCGGCTGGAGGCAAAAGTGGCCAGCCTCGGGGATTACATTCTCGCGGGCAAGCTGATGGGGAAATAGATGCAGAATGGACAGATTGAGCCAGTGCTCTGTCGGTACTGGGGTAGCCTGCCCAGGCAGACGGATTGCTCGTCGGTACAGTGGTCGCGCTCGATTGTGAATCCTCAGTCCGGTTGCGTTGTTACCATGCTGTGAAGATTGCATTGTGGGCGCGAGATGCTAATCAAACACGTAATCAATCTACTGCACGAAACTTCTTACGGCACTCTTGCCACCAATTCGGCGCTCCTGCCTGGATACCCTTACGCGACCGTGGTGCCGTATGTTCCCGACGAGGCGCACCACCCGATTATCTGCATCAGTGCGCTGGCCGAGTACACCAAGAATCTGCTTGCAGACTCGCGGATAAGCCTGTCAGTACTGCAGCCCGGGGTTATCGACGTTCAATCCGCCCGCAGGCTCACCATAGTTGGAGAAGCGGAACGGTTTGACCCGAGCTCTGCCGTCCTCAGTCGCTACCTGCGCTATGAGCCTGGTGCCGAGCAGCTTCTAGCTCTGGATTTCGCGCTCTTTCGATTGAAGCCAACAAAAATCAGGTTCATCGCCGGAGCGGGTCGAATGGGCTGGGTGGAGAGCTCAGTCCTGGAAACCATGCCGCAAGTCCAGGAGCAAGGGGAATTAAATCTGGTACGCGAAATGTCACGCATTGTCCCAACTGGCATCCGCGTACTCGGCGTCGATTGCTATGGCATTGACTATGAAATCAACGGAAGACGAACACGACAGAGCTTTCCAAATGCGCCATTGGCTGGCGGAGCCTTTGAGAAAGCTTCCTTGAGCATCGCACGTAGTCTTACTTGACACCCGTTCTCCAAGGCTTACAGGCGCGCCCAACAGCAACTGGCCTAGTGGCGCGCCAATTTGGCATATCAGACATGGTCTGGGCCCGGCCAAGTCAAACGTTCGCGGTACCCACGACATTCTGTGCCCACTGCAGAATGGGCCAGAACCGTGTCGGCAAGAGCTCCCGCGCTCTAACCAAGGACACCCATCGAAACTCGTGATGTTCCGGCCGGCCGAGTTCGGCACTGACCGGGAGACTCACATCACCCTGGCTCGACAGCGCGAGATAGAGGCGTGCGACCTTGCCTTTCGAGTATGGCTCGGTCTCGCGATAGTCTTCGCCCCATGGCAATTCCAGTTCAGACAGCCCCGTTTCCTCCGTGGTCTCGCGCAGCGCCGTTTGCAACAGTTCTTCACCAGGCTCGGGCTGCCCTTTCGGGAAGTCCCAGTTTCGATACGCGCGCAGGATGAGACAGCACCACTGGCCGTCAAATTGACGCATCACAACTAGACCAGCTGAACATTTGATTGCTGCCATATTCGGTCGCCTTGCACCCGGGCACTACAAGGCAGAACTGCAAGGAATAGGAGGAAGTGGCCAAGACGAAGCGTGCTGGCCTCGGAGGCTCCGCATTAAGCGGCAAGACTTTGCCCGCTATGACCGATTTTTCCGGCTTTACGGGCAAAGTATTGCCTGTAGATGCAACCGTGTCACGTAGGATGGATGGAGCCCGGCTTCCTTACGCCTCTTCTGCGATGAGGAAGCGCTCCGGTCGTTTGCCGAGCCATGCGGGTGTGCGGCCACGGCCTGACCAGGTCTTGCCGGTCTTGGGGTCACGATACTTGGGCGGCGGAGGCTCTTTGGCTGCCTTAGCCGTACCCCTTCCGGCGGGACGACCGCGGCGGCGCTTGTCAGCAATGTCCTCCGCGGTCAGCCCAAACTCGGCCATCAGGGAACGGATTTTCTCGATAACGCCGGTCACTTCGTTGGCGCGCACATCTGCAAGTTGCGCCTCCAGGGCTTCCTTCTGTGCAAGCAGTTGTTTGTACGTTGCCATACTCTCTCCTGTTGATAGCAATCCAGCCTATTCAACGTGCTCGGTCGCGTTGAACAAGGCCCTCGCATCAACCGCGCGTAGACTCGTAAAAAGGGTCCGCCGCGTCACGGCGAAAATCCACTTTTAGTCCTATGAAATTTCCAGAGGAAACTCTATTCACTGCCTGCTCAAGCGAGTCACTACTAACTCGCCACACACCCACATCTTCGTGCATACACCCTACCAGGAGCACCACAAGAGCAAATAGCTTTGGACCGAACGGTATGAGCACAATATTGAAATTCGTCCGGAGCATATGTACCAATGAATTGATTTCCTGGAACAGCTTAGCGGGCTGACCGACTTCGTAAGGCCTGCACCGCCCATCTGTCTGAATCAGCCTTAGCAACGACTCGTTAGCTTGCTGCAAGCTATCATGATATTCTGGTATTGGACTTACTGGATAAAAGGCCCACGTGGCATTATTAATTTCTAAGTGGTCGACGACACCGATTGCTTTATTGGTCTCATAACCTAAGCCAACTATTGCGGCGGGCGGCTTGTCCGGCCTAGTCGTCCATCCAGAAAATTGAGGAATCACTGGCTCTACAGTAACAATTGGGGCAGCATCTTCGATGGGAGGAGTGTACTCCGCTAGACAGTAGTGAAAGGTGACCGTTGCAGCCTTCACTTCCATGCATCGAACGGCATCAACCAAATGTGCCAATCGGAATCGATTTAAGCATGAGACGTCTATCTCGATTTTAACGTGGTCGAGTTGTTGACTTATCTCATGCAGGATAGCGTCAATGCTTGAGCGAAATGACTCATCCATGGTTTCGACAACATCGAACCCATGAGCCTGAAACCATGACTTGTTTTCCGCGTACCTAAGCACCTGCTGGGTCCCGAATCCGAGAGCGACTTGTCGCGGCGCAGGACTCATACCAAGCTCGCGCATCTTTGCGGCGACGGCAGTGGAACGCCCCTCATAACCACATGCACAAATCACCACGTCTGGTACGGTGGCGCTGGATACATCCGCATCACAGATGGCTTTTATCGTGAGCATGTTAGTCAACGTCCAGTGAAAGCTGCAGAGGCATCGGCTGGGATTGTCTCTTAACGCTCTTCGGCAATAGGTTCGACAACTGCGTTGACTTGCCCTTTCGCAAAAGCAAACCATACTTGGCACCAAGCATAAAACTGAGACGTAGTTTCGCGTTAACCATTTCACCAACAATTGCTTTGGAAGACGACTCGTCAACTAACATAACTGCGCCTCTGTTTACTGCAGCTGCCAGCAACTCCTGAACATGTTTGGGTACGGCCTCATCAACGACGAAAGTGAGGACAGGGTCTGCACTGAAAGCCTTATCCATCAGGTCGGAGTGCAACCTGCTTCCAATCTCATTTAACAGTGAATCAAGTGCCCAAACACTGTCCTGTGGATGACTCCGCTCCACAGGAATAGTCTTCATGAGAGCCAACAGACGGTCAGCTGCAGCCTCGATTTCTCGAGCTTGCTCCGCAGCTGGAATTCGTCGCTGACCGCTTTTCGCAAGAAAATTGATGAGAGGCGAAGTCAAACTAATAAACCACCGTGGATTACCTTCCGTGATTGCAAAGATTGAGTCAACCCCGGCGTACAGTTCAAGAGTTTTTCGCTTTCGAACTGAAACACTTCCCTTCTTAGATTCGTGGAAGTAAAAATCCCTCAGTGCTGCAACGGGAGCGGCCTTTCGCAAGACACTATCGCGCTTGTGCGCCCACAACGTCTCTGCGGCGGATAGGTCAATGCTCTTCGCCTTCAAGTAAGCAGCGAATGTCCGGTCCTTCGTCACCAACGACATAAAGATACGATGCCAAGGCTCTCCAGGACTGTATGGACTCTTCCGCCGAACGCCTCGGTTGTCCTTGGGCTCAAACACTGACCGTCCAAAAGCCTCCTCGGCAGTGATATGCAATCCATGTTTTGCTGTTAGTGAGCGCCAAAGTGCTCGGCAGAATGCCTTCGAGTCCGCACGGTCGAGATACCAAAGGCGTACTTGCTTGTAGTCATGCTCTAGCGCCGGCCCTTCCTGATTGAAGAGCGCGCGATACGCCGTAGCAGAGACAGGGCTAATCGCCAGCTTCAGATAGAGTCGTGGGTACGAAACCCGCAACGCGGAAAACAGATGGCCAATGACCCAGTCCGGCGCCGTTTCCAGTTCATCAAAAAGAAGGGCCCACTTTGCCTCGGGTTCGCCTACCGCCGCATTGAAGCTTTCACAGATGTTCGAACAGATGTCCAGAAAGTCCAGATGAAGGTGAGAGAGGTCTGCCAAACGACGGGAACATTCGTCATGAGGCAGAAGACTGCACGCATTCGCGAGGACACGAATGTCTGACAGCCTATTTCTTAGTGCCTGTCGAACGGACAGGAGACTTGGGACGTCTGGCTTGACCCGTAGAGTTTCTGAGAGCTGACGAGCGAGCGTAGCCTCATCGTCGCTGTTCAAATCCACTCGACGATACT
This sequence comes from Cupriavidus sp. C3SS-1, assembly GCF_057073755.1. Classification (NCBI taxonomy): domain Bacteria; kingdom Pseudomonadati; phylum Pseudomonadota; class Betaproteobacteria; order Burkholderiales; family Burkholderiaceae; genus Cupriavidus; species Cupriavidus sp. C3SS-1. The sequence goes on along the minus strand of NZ_CP172699.1, from coordinate 247,969 downwards.
CATGCTTCGAGCCAACTCTCGCTGCCATAGTCTCAAGAACCGCGTGTATGACATGCGTGGTAAAGCAGGCCAAAACCAAGGTGCGGTGATTGTCTTCACGGAGCTTCCCATAGCCTAGTGAATTCAATTGCTTTGACCAACTTATGTCCGAAGCGATGAAGACGCCGCTGTAGCTAATCTGCTTCCGGAAGAGTTCCGCCTTCTGCCCATTCCAAGCGGCCAGTGCTGCTGGTTGCAGCATCTTGAGTAGCGTTGTCTTGCCGCTACCCCTTGGGCCCACGAGGACACTTGGATATTCGCCTGCCAACTCTTCGAAGTGCTCCGAGTACACGAAACCATCTGCCACTTGGTCAGGGCCCAGGTACTTCGCATTGAAGGCTTCGACGCCCAGCGCAAACTCCATTTTTGCGTTACTCATGCTCAGGACCTTTTGCCCAACTCTGATGGCAAGCCATTGTCAGAGCAATTTATATTGATGCTGTGTTCGTCGCGCAGGGCTTGGAGCACTGCATTGAACCTTTTTGGCGTCAGGTAGGCCAGATTCGGCTGCAACTTCAGCATCTCGCTCCACTGCATTAATTGATGATTCCCGAGAGACGTGGCTACTAATCGTGCCAACGTCTTTACGCTGCCGTTGTACCCGAATCCGGCTCGGCTCGGAAAGCTGGAGTTTGCGTTGCCGTAGGCCTCCCACCCGAGGCCGGATACCCATTGCCACGACTCGATGGCCCCACATAGTTCCTTGTCATCGCCGAACAGTTGAGCCTCCACCATATGGAAGTAGTTGCGCGACACCGTGGCGTTTGGCCCTTCGATGCGGCCAGAGAAACTGCCGCATGCAAGCACGACAGGCGCCTGGAAATCTCCCTGCGCCACTTCAATTTTGGGGTGGTGCTTGTGTCCGTGAATTACCAGCCACATGCCGCTATTCGCCAACACGTCTAGCAGCGCTTGGCCGTTCAACATGATGTCGTTTCCTAAGCCCAACTCACTGTGGACATGGGGGTGGTGATGGCAGACTGCGACGTTGATTTCGGCAGGGCCTGTCGCGGCCAAGTCGCGCTTCAGCTTCTCCAGGGAGTATTCCGTAACAGACCCCATTTCCAACTCATCGCGCGATTCATGGAGCCAGCAGGAGTTCAGCACCAAGAAGCGAGCGGAACCGATGCATGTAACGTAGTAGCCATGCGCCCAATAGTGGTCGGCGAGAGTGTCGTCCGCAATTGGAAAGCGTGGCATTAGGCGCATCAGGGCCTCACGCGGAAAGTTGCCAAGCGTCTTGCCGCGCGAATCTACGTCATGATTACCTACGGTTGCGATGACTTCCTTGGCGCCGAGGACATCCTTGAGCGCATGCAACTCTTTCCATACGTACCGAAGCGCCCCCCCATCTGCTCTATTCGTCATATCGCCTGGACATACAACGAAGTCCGCGGTGAGTCCCTTACGCTTGATTAGGTCGTGCAGGGATGACATTGGGTTCTCGTGCGTGCCAAACGAATCCCCATCCGAGTACAAACGGACTTCTGTACCCTTCGGGTCGCTTCCTCGTGGCGCAGCATGAAGGTCGCTCAGGACCGCAAGCTTGATTGACGGCAAGGCCTTAGCTCCCTTGCAATTACGCGTAGTTGCGCAATTGGTATTCGCGCACGGGGCGGCGGGACTCGGAGAACCCGGCAACGCTCCGCCGAACGGGCGCGTAAGTCAGCTGCCAGCCAGGCAGTTCCTTTTTCAAGCTGTGTGCTTGGTTATATGAGATGAGAATGCGTACGCCCCGGTCAGATGCCGCGCGGACCTCCGTAAGCAAGCGCTGGACATCCGTGTCCGAGAAAGCATTCCAGCCGTATTCACCGCGGTTACGGGTCGCACCGTAGTAGTAGGGAGGGTCGAGGTAGACGAAATCGTCTTTGGTTGCACGACGCACCACATCAGCAAAGTCGCCGCAATACAGTTCCACCGACTGTAGACGGCGAGAGAACTCCTGCAAATCCTCCAGACTGGGCAACGTGCCCGACCTATATCCGCCATAAGGAACATTGAACTGGCCAGCGCGGTTCTCTCGATAAACCCCGTTGAAGCAGTAGCGGTTCAAGTAAAGGAAACGGGCGGCATTGAAGGCGACATCGTCCCCTGGCTTCATCGCTCGCAGCTCGAGGTATGTATCCTTGTCTTGCGCCCATGAGCCAAGCTGGTCGGAGATAGCGTCAGGGTCCGACTGTAGGGCCCGGTATGCGGATACCAAGTGGGCGTTAATGTCAGCCAAGAGCGCCTGTGATGGCTCGAGCGCCAAAAACAGACACGCTGAACCGCAAAACGGCTCGATGTAACGCCCGCGGAACTCAGGTGCAAGTCCCGTCAGCTTGGGCAGAATCTGGCGTTTGCTACCCGCCCAACGCAGTACGGGCTTCGCCCTTGCAGTGGTATTCATCAAGTCCGCTGGTGGTCTATGGTCGAACGACCTGAGATTTTAACCACTATGTAGCCCGCATAACTTTCCAAATTGCCCACACTCAAGGGCACACCACAAATATGAGGACGGAAGAAAAGCGAGCACTAACATTGTGATTTCTCGTTATATCAACTGCACGACACACTGCATCCGAAACTGGCGTATCGCCATGCCGGCTCGATGATTCGCGCGAACTGATAAGACGCATGAGACATCTACACCATTCTTTTACGTATACAGATGGTAGCAGTAGGTAAACGGTCACTTTTGTTGTGAAAAATCCAAGCAAATCTCCCTTCTATCAGCCACTTACGTGAGGGAAGACGGGCGTCAAAACTGTTGGCTGCAGTGGATTACAGCGATGCCCGTCGATGAATGGGCTTCCCGGCCCGCGATGTTATGCACCTCCATCCACATGGCGCCGGCGTGCGCTCCACACCAATTTCGCGTGCTTATCCACAGCGTCTGGGGCGGTGCGCTTGCCGAGCGGTAGGGGTTCCATCCAGGACAGGCGAAAGAGTCAAGACCAGAATGCTTGGCTCACGCCGCAGTTGGGCAACTTCTCAAATTTGGCGTGCCCGGCAAAGCACTGGGACTTTTCGTTATTCGAAACTCTTCCCTCTACCGGCCTAGGGCCTACTCTGGAAGAGCGCGCCGTTTAGTGACGTTTGAGATACTTTTTGCAAAAAAAACGGGCCGACCAAGTTGGTCGACCCAGGCTTTTTGCTATGCGCCAACTCGGCGGGAACAGTCTCGAATAATGGCGTCAGGCTGCGGCTCGCGAGGAGTTTCTTGCGCTCGTTATGCGAATCTTCCGCTGGGCGTTATGCGAATCTGTTTGTAGATGACAGCGGGCCGCTAAACGTCCCGGGCGCCCTACTCCACCGTCACCGACTTCGCCAGGTTCCGCGGCTTGTCCACGTCGGTCCCCCGCGCGCACGCCGTGTGATACGCCAGCAATTGCAACGGCACCACGTGCAGGATCGGCGACAGATCGCCATAGTGCTCGGGCATGCGGATCACCTGGATGCCGTCCGTCGACTGGATGTGCGTGTCGCTATCGGCAAACACATACAGGCGTCCGCCACGCGCCCGCACTTCCTGGATGTTGGACTTGAGCTTTTCCAGCAGCGCGTCGTTCGGGGCGACGGTGACCACCGGCATGGCTTCGGTCACGAGCGCGAGCGGGCCGTGCTTGAGTTCGCCGGCCGGATAGGCTTCGGCGTGGATGTACGAGATTTCCTTTAGCTTGAGCGCGCCCTCGAGCGCGATCGGGTAGTGCTTGCCGCGCCCCAGGAACAGCGCGTTCTCGCGGCGTGCGAACTCTTCCGACCAGGCGATGATCTGCGGCTCGAGCGCCAGCACGCCATGCAGCGCGGCGGGCAGGTGGCGCAGGTTGGCCATGTCCTTCGCCTCGGCTTCTTCCGACAGGAAGCCGCGCACCTTGGCCAACGCCAGCGTCAGCATGTACAGCGCGGCGAGCTGCGTGGTGAAGGCCTTGGTCGACGCCACGCCGATCTCGGTGCCGGCGCGCGTGAGGAAGCGCATCTCGGTCTCGCGCACCATGGCGCTGGTGGCCACGTTGCAGATCGACAGCGTGTGGGTATGGCCCAGCGCGCGCGCGTGGCGCAGCGCGGCCATGGTATCGGCGGTCTCGCCGGACTGCGAAATCACCACCACCAGCGCGCGCGGATTCGGCACGGTCTCGCGATAGCGGTACTCGCTGGCCACTTCGACCTGGGTCGGGATCCTGGCAATGCTTTCGAGCCAGTACTTGGCCGTGCAGCCCGAGTAGTAGCTGGTGCCGCAGGCCAGGATCAGCACGCTGTCGATCTCGGGGAAGACCTCGGCCGCGCGCTCGCCAAACAGCTCCGGCGAAATGCCTTCGATGCCTTCAAGCGTGTCGCCAAGCGCGCGCGGCTGCTCGAAGATTTCCTTCTGCATGAAGTGGCGGTACGGACCCAGGTCCACCGTGGCGGCGTGGGCTTCGACCACGCGTGCCTCGCGCTCGACCAGATGATCGTGGCCGTCACGGATGGTCACGCCTTCACGCGTAACTTCCACAACATCGCCCTCTTCCAGGTAAATGATGCGGTTGGCGGTGCCGGCCACGGCCAGCGCGTCGGAGGCCAGGAAAGCCTCGCCGTCGCCGAGCGCCACCACCAGCGGCGAGCCGGCGCGCGCGCCGACCACGCGCTCGGGCTGGTCCTTGGCGAACACGGCGATCGCATAGGCGCCGTGCAGGCGCTTGGTCACGGCGCGCACCGACGCGAACAGGTCGCCGCGCGTGGCGCTGCTCGGGTAGCTGTAGGCCTGGTGGATCAGGTGGGCCACGACTTCGGTGTCGGTCTGCGACTCGAAGCCGTAGCCGGCCGCGCGCAGTTCCTCGCGCAGCGGCTCGTAGTTCTCGATGATGCCGTTGTGCACCAGCGCGATGGTCTCGCCGGACAGGTGCGGGTGGGCATTGACGGTGTCGGGCTTGCCGTGCGTGGCCCAGCGCGTGTGCGCCACGCCGGTGGTGCCGGCCAGGCCCGAAGCCTGGGTCTGGGCGTCCAGATCCGCCACGCGCGATACCGTGCGCGCACGCTCGACGGAAGCATCGCGCACCACGGCTACGCCGCAGGAATCATAGCCACGGTATTCGAGGCGGCGCAGGCCTTCGATCAGGACCGGAACGATATTGCGCGTAGAAACCGCGCCGACGATGCCACACATGCTGGACTCCCGTGGTCGGCGCCGACACCGGCGCCCGTTTTCAATGACGGCAACGGCCATTGTGCCGCGCCGGTACGGCCGCAAGCGCTGCGGCCGCCGTGTTGTGTTGCCCCGTTGGCTACCGCGCGGTAGCCGTACTGCTTACGGCTTTGGCTGCTTGACCGGACGCTGCCAGGCGGCGATGGTCATCTGCTTGGCGCGGGACAGCGTCAGCTGGTCGGCCGGCGCTTCCTTGGTCAGCGTGGTGCCCGCACCGATGGTCGCGCCGCGGCGCACCGTCACCGGCGCCACCAGCTGCGTATCGGAGCCGATGAAGACATCGTCCTCGATCACCGTGCGGAACTTGTTCGCGCCGTCATAGTTGCAGGTGATGGTGCCAGCGCCAATATTCACGCGCGAGCCGACCGTGGCGTCGCCCACATAGGCCAGGTGATTGGCCTTGCTATGCGCCGCGACCTGCGAGTTCTTCACTTCGACGAAGTTGCCGATATGCACATCCTCGCCCAGCTCCGTGCCCGGGCGCAGCCGCGCGTACGGGCCGATGCGGCCCTGCGCGCCGATCTTCGCGCTGTCGATATGGCAGAACGGCTGCACCTGCGCGCCGGCGTCGATGGTGGCATTGCGGATCACGCAGTTGGCGCCGATCTGCACGCCATCGCCCAGATGCACGCGGCCTTCGAACACACAGCCGACATCGATGCTGACATCGCGCCCGCAGGTCAGCGCGCCGCGCACGTCGATGCGCGCCGGGTCGGCCAGCGTCACGCCGGCTTCGAGCAGGCGCTGGGCCTGGTTGCGCTGGTGGATGCGTTCCACTTCGGCAAGCTGGACCTTGCTGTTGACGCCGAGCGTTTCCCACACCGCCGCGGGCTGGGCCGACACGATCTCGACGCCTTCGGCCGCCGCGCGCTCGACGGTATCGGTCAGGTAGTACTCGCCCTGGGCGTTGTCATTGCGCAGCGTGGACAGCCAGCGACGCAGGTGGCCGGTCGGGCACACGATAATGCCGGTATTGATTTCGCGGATCGCGCGGACGGCTTCGCTGGCATCCTTCTGCTCGACGATCCGGACGATGCTGCCCGCGGCATCGCGCACGATGCGGCCATAGCCGCTCGGGTCCGGCATCTCAACCGTCAGGACGCCGAACCGACTCTTGCCGGCGGCTTCGACCAGTGACTTCAACGTCGCCGCGGAGGTCAGCGGCACGTCGCCGTAGAGAACCAATGTGGGCTGGCTGTCGTCCAACTGAGGAAGTGCCTGCGCCACCGCATGCCCGGTGCCCAGCTGCTGGGGCTGCTCCGCAAAGGTGACATCATCGGCGGCCACGGCCGTGCGCACATGTTCGGCACCGTGGCCGACCACGACCACCAGGCGCGAAGGGGACAGCGTACGTGCCGTGTCGATGACATGCGCAAGCAGGGGACGCCCGGCGACGGGGTGCAGCACCTTTGGCAAATCGGAGTGCATCCGCTTGCCCATGCCAGCGGCGAGAATGACGATGTTCACAAGGAGACCCTCTTGGTGCATGGTTCGGGAAAGCTATTCTTTAAGGCACCAGCCGGCAGTTTGGCCGCCGGCTTTCGTGAGCCCTGTGGTAGTGGCATCCGCCGTTCCTGGAGCCAGAACCGTTGCCAGGACTGGGCTTGCGGGCAATCCGGCAACCCTGGCAAGATTCGCGGCGATTTTAACATGACGGTTTCTGCCCAATACGCCACTGTTTCCGATTTTCACAATCGCTGGCTACGCCGAATATTGGCGATATTCGTGGCGGCCGTCCTCTGCGGATGCAGCGCGATGAAGACCGGCTACCAGCAGGGCGACCGCCTGGCTTATTGGTGGATCGACCATTATGTCGACGTCAGCGACGTGCAGGAGCCGCCCACGCGCGAGGCCATTGCGCGCTTCTTCGCGTGGCACCGGCAGTCCCAGCTTCCCGAGATCTCGACTTTGCTGACCCAGGCCCGGGACCAGGTCCGGCAACCGGTCAGCGCCTCGTCCATCGTGCAGTTCCAGGAATCGAGCCAGCGGCTTGCGCGGCAGTCGTTCAACCAGGCCATGCCGGACGTCGCCGACCTGCTGCTTACGCTGACCCCGGCGCAGATCGACCGCATCGAAAAGAAGTTCGATGAGGGCAACACCAAGTACCGCAAGAAGTTCCTGAGCGGCAGTGCCCAGGACCGCGAGTCGGCGCGCTTCGACAAGGTGATGGACTACGCGAAGCTGATCTACGGAAGCTTCTCCGATGAGCAGGAAAAGGCCATCCATGCCGCCATGGGCCCGCTGATGCAGGGCGCCCAGGCGCGCTACGCGGAGCGCCTGCGCCGCCAGGAGGACTGGCTGGCGCTGGCGCGGCAGGTCCAGCAGACGCATCCGCCCAAGGCGCAGGTCATCGAGCTGCTGCGCCGCTACGCTGACCACTGGCAGCACCCGCCCGGCGAAACCCGAGCCGCCAGCCACGATGCCAACAACCAGGCTGGCGTGGCGCTGGTCGCGACCATTGCCAACCTGACCACGCCAGCGCAGAAGGCGCATGCCGTCGAACGCTTCCAGAAATGGATCGACGATACGCGCAGCCTGATGCGCGAGCGCCAGGGCAACACTGCGCAGGCGGCGAACCAGTAGCGATCGCCCGATGCCCCAAGGCAAGACGCCCGCGTGATAACGCGGGTGTCTGATTTTCCCATTTTCCCGGCGGGAGGCTTACTCGGCGCTGGCCTGCGGCACGGCCGCCGGCGCCTGCCCGGGGCGCTCGAAGCGGACGAACTCCATCCGGTTCTCGTCGCTGCTGCCGGCGAACACCAGCGGCTGCTGCGTGAACGTGGTTTCGCCGAACAGCGAAGCTTCATCCACCTTGGCCAGGCCCGTGGCCAGCCCGGTGAACGGGAACAGCTCGGTGTCGGCCAGGTGCGACGGCACCACGTTGCGCAGGGACGCGAAGATATTGTCGATACGGCCGGGGTTTTCGCGCTCCCAGCCTTGCAGCATTTCGCTGACCTTCTTGCGCTGCAGGTTTTCCTGCGAGCCGCACAGGTTGCACGGGATGATCGGGAATTCCATCGCACGCGCATACGCGGCGATGTCCTTTTCCGCGCAGTACGCCAGCGGCCGGATCACGACGTGCGCGCCATCATCCGTAGCCAGCTTCGGCGGCATGGCCTTCATCTTGCCGCCGAAGAACATGTTCAGGAAGAAGGTGTTGACGATGTCGTCGCGGTGGTGGCCCAGCGCGATCTTGTTGGCGCCAAGCTCCTTGGCCGTGCGGTAGATCACGCCGCGGCGCAGGCGCGAGCACAGCGAACAGGTGGTCTTGCCCTCGGGCACCTTCTCCTTGACGATCGAGTAGGTATCGGCCTCGACAATCACATATTCCACGCCGGTTGCCTTCAGGTACTCCGGCAGCACATGCTCGGGAAAACCGGGCTGCTTCTGGTCCAGGTTCATCGCGATCAGCTTGAACTTGATCGGCGCGCGCTTCTGCAGCGCCATCAGGACCGACAGCATGGTGTACGAGTCCTTGCCGCCACTCATGCAGACCAGCACGGTGTCGCCGTCCTCGATCATGCCGAAGTCGCCGATGGCCTTGCCGGTTTGCGATTGGAGCCTCGTCTCGAGGCGGTAGAAGTTATTGGAGTGGGTCATGAGGCATACCGGATCGTTGCGGCCGCCCGGATGAAATGGCCGGACGGCTCGGAAGGGGCGAGATTTTACCCGGGACCGATCAGTCCTGCTTGATGTGGAAGACTTCCACGCCCACCGAATCGCAATCCGGGTAGACGTCCGGCTTCTCGGTGGAGACGCGTACGGCGCGCACCTTCGGGTGCCTGAGCATGGCGCGAGCCACGTCGTCGCACAGCGTTTCCTGCAGGTGCACATGGCCCAGCGCCATGCGCTCGGCCACGGTGTTGCGCATGAAATCGTAGTCGACGACCTCTTCGAGCTTGTCGGCCTGCGGCGTGCTGGCGGCCAGCGGCACGAACAGGTCGATATTGATCAGCACGCGCTGCTCGCCCTTCTTCTCGAATTCGTGCACGCCGATATTGATCTGGACTTCATAGTTGCGCAGGAACATGCGGCGGCAGTCTTGCAGGCTGGGATGGGTAAGGGCGGCGAGCATGGTCATGGCAATCGGGGAAAGGTAATTCGGGAAGGGGTCTGGCGTGCCGCGTCCGGAAGACGGCGCGGCACGCGGGTCACATCATTCGGTCAGGAACATCACGTCGCGCGACAGCGGCATCAGGTGCTGGCCGCCGTCGACGTACAGCGTGGTGCCGGTCACGGCGTTGGCGCGTGCCAGGTAAGCCACGGCCTGCGCAATGTCTTCCGGCGTGGATGACTTGCCCAGCGGCGTGACGCGGTGCGCGCGGCGGAAGCTCTGCTCCGACTGCTCGCCCGACACCAACGTGATGCCGGGTGCGACGCCGACCACCCGCAGCCGCGGCGCAAACGCTTGCGCCAGCTGCACGGTTGCAGTCTGCAGCGCGGCCTTGGACAGCGTGTACGACAGGAAATCCGGGTTCAGGTTATCCAGCTTCTGGTCGAGCAGGTTGATCACCACGCCGCGCGGATCGGCTGCGCCCGTGTCGGCGCTCAGTGCCTTGTACATCTCGCGCGCCAGCAGCAAGGGCGCCGCCACGTTGGTCCGCATATGCGTGTCCAGCGACGCATACGAAAAGCTCGTGGCCACGTCGTACTGGAACAGCGAAGCGTTGTTGACCAGGCAGGTCGGCACGCCAAGCTCGGCCGTGCAGGCGGCGATCAGCGTCGCGGTGGAGGCTTCGTCGGCCAGGTCGGCCTGCAGCACCGCGGCACGGCGGCCGAGGGCGCGAAGGTTCACGGCCAGTGCCTCGGCCTCGTCGCGCGAGCGATGGCAGTGCACGGCCACGTCCCAGCCTTGTCCGGCCAGTTCGAGCGCAATGGCGCGGCCAAGCCGGCGCGCGCCGCCGGTGACGATGGCCACGCCGCGCGCCGCGGCGGCTTGCGTCTGGGCCGGCTGCATCTGCGCCGGCAAGCAGGCAGGTTGATTCGATTCGGGCATTGCTACAATCGAGGCATGCAGAAAGCCGTTAGTTTACCCCTTCCCTCCGCCGATGCGCTGGCCGCCTCCGACTCGCTGGCCACGCTGATCGGCGAAACCCTCGATGCGGCCGGCGGCTGGATCGGCTTCGACCGCTACATGTCGCTCGCGCTGTACGCGCCCGGGCTGGGATACTACAGCGGCGGCGCCGCCAAGTTCGGGCGCGATGTACGCGACGGCAGCGATTTCATCACCGCGCCGGAACTGAGCCCCTTCTTCGCCCGCACGCTGGCGCGCCAGTTCGCGCCGCTGCTGGCGCAAGGCCTGCCGCGCCTGCTCGAATTCGGTGCCGGAACCGGCCGCCTGGCGGCTGACCTGCTGCTGGCGCTGGAACAGGAAGGGCAACTGCCCGAGTCCTACGGCATTGTCGAGCTGTCCGGCGAACTGCGCGCCCGCCAACAGGACACGCTGTCGCAGCGCGCGCCGCACCTGGCCGCGCGCGTGCAGTGGCTGGACACGCTGCCCGAGCGCTTCGAGGGCATCATCGTCGGCAATGAAGTGCTGGACGCCATGCCGGTGCGCCTGTTCGCGCGCACGGGCGGCCGCTGGCATGAACGCGGCGTGGCCCGCTCCGTCCCGGGCGATGACAGCACCGCCGCGCATGCCTTCGCGTTCGAAGACCGCCTGGTTCCGGCCCATGCCGTCCCGGATGCGCTGCACGCCATGCCAGGCGACCATGACATCGTCACCGAGACCCATGCCGAGGCCGACGGCTTCGCGCGCGCGGTCGGCGCCATGCTGGTGCGCGGGGCCGCGTTCTTTATCGACTATGGCTTCCCGTCCGGCGAGTATTACCACCCGCAGCGCAGCGGCGGCACGCTGATGTGCCACTACCGCCATCACGCGCATCCCGATCCGTTCCTGTACCCGGGGCTGCAGGACATCACGGCGCACGTCAACTTCAGCGGCATTGCGCATGCCGCCGTCGATGCCGGCCTGGACGTGTCGGGTTTCACCTCGCAGGCGCGCTTCCTGATGAATGCCGGCATCACGGACCTGCTGATGACGCTGGACCCGTCCGATACGCGCGCTTTCCTGCCCGCCGCCAATGCGGTGCAGAAGCTGCTGTCCGAAGCCGAGATGGGAGAGCTGTTCAAGGTGATCGCGCTGACCCGCGGCCTGGACGGCAGTGAACCGCTCGCCGGCTTTGCGCGCGGCGACCGCTGCCACACGCTCTGAGCCGCTGCCGCCATGCTGCGCTGGACCCTCACCATCTTCCTGTGCGTGGTCGTGCTGTCGGCCGCCCTGCCCTGGCTGCAGAAGCTCGGCATCGGCCGGCTGCCCGGCGACGTGCGCTTCCGCCTGTTCGGGCGCGAGTACATGCTGCCGTTCGCGTCGACGATCCTGCTGTCGTTGCTGGCGCTAGTGATCGGGAAACTGATCTAGGCGAGCCTCAACGGCCTGCACGCGCGCCGCGTGCACACGTTCCCGGATCTGGCTGACGTCATCGGCTGACGCCTTCGCGATAGCACCGGCGTCGACGCCGGCGGCTGCCTCCAGCGCGGCCAGCAAGCGTGCGCGCTGCGGGTAGGCGTCCGACTCGAAGCCCTTGCGGCCGCGCTTGTCCGCCTCGCAGGCGAGCAGCGCATCGGCAAAGCGACCGGGCTTGCGCAGGGCATCGCAGCGCTCCAGCAGCCGTGTCATCGCGGCCGCGCCAAACGCCATGCAGCGATGGATATTGCCATGCTCGCGCGCCACCACCACCGCCAGGTCCCGGCAGTCGTTGGGCACGCGCAGGCGCTTGCAGACGGCTTCGAGCAGCTCCACACTGCGGCCTTCGTGGCCCAGATGGCGCGGCAGCACGTCCTCTGGCGTGGTCCCCTTGCCGAGGTCATGGACCAGCGCGGCGAAGCGCACGGCCAGCGGCGTACGCATGGCGGCGGCGCAGTCGATCACCATCATCACATGGACGCCGGTATCGACTTCGGGATGGTAGTCGGCGCGTTGCGGCACGCCCCACAGCCGGTCCAGCTCCGGCAGCAGGCGCACTAGCGCGCCGCACTGGCGCAACACCTCGAACATGCGCGACGGCCGCGCCTCCATCAGCCCGCGCGCAAGCTCCTGCCAGACGCGCTCGGGCACCAGCGCGTCGACCTCGCCGGCGTCCACCATCCGGCGCATCAGCGCCACAGTCTCGGGCGCGACAGTGAACTCATGGAAGCGCGCGGCAAAACGCGCCACGCGCAGGATGCGCACCGGGTCCTCGGCGAACGCTCCGGAGACATGGCGGAACTGCCGCGCGGCCAGGTCTTGCTGGCCGCCGTGCGGATCGATGACGGGGCCGACCAGGTTGCCGTCGGCGTCGACCGCGCGCGCCATGGCGTTGATGGTCAGGTCGCGCCGCACCAGGTCGTCATCAAGCGTGACATCGGGCTCGCAATAGAACGCAAAACCCTTGTAGCCCATGGCGGTCTTGCGCTCGGTGCGCGCCAGCGCGTATTCCTCTTTTGTGCTCGGATGCAGGAAAACCGGGAAGTCCTTGCCGACCGGCTTGTAGCCGGCGGCTACCATCTCGGCCGGGGTGGCCCCGACCACGACATAGTCGCGGTCCTGGCTGGGCTTGCCCAGCAATTCGTCGCGGATGGCACCGCCGACGGCGTACACCTGCATGGTCTTGTCTCGCTATGGCGCGCCGCCGACGCGGCGCTCAGTGGCCGATGATAATCGCATCGCCCCGGTCGGGCGCGAGGCGATACGGCTCGTCATCCGCCAGGAAATCGCGCTCTTCGCGCGCGCCGGCGATCCATTCCTGCATGGCCGGCAACTCCAGGATGAAGTCCGCATAGGCCTTGGCCGCATCGGGAAGGTGGATGCCGTACGTCGCGAAGCGGCTGACCACCGGCGCGAAATACGCGTCGGCGATCGTAAAGGTCCCGAACAGGAACGGCCCCGCATCGCCATGGCGCGCGCGCAGGTCGGTCCAGATCTGCGCGATCCGGTCCACGTCGCGCTGGACCGCTACGTTCCAGCCGCGGCCAGGGAGCACCGCGGTGGCGTTCATCGGCAACTGGTTGCGCAGGTTGGTGAAGCCGGCATGCATTTCGGCGCAGACCGAGCGGGCATGGGCACGCTCGGCGCGGCCGGCGGGCCATAGCGCCTTTTCGGGGAAGCGCTCGGCCAGGTATTCGGCGATCGACAGCGTGTCCCACACCGAGATGTCGCCGTCCACCAGCACCGGCACCTTGCCGGCCGGGGAATACTGCGCGATCTCGGCGGCGAAGCTGTCAACGAACAGGCGTACGTGCACTTCTTCGAAATCAATGCCGGCATGGCGCATCAGCAGCCACGGGCGCAGCGACCAGGACGAGTAATTCTTGTTGCCGATGACGAGCTTCATCGCGGAATCCTTGGGGGCGGGATGGGGAAAGGTCGCCGGACACAACGCAACATTCCTGCCCGGGGACCCGCGCGCCCGCATGCAGAAGCGTGCGCGCCGAACCCGTCATTCTGCCAGCGCCATGACGGCCCTCAAAGTCAAAAGCGCTCGCAACCGCTGTGAATCCAGGTCACAAGCGCACGGAAAGACGCGGGCTAGCGATGCACGCTTGCCCGCATGACCGTGAGCTGGGCATCGCGGTTGCGGCCGGCCAGGACGTCGGTCATCACGGCTTCCAGTCCGACCGGCTGCAGGCCCAGTTCGCCTGCCATGGGTCCGTGCAACACGTTGTCGAGCTGCATCGAATCGAGGTTGTCGCGCGACAGCAGCGTTTCGCCCGGCATGTGCTCCATCACCGCGGCCTGCACGCGCGCCAGTGCGTCGGGCAGCGCGATCACCGGGCGCGGGTGGCCCGACGCCCGCCCGGCAAAGCGCACCAGTTCTTCCAGCGTGTACACCTGCGGGCCGCCCAGGTCGTAGCCACGCCCGATGGTCGCCGGCGTGACCATGGCGTTGACGATGGCCTGCACCACGTCCTGCACGTAGATCGGCTGGAAGCGCGCATGCGCGCAGGCCAGCGGCACCACGGGGGCCATTTCCTGCATGTGGGCGAACAGGTTGAGGAAGTGATCGTCGGGGCCGAACACCACGGAGGGACGCAGGATGGTCCAGTCCAGGCCGCTGCTGCGCACGATGCGTTCGCCGTCGCCCTTGCTGCGCAGGTACATCGACGGGCCATTGCTGTCGGCGCCAAGCGCGCTGATATGCACCAGGCGCCGGACGCCGGTACTCAGGCACGATGCGACGACTTGCCTGACCATCTCCACGTGGGCCGCGGCAAATTCGGGACCATAGGGATCGCCGCGCTCGCCGTGCAGCACGCCGACCAGGTTGACGACGATGCCGTCCGTGCCGAGCGGGCCGATGGCATCGTCGAGCGCCGCATTGTCGGCCAGCCCCAGTTCCGCGACCTCGACACGCGGCAGCAGCAGCAAGTGCTGCGCATGCTCCACGTTGCGGGCGCCGATCACGATGCGGTCGGGCGCAATGGGGGAATCAGGATTGGAGCCGGGCTCGAGCGGCGCGCCGGAGGCCGAGGCGGCGCCCGCCAGCCGGGAAGCGAGATGACTGCCGATAAATCCGGCGCCGCCGACGATGAGGACATTGCTGGACTGCATGGATGCCTCCGTGCGAATAGAACGGCACGCGGCGGCAGGCCAGTCATGGCATGCGCCCCGCAGAAGCGGGGCGCGCTCCCGGTCAGGGAAGGCTAGTGGTGGTTACCGCCGACGGTGCAACCTGGCCCAGGCGATACTTCAGCGACTGGGGCTGGCCACTCATCAATGCAGCATAGTACGTAGCGTTGGAAAGCACATTCTTCACGTATGTGCGCGTTTCGTTGAACGGAATGGTCTCGGCGAAGATGGCGCCTTCGACCGGGCGCGTCAGCGTGCTGCGCCAGGCCTTGGGCCGTCCCGGCCCGGCGTTGTAGGCCGCCGAGGCCAGCGTCCACGAGCTGTCCAGGTCGGTCAGTACCATGCTCAGGTAGTTGGTGCCGAGCACGATGTTGATGTTGGGATCCCCCATCATCGACGGCGAGAACTCCGCCATGCCGATCTTGCGCGCGACGTACTTGGCCGTGGCCGGCATCACCTGCATCAGGCCATGCGCACCGGCCGACGAGCGCGCGCTCATGATAAAGCGCGATTCCTGGCGGATCAGGCCATAGGCCCACGCCATGTCGAGGCCGACGTCGTCGGTGGCGCGCTGCATGAGCTCACGATACGGCATCGGGAAGCGCAGCGAGAAATCATGCTCGGCGCGCGTGCGGTCCGCGGTATTGACGGTGCGGTCCAGCAGCTCGATCCGGCGCGCATACTCGGCCGCGGCCAGCAGCTCGCGGTCGTTCATGCCACGCAGTTCCCAGTTCCATTCACGGGTGCCCTCGAAGCGCAGGTTCAGGTTGTAGAACTTCTGCGCGCGCTGGAAGCCGGCGCGGCTGCGCATGGCCATGGCTTCGGCATCGGTCACCGTGGTGCGCACCGGCAACGTGATGCGGTTGCCCAGCTCTTCGGTGGCCAGCTGGCCGTAGAAGTTGAACTGGCCTGCGATCTGCTGGAACTGCTGCTGGGCCTCGGCATCGCGACCATCGGCCTTCAGCGAGCGGCCGTACCAGTAGGTCCAGGCCGGATCCTTGGCGCGCAGCTGGGGGCGCATCATTTCGATGGCCTGCCGCACCTGCTTCCAGTCGCCCTGGCGCAGCGCCGCACGCACGCGCCATTCCTGGGTTTCGTCGGACAACCACTGGTTGCCGCCCAGGTCCATCTGGCGGCGGTAGTAGCCGGCGGCGTCCGGCAAAAGCTTCTTGGCGGCGTACTGCCCCACCACGCCCCACGCCGCGCCCTGCTCGTCGCGCGACAGGCTGCCGGCGCTGGCGGTCAGGTAGGCCGCGGCCTGCGACGGGTCATTGCGCGCCATCTTGACGATGGTGGCCAGCATGTCGCTGTCCATGCGCGCATCGGGCACCGTGGCCGCGATCCTGGCGGCCAGCGAAACCAGGTTCTGTTCCAGCGCCTGGCGCGTCTGGAAGGCAACATCGCTGCGCTGGATCTGCTGGCTCTGCACCAGGTAGCTGATCAGGTCGACGCAGCCTTCGCCGTAGTAGCGCACATCGCTCAGCACGTTGCGCGTATCGGCCGCCACGTTCTGGCCCTTGAGCGCGCGCGACAGCAGCGCGTAGCACTCGACCTGCGTGTCGTCCTTGAGCACGAACTGCGGGTACTCCGCGTCGAAGTTGGCCCAGTCGCGCTTCTTGCCGAGCACCAGCAGCCAGTCGTTGCGCATGCGGTCGGCAATGGCTTCGCCCTTGTAGCGCTGCAGGAAGGCGCGCACCTGGTCATCAGGTGCATCGATGCGCGCCAGGCCGCTGCCGTCGAACATTTGCGGCTTGATGCGGAAGTACTCGACGTATGACGGAATCGGATAGTCCACCAGCGTCGCGGAGATCGCATAGGCGCGGTCCGCGTCGTTCTTGCGCGCCGCTTCGCGCAGCGCCGTGAACGCATCATCCGGGTCGGACGGGATGACCGGCGGCTGGGGCGCGCGCACGGCCGGTTGCTGCGGACGCTTCTGCGCCAGCACGGGGGTGGCAAGCAAGGCACACGCCACGGCGACCCATGCGGCCCGGCCGGCACGCCGCAGATATACTCCCTTCAGCATTCTTTGCTTCCTTGTTGTCGACGCGAGGCCGCGCCCGTCATGCCAGGCCTATCGCCACGCATGCGCGCCGCCGCCGTCAGTGTTGGTTTGTTCGCAGACATTATCCCACGCCATGTCAGCCACCCATACGCCTTCGCCGCCACCCGGCAACGGCGCCGAAGAAGATCGCCGCGCGCTGCGCACGCGCCTGCTCGCACAACGCGCGGCGGTGTCCGACCGCGCCAGCGCCGAGGCCAGCATCGCCGCCAGCCTGCTGCCTTTGCTCGAGCGGCTGGCGATCCGCTGCCTCGGTTTTTACTGGCCCATCCAGCAGGAATTCGATGCGCGCGCCGTCGTGACCCGGTGGCTCGCCGCGGACACCAGCCGCCATGCCGCGCTGCCGGCGGTCAGCCGCCCCGGCGTGCCGCTCGACTTCCATCTCTGGACCCCGCAGACCCCGATGGTCAAGGGGCACTACGGCATTCCGGTACCGGACGGCACCGACGCAGCCCAGCCCGATGCCTTGCTGATTCCTTGTGTCGGTTTCAGTGCCGACAAGTTCCGTCTCGGTTACGGCGGCGGCTTCTACGACCGCACGCTGGCCGCCATGCCGACGCCTCCAGTCGCCATCGGCATCGGCTTCGAGGCCTGCCGCATCGCCCTGCAGGCCCGGGAACATGATTTGCCGATGGACTGGATCGTCAGCGAAGCGGGCGTGTTCTGACGCCAGCACTAACCTAACGGTGAAACAGCGCGATGCTTTAGGACTCAGCTGGCTTGCACCAGCTCGTCCACGAGCATGCGCATGCAGCGCCAGTGCGAGCCTTCCCAGAACACGCGGCGGCACTGATCGCAGGTGACGAAGCGCTCATGGCGCTCCAGCACCGCCGGCGGCACGCGCCCCGCCACGGCCTCGCGCGCGACGTGCTGCAGCGGTACGTTGCAATCGAGGCAGAGCGAAAACGGCCGCGCGCTGCGGGCCAGGTCGAGCCGGCTGAAGATCTCGCGCACCTGCGGCGTGGACTTGATCGCGCGCACGTAGCAGCCATGGGTGATGCCGCGGCGCTTGAGCAGCTCGCGATCGCGCGTCAGCACGACACGGCCTTCCTGCGCGGCGATGCGCTCGATTTCGCTGTCTTCGAAGTGATTGTCGTAGAGGGTGTCGAAGCCCATCATGCGCAGCAGGTGCGCCAGGCCGCCCAGATGGGCGTCGGCCACGAAGCGGAGAATCCGCAAGGGGTGCGCGCGTACCCGCAGCAGCGGGGAGACATCGAGGCATTCGAACTTGGGATAGACCGAGACGCGGTCGCCATCGCTCAGGATCCGCTCAAAGCCTGACGACTCACCGTTGACCAGGATGAGTTCGACCTCGGTATGCGGCACGCCCAGTGCCTCGATCATGTGCTTGACCGTGGCGGCGCGCGCGCATGGGCAGGACAGGTCACGCCCGCGCTGGTCCGGCGCAAGGAAGTCGTTCAGTTCCTCGTAGAAGCGGAAGGTGGCGGTGACCATGACACCGAGTATGACACCGATGGCACCGTGTCGGCACTCAGCCCTTCTGGTTCGCCAGGCGCAACGCCGCCTCCACCGCCATCTGCGCCCACGGCGTCATCGCCGTCCGCGATTCCAGGCATTCCGGCGGCAGCGTCAGGTAGTGGCGCAACGTCACCTCGCCCCTTGACGAGACATAGCGGAACGCATGGCTGCCCTGAGCTTGAAAGCGCGCCAGCGTCTTGTCGTCGGCCTTGAGATAGCATTGCCCGTCGCTGACCAGCGCGAACATCAGCCCGTCGTAGAACAGGCCGTGGCCGCCGAACATGCGGCGCGCGGAGATCGCGCCGATGCGCGCCGCCAGCGGCCCCATCAGTTCGAGCAGGTGCTCGATGAAGGGATCGGGCCGGCGCGCGGCCACGCTCAGAGCTTCAGGCGCTGCCAGATCGCCTTGGTGGCGCCGGCGGCGTTGAGCGTATAGAAATGCAGGCCCGGCACGCCGCCCGCCAGCAGCCGTTCGCACAGCGCCGTGACCACGTCCAGTCCGAACGCGCGGATCGACTCGCGGTCGTCGCCGAAGCCTTCGAGCCGCTTGGCCACCCAGCGCGGCACTTCGGAGCCGCACATCTCGGAGAAGCGCATCAGCTGCGAGTAGTTCGTGATCGGCATGATGCCCGGCACGATCGGCACGTCCACGCCCATCGCGCGCGCATCGTCGACGAAGCGGAAGTACGCGTCGGCGTTGAAGAAATATTGCGTGATGGCGGAGTTGGCGCCGGCCTTCACCTTGCGCACGAAGTTCTCCAGGTCATGGCGCGGCGACTTGGCCTGCGGATGGTATTCCGGGTAGGCCGCCACTTCGATCTGGAACCAGTCGCCAGTCTCGGCGCGGATGAACTCGACCAGCTCGTTGGCGTAGCGGAATTCGCCGATCTCGCCCATGCCCGACGGCATGTCGCCGCGCAGCGCGACGATATGGCGGATGCCGCCGTCGCGGTACTGCTGCAGGATCGCGCGGATGCTCTCGCGCGAGGACCCGACGCACGACAGGTGCGGCGCGGCCTCGATGCCTTCGCGCTGGATTTCCAGCACGGTGTCGAGCGTTCCCTGCTGCGTGGTGCCGCCGGCACCGAACGTCACCGAGATGTACTTCGGGTTCAGCGGAGCGAGCTGCGCGCGCGTATTGCGCAGCTTCTCGGCGCCCTCCGCCGTCTTGGGCGGGAAGAATTCAAAACTGTAGTAGCGGTCTTGCATGATAGTGGCGCGCCGCGTTGGCGCGGCGCGCTTGATGGGACCCCGCGGCAGTGCGTGGCCGTCAGGCCGCGCGTTCGCCCAGCAGCAGGCTGGACAGCAGCCACGAGATCACGCTGTACAGGATGGAGCCCAGCAGGGCCGCCCCGAAGCCGCCGACCGAAAAGCCCGACAGCAGGTTGCCGACGAACAGGAACAGCAGCGCGTTGATCACGAAAATGAAGAGCCCGAGCGTCAGCACCGTCACCGGCAGCGTCAGGATCACCAGGATCGGCCGGATCAGCGTATTGACCAGGCCCAGCACCAGCGCGGCCAGCATGGCCGAGCCAAAGCTCTTCAGATGGATCGACGGCAGGATGTACGGCAGCACGAACAGCGACACGGCGTTGATGATCCAGACGATCAGCAGTCTCATGACGGCTCCTTGAAAGCGGTTTTTCCCCTCTCCCGCAAGCGGCAGAGGGGCCTTCACTTCAGATCAATAGCGGTAGTGATCGGCCTTGTACGGGCCTTGCTTCTGCACGCCGATGTAGGCCGCCTGCTGCTCGGTCAGCTCGGTCAGCTGTGCATTCAGCTTCTTCAGCTGCAGGCGTGCCACCTTCTCGTCCAGGTGCTTGGGCAGCGTGTAGACCCCCACCGGGTACTTGCCGCTGTCGCGTTCCTGCCAGAGTTCGATCTGCGCGATGGTCTGGTTGGCGAACGAGCTGCTCATCACGTACGACGGGTGGCCCGTGGCGCAACCCAGGTTCACCAGGCGGCCCTTGGCCAGGATGATCAGCTTCTTGCCGTCGGGGAACTTGACGTGATCGACCTGCGGCTTGATCTCGTCCCATTCGTACTTCTCGATCGAGGCGATGTCGATCTCGTTGTCGAAGTGGCCGATGTTGCAGACGATGGCCTGGTCCTTCATTTTGGCCATGTGGTCATGCGTGATGACGTGGTAGTTGCCAGTGCAGGTGACGAAGATATCGCCGTGCTCGGCGGCGTAGTCCATGGTGACCACGCGGTAGCCTTCCATCGCGGCCTGCAGTGCGCAGATCGGGTCGATTTCGGTGACCCACACCTGTGCCGACAGCGCACGCAGTGCTTGTGCGCTGCCCTTGCCCACGTCGCCGTAGCCTGCGACCACGGCGACCTTGCCGGCGATCATCACGTCGGTGGCGCGCTTGATGCCGTCCACCAGCGATTCACGGCAGCCGTACAGGTTGTCGAACTTGCTCTTGGTGACCGAGTCGTTGACGTTGATGGCCGGGAACTTCAGGTCGCCCTTCTGCGCCATCTGGTACAGGCGGTGCACGCCGGTGGTGGTTTCCTCGGTCACGCCGCGGATGGCGGCGAGGTTGCGGCTGTACCAGCTCGGATCCTGGGCCAGCTTTTCCTTGATCGCGGCGAACAGGAAGGTCTCTTCCTCGCTGCCCGGATTGGCGATCAGCGAAGCGTCCTTCTCGGCCTTGGCGCCCAGGTGCAGCAGCAGCGTGGCATCGCCGCCGTCGTCCAGGATCATGTTCGGGGTGCCGCCGTCGGCCCAGTCGAAAATGCGGTGCGTGAAATCCCAGTATTCCTTCAGCGACTCGCCCTTGAAGGCGAACACGGGGGTGCCACCCGCGGCGATCGCGGCGGCGGCGTGGTCCTGCGTCGAGAAGATGTTGCACGAAGCCCAGCGCACATCGGCGCCCAGTGCCGCCAGCGTTTCGATCAGCACGGCGGTCTGGATCGTCATGTGCAGCGAGCCGGCGATGCGCGCGCCCTTGAGCGGCTGCGCGGCGGCGAATTCGTCGCGGATCGCCATCAGGCCCGGCATTTCGGTTTCGGCGATGGCGATTTCCTTGCGGCCCCAGCCGGCCAGGCCGATGTCGGCCACGAGGTAATCTTGCTTGAGGTCGGTCACAGCGTTCATGTTTCACTCCCGGTGAAGAGTGGACGACGGTGACGGGCGGGAAATCGGGCCGCGCTTCCTGAAGGCACGAAACGCGATGCGTAACGTGCGCAACACCAATGAAGCGGGCGGATAGGTCGACTCGCCACCGTGCGAACCACGGATCAGCGAGCGCCGTTTGAGACAGTCCGAGCCTGGCGGAGGGCATGTTACGCCACGATCCGTTGCAACGCTCCTCGGAGTGGCGGTATTGTAGCCTGCCGGCGTGAACCCGTGCAAAATGCCGCCGGCTTTTTTCCGCTCACCTCTCTGACATGATCCCGACACCACCCCGCACCCTCACCATCGCAGGTTCCGACTCGGGCGGCGGCGCCGGCATCCAGGCCGACCTCAAGACCTTCTCCGCGCTGGGCTGCTTCGGCATGAGCGCCATCACCGCCATCACCGCGCAGAACACACTCGGTGTCAGCGGCGTGCATGCGATTCCCGCCGACATGGTGGCGGCACAGATCGACGCGGTGGCGAGCGATCTCGGCGTCGACGCGGCCAAGACCGGCATGCTGGGCACCGCCGCCATCGTCGAGGCCGTCGCCGCGGCGGCGGACCGCCACGGCATCCGCAAGCTGGTGGTCGACCCCGTGATGATTTCCACCTCCGGCGCGACGCTCTCCGATGACGCCACCAGCCAGGCCATGGTGCGCCTGCTGTTTCCGCGCGCCGTGCTGGTGACGCCTAACCTGCCCGAAGCCTCCTATCTGCTCGGCCGCACCATCACGCGCCGCGCAGAGATGGAGCAGGCCGCCGCCGACCTGATCGCAATGGGCTGTCCCGCGGTGCTGCTCAAGGGCGGCCACCTCGACGATGATGGCCCGGCCAGCACGAACGGCGCACTGGACGACCTGCTGATGCTGCCCGACGGCACCGTGCGCGTATTCACGCACCCTCGCATCGACACGAAGAACCTGCACGGCACCGGCTGCACGCTGGCTGCCGCCATCGCTGCGCAACTGGCGCGTGGCGACACACTGGAAGACGCGGCGGGCAAGGGACTGGACTATGTGGCGCGGGCGATTGCCGCCGGCGCCGGCCTGAGACTGGGCGCGGGCAATGGCCCGCTCAACCACGCCTTCGCACCGCGCGTGCTGGGCTGAACGGAGACGATATGCAGCCACTGAACGACATCGACCTGCGCGAAGACACCGCTGCCGCGCGCTACGTCAAGGAAGAGCAGGTACAGGTGATGTTTGCCGCAAAGGCCGGCGAGCTGGAAAGCCGCGAAGGCCCCAACCGCTACCGCGTCGGCGATGCCATTGTCACCGGCGCGACCGGCGACCGCTGGGTCGTCTCGCGCGAGCGCTTTGATCCGAAGTACGTGGCCCTGGAACCCTCGGCACACGGCGAGGACGGCCCCTACCGCAACAAGCCGGTGCCCGTGCTGGCGCGGCGCATGGAAGAGGCCTTCAGCATCGCCCGCTCCGATGGCGGGGATGTATTGCACGGCAAGCCGGGCGACTGGCTGATGCAATACGCGCCTGGCGACTACGGCATCACCGAGCAGGCGCGATTTGCGGCGGTGTACCGCCGCCTGCCGGACTGAATCAGTTGCCGCCGCTGGACAGCGGCACCAGCTTGAACGCGGCGCGTGCGACGCACACCACCGTGCCCGAGGCGTCCTTGACCTCGCCCTCGCAGAAGGCGATGCGGGCGCCCCGGCGCATGCAGCGGGCTTCGAGCGTCAGCTCGCCGCGCGCCGCTGCCAGGAAATGTGTGGACATATCGATCGTGATCACGCCGGTTTCCGTGGGCGCGTGCGAACGCGCCGCGCCGCTCAGCGTGAAGTCCAGCGTGGCCATCAGCGTCCCGCCGTGCACGTCGCCGCGGCTGTTCACGAGCTGCGGGTGCGCGGGCAGGCGCGTGCGGCAATAGTCCGCTTCGATCAACTCCGGCTGCAGGCCGAAATAGCGCATCAGCGGGACGTCGATGCCGAAGTAGGGCTTTTCAGACGTGCCGGGGGCGGCGGGGACGATTTCGATCGGGCTGGACATGGTGGGAAACGCTGGATGATTGGCCGGGGATGCAGCACGACATAATAGCGGCGGGGTCGGATTCGGCTCCCGTGGCTGGGCGAATGTCGCACAAATCTTGGCCTGACTTCAATTTGCGAGGCCAAGCCGATCCACAAGCTCATCAAGCGTTACTGTGGACTCGCTCCCCGCGCGAACACGGGCAGTATTGTCTGCCCGATGCAGATCTTCGAGATATTTCAAGTGCCGCATGATGGCTTCGCGTGCATGGGACGTCTTCGTGCGACTTGTCCGCTTGGCTAAGGCTTCCAGGCGCTCCTCAATGTCGGCAGGTATCGGATGGCAAGCATGACGGGCTGCAGCTCTGCTACGCAAACATAGCGAGCATGGTATCCCGTCAAAGCTCGGGCTGCCTCGCTACCGTATGAGGCTTAGCCAGTGGGAAACAGGTTGACCAGATGCGCCACGGCTGCCGGAACGTCGTCGGCCTCCGTGATGGCCCGCACGACGGCAGCGCTGCCGACGCCGACCGCTAGCACCTGGCTCATGTTCGAAGCATTAACACCGCCGATTCCCACCAGCGACGGAATCACCGGCTGCATCAGCTTCACATATGCCTGGAAGCGACCCATCCCTTGCGGCGCCGTCGGCATGACCTTGGTGGTAGTCGGGAAGATCGCGCCGAGCGCGAGATAGCTCGGCCGGATCGCCGCGACGCGCACCATCTCCGCATAACCGTGCGTGGACACGCCCAAACGCAGGCCTGAGGCCCGCAGGGCGTCGAGATCGGCCTCGTCCAGGTCTTCCTGGCCAAGGTGGATGCCATAGATACCGCTGTCGCCACCGCTGGCGGCATGCAGTTCAACAGCAATCTGCCAGTGGTCATTGATAAACAACCGCGACTGCGACCCCTTCGCGGCCTGCGCTGCACGCGCGACTTCCGCACGCACAGCGGCAGGATCCTCCGACTTGAAACGCAACTGCACCGTGGGCACGCCCAGCGGCACCAGCTTCTCGATCCATTCGGCGCTAGGCACCACGGCGTAAAGGCCGAGCGCCGGCGGGCACGGCGCAAAAGCCGGCACGGCGGCTTCCGGCGCCACCAGCGCGGCATGGCGCACACGCGGGAAGCGATCGAACTCCGTCGGCCATTCGGCCGAGCCCGGACGCCACGCACGTGCCAGGCACAGCGCGTCATGCGCGGGGAAATGCAGCGACAGGCTGGCCAGCAGCACCGCGACGAATGCCGGCGAGTGCGCATGATCATCATCCGCGCGAGCGGAAAGTACCCACGTGCCCATCGGCGAGCGCACGGTATCGATCCACTGTCCGCCTTCGCGGTCGGTTTCGATCAGCGTGGCGCCAGCCGCGGCCACGCGTGCGATCACGTCGGCATCGGCCTCGCCATCGGACAACAGCACATCGTGCGCCCCCGGGCTGGCAGGCGCGTCAGCGAGCCGCCATGCCTGCCACGGGTGATCGGACACGCCAAACGTTTCGCCGTAGTGTTCCAGCACGGCCTGGCGCAGCGGGCCGTCGCTCGCAGCATGGATCGCGTGGCGGGTCATGCGCGATGCTCCGCGCCCTCGGCGTGCCAGAACGGCATGCCGACCACCGGGGTGCTGGCCTGCGCGACTTCGCGCTCGGGCATCGGCCCCGCCAGGTAGGCGGTGCGGCCCGCTTCCACGGCCTGCGCGAACGCGCGTGCCATGTTGACCGGATAGGCGGCCTGCGCCACGGCGGTATTCAGCAGCACGCCGTCATAGCCCCACTCGAGCACCTGCGCCGCGTGCGACGGCAGGCCCAGGCCCGCGTCGACGATCAGCGGCGTGTCCGGCAGGCGCTCGCGCAGCACGCGCATCGCATGCGGGTTGACGGCGCCGCGGCCGGTGCCGATCGGCGCGGCCCACGGCATCAGCGCCTGGCAACCGACGTCGAGCAGGCGGCGGCACAGCACCAGGTCTTCCGTGCAGTACGGCAGCACCTTGAAGCCTTCCTTGATCAGCGTTTCCGCCACGGCGGGCAGGTTCAGCGTGTCGGGCTGCAGCGTGTAGTCATCGCCGATCAGCTCCAGCTTGATCCAGTCGGTCTCGAACACCTCGCGCGCCATCATGGCGGTGGTGATGACTTCTTGCGGCGCAAAGCAGCCGGCGGTGTTGGGCAGCACGGGCACGCCCAGCGCCTTGAGCATCTGCCAGAAGGCCTGGCCGCCCTCGCCTTCGCCCACGGCGCCCTGGCGGCGCAGCGCCACGGTCACCATGGCCGGGCGCGAGATTTCCACGGCCGCCTGCAGCGTGGCCGGCGACGGATAACGGGCCGTGCCCAGCAGCAGGCGCGAGTCGAAGGACTCGCCATAAAGCACGAACGGGTCGCGCAAGGTTTCTGTCGGTTCGAATGTCATGAGGTTCAGCCTCCCGTCACGGGTTGGACGAGGTCGATGCGGTCGCCGGCCGCGAGGAGCGTGGCCGCGTGCGCCGCGCGCGGCACGAACTGGCCGTTGACCGCCGCGGCGAACGGCGGGGCAATGTTGGCCGCGACCACCGCGTCCGCCAGGGTGGCGGCGTCGGCAACAACGAGGGGGCGGCCATTCAGCAGGATATCCATGGGTTCAGCTTCAGTGCAGCAGGCCGGTGCGGCCCACGGGGGCCTCGGCGAGCGCGGGTGTTTCCGTCACGCCCTCGATCATGCCGGGCCAGCGCAGGGCGGCCGGCACCGCATGCGCGGCCGGGTCATCGTTGAGCAGCGCGTTCACCACCTCGCACGCCGCCTCGGTCACTGCCGGTGCGATCAGGAAACCGTGCCGGTACAGCCCGTTCACGCGCACCACGCGCGCCTGCTGGTCCACGCGGATCACGGGCAAGTGGTCGGGGCGCGTAGGGCGGCACTGCACGTTCAGTTCGAGCACGCGCGCCTCCCCAAATGCCGGATGCAGAGAATGCGCCGCCGACAGCAGCTCGAGCGCGGAACGCACGCTCATCGGCGAATCGTCCTCGCTTTCCAGCTCGGTGGCGCCGATCACATAGAGATCATTGGGCTTGGGTGCGATATAGATCGGGTAGCGTGGATGCAGCAGGCGCACCGGGCGGTGCAGCTTCACGTCGGGCGCATGCACGCGCACGACTTCGCCACGCAGCCCGCGCAGGCCAGGCAACGCGCCTCGACCGTCCTTGCCCGGCTCGGCGGGCCATGCGGCGCGCGCACCAAGGCCGCGGCAGTCGAGCACTACGCGTGCGCGAATGCCAAGCGATGGCAGCATAGCGACGTCTACATCTCCGGCTTCCCACACACAATGCACGCCGTCGCTGACCGCGCACGACAGCAGCGCGCGCAGCGCCCCACGATTGTCGAGCTGGCCTTCGCCGGACAGCAGCAAGCCTTGCGGAAAACGTCCTGCCAGCGCGGGCTCGACCTCGGCCACGCCCTTGCCGTCCAGCACGCGCATGCGCTGCGCCACCAGTTCCGGAGGCGATACGGCACGCACCCTGCTCGTGAACAGGGACATTTCGCCACGGTCGCGTGCATGCCATACCACAAGCGTACCGTCCTCCTGGAAGAACACGGGCTCGCGCAACTGCATGACCCAGGCGCGCCAGAGGCCGACGCTGGCAATGCCGAGGTCGACGATACGGCGCTCCGCGATGGCCGACTCTGCAAGCGGCGCCAGCATGGCGGCCGCAACGTGCGCGGCGGAGCCCGAACCGTCGGGGCTGCCACGCTCGACCAGCGCCACGCGCGCGCCCTGGCGCTCGAGAAGCCAGGCGGCCAGCCGCCCGGCCAGGCCGGCACCAAGGATGGCGACATCAAAGGACTGCACTGCTGTCATGGATGTGTGCCGGCTACCTGCGCAATCGACGCGGCTTCCGGCCTCCTTTTACGGATAGCCCGCCGCGCGGGGCGCTGCGCGACAGGCGGAACGAACGGGGGCACGGTTGCGAACCATGCCCGTACTGCCTTACGAGTAGATCTTGCTGCCCTTCTTCAGGAACTCGATCGACTTCTCTTCCATGCCCTGCTGCGCTTCCTTCGGCAACGAGGCCGCGTAGTCGCGCACTTCCTGCGTGATCTTCATCGAGCAGAACTTCGGCCCGCACATCGAGCAGAAGTGGGCGATCTTGGCGCCTTCGGCCGGCAGCGTGGCGTCGTGGTACGAACGCGCGCGTTCCGGGTCCAGGCCGAGGTTGAACTGGTCTTCCCAGCGGAACTCGAAACGCGCCTTGGACAGCGCGTTGTCGCGCAGCTGCGCGCCGGGCCAGCCCTTGGCGAGGTCGGCGGCGTGGGCGGCGATCTTGTAGGTGATGATGCCCTCGCGCACGTCTTCCTTGTCCGGCAAGCCGAGGTGCTCCTTCGGCGTCACGTAGCACAGCATGGCGGTGCCCATCCAGCCGATATTGGCCGCGCCGATACCGCTGGTGATGTGGTCGTAGCCCGGGGCAATGTCGGTCACGAGCGGTCCGAGCGTGTAGAACGGCGCTTCATAGCAGTGCTTCAGCTCTTCATCCATATTGGCCTGGATGCGCTGCAGCGGCACGTGGCCCGGGCCTTCGATCATGACCTGCACGTCGTGCTTCCATGCCTTGGCGGTCAGCTCGCCGAGCGTGCGCAACTCGCCGAACTGCGCGTCGTCGTTCGAGTCCGCGATGCAGCCCGGACGCAGGCCGTCGCCGAGGCTGAACGACACGTCGTAGGCCTTCATGATTTCGCAGATCTCGTCGAAGTGCGTGTACAGGAAGTTTTCCTTGTGATGCGCCAGGCACCACTTGGCCATGATCGAGCCACCGCGCGAGACGATGCCCGTCACGCGGTCAGCCGTCAGCGGCACGTAGCGCAGCAGCACGCCGGCGTGGATCGTGAAGTAGTCCACGCCCTGCTCGGCCTGCTCGATCAGCGTGTCGCGGAACATCTCCCAGGTCAGGTCCTCTGCGATGCCACCGGTCTTGTCCAGCGCCTGGTAGATCGGCACCGTGCCGATGGGCACCGGCGAGTTGCGCAGGATCCATTCACGCGTTTCGTGGATGTGCTTGCCGGTCGACAGGTCCATGATGGTGTCGGCGCCCCAGCGGATCGACCACACCATCTTTTCCACTTCCTCGGCCAGCGACGAGGTCACCGCGGAGTTGCCCAGGTTGCCGTTGATCTTGACGCGGAAATTGCGCCCGATCGCCATCGGCTCCAGCTCGGTGTGGTTGATGTTGGCGGGAATGATCGCGCGGCCCGTGGCGATTTCGTTGCGCACGAATTCCGGCGTGATGTCTTCCGGACGCAGCGGCAGTCCCGCGCCCAGCGCGTTGCCCGGGTGCTGGCGCAGCAGGGCCTTGTATTCCGGCTTGTCATACAGCGCCTGCAGGTTCAGCGACTCGCGCAGCGCCACGTATTCCATTTCCGGCGTGATGATGCCCTTGCGCGCATAGTGCATCTGCGACACATTGGCGCCGGCCTTGGCGCGGCGCGGGTTGGTCAGCTGGGCAAAGCGCAGGTGCGCGGTGGCGGGGTCGTTGGCGCGGTCGCGGCCGTATTCCGACGAAAGACCCTTGAGAATTTCAGTGTCGCCGCGCTCGTCGATCCACTTCGCGCGCAGCGCCGGCAGGCCGGCCTTCAGGTCGATATGCACGTCCGGGTCGCTGTAGGGGCCCGAAGTGTCGTAGACGGGGATCGGCGGGTTGGGCATATCGCCCTTCTCGGTCCGCGTGGACGTTTGCAGGATGGTACGCAGCGGCACGCGGATATCCGGGCGGCTGCCGGTCAGGTAGGTCTTGCTGGAAGCCGGGTAGGCGAATTTCTGGTCGAGATCGCTTTCGAGCGATTCGAAGGAAGCAGCGGGGGCAGTACGGGCCATGGGTGTCGTCCTCTCTCTTGCGGGGTGGACGAAACCAGGAGCCCTGTGAGCGCCGCCGGGGCCTGAGGCCTGGAGGCGAGTCCCGGAGGGACAAGAGCGTTTGGTCTTGCTAGAAACTTCCCACGCCGGCATTAACCGGATCGGGTTCGAAGGGACTCTCTCAGCTCGCACGGCCCATCCGTACGGCACCCCTGTTTCATCCAACGGGGTGAATTTAAGCACAAGCCCCCGGCCGGCGCCAGTGCCAGTTCCCACTCATTCGTGGTGCCACAGCTGTGCGCAGGAGTATCGAATTGCCGATGTTGCGCCGCAAGAATCGACAACAGGGGCACAACGGCGCACTCTTGTGGCGGCTACGTGCCCTACCATGCAATCAAATGGCCAGCTGACCCAGGAGACATCATGACCGACGCCGCCACGCATCGCGTCTTCAACCAGGTGCCGGATCTCGCGCACTACAACCTCTTTGGCTGCGATCCAATCGTCAGCGACGCGCTGGAGCGCCTTGGCGGCGGCTGGCATGCCGCAGCGCTGGCCGGCTATGGCGCACGCCTGGGCGAGCCCGAGGTGCAGGGCTGGGCCGCCGACGCCAACCGGTACGCGCCCGAACTGCATACGCACAGCCGCACCGGCGAGCGCATCGACCAGGTCACTTTCCACCCGAGCTGGCATGCGCTGCTGTCGCTGCTGCGCACCCAGCAACTGCAGGCGCTGCCGTTTGCCGAACCGCGCGAGGGCGCATGGATAGCGCGCACGGCGGGCTATTTCCTGCAGGCCCAGGTCGAGTCAGGATCGCTGTGCCCGACCACGATGACGTTCGCAAGCATTCCCGTGTTGCGCAAGGAAACCGCGCTGTTCGCCGAGCTCGAACCGCGCCTGTATGCGAAGGACCATGATGCGCGCGACCTGCCCTGGCGCGACAAGACCGCGATCATGATCGGCATGGGCATGACCGAAAAGCAGGGCGGCTCCGACGTGCGCGCCAATTCCACCGTGGCCCGCCCCGTGCGCGGCGAAGGCCGTGGCGCCGAATACCTCCTGACCGGCCACAAGTGGTTCTTCTCGGCGCCGATGTGCGATGCGCACCTTGTGGTCGCGCGCATGGGCGCCGAAGACGGGCCGCTGTCCTGCTTCTTCGTGCCGCGCTTTCGCGACGACGGCAGCAAGAACCCGATCCTGATCCAGCGCCTGAAGGACAAGCTCGGCAACCGCTCCAACAGCAGCAGCGAAGTCGAGTTCCGCGAGGCCACCGGCATCCTGATCGGCGAGGAAGGGCGCGGCATCCCGACCATCATCGAGATGGCGACCAGCACGCGGCTCGACTGCGTGATCGGCAGCGCCGCGATCCTGCGCGCCGCCTATGTCCAGGCCCTGCACCACACGCGCCACCGCAGCGCCTTCGGCCGCCTGCTGGCCGACCAGCCGCTGATGCGCAACGTGCTGGCCGACCTGGCGCTCGAAAGCGAGGCCGCCACGCTCCTGATGATGGAACTGGCCCATGCCTTCGAGCACGCCGACAGCGACCCGCTTGCCGCCGCGTGGAAACGCGTGGTGACGCCCGCAGCCAAGTTCTGGATCTGCAAGCGCGCGATCGAGGCCACGGGCGAAGCCATGGAAGTCTGGGGCGGCAACGGCTATGTCGAGGACGGCCCGATGGCGCGCCTCTATCGCGAAGCGCCGGTGAATTCGATCTGGGAAGGCTCGGGCAACATCATGTGCCTGGACGTGCTGCGCGCGATCCAGCGCACGCCCGATGACGCGGCGCTGCTGCTGCAGGACCTGTCGCGCCGCGCCACGTCCCACCCGGCCGTGCGCGCGGAGCTGGGTTCGCTCCAGGCCATGCTACGCCAGCCGGCGGAACAACTGGAAGCGAATGCCCGCCGCTTTGCACAGGGACTGGTGCTGGCCGCACAGGCCGCCTTGATGCTCGAACATGCCGACGCCGAAAACGCCGAAGCCTTTGTCGCGAGCCGGCTGGGCCGGCAGCATGGGCGCGTGTTCGGCACGCTCGACCTGGAAGCCGAAACCCTGAAGCGGGTGTTCGAGCGCGGCTGGAGCGCCTGAAGCCGGTACCGCGCCTCAGGCTTCCATGGGCTCTCGGATCCGCAGCAGCACGCGCGGCGCGTAGCGGATCAGGTCATGCGCGCGCTCGCCGATCATGATCGCGGGCGCGTTGGTGTTGCCGCCGACCAGCGACGGCATGATCGAGGCGTCGACCACGCGCAGTCCCTCGACCCCACGCACGCGCAGTTGCGGATCGACCACCGCCAGCGCATCCATGCCCATGCGGCACGTGCCCACCGGGTGGTAGATGGTGTCGGCGCGTTCGCGGATCATCTCGCGCACCGCCGCGTCATCGCTGCCGTCCGCCTGCAGATGCGCGGAATACAGTTCGCGGCCGCCAAAGCACGCAAGCTGCGGCTGGGCAAAGATCTGCCGCACGATTTTCACGCCGGCCACCATGTCGTCGAGGTCGCGCGGATCGGAAAGATAGCCGGGGTCGATGCGCGGCGCGCGCCGCATGTCGGACGAAGCAAGCCGCACTTCGCCGCGGCTGCGCGGGCGCAGCACGCACACATGGCAGGAATAGCCGTGGCCAAAGCGGATCGTGCGCATATGGTCGTCGGCCATGCCCACCACGAAATGGAGCTGCAGGTCGGGCTCGGCCAGCTCGGCACGGCTGCGCAGGAAGCCGCCCGCCTCGGCAAAGTTCGAACTCATCATGCCGGCGCGTTCGCGCCGGTAACGCAGCATCTCGGACAGCATGTGCACGGCGCCGCCCAGCGACAGGCCGAACAGCTCCGGCGCGGCGACGCGCTTGTGCAGGATGATGTCGAGGTGGTCCTGCAGGTTGCCGCCCACGCCCGGCAGGTCATGTACCACCGGTATCCCATGCTCGCGCAGGTGAGCGGCGGGCCCGACGCCGGAGGCCATCAGCAGCTGTGGCGAGCCGAAGGTGCCGGCCGACAGGATCACGTCGCGGCGCGCGCGCAGCAGGTGCTGGCGGCCATTGCGCACAGCCAGTACGCCCACCGCATGCCTGCCCTCGAACACAATGCGCAGCACCTGCATGCCGGTGAGCACGTGCAGGCCGGCACGTCCGCCGTTACAGGCCTTGTCGCGTGCGTTGCCGCCATGCAGGTAGGCACGCGCTGCGTTCCAGCGCTCGCCCTCATGCTGCGTGACCTGGTACCAGCCGACACCTTCCTGCTCCTCGCCGTTGAAGTCGTCGTTGCGCACATAGCCGGCCTGCTGCGCGGCGTCGATGAAATGCTGGCCGAATGGATTGGGCGTGCGCAGGTCCGACACATGGAGCGGGCCCGTGCCGCCATGCAGCGGATCGTCGTCGCTGCCCGCCACGCGCGCATTGCACTCGGCGCGGCGGAAATACGGCAGCACGTCGTCCCAGGACCAGCCGTCGCAGCCGGAGGCGGCCCAGGCGTCGTAATCGGCCGGACGGCCGCGCGTGTAGATCATGGCGTTGATCGACGAACTGCCGCCCAGCCCGCGTCCCCGCGGCTGGAAGCCGCGCCTGCCGTTCAGGCCCGGCTGGGGCACCGTCTCGTAGGCGTAGTTGCGCGCGCCGGCGCGCGGCAGCATCGCCGCGGCGCCCGCGGGTGTGCGCACCAGCACATGGTGGTCGTGATGGCCCGCTTCGATCAGCGCGATACTGTCGCTGCCGCTGTCGGCCAGCCGCCCGGCCAGGGCGCATCCGGCCGAACCCGCGCCGACAACGACATAGTCATACGTGGTTTCCATCTGTCTCCCCGCGACCCCGGAGATTGCGGCGGGGCGTACGCCCTCTGCCCGCTCCGGAGGATGGCAAGCCTGAAGACCAGTGTAGGCGCTGGCGCAGCGTGAAGTGAAGGCCGGTGGCCACGCGCCTTGCGACGTCGCAGGGCGCGCGGGACGGTCAGGAAACCAGCATCGGCCGGCTCAGCATGCGCGACAGCACGGCTTCCGGCGAGTGGGTATGGTCCGAGATGGCCTTCGGATCCAGGTAGATGGTCTGCTCCATCATCGCGCGGCCACGCATGGCTGCATGCAGCAACTGGTCGCTGAAGACGATCCAGGTCGATCCGGGCGGAAAGTGGAATTCCTGCTGCGGCACGCTGGCCTGATAGTCCAGATCCGCCTTGGCCAGATCGTGCAGTTGCAGCATGCGATGGTCATATTCCGAACGCGTGCGCTTGGTGATGTGCAGCAGCTTCATCAGCGCCGCCTGCCCGGGCCACATGCCGTGGGTCTTCGGCACAAAGCGCTGCGCAAAATCGGCAAACGGCTCGCCCACGCGCCACACGCGCGGCGCTTCCGGATCGATGTTGTGGAACACGCGCAGCAGGCGCTTCCCGAGCAGCGGATTCGACGGGAAGGAATCGACGTGCAAGCGCGTGTCGTCCTTGCGCCAGCTGACGGCGCGGCCGGCAATCTGGCTCGGGCGCAGCGACGTGCCCGCGCGCGTCATGTGCGGGCCGTACTCCGGGAACAGCGAGAGCACCAGCTTTTCGCTGAATTCGGCATAGCGGTGGATCAGGCGGTACAGGTCGGCGAGGTCCTGCTCGGTGCCTTGTGCCCCGCGCACGGCGGTGTCGGTGGCGCGCAGGTTGATGTTCTTGGACTTGCCATCCGAATAGCGGCTGTCGAGAAAGCGTTCCTCGCCCGGCTCGAAGCGGAAGTGCAGGTCGGGGAAATACAGCACCGCGCCTTGCTCGAGTTGCCGGCGCAAGTCCGCCTGCGTCGCGGCATCCACCGCGGGCGACCAATCGGTGTATGGCTGCGGACGGATCAGGTCGAGTTTTTCGGAAGAGGTAGCGGATGGCATGGGCTTTCTCGGTTTGCCGGATGGGCCGATTTTACCGCGTCATTTTTGCGTGATGACTTGATCACAACCATGCGCCGGCAACTCACCCAATAAAAAACCCCGCTGAGCGGCAGCCAGCGGGGTTTTTACCTCGGTCCAGCGACTTTGCTTACAGGCCGGCTGCCGCGCGCAGCACCGCTGCCTTGTCGGTCGCTTCCCACGAGAATTCCGGCTCTTCGCGGCCAAAATGGCCGTAAGCCGCAGTCTTCTCGTAGATCGGGCGCAGCAGGTCCAGCATCTGCACGATGCCCTTCGGGCGCAGGTCGAAATGCTCCTGCACCAGTTCGGCGATCTTGTCGTCAGGAATCTTGCCGGTACCTTCGGTGTAGATGGTCACGTTGATCGGGCGCGCTACGCCGATGGCGTAGCTCACCTGCACCTGGCACTGGCGCGCCAGGCCGGCGGCGACCACGTTCTTGGCCACGTAGCGGGCGGCGTAGGCGGCCGAGCGGTCGACCTTCGACGGATCCTTGCCCGAGAACGCGCCGCCGCCGTGCGGCGAGGCGCCGCCGTACGTGTCGACGATGATCTTGCGGCCGGTCAGGCCGCAATCGCCATGCGGGCCGCCAATCACGAAGCGCCCGGTCGGGTTCACCAGGTACTTGGTGTTCTTGAGCATCTCGGGCGGCAGCACCGGCTTGATGATCTCTTCGATCACGGCTTCGTGGATCTGGGCCTGGGTGATGTCCGGGGCATGCTGGGTCGACAAGACTACGGTGTCGACGCTGTGCGGACGGCCATCGACATAGCGCACCGTGACCTGCGACTTGGCGTCGGGACGCAGCCAGGGCAGGCGGCCGTCGCGGCGCAGCTGCGACTGGCGTTCGACCAGGCGGTGCGAGTAATAGATCGGGAACGGCATCAGTTCCGGGGTCTCGTCGCAGGCGTAGCCGAACATCAGGCCCTGGTCGCCGGCACCCTGGTTCAGGTAATCGTCGGAGGCGCGGTCCACGCCTTGGGCGATATCGGGCGATTGCTTGTCATAGGCAACCAGCACCGCGCAGCCCTTGTAGTCGATGCCGTACTCGGTGTTGTCGTAACCGATGCGCTTGATGGTGTCGCGTGCGACCTGGATGTAGTCGACGTTGGCCGTGGTGGTGATTTCCCCGGCCAGCACGACCAGCCCGGTGTTGCAGAGCGTCTCGGCAGCCACGCGCGCGTACTTGTCCTGCGCCAGGATGGCGTCCAGGACCGCGTCGGAAATCTGGTCTGCGACCTTGTCGGGATGGCCTTCGGAGACGGACTCCGAAGTGAAAAGGAAGTCGTTTGCCACGAACTTGTTCTCCAGGTTGGCTATTGCGTGCCTGCCTGTCGGATCATGGCGGCGACGCTTTAGCGGTATTTTCAGGCCGCCCGGTTAGAGCGGTATCGCCCCGCAAGTTGTCAGTTAACTCGGCGATACACGCTATTATACGCGCCTGCCGGCACAATGCAGGCAGTGGCTCCGGGGCCACCGGACGCCGGCATGCGCCGGTGCAATCCATGGTTAGCGGCAGGAGTCGCCCGGATCCTGAGCCCTGCATGAATTTTTGAGGCTGCTTCGCAGATCGGCTCCCGCCGGGAGCACCCACCGCCACGTTCGATGACTTTCCTGTTCTGGCTGATTTCCCGCCTTCCGCTGCGCCTGCTCCAGGCGGTCGGCGGTGCGCTCGGACTGCTGGCCGCCCGCCTGCCAGGCCGCTACGGAAGTCGGCTGCGGGAGAATTTCCTGCTTGCCTACCCGGACGCAACGGAATCGATGATCGCCGACGCGGCGCGCTCGGCCGGGTGCATGGCCCTGGAAATGCCCTACTTCTGGAGCCGCAAGACCATTGGCGCCAAGCTGTATGGCTTCGACGATTACCTCTGGCCGGCACTGGAAACGCTGCAGGCGCGCGGCCACGGCCTCATTATCCTCACGCCTCACCTTGGCTGCTTCGAAGTTCTGCCGCAATCGCACGCCTTGTTGCGCCCGGTAACGGCATTGTTCAAGCCGCCTCACCAGGTCTGGCTGCGCGACTGGATCGAGCGCATGCGCACCCGGCCAAACCTGGCGATGGCGCCCGCCACGCCGCGCGGCGTGCGCATGCTGGTCAAGGCGCTCAAGCGCGGGCAGGCCGTCGGCATCCTGCCGGATCAGGTGCCAAGCGGCGGCGAGGGCCACTGGGCACCGTTTTTCGGCAAACCCGCCTACACCATGGCCCTGGTCCATCGCCTGCAGCAACTGACGCGCGCCCCGGTGGCCGCCATCTTCGGCGAACGCCTGCCGCGCGGTGCCGGCTATCGCGGCCATCTTCGCATCATCAACGATGGCGGCATGTTGCCCGAAGATCCGGCTGAAGCCGCCGCCGTCATCAACCGCACCATCGAGGAACTCGTGGCGATTGCGCCCACGCAGTACCTCTGGAGCTACAACCGCTACAAGACCCCGTCCGGCATGGAGCGTCCGCCCCACGCACTGCCGGCCACCGAATCCTCCCACTCATGAGCCGTATCTTTACGTGGCTTGGCATCGGTCTGCTGACCGTGCTGGGCAAGTTGCCTTATCCACTGGTTGCCCGTTTTGGCGAAGGGCTGGGCAGCCTGCTTTACCTCGTCCCCAGCAGCCGGCGCCGCATCGTGCAGGCCAACCTGCGCGCCGCTTTTCCTGACAAAGGCGAGGCCGAGATCGACGCGTTGTCGCGCGAGTCGTTCCGCACCGTGTTCCGCAGCTTTGCCGAGCGCGGCATTTTCTGGACTGGCAGTGAAGCGCAGATGCGCCGCTGGGTGCAGATCGACGACCAGGCCGATCTCGTGGCCATGGACGGCACGCCCCATATCCTCGTCACGCTGCACCTGTCTGGCGTGGAGGCCGGGGCTATCCGCCTGACCATCCACCTGCGCGACAACGTGGGCCGCTCGGGCGCGTCGCTCTACACCACGCAGAAAAACACGCTGTTCGACGGCTTCCTCAAGCATGCGCGCGGCCGCTTCGGCGCGAAGATGATCTCGCGCAGCGACAGCGCGCGCGACATCCTGCGCTGCCTGAAAAAAGGCGAGGCGCTGCAACTAATTGCAGACATGGACTTCGGCGAACGCGATTCGGAATACGTCGAGTTCTTCGGCGTGCAGGCGCTGACGCTGACTTCCGTGTCGCGCCTTGCCCGCATGACCGGGGCCAAGGTGGTGCCCATCTACACGGAGATGCTGCCCGATTACCAGGGCTACGTGCTGCGCATCCTGCCTGCCTGGGAAAACTATCCCGGCGACAGCGTGGCCGAGGACACGCGCCGCATGAACGCCTTCTTCGAGGACTGCATCCGACCCCGCGTTGCCGAGTACTACTGGGTGCACAAGCGCTTCAAGAATCGCCCGCCCGGCGAACCGTCGATCTACTGACCGCGGCCGGCAGGCCCGGCCATGCACGGCTACAATTCGCACCATGAAACTCCAGTTCACCAAGATGCACGGTGCCGGCAACGACTTCGTCGTGTTCGACGGCATCCACCAGCAACTCGACCTGACTACCGGGCAGTGGCGCGCGCTCGCCAGCCGGCATTTCGGCGTGGGCGCCGACCAGATGCTGGTCGTCGAAAAGCCCACGCGCGACGATGCTGACTTCCGTTACCGCATCTTCAATGCCGACGGCAGCGAAGTGGAGCACTGCGGCAATGGCGCGCGCTGCTTCGTGCGCTTCGTGACCGACAAGGGCATGACCGACAAGCGCTCGGTGCGTGTCGAGGTCATGAACGGCATCATCACGCTGACGCTGCAGGATGACGGCCAGGTCACGGTGGACATGGGTGCGCCCGAACTGGAACCGGCCCGCGTGCCGTTCCGCGCCGAAGGCCTGCCCACGCGCGCGCAAGGCGAAGACACGCTCTACGGACTAGAGGTCAACGGCCGCACGGCCTGGATTTCGGCCGTGTCGATGGGCAATCCGCACGCCGTGCAGGTGGTCGACCATGTCGAGGACTTCCCGGTACTCCAGGATGGCCCGATCGTGGAAAACCACCCCACCTTCCCGAACCGCGTAAATGCCGGCTTCCTGGAAGTGGTCGACCGCCACACCGCCCGCCTGCGCGTGTACGAACGCGGCGCCGGCGAAACCCTCGCATGCGGCACCGGCGCCTGCGCGGCGGTCGTCGCCGGCATCCGCCGCGGGCTGCTGGATTCGCCGGTCAAGGTTCATACGCACGGCGGCGACCTGAGCATTGCGTGGGACGGCGCCGCCACGACCGTGCGCATGACCGGACCCGCCACCACGGTATTCGAAGGCACCATTGACCTGTCCGCCCTGCCGGCGTAACCATAGGGGCCTGTG
Organism: Cupriavidus sp. C3SS-1; assembly: GCF_057073755.1. Taxonomy (NCBI): domain Bacteria; kingdom Pseudomonadati; phylum Pseudomonadota; class Betaproteobacteria; order Burkholderiales; family Burkholderiaceae; genus Cupriavidus; species Cupriavidus sp. C3SS-1. The sequence goes on along the minus strand of NZ_CP172699.1, from coordinate 209,539 downwards.
CGCCCCGCTTCGCTTCATCGCTGCGTGACTGCGGGGGGCTTCCGAACGAGACGATGGAGCCCTATATGCCGCTGGACGACTACCGCATCACCTCGGGCAAGCGCCTCAGCCTTGCCAGCTTCGACCCGGGAAGCAAGCCGTTTTCAATCGGCGACAAGCAGGAAGACCAGGCACGCATCGCACAAATCAGCGGCGAACTGGATCTCGAACAGGACATCTTCTACGCCGAGCACCGGCGCAAGGTCCTGGTCGTGTTGCAAGGGATGGACACTAGTGGCAAGGACGGCACCGTGCGTTCGGTGTTCCGCAGCTTCGATCCGCTTGGCATCCGCGTGGTCAGTTTCAAGGCGCCGACCCCGGAAGAGCTTGCGCGCGACTATCTATGGCGCGTTCACCTGCAGGTACCCAGATCCGGCGAGATCGTACTGTTCAACCGCAGCCACTACGAAGACGTGCTGATCACGCGCGTGCATGGCTGGATCGATGACGAGGAATGCGAGCGGCGCTACCGGCAGATCCGCGCGTTCGAGACGCTGCTGACCGAGACCGGCACCACCATCGTCAAATGCTTCCTGCACATCTCGAAGGATGAGCAGAAGTCGCGCCTGGAAGCCCGCCTGGCCGATCCGCAGAAGCAGTGGAAATTCGATCCGACCGACCTGGCCGAGCGCAAGCACTGGAAGGCTTACATGAGCGCCTACGAGTCGGCCATTGCCGCCACCAGCACGCCGGAATGCCCGTGGTACGTCGTGCCGGCGGACTCCAAGACCCACCGCAACCTGATGGTGGCCGAAATCCTGTCCGAGGTGTTCCGCCAGCTCAAGCCGGCTTATCCGCCGCCGCAGCCCGACCTGGACAAGATCAAGATCGAGTAGCGCGAGCGCGGCAGCGGCACCGCTGCCGCGTCACTCGTGGTCGCCGTTGCCGCGATGGACGTCGTGGGTCACGAACGGGTGCTCCCGGCTGGGCATCGCCAGCCATTTTGGATGGCGCAGGGTGTCGCGGATATCGTCGAGCCCGCTGGACCAGTGCTCCTGCATCGCGAGCAAGCCGAACTGGTAGTCCTTGGCGCTGTTCTCGAACGACTTGTCGCGATAGATCAGCTGGATCACGTTGCGGCGCGCATCGCACGCATGCTCGGCCGCGCGGCGATACCAGTCACTGTCGCGCTTGGACGGCGGCACCAGGGCCATCACTTCGCTGAGCATGCGCCGGAAATTCTGCTGCTCGCGCATGTAGTCGGTGATCGTGCGCGTACGGCTGGAATACTGGATGTCCTTCTGCCGCTCGGCCACTTCGCTGAGGTCGTGCGGCAGCTTGCCGCGCGCGCTCCAGAGATCGACCTGGAAGATCAGCGCATCGCGGCGCGGCTGGGCGGTGAGGACTTCGGCCAGCGGCGTGTTGGAGACCAGCCCGCCGTCCCAGTAGTACTCGCCCTCGATTTCCACCGCCGGGAAACCGGGCGGCAGCGCGCCGGAGGCCATGAAATGCTCGGGTAGCAGCGTGTCACGCGTATTGTCGAAATAGGCGAAGTTGCCGGTCCGGACATTGACCGCGCCCACCGACACCCGCATCTCCTTGGGCCGGTTGATCAGGTCGAAGTCGGCAAAGCGCTCGAGCGTGGCCTTGAGCGGCGTGGTGTCGTAGTAGCTGGCGCGCGTCGGGTCGGTATAGCGTGTGACCAGTTCCAGCCAGTTGCGCGGCATGAAGAAGCCGCGCTGGCCTTCGAACATCGCGCGCGCGGCATGCAGGCCGTCGAACCAGACGCGCAGCGGTTCGGGCCAGGACTCCGCATTCTCGAACATGTTCGAATGCGCAAGGCTGGGGAGCCACGGCTGCGCGCAGATGTATTCCCAGAACGCGCGCAACTGCTCCACGCGCCGCTCGGGCGGATTGCCGGCGATGATCGCCGCATTCAGCGCGCCGATGGAGATGCCAGCGACCCAGTTCGGGTAGATGCCGCCTTCAGTCAGGCCCTGGTAGACGCCAGCCTGGTAGGCGCCCAGCGCGCCGCCGCCTTGCAGCACCAGCGCGCGCACGGCGTAGGCCTCATGGGGTGGGCGTCCCGGTTCGGGGCCCTTGGGCAAGTCCTCCGCGGGCCCGCACGGATCTACCTGCGCCTTGCGCTTGCGCGCGGGCTTTGCTCGTGCTCCAGCTTCCTGCGTTTCCTGCCGCTCTTTGCCCGCCACACCATGCTCCTTGCCAAGTGAAGAGTCCTGCCACGGCGCCGCCCGCCCGGGACCGTTCCGGGGTGGCGATGCGCCGGGATTCCGGTCAGACGCCGTAGCGCTGACGGTAAGCAGCCACCGCCTCGCGCGAAGCCGACAGCGACGGATTGTTGGAGGCATCCAGGTAGGCCAGCAGGTCCTTCAGGCTGGCAATTGCGATCACGGGCACGCCGTATTCGCGCTGCACGTCCTGCACGGCCGAATGCGTGCCGATCTGTTCGGCGGTGCCGCTCTTCTCCATGCGGTCCAGCGCGATCAGCACGGCGGCAGGCTCGGCGCCCGCGGCGCGGATCAGCTGCATCGATTCGCGCACCGAGGTGCCCGCGGAGATCACGTCATCGATGATGACGACCTTGCCCTGAAGCTTCGCGCCGACCAGAGTGCCGCCTTCGCCATGGTCTTTGGCTTCCTTGCGGTTGTAGGCAAAGCCGACATCGCGGCCCATGCCCGCCAGCGCCACCGCGGTAGCCGAAGCCAGCGTGATGCCCTTGTAGGCCGGCCCGAACAGCACGTCGAACTGCACGCCCGAGGCCAGCAGGGTTTTCGCATAGAATTGCGCCACCTGGCCCAGCATGGCGCCCTGGTTGAACAAGCCGGCATTGAAGAAGTACGGCGACTTCCGGCCCGCCTTGGTGACGAACTCGCCAAAGGACAGCACGCCGGCATCCAGCGCGAAGCGGATGAAGGTCTGGCTGAGGTCCGGCTGGCCGGCCTGCTGCGCGGTGGAAGGCGTCGTCTGCTGCGTCATCTTTTCTCTCTGAATTCAAAAATTTCCCGCATGTTACGGATTATCAGCGCCAACCTCAACGGCATCCGCTCCGCGTCCAAAAAGGGCTTTTTCGAGTGGATGGGCAAGCAGGACGCGGACATGGTCTGTGTACAGGAGCTCAAGGCGCAGGCCGCCGACATGACTGAAGCGTTCCTGGCGCCACATGGCTACCACGGCTATTTCCACTACGCCGAGAAGAAAGGCTACAGCGGTGTCGGCCTCTACACACGGCACAAGCCCGAGCGCGTAATCACCGGTTTCGGCAATCCGGAATTCGACGGCGAAGGCCGTTACGTGGAAGTGCAGTATCCGCACCTCGCCGTGATCTCCGTCTATGTGCCCTCGGGCTCGAGTTCGGAGGAGCGCCAGCAGGCAAAGTTCCGCTTCATGGAGGCCTTCCTTCCGCACTTGTTGCAACTGAAGGCCAGCGGGCGGGAAATCGTGCTGTGCGGCGATGTGAACATCGCGCACAAGGAAATCGATATCAAGAACTGGAAGGGCAACCTGAAGAACTCTGGATTCCTGCCGGAAGAGCGCGCCTGGATTGGCGCCCTGTTCGATACCCACGGCTATGTGGACGTGTTCCGCCAACTCGATTCGCGGCCCGAGCAGTACACCTGGTGGAGCAACCGCGGCCAGGCCTACGCCAAGAACGTCGGGTGGCGTATTGATTACCACCTGGCCACGCCGAAGATCGCCACCACGGCGCACGTGTGCTCGATCTACAAGGACGAGAAGTTCAGCGACCACGCGCCGCTGTCGATCGATTACGACTACCCGCTCTGAGAGGGGGCTTTACGCCGCCCGGACTTCTGCAAGGAGCTCTGGGTGGCGGTCCAGTAGCTTGAGGAGCTGGATCAGGGCCAGCGGTGGTTTAGTCTTGCCCGTTTCGTAGCGGGAGAACGCGTTGACGCCACCGCCGAAAATGTCTGCGGCTTCCCGCTGGTCAAGGCAAAGTTTCTTGCGGACGGCGGTGATATATGTGGGATCCACGAGTGACGCATTGATCTGTTTATTGAAGGCCAGCATCGACTCGCTAACTCTATCGCCGTCGTTGATGTCCAGTACACCGTCGCCGCATTTGTGACACCACTCCCCCTGCACATCGCAGATTACGGTGGTTTCTCCGCGATACGTATAAGGCATGTCACGCACACCTTTCACCAGTTCCGCACCACCACAAGCAGGACACCTCATCCGCAACTCCTTAGTCGCCCGGATCGTTGGTTTATCGAGGCTTGAACGACACCACGAGCACCTTATCCGTCATTGTCAGCTTTACGTAAAGGCCACCATATCGCGTGACGGGTGGGTAGACGTCCTGCCACACCCGATGATCCTCATAAGCAGTCATACTTTTATGGAAATCCGCCGGCTCAAGGCGCAGCAGGATGTCGCGCACCCCGTGCCAATCCAGTTTCATTCGCGCCGCTCCGGCGTACGCGACGTAGGTCATTTTCATCTGACCTGCCGCCAGCATGTCCTTCACATGCCGCAGCTTGTAATGCGCCGTGCCCTTCTCCATGCAAATTAACCTACTAGGTTAAATCCCGCAAGCCTCGAACCACGCCAGACCGCAATAATCCAATCGGTACAAACCCCTGCGACCGGCCCCCAAGCCCGCTACAATGCAGGTTCGCCCCTGCGCCCGGCAGGAGATGTTTCGCATTCCCCGCATTTCAAAGAGCGAGTCCGCCATGGTTTTCAAAGTGTTCGTCGATGGTCAGGAAGGCACGACCGGTCTCCGGTTGCTTGACTATCTTTCCGGTCGTTCCGATGTGGAGCTGCTGCGCATTGCAGAAGACAAGCGCAAGGATCCGGCTGAGCGAGCACGCTTCCTGAACGCCGCGGATGTCGCCTTCCTGTGCCTGCCGGACGTGGCATCGCGCGAGGCTGTGTCGCTGGTGACCAACCCGAATACCTGCGTGATCGACGCCAGCACGGCGTTCCGTACCGACGACAACTGGGCCTACGGCCTGCCTGAACTGGTGCGTGGCCAGCGCGAGAAGATCCGCGCCAGCAAGCGCATCGCGGTGCCGGGGTGCCACGCCAGCGCCTTCGTGCTGGCGGTGCGCCCGCTGGTGGATGCCGGCGTGCTGCCGCGCGACTATCCGGTCTCGGCGTTTTCGCTGACCGGCTACAGCGGCGGCGGCAAGAAGATGATTGCCGACTTCGAAGCCGGCGGTAACCCGAAGCTGCACAGCCCGCGCCCCTACGCGCTGGGTCTGCAGCACAAGCACCTGCCCGAGATGCGCGTGCAGGGCGACCTGGCGTCGGACCCGATCTTCAACCCGATCGTCGGCAACTTCCTGAAGGGCCTGGCGGTAACGGTGCCGGTGTTCGCGGATCGCCTGGCGCGCAAGGTGAGCCCGGAGCAGATCGTCGACATCTACCGCAAGCACTATGAAGGCGAGCAGTTCGTGCGCGTCATGCCTTACAACGGCGCCGACAACCTCGACGACGGATTCTTCGACGTGCAGGCCAACAACGACACCAACCGGGTCGACCTGTTCGTGTTCGGCACGCCCGAGCGCCTGAACCTGGTCGCGCGCCTGGACAACCTGGGCAAGGGTGCGGCTGGCGCAGCAGTGCAATGCATGAATGTGCATGTGGGCGCCGACGAGGCGACCGGCCTGCAAGGCTGACCGCTCTCACGCTCAAGCAAAAAGCCGGCATTGCCGGCTTTTTTGTTTCGCGCGGGGGCGATCAGCGTTTCAGCGGCCGCTGGCGATCGTCATCGCCGGAATCGACCGGCGCATCGCCGAGGTCGGCCATATTGGCGCGATACGGCGGCAGGCGATCCACTGTGGTGTGGATGGCGCGCGCATACAGCGGCAGCACCTCCGGCATGTGCTTCTCAAGGTCGGCAATACGGCTGCGCCCCGACGGATGCGTAGACAGGAACTCGGAACCCGACTGCGTGACCTTGGCCATCTTCTGCCAGAGCGTCACGGCCGCGCGCGGGTCATAGGCGGCGCGCGCGGCGATGTCCATGCCGATCAGGTCGGCCTCGCTTTCGTCCGCGCGCGAGAAGCGCAGCGTCAGCAGGTGCGCGCCGGTCCCCAGCGCCATATTGCCGAGATTGCCGAAACCGAACAGCTGCGAAACGACATTGGCGCCAAGGTTTGTGATCTCCGACTTGGCGGCGCGCTCGCGCGCATGTTCCCGCAGCGCGTGCGCGATCTCGTGGCCCATGGCCATGGCGATCTCGTCGTCGGTCAGCTTGAGCTGGTCGAGCAGGCCGGTGTAGAAGGCGATCTTGCCGCCCGGCATGCAGAAGGCATTGACCTGCTTCGAGCCGATCAGGTTGATTTCCCACTGCCACTGGCGCGCGCGCTCGTTCCAGCGCACGGTTTCCGGCAGCAGCCGCTTGCCGATGGCACGCAGGCGCTGCAACTGCGGATTGCTGTCGCCGGCCAGCGCACGCTTGGCGATCGCCTCCTGCTTGATCTGCTCGTACTCCTGCACGGCCTGTTGCTCGATGACCTCGACCGGCACGATGTTTCGTACCGCCGAGCCGCCGCGCTGCAAGCGGATGCCGTCTTCCTGGGCGCCGTCCTGCTGGGCCAGCGCCGGCGCCACCGTGATCGCCGCGCCCACGGCCAGCACGCAGGCCATGCGGGACAGCACAGGACGCGAAACACCTGGCAGGTGGCGGGACATGTTCGGTTCCTTGGGGGCGATAGGGAAAGCCGGTGGCAGTCGGACACAAAGCGGGGCAAACGGGTGATGCAATAATACACGGCGTCCACGCAGCCGCGCGGCGCCATCCGCCCACGCCATCCATGACTTTCCAGGACTATCTCGACATCTTCCGCAACCGCCGCATCGGCGCCATGCTGGCGCTTGGCTTCGCTTCCGGGCTGCCGCTGGCGCTGACGTCCGGCACGCTGCAGGCCTGGATGACGGTGGAAGGGCTCGACATCAAGACCATCGGCTTCTTCTCGCTGGTGGGCCAGGCCTATATCTTCAAGTTCCTGTGGGCGCCGCTGATGGACCGCTACACGCCGCCGCTCATGGGCCGGCGCAAGGGCTGGCTGCTGGTCACGCAGCTCGGGCTGGTGGCGGGCATCGCGGCCATGGCGTTCTGCCCCCCGCGCGAAGCGCTCTGGACGCTGGCGGCACTGGCCACGCTGGTGGCCTTCCTGTCGGCGTCGCAGGACATTGTGTTCGACGCCTACAGCACCGACGTGCTGCGGCCGCCCGAACGTGGCGTGGGCGCGGCTGTCAAGGTGCTGGGCTACCGGCTGGCGATGCTGGTCTCGGGCGGGCTCGCGCTGTGGCTGGCGGACCGCGTGATGGGCTGGTCGCAGATGTACCTGCTGATGGCCGCACTGATGGGCATTGGCATCGTCACGCTGCTGTGGGCACCGGAGCCCGACGTGCCGGCACGCGCGCCGCGCTCGCTTGAAGAAGCGATCGTGGGACCGCTGCGCGATTTCTTCTCGCGTCCCGGTGCCTGGTGGCTGCTGCTGCTGATCGTGCTCTACAAGCTTGGCGATGCCTTTGCGGGAAGCCTGTCCACGACCTTCCTGATCCGCGGTGTCGGCTTCTCCGCCGGCGAGGTCGGCATCGTCAACAAGACACTGGGACTGGCCGCGACCATCGTCGGCGCGCTGTTCGGCGGCACGCTGATGGTGCGCCTGGGGCTGTACCGGTCGCTGATGCTGTTCGGCGTGCTGCAGGCGGTGTCCAACCTGGGCTACTGGATCCTGTCGGTGACGCCGCCGCACCTGTGGTCGATGGGCGCCACCATCGCGATCGAGAACCTGTGCGGCGGCATGGGCACGGCAGCGTTCGTGGCGCTGCTGATGACGCTCTGCAACCGCTCGTTCTCGGCCACCCAGTACGCGCTGTTGTCGGCGCTGGCATCGGTTGGCCGCGTCTATGTCGGGCCGACATCCGGCTACATGGTGGAGGCGTGGGGCTGGGCGCCCTTCTACCTCGGCACGGTGCTGGTGGCGCTGCCCGGCGTGCTGCTGCTCTGGGCCATGCGCCGCACCGTCCATCGCTACGAAGCCCAGGCGCGCGAGGCGATCGCCTGAACCGCTTCCTGCGGTCGGGTCACTCCTTGTAGTACACGATCTGATGCGACGTGGCGAGCAACTCGCCACCCGCGCTCCAGACCTGCGCGCTCTGGTCGAAAAAGCCCTGGCGGAACACCTGGGCCCGCGCGCTGCACAACACGTGGCTGTCGCCGAGCGCGGCCAGCGTGGCCGCATCCGCATGGAAATACGTGGTCAGCGACACCGTGCCAGCCGGCACGAAGCCCGCGCGCTTGAGGAAGATGCGCGGGTAGAAGCTGTCGCACCATGCGGCCATGGCAGGGAAGTCCGGCGTGCGCGCTGGCTCGTCGCGCAGCCAGAATTGCGTCAGGCTGTCCGGATGTTCCGTGCCGGGTTCCGTGGTCGGCTTGGCACCGCGGACCGGGCGCATGTCATAGGACTTGAGCCAGCGCACTGGCGCAAACCCGGCCATGGCCGGCACCTCGTCCGCCGAAGGGACCTCGGGCCGCACCGCCTCCGCGCACGACCATGTCTCGCGGCGCAGCGAAAACACCGCGGTGGCCGTGGTGGCCACCGCATCGCCCTGGCGCAGCTCGATCTGCCAGTGCTGGGTCGAACGGTTGGTGCGTGTGGGCCGCGCCTCGATCTCGAATGGCCCTTCGGCGATCGGCCCCGCGAAGTTGACCGTCAACGCGAGCGGATCGCCCAGCCGCTCCGGATGCTGCAGGGCCGCCTGCAACAGCGTGGCGGCCGTGATGCCGCCAAACGGCCCGATCATGTTCCAGTAGGCCGGTGTGGTGCGGCCCAGGAAGCGATGCTCGCCGGCTGGCTCGAGGACGAGCGCGTCGTCAAAGGGGTGAAGCAGCGTGCCGGCGGCAGCGGCGGTAACGGTCCGGGGCGCGGAGGTCATAGCAAAAGCACGGTCGTTCGATACCTGCCTACATTAACCGTAGCCAGGATTCGCGTCAACGCCAATCGCCGTCCCGCAAATTCTCAGTCAAGCGGAGCAGACCCGGTACACCGCCAGGCTGCCGCGCCAGTTCTCGCCCCAGTTCACGGTGATGCCCTCATGCATGACCACGCGGTCAAGCACGCGCAGGCCCACCTTGGGCGCCAGCGCCTCGAAATCGCTAATGGTCAGCACGCGCACGTTCGGCGTGTTGTACCACTGGTACGGCAGCGATTCCGACACCGGCATGCGCCCGCGGAACACCGACAGGCGGTGCGGCCAGTAGCCGAAGTTCGGGAACGAGACAATGCACTCGCGCCCCACGCGCAGCGTGTCGCGCAGGACCTGTGCGGTGTTGTGGATAGTCTGCAGCGTCTGCGACAGGATCACCGTGTCGAAGCTCTTGTCCTCGAACAACGCCAGGCCGCCTTCCAGGTTTTGCTGGATGACATGGACGCCCTTCTGGGCGCAAGCCAGCACGCCTTCGTCGCGGATCTCGATGCCGTAGGCCTGCACTTCCAGTTCGTCCTGCAGGACGCGCAGCAGGCTGCCGTCGCCGCAGCCGAGGTCGAGCACGGTGGATTTGGGCTCGACCCAGCGGGCGATCGCGCGGAAATCGGGCCGCAGCGCCAGGATGTTCGGATTGGCGAGGGCGTTCATGCGCCGATCTCCTCTGCGATGCGCTCGTAGTAGGCGCGCATCAGGTTGTGGTAGCGCGGGTCGTCGAGCAGGAACGCGTCATGGCCGTGCGGCGCGTCGATCTCGGCGTACGAGACCGGGCGCTTGTTGTCGAGCAGCGCCTTGACCAGTTCGCGGCTGCGGTTCGGCGCGAAACGCCAGTCGGTGCTGAAGCTCGCCACGAGAAAGCTCGCCTGCGTCTGCGCCATGGCGCGCGTCAGGTCGCCGCCGTAGGCCAGCGCCGGATCGAAGTAGTCCAGCGCGCGCGTGATCAGCAGGTAAGTGTTGGCGTCGAAGTACTCGGCAAACTTGTCGCCCTGGTAGCGCAGGTAGCTCTCGACCTGGAATTCGACATCGAACGAGAAGCGGATGTCCTCGGACTTCAGCTCGCGGCCGAATTTCTCGGCCATGTCCTCGTCCGACAGGTAGGTGATATGGCCGATCATGCGAGCCACGCGCAGGCCGCGCTTGGGCTTCACGCCATGCGCGTAGTAGTTGCCGCCGTGGAAATCGGGGTCCGACAGGATCGAGCTGCGCGCCACCTCGTTGAACGCGATGTTCTGCGCCGACAGCTTGGGCGTGGACGCGACCACGATGCAGTGGCGCAGGCGCTGCGGATACATCAGGCTCCAGGCCACCGCCTGCATGCCGCCCAGGCTGCCCCCCATGACCGCGGCGAACTGCTCGATGCCGAACACATCGGCCACGCGCGCCTGCGCGTTGACCCAGTCCTCCACCGTCACCACCGGGAACATCGCGCCATAGGGCTCGCCCGTGGCCGGGTTGGTGCTCATCGGCCCCGTGGAACCGAAGCAGGAGCCCAGGTTGTTCACGCCGATGACGAAGAAGCGGTTGGTGTCCAGCGGCTTACCCGGCCCCACCATGTTGTCCCACCAGCCCACATCGCGCGGATTATCAGCGTAGACGCCGGCCACGTGATGCGACGCGTTGAGCGCGTGGCAGACCAGCACGGCATTGGAGCGGTCTGCGTTGAGCGTTCCGTAGGTCTCGACCATCAGGTCGTAGGCGGCGATGGACGAGCCGTTGCGCAGCTTCAGCGGCTCCTGGAAATGCATGCGCTGCGGCGTGACCACGCCGACGGAATCATTCGGCAGCATGAGCGCGGCAGGCGGCAAGGCGACATCTGTCATGGAATCGGCCCGCGTCAAGCAGGCATAAAAAAACCCGACCGGCAGTGCGTATAAAGCGTCGCAGCCAAGTCGGGCATTCGCGGAGTTCCGCGTGCCGGCGTGATTCCCGAACCTGCCTTGGGGGCGCCGACCCAACTTCTTTAGCCGCATTTATATTCGCAGGCGGAGATCCCAGGTTTTCCAGGTCCATCCGGCTGCCGCGCGCCCGCAAGCCAGTCATCAAATCGGCGCGACCGGGCAATTATAGAGCAATTGGCCCAGGGTGATGCCGGGGGCTATCCCAGCAACACGCGCAGCTGCGCCTCCGCGCGCTCGCCCGGCGACTTGCGCAAGCCGCTCTTGGCATAGCGGTGCCACTGGCCCTGAACGTAGGCCATGACCAGCGCGGCGCGCAGCGCAACGTCGGCATCGGCCGGGAACGCGCCCTGCGTCACGGCGATCTTCAGGCACTGGCGCAGCGACGCCTCGATGCGGTCGACCATCTGGTTGATGCGCTCCTGCAGGCGCTCGTGCTCCCCCACGAGCGCCTCGCCCGTCAGCACGCGGGTCATGCCGGGGTTCTTCTCGGCGAACGACAGCAGCATGCGCACGATGGCCTGCACCTGGCGCAGGCCGTGCTCTTCGTTGGCCGTGATCTGGTTGATCAGGCCGAATACGGTCTGCTCGATGAAGGCGATCAGTCCTTCGAACATCTGCGCCTTGCTGGCGAAATGGCGGTACAGCGCCGCTTCCGACACGCTCAGGCGCCCCGCCAGCGCGGCGGTGGTGATTTTTTCCCCGCGCGGATGCTCCAGCATGGCCGCCAGCGTCTGCAGGATCTGGACGCGGCGCTCGCCCGGCCGCGGGCGCTTGCGCGCCGGCGGCGCGCTCTCGCTCGCCGGCGCGTCGTCCTGCCCTTCCGGCAGGACCGCCTCCGGCGGGGTTCCGTTGCTTTCCATCATGACCCGGTTCTCCGCATTCTTCGTTGTAGTTGATGCATGGATTGTACTTTTATGTCCACATAGGCCGGCCGGTTCGGCACGCGCGCCCGCACGCGCGGCGCGTCGGGCTGCGACTGCGGCGACAGCGCGGCGGCCCCGGCAGCGGGCGGCACCTGGGATTCGGCCGCGACCAGCGTCACCGAGCGCTCCTGCGCGGCATGGCTGGCGTGCTGGCGGTCTTCGGCCTCGAGCGTGGAGCGCACCGCGGCATCGCCGCGGCTGCCCGCCGCTTCCGGCGCGGCAACCACGTGCGGGCGCGACGGCGCGATCATGCGCAGGTAGCCCGTTACCCACGCCGTGCGGATACCCATGCCGGCGTAGCGCTTGAGGTGCGACAGCGTGTCTTCCACCAGTACCGCGCGGTGCGGCGCGATGCCGGTCTGCGCCAGCAGGCGGCGCAGCATGCGCCGGTCAGGCTTGGGGCGCAGGTGCCCGTGCACCCACATATGCTCGATCGCCACCACGCGCTCGAAGCAATGGCTGATGCCGGCAATATCGAGCACCGCGCGCGCATAGTCCTGCGGCGCGTTGGTGACGATGATCTTGCGCCCTGGCAGCCGGCGCAGATGCGCGGCCAGCCCGCGCCGCACCCGCACCATGTCGGCCAGTTCCGGGAACTCGTGCGCAGCGCGCAGGAAATCCGCCGGGTCCACGCCGTGGTGGCGGATCATGCCGAGCAGCGTCGCCCCATAGCGTTGCCAGTAGTCCACGCGCACGCGGCTCGCGGTAGCGTCGTCGCAGCCGAGCACGCGCGCGACATACGCTGTCATCAGCCGGTTGATCGCCGGGAAGATCGCGTGCGAGGCGTCGTGCAGCGTGTTGTCCAGGTCGAACAGCCACACCGTGTCGCCGGACTGGTCGCCGGCCGGCCGGCGGCGCAGGCGCACCGGCACGCGGCGCGAAGTGGAATGACTGTATGGCACGCCGGACTGTTGGAATTGCAAAGGAGGAAGGAGGCAGCGGGCAGCGCGCAGATGGGCGCGCCGCCCCGCGGATGCCGCTCAGTGCGAGCGGATCATCGTGCCGAACGCCTGTTCGGTCAGGATTTCCAGCAGCAGCGAATGCTCGATGCGGCCGTCGATGATGTGCACCGAATGCACGCCGCTCTTGGCGGCGTCGAGCGCCGACGAGATCTTGGGCAGCATGCCGCCCGAGATGGTGCCGTCGGCGAACAGCTCCTCGATCTCGCGCGCGGACAGGTCGGTCAGCAGGTTGCCCTTCTTGTCCATCACGCCGGGGATGTTGGTCATCATCACCAGCTTCTCGGCCTTGAGGATCTCGGCCATCTTGCCGGCCACCACGTCGGCGTTGATGTTGTAGGCCTGGCCGTCGTCGGAGAAGCCGATCGGCGAGATCACCGGGATGAAGGCGTCGTCCTGCAGCGCCTTGACCACGGCCGGGTTGATCGCCTCGATATCGCCGACGTAGCCGATGTCGATGAAGGCGCCCGGGTTTTCGCGGTCCGGCATCTGCAGGCGCTTGGCGCGGATCAGGCCGCCGTCCTTGCCGGTCAGGCCCACGGCCTGGCCGCCATACTGGTTGATCAGCATCACGATGTCCTGCTGGACTTCGCCGCCGAGCACCCACTCGACCACTTCCATGGTCTCTTCGTCGGTGACGCGCATGCCCTGCACGAAGGTGCCCACCTTGCCGACCTTCTTGAGCGCCTCATCGATCTGCGGCCCGCCGCCGTGCACCACCACCGGATTCATGCCGACCAGCTTCAGCAGGATCACGTCGCGCGCGAAACCGTGCTTGAGCTTTTCCTCGGTCATGGCATTGCCGCCGTACTTGACCACGATGGTCTTGCCGTGAAACTTGCGGATATAGGGCAGCGCCTCGGCGAGAATCTCGGCTTTGAGGGCGGGGGCAATAGCGGCCACCGCAGTCGCGGCAGCTCCGGGGTGGTCGGCGTTCATGGCTTGGGACATCCGTGAGATTCAACAGGTATGATGGCAAATCGGCCGCAGACCTGGCGGGGAAACTCGCGGGGATCACCCGAAAGTGCACCATAGGGCCACGGCAGGCGCCGATTTTACAAGAATCCGCGAGGAGCGCGGGCAGCCGGCCCCAGAGGCCCGGCACAAGCCGTCCCGATGCGCCGCGTGGCGCACGACACGGCGCGCCGGCGTCATCTTTGCGCAACAGCGTCCGCCCCCGCCGCCCCGATGCCTCACGACACCGCCGACCTGGAGTCCCTGCGCCCCCACTTGCTGCGCTTCGCCCGATTGCAATTGCGCGACGAAGCACTGGCCGAGGACGCGGTGTCCGACACCCTGCTGGCCGTGCTGGAACACCCGGAGCGCTTTACCGGCCAGTCGGCATTGAAGACCTACCTGATCGGCATCCTCAAGCACAAGATCATCGACCTGCTGCGCAGCGGACGACGCGAGGTCCGCCTGGCCCTGGCCACGGACGACGACGGCGCGGCCCAGTCTGAGCAGGATGCCTTCGACGCGCTCTTCACCCGCAACGGCCACTACCAGGACATGCCGTCCGATTGGGGCAACCCCGATCGCACACTGGAGCGGCGCGAGTTCTTCGAGGTGCTGCAGGCCTGCGTCGACCGCCTGCCGGCGAAGACGGCGCGCGTGTTCATGATGCGCGAGTGGCTGGAGCTGGAGACCGAAGAAATCTGTCAGGATCTGCAGCTCAGCGCGACCAATGTCTGGGTGATCCTGTACCGCGCCCGCATGCGCCTGCGCGAATGCCTGGAGCTGAACTGGTTCGGGCTGCCGCCCGGCGCCGGCAAGGCACGCTGACCCGCCCGCAAGGACCCCGACACGAATCCATGTCCGACTCGCCACGCCCTCACCGCCTGCTGCCCGACTGCGAGGAAGTCCACCACCTCACCATGAAGGCCATGGACCGCCCGCTCGGCTGGACCGAGCGCGTGCGCATGCGCGGCCATCTGCTGATCTGCGCGGCCTGCACGCGTTTCGACGCGCAGATGCGGCTGATGCGCTCGGCCATGCACCGCATGGGCCAGGATGGCGACGAACCGCCGCGGAGCCGGCCATGACCGATCCGTCCACTGTCCTTACGGGGCAGTTGCGCCCGGTCGAACACTGCAGCGAATGCGGCGCAGGCTTCGTATGCGGCCATGTGGCTGGCCTGCCCGGGTGCTGGTGCGCCAGCCAGCCGCTGCTGCCCGCGCGCAGGATCGTGCCGGACCAGCATTGTCTGTGCCCCGCTTGCCTGAAAAAGAGGCAGGAGCAACTTCAGGCGCCGGACTGAAGCGGCGGCGCGGCTTGGGGCCGTGCTTGCGCCGAACTCCACTGCATCACCACCATGCCGGCGACGATCAGCGCCGCGCCGGCGAGACGCCCCGGCGTCAGCGCGCGCACTGCGAAGCCAGCCAGCCCGAACTGATCGACCAGCAAGGCCGCTGCCACCTGGCCCGCGACGACCGCGGCGATAAAGCCGCCGGCGCCCAGGCGCGGCGCCATGAGCAGCGCCGCCGTGATATAGAACACGCCTAGCACACCTCCGATCCACATCCATGCCGGCTGGCGAGCCGCAACTGGAAGCGCTGGCAGCGGCACCTTTAGCAGCCACAGCAACGGCACGATGGCGGCAAGGCTGACCAGCAGCGACGCCACGGTGGCCCATAGCGGATGCCCGAGCGCCCGGCCCAGCGTTGCATTGGCGCCGGCCTGGATCGGGATCGCGGCACCGGCCAGCATGGCGGTGGCAAATGGGAGAAGCAGGTTCGCGGGCAGCGTCGTGCCGGACATGGCGCACTCCGTAAGGCAATATTCGGTACCCGACAGTGTGAAATATCGCAGAATGAATTTCCAATTCTGCTTTCATACGTTTAACATTCGCGGAATGAATACCCTACGCGGAATCGACCTGAACCTGCTGGTGGTGCTGGAAGCACTGCTGGCCGAACGCCATATCTCGCGCGCAGCGCTGCGCCTGCACCTGAGCCAGCCCGCCGTCAGCCACGCACTGGGACGCCTGCGCCAGCTGCTCGACGACCCTATCCTGGTACGCGGCAAGGGCGGTCTGGTGCCGAGTGCCCGCGCCCATGAAATCTCCGGACCTCTCGCCGAAGCGCTGGCGCAGGTGCGCATCCTGCTCGGTCCGGGCGGCTTCCAGCCGTCAACGGCGCGCCGCAGCTTCCGCCTGGCCATGTCCGACTACGGCGCGCTGGTGGTGCTGCCGCGGCTGCTGCGCGCGGTGCGCAAGGCCGCGCCGAATATCGACCTGGTGGTAACCCAGGCCAGCCGCGAAGCCATGACGGCGCAAGTGGCCGATGGCGAGATCGACATGGCGCTGGGCGTCTTCTCCCATCAGCCTGAAGACGTGCATGCGGTCGCCCTGTTCGAGGAAAGCTACGCGTGTGCGGTCGACGCGGCCACGGTGCGCGATGCGGGCCGGCTGGATCAGGTTGCCTACCTCGCGCGTTCGCATGTGCTGGTCGCCACGCACAGCGAGCGGGTCGATGCCATCGACGCGGCCGTGGCAAAAATTGGCGGGCGCCGCAAGATCGCCTGCGTGGTGCCGCACTGGAGCGTGGCGCCGGCGCTGATCGCGGGGACCAACCTCGTCCTGACCACCGCACGCCGCAGCCTGGCCGCGCTGGAAGCGGACCCGCGCTACGCGGTCTTCGATCCGCCGTTCGCGCTCGAGAACTTCACCTTCAGCATGATCTGGCACGACCGCACGGACGCCGATCCGGGCCATACCTGGCTGCGCGAACGCGTGCAGGCCGCCGCGGCCGCTCAGGAATCGGACGAACCGATCAGCTTGCGCGGCTGACGCCGCACCGGCGTCTTGCCTGCCGCGTTGCCGGTCTGCGGCGGACCTGGCTTGCGGCCGTCGCGCTTGTCACGCGGCGGCGGCGAGCCAGTGCCGCCGCGGAACACCATCTTCTGCCGGGTGCCGAGCTGCTTGTTGGCCATGGCTGCCCCGCAGTCCAGTCAGATTCAGTGCTTGTGATCGCCGTGGCCAGCCGGGCTGGCGGCACTCGCGGTCATATCGCGCACTTCGGCGTTCACCTTTTGCTCGATGACCTTGCCGCCCTGCTCGATCTTGAGCGTGATGGGCACCGTGTCGCCTTTCTTGAGCTGGCCTTTCAGGTCCATCAGCATCACGTGGTAGCCGCCGGGCTTGAGTTCCACGTCCTGCATCTTCGGCAGGTCCAGCGACTGCAACTGGCGCATGCGCATGACGTTGCCTTCCATCTTCATCTCGTGCAGCTCGGCCACCGCGACCGGCGACGACACGCCGACCAGCTTTGCATTCTCATGTGCGTGCAGGACCATGAAGGCGCCCGACGCCGTTTGGGTCGGCACCGTGCCGCGCACCCAGGCGTTGCTGACATCGACCTGCGCCAGCGCAGCGCCCGAGGCCAGCATGGCGAACGAAGCGGCCAGCGTGGCCGCGTGGAATTTGGCTTGCACGAATTTGGCTTGCATACAGGGCTCCCCGAAAGCAGACATTAGACCACGCCACCGCAGGCTGGTGCCGGCGGCGCGGATAACCCGACAGTCTGGCAGCACCGCCCCCGCGCGACCAATGCGGCAAGGTGTCGCACTGGCCGGCGCCTGCGGGCCGCATTGATACACTCGCGTGCATGCATGCCGTCCCTGCCGTGACCCACCCGCCAGCCCTCACCGCCTCGCCGCCGCTTCCGGCCGGCCCGGCCGCGCGCCCGAGCCTGGTGAGCCTGCGCCGGCTGTTCTGGCTGCGCTGGGCGCTCCTGGCCGGGCAGGCACTGGGCATGATGTCGTGCGAGCCGATTATCGGCGTCGCGCTGCCGACCAGCCCCCTGCTGGTGGTCTTCGCCCTGCAGGCGCTGTTCAACGTGCTGACCGGCCTGCGCCTGCGGCTGCACACCCGCCACGGCACGGCGCCCGGCGAAGCCGAGCTGATGGGCCAGTTCCTCGTCGACCTGACCGCACTGTCCGCGATCCTGTTCTATACGGGCGGCGCCACCAACCCCTTCGTCTCGTTCTACCTGCCGGGCCTGGCCATCGCCGCGGCCATCCTGCCGTGGCGGCAAGTGGTGGCGCTCGCCTGCTACGCGCTGGCCTGCTACACGGTGCTGCTGTTCGAGTACCTGCCGCTGGACCTGCACGATCCCGACAAGGCGGTGAACTACCACCTGGCCGGCATGTGGCTGAATTTCGTGGCCAGCGCGGTGATGATCGCCCTGTTCGTGGCACGGCTTTCCGGCGTGCTGCGACAGCGCGAGGCGCAACTGCACCTGGCCCGCGAACAGCTGCTGCGTGAAGCACGCGTGGAAGACCTCAATGCCCAGGCCGCGGCGGTCGCACATGAGATCGGCACGCCGCTGGCGACGCTGGCGGTCATTGCGGGCGAACTGCGCGGCGACGCCTCGGACCGCGCGCGCGGCGCCACGCCGGTGGCCGATTACCTGCCGGACCTGCTCACCGTGGAGCAGCAACTGGAACTGTGCCGCACGATCCTGGCGCGCCTGCGCGAAGATCCGGCCACGCTGGCGCCGCAGCGCATCGACGCATGGCTGGGCAGCTTCGCGGAGCGCTGGCAGCTGCGCCACCCCAATGCCACGCTGCAAGCCAGCGCCTCGCCTCAGGCTGGCGAACTCGCGATCGAGCCCGCCCGCGTGGGACAGATCCTGACCATCCTGCTCGACAACGCCGCGCGCAGCCAGCAATCGGCCGGGCGCGCGCAGATGCCGCTGCAGCTCGACATTGCGCTCGAGCATGGCGACCTGGCGTTTCGCGTGAGCGACCGCGGCGACGGCATTCCGCCCGCGCTGCACGCGCAGTTGGGCGAAGCGCCCGTCGCCAGCCCGCACGGCGGCCAGGGCATCGGCCTGTACCTGGCGCAAAGCGGCGCGCGGCAAATGGGCGGCGGGCTCGCGTGGCAGGACCGTCCCGGCGGCGGCACCGTCGCGGCGCTGCGCGTGCCGGCCTCTTCCACCCTTGCAGTGAATCCGTCATGACCGTTATCCACCATCCGGTTCCCGAGTCGATGGCGCCGGCAGGCTCGCCCTTCCTGGTCATCGACGACGATGCCGTGTTCTCCGGCACGCTGGCCCGCGCGCTGACACGCCGCGGCTACGCCGTGCAGGTCGCGCACAACACCAGCACGGCGCTTGCGCTGGCCGCGCGCACGGCGTTCGCCTACGTCACGCTGGACCTGCACCTGGGGCCGCCGCCCGAGGCGGGCAGCACGGCCGCGGCCGAATCGGGCCTGCAACTGGTGGGGCCGCTGCGCCAGGCGCTGCCGGACGCGCGCATCCTGATCCTGACCGGCTACGCGAGCATTGCCACGGCAGTCGCCGCGGTGAAGCAGGGGGCGGATGAATATCTGGCCAAACCCGCGAACGTGGATTCGATCCTTACCGCCCTGATGGCGGGCATCTCGGAAGATGCGGCGGAAGCCGCGCTGGAAGAGCCGGTGCCGCTGTCGGTGGCCAGGCTCGAATGGGAGCATATCCAGCGCGTCCTGAACGAACACGCCGGCAATATCTCGGCGACTGCGCGCGCGCTCAACATGCATCGGCGCACCTTGCAACGCAAGCTGGGCAAGCGCCCGGTGTCGCGCTGAGCCAAAGGCGATTCCGCTCAGCCCGCGGCGATCCTTTACAGGCGAAGCTGAACGTAGTCCCACTCGAGCGCGTCGCCCGCGCCATCGGGGCCATCGCCCTGCGCGACGACGCGCAAGGCATCACTCGCGTGGCGGTCCGCCAGCGTGAAAAGCTCTCCGGATTGCAGTGCCAGCGTGGCGGCGACCGCCGCGGCGCCCAGGTTGCCGTGATGGGGGGCATGCGCGGTGGCGTTCGCCGGACGCATGCACAGGAATGCAGTGGCCGCCGCCAGCGTGGCCAGCAGGCCGGCGGTCGCGATCATGACGCGGCTGAATTGTGTCTTCACCAGGTTTTCCTCCTGCCAGTAGGTAGTTTGCAATGCGGTGGCTCCCGCATCTGCCATGGGCTCAAGGTGCGCAAGCGTCTCATTGCGCGATGGGTGTGCGCCAGTGTGCTTACCAATGCTTACCAACCTTACCGACAGGTGGCACCCCGATACGCCCTGACATGAAGCCTTGTCCTAGGAGGGCGCAGCCAAGGTGCGGCACTAAGCCGCATCCGGCGCCAGCGCGCGCCGCAGCGTGCAACGCTAGACTTGCGGCCTGACAAGGAGCTCTTCATGCATTTCCCGCTTTCCCCGCGCCGGCAGGCACGCCAGTGGCTGCTGCCGGCGGCGCTGATGGCGCTGTCCGCCACCGCATCGGGCCACGTCGTCTTCGAGCAGAAACAGGCGGAAGCCGGCAGCTATTACAAGGGCGCGCTGATGGTCGGCCATGGCTGCAACGGCAGCGCCACGCGCGCCATCACCGTCACCATTCCCGAAGGCGTGCAGGGCGCGCATCCGCAGCCCAAGGCCGGCTGGCAACTCGAGGTCAAGCGCGCGCCGCTGGCCAGGCCGGTCCAGTCGCACGGCAAGCTGATGACCGAGGACGTGCGCACGCTGCGCTGGTTCGGCGGCACGCTGGCCGACGCGCATTTCGATGAATTCGTGATGCTGATGAAGCTGCCCGAGCAAGGCGGCAAGCTCTACTTCCCGGTGGTGCAGGAGTGCGAGAACGGCACGGCCGAATGGACACAGGTGCCGGCCGATGGGCAGACCACGCGCGACCTGAAATCGCCCGCCGCGGCACTGGAGGTGCTGGCGCCCGAGGGACACGCGCACGGGCATTCGCACTGATACGTTCGGCGCAGACGCAAAAAAGGGCGCACCAGGTGCGCCCTTCTTGTTGGCGATCCGCCGTCGCGCTTACAGCACGTAGCGCGACAGGTCTTCGTTCACCGCCAGATCGCCGAGCCGCTCGTTGACGTAGACGGCATCGACCGTCACCGTCTCGCCCGACGACTTGGTCGCGTGGAACGACAGGTCTTCCAGCAGCCGCTCCATCACCGTGTACAGCCGGCGCGCGCCGATGTTCTCGACCTTCTCGTTGACCGAGAACGCGATCTCGGCCAGCCGGCGGATGCCGTCCGGCGCGAACTGCAGCTCGACCTCTTCGGTCTTCAGCAGCGCCTGGTACTGCTTGGTCAGGCTCGCGTCGGTCTGCGTCAGGATGGCCTCGAAGTCCTGCACGGACAGCGAGTCGAGCTCGACGCGGATCGGGAAGCGGCCCTGCAGTTCGGGAATCAGGTCGCTCGGCTTGGACAGGTGGAACGCACCCGAGGCGATAAACAGGATGTGGTCGGTCTTGATCATCCCGTACTTGGTGCTCACCGTAGTGCCTTCCACCAGCGGCAGCAGGTCGCGCTGCACGCCCTGGCGCGACACTTCGCCGCCGCCCATTTCGCTGCGGTTGGCGATCTTGTCGATCTCGTCCAGGAACACGATGCCGTTCTGCTCGACGTTGGCAATGGCCTTGTGCTTGAGCTCTTCGTCATTGACGAGCTTGGCGGCCTCTTCGTCGATCAGCAGCTTGAAGGCTTCCTTGACCTTCATCTTGCGGCGATGCTTCTTGCCCTGCCCCATGCCGGCGAACATCGAGCGGATCTGCTCGGTCATTTCCTCCATGCCCGGCGGCCCCATGATGTCCATGCTCGGCAGGCCGGCGGCGACTTCCAGTTCGATGTCCTTGTCGTCGAGCTGGCCTTCGCGCAGCTTCTTGCGGAATACCTGGCGCGTGTTGGAATCCTTCTCTTCGGGCTGCGAGAAGCCGATGTCGCGCGGCGGCGGCAGCAGCACGTCGAGCAGGCGGTCCTCGGCCGCTTCTTCGGCCTTGGTGCGCACCTTCTTCATCTCGGATTCGCGCGTCTGCTTGATCGCCATCTCGGCCAGGTCGCGCACGATGGTGTCCACGTCACGGCCGACGTAGCCGACTTCCGTGAACTTGGTCGCCTCGATCTTGATGAAGGGCGCATCCGCCAGCTTGGCCAGGCGGCGCGCGATCTCGGTCTTGCCGACGCCGGTCGGGCCGATCATCAAAATGTTCTTGGGCGTGATTTCCTGGCGCAGCGGATCGGCCACCTGCTGGCGGCGCCAGCGGTTGCGCAGCGCCACGGCCACGGCCTTCTTGGCCTTGTTCTGGCCGATGATGTGCTTGTCGAGTTCGGAAACGATTTCCGACGGGGTCATGGTATGCGACATGGTATCCGTTCAGTGGGGGCGTGCCGGCCCGTGCGCGGGCCGGGCGGCGCTTATTCCAGCGTTTCGATGACGAAGTTGGTGTTGGTGTAGATGCAGAGCTCGCCGGCGATGGTCAGCGCTTTCTCGACCACGTCCTTCGGCGCCAGCTCGGTGTTCTCCACCAGCGCCTTCGCGGCCGACTGCGCGTACGAGCCGCCCGAGCCAATCGCGGCGATGCCGCCCTCGGGGTCCAGCACGTCGCCGTTGCCGGTGATGACCAGCGTGGTGTCGCGGTCGGCTGTAATTAGCATGGCTTCCAGCCGGCGCAGCGCGCGGTCCGACCGCCAGTCCTTGGCGAGGTCGACCGCGGCGCGGGTCAGGTTGCCCTGGTACTTTTCCAGCTTGGCCTCGAAGCGGTCCAGCAGCGAAAACGCGTCGGCCGTGCTGCCGGCAAACCCAACCAGCACTTTGCCGTTGTAGATGCGGCGCACCTTGCGGGCGGTGCCCTTCATCACGATATTGCCGAGAGTGACCTGACCATCACCGCCGAGCGCGACCTGATTGCCGCGGCGGACGCTGACGATGGTAGTGCCGTGATACTGTTCCATGGTGGCTTCCGTGAATATGTCAGGACGGTAGGTGGCGACGCATCAGGCCGGTTTCAAGGGCCGCCCGGCGCTACGCCATCGGCAGGTGCGCAGTCGCATCCACGCAATCTGACAAATATAGGACGCCGCCGCGCCCGGTACGGTTCGGTCGCCCGCAAAACAAAAAGGCCATGCGCAGTCGCATGGCCTTTTTGCTGGTTCGAGGCAGGCAGCACCAACCGGCACCCCCGCCTCTCGCATCACTCAGTCGGCATAGACGCCGGCCTTCTTGATCACCGGGGTCCACTTGTTGATTTCCGCACTCAGGTAGGTGCGCAGCGAATCCGGCGTGGCGCGCTGTGCCGGCACCGCCTCGGCACCCAGCTCGGCCATCTTGGCGCGGAATACCGGGTCGGTCACGGACTTTTGCAGCGCGGCCGACAGCTTGTCGATCACCGGCTTCGGCGTGCCCTTGGGTGCGTACATGGCGTGCCAGACCTTGACTTCGACGCCCGGCATGCCCTGCTCCTGCGCGGTCGGCACGTCCTTGAACGCTTCCACGCGGCGCGCCTGCATGGCCGCGTACGGCTTGACCGAACCGGCCTTGAGGTGGCCAGCCAGGTTGGTGGTCTGGTCGCACAGCAGGTTGACCTGGCCGCCCAGGATATCGGTCAGCGCCGGTGCGGCACCCTTGTACGGCACCGTGGTCAACTCGGTCTGGATCGCGCTCTGGAACAGCAGGCCGCACAGGTGCGAGGCCGAACCGATGCCGGCATTGGCCAGCGACAGCTTGCTGGCATTGGCCTTGATGTACGGCAGCAGGTCCTTGAAGCTATTCGGCGGCAATTGCTTGTTGCCGACCATGATCATCGGCACGTCCGCAATCTCGCCCACCATCTCGAAGTCCTTGAGCGGATCGAAGCCCAGGTTGCGGTACAGCGCCGGGGCAGTGGCCATGCCGATATGGTGGATCAGCACCGTGTAGCCGTCGTTCTTGGACTGGGCCACCTTCTTGGCGCCGATGGTGCCGCCAGCACCGCCGAGGTTCTCGATCACAACGGTCGTGCCCAGGTGCTTGGACATGATCGCCGTCAGTTCGCGCGCGACCTTGTCGGTCGGACCGCCTGCCGAGAAGGGCACCACGGCCGAAATCGGCTTGCCGCCCGGATAGTCCTGAGCCTGCGCGCCGACAGATGCGCCCATCGCGCCCACTGCCGCGACTGCGGCGACCAATTTTGCAACTCGTTTCATAGTGCTCTCCAATTCTTTCCGTCTGCAAAGCGCCGCCGGTGCCGGATGCCGCGTGTCATGACGCGGTCC
Source organism: Cupriavidus sp. C3SS-1 (assembly GCF_057073755.1). NCBI lineage: Bacteria > Pseudomonadati > Pseudomonadota > Betaproteobacteria > Burkholderiales > Burkholderiaceae > Cupriavidus > Cupriavidus sp. C3SS-1. Next base: position 185,786 of record NZ_CP172699.1, on the reverse strand, counting down.
GTGCGCAATCAGGCGGGGTAGTCCCGTTGCGCGATCGACCATGGCTGTTGGCAGCGCGGCCCATTCGACTGTATGGCTTGTATGACGGCCGGGCCGGGCGTTGATGTTACCAACTGCAGACATTCAGACGGAATCAGGGCTAACCCGCTGCATCTTGATGCGACAGGCAGCGGGAATATACGGAGCCACTGCGGCCGGCCCACACGCAACTGAATTGCAACAGCGCGGGGCCTATGGTTAAATCTTCCGCATGACCCGTCTGATCCCGAGCCAGCCCGACACCCCACCCGCGCCGGCCGTTTTCGAAGCAGCCCAGGAACGCTTGCGCCGGCTAGGCGCCCGCGTGACGCAGCCGCGGCTGTGCATCCTTGCCTGCCTGATCGCCAGCGACGAGGCCCTGACGCACCAGGCCGTGATCGACCGCCTGCCCGGAGCGGGCGAGGCCATCGACCGCGTCACGGTGTATCGCGTGCTGGACTGGCTGGTGGAGCAAGGCGTGGCGCAGAAGCGCGCCGGCAACGACCGGGTGTTCCGCTTCAGCCTGATCGAGCACGAGGCCGCGCGCGCCGAGGTGCATCGCCAGCACAGCCACTTCCACTGCACGCGCTGCGACCGCACCTTCTGCCTCGACGACGCCAGCGTCCCGGCACAGCCCGCCCCCCCGCGCGTGCCCAGCGGCTTTGCCATCGAACATGTCGAACTGACCGTGAACGGCGTGTGCGCCGACTGCGGCGCGCGCATGCCGCGGCTGCCAGGCTGCCCGTCCTGAGACGTCCCCATTCCCCCGGAGAACCCACCCATGTCCAAACTGATCCCGGTCACGATCCTGACCGGCTTCCTCGGCAGCGGCAAAACCACCCTGCTCAAGCGCATCCTCACCGAGCAGCACGGCATGAAGATCGCCGTGATCGAGAACGAATTCGGCGAAGAAAACATCGACAACGAGATCCTGGTGCAGGACGGCCGCGAGCAGATCGTGCAGATGAGCAACGGCTGCATCTGCTGCACCATCCGGGGCGACCTGGTCCAGGCGCTGTCCGACCTGATGACCAAGCGCGACGCCGGCGAGTTCGACTTCGACCGCGTGGTCATCGAAACCACGGGCGTGGCCAATCCGGGCCCGGTGGCACAGACCTTCTTCATGGACGACGAGATCGCCTCGCGCTACCTGCTGGACGCGGTGATCACGCTGGTCGATGCCAAGCATGCTCACCTGCAGCTCGACAAGCAGGAAGAAGCCCAGCGCCAGGTCGGCTTTGCCGACGCCATCTTCATCACCAAGTCGGACCTGGTCAGCGAAGCCGAAGTGGCCGACCTGCGCCACCGCCTGCTGCACATGAATCCGCGCGCGCCGATCCGCCAGGCCAATTTCGGCGAAGCGCCGATCGACACCATCTTCGACCTGCGCGGCTTCAACCTGAACGCCAAGCTGGAGATCGACCCGGAATTCCTCAGCGCCGACGATCACGACCATGATCACAAGCACGAGCACGGCGAGCACTGCGGCACGGACTGTGGCCATGACCACAGCCACGACCACCACCACCATCACCACCACACCGACCACATCGCGTCGTTCGTCTTCCGCAGCGACAAGCCGTTCCACTATGGCAAGCTGGAGGAATTCCTGTCGGGCATCCTGGCCGTCTACGGTGAAAAACTCTTGCGCTACAAGGGCGTACTATATATGGAGGGTGTGGACCGGAAAGTCGTGTTCCAGGGTGTCCACCAGTTGATGGGCAGCGACGTCGGCGCCAAGTGGGAGGACGAGACTCCCGGCACCAAGATGGTGTTCATCGGCGTGGACCTGCCCCGGGACGCGATTCTGAAAGGCCTGGCCAACTGCCTGGCCTGAGTGCGGCAGCCGCCTCATAGCGGCCCCTCGCTACGTGTCGTCCCCGAGATCTCCCCCATTCGGGGTACCGGGGAAACACCGAAGTTATGGCAAGGCCTTTTCCGTATCTTGGAAAATTTTGTTCAAGTACAATAGGCCGGATTTGATACCGACGGCGCACCTTTTTCCCGCCGCCGGTGTTGCAGGGCGGCGGTTGTCGTCAGCACGAGGCAGGCCGCCGGCAGGTGCGGTCGCAGGGCTTCGTGCGGAGACCGCCCTCCGCTTGGGGATCCCGGCACGCGCCGTTCCATACCGACGCGAGAGAGAGGTGTCCCCATGACAGCCGCAACAAAGACCAAAGAAAGCCGCAGCAAGACAGGTAGTGCCGCGGCAGAGACGCTCAAGGCGCAGTCTGTGAAGGCTGCGCCGGCTCCCCGCGGCGGTACGGCCCACGCCGGCGCGGTCGAGACCAAGGGAGGCCCGCGAAGCAGCAAGACTGCAGCCAGCCAGAGTGAAACGTCCGCCCCGCGCAAGCACGCGGACACAGCACCCGAGCGGACCCAGACGCCGCCGGTCAGATCAACAAGAGAATCAGCAGCAACCATGAGCAGCAACAAACTTCTGACTGAAGCTGAAATCCTGAAGATGAGCGACAAGGATTACATGAACGAAGCGCAGCTCGCCTTCTTCAAGCATCGCCTTGAGCAGCTGCGCGACGAAATCCTGAAGAACGCTGATCAGACCACGGAGCACCTGCGCGAAACGGTCATCGTGCCGGATCCGGCTGACCGCGCCACGATCGAGGAAGAGCACGCCCTGGAACTGCGCACGCGCGACCGCGAGCGCAAGCTGCTCAAGAAGGTCGAGCAGTCGCTGACCCGCATCGAATCCGGCGATTACGGCTGGTGCGAGGAAACCGGCGAGCCGATCGGCGTGCCGCGCCTGCTGGCCCGTCCGACCGCCACGCTGTCGCTCGAAGCCCAGCAGCGCCGCGAACTGCGCCAGAAGCTGTTCGGCGACTGAGCCAGCGCCCGCTTCTGATTGCCCCGACGGCCCGGATCTCCCGGGCCGTTTTACTTTGTCGCGGCGCGTCCACGACATTACTATGGTCTAGGCCTGCCGGCTGTCGGCGGCAGGGCCTTTCTGGTACAGTCGCAACTTTGTTGCAATAACACCGGGTGCGCCGCACGGCGCCCCTTTGCTCGTCCCTACCATGGCCAATCGCCTGCCCGTTACCGTGCTGTCCGGATTCACTGGCGCCGGCAAGTCCAGCTTGCTGCAGCATCTGCTTGCCGCCAGTGCCGGCAAGCGCGTAGGCGTGGCCGGCAATTTGCCGGAGGCCACCGGGCTTGCGAGCAGCGGCAGTTTCGATCACCTGCTGCTTGAGGCCGAGGGAACGGATGACCCCATGGCAATCGCCGAGGCCGTTCTGTTCGAAGACGAGCACGGCGCGGGCACTGCCTTGCGTCTGGACACACTGGTCACCGTGGTGGATGCCTCAGCCTTCCAGCGCGACGTCAACGACGCCGAGTTCCTGCGGGACCGCGTCGCGCCGCAGGCCGATGACAGCGATGAGGATGACCGCACCGTGGTCGACGTGCTGATCGCCCAGGTCGAGTTCGCCGATGTGATCGTGCTGAACAAGGCGGATCTCGTCAGCGCCGATGCGCTGGCGCAGCTCGGCGCCATCCTGCGCGCGTTCAACCCACGCGCGGAAGTCATCCCGGCGAGCTTCGGCAAGGTTCCGGCCGCGAGCGTGCTGGACACAAACCGTTTTGACTTCGAGGAAACCGCCAGCGCACCAGGCTGGCTGGCGCTGCAGCGCGGCGAGTCGTTGCCGGAGTCCCATGGCGTCGGCGGCTTTGTCTACCGCCGCCGCCGGCCGTTTCATCCTGGCCGCTTTGCCGACCTGATCCATACCGAATGGATGCGCGAGCATGGCAACGTGCTGCGTTCCAAGGGCCTGTTCTGGCTCGCCAGCCGCATGGGCATCGCCGGCGACTGGGCCCAGGCCGGCGGCGTATGCCGTCCCGCCGCCGCGGGCGCATGGTGGGCCGCGCTCGATCCGTCCGAATGGCCGACCGATGCGGCGGACCGCGCGGCGTTGGACGCCGACATGCTCGAGGACGGCCAGCCGGCGCCATACGGGGATCGCCGCCAGGAACTGGCGCTGGTCGGCGTGGATCTCGACCGCAACGCGCTGGAAGCCTGCCTCGACACCTGCCTGCTGACCGACGCCGAAATGGCTGCCGGCCCCGATGCCTGGGCCGCATATGCCGACCCGTTCCCCGCCTGGGAAGATGCCTTCGACGACGAGGGCCACGATCACGGCCATGGCCATCATCACGGCCATGACCACACGCACGGCGACTGCGACTGTGGCCACCCGCATGATCACTGAGATCACCCGGTCTCTCGTCCGCCTGCGCGCGCGTGGTCCGGGGCTGTGGCAGTCCCTGTGGCTGGTGCTGTGCCTGCTGGGCGCGCAGCATGCGGGCCTTGTTCACCGTGTGGCCCACGGTGGCCTGATGGGCGCGCCGCTGTCGGTCATGGCCGCCGAAGCGGGCTCCGCGGATCATGGCGACGCCAGTCCGTTCGCGCAGAAGCTGGCGGGCCACTCGTGCGTGCTGTTCGATGGCGCCACCGTCGCCGACAGCCATTTCTGCCACCTGCCGGCGATCACGCCGGCCTTCGGCAAGCCGGTCAAGCCGGCCAACCTGGCCTGGCGCTGGCCCGATCTTCCCTCCGCCTACCCCTTCCGCTCGCGCGCGCCGCCGGCGCACTCGCCCGCCTTCGCCTGATCCGGGCCGCGGCCATGCCGCCTGCCCGCAGTACGAACGCGTGCGTCCATGCCGGCCGGCTTTGCGCCCGTCCCGCACCTGATCGTGCGGAGCGCGCGCACCACCGCCACCGGCACGGCCGTCCGCCCGATTGCCATCGCATCGAATCGCGAGCCATGTCTCATACCCTGCATCACCCCATCCTGCGGCGCACGCCGCCGGCAGCCATTGCTGCCCTGATTGTTTCCACCAGCGCGTTTGCCCAGACCGCAAGCGAACCCGCGACCACCGCCGCGCCCGCTGCCGCCACCCTCAAGGAAGTGGTGGTCACCGCGAACCCGCTTGGCAGCGAGCTGAACGACATGGTCGCGCCGGTCTCAGCACTGAGCGGTGACGCGCTGTCGCTGCGCCAGAACAGCACGCTCGGCGAGACGCTGGACAAGCTGCCTGGCGTGTCGTCGAGCTACTTCGGCCCCAACGCCAGCCGACCCATCATCCGCGGCCTCGATGGCGACCGCATCAAGGTGCTGCAGAACGGCGGCTCCACCGTCGATGCCTCGACGCTGTCCTACGACCACGCGGTGCCGGTCGACCCGCTCGTGGCCGAGCGCATCGAAGTCGTGCGCGGGCCGGCCGCGCTGATGTACGGCGGCAATGCCATCGGCGGTGTGGTCAACGTGATCGACAACCGCATTCCGAAGGAGCCGGTCGAGGGCATCGGCGGCGCGGTCGACGCGAGCGCCACCGCCGGCGGCGATGTCGCGCGCAATGCCAGCGCATTGATCGAGGCCGGCAACGGCAAGTTCGCTGTACACGCCGATGCCTTCGCGCGCAAGACCAGCGACCTGCATATCCCCGGGTTCGCGCGCAGCGCGCCCCTGCGCGCCAGCCAGCCGCTGCCCGACGGCGAGACCGAGGCCAGCGGCCGCCTGCCCAACACCAGCGCGCAGCAGGACGGCGGCTCGCTGGGCGGCTCCTACACCTGGGCCGACGGCTTCATCGGCGCCGATTACAGCGCCTACCGCAACGAATACGGCACGCCGGCCGAGGATGACGTACGGCTGAAGATGCGGCAGGACCGCTTCGCGCTCGAAGGCGAGGCGCGCAACCTGCAAGGCAACACCTCCGGCCTGATCGAATCGGTCAAGGGCAAGTTCAGCTACACGGACTACGAGCACAAGGAAATTGAGGATGGCCAGACCGGCACCATCTTCAAGAACCAGGGCTGGGACGCGCGCTTCGAGGCCAGGCACGCGAAGATTGGCAGGATGGACGGTGTCATCGGCACGCAGTTCGGCCACACGCAATTTTCCGCGCTCGGCGAGGAAGCGTTCGTGCCGAATACCAACACCGACAACGCCGCGCTGTTCGTCTTCGAGGAAATGCCGCTCGACAGCGCCGGCGACTTCAAGCTCAACGTCGGCGGCCGGCTGGACCACAGCAGCATCCGCGCCAGCGCCAATGGCAATGACCGCTTCACCGATGCCAACCGCAGCTTCAATGCCACCAGTGCCTCGGCGGGCCTGCTGTACAAGCTGAACGCGCTGTGGTCGCTCACCAGCAATGTCTCGTACACCGAGCGCGCGCCGACCTTCTACGAGCTGTACGCCAACGGGCCGCACGTCGCCACCGGTGCATGGGAACTCGGCGATCCGAACGCCAACAAGGAGCGCGCCACCTCCGTCGATCTCGGCATGCGCTACAAGTACGGCCCGCACACTGCGAGCGTATCGGGCTACTACAGCCGCTTCGCCAACTACCTCGCGCTGATGTCGACGGGACGCGCGCGCGACGACGCGGGCGATGTCGTCGCCCCCGGCAGCCCCGGCTCGCTGCCCGAGTTCCAGTACCTGGGCGTGCCGGCCACGCTGTACGGCTTCGAGGCAGAAGGCAAGGCGCGGTTGTTCCAGAAGATGCTGACGTCGAGCGATACGCTGGATTTCGAAGCCCGGGCGGATTACGTGCGAGGGGAGGATCGCAATACCGGTGAACCGCTGCCGAGGCTCGCGCCGCTGCGGCTCGGTGGAGCGCTGGTCTATGGCGCGGGTCCTTGGGGCGCGCGCGTGGATGTCACCTACGCGGCAAAGCAAACGCGCGTGCCGGCCAACGACACGCCGACCGACGCCTACACGCTGCTGAGCCTGGCGCTGACGTACAAGTTCAAGACCTCGGGGACGCAGACGCTGGTCTATCTCCGCGGCGACAACCTAACCAATCAGGAGGCGCGCAACGCTTCCTCGATCCTCAGGGATATTGCGCCGATGCCGGGACGGAGTGTGAAAGTGGGGTTCAGGACGATGTTCTGAGGCCCGGGTTGCAGCGGCGAGCGGACGGGACGTCAATCAACGTTCACCACCGCCTCCCCCTCAACCCTTAGCGCCTTCACCCCCGCCAACGCCCGCAGCGCCTGCGACAGAATCTCCTCCATCGACTGCGCGGCCATAAAGCGTTCGCGCATGGTCACCATCAGCGGCGCCTGTTCCATCCACGCCAGCAGTGCATCGCGACGCATCGTCTGCGCTTCCAGCAGCTTGAACTTCACCAGCACCTTGAGCGCGTGGCTCGCATTGCGTTGCGGATCTCCACCGAGGTAAGCGAGCCGGCCGCGCGCCCGTTCGAGGGCGCCGGCTACGTCGGCAAAGGGGCGGCCGTGGCCTGGAATCACTACGCGCACATCGAGTTCCGCAATGCGCTCCAGCACCGCGGCCTGTTCCACGAACCCGCTCTCCCCTTCCAGCTCGGGAAAAATCACCCCGAAGCCGTTTTCCCACAACGCATCGCCGGCAATCAGGATGCGCCGCTGCGGCGCGAACAACATCACTGCGTGCGGATCATGCCCCGGCGCGGCGACCACCTGCCAGTCGATGCCGCCAAGGCGCAGCCTGTCGCGGTCATGCAGCAGCGCATCGAACGTGAAGCGGTCGCATTGCTGGCCCGTGGCCTTGTAGGTCAGTGCATCGACATCCCACGCCGAGACGGCCGCCGCTTCGGCGCCGGGAATCGACGTATGCGGCTGCCAGCGCGCCTGCAGCGCGGCATTGCCGCCGCAATGGTCGGAATGCAGATGGGTATTGATAAGCCGCTTCAGCGAACGCCCCTGTAGCGCCGATTCGACCAGCGCCACGGTCTGCGGCGCGTGCGTGACGTAGCCGCTGTCGACCAGCGCGGTATCGTCGCCGTCGATGAACAGGATGTTGTTGGCCGACAGCCAGCCGCGCTCGAACACGCGCACGGTGGGCGGCAACTGCGGGGGCGTGGTGTCGCTCAAGGCAAGGGTCTCCTATTCGTCCAGCCAGGCGGCGCGCTGCGCCAGTTGCGCCCAGATGCGGCGCTTGTCGTCCTCGGCCATGGCGGACCAGCCGGCAATCTCTTCGATGGTGCGCAGGCAACCTTCGCAATAGCCGCTGTCGGCATCCATTCGACACACGTTGCGGCATGGCGAGGGCACCGGCTGCGCAGCCTGCGCCGATCGTGCGCGGCGTGTGATGTCCCGGATCAGGGCAGCTGTCAGCGCCATGGTCTCAGCCGGCAACCCGGGCTGCCTTGGCGGCGATCTTCCGGTTGAAGCGCTCGGCATCGATCACGTGGCGCTCGTGCACGCCTTCCGTGATCTTGTCCTCGCCGTCCCAGGCGCTGACTTCGAAACGCAGCCTGCGCCCATCCACCTCCACCAGCCGGCCCTTGACCGTGATGGTCATGCCCGGCGGCGTAGCGGCCAGATGCGTAAAGCTGACCAGCGTGCCGAGGGTCTGCTCGCGCGGCCAGTCCAGATATTCGCGCAGGGCCTGCAGGCAGGCGCACTCCATGATGCCGACCATATAGCCGGTGGCCAGTACGTCGGGCATCTCCGTGCACATCGGGATGTCATCGTAGAGCTGCGGTACGGAGGCCTTGCGCGGCACGACGTACTGCCACGAAAACGCCAGGCCGGGACGCAGGTCCGGGCTCATGCCGCCGCTTCCAGCGCGACATCCGCCACTTCCGCGCCGGTCATCTGCTGCAGTTGCTGCGGCGTCAGGTTGAACACCGCGTGCGGATGCCCGGCCGCGGCCCACAGGCTGTCATAGCGGAACAGGTCCTGGTCGAGCAGCATGACCGGAGGCACCGCATGGCCGATCGGGCAGACCCCGCCGATGGCATAGCCGGTCTTCTCGCGCACGAACCTGGCATCGGCCTTGCCCAGCGCGCCGACACGCGCCGCCACCTTGGCTTCATCGACACGGTTGCTGCCGCTGGCGATCACCAGCACCGGCACATCGTCGTCGACGCGACGGAAGATGATCGACTTGGCAATCTCCGCCACGCTGCAGCCCAGCCCCGCGGCGGCTTCGGCCGATGTCTTGCCGGTGGCCGGCAGCATCACCACCGGCCGGTCATGCCCGAGTTCGGCCAGCAGGCCGGCGACGCGCTGCGCGGATTCCGGCAATTCGGCAATCGGATCGGCGGACTGGCTCATTCTTGCTCCTTCGTCATGTCGTTCGTTGCGTCACGCGCACATCGGTGCCGCTTCGCTCGCGGCGGCCCACTTGGCCAGCAGCGCGCGGCCCACGCGCGAATTGTTGGCGCGGCCGATCGCCTGCGAGATGTAATCGCCCGTGCGCACCACGGCTTCCAGGTCGATGCCGGTATGGATGCCCAGCCCGTGCAGCATGTACAGCACGTCCTCGGTCGCCACGTTGCCGGTCGCGCCCTTCGCGTAAGGACAGCCGCCCAGGCCGGCAACCGAGGCATGGAAGATCGAGATGCCCACCTCCAGGCTGGCCAGGATATTCGATAGTGCCTGGCCATAGGTATCGTGGAAATGCCCCGACAGGCGGTCGAGCGCGAACTCCGCCGACACCGCGCGCATCACGTCCTGCACCTTGCCCGGCGTGCCCACGCCGATGGTGTCGGCAATATCGATCTCGTCGCAGCCCAGTGCGCGCATGCGGCGCACCACGTCCACCACGGCGCTGACCGGAACCTCGCCCTGGTACGGGCAGCCCAGCGCGCACGAAATGCTGCCGCGCAGGCGAATGTTCTTTTCCTTGGCGGCCGCAGCCACCGGCTCGAAGCGCGCGATCGATTCGGCGATCGAGCAGTTGATGTTCTTCTGCGAGAACGCCTCGCTGGCGGCGCCGAAGATCACGACCTCATCGGCACCCGCCGCCACCGCGCCCTCCAGCCCCTTCATATTGGGCGTGAGCACCGAATACAGCGTGCCGGGACGGCGCTGGATGCGCGCCATCACGTCGGCGCCATCGGCCATCTGCGGCACCCATTTCGGCGAGACAAAGGAGGCGGCCTCGATATTGACGAATCCGGCCTCGGTCAGCTGGTTGATCAGCGCCACCTTGACGTCGGTCGGCACCATGGCCTTTTCGTTCTGCAAGCCGTCGCGCGGTCCGACCTCGACGATCTTCACGTAGTTGGGCAGGTTCATGGCTATCTCCAATATCTGTTGTTGTCCGCGTGGCGGTGGCGTTCAGTAGCCGCGCTGCAAATCGACCACGCCTGCGATCGGCTGGCCCGCCCGCAGCGCGCGGATCTTGCCGGCGATCTGCGCGATGCTGTCCTCGCGCAGCGTGAGCGCCGAGATATGCGGCGTGATGGTGATGCGCGGCTCCTGCCAGAACGGGTGCGCGGCCGGCAGCGGCTCGGTGCGGAATACATCGAGCGTCGCGCCGGCGATTTGCCCGGCCTGCACCGCAGCAAGCAGGTCATCCTCGGCCAAGTGCTGTCCACGCGCCACGTTGATCACGTAGGCGCCCCTGGCGAGCTTGCCGAACAGTTCGCCGTTCAGGATGTTTTCGGTTTGCGGCGTCAGCGGCAGGACATTGACCAGTACGCGCAGGCCATCCAGGAAAGGGGCGCGGCCCGCATCGCCATGGAATCCCACCACGCCCTCGACGGCGCGCGCGGAGCGGCTCCAGCCGCGCACCGGAAAGCCGAAACCGGCCAGCGTGCTGGCGATATGCGTGCCCAGCGCGCCGACGCCCATCACGCCGATGGTGAACTCCGCGCGGCGGTGTGGCTTCAGGAACTTCCAGTTGCCGGCCTGCTGCTGGGCAGCGTAGTCGTCCAGCCGGCGGAAATAGCGCAGCACGGCATGGGTGACGTACTCGGCCATCTGCGCGGCCATGCCGGCGTCGTCCAGGCGCACGATGGGCACGCCCGCGGGCAACGCGTCGGGGTCGTGGTCACGCAGGCCCAGGATGCCGTCCACGCCGGCCCCCAGGTTGAACACCGCCTTCAGGTCGGTGCGGCCGCGCAGCATCTCCACGGGGGGGCGCCAGACCACGGCGTAGTCCGCGGATTCGCCGCGGCTGTCCTCCCACTTGAGGCACTCGGCTTCGGGCAGCGCCTGCGCAAAACCTTCGATCCAGGGTTCATAGCGGCCGTCAGGCACATACAACTGCAACTTCATGGAGGGACTCCGGGTCTTCCGTGGCGGGATGGATCATTTTGGCAGAGGTTGCGGGACGGCGCCCGCCCGTGGCCGGCAATCGCCCCGCGCCGCCTCCGGTTCAGGCCTCGCCGCTCGCAAACGCCAGCAACTGCGCACCTTCCGCCACCTGCTCGCCCACGCCGTACAGGATTTCGCTGACCACTCCATCGGCCGGCGCGCTGATGGTGTGCTCCATCTTCATGGCCTCCATCACCAGCAGCGGCGTGCCGCGCGTCACCGTGCTGCCCGGTTCGACCATGACGGCGATGACCTTGCCCGGCATCGGCGCGGTCAGCTTGCCGCCCTCGCCCTCGGCTTCGCCCGCGTGCGCGAGCGGGTCGAGCCAGCCGAGCACCGCGTGGCGTCCCGCGTTGAAGACGTGGAAATCATTGCCCTCCACATGGACCTGGCCATGCGCGCGACGCGTGCCAAGGTCCACGCGGATATCGTCGGCCTGGCACGATGCGCGGAACGGCGCCGCCTGATCGGCATAGATCAGCGTGCTGCCGCGCTCGTTCGCGGTCAGCGTGACATCCAGTGTGTGGCTGCCGTAAGCAAAGCGCAGCGCGCGCGTGGCGCCGCCATTTAGCCGCCACGCGCCGCCATGCGTCCACGGCGAGTGCCGGTCGGCCACGTCGAGGCGCCGCTCGCGCGTTTCGCGGTCGAGCAGCGCGGCGGTCGCCAGCGCGATGATCTCCATGCCGACCGGCGCGGGCGCGGGGAACAGCGTGGCCTCGTTGCGCTCGATCAGGCCCGTGTCGAGATCGGCCGTGCGGAACGCTTCGGACTTCAACAGCCGCTGCAGGAATGCCACGTTGGTGGACAGGCCGACCACGTGATAGGCCGCCAGCGCCTGGCGCATGCGTGCAAGCGCCTCATCGCGGTCCTTGCCCCAGACGATCAGCTTGGCGATCATCGGGTCGTAGTAGGGGCTGATGGTGTCGCCTTCGCGCACGCCGGAGTCGATGCGAACACCAGCGGGGCCGTGGGCATCGCCGCCGCGCATGAACTGGACAGCGGGCGGCGTGCGCAGGAAGCGCAGCGTGCCGGTGGACGGCAGGAACTGCTTGTCGGGATTCTCGGCGTAGATGCGTGCTTCCAGCGCGTGGCCGTCAATGCGGAGTTGTTCCTGCTTCAGCGGTAGCGGCTCGCCGGCGGCCACACGCAATTGCCATTCGACCAGGTCCTGCCCGGTGATCATCTCGGTGACCGGATGCTCGACCTGCAGGCGCGTGTTCATCTCCATGAAGTAGAACGAGCCGTCCTGGTTGGCGATGAATTCGACCGTACCGGCGCCGACATAGCCGACGGCCTTGGCGGCGGCCACGGCAGCCTCGCCCATCGCGCGGCGGCGTTCTTCCGTCATGCCCGGCGCGGGCGCTTCTTCCAGCACCTTCTGGTGACGGCGCTGCACCGAGCAGTCGCGCTCGAACAGGTAGACGCAGTTGCCGTGGGTGTCGGCAAAGACCTGGATCTCGATATGGCGAGGGCGGGTCAGGTATTTCTCGACGAGTACCTTGTCGTCGCCGAAGCTGGCCGAGGCCTCGCGCTTGACCGAGGCGAGCGCCGCTTCGAAGGCATCGCCCGACTCCACCACGCGCATGCCCTTGCCGCCACCGCCGGCGCTGGCCTTGAGCAGCACCGGGTAGCCGATGCGGTCGGCCTCGCTGCGCAGCAGGCCGGGATTCTGGTCTTCGCCGTGGTAACCGGGCACCAGCGGCACGGAGGCCTTTTCCATCAGCTGCTTGGCCGCGCTCTTGCTGCCCATCGCGTGGATGGCCGAGGCCGGCGGGCCGATGAAGACGAGCCCCGCCGCGGCGCAGGCCTCGGCAAATGCTTCGTTCTCGGAGAGGAAGCCGTAGCCGGGATGGATCGCCTGCGCCCCGGTCTCCTTCGCCATCTCGATGATGTGGTCGGCGCGCAGGTAGCTGTCGCGCGCGGCGGCGCCGCCGATATGCACGGCCTCGTCGCAGAAGGCGACGTGGCGCGCATCGGCGTCGGCGTCCGAGTACACCGCGACCGTGCGGATGCCCAGCCTCCGGCAAGTGGCGGCGACGCGGCAGGCGATCTCGCCGCGGTTGGCGATCAGGATCTTGCTGAACATGAGCTCCCTCCGTTTTGACCCGGTTATCGGGATCTTACGGCGGGGAGCTCTCCGCGTGGTGATTTCTTAACTATTCAGCCTGCGTGGCCTTCGGCGCGGATGTCCAGGCGGGCCAGCAGCGCGCGATCCCGGTCCGCCTGCGGGTTGCCGGTGGTCAGCAGCTTGTCGCCGTAGAAGATGGAATTGGCGCCGGCCATGAAGCACAGCGCCTGCAGGGCCTCTTCCATCGCCTCGCGCCCCGCGGACAGGCGCACCATCGCGCCCGGCATGGTGATGCGCGCCACGGCAATCGTGCGGACAAACTCGAACGGGTCCAGCGCATCGGTGCCGGCCAGCGGCGTGCCTTCGACCTGCACCAGGTTGTTGATGGGCACCGACTCGGGATACGGGTCCATGTTGGCGAGCTGCGCGATCAGCCCCGCGCGCGCCTCGCGCGCTTCGCCCATGCCGACGATGCCGCCGCAGCAGACGTTGATGCCGGCATCGCGCACGTGGCCGATGGTATCGAGCCGGTCCTGGTAGGTGCGCGTGGTGATGATCTTGCCGTAAAACTCGGGCGAGGTATCGAGATTGTGGTTGTAGTAGTCCAGGCCCGCTTCCTTGAGCTGCTGCGCCTGTTCGGCCTTCAGCATGCCCAGCGTGACGCAGGTCTCCAGGCCCATGGCCTTGACCTCGCGCACCATGTCCATCACCGGCTCCAGGTGGCGGTCCTTCGGGCTGCGCCACGCGGCCCCCATGCAGAAGCGCGTGGCGCCGTTGGCCTTGGCCGTGCGGGCGGCTTCCAGCACTTCATCGAGGGCCATCAACTTCTCGGCCTTGACGCCGGCATCATGGTGCGCGCTTTGCGGACAGTAGCCGCAATCCTCTTCGCAGCCGCCGGTCTTGATCGACAGCAGCGTGGACAGCTGCACGGTATTGGCGTCGAAGTTCTCGCGGTGCACTTGCTGCGCGCGGAACAGCAGGTCGTTGAACGGCAGCGCGAACAGCGCGGCGACGTCGTCGACGCTCCAGCGCGCGTCCTCCGGCAATGCGTGGCTACGCGCGGTCTGGCGCAGCGATTCGGGGGAAATGGTGGCGACGGTCTGAGTGGCTTGGGTCATGATCGGTTCGGTTTTATGTCAGGCAGCGAGGTCTTGGGCCTCGGACTGGTATTGGATGGAGCGCGCGAGCAGCGGCGCAAGGTCGAGGCGCGCGGCGGCATCGGCCGGCGCCACTTGCCACGGCAATTCGCCGAGGCACGGCGCATCGAGCGCGCCATGCAGCGTGGCAATGTTCTCGTCGGCCAGCAGCATGTCCGGGTCGACGCGGTTGGCAATCCAGCCGGCCAGCGTGAGCCCACGCGCGCGAATGGCCTCGGCGGTCAGCACGGCGTGGTTCAGGCAGCCCAGGCGGATGCCCACCACCATGACCACCGGCAGCGCCAGCATCCCGGCAAGGTCCGCCGTGCTCCAGCGCACCGCGCCGGTATCGAGCGGCACATGGAAACCGCCGACGCCTTCGACGACAACGGCATCGGCCTGCTCGCGCAGCGCATCGAACGCCTGGCGGATCGGTGCACGCGTGATGCGCACGCCTTCCTGCGCGGCGGCCAGGTGCGGCGAGCACGGCGTGCGCAGCAGGAACGGACAGGTCTGCGCCAGCGGCACGGTGACCGAGCTGGCGGCGCGCAGCGCCGCGACGTCATCGTTGTGCCAGTGGTCGCCGCGCCATTCGCTGCCGCTGGCCACGGGCTTCATGCCGGCGGCGGCATAGCCCGCCGCATGCAGCGCGTGCAGGAGCGTGGCGCTCGCGTGGGTCTTGCCCACGCCGGTATCGGTCCCGGTGACAAAGCACTGGAACTTCGCGGGCCGGCTCATGCGGCCTCCTGCTTCGCGTCGCGCATCACGGCGTCGGCCAGCACGCCGACCAGCCGCTGCACGTCCGCGGCCGTATGCGAGGCGGACAGCGTGATGCGCAGCCGCGCGGTGCCCTCCGGCACGGTCGGCGGCCGGATCGCGCCGACGCGGATGCCGTCGGCTTCCAGCCGTGCCGACAGCGCCAGCGAGGTGGCGTTGTCGCCGACGATCAGCGGTTGCACGGCCGTCGCACTGTCGCCCAACTGCCAGCCCGCCGCCGCCGCCAGCGGCGCCAAGCCGGCGCGCAGGCCGGCGATCAGCCGGTTCAGGTTGGCGCGGCGTTGCCGGCCCTCCTCGCCCTCGATGATCGCGAGGCTGGCCATCAGCGCGTGCGCCACCGCAGGCGGCGCGGCCGTGGTGTAGATGTAAGGCCGCGCGGTGTTGACGAGGTGTTCGATGATGGTCTCGTGCGCCGCCACGAAGGCGCCAGCCACGCCGGCGGCCTTGCCCAGCGTGCCGATGTAGATGAAGCGCTCCGAGTTCAGCCCGAGCGCCTGCAGCACGCCGTGGCCATCATCACCCAGCACGCCGAAGCCGTGCGCATCGTCGACGATGATCCATGCGTCGTGGCGTTCGGCCAGCGCGAGCAGTTCGGCCAGCGGCGCCACGTCGCCGTCCATGCTGAACACGCTGTCGGTCACGATCAGCTTGAGCGGGCTGGTGCTGGCGCCGAGCAGCGCGTCGAGCGCGGCCGCGTCGCAATGCGGGTAGCGCTGCACGTCGGCGCGCGCAAGCCGGGCGCCGTCGATCAGCGAGGCATGGTTGAGCGACTCGCAGAACAGCGTCGCGCCCGCGGTGCCCAGCGCCGTCAGCACGGCCATGTTGGCCATGTAGCCCGTGCAGAAATACAGCGTGCGGGCTTGCGGGATGTACGGGGCGAACCAGCGCGCCAGTTCCTCTTCGAGGCGCGCGTGCGCCAGCGAATGGCCGCTGACCAGGTGCGAGGCGCCGCTGCCCGCGCCATACAGCTGTGCGCCTTCCGCGAGCGCGGCGGCGACATCAGGGTGGCTGGCCAGGCCCATGTAGTCGTTGCTGCAGAAGGTCAGCAAGGACTGCGGCGCGGGCGTATCGACCGGTCCAACCGACTGGTGCGGCGCGCAGGCCGTATGCGCGATGCGGCGCCGGCGCGTGAGCGCGCGGGCCTGGCGTTCATCGGCTGCGCGGCGCAGTTGTTCAAGCAGCATGGCGGGCCTCCTCGTTGGCGTGGGTAGGGCCGAGCACATCGTCCAGCGTGGCGAGCAGTTGCCCGGCCAGCCAGCGCGCCTGCGCGGCGTCGAAGACATAGGGCGGCATCACATACAGCGTGTTGCCGATCGGCCGCACGAGCAGCTCGCGCGCTTGCGCAGCCCGGTGGAAGCGTCCGGCGAAGCCTTCGCCGGCGACGTCGTCGTGCACATCGACGGCCCAGATCAGGCCGCGCTGGCGCATGCGGTGCAGGCGTGCATCGTCTGAGAACGGCGCCATCGCATCGGCCAGCCACTGCGCGCGATCACGGTTGCGCGCGATCACGTCGTCCTGCGCGAACACGTCGAGCGTGGCCAGCGCGGCGCGGCAGGCCAGCGGGTTGCCGGTATAGGAATGCGAATGCAGGAAGCTGCGCGCGAGATCGTCGGCAACGAAGGCGCGCTGGATCTCCGGGCGCGACAGCACCAGCGACAGCGGCAGGTAGCCGCCGCTGATGCCTTTGGAGAGGCACAGGAAATCGGGCCACGCATGCGCGGGCAGCGGCTGCCCGCCGTCGCGGCATTGCTCCCAGGCGAAGAAAGTGCCGGTGCGCCCGCAGCCGACGGCGATCTCGTCGGCGATCAGGTGGACGCGGTAGCGGTCGCACAAGGCGCGCGCGCCTTCGAGGTAGGACGGGTCATGCATGGCCATGCCGCCGGCACCCTGCACCAGCGGCTCGATGATCAGCGCCGCGATGTGGCCGGCGCGTTCGCGCAGCAGCGTCTCCAGCGCCGCCAGCGCGCGCGTGGCGACGTCGGCGGCGGTCTCGCCCGCTGCGGCCTGGCGAGCGTCGGGCGACATCACGACGTGCGCGCGGCGGATCAGAGGGTCATAGGCATCGCGGAAGACGTCGAGATCGGTCACGCCCAGCGCACCCACGGTTTCGCCGTGGTAGCCATTGGCCAGGCAGACGAACTCGCGCTTGGCCGCCAGGCCGGTGTTGCGCCAGTAGTGGAAACTCATCTTGAGCGCGATCTCCACGGCCGACGCGCCGTCCGATGCGTAGAACGCGTGGCCAAGCGCGCCGCCGGTCAGCGCCGACAGGCGTTCGGCCAGCTCGACAGCGGGTGCATGGGTACAGCCCGCGAGCATGACGTGCTCCAGCGTCTGGAGCTGGTCCGCCAGTGCGGCGCTGATCTTCGGGTTGGCGTGGCCGAACAGGTTGACCCACCAAGAACTGGTGGCATCGAAATAGCGCCGTCCATCGGCATCGTGAAGCCACGGGCCTTCGCCGCGCACCATGGCCAGCGGCGTCGCGTCGTCGTCAGGGCGCAGCCGCGTGCACGGGTGCCAGACCGCGCGCTTGCTGCGCTGGCCAAGCGAATCGCCGGCCGGGTTCTGCAGGGACTGTTGTTGCAAGGGAGTCCTCCTTGGTTGACCCTCCGCGTGGCGCACTGGTAACTGGGCCGGGCGAGCGGGACGGAAGGGTTCGGGAGGGCTATGTTAGGAACGGGCCGAGGGAGTTGGCAATGGCGGCGGCTTTTTTGAATTGGCGGCAAGTTGAGCGGATTTAGACGCCGTTGCAAGGGGGATGCCTTGCTTTTGTCGTTAGCGTGCAGCGATCTCCATGCAAGTTGCGCAGGCACTTTTTGCTGCGCTGGAATTTCACTTGCTGCGGCATGACTCCCTCTCCCATACGGCGGGAGACGGTGGGGAGAGAGGGCCGCAGTCACCACAACGTGCGGTGCATCATGCTTGGCACACGCCTGCCCTCTCCCCCGGCCCCTCTCCCGCAAGCGGGAGAGGGGAGCAAACAGGCGCGTCACCAGACGTCGCAGCCTCAAGCCGGCCGCCACGACGGCGACCGCTTCTCCAGGAACGACCTGACCCCCTCCTTCCCCTCCGCCGATGCACGAATCTTCGCAATCCGGTCCGCCGTGTCAGCCAGCAAGTCGTTGTCGATGATCCGTCCCGCAACCTCCTGCACCAGCCGCTTGCTTTCACGCACGGCATTAGGACTGTTGGCAACCAGCGCCGATGCAATCTCGCCGATCTTGGCATCCAGGGCCTCGGCAGGCACCACGGCATGCACGAATCCGAGCCGAAGCGCTTCCGCCGCATCAAACCGCTCGGCGGTAATGAAGTAACGCCGCGACGCCTGCTCCCCCATGGCGCGAATCACATACGGGCTGATCGTCGCCGGCAGCAGACCAAGCCGCGCTTCGGAGAGGCAGAAATGCGCGTGCTCAGCCGCCACGGCGATATCACATGCAGCAACCAGCCCCACGCCTCCGGCATATGTATCCCCCTGGATCCGAGCAATCACCGGCCGCGGACACGACCAGATGGTATGCAGCATCTGCGCGAGCGTCAGCGCATCGGCGCGGTTCTCGTCTTCCGAGTAGCCGGCCATCTTTTTCATCCAGTTCAGGTCCGCGCCCGCGCAGAATGCCGGCCCGTTGCCGGCGAGCACGATGGCCCGCACC
Source organism: Cupriavidus sp. C3SS-1 (assembly GCF_057073755.1). Lineage (NCBI taxonomy): Bacteria > Pseudomonadati > Pseudomonadota > Betaproteobacteria > Burkholderiales > Burkholderiaceae > Cupriavidus > Cupriavidus sp. C3SS-1. The sequence continues at coordinate 167,096 of NZ_CP172699.1, read as the reverse complement.
CCGTCCATGTCGCCAAGCGCGCGAAAAGCGCCGGTCAGTTCGGCAATGACGGTTTCATTGAAGGCGTTGCGCACATCGGGCCGGTTCAGCGTGACGGTGGCGATGTGGCTGGCAACGTTGACGGTAAGCGTGGTGAAGTTCATGTTGCGCTCCGGATGGAATGGGGATGCAGGCCCGCGCATGCAAGCGCCGGCGCCGGATCAGGAACCGTTCTCGAACGGCAGGCCAAGCGATCGAAAGAAGGCGCCGACTTGCGGCAGCCAGAGAGGAATGCCTTCGCGTGCGCTGAACAGGCGGTGCGAGTCGCCGGCGAACTCGCCGACGTCGATCATGCGCGCATCGGCGGCGGCCCCTTTCGCGTTGGCCTTGTAGGCGTTGAACATGCGGTCGGGCAGCGGTGCGGGCCAGTAGCTGTCGTTGTCGCCATAGATCCACAGCGATGGATAGCGCGCGTCCTTGCCATAGTCGCCGAACGTCTCGATCAACTTGTCCTCCCAGTCCGGACAGCTCAGGTTGCGCAGGCCGCCCGCGAAATTGACCACGCCGAGCACGCCGGGATAGGAGATGGTGCTGAACGCCATGGTCGTCAGGCCGCCATGCGACTGGCCAATGACCACGATGCGGTCCTTGTCGACGTAAGGCTGGCTGACCATGTAATCCAGCGCGGCGACCACGTCCTCCGCCTGCTGCAGTCCGTTGATCTCGATATTGCAGCTACCGCCGATGTACGGCCCGCCCGAGCGTGCGAAGCCCTGGCGCATCGGCAGCACCACGACGTAGCCGCGGCGCAGGAACTCCACAGTCTGCGCCGGGAAGCGCGCACGCCCCTGGAAGACCGGCTTGCCGGGCGATTTGCCGTGGTTGATGACGACCAGCGGGAACGGCCCTTCGCCAGACGGACGGAACACCGTGGCTTCGAGGTCAACGCGGAACGGCGAAGCCGCCTTGGGCACCAGCACCACCTGCTCCGAAAAACGGACGCGCGTCGCCGGTGCGCTTTGCGCGGTGCCCGGTGGCTGGGCCTGCGCCACGGCCGGCGCATACAGCAGCAGCCCCAGCACTTGCAGTGTGGCGAGACATCGAAGCAAAAAGGCAGGACAACCCATGACAGTGACGTACGGCGCGTATGGCCAGCTCCCTTACATACGGAACACGCCGAACTTCATATCGTCGATCGGCGCGTTCAGGCTGGCGGAGAGCCCCAACCCGAGCACCGTGCGCGTCTGCGCCGGGTCGATCACGCCGTCATCCCACAGGCGCGCGCTCGCGTAGTACGGGTGGCCCTGGTGTTCGTACTGGTCGCGGATCGGCTGCTTGAACGCGTCTTCCTCTTCCTGGCTCCACTGGCCGCCCTTCGCCTCGATGCCATCGCGGCGCACGGTCGCCAGCACGCTCGCGGCCTGCTCGCCGCCCATCACCGAGATGCGCGCGTTCGGCCACATCCACAGGAAGCGCGGCGAATACGCGCGGCCGCACATGCCGTAGTTGCCGGCGCCGAACGAGCCGCCAATGATCACCGTGAATTTGGGAACCTGTGCGGTCGCCACCGCCGTCACCATCTTGGCGCCGTTACGCGCAATGCCTTCGTTCTCGTACTTGCGGCCCACCATGAAGCCCGTGATGTTCTGCAGGAACACCAGCGGAATCTTGCGCTGGCAGCAGAGTTCGATGAAGTGCGCGCCCTTGAGCGCCGCTTCCGAGAACAGGATGCCGTTGTTGGCCACGATGCCGACCGGGTAGCCCCAGATGCGCGCGAAGCCGCATACCAGCGTGGTGCCATAGCGCGCCTTGAATTCGTCGAACTCGGATCCGTCGACGATGCGCGAGATGACCTCGCGCACGTCGAACGGCTTGCGCGTGTCGGTCGGGATCACGCCGTACAGTTCTTCCACCGGATACAGCGGTTCGGCCGGCTCATGCAGGCGGATCTGGTCGGGCTTGCGCCGGTTCAGGTGCCCCACGATATTGCGCGCCAGCGACAGCGCGTGATGATCGTTCTGCGCGAAATAGTCGGCCACGCCCGATAGGCGCGTGTGGACATCGGCACCGCCAAGGTCCTCGGCGCTGACCACCTCACCTGTTGCGGCCTTCACCAGCGGCGGGCCGGCGAGGAAGATGGTGCCCTGGTTCTTGACGATGATCGACTCGTCGCTCATCGCCGGCACGTAGGCGCCGCCGGCCGTGCACGAGCCCATCACCACGGCGATCTGCGGGATGCCCTGCTTCGACAGGTTGGCCTGGTTGTAGAAGATGCGGCCGAAGTGGTCGCGATCGGGGAACACCTCGTCCTGGTTCGGCAGGTTGGCGCCGCCCGAGTCCACCAGGTAGATGCAAGGCAGGTTGTTCGCCTCGGCAATCTCCTGCGCGCGCACATGCTTCTTGACCGTCATCGGGTAGTACGTACCGCCCTTGACCGTCGCGTCGTTGCAGACGATCACGCATTCCTGCCCGGCCACGCGGCCGATGCCGGTGATGATGCCGGCGCCCGGGGCGGCATTGTCGTACATGTCGTATGCCGCTAGCTGCGACAGCTCCAGGAACGGCGTGCCCGGGTCCAGCAGTTGCTGCACGCGGTCGCGCGGCAGCAGCTTGCCGCGCGACAGGTGCTTGTCGCGCGCGGCATCGCCGCCGCCTTCGGCGAGCTTCGCCACCTTGGCCTTGAGGTCGGCCACCAGCGCCTGCATGGCTTCGGCGTTGGCCTTGAACGATTCGGAACGCGCGTTGAGTTTGGTTTCCAGCGTGGGCATGTTGAGGTCTCTTTCCGGTCTCTTGCCGCTTGGTTGCTCGAAATCTTTCGCGTCAGGATCGCCGCCTGCCAGCGTCAGCCGCTGCGCTTGGGCAGCGGATGCCCGGGCATCAGGTCATACGGATGCTTCCACCCCGGCAGCGCACGCATGCGCTCGGTCCACGCGTGGATGTGCGGATACTCCTTGCGCCAGTGCACGCCGATCTCGTCGTCGAAGAACACATAGCCCGCCAGCGAGAAGTCCGCGATGGTCGCATGCTCGCCCGTGACGAAGCTGCGGCCGGCCAACTGCGCGTTCAGCACGCTCCATGCGCCTTCGCAGCGCGTGCGGAAGAACTGCAGCACCGTCTGGTCCGGTGTCGCGGTGAAGGCGCGCAGGAAGCGATAGGTAGCGGTGTACGACGTGAACTTGTGGTTGTCGAACAGCAGCCAGCGCAGGATTTCGGCGCGTTCGGCCTGGTTCGCGGCGCCGTAGGCATCGAGGCGCGATGCCAGCGTTTCGAGGATCACGCCCGACTGGGACAGGCGTTGCCCGCCGAACTCCAGCACCGGCACCTCGCCCATGACATTGATGGCGCGGTACTCCGGCGTGCGCGTCTCGCCGTTGAAGTAATCGACAAAGCGCGGCTGCCACAACGGCCGGTCGCGTTGCGCGCTGACGGTCTCCAGCAGCAGTGCCACCTTGTAGGCATTACCGGACTGGGCAAAGCAGTACAGCAGGTATTCCGGCGTGCTGCCGGATGCCGTCGATTCGATGCTCATGACGCCTCCCCGATCATGTCGCCATCCACATACAGCCACACCGGCGCCTCGCCGGCCGCGCGCGGCTCGCGCACGAACCGGCTGCGCTCATGCAGCCGCCACGCGCGCCCGCCCACCTTGTAGCGTGCCACGAATTCCACCTCGGCATGCGTATCGTCCTGCTGCGAATGGGCCTTGATGGCGAGACCCAGCCAGCGCGTTCCCGTGTCCGGCGCCAGGTCGGCCGGGCAAGTGGACGGGTGCCAGGTCTGCCGCAACCAATCCATATTGCCCATGACATACGCGGTATAGCGCGAGCGCATCAGCGACTCCGCATTGGGCGGCACGGCTTCGCCGCGATGATAGCGGCCGCAGCACGCGGCATAGTCCGCGCCGAGGCCACAGGGGCATGGCGCGGTGGTGGCGCGAGGCGGTCGCTTTGCGCTCATCCCAGCAACTCCGCCAGTTCGCGCATGTCAGTGAACAGATGGTGGGCGCCGGCTTCGCGCATCAGTGCAGGATCGTTGCGCGCCGCATAGCCGAAAACAGTCATGCCCGCCGCCACGCCGGCGGTGATGCCGGTCGGGCTGTCCTCCACCACCGCGCAGCGCGACGGCTCCACGCCCATGGTGCGTGCGGCGAGCAGGTACACATCCGGTGCAGGCTTGCTGCGCTCCACCTCGGTGGCCGAGAAGATATGCTCGCGTTCGTCCTGCTGGAACAACTCCACCAGGCCCGTGCGCGTGAGCTGCAGCTTGACCTTGACGCGGTCCGCGCCCGATGCGACGCACACCGGCATGCCGGTCGCGGCAATCGCGGATACCGCTTCGCGCACGTAGGGCACGCTCTGCACTTCGGCCTCCAGCACCTGGTTGCGTCGCACAAACCATTGCGACAGCCAATTCTCCGGCAACGGCGCGCCGCGCCTGCGCTCGATATTGCCGAGCTCTTCGCGCACGGCACGCCCCAGGAACCACTTGGTCGAATCCTCGAGCGAGATGGCGATGCCAAGCTCGTTGAGCATTTCGTTGAGCAAGCGGTTGACGATCGGCTCGCTGTCGACCAGCACGCCGTCGCAGTCGAAGATCACACAATCAAAACGCGACGATGGGCCGGAGGTTGGACCATTCACGGCCCGGTTTGCTGCAGTCATGCGGGTTTCTTTTCCTTGTTGACGTCCACGCTGCTCACGGCGCGCAGCTCGGTCTGGCGGTCGCGCTTCAGGTGGTCTTCGATCTGGTTGAAACGGTCGAAGCCCCAGAACGGCTCGCCGTCGATGATGACGAATGGCGAGCCGAACACGCCCTTGGCCATGGCGACCTCGATCTCGGCCTTGAGCTGGTCCTTGATCTGGTAGCCGGTCGCGCCGGCATCCATGGCATGCACGTCCACGCCAAGGGGTTCGGCCAGCTTCGAGATCTCGGCCGGCTCGGCGATGTTGATGTCGTCCACGAACAGCGCGTGGTACACCGACCTGGCAAACGCCGTGGCGACATCCGCGCCGTGGTGGTTCTGCAGCCACAGCATGGCACGCGCGGCATGCGTGGTCGGCAGCGGGAAGTGCGTCGGGCGCTTGTATTCGATGCCGTGAAAGCGCGCGCTGCGCTCGAAATCGCGCCAGCAGTATTCGCCCTTGAGCGGGATCTGCGGCAACGGCGAGGAGCCGGTGGTCTTGAACACCACACCGAGCAGGATCGGATGCCAGGCCACGAAGCGACCGTACTTCTGCGCCAGCTCGTCGATTCGCGTACTGGCGAAGTAGCCATACGGCGACGAGAAATCAAAGTAGAAGTCGATCGCAGCGGTCATGGTCGGGGGCCCTTGGTCGTGGTGGATGGTCGGATGGCTCGGGAAGCCTCCAGGACGCCTGGCCGTGCTCCCCCAGCCCCATGGTACGCGTGTCGGCGCGCCGCGGCTACGCCAGGGCGCGCGCGATCAGGATCTTCTGGATGTCGCTGGAGCCTTCGTAGATCTGGCACACGCGCACGTCGCGATAGATGCGCTCGACCGGGAAATCGCTGACGTAGCCATAGCCGCCGAAAACCTGGATCGCATCGGAACAGACCTTCTCCGCGATCTCGCTGGCAAACAGCTTGGCCATGGCCGCCTCTTTCAGGCAGGGCCGGCCGGCGTCCTTGAGCGAGGCCGCGTGCCAGATCATCTGGCGCGCCACGTCGATGCGCGTGGCCATCTCGGCCAGGCGGAACTGCACGGCCTGGTGCTGGAACAGCGGCTGGCCGAAGCTCTCGCGCCCCTTGGAGTAGGCCAGCGCTGCGTCGAACGCCGCGCGCGCCATGCCGATGCTCTGCGAGGCAATACCGATGCGCCCGCCCTCCAGCCCCGATAGCGCCATCTTGTAGCCCGCGCCTTCGTCGCCGAGCAGGTTGGCGGCCGGCACGCGGCAATCCTCGAACAGGATCTGGGCGGTGTCCGACGAATGCTGGCCGAGCTTGTCTTCGATGCGCGCCACCACATAGCCAGGGGTGCTGGTCGGCACCAGGAACGCGCTGATGCCGCGCTTGCCTGCGGCCTTGTCGGTCACGGCCATGACGATGGCCACGTCGGCATTCTGTCCGCTGGTGATGAACTGCTTGACGCCGTTAAGCACGTAGTGATCGCCATCGCGCACGGCGGTGGTACGCAGCGCCGCGGCGTCCGAGCCCACGTGCGGCTCGGTCAGGCAGAACGCGCCGAGCATTTCGCCGCGCGCGAGCGGCACCAGCCACTTCTGCTTCTGCGCTTCATCGGCGAAGGCCATCAGCATGCTGCAGACGGGGCAGTTGTTGACGCTGATGACGGTCGAGGTGCCGCCATCGCCCGCGGCGATTTCCTCCAGGATCAGCGCCAGCGACAGGTAGTCGAGGCCGGCGCCGCCATACTGTTCCGGGACCGCCACGCCGTAGGCGCCCAGCGCCGCGAGTTCGCGATGCACGTCCTTGGGGAAGGTCTTGTCGCGGTCCCACTGCGCGGCCTGAGGCGCGATCACCTCCTGCGCGAACTGTCGCACGGCGTCGCGGATCATTTCCTGTTCGGATGTCAGCAGCATGTCGTTTCTGTATGAGTGAGTCCGGCCCGCGCTTACCAGGGGATGGGGGTGCCGTCGTAGTTGAAGAAGCTGCCGTTATCGCGGCGTTTGGCCCCCGCCAGCAGCTGGCGCATGCCCTTCACGCTCTGCTGCGGCGTGATGTCCGCCGCCTTGCCGCCCATGTCGGTCTGCACCCAGCCCGGATGCAGCGCCACGCAGGTGGCATGGCGCGCGTCGAGCGATACCGACTTCAGCGCCGCGTTGACGCCGGCCTTGCTGACGCGGTAGAGCCAGCTGCCATTGCTGTCCATCGAGCCAAGGCTGCCCATGCGCGATGACAGCACCGCCAGCACGCCGCCATGGCCGCCCTGCCCGGTCTCGACATAGGGCAGCACCAGCGGCAGCGCCATCATCGGGCCGAGCACGTTCACGTGCATCACGCGATCAAAGTCCTCCCGCGTGACCGGCTGCGCGCCTTCGGTGCGCGGTCCCAGCACGCCGGCGTTGTAGATGGCCACGTCGAGCGATTCGCCATCGAGCTTCCAGCCCAGGCCGGCCACGGCACCGGGATCGGCCAGGTCGGCCTGGTGGGCTTCGGCGCCCAACGCCTTGAGCGCGGCGACGCCTTCAGGCGTGCGCGCCGCCGCGATGACGCGCCAGCCGTCGGCACGGTACTGGCGGACGAATTCGAGACCGATGCCGCGCGAGGCACCGAGGATAAGTGCGGTTGGCATGGCTGGGCTCCTGGCAAGGGTTCATCGATTGTCTTTCGGTTCCTCCCTCTCCCATAAATGGGAGAGGGGAGAAGCCGCGCCTCAGACGATCTCGATCCCCACCGCCGTCGCCTCGCCACCACCGATGCACAAACTGGCCACGCCGCGCTTGCCGCCGGTCTTGCGCAGCGCGCCGATCAGCGTGGTCATGATGCGCGCGCCCGAAGCGCCGATCGGGTGGCCCAGCGCACAGGCGCCGCCGTGGATGTTGACCTTCTCGCGCGGGATCTTGAGGTCGTGCATGGCGGCCATCGGCACCACGGCAAAGGCCTCGTTGATCTCGAACAGGTCGACGCTGTCGGTGGTCCAGTCGAGCTTGCGATAGAGCTTGGCCATGGCTTCCACCGGCGCGGTGGTGAACCAGCCCGGCGCCTGCGCGTGCGTGGTGTGGCCCAGCATGCGCGCGATCGGCTGCAGGCCGAGCTTCTTCGCGGTGGATTCGCGCATCATCACCAGCGCCGAGGCGCCGTCGTTGATCGACGACGACGATGCCGCCGTGATGGTGCCGTCCTTGGCGAACGCGGGCTTCAGCGCGGGAATCTTGTCGAGCTTGATGCGGCGCGGGCCTTCGTCGGTATCGATGACGGTGTCGCCGCCCTTGCCCGACACGGTGACCGGGGCGATCTCCCAGCGGAAATCGCCCGACTCGGTAGCCTGTTGCGCGCGGCGCACGCTTTCGATCGCGAAGGCGTCTTGCTGCTCGCGCGTGAAACCGTACTTGGCGACGCAGTCCTCGCCAAAAGTGCCCATGGCGCGGCCCTTGTCGTAGGCATCTTCCAGGCCGTCCAGCATCATGTGGTCATAGATCATGCCGTGGCCGATGCGGTAGCCGCCACGGCCCTTCGGGATCAGGTACGGCGCATTGGTCATGCTTTCCATGCCGCCGGCAATCGCGATGTCGAACGAGCCGGCCACCAGGCCGTCATAAACGTTCATGGCCGCGCGCATGCCCGAGCCGCACATCTTGTTGACCGTGGTACAGCCCACGCCCAGCGGCAGGCCCGCTCCGAGCGCCGCCTGGCGCGCCGGGGCCTGGCCCTGGCCGGCCGGCAGCACGCAGCCAAACACCACTTCCTCGACCTGCTCCGGCTTGATGCCGGCGCGTTCGACCGCTGCGCGAATGGCAACGGCGCCGAGCTGCGGCGCGGTCAGCGACGCGAATTCACCCTGGAATGCCGCCATGGGGGTACGGGCGGCGGAAACGATGACGATGGGGTCTTGCATGTCTGTTCTCCTGGTATCGGTATGCGCGAATCGTGTGGTGTTGGCAGCCGCGATCAGCGGATCGACGCCTGCGGCGGGTCGCCGAACTGGCGATAGGCGGCGGCCAGCTGCTCGTGCAGCTCGTCGTTATTGCTGGCGGCCATGCCGAGGTCACGCAGCAGGCCGTCTGACACGCCGTAGACCCAGCCGTGCACGGTCACGTCCTGACCGCGTGCCCATGCGTCCTGCAGCACGGTGGTCTGGCAAACGTTGTTGACCTGCTCGATCACGTTCAGCTCGCACAGGCGCGTGTGGGCGTCGTCCTCGCGCAGGATGGTGCCGAGGTAGGCCTCATGCTTGTCGGCCACGTCGCGCACATGGCGCAGCCAGTTGTCGGCCAGGCCGATGCGCTCGCGCTTGAGCGCCACCTTCACGCCGCCGCAGCCGTAGTGGCCAACCACCGTGATGTGGCGCACCTTGAGCACTTCCACGGCGAACTGGATCACCGACAGCGCGTTCAGGTCGCTGTGCGCGATCACGTTGGCGATATTGCGATGGACGAACACCTCGCCCGGCGCCAGCCCCAGGATCTGGTTGGCGGGCACGCGCGAGTCGGAGCAACCGATCCACAGGTATTCAGGCGCCTGCTGGTTGGCCAGGCGCATGAAGAAGGTCGGGTCTTCCGCATTGACGCGGTCGACCCAGTCGCGGTTGTTGCGGAACAGCTGGGCGATGGCGTCACTCATGCGACTCTCCTTGCAATGCCGGCGACAGGCGCGCTGCGACCGGAACCATAGCGGTGGATGAAGCGTTCGGAGATGGGATAGGCAAAGAAGTCATGAACTTGTCCGGCCAGCAGCCGGTCCTTGTGGCCCTGCCACATGGCAGGGTCGAATAAATCTTCGTGATGGCGCAGGAATGGCTCGCGCACGCGCGGGTTGCCCAGCAGGAAGGTGCGGAAGGTCTCGGGGAAGATGTCGTGCGGACGCACGGTGTACCAGGGTTCGCCCGACATCTCCTCCTCTTCGTTGCGCGGCTCGGGCACGTGGCGCACGTTGCAGTCGGTGAAGTACTCGATCTCGTCGTAATCGTAGAACACCACGCGGCCATGGCGCGTTACGCCAAAGTTTTTATACAGCATATCGCCAGGGAAGATATTCGCGGCGATCAGTTCCTTGATGGCATTGCCGTACTCGATCACGCCGTGCTCCACCTGCTCGTCCGTGCCTTCCTGCAGCCACAGGTTCAGCGGCGTCATGCGGCGCTCGATATAGACGTGCCGCACCACGATTTCCTCGGCGCCATCCTTGGCGCGCTGATACTCGATCATCGACGGCGCGTGGTGTTCGAGTTCGCGCACCAGCTCGTCATCGAAACGCGACAGCGGGAAGGCCACGTTCGAATACTCCAGCGTATCGGCCATGCGGCCGACGCGGTCATGCTGCTTGACGAGCAGGTACTTGGACTGGACCAGCGCGCGCGTGGTTTCTTTCGGCGCCGGATAAAAGTCCTTGATCACCTTGAACACATACGGGTACGACGGCAGCGTGAATACCAGCATCACCAGCCCCTTGATTCCCGGCGCGCTGATGAACTTGTCGGACGAGTGCTGCAGGTGGTGCAGGAAATCCCGGTAGAACAGGTTCTTGCCCTGCTTCTGCAAACCCAGCGAGGTATAGATCTCCGCGCGCGGCTTGCGCGGCATGATGTCGCGCAGGAAGGTCACATAGGCCGACGGAATTTCCATGTCGACCATGAAGTACGAGTGCGTGAACGAGAACAGGATCATCACCTGGAGCTTCTTCAGCAGCACCGCATCGAGCACCAGCTTGCCCGACGCCCCGTGCACGATAGGGATCGCCAGCGGATAGGTGCGGTCGGCGTTCAGGATGCGCCCGATGATGAAGGCCGTCTTGTTGCGGAAGAACAGCGACGACAACACGTGGATCTGGAAATTCGGCGCGATGCGCGCATCGCCGAAATGCTCCTCGACGGTGCTGACCACGTAGCCGATATCGCGCCGCAGGTCCTCGAACGGCCGCTCGAGCTGGTAGTTGTGCACGATGCGCTCGAAGCAATCCGCCATGCCGTGGCGGCTGCCTGGATAGTAGGCGCGAAACGTCGGCTTGATCGGCGACTCCTCGTTCTCGATGTACTCGGTCGAGATGGCCGGGCGCACGAAAATGAAGTCGTTATTGAAGTACGAGCGGTGCAGCAGGCGCGTGCAGACGGAGTTGAAGAAGGTCTCGGCCAGTTCGGGCTGGTGGTGGTTGGTCAGCAGCCCGATGTAGTGCAGCTTGATCTGCTGCCAGATTTCGTCCTCGATATTCTCGGCGTCGTACTCGTCTTCGAGCAACACGCTGGTCTCGCGCACGCGCTCGTTGTAGAAATCAATGCGGTCGCGCTGGATCTGCTGCAGGCCCAGCCAGTCGCCCGCCTCGAACTTCACCTTGGCCTGGTGGCTGACCTCGCGGAACAGCCGGTAATGCTTGTCGAACCCGTCCAGCATGGTCCGCGCCACGTCGAAGGCAATCTGCGAAGAGAGCAGTTTGGGGAAGTGGGACATGGGACGGGGTGGACAGTAGGGCGGGGGCTGGGAGAATTGTAAATGGGTTTTGAGGCTCGATTTTGGGGCGCGAGACGAGCGCCCCGAAAATCACATCGTCTCGGCAAACAACTCCCGACCGATCAGCATCCGCCTGATCTCCGAAGTCCCCGCACCGATCTCATACAGCTTGGCATCGCGCCACAGGCGACCAGCCGGGTATTCGTTGATGTAGCCATTGCCACCCAGGATCTGCACGGTCTCGCCGGCCATCCACGTGGCCTTTTCAGCCGTATAGAGGATCACCGCCGCGCAATCCTTGCGCACCTGCCGCACGTGATCGACACCGAGCGAATCCAGGTTCTTGCCCACCGTGTACAGATAGCTGCGGGCCGCCTGCAGCGTGGTGTACATATCGGCCACCTTGCCCTGGATCAGCTGGAATTCGCCGATGCTCTGGCCGAACTGCTTGCGGTCGTGGATGTAGGGGGTGACCACGTCCATGCAGGCCTGCATGATGCCGACTGGTCCCCCCGACAGCACGGCGCGCTCGTAGTCGAGGCCGCTCATCAGGACCTTGGCACCGCTGTTCTCGCCGCCGAGGATGTTCTCGACCGGTACTTCCACGTCCTCGAACACCAGCTCGCCGGTATGCGAGCCGCGCATGCCCAGCTTGTCCAGCTTTTGCGCCACCGAGAAACCCTTCATGCCCTTCTCGACGATGAAGGCCGTCATGCCGCGCGCGCCGAGGTCCGGTTCGGTCTTGGCATAGACCACCAGCACGTCGCAATCCGGACCGTTGGTGATCCACATCTTGGTACCGTTGAGCACGAAGCGATCGCCCTTGAAATCAGCGCGCAGCTTCATGCTCACCACGTCCGAGCCGGCATTGGGCTCGCTCATGGCCAGCGCGCCGATCCATTCGCCCGACACCAGCTTCGGCAGGTACTTTGCCTTCTGCGCGGCGCTGCCATTGCGGTGGATCTGGTTCACGCACAGGTTCGAGTGCGCGCCATACGACAGGCCGACTGAAGCCGAAGCCCGGCTGATTTCCTCCATCGCCACCATGTGGGCGAGGTAGCCCATGTTGGCGCCGCCATACTCTTCCGCCACGGTGATGCCGAGCACGCCAAGGTCGCCCATCTTCTTCCAGGCGTCCATGGGGAACTGGTCGGTGCGGTCGATCTCGCCGGCGCGCGGGGCCAGTTCAGCCTGGGCCCAGCCGCGCACGGCGCCGCGCAGCATCTCGATGTCTTCGCCCAGGTCGAATTTCAGGCCAGGGAGTTCGGTCATGATGGTCTCCGGTTGGAATCTTGCTGGCGTCGCAATGTGCGCGTCAGACGTGTTCGAGCGTGCGTACCACGCAAAGGGTCATCAGCATGGTCGCCACGAGCTTGCGGCGGCCCTGCTGCTCGACGAAGACATCGCCCTGCGCCACGATCAGCGTGCGGCCGGGCTTGAGCACGCGCCCCACGGCGATCAGGCGTTCGCCCTGCGCCGGCGACAGCAGGTTGATCTTGTACTCGGCGGTCAGGCCTGCCTCGCCCTCTCCCACCATGGTCAGCGCGGCATAGCCGCATGCGCTGTCGGCCAGCGCACCGACGACGCCGCCATGGAAGAAGCCGTGCTGCTGGGTCACGCCCTCGGACCACGACATGGCGATCTCGACCTCGCCGCGTTCGACGCGGGCCAGGGCGGCGCCAAAGGTGCGCATCAGTCCCTGGCGGGCAAAGCTGCTGGCAATGGTGCCGGCCCGGTCCGCAGACAGTTCGGGCTGGACGGGACTGGCGGCAGCATCAAGGTCCTGCGTCATGGCAACTCCATGGTGAGAGGGTTCGAGGTATTCTATTTACGTTTACGTAAACGTCAACCCGCAGAGTCACCGAGATGAGCGAAAGTGCAGCGTCAGGCAGCTTCGTGCTTGGCCGGTCCACCGGTGCGCGCATGCTGTGCGTCCAATAGCGCCTTGCAATGCTTCTCATGCTGGTCGATCTCGGCCAGTTGCGCCTGCAGGTCTTCAAGCTGGCGTTCCAGTGCGGCCCGGTGGCCGGCCAGCGCACCCAGGAAGCGTTCGAGTTGCGGTGCGCTGTCGCGCGGAGACTCGTAGAGGTCAAGAATCTCGCGGATCTCGTTGAGAGTAAGCCCCAACCTCTTGCCGCGCAGCGTGAGCTTCAGGCGGGTACGTTCGCGCCCGTTGTACACGCGCGTGCGGCCGCCGGGGCCGGCGCGCTCGGGCGCCAGCAGGCCCTGGTCCTCATAGAACCGGATGGCGCGCGGCGTGATATCGAACTCGCGCGCGAGGTCGGTGATCGTATAGGTGGCGGGCCCGGGAGACGATCCGGAAACGTTAGTGGCTGCCATGGTGCGCCCAATGAAAGTGAACGGTCGTTCGTTGCGAAGTCAACTTTTGGCTTAAGATTGAGACGAGTCGCACGGATTGACGTTTACGTTAGCGTCAACCCACGCGACTGGCAACCGGCGTCGTCATGCGCGCTCGCATTGGCTTTGCATGACGGCAAACACGAGAAGGCCCCGCCTGCCCCGGCATGCAAGGCGCAGGGCTTCGACGACGAGACTCCTCATGAACGCACTCGAACACCAGCTCCAATACCCGTTCGCGGACACCATGCCCGAGCCCGGCACCAAGCAGGAAGTGGCGCCCGGCGTCTACTGGCTGCGCATGCCGCTGCCCTTCGCGCTGGACCACATCAACCTGTGGCTGCTGCGCGACCGGATCGACGGCCGGAACGGCTGGACCATCATCGACTGCGGCATCACCAACGACACCATCAAGGCGCACTGGGAAACCATCTTCGCCAACGAACTCGAAGGCCTGCCGGTGCTGCGCGTGCTGGTCACGCACAGCCACCCCGACCACGTTGGCCTGGCGCACTGGCTGTGCAAGCGCTTCGACGTGCGACTGTGGATGAGCCTGGGCGACTACATGAGCGCCCGCGTGATGGGCAGCGGCACCGGCGCGGGCTCCAGCGCCGGCGGCGAACTCGCGGCCGAGCACTTCGCGCTCCATGGCCTGACCGACCCCGACAGCCAGGAGAAGCTGCGCGCCCGCAAGACCTACTATCCGTCGCTGGTGCCGGACCTGCCCACGCGGTACCGCCGCCTGATGGACGGCGACACCGTCGCCATCGGCGCCGAGCCGGCCACCGCCGGCTGGCGCGTGATCACCGGCTTCGGCCATTCACCCGAGCACGTGGCGCTGTACAACGCCGCTACCAACGTGCTGATCTCGGGCGACATGGTGCTGCCGCGCATCTCGACCAATGTCAGCGTGTTCGACATGGAGCCGGAAGCCAATTCGCTGCAGCTCTACCTCGATTCGCTCGGAAAGTACCAGGACCTGCCCGACGACGTGCTGATCCTGCCGTCGCACGGCCGCCCCTTCCGCAACCTGCATACGCGCATCACGCAGCTGCGCGAGCACCATGTGGACCGGCTGGCCGAAACGCTGGACGCCTGCCGCGAAAAACCGTGCAGCGCGCATGACATCGTCGGCGTGATCTTCAAGCGCCAGTTCGATATCCACCAGATGACGTTCGCCATGGGCGAGTCGCTGGCGCACCTGCATGCGCTGTGGCATCGCGGGGAACTGGTGCGGGAACTCGGGGATGATGGGGTGATCCGGTTCCGGGCGGGGTGAGCTTCGGGACACCTTCTGTTTTCTCCCCTCTCCCGCTGCGGGAGAGGCGAGAAAACCAACGCTGAATGACACCTCGCGTATCAGTCAGACGCTACCGGCCAGCCGCGCCAAATAGCGCACCCCTTCGATCGCCCGGCTGCCATACCACGACAGCATCTCCCCATCGACCAGCTGCACCGGCTTGCCGAGCTGCCGCTCCAGCGCATCGGCATGGTCTTCGGTAAAGCGGTAGGGCTCGGTGGACAGCAGCACCTCGTCGAGCCCGCGCACCAGCGCATCGCTCCAGCGGAAGCTCGGATAGCGTTCCCCCGCCGCGTTGGGACGGCTGCAGTCGCCGTCCGCGCAGGCCTGCGGCACGTCTTCCGGCCAGGTCTGCCAGTTCACCAGCGCCAGCATGCGGCTGATATAGGTGTCGCGCGACACCGTCATCCAAGGATCCTGCCAGATGGCGTAGAGCACCTTGCGCGCCGGCCATGCGCGGGCGCGCACAGCGTCCAGTTCCGCCTGCAGCGCGGCACACAGCGCCTGCGCCCGGGGCTGCCGTCCGAAGATGCCACCCAGCAGCCGGTACAGCGCCAGATTGTCTTCCGGCGCGCACGGATGCGTGACGATCACGTTCGGCACGAAGCGGCGGATCTCGTCCACGGTTTCACGCCGGTTCTCGTCGATATTGACCACCACATGCGTCGGCGCAAGCGCGCGCAGGCGGTCGAGCTTCACGTCCTTGGTGCCACCGACCTTGGCCACCGCGCGCACGTCCGGCTCCGGATGGATGCAGAAACCCGTGCGCGCCACCATCTGTCCGCCCAGTTCGAGCGCGAACAGCAGCTCGGTCACCGACGGCACCAGCGAAGCAATGCGGACCTCCCCACTGGCCGCGGCGTGGTGCTGGCCGATGGCGTCGCGCCACATGGTCAGTCTACCGCGCCGCCGCGCGGTTTGCGCGGAGCCTTTGCCGCCAGTGCGTCGTAGAGCCAGCGCGGCATCACGTGCATCAGCGACGCGACCACGCCCATTTGCCACGGAATCACCCGGAAGCGGCTTCCCGCTGCAATCGCGCGCACGGCCTTGCGGGCGAACACGTCGGCATCGGTCAGGAACGGCATGCGGTAAGGGTTGTGGGCTGTCATCGGCGTACGGATATAGCCGGGCGCGATGGTCACCACGCGGATGCCATGGCGCCGCTGCTCCAGCCGCAGGCTTTCCAGCAGCTTGATCACCGCCGACTTGGACGCGCTGTAGGCGCCGCCACCGGGCAGCCCGCGCACGCCCGCCACGCTGGCAATGCCCACCAGCGTGCCGCGCCAGCCGCCGGCGCCCGGTTCGCGGTCTTGCATCGGGTGCAGGAACGGCTGGAATGTGGTCAGCATGCCGAACCAGTTGGTGTCCATGACCATGCGGAAGACCTCCAGGTCCTCTCGCTCGCTAGCCACGGTACCCACCGAAACCCCGGCGTTGGCGATCACGACGTCGGGCACGCCGATGCGGTCCAGGAAATGCTGCGCGGCCCGCGCCATGGCGTCGGCGTCGCGCACGTCGGCGGCATAGACATGGACCGCGCCGGGATTGGGCAGGGTCTGGGCCAGGTCGCGCAAGGCGCCCTCGCGCCGCGCCACCAGTCCCAGGATGGCGCCTTGGCGCGCATACTCGCGTGCCAGCGCGTGGCCCAGGCCGCTGGAGGCGCCGGTAAGAAAGACTTTCAGGGGGCGCATCGGTCTACCGGAGGCTCAAATGAAAAAAGGCCGGTACGCAACCGTACCGGCCTTCGGGAATACCGCTCAGAGCTTCTTGTCGCGGACCTGCGTCACCAGGTAATCCATGGCCTGGATCGCGCCGGTCTTGGTGCCCGCGATGGACGGCGAGGTCTCGTACTTGCCCTGGACCACCACGGTCGGCACGCCATCGACCTTGTAGGCGTCGGCGATCTTGTTGGCGCGTTGCGCGTTGGTGGTCACCGAGAACGAGTTGTAGGCATCCAGGAACGCCTTGCGGTCGATGCCGTTCTTGGCCATGAAGTCGGCGATCTCGTTCGGGTCCAGCATGCGCTTGCGCTCGACGTGGATCGCATTGAAGACCTTGGCGTGCATGGCGTCCAGCTTGCCGAGGGACTCCAGCGCATAGAAGATCTTGGTATGCGGCAGCAGGTCGTCGCGGAAGGCGACCGGCACGCGCTTGAACACGACGTCCTTCCCCTGCTTCTTGACCCAGGCCTCGAGCTCGGGCTCGAAGTCAAAGCAGTGCGGGCAGCCGTACCAGAAAAACTCGGTAACCTCGATCTTGCCTGCCGGCACGGGCTGCGGCGCCTTCAGCACCTGGTATTCCTTGCCTTCGGTGGGCGCCGCCTGGGCAGGGGCGTTCATCAGCAGGCCGCCGACAGCGGCAAACGTGGCAATCAGTGCGGCGAGTTTCTTCATCTTGGAGCAGCCTTCCGGGTTGGGCGATGAGCGTATGACAGCGGCGGCGGCATCCGGTTCAGCGGGCCGCCGGCCCTGGGGGTTACAGCGCGTTACTGCTTGGTGAAGCGGATCACCGAGGCGTCGAAGCCGGCCGACTGCAGCCGGTCGCGCGCCTTGTTCATGTCCTCGATGCGGTTGTACGGGCCGATCCGCACGCGGTACATCTTCACGCCGTTGACATCGCGGTCGGTAATCCTGGCCTCGAAGCCCTGCATGGCGAGATTGGCCTTCTGGCGGTCGGCGTCGTCCGACGAGCGGAACGCACCCACCTGCAGCAGGTAGCCGACCTTGTTGGCATCGGCCTGGGCGATCTCGGCAATCGGATCCGCCACCGGCTTCTCGACCGGCTTGTTCATGGCAAGGGGCTTCTCGGCAGGCTTTTCAGCCGGCTTCTCAGCCGGCTTCTCGGCCGGCTTTTCCGCCGGACGCGCCACGGCTATCGGCGGCTGCCGATCGCCGTTGCTCCGGTCGGGCGCCGCTTGCTGCGACGGCGCCTCGGGCGCGGGCTGGCCGACCGGCTTGGCCGGGGTCTTGCTCCACAGCGGCTTGTTCGGGTCGGTCGGCCCTTCCTGCTGGGACTGGGATTGCGTGGGGCTGGGCAGCGTGCTGGCCACGTTGCCCGGCTCGGCGGCCGGCCGCGGCGCGTTCTTCTGCTGGAACGGCGCCGGGGACTTGGTGATGTACAGGGCGACGACCACGGCGATGGCCAGTCCGACGATCAGCCCGAGCACCAGGCCCAGGAACGTTCCACCGCGCTGCTGGCTGCGGCGGGCACTACGCGCATCGCGCTTGCGTTGCTGTTGCATAAGTCCTCTTAGGTGTTGCCGGGAGATTATAGTGCCAGCGCCGCCCGCGCAGGCACCGGCCGCGGCGCGGGCGGCCCTTGGGCGGCCCGTCCTTCTCCGGCCTGGTCCTGCGGTCGCGTCCTGACCTACATGCTTACATGCTTACATGCGACGAGGCGCCGAGACGCCGATCACCGCCAGGCCATTGCGCAGCACCTGGCGCGTGGCCGCCAGCAGTGCCAGGCGCGCGCGCTTGACCGATTCGTCGTCGACCAGCACGCGGTCGGTGTTGTAGAACGCATGGAAGTCGCCCGCCAGGTCGCGCAGGTAGAACGCGACCGCGTGCGGTGCCAGTTCGCCCGCGGCGGCGGCCAGCATCTCGGGGAACTCGGCCAGGCGCTGGCCCAGTGCCAGTGCCTGCGGGCTGACGTCGGCGCCGGTGACGGCGGCCAGGTCGGTGCCGGCCAGTTCGGCCAGGCGGCCTTCCCACTCGGCGCCCCCCCACGATTCGAAGATCGAGCAGATGCGCGCATGGGCGTACTGCACGTAGTACACCGGGTTCTCGTCGTTCTGCTTGAGCGCCAGGTCGACGTCGAACACGAATTCGGTATCGGCCTTGCGCGACAGCAGGAAGAAACGCACCGCGTCGCGCCCGCGCGTGAAGTGCGCGGGCCAGTCGGCCACGCCGGCGTCCAGGCAGCCGCGGATGGTTTCGTCGCCACCGTTGGACCATTCGATCAGATCGCGCACGGTCACGTAGGAGCCGGCACGCTTGGAGATCTTCACCTCCTCGCCGTTCTTCATCACGGTGACCATCTTGTGCAGCACGTAGTCGGGGTAGCCCTTGGGGATGCCGATGTCCAGGCCCTGCAGCCCGGCGCGCACGCGCGCGATGGTGCCGTGGTGGTCGCTGCCCTGCACGTTGATGACCTTGCCGAAGCCGCGCTCCCACTTGGTGGTGTGGTAGGCCACGTCCGGCACGAAGTAGGTGTAGGTACCGTCGGTCTTCTTCATGACCCGGTCCTTGTCGTCGCCGTCGTCGGTGGTGCGCAGCCACAGCGCACCCTCGCTCTCGTAGGTCTTGCCCTTGGCGACCAGCCCCCGGACCGCGGCTTCCACGCGGCCGTCGGTGTACAGCGACGACTCCAGGTAATAGCGGTCGAACTTGACGCCGAAGGCCTGCAGGTCGATGTCCTGCTCGTTGCGCAGGTAGGTCACCGCGAACTTGCGGATCGAGTCGACATCCTCGGGATTGCCCGATGCGGTCACCGGCTGGCCGTCCGAGGCGCTCACGGTCTTGCCAGCCAGGAAGTCGGCGGCGATGTCGGCAATATAGTCGCCGTTATAGGCGGCTTCCGGCCAGTTGGCGTCGCCGGGCTTGAAGCCGCGCGCACGCGCCTGGACCGACACGGCCAGGTTCTGGATCTGCACGCCGGCATCGTTGTAGTAGAACTCGCGGTGCACGTCGTAGCCCTGCCAGGACAGCAGGTTGGCGAGCGCATCGCCGAGCGCGGCCTGGCGGCCGTGGCCGACGTGCAGCGGGCCGGTCGGGTTGGCCGAGACGAACTCGACCAGCACGTTGCCATGCATGCCACGTTCCTGCGCGCCGTACCGGTCGCCCTGGTTCAGCACCGCGCGCAGCACGTCGGCCTTGGCCGCCGGTGTCAGGCGCAGGTTGATGAAGCCGGGGCCGGCGATCTCCATGGCCGCGACCAGGCCGGCCGCACGCGGATCGGCCTGGACTGCCGCCACGATGCGCTGCGCCAGTTCGCGCGGATTGCTCTTGAGCGCGCGTGCCACCTGCATGGCGATGTTGCACGCCAGGTCGCCGTGGGCGGCGGCCTTGGGCCGCTCGAAAGTCACGGCCGGCAGGGCCGCGTCGGCCGGAGCGAGCGCGCGCACCGCATCGGTGAACGCAGCGGCAAGATTGGAGGTCTGAACAGGCAGCATGGATGTCAAAGCCCTGGTGGGCAGTAAGTCTGGCAGGCGGCGCGACGGCGCCCGGGAGCCCAGCCGGCAATGCCGGCGTAAAGCCACGGGCAAGGCGCCGCGGAGTCGAACGAAGCGGCGCGCAAGTGAACGCCGCGCCGCGTGACCGGCAATGGAATTCGGAAACGCGGAATTTTATCAGGTGCTATGCTGACATCATGCGCGCGGCTCGCAAGAGCCACAATCCGCGCGGCCGCTCCCGCCCCCGGGAGACCGCGTCATGCGTGTCCGTAAAAGGAAACAACATCATGCTGATCACCTTTAAATCCCACGCCGCGCAAGACCTGATCATGATGAGGGATCTGGCCGTAACGCTCCTGGGCATCATCGGCAAGCATCTCGGAGAGCGGGGGGTGATCACCACGGAAGAGATGCCACGCGCGATCCAGAAGCTGGAAGCCGCCGTGAGCGACGCCAAGCGCAATCATCCCGCGGAAACCGCCGTCAACGAAGACAAGCATGACGATGAGGACGAACCGCTGCACCTCGGCCAGCGCGCCTACCCGTTCCTCGACATGCTGCGCGCCTCGCAGAAGGAAGGCGTGGATGTGCTCTGGGGCGTCTGACGGGGATCAGGACCGGGACTCACTGGCAACGGCCGGCGAACAAAAAAACGCCTGGCGCCGCCTCAGCGGGGCCAGGCTTCCGGAACGTGGATGTCTTCCGGACAAGGGGGGAACGTTGCCGCCGGCCGTCGCGCCTGCCCGCGGACGGCCGCAGCGAGCTACTCCCGGTTACTCCCGCTACGCGTTGCCAGCAACAGGCCAATCAGCGCACCGATCGCGGCGGCGAGGCCGACCGCCTTGAGCGGGGACTCGGCCACGCGCTGTTGCGCCTGCACGACCGCACCATCCATGCGCTCGCGAACCTGCGTCACACTGTCGCCGGCCTGCGCGCGCAGGCGATCGGTCATTTCGCTGGCCCGTTCGCGCAGGCGGCGCCCGGCGCTCAGGCTCTGCTCGGATCCTTCGGTGGCCAGCACTTCGATGGTGTGCTGAAGTTGCGCGATCAGGGACTTCACTTCGTTCGAGATCGGGCCGGCGGCATCGCGCGTGTCGCGTGCCGCATGCCGGATCCGGCGAATCGTACTGTCGGCGCTGTCGGCGAGGTGGGTGATTTCCTTCCGGACTTTCGGGTTCTGCGTCAGCATAGGGCTACTCCTAAGTCTCAGGGCACGGTTCGGGACACGTCGCGCGTCACCGCCTGCGGACCAGACCCATCACGGCGGCGACCAGGGCCACGATCAGGAAGATGAAGAACAGGATCTTGGCGATCTCCACGGCGCCGGCAGCAATACCGCCAAAACCGAACACCGCGGCAATCAGCGCGATTACGAAAAAGACGAGTGCATATTGCAGCATGACTGAACTCCCGATGGTGGCGACAGGTGCCCGCCGGACGGGCAGCATCGCCGGTTAGGACTTGCGCGGTGACGTGCAAGCTCATAGCCTCATCGTAGGAAGCCGTCCCCGGCACAGACACCGAAAGCGGGCCGATTCCGCTGTCAGCCAAGTCCTACAGTGCCGTCCGCGACCGTATTTCCGGCTCGCCGAAGGTCCTTCGAGACGTGGCCGGGGACACAGTCGCAGGTTGACCTCGCCGTGAGTATGTGATCCCATGGCCGCTCCCGGCGGCAAGCGCCCCACCGAGGAATTGCCTCATGCTCAAGCAGTTCAAGCAGTCCTTCCTGCCCCATACCCTGCTGCTTGCCGGCGGCATCCTGCTGACCCTGGCGGTGCTGGTCGCCTCTGAAACCGGCAATATCCGCCTGCGCGAGAGCTACAACGATGTCATCCGCTCGCAGCGCCTGCAGACGCATCTGGCCGCGCTCCAGGGAGAACTGGTCAATGCGGAGGCGGGCCAGCGCGGCTTCCTGCTGACCGGCAAGGACACGTATCTGGAGCCTTACTACAAGGCCCTGCCGCGCATCGCCGACCTGACGGCAAGCATCCGCGCGGACTACGCCACCGACGAAGAAGGGCTCAAGCTGTTCGGCGACACGTCCAAGCAGATCAGCAGCAAGCTCAATGAAATGGCACTGACGCTGCTGTACGGCAAGCGCGACCTGATGGTGGCGCTGGACCTGGTGCGTACCGACTACGGCAAGCAGACCATGGACAACGCGCGCCGCGGCCTGGACCAGCTCCAGGCGCGCGAAGCGGAGACCGTCGCCCACAGGCTGGTGGGGGCGGAGCGCGACGTGCAGTTGTCGCGTTACGGCATCGGCCTGCTGACGGCCATCAATATCGTGCTGCTGATCGCGGTGGGGCTGGGCCACGCCAAGCGCCTGACCATGTCCGAAGCCGCGCGCTCGCAGGCGGAAGAAGAAGGTCTGCGGCTCGACCGCAAGGTGCGCGCGCGCACGCGTCAGCTGTCGGCGCTCGCCGGTCACCTGCAGCGCGTGACCGAAGACGAGAAGACGCGCCTGGCGCGCGAACTGCACGACGAACTCGGCGCCATCCTCACCGCCATCAAGCTGGACCTGCACTGGGTCCGCCGGCGCGTGCAGGAGAGCCACCCGGAAGCCGCGGACAAGCTGACGCGCGTGATGCTCCACGTGGACCAGGGCATCCAGATCAAGCGCCGCCTGATCGAAGACCTGCGGCCGACCGTGCTGCTCAACCTGGGGCTGCGGGCGGCGCTGTGCCAGCTGGTCGAGGACGTCGCCGGGCGCAATCACTGGGAGTCCGAAGTCAGCATTCCCGACGATCTCCCGCGCCTGCGCGACGATGCCGCGATTGCGCTCTATCGGATCGCCCAGGAATCGTTCACCAACGCCAGCAAGTATTCGGAGGCGACCCATATCCGCCTGTCGCTGGGCCACACGGAGACGCAGCTCACGCTGACGATCCACGACGATGGCAAGGGCCTGCCGCCCGACTTCGATGCCGGCAGCACGGCCGGACACCATGGCCTGCTTGGCATGGAGCAGCGCGTGACGGCGCTCGGCGGCAGCATGGAGATCGTGTCGTCGCCCAATACCGGCGTCAGCATCCGCGTGGAGGTGCCGCTCACCGCGTCGGTGCTGGCACCGGCGGAGGAGCCGGCCGAGACCCAGCCGGAATAGCCGGTCAGCGCAAGCGGCAAGGCAGGGCGAGGCAGTGCGGGACGCCTGGGAAGCAGGTCAGGCAGCGCCCGCCGCGTGTTCCTCGATCACGCGGAACACCTGCTCGAGTTCGAGCGACTTGTCGAAGAAATAGTCGGCTCCGGCCTCGGCGCACTGGCGCCGGTACATCGAGACCTGCGCGTGGTTGGTGTACACGATGCGCATGCCGGGCAAGCCCTGGCTCTTCATGGCGCTCAGCACATTGATGCCATTGCCCTGGCGCAGCTGCAGGTCGACGATCACCACGTCATACGGCTGGCCGTTGGCCAGCAAGCGCAATGCCATGGCCTCGGTATCGGCCCAGTCGATGCTCTGCACATAGGGAAAGTCGCTCAGGTACTCAAGGAGCATGCCGCGCAGCACTGCCGAGTCTTCGATCAGAAGAACGCGCAGTGCCCGGTATGGGGGGTTCGAAGCCTGCTCCGACATTCGTCAACTACGTCCGGTGGTGGGGTTGCCCCATCGCGCCAGCCAGCCCTGCGCGACGAGATCGCCTGATCCGATCTATTCGACCAGGCCGTTCTTGATGGCGTAGTAGGTCAGATCCGCGTTGGTCTTCATGCCCATTTTCTCCAGAATGCGTGAACGGTAAGTGCTGACGGTCTTCACGCTCAGGAAGAGTTCGTCCGCGATCACCGATACCGACTGGCCGCGCGACAGCTTGCAGAAAATCTGGAACTCGCGCTCGGACAACATCTGGTGCACCGGCTGCTCGGTCGGCTTGTCGAGGCCGCCGATCAGCAGGTCCGCCACGGCCGCGCTGACGTAGCGCCGGCCTTGCGCCACGGTGCGGATGGCCTTGACCAGGTCATCCGGCGCGCTTTCCTTGGTCAGGTAGCCCGACGCCCCGGCGCGAATCAGGTTGATCGCGTACTGGTCTTCGGGATAGGTGGAAAGGATCAGCACCGGCAGGTCGGGCTTGCGCTGGCGAATCAGCTTGAGCACGTCGATGCCATTGCGTTCGGGCATCGAGATGTCGAGCACCAGCACGTCGAATTCGCCATCGCGCAATTGCGCCATGACTTCGTCGCCGCTACCGGCCTCTCCGGTGACCTGGATATCAGGTTCATCAGCAAGGAACTGGCGCAGCCCTGCGCGAACAATCTCGTGATCATCAGCGATCAGGACGCGGATCATCATGGCTCCACTGTTGGGGCTTTCGCCCAAAGACGGGTGCAGGCGGAACCGCTTGCTGTGTAAGCATTGTAGTGCCGCAACGCGCCGCGGACTGTCAGTGTCAGGCTGACATGGCGCCGCGTGACAACCGCACGCACCAAAGCAGAGCGGGACGGCTGGAGGTCCGTCCCGCTCTGCTGCGTTGCATCAAACCGGCTGGGCCGGCCTGCGCTTTGGCTTATTGGGTCTTGGCACCCGCTTCGGCGCCTGCGCTGGCCCCCAGGGAGGCGTCAGACTTGTCTTTCTTGTGCGACTTGGCGCTGTGCTTTGACTTGCCCATGCCGGTATCGGCCTTGGCCGGGTCAGCCGGCTCGGCCGGGGTTGCAGGCGTGGCACGTGTGGAGGATGTGGCCGGTGTGGCCGGCGTGGCGGGTGTGGCCGGCGTGGCGGCATGGCCCTTGTCCAGAGAGGTCGACGCACCCACGCCCGCTTGCGCCCCGCCGGCTGTCGGAGCCGGCGCGTTCACGGCGGCACCGACGTCGGCCCTGACGCCGGGGTTGCCCGTGGTGGTACCGGTGCCTTGCGCCATGGCCAGCGACGAAGCAGCAGCGATCGACAGGGCGGACAGGGAGATCAGCAGTTTCTTCATGGAAAGGCTCCTTTCAGGTGATCCGCAGCGAAACATTCGCCGCGGCATCCACGCTGTTGTTCACGTGAACTTGGAACCAAGTCTAGGGATGCCCCCGCCCGCGGTCTGTGAGCGATTGCAATGCAGTGTAAGGAGATGTGAAGCGGCGCGAACGCCGCCTTCGAATGGCCGATGCTGCGAAGCAAGGCAAATTCCCTGCTGCATCAGCGACCTGCGCGATTCCGGGCACCGCACGTTCGCGGTGCCCACGCGTGCATGCCGTTACAGGTTGGGCGCAAGCGCGCGCGCCACGGCGTTGCGGTCCTCGTGGCGGCGGGCCGCCATGTCGTCGAGCTGGTCCTGGCCGATCTTGCCGATCGTGAAGTAGGTCGAGTCCGGATGCGACAGGTAGAAGCCGCTGACCGAGGCCGCCGGCGTCATCGCCAGCGCCTCGGTAATGCCCATCCCGATCTCCGCGCAGTCGAGGAAGCTGAACATCGGGCCCTTGACGGTGTGCTCCGGGCAGGCCGGGTAGCCGGGCGCCGGGCGGATGCCGCGGTACTTCTCGGCAATCAGGTCGTCGTTGCTCAGGTGCTCGGCGGCGTCGTAGCCCCAAAGGTCCGTGCGCACACGCTGGTGCAGGCATTCGGCAAAGCCTTCTGCGAAGCGGTCGGCCAGTGCCTTCAGCATGATGGCGCTGTAGTCGTCGTGGTCGGCTTCGAACTGGGCTTCCTTCTTGTCGACGCCGATACCGGCCGTCACCGCGAACAGCCCGATGTAGTCCGCCACGCCCGAGGCCTTGGGCGCGATGAAATCAGACAGGCAGCGGTTGGGACGGCGTACGCCATCCACCACGGGACGCTCGCCCTGCTGGCGCACGTTGTGCCACGTGAGGGCAACCTTGCTACGGGTTTCGTCGGTGTAGATCTCGATGTCGTCGTCGTTGACGGTGTTGGCCGGCAGCAGCGCCATCACGCCGTTGGCGGTCAGCCAGCGGCCCTGGATCAGGCGAGACAGCATGGCCTTGCCATCCGAGTAGACCTTGCGCGCGGACTCGCCGACGATCTCGTCGTTGAGGATGTCCGGGAATTTGCCGGCCAGGTCCCAGGTCTGGAAGAACGGGCCCCAGTCGATGAATTTGGCCAGTTCCGCGAGGTCGTAGTTGCGGAACACGCGCCGGCCGATGAACTTAGGCTTCGGCGGCACGTAGCCGCTCCAGTCGATCGGCGTCTTGTTGGCACGGGCCTCGGCCAGCGTCACCATCGGCAATGCCTTCTTGCCGGCGTGCTGCGCGCGGATGCGGTCGTAGTCGGTCTTCAGTTCGTCGAGATACTTCGTAGCGCCTTCGTCCGACAGCAGGCTCGATGCCACGCTGACCGAGCGCGAAGCGTCCGGCACGTACACCACCGGGCCTTCGTAGTTCGGCGCGATCTTCACCGCCGTATGCACGCGCGACGTGGTCGCGCCGCCGATCAGCAGCGGGATCTTCTTCACGCGGAAGTAGTCGTCGCGCTGCATTTCCGACGCCACGTAGGCCATCTCTTCGAGCGACGGCGTGATCAGCCCCGACAGGCCGACGATGTCCGCGCCCTCGACCTTGGCCTTGGCCAGGATCTCGTTGCACGGGACCATCACGCCCATGTTGACCACTTCGAAGTTATTGCACTGGAGCACCACCGACACGATGTTCTTGCCGATGTCGTGCACATCGCCCTTCACGGTGGCGATCACGATCTTGCCGCGCGAGCGCACATCGCCGCCGGCCTCGGCCAGCAGGCGCTTCTCTTCCTCGATGAAAGGCAGCAGGTGGGCCACTGCCTGCTTCATCACGCGCGCGCTCTTGACCACCTGCGGCAGGAACATCTTGCCCGCGCCGAACAGGTCGCCGACGATGTTCATGCCATCCATCAGCGGGCCTTCGATCACCTCGATCGGACGTCCGCCGCGTGCGGCGATCTGCTGGCGGGCTTCCTCGGTATCTTCGACGATGAAGTTGGTGATGCCGTGCACCAGCGCATGCGCCAGGCGCTCGCCTACCGACACCGGGGCTTCCGGCGTGCCGCGCCAGGCGAGATTCTCTTCGCGCTTTGCGCCGCCGCCCTTGAAGCGGTCGGCGATCTCCAGCAGGCGGTCGGTCGCGTCATCGCGGCGGTTCAGCACCACGTCTTCCACGCGCTCGCGCAACTCGGGATCGAGCTGGTCGTACACGCCGAGCTGGCCGGCGTTGACGATGCCCATGTCCATGCCCGCCGCGATGGCGTGGTACAGGAACACGGTGTGGATCGCCTCGCGCACCAGGTCGTTGCCGCGAAACGAGAACGACACGTTCGACACGCCGCCGCTCACCTTGGCATACGGCAGGTTCTGCTTGATCCAGGCCGTGGCCTCGATGAAGTCCACCGCGTAGTTGTTGTGTTCCTCGATACCGGTGGCCACCGCGAAGATGTTCGGGTCGAAGATGATGTCCTCGGGCGGGAAGCCGACTTCGTTCACCAGGAAGTCATAGCTGCGCTTGCAGATCTCGGTCTTGCGCGCGAATGTGTCGGCCTGGCCCTGTTCGTCGAAGGCCATCACCACGGTGGCGGCGCCGTAGCGGCGGATCAGCTCGGCATGGTGGCGGAACTGTTCCTCGCCTTCCTTCAGCGAGATCGAGTTCACCACGGGCTTGCCCTGCACGCACTGCAAGCCGGCCTCGATCACTTCCCACTTGGAGGAGTCGATCATGATCGGCACGCGCGCGATATCGGGCTCGGAAGCAATCAGGTTCAGGAAGCGGACCATGGCCGCTTTCGAATCCAGCATCGCCTCGTCCATATTGATGTCGATGATCTGCGCGCCGTTCTCGACCTGCTGGCGGGCCACCGCCAGCGCCTCGTCGAACTGTCCGTTCAGGATCATGCGGGCGAAGGCTTTGGAGCCCGTGACGTTGGTCCGTTCGCCGACGTTGACGAAGAGCGTGTCGTCGTCGATCGTGAACGGCTCCAGGCCGGACAGGCGCATCGGGCGCGGGGGCAGTTGGTTCGTGCTCATGGGTTCTTCTCGCCGGCTCAGGCGGCTTCGCTGTACTGGCCCGGCCACGTGCGCGGGGTCTTGTTGGCCACGCGCTGGGCGATCGCGGCAATGTGTTCGGGCGTGGTGCCGCAGCAGCCGCCCACCAGGTTCACCAGGCCGGAGGCCGCAAATTCCTCCACCAGCGACGAAGTGACTTCCGGCGTTTCGTCGAAACCGGTGTCGCTCATCGGGTTGGGCAGGCCGGCGTTCGGGTAGCAGGAAATCGCCACGTCGCACACCTTCGCCAGCTCGGCGATATACGGACGCATCAGCGTCGCGCCGAGCGCGCAGTTCAGGCCGAAGGTGACGGGCTTCACGTGGCGCAGGCTGTTCCAGAACGCTTCGACGGTCTGGCCCGAGAGGATGCGGCCGGAGGCATCGGTCACGGTGCCGGAGATCATCACGGGCAGTCGTTCGCCGGTGTCCTCGAACAGCTGGTCGATGGCAAACAGGCAAGCCTTGGCGTTGAGCGTGTCGAAGATCGTTTCGACCAGGAACACATCGGCGCCGCCTTCGAGCAAACCCTTGCCCTGCTCGTAGTAGGACTCGCGCAGTTGCTCGAAGGTGACATTGCGCGCGCCCGGGTCATTCACGTCGGGCGAGATGCTTGCGGTCTTCGGCGTCGGGCCGAACGCGCCGGCGACGAAGCGCGGCTTGTCCGGCGTGCTGTACTTGTCGCAGGCCGCGCGCGCGAGCTTTGCTGCCTCGACGTTCATCTCGTACGCCAGCTCGGCCATCTTGTAGTCTTCCTGCGCCACGCTGGTGGCACCGAAAGTATTGGTCTCGATGATGTCCGCGCCGGCGGCAAGGTACTGCTCGTGGATCTCGCTGATGACCTGCGGGCGCGTGAGCACCAGCAGTTCGTTGTTGCCCTTCACGTCGACCTTGTGTTCCGTGAAGCGCGCGCCGCGGTAGTCGGCCTCGGTGAGCTTGTAGCGCTGGATCATGGTGCCCATGGCGCCGTCCAGGATCAGGATGCGCTCGCGCAGCAGCCGGGGCAGGTTGGCAGCCCGGGTATAGGGACGCACGGAGGGTTGGTCAGGGGCACTCATGGCGGGGACTGTGGAAGGCGGGACAAATCGTCAAGAGGGCGATTTTATCAGGTGTATCAAGGCCTTGCGGGCGCCGGAGGTTGCCTGTGCGCGCGCTGCGGACCTACACTGAGAGGCGTAACAGTCACCATCGGATCCCCATCGCCGGCATTCCTGCCGGCTCCCGCGCCCTGCCATGGAACATCTCAGCCCCGCCGACGCCCAGAAGTTGCTGCTGGAATCCCCCGACACGCTGTTTATCGATTGCCGCAGCGAAATGGAATACCTGTTCGTCGGCCACCCCAAAGGTGCGCACAACGTACCGTGGAACGACGGGCCGGACTGGGAAGTGAATCCGCATTTCGTGCAGGTCGTGAAAAAGCTGGCCGGCCACGTTTCAGCGCGACCCGTGCTGCTGATCTGCCGCAGCGGCAATCGCTCCACGGCGGCGGCGCGCGCGCTGGAGGGGGCGGGCTTCTCCAGCGTCTATAACGTGCTGCACGGATTCGAAGGAGATCTCGATGCGCAGCGGCATCGGAATACGGTTAACGGATGGCGGCATGAAGGGTTGGATTGGGAGCAGTACTGACGTATTGGCCCTTGAAGACGTTTAAAAAAACAAAAACGCCCGCGCATGCGCGGGCGTTACCACCACCAGACGCGATTCGTTCGAGCGTCAGTGCATCACCAGCGGATGCGTCATGACCGTATCGAACTTCCCGAGAAAATCGTCAACTTCTTCGACCGACGGCTCGCTCTCGATCAGCCGCTGCACATCGGCCCTGAAGTTCTCGGCCAGCTTGCCGCCAAGAAAAATCTCGCGCTTCATGTTCTTGTCTACGATTTCATAACCGCCGAATTCGAGAGGCGCTTGCTCGACATCCACACCAAATTCCACGATGCAGTAGTTGTCGCTGTTGTAGATCATTTGCATGGCACACCTCCTCGCGTCATGGTTGGCGGCGGGCCCTTTCATTGTTGCAAATTGAGCGGGGGCGCCGCGTTCTTACCTCCAAGCTAGGGGCGGCCACGCCGATTTCAAGTTTTGCGTGCGAGCCGCCGTACGGATACAACGTTTTCTGCCTCTGTAAGTTGGGCAACGGCAACACCAACAAGTTTCTTGAGAATAGGGCACCACTGCGTTGTGCGTTATGGAACGTCGCATTGGCCGCCGCAGGCAGCGTTGCCAAGGAAGGCGTCAAGAGCGGCGTGAAAGCGCTCAGCCTGCTCGATCGACACCAGATGCGCCGCCGGCAAGACTTCGAGCCGCGAGCCGGGAATCGCCTCGGCGATGGACTGCGCCATCGCCACCGTCGCGCCCTGGTCGTGTTCGCCCGCGACCAGCAGTGTCGGGCAGTGGATGCGGGACAGCGCGCTGCGCACGTCGAACGCCATGATGGCCTGCCCCACGCCGACATAGCCGCGCACCGGCGTGGCCAGCAGCATGGCGCGGATGCGCGCGACCTCGTCCTCGTGCGCCTGGCGGTAGGGCTCGGTCAGCCAGCGCTCCAGCGTGGCATCGACCAGTCCGGACATGCCATGCGCCTCGACCTGCCCGATGCGGTTATGCCACATCGGGTGCGCATCGAGCGGCGTGTGGCTGATGGTGGCCGCGAGCGTCAGCGACAGCAGCCGCTCGGCATGGCGCACGCCCAGCGTCTGGCCGATCATGCCGCCCACCGAGATGCCGCAGAAATGCGCCTGCGGGATCTGCAGCGCATCCATGATGGCCGCGACGTCGTCGGCCAGGCGCATCATGGTGTAGGGGCCGACCGGGGCGTCGCTGGCGCCATGCCCGCGCATGTCCGGTCGCACCACGCGATAGCGCGCGGACAGGTGGCGCGCGGTCGCATCCCAGAGCGTATGGTCGGCACCGAGCGCATGCGCAAGAATTACCCAGGGGCCATCGGCGCCGTCCACGCGAACGTGCAGGCCGACGCCCTCGACCTGGATGCGATGCGACTCGCCGGAGGCAGTGGTGGCGGTGCTGGCGGTCATGGCGGAACTCCTTAAAGGGTTGGCGTGTGAACGCGGGCAGCGCCGCTGCCATCACTGGCCCTCGGTACTGCGGTAGACGAGGTCGATCTGCGTACCGTCCGGCTCGGTCTGGCGCAGCCTGACCGGCATCCAGCCAAGCGCCTGCGCCAGCCAGATTTCCACGCGGCGCTTGTCGCCTGCGTGCCGCTGGAGCCGCACAAAGTGCTTGGCGCGCACCATGCCGCGGCCGGTATCAATCTCTTCCTCTCCAACATACTGCACTTGCATCGGTTGCATGTCGCGCGTATCCGCCACCTGGAATGTTTCGGTGACGCCTGGCGACGCATAGCGCTGCGGGTTGCCGCGTACCCGGCCGACCAGTTGCAGGAAGACGCTGAAGCGGTCCTGCGCGCCCGGCGGCAACGCTGCCTGCGTACCCGGCGAAAACGCCACGGTGCCACCGGCCTGGTCGAAACGCGCGGCCTCGGACTTGCCGCGCCGGTTTTCCTCGTAGCGTTCGGGCAGCAGCCCGTTCTCCGTCATGGCGCCGCTGCTCTGGAAGGCAAAGCGGAACCACAGCACGCGCGTCTCGACCGATAGCCGATAGTGCTTGCCATCCTGCTGCCAGCGGATCAGCCCATCGGGGTTCTGCACGCCGTTGACGAAGCTGGCGTAGTGCATGGTGGCCGACGGCGGCGCGAGGTACTTCTCGCCCTCCTGCGCGGGCGGGCCGGGCGGCGCTGGCGGGGCGGGCATCGGCGCGGCGGCAGGCGCGGCACCGCTGCCGCCGGGGCCGGTCACGGTTTCCTTGATGCCACGGTCGGACGTCGCCACGGCGGGTGCGGGCGGCTCGGGCGGCGTTTCGACGACTTTCGGTGCTGGCTGGGGCGGTGCCGGTTGCGGCGGGGCCGGGCGCGGCTTCGCCGCGGGCTGTGGCATTGGCGGAGGCGGACGTATCGGCTTTGGCGGCGGCAGCAATACCGCCTCGAGCGCCGGTGTCTCGCTGACATCGAGCGGAATCAGCGGCCCGGGCATGCGCAGGAAGCCAATCACGGCGAGCATATGCACGAGCAGCACCAGCAGGATGACGAGGATCCAGCGCCGCCGCCGCCATGCGCGCGGGTCGGCGCCGGCTCTGGCGCGGGAATCAGGAGTGGCCGGTCCGTCCGGCCGTTTGGGCGGCACCAAGATAGCCGAGTTCCGATGAAAGCTGTTGGGCGATCTCACGCACGCGGCGATCGACTGTACCACCCCATTCTGCATCGAATATGCTTTGCGCGCCCAGCACGATCAAACCCATGGCCAGGTGACCATTGGCGTCGAACACCGGCATCGAGAACGCATTGATGCCGGGCAGCACGCCGCCACGCGTGCGGGCCGCGCCATGGGCGCGCACCTCGGCACAGATAGCGTCATAGTCGGCGGGGCTGGCCGGAATATCGGGCACGTCGTCCTGCCCGCGCGCGGCGAGTTCGCGCTCGATCAGTGGCTGGGTCTGCTTGCGCGACAGGTAGGCGCCGTACAGGCGGCCGGTGGCCGAGTTCAGCATCGGCATCACATCGCCGAGCCGCAGGCTGACGGTGACCGGATGGCTCGATTCCTCCCAGTGCACGATGGTTGGCCCGTGGTTGCCCCACACGGCGATGCCGGCGGTCAGGTCGATCTCGTCGCGCAGCTGCGACAGGATCGGCCGCGCCTTCTTGACCGGATCCAGCCGGTTCAGGCCGGCCAGCCCAAGCTGCAGGGCGAACGGCCCCAGGTCATAGCGCCCGCTCACCGGATCCTGCGCCACCGCGCCCAGGCGCAGGAAGCTGACCAGGTAGCGGTGCGCCTTGGCCGGGTTCATCTCGGCGGCGGCGGCGAGGTCGCGCAGCATCATCGCGCGCGGCGAGGCGGCCAGCGCCTGCAGCAGCTTGAAACCCACCTCGATGGACTGGATACCGGAGCGCAGCTTGGCGTCGTCTTCGTCAAGTTCGGTCATGCGCGGCGAGGGTTGGGCACCGTGAGTGAAAAGATTGGGTGAGTCAGCGAACAACAGCAGGATTGTGGGGGATTCGCCGCCGCCAGCACAGGGCCTCCGGTGAAATCCTTACGGAAATTTACTATAGCGAAATCGATTTACCAATTTTTAAACGGTGAGTAGACTTTCGCGACAGACCCGGTGCACCGGCCGGTCCGCCATGGACCACGGTGACGCCAAGCCGGGCTGAGGACCCCAGACGGAGACAACCTGTGACGCCCTTCCGCCCTTCGCGCGCCGCGCTACGCGCCGCCTGCTGCGCCCTTGCCACCTTTGCCGCCTTTGCCGCCACCGCCGGGGCCACCGCCAGTGCGGCGGATGCCTGGCCGTCGCAGCCGATCCGCTGGGTCGTGCCCTATCCTGCCGGCGGCGGCACCGACGTGGTGGCGCGCACGCTGGGCCAAGCCATCTCGCCCGCGCTGGGCAAGCAGGTCGTGGTCGACAACCGGCCTGGCGCGGCGACCATCGTCGGCGCTGACGCGGTCGCCCACGCCAAGCCCGACGGCTACACGGTCCTGACTGCCGACACCGCCACGCTGGCCGCCAACCCGTCGCTGTACAAGAAGCTGCCCTACAACGCCGAGAAGGACTTCGTCCACGTCGGCATGGTGGCGCGTTTCCCGCTGGTGCTGGTGGCCGCGCCGAACTTCCCGGCC
Source organism: Cupriavidus sp. C3SS-1 (assembly GCF_057073755.1). Lineage (NCBI taxonomy): Bacteria > Pseudomonadati > Pseudomonadota > Betaproteobacteria > Burkholderiales > Burkholderiaceae > Cupriavidus > Cupriavidus sp. C3SS-1. The sequence continues at coordinate 133,590 of NZ_CP172699.1, read as the reverse complement.
AAGACGCTCAAGGAAGCCATCGAGTACGCGCAGCACAACCCCGGCAAGGTCAACTTTGCCTCGCCGGGCGCGGGCAGCCCGCACCATCTGGCCATGGAACTGTTCATGGACCAGGCCCACATCAAGATGACCCACGTGCCCTACAAGGGCGCCGCGCCGGCCGTGCAGGACCTGCTGGCCGGGCAGGTGGACCTGATGTTCGTGGACCTGGCATCGGGCCAGCAGAACATCACCGGCGGCAAGCTGCGGGCGCTCGGCACGGCCACGCCCAAACGCCTGGCCGTGCTGCCCAATGTGCCGACCGTGGCCGAAGGCGGCATCGCCGGCTTCGAGGCCTACGCGTGGCAAGGGGTGGTGGCGCCGGCCGGCACGCCCAAGCCCGTCGTCACCCGGCTCAACGCCGAACTGGTCAAGGCACTGAAGAGCCCCGAGGTGCAGAAGCGCATGGAAGGCGTCGGCGTCGAGCCGGTTTCGAGCACGCCGGAAGAGTTCGCGCAATACGCGCACGCCGAGGCCGAGCGCTGGGGCAAGCTGATCAAGGCAAAAGGCATCACGGTAGACTGACGGTCGACTCATCAAGCCAAGGCTTTTACCTTTACCGACCATGAAACTCGCCACCCTCAAGGATGGCTCGCGCGACGGCCAGCTGGTGGTCGTCTCGCGCGACCTGAAGACCGCCCATTACGCCGCCGATGTCGCCGGCCGCCTGCAAACCGTGCTGGACGACTGGGCCTTCTACGCGCCGCAGCTCCAGGATCTCTCCGACGCCCTCAATGCGGACCGCGCGCGCCACCCGTTCCCGTTCGATCCAAAGCACTGCATGGCGCCGTTGCCGCGCGCCTACCAGTGGGCCGACGGCTCGGCCTACGTCAATCACGTCGAACTCGTGCGCAAGGCGCGCGGCGCCGAGATGCCGCCCGAGTTCTGGACCGATCCGCTGATGTACCAGGGCGGCTCCGACGATTTCCTGGGCCCGTACGACGACATCGTGTGCGCCAGCGAAGCCTTCGGCATCGACTTCGAAGCCGAGGTCGCCGTCATCACCGGCGATGTGAAGATGGGTGCCACGGCCGAGCAGGCCGCCGAGGCCATCCGCCTGGTGCTGCTGGCCAACGATGTGTCGCTGCGCAACCTGATTCCGGCCGAACTTGGCAAGGGCTTCGGCTTCTTCCAGAGCAAGCCGGCCACGGCGTTCTCGCCGGTGGCGGTCACGCCCGATGAACTCGGCGAGGCCTGGCGCGAGCGCAAGGTGCACCTGCCCATGACCGTGCACTGGAACAGCAAGAAGGTGGGCCAGCCCGACTGCGGCACCGACATGGTGTTCGACTTCGGCCAGCTTATCGCGCATATCTGCAAGACGCGCAACGTGCGCGCCGGCAGCATCGTCGGTTCGGGCACCATCTCGAATGTCGACCGCAAGAAGGGCTACTGCTGCATCGCCGAGAAGCGCATGCTGGAAACCATCGAGGACGGCAAGCCGTCGACCGAGTTCATGAAGTTTGGCGACGCGGTGAAGATCGAGATGTTCGACGCCCAGGGCCATTCGGTGTTCGGCGCCATCGACCAGCTCGTGGCCCAACCCTGACGGCAAGACCGCAGGCCAGACAGGGCCGTGCCGGATATGCATATAATTTACCGACCGGCCGGTTGGTGAATTGGTCCATGCACCCGGCACGGCGCTTTTTCCATTGCACAGGCCTGCCATGACGACACCTACACCGGCCCCCACGCCGCCCTCTTCCCGCTACGAACGCTATCGCGCCCTCACGCTGCGCCAGCATGGCCCGATCCTGGAGATCATCATGGGCGCGGCGCAGTCCGCCAACCAGAAGCTGGCCACCGCGGATGCCAATATGCACCGCGAGCTGGCCGAGATCTGGCGCGATGTGTCGGCCGACCCCGACGTGCGCGTGGCGCTGATCCGCGGCGAGGGCAAGGGCTTTTCCGCCGGCGGCGACCTGTCGCTGGTGGAGGCCATGGCCAGGGATTTCGAGACGCGCACGCGTGTCTGGCATGAGGCGCGCGACCTGGTCTACAACGTCATCAACTGCGACAAGCCGGTGGTCTCGGCCATGCACGGCCCGGCGGTCGGCGCGGGCCTGGTGGCCGGGCTGCTGGCCGATATCTCCATCGCGGCAAAGACCGCGCGCATCGTCGACGGGCACACGCGCTTGGGCGTGGCGGCCGGCGACCACGCCGCGATCGTGTGGCCCCTGCTGTGCGGAATGGCCAAGGCCAAGTACTATCTGATGCTGTGCGAGTCGGTCAGCGGCGAGGAAGCCGAGCGGATCGGCCTGGTCTCGCTGGCGGTGGATGAAGACGAACTGGTCGGGCGCGCATTTGACGTCGCCAACCGGCTGGCAGCCGGTTCGCAGACGGCGATCCGCTGGACCAAGTACGCCCTCAACAACTGGCTGCGGATGGCCGGTCCCGCCTTCGATTCCTCGCTGGCGCTCGAATTCATGGGCTTTGCCGGCCCCGACGTGCACGAAGGCATGGCGAGCCTGCGCCAGAAGCGGCCGCCTGAGTTCAAGTAGTCCAACGCGATTGGACGGAGGCAGACCGCGGCGTCCCTTGCCCCCCGGCTGGCTCCATGACGGAGCGCATGACATGTTCGGACAGATTCCCGATTTCACCAACGGCTTCGAATTCATGCGCAAGCTGTGGGGCAGCGGCGCGGGCATGCCCGGCAGCCTGATGCCCGGCCTGCAGGCGGCCATGACGCCGCCCATGAACCTTGAAGACCTCGACAAGCGCATCCACGACCTGAAGGCCGTGGAAAGCTGGCTGCAGCTCAACACCAACCTGCTGCACACCACCATCCAGGGCCTGGAGGTGCAGCGCGCCACGCTGGTGGCGCTACAGACCTTCGGCAACGCGCTGTCGCCGGAGGCCATGCAAAGCGCCATGGAAACCGTGGCGCGCGCCGCCACCGAGCCCTCGCCGCAACGTCCGGCCGCCAGTGAACAGCCCGCCCGGGAAACCGCACCGGAACTCGGCGCGCAGGCCGACGCCTCGGCCGAGACTGGCACCGGCAAGGCTACCGAAGAGGCGCCGCCGCCCAACGCATCGCTGTGGTGGGACATGCTGCAGCAGCAGTTCAACCAGATCGCGAGCGGCGCGGCGGCAGCCAGCATTGCGCCGTTCGGCATGAGCGGCTTCGGCGCCGGTACACCGGCCACGGCGGCAAAGCCTGAAGAAAAGCCGGACGACAGGCCGGCCAAGCCTGCCGCCACGGACAAATCGGCAGCCAGCCCCGCGCGCAACGCCGACACCGCACCGAAGGGGGCCACGAAGGATGCGGCCAGGAGCACGGCCGCGCGCAAGAAGCCGTCGGGCGCTGGCAAGACGGCCAAGCCTGCCAACGGCGACAAGTAACTCCGCTGCCCCCCGCCTGCCCGGCGCCGCATGCATCGAGACAATTTCACCCACCACGCCACCACGCCACGCCATGGACACCATGGCGGCGTGCAACGCAACGCCACCGCGCTGATCATGATGGGCGGCGGCGCGCGCGCGGCCTACCAGGCCGGCGTGCTCAGCGGCGTGGCGCGCATTGCCGCGCAGCATGGGCATGCCCATGAACCGATACCGTTCGGCATCCTCGCCGGCACCTCGGCAGGCGCCATCAACGGTGCCGGGCTGGCGATCCAGGCGGCGGACTTCCAGGCCGCCGCGGACAGCCTCTCGGCACTCTGGCACGGCATCCACACCGACGACGTCTACCGCACCGACGTGCTGCGCGCGGGCGTGTCCGGCGCGCGCTGGCTGTCGGCGCTGGCGTTCGGCTGGGTCACGCAGCGGCGCGCGCCGCGCGCACTGCTCGACAACGCGCCGCTGGGCAGCATGCTGGGCGAACTGTTCGACGGCCAGCGCGTGCAGGCGAGCCTCGATGCCGGCGTGCTGCAGGCGTTCGCGGTCACGGCACTGTCCTACAGCACCGGCCGGCACGTGACGTTCTACCAGTCGCACCGCCGCATCCACCCGTGGCACCGCAGCCAGCGCATTGCGGTGCCCGCGCAGATCACGGTGGACCACCTGCTGGCGTCGTCGTCGATCCCGTTCCTGTTCCCGGCCATGGCGCTGGAACTCGATGGCCATCACGAGTGGTTCGGCGACGGCACCATGCGCCAGATGTCGCCACTGTCACCGGCCATCCACCTGGGCGCCGCGCGCGTGCTGGCCATCGGCTCGGCATCGCGGCAGCGTCCCGGCTGGTTCGACACCGTGCCGTCCGGCGGCTATCCGTCGCTGGCCCAGGTCGGCGGGCAGGCGTTGGCGAGCATATTCCTGGACGGGCTTTCGGCCGACCTGGAGCGCCTGCTCCACATCAACCGCCTGCTGGCGCGCATGCCCGAACTGGCGGGCGATGCCGAAGGCTGGCGCCCCGTGCAGGTCATGACAATCTCGCCGAGCGAGCCCATCGAGGCCATTGCCGCCGAGCACCTGCAGCAGTTGCCGCGCACCGTGCGCGCGCTGCTGAGTCCGCTGGGCGGCACCGAGGCGCGCGGAGCCGCGTTCGCGAGCTACCTGCTGTTCGAGCCCGAGTTCACCCAGGCCCTGATCGCACTCGGCGAACGGGACGCCGCGGCCCAGGCCGATGAACTGGCGGCCTTCCTGTATGGCATCATCCCGGGCACGCCGGCGGGCCACGCAGGCGCCGCGCAGATCACCCATGCACACGTCGTATAAAGACAGGCTCACGGCCGACAAGCGCCGCCATTGGCACATGGCTGCACGAGCGTGTCGCTAATCGCCCAAATATGGCGCTGAATCCGCCCGAACCACTGAGATAGTCGTTGCATTTGCGGCGATCCGCCCTAAAAAAGGGAATAGAGAATAATTCGCATCTGGTAGAATCCGCCCGTAATTTCAAAGGCTTACCATGCTCTACCCCGAACTGTTCAAATCGTTGGAAGCGGTCCGCTGGCACATGGACAAGGACATCCCCTGGGATACGTTCGACGCCAGCCTGCTGACGGACGACCAGGCCAAGACCATCCGCATGAACGCCATCACGGAATGGTCGGCCCTGCCGGCAACCGAGATGTTCCTGCGTGACAACCGCCACGACTCCGACTTTTCGGCCTTCATGAGCATCTGGTTCTTCGAAGAGCAGAAGCATTCGCTGGTGCTGATGGAGTACCTGCGCCGCTTCCGCCCGGACCTGGTGCCGACCGAGGAAGAGCTGCACGCGGTGCGCTTCGAGTTCGACCCCGCCCCGCCGCTGGAAACGCTGATGCTGCATTTCTGCGGCGAGATCCGCCTGAACCACTGGTACCGTCGCGCGGCCGAATGGCATTCGGAACCGGTCATCAAGCATATCTACCGCACGCTGTCGCAGGACGAAGCCCGCCACGGCGGCGCCTACCTGCGCTACATGAAGAAGTACCTGGCACAGTTCGGCGACAACGCGCGTGCCGCGTTCGCCAAGATCGGCGTGCTGATGGCGTCGGCGCGCCGCACCGAGAAGCCGCTGCACCCGACCAACCTGCACGTCAACAAGGCGCTGTTCCCGAACGACACCGTGCAGTCGCGCCTGCCCGATCCCGATTGGCTGGAAACGTGGCTCGACGAGCAGATCCGCTTCGACGAAGGCTGGGAAAAGAAGGTTATCGAGCGGATCCTGCACAATATGTCGCTGCTGTTCGAGCGCACCTTCGAAACGGTGCAGGACCTGAACCGCTATCGCAAGGAACTGAACGCCAGCCTGCAGGCCGGCGGCGGCGAGCAACCGGCCTGAACCCCGGACTGACTCCCGCAGACTGAAAAGCCCCATCGGATCGATGGGGCTTTTTTCTTTGGTGCCCGCCGTTTTAGATGGACGAACGCGCCGCCATAGTGACATCCGCTCGAAACCTCCCTGACACGATCATCGTGTAGCGATGGGGCGGAACAACGCGTCAATGCGCTTAAAATCGCCGCGGCATTCAAAGGGGCCAGGATGCTATCGGCAATATTGCCCGCCCAGGTAGTAACGGGTTACCACATCGCTGGCATCGTCGAACACATCCCCCCGCAGCTAGGCTTGCCGTCTGGGTTTCCGGGTTTTTCACGAAACCATTGAAATCACAAGAAAGAAAAATTAAATCACCATCACGGATTAATGTGGTAACGATTTTTTATTATTAATGTTCGTTTTGCAAAACATTAGAAGATTCAATCTAGCCATTTTGTAAGGATCTGAAATATACGATAATATAATCGCACCTCCTGTTCTGGAGAGGACTTGCTGTAGTGCCCATAGCCCGAATGGGTGAGCCACCCTGCGTTGAAGCGGGATCCCATTCCGACATATCCGGATTTTCCACCAAAGCATGGAAATTCCCGGACAAGACCGGTTATTCGATCGGCTGGCATTTTAATTAGGCACGCGGCAACATAATCGCTGGGGAGTTGAATATTGCGTCACATTGATTTCAAGGCCCTCGATGTCTTTCTCCACGTCATGCGCCACGGCGGCATTACCAGCGCCGCCGTGGCACTGGGCATGCGCGCGCCCACGGTGGTCTACGCCATCCGCAAGCTGCGTGAAGTGACCGGCGACCCGCTCTTCCTCGAACGGCGCGGCAACCTGGTGCCGACCGCGCGGGGGCTGAAGCTCGAGAAAGCGGCCTCCGGCATGCTGCAGAACTGGCACGGCCTGATCGAACACAACCGCCAGGCGCCGCGGCTTGCAGGACCCAGGCAGACGCTGCGCATCGGTCTGTCGATGGCAATCGGCGACCCGGCGCTGACGCAAATCCTGGCACGGCTCTCGGCCGCGCTGCCGGAGCGCCAGATCGTCTCCAGCGTGCTCGACAACGGCCGCCAGGTCGGCCAGGCGCTGCGCAAGGGGCTGATCGATTGCGCGGTGACAGTCGACGGCGTGGTATCGCTCGACGGCGTCGCGAGCGAGCACATGCTCAGGGCCCAGCGCTGCATGATCGGCCTGCCGACGGCGGACACCGGCCCGGGCATCGGCCAGCGCGAGCATTGGACCCTGCTCAGCGACGATGCCGATTCCGACAGCCCGGTGCGGCGCTACCTGGCCGGGGCGGCGGATGGCGTGCGGCTGACCGTGGCGCCGTCCTGGAACGGGCAGCTGGCGTTGTGGCGCTCGCGCGGCGGCCTGACACCGGTGCTGAAGTTCAACGTGCCGTGGATCGATGGCGCCAGCGCGGCCTACGTGACCGACGTGCCGCCGGGCTTCCCGGCCTGGGCCAACCTGAGCCTGTTCTACCTGGCCGGATGCGCCGAAGCGCCGTGGCTCGACACGGTGCGGCGGGAGCTGCTGACGGTGCTGCGCGGGATTGCGGCGGCCACCATGCCGCTACCCGCCAATGACGATGCCCTGCCATGGCGGCGTGCCGGCTGAATCGGCTGCCAGCGGACAAGCCGGCGTGAGGTACCATTCCGGGGATGAAACACCTGGCCCCAGACATGTCCGTACCCGCCTTCGAATCCAAACTGACCCTGCCCGACGATGCCGCGGCGCTGGCCGCGCGCATCGCGGCGCTGCCGCGCCCGCTGGTGTTCACCAACGGCGTCTTCGACATCCTGCACCGGGGCCACGCGACCTACCTGGCGCAGGCGCGCGAACTCGGCGCCAGCCTGGTCGTGGGCGTCAACAGTGACGGCTCGGTGCGGATGCTTGGCAAGGGCGACGACCGCCCGCTGAACCATGAATCCGACCGCATGGCATTGCTGGCCGCGCTCGCTTCGGTGGACCTGGTGGCGATGTTCCGCGAGCAGACCCCGGTGGAGCTGATCCGCCAGGTGCGCCCGGATATCTATGTGAAGGGCGGCGACTACGACATCGAGACGCTCGAGGAAACGCGGCTGGTGCGCAGCTGGGGCGGCAAGGCCATCGCCATCCCGTTCCTCCACGACCGCTCGACCACCAAGCTGCTGACCAAGGTCCGGCAGCATCGTTAAGGCAACGGGCCGGCGCTCCGGTCCGCCGTCCGTTTGCTCCACCGGATCCGGATGCTCAGGTGCCGCCGCAGGTCAGCAGCGTCTCGGCGCCGTAGCGCTGGCGCATCGCTTCCAGCCGTGCGCGCGCCGCTTCGTCGGCACCGCGCACGCGCAGCCACGGGCGCATGAACGGGTGCGGCGCGTCAGCCAGCACGGCGGTGCGCACGCCCTGTCCACGCAGGGTCTCCAGGTAGTGTTCGGCGTGTTCGCGCTCGCGGAACAAGCCTAGCGATACCGTGAACGACTCCGCGTCGGGCGTGCCGCTGGTCAGCACCGCGTAGTCGGTCACGTTGCGGCGGCGCAGCTCGGCCAGCTTGCGTTCGAGATTCTCGCGCGTGGGCTGGGCCGGCAGGTGGATCCACCAGCGCACCTGCTCGCGGCGCTCGAACTGCTCGACCTGCCAGGAACCACCGGAAAGGTCTTCGGCCGCACGGCGAACGGCCTGCGCGCTGAACCCGCCGATTTCCACGCACTGGCTGTTGTCGCTGCCCGCTCCCGCTGCCGCTGCCGCAATGACCTTGCCGGCCGGACCCGCGCTGCGCGGAACCGCCTCGGGCGCCGGAGGCGCTGGGCGGAGCTCCATGCGTTCGGTGCGCACCTGCTGCCGCAGCCGTGCCGGTTCGCGCGGCGTGCCGAGCCAGCCCGACATCGGGTCCGGGCCGAACGCGCCCAGCACGGCCGCGAGCAGGACGACGTTTGCCAGCAGCAACAGCGGCAGCAGGATCGACAGCCAGTGCGGCGGGTCGGGCGGGCCAAGGCGGAACATGGGGCGGGGGAATGTGAAAGGGGCGACGCGTGGACGATTGCCGGGGCGCAGCGATAACGGCGGCGGCGTGGCGCTCAGGCCGTTGCCATCGCGTACAGCCCGAGCAGCACGAGATTATCGTGCATCTCGAACGGCACGGCGAGCGCTCCCGCCAGCGCGTCCCGCGCGCCGCCCGACAGCAGGCAACGGGTGCGGCTGCGCGCGCTCAGCGTGTGCCAGGTCCGTTCGACGGCGCCGGCCTGCGCGGCCAGGCAGCCCGCGGCAATGGCGTCATGGGTGTTGTCAGCCCACGACAGGCGCGTGGCGGCTGCGGTGCCGGCGTCTTCCACATCCAGTGCCGGCAGTTGCGCCGTGTTGCGCGCCAGCGTGCCGAGCATCAACGCCAGGCCCGGCAGGATCAGGCCGCCCTCGAAGCATGCCGGGCCGCCGGGCTGCGCCGTGACGATATCGAGCGTGGTCGCCGTGCCGGCCGTGACGATCAGCAGGGTCTCGCCAGGCAGCCAGCGATGCGCGCCGACGCTGCTGACCCAGCGGTCCACGCCAAGCTGCGTGGGCTCGCGATAGCCGTTGACGAGATCGCCGTGGCTGGCCGCGCTGCGCACCCATTGCACCTCGGGGCATTCGCCGAATGCGGCCACCAGCATGGCGTCGACCTGCGCGGCAATCACCGGTCCCGCGACATTGGTGATCCATACCGTCGGCATCGGCCCCTTGCCGCGCAGGTCGCGCAACGCGCAGGCCAATGCGTCCATGGCGCCGTCTTCGGTGTGCGCAAGGGCGCCGCCGTGCCGCCATGGCGTGGGCAGGTGCCCAGGTTCGGCCACGTGCGTCCGGCCAGCCTCGCACCAGGCCCATTTCAGCCTGGTGTTGCCGATGTCGACCAGCAGCAGCGGCGCGCTCATGCCGCGCCCCCGGCGGGCCGCAACGACAGCTCGCCGCTGTTGATGCGCTCCATGCCCGCTGGCGTTTCCAGCAGCAGCTGACCATCGCCGTCGACGCCCCGCGCCATGCCTTCGGCCAGCACCTTGCCATCGTGCAGCAGCCGGACCGGCTGGTCGCGATATGCATCCAGTGCGGACCATGGCGCCGCCATGGGCGCAAAGCCCTGCGCGAGGAACAGCTCGCGCATCGCACCCAGCCGCGCGAGCACGGCGGCCAGCAGCCCCGTGGCGTCGCGCTGCGCATCAAAGCCCGGCAAGGCCTCCGCCACGCCGGCCAGTTCACGCCCGAGCGCAAGCTCCATCTGCGGATCGCGCACCAGGTTCAGGCCGATGCCGATCACGGCCCATACGCGTTGCGGGCCGGCCGGCACGGCCTCGATCAGGATGCCCGCCAGCTTGCGCCCGTCGATCTGCAGGTCGTTCGGCCATTTCAGGCCAACGCGCGCGCCCAGGCCCGCGTCGACATCGCCAAGCGCCTGCGCGAGCGCCAGCCCGACGGCCAGGCTCAGGCCGCTCAGCTGCGACGGCGCCAGCGCCAGCGGCAACGCTACCGAGAACGTCAGCCCCGCCTGCCCCTGCCATGGACGGCCCTGGCGGCCACGGCCGGCAGTCTGGCGGTAGGCCAGCCGCAGGGTGCCCGCATCCGACCACGGCGCCTGCCGGCAGGCCTGCGTCAGGTCGGCGTTGGTGGAGCCGGTCTCTTCGACCAGTTCCAGCGCCCACCCCTGCAGCGACTGGGGCAATGCCGCGCGCAGGACGGCGGCGTCGATGCGCCAGGATGGCGCGTGGGCGGGCTGCGGATCGGGGGCGGCGGTCATCGGAAAGCGAGGAAAGGACGTGGCAAGGGCGTGGAAAGCTGGTAAGCGGCGCCGGTCCGGCCGGCTCCGGGAATCGCCGCGAAGCAAGCGCCGGTTCCAAGGCCGCATTGTAGCCGCGGGCGCCCTTTGCTCGCGCCGCCCCGGCCTGTGGCTTAGAATCGGGACTAAGCCATCACATTGTCCCTGCCCTTGGAAAGTCAGACGACGCCTGCCTTCAACATCACTCGCGAGGACGGAAACGTCAGCGTGCAGCTGTGCGGTGACTGGACCGCGCTGGCGCTGGCCGGTTGCCATCAGGCGCGCACCATGCGCTCCCGGCTGCATGCACTGGCCGATGCGCCCGACGATGCCCACTGGTCGCTGGCCGGCGTGGACAAGCTCGACCACGTGGGCGGGCAACTGCTGTGGCAGGCGTGGAACGGCAAGCTGCCGGAGCGGCTCGATGCCAGCGACGGCCAGCGCCGCGTGTTCGAGCGCATCGCCAACCTGCATAGCGATGGCTGGAAGAAACATATCGTCGAGCGGTTCAACCCGATCACGGAATTCGGCGGCTCGGTGCTGTCGTTCGGCGCGCAGGCCGCCAATGGCGTCAGCATGCTGGGACAGCTCGCCTTCGACCTGATCCGCTTCGCACGCGTGCCGCAGCGCGGACCGTGGCGCGAGATTTCAGCCAATATCTACAACATCGGCTACAAGGCGCTCGGCATCACCGCACTGGTCGGCTTCCTGATCGGCATCGTGCTGTCGTACCTGTCGGCCAACCAGTTGCGCACCTTCGGCGCCAGCACCTTCATCGTCAACATCCTGGGCATGGCCGTGATCCGCGAGCTGGGCCCGGTGCTGGCCGCGATCCTGGTCGCCGGGCGCTCGGGCTCGGCCATCACCGCGCAGATCGGCGTGATGCGCGTGACCGAAGAACTCGACGCCATGCGCGTCATGGGCATTTCCCACGGCTTCCGCCTGATCATGCCGCGCGTGGTCGCGCTGGCCGTGTGCATGCCGCTGCTGGTGGCGTGGACCGACGTGCTGGCACTGGCCGGCGGCATCATTTCCGCGCGCATGCAGCTCGGCATCAGCCCGACCTTCTTCCTGCGCGCGCTGCCCGACGCCGTGCCCGTGGCCAACCTGTGGCTGGGGCTGGGCAAGGGCGTGGCCTTCGGCATGCTGATCGGGCTGGCCGCCTGCCACTTCGGGCTGCGTATCCGGCCCAATACCCAGAGCCTGGGCGAAGGCACCACGGCCTCGGTGGTTGTGTCGATCACCATCGTGATCATCGCCGATGCCATCTTCGCCGTGATGTTCAAGGACGTGGGAATATGACCACCGCGACCCGCCCAACCCCATCGGCGACCTTGCCCGCCGCCTCCTCCACCTCCCGGCCGCCCGCGCGCGGCGAAGCCGTCATCGAGGTGCGCGACCTGGTCAAGCGCTACGGCAAGGCCGTCGTGCACGACGGCGTGAACCTCGATGTGTACCGCGGCGAAGTCCTGTCCATCGTGGGCGGATCGGGCAGCGGCAAGACCGTACTGCTGCGGCAGATCGTCGGGCTGGAGCGGCCCACGTCAGGGTCGATCCGCGTCTTTGGCGAAGACACGGCCCGCCTGAAGCCCGCACAGCTGCAGGCGCTGCGCAATCGCTGGGGCCTGCAGTTCCAGGGCGGGGCGCTGTTCTCGGCCTTGTCGGTCATCGACAATATTGCGCTGCCGCTGCGTGAACTCCGGGCCCTGCCCGACAATCTCATCTGCCAGGCTGCCCTGCTCAAGCTGCAGATGGTGGGCCTGTCGGCGCGCGATGCCGACAAGATGCCGTCCGACCTGTCCGGCGGCATGATCAAGCGGGTGGCGCTGGCGCGCGCGCTGGCGCTGGAACCGGAACTGCTGTTCCTGGACGAACCCACCGCCGGCCTTGACCCGATGGCGTCCGACGGTTACGTCGAGCTGATTCGCGAGTTGCGCCGCGAACTGGCGCTGACCGTGGTGATGATCACCCACGATCTCGACACGCTGGTGGCGCTGTCCGACCGCGTCGCCGCGCTCGCCGACCACAAGGTGCTGGCTGCGGCGCCGATCGAGGAAGTCGTCAAGGTGGACCACCCGTTCATCCGCGAATACTTCCTGGGCGAACGCGCTCAGCGCGCGATGCAGGCCCTGCAGCCGGCCAAGGGCGGCGCGCAACCTGGAGAAGCATGATGGAAAACAAGTCACACGCCTTCCTTGCCGGCCTGTTCACGATCGGCCTGGCCGTGCTGGTGCTGTTCGCGATTTTCTGGTTCAGCAGCGACCACGCCGTGCGCGTGCCGTACGACCTGATCACGCGCTCCACGGTGAACGGCCTGGGGCCGCAGGCGGACGTGAAGTACCGCGGCCTCGAAGTGGGCAAGGTGGTGTCGATCCGCTTCGACCCGCAAGTGCCGGGCCAGATCATCGTGCGCGTCAACGTGAACCAGGACACGCCGATCACGCGGACCACGTATGCCACGCTGGGCTTCCAGGGCGTGACCGGCATCGCCTACGTGCAGCTGGACGACACCGCCGCGGAAGAAGGCGCGGTCACGTCGCCGCCGCTGCGCACCTCGCCCAAGGCCGTGGCGCGCATCGCCATGCGCCCGGGATTCTTCGAAGAACTGGAAAAGCGCGGCGACTCGCTGCTCACGCAGGTCGAGACCATGATGACCTCGCTCAACGACATGTTCCAGACGAACAACCGTGCCGAGCTGATGGCGGCCATCCGCTCGATCCACAAGACCGCTGATGACTACTCGAAGCTGTCGGCGTCGCTCGCGCCCGCGGCGGCGCGGCTGCCGCAGGTGGCCGAGAACCTCAACGTGACGCTGCAATCGACGCGCCGACTCACGCAGGAACTGGCCAACCCGAACGGCACGGTACTGCGCACGGTCGATACAGTCGGGCGCGACCTGCAGGGCGCGGCCGAATCGATCCAGTCCGCCGCCGGCACGCTCAGCCAGGAAACGCTGCCGCAGATCAACGGCCTGGCACGCGACGCGCGCCAGACCGCGCGCACCTTCGAACGCGCCGCCGGTCAGTTCAGCGACAGCCCGAACAGCCTGCTGTTCGGCTCGCCGACGCCGGTGGCGGGCCCGGGCGAGCCCGGCTTCAGCGCGCCGTGACCCATATGCCAGCCCTGATGAACCAACGAGGCCAATCGTGACATCGACACCAGACCTGCCCACCGCACGCCGCGCCGCCGGGAGCCTGTTCGCCGCACTGGCCATTGTGTCCGCTCTTGCTGGCTGCGCGCTGACCCGCTCGTCGCCGCCCGTCACGACCTATGACCTGGGGCCGCCGCTGGCCGCGGAACATTCTGCCGGGACGCTGCCCAAGCTGCCGAAACTAAGAATCGCCCAGACCGACGGCCCGACCTGGATGGAAAGCAATGCGCTGTTTTACCGCCTGCAGTACGCGCAGGCGCAGCGGATGCAGTCCTATGCCACGCAGCGCTGGGTGATACCGCCCACGCAGCTGTTCGATGGCCGCCTGCGCGAAGCCGTGGCCGCGCGCGGTGCGTTGACGTGGTTTGGCGATACCACTGTGCCCGCGCTCAAGATCGACATGCTCGAGTTCGAGCAGGTGTTCGACAGCGCGACCGAAAGCCGCGGCGTGGTGCGCGTGCGCGCCACGGTGTACCTCCACGGCATGATCGGCCAGCAGACCTTCACCGCGCGCGAGCCCGCGCCCAGCGCCGACGGCGCGGGTGGCGTGAAGGCGCTGGCGGACAGCACCGACAAGGTCATCGCCGACATGCTGGCTTGGGCGGCCACCCTGCCCATGCAGGGCAAGTAGGGCGACAGCACCATGGTGCCGGCCCGCACGCCGCCCGCCATGCCGCCGCAGGCGCCACTGCCTGAGGTGGACGCGCCCCGGCACTCGCCGCTGGCGCGAGTGGGGCTGGTGTGCTTCACGCTGCTGGTGGTCTATGCGAGCCTGTACCCGTTCAGCGGCTGGGTCGACAACGGCATCTCGCCGTTTGCGTTCCTGACGGCGCCCAAGCCGCGCTACATCACCGAGTTCGACCTGCTCACCAACGTGCTCGGCTACTGTCCGTTCGGCGCGCTCGTCGTGCTCGCGCTGCATCCGCGCATGTCCGGTGCGCGCGCCACGCTGATCGCACTGGTGGCGGGTGCGCTGCTCTCCGCCTGCATGGAAGCGCTGCAGACCTGGCTACCGAGCCGCATCTCGTCGAACATCGACCTCATCACCAATGCGCTGGGCGCGCTGCTCGGCGGTGCCGTGGTGGCGCCGTTCACCTCCGCGCTGATCGACCGCGGCACGCTCACACAGCTGCGCAGTGCGTGGTTCGAGCCGCATGCGAGCTTTGCCATCATCCTGCTGATGCTGTGGCCGTTCGCGCAGATATTTCCGCAAGAGCATCTGTTCGGCATGGGCGGCATCGTGCGCGAATGGCTGACCGATCCGGACTCATGGCCGATGCAGGTTTTGCAGATGCTGGTGCCGTCGCTGCCGGCATGGCAGGAAAGCATTGGCCTGCGTCCTGACGACATGCAGAGCCAGCAGTTGCTGGAAACGATGGTGACAGCCAGCAGCTGGCTTGGCACCGGCCTGTTCGCTTCGATCTCGATGCGGCGGCACGCGCCGATGCTGCGCATCCTGGCCGGACTGCTTGCCGCGGCGCTGCTGCTCAAGGCCGCGGTGGCGGAACTGCAGTTCCCCGACGGCAACGCTTTCATCTGGCTGTCCGAAGGCGGCCGCTTCGCGCTGCTAACGAGTTCTCTGGCGCTGGCGCTGTTGCTGTACGTGCCGCGCTGGCTGCGCGCGGTGCTCGCCATGGCTGCGCTGATCACGCTGGTCATGCTCACCAATGTGCTGCCATCGAATCCGTATGCGTGGATTTCCGAGCAGGGCTGGCGGATGGGACGGTTTGTGCATTTCAACAGCCTGGCGCAGTGGCTGGGCTGGTTGTGGCCGTTCCTGGCGTTCTGCTATGTGATGTGGCGGTTTGAACAGGTGAGCCTGATCCGGCATGAGCGTCGCAAGGCGGCTGCGGCGCGGCGGGAAGCGGTCAAGCGGGAGAAGGTGGTGGTGTCGGGAGATTGACGGAGGCGCGCCCCATCAGAACGCCAATCCCATCTGCGCGGCAATGTGGGTGCCGTGGGTACGGAGGTTGTCCGGCTTGCTGACCGGCGTGCCGAGCGTGACCTCATCCGACAGCGCGGCAAGGCTCCCTAGCCGCCATCGTCCACGTGCCCCGATGACCGCGCCCATCAGCGTCTGTCCAACCTGGAACGCCGCCGACGGGCCGCTGACGTGGCCCATGTCGAAGCCTACGAACGGGTCCCTCACCCCCGGCCCCTCTCCCGCGAGCGGGAGAGGGTAGGAACCATCGGTGTCGTAATCCGGGCGCTCAATGCAATTGCCCGCCCTGCTCCCGCACATCGACTTCCGTTGCCAGCGTGGTGGCAACAGCCTGGCGGATGCCGCGGATCATCATCTCCAGCGACATGCTGGGCTGGCCCGGATGGCGCGCGGCCTGCTCGGGCAGATAGGGAATATGAATAAACCCGCCACGCACGCCTGCGCAGCCAGGGGCAGCAAGGCAATGCATCAGGCCATAGAACACGTGGTTGCAGACGAACGTTCCCGCCGTTTGCGATACAGCGGCAGGCACGCCGGCCGCCCGCATGTCGCGCGCGATCGCCTTGATCGGCAGCGTGGAGAAGTACGCAGCGGGACCTTGCGCAGCAATCACCGTGTCGATCGGTTGCGCGCCGGCGTTGTCGGCAATGCGGGCATCGTCGACATTGATCGCCACGCGCTCGACCGACATTTCCATGCGTCCGCCCGCCTGCCCGACCGCGATGGCCACTGCGGGCTTCAGCTCGCGCAGCAGCGCGTCCATGGCATCGATCGCCGCGCCGAACACGCAAGGCAACTGGCGCGCGACGACCACGGCATCGCCGATGCGCTCGCCATCGAGCGCGCGCACCGCTTCCCAGGATGGATTGATCGGCTCGTTCTCGAACGGCTCGAAGCCGGTGAGCAATACGGTGCGCATGACGGGTCTCCGGATTTACATGAGGAAATACAGCAGCGCGATGTTCGCGACGAGAATCGCCAGCGCGGTCGGCACCTGCGCGCGAATCACGGCGTTCTTGTCTTCGAGTTCGAGCAGCGCGGCCGGCACGATGTTGAAGTTCGCCGCCATCGGCGTCATCAGCGTACCGCAATAGCCCGAGAACATGCCGATCGCCGCCATCACCGCCGGGTTGCCGTGGAACATGCCAACCAGGATCGGCACGCCGACACCACCCGTCATGACCGGGAACGCCGCAAAGCCATTGCCCATGATCACGGTGAACAGCGCCATGCCGACGCAGTACACCACCACGGCAACGAGCTTGTAGTCCATGTTGATGTAGGCCGTGGTCAGGTGTGCCACGGCCTTGCCCACGCCGGCATCGGCGAACACCAGGCCCAGCATGGCCAGCATCTGCGGCAGCACCAGCGCCCAGCCGAGCGATTCCGTCAGCCGGCGCGATTCGCGCACGCCTTGCGCAACCGTGTCGCGCGTGAGCCAGCACACTACGCCCAGCGAGATCAGGCAGCCGATGCCGAGCGAAACGAAAGTCACGTTCTTCGGATCGAGCAGGGGAATGCCGGCGATCTTCACATCCTTGAACAGCACGGTGCCGATCACGGTCACCACAGGAATCAGCAGCGCCGGGATGAACAGCTTGTTGCCGAGGCGGCGCGCGCTGGCGCGGCGCTCGTCTTCGGGCAGCGTGTCGTGCTTGCCGTGGCCGACGCCGCCGAAGCCGGCAATCAGCGCCATCACCACGGCGCCAATGCCCACCGCCGCGGGCGGCAGGCGGTCACCGATCAGGAAGACCGCCGCATACAGCAGCCAGAACAGGCCCGTGCTGAAGCGGCGCGGATGCTCGCGGTCGGCAAAGGTCAGCAGCGCGGTAATGGCCAGCACCAGGCCCGCCAGCCAATACAGGTACTCGATGGAAATGATCATGGCTTACTCCCCGCTCTTGGCAGCGACATCGGCAGCGGCGGCCTTGCCGCCAAGCTCGCGCTCGAGCCAGAAGTCCAGGCGCCTCAGGCGGACAGCGTGGATCAGGAACGCGCAGACCGCGGTCGGGATGCCCCACACGGCAATGTGCAGCGGCTCCACGTCGATGTTCGACGACAGCAGGAACGTGTGCATCAGCGCGATAGCGCCGAACGCCACGAAGATGTCCTCGCCAAAGAACAGCCCCACGTTGTCGGTGGCGGCGCAGAACGCCAGTACGCGCTGACGCACCGGCTCCGGCAGGTGGCCGAAGCGGTTCTCCGCGGCGCCTTCCGCCATCGGCGCCAGCAGCGGGCGCACCATCTGCGGGTGGCCGCCGAGGCTGGTCAGGCCGACGGCCGCGGTCAGCTCGCGCACGCCGAGATAGACAATGAGCAAACGGCCGACGGTGGCCGACGCGATGCGCGCGATCCAGGCCTGCGCATGCTCGCGCAGCCCGTGCCGCTCCAGCAGGCCGATCACGGCCAGCGGCAGCAGGATGATCAGCGGCAGGTTGCGCGCCTTGACGAAGGCGGTGCCGATCGCGGAGAAGATCTGCATCACCGGCATCGATGCGGCAATGCCCGTGGCAATGGCCGCAAGGGCCACCACCAGCATGGGATTGAAGCGCAGCACAAAGCCGAGGATGATGACGCCGACCCCGACAAGGGGCCATAGGTTGACTGCCTGTTCCATGTGGGCACCAATAGAAGTGTGATGGAGGCGAGCGACCTTCAGCCGTCAGACTGCACGACAGGGAAAGCCGCGGGAAATGCCGGTTGCCGACCTAGGCTCCGGCGCGGACTGCAATGCCTTCGGCGCCGAGCCGTTCGCGGATGCGGCGCGCAAAGGCCAGTGCATGGGAGCCGTCGCCGT
This sequence comes from Cupriavidus sp. C3SS-1, assembly GCF_057073755.1. Lineage (NCBI taxonomy): Bacteria > Pseudomonadati > Pseudomonadota > Betaproteobacteria > Burkholderiales > Burkholderiaceae > Cupriavidus > Cupriavidus sp. C3SS-1. Next base: position 115,201 of record NZ_CP172699.1, on the reverse strand, counting down.
GCAGGCACACGGTCTCGGCGCGGATCGGTACCCAGTTGCCGTCGATGGCGCGCACGCGCTGCTCGCGCACCATGGTCAGCGTCTGGTTCAGGGCGACTTCCTCGTCTTCATGCAGCGCGCCCGGCGTGCCGCGCTTGACGAGCGAGCCGTCGGGGTTGTAGCCGCGGTCGGCAAAGACTTCTTCCTTGACGCGCAGGCCAGCCTGGCGCGCCACGTCGATCATCTTGCTGCCGGCCAGCCCGAAGAAGACCAGATCGGAGTCGAAATCGCGCACGGCACGCACGATGGCCCCGGCCAGCGCCGGGTCGCGCGCGGCCTGGTTGTACAGCGCGCCGTGCGGCTTCACGTGATGCAGCTGGCCGCCCTGTGCGCGCACGATCGCGGCGAGCGCGCCGATCTGGTACAGCACGTCCGCATAGACCGCTTCGGGGTCGCGCTGCATCTCGGTGCGGCCGAAATTCTCGCGGTCGGGGAAGCTCGGGTGCGCGCCGATGGCCACGCCCTTTTCAATGGCCCACTTCACGGTCTGCAGCATGGTGGCGGCATCGCCCGCATGCCAGCCGCACGCAACGTTGGCGGAACTGATCAGCGCGAGCAGCGCCTCGTCATTGCCGCAGCCTTCGCCAAGGTCGGCATTCAAATCGATCTGCATTGCGGTTCTCCCTCAGGCTGCGGCGCGCGTGCGGGTACGGCGGCGCGCGGCTATGGTCATGCCATCGCCCTGCCATTGCAGGGCCTGGTCGATCTGGCGCAGGTAGCGATCCACCGCTGCCTGCGCGGCGGCGGCCTCTTCGAGCGTGACGCGCACGAAACGTACCGGCGCGCCCAGCGGCACCTGCGCCAGGCGCCACAGGTCGGCGCCGATCACGACGCCGATCTTCGGGTAGCCGCCGGTGGTCTGCGCATCGGCCATCAGCGCGATCGGCTGTCCCGCCGGGGGCACCTGGATCACGCCCGGCACCACGCCGTGCGAAAGCAGGTCGGCACTGCATTCGGCCTTGCGCTCCAGTGCCGGCCCCTGCAGGCGCAGGCCCATGCGGTTGCTGTTCGGCGTGATGGTCCACTCGGATTCCCACAGCGCGGCCTGCGCAGCGGGTTCGAAATCGTCGTACTCGGGGCCGGGCAGCATGCGGATCGGCATGACGCCGCCGGCATCGGCACACGGCAGCGCCCACGACGGCGCTTGCACGCCGAGCCAGTCGGAGCCCTCGGCCACGCCGGGGCGTGCGGCGGCAAGGCGGTCGCCCTCACGCAAGGCACGGCCGGCAAAACCGCCGAAACCGGCTTTGAGGTCAGTGCTGCGCGAGCCCATGACAGGCTCCACATCGATGCCGCCCGCCACGCACAGGTAGACGCGCGTGCCGCCGCGCGTCGCGGGCAGCGTGAGCGTCTCGCCACGGTGGACATCGAAGGCATGCCACGACCAGACCGATACGCCGTCGAGGTTGGCGTTGCACTCGGCGCCGGCCAGTGCCACGCGCATATCTTCGTGGAAACGCACGGCCGCACGGCCGAGCGTGAATTCGACCGCGGCACAGCCGGCGGCGTTGCCGAGCAGCCGGTTGCCGATGGTCAGCGCCAGCGGATCCATGGCGCCCGCAAGCCCCACGCCAAAGCGGCGAAAGCCGGTGCGGCCAAGGTCCTGCACGGAGGCCAGCGCACCAGGCCGGACGATCTCGATCACGCGATGACCTCCTCGGCAACAAAACGCACGGTATCGCCGGGGGCAAACAGCGAAGGCGGGTCGCGGTCGGCCACGAACAGCGCGGCGTCGGTTCGCCCGATCAATTGCCAGCCGCCGGGGGCGGCAGCCGGATAGATGCCGGTCTGCTCGCCGCCGATGCCCACGGAGCCGGCCGGGACGGCCAGCCGCGGCTCGCGTCGGCGCGGCGTGGCCAGCTCCGGCGCCAGTCCGCCCATGTAGGCGAAGCCTGGCTGGAAACCCAGGAAGTAGACGACGTACTCGCCAGCGCTGTGGCGGCGCACCACTTCCTGCGCGCTCAGGCCCGTATGCGCAGCGACGTCGGCCAGGTCGGGCCCATGCTCGCCGCCGTAGCGCACGGGAATTTCCACGAGCCGGCCGGCGGCCTGGCTCGCCTCGCCCGAGGCCCAGGCGAGCTTCAGGTTGCGCTCCAGCGCGGCCACATCGGCGGCCTCGTCAAAGATCACCGTCAGGTTGTTCATGCCGGGCACGACATCGACGACGCCGCGCCAGTCGGACGCGCGCGCCGCCATGGCCCAGATGCGGCGCTGCGCCGCGAGCGAAGCCGGCGGCGGCACGCTGCAGAGCAGCGCCTGTTCGGCAAGACGGCGGACGGTGCATTGGGGCATGGCGACTAGAGGTGAAAACAAGGCTGGCCACGGTATATGCAGTGTAGGCAGCAAAATACCGGGGCACGAAGAGCGTCGAAGGACGCTCGCGCGATTTAATAGCACTTCATCGACAATTTATCGATGAATTCATCATATCGAAACCCTGTCATGGCGGGCACCGGGGATGACCCTAGGTTTCCGCTGGGCCCGGACGGAATTCCGTATGACACAGATCGAGGAGGAGGCCAAAAAGCCATATATAATTGCAAATGATATTCGTTTGCGTTTAAACTACCGCGCAGAAAAAAGCGCGCCATTCCCGGATCGCGTATCCGGTCCTCGATCGGTCCCTACATCAGGCCCCCTTGCGTCGCTGGGCGAGTTTCTGGCTCGTCCGCACGCGTCAATGACCTGTAGGAGCCATCGTGCAACGCCAAGCCGATTCCGCCGCCCTTGCAATCCCTGTCGCCGCGGCCGACAACCTGTCTTTCGAAGCGATTCCCGCGCTCGCCCAAGCCGGCGTCCGTGCCCCGCACTGGTCCGAGGCCCGGCAGATGGCACGCCGGCGCGTGCTGTCGCGCCTGTTGCAGGCGCTGTTTCGCGAAGCCCTGCTCAGTCCCGACCAACTGATCGTCGACACGTGTGCGGACGTCACGCTGCTGCCGGTCTGGCAGCAACGTGTGCTGCTGAGCTTCACCGGCCTTCGCCCGGGGGCGCTTGGCAGCTGGATCCTGGCCGGCGACGTGACCGTGCTCGCGCACGGTCGCCCGCCCATTCCTGTCGAGCGGCCGTCTGCCCTGCTCGATTGCCTCGGGCCGCTGCTCGACACGCAGGAGGCCGGGGCCGAGAGCCCGGCCGCCATCATCCGGCTCGCGACCGAACTCGACAACAGCCAGGACAACGACACGCTGTGCCAGGCGTACCGGCTTGCCTGGGGTGAACGGCTGGCGGCCGAACGCGCCGCCAGCGGAGCACGGGACGCCATCAGCCTGCTTGCGGGCGATGGCACGCCACCAGCCCTGGCGCGCACCGAGCAATGGGGCACGGGTGGCCATCCCTGGCACCCGGCTTGCAAGACCCGCCTGGGGTTGGCACCGAGTCAGGTGATCGCGTTATCGCCGGAGTTCGAGGCTCAGGTGCAGGTCGGCCTGACCGCGGTGGCCGCGCACCGTGTCAGTGTGACGACGATGGAAGGCACGCCGCAGTATGTCGCGTGGTTCGCCGCCACCTTCCCCGAGGCGATGGCCGGGTTCCGCCAGGCACTGGCGCAACGCGGACTCGCAGCCGAGGCATGGCTGCCCTTGCCCGTGCATCCGTGGCAGCGCGATGCGGCGTTGCGCGAGACCTTTGCCGCCGAACTGGCCACCGGCGAGCTGATTCTCCTGCCCGACCTGTCCATCGCCGCACGCCCGACCATGTCGTTCCGCACCGTGGCTGCCGACGGTGCGCCGGGCGGCCCGATGCTCAAACTGCCCGTCAGCATGAGGCTGACCAGCGTGGAACGCACGGTATCCCCCAAATCCGCCGTGATGGGGCCACGCGTCAGCACCCTGCTCGAGCGCATCTTGTCCGGCGATGCGGCGCTTGCGCGCGTGCTGTCGGTCGTTCCCGAACGCCATGGCCTGCATCTGATCGACGCCGACGACAATCGTGCGCGCCATCTGTCGATGATCGTGCGCGACAACCCGACCACATGCATTGCGGGCAACCAGCGCCTGCTGCCGGTCGGTGCGTTGTTCACCCCGGACTTCACCGCCGACATGACGGGCGCTGCCGCGCCTGTGCTGCTCGACACCGTGCTCGCGCGCCAGGCCAACGGCAGCCGCGCCGAGCGCGCCATGCGCTTCTTCGACGCCTATCTGCGCGTGGCGATTCCGGCTATCGTTGGGCTCTACCTGCGCTACGGCATCGCGCTGGAAGCGCACCAGCAGAACACCTTCGTCGCGATCGACGCGGCAGGCATGCCGCAACGGCTGGTGGTGCGCGACTTCGGCGACGTGAAGATCGCGCTGCCCGCGCTCGAGGCGCAAGGCTTCTCCATCTCGCCGTTCCGTGCCGGCCACACCACCTACCCCGATCGCACCATTGCGCGCAGGAAGCTGATCCATGCCTTCCTGCTGTGCCATATCGGCGAACTGGCGCTCGCGCTGTTCCCCGAGCACGGCAGCGCGCAGGGCCTGCGCCAGTGGCATGAGGCCATGCACGCCGTGTTCGAACAGCATCGGACCTTGCTGGATGCCGATACATGGGCACACGAGCGTCACGCGCTGCTGCAGGCACCGTGGACCTTCAAGACCTTCGTGCGCATGCGCCTGCGCGACCAGTCGGACGACATGCACGCCACGCTGCCCAATCCATTGGCGAACATGGCAGCGCCGGCGGTGCCCGCATGAATCCGTCGACTGACGCCGGCGCCTGGCGCCGCGCCATCCGGTGGCTGCTCGCCATCCAGGCGCTGTCGATGGGCGCGATGGAAATGACCGGCCCGTTCTGGCCACTGTTCCTGCGCGAACTGGCGCCGCTGCCGCACGTGCCGTTCGCATGGGTGGCCAGCGCGGCATACTTCGCGCCGATGGCCGCCACGCTGCTGACCGCGCCGTGGTGGGGACGCCTTGCCGACCGCACCGGCCCCAAGCCGATGATCCTGCGGGCACTGATCGCGCTGGCGGCATCACAGCTATGGACGGTGTATGCCGATTCCGCCGCCAGCGTGCTGCTGGCGCGTACCGTGCAGGGCGGGCTGGCCGGCTTCCTGGCGGCGGCACAGGTCTACGCGATGCGCGTGGCACCGGCCGATGCGCGTCGCCGCGTCTTCGCCGACCTGCAGACCGTCACCGCCTGCGGCAGCTTCATGGCGCCGCCGGTTGGCGCATGGCTGGTGGGCTCGATGGGCTTCCGGCTGGCCAACGCAACCGGCGCGGCCATCATCCTGGCTTGCATTCCGCTCGCCATGCTGTGCCTGCCATCGGCCAGCCCGGCGCCGCGCCGCCAGGCGCCTCTCACCGCCACGGCAACTGCGGCGGCCCACACGCCGCTGGGCGGCCTGGTCATCGGCCTGCTGCTCGGCACCGTGGCCGTGCAGGCCGCGCGCATCATGCCGCAGGCCTTCCTCGCGCCGTACATCACCGAGACGCTGCACGGTTCGGTGATGCTGGCCGGCATCGCCTACAGCGCCACGGCGGCCACGCTCGCGCTGTCGGCGCGCTGGTGGGCAAGGCGCTTCGCCGGCTTGCCGATCGACCTCACGCTGGGACGCGTCTGCGCGCTCACGGCCGTGTGCGCAGCCACGGCGCTGTGGCAAGGCTACGCGCAGGGCGAAACCGGCTTCATCGCCGCGCGCCTGGCGTGGGGGCTTTGCCTCGGCGGCCTGCTTCCGGTGCTCAACAGCCTGGTGGCCGAAGCCAGTCCGGAAGACCGCCAGGGCTTCGCCCTGGGCCTGTGCAGCAGTGCGGCCAAGGGCGGCGCGCTGGTTGGCCTGGGCGTGGCCGCGGTCTCGATCGGGCTATTCGGCTGGCGTGCGGGATTCGTCGCCATGGCGGCCGTGTACGGCGTGGCCCTCGTGACGCTGCTGTTCGTGCGCTGGGCAGCCACACCTGCTGCCACAGCCTCGGCGCGCCTGACCATGCCCGGCGGCTGACTTTGCCGCATCACCAATCGGATCAACTTTCTTTTCATGGAAACTGCAATGCCAACGAAACGGCTGTGCCTGTCCCTGGCCATCCTTGGATCCCTGCCGCTAGCGCCTGGCGCCCGTGCCGCCGAGGGGGCGCCCGACGCAGGCACGCTGCCGGCCGCCACCGTCTCGGCCAAACGCGACGACACGAGCTACGACGCGCCAGTCTCGGGCACCGCCACCAAGATCCCGGTGCCGTTGCGCGAGATTCCGCAATCGATCAACGTCGTGCCGCACGCGGTGATCGAGGACCAGAACGCGCTCTCGATCAATGACACGCTGCGCAATGTGCCGGGCGTGTCGGCGTCGCTCGGCGATGCGCAGCGCGACCAGGTCACCATCCGCGGCTTCTCGTCGATCAACGACCAGTACGTGGACGGCCTGCGCGACGATTCGCTGTACTTCCGCGACTTGTCGAACATCGACCGCATTGACGTGCTGAAAGGTCCGTCCGCCGTGCTGTACGGCCGCGGCTCCGCGGGCGGCATCATCAACCGCGTGACTAAGAAGCCGGTGACGCCGACCATGGCGGAGATCGGCGTGCTGTTCGGCACCGAAGGCCAGAAGCGCGCCGATTTCGACCTGAACACCTCGGTCGGCAACGACGCCGTGCGCGCGCGCCTGACCGGCGCCGTGGAGGACTCCGGCGGGTTCCGCAACGACTACTTCCTGCGCCGGCAGGCGATCGCGCCGTCTCTCCTGTTCAACCTGGCACCCGACACCAAACTCACTCTCCAGTTCGATTACCTGCACGACAAGCGCATTGCCGACCAGGGCATCCCGTCGTACCACGGCCGTCCCGCGAACGTGCCGATCAGCACGCGCTACGGCTCGGCCAACGCGGGCGATGGCAATGTCGACAGCACGGTCAAGAGCGCGACCGCCACGCTGGACCACCGTTTCAACGACAAATGGTCGTTCCACAGCGCGGTACGCACCTACGAATACTCGCTCGGCCGCAACAACTATGTGACGGTCAAGAGCGTGAACGACGGCCCGATCCCGACCGTCACGCTCAACGTCAACCAGCGCAACCGCAGCGACCGCGGCACCTTCTGGCAGAACGAACTGACCCAGAAGGCCGAGACCTGGGGCATCGAACACACGCTGCTGTACGGCATCGAACTGGGCTACCAGGACAAGAGCGACCGCGTGGCGGGCCTGCGGCAGAGCTTCACCTACAACCTGTTCGACCCGGTGCTGCAGGTGCTGCCGACGGTGCCGGCCAGCGCGGTGCCCAACAACTACGGCCTGTCGCGCAACGAGACCTACGCCATGTACGCGCAGGACCTGATCAGGCTCTCGCCGCAGTGGACGGTGCTGGCCGGCCTGCGCTACGAGCTCCTCAAGCAAAGCCGCGACGACCTGACGCCGAAGAACCAGGACATCGCGCGCAACGACCGGCCGTTCAGCCCGCGCGTGGGTGTGGTCTATCACCCGGTCGAGCCGCTGTCGCTGTATGCCATGGCCAGCCGCTCGTTCCAGCCGGTGTCCGACAGCTTCGTGTTCTTCCCCAACAGCAGTTCGCTGGCCCCGCAGTCGACCACCAACTACGAGATCGGCGCCAAGTACGACCTGTCCGCCGGCGCCAGCGTGACGGCCGCGCTGTTCGACATGAAGCAGACCAACCTGACGTCGGCCGACCCCGTCACGCTGCAGGGCGTGCCCATCGGCACGCAGCGCACGCGCGGGCTGGAGCTGTCGTTCACTGGCGAGATTGCCAGGGCGTGGTCGCTGATCGCCAGCTATGCCTACCTGAACGGACGCCTGGATAATCCGTACGACAAGAGCGGCGGCGTGGCCGTCAGCGGCAACCAGCCGTCGCTCACGCCACGGCATAGCGGCTCGCTGTGGCTCAAGCACGACCTGCCGTACGGCTTCTACGTGGCCGGTGGCATGCGCGCCGAAAGCGCGCGCTTCGCTTCGCAATACAACGTGACGACGCTGCCGGGCTATATGACCGTAGACCTGGGCGCCGGTTATCGCAGCCGCCATGTCGACGTGACGCTGACCCTGCAGAACCTGTTCAACCGCGCCTACTTCATCTCGGCCCACGGCGCGGCCGAGAACTACAACATGCCCGGCGCGCCGCGCACGGCGCTGCTGGCGTTGCGCTACAAGATGTAGGACTGCGGGCAAGACGCCAAAAGCAAAACGCGCCGGCCGGGAAGAACCCGGCCGGCGCGTCAGCGTGGCTGCGTGACAGCGTCAGGCGAAGCGCTCAGGCAAACCCGGCTTGATGCGCCTGCTGGTCGGCGTGGTACGAACTGCGCACCATCGCGCCCACGGCGGCATGCGTGAAGCCCATCTTGTAGGCCTCTTCCTCGAACATCCTGAAGGTGTCGGGATGCACGTAGCGCAGCACCGGCAGGTGGTGGTTCGACGGCGCCAGGTACTGGCCGATGGTCAGCATGTCGATGTCGTGCGCGCGCATGTCGCGCATGACTTCGAGGATTTCCTCGTCGGTCTCGCCCAGGCCGACCATCAGGCCGGACTTGGTCGCCACGTTCGGGTTGCGGCGCTTGAATTCCTTCAGCAGCGTGAGCGAGTGCGCGTAGTCGGCGCCCGGGCGGGCCTGCTTGTACAGGCGCGGCACGGTTTCCATGTTGTGGTTCATCACATCCGGCGGGCAGCCCTGCAGGATGTCCAGCGCCTTGTCCAGGCGGCCGCGGAAGTCAGGGACGAGCACTTCGATGCGGGTCACCGGCGACAGTTCGCGGGTCTGGCTGATGCAGTCCACGTAGTGCTGGGCGCCGCCGTCGCGCAGGTCGTCGCGGTCGACGCTGGTGATCACCACGTAGTTCAGCTTGAGCTGGGCGATCGTGCGCGCCAGGTTGCCCGGCTCGTTCACGTCGAGCGGATCGGGGCGGCCGTGGCCGACGTCGCAGAACGGGCAGCGGCGCGTGCACTTGTCGCCCATGATCATGAACGTGGCCGTGCCCTTGCCGAAGCATTCGCCGATGTTCGGGCAGCTCGCTTCCTCGCACACCGTCACCAGGTTGTTGGCGCGCAGGATGTCCTTGATCTCGTAGAAGCGCGAGTTGCCGGTGGCGGCCTTCACGCGGATCCAGTCCGGCTTCTTGAGCTTTTCGGCCGGCACGATCTTGATGGGGATGCGCGCGGTCTTGTCGGCAGACTTCTGCTTGCGGGTCGGATCGTACTGCTCCGCGGGGGATTGCGGGGCTTCGCTGGAGGAGGCGATCAGGGCGTCGCTCATAAATTTCTCCGCACGCGCAACGGCGTGCAATTCGCTTGTCAGCTTGTCACTAAGAGGCCAGGGCCGGCGTGGCGGCAGTCTTGTCGGCCGCCAGCGCACGGGCCTCGCGCGCTGCCAGCACCTCGCACAATGCCGCCGCCAGGCGTCGCGCGATGTCAGTTTGTTGTGCGGCGGTCACGGGCTGGTCCTGCCAGTGTCCACCGGCAGTGGCCATGTCGACCGTTTCCAGTCCGGCATAGCCGCACGGATTGATGCGCAGGAACGGCGCCAGATCCATCTGCACGTTCAGGCTGACGCCGTGATAGCTGCAGCCATTGCGGATCTTGAGCCCGAGTGCGGCAATCTTCGCGCCCCGGTGCGGCCCGTCCGACAGGTAAATGCCGGGGGCGCCGGACTTGCGCTCAGCCGCGAGATTATACGCGGCAAGCGTGTCCAGCACGGCCTGCTCGATGTCGTTCACCAGCTCGCGCACCATCAGTTTGCGACGCTTGAGATCGAGCAACAGATAAGCCACCACCTGGCCGGGGCCGTGGTAAGTGATCTGTCCACCACGGTCGATCTGCACCATCGGGATATGCGCATCCGGCGCCAGCAGGTGCGCGGGATCGCCCGCCTGGCCCAGCGTGTAGACCGGCGGATGCTCGACCAGCCAGATCTGGTCGGGCGTCTCGGGCGTGCGCGCGGCAGTGAAGGCGCGCATCGCGTCGAAGCAGGGCTGGTAATCCTCGCGGCCCCGCTCGAAGACTTGAATCGGATGCATGGCGAGAGTGTAACGAAAAGGGCCGGCTTACGCCGGCCCCCGCCACGTTCATGGGGAATTAGTCAGTCCGGCCGGGTGTCCGCGCTGCCGGTTTCATCGCCCGGCCTCGACCAGACCAGGCGAAGCCTTAGCGCATGGGCTTCCGACGTCTCTCCGCCCATCGCGTCACGCGGCCTTGGCGTGGTCGTCGCCCGGCGTCCATTCCGTGCCTCGAACCAGGCGCCGCAAGCTGCGGTACACGAGGTGGGGGACATCCGCAAGCGTCAGCGCCGGGCGGCGCGCCTCGGCGATCAACGCCAGCCGCACGGCACGGCGGGCCCGCGGATCGATGCTCAAGACCACTTCATCGCCACGCCGCAGCAGCAGGCTCGCGCCACAACGCAGCCAGTAGTCCTCGGAATCGCCTTCGCGGGTAATCCACAGGTCGGTGCCGGCGGCATCTTCCACATGGAGGCGCTGTGCCGCATGCATGGACAGCGCCGTGACTTCGCCGGGATTCAGTGTGAAAACTGTCGTTGTGAGCAGAGCTTGCATGATGGATCTCCTGTCCGCCGGCCTCGGCACGCTTGCCGGGTTTTGCCACATGTCCGGTACTGGCCTGGTTTTCCTGCCAGTACACTTCGATTCGTCGTGGCAATGGGGCGCCGGTGAACTGAATTCTAGTGATTGCCCGGGCACTGGCAAAACGATATATTTTTAAGGTTATTGTTAGCAAAATTCACAAAGCGGAGCATGTCATGACATGGAAAGGCGCATGGGAAAGGGATATGCCGCGTGGCTGGCACCGCGAATTGCCGCGCCTGCCGGCGCTGACAGCGTTGCGCGCGTTCGAAGCGGCGGCCCGGCACGAGAGCTTTTCGCGCGCGGCGACGGAATTGTTCGTCACGCACGGCGCGGTCAGCCACCAGATCCGCGCGCTGGAAGAGGAACTTGCGATGCCGCTGTTCGAGCGCCACGGCAAGCGCGTGGCGCTGACACCGGCCGGGCGCCTTTACGCCGAGCGCATCCGCGATGCCCTGCTGCAGATCGCCGATGCCACGCGCGTGCTGCAGTCCGGCAACCGCGACAAACGGCTGACGATCAGCACCATGCCGTCATTCGCCGCGCGCTGGCTCATGCCGCGCATTGGCAGCTTTATCGAACGGCATCCGGAGCTGGACGTCGAGCTGCTGTCGTCGAATACGCTCGTGGATTTTGGCCAGGAAGAGGTCGATATCGCGTTGCGCATGGGCACTGGCGACTATCCGGGCCTGTACGTGGAAAAGCTGCTCGATGATGTGTTCTTTCCGGTCTGCAGCCCCGCCTTCAACGGCGGACGCCTGCCGGAGCGGCCCGCCGACCTGGCCGGCCTGAACTTGCTGCGCGGCGAAGGCGACCCGTGGAAGCCATGGTTCGATGCCGCAGGGCTGGACTGGCCCGAGCCGCGCAAGGGGCTATTGCTCGAAGATTCGTCGCTGTTGCTGCAGGCAGCGGCCGAGGGCCAGGGCGTCACACTGATCCGCTCTTCGCTCGCTTACAACGACCTGCTGTCCGGCCGCGTGGTGCGGTTGTTCGATGTCAGCATTCCATGCCCGTGGCTGCTGTATTTCGTGTGCGCGCCCGGGGCGCTGGATTCGCCGAAAGTGCAGGCGTTTCGAGGTTGGCTGTTGCCGGAGATCGAACGGTTCCGGGAAGTGCTGGCGCAGTGGGCGGATTGAGAACTCAGTCCTTCACGGGCGACGCCTTGTCATTGTCGTCCTTGTCCTTTGCCGACGCCGCCCTTCCGGCCCGCGGATGGGCCTTGTCATAGACCTTGGCCAGATGCTGGAAGTCCAGCGAGGTGTAGATCTGCGTCGTGGAGATGCTGGCATGCCCGAGCAACTCCTGTACCGCCCGCAGGTCGCCCGACGATTGCAGCATATGCGTCGCAAACGAATGCCTCAGCATATGCGGATGCACGTCGGCTGGCACGCCGGCACGAATCGCCTGCTCCTTGAGCCGCAACTGCACCACGCGCATCGACAGCCGGTGTCCGCGCGCACCGAGGAACAGTGCGGACGCATCCTCGGGCGCGGCACCCGGCCGCAATAGCTGCTCGCGCACGGCAAGCCACCCGCGCAACGCGTCCATCGCCTTGCTGCCGACCGGCAACGTGCGCCGGCGCGAGCCCTTGCCGGTCACGGTCAGCTCGGCGCCGGACATATCGATCCAGCCGGCCGATTCATAGCCATCGCGCTTTTCATAGCGGGCGTCGAGCTGCACCAGTTCCGACAAGCGCAATCCGCTTGAATAGAACAACTCCCACACGGCCTGGTCGCGCAGCGCGGCGGCATCGGTCCCCGCGGAATGCGAGACCAGCGCCACGGCATGCTCGACGGATAGCGCCTTGGGCAACCGGTGACCGGAACGCGGCGCGCGCACGCCATCCACGGGATTGGCCTGGACGCCCAGGCCGTGCTGCGCCGCCCAAAGATAGAAGCCGCGCCAGGCGGACAAGGTGCGGGCAATCGTGGTGCCTGCCAGGCCTGCGCCATGCAGGCGCGCGGCAAAGGCGCGGATATGGCGCGTCTGCAGCGCCAGCAGCGCAAAGCCCGGCGCGTGCCTGGCGGCGTGCGCCTGCAGCGCGGTCAGGTCGCGGCGATAACTGCTGATGGTGTGTTCGGCAAGCTTGCGGCTGCCTTGCAGCCAGGCCAGATATTGCGCGATGACGGGGTCGGCCGCCGGCGGCTCCGTATCCGCCGCTGAGACCTTGGTCGGATCGTGGGTCATGGAAGCAAGGCGTGGACGACGCGGCCCGCTGGAATTCACTCGCGCAGGCGATTCAGCGCGGCACCGGCCACTTCGCCGATCTGCGTCAGGTAGGCCGTGCCCATGCCCTCGAGGAAACGGCGCGGATCGGGCGAGCCCAGCACCAGCAGGCCGAAGGCCGCGCCCGGCACCTCGCCGGCGGTGCGCACGGGCGGACGCAAGGCCACCATGGCGAGCGATGCGACTTCGTCGAGTTCCAGCAGGCCGGCCGCCTCGAAACCCGCGTTGGCGCCACAGTACGGCGCGCGCAGGCCTTCGGAGAACAGTTGCAGGTCATCGCTGGCGCCCTGCGCCACTTCCATATGGGCATACTGCTCCGCCACATCCCACAGCTTGAGCGCCACGGCGGGCACATCGAACACCTGCTGCAGGCCGTCCTGCACGGCATAGGGCAGCGCGTGGGAGTCCGGCTCGCCCATCAGCCGCATTTGCCAGGCATGCATGCGCTGCTGGGTGCGGTCATTGTCGTGCCCGTGGCGCATCAGGTCGGCCAGGCGCAGTTCCAGTACCTTGTTCTTTTCACGCAGGATTTCCATCTGCCGTTCCTGCAGCGACACCGCACGGTGGCTGTGCGGGCTGGTCAGCTGCACGGTGGCGAGCAGCTCGGCATGGTCTTCGAAGAACTGGGGATTGCTCTGCAGGTAGGCGGCGACGTCTTGGGCGTTCATGGGCTTCGAACCGAGAGAATTTTGCATGGCAGTTTAGCAAAGCGGGGCGCCGGCGCCCCGCCCTGGGCCATCGTCCCTCTGTATTACGTCTGGATCAGCCGTTTCTGTCGGGAAATCGCCATCAGGATGCCGATGCCCGCGCCCAGCGTCACCAGCGCCGTGCCGCCGTAGCTCATCAGCGGCAGCGGCACGCCCACCACGGGCAGGATGCCGCTCACCATGCCCATGTTGACGAAGGCATAGGTGAAGAAGATCAGCGTGATGGAGCCAGCCAGCAGCCGCGAGAACAGCGTCGGCGCGTTGGCGGCAATGAACAGGCCGCGGAAGATAAGCAGCAGGTACAGCACCAGCAGGACGGCATTGCCGATCAGGCCGAACTCCTCCGAATACACCGCGAAAATAAAGTCGGTGTGCTTCTCCGGGATGAATTCCAGGTGGGTCTGGGTGCCCTTGAGCCAGCCCTTGCCCTCGACGCCGCCCGAGCCGATCGCGATGATCGACTGGATCGTGTGAAAGCCCTTGCCGAGCGGGTCGGTGGTCGGGTCCAGCAGCGTGCACACGCGATGCTGCTGGTAGTCATGCAGGACCGGCCAGGTCACGCCGGGTGCGCAGATGTCGTTCTGGAACGTGATCAGCAGCGAGACCGCCACCACCAGCATCGCCATCAGCGGCAGGATGATGCGCCAGGTCAGGCCGGCAAAGTAGATCACGTAGATGCCCGCCGCCATCACCAGCAGCGCGGTGCCCAGGTCGGGCTGCTTGGCGATCAGGCCGACCGGGATCAGCAGCAGCACCAGCGCCACCGCGAAGTCATACCATCGGACCACGCCCTCGCGCTTCTGGAAGTACCAGGCCAGCATCAGCGGCATGGAAATCTTCATGATCTCGGACGGCTGGATCACCATGCCCACGTAGAGCCAGCGGCGCGCGCCCTTGCGGATCAGGCCGAACATGGCCACCGCGATCAGCAGCGCCACGCCGATGGTATAGATCGGCACCGCCACGCGCATCAGCGTTTGCGTGGGAAGGTAAGCGATCACCAGCATCACCACGTACGACAGCAGGATATTGCGCAGCTGGTCTTCGACCCGGCCCGGCATGTCGATGGCGGCCGAGTACAGGGCCACGATGCCGGTGGCGAACAACAGGAACACGATCAGCGCGAGCGGCTTGTCGAAGCCGGTGAACGCTGTCTTGATCAGCGACAGGACGCGACGCTTGTCCATGCGCGTCTCCTTCAACGGGTGACGTCGGCGCCCGTCGCCGGCGTGGCGGCTACGGGCTTGACGCGTGGTTTGGGCGCGGGCGCCTTGGCGGCGGCGGCCGCGGAGGCCGGTGCCACGGGCTTGGGCTTGCTGTGGCCCAGCGCCTGCAGCATGCGCTCGTCCAGCGTCTCGACGGCCGAAGCCGGCGCGATCGCGGCGGGGTCGAGCGCCACGGCCGCGGAGGCGCCCGCCACCGCGGACGCCGGCGCCGCCGACGCCACGGAAGCGGCACCAACCGCGCTGGCCGCCACGGCACTGGCACTGGCACCGCTCGACATCACCGTCGCGCTGGCGATGCTCGCTGTGTTGCCTGTGGTGAAGACGCTGGCCGTATCGACCGGTGGCCGCTCGGCCGGCGGCGGCGCCGAGGCCTCCAGTTCCGCCGGCCATTTGCCGAGCAGGTAATAGTCCATCACCTTGCGCGCGATCGGGGCCGCCACCGCAGCGCCGAAGCCCGCGTTCTCGACGATCAGCGCCAGCGCGATCTTCGGGTTGTCGGCAGGCGCGAAAGCGGTGTAGAGCGAATGGTCGCGCTTGCGCTCGTCCAGCGCGTGGTGGTTGTACTTTTCGTTCTTGCCGAGCGTGTAGGTCTGGGCCGTACCGGTCTTGCCGGCCGACTCATAGGCCGCACCGGCGAACACGCGCGCGGCGGTGCCCGAGTGCGTCACCGCGACCATCGCGCGCTTGATCACGTCGATGTCGGCCTGCTTGAAGTCGAGCCGGTAGCTTTCCTTGGGCACCGTCAGCGTGCGCTTGCGCGTGACCGAGTCCTCCACGGCCTTGACCAGGTGCGGCTTCATCGCCGCGCCGTTATTGACGATGATCGAGATCGCGTTGGCGAGCTGCAGGATCGTGAAGCTGTTGTAGCCCTGGCCGATGCCCAGTGAAATGGTTTCGCCGTCATACCACTTCTGTTGCTCGGGCTTGCGGTAGGCCTTGCGCTTCCATTCCATGGATGGAAGGATGCCGCGGCTTTCGCCCTCGATGTCGATGCCCGTGATCTGGCCGAAGCCCAGCGGCTTCATGAAGTCATGGATGGCATTGACGCCCATGTCGCGCGCCAGCGCATAGTAGTAGGTGTCGCACGACTGCACGATCGAGGCCTGCATGTCGACCCAGCCGTGGCCGCCCGGCTTGTCGTCGCGGAAGGTATGGTTGCCGAGCGTGAACGAGCCTGGGTCATGCATGCCCCAGGCAGCGGTGCGCTTGCCGGTAGTGAGCGCCGCCAGCGCCATGAACGGCTTGTAGGTCGAGCCCGGCGGATATGTACCCCGAAGCGGGCGGTTCAGCAGCGGCTTGTCGGGCGAATTGTTGAGCTCGCTCCAGGTGTTGCTGTCGATGCCTTCGACGAACAGGTTCGGGTCGAAGGTCGGCTTGGACACGAAGGCCAGGATGTCGCCGGTGGAAGGCTCGATCGCCACCAGCGCGCCGCGGCGGTCGCCGAACAGTTCCTCGGCCAGCTGCTGCAGGCGGATGTCGAGCGACAGGATCAGGTTATTGCCCGGCGTGGCGGGCGACGTCGACAGCGTGCGGATGGGCCGGCCGCCCGCGCTCACTTCCACTTCCTCGAAACCGGTCAACCCATGCAGCTCGGTTTCGTAGCTCTGCTCCAGGCCGATCTTGCCGATGTAGTTCGAGCCCTTGTAGTTGTCGGCGTCCTTGCGCGGGTCGTACTTGGCGCCATCGGCGTCGTTGGCCTCGTCCATGGCCTCGATGCGCTCCTGGTCGCGCTGCGAGATGCGGCCCAGATAGCCGATCACGTGCGATGCCGATTCGCCGAGCGGATACTGCCTGAACAGCCGCGCGCGCACATCCACGCCGGGGAAGCGGAAACGCTGCGCGGAGAAGCGCGCCACCTCCTGGTCCGTCAGCTGGCTGCGAATCGGCAGGCTTTCGAAGCTGCGCGACTCTTCCTGCAGACGCTTGAAGCGGCGGCGGTCGCGCGGCTGGATGTCGACCAGCGACGACAGCGCTTCAATGGTGTTGTCGAGCGTATCGGTCAGCTTGGACGGCGTGATCTCGAGCGTGTAGGCCGAGTAGTTGCGCGCCAGCACGATGCCGTTGCGGTCCATGATGATGCCGCGGTTGGGCTCGATCGGCGCCACGGAGATGCGGTTGTCCTCGGCCTTGGCCGAATACTGGTCATGCTTGTACCACTGCAGCCAGAGGAAGCGCGTGAACAGCAGCCCGAAGCAGATCACCGTGAACAGCGCCGCGGCCGCTACGCGGAGGCGAAAGCGGCCGATTTCCAGTTCGACGTTGCGGATTTCGGTCATGGTACTGCCGGGTTGGATACGTTTATCGCGCTCAGATCGGACGCGTTTCGTCGACGTCGACCGAGCGGCGCTGCGGTGCGAGCAGCACGGCGGTAGCCATCGGCCAGAGCAGCGCTTCGATGCCGGGCGCCAGCAGCAGCGGCCAGCCCGGCAGCGGCGCGCCCATGGCCAGGCGGATCACCACCGGCACCGCGTGCGCGACGAACAGCAGCGGCAGCACGTGCAGCGCCTGCGTGTAGACCGTGAACCACAGCACGCGGCGGTGGATGGTGATGGCGAAATAGGCCAGCAGCGTATAGGCCACCGCATGCTCGCCCAGCAGGCGCGCGTCATGCACGTCCATCAGCAGGCCCAGTGCGAACGCCACGCCCATGCCGACCTTGCGCGGCTGGTGGATGTTCCAGAACACCAGCACCAGCGCCACCATGTCGGGGATCCACAAGGTGGTGCCCCACGGCATCAGGTTGAACAGGAACGCCATGACAAAGCTGAACGCGATGAACGCGGGGTTCACCGGGCGCAGCAGGTACTGTGGATTGGTCACTATTGAGCCTCCTTGGCGGCGGGGGCAGCCTTGGCCGCCGCGGCGCTGGCTGCCGCGGCACGCGCGGCGGCCGAGCGGGCCCCCTTGGCGGGCGCATCGGGCTTGTCCTCGGCCGCTTCGCGCGGCGGCATGGCCGAGTCGTAGCGCACCACCAGCAGCTGGCGGTGCGCACGCACGCCCGCCACCGGTTCGCACCACACGCGCGAGAAGGCGGTATCGGCCTTGCGCTCGACATGCGTGATCTTTGCCACCGGCAGGCCAGGCGGGTAAGTGCCGTCCAGTCCGGATGTCACGAGCAGGTCGCCCTGCTGCAAGTCGGCCGCCGCGGCCATGAAGCGCAGGTCAAGCTGGCCGGCGCGCGCGCCGCCGAAGGCCACGCTGCGCAAGCCATTGCGTACCACCTGCACGGGAATCGCCAGGTCCTTGTCGGTCAGCAGCGTGACTTCGGACTGGAACGG
Source organism: Cupriavidus sp. C3SS-1 (assembly GCF_057073755.1). Lineage (NCBI taxonomy): Bacteria > Pseudomonadati > Pseudomonadota > Betaproteobacteria > Burkholderiales > Burkholderiaceae > Cupriavidus > Cupriavidus sp. C3SS-1. Next base: position 97,240 of record NZ_CP172699.1, on the reverse strand, counting down.
CGAGACCCGCGTCACCTGACCCACCACGCCGCGTTCGTCGATCACCGGGTAGCCGGCGCGCAGCCCTTGCTGGCTGCCCTTGTCGATCACGATGCGCTGCGAATACGGATCGCGCGCGTCGTAGAGGATTTCCGCCGCCGTGACCGGCGTGGCCGACTGCTGCTGCAAGCTCAGCAGCTTGCGCAACTGGTTGTTCTCGGCTTCGAGCTGCGCCTGGCGCACCGAGGCTTCGGCCTGCTGCACGGCGCCGAGGCGCAGTTCACGGTTTTCGCTGGCCAGCGCGGCGGACGATTGCGCGTAGTCGAACACGGCGCGCAGCGCATCGCGCGGCACCAGCACGACGCGCTCGATGGGCATCAGCACCGTGGCGGCCACCTGGCGCACGACGCTGAGCGCATTGAAGCGCGCATCGACGATCAGCAGCGCCAGCGCGATGGCCACGTACAGGACCAGGCGCGCGACGGCCGAAGTCCCTTGCTTGAAAAGCGGCGGTGGAGAGTAATCCATTTAGCCGGGCGCGGGCGTTGACGGGATGGAAGACGAATGCGGAAGCGGAAGCGGAAGCGAGACCGAAAGCGCAAAGACATTGCCGCCCCGGCCGGACAGCGCGGAGGCGGCAATCGTTTCCGCGGGAGCGTACCCGCGGACGCGGCCTTGCCCCGCAGCCCTGATCAGGAGATCCGGCAGGCGGTGCATCGCCGCGTGCAATCCGGTGGCCTTACTCGTACGAGAAGATGCCGCCCAGCTTGTCCATGCGTTCCAGCGCCATGCCGGAACCGCGCACCACGCAGGTCAGCGGGTCTTCGGCGACCAGCACCGGCAAGCCGGTTTCCTCGGCCAGCAGGCGGTCCAGGTCGCGCAGCAGCGCGCCGCCGCCGGTCAGCATCATGCCGCGCTCGGCAATGTCGGCGCCCAGTTCGGGCGGAGTCTGTTCCAGCGCGATCTTGACGGCCGAGACAATCTGGTTGAGCGGATCGGTCAGCGCTTCGAGGATTTCGTTGGACGACACCGTGAAGGCACGCGGGATGCCTTCGGACAGGTTGCGGCCCTTGACTTCCATCTCGCGGACTTCGGAACCCGGGAAAGCCGAGCCGATTTCCTTCTTGATGGCTTCGGCGGTCTGTTCGCCGATCAGCATGCCGTAGTTGCGGCGGATGTAGTTGACGATGGCCTCGTCGAACTTGTCGCCGCCGACGCGCACCGAACCCTTGTAGACCATGCCGCCCAGCGAGATGATGCCCACCTCGGTGGTGCCGCCGCCGATGTCCACCACCATCGAGCCCGACGGCTCCGACACCGGCAGGCCGGCGCCGATCGCGGCCGACATCGGCTCCTCGATCAGGTACACCTGGCTGGCGCCGGCGCCCAGCGCCGATTCGCGGATGGCGCGACGCTCGACCTGGGTCGAACCGCACGGCACGCAGATGATGATGCGCGGGCTCGGACGCAGCAGCTTGGTGTCATGCACCATTTTGATGAACTGCTTGAGCATCTGCTCGGTCACGGTGAAGTCGGCGATCACGCCGTCCTTCATCGGGCGGATCGCCTCGATATTGCCCGGCACCTTGCCCAGCATCTGCTTGGCTTCCTTGCCCACCGCCTGGATGGTCTTCTTGGCGTTGGGTCCGCCTTCCTGGCGGATGGCCACGACCGAAGGCTCGTCCAGGACGATGCCCTTGTCGCGCATATAGATCAGCGTGTTGGCGGTGCCGAGGTCGATGGCGAGGTCGTTGGAGAAGTAGCTGCGGAGAAATCCGAACATCAGGAATCCTGTTTTCTGTTGGGTTCGCGGGTAGGCGAAGTGGCCGGCACCGCCTGCGGGCCGGCCACAATATATGTTCATGCGGGTAAGGTCGAGGCTTCCCGGGCGCCGGCTAGTCGGCCATCCGCCCCCTCGCGGGGGGCGCCGGCAAACCGCCGCAGTGCGCTGTCGCGCACCACTCTTACGGGAACCTTTGATTAGACCTCACGAAAAAGTTCGCGAAAAGACCACGTCGATGCGAGTTTGCTGAAGATCAGCAATGCAGCGGAGGGCTAATCAGAGGGACCCAGACCATCGCGCCTCGGGCAGTGCACGGCACGTGGCCAGTGCAGTCCGAAGCACGTTTGACGGCAGCAAAGCTTACGTCGAAAAAGTGGCAATTTGCGCACCCGCGAGATAACGCCGGCGGTCATGTGGCGTAGACGCTGCCAAAGGTCGGGAGGCACGCAATGATACCTTATAATTCCTGCTGAATCGGGCGTTTACGGCCTGAAAACCACAGCTGATCCGACGACCCCGGGGCGCCCCTCCGGCACCTGCCCCGGCCGCGCGGCGCACCCGCCGCATGCCTCCGGCGCCTGTGCCGCAAGCGCCTTTTTGCACCCGAACTATCCACCTCGCCATGGCCCTCGACCTATCCGACGTCAAGCGCATCGCCCATCTGGCTCGCATCGAAACCACCGATGAAGAGGCGTCCCAGACGCTTGCGCAGCTCAATAACTTCTTCTCGCTGGTCGAGCAGATGCAGGCGGTCGACACCACCGGCATCGAGCCCCTGGCCCACCCGCTGGCCACCGTGCGCGACATGGCCCAGCGCCTGCGCGAAGACGCCGTGACCGAAAGCGACCGGCGCGAAGACTACCAGCGCCCCGCGCCGGCCACCCAGGATGGCCTCTACCTGGTGCCCAAGGTCATTGAATGACCCGGGCCGGATGTCCCGACCGCACCGCACCGACGCACGCCACCCCTGATGCCAACCGACTGTCATGCCCTTTTCCGCTGATTCCGTGACCTCCCTGCGCCAGCTTGCCGATGCCCTGGCCGCGCGCACCGTCTCCGCCGAGGAACTCGCCCGCACCTACCTGGCCCGCATCGAGCAGGCCGGCGCGCTGAACGCCTTCACCCATGTCGACGCCGAACGCACGCTGGCCCAGGCGCGCGAAGCCGATGCGCGCCGCGCCCGCGGCGATGCCACGCTGCTGACCGGCGTGCCGCTGGCCCACAAGGACGTGTTCGTCACGCGTGGCTGGCGCGCGACGGCCGGCTCGAAGATGCTGGCCAACTACGAAAGCCCGTTCGACGCCACCGTGGTCGAGCGCATGGCCGCCGCCGGCATGGTCACGCTAGGCAAGACCAATATGGACGAGTTCGCGATGGGCTCGTCCAACGAGAACTCGTTCTTTGGCGCCGTGCGCAACCCGTGGGACACCGAGCGCGTCCCGGGCGGCTCGTCGGGCGGCTCGGCCGCTGCCGTGGCCGCCGGCCTGGCGCCGGCCGCGACCGGCACCGACACCGGCGGCTCGATCCGCCAGCCGTCGTCGTTCTCGGGCATCACCGGCATCAAGCCGACCTATGGCCGCGTGTCGCGCTACGGCATGATCGCCTTCGCGTCGTCGCTGGACCAGGGCGGCCCGATGGCCCACACCGCGGAGGACTGCGCCCTGCTGCTCAACGCCATGGCCGGCTTCGACCCGAAGGATTCGACCAGCATCCCGCCCGAGCAAGGCGGCGTGGATGAGGACTTCACCCGCCACCTGGGCCGCGCGCGCGCCGGCGCCTCGGAAAGCCAGCCGCTGGCGGGCCTGCGCATCGGCCTGCCGCGCGAGTACTTCGGCAAGGGCCTGTCGCCCGACGTGGAAGAGACCGTGCGCGCCGCGCTGCGGCAGTACGAGCAGCTCGGCGCCACGCTGGTCGAGGTGTCGCTGCCCAAGACCGAGCTGTCGATCCCCGTGTACTACGTGATCGCGCCGGCCGAGGCGTCGTCGAACCTGTCGCGCTTCGACGGCGTGCGCTACGGCCACCGCGCGGCCGAGTACCGCGACCTGCTCGACATGTACAAGAAGACCCGCGCCGAAGGCTTCGGCACCGAGGTCAAGCGCCGCATCATGGTGGGCGCCTACGTGCTGTCGCACGGCTACTACGACGCCTACTACCTGCAGGCCCAGAAGATCCGCCGCATCATCGCCGACGACTTCCAGCGCGCCTTTGCCCAGTGCGACGTGATCATGGGCCCGGTCGCGCCGACGGTAGCGTGGAAGCTCGGCGAAAAGACCTCCGACCCGGTGCAGATGTACCTGGCCGACATCTTCACGCTGTCGACCAGCCTGGCCGGCCTGCCCGGCATGAGCGTGCCGTGCGGCTTCGGCGAAGGCAATATGCCGGTCGGCCTGCAGCTGATCGGCAACTACTTCGACGAAGCGCAGCTGCTCCAGACCGCGCACGCGTTCCAGCAGGCCACCGACTGGCACCTGCGCCGTCCCGCCAAGGCATGAAACGGCTTGCGCAAGTCTTCCGCCTGATCATCGCCGCGGCCCTGGCCGCGGTGGTGGCTGGCTGCATCCAGTTGCCGATCCTCGGCAAGCCGACGCCGATCGCGGCCCGCGATATCGACATCGTCGGCGACTGCCGCCGCACCGAGGAAGACGGCTTCCGCGAGGACGCCCAGTTGCGCGTGTCCGACAACAGCGTGCAGCAGCTCTCGTGGAAGCTGTGGGTCGGCAAGCGTGGCTCGTGCACGTTCAACCTGGCCGATTTCCGCCAGACCAAGAAGAAGCCGCAAATCGAGCTGCGCGCCAACGACGGCAGCGGCTGCGAGCTGATGATCTGGCAAGATCCGCGCCGCGTCACGCTGGCGCATGCCAACTGCGCGCAGCGCTGCACGCCCGGCATTTACGAACAGGCGTGGCCGGTGATGTTCGAGCCCGGCACCGGCGCCTGCGCGCAAACCCGCTGAGGCCGCCTGATGACCGCCACGCCCGCCAGCTACTGCCTGCATCGTCTGCACCGGCTCGCCACGTGCGTTGCCGGTGCAGCCGGCATGCTGCTGGCTGGCGCCGTCTTCGCGCACACGCCCGCGCCGCCGACGCCGGCACTGGTGCAGCCGGCCAATACCGCGCCGCTCACCGCGCTAGCGCCCGGTGCCACCACGCGCACTGCGCCGGCCGTCAGGCCCGTCACGCCGGCACTGCGCGTGCAGTTGCCGGGCGATCAGGGCGCACCGCCGCTTAACGCCTACTGGTTCGTGCCGCGCGAAGGCAGCACGCCGCGCACCCAGCCGCTGCCGGTGGTGATCGCGCTGCATGGCTGCAGCGGCCTGATCGGTGCGAGCCCGGAAACCGTGCGCGCGGACGCGGGCCATGTGGGCAGCACTGGCGGCGACACCAATGCCGCGTCCGCGCTGCAACCGCGCTATCGCGATTACGCACAGTGGCTGACCGAGCGTGGCTACGCGGTGCTGATGCCCGACAGCGAGTCGGCGCATGGCAAGCTGCCAGGCTGCGGCGATTCGGCCGAGACCCGGGGCGTGGATGAACGCATGCGCCGCACCGACGCGCTGACGGCACTGCGCTGGGTGGCGCGCCAGCCCGGCATCGACGCCACGCGCATCGTGCTGCTGGGCTGGTCCAACGGCGCGCAGGCGGTGCTGGCCACGGTCGATGCAAGCCGTCCGTGGCCGGCCAACACGCCGCAAGTGGAACGTGCCGTGGCGTTTTATCCGGCCTGCAAGCGGGCGGTGCAGCAGCACAATTTCCGGCTGCGCGCACCGGTATTGCTGATGATCGGCGGGGCCGACGACTGGACGCCGGCCACACGCTGCGCGATGCTGCAGAACGCGGTGCTGGCGCGCCAGCCAGGCGCGCGTTTCCGGCTGGAGATCTACCCCGGCGCGTACCACGGCTTTGATGGCACCAGCGAATTGCAGGTGCGCCGCGACGGGCCTGGCGGCGCGCGCGCCGGCCGCGGCGTGACCGTCGGCGGCGATGCCGTGGCGCGCGTGGCCGCCATGGCCCAGCTTGATTCCTGGCTCGCCAGCCCCGACCCCTGAGCGCGCCACACAGACACTCGGGTCCGGCGCCTGCGCCGGACCTTTGCAACAGACAGAACCCAAGAACCGAACAGGAATACCGCCATGCAATGGGAAGTGGTGATCGGCCTCGAAACGCACACGCAGCTTTCGACGGCCTCCAAGATTTTCTCCGGGACCTCCACCGCCTTCGGCGCCGAGCCCAACACACAGGCCTCGCCGGTGGATCTCGCGCTGCCGGGCGTACTGCCGGTGCTCAACAAGGGCGCGGTGGAACGCGCGATCCAGTTCGGCCTGGCGATCGGCGCCACCATCGCGCCGCGCAGCATCTTCGCGCGCAAGAACTACTTCTACCCTGACCTGCCCAAGGGCTACCAGATCAGCCAGTACGAGATCCCCGTCGTGCAGGGCGGCACGATCACCATCCAGGTCGAAGGCAAGAAGGGCGAGGTCTATGAAAAGACCGTGCAACTGACGCGCGCCCACCTGGAAGAAGATGCGGGCAAGTCGCTGCACGAGGACTTCGCCGGCATGACCGGCATCGACCTGAACCGCGCCGGCACGCCGCTGCTGGAAATCGTGACCGAGCCGGACATGCGCAGCGCTGCCGAAGCCGTGGCCTACGCCAAGGCCCTGCACTCGCTGGTGGTGTGGCTGGGGATCTGCGACGGCAATATGCAGGAAGGCAGCTTCCGCTGCGACGCCAACGTGTCGGTGCGCCCGGTCGGGCAGAAGGAATTCGGCACGCGCCGCGAGATCAAGAACCTGAACTCGTTCCGCTTTTTGCAGCAGGCGATCGAATACGAAGTGCAGTGGCAGATCAACGAGATCGAAGACGGCCGCAAGATCCAGCAGGCCACGGTGCTGTTTGATCCGGATACCGGCGAAACGCGTGCCATGCGCACCAAGGAAGATGCGCACGACTATCGCTATTTCCCTGACCCTGACCTGATGCCGCTGGAAATCGACGCGGCGTGGATCGAGCGCGTGCGCGGCGAACTGCCGGAGCTACCGGCGGCGATCCAGGCGCGCTTCGTTTCGAAGTATGGCCTGTCGGCCTATGATGCCAGCACGCTGACTGCCACCAAGGCGCTGGCCGGTTACTACGAAGCGGTCGTGACCGAAGCCGGTGCGGCCAATGCCAAGCCTGCGGCCAACTGGCTGATGGGGGATGTCGCTTCGCAATTGAATCGCGAAGGCATGAGCATCGATGCGGCGCCGGTCAAGCCGGCGCAACTGGCCAAATTGCTGGCGCGCATCGCTGACGGCACGGTGTCCAACAACACCGCCAAGAAGGATGTCTTCCCTGCCATGTGGGCTGGCGAATCGGATGGCGATGCGGACGCGATCATTGCCGCCAAGGGGCTGAAGCAGATGTCCGATACCGGTGAACTGGAAAAAATCATCGATGACGTGCTGGCTGCCAATGCCAAGTCGGTGGAAGAGTTCCGGTCAGGCAAGGAAAAGGCCTTCAATGCGCTCGTCGGGCAAGCGATGAAGGCGACCAAGGGGAAGGCGAATCCGGCGCAGGTGAATGAGCTGCTGAAGAAGAAGCTCGGCTAAGCGTTTTGAAGGTGCCTCATGTTTCGCCGGCTACACCGGCGAAACGAGCGCCTCCCCTTCCGGTCACTCCATCGGCCTCACAGTCACGGCCACCTCCACCCGATGGGCGCCCCCGCCCACGATCACGCCATGCAGCAACGGCACATCGCTGTAATCGCGGCCTAGCGCCAGCGTAACGTGACGCGTATCCGCCAGCACATTGTTGGTCGGATCAAGATCCACCCAGCCCACCACCGGGCAATACACCGACACCCACGCATGCGAAGCATCGGCGCCAGTCAGCCGCGGCTCGCCGGGTGGCGGCTCGGTGCACAGATAGCCGCTGACATAGCGCGCCGCGAGCCCCACGGAGCGCAGGCAACCAATCATGACCTGCGCATAATCCTGGCACACGCCGCTGCGCTGCGCGAAGGCCTGCATGGCCGGTGTATCCACCTCGGTGGATTCGCTGTGATAGGTGAAATCTTCGTGAATGCGCCGCATCAAATCCATCGCGCCGGCGACGACTGGCACACCCGCGCCAAAGCTTGGCAACGCGTATTCAAGCAGCGCCGGATGCAGCGCGATATTGGGCGAAGCGAAGACGAATTGCGTGGCCGGCTCGAACGGCTGGCCCGCGTGAAAACGCAGCGACTGAGCGACCGTCTCCCACGGTGCGGACGCGGACACCTTCAGCGCCCGCCAGCGCGGCGTCAGTACCACGGTGCTGGAACAGGTCAATTGCATCTGTGTGTGCGGCACGTCGAGCATGTAATGCAGCACGCGATTCCCAAACGCGTCGGTTCGCCCATGCTCGTGCGTAGGCGCCGGCTCGAGGCGGGTGTCGTGCTCGGTGACGGCCTGCCACGGCAAGTCAGGCGGCGTGACGACGGCACGCTGCTGCGCGTGCTCGACCGGCTGCGAATAGCGATAGGTGGTGGTATGCAGCACGCTCAGCGTGCTGTTTCCGGCAGGAGAGCTCACGGCGTCGTTCACCGAATGTCGGCGTCGGGGTTGGCGGCTGCATGGCTGAAGTAGCGCGCGCCGATCTCGTCCGATACGCGCGCCATGCGCTCGATGAACTGACTGCACAACGCCGACAAATTGGCTGCATCGCCCTCACCGTCGCATAGGGACTCGCACAATGCCGCGCGCGTTGGCAGCGCGCTCGGCGCGGGCAGCAGTTCCGCGAGCGGCACACGCGCCTGTGCGCTGCCGCCCGGCGCCAGCTGCGCCAGCTTGCCGCGCAGACGCTCCAGCAAACCGTAGAGGCCGCGCGGATTGGCGGGCTCCAGCACGAGCAGGTCGACCAACGCCGCCAGGTCGGTGCGGCCCGGATAAAGCGAGCGGTACGTCAGCGTGCAATCGAACAGGTGCAGCAACAGATCGAAGCCGCTGCGCGAGCGCAGCGCGCCGGTGTCGATCGCGGCCAGCAAGAAGCCGCTCATGGTGGACAGGCGTTCGATATGGCGGCCGATGAAAACCAGTCGCCACGCTTCGTCGCGCGACATGCGGTCGCCTTGCGCGCCGTTGATGGCGCCAAGCTGCATCGCCAGATGCTCGAGCGCGGCCAGAACACGCGCGCGGTCGTAGCTGACGGCGCCGCCGTCGGCGGCAGCCAGCGTCGCTTGCGTCATGGCGTCGCCGAAATCGTTGCGCGCGGCCAGGATGGTGCGCCAGTGGTCGTTGGACAGGCGGTTGCGGATCTCGCTGGCGGTGGCCGCGTGCGCGGCGAGGTTCCGCGCGAGACCCGTGCCGGCGCGCGCGTCCGCCAGCGTGGCCACCAGGCTGTGCTCGAACCGGCTCAGCGATACGTCGGGCTGCGGCGCCCCGGCCGGCACCAGGCCCGCCAGTTGCGCGAGGCGGCCCAGCATCGATAGGGTGCCGTCATCGGTATCGTCGCTGCTTTCGATCGAGCCGAGGATCTGCCGGCACAGCCTCACGTTGTTCTCGGCGCGTTCGGCGTAGCGCCCGGCCCAGAACAGGTTCTCGGCCGCGCGGCTCGAAACCGCCAGCGCCCGCGCGGGTGTCGGTACGGCGAGCCCGGCGCGGGTGGCCAACGGTGCGGGCGGCACCGGCTGGCCGGAAAGCACCCATGTATCGGCACTCGTGCCGCCGAGCTGCATCGACACCGATTCCAGCCCCGGTGCCGCGAGCCGGCTGAAGCCGCCCGCCATGACCTGCCAGCCGCCATTGCCGTCCGCCACGGCAAATACGCGCAGCATGGCCGCGCGCGAGCCGATCCGGTCGCCTTCCCAGCATGGCGTGTGCGATAGCGGCAGCGGCGGCTGCAAGGTGTAGCGGTCGGGCATGCGGGCAATGCGCTCGCGCCAGCCGTCCAGCGCCTGCAGGCCCAGTTCCATGCCCAGCACGGGCTCGTCGGTGAGATCGGCGCGGCGTGGATAGGTCGGCATCACGAAGGCTTCCGTCAGCGTGGCCAGCGCTTGCTGCCGCGCGGCGTCTTCTCCGCACCACCAGCTCGGCACACCGGGCAGCCACAGCCGCTCGCCCAGCAGCGCTTCGGCAATGGCGGGCAGGAAGCCGTGAATCGCCGGTGTTTCCAGGAAGCCGGAGCCGGGCACGTTGGACACCATGACGTTGCCCGCGCGCATCGCCTCCAGCAGCCCCGGCACGCCCAGCGTGGAGTCGTGGCGCAGTTCGAGCGGATCGCAAAAGATATCGTCCAGGCGCCGCAGCACCACGTCCACGCGTTCGAGTCCGCCGAAGGTCTTCAGGTAGACCACGTCATTGCGCACGGTCAGGTCCTTGCCTTCCACCAGCGTGATGCCAAGGTAGCGCGCAAGAAACGTGTGCTCGAAATAGGTCTCGCTGTAGGGGCCGGGCGTAAGCAGCACGATGTGGTGGCCCGTGCCGGAAGCGGCCGTACCGCTGCCAGTCTCTGTCGCCGCGGCCAGCGGCGCATGCGCGAGCGTCGACACCAGTTGCGCGAACGCCGGCGGCAGGCGGCGCACGTGCAGGCCGCGGAAGGCATCGGTGAACAGGCTGGAGATGATGAGGCGGTTTTCGAGCGCGTAGCCCATGCCCGAAGGCGTATCGGTGCGATGCGCCATGACGGTCCACCCACCTTCGGTGTGCACCAGGTCCACCGCGACGATCTGCAGGAAGCTGCCGCCCGGCGGCCGGTAGCCGCGCAGCGGATGCAGGTAGCCCGGATGCCCGTAGACCAGCCCCGGCGGCAACAGTCCGCGCGACAGCAGCGTCTGTTCGCCATAGATATCGGCCACGATCGCATTGGCCAGCGTGGCGCGCTGCGCGGCGCCCCGCTCGATGACTTGCCAGTCCTGATCGGTCACCAGGAACGGAAACAGTTCCAGCGGCCAGGCGCGCGCCGCGCCATGGTCGGCATAGACGTTGTAGGTCACGCCGTTGTCGCGGATCTGCCGCGCCATGGCCGCCGCGCGCGGAGCCAGCACGTCAGCGCCAGGCTCGCCCACGACGGCGAAGAAGCGCGCCCACGCCTCGCGCAGCGAACCGTCGGGCAACCGCAATTCATCGAGGTGTCCCGCCGGGGCCGGCTGTGCCAGGCCAACGGCGGGGGCAATCGGCGCCGGGGCATGGGGGGCGAGACTCGTCCCCTTGCGGGGGCCGCTCACATCGTACCGCCGGCCTTCGCGCGCACGGTCTCCTCGAGCAGCGAGCGCAGCTTGGCCAATGCGCCCGGATCGCCATGCGCCGCCGAGCGCGCATACCAGATCTTGGCCTGTTCGATGTCCTTGCCCACCACGCCGGGCTCGCCGCGCTCATAGTAGCTGCCGACGATGTACTGGGCCCCCCCGTCGCCCGCGCTGGCGGCGCGGCTGTACCACTCGAACGCCTTGGCATAGTCGCGCGGCAGGCCGCGGCCGGTGAAATAGTTGGTGGCCAGCGCCATCTGCGCCTGCACGTGGCCGCCCTGCGCGGCGCGTTCGTACCAGCGGTTGGCCTCTTCCAGCGAACGCGGCACCAGTTCGCCGCGCTCGTACAGGTCACCGAGGGTGAACTGCGCGTGCGTCATCTGGTTGTCGGCGGCCTTGCGCAGCCAGGTCAAGGCTTCCTGCGGCCTGGCAGGCGTGCCTTCGCCGCGCAGCAGCATCATCGCGTAATTGAACTGGGCCAGCCGGTTGCCGTCGCGCGCGGCGGCGGCAAAGCCGCGCAGTGCGGCATCGAACGCTCCGGACTCGTAAGCCGCGAGCGCCTCGCGCGTCTGCGCCTGAGCTGGCTGCACAGGCGCGGTCGCGGCGTGGAGGGGGGAGGCGGGCCAGGCCGCCAGCATGATGGCCATCACCGCAACGGCCAGCGGACGACGAGTCACCGGGCCGGCTGCTGCTGCGGGCCAAAGCGAGGGGCGGGCTAGTGGCATGGCGGACTCCGGATGCGCTGGGCATTCTTGAATCCAGTGTAGGAGGCGGCGATGCGTGCCGGAAGCCGATGACAGGGGCCTGATTATTCGTTCGAATAATGAATTTAAGAAAAAATTGGATTACAAAATTCTTTCTGAGAATAAAAATGGCCATCAGATCCATCCGGCGCGATGTAGCCGGCGCCATAGCGCGGCGCACGCCACGGCCGTCGTGCCGATCACGACCGGGTACGCGTAGTGGAATTTCAGCTCGGGCATGAACGAGAAATTCATGCCGTAGAGGCTGAACACCACCGTCGGGATCGCCAGGATGGCGCCCCAGCCAGCGAGCCGCTTGACCACCTCGTTCTGCCCCACGGTGACCAGGGCCAGGTTGACCTGCACCGCCGTGGTCAGCATCTCGCGCACGACATCGAGCGTGCGCACGAGGCGGCTCGCGTGGTCTTCGATGTCGCGGAAATAGGCGCGCAATTCCTTGGGCACGAGGTCTTCGTGCAGCCGGATGAGCTGGCTGCAGATATCCTCGACCGGGTTCACCGCATTGCGCAGGCGCAGCACCTGCCGCTTGATCTGGTACAGGCGCTCGATTGCGGCGCGGTCGAACTCGTCGCGGAAGATGCCCTGCTCCAGCTCGGCGAAGGTGTCCTCCAGGCGCGTGACGATGGGCAGGTAGTGGTCGACCACGAAGTCCATCAGCGCGTACAACACATAGCCAGGACCGTTGGCCAGGCCCTGCGGGTCATGCTCGCAGCGCTCGCGCACCGGCGCGTAGGTGCTGCTGGCGCCATGCCGGACCGACACCACATAGTTCGGCCCGACGAACAGATGGGTTTCGCCGACCACGACCTCGTCCTCGACCAGCTGCGCGGTGTTGAGCACGACGAAGACCGAGTCGCCATACGCCTCCAGCTTGGGCCGCTGGTGTGCATCGAGCGCATCCTCGACCGCCAGGTCGTGCAGTCCGAAGGATTGCTGGACCTGGCGCAGCAAAGCCAGGTCGGGCTCATGCAAACCCAGCCAGACGAAGGTGTCCGGGACGCTCAATGCTTCAGGGATCTCTTCGATGCCGACGGTACCGAGCCGCTTGCCCGCCCGGTAAGCCACACAATTGACGATTGCGCCCATGACAGCTCCATTCCGCAGATGGCGCAATCGTAACAAGGCGTCATGGCATCTGTCGGACGGGGTTGGCCGCGCTGGCGCTGGCGCCACTTGTGGGCCTCCCATGGATTGCGTGCGGCACTTGGGGACAAAGTCGGCCTATTTGTTACAGTTCGCACCGAAACCGCAGTTAGAATGTGGCATTTCCACGGTCACCCGGCTATGTCACAGAAGAAATCGCCACGCTTCGAGCTGCGCAGTGGCAATGTAGACGCCCTCCTTCTCGCGCTCCAGACCGCCGACATGGCTGCACTGCGAGACGACCTGCTCTCCCGGTTCGAAGCCACTCCCGATTTCTTTTCCAATGACGTGATTGCGCTGGACCTGCGCGCGCTTGAAAGTGACGATGCAGTCTCGCTCGACACCGTGATCGGCACGCTGGCGACGCTCAAGGCCCGTGCCATTGGCGTGGTCGCACGCCCGGCGCAGCACGAGTGGGTGCAGCGCTTCGGCCTGCCGCTGCTCGACAGCCAGAGCCGCCGCGGCCTGCGTGAACCGGCGGAAACCGCCGAGGCGGCCGACCGCGCTGCCGCAGAGGCCGCTGCCGAGCAGGCCGCGCGCGAGGAAGCGGCCCGCACGGCCGCCCAGTCCGCCGCCGACGCCGCCGTCAAGGCCGCCATCCAGCAGACCCAGACCGTCCTGATCGACAAGCCGCTGCGCTCGGGCCAGCAAGTCTACGCGCAAGGCGACGTGGTCATCATGGACGTGGTCAGCTACGGCGCCGAGGTCATCGCCGAGGGCAACATCCATGTCTATGCCCCGCTGCGAGGCCGCGCGCTGGCGGGCGTGAAGGGCAACACCAGCGCACGCATCTTCAGCACGTGCATGGAGCCTGAACTGATTTCCATTGCCGGGATCTATCGGACGGCCGAGCAGACGCTGCCGGCCGACGTACTCGGCAAGACCGCCCAGGTTCGCCTGGCCGATGAAAAGCTGATCCTGGAAGCCATCCGGTTCCGATGAGCCGGCGACCAGCCCCGAACCGAATCACTGCAGCGCAAGCTTCAACCTAATTACGGACCAAAGAGCCATGGCAAAAATCATCGTTGTGACCTCCGGCAAGGGAGGCGTCGGCAAGACCACCACCAGCGCCAGCTTTGCCGCGGGCCTGGCCCTGCGCGGCCACAAGACTGCCGTGATCGACTTCGACGTCGGCCTGCGCAACCTCGACCTGATCATGGGTTGCGAGCGCCGCGTGGTGTATGACCTGATCAACGTGGTGCAGGGCGAAGCCAACCTGCGCCAGGCCCTGATCAAGGACAAGAAGTGCGAGAACCTGTTCATCCTGCCGGCCTCGCAGACGCGCGACAAGGACGCACTGACCAAGGACGGCGTCGAGAAGGTGATCAAGGGCCTGGTCGAGATGGACTTCGAGTACATCGTCTGCGACTCGCCGGCCGGTATCGAATCGGGCGCGCTGATGGCCATGTATTTCGCCGACGAAGCGCTGATCGTGACCAACCCGGAAGTGTCTTCGGTGCGCGACTCCGACCGCATCCTGGGCATCCTGGCCTCGAAGACCAAGCGCGCCAGCGAAGGCGGCGAGCCGATCAAGGAACACCTGCTGATCACCCGCTACAACCCCAAGCGCGTGCACGGCGGCGAGATGCTGTCGCTGACCGACATCCAGGAAATCCTGCGCATCAAGCTGATCGGCGTAGTCCCCGAATCGGAAGCCGTGCTGCACGCGTCCAACCAGGGCACGCCCGCCATCCACCTGGAAGGCAGCGACGTGGCGGACGCGTACGGCGACGTGGTGGACCGCTTCCTGGGCAAGGACAAGCCGATGCGTTTCACCGACTACCAGAAGCCCGGCCTGCTGTCGCGCATCTTCGGCAACAAGTAAAACCAATACGGAGGACTCATCCCCATGTCGATCCTGTCCTTCCTGCTGGGGGAAAAGAAGAAATCGGCCTCGGTCGCCAAAGAGCGGCTGCAGATCATCCTGGCCCATGAACGCACAGGCCATTCGGCCCCGGCGGACTACCTGCCGGCACTGCAGCGCGAGCTGGTGGCGGTGATCTCCAAGTACGTCAAGATCAGCGACCAGGATCTGCGCGTCAGCCTGGAGCGCCAGGACAACCTGGAAGTGCTCGAAGTCAAGATCGAGATTCCCCAGGGCTGATTCCCCCCTTGCCCTGCCACCGGCGCCTCTTTCCACAAGGGGTGCCGGTGCCGCTTCACGCCCTCCCCGCACTACCAATTAGCGTCTGATGCTGGTGCAGCGCACCAACACGGTATTGTGTAGCGGCCAGACAACGGATTTGCACCAAAATCCTGCTCGAATTCGGCCTCCAGCGCGTAATTGTGTCCTTCGTTCTGACGTTTTGTTAAATTTTCGCGGCGTTCACAGGAAACGTGATCCCGTGCCCCGCCGTGATCCGGCGGAGACCAGAACAGAACAGAAAAGGAGCACCATGAAGAAATCGGCCATCGTCCTCGCCGCCGGCAGCCTGCTGGCAGGTTCCGCGTTTGCACAGACTTCCGTCACGCTGTACGGCATTGCCGACGTCAGCGTACGCTACACCACGCACGCAGATGCATCGGGCCACGGCAAGACTGAACTGACCGACGGCGCCGTCACGCAAAGCCGCTGGGGCCTGAAGGGCAGCGAAGCGCTGGGCAACAACCTGAAGGCGATCTTCCAGCTCGAAAATGGCTACAGCCTCGACACCGGCAAGCTCAACTCGGCCAACACGCTGTTCAATCGTCAAGCCTACGTTGGCCTGAGCGGTGACTTCGGCGCTGTCAAGCTGGGCCGCCAGTACACCGAAGGCTTTAATTTCTTCGGCGACTACGATCCGCTGACCATCGGTAACTACACCGCCAACGCCTGGCCGTTCTTCCTGACCCAGTTCCGCAACAACAACGTGGTCAGCTACGGCGGCAAGTTTGGCGGCCTGGACGTCGGCGCCAGCTACGGCTTCGGCGAAACCGCCGGCAGCATGAGCTCCAACCAGTACTGGGGTGCCCGCGCCGCTTACACCTATGGCCCGTTCGGCATCGGCGGCGTGTACCAGGAAATCCGCAACCAGGCTGGCGAGCGTCAGCAAATGTTCGGTGCTGCCGGTAAGTACAGCATCGGCCCGGCCAAGATCTTCCTGGGCTATCTCGGCGGCAAGGATCGCACTGGCGTGATCGACAACGGTTTCATGAACCAGTCGGCCGGATCGACCACTGGTGGCGCTCAGACCCTGATTACTGCCGGTGCAGTGAACAACCCGCGCAAGGATCACCTCGGCTACGTCGGCACCACCTACCAGGCCACCCCGGCCCTGGCAGTGACCGGTGCGTTCTACTACGACTACATCGAGAACAAGAACGGTATCGCTGGCAACGGCGGCCACCGTTACGCTGGCGTGCTGCTGGCCGAGTACTCGCTGTCCAAGCGTACCCAGGTGTATGGCACCATGGATTACAACCACGTCTCCGGCGGCGCGACGACAGAGCTGCCGGGCGCCAACAACCAGCTGGGCGTGGCCGCTGGTATCCGCCACATTTTCTGATCGTTTCCCGATCGGTTGAATGTCTGGCAGAAAGGCACCTTCGGGTGCCTTTTTTTATTGCCGGCCGCAATGCTCTGCGGCTTCAGGCCGCTTCACTTTCCGCCAGCTCCAGACGGTATCCATGTGTATAGACCGGCGTCAGCCGGAGTCCGTTCGCGGCATGCAACCCCAGCTTGCTGCGCACGCGCGACACATGCGTGTCGATGGTGCGCGACAGCGGCGAGATCTCGCGGCCCCAGACGGTGGCAATGATGTGGTCGCGCGTGACGATGCGCCCTTCGTTGCGGAACAGCAGCACCGCCAGGTCGAATTCCTTTGGCGTCAGGCAGACCGGATGCCCGTGGAAGGTCGCCTGCCGCGCGGCGCAATCGAACACGTACCCGGCCAGGCGCAACGGCGTGTTGCGCGCGAAATCCGCGGGACAGGCGCGGCGCAGTACGGCGCCGATGCGCGCCGATAGTTCGGCGGCCCGGACCGGCTTGACGATGTAGTCGTCCGCGCCGGCCATCAGCGCGCTGACCGCGTCGGCCTCGGCATCGCGCGCGGAAAGGAACATGACCGGGATGCGCCGGTCCAGGTTGCCGCGCAACCAGCCCAGCACCTCGGCACCGGACATGCCCGGCATCTGCCAGTCGATCAGGAGCAGGTCGAAAGCCTTGTCATGCAAGGCCAGCAGCAGGCGCCGGCTCTGGCTGAAGCTCACGCATTCGTAGCCGGCTTCATTGACGATCCTGCGGATCAGCGCCGCATGGACGGGATCGGCTTCCAGCGAGGCGATGGTCTTTCTCATGGTCTCTGTTCCTCAGCGTTTGCGCGTGATGGAATTAGAAACCTCGGACCGGGACGTCAGAATAGGACGGCCCTCAAAACGGCCCGTCAACAATCGTTTACTTCTGGCCGCAGACGCGCGTCCCTACCATGGGCCATTGCCGTGCCGGCCATTGCGCCGGCCAGGCATCCCCGCCGGACTTCCCCCGATTCGGCAGCGCCAGGAGAGACGACGTGAGAATTGCCGTATTGGAGGCCGACCCGACGCGGGCCATCGGCATTGACCAGACCCTTCGCCTCAACGGGCACCAGTGCACGCGCTACATTCACGGCCGCTCGCTGATCCAGGCGCTGCACGGCGGCACCTTCGACATGCTGTTGCTGGACAGCGATGCGCCGGGCATTTCCGCGCTGGACGTGTTGTCATGGGTGCGCCGCACGCTCGGCCACGAGCTGCCGGTGATGCTGCTCGGAGACAGCGACGACGACAGGCATATCGCGGCCTGCTTTGGCGAAGGCGCCGACGCCTATCTGCGCAAACCCGTCGGCATGGCGGAACTCGCTGCAAGAGTGATGGCGCTGCTGCGCCGCGCCGGCCCGGGCGGCGAGCATGCCTGCGACCTGCAACACGGCGCCTTCCGCTTCGCCACGGCCGATCGCCGTGTGTGGATCCACGGACGGCCGGTGGCGCTGGCGCCCAAGGAATTCGACCTGGCCGTGCTGCTGTTCCGGAACCTAGGCTCGCTGGTGCTGCGCCAGACCATGGTGAACGAGGTCTGGCGCTATCACGTCGAGGCGGCTTCGCGCACCGTCGACAGCCATCTGTCGCGCGTGCGCACCAAGCTGGCACTGTGGCCGCACAACGGCGTGCGGCTGTGCGCCGTCTATGGCCTCGGGAACCGGCTGGACCCGGTGGCGCAAGACGTCAGTCGGCCTTGATGCCGGCTTCCTTGACGATGCGCGCGTTGTCGACGGATTCCTCGTGGATGGCCTTGGCGAACTGCGCGGCCGTGCCGCCGGTAGGCACTTCGCCGCCCTTGAGCAGGCGCTCGCGCACCTCCGGCTCGCCGAGGGCCTTGTTGAGTTCGGCGTTGAGCTTGTCGATGATCGCCGGCGGCGTCTTGCCCGGGGCGAAAATGCCGAAGGTCGAAGTCAGGTTCGCCTTCGGGTAGCCCAGTTCAGCGAGCGTGGGCACACTGGCCATGCTTTCGAGGCGCCTGGGCGCGCCCACGGCGAGCGGGCGCAGCCGTCCGGCCTGCATGTGCTGGGTCAGCATGGGGCTGGCATTGGTGCTCATGACCTCGAACTGGCCGCCAAGCGCGTCGTTCATCTGCTGGCCGGCGCCCTTGTACGGAATCAGCGTCAGCTCGGCCTTCGACCCGGCCTTCACCTGCTCCAGCACGACGTGCCCGACCGTGCCGAGGCCCGAGGTTGCCCAGCGCACCGAACCCGGCTTGGCCTTGCCCTGCGCCACCAGGTCCTGGAAGGTCTTGCCGGCGAAGCTCTTCGTGGCGACGATCAGCACCGGCGAGTACATCACGCTCATGACGGGCGCCACATCGCGCTGCGGGTCATAGTTGACGTGCCCCACGTGCGGATTGAGCGTGAGCGGGCTGGTCGACGCAAAGCCGAGCGTGTAGCCATCCGGCGCGGCCTTGGCCACGGCATCGATGCCGATGCTGCCGCCGGCGCCGGCCTTGTTCTCGACCACCACCGAAGTCCCCATCTGGGCGGAGAGCCGCTCGCCGAGCGCACGGGCCACGGTATCGCTGATGCCGCCCGTGGGATAGGCGACGATCATGCGGATCGGGCGGCTGGGGTAGGAATCGGCGGCGGCGGCGGGCAACGCTGCAGCCATCAGGCTGGCGGCGCCAAGCGCAGCCAGCACGGGCAAGCGGGAATGAAAAGCCATGACAGATGGGGGAGATGGAAGGGCGCGCGGCGCGGGGCCGCATCGCGCGTTATCTTAGCCGATCGGCTGGCGGGGCCTGCGTCTCAGCGTACCAGCGGGTGCTCGGGCACCCAGGACACGAACAGTTCGTTGGCACGGTCGTAGAGACGCCACACCGTGCCGCAGTCGCGGCAGCAGAACGTAAGCATGCTGTACGGAACGCCAGCCTGGCTCTGGCCGGCCTGCGGTGCGGTATTGCGCAGCGCCAGGCAGGACGGCGGTTCGCGGCGCCGCGGATCCGCCGCCAAAGCCAGGCAGCGCTCGCAGGCAGGAACAGCGGTGGACGGAGAAGCAGGAAGCGAAGGTACGGCGGACGTCATGCCCGCCATGATGCCGCAAAACGTCCGCATGCTGCGCGCCCTGCCGCACGCCGCCCGCATTCGCGTTGTTTTGCGCCATATAGACCACATCCATCGCGATCCATGCGATTCGCGCGCATGCGCACCGGTCGAAAGCGCGATCTTCACCGGCATTCGCACGCAATCGCTCAATTCCGCGCTTTAAGGAACAGTTAAGATTTCCTGAGCGAACTTTTACGAACCTGCCGTCCCGCCGCTTTCTAGACTGCCTTGCATGCGGCGGCCAGCACCGGCCTGATGGCGCCGCGATCCGGATTGCCACTGGCGCCGGACTTGCCCCATCGCAGGCCGCCCGGCACCGCAGGTGCCCTGAAGGAGACAGGTTCATCATGGCAGTCACTGGCAACACCCTCGGCTTCGCGCAATCCCATCAACAGGCGCACCAAGCGCCGCGCTTCGATATCTACGCTCGCATCCACAAGGCGCTGCGCGCCTTCATGGCCGACACGCTGTTGCGCGTCGGCCGCACCGACACCGACGACGAGGCCGAGCTGCGCGGCACGCTGAGTCAGGTACGCGATCTGCTGTCGGCTTGCGAACAGCACCTGCACAAGGAAAACGACTACGTGCACGCCGCCATGGAAGCGCGCGTGCCGGGCTCCACGGCGCGCATCGCCCACGAGCACGTCACCCATATGGCCGAGATCCGCGCGCTGCTCGCGCTGGCCGACCGGGTCGCCGCCACCATCCCGGTGGCGCGCGCCGATGCCGTCCGCGAGCTGTACCGCCAGTTGTCGCTGTTCGTGGCCGAGAACTACGAGCACATGCACTTCGAGGAAACCCGGCACAACGCCGTGCTGTGGGCCAGCCATACCGACGCCGAGCTGCTCGACGTGGAAAACCGCATCGTGGCGTCGCTGCCGCAGGAGACGGTCGGCATGATCGCGCGCTGGATGCTGCCGAACATCACGCCCGCCGAGCGCGCGCTGATGCTGGCCGGCATCCGCGACAACGCGCCGGCGGAAGCCTTCACCGGCCTGCTCGATGTCTGCCGCACGCTGCTGCCGATGCCGGACTGGATGAAGCTGACGCGCGCGCTGGGCCTGCCCGCCGGCCCGTCCCAGGCGGCGTGGGCCGCGGGCTGATCAGCCGCTTCGCTCTACATGCTCGATCCGCAGCGGCCGCGTCACGCGCAAGGCGAAGCGGCCGCGGCCGGTGCGCTCGATGCGCACGCTGGCGTCGCGCTCGACCAGCCGGCGCGCCAGCAGCACCAGCCGGGCTTCAAGGTTGTCGCTGATGTCCGGCAGGCCCAGCGCGGGATCGAGCCGCAGTTCGCGGTTGGTGAAGGCCTCGCGCCCGGCGTGCAGGTAGTCGCAGACCAGGCGCCGGAAGATCGCGCCGGCCACGCCCTTGATCAGGTAGTCGTCGTCGAGGAAGACGCTGCTGTCGGCCTCGAAGTAGCGCACCAGCACGGGTTGCGGCTCGCGTGGCGGCGCATCGCCGGGGACGGACGCCGCGGCGGCTTCATCGGCTGCGGCGTCCGCGCTGGCCTGCAGCCCGCGCATGGCCTGCCCGAGCTGCCCGGCCAGCACCACCAGCGCGTCCTCATCCTCATAGGTGAAGCGCAGTTCCCGCTCGCTTTCGACGAACAATACGCCAAGCAACGTGTTGCCGGCGCACACCGGAACCGCCAGCTGGCTGCCCGGCGCCGTCAGGCCCGGCAGCGGAATCTCGGTATCCAGCCGTGCCGACAAACCGGTGTCGATCACGCTGTCGCGCATGGCGCGGCTGTAGCTGCGGTCCGAGGTCATGTGGATGATGCGGATCGGCGTGCGCTCGCGCGCGGCGACGCCGATCACGCCGTCCCCCAGCGCGATCTCGGACCCCACGCCGGAGGCCACGTAGCCGTGGCTGGCGACCGTATAGAGCCGTCCGGCGCTGGCATCGTGCATCAGCAGCATGGCGTGGTCGATGCCGAAGTCCGCCGCCAGCCCCGCCATCGCCACGTCAAAGAGCTGGCCGGTCTCGGTGCAGGATGCCAGTCTTTCCGTCATGCAGCGCAGTGCGCCGAGCCGTTGCCAGCGAACCTGGCCGGGAGGCTCGCTCAGGCGCCCGCCGCCCGGCACGGTCTCGATCAACGAAACCCGATACACATCCGCGCCGTGCAGCCGGAACACGTTCTCCATGCCCGAATGCGAGGCAATGCCGGCGAGCCGGGCCTTCATATGCTCGAACAGCGGACCCGCGGTTTCGGTGCGCAGGTAATGCACGGTCAGGCGGATCATGGCCGCCGTGTCCGGATGGATCATCAGCACCGTGCCGACCGGGTTGGCCAGCACGTTCTCGCGCGTCTTGTTGAAGAACTGGAACGACAGCGCGACATGCTGCGGATCGACATATTGCACGTGCGAGAGATACGCGACGTTGGGCGTGCCGTCCGCGGAGCAGGTGGCCATCACGGCGGGAATCACGCCTTCGAGGCAATCACGGATATCGGCCGCGGTCAGCGGGGCCTTCATTGGGGCGCGCGTCGTTGCCATCTCAGATCGTTGCCGGGCTGAGTGCCTGCCCGGCCTGCGCCCCCGGCGTCTGCTGGAACGCCTGCGTCGGGGTAAAGCTGACGGCGGCAAGTTCGTCGTCCGGGCACCCCAGGAAGGCATGGGCGAGCGCGGCCTCGTGGCCGATCAGGCTGATCTCCTCGCCAAGCGCCTCGCGGTAGGCGGCCACGCGCGCGCAATCGCCAGGCTGCAGCGGCGTTTCGCGCGCGTCAAAACCCTTGAGTTGCAGCGTGCGGTGCGTGCTCGGTTCGCTGAAGACCACGGCGATCGACTGGTTGGCGGCGATGTCGGCCAACACCTGCAGCGACTGCGGGCGGCACAGGAACACGGTCACGCAGGCGTCGTCATCATCGATGCGATAGCCGACCGCGCGCATCAGGTGCGGTATCCGTGCGGCGTCGCGCGTTGCGGCGATCACCGATACGCGGCGATCGAGCACGGCGGCCTGGCCGTCCGCACGCAACGCGGCAAGCGCCGACGGTGGCGAAGCTGAAATTGGCGTGGGTAGGGATGGCCGGCGCGCAGGCATAGTCCCCAGTGTAGGAGACGCCGGTACCAGTTAAAACGCCCCGCCAGGGCGGGGCGCAATGGCGCTGTGTGCGCTGGCGCGCGTCAGGCAGTCTTGCGCCGGCCGCCAAGGTCTGGCAGGAACACCGCCAGCAGGCCCAGCAGCGGCAGGTACGCGCACAGCCGGTAGACGGCCTGGATGCCGTGCGTGTCGGCCAGCCCGCCCAGCACCGCGGCGCCGATGCCGCCCATGCCGAAGGCGAGCCCGAAGAACAGGCCCGAGACCATGCCCACCTTGCCAGGAATCAGCTCTTGCGCGAACACCAGGATTGCCGAGAAGGCCGACGCCAGGATAAAGCCGATGACGAAGGTCAGCACGCCGGTCCAGAACAGGCCGACGTGCGGCAGCACCAGCGTGAACGGCGCCACGCCGAGGATCGAGGCCCAGATCACGCGCTTGCGGCCGATGCGGTCGCCGATCGGGCCGCCCAGGATGGTGCCCGCCGCCACCGCAAACAGGAATACGAACAGGTAGACCTGCGCGCTCTGGCGCGCCAGGCCGAACTTCTCCATCAGGTAGAAGGTGTAGTAGGTGGTGAGGCTCGCCATGTAGAAGTACTTGGAGAACACCAGCACCAGCAGGACCACCATGGACCGCACCACCACGCGCGTCGGCACCGGGCTGGCCGTGGCACCGGCCGCCTTGCCCTTGCGCGCGCGGTGCGCGAGCTGCTGCGCATACCAGCCGCCGATCTTCCACAGCACCGCGATGGCCAGCAGCGCCGCCAGCGAGAACCACGCCACGCTGGCCTGCTTGTGGACGATGCCCGCCGCCAATAGCGGCCCCATGGCGCTGCCGCCGTTGCCGCCGACCTGGAAGATCGACTGCGCCAGCCCGTGCTGGCCGCCCGACGCCATGCGCGCCACGCGCGACGACTCCGGGTGGAAGATCGACGAACCGGTGCCCACCAGCGCCGCGGCCACCAGCAGCACGCCGTAGGTCGGCGCGACCGACAACAACAGCAGCCCGGCCAGCGTAAAGCCCATGCCAATGGCCAGCGAATGCGGCTTGGGATGCTTGTCGGTGTAAAGGCCGACCACCGGCTGCAGCAGCGATGCCGTGACCTGGTAGGTCATGGTCAGCAGGCCGATCTGCACGAAGCTCAGGTTGAAGCCGCCCTTCAGCATCGGATAGATCGCCAGGATCAACGACTGGATCATGTCGTTGAGGAAGTGGGCGAAGCTGATCGCGGACAGGACGCGAAAGCCCGTGCGTTCGGCGGATGGCTCGGGATGGACACCGGCAGCGGCGGCCTTGGAGTCGATGGTTGTGCTCATTGGCGGTTTCGACAGGACGGATGACGAACCGCTGGGGGCGCTCGTCGGGACAGTAAGAAACGCGATGCTATCTGGCCCTCGACCGCCTGTCCTGCGAGAATGGGTCCATAACCTTGGAGAAAAGGACATGTCACCGTTACGTGTGTGGAAGCCGGCACCGGCGGCAACCCAGGCCCTGGGAGACACGTACACCAATCCGCCGCGATATGTGCACTTTGATCGCAGTCCCATGCCGGTCACGGCGATGGCGGCGGATTACCAGCCTGGCGACGTCACATCCCGGCATCAGCACCCGCACGCGCAGCTGATCCACGCGGTCCACGGCGTGATGGTCGTCTCGACCGACGAGGGCCAGTGGATCGTGCCGCCCACGCGCGGCATGTGGATGCCCGGCGGCACGCAGCACTGGATCCGCATGGTGGGGCAGGTACGGATGCGCACCGCCTATATCCGTCCCGACGCGGCGCCGGACCTGCCGCGGCGCTGCACCGTGCTTGGCATCTCGCCGCTGCTGCGAGAACTGATCCTGGCCGCGATCGACGTGCCGCTGCCCTACTCCGCCGATTCGCGCGACGGGCGGCTGATGCGCCTGCTGCTCGACGAGGTGGTGCTGGTGCCGACGCTGCCGCTGCACCTGCCGCATCCGGCCGATGCCGGACTGCGCCAGATCTGCGATGCCATCATCGCCGCGCCCGATACCTCATTGACGCTGGCCGGCTGGGGCGAACGGCTCGGGGTCGATCCGAAGACCATCCAGCGCCGCTTCGCACGGGAAACCGGGATGACGTTCGGGCAGTGGCGGCAGCAGGCGCGGTTGCTGGCGGCGCTGGAGCGACTGGCCGCGGGCAGCAAGGTGGTGGATGTGGCGCTCGATCTCGGCTACGAGAGCCCGAGCGCGTTTGCGACGATGTTCAAGCGGCAGTTCGGCGTACCGCCAAGCGCGTTTTTTCGATGAACCCGATTACCGGGACAGGTAACGCTCCACAAGCCTCGTCCAGTACGCCGCGCCAACCGTCAGGTTTTCGTCGTTGAAGTCGTAGCCCGGGTTGTGCAGCAAGGGCTGGTTGGCGCCATTGCCAAGGCGCACGAAGCATCCGGGCCGCTGCTGCAGGTAGTAGGCGAAGTCCTCGCTGCCGGTAATGCGCGCGGCCTGCGTGACCACCTTCTCGGCGCCGACCAGTTCCTCGGCGATCTGCCGCGCGAATTCGGTTTCCCGTTCGCTGTTGATCAGCACCGGGTAGCCGTGTACATAGTTCACCTCCGCCACGGCGCCGTAGCCGTCGGCCTGCGCGATCGCGAGCTGGCGGATGCGAGCCTCCAGCGAGGCCCGTACTTCCGGGCTGAACGAACGCACGCTGATTTCCATGCGCGCGCTGTCCGGGATCACATTCGGCGCGTGGCCCGCGTGCAGCGTGCCGATGGTGACCACGGCGGTTTCGTTCGGGTCGACATAGCGCGATACCACCGACTGCAGCGCCATCACCAGGCTGCCCGCCACCAGGATCGGGTCCACTGACTGATGCGGCCGCGCGGCATGGCCCCCCTTGCCGCGGATGGTGATGGTGACCGTGTCGCAGGCCGCCATGAACGGGCCCGAGCGGAACAGGAAATGGCCCTGCTCCACGCCCGGGTGGTTGTGCAGGCCGAAGATGGCGTCGCATGGGAAGCGTTCGAACAGGCCATCGGCCAGCATGCGCTCGGCCCCGCCGCCAGCGCCGATTTCCTCGGCCGGCTGGAAGATCATGTGAACGGTGCCGTTGAAGTTGCGGGTGCGGGCCAGTTGCTTGGCTGCGCCCAGCAGGATGGCGGTGTGGCCGTCGTGGCCGCACGCATGCATGCGGCCCTCGTTCGCGCTCGCATATGGCAGGCCGGTGCGCTCGTGGATAGGCAGCGCGTCCATGTCCGCGCGGATACCGATGCTGCGTCCCCCGGTGCCCGACTTCAGCGTGCCCACCAGGCCCGTGCCGCCGACACCACGCGTCACCGCGTAGCCCCAGCTCTCCAGGAGACTGGCGACGAGCCCGGAGGTACGGACTTCGTCAAAAGCGAGTTCGGGGTTCTGGTGGATGTTGCGCCGGATGGCTTCGAGTTCGGCGCGGCTGTCCAGGGTGTCGGCCAGCGCGCAGAAGCGGCGCTTCAGGGTGGTACCAAGGTAAGTCTCGATCTCGGGGGCGTGCTCGGACATGGCTTGATTTTCTGGCGAAGACTGTGGACGGTCAGATGCGCCGTCCTTATAACCAGTATTTCACTTAGAAATCGCAACGCAACCGTCATGCCGGGGATTTCATGTAAATCCCTGTAATCGGGCCCTTTTCGACACCGGGACTGTTGCTCGCGCGGCACGCTTTGTATGGAAACCCGACGCTTTGTATGAAAGGGTTTCTGCGGGGAACCTTGAGGAGGTCTACGCCGCGCCTCTTGCGTGCTCCCTCTCCCGCTTGCGGGAGAGGGGTTGGTGGGGAAGGCTGGCGCAGGATCAAGCGTGGTGCCTTAACCACCCCTCTCCCCATGAGAGGAGAGGGAACACAATCGGCACATCACTCGTACGCAACCACCTTTTGCCCCTGCACGCCCAGCCCTTCAATGCCCAGCCGCATCGTGTCGCCCGCCTTCAGGAAACGCGGCGGCTTGAAGCCCATGCCCACGCCCGGCGGCGTGCCCGTGGCGATCAGGTCGCCGGGTTGCAGCGTCATGAAGCGGCTGACGTAGCTGACCACCGTGGCCACGTCAAAGACCATGGTCGCCGTGCTGCCTTTCTGCACACGTTCGCCATTGACCTCCAGCCACAGGCCCAGCGCCTGCGGATCGGGCACTTCGTCGCGCGTGACCAGCCACGGGCCGACCGGGCAGAACGTGTCGCAGCCCTTGCCCTTGTCCCACGTGCCGCCGCGCTCGATCTGGAATTCGCGCTCAGAGACGTCGTTCACCACGCAGTAACCGGCCACATGGCTCAGCGCGTCTTCACGCGAGACATTGCGTGCGGTGCTGCCGATCACCACGCCCAGCTCCACCTCCCAGTCGGACTTCACCGATCCGTAAGGCAGCATCACATCGTCATCGGGGCCGTTGAGCGAGCTGTTGGCCTTGAGGAAGACGATCGGTTCCGCCGGAATCGGCATGCCTGCTTCGGCCGCATGGTCCGCATAGTTCAGGCCGATCGCGATGATCTTGCCGATGCCGGTCCAGGGCACGCCAAAGCGCGTGCCCTCCACGACCGGCAGCGTGGCCGCATCGACCTGAGCCAGTCGTGCGAGCGCATCCGGCGACAGCTGCGAGGCGGTGATGTCCCCTACCACGCCGGACAGGTCGCGCACCTTGCCCTGCGCATCGATCAGGCCCGGGCGCTCGGCGCCGGGCTGGCCAGTTCTCACCAGTTTCATTGTTTTCCCTTGGATGGATTGTTCTGCCGGTCGGCTACCCCCGCGAGCGAGCGCGCGACGACGGTCATCACTTCGTTGGCGGTGTTCTCGGAATGCCGGCGCAGCACTTGAGCCAGGCGCGGCCGGCCCGGCTCTCGCAGCGCCGCCATGATTTCCTCATGTTCCTCATGCGACTCCTGCCAGCGCAGCATATCCGCGTTGGCGGCGCCGCGGGCACGGTGCACCTTGCTCATCAGCGCGGCATAGACCGCCGCCAGCACCGGGTTGGCGGCACCGTCGATGATGAGCTGGTGGATTTCCTGGTTGATACGGAAATAGTCGGTGCGCCGCCCCGCCTCGTGCGCGTCGATCATGGCCTGGTGGCGGCGCTCCAGCCTGGCCTGCGCGGCATCGTCCAGGCGCTGAGCGGCCAGCTCGCCAGCGGTCGCCTCCAGGCCGTGCAGCGTTTCGAAAGTCGAACGCAGTTCGTCAAGATCCAGCGGCGCGACGCGGTAGCCAATGTACTGCCGGTGCAGCACCAGACCTTCGGCCACCAGCACCTTGAGGGCCTCGCGCAGCGGCGTCTTCGAGACATCGAACGCCTCGCAGAAGGCCCGCTCGTCGATGCGCTCGCCGGGCGGAAGTTCGCCCTCTTCGATCATCGTGCGCAGGCGTGCCGCGATTTCGGCGGACATGCCCAAAGTGCGCAGACGGGCAGTTTTCGGAAGCGTTTGTGTCACGGACGTCACCAGCATGGGGAAATTTGCACCAACCGAAGGCTATCACACCCACAATTGTGCAATTGCATCTACACAAAATCAATGACTTACGTGAGTTGTAATTACAGATTACGTATCCTATACTCCGATCCGGTTGCGCGACACAGACTACAAACGCCTCAATTGAAGGACCTGGAGTAAGGAGACACCCCCGTCATGCAAACGACAAGCCAAGCCGGCACCCTCACGGCCACGCGCAGCAGCGTGCGCTGGAAAATCTTCCTGATGATGCTGATGCTCGTCGCGATCAACTACATCGACCGCGCGTCGCTGTCGGTCGCCATGCCGCTGATCGCCAAGGAGTTCGACCTCAGCCCCGCCATGCAGGGGCTGATCCTCAGTTCCTTCTTCTGGACCTATGCATTCATGCAGATCCCGGGCGGGATGCTGGCCGACAAGTACAAGCCGCGCATCGTGATTGCCTGCGCCACCGTGTTCTGGGGTTTCTTCCAGGCCATCGCGGCGGTCTGTACCAACGCCACCGCGCTGCTGCTGACCCGACTCGGGCTGGGCGCCTCAGAAGCGCCGATCTATCCGGCCGGCGGCAAACTCAATGCCATCTGGATGACGCAGAACGAACGCGGCCGCGGTGCCACGCTGCTGGACGGCGGCGCGCCGCTGGGCGCGGCGCTCGGCTCGCTCATCATCGCCGGACTCATCAGCGAACTCGGCTCGTGGCGCATGTCGTTCGTGGTCGCCGGCGTCGGCACCGTGCTGGCCGGCTTCGTGGCCTGGTGGTACATCCGCAATTCCCCGCGCGAACACAGCGGCGTCAATGAACTCGAAGCACGTCACATCGAGGAAGCCCACGCACGCGAACACAGCACCGAGCCGACCAACCTGTCCGGCCGTTCGCTCGACTTCTTCAAGTACCGCTCGGTGTGGTGCATGGCCATCAGCTGGATGTGCTTCAACGCCGTGTTCTACGGCCTGCTGACCTGGATGCCGACCTACCTGAGCAAGGCACGCGGCTTTGACCTGAAGACGATGGGCGGCGCGAGCTTCCTTATCTTCATGAGCGGCTTCGTGGGCGAACTCGTCGGTGGCTGGATCGCCGACAAGTGGAAGGAAGCCGGCGGCCGCCCCAACGTGGTGATGCGCACGCTGTTCGGTATCGCGGCCGTGGTCGCCACCGTGTCGATCTTCTCGGTGGCCTATGTCGCCAATGCGGTGGCCGTGGTGGCGCTGCTCTCCTCCACCATGTTCTTCCTGCGCTGGTGCGGCCTGTTCTGGTCCGTGCCGTCGATGCTGGGCACGCGCAACAAGATTGGCTTCCTGGGCGGCCTGATGAACCTGGGCGGCAATATCGCCGGCATCAGCGTGCCGATCATCGTCGGCCTGATCGTGCAGGCCACGGGCTCCTACTTCCTGGCACTGATGTTCTTCGCGGCGGCCGGCGTGGGCCTGCTGCTGGCCTCCACCTCGATCGACTACGAGACGAAGATTCCGGTCTGACCCGCACCGGTCCCTAAGAAAGCCATATCCGCACCCGTCGCGCAGGCGTCCGTCCAACGGACGGCGCGGCGAGGAGGAGGAGACATATCATGACTCGCATCCCCCGCATGCTGGCCGCCGCCGTGCTTGCCGTCGGCGCCCTGCAGGTCCACGCCGCCCCGGCGGCACCCGCCCGTGCAAGCGCCGATGGCGTTCCGGCCGCGCAACCCGAGGCTGTCGGCGTCGACTCGGCGAAGCTCGTGGCTTTGTCCGAATGGATCCGCCGCGACAAGCTCGACGTGCGCAGCCTGCTCGTCATCAAGGACGGCAAGCTCGTGTTCGAGCGCTACGGCGACGGCCTCTCGCGCGACTACAACCATGAGTTGTATTCCGTCACCAAGTTCATCAGCGCCCTGCTGGTAGGCACGCTGGTCGGAGACGGCAAGCTCAACGCCGAGGACGCGCCGGCCGCACGCCTTGCCGCCGCGCGCCCCGACCTTGCGCCGGCGCTTGCCAACAAGCAGGCGATCCAGCTGCGCCACCTGATGTCGATGTCGAGCGGGCTGTCGTACAAGCTCGTCGAAGGCACTGACACGCTCTACTACGGCGTGCCCGACCGGCTCAAGGTCGCGGCCTCCGCCAGCGTGCGCGTCGCGCCCGGCACCGAGTTCGACTACATCGACGTCAATCCCGTGCTGGTCGGCGCCACCATCAGCCAGGTCACCGGACTGCCCGAGCAGCAATATGCCGAGCAACGCCTGTTCAAGCCGCTCGGCATGCAGCACTACCGCTGGGACGGTGCCGATGGCAAGGGCGCGGTCTCCGGCGGCTGGGGCCTGCGCCTGCGCTCCATCGACATGGCGAGGCTCGGCCTGCTGATGCTGAACCAGGGCCGCTGGAACGGCCAGCAGGTCGTGCCGGCATCCTGGGTCGCACGCATGACCACGCCGTCCGGACCGGCGCCAGACTATGGCTTCTACTGCTGGGTCAACAACATCGTGAAGAGCGAGCGCGAATTCAGCGCCATGGGCTACAAGGGCCAGTTCATCACCGTGCTGCCGAAGCAGAACGCGGTCATCGTGATGAACAGCATCATGTCCACGCAAGGCGGCCTGCGCGACGCGGCCTACCTCGACCTGTACCGCCGCATGGTGAACGACTACGTGCTGCCCGCGCTGCAGGCCGGCAACGCCGTGCACCCGGATGCCGCGCGACAGGCAGCGCTGCGCAAGGAGCTCGAATTGGCACGCACCAGCCCGCGCGTGCCCGGCACCGCCCTCGCCTTCAACGACAAGCCCGAACAGTAAGCCCAAAAATAAACAGCGGAGCGCCGCGCACGACGGCGCCCGCACCATTCCTGAGAACTACTGCAATGACCAAGCAAATCCGCCTCGGCATGCTGACGCCGTCCTCCAACACCGCGCTCGAACCGATCACCAGCGCGATGGTCAGCGGCCTGCCGAACGTAAGCGCGCATTTCTCTCGCTTCACCGTCACCGAGATCTCGCTGCGCGACCAGGCGCTGGGCCAGTTCGACCTCGAGAAGATCCTGGGCGCCGCGCGCCTGCTGGCCGATGCGCGCGTCGACGTGATCGCGTGGAATGGCACGTCGTCGGGCTGGCTCGGCTTCGACAAGGACGAGGCACTGTGCAAGCAGATCACCGAAGCCACGGGCATTCCCGCCACCACGTCGGTGCTGGCGCTCAACGAGATCCTGGAAAAGACCGGTGCGCGCCGCTTCGGGCTGGCCACGCCGTACCTCGACGACGTGCAGCAACGCATCGTCGCCAACTACCAGCGCAGCGGCTTCGATTGCTCGGCCGAGCGCCATCTGGACCTGCACGTGAACTACAGCTTCGCCGAGGTCGAAGAGGACACTATCCGCACCATGGTGCGCGAACTCGCCAAGGACGCGCCGCAAGCCATCACCACGTTCTGCACCAACCTGCGCGCGGCGCACCTGGTGGAAGCGCTGGAAGCCGAGACCGGCATTCCCGTGTACGACACCATCTCCACCGTGGTGTGGAAGTCGCTGCGCCTGGCCGGCGTGGATACGCGCGCGCTGACCGGCTGGGGCCGGCTGTTCCGCGAAGTCCAGTAAGGCAGCGAGTCAACGAACCGGAGTGATGACCATGCCCGCAGACAACAACCTCGACCTCGTGATCCGCAATGCCGACGTGGTCACCGCTTCCGACCGCTTCCAGTGCGATATCGGCGTGCGCGACGGCCGCATCGTCGCGCTCGGCCAGGGCCTGCCGCAAGGCAACCGCGAAATCGACGCCACCGGCCTGCTCGCGCTGCCCGGCGGCGTCGACGGCCACTGCCACCTGGACCAGCCCATGCCCGACGGCATGCGCATGGCCGATGACTTCTTCACCGGCACGCGCGCGGCCGTGTGCGGCGGCACCACCACGGTGATCCCGTTCGCCGCGCAGGAAAAGGGCCATTCGCTCAAGGCAGCCGTCGCCGATTACCACAGCCGCGCCGAAGGCCGCGCCGTGATCGACTACGCGTTCCACCTGATCGTGGCCGACCCGACGCCCGCCGTGCTGCAGGACGAGCTGCCCGCGCTGATCCGCCAGGGCTACACCTCGTTCAAGGTCTACATGACCTATGACGACCTGAAGCTGTCGGACCGCGAAATGCTGGAGGTGCTCGACGTCGCGCGCGAACACAAGGCGCTCGTGATGGTCCATGCCGAGAACTCTGATTGCATCTCGTGGCTGACCGACAAGCTCACCGGCGAAGGCCGCATCGCGCCCCGCTTCCACGGCCTGGCGCGTCCGGCGCCGGTCGAGCGCGAGGCCACGCATCGCGCCATCACGTTCGCCGAACTGGTCGATGTGCCGATCCTGATCGTGCATGTGTCGGGCAAGGAAGCGATCGAGCAAATCCGCTGGGCGCAGGGCCGGGGACTGAAGATCCTGGCCGAGACCTGCCCGCAGTACCTGTACCTCACCGCCGACGACATGGGCCTGCCCGGCGATGACGGCTATGAAGGCGCCAAGTGCGTCTGCAGCCCGCCGCCGCGCGATCCGGAGAACCAGGCCGCCGTGTGGCGCGCGCTGGTCAACGGCGTATTCAGCGTGTTCTCGTCGGACCATGCGCCGTTCAATTACGACGATCCGGAAGGCAAGAAGCTGGGCGGCAGCACCGAGCATGCGTTCGACCACATTCCCAATGGCGTGCCGGGTATTGAAACGCGCCTGCCGCTGCTGTTCGACGGCGTGGCGCGCGGCAAGCTGTCGCTGCACCAGTTCGTAGAGCTGACTTCGTACCGTCCGGCCAAGATCTATGGCCTGTATCCGCGCAAGGGCACCATCGCGGTCGGCGCCGATGCGGACATCGTGCTGTGGGATCCCGCGCGCAAGGTGCGCATCACCAACGACGCGCTGCATCACGCGGTCGACTACACGCCGTATGAAGGCATCGAAGTGACTGGCTGGCCCGTGACCGCTTTCTCGCGCGGCGACATGCTGGTGCGCAACGGCGAGTACCTGGAGCCCGCGGCCGGACGCGGCAGGTTCCTGGAAGCCGGGCAACCCGAGGTCTGAACCGAACACATCGCGGAATCCATCGCAAACCCATCATGAATCTCCTGATCGTCAACCCCAACATCAGCGAGTCGGTCACCGACCTGATCCACGCGGAAGCGCTGCGCACTGCCGCGCCCGAGACGAACATCACCATGGCCACTGCGCAGTTCGGCGTGGCCTATATCGAAACGCGCTTTGAAGCGCTGGTGGGCGGCTACGCGACCGCGTGCGCCGCCGCCGAGCATGCCGGCAAGTTCGACGGCCTGGTCGTCGCCGCCTTCGGCGACCCGGGCCTGGCCGGACTCAAGGAGCTGTTCGACGTGCCCGTGGTCGGCATGACCGAGGCCGCACTGGCCAGCGCCTGCCTGCTGGGCCAGCGCTTCTCGATCATCGCGATCTCGCATCGCATCGAGGCGTGGTATCGCGAATGCGTGGCCAGCAACGGCCTCTCGTCGCGGCTCGCAAGCATTCGTTCGCTGCAGGAACCGCTGCGCGATATCGGCAGTGTGCAGGAAGACCATGCCGCTCGGCTGGAAGAACTCAGCCTGCAGGCCGTGCGCGAAGATGGCGCCGACGTCATCATCGTCGCCGGCGCGCCGCTCGCTGGCTTGGCGCGTTCGCTCAAGGGCCGCATTCCGGTGCCGGTCGTCGATGGCGTCAGCAGCGCCGTGCGCCATTGCGAATCGCTGGTCGCGCTGCAGGCCGGCACCACGCGCGAAGGCAGCTTCGCGCGGCCGCCGCGCAAGCCCAATGCCGGCCTGCCGGCAGCGCTCTCGCAATTGCTCGCCTGAGCGCATCCGGTGCGAATGCGCAGGGGCACGCCCCTGCGCATTGCCTGCCACCCGTGCAAGTCCTAGACTGCGTGCACGGCCACTGCATCACGCCGTGGCCCAACGCGACATAGGACACCCTGATGAAGCTCTACTATTCCCCCGGCGCCTGCTCGATGGCGGTCCACATCGCCCTGCGTGAAGCGGGACTGCCGGTCACGCTCGCCAGGGTCGACCTGGTCCACCACAAG
The DNA here is from genome assembly GCF_057073755.1 of Cupriavidus sp. C3SS-1. Classification (NCBI taxonomy): domain Bacteria; kingdom Pseudomonadati; phylum Pseudomonadota; class Betaproteobacteria; order Burkholderiales; family Burkholderiaceae; genus Cupriavidus; species Cupriavidus sp. C3SS-1. The sequence goes on along the minus strand of NZ_CP172699.1, from coordinate 63,335 downwards.
CTGGTGGAAGCCGAGAACGGCAGCGACGATTTCTACGCGATCCATCCCCGCGGCTACGTGCCCCTGTTGCAGCTCGACGACGGCTCGCGCCACAGCGAAGTGGCCGCGCTGCTGCAGTACGTCGCCGATCTGGTGCCCGAAAGCAGGCTGCTGCCGGCTGCAGGCACGCGAGAACGGCTGGAAGCCATCAGTTGGCTCACGCTGGTCTCCACGGAATTGCACAAGGTGTTCAGCCCGTGGCTGTGGCACAAGGAAACCGCCGACAGCACCGCGCAGGTGTGCAAGGCCAAGCTGCAGCTGCGCTTCGCCGAACTCGACCGCCACCTGCAATCCAGCGAGTACCTGACCGGCAGCACCTTTACCGTGGCCGATGCCTACTGCTTCACGATTCTGGGCTGGGCACGCATGCTGATGATGCCGCTGACGGCATACCCATTGCTGCAGCAATACCTCGCGCGCGTCGCCGCGCGCCCCGCCGTGCAGGAAGCCATGCGCGCGGAAGGCCTGCTCCGCGGCTGATCAGTCCATCGTGGCGCGCGCTGGCGGCACGCGATAGTGATTGGAGGTAAGCAGGTCCAGCCCGCACTGCAGGTTCTCGACCCAGTCGATGAAGCGCGCCACCATGGCCTTGCCGCGAAACGACGGCCCGTGCTGCGGCACGATCCATTCGATATCGAGCGTGCGCGCCATGGCCGCCCATAGCCGGCAGGCGCGGTTGCCGCTCATGTAGCGCTGGTGGAACGGCAGCATGCGCGGCGCGTGGGCATCGAAATCCGTGACGGTGGTGCCAGCCTCGCCGGCACTCGTCATGGCCGCGCCCAGGTCTCCCGAGAACAGGATCTTGCTGACCGGATCGTAGAACTGGAAATTGCCCTCGGAATGCAGGAAGTGCGCCGGCAGGGCAATCAGCGAACTCCGGCCCAGCGGGATATGCGCGCCGGCATCGGGGATGGTCACGATGCGGCCAGCGGTCTTGCCAGCCTGGCAGAAATGCGGAAGAAAGCGCGCCCAGACCCGGGAAATCAGCACCTTGCAGTCCGACCCGGTCAGCCAGCGGCCGACCGAAGCGACGATATCCGGATCCGCGTGCGAAGCCAGCACGTAATCGAGCTGCTTTGGCGGAAAGTAGCGGCCGATAGCCAGGTACAGCTCGCTGTAGGTCATGTTGCCGCCCGGATCGATCAGCGCGCCGTGGCCGTGGTCCACCACCAGGAACTGGTTGGTCTGCACCACCTCGCCATGCGCCTCTTCGACCAGGTCGGCAAACATCAGGCAGGTGTGTCCGTCTGCGTCGTACAGGGTGATGCCCATCGTCTGGTTCCGCCGTCTGAAAGCGGCGACGTTAATCAGCCGGCGGCGATGGGAGCTTGATGCAGGTCAATTTCTCCAGGCAAAACTGCCCGGCCATGGCCGGGCTGTCGCAGGCGAAAGACAGGTTCGGTCGATTCAGCGCTGGCTGGACAGCAACTGCTCGATCTTCGCCACGAACTGCTTGTCGTCGGGCGTGGTCATGCTGTTGTAGCTGGCCACGACATTGCCCCTGCGGTCGATCAGGTACTTGTAGAAGTTCCATTTCGGCGCGGTACCGGTTTCCTTCGCCAGCATCGCGTACATCGGATTGACATCGCCGCCGCGAACGTGCGACTTGCCGAGCATCGGGAACTTGACGCCGTAGGTGTTGTAGCAAAAATCCGCGATCTCCTTGGACGACCCCGGCTCCTGCGAGAAGTCATTGGACGGGAACCCCAGCACCACCAGCCCGCGGTCGCGATACCTGGAATAGAGCGCTTCGAGCCCTTCGTACTGCGGCGTGAAGCCGCAATAGCTCGCGGTGTTGACTACCAGCACCACCTTGCCGGCGTACTGGCAGAGGTTTTGCGGCGCCTCGTCCTGCAGGCGCGGGAACTGGAAATTGAGCGAGGCCGGGCAGTTGCCGGCCGGCGCAGCGGCCGGGATAGCGGCGGACCTGTCGGCGGCACGCGCCGGGTGCGGCAGGAGCGCGGCACTGGCGGCGGCAAGCGCCAGTGCCGCAGCCAGTGCGGAAGGGTGCAGGAATGCAGCGGCAAGGGCGGTCTGACGGCGGTTCATGCGATGTCTCCTGTCTTTATATGCGGGGGTGTCTCGCTGTATCGGGTACGCCATAGTTTACGCCGTTGGCCGCCTTGCCGCCGGCGACGGCTCAGTCCATGGCCAGCGTGGCGGCGTGTTCAGTGACGCTGCCGCGCAGCTCCAGGTCCGGCATGCAGCGCACGATGCCGAGTGCCAGCAGCGCGGCCACGGCGCCCACGGCGAAGATCAGCTGGAAGCCCGATTCGACGCCCGCAGCAAGCACCTGCCGCACCATCGGCGAGAGCTGCGCGAATGCTTCGCTACCGTGTCGCAGCGCACCCAGGTCCAGCGCCTGCGTCAGCCCGGCGGCGGCCGTGGCGTGACGAAACTCCAGCGTCAGCAGCGTGCCGGCCAACGCGCCGCCCAGCGCGCTGCCGAGCGAGCGCAGCACCAGCAGGGCGCCGGTGCCGGCGCCGGTGTCGCGGCGCTCCAGCACGTTCTGCACGCTCATCAGCGTACCGACCATGACCATGCCCAGTCCGACGCCGCCCACGGCCATTGCGAGCAGCACCACCGCCAGCGGCACGGCGGACGTGGAGAGCGCCAGCACGGCGAGCCCCAGCATGCCAGCCACGAAACCGGCCGTCAGGATGCCGCGCATGCGGCCCACGCGCGGCGCCAGCCACGCCACGATGAAGTTGCCCGCCACGGTGGCCAGCAGGAACGGCATCACCAGCAGGCCCGACATCGACGCATCGGCGCCGCGCATGAGCTGGAAATGCAGGGGCAGGGCAAAAATACACAGGAAGATATTCAGCGCGGCCAGCGCCGAAGCCGCCACGCCCATCACATAGGCACGGTTGGCGAACAGCCGCGGCGGCAGCATCGGATCGGCGGCGCGGCGCTCCTGCCAGGCCAGCGCGGCGACGGCGCCCACGGTCAGCAAGGCCAGCAGGCCAAGCTGCGGCGACAGCCAGTCGAACACGTCGCCGCCCCAGCTCATCGCCAGCAGGAACGCGACGATGGCCACGGCCAGCAGCAGCGCCCCGAGCCAGTCCACGCGCGCACGGCCGCCGCGCACGGGCAGCATGGCCAGGCCGCGGTAGCACATCACCATCGCCAGCCCGCCCAGCGGCAGGTTGATCCAGAACAGCCAGCGCCACGACAGGTTGTCGGACACCCAGCCGCCCACCAGCGGCCCGGCGATGGAAGCCACCGCCCACACCGTCGCCAGATAACCCTGGTAGCGCCCGCGCTGGCGCGGCGCCACCACGTCGGCAATGGCCGCCTGCGCGAGCGACATCAGTCCGCCGCCGCCGATCCCCTGCAGCGCGCGGAACAGGATCAGCTGCCCCAGCGACTGCGCCATGGCGCACGCGACCGAGGCCAGGATAAACAGCGTGATCGCCACCATCAGCAGCCGGCGCCGTCCGAAGCTGTCGGACAGCTTGCCGTACAGCGGCGTGGCGACGGTCGAGGTAATCAGGTACGCCGTCACGATCCAAGACAGGTGCCCGAAACCGTTCAGGTCATTGGCGATCGCCGGCACGGCCGGGATGACGACGGTCTGGTCCAGCGCCGCCAGCAGGATGCACAGCACGATGCCGCCGATCACGCGCATGATGGCGTGGTGATCAATGGCCGGGGCAAGGGGAATGGAAGCGTTGGCCTGACTGGCCGGGGTAAGCGATGACATGGGCGGACAACAGCAGCGCGCGGCGAGATGGCCGCAGGCGGTCAACAAAGCAGGGGGACTGGCACCGGCCGGAAGTCCAGGCGCGCAGCGTTCAGACGCCGCGGCGGATGGCCGGATTCACGAATTCAGCAAACGCATAATTATATGCGCGACTCGCATATGGCGTGCGGCGCCCGTGCAACAACGAGGCTGAAACGCTCAGGAACGGGCAAAGGCAACGGTGGTGCGCGCAGAGCGCACCACCTTGGTTGCGTCCGGCAGCTAGCGGCTGCCGCCGTGGATATAGTGCTCGAGCTGCTCGATGATGAATTGCTGCTCGGAGATGATGTCCTTCACCAGGTCACCAATCGACAGCATGCCGAGCAAATCCTCGCCATTCATCACCGGCAAGTGGCGCATGCGATGCTTGGTCATCAGCGCCATGCATTCGTCGGTGGTCTGGTCGCCACTCACATAGATGACCGACGATGTCATGATGTCGCGCACCAGCGTATCGCGTGACGAACGCTGCATCAGGATGACCTTGCGCGCATAGTCGCGCTCGCTCAGGATCCCCACGATCTTGCCGTGCTCCATCACGAGCACGGCGCCGATGCCCTTTTCCGCCATCAACTGCAGCGCGGCATATACCGTCGCCGTGGGCGGAATGCTGAAGATGGCTTGAGTCGGCTTGGACTCTACGACCTGGCGTGCGGTTGTCATCACCCACTCCTTCTTCTGTCGATCATGCGCTGCGGCAGGGATGCCATGTCCATCAGATTAGCAAAGGATAGTGCGCCCTGACAGGGTGACTTACACGAATCTTCGCGAAGCCGGATCTGAGGGAAACTATGCGGTCGCCCGTGGAGGCCTCACTCCGTCAGCATCCTCACCTTCACCTTCTTGCCTTTGACCTTCCCGGCATTGAGCCGGCGCACCGCTTCCTTGCCGATGGAGCGATCCACCGCGATGTAGGTCGACATCTCCATCACGTTGATCTTGCCGATCTGCTCCTTGGTAAAGCCGGCCTCGCCCGTCAGCGCGCCCAGGATATCGCCCGGACGGATCTTTTCCTTGCGCCCGCCGAGCATCTGCAGGGTCACCATGGAGGGCAGCAGCCGTTCATTGCTGGCCGGCTGCAGTTCGGCCAGCGGATGCCATTCGAACTCGCCGCCGTGGTGCTGCTCCAGGTTGCCGACGCGCCCCATCTCGTCCATGCTGACCAGGCTGAAGGCCCAGCCCTCTTCACCGGCACGGCCAGTACGGCCGACGCGGTGGATATGGATTTCGGGGTCCGGCGTGACTTCCACGTTGATCACTGCGCCAAGTTGCGCGATATCGAGCCCGCGCGCGGCCACGTCAGTGGCCACCAGCACCGAGCAGCTGCCGTTGGCGAACTGCACCAGCACCTGGTCGCGGTCGCGCTGCTCCAGGTCGCCGTGCAAGGCCAGCGCCTGGAAACCCTGCGCGCGCAGCAGGTCCACCAGATCACGGCAGCGCGCCTTGGTATTGCAGAATGCCAGCGTGCTGGCCGGACGGAAATGGTCGAGCAGGCGCCCCACGGCGTTCAGCCGCTCGCCTTCCTCGACCTCATAGAAATACTGGCGGATGCTGGTGCTGTCGTGCCGCTCGGCCAGCTTGACCTCCCGCGGCTTGCGCAGGAACTTCTGCGTCAGCTTGTCGATCCCGGGCGGATAAGTCGCCGAGAACAGCAGCGTCTGGCGCTCGCCCGGACAGCGGCTGGCGACGTAAGCGATATCGTCGAAGAAGCCCATGTCGAGCATGCGGTCCGCTTCGTCGAGCACCAGCGTGTTGATCGCCGACAGCTCCAGGCTGCCGCGGTCGATATGGTCGAGGATGCGGCCCGGCGTGCCCACCACCACATGCGCGCCATGGACCAGGCTGTCGACCTGCGGGCGCATTGGCGAGCCACCGCACAGCGTCAGCACCTTGATGTTCTCTTCGGCGCGCGCCAGGCGGCGGATTTCCTGCGTGACCTGGTCGGCCAGTTCGCGTGTGGGACACAGCACCATGGCCTGCACGTCGAAGCGGCGCGTGTCCAGCCGGTGGAGCAGGGCCAACGCAAACGCGGCGGTCTTGCCGCTGCCGGTCTTGGCCTGGGCGATCAGGTCGTGTCCGGCGAGCGTCAACGGCAGGCTGGCGGCCTGGATCGGCGTCATCTCGTCATAGCCAAGCTGGGCGAGCGTGGCAAGCATGGCCGGCGACAGTGGCAGGGCGGAGAAATCCGCGGCGGGGGCGCCGGCTTGCGGCGTTTGGGAGTTTTCGTTCATGCCGGATTGTAGCAACGGGGTTTCGGTCGACCGCCCTCAGGCGCGCTTTTTCACCGGCACCGGTTCCTGCGGCGCCCAGCCCAGGCGCGACAGCAATGCCTGCGCGGCCGCCGGGGCGCGTTCCTTGGCGCCGTTGATGAAGAAGATGAAGACTTCGCGTTTTTTCGCCGCTGGCTGCTTGTCTTCCACCTGCTCCAGTTCAGCCGGCGCCTTGCCCGCGGCCCAGGTCTGCGCGTGTCCGGCCCACGCGTCGAGCGCCTTCGGCCCGTAGCCGGTCGGCAGCTTCTCGCTGCTTTCCATCAGGCGCGCGTAGACAAAATCCGTGGTCAGGTCCGCGATCGATGGAAACTTCGCCGAGTCGGTATAGACCGTGGCGGCCTTGTATTTGCGCGCGAGCTTCAGGTATTCGGGCACCGCGAAACTGTCATGCCGGACTTCCAGCACGTGGCGCAGCTTCACGCCTTCCACGGAATCCGGCAGCAATTGCAGGAAGGCTTCGAAATCCCCGGCGTCGAACTGCTTGGTCGGGGCGAACTGCCAGACCAGCGGCCCGAGCTTCGAGCCAAGCTCCGCGATGCCGGAATCGATAAAGCGCGCGATCGATTCGCCCGATTCCGCCAGCACGCGGCGGTTGGTGGCAAAACGCGAGGCCTTCACCGAGAACACGAAATCATCGGGCGTTTCGTCGCGCCATTTGGCGAACGACGCGCGCTTCTGGGTGCCGTGATAGGTGCTGTTGATCTCGATGGCCGTCAGGTGCCGGCTGGCGTATTCCAGCTCACGCGACTGCGCGAGGCCGTCGGGATAGAAATTGTCGCGCCACGGCGCGTAGCTCCATCCGCCGATGCCGACGCGTATCAGACGTATCAGGGTATCGGCCCCGGTCTTGCGCCGCGAGGCGCGCTGCGGTGCGGAGGCAACCGGCTTGGCCGGCGTGGATGCGGACTTGCCCATTGTGCGTGCTGCCATGGCGCGATCTCCCTGGGCGCGAGAATCGAAGTCTAGCGGGAAACCGCAGCCAGCGGAAATGAGAAGGCGGCACCAGTCGAAACAAAGCCGGGCGCAGGCAAGCGCCCGCTCCCGGCTCCCCCGGTTGAACCGGTCCAATCAGAACGAGAAGTCCTGGATCACGTCGGCGGTGTTGACATCCACCGGCTGCGATTTCACCACCCCTGCCGCGCTGGTGGCCTGCACGCTGTACTTGCCGCCCGCGGCGCCGTCCGGCTGCAGCGGGATCGGCAACGCAGCCTGGTACGTGCCAATCACCGGGGCCGCCACCGGCAGTGCCGGCGCAGCTGGGAAGAAGCTGTAGGCACCGGTATCGCTCGCGGCCGCGGTTGCGGCAATCTCGAAGGTGCCGCCGCTGACCAGTTGCAGCGCGCGCAGCGTCACGTCGGCAGATGCCGGCGACACCGTGCCCGAAACCTTTCGGTACGCCGACGTCGGCAGCGACATCGGCGAGCCCGCCGTCGAGATCGCGGTACTGCCGCCCGCCACGACCGGCACGCTGCGCACGATGCCCGTGCCGCGGCCATTGGCCGAGCCCGGCACCACCACCACATCGACCGGACCGGCAGTGCTGCTCTGCTCGATCGGCGAGAGCGTGAAGTTACCGTTGGCATCCGCCACCGTCGCCTTCACCACCACGCCGTTGCGCTCGGCATAGACGCTGGCGCCCGGGGCCGAACTCACCACGCCGGTCACGGCACCGCTGACCACCATGGGGATTGCCGTCACGACCGGCTTCAAGCCATAGCTGCCGTTGCCACGTTTCACCACGGACTTGCAAGCGTCGAAGTCCAGCACCAGGTCGGTCAGCGTGCCCGATGCTACCGTGAACGGACGGTTGATCTTGATGCCGGATTGCACCGCGCTCGGTGTATCCAGCGTCTGCTCGCTAGCGCCGGTCGGTACGACGGAGTTGGCCAGCGCCGCCGAACCGGCCCCATTGTTCGCGTCGAGCACCAGCCGGATCTGCTGATAGTTACCGGCCGGCAGCGCGGTCTGGCCCAGTGTGGACAGCACGCCGTTGGTCAGCGACAGCAGGTCGATTTTGCGCGCCGGCGTTACGTCGATGTTGACCCAGCCGCTGGCGCCCGGATCGGCATTGGCGCTGGTATGCACGCGCACCCGGTTCACGGTCACGAAGACATGGTCGAAGCCGCAGGCCGGCGCGTCGGTCATCGAGACCTTCAGCGTTCCCTGGCCACCACCACCTGAATCATCACCACCACCGCCGCCGCACGCTGCCAGCCCCAGGGCCCCGGCCAGTGCGACGATGCGCAATGCGCTGTAAGAACAGGATTTGGAAAAGTCAGACACGGTATGTCTCCGCTTGTTGTTGGAAGCTAACCGGAGAATATGTTGCAAACCGCACAAGCGTTGTAAGTCTTTGTAATGGGTTGTAAAGGAACGACGCCTTGTCTGCATGTTCGATCAGCCAAACGTCGCCTGCGCCAAGACGACGTGTGCGAGCGCGCGCGACGCAGTGCAGCGAAACATTTGCTGCGCCGCGATCAACGTGAAGCTTCGGCGCGGCTTGGCCGGACAGACGACGGACACTGCATGGCAACGGCGGTTGCATGGCAGCGCATCGTCACGCAAGAAGCGACTCGGCGCGATGCCAGGGAGCATCGGATCGATTCGTGAATGCATGCATTCACGACAGCGACGCACGACGAATCTCGCATCGTGTCGAAGGATCGCAGGGGCCAGTGGGCGTGCGCCGCCAGCCTGCACGCGCACGCAGCGGGATCAGGACACCAGGGCCGTCAGCCGCGCGTTCAGGCGCCCGCGTGTAATCGCCGCGATCTGCGCCAGCGCCTCGTCCAGTTCCACTGGCGTGCTGCGGTCCACGCGGCGCTCCAGCGCAGCGAAGATGCCCTCACGCGTGTAGTGGCGCACGCAGATGATGAACGGAAAACCATGACGCGCGAGATAGGCTTGGTTCAAGCTATCGAGCGATGCTTCCTGCTGCGCCGACATCGCATCGAGCCCCGCACTCTTCTGTTCCGCATTCGAGTCCGCCGTCATCGTGCCCGCGCGGATGTTCGCGCCGGACAGCAGCGGGTGCAGGTTCAGGAAATCGCGCTGGCCCTTGTCGTCGAGCTTGCGCACCACATCCATCATCGCGTCATGCAGCGCCGCCACCGATGCAAACGGGCGCTGTGCCCAGGCCCCTGCCGCCGCCTGCGGAAAGTGCTCGAACACGCTGCCGAACACGCGCTCGAAGCCGGCCTGGTCCAGCGCGTTGACCGGCGCGAGATCGATTGACTGTGACATGGACTGCTCTCCCGTAAAACCCGCCGCGTCGGCAAGGCATGGACGTTGAATACGGGCCGAGTATAGGAAGCGCTCCGGGCAGCGGCGAGGCCCGCCACCCTATAGGTCGCATAACAGAATCCGATACCGCTACGCTGCCGGCATGTCGCGCAGATTGCGCAACGCTTGCGAGGCTGCCGTCAGCATGCCGCGCAGCCACATATGTGCCGCAGAGCGGTGGCGCGACGGATGCCATAGCTGATAGAAGCGCATGAACGGAAACTCGATCGGCGGCCTCAGCACGGCCACCGGCACCTGCTGCGCGTGATAGTTGGCAAAGTGGCGCCCCGTGGTCAGGATCAGGTCGGTGCCAGGAATCAGACTCGGTGCAAGATTGAAATACGGGCAGCTCACGCGGTTGTCGCGGTGCACGCGCATGGTGCTGAGTCCTGAATCGACCAGCCCGCGCTGGTCGCGCGAATAGGGCGTGGGCACGATATGCGCTGCACCGAGATAGGCCTGCGCGGTGAACTTGCCTGGCTGGTTGTGCACGCTGTCCTGCGCCACCATGCAGACCACCTCGTCCTCCAGCAGCACGGACAGGTGCAGGTGTTCCGGCGGGTTGGGCCAGTTGCCGATGACGATATCCGCCGTGCCTTCCGACAAGGCCTGTTCGTAGTCGAAGCTCGCGCTCAGCGGCACGGCCACCAGGCGCGCATGCGGCGCCGCGCGTCGGAATTCGCGCACCACGTGCGCAAAGAATGGCGGCGCGAGGTAGTCCGGCATCGCCACGGTGAAGGTCTGCTCGGTGGTGGCGGGATCGAAGCGGTCATCCGACACCAGCAGGTTGTCCAGCGCACTGAGCGCGGCCTGCGCGTTGCGCGCGATCTGCAAGGCGCGCTCGGTGGGCACCATCACGTTCTTTTCGCGCGTGAGCAGCGGGTCGTTGAAGATTACGCGCAGCCGCTTGAGCGCCGAGCTGATCGCCGGCTGCGACTGGTTCAGGCGGATGGCCGTGCGCGAGACGCTCTGCTCGGCAATCAGGATGCACAGCACGCGCAGCAGGTAGGTATCGAAGGGATCGTCGGCGCGGATCATGATGGAGTCCTGGGCGAGGATGGCAGCCGGGCGCAGCCGGCGACGCAATCGTCGCATTATCGCCGCTTGTCGTCCCCGCGAAGGCGGGAGCCCAGTGACTTTCAAGGTCCTCGCCGAGGACAAGCCGCTGGGTTCCCGCCTTCGCGGGAACGACAGGGATTGTGAGCGCGTGCGTGGAACGGGGCCGGCATAGGGTAATCCATAATCCCGCCAACCTGACGCCGGATCGCCCGCAAACCCGCGCCGCACAAGGCTTTGCGCTCCATATCGATGCTGATATAGGGCCTATACCAGCCCTCCCGTTCCCCCCTGTCAGCGCGTTCCTATACTTGCTTCCAACCAAACGACGGCGCCCGCCGCATCGCCTCTCGGGCAGCCGGGCCGCACGACGCAAACTGACGAGACAGGAGACACCATGTCCATTACGAAGCAAGGCGTGCCGATCTTCGCCGGCACAGCGGACGACGCTGAAGCCAGCGTCTACCGCAAGGTCTCCTGGCGCCTGCTGCCCTTCCTGGGCGTGCTGTGGGTGCTGGCGTGGCTGGACCGCGTGAACATCGGCTTCGCCAAGCTGCAGATGCTCGATTCGCTGCAATTCAGCGAAGCGGTGTACGGCCTGGGCGCCGGCATCTTCTTCATCGGCTACTTCCTGTTCGAAGTGCCGTCCAACATGCTGCTGCAGAAGATCGGCGCCAAGAAGACCATCATGCGCATCACGATCTGCTGGGGCGTGATCTGCATGCTGCAGACCCATGTCTCCACGCCCCTGCAGTTCTACACGCTGCGCTTCCTGCTCGGCGCGTTCGAAGCGGGCTTCTATCCCGGCGTGATTCTCTATCTGACCTACTGGTATCCGTCGGAACGCCGCGCGCGCGCATTCGGCACGTTCATGTCGGCATCGGCCATCGCCGGCGTGCTCGGCGGCCCGCTGGCCGGCTGGATCATGACATCGATGGGCGGCGTGCATGGCATGCACGGCTGGCAGTGGCTCTTCATCATCGAAGGCATTCCGTCCGTGCTGGCCGGCATCTTTGCCTGGTTCTACATGACCGACAAGCCCGAGCAGGCCAAGTGGCTGACCGACAATGAAAAGCGCGTGGTGCTCGACGCCCTCAAGCGCGACAACGCCGCCATGGGCGAACGCGGCCACGACTGGCGCAGCGTGTTCACCAACCCGAAGGTGTGGCTGCTGATCGCGATCTACTTCTGCCTGCTGTGCGCCAACTCGACGCTGACATTCTGGATCCCGACCATCATCAAGGACGTGGGCTTCACCACACCGATGGCGGTCGGCTGGATTGCCGCGGTGGCCTACCTGTGCGGCGCCATCGGCATGATCGCCAACGGCGCACACTCCGATCGCCGCAATGAAGTGCGCTGGCACTTCAGCACCGCGGCGCTGGTTGGTGGCGGGGCCATGGCTGTGCTCGCGATTCTGCTCGGCATGAACGCGCTGTCGCCGGTGATCGCCCTGCTCGCCATGACGGCCTCGCTGGTTGGCACCATGAGCGCGATTCCCGTTTTCTGGCAGCTGCCTAACCGCTACCTGGCCGGGAGCGCCGCTGCGGTGGGCGTGGCACTGATCAACTCCGTCTCGAACCTGGCCGGCTTCGGCGCGCCGTATGCGATGGGCCTGATCAAGACCGCCACGGGCAAAGTCACCACCGGCCTGTACGTGGTGGCCGTCATCGAAATCGCGGCTGCGGTGCTGGTGGTGTTCGGCATCCGCCAGCTCGCCAACAAGCGTGGAGCCTGATATGCGCGACCAGCAAGATCCCGACTTCGACGCCAGCCGCCGCCGCTTCGCGCTGCAATCCCTGACGCTGGGCGGCGGCGCCCTGCTGGCCGGCAACGCGCTGGCCGAGACCGCGCCCAACCAGACCACCGGCCCCGTGCAGCAAGGCGGCCTGAGTCCGCGCCTGACCATGCACGCGCTCGATACCTGGCACGGCACGCCCGCCGCCGGCATGCGCGTCGACATGTACCGCATCGACAACGGCCAGCCGCGCCATATGCAGACTGTCACGCTGGCCGCCAACGGCCGCAGTGAACCGCCGCTGCTGATCGGCGACACCTACCGCACGGGCACCTACGAACTGCTGCTGCACGTGGACGAATATTTCGCCGCGCGCAAGGCCAACCTGCCGCAGCCGCTGTTCCTGTCAAAGATCCCTCTGCGCTTTCGCGTGACGGACGCGAGCCAGCGCATCCACCTGCCCGTCCTGTTCGGGCCGTGGAGCTACAACTACTATCGCGGCAGCTGATGCGGCCCGTTTGCTGACAAGGAGACCGACATGGCAGGCATCAGTACTCACGTACTCGACGTATCGCTCGGCAGGCCCATCGCCGGCATGCAGATCGAACTGTTCGACATGGGCACGCAGCCGCCCAAACTCATTACCCGTGCGCGCACCAACAGCGACGGCCGCACCGACACACCGATGCTGCCCGCCACGCAGGCGCGCACCGGGGATTTCGAACTGCGCTTCTGGGTGGCCGATTACTTCAAGACGCCGGACGTGTTTGCGGATATCGTCCCGGTGCGTTTCACCGTTGCCGATGCCGCGCAGCACTACCATGTGCCGCTGCTGTGCTCGCCGTGGAGCTTCGGGACGTATCGGGGTAGTTGAGTGTTCATGTGGTACTGCGCGTTTCTGCGCCCGGGCGGCCAAGCCAGGCCGCCCGTTTTTGTTTGTGGCGCATCATTCATACCGGCGTCATGGGATTCGCGTGGTCGCACCCGATAGCCCGCTACACTTGCCCGGTCCAATGAGACGGTTTGATGCATTCCCCCGGTCAACCCTGCCAATCAGGCAGCGTTCCGGAGCCATGGGCATCGGTCCGTTCAGGCATGCGGCCGCCTGCTCGTCCCTTAGTTTCCACAACGGTAACCATCAGATGAAGACACGCATTGCGATTGCAGCATTGGGCACACTGCTTCTCACGTCGATTGCCAGCGCCAACGAACCGCCGCACTGGACCTACCAGGGCAAGACTGGCGCGAGCCAGTGGGCCCACCTCGAAGCGGACTACGCCGTGTGTGGTACGGGCCAGCGCCAGTCGCCGATCAATATCGAGACACGCAAGGTGACCGGCACCACGGCACAGGCCATCGATCTCTCCTATGCGCCCGCGAATGCCGAGGTCATCAACAACGGCCACACCATCCAGGTCGAACCAGCCAATGGCGGCACGCTCACCATCGATGGCGCGCAGTACAAGCTTGCGCAGTTCCACTTCCACACACCGAGCGAGGAGAAGATCGACGGCAAGTCCTATCCGCTGGTGGCGCACCTTGTGCACAAGAGTGCGGAAGGCAAGCTGGCGGTGATCGCCGTGCTGTTCCGCACGGGCAAAGCGAATGCGGCGCTAAAACCGGTGTTCGCCAGCCTGCCGGCGAAGACCGGTGACAAGCACGCGTTGGATGGCAACATCAACGTTGGTGACCTGCTGCCAGCGAAACGCGACAACTACACGTTCATCGGCTCGCTGACTACGCCGCCTTGCAGCGAAGATGTGCGATGGGTGGTGATGAAGACACCGGTGTCGATTTCGTCCGCGCAGCTTGAGGCGTTCAGAAAGCTGTACAAGATGAATGCGCGGCCGGTGCAGGCGGTGAATGGGAGGGAGGTGTTGGTGGGACGCTAACGCATCGATGCGTGACGGATGCCATGGCCCGCCCCGCGTCAGGGCCATGGCACCCACAACTATCAAAGCTATTTATGATTTGCGGCCGCAATAGCCGATCGTCATTCCCGGCTTGGATATAAAAATGACTGCCGGTCAGGCGCCGACGTCGCGAATCGGATACTTCTTCGCATTCATCTCCATCTTCGCCCGCACCGCCGCGTCCAGGTCCACACCCAGCGCCGTCACCATCTGCGTCAGGTAGATGGTGATATCCGCCAGTTCCTGCTCCACGTGCGCGCGCTCGTCCGTCGACATGATCCCGCGCGATTCCTCTTCGGTCTGCCACTGGAAGATCTCGACCAGTTCGGCCACCTCCACGCTCAGCGCCATGGCCAGGTTCTTGGGGCTGTGATACTTGCCCCAGCCGCGCGCTTCGCCGAAGGCGATGGCGGCTTGCTGGAGATTCCTGATATCGATGAGAGGCATGATTTGCTGCATGACGTGTCTTCGGCAAAGCCGTATTGAAACATGCCAGGGCGGCCAGCAACCGGTGGCCAAACGGCATACGCTAGAGGTTCAGCATCCTCCTTATGGCGGCCCGGCATGCGTTCATCCATCGGCATGGCTGTCTTCACCCTGGCAGGCACCCTTGCCTACCTGGCGCTGCCCGTTCTCGGCTGGGGCGGCATCGCGCCCTTCTTCGCCCATCCCGCGCGGATCGTATTAGCCGAAGCAACCATGGCGCTCGCCGTGGTCGCCGTCTTCTCGCAAGGCAATATCAGCAGCGGCGAACGCGAAGACCGCGGCAACCGCTGGGTGCTGGCGGCGTTCGGCGTGCTCGGCCTGCTGGCCGGCTATGTGCCAGCGTGGAACGACCGCATCGGCTTCTGGGTCATCGACGGCGACACCCTGCGCTGGATCGGCGTGGCGCTGTTCGCCGGTGGTGGCGTATTGCGGCTGGTGCCTGTCTTCATCCTGGGCAAGCGATTCAGCGGGCTGGTCGCGATCCAGCGCGGGCACAAGCTCGTGACCACCGGCCTGTATGGCGTGATCCGGCACCCAAGCTATCTCGGCTTCGTCGTCAGTTCGCTGGGATGGGTACTGGCCTTTCGCTCGTGTGTGGGCGTGCTCCTGACATTGCTGATGATCCCGCCGCTGGTGGCACGCATCCGTGCGGAGGAAGCGTTGTTGCGATCGGAGTTTGGGGCGCAGTATGAGGCGTATTGCGCGAGGACCTGGAGGATGGTGCCGGGGGTGTATTAGAAGGGCCGAACGGTTCCGTGTCAGCGATGCTTCAACATCGTCAGCAGCGCATGGGCAACGGGATCCGAGGATGCAGGATTCTGGCCCGTGACCAGCAGGCCGTCCGTGACGACATACGGTTGCCAGTCTCCGGCCTTGGAATAGTTGGCGCCGTTTGCCTTCAGCATGTCCTCGACCAGGAACGGCACGACATCCGTCAGGCCGACCGCGGCCTCTTCGCTGTTCGTAAATCCCGTGACGTTCTTGCCCTTGACCATCGCGCTGCCGTCCTTCGCCTTCACATGACGCAGCACACCCGGCGCATGGCAGACCAGCGCGACGGGCTTGCCGCTCGCCAGCGTGGTTTCGATCAGGGCTTTGGAGTGGACATCTTCGGCGAGATCCCACATCGGACCGTGGCCGCCTGGATAGAACACCGCGTCGTAGTCGCCGGCCGAGACATCGGACAGCTTCCGCGTCGACGCCAGTACTGCCTTTGCGTCGGCATCGGCGTCGAAGCGGCGGGTCGCGGCGGTCTGGAAGGCGGGATCATTGCTCTTCGGATCGAGCGGCGGCTGACCACCCTTTACCGATGCGAGCGTGACCTCGACACCGGCATCCTTCAGCACATAGTACGGGGCCGCGAGTTCTTCCAGCCAGAAGCCGGTCTTTTCACCGGTGTTGCCAAGTTGGTCGTGAGAGGTCAGGACAATCAGGACTTTCATGTTCGAATCTCCGGGAGATGTAGCGGGATATGTCCATGCTGTGCGAGAGACCGCCAGGAACTATGCGGCGCCCTGGATCGGCTGGTCGCGTCGCTTTCGGCACACGGACTTCCTGCGGGACTGCCTTGCGGCATACGGACCCTGGTAAGCATGGTGCATGCGCCTTCAAAGTCAAAGGCCGACTCGGCTTGCAGGCGAAGCAAGCGACGCTGCATCGCGCGCATTCGGCAGTTTATTGCTGAAACGCGCAGAATCGATAGTGATGGAGTCTGCGATAGGCTACTTGCAGCCACAATGCGGCGAGCCCATCAATCAGGGACAAACATGAAGTTCAGCAGCGACACGTTGCACAGGCACGATGGCAGCTAACAAGAGGACGACCATGGCGCGGTCACTGAATCCCGGCAGGCAATGGATACGCCTTGCCCTGGCGCTTGTGGGCGCCGTACTGCTTGGCGACGCCATCGGGCTGATGTCCATGGGGTTGTTCAGCTTCGGCATCGTGCTCCCCGGCGGCATCGGCATCGCGTTCCTGCTGCTCGCGCTGGGCTGGCATCGTGTCGCACGCTGGCGTCAGGCCAATCGGCGCAGGCAGTGGCTATGGCGTGCAGCGTGGACCGCGTTTGCCGTCTGGCTTCTGACCGTGGGTGTGTACTTCCACGGTATCCGCAGCGACGCCGGCGTGACCGTGCCCGCGGGAGTTCCGATCAAGGCGATCATCGTCCTTGGCTCCGGCACACCAGACTGCACGGCATCGCCCGCGTTGAAAGCACGACTGGACAAGGGGCTGGTGCAAGCCCAGCGATGGCCGGCGGCGAAGGTGGTGGTGAGTGGCGGACAGGACTTCGAGCGGCATTGCACCGAGGCGGACATCATGGCCGACTACCTTATGGCGCGTGGCGTTGCGGCGGAGAGGTTGATTCGCGAGCGCCGCAGCACCAGTACCGAGGAGAACCTTGTGTTCAGCCGGCGCATGCTGGAAGAGCAAGGTGTTGATGACACTGGATCGATCATCGTGGTGACCAGCGATTTTCACGTGCGGCGCGCCCTGGGCATTGCACGGAAGGCGGGATTCAGCAAAGTCTTCGGCGTGGGCGCCGGCACGCCGTTGTACCTGCGCTTCAATGCATGGCTGCGTGAGTACTTTGCATCGATCAGCAGCTGGATCCTGCGCGAGTATTGAGGCTTAAGGCGGCTGCTCCACGCTGACCTGTTTTCATAACATCCCGCAACGACGCAGGCAGATGCCTTCGCCCGGGAGGGTAAGGAAACGACCCTGAAAACTGTGGCCTAACCATGCCGAAGGCACACCGGTGCGCGATACTCCACTGGTGTCACGGCTTGCACCAGCCGCTGACGCCACTGCGACGGCGAGACGCCGAACTCGCCCGAGAACCAGCGCGTAAAGGAACTCGGCATCGAAAAGCCGAGCAGCTCCGCCACCTCGGCCAGCAGATGGCCGCCGCTGACCAGGTACCGCACCACCAGTTCGCGCCGCACGTCATTGACCTGATGGGAGAACACGGTACCCGCCGATTTGAGCCTGCGCTGCAGTGTTCGTACTTCCATCTCCAGTCCCCGGGCCACCTGTTCGATCGAAGCGTGGCCCATTGGCAGCAGCAAATAGATGGCCTTGCGAACTTCCAGCACACAGGATGTCGCGCAGGCCACCGACTGCGCCTCCAGACAGCGGCGCGCGTACTCCGCCATCATCGGATCCGCGATCGGGTTGGGATGGTCGAGATCCGCGGCGGCACAGGCGATCCCGTTGAACTCGCTGTGAAACTTCAGCTTGCAGCCGAACATCCGCTGATGCAGCCGCAGATCGGCTGGCGCGTCATGCGTGAAATGAACGCTGTGCGGGTTCCACTGCAGACCAAGCAGGACACTGCACGCGCGATGCAGCGTACCGGTGGCGAGCTCGATGGCCTGGCGGGATACCGGCGCATCCTCCAGTACGATTTCCTCGCGCACGATCACCGTCGTGCCGGCGTCCTCCACCAGCATCGCCAGCGATTCGTTCATCAGGCTGCGATAACGGATGAGGGTGCGTAATGCATCACGCAGGGTGGCCTGGTGTGTCAGCAACAGGCTGATGGCGCCCAGGTCCGCGAGCTGGCGCGTCGCGGCCATGCGCAGGCCGAATGACTGGCATCCGCTGGCGCGCGCCGCCTCGTCCAGCAAGGTCATGACCGTGGTCACCGGAATGCGCTGGTCCGGGTCATCGAGCAAGGCGCGCGAGACGCCTGCCGCGCGCAGGATCGGTTCCGTATCCAGCCCCAATTGCGACGCTACGTCGAAGTAACCCGTCAACGCCGCCGCGCGAACCTGTGTCGTCATGCGCCCTCCTCTGATCTTTCCTGCAAGGATGGTGTGGGCAGCAAGCGATAAGTTTGACGGCGATCAAATTGCTGCGGCCGGGCCCCCACCCTTGGCATCAAACGCAATGAGCGTGTCGCGCAATGAAAAGTCTCCCCTCGTCCCGGACAGTAATTTTCACCTGACGCCAAGACGCGTTGACTGACCCCGATCCAAAACGGCAGGAGACAAAGAGTGACTTCAACCAGCATTTCCCATCGCCCGGCAGGACGCGGTATCGCATGCCCGGCTTCCGTCATTACCCGCACGGAGGCCGCATGATGCGCGTAGAACAACTGACCGCCACCATTGGCGCCGAACTGACGGGCGTGAGCCTGGCCGATGCCATCCACGATGACGGGCTGTTCGGAGAGATCCGTGCCGCCCTGCTGCGGCACAAGGTGCTGTTCCTGCGCGACCAGCACATCTCCCGCGCCGAGCACGTCGCGTTTGCCGAGCGGTTCGGCCGCCTGGAGAATCACCCGGTAGCCGGCAGCCATCCGAAATACCCGGGCCTGGTGCAGATCTACAAGCAACCGGACCAGCCGATGGACCGCTACGAGAACGCCTGGCACACCGATGCGACCTGGCGTGAAGCGCCGCCCATGGGATGCGTGCTGCGCTGCGTGGAGAGCCCCGCCGTCGGGGGCGACACGATGTGGGCCAACATGGCGCTCGCCTATGAGAACCTGCCCGAGCACGTGAAGACGCAGATTGCCGGCCTGCGCGCCCGGCACAGCATCGAGGCCAGCTTTGGCGCCGCCATGCCGATCGAGCGGCGCCTGGCACTGAAGGAACAGTATCCCGATCCGGAGCACCCGGTGGTGCGCATCCACCCCGAGACCGGTGAAAAGATCCTCTTCGTCAACGCCTTCACCACCCACTTCACCAATTTCCACACGGCAGCCAATGTGCGTTACGGCCAGGACTACAACCCGGGCGCGCTCGAGCTGCTGCGTTACCTGCTGTCGCAGGCGTTCATTCCCGAATACCAGGTCCGCTGGCGCTGGAAGGCCAACAGCATGGCCATCTGGGACAACCGCAGCACCCAGCACTACGCGGTGATGGACTACGCGCCCTGCCACCGCAAGATGGAGCGCGCCGGCATCATCGGCGACAAGCCGTTTGGCATCGGCGAGCGCGCCACCGACAACCGTACCCCCGAACCCGCACTGGCCGCCTGAGCCAACCACCACCACCAGGAGAGAGACATGGATTTCATCGACGGTTCACTGTTCCCCGAGAACCAGCAGAAGCTGGTGATTACCGCAGCCCCTTATGGTCCGGAATGGATGCCTTCCGATTTCCCGGAAGATATCCCGGTGTCCATGGAAGCGCAGATCCAGAAAGCCGTGGACTGCTACAACGCCGGCGCCACCGTATTGCACGTGCATGTGCGTGAAGCGGATGGCAAGGGTTCCAAGCGCCTGTCCAAGTTCAACGAACTGCTGGCCGGCATCCGTGCCCGCGTGCCGGACATGATCCTGCAGGTGGGGGGCTCGATTTCCTTTGCGCCCGAGAGCGACGGTGATGTCGCCAAGTGGCTGTCGGACGATACCCGCCACATGCTGGCCGAGCTGAAGCCCACGCCGGACCAGGTGACGATCGCCATCAACACCAACCAGATGAACGTGGTCGAGCAGATGTGCGCGGCCGACGTGGCCGGCACCTCGCTGGCCGAGCCGGCGAACTATCGCGCCTATCGCGAGATGACCATTCCCGCCGGGCCGGAATGGGTGGAGGAACATATCCGCCGCCTCAGCAGCAATGGCATCCAGACCCATTTCCAGCTTGCCACCATCGCGCAGCTGGAAACGGTGGAGCGGATGATGCGCAAGGGCAGCTGCAACGTGCCGCTGATCCTGACCTGGGTGGCGATCGGCGGCGGCTTCGAAGCGCCAACCCTCTACAACCTGGCGAACTTCGTGCGGGCCTGCCCCAATGGCTCGGTGCTGACGCTGGAGACCTCCATGCTCAACGTGTTGCCGCTGAACATGATGGCCATCGCCCTGGGCTTGCACGTGCGTTGCGGCATCGAGGACAACATCTGGACCCAGCGCCGCGACCGCAAGATGGGCACCGTGGAACAGATCGAGCAGCTTGTGCGCATGTCGCGCGAGTTCGGCCGCGACGTAGCCAACGCGAAGGAAGCGCGCGAGATCTACAAGATCGGCACGTTCTATGACAGCGCCGCCGAGACGCTGGCCGAGAACGGATTCGCACCGAACCGCAAGCCTGGCCAGGTCGGATTCACGCAGCACGCCAGCCGCGCGTAACCAGCACGTCTGCGCCGAGCCTGTATCGGCATGCCCGCCGCGCCGCCCCGCAGACACTGCCGGGCGACACGGCGGGCATTGTTTTTTGCCGGATCCTGACCGCTGTGTCGGTTTGGCATCACGCAAATGCCACCTTGATCTGTATCAACAGTTGCCTCCCCTCCCGCCACTAAGCTTGCGATCGCCGACGGGTAGGCCGAACAACAACAAGACACAGAGAACAAGAGCGCGACATGCCGTATACAACCCTGGATATCGAGATCGAACGTCTCGTATCAAAATCAACCCTGGCGTGCGAGCCGCTGACCCCCGTCAGCGAAGTGGTCGCCAGCATGGCGGAGCGCCGCTGCAGTTCGATTGTGGTGATGGAGCAGGGCCGGCCGGTCGGCATCTGGACCGAACGCGATGCGCTGGCGCTCGGCGACGACGTCGGCGCCCTGTCCCGGCCGATCCGCGCGCTGATGAGCCATCCCGTGCAGTCCCTGCCCGGCCGCACGCGCCTTGGCGACGCCGTCGTGCATTTCAGGAACAAGGGCATCCGCCATTGCCTGGTGGTCGACAACGACGAGCGTCCGCTCGGCATGCTCTCGCAGACCGATCTGGTCCTGGGCCATGGCGCGGAATTCTTCCTGCGCGCCAGGCCAATCGATTCCGTCAAATTGTCCCGGCCTGTCATGGTGGCGCCCGACACCAGCCTGACCGAGGCCATGCACACCATGCGCACCGGCGGGCTGAGCGCCATCGTCGTCCGCTACGCTGCGGACGAGTACGGCATCCTGACCGAGCGCGATATTGTCCGGCTCGCAGCCGCCCAGGCGCTTGGCGGCACGGTGGCCGAACATGCCACCCGCCCGCTGCGCGCGCTGCGGCGGTCGCAAAGCCTCTACATGGCCCGCCAGACCCTGGTCGAACATCGTATCCGCCATGTCGGCATACTCGACGACCGCGGCGAACTGGCGGGCGTGCTGAGCCTGGCCGACATCCTGAGCACGATCGAGTACGAATATGTACACGAGCTTCAGCAAGCGCTGCGCGAGCGCGATGAAGCCCTGCTGCAGTCCGCCTACCACCTGAAGCTGGCCGACCGCGTGTTCGAAGCCACGCTCGACGGCGTCATGGTGACGGACCTGAACGGGGTGATCGAGCGGGTGAACCCGGCATTCACGCAACTGACCGGCTATTCCCAGGCCGAGGCCATCGGCCAGACCCCTCGCATACTGAGCTCGGGCAAGCAGGGCCGCGCGTTCTACCAGTCGCTGTGGCGCGAGCTACGCGAGCAAGGCAGCTGGCAGGGCGAGATCTGGAACCGCCGCAAGAACGGCGAACTCTACCTGGAATACCTGTCGATCTCGGGCATCCACAACCCCGACGGCAGCTGCACGCACTACGCCGCCATCTTTTCGGACATCACGCAGCGCCGGAAGGATGAAGAGCGCCTGAACCACCTGGCGATGCACGACGCGCTCACGGCCCTGCCGAACCGCACCCTGTTCAGCGAGCGCCTGAAGCATGCCATCGCCCACGCCGAGCGTGCCGGCAGACGGGTGGCCGTGATGTTCCTCGACCTCGACCGCTTCAAGCTGATCAACGACACCATGGGGCATGGCGTGGGCGACCACGCGCTCATCAGCATTGCCCGGCGGCTAAAGGAATCCGTTCGCGAGACCGATACGGTAGCGCGCCTGGGCGGCGATGAGTTCACCGTGGTCATCGAGGACATCGAAGACATCCGCCACGTCGCGCAGATTGCCCAGACCTTGCTGAAGGTAGTCGGGCACCCGATCGACACACACGGACAAACCGTGTTCGTGACGCCGAGCATCGGCATCAGCATCTACCCCGACGACGGCACCGACCCGCATCAGTTGCTGATGCAGGCCGATCTGGCCATGTACGAGGCCAAGGACGAAGGCAAGAACAACTTCCGCTTCTTCGCCGCGCAGATGACCGCGGCCTCGATGGAGCGGATCACGCTCGAAAGCGAGTTACGCAACGCCCTGGCGGCCGATGAATTCCGCCTGCACTACCAGCCGGTCTATGACTTGCGCAGCGGGGCCATCGTCAGCGTGGAAGCGCTGCTGCGCTGGCAGCATCCGACGCGGGGTCTGTTGGGACCCGGTGCGTTCATCACAACGGCCGAGGATTCGGCATTGATCGTGTCGATTGGCGCCTGGGTCCTGCGCGAAGCCTGCAGGCAGGCGCGCCTCTGGATCGAAGAGGGGTTCGCGTTCGGCCGGATGGCGGTCAACCTCTCCGCGCGGCAATGCCGCCACGAGCAGTTCCTGCATGACCTCACCGGCATCCTGAGCGATACCGGCCTGCCGCCGGCCAGGCTGCAGCTGGAACTGGTCGAGAGCATGGCAATGACTGGCAATGGGGTGACGGAATTGCTGCTGGGTGAGCTAGCGCAGCGTGGTGTGAGCCTTGCTATTGATGATTTTGGGACGGGGTATTCGTCGTTCACGTATTTGCAGACCTTGCCGGTGGATACGCTGAAGGTGGATCGGTCGTTTCTCGCTGGTATCGATGCGCACCGGCGTGACAGTGCGATCGTGCGCGCGATTGTCGCCATGGCGCATTCGCTTGGGTTGAGGGTGGTGGCGGAGGGGGTGGAGAATGAAGAGCAGCTGAGGTTTCTGCGCGAGATTGGGTGTGATCGGGGGCAGGGTTTTTTGCTGGCGCGGCCGGTGGCGGCTGAGTGGCTACCGCGTGCGGGCATTGGCGGCTGACATCGAGACTGGCCGCCACCGGCACGCCTCATCGAATCAGCGCTGGCGCCTGGGCAAGCAGATAGAGTATCGCTCCGATCAGCCCGCCAACGATGGTCCCGTTCATGCGGATGTACTGAAGGTCCTTGCCGACGTTGAGCTCGATCTGCCGTGACATGTCCTTCGCGTCCCAGCTGCGCACCGTATTGCTGATATGACGCGTGATGAAGTCCGCAAAGTCGGGCGCCATCGTGCGCGCGGCATCCCTCAGGTGCTGGTTCAGCGCCTGCCGCAGGGATTCGTTGCGGGCCAGCTCCTCGCCAATCCACTGGCCGGCGCCCGCCACCTTGCGATAGATGGCGGAGTCCTCGCGCGCCAGGTCTGCCTTGAGACGTTCTCTCCATTCGCCCCAGAGCTCCCCGATGTAGGCATTGAACGCCGGATGTTCACGCAGATAGCGCTTGATGTCGTTGGCCTTTGCGCGAAACGACGCATCTTCCTTCAGGCGCTTGATCAGGCTATTTGTCACCTCGTCGAACTTCCTGCGCAGCTCATGGCTGTCGTCCTTCTCGACTTGCGTCAGCACGCGCGACAATCCCGCCGAGATCATTTCCGCGCCATGACCGCTGATCCATTCAGTCGGTAACACCTTCTCCTTGTACGGATGCTCCAGCTTGAGCCATTCCGCGATTCGCCCGGCAATCATGTCGCGCGTGTCCGGACGCTTGAGCAGCTCAACCAGATGCGTGATCGATTCCCGCAGCAGCGCCTGGTGCCGATTGTCTCGCGTCAGCGTTTCCAGTATCCCCGCCGCTGACTGTGTGAGATCCACCTGATCGATCATGGTATCGACGGCGTCCCTGGCAAACGCCTGGACTGTCTTCTCGTCCATCAGGTCGAGCGCACTTCGTGCGAAGCGGGCCACGGCATCGCCCATGCGGCGCGTATTGGATGCGGAATCGAGCCAATCGGCGACGACCTGTGCAGGGTTGTGCTTGTCGATCAGCGCGACCACCGAGTTCACATCGAGGAATTTTTCCTTGACGAAAACAGCAAGCCCATCGGCGATGTCGTCGCGCTTGCGGATGATGATATTGGTGTGGCTCGCGAGCCCCGGCACCGGAATGCGGCGGAACAATGCGACTACCGCGAACCAGTCGGCCATGCCGCCAACCATGGCAGCCTCGGCCGCAGCGCGCACCCAATCGGTGGCAAAGCCGTGTGGGAGGAAGATCGTGATCGCAAAGACGAGCGTCGCCGCGATTAGCAGGGCCATTGCCTTGCGTTTGGCGTTGCGGAGTTCCAGTTCCTGATTCATGGAAGATTGGTAGAACGATGGATGGAATATCTGTGTGGCCCTACGGAAATCCACCACGCAACTTGCGGCGACTGGAGTGGGCTTTAGGCCTCACCGTAGCTGGATCCCTTGTTCGTCAGAAGAATATGGGGATTCAAGAATCCTGCCAACCGGCCATCGGCGGCCACGGTCTTCCCGGTTGCGCGCCTGGCGGGCGTCACTTCGCTCCTCATGCTCGTGCTTTTCGCTTGTCTGGCACGGTGGCGCGCTCCTCGACTTCTATGTCTTCTGCGCCGAAAGGCGTTCGACCAGGCCGACGCCCTCGCATGGCGTCGCCTGCAGGCCGATTCATCCCCCACGTTGATCACGGTCGCCACCGCAAACGGTACCTACGTCTACGGACCTCTCCTCAAGGCCATGCGGTAGCCAGAAACGATGAACCCGGCCGAAGCCGGGTTCGTCAGTTCGCAAACTCAATTCCAAACGACTATTGGCTGACCTGGTACCCGGAGCTGCATTGCTCCGGGCAGGAGTACGCATCGTCTGACAGATCTATTTCTATCTTGGCCCCGCAGCTAAGGACCAAAGCAACGCCATCAGCCTTCTCCTCTACGTCCAGCACCTCAGAGCCAACCAGGATCTACTCCTTTGGACCGTTTGCTCCCACTTAACAGTAGCGGTAGATATTCAGAGTAATGTCCCCAGAGAACAACAACCCCACCATCATGCGGAGTCAGGTCGGCACCCACAATCTTCCTACCTATAAGGATCTCAAGTTTCGGAATCATCTAGGTACTCACTTCGTGATGGGGAAGTGCGACTGCGAATCTGTCTGAATTCCGGCGCAGCCCCTGAGGCCCATCACTCGCTGGCGCAGGCTACTTGGCCTTCACCACATCGCCGGTATAGCTAAGTCCGGCCAGTTCCTCCCTGGCCTTTTCCGGCGATTCCAGGTCCAGCACGACGCGACCCACCAGCAGTCCAATCGAGGGCGAACTGCGCACATACTTCGTCTCGCCAGCATCAAGCACGAAACTCAGCGTCTTCTCGGTCTCCGTCGCGGCCGAAGCGACATACTTGCCGGCCGGGCGGTCCACGAAGAAGAAGCCGCCGGGCTTCGATACGCCCACCACCTGGTCATTGAGACGCAGGTCAGGCTGAATCGCAGCGCCGAACATTGACGCCGAGCGCAGGAAGTAGATCCGGCCTTCGCCTGACTTCATCGTGGGCATCGAGGCCGCCATGTCAGCGTGCTTAACGCCCGAAGCACACCCCGCCAACAACGATGACACCGCCAGTCCGGCGATCAGCATGCGCGCAACCCGTTTCATTCGATTTCTCCCAAGTTCAAAGGTACTGCAGTGGATAGCGGGGAATAGTGCTGTTCCCCGGGCAGATAGAAGCCCACCAGGGTCTTCTCGCGGATGGCCAGGTAGGCCTCGTGGACCTGGCGGCCCTCGATCGTGAAGATGGTGCCAACGGGCCGATAAACGTCGCCCTGCGGCACGCGGCCGACTCTCGACCAAATCGACTTGTCTGCCAGCGTGCGGAAATAACCGGTGTCCAACGTAATGGTGGCGGTCGCCAGGAGTTGGGCGCGTCTGGCAGGCTCACCTGGCTGTGTGACCTCGATGGTCGATGGGACCGTCGCAATCATGGGGGCACAGGCCGATAGCGCCAGGAAACATCCTGCAGCGAGTCCGAAGCGCTGGAAGCGGAGAGAGAATGGTGTCCCCATTCAGGTAGCCGTTTGAATCGATAGATTGCGAAGTAGTGGCGTTCCGTCACATTGATTATTGCTTGTTCCAATAGCCGATTCCATCAAGCGAGATGACGATCTCCGGGCGCGGCGAACGGCGACACGTGTTCCCGGCGCGCCTGAATGCGATGTCCTTGATAATTGCCGTATCGGCTTACTGAAAGTCACTAGCCTCAACGGTAGCCAGTACATACCGGCCGCTGTCTTCCAAGAACGCCTCCACTTCGTATGCCAAGGGCGCGAGAGCATCACCGTGCACGAGAACAACTGCGACTAATGTCCCCTTCGGCAGGCTGACAGCTTCGCGCTCGCCTATGACAGTGCCTTCGACTGCCTTCGGCAGGCGAAACGTATCGTTTTCCCTCAAGGCTTTCATTTTTTTGTAGGTATTCCTGTTACGAATCGGACTGTAGCCACTAGGTCCTTCAATGCTGCAATGGCAGCCTCAATTTCTGTGGCAAACACAGACACGTCTTCGCCTCGATCTAGTGCTATTGCCCGAGCTTGTTCCAGCGAGAACCAATGTTCGTGGAACTCCGTGCGCCAGTTTCGGGAATCCAACCCGGGTCATTCCGGCCGCTTACCGATGACAGGAAACCGCCTCAAGGGGGTGAAGTCGACTTTCCAAATATCAAGCTCGAACAACTCTCCGCGATCATCTAGGTTAATCGCAACCATTACCGGTATCCCATCGCTATCGACAAACTCCCTCTCTGCCAGCAAGGCACCAAGGCGTCGCGGGGCCATAGTGCCAAGCTGGCAAAAGCGCAAGCTGCCCATCCCACCATCGTTCATTTCTTCAACGACAGCATTCTCCAACGAGCTAAGCAGCCCTTGTGCCTGCGGAGTTCCATGAATCATGTCGACAAGCAAAGCTTTCTCGTCATCGTGCAACAATCTCACCATACCCATGCTCACCTCGGTGGGGTAATCCGGCCGACAAGCGCGCGCCTCCATGTCGCTGCGGGAGTCGAAAGGTGCCCTTATCGACCACGGTCTGCGTACCGCCGTACAGCCCATCGTGCACCAGAGGCGCCACGACAGCACTCGCAGCCCCACCAATCGCGCCTAATGCACAGTCACTGCTCAGTCAGCTCTACGCCCTCCACCCCAGCGGGGCAAGTCAACTACCCGCTCGCAGACAGCCCTCTACAATCTCCTTGTCCGATTTAGCGAATATCACATCGAAACGATGAGCATCCCCGGGACGCCAGTCCAGAACGGAGTCTCGCAACAATCGCAGATAAATCTCCAACTCGGGTCGCGGCAGTATCGGAAGTTCAGGGTGAATGAGCACAATGATGTGCTCATTGAGCCAACTGAAGTCTCGGAAACAATCAAACAACGCATCCCAGTTAAAGCCAAAGTAGGCGGGAAACGCGAGCAATGATGCGAGCTTCTCAAGCAAGACAGTCTTCGTTCTGATGGCACGCGGAATCACAACAACGAAAGCGCCCTCGAGGCGATACTGGCTCGGACTGTCGACGTAATGAAAGGAGGTATGTGTTGTCACTTGGTTGACGCCATGTTTGTGGCAACAAATCAATCGTTCTGAAGACGACGCTTCTCTTCTTCGTAAAAATATCGAAGCGCCTCCGGCTCTCGCTCCAAGAGGCCATCGTAGTGAGTCCCATCTGTGATCAGTTGTTCATACCCCCATAGCGCCTGCAGCATCCCTTCATCGCTTCCGCTGGGCATGAATAACCACTCATCCGGTAATCGAGGATCGGCTACTGAGAACAGCTGCACAGGAAACCAATTCGGTAGGTGATAATCGTCTGCCAATAGAAGGAGTAACGCGCCCCGCCACAGAGCCATGGCAAACACGTAGTACTCTCTGCCAACCGAGACGGTAAAACTCGACTGCTGTGTATAGCCCAAGGCCACCAGCCGAGTCGGGAGCTTCTGTCCGCTATTGCTATTGCAAATTACACGCATGGCTTTCACTTAAATTTGAAATCGTCCACAGCACGGTATTCGTATTGCGCACGTAGTGAATCTCAACGCCGTTGACGTTCTGTGTCATTTTCACCCAACCAACCGATGCCGGCCAGCGTGAATCAGTCATATTCAGCGGTAGTACTGCTCCTGCCTCTGGATTGGATATGACCTGCTGCATCGCCAGTTGCTCGTTCAAGCTATTTGGAACTGTTCTCCCCGTCGATCCTAGCCCAAGTGGCGTGTTACTTGTGATATCTCCAGTCGCGGAGCCTCCGTCCAGCATATTGGACAGCTTGTCGATGCCATCCTGGACAGAGGCCATCACTGTCAAGGCAGCGCACGGCAGACCCGCTGCCGATCCGCAACCGGGGTTGGCTAGGATCGTTGGCCCTTGCGGACTGCTGGCAGGAGTACCCGTCAGCGTCGATCCCCGCGGCCCCTGATTCGGCGTCGTCATGGGGCTCCCCCCATTCTGCGCCTCCAGAGGGTTGGTCAACGGATCGGTTTTCTGCGGTCCGTTATTTGGGGTCCCAATAGGATCATCGGTCACGACCGGAACGAGCACCATCAACACGCCAAACGGCGTCGGGACAGGCCGGGGCACGACCTTCACACTCAATGCATTGTTGAGCGACTCGTTTTGCGCCGCTGCCACTGCCGCATCGGCGCTTTTGCCGAGCGCGGTCGCAAGGCTGCCACCGGCAAGCATCGCAAGTGCCACCGTCGCGGCGTTGTAGCCCAGGTTGTTGAAGCTGGTCGTCTGCGTACCGTTGCCGTTGTCGACCACGGTCTGCGTACCGCCGTACAGCCCATCGCGCACCAGAGGCGCCACGACAGCACTCGCAGCCCCACCAATCGCGCCGCCTTCACAGCTTCCACCGGTCAGGCTCTGCGCCGCACACCCGAGCAGCGCGTGTGCCGCCACGTTCGCCAGGATCGATCCGGGGCTGGCATTGGGCATGCCGATTCCCGGAATTTCGGAGCCAATGGCATTGGCGCCAAGGGCGGCCACGTCCGCGACCATCCCAGTCGCAAACGCACGGCCGAAGCTGCCGCCATAGACAGCGGTGTTCACCCCGGCGGTGATGGCGGAGTGCACGGCGCTGGCGCCCAGGTAGTTACCCAGATTGGACTGGGCCGCCGCCCAATCGCCCATGCTGATGTTATTGCCAATCGTAGAGACGCCGGCACCTTGCAGTTCCAGACCAGCCAGCACGCCCTGAGTCAGCCCCGCTATCACCATAGCCACCGCGCCCGCTTCCAGGGCCTTGCCCAAGTTGACGGAACCCGTCGTCAATGCCTGGCTCGCCATGCTTGACAGCATGCCGGCCATCATGACGGCCATCAGCGAAGCACCGGCGCCCGCCGTCACGATAGAGATCGCCACAGCCGCGATGGTGCCGACCCAACTCGGCAATGGCCCTTGCTTCTTGATGAAGTTCTGGTGAATGTCGTCGGCAACCGTACCGGTGGTGTAGTTGCCGCCCAGGTTGGCCTGCAATTGCGCGATCAGCGCATTGGTTGCCGCCTGGTTGATCGAGCCATCCGGGTTAGTGATCCGCAGCGCGTCGTTAACGGCGTTGATGGCCCCCACCTGCAGGTCCATATTGGACGCGCTTAGGAACCCGCCGGGCTGCACCTGCGTGCCGCTCACCTCCAGCCAGCCGCCCTTCATCGCATAGGCCGACTTGCCGATGTCCACCACATTGGGCGCGAGGTCCAGGCTCGCCGCCTTGACGCTGAGCGTATCGGCCGCCGAGATCGTGCCGCTGTTGCGGATCGTCCCGCCCGCGAAGTCCAGATTGACGTTGTCCCCAACGATATTGCCGCCGGTCGGCTTGGCCAGCGCCTGCGCATAGCCCTCCGGCAGGTACACCTGCGGTACCAGCGCCGTCACCCCCGGACACACCAGGCTGCTCACGGTGTTGCAACTGGGGTCCGGCACCGTCTGCTCGACGTACCACAACATCGGCTTGTCCAGCGCATTGATCTGCGCCTGCGTCAGCGCGGTGCCGAGCGGAATGTTGTTGGCCGCCGCATAGGCCGCCGCGTTCCGGTACAGGTCCTGCTTCTCCTGGTCGGTCACCGACAACTGGTGCTGGCTGTCATAGGCCAGGCCGCTGATGAAGCTGTCCTGCCCCGTCTGCTGCAGCGCCGCTTGCTGCAGCTTCTGGTTCTCCGTGTACGGGGTCGTAATAGAAGCTGACGTTGCTGCCGGGGCGCAGGTTCGGCGGCAGTTGCGACAGCAGGTCGTCCGGCGTCACGCCTGCCAGCACCGACGTGGGTTTCCTCGACGGCCGGCGACAGTTCGTGTGCTTCGACCTGGACAGCAAGCACGGCGTCGTCGACAACGTGCAAACGGTATCCGGTCTCTGCAGGAGGCTGTAAATCAACACCCTGCAGAAACGACGAACCCGGCCGTAGCCGGGTTCAGCAAGGTTTTCACAACATCAACTCAGTAATTTTCCGATGACCAAGTATCCAACAAACACCACAGCCGCACCGACCAATACGCAATAGACGATCTCTTCTGCCTTGCTCATCCGTTTCCAATGCTCTGGCGATGACCCTCCTCCTACTGCCGGCATTTTCTCCTCATATTTCGAACCGGCAAGGGCTATTCAAGCCGGACTGACACCAAGCCATTTGCAGAATGTGGTATAGACAAACTCAAACGCGTCTTCGGCAGCACTAAAAGCCCCCAGCTCACGCGGCTTGTCACGCTCGACATAAAAAACCCTCCACCTTCCGTTTTCAGCTACCACACATACACAATCGCTGTTCCGGATACCGTCAAGTGAATAGCTATTTGGATGGACGCCGATTGTGGCTAGCTTCCTCTCTAATTCGTCTCGCGTCATTTCAGCTTCTTCTCTAGATATCTGTTATCAATATACCACTGTACAGGATTCGGCAATTGAAACTGCGTTCCCTTTCCGGGTTGGCCAAACCAAGGGAGGATTTTTGCCTCCGTAACACCTGAAATAGGCTGCAACACTTGATATTCGAAGTATGGCTTGGTCGTCAGATATGAAGACGGCAGTGCTCTCGAACCAAATGATGCTCCAAGGGGTGACACAAACGATCCTCCCGGATACCCATAGCGATCCACCCAAGTACCAACTCCAAGGGTCATGTTATACACCGGCGCGTAACCTCCGCTATTCGGCGGCCAGATTCCTAGCGCCTCTTGAAGCCTCCCCTCCGCAGCAATGTACTGACTAAAGTTTGAATTTGTACGAGCCGCTTGGCTGGCAGCGATGTTGTCTAGTACGTTGGTTTTGACTCCAGACAGCCCAGAATTTTCAGCTAACGACCTCGTTATGCCAGTGAAGCCAGCCCCTTTCAAAGTCCCTATCAAAAGTCCCTTGATCAGACCAGTGCCGATCAGATCATCTG
This sequence comes from Cupriavidus sp. C3SS-1, assembly GCF_057073755.1. Taxonomy (NCBI): domain Bacteria; kingdom Pseudomonadati; phylum Pseudomonadota; class Betaproteobacteria; order Burkholderiales; family Burkholderiaceae; genus Cupriavidus; species Cupriavidus sp. C3SS-1. The sequence continues at coordinate 31,626 of NZ_CP172699.1, read as the reverse complement.
GCGAGAAGGTCGGCAGTTCAAGTCCCTGTGCCTTTGCCTGCGCAATCTGCCAGCTCTTGTCCAGTACTTGACAGTCTGTGGAGCCGCTGGCGGCTCCACACCCCAGGGATGTCTTCTGATCCTGAATCCAGTCGGCAAGAGACTGACAGCCACTTCCCTCACATTTGGTCAGGCCATCGGACAGGATGTCGTTACTCTTTTGATCCCTTTCCGCGTAAATATTGGCGGCAGCACACGACGACCAAACGCCGTTAGCACACTCCCGCTTGGCCTTCTCAGAGGCTACTCTATCCTTGGGGCTTAGGTAGTTATTCAGCGCCTCGTTCTGCGCCATGCTGGCCGCCGTCGTACCGCTCTGACCGAGTGCCAGCGCAGCGCCGCCACCCGTCAGCATAGCCACCGCCGTTACCATCGCCTGATTCACCGAGTTCGCACGGTCGACATCCGTCTGGATATCCAGTGCCTTGCCGAGCAGGGGTGCCACGACGGCGCTCGTCGCCGCACCAATGGCCCCAGACTCGCAGTTGCCTCCGCTAGCAGCCCCCGCAGCACATCCAAGTACGGCGTGCTCCGCGATGTTTTGCAAGGAGCCCACCTCGGTGGTTGCTCCGATCTCGTTGGCACCCAGTGCCGCACCTTGCGCCACGAGGCTGCCGGCAAGCGCCTTACCAAAGCTGCCGCCATAGACTGCGGTACTCACCCCGGCGTTGATCAGGCCCGTGCCTACCATGCCGAGGGCCTGTTGCGCCAAGGTGCCTGTAGCGCCATCCTGAGCGGCCTGCAGCACACCACCAAGGGTGTTGGTACCAGCAAGATTCGCCAGGCTGTTGGTGCCCTTGAGCACAGTGTCGAAGCCATTGACGCCGAAACTGCTGCCGTCGAAGGTGATGCCGTTGGTCAGCCCCGCCGTCGCGGCACCGACCAGCCCGGCCATTGCCACCTTGCCAAAATCCAGTCCTTGGCCAGACACCAGTTGACTCGCAACGCTGCCGGCCATGCTGGAGAGCGCGGCTACTGTCATGGCTTGCGCCAGCGTCATGTTGGCCAGCGCGACGCCCATCGCGGCCGCAGCCGCAGCCGCAGCCGCACCGGCGGTAACAATCGATACCGCGACGGCGGCCATCTACGTCTACGGACCACTCCTCAAGGCCATGCGGTAGCCAAAAACGACGAACCCGGCCGAAGCCGGGTTCCGTTCTCATCGAATCATTGCTGATAGTCCTCAAATTCCCATGCGCCAATTCGGCTCAGCTTTACCGCAATTGATTCCCAATCGTTGCCGTCACTGTTTGCGATGTAGCGTTCAATGAGCGTCTTGATGGCGTTGTAATCATAGGTATCAACGATCAACATATGCCTACCCCACAACGGCCCTTGAGCAGCGCACTGCAATTTGAGCCAGTCGGGAGTGCATACCTGTATATCGAATGTCTCTGATCCTTTCCCACCTTGTGGGCCAATGTACGCTCGAATCCACGTGCCGAAGCTGGATGCGTCATCCGGCCGGTAGTTAATGAGCCAATCTTCCAAGTCCAAAGAATGCAGTGATTTGAGTTCAGCTTTCATGGCATGATATTCAAGTGCCCGTTGCTAATAGGCCGACTACCGGGCGTAAGCTTCGATTCGAAGTTGGCGTTCCCACCCAGTCTTCATTGGCCTCGATATCGACCTGCACCCCTCCACGGGTCAACGTAAGCGTGACGTCGTTACCACCAGTCTCGACCTCTTGTTCCCGTCCACCTTCGACCGCGCTAAGGAAGCTGAGCAAGCGATCACAGTCTTCGATTGTCTGTGCAATGGCCCCAAGGACGTCACAGACGTATCTGTTGTAGCGCGGAGCGTCAACTCCCCCAATTGCAATGGGGTGCCAGTAGAAGACGCGCCCCGCAGCGGGGTGAGCTCCGCCGTCCAAATAGGAAAACACCAACTTCCGGACCGTCAAGCGAGCCATGGCTTTCTACCTTTCCGCGAGTTCTAGGTCCCGGCCTGTGAGCACAGCTTGAACTCTCGTTGTTCCATCAGCGTTGGAGAACTCTACTTCGTAGTTACCATCACCGTAGTTTTCGATGATGTACCCAAGATCCCCAATCCTGAGCCCTTCACGTAAACCCTCCACCCCAACATAACGAACGCGGTTGTAAATCGAGATCGTCATCCTTGCCTCCCTGGCAAAGCAAGAACAGGCCGGGGATCAAGGCTAATTCATTCCCAACCTCTGCGTCACTACTCAGTCCGGATCACCCACCAACGGCACTTGATCTCCGGCACTAACGTCACGATGGCCTCCGCTTGCGCACCGCAAAGATCAAAGTATGCGTGCACCCCATTCCCTGATGAATCACGATATAGCTCAATCTTCGTGGTCCGTTCGCTGACCAAGTTGACGACTTCTTGTCCTGAGCAATAGAGAAGTACCTCAAATGATTCTTGGACTGCGCTGAACGAGAGAAGCAACTCCAAGTTATGCACCTCGGAGCGCACCCTATAGCGACATAGCGCCAAGGATGGGTCCTCGTCTATTGGCTCGATACCGAAGGTCTGCAGAAACTGATCCTTGTCTGGAAAATCCATCTTACTTCCCCGTTTGAAATGGAATGATTGTACTGAGCCTCCGTCCCCCGTCTGGCAATACTTGGAACGTGCTCTCAAGCTTCGCCGCTTGGCCGGACGGACCGATAAACAACGAGTCTCGAACCTCGAAGTTCCCGTACTGATTGGAGAAGGTACGGGAAATGTTGCCCTCTGTATTTACGGTACGAGCAAGGTGATCAGTCAGCATTTGGCGCCCGGCATCTGTGTCAGGTACGCCAAGTCGCTTCATCTCCAGTGCAAGCTGATTGGACCTTGCAGCGTTATGGGTTCCGCTCTCAACGCGGCCAAAGAGGTAGTCAAACTTCCCACTTGCGATCTCTACGTTCATACCGCTGGTCGCGGCATTGGTTCCCTTCGCTGCTACAAGCTCGCTGAGCTTGCCATAGGCCGCCGCCCCAACCGGGATCGCGCCCAAAATCCCCGACAGCCACCTGTCCGCAGTCCCAAGTTCCTGGCCGCTCAGCGTCTGCCCCGTCACCGCCTGGTACAGCATCGCCGCCGAACCATAGTACGGCAACAGATTCGACAAGGTGTCGGCCAGTTTCAGCGCCTGTTCCGGCGTCAGATTGTTCATCCGCGCCAACGTGGCCGCAGCCTCTACCTGCCGGACCTGGGTATCGATGCGATTAAAGTCCTCCTGCGTGCAGTTCGGCTCGCACAGTTTGGTCAGCCGCGCGTTCTCACGATTTGCAATGCCGCGTGCTGGTCCCTGCGAAGTCGCATTGTTAAGTGCCTCGTTCTGTGCGGCAAGCGCCGCTGAGGTGGCATTGGTACCCAGCACAAGAGCGGCTGACCCGCCGATCAACGTCGCCAGGGCCACCGTCAGCGCCTGCCGGGTCGGGTCGTCCCTGTAGTTCAGGACAGGGCTGTATGTGTAGATCGCGTCCCGAATCAACGGCGCCGCCAGCGCACTGGCCGCCCCGCCAATGGCACCTCCCGCACAATCGCCACCTGTCAGGCTCTGCGCCGCACACCCCAGCAAGGCGTGACTGGCGGCATTCGCCAAGATCGTGCCCGGCGTCGCCCCTTCCGTACCTAGGCCAGGCAGCGTTGCGCCAATTGCATTGGCTCCGACCGCAGCGACGTCACGCACGATGCCGTTCGCGAAGGCTTGGCCGAAGCTGCCGCCGTAGACCGCAGTACTGATACCGGCACTGATCGCCGAGCGCACCACGCTCGCGGCGAATGCGCTGGGCAGGCTGGCCTGAACTGCTGCCCAGTTGCCCACGCTGATGTTCGTGCCAATGCTTGTCACCCCGGCATTGGCCAGCCCCATTGCGCCCAAGGCGCCCTGTGTCAAGCCGGCGGTGGCGGCCGAGACCATGCCTGACTTAAGCGCGGCCCCGAGATCGAGCGAGCCGGTGGTGATGACTTGACTCACCATGCTCGACAGGGTGCCCGCGATCATTCCAGACACGGCCATGGAAACTGCCGTGCCGACCGTGGTCGCTGCGAATGCCGTGCTCGTCACCGCACCAACGATTGCGGTCCCGGTTCCGGCCGTCACGATCGCGATGGCCACGGCCGCCGCAATGGCAATGACCTGGCCTATGGGCCCAAGACCCTTGTCTTCCTTGATGAAGTGGGTATGGATGTCGTCGCTGACGGAGCCGTCGGTGTACGCTTCCCCAAGGCTGGCTTTGAGCTGAGCGATCAGCGCATCAGTCGCCGCCTGGTTGATCGAGCCATCCGGGTTAGTGATCCGCAGCGCATCATTGACCGCATGGATGGCATCGACCTCGATGTTCATGTGCATCGCGCTCATGAACCCGCCCGGCTGCACCTGCGTGCCGGTGTATTCCATCCAGCCGCCGCTCACGCGGTACGCCGACTTGCCGATGTCCACCACATTCGGTCTGAGGTCCAGGCTTGCCGCCGTCACGCTCAGCGTGTCACTGGCCGACACCACCCCGCTGTTGCGGATCGTCCCACCAGCGAAGTCCAGATTGACGTTGTCCCCGACGATATTGCCGCCAGTCGCCTTGGCCAGCGCCTGCGCATAGCCCTCCGGCAGGTACACCTGCGGCACCAGCGCCGTCACCCCCGGACACACCCGGCTGCTGACGGTGTTGCAACTGGGGTCCGGCACCGTCTGCTCGACGTACCACAACATCGGCTTGTCCAGCGCATTGATCTGCGCCTGCGTCAGCGCGGTGCCGAGCGGAATGTTGTTGGCCGCCGCATAGGCCGCCGCGTTCCGGTACAGGTCCTGCTTCTCCTGGTCGGTCACCGACAACTGGTGCTGGCTGTCATAGGCCAGGCCGCTGATGAAGCTGTCCTGCCCCGTCTGCTGCAGCGCCGCTTGCTGCAGCTTCTGGTTCTCCGTGTACGGGTCGTAGTAGAAGCTGACGTTGCTGCCGGGGCGCAGGTTCGCCGGCAACTGCGACAGCAGGTCGTCCGGCGTCACGCCTGCCAGCACCGACGTGGCTGCGGTTCCCGTCAGGTACTGCGTGCGATTGGTATTGGCGCCGGGCGCGGTGAGGGGATTGCCGCCCAGGTTGGCCGTGAAGTGCCAGTCGATGGTCTGCGCACCGCCCGTCGTCGGCGCGCCAGGCGTGGCCACGATGACGGGGTTGAACTGCCACGGCTGGGTCGGGTCCGTCGCTGGATTGGCCGGCGGCAGCGATCCGGCCGGCACCGGGGCCGGGCCCAGCGAGATCACCTGCTTTGGCACGGTGGCCGGCGGCGTCGGCTGGTTCGGGCTGGTGTAGCCGTTGACCAGGACCGCACCACTCAGGTCCACCGAGTTGCCCATCAGATTGCCGGTGTTCACCACCTGGCCACCCGAGGTCACCGTCAGCGCGTTGCCGGCCCGGATCAGCGATTCCTGGCTGCCCAGCACCGTCGTGCCGCCCGTGCTGTGGGTCTTGTCCGAGCTGAACATGCCGGTCTTTTCGACCCACATGCCGGCCCAGTTCGCGTTCTGCACGAGGCTGGTGTTGTCCACGCCGCCGGTCATGGTGACCGCGACGTTGCGCCCGCCCGAGATCAGGCCCCCGTTGTTGGCCAGCGTCGTGCCGGAGAGAGTCACGTCGCGCGCGCCCTGGATGACGCCTGCCGGTCCCGCCGCCACGGTCTCGCTGGCCGAGCAGTTGCTGCCCTTGTAGCTGCCACCACCGTTGCAGCCGCCCGCGTAAGGCGGGTTCAGGTCGCCGTAGTCCTTGTGCAGCGTCACCGGGTCCATCGCCTTGTTGACCAGCGTCGGCGCGGTGATCGACACATCGCCGTTCACCGACTGGATGGTGCCGCTCTGGTTGGTGACGCCGCTGGTGGCCGTAATGCCGACGTTGCCCTGCGCGGCGAGGGTGCCGTTCAGGTTCTGGACGTTCGCCGCCTGGATCGTGAGAGTGCCGCCAGCCGCCACGGTGTTGTTCTGCTGCTGCCAGGCCAGATCGTCATGGTGCGCGTTGGTAATGGCGCAGGTCGTGGAGCCGGGCATGCACCCAGGCGTGGTCGTGACCTTGGCGTCATAGAAGCCCTGGTTGGTGAAGGTGCCCGGCGTGGTGATCGTGACATTGCCCGCTGCCGCCAAGTCCCCGGCGTTGGTCAGGTTGCCGGTGCCATTGATGGCCAGATTGCCGCCCGCCAGGATTTGGCCGGCCTTGCCGACGCGCTCGGTCACGCTGCTTTGGGTCGCGCCGGTGACGGCGGAGCCGTCCGCTGCCTTGCCGATGATGAGCGGCGTATCGACTGCCACTGGGATGGAGCAGCCATTGTCCCCTCCGCTGCATTGGGGAATCGTGAGCGGGCCGTACATCAATGTATTGCCGGGCGCGGCCAGTCCTCCCATCGAGGTGTCGCCAATGGCCTGCAATTGCGCCAGGAATGCGGATAGGCTGCCCGCGTTCACCGTATCGGTCACGCCGTCGAGCAACGAGGTGGAGTGGCCGTTGTCCAGCGTGCCAACGTTGAGGGTTGCGTCACGCACAGCCGAGATCACGCCGCCCTTGTTCGAGAGCGAGGCGGCGGTCATGTCCAGCTTGCCGCCGCTGATGATCTGGCCGGCGGCGCCCTCGGACTGCTGCACCACCGTGCGGTCCACCGTCACGGAGGACAGGGACAGGTTCTGTTGCCAGGAGGAGGTGAGGTTCGGATACCACGTCGGGTCCATGCCGAGGTGCCACATCAGCACCCACTGACTGGAGCCGTTCAGGTCACCGGTCGAGACCTGCACGTTGCCCAGCAGGAGCGGAATCGTGCCGTCCGGATTGCGGATCAGGTCGCCAAGCGTCACGTTGACCGGCGGCCCGGTCATGGTCGTGTTGCATCCGGCATCGCCCGCGCAGGTTGTGTCCTGCGTCGCATGGCTGCCGATGACCACCGAATTGACCAGCGCGTCGTTGGTGACCTGCCCCGAGACGCTGCTCCCCGTATTGACCGGTGCCGCCCGGTCGTTGATGACCTGTTGCGCGGCGATATGGACGTCGCCCAGAGCGCCAATCATACTCGCGGTATTGTTCAACGTGCCGCTGATGTCGACGGCGAGATTCCTGCCGGCCTGCGTGGTACCACCCCGGTTGTCATAGTCGCCACCCGTGATGGCGATATTGCCCAGCGCCTCCACCGTGCCGGTATTGGTCGTGTTGCCGGCCAGTGCCAGGTCGCCGTTGGCGTGGATGGTCCCGGCGTTCGTGAGCGCCCCCGCTGACAGGCTCAGGTTGCCCCCGCCCACGATCTGCCCGCTGTTATCCAACGTGCCGGCGGTGCTCAAGGTCAGGTCGCCGGCCCTCTGGATGGTGCCGGTGTTGCTGACACCTTGCGCGCCGTTGAGGACCACGTTACCCGGCAGCACATCCCAGGTGCCGGTGTTCCGGATGGCCTGGGCCGAGAGCGTCAGCGTGCCGTTGGCATTCAGCGTTCCGGTGGTGGCCGCCGACAGGTCGAATACCTGGTTGGGCGCGTTGACCGTCAGGTTGTTGCCCGCCTGAATCTGGCCCGCCGCGTTATTGAAGCTGCCTGCACCACCGTTGACTGTCAGCGTCAGGTCGCCCACGGTCGGGTTCCGGCCCGACAGATCGCCCGCGAAGAGCGTGCCGCCCGCGTTGCTGGTCAGCGCCCCGGTGGTGACATTCAGTCTCTGCACGCCGGCCAGCAGCCCGCCCGCGTTGTCCAGGCTGTTTGCCGCGTTGACGTCGACGGTCTGGCCGCCCAGCGTGCCCCGGTTGACCACATCGCCCGCGCTCACGTTGACCGTATTGCCGACCAGTGCGCCCGTGCTTGCGTTGGTGACGCTGCCACCATTGACGGCAAGCGTCTGCGTGGCGACTGTCGTGCCGGCATTGCTCACCGTCCGGCCCGCGAGCGTCGCGTTGGCGGCTTGCGTGTTGCCGGTCAGCGTCAGGCTATTGGTGGCCGCTGTATCCAGCGTGCCGCCAATCTGGTTGTCCTGTCCGGTGGCTGAGCCGAGGCTCACGTCCTGGCCGCGCAGCGTTGCATTGCCGCCCACATAGGGCAGGCTGCCCACGGTCAGGGTCTGCCCTGCCCTGGCGTTGAGATTTCCCACGGTCAGCACGCCGCCGCTCAGGTTCGCGTTCTGGCCCGCGCTCACTGTCGTATCGCCCATGCTCAGGAGCGAACCGTTCACCGTGGCCGAGCCGCTGGTGGCCTGGATGGTGGTGTTGCCGCCGCTGTCAAGGCTGCCCGCCACCGTCGCGTCCTGCGCAGCGGTGATGGCTGCGTCGCCGTTGCTGGTGAGCGCGCCGTTGATGGTGGCGCTGCCATGCGTCGCGGTAATCGTGGTCTTGCCCTGACTCTGCGCCTGCCCGCCCACGGTCACGTTCTGCGCGGCGGCCAGCGTCAGGTCCGCGTTGCTGCCAACCTGGCCACTGGTCGTGATGCTGCCGCCTTGCGCGGTCACCGATACCGGGCCAGTGGCCGCCACCTGACCGCCGAGGTTGGCGTCCGTGCCGGCACTCACAGTCAGCGATCCGGGCGAGACCACATCGCCGGTGGTCGTCACGGCTCCGCTGACACCGGTGAGCGTGACGTTGCCGCCGGTGCTGCCTGCCGCGCCGTGGATGGTCAGGTTACGCTGGCTGGACAGGTTCAGATCGCCCGCCGACACCGCGCTGCCGTCAATGGTGGTATCGCGGGCCGCATTGAGGGCGATGATCCCCGGCGAGGTCACGTCGCCGCCCAGATGCATGTCGCCGCGGCCATCATTACCCGCCGCCGAGACCGACACCTGCGAACCCGATACTGCGCCAGCGATATCAACGCTCGCGCCGGCGGCCAGCGTCACCGCCTGCTGTGCGCTGACGCCGCCGGCGCCATTGATCGATCCGCCTGCGTTGACGGTCACTGCATGGTTGGCGCTGAGCGTGCCACCCAGCGTGGCATCCAGGCCCGAACGCACGCTGTAGTTGCCCTCGGCCTGCCCATTGCCCGAGGCATTGGCGCTGCCTGCAGCCGACAGGACGACGTCACCCTTGCCGTAAGTCTTGCCGACCTTGAGATTGCCCGCCGAATCCAGCGTCAGGTTGCCGGCGGAGGCCGCCAGGTTGCCGTCGGCGCGGACACCCACGCCAGCCGCCGTCGACAGGATGGTGATCTGGCCCGCGGTCATGGCACCAAACGCTGTGGCATCGATCGCCAGTCCATTGGCCGCCGTGGTGTTGGTGACGGCATTGTTCGGGCCGGTAGCAGTAGTGGTGAAGCCGCTGCCGGCCGGTGCCACCAACTGGCGTCCGGCCACGACGTTGATCTGGTTGCCGGCGTAGAGCGCCGCATCGATGCCGATAGATTCGCCGATCAGGTTGATATTGCCGACCGTGCCCTCGATACCGACGCCATTGGGATTGCCCGGGGCCGGATTGGCAATCTGGATGCGGCCGCCCTCCACCAGGAAGCCAGCCGCGGCCGCCGCATCAAAGCTGCTCGGGGCGCCAGTGGTGGACAGGAATTGCGGCACGCCCGTGGTGAGCGTCACCTGCGTCGCATTGGTAAAGCCAGCACCGCTTGTATAGACGCCACCCGGTGCAGCAATGACGAGTCCGGCGGGCGCGCCGAAGATCTCCACCGTGCCGTTGACCTGTGCCGGCGCCGTACTGGTGACCTGGTTGATGATCAGGCTTGCCGGTCCCGAGCCGGCAAGGTTCGGATTCGCCACCACCTGGCCACCAAGGAAGGTGCCCCCACCCGTGGTGCTGTTGTTCAGGATCAGGCCAACCGGATCTACCACGAACGCGCGGTACTGGTTCAGCGAAATGCCCGCAGCGTTCGGTGTGGTGATGCCCACGACTGGCACGCCTCCTTCTGGCGCACCGGGTCCCGTGGTGGCACTGATCGCCGGCTGGAATCGGATCGGTGCCGTGGGATCGACGATAGGCGCGGCATTAGCCTCGCGCATGCCGAAGCTGATCGTCACCGGCAAGTGATTGACCGCCCACCGCATCAACCCCTGGCGTGCCGCACCGGCCAGCACCGCTGGCGTGTCGACCGCAACCGCGCCCGCAGCCAGCACGCCGGCTGCCTGGCGCGCCTGCTGGAGCGACACCTGCAGCGGCGCCAGCCACAGCGTCAGCGCCACGACCCCGGCCAGGGTGCGCGCCCCAAAGCTACGGCGCGTGCGCTCAGCCATCGAAACGTCAGGTGTCATGCCTGACATCGCTGCGCGGGTCGTGGCGCCGGCCTGGAGTCCAGAGGGAATCTGTGCTGCGGGGGCCGTGGCGGCCGACTGCGTGCGGGTCATAGCGATCCTGACGATGCGGTTTGCTGCTTGTCTTGCGTCGGGGTTGGCGCGGTGCGTTGGCTCACGCGCCGCGGGCGACGTGGCGAGGCTGCGCCCCGCCCTGCCCGCTTGCTTACTGGGCGATCCTGGACTTGGCCAGCAGCTGCGTGACCAGCGCGGTAGTCGCGCGCTCGAGCGCCTGCGCCTGCAAGGCTTGCTGGATGCCAGGCTTTACCTGATCGAAGGCCGGCACTTGCGTGGCACGTACCTCGTCGACCTTGAGCAGGTAGAAGCGGTTGTCGAAAGCAATCGGCGCGGCGCTGAGCGCGCCGGCAGGCAAGGTCGCGATGGCTTGCGCGAGCGGGAGCGGCAGCCCTTGCGTCTTGCCGTCCTGCGCCGGCACCTTGAAGCTGACCCAGTCCATCGCGCCACCGGCGGCCTTTGAAGGCGCGAGGCTGACCTGCTGCGCCACCTTGCCAAAGTCCTCACCGCCCTTGATACGCGCGAGTGCCGCCGCGGCCCCCGCCTCGTCGGCTACCTGAATCAGGCGCGCCTTGTATTCCTTGTCGCCGAGACTGGCCACGATGGCGTCATAGCGCGCCCTGACCTCCGCGTCCGTGACGGGGGCCGGCTTGATGTGGTCCTTCAGCCAGGCTTGGGTGAGGATCGCCGACCTGGCGTCACGGATGGCCTGCTGCACCTCGGCGCGCGATTCGAGAGATTTGTCCTTGGCTGCCTCCTGGCGGAACAGCTCCCGCGCAATCAGTTGCTGTGTGATGGCACTGCGCGCTTGCGGCGTATCGGGGAGATGCGCCTGCTGCAGCGCCGCCGTGACCTGGCTGTCCGGGATGGTCACGCCATTGACGGAAGCCGCATTGGCGGCGGGCAGGTATGCCTGCAGGCCCAAAGCCACGGCGGTGGTGATCAGGAAACGGGCGGTGTTGGATGACATGGTGATTTCCCTGGAGATGGAGCTCAGTAGAGCCAGTTGAGCGTGGCCAGCACGATTGGCCGCTTGCCACCCAGCACGGCCGGCTGGGCCAGCGGCACGCCAACCAGAAGCTCGCTGGTGAAGGTTTGTCGGGCCCACTGGGCCGAAAGGCGAAGGCCGGCGCCAGTGCCGGCTACGTATTGCCAGTCACGGGTGGCCACGTACATCGTCTGGCCGCCATCGAGAAAGAGATACGGCTCCATGCGCAGGCCGGCCAGCATCGGCGCGTTGACCCACGTCAGCTCGTTGCGCCAATAGGCGCCGCGGTCGCCGGCAATCACCCCTTCACGGAAGCCGCGCACCGTGCTCATGCCCCCGGCGTAGATCTGCTCGGAGCCAAACAGCGCCACATTGGTCCACTGCCCCACCAACTGGGCGCGCCAGGCAAGGCGCGCACTGTCGGACACCAAAGGCAACGGCAGCTGCCAGCCCACGTTGCCATCCAGCTTGGTGAACTGGGCGTGAGCCTCGTCGGACCGGATGTCCAAGGGGTCGCGGGTCGCATTGACGCTGGGCAGGCCACGCGAGATGCCGACTTCGGCCGTGCCGTAGCCCGGCTGGCTATTGGCCGTGAAGCGCCGCAGCCCGCTCCACGCCGCGCGCAGCACGGTCAGGCGCTGCGGGTCGAGCTGGAAATTGTTGATCTCGCGCTCGGTCTTGCGGTGCGTCAGCGTCAGGTCGAAGGCCTGCCTGCCACTCTGGCTACGGGTGAGAACCCGGTTCCAGCCGACCGTATGGCCGAAGGTGCGGCCGTACAGCAGCGCCGTGTCTCCGATGACGTTCTGATACTCGGAGACCGAGCCGGTGTAGCTGAAGGTGTTGTGACCCAAGGCACGGCTGCCGACACGACGGCGGCGTTGGTGTCCAGCGTACCCACGTAGCTCGCCGACAGTGCCTCCTGGAAGCCCAGCGCGTTTTCCGCATCGATGCCAAGCCGCGTGCGTGATATCCCCGTGGTCTTGCTGCCATAGTTATCCACACCGGCATTGAAGCGGAAGCGGTCACCCGGTTGATTGGTCAGCGCAACGATCGAACTGCCCGGCGTCTGGCCAGGCTGGATCTGCAGCTCGGCGCGGTTCCGGCGCAGCCGGTTGATCTGGTCCACGCCCTGCTCCAGGTCCTGCAAGCGCAAGGTGTCTCCGGGCGCAGGGAACTGGGCAGCGGTACCGGCATCGGTCAGCCAGCCGCCTCCCATCGTGTCAAAAGGGGCGCGGTCATTCGGCCGGATCGTCTCGCCGTTGAGCGTGATCGCCGCCACCTTGCCTGGTACGACGGTAATGACCAACACTCCGCTGGCAAGGTTCTGCTCGCCAAGATATGCGCGCGTGGTGATGTAGCCCCTGGCGACAAACGCCTCGGTGAAGCGCCGCAGCAAGAGGTTGATGCGGTTGGTGCCCAGCGCATGGCCGACGAATGGCGCGGTGATGGCCTCGACCTCGCGGTCGCTCAGGACCGTATTGCCGGCGACCTCAATGCGGCGGATCTCGAAGGTGGTGGAGGTTTCGGGCACCGCCTCCACCGATGCATCGGCAGGCACCACAGTGGGCACTTCGATTTTGACCGGAAGCTGGGTCGCCTCGCGCTCAAGCTCGCGCTGACGCTGCTCGCGCAACAGCCGTTGCGCGGGATCCTCAGGCACGAGCGCGGCCGGTGGCACCTGAGCCCACGCTGGCGCGCACGCCAGGGCCATGGCCGCCCACGCGGCTGCACGCAGCGAAATTGATTTCCGCATCATTGCCAGAACCAGCTGGTGAGACCGAGATGGCTATCGATCGATACCGGATCGCGATGGCGCGCTCGAATCACGGAAGACAGGCCACTGACCGTGACGTTGCCGTCGAAGCTGCCGCCATCGGTGACGGTGTCGCCGTTGATCTGCGTCTTGCCGGCGGCCATCCAAGTGCCACCCACGTCCGTCGCATACAGGCGCGCCCAGGTATCCCCAAAGAAGGCCTTGAAGCCGCGATCCCGGGCAATCGCGGTGTAACCGGTGATGCCGCTCGCGTAGGTAACCGGCGCCGTGACCGTCAGCTCGCCCATGGCCAGCACCCGGCCGCCCGCGTTATAGGCCGCCTTCCCGGCCTGGATGTCGATGTTACCGCCCGCGGACAACAGGCCACCAGTCACCACCGTGCTCGATGATGCCGAAGTGCGGCAGAAGATCAGACAGGAGCGCTCGTAGTGCGCGACGCCGGCGGACACGCCTTGCGTTCGGAACGTGTCGGCGGCCGTGATGTGAATCGGCCCGTTGTTGGCGTAGATCTCACCACCATAGTTGGTGACGTTGCGCCCGGAGATGGTCGTGCCCTTGTCCGAGAGCAGGTAAGCGATCTGGCCGGGCTGATCGGCCAAACCATAGTCCACATCGAATCCCGCGGTGCGCCTGGAGAGCACCAGCCAGCGTTGACCGGATGCTGCGTAGAACGTCGGCTGCTCGCCATTGCTGCCGGGCTGTTTGCTGATCTCATTGGAGACGTCGCCATCCGCGTGAATGCGCAAGAAGCCGTTTGAGAGCATGCGAGCGTGGCGGTTCACAACGTTGCCAGCCGCTTGCACATCGACATCATCAGCCGCGCCAAACAGGATGCCGAGGTAAGTGGGCGTGGACTGGTTCGTGACATTGCCGCCGGCACGCACGGTCACCGCGCCCGTGGACGATGGCTCGCCGGCGATACGGGTCTGGCCTTGAATCAGGGCTCCATCGTTGGTGACGTCGGTATCGGACTCGATCAGCACGCCCCCGCTCTTCGCCACCAGTGACGCCTGCGTGCTGGCTGAATCGATCGTCACGGCCTCGCCGTGCACGCGCACATTGGTAGCTGCCAGCACGCTGCTGTCGTGCTGCGTATAGGTGCCCGTGGCATCCATGACGACGGATTCGCCGGAAGACCTGACCTCCGCCTCCCGCAGGCTCAGGTTTCGCGACTGGATGCGCGTGCCGGCCACGCCGTCGATATCGGCTCGGGAAACCGTCGCGTCCCCGGTGGCCACTGTCACAGTCCCGCTGGTGGACACCAGTGCGCCGCGCTGGACACCCCCTTCCATCGCGAGGCTCGGCGTCTGGATCAAGACGTTACCGGCGGCCTTCGCCTGCGTGCCGGTGAGCGACAATCCTTCGCCTGCGTCGAAGATGCCGATACCGCCGCTGGCGTCGAGCGTGGATTCGGCAAGGCGGATGGGCTGGCTATGTACCTGCCCCGTTGCGCCGATCACGATATCGCCGGGCTCGTTCGTTCCGGCCAACAGACGCGACTGCGCCAGGTCCACGCGGTCGGAACTCACCTGCAGGTGCCGGCCGGCACTGACGTTCCCGGTACCCACCAGGCCGCCGCTCTGGACCAGCACGTCACGCCTGGCCTGGATCGTGCCCGAAGCCAGCTGCAAGTCACCGCTGCCCGTCACCACGAAGTCGCCTGCGGTGGCAAAAGCCGCGCCGGCGTGATGTACCCCTGCTCCCCGGTCCGTCACCAGGAGTTCAATGCGGCCGGAACTGAGGCTGCCTGCAGCGCTGATGTCGATAGCGACGCCCTGGCCGGGCGTAGTCAACGGCGACGAGTAGGTAATCCACGGCGTCAGATTGTCCGTGGGCGATACGCCGGTATCGATCTCGGCGCGGCTTGTGCCGGCTACCAGGCGCACCTTCGCGTTCGCATCGCTATACAGATTGGTGACCGGTCCGCCAATGCGAATCTGGCTGGCGATCAGTTCCAGGTTCAGGAGTGTGCCGGACAAGCCTTCGGCGCCAACGACAATCGCACCCTGGCCCGTCTTCAGGATGACATTGCGCTGCAGTTCTGCATTCGCTGCGGTGAAGTCATTAAAGGAGACCTGGCCGGTCGTGAGGGCGAGATTGCCCATGTTATGCACGGTCAGGCCATTCACCGTCACGCCATTCGGATTGGCCACGATGACGTTCGCGCGTTGCGGCCCGAGTACGGTGAGCGGGCCTTCCAGCACGGAGGGATTGGTGCTGGTTACCTGGTTGAGGATGGTGCGTGCGAGTACTGCGTTGTTGTCAAGGTCGACGCCCGCACGCGAGACATTGAAGTCGCGATAGGTATTGGTCGAGACGCCGCCGATGGCCGGCGCGAGGTTGACAGTGACACGGCCATTGGCGCCAACACTCGCCGACGTGAGACTACCGCCATCGGGAACGACGCCCGCAGACCAGCATTTCGCGGCGGCCATGGCGAGAAGCAATGCCATCATCCCCTGCGATCGGCGCCAGAATACATGTCTGCCCTTCGTCGTGCTGGAACCGTACCCCACTGCCTTCCTCCTTGGGATGTGGCGCGGGAGCGAAATGTCTCAGAGTGAGACACACGATTGAATGTTAGCCAGCAGCTCGGTGTGCCCTACGCGCAAAATTGGAGGGCATACTATCGACAAATCTCTACGGAATCTTTAGGACAAATCCGATTTTTGGAGAGATTTTTTGAAGATTTTGATTTGATGCCCCTCAGGGCAATCGGGAAGCAATGGAACGCACTGACATGAGCTATGGCCTTGCCGAGCGCTCCGCGCAGGTATCATCGTGACCGTCCGCCGGCCTTGACCGGCACACGTCGGCGCGCACCGAACTGGTCAGTATCTTCCTCTTCGAGGACAAGAACGACATGGCCTGGGGCGCTTTCATCGCTGGCCCGGTTTCGACGCAGCTGTGGCGGCGGATGGCAGCGGTTCGCGGCAGCACACATCCGCGTGACGCGATTGCCCTCTATCATCAGCTGCTGCCGGTCGCTGCGGGAAGCGCGCGCAACGCGCGCAACGCGCGCTATGACGAGGCGTTTGAAATCGTGCGCGCCATCGGCAAGCTGAGGGCAAAGCTGGGGGAGAGCGCGGAATTCACCAGCGAACTGGCGAAGATTCGCGCGACCTATCGCGCGAAGCGCAATTTCATCAAGTTGCTGGCCACGTTGTCCTGATTTCTTCCTAGCGTCTGGCGCATGGCGAACTGCACCCCACAGCGCTCCTGTACATCGTCATCTGATTTATGTCGCAGCCCCAGGTCCGTGCCGGGCGTGGGTTCCATGCTGAGACGCTCAGTTCTTCATTCCGCTAAATCAATGGACATATCCCTCGATTGCTGACGCAATTTCGCATTGAACCCGCCTGTCTCCCAAGCGAATACTGAACTGCAATGCGGCAATACAGGCGCTGCGCGCGCCTGACCGGCCGTCCATTGCCGCAGAGAAAAACACCAAAGAGGAGACAGCAGTGAACAGACGTCATTTATTGCGAGCCGGCGCCGCCGGCCTTGTCAGCGGAGGCTTCACCATCCAGGGCGGCCCCGCATATGCACTCGCGGACTACAGCCGATACCCCGAGCGTCCCATCCGCATCCTGCTCGGCTTTCCCCCGGGCGGCTCCAGCGACGGCCCCATGCGAGTGCTGGCGGCCAATGCATCGAAGACACTGGGGCAGCCCATCGTGATCGAAAACAAGCCGGGCGCCGCAGGCGTATTGCCGGCGCAGATACTGCAGTCCTCCAGGCCGGACGGCTACACCCTGGCGGTCGTCCCGCAGAGCGTGTTCCGCCTGCCCTATACCATCGACATTAACTGGAACCCGGCGGACCTGGCCTACATACTCGGCGTGACCGGCTACGTGTTCGGCCTTGTCGTGCCCGCGACCTCGCCCATCAAGACGATGGCGGACTACATCGCCTACGCGAAGGCGCATCCCGACGCGTTGAGCTATTCCACGCCGGGCTCGCTCACGACCAATCATCTGACCATGGAACAGATCTCGCAAACGGCGGGCATCCGGCTGACCCACGTACCGTTCAAGGGGACCAGCGAATCCCTGCAGGCCTTGCTTGGCGGCCATGTCATGTCGGCCGCCGAAACCGGTGGGTGGCAACCCTATGTCGAAAGCGGCAAGCTGCGCCTGCTGGCGGTCTGGGGAGACAAGCGCATGCCGCGCTTTCCCGACGTGCCAACGCTGAAGGAGTGCGGCATCGACATCGCGCAATCGTCCCCGTGGGGACTGGCGGCACCCAAAGGCACGCCGGCACCGATCATTGCCAGGCTCCACGCGGCTTTCAGGCAGGCGATGGCACAGGACAATTTCAGGGATGCACTGAAACCCTTCGATATGGAACCGATGTATATGAGCCCCGACCAGTACCGCCGCTTTGCGATCAGCGCCATGGCGCGAGAGAAGGCGGTGCTGGAGTCGATCCGATATAGGAAGAACAGCGGCTCATGACCTCCAGTGCAGCCTCGGGTACGACTTCAGCTCCTTCGAGTTCTCAGTCTCCGGCAGGCCAGCCCTTGATCCATGACTGGCCTGGTGAAGTCAGAAGAGGGCTCGGTCATCACATTCTCCGCCTCGCACGCTTTAACGCGGTAGCCACAGACCACGCGAACGTGATCGCCGGCCCACGCAAACGTTATGCCAAAAGGCGTCGCAACCGCATAAGCTGGTAGTGCGGGCGGGGGCTACCTGCGCAAAGACCACCGGAGGCGGCCAGGACGTTGCAATCATGTTCAATGATGGTCATCGGGTTGTCCTCGCAACCCTTCTTCTCTCTTGCGCACTGGTTGTGCCCGCCTCGGTTGCCGCAGCCGACAAAGATCCCACTGCCAGCCTGGAGGAAGTGGCAGCTGCGAGCGGCAGTGAAGTAACGAAGCCGGAGGAATCGGTAGCGGTTCATGGCCAGTCAACCTACATCTGGCAGTACAAGCCACCGTTCACGGCCGCATACACAGGCACCAAGAGCCTGCTGCCATCAGCGGAGCACGGCTATTCGTGGTCGGCAACGCTGAGCGTGGGATTGCGTCTCTGGCATGGTGCTTCTGTCTTTCTGGATCCCGAGCTGATCCAGGGCGTCGCGTTCTCCGATTCGCAGGGACTGGGCGGGCTGGCCAACGGTGAACTGGCGAAGGCCGCGGTAGCGCACCCTACGATCTACAGGGCAAGACTGTTTCTGCGGCAGGAGATCGCACTCGGTAACGAGACGGAAGCGGCGGAATCCGGCTTTCATCAGCTTGCGGGCCAGCAGAGCAAGCGCCGCATCGTGATCACGGCTGGCAACCTGTCCGTGCTCGATGTCTTCAACAGCCTCGAATACGCGCACGACCCTCGCAGCGAATACCTCAACACTGCGTTTGCTTCCCATGCATCGTTCGACTTCCCGGCTGATGCGCGCGGCTACACATGGGGGGCGGCGGTCGAATACATCGACGGCGATTGGGCGGTGCGACTCGGCCGGTTCCTGCAGCCCCTGCAACCGAACGGGCTGGAACTCGATACCAGGATCTTCGAGCACTACGGCGACATGCTGGAACTGGAGCATGGGTACACATTGTTCGGCAGCGCAGGGAAAGCGCGCGTGCTGCTATGGCGTAACCATGCACATATGGGGGCGTTCACCGACGCACTGGACCTGGCGTCCCGCACCGGCAGCGTTCCCGATGTGGCGCAGGTACGGCGCGAACATGCGAAGGTCGGCGCCGGCGTCAGTCTGGAGCAGAAGGTCGGGGAATCGCTGGGACTCTATGCCAGGGCCGATTGGGCCGATGACAAGACCGAAAGCTATGCATTCACGGAAGTGGGGCGCAGCGCTTCGGCCGGGGCAATCCTGAAGGGTGGCTATTGGCATCGGGCGATGGACAGCCTCGGTGTTGCCGTGGCCGTCAACGGGCTGTCGAAGGAGCATCAGGAATACCTCGCGCGTGGGGGCTTGGGCGGATTCCTTGGCGATGGCGCACTGCGCTATGGCCCCGAGCAGATTTTCGAGGTGTTCTACAGCCTGGCGGTGCAGCGGCACTTCTTCGTCAGTCCGGACTTCCAGTACATCAGGCATCCCGGCTACAACCGCGATCGTGGCCCTGCAAGGTTCTACGGCGTGCGGGTGCACGCGCAGTTTTGATCGCATCCATTCAGGAGGGCGCTATAGAGCGAGGGGACGGTCGACAGTGTCAGTTCCGGACCAACGTGGGGAAAATGGTTGTCAGACCGTTACCGATACCGGTCAGGACGAAAAAGGCCTATCACAAGGCATGGACCTGCCTCCAACGATCGAGGAGAAACCATGTCACTGGATAAAGTCATGTTGATCCGGCATGCGGAGAAGCCCACCCCGGGAGGGGCGGGCGGCGTCGATGAATCTGGTAACCCTGACCCGGAAAGCCTGACTCCGCGGGGATGGCAGCGCGCCGGTGCATTGGTCCGGTTTTTCTATCCCGCAACTACAGCTATTGGGAAGATAACCACTCCGGATGTGATCTTCGCAGTGGGAGTAGGACCGGAAAGCCAAAGCAAACGGTCGGTGCAAACAATCAGTTCGCTTTCTGCTCTGTTGAAGGCCGAGCGTTCAGCGCCATTCGTTTGTGATTACCTCAAGGACGAAGTGGACGGACTCGTAGCCGACGTAAAGCGTCGAGACGGTACTGTCCTTGTCGTGTGGGAACACAAACTCCTTGCGACTGTCGTGAACCTTCTGTCCGATGGCATATTTTCGCCCGCACCCTGGCCAGAGGATCAATTTGACATGGTGTGGGTACTAGAGCGTGCCGGTGCAAGGTGGGATTGGAGTGAGGTGCCGCAGAAACTGCTTCCAGAAGATTCGTCCTGAAGTCCATGGTTGCACCCGATACTCAAGGACCCAGATCCGGACGTTCCAAGAGTGGAGCTTTCGCGAATCGTCCAGATTTCCATCGTCCACCATGCCGCAGTCTTCACGGCATGATGTGATGGCAGTGTCGGCAGATCGCCGCCTGATAGGCCACTTCGTAAAAGGCAAAGCTTGCCCAGCAGCTCTCAGCGCTGATGTAAGACTTACCTGCCGGAATTGTTCTCGGATATTACTTGGCTCACCCGGGCCGGCATCTACGCGTCACTGTGGCTTTTCGTCTCGCTGCTGATGGGTGCGTTCGCTGCAAGCCTGACCGCCACGATTGGCGGACGGCAACGCGACTTCTGAACTCCACATTTCAACAGGAGACAATCATGCGCTCCATCTTGCTCTACTTGCTTGGCGTACCCATTCCGCTGATCATCCTGATCGCGCTGTTCGCGCATCATTAGTCATAGAGAGGCGCCTTACCTTCGCGGAGAGGATCGTGATTCCGATCGTCCTGGATAGAGCGCGCGCGCCTTGATGGCCCCGAGCGAGACAAGCAATCCGCTCGAAGCGCGAGCGCCGAATTGACCGTGTCGAAACAATCATGAAGGCGGCGCCGATCGCTCTGACAGATGCGGTACTTGAAAGCTGGACGCATTGGGGCGGACCTGGCGTTCGCAAACAGACTCTGAGCAAGCTCCCCGCCTGTCACGACCGGCCCCCATCACGGCGCGGTATGCTTGACGCCAACGAGTTCACCGCAAAGGACGAAGTTGGCACGAACCACAACGCATGACATAAAACCCGGCGCCCCGTGGCGTCGCATCGGACTGGCATTGGCGGGCGCCTTGCTGCTGGGCGATGCCATCGCGCTGATGCTGATGGGCTTGTTCAATTTCGGGATCGTGCTGCCTTTGGCCATTGGCGCGGCCTTTCTCGCGCTGTCATGGCGCTGGCGGCAAGTGGCGCAATGGCGCGCGGCGAAGCCGTGGCGCCAATGGATCTGGGCGGCAGGCTGGGGCGCCTTTGCCGCGTGGCTGGTGACGGTGGGATGGTTCTTCCATGGCATCCGCAGCGGCATGGAACCCGCCACGCGCCGTGCATCGCCGCCCGCAGCCATCATCGTGCTCGGTTCCGGCTCGCCGGACTGCGAGGCCTCGCCAACGTTGATGGCACGACTGGAGCAAGGCATGGCGCAAGCGCGCCGCTGGCCGTCGGCCAAGGTCGTCGTGAGTGGCGGCCTGGACTTCGGCGGGCGATGCCGGGAGGCTGACATCATGGCCGACACCCTGATCGCGCGCGGGGTGGCGCCGGACCGGATCCTGCGCGAGGGACGCAGTACCAGTACCGAGGAGAACCTGGTGTTCAGCCAGCGCTTGCTTGGCGAGCAGGGCGTGACGGCCGCAGCGTCCATTGTCGTGGTGACCAGTGATTTCCACGTATGGCGAGCGGTGCGGATTGCGCGCAAGGCGGGGTTCGGCGAGGTCTCCGGCGTGGGGGCGCAGACGCCTTTGTACCTTCGGTTCAATGCGTGGTTGCGGGAGTATTTTGCGGCGATCAGTGGGTGGGTGTTGGGGGAGTATTGAGGCGTTGGGGGCTGCGCCTTGTGGTGCCGGAATGGGAACGGCGCGAGGCCAGGTAGCTCGCGCCGTTTTGCTTTTGGGCCCGCGTTGCGCGGGCCCGGTCCCTCGTCAGACGACCAGCGCCTGCAGGCGGTCGGCGTTGTCGTCGATCTGCTCCTTGAGCGGCAAGAGCAGGGCGTGGAGGCCCATGCAATCGGGGATGTCGTCGCTCTGCAGCGCCAGCAGGGTCAGGACGGAACGCAGGCCGGCGCTGACGCGCAGGAGGTCGTCGCTGGCTTCGAGGATGTGGTCCTCGAGGGTGACGGGCGTGCTGGGTGGGGGCAGGGGGGTTCTGGCGAGGCGGCGGGCCAGGGCGCGGTCGGCTTTGGAGAGGTATTGGGCTAGTTGGGCTTGCTTGGCGGCTGTGATCTCGTCTTGAGTAGGGGTTGGTTGCATAGCGAACTCCATACGCGAATGCCCGCTGCCGTCGCTACGTGTGAGCGAACGGGCGGATGTTTGGTAGCCAATGCGTGGCTACTTCGCCGTGCGTGGTTCAGGCTGTCAACCCTGGTCGTCCAATGCTTTCGGAGACAACGGCAGTTTCATCCGTGCAATAGAAGATGGCAATCGGATCTTTCTCAATCACAATATTCTTCGTTACTCCACCCCTCTAAACACCTATACCTTTTGTTTGCAGTAGACGTGATCCTTTTTTGGGGAATTTCCTCAAGGTTCCCCGCGACATTTAAGTGGTGAGATGCCGACCTACGGGGATCGGTTCTTACGCCTGACATACGATTAGATAATATGGCGCCCCCCTGTAACAGTACCTGCTGGCGTCCAGCAGAGTTTGGCTCCAAGAATGTGGGACTTGGAGCAGCAGTTGACGGAATGGCTCATCGCCTTGCTACCCTAAGTCTGCGCAGGGGGGACGGTGTCTGCTGATCTTTCACGGCTCCAAAGTCCAGCTTCCGTCCAGGCTGCACTGGATGAATTCGTCCGCTTGGGTCGCACCGCATTCCTGAAACGCTACGGTTTTGGTAAGTCTCGAGACTACTTGGTCCGAGATCCGAGATCGCGCGAGCTATGCGATTCAAAGGCCATCGTAGGTGCAGCTTACGGCCACCAATTTCCCGAGGAGGGCCCGCTCAGACCTGCTGACTTCTCTGGCGGAGATGCCACAGTTGTACAAAAACTTCAAAGACTTAACTTCGAGATTGTCCGCATCGGTGAGGACTGGTCCGTTCAGGAAGTGGAAGCGACTGTTGCAGCATACTTCGAAATGCTGCATCTGGAGGCTCAGGAAACTCCTTATAAAAAAACGGAATTCAACTCGGCATTGCGCCAGAGGCTTCGTGATCGAAGCAAATCATCCGTTGAGCTAAAGCACCAGAACATAAGTGCAGTACTTCAAAGCTTGGAACTGCCCTTTATCCACGGATACAAGCCACGCAGCAACGTCCAGTTGCTCCTTCGCAAGACTGTCCAGCAGTTTATTTTCGATCATCCCGACCTGATCAGTAAGGTCGTCGACGCGTTAGAAGAGGTCAAACCCTCGAGCGAGAAGACCTTCCGGGCCGTCGTCGTAGCGCCGCCTTCGGTCGAGGTCGTTGCCAAGGTCGAAAACGGCATATCCCGCGCCCGATTGCCGCGAAAGATAGACTTTGCCGCTCGGGACGAGTCGAATCGAAGGCTGGGCCGAGCCGGCGAGCAGTGGGTAATTGAATTTGAGCAACACCGTCTCACGGATGCCGGCCTTGCCGAGCTGTTTCAACGAGTCGAGTGGGTGTCGGACCGACTAGGGGATGGTGCCGGATACGACATCCTTTCCTATGATTCGACGATTCAGCCGCGATACATTGAGGTCAAGACAACCAATGGGGTGCATTCGTCGTCGTTCATCATCAGCAGAAACGAGTTGGATTTCTCGCAGGAGGTGGGGGATGCCTTCTTTCTCTACCGCCTGTTCCAGTTTCGCCAGTCTCCGTCTCTTTACATGCTTCGTGGCGACGTGTCGAAGCAGTTGCACTTGGAGCCCATCGACTACCGGGCCTCTTTCAAGCGCCTAACAGGTTGACTTGACATGACCGACAAGCACTGTCCCTTTTGTTGCCTGGAGTCGTCGCGCATCGTGGGTATGAACGAACATGGCGTCTGGATTCGAGACGGTTTTCCCGTCTCGCCCGGTCATAGCTTAGTCATACCCCGGCGTCATGTTAGTTCGTTTTTCGAGCTTTCGACAGACGAGCGTGTCGCACTGCTTGAACTCCTGGACCAAGCAAAGTTGGCGGCCGACACGGAGTTTAATCCTAGCGGTTACAACATTGGTGTCAACGATGGCCCAGCTGCGGGACAAACGGTCCCGCATTTGCATATTCACCTCATTCCTCGCTACAAAGGTGATTTACCGGATCCCCGAGGAGGCGTGAGGTGGGTGATCCCGGATAAGGCTGACTATTGGAGTAATCGCGGGTGACACTCAACGTACCTGCACCTTCTGCCGAAGCACAGCTCACTTTTCTCGCCAAGCTTCAGCGTCTCTTTGCAGAGGGCGAGTTTGCAGCAACCTATAAGTTCGCGTTGCTGATCTCGCTCGCGGACTTGGCCGTTGAACTTGGAACAGATGATGGCTCTGAGTTGGCTCTGTCAAATCGACAGATTGCCGAACGCTTCATCCAAATGTACTGGCACCACTCAACTCCGTACGGATCGGGGCTTGTTGGTTCGGAGCCCGGCATCTTAGTTCAAAACGCTGGGACTCAGGCAGCCGTACTAACTGCTATTGCGGAGTTTAGGGCGACCACGAACGTGTCGAGCATGCAGCGGGCCAAGTTGCACCCAAACTACGGGGCGTTAGTTACGAAGGTGTCAGCAACGGTCTCGGCGCAGCCGCTAACATACCTTCAGAATTTCGGCGGAGCGACCGACCCTTTCCTCTACGAGCGCCCCAATAGGGGAGGCATTCACCTCAAGCCCGGGGTGGTATATTGCCTGCGCCGCTTCTATCCCTTAGTCCAGCAGCTATCGCGCTCACACTGGGTCGAGCACATCAAATCAAACCGCCGGAATCACGCCATCTTGGGTGGAGTTGGGGACTTGGAGGACTTCCTATTTTCTGCCTCGAGGCAATCGCTGTCGATTGTAGGCACAGAACTGCGCAAGCTGGATGGAGGGTATTGCTTCTACTGCGGGCACACCCTCAGCGGCGCCGATGTAGATCACTTCGTACCGTTCTCGCTCTATCCTAGAGACCTGGCACATAATTTTGTACTCGCACATCCGTCCTGCAATCGGAGCAAGTCCGATGCGCTAGCTGCAAAACCTCATCTCGAGCGATGGCTAGAACGGCTTACAAAACGAGCAGACGATCTTTCAGAGATAGGCATGGCTGCGGGAGTCATCGCGGACAGGATCACTACCCAGAAGGTAGCGTTCTGGGGCTATTCAAATTCCAGCTTCTCGAGTGGTCACGCGTGGTTGTCTCCCACGCAATACGAGCCGGTTAATAACAGTTATCTTGATTTATTTAACCCAGATTGACTTGTGCCTGCTTCGTTTGCTGACGGAGTGCTATGAGCGAGAAAAATGGTAAGTCGGAGACTTGGAATCCATAACCGACCCAACTTACTAGTTTCTGGTTTTTGTGGGGCGCGGATGAACGTGCTACGTTCATCATGATGGAAGTTGGCAGCAGTACATCTCGTGCAGATCGGTTAGATCACAGCCCGACAGGTGCGTTGATGTTAACTCCGCCGCCAGGTACTTAACCATGTAATGCATGCTTTGAAGCGCGCAAGTGGTTGGCACCTCGAGGCCTTCTGAAATTTATCCAATTCTTGCTGAAAGCGTTGACGAACTTCAGGTCGTCGATACATGGCTAGCCCGGTCGCCATATGCCCATGCTCCTCTAGAGTTAGCCAGAGCTTTAACGCTGAAACAAAGCCAAATTTACTCCTTTCCGGATCAATGCCTTTCAAAAACACCTCTGGTCTCAACGCCATATCCTCGGGATCCCACCTGGGCCCCGATAGAATCAGAAGATAACCATCGGAAGATTCTAATAAAGACTCACCGTAAGCTATTCGCTCAATATCCCGCCTGGGCGCAAACCGACCATTGATGTAAACCGCATTTCCCCATGAAATTGCAATGAACGCCGCCAGATAAGCGCGAGACTTCCAATACTCAAAATACCAGTTATTGCACAGATGGTAGCGGTAAATTGCCCGTTCACCCACCGCCCCAACGACTTCGCTCAAAACAAGCAGGGCCACTCCATCATGTTCCACCGGGGCAACTAAGACACCTCCTAAGCCTCCATCGGGATTTGCATCTTTAAGTAATTTCAGGAAGTCTGCGACTTCTTGGGGATACTTATAGAAGTCATGACACACATATACCATTGAATCAGCGCCATCCAGCCATTCGCGACGAACAGCGAATAGCTTGCATGCGTCATCAAGCAATGTCTCGTCTAGTTTGGGTAGCAGAGACGCGTCATCTTGGACGTCTTTTACCGAGAGTCCATGACCAAAGAAGCGGGGGATTTGGTTTCTGTGTACGCCATGGCTTTCAAACAAGCGGACGAAGCGAGAAGCTACATTCTCCTCTTTGATTGAGGACTTCCCCCGGATGGTAGCGCGGTACTTCCCGAGTTTTTCGAGGATATTTAGTGCCGCAAGTATGTCGCCAAGCCCTACCATTCAGATGTCTCCTTCGGGATGATGGCCAACTGCTGCCCTGCCTATGCGTTGGGTTGATGTCCGTTGTATCCGGAGCCTTAAGTGTACAAAAGTCCATTGAGTGTGTGCGGACCCATATTGGAGCAAGGCCTTACAATCAAACACGGCGGTCATTTGTCGAACCCCGGCTGACCCAACAATGCAAAGGGCTGAGTAAGCTCATGCAATTTAGCCAAGATTGCGGGATAAGATGGCATTCCAAAAACAACAAAACCCGGTGGATCACCGGGTTTTGTTCGATTGAATTTGCTACCGAGTTATCGCAGCGTTCGAGGGACCGAACTATGCCGATAGTGTCACGAACTTTGTCGCTCGAGTGTGCAATCAAACATCAATATTCCGCGCCACCAACGCATTGGATTCGATGAAGTTCCTTCGCGGCTCCACCTCATCCCCCATCAGCGTCGTGAAGATTTGATCCGCCGCAATAGCATCCTCAATCTGCACCTTCAGCAAACGTCGTTGCGTCACGTCGAGGGTGGTCTCAAACAACTGCTCAGGGTTCATCTCCCCCAGCCCCTTATAGCGCTGACGCGACACCCCACGTTCCGCTTCGGACAGCAACCACTGCATCGCCCCATGGAAGTCATTGACAGTCTGATCCCTCAGCTTGTCCCCTTCCCCGCGCTGCACCTTGGTCCCCTCAGGCGTCAGCCCCTGGAACGTCTTGGCCGCATTGGCCAGCGCCGCGTAATCCGCCCCGTGGACAAAGTCCGCATCCAGGTGCGACAGCCGCACGTTGCCATGATGACGACGCGCAATCATCAGCCGATGCTTGTCCGTCTTCTCGTCAAACTGGGCATACACATCCGCCGTGCCATCGTCATTGACCGCGGCGCCAATCAACGTCTTGGCATGCATCTCCGCCAGCTTGGTCTTCAGCGCCACGGCCGATGCCTCAGCCGCCGGCGCGCTGTCCAGGTCCAGCGTCACGCCATCAGCAATCGCGCGCAGCGCATCCGTATCCACGATGCGTGACAGACGGCCGATCACGCCTTCCGTCAGCTGGTACTGCCGCGCCAGCTCGGTCAGCGCATCGCCATTGATCTCCGTGCCATCCGGGCGCACCAGCACGGCCTTTTCCATGGCCAGCTTGAGCAGGTAGGCGTTGAGCTCGACGTCGTCCTTGATGTAGCGCTCTTCCTTGCCGTGCTTGATCTTGTAGAGCGGCGGCTGGGCGATGTACACGTAGCCGCGCTCGATGATGTCGGGCATCTGGCGGTAGAAGAACGTCAGCAGCAGCGTGCGGATGTGCGAGCCGTCCACGTCCGCGTCAGTCATGATGATGATGCGGTGGTAGCGCAGCTTTTCCAGGTTGTAGTCGTCCTTGCCGATGCCGGTGCCCAGCGCGGTGATGAGCGTGAGCACTTCCTGGCTGGAGAGCATCTTGTCGAAGCGCGCGCGCTCGACGTTCAGGATCTTGCCCTTGAGCGGCAGGATGGCCTGGAACTTACGGTCGCGGCCCTGCTTGGCGGAGCCGCCTGCGGAGTCACCCTCCACCAGGAAGAGTTCGGACTGGGCCGGGTCTTTTTCCTGGCAGTCGGCCAGCTTGCCGGGCAGGCCCATGCCGTCCATGACGCCCTTGCGGCGGGTCATTTCGCGGGCCTTGCGGGCGGCTTCGCGCGCGCGGGCGGCGTCGACGATCTTGCCGCAGATGGTCTTGGCGTCGTTGGGCGTTTCCAGCAGGAAGTCGGTCAGCGCCTTGCCGACCAGCTCTTCCACGGGCAGGCGCACTTCGGACGAGACGAGCTTGTCCTTGGTCTGCGAGCTGAACTTGGGCTCGGGCACCTTGACGGACAGCACGCAGGCCAGGCCTTCGCGCATGTCGTCGCCGCTGGTTTCGATCTTGGCCTTCTTGGCGATCTCGTTTTCTTCGATGTACTTGTTGATGACGCGGGTCATCGCGGCGCGCAGGCCGGTGAGGTGGGTGCCGCCATCCCGCTGCGGGATGTTGTTGGTGAAGCAGAGCACCTGCTCGTTGTAGCCGTCGTTCCACTGCATGGCCACTTCCACGGCAATGCCGTCTTTCTCGGCGTTGGCGTAGAAGATGTTCGGGTGCAGGACGGTCTTGGAACGGTTGATGTATTCCACAAAGCCCTTCACGCCGCCGGAGAAGGCAAAGTCTTCTTCCTTGCCGGTGCGCTGGTCGACCAGCTTGATGTGGACGCCGTTGTTCAGGAACGAGAGTTCGCGGATGCGCTTGGACAGCACCTCGTAGTGGAACTCGACGTTGGTGAAGATCTCCTCGTCCGCCAGGAAGTGGACTTCGGTGCCGCGCTTGTCGGTGTCGCCGATGATCTTCATCGGCGAGACTTCGACCGGCTGGCCGTCCGGGCCGTTGACGGTTTCGACGATGCGGTTCTGCACGTCGCCGCGGGCGAATTCGATCAGGTGGACCTTGCCGTCACGGCGCACGGTCAGGCGCAGCCACTTGGACAGCGCGTTCACGCAAGACACGCCCACGCCGTGCAGGCCGCCGGACACCTTGTAGCTGTTCTGGTTGAACTTGCCGCCGGCGTGCAGCTCGGTCATGGCGATTTCCGCCGCGCTGCGCTTGGGTTCGTGCTTGTCGTCGAACTTGACCAGGGGCGGGATGCCGCGGCCGTTGTCGACGATGGAGATCGAGTTGTCGCTGTGGATGGTGACCTGGATCTCGGTGCAGTAGCCGGCCAGCGCTTCGTCGATGGAGTTGTCCAGCACCTCGAACACCAGGTGGTGCAGGCCGGTGCCGTCAGAGGTGTCGCCGATGTACATGCCCGGACGCTTGCGTACCGCCTCCAGGCCCTCCAGGATCTGGATCGAGGAGGCTCCGTAGGTGTTTTCCTGTTGCGGGTTCTGCTGTTCGGTCATGTTTTCCTACTCACGGCAAATGCGGAATCCGGCCACGGCGGCACATTGGCCAGGCCCGGGAGGCTCCGCAAGGCGGTTACTAAAAACGGCAAAAGGGGCGGATCGCTTTGGATCCTGCCCCTGCTGCGAGAAGACTGCCCGCATGGATGCGGGTGTCGTTGCGTGCCGTTTGCTGCTCCGGTATCTCGTTGTCTGCGTGTCCTGTTACCGGGGCATCAGATACGCATCGGCATGACGACGTACTTGAAGTTGTCGTCTTCCGGCACGGTGATCAGCGCGCTCGAATTCGAGTCGCCGAGGCTGACCTGCACTTGCTCGCTCTTCAGGTTGGCGAGGACGTCGAGCAGATAGGTCACGTTGAAGCCGATATCGAGCGCGTCGCCCGTGTAATCGAGTTCCAGCTCTTCCTGCGCCTCTTCCTGATCGGCGTTGGTGGAGCTGATCTTCAGCATGTGCGTGTCCATGATGCAGCGCACGCCCTTGAATTTGTCGGTCGTCAGGATGGCCGTGCGTTGCAGCGCCTGCTGCAGCTTCACGCGGTCAATCGCAAAGGCGTTCTTGTAGCCCTTGGGAATGACGCGCTGGAAGTCGGGGAACTTGCCTTCCACCAGCTTGGAGATCAGCTCGATATTGGCGAAGCTGAACTTGACCTGGTTGGCGGCCAGCTGCACCTGCACGGGATCGTCGTTGTCCTCGAGCAGGCGTTGCAGTTCCAGGATGGTCTTGCGCGGGATGATGACTTCCTGGCGCGCGCCGACGCCGGCGGCTTCGGTGTCCAGCTCCACGCCGCAGTACGCCAGGCGGTGGCCGTCGGTGGCGACTGCCATGACCTTCTTGCCATCGACGACGAGCAGCATGCCGTTCAGGTAGTAACGGATGTCTTGCTGCGCCATGGCGAAGTGGACCATCGCCAGCAGGTGCTTGAAGGTCTTCTGCGGCAGCGAGACGCTGGCGTTGAATTCGGTGGCTTCGGCAACGGTCGGGAATTCTTCCGCGGCCAGGGTCTGCAGTGCGAAGCGGCTCTTGCCGGACTGCACCGTCATGCGCTTGTCGTTGAGCGACAGGGCGACGTCGCCGTCGGGCATGGCGCGCAGAATGTCGAGCAGCTTGCGTGCGGCCACGGTGGTGGCCACGCCGTCATTGCCCACGCCGCATTCGGCGTGCGTGGTGATCTGGATCTCGATGTCGGTCGAGAGGAAGGATACGTTCGAGCCGGACTTGCGAATCAGCAGGTTGGCCAGGATCGGGAGGGTGTGGCGGCGCTCCACGATGCCGCTCACGATTTGCAGCGGACGCAGCAGATTGTCTCGCGAGGTTTTGACCAATTGCATTGAATTTATCCTTCGTCGTTTGTCGTCGGCGACCGCAAACTCCAGGCAACTCCAATTCACTTAGAAATCAAGGAGTTAATATGCCATTGTACCAAGGATAAGCCGCTGCGGTGAAGCGGGGCGAAACCGCCTGAAGTGGGATCTGTGCACAAAAAGCCACGATGCTCGCTGCGCACTTTCCACCGCACTTTCGGCATTCTGTCCCGACTCACCGCAAAGCCTTATTCTGTGGCTGACACTGCACTCGGCTGCGGCTGGACCGATGTTGTTTAACAGGCGCCACGGAGACTCCTCCGGTGACGCCGAACCTACAGTATGCCACCCCTTCGGGGCGGCCCTTCAAAATCCCCCCGGCCCGGTTTCCCGGGCCGGAGTCCATCAAAATCAACCCTTGAGCGTCTGTTCCAGCACGTGCAGCTCGTGGTTGAGCTGCGCGTCCTTGCTGCGCTCGTCCGCGATCTTGCGCACCGCGTGCAGCACGGTGGTGTGATCGCGTCCGCCGAACAGCTCGCCGATCTCGGGCAGGCTCTTCTGCGTGAGTTCCTTGGCCAGGTACATCGCAATCTGGCGCGGCCGTGCAATGTTGGCAGGCCGCTTCTTGGAGTACATGTCCGCGACCTTGATGTTGTAGAAGTCCGCGCACGTCTTCTGGATGTTCTCGACCGAGATCTGGCGGTTCTGCACCGTCAGCAGGTCCTTCAGCGCCTCGCGCGTAACCTCGATGGTGATGTCGCGGCCGTGGAAGTTCGAGAACGCCAGGATCTTGCGCAGCGCGCCTTCCAGCTCACGCACGTTGGAACGCAGGTGCTTGGCGACGAAGAACGCGACTTCTTCCGGCACGCTCACGTTTTCGGCGGCGGCCTTCTTCATCAGAATCGCCACGCGCATTTCCAGCTCGGGCGGCTCGATGGCCACGGTCAGGCCGGAATCGAAACGCGAGATCAGGCGGTCGTCGATGCCGGTGATCTCCTTCGGGTACGTATCGCTGGTGATGATCACCTGCGCCCGGTTGGCGATCAGTGCCTCGAACGCGTAGAAGAACTCTTCCTGCGTGCGGTTCTTGCCGGAGAAGAATTGAATATCGTCGATCAGCAGCAGGTCGAGCGAGTGGTAGTAGCGCTTGAACTCGTCGAACGCCTTGCGCTGGTAAGCCTTCACCACGTCGGACACGTACTGTTCGGCGTGGATGTAGCGGATACGTGCGCGCGGGTTCTCCAGCAGCATGAAATTGCCGATGGCGTGGATCAAGTGCGTCTTGCCCAGGCCCACGCCGCCGTAGAGATACAGCGGGTTGTAGGACTTGCCCGGGTTGTTGGCCAC